>NZ_CP108798.1:4800000-8416270 GCF_045207455.1 Nocardia sp. NBC_00881
AGCGACGATCACTTCGGTGAAGATCTCAGCGACTTGCTCGGCCATCTCAACGGTGACCTCGCGGTTCGCGGCGATCACACCGCCGAACGCGCTGACCGGGTCGCAAGCGTGCGCCTTGCGGTGCGCCTCGGCGAGGTCGGCGCCGAGCGCGATCCCACAGGGGTTGGCGTGCTTGATGATCGCGACGGTGGGAGCATCGTGGTCGAACGCGGCACGCCATGCCGCGTCGGCGTCGACATAGTTGTTGTACGACATATCCTTGCCGTGCAACTGCTGTGCCTGCGCCAGCCCGAGGCTGCCATCGCCGTTGGTGTACAGCGCGGCGGCCTGGTGCGGATTCTCGCCGTAGCGCAGTACCGCCGACTGCTCCCAGGTGCCGCCGAGCCACTCAGGAAACTGGATCGCCGCGTCGGCGTGCTCGCCGTCGACGGCGAGCACAGTGGTCATCCAGCCGGCAACCGCCACGTCATAGCTCGCGGTGTGCTGAAAAGCCTTGGCTGCCAGTGCCATTCGCTCGGCGAGGGTGAAGCCGCCGGACTTCACCGCGGCCAGCACGTCGTCGTAGTCGCCGCTGTCGACAACCACGGCCACCGAGGGATGGTTCTTCGCAGCGGCGCGCAGCATGGACGGACCGCCGATATCGATCTGCTCGACGCACTCGTCCTGACTCGCCCCGCTCGCCACGGTCTGGCTGAACGGGTAGAGGTTCACCACCACCAGCTGGAACGCCTCGACGCCGAGTTCGACCAGCTGGTCGACGTGCTCCTGCTTGCGTGAGTCGGCCAGGATGCCCGCATGCACCCGCGGGTGCAGCGTCTTGACCCGACCGTCCAGGGTCTCCGGGAATCCGGTCAGGTCCTCGACCTTGGTCACCGGGATACCCGCGTCGGCGATCTTGCCCGCGGTGGACCCGGTCGAGACCAGCTCGATGCCCGCGGCGTGCAGACCGGTCGCGAGCTCGATGAGACCCGTCTTGTCGTAGACGCTCACCAGCGCCCTGCCGATCGGCTTGCGTTCACTCACCGGAGAACTCGCTCATCTGGGATAACTGCCTTTCGTCCGTCGGAGACAATGCCTCGCGTCGCGACGGCGGCGACAACCTCCGCCAGCAACCGTCGCTCGACAACCTTGATGCGTTCGTGCAGGGTGGCCTCGTCGTCACCGGGCAGCACCGCGACCGCCTCTTGCGCGAGGATCGGCCCCGTGTCCACACCCGCGTCGACCAGATGGACGGTGGAGCCGGTGACCCGCACCCCGTAGGCCAGCGCGTCGCGGACCCCGTGCGCGCCAGGGAACGCGGGAAGCAGCGCGGGGTGGGTGTTGAGGATTCGGCCGCCGAACCGGTCCAGGAAAGCGGGCCCGAGAAGTTTCATGAAACCTGCCGACACCACGAGGTCGGGGTCATAGGTGGTGACCGCGTCGGTGAGCGCGACATCCCACGCGGCGCGGTCCGGAAAGTCCTTCAACGCCACTCGGAAGTGCGGCACGCCCGCGGCGTCGGCGTACCCGGTGGCGGGGCAGCTGCGGTCGACGCCCACCGCGACGACCTTTGCCGGATAGTCGACCGTGGAGGTGGCATCCAAGAGCGCGCGCAGCAGCGAGCCGGTACCCGACGCGAGCACGACGACGGTCGCCGGGGCCGCTGCGGGCATCCACGGGGCGTGCTGAGGCGTCAGCGCTCTACTCCTGCGGTCGATCGGATGGCGGACGGGATGCGGCACCGCCGGGTTAGAGCCTAACGACCGTCTACCCGGTCACTGTCCGGCAGGTCCGCCTCGACCACCTCGGCGTCGACGATGTCGGGTGCGTTTTCGGCGTGATACCCGCGAGTGATCGCGATCGCGGGCTGTTCGTCCACGAGTTCACCTTCCAGCTCAGGCCCGTCGTGACCGTACTCGTCGTCGTAGTAGTCGTCGGCGTCGTGGTCGTCGTGGTGATCCACGTCGTCGTAGTAGTCGTCGTGGTATTCCTCGTCGAAGTAGTAGTCCGTGCCCTCGTCGTGGTAGTCGTCGTCGTACGGATCGGTGTAGTCGACGGGCGGCGCACCGACCGGATCGATATACCAGCGAGCGAACGTCAAACCCACGTATCCGGGGATGGCGAGCCATGCGAAAGTGATCATCGCGAAGATCGGCAGGTCGAGCCCTACCCGACCGAACGCGCCGAGCTCACCGCCCGCGACGGCGCCGAGCACCGTCGAGGCGAAAGCGGCCAGCCCGGCCGAGGTCAGGGTGGCCCAAGGCGCGGTGATGCGGTCGGTGGAGGTGCGCGCACAGTCCAACCCACCGAGCACCCCGATCGCCGCAGGGACGACCAACAGCACCACCCACCACCCCGCCGCAGGGCCGGTGGGCACCGAAGCCAGCAGCGGCACAGCCGGAATGGGGCCGCCCACGACAGAGAACACCCCGAACGAGGCGACGCCGAACTGCGCGCTGGATCCGACCAGCACACCGACGGTCTGGACCGCGAGGTTCGGCAGATAGGCCAGCGAGAGGAGGGTCAGCCCGATCACTCCCGCGGCGTTACCCGCCGACTGATAGGTATCGCCCAACCGAGAGATATGGGCGACGAACGACACCAGTACGACCGCGGTGGCGCACGCCAGCAGGCGAAAAACGGACCGGCCGGCGCCATAGAGTCCCGAGACGACCCAGTCGGGCAAGCTCAGCAGCACGAAAAGCCGGCGCCGGATGCTGGTCGCGATACCTGCCACGGCGGCGAGCAGATATAACCCGCCCACCCAAGCGAACGCAGCGAGGGTGTTCGGCGGTTGCAGCGCGATGACACCGGAAGCGTCCTCGGCGACCGCCAGACATATCGCGGTGACCAGCAGCGGACCGGCCAGCGCGGCGCCGACGATCCAGCCGAGATCGGCCCTGGTGCTGTTCGATTCCACGGCGCGTGCGCATTCGCGGCCGGCAAGCCAGACCAGCAGCGCGGTGGGCAACAGTGGGAGGAGGTGGAGTGGGGTCTTACCGATCACCAGCGGAACCTGATGCATGCCCAGCCATCCGGCGGCGATCGCACCCGAGGTGCCCGCCAGATTGCTTCCTGCGGACAGTAGTGCGCCGAGCGCGAGAATGATCATGGTGATCAGTGCGAACGTCGCGGGGCGTCCGGCGACCAAGACGAGCACCCTGGCTCGTTCGGGGGTAAGCGACAGAAACCCGGTCTCGTCCGCGTCATGGCGTGGTTGCGGCGCCCGCGACCTGCCCGTACGGCGCGCCGGGAAGTTTCTGGGGTAGCTCATGGCTTTTCAGCGTGGCAGCTTCCCCGGCGCGACCGAGTCAGGCGCGCCGGGTGCGGCCGCCGCGCCGAGGAAGGTGCCGCTGTCTTACTTGTTGTCGTCCGAAGGACGAAATGCCTGTGTGGCGTCGGAGGACGGATCGCTACCCTGCTCGCCGCCGAACGGCTGGCCCTGCTGGCCCTGCTGCTGACCGAAGCTCGGCGAACCGTACGGCGACTGCTGGCCGGGCTGCTGACCACCGAACTGCTGGGTCGAGCTCTCGTCCGGGCGCGGCTGCGCGCCATAGGGTGAACTCGGCTGGGAGGCGCCGTAGGCAGTGGTCGGCTGACTCTGCCCGTAGGGTGACTGCGGCTGACCATAGGACTGGGCCGGCTGCCCCTGACCGTAGGTCGGCTGACCCGGCTGGCTCTGCCCGTAGGGCGAAGGCTGCGATGGAAACTGCGGCGCGCCGGACTGGCCACCGAAGCCGGCCTGCCCATAGGGGCTGCTCTGTCCGTAGCCGGGCTGGTTGGGCGGGCTCTGCCCGAAGGACGGCTGGCCCTGACCGAACTGCTGCTGGCCGTAGCCACCCTGACCGAACCCGCTGGGGGTGGCCGGGCGGGGTGCGGGTGCCTTCAGAATGCCCCCCTCGAACAGCAGCGCGCCGACCGCGACCGCGGCCTGCGCGAAGGCGAGCACGAGCACGACGTACGCGCCCCACTTCAGCACGGTGCCCTCACCGAAATTGAAGGACTGGAACAGGAGCGCGAAAAAGCCCGCGGTCGATGCCGCCGCGGCCGCCCCGATCCAGCTCTGCTTCGGCAGCAGGGACAGACCCGCCAGCAGGCCGCCGAGCAGCAGCAGTCCGAGCAGTGGCGAGCCGGACGCCACCTCGAACAACTTCGCCGACTCCGGGCTGCTCACCCGGGTGCCGCCGAAGTCGACCGGCTTGCTGCCGAGGAACGGGAGAAAGCCGAGCAGGAAGTTGATCACGCCGAGCGCCGCTACACCGACCGCCAGGAAGAACGGCAGACCTTTGGCATCGGGGGAACCGGTAGCGCTCGAACCTGAACTCGCACCACCCGCCGAGGGGCCTTGGGTGGATGGTGCTGAGGGCGCGGGTTGGTTGTACCCGGAGCCCCCGGTCGGGTATGACATGTCGTCGTCTCCTAGGTCGAGTCGTACAGGGTCTTCACGGCTGGATCTCTCTGTTCTGACGCTACTGCACTCCCTCGCTCAGGTCACCCTCGACCGACTGGCCGGACGGCCGGATCTGCCCATGCTCGGCAGGTCGCGAGCCGTTTGCGGGTGGACGCCGAAGCACACGAGAGAAGCCGTGACGCTCCAGGCGAGTCTTCGCTCAGGCGTGCTGCTGGACGCATCAAGCGCATTCCCCGCCGACGCCGTCGTAATCGGGCGATTCGCCGCTGTCGGTACCGGCGTCGTCCTCATGCAGCACTCACCGAGCTGCTGGTACAGGACAGAGCGACCGAGTCCGTCGCGGCGGGGCCGTCCCCACGCCGAGTGAACGGGCGGCGGTGAGCGCGACGGTAGCGATGGTCCATCCGCTGGTCGTGGTGGCTCGTTTCACACTGCCGGATTTCTCAATACCGGGGAATGAGCGACCAGGCGCCTGTCGAGCATGGATGAGTGGGATGAATCGAGGGTAGCGAAATGGCGGCTGCGACGTTCCTCGATCCCTGCGGCCATTCGACTCCGCTCCACTCGCCCGCGGAGATGAACCCCCTAGGGGCCTGTCTCGTGTCGATAAGGAGGAAGAAGACAGAGGTTCCCGACGAGCCCGGACGAATAGTGCCGCGCGTGGTTGGTCAGGAAGCTCGGCTTCTGCCCGAGCCGAGCTCACCGCCACACATGACGAAGGCCGCCTCCCGAATTCGGAGGCGGCCTTCGTTCGTCTCGCGGATCAGGCGCTGATGCTGGCCTTCTCCAAGATCTCGCGAGCCAGCGCGGCGGTCTCGGACGGCGTCTTGCCGACCTTCACGCCCGCGGCCTCCAACGCGTCCTTCTTCGCCTGGGCGGTGCCCGACGAACCGGAAACGATGGCGCCCGCATGGCCCATCGTCTTGCCTTCGGGGGCGGTGAAGCCCGCGACGTAGCCGACGACAGGCTTGGTGACGTTGGCCTTGATGTAGGCTGCGGCCCGCTCCTCGGCGTCGCCGCCGATCTCGCCGATCATCACGATCAGCTTGGTCTCCGGGTCCTTCTCGAACGCCTCGATGGCGTCGATGTGGGTGGTGCCGATGACCGGGTCGCCGCCGATGCCGATCGAGGTGGAGAAGCCGAAGTCACGCAGCTCGTACATCATCTGGTAGGTCAGCGTGCCCGACTTCGAGACCAGGCCGATCGGGCCCTTGCCGGTGATGTTGGCCGGGGTGATGCCGACCAGCGACTCGCCCGGGGTGATGATGCCGGGACAGTTCGGACCGATGATCCGGGTCTTGGCGCCCTTCTCCACGTTGTAGGCCCACGCGTACGCGGTGTCCTGCACCGGGATGCCTTCGGTGATGACCACGAGGAGCGGGATCTCCGCGTCGATGGCCTCGATGATGGCGTCCTTGGCGAATTTCGGCGGCACGAACGCGATGGACACGTCGGCGCCGGTCTTCTCGATGGCCTCGGCGACGGTGCCGAACACCGGAAGCTCGACCGCGTTGCCGTCCTTGTCGGTGTGCGCGACGGTGCTGCCCGCCTTGCGCGCGTTCACACCGCCGACGACCTGGGTGCCGGCCTTCAGCATCAGCGCGGTGTGCTTGGTGCCCTCGCCGCCCGTGATGCCCTGGACGATGACCTTGGAATCCTTGTTCAGGAAGATAGACATTCTTTTCGTCCTTACTCGGCCGTCGTTATCGGGCGGCTGCCAGTTCGGCGGCCTTGTCGGCGCCTTCGTCCATTGTCTGCGCCAGCGTCACCAGCGGGTGCGCGGCGTCGACGAGGATCTTGCGGCCCTCGTCCACTCGGTTGCCATCCAGCCGGACCACCAGCGGCTTGTTCGCGTTGTCGCCCAGGATCTCCAGCGCCTTGACGATGCCGTTGGCGACCGCGTCGCAGGCGGTGATGCCGCCGAACACATTGACGAACACGCTCTTGACCTGCTCGTCGTTCAGGATGACATCGAGGCCGGCGGCCATCACCGCGGCCGAGGCGCCACCACCGATGTCCAGGAAGTTGGCAGGCTTCACGCCGCCGTGACCCTCCCCCGCGTAAGCGACGACGTCCAGGGTCGACATGACCAGACCCGCGCCGTTGCCGATGATGCCGACCTCACCGTCGAGCTTGACGTAGTTGAGGTCGTTCTCCTTGGCCTTGAGCTCCAGCGGGTCGGTCGCGTCCTTGTCCGCGAACGCCTCGTGGTCCTCATGGCGGAATTCGGCGTTCTCGTCCAGGGTGACCTTGCCGTCCAGCGCGAGGATCTCGTTCTGTGGCGTGCGCACCAGCGGGTTGACCTCGACCAGGGTGGCGTCCTCCTTGACGAACACCTCCCACAGTTTCTGGATGGTCACGGCCGCGGCGTCCAGCACGTCGGCGGGCAGGTGGCCCTGCTCGGCGATCGACCGCGCGAACGCCAGGTCGACTCCCTTGACCGCGTCGACCGGAACCTTGGCCAGCCGCTCCGGCTTGGTCGCGGCGACCTCTTCGATTTCCATGCCACCCTCGACCGAGCACATGGCCAGGTAAGTCCGGTTCGCACGATCCAGCAAGAAGGAGATGTAGTACTCCTCCGCGATGTCCTTGGCCTCGGCGACCAGGAGCTTCTTGACGATGTGGCCTTTGATGTCCAGGCCGAGAATGTTCTGCGCGTGCGTGAGCGCGTCGTCCGGGGTGGCGGCATACTTGACGCCACCCGCCTTGCCGCGGCCACCGGTTTTGACCTGGGCCTTGATCATCACCGGCTTGCCGATTTCCTCCGCGATGGCGCGGGCTTCGACGACCGTGTCCGTGACGCGGCCCTCGGACGAAGGCACTCCGTGCTTAACGAAGAGCTCCTTCGCCTGATATTCGAAGAGATCCATGTATTCACCGTCTCGTCTGCGTTGTGATGACAACGTCTTTGTTGGCGGCCCGACGTCGGAAGCGGGTCGGGTCGGACTCTAACCAGTCACATGGACGGCCAATCGGCCACATACATCCTAAGTGGCGCAGGTCACGGAGCGGCGCCGACAACGGTAAAACCGCTGGCCAACGCTACCGATGAGTAGGTTGCCGACGCCGCGCCAGGTAGAGCCGCCGAACCCGGAGGAGGTGTCGGCCTACTACAGCCCGTCGTCGAATGACCTCCCCCGAGTGCCCGTAGCGTAGTGAGATATTCCGCAGCGAGAGCGTGATGAATATCACATGTTTGAATAGGAGTCGCGCAGCGCTTGTGGGCACGCAATCGTTTCGTTACCGTCATTGCGGTCGATGTCACAACACGGTCACGACGAGGAGGACGGCAAGCCTTGACGCAGCACAGCACTCCGCAGAGGGAGAGCCGCTCCGCATATGACCGACCGACCCCGCTGACCAGCGGATATTCGAGCATCTTCCGCTTCACGATGTGGCACCGCCGATGAACCACCGCTCTACCGTCGCCACCGATGATCGCGCGCTGTCCGCACATCGTTACCGCCTCGACAGCGAGTCCTTCGGCGTGACCGGCGGACCCGCGACCCCCTCGATGGACCAGCATCGGTACTCCCAGTACAGCGCGATCCCCGCGGCGGTACCGCAGGCCGAATACGGCTACGACGCAGCGGGCGACAGCGACACCCCCGTCGACAACTCGCACTACCACAGCGCGGCTTACCAGAACGCCGGCTACGACAACGCCTGGGCTGCGGACAACGAGTCCGCACAGCAGGAGTGGCAGGAGAACTCCTGGTCCGACGGTGGTGCATGGGACTCCGGCAATGCGTGGGCCGAAGAGAGCTCTTGGGCGCCCGAGGAGAACTCGTGGGTGTCCGAAGACGGTGGCTGGGCTTCAGAGGAGAGCTGGGCGCCCGAGGTCACCGAACCAGAGTCGGACACTCCCGCCGGGCCCACGGTAATCCCCGCCCGCCGCGGCGCGAACAAGCGTGGTGGCGCGCACCGCCTGCCTGCACCGCCCGCCGCCCTCAAGGGGCGCGCCGCGGTCGCCGCGGTCGCCGCCGGCGCGGTCGTCGCCGCTGGTCAGGCCGCCTTCGCTGCGCCGGAGCAGCCGTCACAGACGGTCGACTACGAAGCCGCGGGCCAGGTCCACGAGATCGCCGCGCAGTCGATGAGCGTGGCCGACCCCAGCGCCTCGCCGGAATCGCCGCAGGTCCTGAATGTTTCGGCGCCGGCCGATCTCGGCCAGTTCAATGACATCCTGCATAAGGGCCAGAAGTACGCCGAGGACCTCGCCGCTCAAGAGGCCGCGAAGCTCCGCCCTCTCTTCACCAAATTCGCCGCGGGTACCTTCACCTCTGGATTCGGCGCCCGCTGGGGTGTGCAGCATCTCGGGATCGATATCGCGGGACCGATCGGCACCCCGATCTACGCCGTCGCCGACGCCACCGTGGTCGAGGCCGGTCCCGCTGCGGGCTTCGGCATGTGGGTCCGTCTGCTGCACGACGACGGCACCATCACCATCTACGGCCACATCGACACCGCCACCGTCTCGCAGGGCCAGCGCGTGATGGCAGGCGACCAGATCGCCACGATCGGCAACCGCGGCTTCTCCACCGGCCCGCATTGCCACTTCGAGGTCTGGTTGCACGGCGTCGACAAGGTCGATCCCCTCCCGTGGCTGGCGAGCCGCGGCATCAGCCTCGGCCCTCAGCGCGACTGATCGGTCGGGGTGCGACCGCGCCGTTGCGCGGGCCTGCGCTATGGTGCCGCGGCGATCGCGAGACCGACCAACACCACCACCTTGGCGACTTCCAGGCCTATGTACCAGTAATGAGCGTGTGAGCGGGGTAGGTCTTCGCCTGCCAGGACGCGGTCGGTGCGCCGGGTCAGAGGTGGTCGCACTGCCAGCACCTGGACGGCCAGGACTGCGACGGCGACGGCGAGCCAGAGCCGACTCGCCGTGCCAGGCCCTACGATCAACGCGGCGACCACCAGCAGCACGGCGAGCACGGACTCGGCGACGTTCAGTGCGCGAAACACCAAGCGGCCGATACCGAGGCCGAGGGGCAGAGTAACGCCGGGCGCCCGAAACTTCAGCGGCGCTTCCAGGAACGAGATGGCCAGCACCATACCGAGCCACAGCATGGGCAGAAACCACAGGATGTGTTGCGCGACCGTATCCATATCGCGGACCCTACCGAGGCGTCGGGACCACGCGGAAGTGCCGACGGCCTCGCCGCACACTGGCGGAACCCAACTCGGGCGCGCGACTGCTCGCCCGGACACTCAGAGCTTGATCAGCGTCCTGCTGTACTGCGGGATCAGCCGGATCTTGCCCGCGGTGCCGAAGTCTATGGTCACAGTGGCCAGCGGCCCGAAGCCCTCGGCGGCAATCACGCGGCCGAGACCGTACTTGTCGTCGCTTACCCGATCGCCTACCGCGAGCACCAGAGTGGTGTTGTTTCGTGTCGAGCCGCCGGGTGCGGGCCTGCGCGGGCCACGATCACGCACCCCGGGACGCGGCTCCGACCATCCGTCGCCACGAGTCCAGTCCCGCTCCAACCCGTCATCGTCGCCACCGCGCCGCCGAATACCCCTGGACGCGGACGACCCGGCGGGCTCCAGCCGCCGCCAGTCGAGGAGATGTCCCGGAATTTCTTGCAGGAAGCGCGATTCCGGATTGGAGACCGGCTGCCCCCAGCCGGAACGGACCACAGCGCGGGTGAGATACAACCGCTGCCTTGCCCTGGTGATGCCGACGTAGGCGAGGCGACGTTCCTCGGCCAGCTCGGTCGGATCGCCTAGCGCACGCATGTGTGGGAACTGCCCGTCCTCCCACCCGGTCACGAACACCACGGGAAACTCCAGCCCCTTGGCCGTGTGCAGTGTCATCATCGTGACGACGCCGGAACCTTCGTCCGGAATCTGGTCGGTGTCGGCAACCAGCGACACCCGTTCCAGGAACGCGGCGAGCGAACCGGGGTCCGGCTCGCCCTCGCCTACCTCCGGCAGAAGACCTTCCTGCCGGGCAGCCTCCGCGTTGTTGTATGCCTCGGAGCTGAATTCCCTTGCGACGCTGACCAATTCGTTGAGGTTGTCCAGCCGGGCACCGTCCTGCGGGTCGTCCGAGGCCTCCAGCTCGGCACGGTAGCCGGTGCGCTCCAGCACCGCCTCGACGATATTGCCCACGTCCGGGAAGTCGGATTCGGCGCGTCCGCCTGCTGCCCGAATCTCGTCGAGCAGGTCCAAGAAGCCCACAATGGCGCGCTGCGCCCGCGTGTTCAGCAGCGCCACCTTGCCGTTGGCGGCATCGCGCAGGGCGGCGGCGAAACCGATCCCGCGCTGGTCGGCGTGCACCGCGACGCAGGCTTCGGCCCGATCACCGATGCCGCGGCGGGGGGTGTTCAAGATGCGGCGCATGCTCACCGCGTCGTCCGGGTTCTCCAGCACCCGCAGGTAGGCGACGATATCGCGCACCTCCTTGCGCTCGTAGAAGCGGACGCCGCCGACCACTTTGTACGGCAACCCCATCCGGATGAAGATCTCTTCCAGCGCACGGGAATTATTGTTGGTGCGATAGAACACCGCGACGTCGCCGTAGTTGGCGTCGCCTTGGTCGACCAGCCGGTCGATCTCGCGCGCCACGAACGACGCCTCGTCGTGCTCGTTGTCGGCGACGTAGCCGGTGATCAGGTCACCCTCGCCGGAATCGGTCCACAGCTTCTTGTCTCGCCGGTTCTCGTTGCGTGCGATCACCGCGTTGGCGGCGGACAGAATGTGCTGGGTGGAGCGGTAGTTCTGTTCCAGCAGAATGGTTTCCGCGTCGGGGAAGTCCCGCTCGAACTCCTCGATGTTGCGGATGGTCGCCCCGCGGAAGGCGTAGATGGACTGGTCAGCGTCGCCGACAACGCACAGTTCGCTGGGCGGCACCCGGTCCTCGCCCTCGTCCGCCAGATGATGCCCCACCAGCTCGCGTATCAGGACGTACTGCGCGTGGTTGGTGTCCTGGTACTCGTCCACCAGCACGTGCCGGAACCGGCGGCGGTAATACTCGGCGACCTGCGGATGGTTCTGAAGCAGTGCCACCGTCTCGCCGATCAGGTCGTCGAAGTCCATGGCGTTCGCCGTGCGCAGCCGACGCTGATACTCGGTATAGACCCTGGCCACCAAGCTGGGCAGTTCCGCATCGTCCGACTCGGCGTCCGTTGTGGCCCGGACCGGGCCGACGAGTTCGTTCTTCAGATTCGAGATCGCGGTCGCCAATAGCCGCGCCGAATACTTCTTGGTGTCGATATCCAGGTCGCGGCTGATCATGGTGAGCAGCCGCCGCGAATCGTCGGCATCGTAGATGGAGAAATTCGAATTCAGGCCGGGCAGGAGCGCGGCCTGCGTACGCAGGATGCGAACACAGCTGGAGTGGAAGGTGGACACCCACATGTTGTTCGCGCGCGGGCCGACCAAACCGATCACGCGCTCCCGCATCTCCGCGGCGGCCTTGTTGGTGAAGGTGATGGCGAGCACCTGACCAGGGGTCACCCCACGGGTGGCGAGCAGGTAGGCGATGCGACGGGTGAGCACGGCCGTTTTGCCCGATCCCGCGCCTGCCACGATCAGCAGGGGCGATCCGGTGTGCACGACCGCCGCGCGTTGCTGCGGGTTGAGCCCGTCGAGAAGTCGTTCGGCCTCCTCGGCACGGCGCTGCTCCCGCTCGATGCGCTGCTGTTCGCGCTCGGAGTCCGCCGGCGGCGGCTCGGGGACCGCGGCGCGCCACACTCCCTCTTCGGCGTTTCCGCCGACGATCTGCGGATTCGAAGTCGGATCCGGGTGCCCGACCCGACCGGCATGCGTTGTGGGAGCCACCGTGATGTCCATCGTCCATCCACGCTACCGGCGGGCACCGACAGACATGAAGCCCCGGGTTCGATGTCCTCCGGAATCGGGCAGCGAACGAGCCGAGCTCCCACTACTGGGAAGCGCGAGTGAACCGACCAGGGCATATCAGGAAGCTCACAAACACAATCGTTTTGCAGACCTTCCACCCCGTGGCAGACTGGCCGAATGTTCTGCCCCCTCCCGATACATCCCGTCCGGCCACCCGCCGGAGAATCGTGATCGCGGAGCCTGTACCTGAGCACGCCTTGGTGGGGGGACAATACAAGGTCCCACCAGGTCTGTTTCACGGTGAAAGAACTGATCGGTAACAAGCCGAGCGCGCACACCGATCGATGTTCTGACACGAGGAGATGAATGATGAGCACCCCCGCCACGAGGACCGGATCGGAATCCGCGCTACCGCGGACCGAGGCCGAGATCGACAAACTCCGCAAGGAGATCGACCGCCTCGATGCCGAGATCCTCGCCGCGATCAAGCGCCGCACGGAGATCTCCCGGATCATCGGCCGGACTCGGATGGCGTCCGGCGGCACGCGCCTCGTGCACAGCCGGGAAATGAAGGTGCTGGAGCGCTTCAGTGAACTCGGCCAGGAAGGCCACACCCTCGCGATGTTGCTGCTTCGTCTCGGACGCGGCCGCCTCGGCCACTGATCGCGGGAACCTGTTCTCAGCCGTCGCGCACGGCCCATAGAACCACGTGGCGATCGTACGGCCGTCGCATCCCCGAGGCCGCCCCGAGTGTGCGGGACCCCGGGGCAGTCGTTTCCTATCCGCACCGATATCGAAACCAGTTACTGCGAGATCATCCACGAGACGTGTCGCCGCGTCCTCGGTCTGGAGATCACGCTGAGCCCAGCCGCCCAAACGCTTGTGGTGAGCAGGGGCGACGGAGGCGGAGACCGAGGACCGGAGCTGAGCTACCGCCCGGGTGGTAGCGAGCCGTTCGGCTGCACTACGGCGGCTGCGCTCAAGTGAGGGCGATGTACTTGGTGGACAGATACTCCTCGATGCCCTCGATTCCGCCCTCCCGGCCGAAGCCGGACTCCTTGACACCGCCGAAGGGGGCGGCGGTGTCGGAGATGACACCGCGGTTGACGCCTACCATGCCGGATTCCAGGCCCTCGGCGATTCGGAAGGCGCGGTCGAGGTCGCGGGTGTAGACGTAACTGACCAGGCCGAACTCTGTGTCGTTCGCGGCAGCGAGACCCTCCTCCTCGGTCTCGAAGCCGACGGTCGGGGCGACCGGGCCGAATACCTCCTCGCGCAGGATCCTGGCCTGCGCCGGAACGTCGCTGAGAATGGTCGCCGGGTAGAACCAGCCGGGCCCGCCGGGCGCCTTGCCGCCGATGCGCACCCGTGCGCCTGCCGCGACGGCGTCGTCGACCAGCTCACTGACCGTATTGAGCTGGTCCTCGTTGATCAGCGGGCCGAGCGTCGTGTCCGGGTCGGAGCCAGGCCCGAGGGTCACGCTGCTGGACATCGCCTCGACGAACTTGGTGGTGAACTCCTCGAGGACACCGTTCTGCACATGGAAGCGGTTGGCCGCTGTACACGCCTCGCCGCCGTTTCGCAGTTTCGCCAGCATCGCGCCCTGCACGGCGGCATCGACGTCGGCGTCGTCGAACACCACGAACGGAGCGTTGCCGCCGAGCTCCATCGAGGTGCGCAGCAGTCCGTTCGCCGATTTCTCCACCAGTTTCCTACCGACCTCGGTGGAGCCGGTGAAAGTCAGTTTGCGCAGCCGGGGATCGTCCAGCAGCGGCTGGGTCACCGCCCCCGACCGGCTGGATGTGATCACCGACAGCACGCCGTCGGGGAGACCGGCCTCATCGCACAGCTTCGCCAGCAGCAGCATGGTCAGAGGCGTGGCCGACGCGGGCTTGACGATCATCGTGCAGCCCGCGGCGAGCGCGGGGCCTAGCTTGCGCGTCCCCATGGCCAGCGGGAAGTTCCATGGTGTGATCGCCAGGCAGGGGCCCACCGGCTGCTTGTGCACCACGATGCGGCCGCTGCCGGACGGCGCGTGCAGGTAGCGCCCGTGCACACGCACCGCCTCCTCGCTGAACCACCGGAAGAACTCGGCGCCGTAGCGCACCTCGTTGCGGCTCTCCGGCAGCGCCTTGCCCATCTCCAGGGTCATCAGCAGTGCGAACTCCTCCGCGCGCGCGGTGATCCGCTCGAACACCTTCCGTAGGATCTCCGCCCGCTCCCGCGCGGGCGTGGCCGCCCACTCGGCCTGGACCCTGACGGCCGCGTCCAGAGCGCGCACGGCGTCCTCCGGTGTCGCGTCCGCGACCTGCGCCAGCACCTCCCCGGTCGCCGGATTGTGCACCGGGAAGGTGCCTGCGCCGGTGGCGTCGACGGGCCCGCCGATCCACAGTCGCGTCGGTACGGATTCGAGAACTTCACGTTCGGACACCATGAGGCCAGACTATGCCGCTCCGCCGAGGCCCACCGTTGATCGCACGGTCGGCGCCCGAATCTCGGCGCGCCCGGGATTCGTTGGCTCCTCGGCTTCGCACGGCACGGCGTCTAACAGCACGGCAGCACACAGCGTCGCGCTCATTGCCGCCCGCTCAGCGGACATTCCCGTGCGCACAGCGAAGCCTGCTTGTAACCTCGGCGGACGTGAGCAGCGACATCACCGCGACGGCGGCATGGCGGAAACTGCACGATCACCACGGTGCCGTCGCGGGACGACACCTCAGGGAGTTCTTCGCCGACGATCCCGCCCGTGGAAGCGAGCTGACCGTCCAGGTGGGGGATCTGCACATCGACTACAGCAAGCACAGGGTGACCAGGGAGACCTTGCAACTGCTCGTCGAATTGGCGCGCGAGGCGGGCGTACTGGAGCGCAGGGACTCGATGTACCGCGGCGACCACATCAACACCTCCGAGGACCGAGCGGTCGGACATGTCGCGCTGCGGCTGCCGGAAGGCGAGACCGTGACCGTCGACGGCGCCGACGCGGGCGCCGAGGTGCACGACGTGCTGCGGCGGATGAACGATTTCACCGACGCGCTGCGCTCCGGCGAGTGGCGGGGCGCGACCGGCGAGCGCATCGCGACGGTGGTCAACATCGGCATCGGCGGTTCGGATCTGGGGCCTGCGATGGTGCATCAGGCGCTGCGGCACTACGCCGACGCAGGCATCGGCGCACGGTTCGTCTCGAACGTCGACCCCGCCGACCTGGTCTCGAAGCTCGACGGGCTCGACCAGGCGTCAACGCTGTTCATCGTGGCCTCCAAGACCTTCTCCACACTGGAGACGTTGACCAACGCGACCGCGGCCCGGCGCTGGCTGGTCGCGGCCCTCGGCGAGGACGCCGTCGCCAAACACTTCGTCGCGGTCTCCACCAACGCCGAGCGGGTGGCGGAGTTCGGCATCGACACCGCGAACATGTTCGGCTTCTGGGACTGGGTCGGCGGCCGCTACTCGGTGGACTCGGCCATCGGCCTTTCGGTGATGGCGACCATCGGCAAGGAGCGCTTCGCGGAGTTTCTCGCCGGAATGCACGTAGTGGACCGGCATTTCGCGTCGGCGCCGCTGGAGGCGAACGCACCGGTGCTGCTCGGCCTGCTCGGTGTCTGGTACTCGAACTTCTTCGGCGCGGAATCCCGTGCTGTGCTGCCGTATTCGAACGACTTGGCCCGCTTCCCTGCCTACCTGCAACAGCTGACCATGGAGTCCAATGGCAAGTCGGTGCGTGCCGACGGCACCCCGGTCACCACCTCGACCGGCGAGATCTTCTGGGGCGAACCGGGAACCAACGGCCAGCACGCCTTCTACCAGCTGCTGCACCAGGGCACCCGCCTCATCCCGGCCGACTTCATCGGGTTCGCCCGTCCCACCGACGACCTGGCGACCCGCGACGACACCGGCAGCATGCACGACATCCTGATGAGCAACCTTTTCGCGCAGACCAAGGTGCTCGCGTTCGGCAAAACCGCCGAGGAGATCGCCGCGGAAGGCACCGATCCGAAGGTGGTGCCGCACAAGGTGATGCCGGGCAACCGTCCGACGACCACCATTCTCGCGCCGCAACTCACGCCGTCGGCCGTCGGGCAGCTCATCGCCCTCTACGAGCACCAGGTCTTCGTCGAAGGCACGATCTGGGGCATCGACAGCTTCGACCAGTGGGGCGTGGAACTCGGCAAACAGCAGGCGCTCGCTCTTGCTCCGCTGCTGACCGCGGCGGACGACCCGGCGCCGCAGGACGACTCGTCTACCGACGCACTCATTCGCTGGTACCGCGCAAACCGCTGACAACGATCGCCGGAGTAGCGCGGTAGCGGGTTTCGACCTTGGGCGCGCGGCGCTTCCGAGTGCGCTGGATGACGGTGCGCCTGCCGAGCGCTCCTTCGATCCGCGGCTGTGCGGGGTGGGCAGAGCGGTCAGCGCTCGGCGACCGCGTAGCGCCCCGCGTGCTCGCGCAGAATCAGATCGGCGCGCGCCATTGTGGTCGCGATCAGATCCGCGTTGCGCAGATCGCTCTCGTGCACCTTTCTTATCGCCGCCGCCTGTGTTCGGCCACCGCGAATGTGCCTACGGAGCAGGCGATCCTCGATCAGTTCCCGCGGCGCGTCCAGGTACCAACATTCGTCGAGCAGTGTCCGTACCGCCGACCACGCCCGCCCATCGAAATCGTCCAGCAGAAGGTAGTTGCCTTCGGTGAGCACGATGGACTGCCGGTCGACCACCACACCGCCGGGTACCGGCGCATCGATCCTCCGGTCGAACGTCGGCCAGGCGACTGGCTTGCCGAGCGGCGTGGTCCGCAACCGGCGCAGGCCCGCCAGGTATCCCGCCACGTCGAAGGTATCCGGCTCCCCTTTGCGCGCAAAGCTTCCCGTCGTACGCAACATGGAGTTGGGCAAGTGATAGCCGTCCATGGGCGCGATCTCGGCGACGGCCGTCCCTGCCTCCGCATCGATCGCGTTCCGCAGTAAACCGGCCAACGTCGACTTGCCCGCCCCTGGCGGACCCGCGATACCCACCAGATACCGTCCGCTCCCAGCCCGGCCCAAGACTCGCCGGACCAGCCAGCCCAACGGTCGCTCCACAAACTCCCCGGCCACCATCGCCACCCTACCGCCCGGTCGAGTGGCACATGGACAAGCCGTTTTCATGCGATACGCCGTGCGCTTCGGCCAAGTCGCGGTATCAACCGGCCGGCGTGATCTCTTGTGCCTGCTGGACACCTGCCTCGACGTACTTGGTCATTTCGCGCACCAAACGTGTCTTGCTGGGACGGCCGACACCGCTGGGGAACAACAGGTCATCGAGAATTCCCACAGCTGGGTGTCGGGGCGTTTCCAGTCGTCGAGAAAGTCTTCGATGAAGCCGCGGGTACGGCTCACACACCGCCTCCTCGAACAGCGCCTCTTTGCCTCCGAGGTAACGGTAGAGAAGGGCCTCGCCGACCTCCGCGAGGTGGGCGATCTCGCGCAGACTCGTGCCGTGGTATCCCTTGCTACCGAAGAGTTCTCGAGCACTGCGAACTATCGCGCCGCGCGCTTCGCCCCGGGGTGGCGCTGGACGGTGGCACTCACATCTCCAGTCGAGCAGACTCGTACGTCGACACTTCCGAGATGCCGCTCACAATGACCACCGACAGCTTTCTTGACTACTATCCGTCGCACTCAGTAGTTTGTGACAGTCTCAACTACCGAGCGGTGGGCCTCCGTCACCCAATGGCCACCGCTCTTCGAACAGTCTGCGAGCTATCGGTGCCGAACGCGGAGAAAAGGCACTCGTGGCAATCCAGCACCAGCGCGCAGGCGCCATCCTCGCCCGTCGATTGCCGGCCCGGCGCGACGAGGATACCCGGTCCGTTGAAGGGGCATTGGTGCCCAGCAGTGGGCGGTCGTGAACAAGTAAGTAACACAGCGGATCGAGGAACAGCATTGATTCTCCAGGCGCGGCCGGTTGCACGCCGAACAAACAGGCCACTGTACAATCATTATGACCGGCTCCACGTGGCTGAGCGTGGCGCAGCGCATACGGGCCGAGCGGTTACGCAGGGCTGCGGGTTGCGGTGAAAGTCGGATTCCACGCGGGCGCTCGGCGGCTCGGTTTCCGCCGAATCTTGCCACGGCCCAGATCAATTCGCGCGCGTGTTCTCGCGATCGTGCTCATCCCCAGCCTTGCCCTCGTCATCACCGGCACGACGTTCGCCGGTGTGCAAATCAGTGACGGTATCTCGGCGCGGGACTGGTCCAAGAATTTGAGCCTCCAGGTCGATCCCGCGGTCGGGCTCGCTACCGCGGCGCAGAACGAGCGAACATATAGTCTCCTGGCTATCGGCGATGACCCGCAGGGATTGGCAGACCTGCCGGCACGGCGGAACGAATCCGACGCCGCCCTGAAGAAGATCGCTGATATCGCTCCCGTGCTCGAGAAGCTCAATCCCGAGGCGACAGCAAAGTCCTCCCCCATCTTCCGGGCAATGGCCGCACAACAACAAGCGATCCGCCACGCGGTCGATATCCGGCAGGCTACGGCCGCCGAGATCGACGACTTCTACACCCAGCTCGCCGGTGTCGTCGCGATCGGACTCGAGAGCACTGCTCGTACCTCCGCCAATCCTGGCACGGTTGCCGAGGAGATTGTCGCGGCCGACTTGATGCGGATAACCGACCTGCATACTCGCGGGTTCGGACGCGCGGCAGGAGTACTGGCGGGCGGAAGCGTTCTCAGCCCGCCCGACCGGCTGCTCTATGCCCGGTCGGTTGGTGCTCTGCACAGCCAGCTCGCGGCAACGGTGCCGCAGCTGACCGCCACGGAAAAGGCAAGATACGAGAAACTCCTCGCCAGTGACGAATGGCGTTCGACGGTGGCCGCCGAGGACGTGCTGGCGCAGACCGGCAGGCTTCCGATGCCGGTGGACGAGTGGCTCGCCGCGCAGCACAGAGTGAGTTCCGAGCTGCGGGGCTTGGCGAGGGATCACTTCGGCTACGCCGAGCGCGGGACGGTGGATTCCGCCGAAGCACAGCTCGCGCAAGGGATCGCAGCCGGTATCGCCATGCTGGTAGTCGCTGTCGTCTCGTTCGTCATCGCCATTCAGTTGGCGCGTACGTTGGTCCGGCGGTTGCGCTCGCTGCGTGCCAAGACATTGGAGTTGGCAGACCAGGCGCTGCCCTCGATGGTGCAGCGACTGCACGACGGGCAGAAGGTCGATGTCGACGCCGAATTGGTGATCGTCGACGACGGCGTAGACGAGATCGGGCAGGTTGCGGAGGCGTTCAACACGGCACAGCGGACCGCCGTCGCCGCGGCCGCGGCCGAGGCGCGGACCCGGGGCGGAATCAACCGGGTCTTCATGGACATCGCCCGCCGCAGCCAGGTCGTGGTCCATCAGCAACTCGGCGTCCTCGATACGGCGGAGGCGAAGCAGAACGATCCCGAACATCTCGAGCTGCTGTTTCAGCTCGATCACCTGGCTACCCGAGCTCGACGCAACGCTGAGAATCTGCTGATTCTCGGCGGTGGTCAACCGGGCCGGAAGTGGCGCAAACCGGTGGCGCTCGAGGAGATCGTCCGGAGCGCGATCTCCGAAACCCGAGACTTCACCAGGGTCAGCGCGGTGCGGCTGCCCGAGGTTCGAGTGGTCGGCGCCGCGGTCGCCGACCTGGTCCACCTGCTGGCCGAGCTGATCGATAACGCGGCCTCGTTCTCACCGCCGGATTCGCCGGTGTCGGTCAGGGGAAACCTCGTCGGTAAAGGGGTGGTGGTCGAAGTCGAGGACCAAGGCCTCGGCATCCATTTCGAGGAGCGGGAGCGCCTGAACGATCTCCTGCGCGAGTCGCCCGACTTCCAGGAAATGGCTTTGGCGGGGCACCGCCATCTGGGTTTGTTCGTCATTGGGCAGTTGGCCCAGCGGCACGGCATCGCGGTGAATCTCCTGGAGTCGGCGTACGGCGGTATCAAGGCGATCGCGCTGATACCCGCGAAGCTGCTCGATAGCGTCGAGGAAGCCGGTCCGAGGACTGCCGAACACACACCCGCCGACGTCCGGTCCGGTGGCAGACATCATCGCCCGCCATTCACTCCGCAGTCCGTCGCAGACCCTGTGCCGAGGATGCCGGGGAACGATTTCCGCCATTTGCCACCCTGGCCCGCGGAGCCGGCCGGCGTCGAGGCATTGCCGTCGACCCCGCTTCCTGCTGGTGGACGTGGACCTCAATCGGTTGGCGGAGTGGATCGTCCGTCGTCGACGAACAGGCGCAAGAAGGCACCGCTGCCGCGACGGCAGCGTCAGAGCCACCTCGCACCGCAACTGCGGGTGGAGAACACCGAACCGCCGAACTCGGTGTCGCCTACCCGGATTCCGCGTCGGCGAACTCCGGACGAAGCGCGCAACGCGATGGCTTCGTTCCAGCGCGGAACCCATGAGGCGCGTAATTCGGATGTCAGTCCCATAGATGGAAACGGATGGTCGAGAAATGAATGATCACACGGGCCCCGGCACCACCGCGCGCGGGCTGGATTGGCTACTCGACGACTTGGTGAACCGATTGGCGGGGGCCGAAAAGGCAGTCGTACTGTCGGCCGACGGACTGGTCGTCGCGCGTTCGAAAGACCTGACGAGGGAGGACGCCGAACATCTCGCCGCGATGGCGTCCGCCTTCGGCAGCTTGTCCCGCGGCGTCGGCAAACAGTTCGACAAAGGCCTTGTGCAACAAACTGTCGTGGAACTCGAATACGGCTATCTGGTGGTGACCGAAGCCGGCGCGGGCGCCTGCCTGGCGTTGCTGGCCTCGGAGCATGCTGATCTCGGAATGGTGGCCTACGAGATGAATGTGATCGTGCAGCAGGTCGGTGCCAGCCTATCGGCGACTCCGAGGGCAGCGGCGGACGCTTCGTCGGCGCGCTGACGCAGCATGACATACGACGACGGCTCGTGGCTCGACGAAGACCCCGGCCCCTTGGTTCGCCCTTTCGCGGTGACCCGGGGGCGGGCCGGGCGGGATATGCACAACCTCGACATCATCACGCTGGTCGTTGCGATCCGGTCCGAGACCGAGGCAGCGACATTGGATCGGGAATACGGAGAGATTTTGCGGATGTGCCAGGGACGGCCCTTGACGATCGCCGAGATCGCGGCCGGACTGAACCTCTTGCTAGCGGCGGTCAAGGTGCTTGTCAGCGATCTGATCAGCTCGGGGCACCTGATCTTCAGATCCCCGACTCAATCCGTCGATCGTCCCGACGTACACCTGCTGCAGGCGGTTCTCGATGGTGTTCGCAACATCTGACGGTCTCGGCGTGCCCGAGATTCAGGAAGTACAGGCAGTCAAGCTCCTGGTCGCCGGAGGGTTCGGCGTCGGCAAGACGACGATGGTTGGCTCGGTCAGCGAAATTCCGCCGCTGCGTACCGAAGAGCGACTGTCGGACATCGGTGCTGTGGTGGACGATCTGACCGGTGTCGAATCCAAGACGACGACCACGGTCGCGCTCGACTTCGGCAGGATCACACTCAACCCGCGCGTGGTGCTGTACCTGTTCGGCACGCCGGGGCAGGACCGGTTCTGGTTCATGTGGCAAGAGTTGTCGGTCGGCGTACTCGGCGCAATTGTCCTGGCAGACACCAGGCGGATGCAGGAAAGCTTCGCCGCGGTGGACTTCTTCGAGTCTCGTGACATCCCCTTCATCGTCGGGGTGAACTGCTTCGACGGGGCAGACATCTACGACGAAGACGAGGTCCGCGGCGCCTTGGACATCGCGCCTCATGTCCCGGTGCAGTTGTGCGATGTCCGAGACCGGGATTCGGCCAAGCTCGTCCTGGTCCGTCTGGTCGAGCATCTGATGGCTCTCGCTACCGCCGACGTCGACCAAGGGAACTAAGACAGTCCATGAGTAAATTGACCAAGACACGTGTGCTCGGGATCGCCGGGCGAATCGCGACGCATGCCATCCGGGAGCGGCTGCTGCCGGCTCGGCCGACCGCGTTGACGGAGGTTCCCCGATCGCCCGAGTTCCTCACCACCGAGTGGCTCACGCACGCACTGTGCCGTGCCGTGCCAGGCGCCGAAGTATCGAGTTTTACGCTGGGCAGCGGAAGTGATGGTTCGACCAGCCGTCGCGCCGTAACGATCGAGTACAACGCCGCAGGGTCCGCCGCAGGGCTACCTGTCGATGTATTCACGAAGTCCACACCGACTTTCCGGTCTCGCCTGGTGACGGGTCCGACCGGAGCGGCAGCCTCGGAGGCGTTGTTCTACAACGTGATCCGCCCCGACTTGGACATCGAGGCGCCGACCGGATACTTCGCCGGTGTCGATACCAGGTCCGGCAGATCTATGTTCCTGCTCGAGGATGTATCGAAAACCCGCGGATGCACGTTCGGGGATCCGACAACGGTGTATATCGACCGCGCGAAAGCGGAGGATATTGTCCGGCTACTCGGCGCGGTGCACGGAACGTTCTGGGAGAGCCCCCGATTCGCCTCCGACCTCAGCGAAATCAAAGACGCCGAAACGTGGCAGCTGGACGTGAATCGGCTGATTCGCTTCCGCACCCGCAGTGTGGTGGGCGTCGACCGTGCCGCCGATGTCAGTCCGCCGGAATTTCTCGCGCGGCGCGACGAGCTGTGGCCCGCGTTTCTCCGCTCACTCGAGCTGCACAACCGCGGTCCGGCCACGCTGCTGCATTCGGACGTGCACTCACGTAATTGGTACATCAACGGCGACGGGCGGATGGGCCTGTACGACTGGCAGTGCATCACCAAAGGCCACTGGGGTCTCGATGTCGCGTACGCGCTGACCTCGGCACTCACCGTCGAGGATCGCCGGGCGTGGGAGAAGGACCTGCTGCAGATCTATGCCGATCAACTGGCCACGTCGGGCGGCCCGGCACTGTCGCTGGACGAGGTATGGCTCGGATATCGGCAGCAGTTGTTCCACGGGCTGTTCTTCTGGTTGTTGACGCTCGGTGTCGGGGCGCTGGAGCCGGCCATGCAGCCCGAGGCGGTATCGCGGGCGAATCTCGAGCGAATGACGCATGCGGTGATAGATCTCGAGTCGCTCGACAGTCTGTCCTGACGGCTGACTTCGCTATCGGAGCCGGTGGCGTACCTCGGCGGAGAGCTCCGCGGCACGGTCGCGTAGCGCCTCGGCGAAGGATTGGCGTAATGCGGCGTCGCGGGGGTCGTTGCGGCGGTGCGCGATGGCTGTTCTGCGTACCGCCGCCGGGTGGTCGATGCGTAGCAGGGCGACGGTCGGAGGGAGGACCGGAACGGCGATGCCGGGGACCACGGTGATGCCGAGACCTGCCGAGACCAGTCCGATTTTGGCGAACCAGTCCCGGGCGACGAACGCGATGTCCGGTTCCCATTCGGCATCGCGCCAGGCGCCGAGCAGAGTGGAGTCCGGCTCCTGGCTCCCGGCGATCCACCGTTGGTCGCGCAGCATCTCCGGTGTGGCGCTGGTGGCGCCCGCGAGGGGGTGCGTGGGCGCGAGCGCGACGAGCAGCGGATCATCCAGCAGTGGTTCGATTTCGAGGTCGGCCTGCGAGGCATCGGGATCGGTCACCACCGCTAGATCGAGTCGCTGCCGCGCGACGGCGGTGAGCAGGCGGGGACTCATCCCTTCCCGCAGCGCAATCCGCGCGGGTTGGTCCCGGGCTGCCACCTCGGCAATGGCCCGCGGCACCAGGGCGGCCATCGCGGTGGAGAACGCGCCGACGCGCAGCCGGCCCGGTGGGCGTGCGGCGAGATGGCGGATATCGAGCCGGGCGTTGTCCAGCTCGCCGAGCACAACCTCCGCATGGCGCAGCACGATGCGCCCCGCTTCGGTGGGCCGCACACCGCGGGCATGGCGCTCGAACAATGCTCGCCCGGCCGCTTGCTCCATCAACGCGATCTGCCGGGAAACCGCGGACTGGGTGTAGCCGAGGTTCTCGGCCGCGGTCGAGAACGATCCGCAGGCGGCCGCCTCCCGGACCACGCGCAGGCCGACGACGGTGAAGTCACTCATGCGGTTTACTCATATCAAACATGCAAGACTTTCGCTTCTCGCATGGGTGGCGCGGCGCTAGCGTCGTCGGCGTGAGTGTGATCGAGAACAAGAACCTGCTCGAGGGCATCTTCGAACAGATGTCCCACGGCAATACCCGCGCCATGAGCGACGCGATGGCCGACGACTTCCGCTGGGTGTTTCCCGGCAACTGGTCGTGGTCCGGCGTATGGGAGCCGAAATCCGTTGTGTTACAGCAACTCCTGCGACCTCTCATGGCGCAGTTCACCGAATACCGCACTGCGGCCGAGATGATCGTCGCGGAGGGCGACCGGGTGATCGTGCAGGCGCGTGGCTACGGCGTGACCACCCGCGGCGAAACCTACGACCAGACCTACTGTTTCGTCTTCCGCGTCGCTGACGGCCAGCTGAAAGAAGTGGTCGAGCACTGCGACACCGCACTGGTCGAACGAGTACTCGACCCGCTGACCGCCTGAGCGACCGCCCCGGTCAGGCGAACGCTCGACACCGCACGAGTTCGCGGCCGACCTGCCGCATCGGGACAACACCCGCTCGACACCGCACAAGTACGCCACGGCCACCCGATCGAAGGAACACTCGATGGCGCACACTCACTCGGCCCACCCGAGCGACCGGTGGGATCAGACGAACGCGCGCTCGATGATGGCGCCGGTGTCCACCCCGGTGGGCAGCGTGCCGAACGCGATGCCCCAATCGTCGCCGAGCCGAGTGGCGCAGAAGGCGTCGGCGACGGCCGGGTGGCCGTGCCGGACCAGCTGCGCGCCCTGCAGCACCAACGCCATCAGCTCGACGACGCGCCGCGCGCGGTACTCGATGTCGCTCAGATCGGACAGTTCCTTGCCGATCCGGGCGATCGCGTCGTCCAGGCGCGGATGCTCGCCCTTCGCGAGCGACACCTCGTTGAAGTACGCCTCGACGGTCTCCGGCTGACGGCCCATGGCGCGCAGGGCGTCCAGCGCCGCGACGTTGCCGGAACCTTCCCAAATAGACATCAGCGGCGCCTCGCGGTACAGCCGCGGCATCCCGGATTCCTCGGCATATCCGTTGCCGCCGAAGCATTCCAGCGCCTCGGCGGCGTGCGCGGGCGCCCGCTTGCACACCCAATATTTGGTCACCGCCAATGCGATTCGCCGCAGCGCGGCCTCGGCCGGGTCTTGCGTGGCCCGGTCGGTGGACCCGGCCAGCCGCATCATCACCGTGGTCGCGGCGTCCGATTCGATCACCAGGTCGGCCAGAACGTTGCGCATGGCGGGCTGGTCGACCAGCTTGGCGCCGAACGCTTCCCGGTGCCTGGCATGGTGCACGGCGTACACGGCGCCGGCCCGCATGCCGGTTGCCGAGCCGATCACGCAGTCCAGCCTGGTCATGTTCACCATCTCGATGATGGTCTTGACACCGGCGCCCTCCGCGCCGACCAGCCAGCCGGTGGCGTTCTCGTACTCGATCTCCGAGGAGGCGTTGGACTTGTTGCCGAGCTTGTCCTTGAGCCGCTGGATCCGGAGGGGATTGCGAGTGCCGTCCGGCAGCACCCGGGGCAGCAGGAAACAGGACAGGCCGCCTGGCGCCTGCGCCAGCGTGAGGAACATGTCCGACATGGGCGCGGAGGTGAACCACTTGTGCCCGACGATGCGGTACGTCCCGTCCGGCCGCGGGGTCGCGGTGGTGGTGTTGGCCCGGACGTCCGATCCGCCCTGCTTCTCGGTCATCGACATGCCCGCGATGAGCCCGGCTTTGGTGGACGGCTCACGCAGGCCGTACTCGTAGATCCGGGAGCCGAGCAGCGGTTCGTATTTCGCCGCGAGCTCCGGGTTGTGCCGCAGCGCGGGCACCACCGCGTAGGTCATCGAGATCGGGCACATGTGGCCCGGGTCGGCGACGCCCCAGGTATAGAACTTCGCCGCTCGGGCGGCATGCGCGCCCGGTCGGTCGTCCAGCCAGGGTGAGCCGTGCAGACCGTGTTCGACGGCGACTCGCATCAGGTTGTGCCAGTGCGGATGGAACTCGACCTCGTCGATTCGGTGGCCGTAGCGGTCGTGGGTGCGTAGCACCGGCGGGTACTCGTTGGCCAGCCTGCCCCATTCCTGCGCCTCGGCGCCGCCCGCCAGCACGCCGAGTTCCCGAACCTCCGGTTCGGCCCAGCCCGCACCTTCCCGGTGCAATCCCTCGATCAGCGCCGGGTTCCGCGAGACGTCGAAGGGAACGATGTCGGGCACCTGGTTGAAGACTTCATGTGTCTGCATCTGCCACTCCTGATTCCAGCCGAGCGCCGTCGGCGCCCGGGTCGGCGCGCACGCCCAGCGCGCGTATCGCGAAAGCGATGAGTTCCGGAACGACGGATTCCCCGTGCGGTGCGTCGGCCAGCGGACCGACCAGCACCTCGCCGATCGCGCCGACCAAGGCGGCCGCGCTGATCCTCGGGTCCTGGGGCGGCAATTCGCCTTGCGAAACTCCATCGGCCACAGCGGATTCGAATGCCTCGGCGAATGCGTGCCGGAAGGACAGCCGTTCGCTGTCGACGACGGCGTCGACCGGCTCGGCGAGCAGCACGTAGGCCAGCTTCGGATTCTTCAACGCACGACCGGCGAAGGTCTCCACCGCCGCGGTCACCCGCTCGACGGCCGTTCCGCGCGCACCCACCTCGGCTACCGCGGCGACCTCACCGCCGACCACCTTGCGGAAGACCGCGCTCACCAGATCGGCCTTGCTATCGAAATTCTTGTAGACCGTCCCGGTGGCCACACCGGCTTCGGCCGCGACCGCAGCCATGGAGAGTGCCGCGTACCCGCCCCGGGACAGCACCTTTGTCGCGGCGTGCACGATCAGGCCCGCCTGCGCGTCCAGGCGTGCCTGTACGGCGGGGGTTCTGCGGTAGGCCACACAAGAAGTGAACCACGGATTCATTTCTTCGCACAAGGGGGCTTTTACGACGTATGGTCGAACACGTGACCGTACTGATTCAGCGCAACGGGCCCGTGACCACCGTGATCCTGCATCGTCCCGAGGCGCGCAACGCGGTCGACGGACCGACCGCCGCCGCACTGGCCGACGCCTTCCGTACGTTCGACACCGACCCCGACGCGGCCGTCGCCGTGCTATGGGGCGACGGCGGTACCTTCTGCGCGGGTGCCGACTTGAAGGGACTGGGCACCGAGCGCTCCAACCAGGTCACCCAGGACGGTGACGGCCCGATGGGACCGACCCGCATGCGACTGTCCAAACCGGTGATCGCAGCGGTCTCCGGGTTCGCGGTCGCGGGCGGGCTCGAGCTCGCGCTGTGGTGCGATCTGCGCGTCGCCGAGCAGGACAGCACCTTCGGCGTGTTCTGCCGCCGGTGGGGCGTCCCGCTGATCGACGGTGGCACCGTCCGGCTGCCGCGCATCGTGGGCACCGGCCGCGCCATGGACATGGTGCTCACCGGACGTCCGGTCGGGGCCGACGAGGCGCTGCAGATGGGATTGGTGAACCGTGTGGTGCCCAGCGGCGAAGCCCGCGGTGCCGCGGAAGAACTCGCCGCCGAACTGGCCGCGCTGCCGCAGGCCTGCCTGCGTTCGGATCGCTTGTCGCTGCTCGAGCAGGACGGGATGGGCGAGGAGACAGCGCTGCGCAACGAGTTCCGGCACGGCCTGACAGCGCTGGCCGACGGCGCGCTGGAGGGTGCACAGCGGTTCGCGGACGGTGCGGGCCGGCACGGCGGTCGCGCCTGAGCCCGATGGGCCGCCTGAGCGTCGTCGACGAGATATTTCTCCGCACCCACCGCGGGCTGGGCACCCCGGTCGCCCTGCAGGGCCTGTGGCGCACGGCCGACCGGGTGGATCCGGCACTGCTGGCACGGGTCCACGACGCCTTGCGCTCGGGACCGCTGGGACGCAGGGTGATCCGGCCGCGCGTCGCGGGAGCTCGACGCTCCTGGCGACCGAACGTCCGCGCGCATCCGATCGCTCGCGCCGATGGCGTCCTTTCGGTCGCGAATCTACTCGACTGGGCCGACTCGCAGGGAGCCGAGCTCGATCCGGAATACGGTCCCGGATGGCGGCTTTCGACGGCCACGTTGGACGACGGCGGTTCGATCGTCTCCCTGGCGTGCTCCCATGCGCTGGCCGATGGACGGGCACTCGCGCTCGCCGTGGACGACGCGCTGGGCGGCGCCCGTGTTCAACGCCCGCATCCCGCTGTGCCGGATTCGGATTGGTCCGACGCACAACGCCAGTGGTCGATCGTTCTGCGCGGCACCGCCTCGGCGCTGCGTCACGGGATACCGGGCAGGCCCGCCGCCGAGACCCGGGACGAGGAGCCGTGCACTATCGGCGGGGCGACGACGCACAGTGCGATCCTGCAATGCTCCGCCGCCGAGTGGGATCGCGCCGCCACGACGAGCGGCGGCACGGCC
This sequence comes from Nocardia sp. NBC_00881, assembly GCF_045207455.1. Classification (NCBI taxonomy): domain Bacteria; kingdom Bacillati; phylum Actinomycetota; class Actinomycetes; order Mycobacteriales; family Nocardiaceae; genus Nocardia; species Nocardia sp. NBC_00881. Next base: position 4,828,592 of record NZ_CP108798.1, read on the forward strand.
AACAGCCTGTTCATCCATCTTGTCGCGACCATGCTGTGGGACAGCGGGTTTCCGAACGAGACGATCGAAGCCAGCCTGCCCGTCGACACCCGCGACGAACCCAGCGTCGACAACGACCTCGCCATGACGCAGATCGCGATCGGACGAGCCGACCCGCCCGCGAGGATCCGCACACTGGCTCGTTCGGCCTACGAGCGCCGCATGTCCGCGCCGGGCGGCATGCCCGAGGAACTGCTCCAGCTGCTCCCCGACCGCTGGGCCTACGCACTGTCCAAGGGCGCGGGCGAACGAGACATCCTGTGCTCGAACATCGGAACGCTGCCCGCCTCCTTGCGCCGGCTCGGCGCGCACCGCTGCACCGGGGTCGCCGCCCGCGCCATCCACCCCCGCCTGACCGCCACGCAGCTGCCGCGCACCCGTCTCTCGGGTTACCTGTGCCGCACCGGCGACGACTACGTGCTGAGCCTGGTGAGCCTCGACCCGGCACGTATCGAATCCGCCGCCGCGCTGGGCGAGCTGGCTCTTCGGACGGCGGCGTCGGCCGGGCTGCGGACACGTGCGTGGTGAGTTCGTCGACTGCGATCTGGTATGAAGTCAGACGGTTTGCCCGCCGGTCTCGAAAAATCGATGCGACGCCTACGACGACCGCATGCCGGTTGCGTCGGCCGACGCGCCGCGCCCGCACGATCACCGCCCTGAGCTGCGCCGGACGGTAGAGTTCGGAGCCGCACACGCCGAAAAGAATCCTCGACGATCGCTGGTGTGCGCGTCCGTTTGCGTATGAAGTTCGGTTTCGATCGCTACTCGACTGGAGCATGATGAACCGCAAGCATTCGCGTACTCTGGCCGCGATCACCGCGGTGATGATGGCCGCGACCGGCGCTGTGGCCGACACTGTGGCCGGAGCCGCGCCGGGTGAGGTCAGCTCCGGTGGACTGCATCTGATCGCGTCGGTGGATTCCAACAATGTCGTACCCGCAGGTGGTGATATCGCACCCGGAATCCCGTTCGTGCATGCGGTGAAGGTGTCCGGAGACTTCTCGGTCGCCCTCGACGGAGTCTCAGCGGTACGCAGCGGGGAGATCGTCGCCGGATACCTGATCGGCTGCGCGGTGGACATCGCCAACGGCATCGCCATAGGTATCGCCCCGAGCTTCGGCGTCAACGCCTCGATATCGCCCAGCTTCGGCGTCGAAGGCGCCATCAATCTGGCGATCGACGCTCCACCCAGCATCAGCATCGGCGTCGGCGCCGCGGTGCAGCCCTCCGTCGGTGTCGAAGCGGCCATCACCGGTGAGCTCGCGGTGAATCTGGCTCCGGGCTCGGTGGCCGCCGCGGTGATCGGCGAAGCGGAGCTGGATCGGGACGCGACGTTCCCGTACACCTTCGCGCACACCAATACGCCTCTGAATATCAGTGGATGCCTTTCACCGGCCTCGGCCATGCCATTCGTCACCGTCCACGCCGACAGCACCAACAGCACCGTGCAAACGACGGGCTACGGGGCGTCATTCTGGTTCTGAAGCGTGTACGTCCGACACCACGAAGACCGCGCAGCTGGCAGGACAGGCCGAGGCTCGACCGCCGCGCTGGAGCCGCCGGTCAGCGCACCGGAACCAAGCCCAGCTCGGCGCGCTGGCGAACGTCGTCCGGGACGGCGACGTCGGACGCGAGATCGTCGGAGTCGATCGGCGAGTCCCACACCTGGCGCACCGGAAGCACACCGGCCCAGACCCCGCCCACCTCGATATCGGCCGCGTCGTCCTTGGGGCCGCCCGTGCGGATCTTCACCGACGCCTCGGTGAGATCGAGGGCGAGCACGATGGTCGCGGCGAGTTCCTTCTTGTTCGGTGGCCGGACCCGCGACCACGCGCCGGGCGCGGCGTGTTCGACAACCATCCGCAGCCCGTGCAGCCGCTCTTCGGGATCGGTCACCTCGACGGCGCGGCCGAGCACCACCGCGGAGCGGTAGTTCATCGAGAAGTGCATGGCCGAACGCGCGTAGATCACGCCGTCGACCAGGGTCACCGCCACCGAGATGTCATTCGCGACCGCCGCGCGCAGGTTCCCGGCGCCGGTCGAGCCGTGCAGGTAGAGCGTGTCGCCTTCGCGTCCATAGACGGTCGGCAGCACCACCGGCGTGCCACCGAGCAACACACCGAGGTGGCAGATCAGCCCGGCGTCGAGCACGGCGTCCAGGTCGGCCCGATCGGTCCGTGCGCGATCGGTCAACCGGGTCGGTGTGCTGCGCGGTGTCGGGGAGAGCGGAGTCCGGGAGCTGGCTGGTTCGGTCATATGCCCAGCATCGGTTCGCAAGTGGCATTATCACAGTGCCAATCCGGCGAAATTGCAAGAGTCCACTTCGCGGAGGTGCACGGTGCTGGACGAACTGCCCCTCGACCTGGATCGCGATCGGCCGGAACCACTGTCCGTGCAGGTCGCCGACGGGCTGCGGCATGCGGCGACCACCGGCCTGCTACACAGTGGCGACCGGCTGCCGTCGTCCCGCGCGCTGGCCCGCCGGCTCGGCGTGAGCCGCACCGTAGTGGCCGCCGCCTACGACCAACTGCACGCGGAGGGCTGGCTCAGCGGCAAGCGCGGCTCCGGCACCTACCTGACCACCGCACCGGCCGCCGTGCCCGTGCGCGCCGCCGAACCCGGCGGCACGGACGCCGAGCGGCATCTGTTCGACCTGGGCCCCGGCGCCCCGTGCATCGAAACCATCGATCCGGCCGCGTGGCGCCGTGCCTGGCGCGCCGCCGCTGACCATTCCGCGCTGGTGCGCAAGGATCGCGCGGGCGAACCGGAATTCCGCACGGCGGTCACCGAACACCTGCTGCGCCACCGTGGTCTCGGCGCGGGCAGCGATACCGTGCTGCTCGCCACCGCCGGAACCAGTTCCGCCGTCGGCGAATTGGCCGCCGCCCTGCTGCGTCCGGGTACTTCCGTCGCCATGGAGGACCCCGGCTACCAGCGGGCAGCGGGGGCGTTCGCCGCGGCAGGAGTTCGCGTCCTTCCGGTTCCGGTTGATGCGCACGGCCTACGGGTCGACTTGCTGCCCGCGGAAGCGAACGCCGTGTATTGCACACCGGCACACCAGTTTCCGCTCGGCGCGCGGATGCCCGCGGCTCGCAGGGTCGATCTGGTCGAGCACGCCAGACGATCAGGGATCTTCGTCATCGAAGACGACTACGACGGCGAATTACGCTACGACACCGCACCGCTGCCGCTGCTCGCCACCATAGCTCCGGATGTCGTCGTCCACCTCGGCACGACGAGCAAGATCCTGTCGCCAAGCCTGGGCGTCGGGTGGCTACTGGCCGCACCGGAGATCGCGGCGGCGGTGCTCGCCTATCGGGAGCGCACCGGCACCGGCCCGAGCCCTGCGGGCCAGCGCGTGCTCGCGGCCTTCGCCGCGCATGGCGATCTGGCCAGGCACCTGCGCAGATTGCGCCGCGCGCTACCGCCGCGCCGCGCACTGATCGTGACCGAGCTGCGCCGCCGCGGGCTCGGCGTCGTCGGGGACGACGCCGGTTCCCATGTCGTCGTCCCAGTGAATTCAGCGGAAACCGAGGAGCGCGCTGTCGCGGCGGGACAGGCGCGCGGCATCGCGCTCGACGGCTTGGCAAGACATCACCTGGGGACACGCCGCGACCACTTCGGCGTCGCGCTCGGCTACACCGCACTGTCCTGGTCGGACCTGGTCGCCGCCGTTCCGATCGCCGCCGAGTGTCTCGCTCGGCCCGTAGCATGGTCCGCATGAGCGAACAGGACATCTTGGCGCGCATCAAGGAACTGGTCGACCAGGAGCACCGGCTGCGCTCGCAGGCCACCCGCGGTCAACTGGATCCGAAGACCGAACGGCAGCGTCTCGCCGAACTCGAGGTGATGCTGGATCAGGCATGGGACCTGCTGCGGCATCGCAGGGCCCGGATCGACTCGGGTGAGTCCGCGGACGGCGTGCAAGCCAATTCCGTGTCGCAAGTCGAGGGCTACCTGCAGTAGCGGCCGCCATGTCGAGCGCACCTATCGAATACGACGTCATCGTGATCGGTGGCGGGCCCGCGGGCGAGAACGCCGCCGCGTACGCCATCGCGGGAAGCGACCGCACGGCGGCCATCGTCGAGCGCGAACTCGTCGGCGGCGAATGTTCCTATTGGGCATGCATTCCGAGCAAGGCGCTGCTGCGGCCGGGCCACGTGCTGGCGAGCGCACGGTCGATGCCGGGTGTCTCCGCCGCCGGACTCGATGTCGACGCCGTGCTGCGCCGACGCGACGCGTTCGTCCACGACCACGACGATTCCGCCCAGGTCGACTGGGCCGAGCACAACCGCATCGAGGTTCTGCGCGGCACCGGCCGCCTGACCGGGGAGCGCCTCGTCGAGGTCGACGGGCAGCAGCTGCGCGCCAGGCATGCCGTGGTGCTGGCCACCGGCACCACCGCCAATATCCCCACCGTGCCCGGCCTGCGCGACGCGCTACCGTGGATTTCCCGCGACGTCACCAACCTGCACGAGGTCCCGCGCCGGGTCGCCGTCGTCGGCGGCGGCGTTGTGGCCTCCGAGGCGGCGACCTGGCTGGCCGCGCTCGGCGCCGAGGTCACGCTGCTCGTGCGCGGCTCGGCCCTGCTGGCCTCGGCCGAACCGTTCGCGGGCGAACGGGTGGCGGCGGCACTGACCGAGGCGGGCGTGTGGGTGCGGTTCGGGACCGAGCCGAGCGCCGTCGAGCGCCCCGCGGCCAAGGACACCGGCGAGGGGTGGATACACGGCGGTCCGGCCACGGTGCGGTTGCGCGGCCCGCAGGGCGAGTCGGAGATCGACGTGGACGAGATCGTGGTGGCGGCAGGACGCGCACCCTCGACCGAACAGCTGGGCCTTGCGGCGGTCGGCCTGCCCGACGGTTACGTGACGGTGGACGACCATCTCACCGTGCGTGGCGTCGAGGGCGACTGGCTGTATGCGATCGGCGACGTGAACCATCGCGCGGCACTCACGCATATGGGCAAGTACCAGGCCAGGGTGTGCGGGGACGTGATCGGGGCGCGGGCCGACGGCAAACCCCTGGACGACGCGAGGTTCGTCGCGAGTTCCGACCACGGCCGAGTGCCGCAGGTGGTGTTCACCGCACCCGAGGTCGCCTCCGTCGGGCTGACCGAGGCCGCGGCCAGGGACGCGGGCCATGCGGTGGAGACGGTGGACCTCGACATCGCGGTGGCCGGATCGTCCCTGGCGCGCGATGACTACGCGGGCCACGCGAAGCTGGTGCTCGACAGCGCCACCGATACCTTGCTCGGCGCCACGTTCGTCGGCCCCGACGTCGGCGAGCAGCTGCACGCGGCGACCATTGCGGTGGTGGGCCGGGTACCACTGGCGACGCTCTGGCACGCGGTGCCCGCCTTCCCCGCCGTGAGCGAGTTCTGGTTGCGCCTGTTGGAGGCGCGGCGCGGATAGCTACCATCGGTGGATGACAGACATCACGACCGCCGACGGAGTCCTCCGAGGTCGCCGTGGCCGCCACGTATCGCGCTGGCGGTCCATTCCCTACGCGACACCTCCGGTGGGGGACCTGCGGTTTCGAGCTCCGCAGCCAGTCGAACCGTGGTCCGGCGTTCGCCAGGCCACCGAGTTCACCTTCGCCGCGATGCAGCACCGCTCCGGGTCGCGGATCGGACCGCGCACCTACCAGCCGACCAGCGAGGACGCGCTGACACTGAATGTCACCGCGCCCGCGACCCCCGCCGCGACCCCGCGCGCGGTGCTGGTCTTCATCCACGGCGGCGGCTATCTCACCGGTACCTCCGCGCTGACGCTGTACTCCGGGGCGCGGCTGGCGGTGCGCGGCGACGTGGTCGTGGTGTCGCTGAACTACCGGCTCGGCGCGTTCGGCTACGTCGACTTCGGTGAATTCGGCACGCCGGAACACCCGTTCGACGCCAATCTCGGGCTGCGCGACCAGATCGCCGCGCTGAAATGGGTGCAGACCAACATCGCGGCCTTCGGCGGCGACCCGGACAACGTGACGATCTTCGGCGAGTCGGCGGGTGCGCACGCCGTACTCAGCCTCCTCGCCGCACCGACGGCGAAAGGTCTGTTCCATCAGGCCGTCTCGCAGAGCCCGCCGGCAGACTGGGCGATGACCGTCGCCGAAGCCCGCGCCTTCGCCCGACGCTGCGTCGAGGCGCTCGGCGTTACGCCGGACAACGCGACCACGGCGCTGCGCACCGCGAGCGCCAACGACATCCGCCGCGCCGTCGACCGCACCCTCAACCGTGCGTTACGGGAACAGCCCGGCCTGTTCCCCGTCTGTCCGGTAGTGGACGGCGACCTCCTTCCACGTGCGCCGATCGACGCGATCACCGAGGGCACCGCCCACCGTGTGCCGCTGATCATCGGGACGAACCGGGACGAAGGCACCCTTTTCGCGAGATTCATCGACGAGCTGCCGACCACACCTGATCGGCTGCGCGCGGCGCTCGCCCGCTCCGGCGACGACGTCGAATCCCGTATCGCCGCAGCATATTCCGGCTATCCCCGATCGAAGACGGTGGTGCGCGCCGGTGGCGACTTCACCTTCTGGCGTCCTTCGGTGACCGTGATGGAGGGCCATAGCCGATATGCCCCGACCTACGCTTACCGCTACGACTTCGCGCCGCGTGCACTACATCTCGCCGGGCTCGGCGCCACCCACGCGACCGAACTCATACCGATCTTCGGCGGCGACTCCCCCTTCGTCCGCGCCCTCACCGCCGCGGGCGGTAGGCGCGGGCTGCTCGCTGTCACCGACCAGTTTCAGGACAACTGGCTGACGTTCGCCCACACCGGCGCACCGCTGTCCTCCTGGCCCGCCTATACCGAGACCCGCAGATCCACCCTGATCATCGATCACCCCGCCCGCGTAGAACTGGACCCGGACAAGGCGAAACGACTCGCCTGGCAAGGGGTTCGAGTACCCACTCAGACCTGGCCCGACTTTTGACTTTCGCGGCGCGCCGACAACGAAGATTCGCGTTCCGTCAAATAAATAGTTTGGGGGCCTTTGCCTTCCGATATGGCACGCCGATCAGTCTGCGATCTCATCAGACACCGGCCCCGCTGACAGCAAAATACAGCGTCACAACAATTTCAAGGCTTATAAATGAGCTCAGTGGTGAGGATTTCAATTGCGATGTGCAACCGACAAGTCTCGCTACAATGAACTAGCGTTCCCCTCGCTCCAGCGAGTACTTGCCCGCGAAGTATTCAATCCTGATCTGCTCGCACTGTGGCCCCAGGGCGACGGATGCCAACGGTCAGGCGAATACGCGGAGGAGCAGTTCTAGTTCTCCAGCCCTCTCCGGTGTGATCTGCGGTGATGGCACCATACGCCGCCTGGGTCGCTGGCCGAATGGTGGCATGGATTTTCGCGGCACGGTCGGATCCGCAGTTCCGGGCTGTTTGTGCATAGTTCACAGCAAACAACACAAAGTGTGTCCTCCGGAGCCGTTTCCGACCTCCGGCCCGCTGGCTAACGTCTTGCATCATAACGAATGGACAGTGATCGAGGTCGAACGTCAGATGCCGAAGTGGAAGGGTGCCCTGCGATGCTCTTTGTTATTGAATGGCCTGTGCTGCAATAGTATTCGACTCTGTGGTCAATGGCGCCGTGGCGCATTGAACTCCAGGATGGTTGAGATTCCGGCCAGACGTGAGGCAGGCTGCTGTGGACGCGAGCGGCCTCCTGGCTGAGGTGCCGTCCGCCGTACGGGACCTCGTCATCGGGCATTGGCCCGAGATGAGCGTGGACGGCATGCGCCGTCGCGGGGACGCGTATATAAAGGCCTCTGAGGTTCTGAACGACTCCGCCGATCAGTACGAGGCCGAAGCGAGTCGGGCCGAGGACGCGCTCGGTGGCGCCACCCGGGAAGGATTGTCCAAGCGACACAGCGCCATCGCCGCGGCTACGCGCAATAAGGCCGCAGTGTGCGCGGACATGGGTAAACAGTGCCACGACGTCGCCGACACCACCTTGCAAACGCAGCATCTGCTGGTCGCCATGGGAATCGCCCTGGCAGCGCAACTGGTCTACGACGCGTTGCTGTTCTTCCATGGCGGGGGGTTCAAGGCCGTGGCCGACCGACTGGGGGCCGAGCAGGCTATGCGCGCGGCGGTGGTGAAGCTCGCCACCGAGGTGGCCGAAACCGCGGTCGCCGGCAGCACGCGGCGGGCCGCGCTGCACGGGGCCGTCCACGCGGCCGGAATCGGTGCCCTGAGCAGTGCGGCAATCAGTGTCGCTGCACAGACATGGGACATGATGGACGGAGTCCGCGACGAGTTCGACGTGGGCTCGTTCCTGGAACTGGTCATCGGCGGGGTACTCGGTGGCGTGGCGGGCGCGGAGGTCGGTCGCCGGCTCACTCCGCGCGTGCTCGGGCAGTTGGGCGGCAGAGCCACCACCAACCTGGGCCGACTGACCGCGCATATGGGCGGCACGATGCTGATCGGCGGCGTGGGCGGTATCGCGGGTGGCGTGGCCGGGGTGGTGCCCTCGCTGATCATCCACCACGAAGACATTCACAGCCTCGGCGACATGTTCACAATGGTGCGCGAGAGTGTCATCACCGGGTTCGGTAGCGGCTTCGTCGGCGCGGCGGGCAGCTCGTTGCGGGTCCATCAGGCGGGCCGCGATGCGATGCGCGGGAGCAGCGAAACTTTCCCGGCGGCGGCACGCCAGGGCGACTTCGCCGCCCGCATCGACGAGTTGTTTCGTTCCGGCGAATCACCCCGAGTCGAAACGATCGCGCGCACCAGCGCTGCCGGAGAACCGGCGGAACTGGTGCAGCGACTCACCTTCCAGGACGGCACTCAGGTTATCCACGAGGTGGTGCCCGATTCGCGGCACGCGGAATTCCTGACCTCACTGGTCGGCGACGCCGCGGTCGGGGCAGGGACGCCCGCGGTGCACGTCATCGGCGAGCACGTTTACACGGAGGTGGTGCCCGGCAAGGACGCGTACCCGCTGGACTCGAACGCGGGAGCGATGGTCCACCGTATGGGAGACGGGTGGGGAACCGGCAGCAGCCGCGCATTCGTGAACACCGAGGTGATCGGTCCCTTCGTGAAGCAATTCCAGGAACACAGGTCCGGCGGTGAAATCCGGTGGAAAGACCACAGCCTCACGCGATCCGACGTGCAGGCGATTCGGCAACGGGTCGAAGAGTTGCGCCCGGCATTCTCCGCCTTCGGCCGCCAAGACTGGCATGAGGGCATGCAGCACCAGCTGGGCGCGCTGGAGGAGCACGCAGTCGGAGTCAGCGCTCCCATTGGGGGCACTCCACCACCCGTGTCGCCACCGCATCCCGTCGGTGAATTGCCCGCCCGCGCGCCGGAATCCAACAATCGACGGACCGACAGCGGGAGCCCACGAGTATCCGTTTCGCGGGGTAACGACAGACCTCCGCTGGACGAGAACCATGGCCGATTCCGAAGACCGTGGAGCAGGGTGGGAGACGAGCAGCCGCAAAGGTGGCCTGCCCCGCTCGACGAACCAAGCGACGAGGGACCTCTCTCATCCGACGAAACGATTGACGACGGCACACCTACTCGACCGCAGCCGGGTGTGGAACCCGACCACAGTCCGGCACGCGACGACTACCGATTGGCTGCGGCACCACCCACACAAACCATGGGTTACCGCCCCACCGACACCGGCCATGTGGATGTGATATTCACCGGCTTGGGTAGGGTCGGGGTACCGCTTCGACTGGTTCCCGGCCAAGAGTATGTCCTCGGGCGCGGCGCAGACACCCTGCTGGGAAATGTGGCCACCGACGGGGTCGCGCGCCGCCACGCGGCCATCAGAGTGGACGAGCAAGGCCACGTGTTCATCCGCGACAACAAGTCGCTGTACGGCAGCTTTATCGACGGCAAGCAGCTGGTCGGCGAGAACTGGATGCGCATCTACGACGGTCAGAACCTGACGCTGGGCCACAGCGAATTCACGATCGCCGTCCCACCTCCCAGCGAGTTCACAATTCCGGAAAGCGGCGCCTACCTCGACATCGTCGACCAGACGCCGCAAACCCTGAAGATGGTGCAGGATCTGTCCCGGATACCCGATCACATCTACCAGCGGGTCAGCGACTACCTGAACGCCATGCCCGGTGGCGGAATCGTCATCGGCAACAGGCCGATGCTGGACCTGCCCGGCACCGAGAGTCTGCTGTGGAGCGGCACCCCCTACGGCCGGAGCGAGGGAACGAGTTGGAACACCGTTCAGGGCGTGTATATGCCTGGTCTGCGGCGGATCGTCATCAACTCCGGCGGCAGCGGCGGCAGCAGCAACGTGGTCTGGCACGAGTTCGGGCATGCCCTCGAGGAAGCGTACAGTTCCGGCTGGTTTCTGCTGAGCGATCGGCCGAAGTGGTCGAATCTGCACAACGATATGCTCGAGTTGATCGGAACCGACAGTGAGTGGACTTACTACACCAAACCCGACGAGGCGTTCGCCGAGGCGTTTACTGCCTGGATGCACGGTGGCACCACAGAGCTTCGCAAATTCACCCTCGGAAACGAAGAACTCGCCAACCGAGTGAAGGATTACTTTGACGGGTTGAGCCGTGTGGGAGACGACGCCCCGGTGGGCCGTCCTCGAAGTCGCGGAGCCGAGTCACTGCCGGTCACCGAAGAGGTGGCCTACGTACTGGCGACACCGGACGAGCAGCCGCAAAGGCGGCCTGCCCCGCTCGACGAACCAAGCGACGACGGTCCTCTCTCATCCGACGAAACGATTGACGACGGCACACCTACTCGACCGCAGCCGGGTGTGGAACCCGACCACAGTCCGGCGCGCCAATTGGCGGCGGAACCGCCGCTACCCAGACAAAACCACCACCCCGACGGCTATGTGGAGGTGATGTTCACCGGCCCGGACAGGGTCGGGGTACCGCTGCGACTGGTTCCCGGCCAAGAGTATGTCCTCGGGCGCGACGCCGACACACTGCTGGCGAATGCGGCCACCGACGGGGTCGCGCCCCGCCACACCGCCATCAAAGTGGACGAGCAAGGCCACGTGCTCATCCGCGACAACAACTCGCCGAACGGCAGCTTTGTCGACGACAAGCAGCTGGTCGGCGAGAACTGGGTACGCATCTACGACGGTCAGAACCTGACGCTGGGCGACAGTGAATTCACGATGGACGTCCTCCCTCCCAGCGAATTCACGATTCCGGAAGGCGGCGCCTACCTCGACATCGTCGACCAGACGCCGCAAACCCTGAAGATGGTGCAGGATCTGTCCCGGATACCCGATCACATCTACCAGCGGGTCAGCGATTACCTGAACGCCAGACGCGGTGGCGGAATCCTCATCGGTAACAGGCCGATGCTGGAGCTGCCCGGCGTCGAGAGTCTGCTGCGCAACCCCCTCTTCGGCCGCAGCAAGGGAACGAATTGGAACACCGTTCAAGGCTTGTATATTTCGGATCTGCGGCGGATCGTCATCAACTCCGGCGGCCGCAGCGGCAGCAGCAACGTGGTCTGGCACGAATTCGGACATGCCGTCGACAGGGCGTACGGTATCGGCTGGTTTCGGCTGAGCAATCAGCCGAAGTGGTGGAATCTGCACAACGATATGCTCGAGTTGATCGGAGACGAAAGTCCGTGGACTTACTACAACAAACGCCAGGAGGCGTTCGCCGAGGCGTTTAGTGCCTGGATGCACGGTGGCACCACACAGCTTCGCGAATTCACCCTCGGAAACGAACAACTCGCCAACCGAGTGAAGGATTACTTCGACCAGTGGAGCCGGGTCGGGGACGACGGCCCGCCAGGCCGTCCTCGAAGTGACGGAGCCAACCCACTGCCGGCCCCCGAAGAGGTGGCCAACGCACCGGCGACACCGGACGAGCAGCCGCAAATGCGCCCAGCCCCGCTCGACGAACGAAGCGACGACAACCCTCTCTCCTCCGACGAAACGATCGACGACGGCACACCTACACGACCGCAGCCGCATGTGGAACCCGACCACAGACCGGCGCGCGACGACGACTCCCAATTGGCGGCGGAACCGACGCTACCCAGACAAAACAAGGTCTACCGCCACCCCGACGGCTATGTGGAGGTGATGTTCACCGGCCCGGACAGGGTCGGGGTCCCGCTGCGACTGGTTCCCGGCCGAGAGTATGTCCTCGGGCGCGACGCCGACACACTGCTGGCGAATGCGGCCACCGACAGGGTCGCGCCCCGCCACACCGCCATCAAAGTGGACGAGCAAGGCCACGTGCTCATCCGCGACAACAACTCGCCGAACGGCAGCTTTGTCGACGGCAAACAGCTGGTCGGCGAAAACTGGGTACGCATCGATGACGGCCAAAACCTGCGGCTGGGCCACAGCTTCGAGGTCGGTGTCAGTTTCCAGCGTCAGATGGCGGATGTGCGGCTGCTCGGGGACGACGGGCCGACGTTACAGCTCTATCGCGGTTACAGCGTCGATATCGGCCGCTCCATCCTGCACCCGGACGCGACGGGCCGCTCGACAGTATCGGCGAGCCATGCACGTGTCGGCCTGGACGAGAACGGCCGGGTGTGGATCCAAGACACCAACTCCACCAATGGCAGCCGGGTGAATGGCGATCGGCTCGCCGAAGGTGACCGCCGCATCCTGGACCCGGGCGACTCCGTGCAGCTCGGTGCGTTTCGCGGTGAGGCGCAGTTTGTCTCACCGAACGTGTCGATCGACACGAAACCGGTCCGCGTGCGTCTCGGCAGCGGCCCGAACGTGACGCCGGTGCGACTCGAGCCACGGCAGTCAGTCCCCATCGGCACCGATGAAAACTCGCCCTTCGCGACACAGTTGCGCGAAGTCTCCGGGGTGGGCAAGCGGCACGCCACGCTCGGTCTGGACCATGACGGTCGGCTGTGGATTCGCGATCACCGCGGTTCGAAGGGGGTATGGGTCAACGGGGAGAGGATCGCGGGGAACCTGAAGATCACCCTGACCGATGGCGACAGCGTTCGACTCGGTCCCGAGTTCGTCGGCTCAGCCCGCATCGGATCCAGCCGGCTGACAGAACTCCCGCCGGTCGCGTTGCACTTCGCGCCGGACCGGCGGATGCCGCCGATTCGCTTGGAGCCGGGCCAGGAGGCTTCGGTCGCCCCAGGGCGAGAAGTCACCGTTGGACGCGACTTCGACGGCCGGGTATGGGTGCGTGACCCGAATCCGCACAGCCGGACCGAATTGAAGGTCAACGATCAGACCGTCCCAGCGGGTGAGAAGCGGTACCTGGCCGCCGACGACAAGGTAACTTTCGACCGAGTTTCCACGACGCTCGAGGTGGGGAAGGTACGGCCGCTGCTACTGCGGTTGTCCGACGATCCGGACGCCCCGCCGCTGACCCTCCGACGTGGCGAGGAGGTGAAGATCGGCCGCGAGTCCGACACCCCGATGGCCGATCAACTCGCCCATGACCGCTCGGTGTCCTGGCGTCACGCCACCATCTACCGCGACGAGTACGGGGACGTGTGGCTGCGCGACGAGCGCTCCTTCGCCGGAACCTGGGTCAACAACATCAGAGTGGACCCGGACGAGGGGCCGGTGTGGCTCATCCCGGGCGACAGGCTTCGCCTCGGCGAATGGGTTGGCGCGGTCCAATTCGCAGGCGATGTCGGCGGTGGCAGCCCTCGGCTGCCGGTGCGACTCAACAGCCAGGACGGTGACGTGTCGCTCGATCTGGTGCGCGGTAGCAAACCGGTCATGCTCGGGCGGGACAGTTCGGAGCTGCCCAGCGGCCTTTCCCGCATGGACGAGCTATCCCGTCGGCACGCCAGTATCGGCGCCCACCCCTCCGGCCGGGTCTGGATCCGCGACGAAGGATCGAACCATACCTATGTCAACGGCACCGCGATCATGCCCGGGACGAAGGTCGCCGTGCATCCAGGCGATCAAGTGCGGCTGGCAGATGCCTACGAGTTCACGATCGCCTTCCCACCTCCCGAGGGCGGCGCTTTCGTCGACATCATCGACCAGACGCCGCAAACCCGGCAGAGGTGGCAGGACCTGGCCCGGGTACCCGATCGCATCTACCAGCGGGTCAGCGATTACATGAACGCCGTGCCCGGTGGCGGAATCGTCATCGGCGACAGGGCGATGCTCGACCTGCCCGGCACCGAGAGTCTGCTGGCCGCAGAACCCCCCGGCGGGGCTACGAGTTGGAACGCCGTTCGAGGCGTGTATATGCCCGGTCCGCGGCGGATCGCCATCAACTCCGGCGGCCGCGGGCTCAGCGAAAACGTGGCCTGGCACGAGTTCGGGCATGCCGCCGACGCGGCGTACGGCACTGACGGATTATCGCTGAGCGAGGGGCCGGAGTGGTGGAATCTGCACGCGCATATGCTCGACGAAATCGGAAAGGACAGTAGGTGGAATGATTACTACAACAAACCCGCCGAGGCGTTCGCCGAGGCGTTTACTGCCTGGATGCACGGTGGCACCGCGAATCTTCGCAAATTCGCCCTCGGAAACCAATTACTTGCCTACCGATTGAAGGATTACTTTGACCGCGTATTCGGATGACACCAGCCCGCCCATGCTCGCCGAGGACGGCGTGACGATTCTGCTGCGACTGCGTGGCCGGACCGAGGACGGTGTTTACTATAACGGCTTCGAGGAACTCCACCCCGGCGATCCGGGCTACGACGACCTGCTACCGGTCGCTCGGAAAAACCCGGTCGAACCGGAAGAGCCGGTGGAACGTCCGGTGGACCCTGACACTCTGGCTCGCATCCTCCGCGACGCCGGCCTCGATGGAAGCAGCCTCGAGGACAGGTAACGCATTCCGCCGATCCGCATCCACGGCAGGCGGACCGCTGAGTGCGGGTGGCCGACGCTACCGTTTCGCGACTCGATAGCAAGCAGGTGTGCGCTCCGGAATCAGGACGTAGCGGAACGGCCGGACGGTCATGTCGAGGCTGAAGCTGCCTGGTTGCGCCCGGCCGACGGAGACGATCGGGCGTTGTCCACCAGCAGACGGTGCAGCACCTGCGTGGGCGGTGCGGCCTGCCCGGCATTCAACACCACCCCCGTGAATGCCTCGGCCAACGCCGCGGCGGGCTCGAATCGCCCGCTGCGGAAGCTGTGGCCGGCCAACTGCGACCGCCACTCCCGGAAGCCGGCCACCGTGCGGCTCAGCGAACCCCTGTCCTCCGGACCCAGCTGAGGCAGGTACGCGGTGAGCAATGCGCGCCGAGCTGCGGCGCGGGCGCGGAAGCCGCCGGCTACGTCCAGCGCTCCCCCGAGTTCACGCACGATCGACGAATACACCGGTCGCCGTACACATCCCGGCGCCAGCAGACCCGAGCTATCGGCCGCTGCGACGATCTGCTCCAGATGCTTTGGATCGGTCGCCGCGGGTACGGCGAGCACAACGCGTGCGGTGAACAGCACCGGTTCGATCGGGCTCGGCGGCGGTCGCACCGGCTCGTCGGATGTGTCTCCGGCGTCGGATGGATCTGTCGATGATGCCGGTCTCATCTCCGAATCCCACTCCAGCCGGGTCGGTTCGCCGTCCGGGAGTTCGTCGATGCCGATGGCACGCAGGTCGATGTGCGGGTACCGCGGCAGTACGTCGTCCACCGCGGCGACAATCTCGATCAGGACGTCCTCGGGCACGTCGGGGGTATCGAAGCCGAATGCCCGGACGCCGTATCGCTCGGCCAGTTTTCGAGCGAGGCGAGCCGCGACAGAATCGCCGGAGCCGTTCACCATCGGTGTCCCGGGTTTCCGGTCCGGCTTCTCGGCCTTTTCGCGCGGCCGTGCCGCGGGGCTTCCGGGCGCGCGCGGCGGAGAATCGCCGGTGCCCGAGCCGGGGGCTGCGCCCGAGCCGGGGGCGAAGACCGGCGCCGGACGCCCTGCGGCGGCCTTGGACCATGGCGTGCTCGTAGCAGCGGCCGCTGACCCATTCCCCGTGGTGGGCGTACCGGCCGACGGCACCAAGGTCGGGATGTTCCCCCGCACCGACGGGGCACGTGGGGCGTCTGTCCGACGAGCCGGGTTCACGCTCGCGCCGGGCACGCCCTCGCGACCGGGGCCGGCTTGGTTGCGGTCGGGCGAATGTGCCTCTAGCCGTTCGGGCCGCTGCACAGCCGCCGGCGCGCTGCCTGAGGCGCGTGTACTGGCGGGAGCGGGCGTGGTCGCCGCGGGCGATCGGTGCGCGGCGGCGGGAGTGGCCGTGACGTACGGTCCGGGCTGTCTCGTGGCAGCGCCCTCGCCGACCGAAAACAGTGTCGAGCCGTTCTGGATCCCGAGACTCGCGTTGTCGATTTGCTGCGCAAGGGCCACGTCTTGGTTCTCGAAGGTGTTCGCGAGTTGGCGTAGGTCGGGGCCGGCCTGCTGCAGCACCTGGACCAGGCTGTCCAAGTCGGACATGGTCTGCTGCTCTTCCGGAAGAAAGAACTCGCCGAACGCACGCCCGGCGTCGTCGTTACCCCATGGTGCGCGGTCTGTGGTCATGGTGGCGAGCAGCCGCCGCACCGCCGCCGCCACATCCGTGCCGATCCGATCGAACCCAGGCGCGAGGGCCCGCAGCCGATCCAGATCGGCCGAAAACTGGTCGCCCACATGTTCTCCCTATGCCTGGGCATTCCATTTTCGGCCGCCACGGCGTCCACATCTTCTCGCTGACGGGGACACTCGCCGGCCAAGCCCTGTCACCCGCTGTCCACGCGTCCGGTATCCGACGGCAGGGGCCTTGCTCGGACCTGTACGCGGCCGCTTTTCGGCCGTGGATGGCGTCCCGTCTCCGCGCTAGCCACGGCGGTGCTGGGTCGCGCACCCGCGGACGTCGACTCGTCTCTTCGGCAGGCCTCACGCGGGCTTACTTCAGCAGCCGCGACATCCGCCGGTCGGCGAGCACCTTGCCGCCGGTCTGGCAGGTCGGGCAGTACTGGAACGACCGTTCGGCGTAGGAGACCTCGCGGACATTGTCGCCGCAGACCGGGCACGCCTGCCCGGTGCGGGCGTGTACCCGCATGCCGGAACGCTTCTCGCCCTTGAGCCGGGCGGCGTCCTGGCCGACCGACCGCTGCACCGCGTCGGTGAGCACGTCACGCATGGCCGAGTAGAGTCCGGCGACTTTGTCGGCGCCCAGCGTCTTCGTGTTCGCGAACGGTGAGATCCGCGCGGTGTGCAAAATCTCGTCGGAGTAGGCGTTGCCGATGCCCGCCAGCAATGACTGGTCGACGATCGCGGTCTTGGTCCGCTGCGAGGTGCCGTGCAGGATCTCGGCGAACTGTGCCTCCGTCACTTCGAGCGCGTCGGGGCCGAGCCGGGCTATGCCGGGCACCATTTTGGGATCCTCGACGACATACACCGCCAGGCGCTTCTTCGTGCCCGCCTCGGTCAGGTCGAAGGCCGGCGTCGCGCCCTCCGGGGTGAAGAAGTGCACCCGCAGGGCGAGCGGGCTCTTGCCACCCGGCTTCGGCGGCGTCTGGCTGGGTTCGTCGATCCAGCGCAGCCACCCGCCGCGCGACAGGTGCGTGACGAGCCACAACCCGCCGCATTCCATGCCGAGAAACTTGCCCCACCGGCCTGCCCCGGTGACATCCCGGCCGGAGAGCGCCGTCACGGGAGGCTCGAACGTCTTCACCGCGCTCAGCGCGGCCACATCGACACGCCCCACCACGGCGCCGACCGCGTGTTCCCGCAGGAACTGCGCCAACGCCTCCACTTCCGGTAGCTCGGGCACGGGTCCAGATTACCCAGACCCACCGACAACCTGCCGGTTGTCGACCACGGCCGAAAGGCGGGCGTCCTACCCTCCGCGACGAAGCAAATAGATGTCCATGATCCAGCCCTTGCGGTCGCGCAGTTCGGTGCGGCGGCGGACGATCTCGTCCCGCACCTCGGACAGCGAGCCCTCGATCAGCGTCTCGTCGGGCATGCCGAGGTAGGCGCCCCACCAGATGTGCACGTCGTCGCCGGGTATCGCGGTGAACGAACAGTCTCCGTCCAACATCACCAGCGCGCCCTCGGCGCCGAGCCCCTCCTCGCGCAGGCGACGCCCGGTGGTGATGTGCACCGGCTCACCGATACCGTGGAGCACCATGCGATGACGCGCGGCCAGCGCCTGCGCGCTGGTGATTCCGGGTATCACCGCATAGTCGAAGGTCACCGCGCCACGCGCGAGCACCCGCTCGACCATCCGCAGCGTGCTGTCGTAGAGGGCCGGATCACCCCACACCAGGATGCCGCCGACGCCCTCGACCTCGGCGAAAGCCGACTCCAGCAGCGCGGACCTGCGGTCGTGCCAATCCTCGACGACGCCCGGGTAGTCGATGGGTGTGCGATCGCGCGGCGGGTCGTCGATCGGCACGATCCGGTACGGGCGGTCCATGTGCTCGTCCAGGATCGCGGTCCGCACTGCGATCAGCTCCTGCTTGGCCTCGCCCTTGCCGATGACGAAGAACGCCTCGACCCGCCGCATCGCCTTGACGGCCTGCAGGGTGACGTGGTCGGGATCACCGGCGCCGATGCCGATCACGTAGAGCTTGCGCATGCGGGCGAGCTTGCCAGGTCGGCCGAAGACTAGAGTTGCCAGGCGTGGCCCCTGACTCGCTTCACCCGGCTTCCACCCCCGACAGCCAGTACGAGGACCTGCTCCGGCTGGTGCTGGCGTCCGGCACGAAGAAGGCGGACCGCACGGGGACCGGAACCAGAAGCATCTTCGGCCACCAGCTGCGCTACGACCTCGCTGCGGGGTTCCCGCTGATCACCACGAAGAAAGTCCATCTGAAGTCGATCGTCTACGAGTTGCTGTGGTTCCTGCGCGGCGACTCCAACGTCGGCTGGCTGCACAAGCATGGCGTCACGATCTGGGACGAATGGGCCGACGCTCACGGCGAACTCGGCCCGGTCTACGGCGTCCAGTGGCGCTCGTGGCCGACGCCGGACGGCACCCATATCGATCAGATCGCGCAGGTGCTGCACACCCTGCGCACCAACCCGGAATCACGGCGCATCCTGGTCTCCGCGTGGAACGTGGCCGATCTGGACAAGATGGCGCTTGCTCCCTGCCACGCGTTCTTCCAGTTCCATGTGGCCGACGGCAAGCTGTCCTGCCAGCTCTATCAGCGCAGCGCCGACCTGTTCCTCGGCGTCCCGTTCAATATCGCCAGCTACGCGCTGCTCACCCACATGGTCGCGCAGCAGACCGAGCTGGAGCCCGGCGACTTCATCTGGACCGGCGGCGACTGCCACATCTACGACAACCACGTCGAGCAGGTCACCGAGCAGCTCGGCCGCGACCCCTACCCGTTCCCGAAGCTGCGGCTGCGGCCCGCGCCGACGCTGTTCGACTACCGCTACGAGGACGTGGAAGTGGTCGGTTACCGGCATCATCCGGCCATCAAGGCGCCGGTGGCAGTGTGACCCGCACGATCGGACTGATCTGGGCGCAGACCCGTGACGGGGTGATCGGTTTCCGGAACACCATTCCCTGGCGCGTGCCCGAGGACATGGCGAACTTCAAGGACGCCACCTGGGGTCATCCCGTGGTGATGGGCCGGCGGACCTGGGATTCGCTGCCGCCGAGATTCCGGCCGTTGGCCGGTCGTCGCAACATCGTGGTTACCAGGCAGTCCGATTGGGCCGCCGAGGGCGCCGAGCGCGCCGCGTCGGTGCCCGAGGCGCTGACGCGATGCGCCCCCGATACCGTGTGGGTCGCCGGTGGCGGCGAGATCTACCGCGCCGCCATGGACTTCGCCACCGATCTGCGCGTCACCGAGGTCGACACCACCGTCGAGGGCGATGCCTACGCGCCGCCGATCGGACCGGAATGGGATCCGGATGAACCAGAACCCTGGCGCACGTCGAAGACCGGCCTTCGCTTCCGGATCCGCCACTACACCCGCAGGTGATCCGGCTGATCGGACGTCACATCGCGGGCGGCGTCGACCATGGCGGAACACGCCGGACAGCGGCCCGGCCGGTCAAACACGACCCGCGCGGCGGCGGTCTCGGGCATACTCCTGAATATGTGGCGGCGGACCCTCATCCGTCCGCCCGCCTCGAGCCGTTGCCACCAGCCCGGCATCGGCTGGTGATCTGCGAAAGGCGGTCCATGGACAAGAAATCGCTGACTGCGGTCGCTCGCCAACAACTCAAGTTGGCGGCCACCGCTACGAGCGGACGTAGTTCACAAACCATCTATGGCGGTCACACGCATTCACTTCGGCAAACGGTGGTCGGCCTGTCGGCCGGGCAGAGCCTGGCCGAGCACGACAACGCGGGCGACGCCACCCTGCTGGTGCTCAGCGGCACGCTGACCCTGATCAGCGGCACCGACGAATGGAAGGGCTCGGCGGGCGACCTGCTCGTGGTGCCCAAGGCACGCCACAGCGTCAAGGCCGTCGACGACGTCGCCTTCCTGCTGACGGTGGCGAAGTAACAGTTACGCCGTGCGTCCCTGCCCGCCGGTCGGACGGGCCGGGCATTAGTCTGTCGATCATGGGTGAGCCGCAGCCGATCCTCGAACCACTCACACCGGCCGCGATCTTCCTTGTCGCCACCATCGACGACGGCGGCGAAGCCGCGGTGCGCGATCTGCTCGCCGACATCACCGGCCTGCGTCGCTCGGTGGGATTCCGGCTGGCGGGCGCCGGGCTCGCCTGCGTCACCTCCATCGGCTCAGCCGCATGGGACCGGCTCTTCACGGGCCCGAAACCCGTTGAGCTGCATGAGTTCCCCGGCTTCGTGGGCGAGCACCACACCGCGCCCGCAACACCGGGCGACCTGCTGTTCCACATCAAAGGCGAGGCCCAGGACGCCTGCTTCGAGCTGGCCATGGCGATCGGCGACCGGCTCGCCGGCGCGGCGACAATCGTCGACGAGACGGTGGGCTTCCGGTACTTCGAGCAGCGCGACCTACTCGGCTTCGTCGATGGCACCGAGAACCCGGAGGGCCGCGCGGCCGTCTCCGCCGCGCTGGTCGGCGACGAGGACCCGGAGTTCGCTGGCAGCAGCTACGTCGTCGTGCAGAAGTACACACACCCGCTCGCGGACTGGCGCGCACTGTCGGTCGAGGAGCAGGAGCGCGTGATCGGCCGGACCAAGCTGGACGACTTCGAACTCTCCGATGAGGACAAACCCGCAGACTCGCACGTCGCGATCAACACGCTCGTCGATCCGGACGGCACCGAACGCCAGATCGTGCGCGGCAACATGCCCTTCGGCAGCGTGCGCGACGGCGAGTTCGGCACCTACTACGTCGCCTACGCGGCCACCCCGAGCGTCACCGAACGCATGCTCACCCGCATGTTCCTCGGCACCGAAGACGCCGCCTACGACCGCATCCTCGACTTCTCCATCGCCGTCACCGGCACCTCGTTCTTCACCCCGACCATCGATTTCCTCGACGATCTTCCGCCCGCCCCGTGGGAAACGGAGCAATCGGGGGAATCCGTCGGCGTCGATGGGGCGGGTCTGTCCGGCAGCGCCACGGTTTCCGGCGACGGCGCCCTCGGTATCGGCACGTTGAAAAGGAGCACTCGGTCATGAACAACCTCCATCGCGAACTGGCGCCGATCACGTCCGAGGCATGGGCGGCCATCGAAGAGGAGGCGACGCGCACCTTCAAGCGGCACATCGCGGGCCGCCGCGTCGTCGACCTGTCCGGCCCGCACGGCACCGACTACTCCGCCGTCGGCACCGGCCACACCACGCCGATCGCGGCGCCCGACGAAGGTGTGCTGGCCAGCCGGCGCGTGGTCACGCCCCTGGTGGAACTGCGGGTGCCGTTCACGCTCTCCCGTGCGGAACTCGACAACGTCGAGCGCGGCGCTCGGGACACCGATCTGGACCCGGTGAAGGATGCCGCGAAGAAGATCGCGTTCGCCGAGGATCGCGCGATCTTCGAGGGTTATCCGGCCGCGACCATCACCGGTGTCCGGGAAAGTTCGTCCAACCAGCCGATCACGCTGCCCAGCGACACCCGGCTGGTGCCGGAGGCGGTCGCGCAGGCGCTGAGCGCCCTGCGACTGGCCGGTGTCGACGGACCGTACTCGGTGCTGCTGAGCGCCGACCTGTACACCGAGGTCAGCGAGACCTCCGACCACGGGCACATGATTCGCACTCACATCGAACGCCTGATCCCGGATGGCGAGATCATCTGGGCGCCCGCCATCAGCGGCGCGGTCGTGCTCACCACCCGCGGCGGCGACTTCGATCTACGCATCGGCCAAGACCTCTCCATCGGCTATCTGTCGCACGACGCCGAGACCGTCCAGCTGTATTTCCAGCAGAGCCTGACCTTCCTGGTGTACACCGCCGAGGCCGCGGTCGCGCTGACGGCATGAGCCTGTGGCCGATTCGACGCACGGATCGGCCACGGCTGGGAATTCCCGAGGTGTGCGTCGGCGCGCGAGCAGTAGGTACCGTAATGCCGGCAATGCACCAAAGGCAGGTAGGTGAGATGACAACGGTGCGGGTGGGTGTCGTCCCGACGCAGCGCGCGGCGCTCTACAGCGTGCTCGGCATCCTGGTGACCGTGACGATCTGCGGTGCGTTTGTGGCCGCGTTCGGCGCCAACCGGGTGTTCACCGGCCTGCTGGCCGGTGCCGTCGCGGGCGTCGCCGCGTTATCGGCGTTGTTCACCAGGGACGCCGTCGTGCTCACCGACCACACCATCTACCGGCGCACGCCGTGGACGGTGTCCAGCATCGCGTGGGATCGGGTGGTGGCCGGCCGGTTCACCCTCGACGAACGGTCCCGCTGGTCGCTGGCGCTGGACCTGTCCGGCGGCGACGAACCCCATGGCGAGTTGGTCCTACTGTCCATACCGCCGGTGGTCCGCCCGGTCACGGGCGCCTACGACCTGCGCAAGCGCGACCAGGTCACCGAGATCCGGGCGGTCCTGCGCCACAAGCGGATTCCGGTGACGGTGCTGCCGCAGATCGCGGGTGCGCTGCAGCAACACTGGCAGATCGCACCGCCGACCCACTGATCGTCCGGCGCGGCGCTGTGGTAGAACCGCGCGGGATGCCGTGCGTCGGATTCCGATACCATCATTCGGCCGGCAGCGCAGGCCGATCGAGTAGCAGGGTCGCCTCGGTCCTGATCGCGTCGAGATCGCCGAGCCAGCCGAGCGTGCGCAACACCGCCCCCGGGATGGTCTGCTCCGCGTAGGCGGGCGCGGCGCCCTCGTCGGAGCGAATGCTGATCACGGTCTCCACCAGGCGAAACGGCAGCACCTCTGCCCCTTGTGTGCCCGCCGCGCCCGCTGCTGCGAGCACCTCGGCGGCCAATGTCTCATAGTGCCCGCGCAATTCGTCGCGGCGCAGCCGGAACGTGGCGAACCGCTCGGTGCGCAGTTCCGGCAGCAGGTACAGCGCGCCGAGGTTCCAGCGGGCCGCGCACAGCTGCCGCACGTCGAACAGCGTGAGCGCGTACAGCCGGACCTGGATCGGCTCCATTGCCTCACGCAGCCGCTCGGCCAACTCGATCGGGGCGGCGATGGTCTCGGCGAGCAGCGCGTCGAGGATGTCGTCTTTGGCGGCGAAGTGATGGTACAGCGAAGCCTGCCGGATGCCGACGGCGTCGGCGACCGCACGGGTGGAGGTGGTGGCGTAGCCGTGGGTGGTGAACAGTTCGCCCGCGGCGTCCAGGATCTCGGCACGAGGTGTCTGCCCGTGTCGTCGTCGTGGCTCGACACGCGGACGGCCGGGACCGAGGTTTGGCACAGGGCCATTCTGGCAGGCAGCCGCAGGACCGATCCGGTGTGGTTGCCGGAAGTAGGCACGGGCCAGCTTCCACGCTGTCTCGACCGCTTCGGCCGTGACCGACTTGCACCACGAACAGGCCGGAAAGTATTCCCACCTGCGCGACGGGTCGACCGCGGTATCGCGCGACGACGTCGGACCGTTCCTGAAGCGGATTTCAGGTGGCTTCAGGCTGCCTTCAGGCACGCTCTGCGACGGTGGTGACCATCTTCGAGACAACCGCTCCCCCAGGAGGTTTCACCATGGATGCCCTTTTGCGCCACGCACTCGACGGCCTGCGCTGGCTGCTCGTCGGCGCCGAATTCGACACCGACCAGGTGACCGTGGTCCGGGAGGTCTGGCAGCAGCGGTAATACCGCACCTCACCTATTCCCACCATTCAAACAACTGGTTAAGGTTCCGAGAACATGTTTCTGCGCAAGATCGCCACAGCATCGACGCTTGCCATCGCGGTTGCCGGCATCACTACCGGAAATGTCAGCGCTGCTCCGCAGGCCACCGACAGTGGCACGGTCGGCTACTCCGCGACCACATCCGAAGAGAGCGCGGTCGTCCATATCGATTCGGGCTCGATGACGGTCGAGAACGGGGTTTTCGAAGTCAAAGCGGCCAACGGCTCCGTACTCGCAGGCACCCCGCTGGAATTCCGCGTCGATGATTTCGTTTTCCCCATTGCCGCCGATATCAAGGGCCGGACGGCCACGCTCGTACCGCGATTCGACCTCGAGCATGCCGACTATCGTCCGGTTGCCCTCCCCTTCGAAGACCAGGCTCGGTGGGAATCGCCGTACGACCGTGAAGTCGCGGCCTTCACTCGGTTGAAGGACACCATCGCGTCAGGGGCGGCGATCGGCACCACAGTCGGCGGTATCGGCGGCGGCCTCGTCGGCTGTGTGCTCGGCGGCATCGCCGGCGCGACCGTCGCCGCTGCGACCATCATCGGCATGTTCGGGCCATTCATCCCAGCCGCTGCCGTTGGCTGCCTGGGTGGTGTCATCGCCGTGGGCGCTCTCGGCACCCTCGCCGGTCAACTCTTCGTTACGGCACCTGTCGCCATCGCTGCCCTTGTCCAATACTTCACCACGATCAATCAACCCTTCATCCCGCCGACCGAGTAGGACGGCTCGTCCGCGCATTGCAAAGTCGAGCCATGTCACAGTCCGCGCTCCTGCGTCGTCGTCCCAGTGAGGAGATGGGAACCACCCATCGATACCTGGATCGGAGACGGTCATGGCCACGAAGATTCTTGTCACCGGCGGCACCGGCACACTGGGCCGCCAGGTCCTTCCCCTGTTGCGGAACACCGGCGCCGATGTCCGCGTGCTCAGCCGCAGGGCGCGCGAACCGGTCGACGGCGTCGAGTTCGTAGCTGGAGATCTCTTGCGCGACAAGGAGATCGATGCCGCTGCTGCGGGTGTCGACACCATCCTGCACCTGGCGGGCGACGCCAAGGGCGACGAGGTGGCCACCGAAAACCTGATGCGCGCCGCGTTCGCCGCTGGAGTCCGGCACGTCGTGTACATCTCGGTGACCGCCGCCGATCTGCTGCCGCTGACTTACTTCCGCGCGAAGTTCGCCGCAGAACAGGTGGTCGCCACATCAGGCGTCCCGTGGACCACGCTGCGCGCAGCGCAGTTCCACGACTTCGTGCCGAATCTGGTTGATGCGATGCTGAAGTCGCCGGTGCTGCCGATCCTGGGCGGCGTGCGCGTCCAGCCGGTCGACGCACGAGAGGTAGCGGCCCGACTGGTGGAGTTGGCGCTCGGCGCGCCCACCGGACGAGTGCCGGACCTGGTCGGGCCGACCGTGATCAGCATGCGTGAACTGGTCCGGGACTATCTGAAGGCGCTCGGCAAGCGCCGCGCGCTGCTGACGGTGCGGGTTCCCGGCAAAGCGGGCCGGGTCTACCGCGCGGGCGAGAACCTGGTGTTCGACAGCGCGGATGTCGGCAAGCTGACCTGGGAGGATTACCTGACCGAGCGTGCCGACCGACCGTAGGTGTCACGGCGCTGACGCCGACCATCGCTCGGCATAGCGCCTGGGGCCGGTGACCCTAACGCTCCAGACCGCGCAGCACGATCTGAACGCCATTCCGGAATTCGTCGTCGACCGACAAGCCCTTGGCTTGGCCGGCCGTCTGCGCCAGATGCGGATAGTCCTCGGGGGACAGTCGCGCCATCGCAGCCGTGCCCCGACCCAGCAGCGGCGCGTAATGCTCGTTCTGCAGGAAGCCGAGCAGGAATGCGATCAGCGTGCGCTGGGCGATTACCCG
Organism: Nocardia sp. NBC_00881; assembly: GCF_045207455.1. Lineage (NCBI taxonomy): Bacteria > Bacillati > Actinomycetota > Actinomycetes > Mycobacteriales > Nocardiaceae > Nocardia > Nocardia sp. NBC_00881. The sequence continues at coordinate 4,854,608 of NZ_CP108798.1, forward strand.
TGCGCGTCCGGTGAAACCGCCTTCGGTGAGCACGGCGAGCATGGCCTCCATCACGCGCAGCGATTCCACCGAGGACTGGCGATGCCGCAGCACCAGCGGCACGGCTGCCGGGTGGGCCGAAACCCCGGCGCGGATGTGTTCGATCAGCAGCGTCGCGCCCGCCTTCCAGTCGATCCCGGCAGGCCGCGTCGTGTCGATCGAGGCGAACATCTGGTCCACGATCAGCACCTCGAGTTCGTCGCGGTCGCGGATGTAGCGGTACAGCGCCATGGTGGCCACCCCCAGCTCCTTGGCCACGGCGCGCATGGTCAGCGCGGACAGGCCGTCGCGGTCGAGCACGGCGAGGGCGGCCGACACAAGATCGGTGTTCGTCAGCGACCGAGGACGGGGCACGAGTTGACAGCGTACAAGATACGCGCATACTGCTCGTAGGCGTACGATGTACTCCTACGAGAGGAGTCCCATGTCCTTACCGACCGACGTTCCCGACCGAACACTGGTCGCCGTCTCCGGCGCGCAGATCCAGGTGCCGGACCCGGATTGTTTGATCCATCTCCAGTTCCGCCGGTTCGCCGGCTGCCCGGTGTGCAATCTGCACCTGCGCTCGATCGTCACCCGCCGGCACGAGATCGCCGCGGCGAACATCCGCGAAGTGGTCGTATTCCATTCCAGCGCGGAGGAATTGCGCAAGTACACCGCGGAGCTGCCGCTGGACGTCATCGCCGACCCGACCCGGAAGCTCTACCGTGAGTTCGGCGTCGAGAAATCGCCACGGGCGCTGCTCGACCCGCGTGGCTGGCGCGCCATCCTTCGCGGCGTCGCGCACGACGTGCGCGGCACGCTGCGCGGAATGCAGGCCGCCCCGCCCGCGAAACCCGACGGCGGCAGTCTCGGGCTGCCCGCCGATTTCCTGATCGCCCCCGACGGCCGCGTGCTCGCCGCGAAACACGGTAAACACGTCTACGACCAGTGGTCGGTCGACGAATTGCTCGCGCTCGTACCGGCCATCGAGCGTCGCCCGTGATGGCAATCGAAAGGCCGTTGCCGGCAAGGACATTCGCGCTGCTGTTCAGCGGATTGCTCGCGGGCGCGTTCGGCTACGGGGCGGTCAACGTGCTGTACGCCTTCCGCAGGGTGCCACTGGACGTCCGCTTTACCTTCCACACCGCCCTGATGAGCGTGAACGGCCTTGTCATGCAAGCGCTGATGGGTCTGACCATTTTCTCCACGCTGGTCCTCGCCCTGCGCTCCACCGCTCGGTATCGCTGGTTCGCGGGTGGCGCGGCCGTGCTTGCCGTCGCGGCGTTGGTGATCACCCGGCTCGGCAACGTCCCGATCAACCAGCACATCAAAGTGTGGGCGGTCAGCGGTCCCCCGGCCGACTACGCCACAATCCTGGCTCGCTGGGAAGCGTTCCACTTCGCACGCACCGCGTGCGCCGTAGGGGCGTTCCTGCTGGTCGTCATGCTCACCCTGCTCCCCACGAAAGAGGCACGCTTGTGATTACCGTCGAATTGTTCGTCTCCGACGAGTCGCTGACCACCGACCGCAAACGGGCACTCGCCGAACACATCCTGCGCGAGCTGACCACCGAACCCGCCGCACCGGACTCGGTACTGACGAAAGCCCGTGAACTGACCCATGTTCTGGTGCGCACCCCCGAGGTATGGGCGACCGGCGGGGCGCTCGCACCCCGCTACCTGGTGCGGCTCACCGTTCCCGGATCATGGAGCAACAATAGTGAATTCGGCGACCACGTAATCCCCCTGATCACAAAGGCAATCGCCGAGTCGGAGACCGATCAGGACCGACTGACCCGCGAGCCGCACTGCGTGATCCAGATCATCGGCCTGCGTGAACACAATCTCGGCGTCCTCGGCCGAAAGCTCACCGCCACCGAGATCACCAAGCTGATGACCCAGGAATACCGGGACTCCGGCGACCACGCCGAAGCCCCCGAGGGTTACACCGTCGACCCGGTCTGCGGCATGACCGTCGAGCTGTCGACCGCCCGGTTCACCCTCACCCACGACGGCACCGACTACGCCTTCTGCGCGCCGGTCTGCCGCAAGGTCTTCGCTGAAGAACACGTGGTTCCCAGCTAGCGCATCGCCCTGTGGGAATCAGGGCAGCAGAGATCCGGGATCGATCGTGAATTCGAAAGGACTGTGCAGGGTGACGGCATTACCAGCCGCCACCCTGTGCGTCAGCTGATAGGTGTAATCGGCACCGAGTTCGTGAGCGAACAGGACGGGTAAGGATTCGCCCGACAGCTGGCCCTTGAACGGGTTGGGCTCGAAGCGCCAATAGTTCGGAATACCGGCCTCTGCGTAGACCACAGGTTTGACCATGCGGTCTTGCAACGTGGTCGACCTGGATACCACCTCGACCACGAGTTCTACCTCCTGAGCAGGAACCCCCCGGGCGTCCAACTCGATCGAGTCGGACACCACCATCAGATCGGGAATGGGCTCGTCGTCACCGATCAGCACGCCGACGCCTTCCAGCACCAGGTAGTTCGGCGGCAACACCGCATCGAGGGCACGTCCCAGCCATCTGATCAGCAATTGATGCCGGGGCTTCGGCGCGGCATGCACGACGAGCTGACCATTCAACACCTCATAACGCAGTCCGTCTTCGGGCATGTGCTCGAGGTCGGCAGCCGTCCAACCATCGGCACGGGGCACTGGCATCGCCATGAAACCACCTCCAACCTCGCCGAACGATAACGAAAGGGTCGCCGCCGGTTCCGTTCGAGTCTAGCCGACCGGTCCGACCGAGCCTGCTGGTGCGCAGTAGCGATCGGCGGCGCTCCACACCAGCAGATCCCGGTCACTGTTAGTCCGCGATCACGATCCTGACCCCGTCCTCGGCCGCGTCGGTAGCGTCGCCCGGGCTGACGAACCAGTGCGTGACTTCGCCGTCGGCGAGATCGCCGCCGAGGTCGCCGTTCGGGAGGACCGAGAGGGCGCCCGCGGTGGTGGCGGCCAGGAATTCCAGCAGAGCCGCCCGGCCGGATGAGGCGACGGTGAACGTGGTCGACTCGTAGTCGATCTCGTACTCCTCGCGCACCCGTTCGGCCTGGGCGAGCGCCTCGGTCTGGGTGACCGCGACGACGCCGCCCGCCGTGGAAACGACGAACGCCGGGTGATCCGCACCGAGCGGGCGCGCCCGATCCGTGTAGGACACCGGATGCGACGCCGCCGCGGCGAGCTCTTGCCGCACCTGCGGGTCGGCGGGTACCAACCAGCGAATGTCGCTGTCGGCCACCGGTTCCAGGGCGATCCCGAACCCGGCGCCCGCCGCCGACAGCTCCGCCGCCGACAGATCGCCCGCGAACAGGCAGGCCGCACCGGCCTTCTGCACCGCCCACACGGCGACCACGGCGTCCACCGAGCGCGGCAGGGTCACCGCGACGACGTCGCCCGGCCCCGCACCGCGATCGATCAGTACCCTGGCCAGCTGCGAGGAGCGCCGATCCAGCACGTGGTAGGCGACCTCGTCGCCGTCGGCCAGGAGCGCGGGCGCCTCCGGGTCCTCCTCGACGACCTCGCCGAGCACCTTGGCCACCGTGCGCGCACCAACCCGGCCGACCGGCTCCTGCACGGAAGCTGTTGCCGTGATACCGGATTCGACCAGCAGCTGGGCCCGTTCGTCCGCATCCAGAATATCGATGTCGCCGATCAGGGAATCCGGATCGCCGACCAGCGCGTCCAGCACCCGGACCAGGCGCGCGGAGAGGATTTCCACCTCTTCCGCAGTGAACCGGCTGCCCAGATACTTCAGGATCAGCTCGATGGTGGACTCCGCGACCACCATCAGCGTCATCGGATAGTGCGTCGCGTCGTTGAGGTCGACACCAGTGACCGACATGCCGTCGATCGAGCTGGCCGCCGAAATCGCTTCCTTGTCGATCGGATACGACTCGAACACCACCAGCGTGTCGAACAACGACCCGGTACCCGCCACCCGCTGGATGTCGGTGAGCCCCACGTAGTGGTGCTCGAGCAGGTCGGCCTGATCGTGCTGCAACCGCTCCAGCAGCTTGCCGACGGACTCGCGGTCATCGATCCGCAGCCGCACCGGCAGCGTGTTGATGAACAGACCCACCATGGACTCGACGCCGGACAGCTCCGCCGGACGGCCGGACACTGTCGCGCCGAATACCACATCGCCGCGACCGGTGAGCCGCCCGAGCAGAATGCCCCACGCCGCCTGCACCAGCGTGTTCACCGTGACGCCGAGTTCGGCTGCGTGCTTGGTGATCCTGCGGGTGCGGTCGGCGTCGATCTCGGTGGTCAGCTTGCCGATCTCGTAGTTCTCCGCGGCACGCGGCTGCGGCGCGAGCTGCGTCGGCTCGGTGAGTCCGTCCAGCGCCGACGCCCAGACGCGCAGCGAGGCGTCCCGGTCGCGCCCCGCCAGCCAACCGAGGAAGGTGCGGTAGGACGCCACCCGCGGCAGCGACGTCTGGTCGCCGCGGACCGCGTACAGCACCAGCAGATCCCGCAAGAGCAGCGGCATCGACCAACCATCCACCAGGATGTGGTGGGTAGTGATGGCCAGGTGCCACTGCGACTCGTCGCTGCGGAACAACGTGAACCGCATCAGCGGCGAGACGGTCATGTCGAAGCGCGTCGCCTGCTCGGCCGTGACCTGCCTGCGCAGTTCCGCGGTCCGCTGCTCGGCGGGCAGCCCGGTGAGATCCACCTCGCGCCACGGCGCCTCGACCCGATCCAGCACCACTTGCACGGCCTGTCCGTCGGAGTCGGTGACGAACGCGCTGCGCAGATTCGGGTACCGGTCGATGATGCCCTGCGCGGCCGCGCGCAGCCGTGCGACGTCCAGCGTGCCGCCCAGGTCGACCACGGCCTGAACGGTGTACACGTCCACGGTGGACTGGGACATCAGCGCATGGAACAGCAGACCGGACTGCAGCGGCGAGAGCGGCCATACCTCGGCCAGCGCCGGGTAGTTCCGTTCCCACAGCTCGATGTCGGTCTGGCCGACCCGGACCAGCGGCATGTCCGACGGCGTGAAGCCACCCGCGCCCGGCCGCCGGGCATGCGTGGCCAGCGCGGTCAGCGCCTCGACCCAGAGGTCGGCGAACTCCTGCACCTGTTCCTGGCCGAGCAGCCCGGTCGGGAAGGCGAACGACGCACTCAGCTGCGGGCCGTCCGCGCCGTCGGTGACGATCGCGTTGATGTCGATCGTCGCGTTGGCGGGCATGTCGAGGTCCATGTCGACATCCAGCTGACCGAGGTCGGCCACCGGCACCCAGCCGATCTCGGCTAGCTGCTCGTTGTCCCCCCCTGCCGACATCCGGCCCAGGTAGTTGAAGCTGATCTGGGCTGCGTCGGATCCCGCCCTGTTCCCACCCGCGCTACCGAGGCGCGGGGCGGTTTCCGGGTTCAGATGCCGCAGCAGGCCATAGCCGAGGCCCTTGTCGGGCACCACGAGCAACTGCTCTTTGATCGACTTCACGATATCGCCCAGCGCGGCGCCACCGGCGAAGGCGTCTGTGAGGTCCGCGCCGGCCAGGTCCAGCCGGACCGGGTAGGCGGTGGTGAACCAGCCGACGGTGCGCGAGAGGTCCGCGCCGGCGACGACGTCCTCTTCGCGACCGTGGCCTTCCAGCTTGATCAGCACCGAGTCGTGTCCAGTGGCAGCGTCCGCGGGTCCCGCTGTGGTTACGCGAGCTGCCGCCTCCGAACCGGTCGCTCCTGCCGAGCGGTCGCCGCGCCAGCGGACGACGGCCATGGCCAGAGCCGACAGCAAACCGTCGTTCACGCCGCCGCGGTAGAGGCCGGGAATCGCGGTGAGCACCGCATCGGTGATCTCGGCGGGCAGTGTGACCTCGACTCGCTCGACGGTCGCGTTCGTGTCGACTTCGGGGTCGAACGCACGCACGCCGAGCAGTGGGTCCGAGGTGGCCGAAACCTGCTGCCAGAACGGCAGTTCCGCGACCCGTTCCGGCGCACGCGCCGCGTCGAGGAGGCTGTGCGCCCAGCGCCGCATCGAGGTGCCGTTGGCGGGCAGCGCCACCGGCTGACCGGCAACCAGTTGCGACCAGGCGACCGCGAAGTCCGGGATCAGGATGCGCCACGACACGCCGTCGATCACGAAGTGGTGCGCGGCGATCAGCAACACGTCGCGCCGCTCACCGTCGAAGGCGAACCAAACGAACTGCGCCATCGCAGCATTCGCCGGATCGAGCCGGCCCAGCGCCGCGTCCAGCGCCTCGGTGCCGACCCTGGTGAGCTCCGCCTCGTCGATGTCGACGGCCAGCTCCACCCGATGCACCAGCGCATCGATGTCGACCGCACCGCGCGGCAGCGCCTCGAACGTCCAGTCCGCGCCGGTGCGGCGCAGGCGCGACCGCAGCACGTCGTGATGGTCGAACACGGCCGCGATGGTGCCGACCAGGGTCTCCCGATCGATGCCCTCGGGCAGTCGCAACGCCATGGTCTGCGAGAACCGCTGGTAGGACGAGCCGCTCGCAAGAAATTGCGTCATGATCGGCGACAGCGGGATCTCGCCGACACCGCCGCCGGGCAGTTCCTCCAGCTTCGCCTGTTCGGGGCCGCCGAGCGTCGCGATCTCGGCCAGCGCGGCCACGGTGCGTTGCTCGAAGACGTCGCGCGGGGTGAAGGTCACCCCACGCGTCTTGGCCCGCGACACCAACTGGATGGAGACGATGCTGTCACCACCGAGCGCGAAGAAGTCGTCGTCCAGGCCAACCCGGTCGATGCCGAGCACATCGCCGACCACCTCGGCGATCACCTGTTCGGTGGGGTTTTGCGGGGCGCGGTAGGCGCGGGTCTCCACGGCTGGTTCGGGTAGTGCTTTGCGGTCCAGCTTGCCGACCGGCGTGAGCGGGATCTCGTCGAGCACGACGATCGCCGCGGGCACCATGTACTCCGGCAACGTCCGCCCGATCCGTTCGGTCAGCACGGCAGGCTCCAGCGTCGCCCCCTTGGCCGGCAGCACGTAGGAGACCAGCATCGTCGCGCCGGAACCGGCTTCGCGGCCGACCGTGACCGCGAAGTCGACGCCCGGCTGCGCCGCGAGCGCAGCATCGATCTCACCGAGCTCGATGCGGAAACCGCGGACCTTCACCTGGAAGTCGTTGCGGCCCACATACTCCACCACCGGGACGCCCCCGGCCCTGCCCCAGCGGACCATGTCGCCGGTGCGGTAGAGACGATCACCAGGCGCACCATACGGATCGGCGACGAACCGCGCCGCCGTCAGTCTCGGTCGCGCGTGATAGCCACGCGTCAACTGGATACCACCCACATAGAGTTCGCCCGCAACACCTTCAGGCACCGGACGCAGCCTGCTGTCGAGCACCAGCGACCGCATGCCGCGGATCGGACCGCCGATGGTGACCGGGTCGCCAGGCCGCAACGCGTCACTGATGTTGGTCATGATCGTCGTCTCGGTGGGCCCGTACCCGTTGTGGAACGCCCGCTCGGACACCCCGACCCACTTGGCCGCCAGATCAGCGGGCACCGCTTCGCCGCCCGCCACGATCGCCCGCATACCCGACAACGCGTCCGAGTCCAGCGACGCCAGAACCGACGGGGTGAGGAAGGCGTGCGTGACACCCTCGGCACGGATCAGGTCGGCCAGTGCCTCACCGCCGAAGGTCAGCGGCGGCGCGACCACGAGCCCGCCCGCCGAGCCGAGCGCGAGCAACAACTCCAGCATCGACGCGTCGAAGGACGGGGATGCGAACGCCAGGGCCCGCGAATCCCGGTCCAGGCGATACCGCTCCACCTGCTCGGCGCTGAAGTTCGCCAGGCCGGCATGGGTGACCACGACGCCCTTGGGGAGACCGGTGGAACCGGACGTGTAGATCACGTACGCAGTGTTTTCCGCCCGGATCACACCGTGCCGCTCGGAATCGGCGAGCGGAAGATCCGACTGCGCCTGCACTTCGGCCTCGAACTGCGGATCGTCCAAGGCCAGCCAGCCGGCACCGCTGGTGATCGGCGGCAGGGCAGCGGCTTCCGCGACGATCGTGAGGCCGAGCTGCGCACCCGAGTCGGAGACCATGTGCGCAATGCGGTCGGCCGGGTAGGCCGGGTCGACCGGCAGGAATGCGGCACCCGACTTGGCCACCGCCCACACCGCGAGCACCGACCGGATCGACCGCGGAATCGCCACGGCCACCAGCACCTCCGGACGCGCGCCACGATCGATCAGGACGCGCGCCAATTGTGTGGAGGCGGCATCGAGTTCGGCGTAGGTCAACGAGGTGCCCTCGAAGACGACTGCCGGACCGTGCGGATTCGCAGCCGCCGCGGCCGTCATGAGCTCCGGAAGAGTGCGCGGCCGCACTGCTGGGCCACCAGCCCGAGTGAGCAGGTCAGTACGCTCTGACTCCTCCAGGATCTGCAGGTCGCCGACCGGCTGCTCTGGTTGGGTGGTGATCGCGTGCAGCAGTCTGGTGAACCGTTCGGCGAAGACTCGCACGGTGTCTTCGTCGAACAGGTCACGCGCGAAGGAGAACTCCGCGTACATGCCCGCGTCGTCGGGGTTGTGTCCTGCCTCCCGCATCGTCAGTGAGAGATCGAACTTCGCGGTGTCGACATCGAAATCGACCGCACCGACCCGCAACCCAGGCAGCTCGAAACTGCTCTCCGGCAGATTCTCGAACGACAACGCCACCTGGAACAACGGATGCCGTGCGGTGGAACGCTCGGGATTGAGCAACTCCACCAACCGCTCGAAAGGCAGATCCGCGTGCGCGAACGCCTGCAGATCGGCGTCCTTCGTTCTGGCCAAGAACTCGCCGAAGCTCAGATCGCCGTCCACCTGTGAACGCAACACCAACGTGTTGACGAACATGCCGATCACATCATCGAGCTCAGCCTCACCACGACCAGCCACCGGCGTACCGATAGCAATATCGTCGGTACCGGACATACGAGCAAGGAACAACGCCAACGCAGCGTGCACCACCATGAACAGCGTCGCGTTCTGCTGTCTGGCGATCTCGGTCAACGCACGATGCAACCCGCCCTCGATCGGGAACACCACACGCCCACCAGCAAACGACTGCGTCGTCGGACGCACCCGATCAGCAGGCAGATTCAGCTCATCGGGCAACCCCGCCAACGCGGCACGCCAATAATCGGCCTGCCGCGAGATCAAGCTCTCGGGGTCGGCCTCGGAGCCGAGCACGTCACGTTGCCACAGACTGAAGTCCGCGTACTGCACCGCCAACGGCGCCCACCCAGGCTCCACGCCAGCCGAGCGAGCCGCGTAAGCCACCATCACATCACGAGTCAACGGACCCATCGACCAACCATCCGCACTGATGTGATGCGCGACGAACACCAGGACGTACTCGGTGCCGGCTCCCGCTCCACCGGCAGCGTCGGCTCCCGCCGCGGCATCCCCGGTGACGCGGAACAGCTTGGCCCGCAACGGAACCTCAGCGGTCACGTCGAATCCAGCGGAAACCACCTCGATGATCCGCTGACGAATATCCTCAGCAGCGACGATTTCCGGTGTCAGGTCCGGGACCGCCCGCTCCGCGGGCAGAATCACCTGATACGCCGCCCGACCCTGCTCCGGATAGACCGTACGCAAGATCTCGTGCCTGGCGACCACATCACCAACAGCCTGCTGCAACGCGGCAACATCCAGATCACCGGACAAACTGATCGCCGCCGGGATGTTGTAAACGGATGAGGCCGCATCGAACCGATTCAGGAACCACATCCGCTGCTGCGCCAGCGACAACGGAATCTGGGACGGCCGCGGACCAGCCTCCAGTACCTTGCGGCCACCAGCGCCGGCATGCTGCTCGACCTTCGCCGCGAGTCCGGTAACGGTGGATGCTTCGAACAACACCCGCAACGGAACCCGCGAATCCAGCGCAGCACCGATACGCGCCACGACCTGCGTGGCGATCAGCGAGTTACCACCCAACCCGAAGAAATCATCATCCACACCGACCCGCTCGATTCCGAGCACGTCAGCGAACACACCCGCCACGATCTCCTCGACCGGTGTCGAAGGAGCACGGAACACCTTCGCTTCGAACTCCGGTGCAGGCAACGCCTTCCGATCCAACTTGCCACTGGTGTTCAGCGGGAACGCATCCAACACGACGACCGCCGCCGGAACCATATAAGCAGGCAGAACCTCACTGATCGCCGACCGCAGCGCCACTGGATCGATCTGGTCCCCTGGAACAGCGACGACGTAGGCCACCAGTTGGTCACCCAGTGACGAAGGCGCCACCAACGCCACCGACTGGCTGATGGCTGGCTGCGCCAACAATGCCGCTTCGATTTCTCCCAGCTCGATCCGTTGGCCCCGGAATTTCACCTGGAAATCGGTACGTCCGATGTACTCCAATCGATGCGGGAGATCCGCGACCGGCTCACGCCACACCACGAGGTCACCGGTGCGGTACATCCGCTCACCGACTGTGAACGGGCTCGCCACGAACCGGTCCGCCGTTAAATCCGGACGAGCCACATATCCGCGCGCCAGTTGGTCACCGGCGAGATACAACTCGCCGGAGACACCGGCCGGGACCGGTCGCAGCCGTGAGTCCAGTACATACACTTGGGTGTTCCACTGCGGCCGTCCGATCGGCACGGTCCGTTCGTCGCGTCCGTCTGCGGGCCAGTACGTCACCGATACCGCGGCTTCGGTCGGCCCGTACAGGTTGTGCAATGACGCGTCCGACACGCCCTGCCATGCGGCTACCGTCTCCGGGGGCAGCGCCTCACCGATCACAAAGACATCCCGCAGTGTCGGAATCGACCCGGGGGTCACGTGCGCGGCGAACACCGCCAACATCGAGGGTACGAAGTCGGTGACCGTGACCTGCTGCGTGACAACGGTTTCCGCGACGTATACCGGATCCCGATGGCCATCATGGGTCGCGACAATCAGCTTCGCGCCTGCCCGCAGTGGCATGAAGTAGCCCCACAGTGACACGTCGAACGTCGTCGCGGTCTTCTGCAGATACACATCTGCCGGGCCCAGCGGGTACTCCGCAAGCATCCACTCGATCTGGTTGTTGATCGCCGCGTGCGAGACCGCGACGCCCTTGGGGCGACCGGTCGATCCGGACGTGAAGATGACGTACGCCGGATTCGCCGGCGTTACCGGATGCAACAACTCCTCGCCGCGCACCGGGGCACCGGAGAACCCGTCCAGGTCCACCGCATCCATGGGCAGCACCGTCGTACCATCCGGCACCGGCACTGCATCCGCCGTCGTTGTCACCACACAAACAGGTGCAGCGGTGTCGAGGATATGGGTGATGCGTTCGGCTGGATGATCCGGATCCAGCGGCACCCACGCGCCACCGGCCGTCACGATCGCATACATGCCGACGACCAGGTCCAGCGAACGCCGAACCGCCAACCCCACCAACGACTCCGCGCCCACACCTTGCGCAATCAACAACCGCGCAAGCTTGTTCACCCGTGTATCGAACTCGGCATAAGTCAGCTCGACACCCTCGAACACCACAGCCACCGCATCCGGATCCGCAGCAACCGCACGCCGATAACCATCCAGCAGCAACTCCGACGCCACCACACGATCGGTATCGTTCCAACCCGAAACCAACCGACCCCGCTCAGTCGCGGCAAGTAATTCCAGATCACCCACCGCGCTACGTGGCGCAGCGATGATCTCACCCAACAAGCGAATGAACCGCTGGGCGAATCCCTGCACAGTGCTGTGGTCGAACAGATCGGTGGCGTAGGTGAACACACCGGCGATGCCGGTAGGCGCCCCCGACTCGTCGTACTGATCGGCGAGGACCAGATGCAGGTCGAATTGGGAGATCGCAGTGTCGAAGTCCACTCCTGACACTGTCAAGCCGGGCAGTTCGAGCGTGGTCACGGCCAGGTTCTGGAACGACAAACCCACCTGGAACAGTGGATGCCGCGCCGTCGAACGCGCGGGGTTGAGTACCTCGACGAGCCGCTCGAACGGCACGTCCGCATGCGCGAACGCCTGGATATCGGTCTCACGCTGACGTGCAAGCAGGTCCGTGAATGCCGCACCGGAATCCACACGACTACGGAACACCAGTGTGTTGATGAATGTCCCGATCAGATCGTTGAGCGCGGTCTCGCCGCGGCCCGCCATCGGTGTGCCGATCGCGATGTCGTCGGTGCCCGACAACCGAGCCATCAACACCGCCAGCGCCGTGTGGACCACCATGAACAGTGTCGCGCCCTGGGACTGCGCCACCTCGATCAGCCCACGGTGGGTGTCGGCATCGATACCCACTTCCACCGTGCTACCGGCGAAGGACTGCATCGCCGGGCGCGGCCGGTCCACCGGCAGGTCCAATTGTTCCGGCAAATCTGCCAGTGCTGTGCGCCAGTAGGCGACCTGATCCGCCATCATCGAACCTGGATCGTCTTCGCTGCCCAGCAGTTCACGCTGCCAAACACTGTAATCGGCGTACTGCACCTCGAGCGGAGCCCAGCTCGGTGACTCGCCCGCAGACCGTGCCACGTAGGCAGTCATCAGATCCCGCACCAGCGGCCCCACCGACCAGCCGTCACCGGCGATGTGATGCACCACCATCGCGATCACATACTCCGGGGTGGCCGTGGCGTCTTCGATCTCGAACAACGCCACCCGCACCGGCACCTCACCGGTGACATCGAACTGCGTCGAAACCAACTCCACCACAGCGGGCTCGACATCCACAGCAGCGACGGACCGCTCCATCAGCGACAACTCCGCCTGAGTCGGCAACAAAATCAGCTGTACCGGGTCGCCGTCAACCGCCGGATACACCGTACGCAGTACCTCGTGCCTGCCCACCAGATCCGCGATCGCTGCACGCAGCGCCGAAACATCCAACAAGCCGGTCAACCGGACCGCGATCGGCAGGTTGTAGGCCGTGGACTGGGTATCGAACTGATTCAAAAACCACATCCGCTGCTGCGCCAGCGACAACGGAACCCGTTCCGGGCGCCGACCAGCCGCCAACGCCAAACGCCCGACAGTGCCCGCCTGCTGTTCAACCCGAACCGCCAACGCCGCGACCGTCGACGCCTCGAACAACACACGCACCGGAACACGCGTGCTCAACATCTCACCAAGGCGTGCGGTGACCTGCGTGGCGATCAGCGAGTTACCACCCAACCCGAAGAAATCATCATCCACACCGACCCGCTCGATTCCGAGCACGTCAGCGAACACACCCGCCACGATCTCCTCGACCGGTGTCGAAGGAGCACGGAACACCTTCGCTTCGAACTCCGGTGCAGGCAACGCCTTCCGATCCAACTTGCCACTGGTGTTCAGCGGGAACGCATCCAACACGACGACCGCCGCCGGAACCATATAAGCAGGCAGAACCTCACTGATCGCCGACCGCAGCGCCACTGGATCGATCTGGTCCCCTGGAACAGCGACGACGTAGGCCACCAGTTGGTCACCCAGTGACGAAGGCGCCACCAACGCCACCGACTGGCTGATGGCTGGCTGCGCCAACAATGCCGCTTCGATTTCTCCCAGCTCGATCCGTTGGCCCCGGAATTTCACCTGGAAATCGGTACGTCCGATGTACTCCAATCGATGCGGGAGATCCGCGACCGGCTCACGCCACACCACGAGGTCACCGGTGCGGTACATCCGCTCACCGACTGTGAACGGGCTCGCCACGAACCGGTCCGCCGTTAAATCCGGACGAGCCACATATCCGCGCGCCAGTTGGTCACCGGCGAGATACAACTCGCCGGAGACACCGGCCGGGACCGGTCGCAGCCGTGAGTCCAGTACATACACTTGGGTGTTCCACTGCGGCCGTCCGATCGGCACGGTCCGTTCGTCGCGTCCGTCTGCGGGCCAGTACGTCACCGATACCGCGGCTTCGGTCGGCCCGTACAGGTTGTGCAATGACGCGTCCGACACGCCCTGCCATGCGGCTACCGTCTCCGGGGGCAGCGCCTCACCGATCACAAAGACATCCCGCAGTGTCGGAATCGACCCGGGGGTCACGTGCGCGGCGAACACCGCCAACATCGAGGGTACGAAGTCGGTGACCGTGACCTGCTGCGTGACAACGGTTTCCGCGACGTATACCGGATCCCGATGGCCATCATGGGTCGCGACAATCAGCTTCGCGCCTGCCCGCAGTGGCATGAAGTAGCCCCACAGTGACACGTCGAACGTCGTCGCGGTCTTCTGCAGATACACATCTGCCGGGCCCAGCGGGTACTCCGCAAGCATCCACTCGATCTGGTTGTTGATCGCCGCGTGCGAGACCGCGACGCCCTTGGGGCGACCGGTCGATCCGGACGTGAAGATGACGTACGCCGGATTCGCCGGCGTTACCGGATGCAACAACTCCTCGCCGCGCACCGGGGCACCGGAGAACCCGTCCAGGTCCACCGCATCCATGGGCAGCACCGTCGTACCATCCGGCACCGGCACTGCATCCGCCGTCGTTGTCACCACACAAACAGGTGCAGCGGTGTCGAGGATATGGGTGATGCGTTCGGCTGGATGATCCGGATCCAGCGGCACCCACGCGCCACCGGCCGTCACGATCGCATACATGCCGACGACCAGGTCCAGCGAACGCCGAACCGCCAACCCCACCAACGACTCCGCGCCCACACCTTGCGCAATCAACAACCGCGCAAGCTTGTTCACCCGTGTATCGAACTCGGCATAAGTCAGCTCGACACCCTCGAACACCACAGCCACCGCATCCGGATCCGCAGCAACCGCACGCCGATAACCATCCAGCAGCAACTCCGACGCCACCACACGATCGGTATCGTTCCAACCCGAAACCAACCGACCCCGCTCAGCAGGCGCCAGAAGATCGATATCACCCACCGGCACCGCGGCGTCCGCAATGATGGCATCAAGCACCATGACGAAGCGGTCCGCGAACCCCTGCACCGTCGCCTCATCGAACAAATCAATGGCGTAGGCGAACTCGGTGAGGATCTCCGCTGGTGTGCCGTCTTCGGCATACCGGTCGTACAGGGTCACCTCCAGATCGGTCTTAGCCAGTTGCATATCGAAATCGACTGGGCTGGCGGTCAATCCGGGCAGTTCCAACGTCGTCTCGGCGTAGTTCTGGAACAGCAGACTCACCTGGAACAGCGGGTTGCGCGCGGTGGAGCGCACCGGATTGAGCACCTCGACAAGCCGCTCGAACGGCACATCCGCATGCGCGAAGCCCTCCAGATCCCGCTCCCGCACACCCGCGAGCAGGTCACTGAATCGCATACCACCATCAACCTCGGTGCGGAACACCAAGGTATTGACGAACATACCGATCAGGTCATCGAGTTCACGCTCACCACGACCGGCGATCGGCGTACCCACCGCAACGTCGTCGGTCCCGGACAACCGGGCAAGCAGCACCGCCAACGCCGCGTGCACGACCATGAACAACGACGCATTGTTGGCCCGCGCCAGTTCCTGCAGGCGCCTATGCCGGTTCGGCGAGATCTCGAAGCGAATCGCCTTGCCCTGGAACGACTGCGCGGGCGGACGCGGGCGGTCCGTCGGCAGCTCCAGCTGCTCCGGCAGACCGGCCAGTGTGGTCTTCCAGTAGGCAACCTGCTGGGCGGCCAACGACTCCGGGTCTTCTTCGGAACCGAGCACCGCACGCTGCCACACCGCGAAATCGGCGAACTGGACCGGCAGCGGCTCCCATTGCGGGACCTCGCCGTTCACCCGGGCCAAGTAGGCCGCCATCACATCGCGGGCCAGCGGACCCGTGGACGCCCCGTCGCTGGCTATGTGGTACACGGAGAAGGCGACCACATGCTCGACGGTATCGGATTCCGTCCCGTGCTCATCCGGGATGATGCGGAACAGCGCCACCGACAGCGGCACCTCGACGGTGACATCGAAGGAGACACGGGCGAACTCGATCAGCTTCTGCAGCAGATCCGCCTCGGCCACCTCGACCGGGACGAGCACGGGCACCGTCTCCGCCGCCGGGTGAATCACCTGGTGCGGACCATCGACCGAACGCGGGTAGGTGGTGCGCAGCACCTCATGGCGGGCGAAGACATCACCGATCGCCTGGCTGAGCGCGGCCACATCGAGGGCACCCGACAAGCGCACCGCGAGCGGAATGTTGTCCACCGCGGAGGTGCTGGTGTCGAACTGGTTGAGGAACCAGTACCGCTGCTGGGCCAGCGAAAGCGGAACCCGTTCCGGTCGTTCGCCCGCGACGAGCCGCGGCCGAGCCGTGCCGGATCCGGCGTTGTGTTCGACCCGAGCGGCCAGTTCGAACACCGTCGAGGCATCGAACAGATCGCGGACCGCCAGCTGGGTGTCCAGCGCCGCGCTGAGGCGCGAGGTCACCTGGGTGGCCAGCAAGGAGTTGCCGCCGAGTTCGAAGAAGTTGTCGTCCAAGCCGAGCCGGGTGACGCCGAGCACGTCCATGAAGATGCCTGCGACGATCTGCTCGATCGGCGTGGACGGCGCGCGAAACACCTTCGCCTCGAACACCGGCGAGGGCAGCGCCTCGCGGTCCAGCTTGCCGACCGGAGTCAGCGGGATCTCGTCGATCACCACGATGGCCGTGGGCACCATGTGCGGCGCCAGGCTGCGCGACGCGTACTCCGTCAGCCGCGCGGTGTCGATCTCGCGGCCGGCTGCCGCCAGCACGTAGGAGACGAGAATCGTCGCGCCCGCAGCGGTCTGGCGGCCGAGCGTGATCGCGTACTCGACGTCCTCGTGCTTGCCGAGCACGGCATCGATTTCGCCGAGCTCGATGCGGAAGCCGCGGATCTTGACCTGGAAGTCCGAGCGGCCGACGTAGTCCAGCTCCCACTGCACCGACGGCACCGCGGCGTTGCCCTCCCGCTCACCGGGTTCGGCGAACCAGCGCACCACGTCACCAGTGCGGTACATCCGCGCACCCTCATTGCTCCACGGGTTGGCGACGAACCGTTCCGCGGTGAGGTCGGGGCGGTTGTGGTAGCCGCGCGCCAGCGCGCCACCGGCCAGGTACAGCTCGCCCGCGACACCCGGCGGCACCGGATTGAGCCGGTTGTCCAGCACCAGGGCCGACATGCCGAGCACCGGACGTCCGATGGTGATGTGCCTGCCCGGGATGAGGCTGGCGTACGACGAGATGATCGTCGTCTCGGTCGGGCCGTAGGCGTTGAAGTACTTGCGACCCGGCCCCCACTTGGCCAACAGTTCCGGCGTAGTGACGTCGCCGCCGACGGAAGCGACCTCGAGCGCCTCCATCCCTTCAGGATCGACGGTGCCGAGCACCGCGGGGGTGATGATCGTGTGCGTCACCCGCTCGGTGCGCAGCAGCTCGGCCAGCTCCGAGCCGCCGATGATGGTCGACGGCACGATCACCAGCGTGGCA
The DNA here is from genome assembly GCF_045207455.1 of Nocardia sp. NBC_00881. Taxonomy (NCBI): domain Bacteria; kingdom Bacillati; phylum Actinomycetota; class Actinomycetes; order Mycobacteriales; family Nocardiaceae; genus Nocardia; species Nocardia sp. NBC_00881. Next base: position 4,871,970 of record NZ_CP108798.1, read on the forward strand.
CCGATGTAGGCGGCACACAGCCATTCGAGCACCGAGGGGTCGAAGCTCGGCGAGCAGATGTGCAGGAAGCGGTGGTGCGACTCGAGGTGGTACAGGTCGGTCGCTACGCCGGCCAGACCGCCCATACCCGCGTGGGTCACGGTGACGCCCTTGGGCATACCGGTCGAACCCGAGGTGTAGATGACATACACCGGGTGCCGCATGGACAGCGAGGAAATCCGGTCCGCGTCCGTCACGGGCTGGGCGGACTGGCGCTCGACCAGGTCGCCGAACTCCGGATCGTCCATCCGTAGCCACTCGACGGTGCGCGGCAGCCGGTCCACGTACTCGCTCGCGGTAATGCCGATGACCGCGCCGGAGTCGTTGACCATGTGCCGCTGACGGTCTTCGGGATAGGTCGGGTCGATCGGCACATGCGCGCCGCCCGCCTTCGCCACCGCCCAGAACGCGGCGACCATCTCGTAGGAGCGCGGGAATGACAGCGCCACCATGCGTTCCGGTCCGACGCCGTGCGCGATGAGCACCCGCGCCAGGCGCGAGGAGTACTCGTCGAGCTCCCGGTAGGTGATCGACCTGCCCTGGTATCGGACCGCGATCTGCTCTGGGTCCAGCTGCGCGCCACGCGCGAGCAGGTCCGGCAGCAGACCGGTGGCCATCACGTCCTCGCCGTGCATGTGCGTGAGCAGTTCGTACTCGGCCGTGTCCAGGATCTGCAGGTCGCCGACCGGCTGCTCTGGTTGGGTGGTGATCGCGTGCAGCAGTCTGGTGAACCGTTCGGCGAAGACTCGCACGGTGTCTTCGTCGAACAGGTCACGCGCGAAGGAGAACTCCGCGTACATGCCCGCGTCGTCGGGGTTGTGTCCTGCCTCCCGCATCGTCAGTGAGAGATCGAACTTCGCGGTGTCGACATCGAAATCGACCGCACCGACCCGCAACCCAGGCAGCTCGAAACTGCTCTCCGGCAGATTCTCGAACGACAACGCCACCTGGAACAACGGATGCCGTGCGGTGGAACGCTCGGGATTGAGCAACTCCACCAACCGCTCGAAAGGCAGATCCGCGTGCGCGAACGCCTGCAGATCGGCGTCCTTCGTTCTGGCCAAGAACTCGCCGAAGCTCAGATCGCCGTCCACCTGTGAACGCAACACCAACGTGTTGACGAACATGCCGATCACATCATCGAGCTCAGCCTCACCACGACCAGCCACCGGCGTACCGATAGCAATATCGTCGGTACCGGACATACGAGCAAGGAACAACGCCAACGCAGCGTGCACCACCATGAACAGCGTCGCGTTCTGCTGTCTGGCGATCTCGGTCAACGCACGATGCAACCCGCCCTCGATCGGGAACACCACACGCCCACCAGCAAACGACTGCGTCGTCGGACGCACCCGATCAGCAGGCAGATTCAGCTCATCGGGCAACCCCGCCAACGCGGCACGCCAATAATCGGCCTGCCGCGAGAACAGGCTCTCGGGGTCGGCTTCGGAGCCGAGCACGTCACGTTGCCACAGACTGAAGTCCGCGTACTGCACCGCCAACGGCGCCCACCCAGGCTCCACGCCAGCCGAGCGAGCCGCGTAAGCCACCATCACATCACGAGTCAACGGACCCATCGACCAACCATCCGCACTGATGTGATGCGCGACGAACACCAGGACGTACTCGGTGCCGGCTCCCGCTCCACCGGCAGCGTCGGCTCCCGCCGCGGCATCCCCGGTGACGCGGAACAGCTTGGCCCGCAACGGAACCTCAGCGGTCACGTCGAATCCAGCGGAAACCACCTCGATGATCCGCTGACGAATATCCTCAGCAGCGACGATTTCCGGTGTCAGGTCCGGGACCGCCCGCTCCGCGGGCAGAATCACCTGATACGCCGCCCGACCCTGCTCCGGATAGACCGTACGCAAGATCTCGTGCCTGGCGACCACATCACCAACAGCCTGCTGCAACGCGGCAACATCCAGATCACCGGACAAACTGATCGCCGCCGGGATGTTGTTGACCGATGAGGCCGCATCGAACCGATTCAGGAACCACATCCGCTGCTGCGCCAGCGACAACGGAATCTGAGACGGCCGCGGACCAGCCACCAGCTCACGGCGGCGTCCGGCGCCCTGGTTCGGCGCTACCCGCGCGGCCAACGAGGCGACGGTCGGCGCCTCGAACAGCATCCGCACCGGGATTGCGGTATCCAATGCGGCCCCGAGACGGGCGACCACCCGGGTGGCGATCAGCGAGTTGCCGCCCAGATCGAAGAAGTTGTCGTCGAGGCCGACGGCGCGCTCGCCGTCGGCGGCCGCCATGCCGAGCACCTCGGCGAAGGTGTTCGCGACAATCTCCTCGATCGTCGTGGACGGTGCGCGGAATTCCCGTGCCTCGTAAGTATGTTCGGGCAGCGCGCGCCGATCCAGCTTGCCGTTGGGGCTCAGCGGCATGGCATCGATCACTACGATCGCGGCGGGCACCATGTACGACGGCAGCTGCGCGGACAGGTACGCCCGCAACTGCTCGACGTCCACTGTCGCGTCTGCTGTCGGCACCACGTAGCCGACCAGCTGGTCACCGGTGCGCGCATTGGAACGCACCAGCGCGACCGCCTGCGCGACCGCATCGTGTGCGGTGAGTGCGGTTTCGATGTCCCCGAGCTCGATGCGCAGGCCACGCAGCTTCACCTGGAAGTCGGTGCGCCCCAAGTACTCCAGCTCACCGTTCGCCGTCCAGGTGACCAGGTCACCCGTGCGATACATCCGCGCTCCGCCTTCGCCCCCGGACCCAATCTTCGCGAACGGGTTCGCCACGAACCGATCCGCCGTCAGATCAGCCCGCGCCACATAACCGCGCGCCAACTGGGCGCCCGCCAGGTACAGCTCACCCGCGACACCCACCGGAACCGGACGCAACCGCGCATCCAATACGTACACCTGTGTGTTGAACACCGGAGAACCGATCGGCACCGACACCGTATCGGTCTCCGTCACCTCGTGATAGGTGACGTCGACCGCCGCCTCGGTCGGGCCGTACAGGTTGTGCAACCACGCCGGGGTCATGGCCAGCAGCCGCTGGGCGGTGACGGCGGGCAGCGCCTCACCCGAGGCGAAGACATTGCGCAGACTGGTGCATTCGCGCACCCGATCGTCTGCTACGAATACCGACAGCATCGACGGCACGAAGTGCACCGTTGTGACCTGCTCTTCGGCGATCACCTGCGCGAGGTAGGCCGGATCGCGATGCCCGTCCGGCTTCGCCACCACCAGCCGCGCGCCGACCTGCATCGGCCAGAAGAACTCCCACACCGACACGTCGAACGTCGCCGGGGTCTTCTGCAGCACCACATCGAAGGGGCCGAGACCGTATTCGGTTTGCATCCAGACCAGGCGGTTCACGATCGCGGCATGGCTGACGGCCACACCCTTCGGCCGTCCCGTCGAACCCGACGTGAAGATCACGTACGCGGTATTCGACGGCCGCAGCGGCATGATCCGCTCGACATCGGTCACCGGATCATCCGAATACGCGGACAGATCCAGTCGATCTATCTCGATCACGGTGGTGTCCGTGTCGACGTCGAAACCGTCGCGCGAGGTGGTGAGCGCACACACCGGGTCAGCGGTGTCGAGCACGTGCCGCACGCGTTCGGCCGGATGATCGGGATCGAGGGGTACATAGGCAGCGCCCGCCTCCACCACCGCATATATGCCGACCACCAGATCGATCGACCGACGCATACCCAGCGCGACCATCGTCTCCGGGCCCACGCCCAGCGCGATCAGGTGCCGGGCCAGCCGTCGCACCCGCGCGGCGAACTCGGAATACGTCAGCGTCGCGTAGCGACTCGATGAGGGGTGGTGGTCGGGCGACGGGTGGGCAAGACTCGTCCCCTCGAACGTCAGCGCCGCCGCTTCCGGCGTGCTCGCGGCCTGCTCGGCGAACATCGACACGAGCGTCGCGCTGGTGTCCACGATCTGCGTGGTGTCGTTCCATCCGCGCAGCGCCTGCTCGGTCTCCCGTTCATCCAGCAGCGCGATGTCGCCGACAGCCCGATCCGGTTCGGCGGCAACGGCCTTCAGCAGCCGGTTGAACCGGCGACCGAACGTCGCCATCGTGTCCTGATCGAACAGGTCGGTGGCGTAGATCAGCTCGGCGGTGATACCGGTCCGGGCCGCACCGGTGCCGTTGGTCGCGCCGACGCGCTCCGAGAGCACCAGCTGCAGGTCGAACTTGGCGACGTCGATGGGCAGCTCCACCGCGCTGACCGTCAAACCGGGCAGTTCGAGGCTGTTGTGGCCAGTGTTCTGGAACGACAGCATCACCTGGAACAGCGGATGCCGCGCCTGCGAACGCGGTGGATTGAGAATCTCCACCAGCCGCTCGAACGGCAGGTCCGCGTGCCCGAACGCCGCGATATCGCTGACCCGCACTGCGCGCAGCAGATCGGTGAACGTCGCGGCGCCATCGATCGGCGTCCGCAGCACGAGAGTGTTGACGAACATGCCGATCAGGTCGTCGAGCGCGCGCTCGCCACGGCCTGCGACCGGGGTACCGATGGCGATGTCGTCCTCGCCGGACAAACGAGACAAGAGGACAGCAAGCGCGGCGTGCGCGACCATGAACAGCGTCACACCACTGGTGCGCGCGAGTTCGGTGAGACTGCCGTGAGTTTCGGCGTCGATCTCGAAGGTGTGCGTAGCACCGCGGCCAGAGGCCACCGCGGGACGCGGACGGTCAGCAGGCAGGTCCAGCTGCTCGGGCAACCCGCGCAGCGCGTCGGACCAGAACGCGATCTGCGCGGAGATCACCGAATTCGGATCGTTCTCGGCGCCGAGCACCTTGCGCTGCCATAGCGCGAAGTCCGCGTACTGGACCTCCAGCGGCCGCCACGCGGGCTCGCCGCCCTCGACGCGGGCGCCATAGGCGGTCATCACGTCGCGGGTGAGCGGGCCCATGGAGAACCCGTCGGCCGAGATGTGGTGCACCACCATCGCGAGCACATGCTCGGTCGGGCTGATCTCGAACAGCCGTGCACGGAACGGCACCTCGACGGTCACGTCGAACGCGGTCAGCACGAACTCCGAAAGCCGCTCGGGCAGTGCGGCTTCGGTGACCTCGATCGGCGTGAGGTCGGGAATGACCTTGCCGGTGGGTACGGTCTGCTGGTGGGCAGTGCCGTCTACATCTGGGTAGAACGTGCGCAGCGACTCATGCCTGGCCAGCACATCGGCGACCGAGATCTGCAGCGCCTGCCGGTCGAGTAGACCGGACAGCCGCACCGCGGCCGGGATGTTGTCGACGGCCGACTCGGGGTCGAAGCGGTTCAGGAACCACATGCGCTGCTGGGCCAGCGACAGCGGGACCAGCTCGGGCCGCGGCTGCGGCGTCAGAGCCACCCGCGCGCCCGTACCCGCACTGGTCTCCGCGCGTGCCGCGAGCGCGACCACGGTGGAGGCCTCGAAAAGCTCACGGACGCCGAGATCGGTGTCCAGCGCGGTGGAGAGCCGAGCCGCGACCTGGGTGGCGCTGAGCGAGTTGCCGCCGAGCGCGAAGAAGTCGTCGTCCAGGCCGACCCGTTCCAGGCCGAGCACGTCGGCGAAGGTGGTGGCGACGATCTCCTCGACCGGCGTGGTCGGGGCGCGGAACACCGCCGCCTCGAACACCGGAGCGGGCAGCGCCTTACGGTCCAGCTTGCCGGAGGCGTTGAGCGGGAATTCGTCGAGCACGATCACCAGTGATGGCACCATGTACGCGGGCAGCTGCAGCGCCAGGTCCTCACGGACCAGATCGGTGTCCAGCGGGGCGTCCTGCGCCGCGATGACGTACGCGACGAGCTGGTCACCGGTGTGCGCGTCGGAGCGTGCCACCACGACCGCCTGCGCGATCTCGTCCAGTCCGGCCAGCGCCGACTCGATCTCGCCGAGCTCGATGCGCAGACCACGCAGCTTCACCTGGAAGTCGGTGCGGCCCAGATACACAAGTTCACCGGCTGTGCCTGATTCGGCGCTCGCGCCGGTGGTCCAGGCCACCAGGTCGCCGGTACGGTACATCCGCGCACCAGGCTCCCCGTAGGGGTTGGCGACGAACCGGTCACCGGTCAGGTCCGGCCTCGCCACGTAACCGCGCGCAAGCTGGGCGCCCGCCAGATACAGCTCACCCGCGACACCCACCGGCACCGGTCGCAACCGTGAATCCAGCACGTACACCTGCGTGTTGAACACCGGAGCTCCGATGGGGACCGTCTCGACGTCCGCGTCCACCACCTCGTGGAACGTGACGTCGACCGCCGCCTCGGTCGGGCCGTACAGGTTGTGCAACGCCGCACCGGTCAGCTCGCGCAGACGATGTGCAGGCTTCGGCGCCAACGCCTCACCGGAGGCGAACACCAGCCGCAGCGCGTCATACCGCGCCGCGGCCGCGTCGGACGCGGTGGGAGCGACGGACCCGGATGCGGCGGCCTCCGTAACCACGGAGGGTTCGGCGGACGCCGCCAACGAACTCACGAACACGGCGAGCATGGATGGCACGAAGTGCGTGACGCTCACCCGCTCCGCGCTGATGATCTCGGCGAGGTAGGCCGGGTCGCGATGCCCGTCCGGCTTCGCGACCACCAGCCGTGCACCGATCTGCAAGGGCCAGAAGAACTCCCACACCGACACGTCGAACGTCGCGGGCGTCTTCTGCAACACCACGTCGTCCGCGGACAGCTGGTAGGCGGTCTGCATCCAGACCAGACGGTTGACGATGGCCGCGTGCGAGACCGCGACGCCCTTCGGTCGACCGGTCGAGCCCGACGTGAAGATCACGTACGCGGTGTTCGACGGACGCAGTGGCGCCCGGCGCTCCGCGTCGGTGACCGTCGCCTCGGACAGCCCGCTCAGATCGAGCAGGTCGATCCGCACCTGCGCGGTGTCGCTCTCCAGATCACTGCCGGAGGTCAGCACGCACACCGGATCGGCCGTGCCGAGAATGTATTCCGTGCGCTCGGCCGGATGATCCGGATCGAGCGGTACGTACGCGCCGCCCGCTACAGCGACGGCGTACATGCCGACGACCAGATCGATCGACCGCCGCATACCCAGCGCCACATACGATTCCGCGCCGACTCCGCGCGCGATCAGCCAGCGTGCCAGCTGGTTCACCCGGCCGGCGAATTCGCCATAGGCCAGACTTGTCCCCTCGAACGTGACCGCGGGCGCTTCGGGTGTGCGCGCGACCTGGGCGTAGAACATCGAGGCCAGGGTCAGGGCCGTGGAGCTCGAGGAACGGCCCAGCAATTCAGCCGGATCGACCTCATATCCCGTGTCGTTCCAGCCGGACACCACGAGCTCACGCTCGGCGGAGTCGAGCAGCTCGATGTCACCGACGGCAACGTCGGGTTCGGTGGTGATCGCGGTGAGCACCCGGATCAGGCGGTCGGCGATGCGGCGCACCGTCTGCTCGTCGAACAGATCGCGCAGGTAGCCCGCGCGTACCCGCAGGCGTGAATCCAGCTGCGCGATCAGCGTCAGCGGGTAATGCGTGGCGTCGGCCGCGTCCAGTCCGACCACCGCCATGCCGTCGATGTCCGCGGCCTGCGCCTGCAGGCCCTCGGCATCGACCGGGTAGGACTCGAACACCACGAGCGTGTCGAACAGGCCGCCGATGCCTGCGCCCGCCTGGATGTCCGCGAGGCCGACGTAGTGGTGGTCCAGCAGGTCGGCCTGCTCGCCCTGGGTCCTGGTCAGCAGCTCCCGCACGGATTCCGACGGATCGAAACGCACCCGCACCGGCACGGTGTTGATGAACAGACCGACCATCGCTTCCACGCCGGGCAGCTGCGCGGGACGCCCGGAGACGGTGGCGCCGAACAGCACGTCGTCACGGCTGGTCATCCGGCCGAGCAGAATGCCCCATGCCGTCTGCAGCACGGTGTTCGGCGTGACGCCGAGCGACCCGGCCAGCGCGGTCAGCCGCGCGGTCACGCTCTCGTCCAAGTCGAAGAAGTACTCGCCGGACAAGGAGGTGATCTCGCGAACGGCATCCGGACGGGCCAGCAGCGTCGGCTCACCGACACCGCGCAGCGCGTTCGCCCACGCCGCGAGCGATGCCGAATGATCTTGCTGCCGGGTCCATTCCAGGAAGTGCCGGTAGGAACGGACCGCGGGCAGCGGCGAGCTGCCTCCCCCGAACCCAGCCGCGTTCACTCCCCCGAACCCAGCCGCGTTCACTCCCCCGAACCCACCCGAGGTGTCCGCGTGCACCGCGTAGAGCACCAGCAGGTCCCGCATGAGCAGCGGCATGGACCAGCCGTCGAGCAGGATGTGGTGGTTGGACACCACGAACTGCCAGCGGGCCCCTTCTTTTGCCGAAGAGTCTGCCACCTGGATCAACGTGAAGCGGATCAGCGGTGGCGCGGTCAGGTCGAAACGCCGCATGCGGTCGGCGGCGATCAGGTCGTCCCCGTCGCCGTGGGCGATCCGGTCGTGCTCGGCCCACTCGACGCGGACGCTGTCGAGCACGATCTGCACCGGGTTGCCGTCCTGGTCGGTGACGAACGCGGTGCGCAAGTTCTCGTAGCGGTCCACCAAAGCCTGTGCGGCCGAACGCAACCGGGCCGCGTCTACTCTTCCGGTGAGCGTCAGCACCGTCTGGGCGGTGTACACATCCACCGAGCTCGCGGCGAGACGGGCATGGAAGAGCAGACCCGCCTGCAGCGCCGAGAGCGGCCACACGTCGACCAGCGCGGGGAAACGCTCTTCCCAGCCGTCGATGTCGCGCTGCGTTATCCCCCGCCCCGATCCGCTGCGTACGAGCGCGAAGTCCGACGGAGTGTGCCCACCTGCACCAGGCGAATTGGCATGTGTGGCAACCGCTTCCAACGCGGTGGTCCACAGCTCACCGAATTCGCGCACGTCCGTGGCGGTCAGCAGAGTCGAGGGGTAGCCGATGTGCGCGGTCAGCTTGTCGCCGACCACGATCGCGTTCACGTCCAGCGGCGCGATCGCGGGCATGTCTGCGTCGTAGCCGTTGCCCAGCTCGCCGAGTTCCAGCGCGGGAATCCAGCCGAATCCGCGCAGCGACTTCGGCACGTCGCCCTCCGAGACGCGGCCGAGGTAGTTGAAGCTCACCTGGCCGGGCAGCTCGCGCGGCAGCTCGGGCGCGGTCTCGGCGTTCAAGTAGCGCAGCAGACCATAGCCGAGACCCTTGTCCGGCACCGCGAGCAGCTGCTCCTTGACCGCCTTGACCACCTTGCCGAGCGCGGGGCCGCCCGCCAAAGCGGCATCGATGTCGATGCCGGACAGGTCGAAGCGGACCGGGAAGATCGCGGTGAACCAGCCGACGGTGCGCGACAGGTCTGCACCGGGCACGACGTCCTCTTCGCGGCCGTGGCCCTCGAGGCGGATCAGCAGCGAATCGTCGCCGCGAGTACCCGCCCGGCGCACCCGCCACTTCGCGGTCGCGAGCGCGAGCGCGGTGAGCAGACCGTCGTTCACGCCGCCATGGAACAGCGCGGGAACCGTGGTGAGCAGGGCCTTCGTGACCTCGGCGGACACCTCGACCCGAAGCTTCTCGATGACGCCGGAGGTGTCGACCGCCGGGTCCATCGGACGCTCGGTCAGCAGCGGATCTGCCGCGGCGACCACCGAACGCCAGTAGTCGAGTTCGGCCACCCGCTCGGTGCTGTGCGCCGCGCGTTCCAGCGCGTGCGCCCAGGCGCGCATCGACGTGGCCGGTGCGACCAGCTCGGGCGCCTGGCCCGCGGTGCGCTGGCCCCAGGCCGTGACGAAGTCCGGCACCAGAATGCGCCACGAGACGCCGTCCACCACGAGATGGTGCGCGACGACGATCAGTCGTCCGGCGCGGTCGGCGGAGGAGGGGTCGAGCCAGACGAACCGGATCACCACACCCGCAGCCGGGTCGAGCCGGTCCAGCGACGCATCCAGTGCGGCCGAGGCGATCTCGACCAGCTCGGTGTCCGCGATGCCCGCGTCGAACTCGGTACGGTCGATCAGCGTGTCCACCTCGACCGTGCCTGGTGCGGCGGTTTCTACGACCCAGTCACCGCCGTCGCGGTACAGGCTCGCCCGCAACATGTCGTGCCGGTCGATGACCGCGCCGACCGTCGCGGCGATGCCCGCGCGGTCGATGCCGGCCGGTAATTCCAGCGCGAAGGTCTGGTTGTACCGACGGAACGCACCGCGCCGCTCCGCCATGAACCGCACCACCGGCGTCAACGGCATCGTGCCGACCCCGCCACCGGGCAGTTCGGCGAGCGTCGCGGCCGAAGTCTCGGCCGCCTCGGCGGTTGCGGCGACCGCGGCCAGGCCCGCGACCGTGCGCTGCTCGAAGACATCCCGCGGCGTGAACACTACGCCGCGCGCCTTGGCACGCGAGACCAGCTGGATGGAGACGATGCTGTCGCCGCCGAGCGCGAAGAACGAGTCATCGAGGCCGACCCGCTCCAGGCCGAGCACTTCGGCGAACACCTCCGCTACGGTCTCCTGCACCGGGTTGACCGGTGCGCGGAACGAACGAGTCTGTGCCGCGGGCGCGGGCAGCGCACGGCGGTCCAGCTTTCCATTGACCGTCAGCGGGATCCATTCCAGCCGCACCATGGCCGAGGGCACCATGTAGGACGGCAGCTCCTCGGCGGCGCCGTCGCGGACTTCGTCGAGCACCGGCTCTACGCCGGGTTCGGCGACCACGTAGGCCACGATCCGCTGAACACCGGGTTGGTCCTCACGCACGATGACCGCGGCCTGGGCGACACCGGGCTGAGCGAGGATCGCCGACTCGATCTCGCCGAGCTCGATGCGGAAACCACGCACCTTGACCTGGTCGTCGGCCCGACCCAGGTACTCCAGCTCGCCGAAACGGTTCCAGCGCGCGAGGTCGCCGGAGCGGTAGAGCCGCGAGCCCGCCACGGCCGTCAACGGGTCAGCCACGAAGCGGGTGGCCGACAGATCGGGGCGGCCCAGGTAGCCGCGGGCCAATTGTGGTCCAGCCACGTATATTTCGCCCGCGACGCCGACCGGGACCGGCCGCAGCCTGCTGTCCAGCACGTACACCCGCAGACCGGCGATGGCGCGGCCGACCACGCTGCCCGAGGCGGCCGCGATGGTCGCGGCGTCCAGCGCACGATAGGACACGTGCACCGTGGTCTCCGTGATGCCGTACATATTGACCAGCACCGGCGCCTCAGCCGCGGAGCCTGCGGAGCGGCCGACGGATCCGGCACCGTGGCGCGCGACCCAATCCGACAGCCTGCGCAGCTCCAGGGCCTCGCCGCCGAACACCACGTAGCGCAGCGCCAGCGGCGCGGCGTCGGGCGCGGCATTCCGGTCCGCCTCCGCCAACTGGTAGAACGCGGATGGGGTCTGGTTGAGCACCGTGACCTGTTCGACGCGCAGCAGTTCCAAAAAGTGCTCAGGCGAGCGCGAAGTGTAGTAGTCGACCACCACCAGGGTGCCGCCGAACAGCAGTGGACCCCACAGCTCCCACACCGAGAAGTCGAAGGCATAGCTGTGGAACAGCGTCCACACATCGTCGGGTCCGAATCCGAAGTCGCGGTCGGTGTTCGCGAACAGCCGCACCACGTTCCGGTGCGCGACCGCGACGCCCTTCGGGCGGCCGGTCGAGCCGGAGGTGTAGATCACGTACGCGACATGGTCCGGCATGAGTGCGGCGCGCCGGTCGGCGTCCGTGATCGGCGCGTCCTCGGCATCCTCGACGTTGCCGGTTTCCACCGCGAAGCCATCCAGCACGACGGTAGGCAGGTGCGCCGGAACGGTCACGGTCACCTGGACCGTGGAATCGAGGATCACGCTGGTCGGTTGCGAATCCCCGAGCACATAGGCGATGCGGTCGGCCGGGTAGGTCGGATCGACCGGCACGTATCCGGCGCCGGTCTTCACCACGGCCAGCAGCGCGACCACCAGGTCCAGCGAGCGCGGCAGAATCACCGCGACCAGCGACTCCGGTCCGGCACCGTCCTTGATCAGCCTGCGCGCCAGGACATTCGCGCGTTGGTCCAACTCGGCGTAGGTCAGTTCCTCCACACCGAACCGGGCCGCGATACGGTCCGGGTACGAGACGGCCGCCGCGTCGAACAGTGCCACCAGCGTGGTGTCCCGATCGGCGAACATACCCGTGTCGACCTCGACGGCGCCGGAGGACACCCAGCGCTGCGAGACGTCCAGGCGCTCGGTTTCGCCGAGCAGATCGATGTCGCCGATAGCGATCTCCGGATCGTCGGCGACGCCGCGCAGGATCCGCACGAAACGGTCGGCGAAGCAGCCCACCGTTTCCGCGTCGAACAGTTCGGTGGCGTAGTTCCACGACAGCGACAGCCCACCGTCGGTGGTCTCGCCGACAGTCAGCTGGACGTCGAACTTGGCTGTGCCCGAATCGAATTCGACGACTTCGAGGTCCAGGCCAGGCATCGCGACGGTGCCGATGTCGGACGCCGAGGTGGCCTCGAAGGTCAGCGCGACCTGGAACAGCGGATGATGTGCCTGCGAGCGTGTCGGGCTGATCACGTCCACCAGCCGCTCGAACGGCACGTCGGCGTTGGCGAAAGCGGCGAGGTCGGTGCGACGCACCTGTTCCAGCAGCGCGCCGAAGGGGGCGGCGGGGTCGACCTCGCTGCGCAGCACCAGCGTGTTGACGAACATACCGACGACGTCGTCGAGCGCGCGTTCGCCACGGCCGGCGATCGGCGTGCCGATCGCGATGTCGGTGCTGTTGGACAGCCGCCCCGCCCAGGCGGCGAGCGCGGCGTGCACGACCATGAACAGCGTCACACCGCGTGCGCGAGCAAGCTCGGCCAGCGCGCCGTGCAATGCGGCGTCGACCGAGAAGTTGTGTGTGCCACCGGCATTGGAGGCGACCATCGGGCGGGGGCGGTCGGCGGGCAGCTCGATCTGGTCGGGCAGGTCGCGCAGCTGCTCGGTCCAGTACCCGATCTGCTGTGCCGCGACCGATTCCGCGTCGTCTTCGGCGCCGAGTACGTCGCGCTGCCACAGCGCGTAGTCGGCGTACTGCACCTCGAGCGAGGTCCACGAGGGAACCTCGCCGCGGGTGCGCTCGGTGTAGGCGAGCACCACATCGCGCAGCAGCGGGCGCAGCGAGAAGCCGTCCGCGCTGATGTGGTGCATGACCAGCACCACGACGTGGTCGGTCTGCGACACCTCGAGCAGATCAGCCCGGAACGGGATCTCGGCGGTCACGTCGAAGTGGACACTCGCGAGCTCGACGATCCGCGCGAGCAGCGCGTCGGCGGCGACCGGTTCGGTGACCAGCTCGACCGCCGCCGCGGCGGGCAGGACACGCTGGTAGCCGGTGCCCTCCACCTCGGGATAGACGCTGCGCAGCGCCTCGTGCCGCGCGAGCACGTCGCCGATCGCCGCCCTGAGCGCGGCCACATCGAGGTCACCGGTCAGCCGAATGGCGACCGGGATGTTGTTCACCGCGGTGCGGTTGTCGAACCGGTTGAGGAACCACATCCGCTGCTGGGCGAATGACAGCGGCACCAGATCGGGGCGCTCCTGCGGAACCAGTGGCGCTCGCCCGCCCTGTCCCACGGCGGATTCCACCTTCGCCGCCAGCGCGTCGACGGTGGCGGCCTCGAACAAGGCGCGCACCGGTACCTGGGTGTCCAGCGCCTCGCCGAGCCTGGCCGCCACCTGGGTCGCGATCAGCGAGTTGCCGCCGAGTTCGAAGAAGTCGTCATCCAAGCCGACGCGTTCGACACCCAGTACCTCGGCGAAGGTTTCGGCCACGATTTCCTGTACCGGGGTGGCGGGTGCGCGAAACACTTTGGCTTCGAATGTCGGAGCGGGCAACGCCTTACGATCCAGCTTGCCGGACACGTTGAGTGGGAACTCATCGAGCACCAGGAAAGCCGACGGCACCATGTAGGCGGGCAACCGCTCACTCAGCGCGGTCTTCACCGACTCGGTATCGACCACACGGTCGGATTCCGCGACCAGGTAAGCGACCAGCTGATCACCCAGGCGGTCATCCGAACGCACCACCACCACCGCTTGCGCTACCGAGTCCAGTCCCGTCAATGCCGACTCGATCTCGCCCAGCTCGATACGCAGACCACGCAACTTCACCTGGAAGTCGGTGCGGCCCAGATACTCCAGCTCGCCACCGTCGGTCCAGGCGACCAGGTCGCCGGTACGGTACATCCGTTCGGTATCACCGAACGGATTCGCCACGAAACGCTCGCTGGTCAGATCGGGGCGAGCGGCATAGCCCTGCGCCAGCTGCACGCCCGCGAGATACAACTCACCCGCGACACCCACCGGTACCGGGTGCAACCGTGCATCCAGCACATACACCCGCGTGTTGAACACCGGAGCACCGATCGGCACCGACACCGTGTCGGTGTCGGTTACCTCGTGGAAGGTGACGTCGACCGCGGCCTCGGTCGGACCGTACAAGTTGTGTAGACGGGCACCGGTCAACTCACGCAACCGCCGCGCGGTCACCGCCGGCAATGCCTCACCAGAGGCGAATACCTGCCGCAGACGCGGCGCGGGCAGGCCGGCGCCACTCTCGTTGCCCAGCACCGAAACGAACACCGACAACATCGACGGCACGAAATGCGCTGTCGTAATCCCGTGTTCGGCGATCACCCGCAACAGATACATCGGGTCACGATGCCCGTCCGGGCGCGCGACAACCAGCCGGGCACCGGTCTGCAACGGCCAGAAGAACTCCCACACCGACACATCGAATGTGGCAGGGGTCTTCTGCAGTACCGCGTCCTGCGGGCCGATCGGATACTCATGCTGCATCCACACCAAACGGTTGACGATCGCGGCATGACTGACCGCCACACCCTTCGGCCGACCAGTCGACCCGGAGGTGAAGATCACATACGCCGTGTTCGCCGCCAGCAGCGGTCGCGTGCGTTCGCTGTCGGTGATGGGCGCACCACTGGAGGCAGCGAACCCGGGTGTCGCTTCGATACCCTCGACCGACAACACGCTCACCCGCGGTGACAGGTCCAGACCGAACCCGTCGGCCGAGCCAGACAAAACCATCCGCGGCCGCGCGGTCTCGACGATGTCGTTGATCCGTTCAGCGGGCTGATCCGGATCCAACGGAACATAAGCCGCACCCGTCTGCACCACCGCGTACATCGCGACCACGAGTTCCATCGAACGCCGCATCGCCAACGCGACCACCGTTCCCGGCCCGACACCCGCACCGATCAACTGCCTGGCGATCCGATTGACCCGCCCCTGCAACTCACGGTAAGTCAACCGCTCGTCCTCGAACACCAACGCCACCGCATCCGGCGTCGCCGCGACCTGCGCATCGAACAACGACACCAACGTCCCCACAGGCAACGGACGCGCAGTATCGTTCCAACCGGCCAGCACCCGCGCGCGTTCCTCCGGCGCGAGCACGTCGATATCGCCGACCGGCACACTCGGATCAGCAGTCACAGCCGCCAAAATCCGGTCCAGACGCCGGGCGAACATGGCGACCGTCGCTTCGTCGAACAGGTCGAGAGCGTAGGAGAACTCGGCCGACATACCTGCCGCGTCACCCTGTTCGTCCTCGGTCTCCGAGAGCGTCAGCTGCAGATCGAACTTGGCGAGCCGGGCGTCGTAGTCGACGCCGTTGACCGAGAGACCGGGCAGCTCCAGGCTGGCCTGCCTGGTGTTCTGGAAGGTCAGCATCACCTGGAACAACGGATGCCTGGCCTGCGAGCGGGCCGGGTTGAGCACCTCGACCAGCCGCTCGAACGGCACATCCGCGTGCGCGAACGCGTGCAGGTCGGCCTCGCGCGCGGTGGCGAGCAGGTCGGCGAAGCTGGACGCGCCATCCACCCGGGTGCGCAGCACGAGAGTGTTGACGAACATGCCGATCAGGTCGTCCAGCGCGGCCTCGCCGCGGCCGGCGACGGGAGTGCCGATGGCGATGTCACTAGTCCCGCTTGCCCTGGCCAGCAGCACCGCGAGCGCGCTGTGCAGCACCATGAACAGCGATGCGTTGTGCCCGCGCCCCAGCTCGACCAGTGCTCGCTGGGTCTCGCCGGAGATCACGAACGGGTAGGTACCGCCGCGGTACGAGGCGGTGGCCGGTCGTGGCCGATCCGACGGCAGCACCAACTCGTCCGGGAGATCGGCGAGTTCGCGCGTCCAGTACCGGATCTGAGTGGAGATCAGCGAACTCGGATCGTCCTCGGAGCCGAGCACCTCGCGCTGCCACAGCGCGTAGTCGGCGTACTGCACCGGCAGCGCCGACCAAGCGGGCGCCTCCCACGATGTGCGAGCGGCGTAGGCCACCATGACGTCGCGGGCCAGCGGACCCATCGACCAGCCGTCGGCCGAGATGTGGTGCACCACCATACCGAGCACGTACTCGGACTCACTGATCTCGAAAAGCCGTGCGTGCAACGGCACTTCGCTGGTCACGTCGAACGCCATGGAGGCGAGCTCGACCACATGGTCGATCAGGTTGTGCTCGGTCACCGGCACAGGGGTCAGGTCCGGCACGATCTGCGCGGCGTCCAACACCACTTGCACCGGGCCGCTGTTGGTTTCCGGGAAGACGGTGCGCAGCGACTCGTGCCGGTCGATCACGTCGATAATGGCGACCTGGAGCGCCGCCACGTCCAGCTGACCGGAAAGGCGGATGCCGATCGGGATGTTGTACAGCGCGGAACCGGTGTCGAAGCGGTTGAGGAACCACATGCGCTGCTGGGCCAGCGACAGCGGTACCTCCTCCGGGCGCTCGCGCGCCACCAGCGCCTTGCGCGCACCATCGCCGGCGTGCGATTCCACGCGAGCGGCCAGCGCGCCGACGGTGGAAGCGTCGAAGAGCATGCGCACCGGCACCCGGGTGTCGAGTGCGATGCCGAGCCGGGAAGCAACCTGGGTGGCACTGAGGGAGTTGCCGCCGAGTTCGAAGAAGTCGTCGTCGACACCGATGCGGGTGATGCCGAGGACCTCACCGAAGATCTGCGCGACGATCTCCTCGATCGGCGTCGAGGGCGCACGGAAGGTCTTGACCTCGAAGATCGGTGCGGGCAGAGCTTTGCGGTCCAGCTTGCCGGAGGTGTTGAGCGGGAACTCGTCGAGCACGACGAAGGCGCTCGGGACCATATAGGCGGGCAGTTCGCCTGCGAGTTCGGCGCGGATGCTTTCGATATCGATCGAACGGCCCCAGGCCGCAATGACGTACGCGACCAGCTGATCGCCGAGGCGGTCGTCCGAGCGCACCAACACGACTGCCTGGGCGATGGACCGGAGGCCGGTCAAGGCCGCCTCGATCTCGCCGAGTTCGATGCGCAGACCGCGCAGTTTGACCTGGAAGTCGGTGCGGCCCAGGTACTCCAGCTCACCGTCGGCGGTCCAGGTGACCAAGTCACCGGTGCGGTACATGCGGGAACCAGCCGGGTCGAACGGGTTCGCGACGAAACGGTCGCTGGTCAGGTCCGGGCGCGCGACGTAACCGCGGGCCAATTGCGCGCCCGCCAGATACAGCTCACCCGCGACACCCATCGGCACCGGGTGCAGACGCGAATCCAGCACATACACCTTGGTGTTGAATACCGGTGCGCCGATCGGCACCGACGTGGTGTCGGTGTCGACGACCTCGTGATATGTCACGTCGACCGCGGCCTCGGTCGGACCGTACAGGTTGTGCAGCCGGGCACCGGTCAGCTTCCGCAACCGCTGTGCGGCCGCGGCGGGCAGCGCCTCACCCGAGGCGAAGACATTGCGCAGGATGCGGCACTCGCTCGCGCCGCCCTCGGCCAAGAAGACCGACAACATCGACGGCACGAAATGCGCCGTGGTAACCCGTTCTTCGGTAATGACATCGACCAGATAGCCCGGGTCGCGGTGCCCGTCCGGCCGAGTGACGACCAGCCGGGCACCGATCTGCAAGGGCCAGAAGAACTCCCATACCGACACGTCGAAGGTGGCCGGGGTCTTCTGCAGCACCACATCATCCGCTCGCAGGCCGTATTCGGCCTGCATCCACACCAGGCGGTTCACGATCGCGGCATGCGAGACAGCGACACCCTTGGGGCGACCGGTCGAACCGGAGGTGAAGATCACGTACGCGGCATTCGACGGCCGCAGCGGCGCGATACGTTCCGCGTCGGTCACCACGGCCTCGGCGTATTCGCTCAGATCGAGTTCATCGATGTCGATCGTGGGAACCGCGCCCGCATCGAAGCCGTCGCGAGAGGTGGTGAGCACACACACCGGGTCAGCCGTGTCCAGCACATAGCGGGTGCGGTCGGCCGGATGATCCGGATCCAACGGCACATACGCACCACCGGCCACGCTCACCGCGTACATGCCGATCACCAGCTCGAGGGATCGGCTCATGCCGAGCGCAACCATCGACTCCGGCCCGACGCCGAGCGAGATCAGGTGACGCGCAAGGCGATTCACCCGGGTGCTGAATTCGGCATAAGTCAGCGTCGCGTAGCGACTCGATGAGGGGTGGTGGTCGGGCGACGGGTGGGCCAGACCTGTCCTATCGAAAGTCAGCGCGATCTCGTCGGGGGTCCGGGCGGCCTGCGCCTGGAACATCGACACCAGCGTGGCCGCGGGCACCTCGCGCGCGGTCTGGTTCCACCCGGTGAGAACCTGGGCACGCTCCGCATCATCGAGGATGTCGATGTCGTGCACCATGGACTCCGGTGCGGCGACCGCCGATTCGAGCACCCGCAGGAAGCGGCGCCCGAATTCGATGACGGTCTCGGCATCGAACAGGTCGGTGGCAAAGGACACCACGGCCGCCATGCCCGCGGGCTCACCGTGCGCACCGCGCTCCTCGGTGACCGTCCACTGCAGATCGAATTTGGCGATATCGACATCTAGTTCGTCGGCGGTCACCGACAGACCCGGCAACTCCAGGGTCGCGTGCGACATCTCCTGGAACGACAACATCACCTGGAACAGCGGATGCCGCGCCTGCGAGCGGGTGGGGTTGATCACCTCGACCAGCCGCTCGAACGGCACATCGGCGTAGGCGAAGGCCGCCAGGTCGGTCTCCCGGGTTCGGGCCAGCAGCTCGGTGAACGGTTGCTCGCCGTCCACATCCGAGCGCAGCACCAGGGTGTTGACGAACATGCCGATCAGATCATCTAGCGCCTGCTCGCCGCGGCCCGCGACCGGCGTGCCGATTGCGATATCGGTGGTGCCCGACAGCCGGGCCAGCAACACGGCCAGCGAAGCGTGCATGACCATGAACAGGCTGACACCCTGCGCGCGAGCGAGCGCGACCAAGCGCTGGTGCAGCTCGACGTCGATCTCGAAGCCCACCCGGCTGCCGTGGAAGCTCTGCACCGGCGGACGCGGACGGTCCGCGGGCAGATCCAGCTGATCTGGCAGACCCGCCAGAGCTGTCCGCCAGTACGCGATTTCGCGGGCAGCCATGGAGGCGGGGTCGGATTCGGCGCCGAGCAGCTCGCGCTGCCAGACACTGAAGTCCTGGTACTGCACCGGCAGCGGCGCCCAGCTCGGCTCCTCGCCCGCGGTGCGGGCCAGGTAGGCGGTGGCGACGTCGCGGGCCAGCGGGCCGAAGGAGAAACCGTCCGCCGCGATGTGATGCACCACGAAGGCGACCGCATAGTCGGCGGTGCCGTTACCGAGGCCACCGGTGACCGCGAAGATCCGTACCCGGATCGGCAGTTCCCACGACACATCGAACCCAGTGGACGCGAATTCCGCCAGCACACCGTGCAATTCGGATGTGTCGATTGTCCGCACCGTGAGACCGAGGTCCACCTGATCGACCGGCAGCACCTGCTGGTACCCGCCGTCGCCGGACTCGGGGAAGATCGTGCGCAGCGATTCCTGCCGCGCCACCACGTCGAACAACGCGGCCTGCAATGCGTCCAGATCGACCTGGCCGCGCAATCGCACCACAAACGGCAGGTTGTAGGTCGGCGCGGTCGGATCGAACTTGTTGATGAACCACATCCGCTGCTGTGCCAGCGACAGCGGCACCCGCTCCGGGAGCTGCTGGGGGACCAGCGGCGGCCGGGGCGCGACGGCATCGTGCCCCTCCGCCGCGGCGGCTTTCTCGGCGCGCACGGCGATACCCGCGACGGTCGGTGTCTCGAACAGCGCGCGCACCCCGATCTGGGTGCCGAAGGCCGCGCCGATCCGCGCCACCACCTGGGTCGCGACCAGCGAGTTGCCGCCGAGATCGAAGAAGTTGTCGTCGATCCCGATCCGGTCCTGGCTCAGCACATCGGCGAAGACGCCGGCCACGATCTGCTCGGCCTGGGTGCGCGGCGCACGGAATCCGGACGCGTCCGTGGTGAACACCGGCTCGGGCAGAGCCTTGCGATCCAGCTTGCCACTGGTGTTGAGCGGAAAGGCGTCCAGCACCATGATCGACGCGGGCACCATGTAGCTCGGAAGCTTCTGCGCCGCGAACCTGGTCAGCTCCGCCGGGTCCGCGGTGCGGGCGGGCGCCGCGACGACGTAGGCGACCAGCTGCTGGCCGGTGGCCGTGTCCACGACCAGCACGACCGCTTGGCTGACCGCGGGATGGGCGAGCAGATCGGTCTCGATCTCGCCGAGCTCGATGCGCTGGCCGCGGAACTTCACCTGGAAGTCGGTGCGGCCGATGTATTCCAGGGTTCCCGTGTCGTTCCAGCGCACCAGGTCACCGGTGCGATACATCCGCTCGCCGTTCGGCGACAGCGGGTTCGCGACGAACCGGTCCGAGGTCAGGTCAGGTCGGCCGCGGTAGCCCCGGGCCAGCTGGCGCCCGCCGAGATACAGCTCGCCCGGCGCGCCGATCGCCGCCGGACGCAGCCGCGAATCCAGCACATAGACCTGGACATTCCACTCCGGGATGCCGATCGGCACGGTCACCGTGTCGGCGGCCGTCACCTCCCAGTAGGTCACCGAGACCGCGGCTTCGGTGGGGCCGTAGAGGTTGTGCAGTCCGGCCGGAGCGGAGCCTGCGGAGCGACCATCAGGCGCAGCAGCGGAGCCTGCGGAGCGACCATCGGGCGCAGCGGTGATCTCTCTGAATTTCGTCGCGGTCTCCGGCGGCAGCGCCTCACCGATCACGAAAACCGCACGCAGCGTGGCACATTGGGCCCCGGTGACGTGCTCGACGAACACCGTGAGCATGGAAGGGACGAAGTCGGTCACGGTAACCCCGTGCCGTTCGATCATCTCCGCGACGTACAACGGGTCACGGTGCCCATCCGGCGACGCGATGACCAGCTTGGCGCCCACCATCAGCGGAAGGAAGTAGCCCCACAGCGACACGTCGAACGTGGTCGCGGTCTTCTGCAGGTACACGTCCTCGGCGGTCAGCCGGTACTCGTCGAGCATCCACAGCTGTTGGTTGACGATCGCGTGGTGCGGGACCGCGACGCCCTTGGGGCGGCCGGTCGAGCCCGAGGTGTAGATGACGTAGGCGGTGTTGTCCGGGCGCAGCGGCGTCAGCCGCTCGGCGTCGGTGATCGGGTCCGTGGCGTAAGCCGACACGTCGAGGGTGTCGATCTCCACCCGGCGTACCGACTCGGGCAGCTCCAGCGCGTCCGAGGACAGCGTCAGTACGCACACCGGCGCGGCGCTGTCGAGTATGTAGGCGGTGCGGTCGGCCGGATGATCCGGATCGATCGGCACATACGCGCCACCGGCCTTCAACACGGCGTGCATGCCGATCACCAGCTCCAGCGAGCGGCGCATCCCCAGCGCGACGAGTGATTCCGGGCCGACGCCGTCGGCGATCAGGAACCGAGCCAACCGGTTGACCCGAGCATCCAACTCCGCGTAGGTCAGCGTCGCGCCTTCGAAGTCGAGCGCGATGTTGTCCGGAGTCAGCGGCATCTGCGCGTCGAGCAGCGCCGCGAGCGTGGTCTCCGGAACCTCCTGCTCGGAGTCGTTCCACTCCAGCAGTGTCCGCTCGCGCTCACCCGAGGTGGTGACCTCGAGGCCCCACACCACCGCGTCCCCGTCGGCGGCGAGGAAACGATCGAAGAACTCGAGGAAGCGGCCGTGATGGGCGCGCGCCTCGTCCTCGGTGTACAGGTTCGGGTTGGTCTCGAAGTCGATGTGCGAACGGGTGCCCGCGACCGACTGGTAGAAGTTGACGCCCAGATCCTCGATGCTGCCGGTGGACAGGACACTCAGCTGCCCGACCATCGGCCCCATCACCAACTGGTCGTGGAACAGCATGATGTTGACCCAGGGCCCGAAGAACTCTGTGGTCACCACGCCGTCGCCCGCCGCGTCGCGGCGGATGTCCTCGTGCCGGTAGCGCTGGTGACGCAGTGCGCCGGACACCTCGACCTGGACCTGCTTGAGCAGCTCGGTCACGGTGGTGTCGTGACCGACCTGCAGCCGCAGCGGCACGATGTTCGACGACACACCGCCGGAGCGGCGCATCGCCGCGGTGGTGCGCGCGGTGACCGGCAGGCTGAGGATGACGTCCTCGACGCCGTTCCACTGCGCCAGATACGCCGCGAAACCCGCGAGCAGCAATCCCGCGGGCGACGAATCGTGCCGCGCGACAGCCGCCTCCAGCAACGTGTTCTGCTCGTCCGACAGCGCGGCGCTCGCGATGCCGTTGACCGCCGCGGGCGGCGCGGAGCGGCCGGTCAGGCTGGTGCCTTCCTCCAGCCCCGCGACACGCTCGGCCCAATACTCCTTGTCGGAGGCGAAGCGGGTACTGGAGCGGTAGGCGATCTCTTGCTCGTAGAGCGTGTACAGGTCGGTCGCTTTGGCGGCCGTCGGCTCGGTGCCGTTGACGTACGCGGTGTACAGCTCGGCGATCCGGTTCATGTTGGTCATGGCGCCGAAGCCGTCGAGGGCGATGTGATGCGCCCGCGAGTACCAATACCAGTGGTCCTCTGCCAGCTGCAGGGCGGCGAGCCCGATCAGCTGGTCGGCGGTCAGGTCGAGGGGTCGGCTGTATTCGGCGCGCATCCACGCGAGCGCAGCGGCCTCGGGGTCGTCCTCCCCGCGCAGATCGACGTACTCGACCATGCCGCCGTCGGCGATGCTGTGGTCGACCCACTGCATCGGCTCACCGTCGTGCTCGACGATGCGCAGGAAGCCCGAACCGAGCTCCTCGGACACGTTGCAGACGGCGCGGTCGAACAGCTCCATGTCGAACTCGCCATGCAGGTCGACGTATTGCGCGATGTTGATCGGAACCCGCGGGTCGACATGCTGCGCGTACCAGATGCCCAGCTGGGCAGGAGACAATGGAAAGGCACCGGGCGGCAGTAGGCCGGGTTTTGCCCCAGAACCCGCAGGTGCCCGTTCGCCCTCAGTTTCACCGTTTCCGCCGAAATCCAGCCGGTTCAACCGTAACCTCGCTTCCGGAACACCACGCAAGCGCTCCCCGCCAACACCCGGACGGGGCGCCCACCCATCCAAGCGTGGCGCCTACGTCTCCGGTGTTCTGTTCTCATCAATCAGGCAAAAATGTTCGTTTGAACTATCTGTCCACTAGGCAAACCTTGTTACATGGGCTCGACCGTGCCCAACGGCCACTGACCGGCTGTGCCGGGACTGTCACTGCGGATCACCGGATCAATCTACCGTCGCCGCGCGTACCCGACCAACCAACCGTTATAGCTGATACGCATCAACGCAGGCAGGGTGGGTTTCGTCGGTCCGATGATGAGCTGTTGTCGTTCTCACACCGTTCCTCGGCGTGACATCTGGGCACCACCGGGTCAGAAGTGGCGCAGTCGGGCCGGGTTGTAGAGGTGGGATTCGGCGCAGTGCGCGGTGGACCTCAGCGCACGCCCTACCAAGATCACCGCGGCTTGCCGCAATCCGGCAACCTCGACCTGGTCGGCGATATCGATCAGAGTGCCGCGCAGGATCCGCTGTTCGGGCTGGCTGGCTCGGTACACGACGGCCACCGGGCAGTCGGGGCCGTAATCGGTGGCCAGCTCGCCGGCCAGCGCACGGATGCTGGTGATGGCCAGGTGCAGGACCAGGGTGGCGCCGGTGGCGGCGAAGTTCGCCAAAGCTTCCGAATCGGGCATCGCGGTCGAGCGGGCCTGGGTGCGGGTGAGCACGACAGACTGCACGAGTTCGGGCACGGTCAGCTCGGCGCCGAGCAGCGCCGCCGCGGCGGCATAGGCGGGCACACCCGGCGTGACGTCCCATGAGACACCGTGCGCGGCGAGCCTGCGGGTCTGTTCGGTGAGCGCCGAATAGAGCGATGGGTCGCCCGAGCACAACCGGGC
Organism: Nocardia sp. NBC_00881; assembly: GCF_045207455.1. Taxonomy (NCBI): domain Bacteria; kingdom Bacillati; phylum Actinomycetota; class Actinomycetes; order Mycobacteriales; family Nocardiaceae; genus Nocardia; species Nocardia sp. NBC_00881. The sequence goes on from NZ_CP108798.1 coordinate 4,896,169, forward strand.
CACGTCCTTCCCTGATCGGGTGGCGCGCACCAGATGGCCGGTGATCTGGTCGAGGTCCAGATGCTGGGTGTCGATCAGCTCCGTGTCCGGGGCACAATGCGCCAGCACCTCGGGGTCGAGGTAGGTGCCCGCATAGAGGCACACCGGAGAGCTTCGCAACAGAGTGACCGCTCGCACGGTCAGCAGGTCCGCGGCGCCCGGCCCCGCGCCGATGAAATGCACGGTCATGCGGTGAGTGTATTCAGGCCGTCACCTCGACGTGTGCGATGACCTCGCGGGACACCGGCACCACCAACCCGCCAGGCATGCCGTTGTGCTCCCGAATTCCTCGGCCCGATCCGCACTCGTGTACCGGACGACGATCTCGGTGACGTCGCCAGCTGGTTCGCGGTTCGCCGCGGGCGACCGTGTGTGGCCTATGACTCGGGGTGCCGACCGGCGAAAATACCGCGACTAGATAAGGACGCGGGAGGTTTGCCGGGGCCGATGTGGTCTACCCGGCATTTATCAGCACGTGGTGCCACTGATGAACCCGCTGTTCGGCGAGTCGCAGTCGAAAGCATGCAAGGAGTGATCATCGTGAAGGGTGGAGCACGAATAGCGGCGGGGGTGGGAGTTGGCTACGTCCTGGGCCGCACGCGCAAGATGCGACTGGCGTTGTCGCTGGGAGGCGCGGTATTGGCCAGGCGGTCTTCGGGAGGGCCGCAGGAGCTGCTGCAGCAAGGGACCTCATTGATCCGCTCGTCCCCGGAGCTGACCAAGATCACCGAAACGGTCCGCGCCGAATTGCTCGGTGCGGCGCGGGCGGCGGCGGTCACCGCCGCGAGCAACCGAATCGATTCGTTGAACGCCCGCCTGCAGCAACGAGCCGCGGAAACCGGAGCGGACGAAGAACCCGGAGAGTCTCGAGAGTTCACCTCAGGCCGAGACGAGGATGAATACGACGAAACCTCCGAGGACGACTACGCCGGCGACGACTACGAACGCGAATCCGACGAGGAGGATCTGGAGGACGAGTACCCGGACGAAGAGGGCGAACCGGAAGAGGACATCGACGTCGAGGAGACCGACGAAGACGACGGCGACCAGGAGACCCGGGCGCCCGCCCGTGCCCGGCCGGCGGCACGCACCGGGCGAACCCGAGCCGGCGAGTCCCGCTCACGGGGACCGGACAAGGCGTCCGGCTCCGAAGGCAGGGCGTCGGCTACGCCCGGCCGACGCCGGGTACGCGCCGACGCTGACACCGCCGAGCATGCGCCGGTACGGCGTACGAGGAGGTGAATTCGATGGTGCGGAAATCTCTCGAAGACGTTCCCGGCAAGGTGGGTAAGACCGCGACCGACACGGTGGGCAGAGTCGGCAAGACCGCCACCGACACCGCGGGCCGGGTCGGGAAGACCACCGCCGACACCGCGGGCCGGGTCGGGAAGACCACCGCCGACACCGCGGGCCGGGTCGGGAAGGCCGCGACCGGCGCGGCCGGAAGCGCTCAGCGAAAGGTCCATGATGTCAGCCCCACCGGGCACCTGCAGCAATCGCTGCAGGACCTCGCGGGAACCCTGGCCGGACGTGCGCTGGCCGGGTTCTCGGACACCATGTCCGGTACAGCCGAACGCCTGAACAAGTACGCGGAAGGCGACGGTGGGAATCTGCTGTCGGCGGTGACCGGCATCGAGAAGCTCGCCGAGGGTAAATCGCCGATGCGGGCGGCCATGAGCACCGGAATGGAGGGGATCAAGCACACCGCCAAGGAAACGTTCCAAGGTGTCAAGGAATCACTTGTCGGCGGGAAGGGGAAGGGCTCCGGCGGCAAGAAGCTGAAGGTGGCGAACATCGTCGAACAGGTCGACATCGGCGCTCCGATCCGGCTCACCTACGACCAGTGGACCCAGTTCGCGGACTTCCCGAAGTTCATGAAGAAGGTCGAGCAGGTCGAACAGGTCGCCGACGAAAAACTCGAGTGGACAGGCAAGGTGTTCTGGTCCCGACGGACCTGGCAGTCCACGATCCTCGAGCAGGTGCCGTTCGAGCGGATCGTATGGCGCTCGAAGGGCGACAAGGGCTACATCGACGGCGCGGTGACCTTCCATGAGCTCGCCCCCGATCTGACCCGCGTCATCATGGTGCTCGAATATCACCCCCGCGGATTGTTCGAAAGGACCGCCAACCTCTGGCGTGCAGTCGGCCGCCGGGCCCGCTTGGAGCTGAAGCATTTCCAGCGCCACGTCATGACCGAGAGCCTGCTGCACCCGGACGACATCGAGGGCTGGCACGGCGAGATCCACGACAAGAAAGTCGTCAAGGACGACGAGAGCGCCCGTCGCGAGGAGCAGGACAGCGCCGAAGGCGAGGGGACGGAAGACGAAGACCAGGAACTCGAGGACGAAGTCCCCGAAGAGGAGGAATCCGATGACGAGGAGGGGGAGCCCGAGTCGCCCCGTCGTCGACCCGCGGCCCGGCGCACCGCCACACCCAGAACCCGATCGGGGGACAAGCAAGGAGCACGAACATGACAATCGAACCCGCCAGCCGTGGAGGGGGCGCCGGCACTATGGCCCGCCCGAACTCCTCGGGCCTAGCCGAAGTCATCGACACGATTCTCGACAAGGGATTGGTCATCGACGCGTTCGCGCGGGTGTCGCTGGTCGGCATCGAATTGGTGACCATCGACGCCCGGGTCGTCGTGGCCAGCGTTGACACCTACCTACGGTTCGCCGAGGCAGTCAACCGGCTGGAGATTTCCGACACCGAACCGAAGGGCCTACCCGACCTGGTCGGCGACATCACCGAAGGCGGCGCGAAACACAAGACCAAAGGCGCTATCGAGGCCGCGGGTGAGAAGGTCATGAGCTTTCTCGACGACGTGGAGGACAAGCGCCAAACGGCGAACCGGTCATCGAAGCGAAGGGAGAGATGATGCCCACCCAGCAAGCCACCGCGGCGCCGGACCGCGAACGCGGACAGACCGCCGGGGTGTACGTGTATGGCATCGTGCCGGCCGATGTGCAGCCCGAAGAGCACGCCCCCGCTGTCGGAGATCCGCCGAGCGACGTCTCGACGGTGCGCCACGGCGAGATCGCCGCGCTGGTCAGCGAGATTTCGGTCGATCGGCCACTCGGCACTCCCGACGACCTCACGGCGCACGCGAAACTGTTGGACGGTTCCGCGGCTGTCACCCCGGTGCTGCCGCTCCGGTTCGGAGCGGTCATGTCCGACCCGGACGCAGTGGAGAAGGAACTGCTCGAGGCTCACTACGACGAGTTCCATGCCGCGTTGGAGGAACTGGAGGGTCGCGCGCAGTTCGTGATCAAGGGACGCTACGTCGAGAAGGCGATCCTGCGTGAGTTGGTGAACGAGAACTCCGAGGCGGCGCGGCTGCGGGAGGAAATCCACGACAAGCCCGAAGACGCCACCCGGGATGCCCGGATGGTGTTGGGCGAGATCATCAACCAGGCGATCGAGGCCAAGCGGGCCGAGGACACCCACCGGGTCACAGCCGCGCTCGACGCACTCGAACCCCTTGTCAGCGAGCGGAACCCGACCCATGAGGAAGACGCCGTCCACGTCGCGGTCCTCATCGAAATGTCTCGGCAGGGCGAACTCGAGGAGGCTTTGGGAAGACTCGCCGAGGAATGGGACGGCCGCGTGGAGATAAGTCTGCTCGGCCCGATGGCGGCCTACGACTTCGTGATGAAGCGGGAACCGGCGGGCTGACGCATGGGTCTGCTTTCCTCGATCCTCTCGTTGCCGTTCGCCCCGGTCCGTGGCGTGATCTGGCTGGGTGAAGTGATCCAGGACCAGGTCGAGCAGCAGCTCCACGATCCGGCGATCGTTCGGCGGGAACTGGAGGAGATCGATCAGGCCATGGCAGCGGGTCACCTCTCGAAGGAGGAACACGCGGCCGCGCAGCAGGCGGTCCTCGACCGGATGGTCCGGCCGTCCGTCGGCACGGTACCGCCCGAAGGGAAGGAGTGACCCGCGTGACCGGCAAAACCACCCACGAGTCCGAACCCGCTCCCCTGACCGCGGCGCAGGCCGCCGGTGCGGCGATCGACCACCTCGTGGAGCTGACCGCGAAGGAAGCGCAGGGGGCTACCTCCGTGGAGCCGGCGGACCACGGGTGGACGGTGGAGGTCGAGGTACTCGAGGACCGCCGCATCCCGTCGTCGGCGGACATGATGGCGCTTTACGAGGTGGAGATCGACCTGGACGGGAACCTGTTGGCCTACCGCAGAACCAAGCGCTACAGCCGCGGCAGCAGCGACATCGGCGGAAGGACTCGGACATGACGGTAGCCGGGAGCGGATCGTCGATGCCGCAGCCCTACGGCGGCGGACACCAGTCGACAAACCTCGGCGACATCCTCGAACGGGTTCTGGACAAGGGCCTGGTGATCGCCGGTGACATCCAGGTGAACCTGCTCGACATCGAACTGCTCACCATCAAACTGCGGTTGGTGATCGCGTCGCTGGAGACGGCGAAGGCGGTGGGAATCGACTGGTGGGAGACCGATCCCTGGCTCAACAGCAAAGCCCGCACACTCGAGCGGCAGGATCGGGACCTCGAACTCGAGAACCGCGAACTCCGCGACCGGATCGCCGAACTCGAAGCCGGACGCGACCGCCACACACCCATCGAGCGCGCCCGCCAACCGGCGGAAGAGGAGGACCGTGACTGACGGTGTCGGGGTGTGGCTGTACGCGGTGACGGTCGACGGCGGCACCGCGGACGAGCTGGGCCACGTGACCGGCGTGGCGGGCGAGGCGGTGCGCGTTGTGATCGCGAACGGCTTGGCGGCCGTCGTCGGTACGGTCCCACTCGAGGTTTTCGGGAAGGAACCGCTGCGGCGCAATTTGGAAGATCTGACATGGCTGGAGGCGACGGCCCGGGCCCATGACACCGTCGTCTCCGCTGTCGCGCGACGGGGCCCGGCTGTCCCGCTGCGCCTGGCCACCGTCTACCTCGACGACGACAGAGTTCTCGGTCTGCTCGACGAGCGGCGGACGGACTTCCAGTCGGCCCTCGAGTTGGTGACCGACCGCACGGAGTGGGGCGTCAAAGCCTACGGCGACCGCGACGCCCTTACCGCCGCGGTGGCCGAGGCCAAGGCGACGAGCAGTGACAGAGGCGCAGGCACGGCGTATCTGCTCCGTCGCAAAGCCCAGCTGTCCGCGCGGGAGACCGTCGAACGTGACGCCGCGACGCGTGCCGACGAGATCCATGCGCACCTGGTACGGCATGCCGCCGGCGGCCGACGTCAGGCCGCGACCGATCCCGCGCTGAGTGGCAGGCGGGACTGGATGGTACTCAACGGCACCTATCTGGTGGACGACGAGCGCGCCGACGAGTTCGTCTCGACAGTCAGGGAACTCGGGAAGGAATATCCCGGTATCCGGCTCGAGCTCACCGGCCCGTGGCCACCGTATTCGTTCGCCGGCGTGGAACGGGAGCCCATATGAGGAACGCCGACGGGGAGCGCCGCATCGCCCTCATCGACCTACTGGACCGGGTGCTGGCGGGCGGGGTCGTCATCTCGGGCGACATCAGGCTCTCCCTCGCGGATGTCGACATGGTGCAGATCTCACTGCGGGCTCTCATCTCCTCCATCACTCCCCTTTCCACCAAGCCACTCGAGTCCGCCGCACCGCGCGATGAGCTGGAGCCGCACAGCGATGACTGAATTCGACGGCATTCCACCACATATCGACTCGAATCCGGAATCCGTCGAGCGCGGGCTCGTCACGCTCGTACTCACCCTGGTGGAGTTACTCCGGCAACTGATGGAGCGGCAGGCATTGCGGCGGGTGGATGAAGGCGACCTGAGCGACGCGCAGATCGAGCGGATCGGCACCACCCTGATGCTGCTCGAGGAGCGAATGGAGGAGTTGCGGAACCACTTCGGGCTCACCCCTGAGGATCTCAATATCGACCTCGGACCGCTGGGGACGCTGCTGCCCCGGGAGTGAGGCCCGCATCGGGAAGTCAGGCCGTCGCGTCGAAGTGTGCGATCACTTTCGAGGGCCGGAGCCGGACGACGAGTTCGCCTGGCACGCCATTGCGTTTGCCGAACTCTTCGCCCCGGTCCGCACCCATGTAGCGTCCACCGATCTCGGTGGCGGTGCGCAGCAGTTCGTCCGGGTCCTCGGAGAGCGTCACGGTGCCTTGCAACTGGATCGATGAGTACGGTGGCTCCTCCAGGTCGACGCACACCGCGACGCGCGCATCGCGCGCGAACGCCTTGCCCTTGACGGTGGACTTCCCGGTATTGAAGACCAACGCGTCACCATCGAGGATGAACCAGACCGGCGTGACCAGCGGCCTGCCGTCGGCCGCTACGAACGACACCTTGCCCGTTCGAGTGCCGTGGGTGAGGAATTCGCGCACGTCGGGATCCGAGAGAGAGGCCATCCGTTCACCCTAGGTCGCCGTCGGCTGTAGTGCGCGCATCGACAGCGCATGTCGCGCGGGCAGGTGAGTCGCCGATGGAATCGGCCGGATGGATGTCGAGACCCGGTCGGTACCAGCCGGGTTCCCGCGGAATGGATCGTGACCGCGACGTGCACAACGAGCTCGTCGCGCCGCGGTGTGACCAGTAACTGTCTGGCCTGGTCATCGCAGAGGCGACCCACTGCCAGTGTCGGTCATCGAGCATCCAGCCGGGTGTCGGATTCATAGGATCACTCGTCGCCGGCCGCATCCCGGCCGCTCGAGCACGGACGCGGACCGTTGTCGATCCTGTCACCTCAGGTCACTGCGACAGCCGGAATGCACTCGCGCCGCGCGATCGCGGCCATGATGCCTTGCCGCCGATATGCCGCGGCTGCGGCATGAGTGCAGCGGCGAGCACCGCGCCGGTACCGAACAGGCCGATACAGATCCACATGGCCGCGCGGTAACCGGCACCGAAGGCGATAGCGTCGGTGAGGGGCGCTCGGGAGATTCCCACGAGGCTGGGGATAGCGGCGATGGCGAGCAACTGGGCGATGCGGGCGATCGCATTGTTGACACCGGAGGCGATCCCGGCTTCTTCGGTTGGCACCGCGGCGAATACGGATTCGGTCAGCGGAGCCACGAACACAGCCATGCCCGCGCCGAAGAGAACGACGCCGGGCAGCACCGCGGTCGAATAAGAAGCATGCGTATCGATCTGGGCCAGTAGGACCGATCCCGCGGCGGCCAGCAGCAACCCGATCGTCATCGGCACGCGCGCACCGTGCCGCTGCGCCCACTGCCCCACCCAGGTCGACGACACCAACATGATCGCGGTGATCGGCATCGTCGCCGTCCCTGCCGCTAGGGGTGAATACCCCGCGACGATCTGCAACTGGAGCAGCAGCAGGAACAACACACATCCCAGGGCGGCATACACCGGAAACGTCACCAGATTGACCGTGGTGAACACACGCGAGCTGAACAGCGCCGGCGGAACCAGCGGGTGACGGCTGCGGATCTGCACCAGGACGAACACAGCGAGCAGCGCCACACCGACTAGCTCCATCCATACCCGCGCAGCGATCAACCCGTAGGTCAGCATCCCCAGTCCCGTGACGATTGCGGCGGTTCCGAGCGCATCCAGCCGCGGGGGCGCATGCGGATCCCGGGATTCCGGAACACATCGCACCGAGATGACGGCCACGGCTACCGCCAGCGGAACATTGATCAGGAACACCGAGCGCCACCCTGCCAGCTCCACCAGCCATCCGCCGGCGATCGGCCCGATGGCGCCCGCCACTCCCCCCAGACCCGACCACATTCCGATCGCCGCCCCCTGATCGCGCGGATCGATCGACGCCGAGATCAGCGCCAGACTGCCGGGTGTGATCAACGCACCCGCGACTCCCTGCACCACCCGCGCCGCCACCAGCATCCCGACATCCGACGCAGCACCACACCACGCCGACGCCAGCGCAAAACCCACACTGCCGCAGATGAAGACCGCGCGACGACCGAACCGGTCGCCCAACGCGCCACCCACCAGGATCAGCGACGCCAAGGCGAGGGTATAGCCGCTCACCACCCACTGCAGGTCCACCACATCGGCGCCGAGACCCGAACCGATGTGTGGCGCGGCGATATTGACCACCGTGGCATCGAACGACACCACCGCCGAACCGAGCACGGTCGCCGCGACGATCCTCCGTCCGGCACTCGATCGCAACCGGGGACGCTCGGCAGGCGTCGCCCCGGTCGCCGCAATGACGTCACTCATCTTCTTGCGAGCACCACAGCGAAACGATCGGCGGGATCGGTCCAGCATCGCTGCGGTCGGAAACCGGCCGCCGCGAGTTCCCCGTGGAACGGCGTCAACCGGAACTTCGCCGAGATCTCGGTGCGCATCTGCTCACCGGCGGCGAATTCGATCACGAGATCCAGATCCGCGATGGTGACCGTCATGTCGGCCGTCGCCTCCAGCCGCATCTCGATCCACTCGTTGTCGGCATCCCACACCGCTACGTGCGCGAACCGGTCGGGTTCGAAGTCCGCGCCGAGTCGGTTGTTCACCACCTGCAGGATGTTTCGGTTGAACTCGGCGGTCACGCCGGCGGCATCATCGTAGGCGGGCACCATGACGGCCGGATCGGTCACCAGACCCACGCCCAGCATCAGCTGTTCCCCTGGCTCGAGGACGTCGTACATGCGCCCGAAGAATTCGGCCCGCTCCGCCGGTACCAGATTGCCGAGTGTGCCGCCGAGCAGCACGACGATCCGTGGGCCACAGCGCGGGAGGGAATCCAGTCTGCTCATGAAATCACCGACCACTCCATGAATCTCCAGCCGCGGGAATTCTTCGTTGATCCATCCCACGGCGGCCCGCAAAGCGAACTCGGAGACATCCAGTGGCACATATGAGCGCAACGATCCGTGCTCGCTCAGCGAACTCAGCAGCAGGCGAGTCTTCTCCGATGAACCCGAGCCGAGTTCGACCAGCTCCGCGGCGCCGGACGCCGCGATCGCGATCTCGTCCGCGCCGGCGCGCAGCAGCGCGCGCTCGGTCCGTGTCGGGTAGTACTCGGGCAGTTCGGTGATCGCCTCGAACAGTTTGCTGCCCTGCCCATCGTAGAACCACTTGGAGGGCAGCCATTTTCGTCGTCCCGACAACCCGAGCAGAACGTCCGTACACAGCGCGTCTCGCAGGTCCGCTTCGGTTAGGCGAACATCGACCGTTGGTTCCATGTCGATCGTGGTTTCCTTTCGTGCAAATATCCCAAGCGCATCCCGCTGCGTGGTCGAGTTATTCGCAGCAGAATTCGCTTCCCGGCTTCACTGCGCCGGGGCGAACACATACTTATGGCGGGCCTATTCGTTCCAGAAGCCGACAACCGGGGGCAGCAGTCCGACAATTCCGGTGCATCCGCTTCGGAATCCGAATTCAAAGAGTTTCCACCGCAGGTGCCAAGTCGCGGTTCGATGATGATCGGAAATCCGTGGTTCGCGGCGAATTCCATGACCGCATGCACATCGAGAGAATCACGAAATTCGGGTAAGGCGACATTCCGCGCGACAATTGCGCCGACCATAGATGATTTGTCTCGAAGCCGCATGAAATATTGTGGTCGATCACCCGGGATGTCCGACTCCGCGCGCAACTCGGCGACCGCCATGAGGGCGGATTCGCGCCCTACGACAATGCGTTCCAGCGCCGCGAACCGGGCCGCCGGGTCGCGCTTCGCGGCCTGTACGAGAGTTATGTCGCCAAGGACCGCGACAGCGGCCGTCGCACACTTAGGCATATCCCCGAGCACCCGGCTCGCGTATACGTAGGCAACAAGAGTGATACCGTGGTCGATACATTCGGTATACGGAACGTCGACGCCGCTTACTCGATAGTTCACGGTCACGTGTGGCTGCACGGGTTCCTCCGCTTGAAGCCGGAACACTGAAGTCGATATGACGCCGGAAACGAAGACAGAATTACGCCTCCGCCAACGCCCGGCAGCGATGCGGAGAAACATCTGGCTGATCGACTAGCTACAGTGGCCCACAAGCTCCGGTTCGTACCTCATGCAGATAAGTATGCAACTCCCCACTGCTGGCAAATGTTCCCTACCATGAGAAATGCGGATAGGTCAGTCGGGTTGTATGCTTTTGGGATTTCGATCACGAGAGAGCAGCGCCAGCGAGTATGAGAACACCATAATCGGAGCATTGCCGTGCATTCACCGAGGTTGCCATTGGCCGCCACCACACTTGCCGCGCCGCAGAATGTGATCTGGATCACAGTCTATGCAGCCGAACGCGGCACCCACCCGTGACGCCATGAGGCACCGGCCGAGCCGGGCAGCGCAGGTCTCGAATCCGCGTCAGCCGTGGCGGCCGAGGAGGGTGGGGCGCAGGTCCGCGACCACGGCGCGGATGGCGTCTACGACGGCGGACACCTCGGGGCGGCGGAGGGTTTCCTTCCTGGCGACCAGCCAGTAGCCGAGGGTGACCGTTACCGAGTCGGCGAGTACGCGGACGAGGTCGGGGTGCCGGTCGGCCATGAAGCATGGCAGCAGGCCGAGACCCGCGGACGCGCGGGTCGCCTCCACGTGCACGAAAACATTGGTGGAGGTGACGGATTCGCGCATCGCTGGTACGAAGCTGGAGGCCAGGTCGAGGTCGTCGACCTGGAGCATGGAATCGATGAAGTACACCAGCGGATGCGCGGCCAGGTTGTCGATCGTTGCCGGAGTGCCGTGTTCGCGCAGGTATTCGCGCGAGCCGTAGAGGCCGAGAGAGTAGTCGGCCAGTCGCGTGGCGGTCGCGCGATGCACCTGCGGCTCCCCGACTACCACCTCGAGGTCGAGTCCCGAACGCTGTTGCGACGCGCGCCTGGTCGTCGCCACGATCTCGACCGCGATCTTCGGATGTCGCCGCTGCACCTCGGCGGCCGCGGGCGCGGCGATGTAGGCGCTGAATCCGTCGGTCGCCGAGATCCGGACCACCCCCTCCAGCAGCCGGTCGCCACCCGCGTCGGCGGCAAGGGATTTCACGGCCGACTCCACCGCCTCGGCCGCGGCCAGCGCCTCCTTGCCGAGATCGGTCAGTTCCCAGCCACCGGTTACCCGGGTGAGCACCCGGCCGCCGAGGGTCTGCTCCAGCGCCGCTATGCGCCGCGAGATCGTCGTGTGGTTGATACCGAGTTCTTCTGCGGCGGTGACGAATCGGCCGGAACGCCCGACCGCCAGGAGTACGAGTAGGTCATCCGCGCTGGGACGACCAGCGGAGGCCGGGCGCATACCTGCATCTTTGCAGATGCACACTGCATTACTGGTCATTGCGGCGTATTTCATCTGCACGAATACTCTGTTCAGCCAGAGATTGTGGGGGTCGTCACATCGCGACCCGATGTGCGACCCCCGGCACGAAGGAGAGTTCGATGAGGAGCGCCGAAAGCCGCGGGCCGAACGCGGAAATTCCGAGGGGCGAGGACCCCGGCGGTACGACGAACGGCCTGAAGCGGGTGGTAGCCGCGTCGATGGCGGGCACGGTCGTCGAATGGTATGAGTTCTTCCTCTACGGCACCGCCGCCACGCTCGTGTTCAGCAAGGTCTTCTTCGCGAAGGACACCAGCGATCTGGACGCCATCCTCGCCGCCTTCGTGACCTACGCCGTCGGTTTCGCCGCGCGCCCACTGGGCGGCGTCGTCTTCGGGCACTTCGGCGACAAGTACGGCCGCAAGAAGCTGCTGCAGTTCAGCCTGGTGCTGGTGGGCGCAGCGACGTTTCTGATGGGCTGTCTGCCGACCTTCGCGCAGATCGGCTACTGGGCGCCCGCGCTGCTGGTCTTGCTGCGCTTCATCCAGGGTTTCGCGGTCGGCGGGGAATGGGGCGGCGCGGTCCTGCTGGTGGCCGAGCACAGTCCGAGCCGAAGCCGGGGCTTCTGGGCGAGCTGGCCGCAGGCAGGCGTGCCCGCAGGCAACCTGCTGGCGACGATGGTGTTGCTCGTGCTCACCTCGACGCTCTCGGACGCGGCGTTCCTCAGCTGGGGCTGGCGGGTGGCGTTCTGGCTCTCCGCGGTGGTGGTGCTGGTCGGCTATTACATCCGCACGAAGATCACCGACGCGCCCATTTTCGTCGCCGCGCAGCGGGAGGCCGAGCAGATCAAGGCGACCTCGCTCAGCGTCGTCGAGGTGCTGCGCCGCTATCCGCGCGGCGTGCTCACCGCCATGGGCCTGCGCTTCGGCGAGAACGTCATGTACTACCTGGTGGTCACCTTCACCATCACCTACCTCAAGGTGCAGGTACACGTGAACACCCAGGTGATCCTGTGGTGGCTGCTCGCCGCGCACGCGGTGCACTTCGTGATGGTCCCACTCGCGGGCAAAATGTCCGACCGCTTCGGCAGACGACCGGTCTACTTCGTCGGGGCGCTGGCCGCGGGCACCTGGGGCTTCTTCGCCTTTCCGATGATGGACAGCGGCCACAACGTGATCATCCTGTCCGCCATCATCATCGGCTTGGTCTTCCACGCGCTGATGTACGCGGGACAGCCCGCGATCATGGCGGAGATGTTCCCCACCCGGATGCGCTATTCCGGCGTGTCCCTGGGCTATCAGGTCACCTCGATCGTGGCCGGGTCGCTGGCCCCGATCATCGCTGTCCGGCTGCTCAACACCTACCACTCCGCGGTGCCGATCGCCTGGTACCTGGCGGGCGCGGCCGCGGTCACCGCGATCGCGGTGCTCGTGGCCAAGGAAACGAAAGGACTGACCTTGGAAAGCGTCGACCTCGCGGACGCCGCAAGCCTCGGCGGACACCCCGCCACGGTGTCGGTGCGATGAGCGACCTCGACGGGCGTTCGGCCCTGGTCACCGGCGGCGCGAGCGGCATAGGCGCGGCATGCGCGCGGGAGCTGGCGGCACGTGGCGCCCAGGTCACCGTCGCCGACATCGACGATGTCGGCGCCAAAGCCGTCGCCCGCGAGCTGGGCGGAAAGTCCTGGGCGGTGGACCTGCTCGACGTCGATGCACTGGAATCGCTGGAGCTGGAGACCGACATCTTGGTGAACAACGCCGGGGTGCAGCACATCAGCCCGATCGAGGACTTCGCGCCGCGCCGGTTCCGCGAATTGCTCACGCTGATGGTCGAGGCGCCGTTCCTGGTGGTACGCGCGGCCCTGCCGCACATGTATCGGCAGGGCTTCGGCCGGATCGTCAACATCTCCTCGGTGCACGGCCTACGGGCCTCGGAGTACAAGGTCGCATACGTGACGGCCAAGCACGGGCTCGAAGGGCTGTCGAAGGTGACCGCGCTGGAAGGTGGCCGCCACGGCGTGACGAGCAATTGCGTCAGTCCCGGCTACGTCCGAACGCCGTTGGTGGACAAGCAGATCGCCGACCAGGCCGTCGCGCACGGCATCGCCGAGCAGGAGGTGCTGGAGAAAATCCTGCTCACCGAGAGCGCTATCAAGCGCCTCGTCGAGCCGGAGGAGGTCGCGGCACTGGTGGGCTGGCTCGCGTCGCCGTGGGCCGGCATGGTCACCGGCGCCTCCTACACGATGGACGGCGGTTGGAGCGCGCGATGAGGGCGCGCTCAACCGAGGGCGGCCAGCGCCATGCTGCGCAGCACCGGGCGGGCACGGACGGCGGTCGCCATTGTCGCGCTGTGCGGTGTGGAGTTGATCAGGCCGAAGGCGGCGTGGGCCTGCACCCGCGCCGTCTCCTCGGGTAGGTCTTGGTGCAGCTCGCGCAATACCGCGACCCAGATCTCCACGTACTGTCGCTGGGTGCGGCGAATCTCGCGGCGGGCGGAGGCAGGCACATTGTCCAGGTCGCGGTCCTGGATGCGGATCAGCTCCGGCTCGCCGAGCGCGAAGTCCAGGTGGTGGTCGACCAGCCCGGCCAGCGCGTCCCCCGCGGATTCGGTCGCCGCGACCACCGCCTTACCGCCGGCGAGCAGCCGCTGACTGACCCCGACGAGCAATTCGACCAGCAGCGCCTCCTTGTTCGGGAAGTGCCGATAGACGGCCGGGCCGCTGATTCCGACGGCGGCGCCGAGGTCGTCGAGGCGCATGCCGAAGAAGCCGCGGTCGGCGATGAGCCGGGCTCCTGCCTCCAGCAATTGCGCACGGCGCTGCGCTTTCAACTGCTCGCGACGGGTGAGCGCAATAGGGTCGGCGCTGGTCACATGCGCTCCTTTCGCCCGATCTGGACATCTCGGTTAATCAAGACTAACCTGAATTCCAGTTATCGGCGACTAACTGGATGGCAGGATGGCGTGATGACCGTTCCCGAAGAGGCCGCCGAGCTCCGTGCCGCGCACGCGGCACTGGCCGACGACCTACGCGCCCGGCTGGCCGCAGCGGCGCTCGGTGGGCCCGCGAAGGCGCGCGATCGCCACGTCGCGCGGGGCAAGCTGCTGCCCAGGCAGCGGGTGGACCAACTGCTCGACCCGGGCAGCCCGTTCCTCGAACTCTCCCCGCTGGCCGCGACCGGGATGTACGGCGACGAGTCCCCGGGCGCCGGGATCATCACCGGGATCGGGCGAGTGTCCGGCCGCGAATGCGTGATCGTGGCCAACGACGCCACGGTCAAGGGCGGCACCTACTACCCCATGACGGTGAAGAAGCATCTGCGCGCGCAGGAGATCGCGCTACAGAACCGGCTGCCCTGCCTGTACCTGGTCGATTCCGGGGGAGCGTATCTGCCGCGCCAAGACGAGGTGTTCCCCGACCGGGAGCATTTCGGGCGCATCTTCTACAACCAGGCGACCATGAGCGCCACAGGGATTCCGCAGATCGCCGCGGTGCTCGGCTCGTGCACCGCCGGTGGCGCCTACGTGCCCGCGATGAGCGACGAGGCCGTGATCGTGCGCAACCAGGGCACCATCTTCCTCGGCGGCCCGCCGCTGGTGAAGGCGGCGACCGGCGAGGTGGTCACCGCCGAGGAGCTGGGCGGCGGCGAATTGCACTCACGTACATCGGGTGTCACCGACCACCTGGCCGAGGACGATCAGGATGCGCTGCGCATCGTGCGCCGTATCGTGGCCACGCTCGGGCCGCGCCCGCCGAGTCCATGGGAGGTGCTGCCCACCGCCGCGCCCGCCGCGCCGGAATCCGAGCTGTACGACATCGTTCCGGTCGACCTGCGCACACCCTATGACGTGCGCGAGGTCATCCTCCGCCTGGTCGACGGAAGTGGTCACGCCGAGAGTGGTTTCCACGAGTTCAAGGCCGAATACGGCAAGACTCTGGTCACCGGCTTCGCGCGCATCCACGGGCATCCCGTGGGCATCGTCGCCAACAACGGCGTGCTGTTCAGCGAATCTGCCATGAAAGGCGCGCATTTCATCGAGCTGTGCGACAAGCGAAAGATCCCGCTGCTGTTCCTGCAGAACATCACCGGGTTCATGGTCGGCCGCGACTACGAAGCGGGCGGCATCGCGAAGCACGGCGCCAAGATGGTCACCGCCGTGGCCTGCGCGCGGGTACCGAAGCTGACCGTGGTGATCGGCGGTTCCTACGGCGCGGGCAATTACTCGATGTGCGGGCGCGCGTATTCGCCGCGGTTCCTGTGGATGTGGCCCAACGCCAGAATCTCGGTGATGGGCGGCGAGCAGGCGGCCTCGGTGCTGTCGACGGTGCGCGGTGATCGGCTCGACAGCAGCGGGCAGCCCTGGTCCCGCCCGGGTGGGGATAGGGAGGGAGCAGACGCCGACGCGGAGGCGTTCAAGGCGCGGATCCGGGAGCAGTACGAGAGCCAGGGCAACCCCTACTACTCGACCGCCCGCCTCTGGGACGACGGTGTGATCGACCCCGCGGACACCAGAACTGTACTCGGACTTGCCCTTTCGGTGTGTGCGCAGGCGCCGCTCGAACCCGTTTCCTACGGCGTATTCCGGATGTGATCGCGATGCTGAACAAGTCCGTTCCGGTCGAATTCGACACCGTGCTCGTCGCCAACCGCGGCGAGATCGCGGTACGCGTGATCCGCACGCTGCATGCCATGGGTATTCGATCGGTGGCCGTCTACAGCGACGCCGACACCGACGCCAGACACGTCCACGAGGCCGACACCGCGGTGCGCTTGGGCCCCGCGCCCGCCAGAGCGAGCTACCTCGCCATCGACAAGGTGGTTACGGCCGCCACACGGACCGGTGCGCAGGCGGTACATCCCGGCTACGGATTCCTTTCCGAGAACGCCGCTTTCGCCGCCGCGCTGGCCGAGGCGGGCATCGTCTTCCTCGGCCCGCCTACGCGGGCGATCGAGGTGATGGGCGACAAGATCGCCGCGAAGAACACCGTCGCCTCGTTCGGCGTCCCCGTGGTGCCCGGCATCGCGAAGCCAGGGCTGACCGACGACGAGCTGATCGCCGCGGCAACGGAAGTCGGATATCCGGTGCTGGTCAAGCCCTCCGCCGGCGGCGGAGGCAAAGGCATGCGCCGGGTGGACGACCCGGAACGGCTGCCGGACGCGCTGGTCAGCGCACGGCGCGAGGCCGCGGCAGCGTTCGGTGACGACACGCTGTTTCTGGAGCGCTTCGTCACCCGGCCCCGGCACATCGAGGTGCAGATCCTCGCCGACCAGTTCGGCAACGTCCTGCACCTGGGCGAGCGCGAATGCAGCCTGCAGCGCCGCCACCAGAAGGTGATCGAGGAGGCCCCCTCGCCACTGCTCGACGCCGACACCAGAGCCAGGATCGGCGCCGCCGCCTGCAACACCGCGCGCAGCGTGGACTACGTCGGCGCGGGCACCGTGGAGTTCATCGTTTCCGCCGACCGGCCCGACGAGTTCTTCTTCATGGAGATGAACACCCGCCTGCAGGTCGAGCACCCGGTGACCGAGCTGGTCACCGGCGTCGACCTGGTGGAATGCCAGATCCGCGTGGCGGCCGGGCAGAAGCTCGCGGTGGCGCAGGACGACATTCGCATGGTCGGCCACGCGATCGAGGCCAGGGTCTACGCCGAGGATCCAGGACGCGGATTCCTGCCCACCGGCGGCACGGTGCTCGACCTGGCCGAGCCGGAAGGCCGAGGTGTGCGGGTCGATTCGGGCCTGCGAGTCGGCACGCTGGTCGGCAGCGACTACGACCCGATGCTGTCCAAGGTCATCGCGCACGCCGGAGACCGGACCGCCGCGCTCGCGAAACTCGATCGGGCGCTGGCCGATACGGTGTTGCTCGGGGTGACCAGCAACCTCGAGTTCCTGCGGTTTCTGCTGGCCGACCCCGACGTCGCCGAAGGACGGCTGGACACCGGCCTGCTGGACCGGCGGGTGGCCGACTTCCATCCCCTCGCCGTCGGCGACGACGAGTTCGTCGCCGCCGCCACTTGTCACTGGCTGCGGCGCTGGCCCAGGACGCAGGGCAATCCCTGGGACGTCCCCTCCGGGTGGCGGATCGGGGCCGCCGCGCCCACGCCGATTCGGCTCGCGGGTGGCGATCGGGTCGAGCACGTCTATCTGTCCGGCACGCCCGACAACGGAACGGTTCGCATCGGCGACGGCGAAATATCCTCGCTCACCGCGACATTCACCGGACGCACCGAGTCGTACACCGGTGTGCTCACCCTCACCAGGCATGGCCTGCGGCGCGAATATCGCGTCGCGGAGCAGGACGGCCACCTCTGGGTGGCCGGACCGTCCGGCGTCGCCGTGCTGCGCGAGGTCGCCGAGGTCGATGTGCGCGGCGGGGACGAACACGTCGGCGACGCCGAGATCCGCAGCCCGATGCCCGGTTCGGTGATCGCGGTGCCGGTCACCGCGGGCGCCACCGTGGCCGCAGGCGCGCCTGTGGTCATCGTGGAGGCGATGAAGATGGAGCACTCGCTCACCGCGCCAGTCACCGGAACCGTCGAACTGCTGGTCGAGCCCGGCGCCCAAGTGCGCCTCGACCAGGTGCTGGCGCGGGTCATCGGCGCGCACGCCGAACCGCAATCCGCCGAGCACGAAGGAATCCCCCTATGACCGACTTCCTGTCCACCGGCACGCTGCCGGAGGAGTACCGCGATCTCGCACTGACAGTGCGCGACTTCGCGCGGTCGGTGGTCGCTCCCGTGGCCGCCGAGCACGACGCGAATCACACCTTCCCCTACGAGGTGGTCGCGGGGATGGCCGAGATGGGGCTGTTCGGCCTGCCGTTCCCCGAGGAGTACGGCGGTATGGGCGGTGACTACTTCGCGCTGTGCCTCGCACTGGAGGAACTGGGCAAGGTCGATCAGAGCGTCGCCATCACCCTGGAGGCGGGCGTCTCCCTCGGCGCCATGCCGATCTACCGGTTCGGCAACGACAAGCAGAAACAGGAATGGCTGCCGCGGCTGACCAGCGGCCGCACCCTTGCCGCGTTCGGGCTCACCGAGTCGGGCGCGGGCAGCGACGCGGGCGGCACCAGGACCACGGCGGTCGCCGACAGCGGCGAGTGGATCATCAACGGCAGCAAGCAGTTCATCACCAATTCCGGCACCGACATCACCGAGCTCGTCACGGTGACCGCGGTGACCGGGCAGTCCGGCGGCAAGAAGGAGATCTCCACCATCCTGGTGCCCGCCGACACTCCCGGCTTCGTCGCCGAGCCCGCGTACAACAAGGTCGGTTGGAACGCGTCGGACACCCATCCGCTCAGCTTCACCGACGTGCGGGTGCCCGAGGAGAATCTGCTCGGCGAGCGCGGCCGCGGCTACGCCAACTTCCTGCGCATCCTGGATGAGGGGCGCATCGCCATCGCCGCGCTCTCGGTCGGCGCCGCGCAAGGCTGTGTGGACGAGAGCGTGCGCTACGCCAAGGAGCGCGAGGCGTTCGGCCAGGTGATCGGCCGCAACCAAGCCATTGCCTTCAAGATCGCCAGGATGGAAGCGCGGGCCCACGCCGCCCGCACGGCCTACTATGACGCGGCGGCGCTGATGCTGGCAGGCAAGCCGTTCAAGAAGCAGGCGTCCATCGCCAAACTGGTGGCCAGCGAGGCCGCGATGGACAATTCCCGCGACGCGACGCAGATCTTCGGCGGGTATGGCTTCATGAATGAATACGCGGTCGCCAGGCACTATCGGGACAGCAAGATCCTGGAAATCGGCGAGGGCACAACGGAGGTGCAGTTGATGCTGATCGGACGGGAGCTCGGCCTGAGCGGGCAGCGCCCGGAGGAGGTAGCGGAGCGTAACCACGCAGGGCGCCCGCCCAGGCCGAAAGGACGCGGCCTGTGACGCAGCGGCGCGCGGTGGTGCAGCGCGGGCTGTGGTTCGAGGAGTTCGACACGGCGGTGGTCTACGAGCACCGGCCCGGGCGGACCATCACCGAGGCGGACAACGTCCTGTTCACCACGCTGACCATGAACACGCAGGCGCTGCATCTGGACGCTGCGTTCAGCGAGCGGCTGCCCCCGTTCAACCAGCGGCTGGTGAACTCGATGTTCACGCTGTCCACCCTGGTCGGGCTGTCCGTCGCGCAGCTCACCCAGGGCACCATCGTCGCCAACCTCGGCTTCTCCGAGATCGCGTTCCCCAAGCCGCTGTTCCACGGCGACACCATGTACGCCGAAACCGTGGTCACCGACAAACGCGAATCGAAGAGCCGCCCCGGCGAGGGCATCGTCACGTTCGCGCACACGGCACGCAACCAGGACGGCGACATCGTGGCCACCGCGGTCCGCAAGACGCTGGTCCGCAAGGCCCCGGAGCCCGGCAGGAGCGGCCGGCCCGGAGGCGGCAGCCCGCGCGACCACGAAGGGCCCGGGTATGCCGAAGGAGATACAGCATGAGCTGGCAGATGGCCGGTCCAGCCTGGTTGTTCTGCCCGGCCGATCGCCCGGAACGGTATACGAAGGCCGCTGCGGCAGCCGACGTGGTGATCCTCGACCTGGAGGACGGCGTCGCCGCCGGTGACAAGTTCGCGGCGCGCAAAGCACTGATCGAGACGCCGCTGGATCCCGAGACCACGGTGGTGCGCGTCAACGCGGCGGCCACCGCGGAGCACGCGCTCGATCTCGCGGCGCTGGCCGAGACCGGCTACCGCCGGATCATGCTGCCGAAATGCGAATCCACCGACCAGATCACGGCGCTGCCCGACCACGAGGTGATCGCGTTGATCGAGTCGCCGCTCGGCGCGCTCGAGGTCGGACGGGCTCTGCTGGCCCGCAACGCGATCGGCGTGATGTGGGGCGCCGAGGATCTGATCGCCGGGCTCGGCGGCAACGCCAGCAGGCACGCGGATGGCAGCTACCGGGACGTGGTCCGCCACGTCCGGGCCACGACGTTGCTGGCCGCCAAAGCGTACGGAAAGTTCGCGCTGGACTCGGTATATCTGGACATCCGCGACCTGGACGGCCTGCGGGCCGAGGCGCTGGACGCGGTCGCGATCGGCTTCGACGCCAAGGTCGCGATCCATCCGAGCCAGGTTCCGGTGCTGCGGGCGGCATACGCGCCGTCCGAGGACGAGATCGCCTGGGCTCAGCGGGTACTCGACGAGGTGCCGAAGCATCGCGGGGTATTCGCCTTCGAGGGCAGGATGGTCGATGCCCCCGTGCTGCGACATGCCGAGCAGATCGTGCGACGAGCCGACCGCGACTGACCACCGAGTTCGTACAGCCAGGAGGACTGCGATGCAACCACAATGGGTGCCGACCGAACGCGACATCGCGGAGGCGAGGATCACCGACTTCGCGGCGTTCGTCGCGAAGCGCACCGGGGTGCGGGCGCCGGACTACGCCGCGCTGTGGCAGTGGTCGGTAGCGGATCCGGCCGGGTTCTGGCGGGCGCTGTGGGACTATTTCGAGCTCGGCGAGGTTGCCGGCGAAGTACTGGCGAACGCGGAAATGCCCGGCGCGCAATGGTTCCCCGGCACCCGGCTGAATTACGTGGACCAGGTGATCCGCCAGCTGAATACCGACCGGCCCGCGATCAAGGCGGTCAGCGAGGACGGTCCGATTCGCGAAGTGTCCTGGGTCGAATTGATCGACAGCACCGCCACCTTCGCCCGCACCCTGCGCTCCCTCGGCGTGCGACCCGGCGACCGGGTGGCCGGATACCTGCCGAATATTCCCGAGGCGGTCATCGCGTTTCTGGCCACCGCGAGCATCGGTGCCGTCTGGAGCGCCTGCGGGCAGGACTATTCGGCGAAGGCGGCGCTGGATCGGCTCGGTCAGCTCGAACCGACCGTCCTGGTCACCGCCGACGGCTATCGCTTCGGCGGCAAGGCGCACGACAAACGTGCCGACGTCGCCGCGCTACAGGCCGGGCTCGGCACGCTACAGGCCACCGTCGCGGTCACCCAGCTGGGGCTGGACGTGCCGGACACGATGCCGTGGCACGAGGCGATCGACAACACCGAGGCAATGTCCGCGGTGATCACCACGGAGTCGGTCGATTTCGACCACCCGCTGTGGGTCGTGTTCTCCTCCGGCACGACCGGACTGCCCAAGGGAATCGTGCACGGGCACGGCGGCGTGGTGCTCGAACACCTCAAAGCCGCTGCCCTGCAATCCGACCTCGGCCAGGACGACACGTTCTTCTGGTACACCAGCCCGAGCTGGATGATGTGGAACTTCCAGATCGCGGGCCTGCTGGTCGGGGCGACCATCGTCTGCTACGACGGCAGCCCCACCTATCCGACGCCGGACGCGTTGTGGCGCATCACCTCCGAGGTCGGCGCCACCGTGCTCGGCACAAGCCCCGGCTACGTGCTCGCCTGCATCAAGGCAGGCTCCGTGCCGCGCGCCGATTACGACCTGTCCACACTGCGCATGGTCGGCATCACCGGCGCATCGCTGCCTACCTCCTCGGCGCTGTGGCTCGGCGCCAACGTCGGCGACCACGTCCAGGTGTCCTCGATCAGCGGCGGCACCGACGTGGTGTCCGCGTTCATCGGCGGCGTGCGCACCGTGCCGGTGTGGCCTGGCGAGCTGTCGGCGCCGTACCTCGGCGTCGCGCTGGACGCCTTCGACGCCGCGGGGCAGCCGGTGCGCGGCGAAGTCGGCGAACTCGTCGTCACCGCACCGATGCCGTCCATGCCGGTGCGCTTCTGGCACGACGACGACGGAAAGCGCTATCACGAGGCGTATTTCGACACCTATCCCGGCGTATGGCGGCACGGCGACTGGATCACCATCACCGACCGGCACAGCGTGATCGTGCACGGCCGCTCCGACTCCACGCTCAATCGGCACGGCATCCGGATGGGCAGCGCGGACATCTACCAGGCCGTCGAGCGCCTACCCGAGATCGCCGAAGCCCTGGTGATCGGCGCCGAGCAACCCGACGGCGGATACTGGATGCCGCTGTTCGTAGTCCTCGCGTCTGGCGCCGAACTGACCGACGAACTGAAAACGCGCATCAACAACACCATCCGAACCCAAGTGTCCCCACGCCACATCCCCGACGAAATCATCCTCGCCCCCGGCATCCCACACACCCGCACCGGTAAGAAGCTGGAGGTGCCGATCAAGAAGCTCTTCCAGGGCGCCGATCCAGCTCGCGTCGTCGAACCCAGCGCGGTCGACAACCCGGACCTACTCGACTGGTACAGCGCGATCCGTCCGGGCGGAAGCAACTGACAGCTAGACAGATCCTTCATGGGTTCCACTGCGACACAATGGGTTTAAAGTAAGCGAACTTCCGGCAGTGAGCCTGCCCTCGATCGAGGTGCCGGGTGCGCTGATCCAAGCGACCCAAACCACCGATCAAGTTGGATTCAGTTCGCTGTTCGAGCACGTTGTGCGCGCCGATGTCGTAGCGGAGCGAGTGCTCTTGGGACCGAAATCTATGAGATTGCGTGCCAGATGGCTGTGGCGTCGCCCGTTCTCAGCGAATGGAAGCGATGGCGGAGTTCGACTGCCGCGGCGGGCTTGCTCGGCGCGAGCCGAATATAGGAAGCCATGGAGTGGAGTTCGGTGATGTCGCGGAGCAATGTCCAGCCGGACCAGCCGAGTAGGTCGTAACCATAGGCGGCTGCGAACAGCTCACGATCACCCGCAGGTTGGTGGAAGTGGTCAGGTAGGCCGTTGACCAGGTCGAGTTCGCGGGGACCAATGCAGCATTGGTCCCAGTCGATCAGTACCCACTGCCTGTGGTCCTGAACTGCGTTCTCGCTGTGGACGTCGACGTGAATCAGACCTTCTCCCAGAGGGAATCGGGTACGGCGAAACTCGGCAACCACTGTGTCGGCGCGTCCCCGCAGCCATGCCCGATCTGGACCCGCAAGTGCTGGTGCCGCTCGTTCGTCGTCAAGGGCTAGAGCCTCGAAGAGTCGCCGGAGCGGCTGATAATGCGGAACCGAAAACGTTGGCGCGGTGACGGTGTGCAGCCGCCGCACGAGCGCGCCGAGGTCTGCTGGGCTGGGTTGGTTGTTCGAGGGACGATATGGCCAGAACGTTGCGATCGCGTCGCTGGTGACCACCGGTTGCCGTCCGGTGAGCGGAGTCAGGGCAATCGGCTTCTCGGCGTCCCCGAGCCAACGTGTGACGGCGATCGCTGTGACGGCACGTTCCCGCCGGTAGGCAGTGTCGGGCGCCAAGCGCGCGACCAGGTTTTGCTCAGGAAGTAGCCACACCGCGTTAGATCGGTGGTGCAGCAGCCGCGCGCCTTCGTCGTTGACGCCGAACTTCATGCACGCTGCCCGCAGCGCCTCGCGCCCTGGCAGCTCGCTGTCCGGTGTCACAAGGTGGCCGCGAGCGCCGCCCGAATTCCGTCACGCAGCTCGGCGACATACACGTCGCTGTCGTGGTGGGCTGCGATGGCGTCCAGGTCGCGCAGCCGTACATAGCAACGCTGCGACGACAGTTCGGTGATTGCCGTGATCGCGTCACGGCCATAGCCGGCCGCTGATTTGAAATCACCAGCCTGTAGACACGCACCGGCAAGGGTGGGCAGGACGACAGCACGGCTGCGCGCATGTTCCATCGCATGTCCGTTGACCGCGATCGACAGCCGTTCGATCGCCGTCGGTGCGAAATCTGGTTCCGAGAGTGATAGCAGATACATCGAATGCCCTTGTTGTGCAGCGATTTCGGCGGATGTCACGAACCATGCCCATGGCGGCAGCGTGTCAGGGTCTGCAGACGTGTAGTGATTTTCCGACTGTCCGATCGCCCGCTCGGTCGCTGCGGTCTCGCTCAGCGACGCCCAGCACCAGCCCATCACGGCCGCAATGTATCCGGCGGTGATCGTACTGACCGGATGCTTTCGGTTGACCGCCGTCGACGAGGCCAGCTGGGCGAACTTCAGCGCTTCCCGCGGCCGCCGCAAGTGCAGTGACTGGTGCGCGATGTCCAGCAGAATGCTGACCGTCAGATCTGTGCTACGCGGGTGGTCTTCACCGCGGTACGCCGTCTGCAGAGCGTAAGTCCACAGCGTGCGGGCCGAGTCGTGTTCTTCGATGTCGTAGGCGAGCCATCCGGCCATGCTCGCCAGCTCGGCGGTGGCGATCCACAATCGCGTGCGGACATCGAAGGCGCATACCGCGCCCTCGAGCGCGCGGACCTGGTGCAACTGGGTGAGTGCCGCTGTGCGGCATAGCCCCCCGCCGTACGCCAGATCCCATCGCCGGAAGCCATCGGTGATGGCCTCGATGGCATCGATGTCTCCGGACCCGATGTGCGGCCGGGTAACTGGCTCGAGCCGTCCGGGAAGCAGTCCTCCCAGCCGTTCGAGTTCCGGGTGAAGGTGGGAACCGAGCGCTGCCGCGGTTACCAAGGTGATGAAATCCCTACGTTCCATCCAAGTCACCTCCTCGCTGGCCAGGCTACTCGGAGACTCGGAGTAGAACCCGAGGAGCGAAGCCGGGATGCCGAGAGTATCGGAGATCCGGGCAACCAGCTTGACGCTGATCAGACGACGTTCACCCCGCTCTACAGCGGAGACCCGGGACTGGGTGAGGTCGAGCAACGCACCCAACTGCAGTTGTGAGAGGCCGGTCTGCTCGCGGACGGCGGCGAACACGACGCCGAAGTCATGGTTGGCCAACGCTTTTCGGATCGCGGGTTCGTCGAAGAAGCCGGCGGGCAGCAACTTCTTGAATCCAGCGGCGCGAGCACAGGACGCACAGATGCTGCCGGTGTCGACTACCGGTAATGCCGCTCTGCACGCGCGGCAAATGCGTCCCCCAACACCCATGTGTCCCCTTCAGCCGGATCAACCGCTGTTGTCATCAGCCTATGCGCCGAAGCCGTCCCACGTGCTGAAACTCTCGATCCTTGGCCCAGAAGCGTTTGTCTTTGCCGGACGACAAGCCCCACTGGGGCTAGCCCTGCTGGGCGTTGGGATCGCAAGTCTCAGAACGGAATCTGGAGCCAGCACACCCAGCGCCGGGGCTCCGATCCCCCTTTCTCGGATCCGCGGAAGCTAGCCGAACGAGGTCATTTTCGGTCCGGACTCGTTCGGCCCCCAGTCGGGTGTGCTCCCAAACCCCCAACCCTTGGAGGCACGACATGCCGACATTGATGAGCGCCTATGACCGGTGGGAGATAGAGCACCGCGACTGCACCGTGCAGCCCATCGTGATGGACTTCGAGCGAGCGCGGTTCGTGCTCTCCAAACATGCAGGACACAGGCCGACGTGCAAGCAGTACGTCGCCGCGCTCGGCCATGTGTCCTCGATCCTCGATTGATCCACGATGACGGCCACGCGAGCTCAGTACCTGGTGTTTCCGACATCGAGGCGATGACCATGGATGCAGAGGTATGCGGCGCGCTGTTCGCAATCCTGCTGTGCGCCGTCGGGATCATCGCCGCCGCCTGCCTCCTTCCGCTCGGGGATGACGACCTGGGCTCTGCGCCGAACGATGAGGGCCAACCGCCGGTCGAGCCGTTCGCGGTGCTCCAAGCGCGCCTAGATCGAGAACTTAGCGACGACCACCACCCGCGGGCGGCGCGCACTCACCGCCGCCCGAAATTCTCTGATGAAGGGAAAACTCGTGCAGCCAAAAGCAATAGGACTGCTGCGCCTGGACGTCACCGACGACAGAATGCGCGATGAGCAAGTGATCGGAGACCTTGCCCGTCAGGGCGGCTACGCCTTCGCGGGATTGCTCACCATTCAGCCGGACACCTACATGCCGACAACGCTGGTGGTCCACACGGTGCACAAGGTCCAGGCGGCTGCGATCGTTACACCGGATCTTGCGCATTTCGGTGGTGCCGCACGGGCGGTGAGTCTGGTGTGCGAATTGGTGACTCCGCGCGGGACCGTGCCGCGGTCCAGCCGGTAGTCCGTGTGGGCGGCGTCTATGTCGCGGCAGACGGCCAGCTAGCCGAGCGCTGGTGCCACGCGCACGTTATGGGCTTGACCATCGAGCGTGCCGCGCAGCTACGCGACAGGGTGAGTTCCGGCTCCAGGCAAGCACGTGGAGGCCGCGAAATGGTCGGAGACGCTGTCGTCGGATCCGTTGTGTTTCGAGTGTGGTTTCGGGCGGCGATGCGCAGGCAGCGTTGCTGGGCGGCGAGCAGATCGGCTTGTAGGGAGGCGCGGGAGACCGGCACCAGCACGACAGCATACGCCGCAACATCTACGGCATCGACGACTGACCGGTGCATGCAGCCGACCCGACACCAAGGTGCGATTCGAGGCCCCATGCTAACGGCAGCCTAACCACCGAGAACCACTCGGACGTGGGGGGTTATCGGCGTCGCCGTAGTAGTCGCAAAAACAGGCGGGCGGATATGGCGTAGCCGCTGATCAGGGTGACCGGGGATGCCCGTTCCGGCGTATTTGGACATGTGATCTGTTGTGTAACTGCAGGTCTGCTCCCACACCGCCGGTGTTGGAGATCGTTCAGCGACACTCGTCCTGGCTTCTGCGGAGGGTGGTGAGGAGGTTACGCAGGGCGCAGACGTCGGGGTGGTCTGGTGCGAGTACCCGCTTGTGATCGGTAAGGATCTGTTCGTACCATTCGATGGCTTCGGCCACCAATCTGTAGGTTTTGGCGAGGTTTTCGCGAGTGGTGCGGGTGCGGGGGTGGTTGGCTCCGAACGTCTGCTCGAGCTCCGGGAGTATCTGCTTGTAGAGCCGGATGGCTTCGGGGAATCGTTCGGTGGATGCGTAGGCGTTGGCGAGGGTGTGGCGAATTGTGAGGAGTTTGGGGTGGTCGTTGGCTCCTAGTGCCCGCTCGGCGTCGGTGAGAGTTTGCTCGAGGAGCGGGATGGCCTGAAGGGGATTGTTGGTGGCTGTGTAGGCGCCAGCGAGGTTGTTGAGGGTAGTGATGTTATCGGTCTCGCTCCAATGCTCGGCCTCGGCGAGGTTGCGCTTGTAGAGCCGGATGGCTTCGGGGAATCGTCCGACGGATTCGTAGGCGCTGGCGAGGTTATTACGGGTGGTGAAGATGATGTGGTCATCGGGTTCGAGCCAATGCTCGACGTTGGGGAGATTGCGCTCGTAGAGCGTGATCGCCTCGGCAACTCGGCCCACCGATCGGTAACCTCCCGCGAGGTTGTTGCGGGCGAGGAAGGTGTGGTGGTCGTTGGCTCCTAGTACCCGCTTGGCCTTGATGAGGTTGCGTTTGTAGAGCCGAATGCCTTTCCGGAGCCGTCCCGCGGAGAAGTAGGCGTGGGCGAGGTTGTTGCGCGCGGCGAGAGTGAGAGGGTGATCGGGCTCGAGCCAATGCTCGGCGTCGGTGAGCGTCTGCTTGCTGTGGGTGACTCCGCGCGCCGTATCCGCCGCTGCGCTCAACTGTCTGCTGGCCCAGGCGCGTGCTCGGAACAACCGCGTGGTGACTTCTGCGCTGGTGGTGTGTGCTCCGGTCTTCCAGATGGCGTCGATCTGGTCGATGAGATGTGCACCTTCGGCACGGCGTTGCCAGGCTTGACTTCTATCGAACAGGTTGCCTTCGATGACGGTGAGTGCGTTGGCAGCAAGCTGTGCCAACGTGTGGTCGGTTCCGGCTCGTTCGCGCAGGACCCGGGCGATGAGGCAGTGCATTGTGACCGACTCGCCTGTGGTCGAGCGAGTCAGTAGTGATCCTCGGACACACCGGGCCAGAGCCTCACGAAGACGCCCCGGTTTGTCGGGCAGGATTGCGACGGATACTCCGGCGGGTGAGAGCATCGCCATGATCTCGAGTAGTTCCCGCACCGCGGTATCGAGTTCGGGATCGCCGGTGGGAGCTTCGATAGTTTCCAGCGACAGCAGGATCGCCTTGTCCACCGGGTGGGGATGGCTCTCACCGGCCCGGCAGGTGAAGGCTCGCGGCATCGGTTGGGCGAGCAATTGCCGATAGCTGGCGTAATCCGGGGGGCAGAGGGTGGTGATGGTGTTTGCAGCCTGCGTCAATGCCAGCGGCAGATCACCCAGATCCTCTGCCACTTGATCGGCGCCATGGTCGTCGACGAGTCCGGTTGCGGCGGTTAGGAACCCGACCGATTCCGCACGGCTGTAGACCTCGACCTGCACTCGGGTGCCCAAAGTGGTGAAGTCGTGGTCGGTGCTGGTGATTATCACGCGTGTGCCGCCCCGGGCGGGAATGAACTCACAGACCCGATCCGGGTCACTTGCGTTGTCGAACACCAGCAACCCCTCCTCTGCGCGGGAGGCGAGATGATCCCGCAGCAGGTGCGCCGAACGCTGCGAATCCCCCTCAGGATCCGCGACACGCAGCCGCTCGGCGATGTCCGCCAGTCCTTCTAAGAGTGTGCCGTCAGTTGCGGCGTTGACCCAACCCACCACAGTGGCGCCAGTACTGCGGGCGTAGGCGGCAGCCAACTGTGTCTTGCCCGCCCCCATCATCCCGGTCACCACCACCACCACCCGCGAACCCGCCAAAGCATGGGCAAGCCGACGCAGCTGATCGCGAGTCACGAAATACGCTGCTTCGGCAGGGATCTTGCCCACCACCACCACTTTCGGAGCTGATCGAGTTGTATTCGCCTCTCTCAGCCATTTGACCCATTTGCCGACCTCGGCGTCGATCGTGGTTGTCTTGCCAGCGCGGTCGAGTAGGTACTCCACAACAACGGCGAAGTCCTTCTCCGACACCGACCGCGGCACATGCCTGCGCGCACCGCCAGCGAACCACCCCGAAAGAGTTCTGAGCTTGACGCCCGGCGGATGGTTGAGCTCTGTCCACCGGGCGATGTTCTGCATACCCGGCGACCCCGCCGCCTCGTGCAGGCAATCAAGCTCTTCGAGAAAGCTCTCCTTCGTCATACCCTCGCCGCCAGTCACCGCACCGAGCCCCTACCCACGCACTCGATCATCGGGAGTCGCGGCGAGTCCCGAAGTCGCCACACCAGCTCTGACATGCGCACACCCGCACCATAGCCGAGCCACACGACCTCAGTCACCAGCCGATCGAGCTCAATGGGAACCCACCAGTCCCACCGGATCGAAGGCGAAACTCAATGCACGACAACCAACTCACCAAAATCCTGCTGATCACGATCTCCGTCCTGCTCGGCATCATCATCGGCATCATCACCGCCCTACTCGCTCACGCCCGCGGCGCCCACCCCGCCGCCGCAATCCGCGACGGCGGAGTCGGATTCGCCGGCACCGTCGGCCTCACCATCCTCCTGCTGAGCCACCTCGATGCACTGTGATCCTGGGCGCCAGTCCGAGCCGCCGCAAACGCGCACAAGCTGCCCGCGCCTCTCGCGGTCACCAAGCGCGGCGCGCTGGTGACCGGCAGCAAGAGATGACCGGAAGCTGTCATCAGCCCACCATCCACCGAACGCCGAAATACGCCAGCAATATGGCAGACCCCAGATCATCGTGAAGCTTCCTCAACCAGCTGGTTATCGCGCGGTGGCGCCACCGTGCTCGGCACAAGCCCCGGCTACGTGCTCGCCTGCATCAAGGCAGGCTCCGTGCCGCGCGCCGATTACGACCTGTCCACACTGCGCATGGTCGGCATCACCGGCGCATCGCTGCCTACCTCCTCGGCGCTGTGGCTCGGCGCCAACGTCGGCGACCACGTCCAGGTGTCCTCGATCAGCGGCGGCACCGACGTGGTGTCCGCGTTCATCGGCGGCGTGCGCACCGTGCCGGTGTGGCCTGGCGAGCTGTCGGCGCCGTACCTCGGCGTCGCGCTGGACGCCTTCGACGCCGCGGGGCAGCCGGTGCGCGGCGAAGTCGGCGAACTCGTCGTCACCGCACCGATGCCGTCCATGCCGGTGCGCTTCTGGCACGACGACGACGGAAAGCGCTATCACGAGGCGTATTTCGACACCTATCCCGGCGTATGGCGGCACGGCGACTGGATCACCATCACCGACCGGCACAGCGTGATCGTGCACGGCCGCTCCGACTCCACGCTCAATCGGCACGGCATCCGGATGGGCAGCGCGGACATCTACCAGGCCGTCGAGCGCCTACCCGAGATCGCCGAAGCCCTGGTGATCGGCGCCGAGCAACCCGACGGCGGATACTGGATGCCGCTGTTCGTAGTCCTCGCGTCTGGCGCCGAACTGACCGACGAACTGAAAACGCGCATCAACAACACCATCCGAACCCAAGTGTCCCCACGCCACATCCCCGACGAAATCATCCTCGCCCCCGGCATCCCACACACCCGCACCGGTAAGAAGCTGGAGGTGCCGATCAAGAAGCTCTTCCAGGGCGCCGATCCAGCTCGCGTCGTCGAACCCAGCGCGGTCGACAACCCGGACCTACTCGACTGGTACCTGACCCAGCGGCCACGCCCTGCGGGGTGAGAATTGTGGCTATAATTTAATACGAATATATGGCGACAAGAGGAGACTTCTGCCATGGACGTCGGAATTCGAGAGCTACGAGATAGCCTCAGTCGACACTTGGCGGAGGTTCGATCAGGACATACGGTGACGGTTACCGATCATGGGCAACCGATCGCCCGCATCGTTCCGGTCGGCCGCCTGACACGGCTGGAACAGCTCCGCAGCGAAGGACGCATTCAACCCGCGCGCAAGAAGAAGCAGCCAGCCCCTGAACCGATCCACGGGAACGGCATCGTCAGTGAGCTCATCGATGAGCAGCGCCGGTGATCGGGTATCTCGATACCTCCGCTTTTGTTCCGTTACTGGTCGACGAGCCGAGCAGTCAAGCCTGCCGCCGCTTTTGGGATGATGCCGACGCAGTGGTGTCGAACAGGCTCCTCTACGTGGAGACCACAGCAGCGCTCGCGCAGGCTCATCGGATAAGGCGCCTCGATGACGTGGCCTATTCAGGCTGCCGGCGCCTATTGGACCAGCTCTGGCCGCAAGTTGAGGTAATCGAGATCGACGAGGCATTGATGCTGCGCGCGGCCGAGCTGGCTGATGGTTGTGCACTGCGGGGATATGACGCCATCCATTGCTCCTCCGCTGAACAACTCGACGACCCGGATCTCGTCGCGGGGTCAGGCGACAAGCGTCTACTGGATGCGTGGCGGACGCTAGGAGTGGCAACGTTCGACACGAAACAATCCAGAGGATGCGATCTAACCGCGCAGCGGCCCGTATGACCGCGGCTTTCAGGTCTCGCGCACAGTGTAGGAGTCGCATTGCCGCCGCTGGTCGCGCGACCGACGCCACCGGCACACGTCCCCCGGCCACGAATGAGCCAGTGCCGCTTCCCGTTGGATTCACGATCCCCGCGGCTCGGTAGTGGCCCTTGCGCGCCGGCGCTGGATCAGCAGGCGCCCGGCTTGGTTCGGCCGCATGCAGTACTATCGCGCGGCGTCCTGGCCGGTAAGTGTCGTTACCATGGCCGCATGAGTGTCGACAATCGCCGTATGGCGCGGAGGGCGGGCAGCGGCGATTCGGCACCTCGGGAGATCCGGCGCAGGCCGAAGAATCGGCGGGCCCAGATCGCTGCTGCGTCGGCCGCCGCGTTCGGCGCACTCGGCTACCACGGTGTGAGCATGGAGGACATCGCATCCGGGCTCGGCATCAGCTCCGCCGCGCTCTACCGCCACTATCCGAGCAAGTACGCGCTGTTCCGAGAGGAACTGCTGCGTGTGGGCCGGGCCATGACCGCATCGGTCCAGCTGGCGGAAGAGGCGGCCGGCCGGCCGGCCGAGCAGCGGCTGCGACACATACTCGACGCGCTCATCGCGATCACGATCGAGAACCGTCCCACGGTCACCCTGGTGCGCTGGGAGGGCCGATACCTCGAACCCGACGACCAGATCACGCTCAACGAGGAGCAGGCGACAGTCCTCGGCGCGCTCGGCGCCCAGCTGGCCGCACTGCGCCCGGAGCTGACCGACGACGATCATCGAGTGCTGCGCGCCGCGCTACTCAGCACGATCACCAGCATCGCCGACCACCACGCCAACCTACCCGTGAAAGCGCTTGCCCGTCTGTTGAGTTCGGCGTGCTGGTCGATCGTGCACGCCGATCTGCCGGAGGAGCGGGATGTGGAGCCGGTCGCGGTGGTGGAGATCCCGGACTCGTTCAAACACGAACTCCTGCTGCGCAAAGCGGTGGAGCTGTTCCACGAACGCGGATACCCGAACGTCAGCGTGGAGGACATCGCCACCGCAGCGGGCTTGTCAGCCGCGTCTGCGGTGTATCGGTTCTACCGCGGCAAAAGCGACCTGCTCGCCGCCGCGTTCCGCCGTGCCGCGGAACGGGTTTCCGGCGCCATCGGGCCCGCGGTCACGGCGGCCGCCGACTCCGAGGACGCGCTCACCACACTGATCACCCAGTACGTCGCGGGATCGTTCGCCGAACGCGCACTGACCTTTGTGTATTACACGGAGTTTCAACATGTTCCGGCCGAGGAACGTACTGTGCTGCGCAATATCCAGCGGCTCAGCGTCGAGGAGTGGGCCCGGCTGCTGCGCGAGGTGCGTCCCGAACTCACTCCCGCCGAGGCGCGGTTTCTCATCCACGCGGCCTTCACGGTGGTCGTCGATCTGGGCCGCACCTTCGGCAACGCATCGATGGCCGCGCAGGACCGGGTGCGCCTGCTGATGCGGCTGGTCCTCTTCGGCAGCTCCGCGCGATCATAGGCACCACCGCGGCCGACGGCTTGTGCGCAGCCGTTCATCAGTGTTCGCTGCCGATGAAGGTGTCCACCCGCGCGGCGAGCGCGTCCAGTACCTCGACCTGGGAGTCGGGAACCTCTATGTGCATCACCGGCCCCGCATCAGTGGTAGCGAAGCTGAAAGCGAAGAACGAGCAGCAGCCCGATTCACGGGCAGCCAGGTCACGGCCGGCAGGTTCGGCGTCGGCGGCAAGCAGCAGATCCAGCCCAGTCCGTGCAGGCCGATGTGTGCGCCGCACGGACTCGGCGAAGAACCGGTCGAACTCCGCGACCCGAACCGGTTGCTCAGCGGTGGGCAGGGTGCACGAGTCCGGCACCCAATCCCCGGAAGCAGGTGTAATCATCATGACGCCACGGTAAGCCCGTACCCCGGTACGGGATGCAACTTCAAACGGCGAAGTCGGTACCACCGCCGCGTGAAAGTCGACCCTGACGCCGAGGCGAGCGCCCGTTGGGTTGTACCCATGCGGATCGCGAGGTTCTGAGTCGAGGCCGCCAGCGGCCCTCAGTCGGTGGTGAAGACGAACGAGTACCAGTCTCCGGACAGTTTTTCGAACCGTTGGCCGGCATTCCCTACCGGCTCGGTGCCGGGCGAGTAGACCCAACCGTAGACGTTCGAGCCCACGAACCCGTCAGCATCGTAGAAGTAGACACGCCCATCGGACTCACGTTGAGCCAAGCTGATATCGAGCCCGTCGAGACTCAGGTCCTGGCGGGTACCCAGCCCATCCTCGCGCAGCATCTCGACCGCGACTTCCTCCATTTCCGGACGTGCGGAGTCGAAGCTCGCGGGCTGCGTGACCAAGCCGGCTACCAGCCCTGCGAGCGCAACCGCCGGTACCGCGGCGACCTTCCAGGACCACCGGTGCTCCCTGCCGAGCAGATATAGCGACTTGATCGCCCACACCAGCAGGGAAGCGCCCACCAGAATCCCGCCGCTCAGCATGCCGATGAGCTGATCGGGACCGGTCGAGTTCCTAACGAACGGAGCCCAGTCGAAGTGGACGCACAATAGAACGGCCACACCGAGGACTGCGCTCGTCAGGGCCGCGAAACCCGGCGCGGTGGCGTGGTCCTGTCCATGCTCGGCCTGCGCACCATGCCCGCGTGATGTCTCGATCGGGAGCCTCCTCGTCTCGGCGATCGCTGCCCGGCGCCTGATCCGCGTTCGGCGAGGGCCCGGTTCGGATCT
Source organism: Nocardia sp. NBC_00881 (assembly GCF_045207455.1). Lineage (NCBI taxonomy): Bacteria > Bacillati > Actinomycetota > Actinomycetes > Mycobacteriales > Nocardiaceae > Nocardia > Nocardia sp. NBC_00881. Next base: position 4,930,203 of record NZ_CP108798.1, read on the forward strand.
GCTGCGATCATGCCCGGTCGTGCACGCCGCACCGGCATCGGAGGTCGATCTGGGCCAACGCTTCGGCTCGGATGCCCGTGTGCTCGTGGCTGCGGGTCATGCATCTCATGGGCATCCGTTTCGGCCACGTGGCGGCGGCGAATGCGCTGTGGTGAACCCGGCCTCGTCGCCCGGCACAGCGCGGAAGCAACCCCCGACCATTCCGCCCACGGCGAACACGGACCACGCTACGGGAATCGACGCCAAGGGGATCACGTTCCCGCAAGAGAGCCGGCGCCCGCACCGCGACGATATACCCGCGCGGGCGCGACGCTCGCAAGCATTTTCGCGCAGTTCCATTACTTCGGAAGGAACCGAATTCCATGAGCACAGACCTCCACGCACGCCCCGCCGAAGCCTCCGGAACCTTCGCCCTCGGCGGCGACCTTCCGGTGCACCGGCTCGGCTACGGCGCGATGCAGCTGACCGGGCCCGGCATCTGGGGCGACCCGAAGGATCCCGACGAGGCGGTGCGGGTGCTGCGCCGCGCTGTCGAACTCGGCGTCGACTTCATCGACACCGCAGACTCCTACGGCCCGTTCGTCAGCGAGCAGTTGATCAGGAAGGCGCTGTACCCCTACGCCGACGACCTGGTGATCGCCACCAAAGGCGGACTGACCCGGGGCGGACCCGGGGATTGGCGTCCGGTCGGCAGACCCGAGTACCTGCGCCAACAGACCGAACTCAGCCTGCGTCACCTCGGCGTCGACCGGATCGACCTCTACCAGCTGCACCGCATCGACCCCCAGGTGCCGCTGGCCGACCAGCTCGGTGAGCTCGTTCTGCTCCAACGGGAAGGCAAGATTCGCCACATCGGCGTCTCACAAGTGAGCGTCGAGCAGCTGCGCCAGGCACGCGAAATCGCCACCATCGTGTCGGTGCAGAACCTGTACAACTTGGCCAACCGCACCGACGAGGACGTACTGGACTACGCCGAGCAGGAGAATATCGCCTTCATCCCGTGGTTCCCCATCGCCACCGGTGAACTGGCGAAGCCGGGCGGCCCGCTCGACGCGATCTCCGCCGACCACGGCGCCACGCCCGCGCAGCTGGCGCTGGCCTGGCTGCTGCGCCGCGCGCCGGTGGTGCTGCCGATCCCAGGCACGTCCAGCGTCGCGCACGTCGAGGAGAACACCGAGGCGGCACGGATCACCCTGACCGACAAGGAGTTCGACACACTCTCCGCCGCCGCCTGATCAGCGGCAGTAGCCGTCGGCCAGCTGTCGGGGACGACCCGCCCGGACACGACCGACGTCCGGAATGCCGCTTGCACCTACATCGGTCGACCGAGCGCGCCGAACAGTTCGACTCGACACTCGAATCCTGCGCATCAGGGCCGTTGCCGAATGGCGCCAACAGGCTTAGATGGTGATCGAATCCCTCCGCGCCGACGGGTGATCGCGGGCATTGGGCGGGGCGCGCCGATCACCAGCGGGAGGTGAGCGGCGCGCCCGCGTATTCAGGTGGTCTTGGTCAGTTCGCCTCGTTGGCCATGGCTTCGATGAGCGACTTGGGGCGCATGTCCACCCAGTGGGTTTCCACGTATCGCAGACAGGACTTTCGGTTGGCGGCGCCATAGGCGATGGTCCAGCCGTCAGGAACGGCCGCGAAGACCGGCCACAAGGAGTGTTCGCCCTCGTCGTTGATCAAGACATAGAACTTGGCGTCGTTGTCGTCGAACGGGTTGGTCATTCTTTCCTTCTTCCTGGTCCAGTTCGAGTCGGGGTCCAAGTGCGGTGGGGTCCGTCCGCACCACGGTGCTGGCGTGGCCGATCCTGTCCAGCGCGGAGTCCGGGGTCATCCGCCGGTGCGAGGCATCCACCGCATGGTTGCGCACGGTTCCCGTCCACGGCGTACGCGTAGCTCGATGGCGTCGATGTCACCGAGTTCGAGCGCAGTCCGCGCACCCTCACCTGATGATCGGTCCGTCCGCTGAAACGTTTCGCGCCGGAGCGGGTCCACCACATCAGATCTCGGGTCGGGGAGAGCCGCCCGCCCGCGGGCGCGAGGGGTCTGCGACGAAGTGCTCGGCCGAAGGTGCGGACCGCGCACGGCAGTCCGCGCGCCGCGGCGGGGCCGCGCAGGCACACCTCTTCGGTGTCCGCGCCGAGGAAGCGGGCCTGCCCTCGCGCGTATTGCGTGCCACGCCTCGTCGAAGAAATCCGTGGCGCGGGTGAATTCCCCGGAATCCCCGCCGATGCCGGACCTTCCCCGAGTCCGGCACCGGCAGAGTACTCGGTGACCGTGAGCTGGAGATCGAACTCGGTCACTCCGGTGTCCAGGGTACTGGTGGCCACCGACAGTACGGGCAGTTCGACGGCGATTGCCTCGGCATTGCCGAAGGCGAGCAGCACCTCGAACAGTGGGGGGCGCGCCGACGAGCGCGGCAGGTCGGGCACCTCGACCCGCTGCCCGAACGGCACCCCGGCGTGCAAGAAGGCGGCAATGTCACGCTCGCGCACCTGCACGCGCAACCGGGAGAACGGACCGTCGGCGTCGGTGTGCAGCGCCGCCGTGCTGCGCCGCCGTGCGGTATCAAGTGGAACCAGCGGCGGCCGTGGCCGCGCCCGCAGCTGCGCGACCAGGGACGCGCCGCCGGATCCACCCGCCCGCTCGATGAGTTCGGCGAGTTCGGTCACCGCGGTAGCGGTGCACAGCTCGCGGACTCCGAGCAGGCAGTTCAGTTCGGCACCGAGCCGGGCGGCGACCTGTGCCGCCATCCGCACCGCTGGCGCGGGCAACTGCGCGAGTTGCCGAGTGCCCGGTTCGAATTCGACGCCGTCGGCGACCGGCTGCTCGCTGATTCCGGGTTGGTCACGCACTACGACCACTGGCGGACCACCGAATCGACCGCACCGTGCACGGGCTCGATCTCGCCCAGCTCGGTCCGCCGCCGACCCCAGCTTCATCTGGAAGTCGCTGCGCCCGAGGCATTCGAGGTTCGAAATGTGTGGTCCGGCGCACCGGGTTGCCGGCGAACGAGTCGGCGACGAAGCGTGCGGGAGTCGGTCCCGCGCGACCGAGATAACGCCGGGTGAGCTGTACCCCCGACAGATACAGCTCATCCACGACCGGCAACGACCGAAGCCGCGAATCGAGCACGTGGAGCCGGGTGTCGAACACCGGCGCGCCGATCGCGCCGAGAGGCTATCGGTATCGGTCACTTCACGAGAGGTGACGTCGACCGCCGCCTCTGCTGGACCATACAGATAGTGCAGACGGGCGGCAGCCGACACCCGCGGCGCCGCGGTGGTGCGCGCGGTCACCGACAGGCTCGGTACCGCCTCAGCCCGGTCGGCAAGCCGATCCGAATAGGCGCCGTTCAGCTCTGGCAGCGCACGGACGCCAGCCGAGTCGCTACCGTGCACCAGAAAAACCTCCTAGATGGCGAAACCACAGCTGGCCGAGCGCTTCAGAGCAGCAAGAACAAGCCTGCGCCGGTGCTGGCGCACGACGACTGGCACGTCATTGCCTCTTGGAGCGCGCCGCGCCTCGGGTCGGCTACATCGCAGCAGGGCACTCCGTGCATGGCGAATGCTAGGCGCTTCCTAAACAAAAAGGAATAAATTCCTCTAAAAAATTTTGCACGAGCGCCGACGGTCACTACCAGCGCCGGAAGCCGAGGACGCAACTGTGGGCGCGACCGCATTCGCGTCGGCCCGGGCCGAGCTGCCGCGCCACCGGCAGGCCAGGAGCCGAAACCCCCTCACTTCACGAGGTGAGGTACCCGGCGGCCTTTTCCGCGATCATCATCGTCGTAGCCTGTGGTCCACGACTCAGCGGTACGGGCACTACGGAGAGATCCACAACGAACAATCCGGTCACCCCGTGCACTCGACACGACTCGTCCACCACCGCCGCTTCGTCGTTTTCACTTCCCATTCGACAGGTTCCGGATAGGTGTTGCGACGTTGCCAGATTTGCCCGTAGCCAGGCGCCCGCGAGATCCGCACCCGCCGGAATCGGCTCGACGAGCGGGTGCACGTTCATCCACCGCAGCAGTTCGGCGGCGGTCGACACCCCAGCACGCAACCGGGCCCGATCGTGTTCCGCGGCGAGATACCGATGGTCTATCAGCGGAGCGACGGTGGGGTCGGCCGAGCGCAGCCGAAGCACGCCGGTCGAGCGCGGACGCATCAGCGCGACGCCGAGCCGACGCACACCCGGCGCGAAGGACACAGCGTAGGGCCGGAGTTCGACGTCGTCGAGCTCGAGCACGGATTCCAAGGGGACGGTGGCTTGTTCGTCCGACTCGAGCAGGTAGTCGATCCCGATCTCGGGATGATCACTGAACCAGGCGCCGACCTGGCTGGGATGCACCACCGGAATACCCAGTGCGCGAAGCCGGCCGGGGTCACCGATGCCGGAGCGCAGCAGCAACGCGGCCGACTCGATCGCTCCGGCGCTGACCACGATGCGGTCCGCCCATTCGGTGTGGGTCCGGCCCGCACGTAGGCAATCCACGCCGATCGCGCGCGTACCGTCGAAACGGATGCGGGTGACCTGCGTTTCCCCGCTGACCGTCAAGTTGGGGCGGGCCAACGCGGGAAGCAGATAGCCCAGTGCCGAGCCGATCCGTCTGCCCTGGGCGACGTTGCACGGCACCGCGCCGACGCCTTCGTCACCCTCCGGTGCGTTGAGATCAGGAACTTCGGTGAATCCGGCGGCCAGGCACGCCGTCACGAACGCTGCGCTGAGGGCGGCGGGATTCGCCGTGCGGCGCACCGGAATCGGACCAGAGCGTCCGTGCCACGGCTGATGGCCGAAGTCCAGATCGTGCTCGGTGCGGCGGTACATCGGCAACACGTCGTCGAACGACCAGGACGCCGACGCACCCACCGCGCGGGTCCACGCATCGAAATCCGCCGCGGTGGCACGGAGAAAGTAGCCGCCGTTGATCGATCCCGAGCCGCCGATCACCCGGCCGCGCACGATGTTTCCGACCACCGGCGGGTCGGCGGCGAGCGTGACCTCGTAGCGCCACAGCCACGGCGAATGCGGGCCGATCGGCATGGCGGTCGCGTCGAGCAGCTCGTCGGGGACGGCACCGGGGGTGGTCCACAGCCGACCCGCCTCGAGCAGTCGCACCGCGTGGCCCGGGTCCGCACTCAGCCGCGCCGCGAGCACACACCCGGCGGTCCCGCCTCCGACGATGAGCGTGTCGGCCATCCGGACCCGTCCCGTTCAGTATCTCGGCGCCGGCCACGTCGCCGTGCGACGACGATGCGGTACGGCGAGCAGCGTGCGGGTCATCTCGAGTCGTCCGACTCGATCACCGTGGTGGCGTCGTGGGCTTCAGCGCTTCTATGCTGCGCGCACGGAAGGCGCCGAGCCACAGTCCGGCGCCGTAGGCGATGTCGTCGAGCCGCTTGTAGGCGACGTACCGCACGGGGTCGAGGCCACCGGCGTCGCGATGGGTGAACCAGTCGGCGAGGCCGTCCGCGACCGCCATGGTCAGCGCGATACGGCGAATCCGCCGCGACATGAGCATGGCGAGCAGCGTGACCGGCCAGTAGTGGCGGCACATGGCCGAGGCAAGCCGCCAGAGCCCGGCGAAAAAGCCGCGGGACAAATAGATCGCTGCGATCCGGGTCGGGTTGTCCAACTCGGTGAAGACACGGCGTAGTCGAGCCAGTGCGGTGATCAGGGTGATGATCCCGCCGAACAGTCCCCACTTCGTCAGCGTGGCGAACAGGAGCGCGGCGAGCACCGTCCAGGACGGCACCGACAGCGGCGAGACCATTCCCGCGTGCCGCTCACCCAGCGGTGCGGCGCCGGTGCCATAGAACATCTTTCGACCGAACCAGGCGCGAAAGGAGACCCGGTGATCATGCGCCACGTGCGCGGCGGGTTCGTAGCGCAGTCGGCAGCCCGCCCGCTCCAGCCGCCAGCACAGGTCGACGTCTTCGGCGACGTGCATCGACTCGTCGAAGCCGCCCTGGGCCAGCAGCGCCCTGCGGCGCACCAGCAGCGCCGCGCTAGGCACGTAGGACACCAGCCCGCGCGACTGCACGGCAGCCTCCCGCCTGCCGAGGTCAAGTGAGGAACGGGTGTGCTCATAGCGCGCAAGCGCGTTGGACTCCGGGTCCAGCGCGACGATCCGCGGGGCGACCAGCGTCACCTCGGGGTCGCTGAAGTGGCCGAGCATCACCTCGAGCCAGCCACTGCGCGGCACCACGTCGGAGTCCAGAAAAGCGACGAAGTCGGTTGTCGCCGCGCGCAACCCGGCGTTGCGCGCGGCGGCGGGGCCATGCTTGCGGTCGTGCCGCAGCACCGTCACCCGGCAGCGGGCGCCGCGGTTGGATGGAATACGGACCGGCTGGTCTGAACCGTCGTCGACCACGATGACGTTGTGCCCGCGTAGCGCGGCCAGCAGCCTGACCAGCCCCTCGCTGTTGTTGTGTAGCGGCACGATAATGGTGACATCGTCCGGCGAGGGCAGCAGCCGGGGACGGGGATTGGCCACCCCGGAGTCGAGCAGCCGTCTGGCAACAATGGCGGACTTCGGGCCGTTCACCTCGAGGTACCCGTCGCCGATCATCTCGGCGGCCTCCGGGGCAAGCCGCAGCAACCGAGCAGGCGAACCGCCGATCAGGACCCGCCCACCGGAGTATGCGCGTACCCGAGGATCGATCCGCACCCCGAATCCATCGGGCAGGCGATCATGGCGCATTCCTGGCATGCTAGGCGGAGTTTCGCGCGAGAGCATCAACAGTCCGGAAAAAAGAAAGGATTTCCGGCCGAATCGATCCCACCGCAGGGCGCAGCACTCGCCATAACCAGCGCAGGGACCCCGCTTGTGATCTTGTTCGAGCATCCGGCAACGAACGGGCAATCGCCCGGTCGCAACCGGACGAACGCCCTTGCCGCACAAATAGCAAACTTCTGGCTACCCACACGGAATCACGCCAGCGGACTCTCGTCACAAGCTCGGGCAGGTCGGCGCTCAGGCGAAAATCCGGCCGGGCGCGTCGCGCTCAGCGTCAGCGGGATCGGGCCGGTCCCGCGCGCACCGGCACGCGGTCTTGTTCCGCGGGAGTGGTCGACCGACGAGCGCGGGATCATCCGGCCGGTGTCGGCCAGCGCCGCCTCGCCGTAACCCTGCACGCATTCGGGATCCGGCCCGTCAGCGGGGAGCCCAGTGAAGAACTTCGCCGCCATGCAGCCACCACGGCACGCGTCGTAGTGGCTGCACGACGCACACGCGCCGGCGCCGCTGGGCTCCCGCAACTCGGCGAAAAGCTCCGACGACCGCCACACCGCACCGAAACCGCCGTCCGCCACCACGTTGCCGGCGTGGAACCGATCGTGAATGGCGAATGGGCAGGCGTAGACGTCACCGACCGGGTCGACCAGGCAGACCACCCGTCCGGCGCCGCACATGTTCAGGCCCGGCAGCGCCTGCCCGAACGCGGACAGGTGGAAGAACGAGTCGCCGGTGAGCACACCCGCACCGTTGCGCAAGAGCCAGTCGTAGAGCATGCGCTGCTGTTCGGGGGTGGGATGCAGTTCGTCCCACACGTCCGCACCACGTCCTGACGGCCGCAGCCTGGTCAAACGCAGCGTGGCGCCGTATCTTTCGGCGATGGCGCGGAACTCGTCGAGCTGGCCGATGTTGTGCCTGGTCGCCACGACCGACAGCTTCGCGTCCCGGAAGCCCGCCACCGCAAGGTTTTCCAGCGCGCGGATGGCCATGTCGTAGGAGCCTGGCCCGCGCACGGCATCGTTGACCGCGGCGTCGGCGCCGTCGAGCGAGACCTGCACGTCGACATAATCACTGGCCGCGAGGCGGGCCGCGACCTCGGGCGTGATCCGCACGCCGTTGGTGGAGAACTTCACTCCCACGTGGTGCGCGGTCGCGTAGTCTACCAGCTCCCAGAAATCCGGGCGCACCGTGGGTTCGCCGCCGCCGATGTTCACGTAGAACACCTGCATCCGCTCGAACTCGTCGATCAGCGCCTTGCACTGCTCCGTGCTCAGCTCACGCGGGTCCCTGCGTCCTGAGGAAGACAAACAGTGCACGCAGGACAGATTGCAGGCGTAGGTGAGTTCCCAGGTGAGGCAGATCGGTGCGGCCAGACCGGATTCGAAGCGGTCCACCAGGCGTACGGCACCGTCCGGCGGTGGGACCACTGCTGCCTCCGAGGCTGCCGAAGCAGCGCTGTGTCCTCGGTTCGCTCGCCGGCGCTCGCTCACGACTACGCCTCGCTGGCGCTCGACTCCGTCGTGCGCGAGTGGCGCGCTGTGTTCTTGGCTCGCTCGCTGGCGCTCGCTCACGGCGGCAGGCGCCGCCGGTGCGCCGGCGGGCACACCGATGATCATCTCCGAATCGACCAGCTGTGTCAGTGCTTTCACGTACGACAGGACACCGTCGTCCGGCACGCCCGCCGCACGGATGGCGGTGCGGGCCGAGGCGTGCTCCGGCAGCGACCGCACGATCTCGACGATCCGCGGATTCTTCAGGAACGAGAGCTTGCGCGTGCCGAAGTGGTAGAGCAGCGCACCGAACGGTTCCGGGCGCAGCGCCACTCGCGGATGCAGTTGCCAGCGGGTATCGAGATCGAGCATCGTCGTGTACCGCCCGTCTAGTAGACGCCGCACATACCATCGATGGATACCTCTTCGATGAGGCTCTCCTCCACCAGGGGCGTCTCGTCGGACGACCGCGCGGCCGCTGTCTCCACCCGTCCGATGTTGTCGGCGTTTCCGATGGATCCGTATTCCGGCATGTCTACCTCCGAGAGGACGATCCGTGTGCCCGGCTACCCGATGCAGCCGCGACCCCACGATAACGTCATCAGCTGACAAAATGGAACAGGTATCACTCAGTGGGATGACGACCGGCTGTATCGCGCCGGCCATCGGGGGCGACCGGGCGATTCCATCCACGGCCCGGGTCGAACGCGCGCTGACGGGCCAGCGGCGCGGCACTCTAGACTTCGGGATGGAAATCGGGTGAACAGCACGTGGCGGGCGACGCGCGCCCACAGCGGTAGAGGTGACATGGGAGTCGGACGAATGCAGGCGAACGGAGGCGGCAACACACTGTCGGAGTCCGAGATCGTCGAGGCGGCACTGCGGGTGGTCCGCGCGGACGGCGTGGAGAAGCTCTCCATGCGGCGGCTCTCGCGTGAACTCGGCGTCTCCCCCATGGCGCCGTACTACTACGTCGCCGATAAGCGGGAGCTGCTCGACCTCGTCGCGACCGCGGCGCTGACCGGGGTTCGCACACCACCGCCACAGTCCGGACCGTGGCAGCACCGGCTGCGTGACCTCGTCGACCAGATCGACGAGAAACTCCGCAAGCACCCCGGGCTCGGCGACATCTTGATCGAACAGATGCTCGGCAAACAGCTGGACCTGATCGCCGCGGTAATGGACATCCTGGCCGACGCGGGCTTCGACGACCGCAACGTGCTCGCCGGCTACGCGACCATTCACACCTATCTGTTCGGCCGCAGCCGGGTGAATCCGCGCGATCGGTCCGCACCCGTCGACGTGACGCTGCCCTCCGTTGTCGAGCGAGCCACCCGGCATATCGCGGACCTGCGCGGACGGTATTCGTACGACTTCGGCATGGAGGTGTTGATCGCCGGTCTCGAGGCCCAGCTTGTGAGGCAGGCGACGACCGACGTACGATGAAACTGAAACACGTTCTAGTTTTCGCGCGCCGCGGCGCCCGTGTCAGGTTCGAGAGGACGACATGACCACTGTCGAGGTTCCACACGGCTCGCGCTCGGTCGTGCTGCGAGTATCCACCGTCATCACCGAGACGGCCGACACCTGCTCGCTGGTCTTCGACGTCCCCGACGAACTGGCCGAAAAGTTCCGCTACCAGCCCGGCCAGTTCCTCACACTGCGGATTCCCAGCGCCCGAACCGGCTCGGTTGCCCGGTGCTACTCCCTAGCCAGCTCGCCTTACACCGACGATCGGCCGAAGGTCACCATCAAGCGGACCGAGGGCGGCTACGGGTCGAACTGGGTGTGCGACAACGTGAAAGCGGGCGACCAGCTCGAAGTGCTGCCACCGTCGGGCGTCTTCACCCCCAAGGACCTGGACGAAGACCTGCTGCTGTTCGGCGCGGGCAGCGGTATCACACCTGTGATGTCCATCCTGAAGTCGGCGCTCGCGCGCGGCACCGGCCGCATCGTGCTGGTGTACGCCAACCGTGACCACGAGTCGGTGATCTTCGCGGGCGAGCTGCGCGATCTCATGGAGAAGCATCCGCAGCGACTCACGGTGGTCCACTGGCTGGAATACCTGCAGGGGTTGCCGACGGCCGACGCGCTGGCCACCCTGGTCGCGCCCTACCGGGGCTATGACGCGTTCCTGTGCGGGCCGAAGCCGTTCATGGACCGGGTGCACGACGCACTCGCGCAGCTGGGCGTGCCTCGTGCACGCACGCACGCCGAGGTCTTCAATTCCCTCGCCGGAGACCCGTTCGCCGACCAGGCACCGGCCGAGGTGTCCGACGAAGAGGCAGCCGACGCAGCGACCGTCGAGGTCGAACTCGACGGCGAGGTGCACGAGCTGACATGGCCGCGCAAGCAGACTCTGGTGGACATCATGCTGGCCAAGGGATTGGACGTGCCCTACTCCTGCCAGGAAGGGGAATGCGGCTCCTGTGCGTGCACGGTGCTGGAGGGCAAAGTCGATATGGACAACGCCGAGATCCTCGATCCGGAGGATATCGAGAACGGCTACATCCTCGGATGCCAGGCGCATCCGGTGACCGATCACCTGAAGATTCAGTTCTGATCGGGCACCGATCGGTGCCGGAAACACATTCTCATCGCCGCCGGTAGCAGCCGAATCGCCTGCGCGGCAAGAAGCTCAAAGGTTCGACGTGTCGGCGGTGCGGATTCCTCGATCGCCAGAACGGCTAGTGCGCGCGATAGCGGGCGCGAACGGCTGGCTCCAGATGTTCGGTCGCGTAGCTCAATGCGGTGCGACCCATGACCGCGGCGTGCTGGTCGAGGAAGCTGATCAGCAGCGATCGATCGATACGTTTGCCGACTTCGCGCAGCATCCAGCCCAGCGCTTTCTGGATCAGATCGCGCCGGTCGTCGAGCAGCCCTGCACAGAGCGCGAACGTGGTCGAGGCGTCGCCTGCCTTGATGAACGCGAAGCTGGACAGCAGGGCCACCCGCCGCTCCCACACCGAATCCACCTGCGCCAGTTGGAAAAGCAGCTCGCGCGGTTTATCGAGCAGCCACGGGCCGACGATATTCTCCGCCGACACGTCGACCAGATCCCAATTGTTCACCCTGCCACGACGCACCGCCGCCAGGTACAGCTCGACCACGGTCGCGCGGGCCGCGTCGTCGAAGGTGCGCGGCTTGGACACCGCGGCGAACCTGGCGTTGAGGATGACCAGGCCGGCGAACCGGTCCTCGTGCACAGTGCTGTCGAGCAACCGATCGATCTCGTCGAGCGGAAGCGCCGCGAAACGTTTCGCAACGCCCCTGGTCGCGGGCACTCGGACTCCGATGAATACGTCGCCCTCACCGTACTCACCGGGGCCGGTCTTGAAAAACCGCCGCAGATGAATCGCATCGGCCGGGTCCGCGATCGCCCGCAGCGCTTCCTGGACCTCCACGGCGGACGGTCGCGCCACGCCAGTGTTCACTCCTGCGCGCCCAAGATGCGGCCCGACTCGAACGCGGCCGCACTAGCAGGCAGTTCACCGGGCCTACCACTGTCGAGCACCCGGACCTCGCCGTTGCCAATACTCGGGCGACCGAGGGAATCCATGCGCCGGGTGGTCTGTGCGGCAACGGCTTGTGCGCTGTCGAAGAGACGGACGCCATCAGGCAGCGCGGCCATGATCGAATCGATCACCAACGGGTAGTGCGTACAGCCGAGCACCACGCCCTGCACGTCCCGCGGCGTCCGCTCGGCGGCGCTGGTGATCGCGGCGCCGGCAGCCATCAGGTCACCGCGATCGATCGCGTCCGCCAGACCATGGCAGGCGACGCCGACCACGTTCGCGTCGCCACCGAATTTCGCGATCAAATCGGCCTGATACCGGCTTGCCGTGGTCGCCGCGGTGGCCCACACCGCTACCGAGCGGCACACGGCCGCCGCGGGCTTGATCGCGGGAACGGTGCCGATCACCGGCACACCGGGACCGACCTCCACGCGAACATGCTCCAGCGCCGTGACGCTGGCGGTGTTGCACGGCAGAACTATCACGTCCGCACCCGACCGAACCGAAGTCCGCGCGGCGTCCACCACCCGTTCGACCACCCAGTTCTCCGGCTTCGGCCCCCACGGCGCACCCTCCGAGTCCAACTGCAGCAGCAGATCCACATCCGGCCGCAACTTGCGCAACCAAGCGGAGGTAGGCAGCAACCCGAGACCCGAGTCGATGAGCGCGACGATCACTCGACCACCGTATTACAGCGGCGCGTCGAGCCACGCCCGCGCCTCCGGCAATCCTCATCGTCCTCGAGCGCGGGGTTGGCTCCTTGTGCCGCCCGCTGCGCCGGTGAGGAGGTATGCGAACTGTCGGCGTCGACTTCGGTCCCGGCGCGGCTCGGGTGCCTTCTCAGCTGGGTGTGAGCAGGTCAGTCACCGGCGCAGCAGCGGCGATCTTCGCGCGGGCCCTCATGACCTGGGCGGTCATGCCCGCGCCGACCACGCCGGTCAGGTTGCCACCCCGGGAGTAGTAGGCGAGGAACTTGCGTCCGTCGGCGGAGACGATCTGGACGTCGTCGGTGGCGTTCGGGGTGCCGAGGGCCTGGATCTTGACGTCGTACTGGTCGCTCCAGAAGTACGGGACCCGGGCGGCGGTCGGCGGCTCGGCCCCGAGCAGCGCACAGGCCAGCAGCTTGGCCTGTTCGCCCGCGTTGGTCCAGTGCTCCACCCGCTCGCGCAGTCCCGTCCCGTTCAGCCAGGCCGCCACATCGCCGACCGCCCAGACGCCTTCGGCGGAGGTGCGCCCGACCTCGTCGGCGAGAACCCCGCCGCCCGTCGACGGTTCGGCCAGCGCGATGCCGGAATCGGTCAGCCATTCGGTCGCCGGCCGGGAGCCGACCCCGATCACGACCAGGTCGGCGGCGATTTCCGTGCCGTCGGGAAGCTTCGCGCCGCGCACCCGGCCCGCATCATCGGCGAGGAGTGTGTCGAGGCCGGTGCCGCAACGCAGGTCGACGCCTTCGTCGCGGTGCATCGTGGCGACAAGGGCACCCACCTCCACACCGAGCACGGAGGCCAGCGGCGTCGGCTGCGGCTCGACCAGCACGACGGCGACACCACGGGCACGGAAACTCGCCGCGAGCTCGCAGCCGATAAACCCCGCACCCACCACGAGCGCCGTCGCGGCATCCGCCAATTCGGCGCGCAGCGCGGCGGCGTGGGCATGACCGCGCAGTACGTGGACGCCCGTCAAGTCGGGCAGGCCCGGCAAACGGCGCGGGCGTAGGCCGGTGGCGATGATCAGCCGGCCGTAGGCCAGCGTGCTGTCGTCGGCCAAGCGGACCCGACTCGCTTCGGTGTCGACGCCGACGGCCTCGGTGTTCAGCCGCAGGTCGATCTTTTTCTCGGCGAAGAACGCACGCGGCCGCAGTGTGGTGTCATCGGTTTCGCCGCGCACGAACTGCTTGGACAGCGGCGGACGGTCGTACGGCAGGCGTGACTCCTCGCCGACGAGGACCAGCTCGCCGTCGTAGCCGGCGCGGCGCAGTTCCTCCGCGGTGCGTAAGCCCGCGAGGCCGGCCCCGACGATCACGATCGGCGCAGTCATGCGGCCATCCCTTCGCTGAAACCGGACAACCGGTTCTGGTCGACATGCGAAGCCCACCCTAACGTCTGCTTGTTTCCTCCCGCGGTGACGTCCGTCACGTCCGATCCGTCGAGGCAATAGCGGCACAATCGTTTCGCTCTAGATATTGATCGGGCGGTCAATCAGGGCTATACCGAGAAGAGGACATACTCATAGCCCGAGGAGGCACACATGTTCACCGAGAGCCGCGCGCAAGATTTACTGGCTGTCGTGCTCGGGATCTTCGCCGCACTGTCACCCATCTGGGTAGAGACGACCGACAAGGCCATGTGGTCGCTGATCGTGCTCGGCGTACTCATCGCACTCACCGGCCTCGCGCAGATGTCCCGACCCGCCATGGCGGCAGCGGACTACGCGATGGGCCTGTTCGGCGTGCTGTTGTTCCTATCCCCCTGGGTCATGGACTTCACGGAGTACCGCGGCGCATCCTGGACCGCATGGATAGTCGGAGTAGTGACGGCGGTGGTCGCGGTAGCGGCACTGCCGACCGTGTCGGGGCGCCTGCACGGCATGGTTCCGCATCACTGATGCAGACGCCGAAACCCCGGCGCGCCGGGCGTCGCCGTAGCGCGAAAGTCGACGGCGACGCCCGGCAGCTCATCCTGGATGCCGCTGAAAAACTCTTCGCGGCACAGGGATTCGACGCCACCGCGACGGCGGCCGTCGCCGCCGCGGCAGGCGTCCCCAAAGGACTGGTCTTCTACTACTTTCCGACCAAGGACTCGATACTCACCGCGCTGATGGCCGAGCGGATACCCCCGCGCCCGATCGATGACATCGGTACCGTGGTGGCACCTGGCGATCCAGCGGCGAGCCTGGTCAATCTCGACGCCGCCCTGAACCTGCGCGACCACCATTCGTCGGTGCTTCGGGTGATCCTGTGGCGCGAAGCCGACACCCACCCGGACGTGCGCCGCCAGCTCCGCCACCTGCGCGATCAAATGCTGGACGTGACCGCCAAGGTGCTCCAGGCGAGCACGCCGAGTCCGGTCCGCCCCGGCACACTCCGCGCGTGCGCTGCCGCGTGGGTCTCGGCAATGTTCGCCATCGCCAGCACGGACCGGTTGCACGCACTCGACGGCATCCCCCTCCCCACCGGGGACGAGGTGCTCAATGTCGCCCAGGTAGTCGCCGCGGGAATGACACAGCTCGGCTGACTTCGCGCATCCTCGTACACGCGCGGGCCGGGATCCGATCCGATCTCGACGTCGTGGCCGCTGGCGCGCGCCCGGTAAGCCGGTGGCCGCGGTAAACCATCGGGAACGACAAGGCGCTGTGCCATGTCGGATGCGGGCGCTGGTGTCACACCGGATTCGACGGCTGTCGACGAACGCCCGAGACGCGGCTACCCATCACGACCGTCGGGTCAGGTCGATACGATCGGCAGTCGACTCGGCCCGCACCGTGGATGCTGTCGAGCAGGCGGTTCGAAGCCTGCGGCAGGGTTCACCGCCTGAACGTGC
The DNA here is from genome assembly GCF_045207455.1 of Nocardia sp. NBC_00881. Lineage (NCBI taxonomy): Bacteria > Bacillati > Actinomycetota > Actinomycetes > Mycobacteriales > Nocardiaceae > Nocardia > Nocardia sp. NBC_00881. The sequence goes on from NZ_CP108798.1 coordinate 4,945,492, forward strand.
GCACCGAAGTTATCCACAGCGGGCGTGTTGTCCACATTCGATGCTGAGGTGAGTGTTTCGTGACCGGCAGTGGAGCACGATCGGCGTATGGAAGCACCGCAACTGATCTCGCGGCGGCAGGCGCTCGCGTCCGGACTGTCCGATAAGGACCTTCGTCGTCTCTGCCGAACCGGAAGGTGGCAGCGGCTGCGGGCCGGGCACTACCTGAACTCACCAGGATGCGACGTCAGCGTGACTGGTCGGCACCTGCTCATGGCGCTCGCAACCGCGGAGACGACGTGTGATTCCGCGATCACCAGCCACTGTTCCGCAGCGGTGCTGCACGGGATGTCGACCTGGGATATTCCGCTCGACCGTGTACATCTGACCAGGGATCGCATCAACGGCGGCCGCATGGGCCGGCGCGTCGTCGTGCACTCGGCACGGTTGGAGCCCGACGAGATCACCCTCGTCAACGGCATCCGGGTGACCACCCCTGCGCGGACGATCATTGATATCGCCCGCTCGGAAGGCTTCGAGCAGTCCGTCGCACTCGGCGATTCGGCGCTGCGCCAGGGGTTGACGACCATCGCCGAGCTACGGGTGCACGTGCGACAGGCACGGCACCGCCCCGGCTGCCGCAAGGCCGCGCAGGTCGTCGAGTTCCTGGACGGACGCAGCGAGAGCATTGGTGAATCGCTCAGCAGGATCGTGCTGCACCGATGCGGACTCCCCGCCCCCGAACTGCAAGCACGTGTCTTCTCCGATGACGATATCTGTGTCGGCCGTTTCGACTTCCTGTTCCCCGACCTCGGCGTGGTCGCAGATTTCGACGGAAAGATCGAATACCAGAGCGCGCAACGCGACCCACACGCCCCGGAACAGAGGGTGGTCGGCGAGAAGAACTGCGAAGACCGACTCCGCGCCCTCGGATGGATGGTGATCCGCTGGGCTTGGGACGATCTCGACGCCCCGGCTCTCCTTGCCGACCGTATCCATACGGCAGCACGGATAGCCGGCGGGTCCCAACGGCGCGGCTACTGGACCGCCACACCCAAACATTGACCGGCCTCCCGACCACGTGGCCGGCGGCCTAAGTATGGAATTAACGTACGCGGCAATGCCGAACCGACAGGCGTGCGGCATCTCGAAGAGCGAGATGGAGGTGCGAAGTCCGATGGGATGTGACGTACCCGCGTCCGTATGAAACGTGGATAATTCGCATACCCGGGTTCGAGGTTGGACTAATTGGGCTGGGTGAGGAAGTGGGTGACGTCTTTGGCGAAGCGGGAGTCTTTGACCGTGCCCATGTGGCTGGCGCCAGGGTAGATGATCAAGTGCGAGTTCGGGATTCCGTCGGCGGTGTGCCGGAAGTTGGCGGTGCTGTATGCGGCGTCTCGCTCGCCGCCGACGACGAGGGTAGGTGCTTGGATCTCGGAGAGGCGATCGGTCAGATCGAAACCGTCTTCGGCGCGGAGAAAAGCGTGCGTGTCGGCGGGATTCTTCGGACGGGTCACGGGATCGAAAAGCCACAGGGCGGCGGCCGCGAGACGGGCGACCACCGGCGAGGCGGAGATGCCCGGCGCCAGGTGGTGCATCGCCCGGCGACCGTGCAGTACCGCCTCGGCGTAGCGCATCTGGCCTTCCTTGACGACCGGATCCAGCCGGTATCCTGACGACGCGATGACGAGGCGGCGCACGACCTCGGGATGATCGGCGGCGAGTTGCAGTGCGACAGAACCACCCGACGAGACGCCGAGAACGTCGACCGGCTCACCGAACTCGGTGCGCAGGGCGTCCGCGTGCTCAGCGGCGATCTCTCCCATGGTGATGCCCTCGGCCATCCCGGGTGGACGGCTCACCGCATAGATGCGGAAGTGCCGCGCGAGCGGTTCGAACAGCTTGATCTCGGAATCACGCATCCAGCCTTGCGGATTCGTGTGGTCCGGACTGAACCACCGCAGGAATACCAGAGGACGACCGGAGCCCATCGCCAGATACGGCATGCCGTGCTCCAGCCCCCCTTCCTCGACCGCGAGTTCAGCAGCCAGGGCGGTCTTACTCATGATCCCTCCAAGTCGCCGGTCGTCATCTGTCGCCTTGACGCTAACGGAGCTCACCCTCCCTCCGCGATGACCTCCCAGGTCATGGAGCCGCAACCGCGGCAGCCATCGATGGCCCTTTGCGTGGTCGGTTTGTGCATCGCACGTTCGCGCCTAACCGGACACAGATATACCTGACAAGGTGACGGGTTGGTCTGGTCGCCAGGGCCGGAAAAGAGTGGGACGCAGCGGCTACTGTTGCCGCATGCGGATTGCGGCACTAGTAGCCATTGCCCTGGTGCTGAGCGCCTGCTCCCAGACCACGGCAGGGAAACCACAGAGTTCGGCGGGTGGTTCGTCGCAGACGAACGCTTCGTCGGCGGCGCCCAGCCGGGAGAGTAGTTTGCAGGATCGGATCTCGTGGGTTCAGCAGGGGACACCGATCGATCTGGGAGGCTTTCATTCGGCCAGGATCGAAAACGGACCGGCTACCGACCTGAAGACCGACATCGCGTTCGTCAGCCCGACCGGCAAGATCAGCTGTATCACCGGAGTCGCCTACGGCATCGAGGGATTCGACTGCGAAGTCGAGCTGAAGGCACCGATGCCCCAGCCGAGCGAAGGCTATGGGAACTGGTTCGGCGGCTTTGTCTCCTACTCCGGGCAGCGGTTGACAGTCGGCCAATTCCGCGGCGACCCGGGGCTTTTCATCAATGGCAAAGGGCAGACGCTGCCGTACGACAGCACCTTGACCTTCGGGAACTTTACCTGCCGCCTCGCGACTACCGGCCTCACCTGCGTGAACCCCACCGAGCGCACCGGAGTGCAGATCAGCGACGAAGGCATCGTCCCGGTCGGCTGCCTGCGAGAAGTCCCCGAGTCGCAACGCGAATCCTCCGTCGGCCGCGCCTACGCCTGCTGAGCCGACCACACCAGGCACTGTTGTCCACACAGTTATCACAGGAAGCGATCTCATCCGCCGAACTCCCGGACGCCGAAGCCGCTCCGGAATAGCGAACGGCGCCGCTCCATTCGGAGCGACGCCGTTCAGTTCAGCGATTCAGCGAATCACTTGATGATCTTCGTGACACGACCGGCGCCGACGGTGCGACCACCCTCGCGGATCGCGAAGCGCAGACCCTCGTCCATGGCGACCGGCTGGATCAGCTTGACGACCATCTCGGTGTTGTCACCGGGCATAACCATCTCGGTGCCCTCGGGCAGGGTCACAACGCCCGTCACGTCAGTCGTACGGAAGTAGAACTGCGGACGGTAGTTGTTGAAGAACGGAGTGTGGCGGCCGCCCTCGTCCTTCGACAGGATGTACGCCTGGCCCTCGAACTCCGTGTGCGGAGTGGTGGTGCCCGGCTTCACGACGACCTGGCCGCGCTCCACATCCTCGCGCTTGATACCGCGAACCAGCAGACCGACGTTGTCGCCGGCCTGGCCCTGGTCGAGCAGCTTGCGGAACATCTCGATGCCGGTGACCGTGGTCTTGGTCTTCTCCGTACGGATGCCGACGATCTCGACTTCCTCGTTCACGTTGATCACGCCACGCTCGACACGACCGGTGACGACGGTGCCACGACCCGTGATCGTGAACACGTCCTCGACCGGCATCAGGAACGGCTTGTCGGTCTCTCGCACCGGGTCCGGGATGGACTCGTCGACCGCGGCCATCAGCTCGAGAACCGACTCGGTCCACTTCGGGTCGCCCTCGAGCGCCTTCAGACCGGAGACCCGCACGACCGGCGCGTCCTCGTCGAACTCCTGCGAACCCAGCAGCTCGCGGACCTCCATCTCGACGAGCTCGAGGATCTCCTCGTCGTCGACCATGTCGGCCTTGTTCAGCGCGACCAGGATGTAGGGCACGCCGACCTGACGGGCGAGCAGCACGTGCTCACGGGTCTGCGGCATCGGGCCGTCGGTCGCGGCGACCACGAGGATGGCGCCATCCATCTGCGCCGCACCGGTGATCATGTTCTTGATGTAGTCGGCGTGACCCGGCGCGTCGACGTGCGCGTAGTGGCGCTTCTCCGTCTGGTATTCGACGTGGGAGATGTTGATCGTGATACCACGAGCCTTCTCCTCCGGCGCCTTGTCGATCTGATCGAACGCGAAGCTCTCGTTCAGATCCGGGTACTTGTCAGACAGCACCTTGGTGATCGCTGCGGTCAGCGTGGTCTTGCCGTGGTCGACGTGACCGATGGTGCCGATGTTGACGTGCGGCTTCGTCCGCTCGAACTTCGCCTTCGCCACTTCTTTGTCCTCCTGGACTTGTTGGTGCGTGCAGTTGCAGCAGTGCGGTTATTGAATGGGGTCGTGCTGACGCCCGGCTGTCGGGGCAAGTGTCCCACTTGCCCCGAACGGTGTTACTCGCCGGTCGCCTTGGCGATGATCTCCTTCGACACGTTGGCCGGAACCTCCGCGTACGAGTCGAACACCATGGAGTAGTTCGCCCGGCCCTGGGTCTTCGACCGCAGGTCACCGATGTAACCGAACATCTCCGAGAGCGGAACCAGCGCCTTGACGACACGGGCACCACTGCGTTCCTCCATGGCCTGGATCTGACCACGGCGGGAGTTCAGGTCGCCGATCACATCGCCCATGTAGTCTTCGGGCGTGGTGACCTCGACCGCCATCAGCGGCTCGAGGATCACCGGACCGGCCTTGCGAGCCGCTTCCTTGAGCGCCTGCGCGCCGGCGATCTTGAACGCCATTTCCGACGAGTCCACGTCGTGGTACGCGCCGTCGAGCAGCCGGACCTTCAGGTTCACCAGGGGGTATCCCGCGAGCACACCGTACTGCATGGCGTCCTGCGCACCAGCGTCCACCGAAGGGATGTACTCCTTCGGCACGCGGCCACCGGTGACCTTGTTCTCGAACTCGTAGTGCGCGCCATCCTCGCCGACGAACGGCTCGACAGCGATGATGACCTTCGCGAACTGGCCGGAGCCACCCGTCTGCTTCTTGTGGGTGTACTCGAGCTTCTCGACCGCCTTGGTGATCGTCTCGCGGTAGGCCACCTGCGGCTTGCCGACGTTCGCCTCGACCTTGAACTCGCGCTTCATGCGGTCGACCAGGATGTCGAGGTGGAGCTCGCCCATACCGCCGATGACGGTCTGACCGGTCTCCTGGTCCAGTTTCACCGAGAAGGTCGGGTCCTCTTCCGAGAGACGCTGGATCGCGGTGCCCAACTTCTCCTGGTCGGACTTGGTCTTCGGCTCGATGGAGACCTCGATGACCGGGTCCGGGAAGGTCATGGACTCGAGCACGATCTGGTTCTGCGGATCGCACAGGGTGTCACCGGTGGTGGTGTCCTTGAGGCCGATGACCGCGTAGATGTGCCCCGCCGAGGCAGCGCCGACCGGGTTCTCCTTGTTGGAGTGCATCTGGAACAGCTTGCCCAGACGCTCCTTCTTGCCCTTGGTCGAGTTGATGACCTGGGCGCCGGAGTCGACCTTGCCGGAGTACACGCGGACGTAGGTCAGCTTGCCGAAGAACGGGTGCACGGCGATCTTGAACGCCAGCGCCGCGAACGGCTCGTCGGCGCTCGGCTTCCGGGTCAGCAGCTCCTCTTCCTTGCCGGGCACGTGGCCGGTGGTGGCCTCCACGTCCAGCGGCGAGGGCAGGTAGTCGATGACCGCGTCGAGCATGGGCTGCACGCCCTTGTTCTTGAACGCCGAGCCGCACAGCACCGGGTACAGCTCCGAGGTGACCGTCAGCTTGCGGATAGCGCCCTTGATCTCCTCGACCGAGAGCTCCTCGCCGCCGAAGAACTTCTCCAGCAGCGCCTCGTCGGATTCAGCGACGGTCTCCAGCAGTTCCTGGCGGTACTGCTCGGCCTTCTCCTTCAGGTCCTCGGGGATCTCGACGACCTCGTACTGCTCGCCGAGCTTGGTCTCACCCCGCCAGACCTTGGCGTTGTTCTCGACCAGGTCGATGATGCCCTCGAAGGTGTCCTCCGCACCGATCGGCAGCTGGAGGACCAGCGGCTTGGCGCCGAGGCGGTCTTTGATGGTCTGCACGGTGAAGTAGAAATCCGCACCGAGCTTGTCCATCTTGTTGACGAAGCAGATTCGCGGCACGTCGTACTTATCGGCCTGACGCCACACCTGCTCGGACTGCGGCTCGACGCCCTCTTTGCCGTCGAACACCGCAACGGCGCCGTCGAGCACGCGCAGCGACCGCTCCACCTCGACGGTGAAGTCGACGTGCCCGGGGGTGTCGATGATGTTGATCTGGTTGTCGTTCCAGAAGCATGTGGTAGCCGCGGAGGTGATGGTGATACCACGCTCCTGCTCCTGCTCCATCCAGTCCATCGTGGCAGCGCCGTCGTGGACCTCACCGATCTTGTAGGTGATACCGGTGTAGAAGAGGATGCGTTCAGTTGTGGTCGTCTTGCCCGCATCGATGTGGGCCATGATGCCGATGTTGCGGACCTTGTTCAGGTCGGTGAGCACGTCCTGTGCCACGGAAATCTTCCCCGCTCGTAGCTAGTTGGGATTATCGGGGACGACCCTGTGGTCGTCTCTATGTCAACGCCGGACGCGGCAGGTAAGTGCCGCGTTCCGGCTGTGCCTCCCGACCCAGACGACGGGCCGGGCAGACGTCACCAGCGGTAGTGCGCGAAGGCCCGGTTGGACTCGGCCATCTTGTGGGTGTCCTCACGACGCTTGACGGAGGCACCGAGGCCGTTGCTGGCGTCGAGCAGTTCGTTGGCCAGACGCTCGACCATCGTCTTCTCCCGCCGCGCACGCGAGAAGTTGACCAGCCAGCGCAGGGCCAGGGTGTTGGCGCGGCCCGGACGGACCTCGACCGGAACCTGGTAGGTGGCGCCACCGACGCGGCGGGGCTTCACCTCCAGCGACGGCTTGACATTGTCCAGCGCGCGCTTCAACGTGACGACCGGGTCGGTGCCGGTCTTGTCGCGCGCCTGCTCCAGCGCGCCGTAGACGATGCGCTCGGCAGTGGACTTCTTGCCATCCAGCAGGATCTTGTTGACCAGCTGAGTAACCAGCGGCGAACCGTAGACCGGGTCGTTGATCAGCGGACGCTTGGGTGCGGGGCCCTTGCGTGGCATATCAGCTCTTCTCCTTCTTGGCGCCGTAACGGCTGCGGGCCTGCTTGCGGTTCTTCACACCCTGCGTGTCGAGCGAGCCACGGATGATCTTGTATCGGACACCAGGGAGGTCCTTCACACGACCGCCGCGCACGAGCACCATCGAGTGCTCCTGCAGGTTGTGGCCCTCACCCGGGATGTAGGCCGTGACCTCGACCGCGCTGGTCAGGCGAACACGCGCGACCTTGCGCAGCGCGGAGTTCGGCTTCTTCGGGGTCGTGGTGTACACACGGGTGCACACGCCACGACGCTGCGGGCTCCCCTTCAGGGCCGCAGTCTTCGTCTTGGCGACCTTGTCGCGGCGACCCTTGCGGACCAGCTGGTTGATGGTTGGCATAGACCGGCTTTCCTTATTAGTTAACGCGGTGTCTGGAACTTCATGTCTGTTCAGTTGGCGACGTTCCCGGGACCCTTCGTGGTCACGCAAGCTTTCGCCTCCGGGCCCGTCGTTCACGTCGCTGTCATCGAGCTTTCACTCGCACGTCCGGCCACGTTTCTCGCGTCCCGAGGTCGGGCGTGTCGCACGCGGCGCAAGGCCCGAAATCCGGGCACGCTGGAATAGTCAGCCGCTTTCGCTGGCCTACGATCACGCACGAACCTGCCCGCATGCTTCCGGGCACAGCGGTCCACGATACCCGTGGCCGGGACACAGGGTCAAAGCGGGTGGTATGGACCCCGCTACCGCGCCAAATTCAAGGTCAACTCGACCAGCTTCTTCGCTGCCCCGCACGGGTCGGGATGACTGGAGCCCGGACGGTAGTTGACCCAGAAGCCGATGACGCCTTGATCCGCCGCACCCGCGCTGACGCCGCAGGAGTCCGGATCGTTGGGACGGCGCGTCTCCAGCGCACGCCTGCCCTCGACGGTGATGTTGTTGGTGATGTAGCCGAGCTTGTCGTTGTTGGCCTTCTCGTTGTTCAGCGCACCGATCTCGTACCAATTGAGCGTCACCATGGCGTTGCCGCCGGGCGCGCCCTGCAGGTCCCACATGCAGACCGCGCCGTAGAAGGACGGCTGAACGAAGGAGTCCGTACCCACCGCCTTGGCGATGTCCTCGCTGGTGACGACCTCGCATTCACGCAGCAGCTTGTCGAAATTGGTGTTGACGGTGTCCCCGGTACCGGATCCGGCCGGGTAGGCGGACCCACCGACCGTTCGGCCGCACCCCGCGGCGCCGAACACGAGGGCCAACAGGGCGACCGCGGCGAATATTCCGCGGGTGCAGCCGCGCCGAAGTGTCATCGGTCCTCCCCTACCCCAGCCGTTGCACGGTCAGTTCCGCCAGCTTGTGCATGCGGTCGCACGGATTGCCGTTGGCGCCGAACAGGCCGAAGGACATCGACCATTCGAAGAAGTCGTCGTCGAGCCGCACCGCAAGGTCGCAAACCTGCCCGCTCGGCTCGAGCGCCTGAAAACCGGTACGGCCTCCGACTTCGATCGTCTGCGGATTGCGGCCCTGAGTGGAGACCCATGCCTTCTCTCGCTCGATCGGGCTGCCCCGGTAGGAGGCGAAGGTGACGCTGGACGAACCGGTCCCCGCGGACTGCCAGTTGCAGCCCACCGAGTTCTTCAGCACCTGGGAGATCTGGCCGAGACCCGCGATATCGCGCACCTCGTCGTCGGTCACGTGCCCGCATTCGCCGACGAACGGGCCGAGCGTGGCCACCTTCGGCGGCGGCCGCAGCGAGGTCTGGGTGTCGTCCGTGTCGCCTCCCGAACCGCACGCCGTCAGCATCAACGCCAGCACCGCCGCGCAGCCGACCAACGCCCCTATCCGCATAGCTGCACTCTACCCACGGCGTGGCATTCGGGTCCGGATCGCGCGAGCGGCAAAGGTTATCCGCCCTGGACGCGCAGCACATAAGTGTCTATGGGCGCGATATAGACGCACTCCGCCCGCCCGGTCTTGAAGTTCGACATCGCCGTCAGGCACGCGTCCAGATTCGGGTGATAGCTGGAGGGCGGCACCGCCCGCGCGGTCGGACCCGCGCCACCGCAGAGCGCGATGACGATCGAAGCCACCGCGGCGGTTTTCCCGGCCACCGCGACCCTCCCCCCGTGTCCGGCGAATGATCCGACCAGGAGAGTACTGCTAAATACACAGTGCGACAACCGATCACAAATTGCCGCGGGCATCCTGTTCGCGTTCGATCGCCTGGAACAGCGCCTTGAAATTGCCCTTGCCGAAGCCGAGGGAGCCGTGCCGCTCGATGAGCTCGAAGAAGACGGTGGGACGGTCGGTGAGCGGTCTGGTGAAGATCTGCAGGAGATAGCCGTCCTCGTCGCGATCTACCAGGATGCCGCGGCCCTGTAATTCCTCGACCGGCACGCGGACCCGGCCGATGCGGGCGCGCAGTTCGGGGTCCTCGTAGTAGGCGGCGGGCGTGTCGAGGAATTCGACGCCCTCGCGGCGCAGCGCGTCGACGCAGGCGAGGATGTCGCCGGTGGCGAGCGCGATGTGCTGCACACCGGGGCCGCGGTAGAACTCGAGGTATTCATCGATCTGCGAGCGCTTCTTGCCGGCGGCGGGTTCGTTGAGCGGGAACTTCACCCGGTGGTTTCCATTGGCGACCACCTTGCTCATCAGCGCCGAATACTCGGTGGCGATGTCGTCGCCGACGAACTCGGCCATGTTGGTGAAACCCATGACGCGGCGGTAGAACTCGACCCACTGGTCCATCTGCCCGAGTTCCACATTGCCCACGACGTGGTCGATCGCCTGGAACAGTCGAATGGGCGAGCCCGCCCGCCGCTGATAGTTCGAGCGCCGATTTACATAGCCGGGCAGATAGGGGCCGTGGTAACGGGAACGGTCGACCAGCGTGTGCCGGGTCTCGCCGTAAGTGGCCAACGCGGCCGAGCGGACAGTGCCGAAGTCGTCGGTGTCGTCGTGTGGTTCGACCAGGATGGTGGCGCCTTGCGTGCGGGCCCATGCCATACAGCGATCCACGTCGGACACCTCTAGCGCGATGTCGACAACACCGTCCCCGTGCCGATCGTGATGGGTGACCAGCGTACTGCTCGGGTCGACTGCCCCGGTAATCACGAAACGCGCTGAGCCACTGCGTAAGACGAACGCTTTGTGGTCACGGTTTCCGGTCTCGGGACCGGAGTATGCCTCCAGCCGCATCCCGAAAGCGGATTCCAGAAAGTGCGCGGTCTGTGTGGCGTTGCCGACCACCCAGACCAGCGCGTCCCAGCCGACCACGGGGAAGGGGTCGCCGCTGTCGTCGTGGTCGACCAGCCCGACGAGCGTAGGCAGCTCGCCGTCGCTGGGGGCGGTGCCGCGCCGGGCATCGGACAGGTGATCGATGGTCATGCTCCAAGGAAATCGCCGGGTCGGCACGGTAGGCAACAGCACCAATTATCGATAGACAGTGTGGCGAATTCGACTAGGAAATCACGTGGAATGCTGGACAATCTGAATAGCATTTGCAAGACAGACAGCAAGCCTGGTCCATGCCCCGAACGGAGGCCGTCATGTCGCGCACGCCCGCGAAAATCGACGAACTCGATCTCGCCATCCTCACTGCGATGCACGAGCACCAGAAAGCGGGCATTCTCGAGCTGTCCCGCCGCACCCGGGTCGCCAGGGCCACGGTGCAATCCCGGATCGGGCGTATGGAGGAGTCCGGCGTGATCGCCTCTTACGACCCGCAAATCGACGTCACCGCGGCCGGGTTCGACGTGCAGGCGTTCGTCACGTTGGAGATCGCGCAGGGCGCGCTCGACACCGTCGCGGCCGAACTCGACGCCATCCCCGGCGTGCTGGAGGCCTACGCGACCACCGGCTCCGGCGACGTGCTCTGCCGGATCGGCGCCGACTCGCACGCTGGACTGCAGGCCGCGTTGCTGAGCATCGACCGGACCTCGTCGGTGGTGCGCTCGCACAGCGTCATCGTGCTGTCGACGGTGGTGGCACGCCGCTCGCTGCCGCTGCTGCGCACGGTGAGTCCGGCCGCTACCACCAAGGCGCCCGCATACCGCTCGACCCACGAACCGTAGCCGCGGCAACCGTTTCGATCGAGGTGCTTTCCACGCTCAGGGACGCAGGTCGGCGTCCACGTCGAGGATTTCCACGCTGGCCCGCCTGCCTGCCTCCAGAAAGGCGAGCAGGGCGTGCGCTTCGGCCGCCACGTCGGCGCTTTCCGTCTTGGTCCACGTCCGGGTCGGGCTGATCCGGAGCCGAGCGGTCTCGGCGGTGACGAAGACTTTGTACAGACCCGCGAGGAACCCGTCGACCAGCACCGGAGACACTTGCGCCGCGAAGGCGCGCAGCGGAGGGGCCGCACCATCCGGCACGATCCTGGCCCGATCCCGATGGGAGAGAAGGGCATTGTCGTACCAGCCGAGTAGGCGCACGGGAGCGGGCATGTCGGGTTCGGCGAGCTCGCCGTCGGCGACGTCGTAGAGAGTCCGTCCGCGCTCGTCGGTGTAGGTGCGCACGCGGTCGCCGAGTTCGTCGATCGCCCGCTTCATGCCGAGCAGTTTCGACCAGGTCTGCATGTCCATGGTGCAGGCCGGGCCGAAGGCGCGCAGATATCGGACGAGCAACTCCGCCAGCGGGTAGCTCGGGTCGAGCGGAGCGGCGAGCCACGGCTCGACCCGGGACCAGATCGGCCTGCTGTTGTCTTTCCACGTGCCCCGCGGTGGGGTCTGCAGCACCGATAGCTGATAGAGCCAGGTCTGCACCACCGCGCCGGCGTTGCGGTCCGGATAGAGTTCGGTAGCGCGGGCGCGCAGCTCCGCAGCGGACATCGGCTCGTCGCCGAGAACCGCCTCGCCGTGCCCGCGCACCTCCTCCGGGTCGAGTCCGACCATCGCGCCGTAGTTGAATCCCTTGCGGAACGGCACCTTCTCCAGTTCTGGTTGCACGTGCGGCGCGATGCGTAGCGCGTCGGGCGGGGTGACCAGGTGAATCGTGCCGCGCATCAGGGTGATGCGGACCAGCGAGCGGTCCTGCAGCGCGTCCGACACCGTCGTCGGATCGAAATCCGCGATCCGGCTCCATAATCCAACGAACGGCGGCAGCGAATCCTGCGCCTGCAGCCCGACGAGATGGTCACACATCTCGTGCACGGAGCGCGAGGAGCGCTCCAGCAAGTGCTGGCGGGCGAGCAGGGTGCGATTCAGCACCCGGGTGGACAGCTTCATAGCGCACTCCAGAGACGGCAGGTCCGTGCGCGTCAGCGCAGCGTGACAACAACCTTGCCGGTGGCGGTGCGGTTGTCCAGCGAGGCGACCGCCTCGGCGGCCTTGTCCAGCGGGTACAGCGCCGGCTCCGGCGGCGCGATTTCACCGGAGGCGAGCAAAGGCTCCACCTCGGCCCACTGCTCAGCCAGATACCCCGGGTGCGACATCACCCATTCGCCCCACGCTGCGCCGACCACCTCGACGTTCTTCAGCAGCAGCCGGTTCACCTTGACGGTGGGGATCTCGCCGGCGGTGAAGCCGACCACCAGCAACCGGCCCGCCGAGGCGAGCGAACGAACACTGTCGGTGAAGCGGTCACCGCCGACCGGGTCGAGCACGATGTCCACGCCGCGGCCGCCGGTCAATTCCTGCACCGCCGCGAGCCAGCCGTCGGCGAGCACGACGTCGCTGGCGCCGTTGGCGCGGGCCACCTCGGCCTTCGCCTCCGTGCTCACCACCGCGATCACCCGGCCCGCGCCGAGCGCGGTCGCCATCCGCAGCGTCGAGGTGCCGATGCCGCCCGCGGCGCCGTGCACGAGCACGGTCTCGCCCTCGGCCAGCCTGCCGCGGTTACGCAGGCAGAAGTGCACGGTCAGATCGTTGAACAGGATGCCGGCGCCCGCCTCCAGCGAGACGTTGTCCGGCAGTCGGAACACCATCTGTGCGGGCGCGACGGCCACTTCAGCCAGGGCGTTGCCGAGCAAGGTCAGTGCGACCACCCGGTCACCGGCCTCGACGTGCGCGTCCTCCGGCGCCTCGCGCACGATGCCCGCAACCTCGCCGCCGACGACGAACGGCAGCTCGGGCTTCATCTGGTACAGGCCACGCGTCATCAGCACGTCCGGGAACGCGACACCTGCCGCGTGCACGTCGATCACGACACCCCCCCGGTAGGACGCGGGCTCCGGGATGTCCACGACCTGGATCGCTTCAGGTCCTTCCAGCTTGCTGACCTGGGCTGCGCGCATGTGCTGACCTCTCTGTCTCGCGACGGCGGGTGTCCTCGCCGACGCCGCCGGAACCAACCTAACCGGCCGCCGCGAACCAGTGTCCATCTGGGATGCCGCACGCCCTATAAGACGCCCGGCCACGACGACGTCTGGAATCCGGCGGACGGATCCCAGGGCTACTGATCGAAGCTTCTCGACCCGGCCCACCTCGGCCGTCCACACCATCCCGCCTGGTCCAAGCATTTTTTGGCGGATTATGCGGGAGTACAGGCGGCTCGACGCGAGGGTGTGACGTACGCCCCGTAAAGTCGTGTCACAACAGCACCGCATGAAGAAACGCAGCACACCGTGCAGCGCGAGGAGCACCAGTGTCACTCGATCAGCCACTCGCCCCGCTTCCCCAGGAGGGCATGGGCTTTACTTCGGCGTGGCCAGTCCGGGCTGGCGATGTGGATCCTTACGACCGGTTGCGGTTCGATGCCGTCGCCCGCTATCTGCAGGATATTGCCTGGGAAAATCTGCAGACAACGTTCTTTCACCGGACCGACCCGAATTGGATCGTCCGACGGACGGTCATCGACGCCATCCGACCGATCCTCTGGCCGGACGAGGTGCGGCTATTGCGCTGGTGCTCGGCGTTGTCCACCAGGTGGACCAATATGCGCGTGCGGATCACCAGTGGAAACGGTGGCTTGATCGAGACCGAGGGCTTCTGGATCAACATCAGCGAGTCGACCGGGATGCCCGCCCGGATCAGCGACGAGGGCCTCGCCTACCTGGGCCGCACGACCGACGAGCATCGGCTGCGCTGGCGGCCGTACCTGGCAGACGCCACGCCGCCGGAATCGGACACCGACATGCCGTTCCCGGTGCGCGCCACGGATATCGATCAGTACAACCACGTCAACAATGCCTGTTACTGGCAGGCGGTGGAACAGTTCCTGGTCGACTACCCGAAGCTGCTCGCCGGCCCGCACCGCGCGGTGATCGAATACGTCGCCCCGGTCCTCGCGCGCCAGCATGTGACCATACGCAGCCGATACGAGCCCAGCGACCGGTCAGGACAGCCGGTGCTGCGGTTGTGGTTCGTTGTCGGTAGTACGACCACCACGGTGGTCCGCATCATGCCGCTGCCCGGTGCCGCCTCTCCGAGTCTTCAGGCTGCCCGCCTCGGGGGCCGGTCGGATCTCGGATGATCCGACCGGCAACCGGCGCTGTCAGCCGCGCGCGGCCTTCAGCAGATCCTCGCGCGTAGTGAACTTGACCCGCGGCCGCCCCGCGGACTTGCCCGCGACCTTCTCCGCCTGATCGATCGCCCGCCAGCCCGCCCGGTCCACGAGGTCGGCCTGCCGCTGCGTGAGCAGCGCCTTCAGCGCGGCCCGATCGCCCTGCGGCACAGCGAGTTTGCCCGTGGTGAAGTCGGAAAGGAGCTGTTCCACTGTCTCCTCGGAGTCGACCCGGTTCGAGCCGATCACACCGCGCGGACCGCGCTTGATCCAGCCGCTGACATACACGCCGGAAATCGGTATGCCGTCGGCGCCGATTACCCGGCCGTGCTCGTTGGGCACGACACCGCGCCGTTCATCGAACGGCAGGTCGCCGACCGGCTCCCCGCGGTAGCCGATGGACCGCAGCACCAGCGTGGCGTCGATGCTCTCGGTCCGGTCGGTTGCCACGGCCACCAGCTGACCGCCCTCGCTGACCAGCTCGTTGTGCACGAACTCGATCGACTCGACGCGGGCGGCGCCGGTCAGCGCGGTCGGCGAGGCGAGGTAGCGGAAGACGATCCGCTTGTTGCCCTCCGCGCGCCGACCGGCGGCGTACTCTTCGGCCAGGGTGTACTTCAGCGTCAGCGACGGCTCGATCTCCGGATCGTCCAGCATTGCTTGGCTCGCCTGGTCGAGTTGCAGATCACCCTCCTCGACGAGGACGTCGACGCCCTTCAGGTGAGCAAGGGCGAGGAACTCCGACGAGGTGTAGGCCGCCTGCAGCGGGCCGCGCCTGCCGAGCACGACGACCTCCCGAATGTTGCTCTGGCGCAACGCGTCCAGCGCGTAGTCCGCGATGTCGGTCTTGGCCAGTTCGTCAGGGTCGACGGTCAGCACCCGCGCCACGTCCAAGGCGACATTGCCGTTGCCGACGATCACGGCCCGCTCGCCGGACAGGTCGAAGGTCCGGTCGGCGTAGTCCGGGTGGCCGTTGTACCAGGCGACGAACTCGGTGGCCGAGTGGCTGCCCGGCAGATCCTCGCCCGGCACGCCGAGACAGCGGTCGGTCGAGGCGCCGACCGCGTAGATCACGGCGTGGTGGTGCCGCAGCAGTTCGTCATGCGAGATGTCCGTGCCGACCTCGACGTTGAGGTAGTACTGCAGTGTCTCGCGGCGGAACGCGGACTCGAACATGCCCGAGACCGTCTTGGTGCCGGGGTGGTCCGGAGCGACGCCCGCACGGACCAGACCCCACGGGGTGGGCAGCCGGTCGAACATCTCGATTTCGACGTCTGCCCTGCGCAACAGTTCGTCGGCGGCGTAGCAGGCCGCCGGCCCGGCTCCGACAATCGCGACGCGTAGGGTGCCCAGCTGCTTCGGCGGACGGGCGGGAGTGACGATGGGATCGAAGTTCGACTCGAGCGGATGCCTCTGGAAGTAGGCCGCATTGATATCCCGGTATCGCGCCAGCGAGGCGGTGAGGTCGTCCTCAGGGAAGATGGCCTCCACCGGGCAGGCGTCTACGCAGGCACCACAGTCGATACAGGTGTCGGGGTCGATGTAGAGCATCTCGGTAGTCGCGAACTCCGGCTGGTCCGGGGTGGGACGGATGCAATCGACCGGGCACTCGGAAACGCAGCTGGCGTCGTTGCAACAGCGCTGCGTGATTACGTAGGCCATATTGTGCTGATCCTCGAAGATGTACGTGGGCTGTGGCCACCCAAGGGTTGCGGTGGGCAGAAGTGGCGTCCATTACTTCCACCCCAGGGATTCCCCGCGGCAGGCGTGATGTGATGCCGCTTTCAGTTTGCCTCGAGTACGGTCGAGACCTCACGTCCGGAGGCCCTACGGTATCCCCATGGTGCGGACTCTGATCCTCATGCGGCACGGCAAGTCGGCGTACCCGGACGGTATCGGCGATCACGAACGACCGCTGGCGCCGCGGGGTCGGCGCGAAGCCGGGCTGGCGGGCCGCTGGTTACGCGAGACCCAGCCACCGATCAACACCGTACGCTGCTCCACCGCCATTCGCACCCGGCAGACGCTGATCGCCACCGGGATCACGGCGCCGGTCGTTTTCGAGGCCGGAATCTACGAGGCCGCGCCGCCTTCGGTCATCGAGCTGATCCAGCTCAGCGACGACGACGTCTCGACGCTGCTGGTGATCGGACACGCGCCCGGCATGCCGTGGACGGCATGGGAGTTGGCGAGCAACCGCGATTCGGCACCGGCTGTCGAGCTCAGCAGGAACTTCCCCACGTCGGCGCTCGCCGTGTTGGAATTCGACCGGCCATGGGCCGATATCGACCCCGGGACCGGGAAGCTGACCTACTTCCATATTCCGCGCTGACTACTCGCGGTCAGCGCAGTAACTTGCCGCCGACCACAACGACCGCACCGAGGATCACCAGCAGCACGAACGCGGCGAAACCGCCGAACAGCCACCACACGACACCGAGCGCAAGCACGAAGGGCGCCACAGCGATGGCGGTGATCACCGGGCTTTCTTTGACCGTCGCCCAAGCCGAACGAGCCCTGATCCGGTCGATGTCCTTTCCAGGCATGTCCCCAGAGTAGGCGGGAAGCGGGGACTTTGTCGGTGGCGGGTGAAATGCTCGGCGGATGGACTGGAAAATTGAGCTCGTCGCCATTCCGGTGACCGACGTCGACCGTGCCAAGGACTTCTACACCAAGATCGGCTTCAACGCCGACCACGATCACCGGGTCAACGAGAACCTGCGCTTCGTTCAGCTGACCCCGCCCGGTTCCGGCTGTTCCATCTGTCTGGGCGAGGGCATCACCGAGGCGGCACCCGGCAGCGTCGAGGGCATGCAGATGGTGGTGGCCAACGCTGAGGATGCCTACCAGCACCTGGTCGCCGCCGGTGTGCAGGCCACTCCGGTGCAGGACCTCGGCTGGGGCCTGTTCACGTTCTTCTCCGATCCGGACGGCAACAAGTGGGCCGTTCAGCAAATGCCCGACTACAGCAGCTGACCAGCTCGGCGCCTCAGCGCCTCAGCAAAAGGCAGACCTCATCGGGCAGGCGATTGTCTGCCCGTCTTCACGTGCAGACCGAAATTTCGGACCCGGGATCGGGGCTTCGGCAGAATGGGGCTTGCTTGGAGTGCACTCCAGGTGACTAGCGTCGTCGATGTTCAACGAGAAGGGCGAGGGCATGAGGGAGCGCAGCGAGCGAATCACCACCACAGCGCACACCGCGCATGACGGAGCCGAGCGGCAGCGCGGTGAGGGCATGAGCGAAACCGCACCTCGAGACAGTGTGAGCGAATGGGAGCAACCGCGGTATTCGATCGGTGCCGTGGCTGAGCGGTCGGGGCTGAGCCGGGACACGTTGCGCTGGTACGAGCGGATCGGGCTGATGGATTACATCGGCAGGGACCACACCGGCAAGCGCCGGTTCAGTGATCGCGACCTGGAATGGCTGGCGCTCATCGGTCGCCTGCGCACCACTGGCATGTCGGTGGCGGACATGGTCCGCTACGCCGAGCTGGTGCGGGCAGGGGAATCCACGTTCCCGGAGCGGCTGGCGATGTTCCAGAACACGCGCTCGGAGGTACTCGCCAAGATCGATGAACTTCATCAGACCCTGGCCGTGCTGGACTACAAGATCGCCGTCTACGAGGGCAGAGCCCAGGCGGGCCGGCCGGCCGCGGTCATCGCGCACGACAGCGAAGGGATCAAGGTATGAACGCCGTATCGCGGAGCGATTCGATGAAAGGTGGGGGCCCGGCGACGGGTGGGCTCGACACCCTTCCCGCTACCCCACTGGGCACCAGCGGCATACGGGTAGGGGCGCAGGGGTTGGGCTGCATGGGGATGAGCGAGTTCTACGGCCCCAGCGACCTGACCGAATCGCGGGCGACGCTGGAACAGGCCCTGGAACTAGGTGTCACGCTCTTCGACACCGCCGACATCTACGGCTCTGGCCATAACGAAGAATTCCTCAGCGATTTTGTCGGCGCCCATCGCGACCGGGTGGTGCTGGCCACCAAGTTCGGCATCGTCCGCAAGGCCGACGACCCGACCTACCGCGGCTTCGACAACTCCCCCGGCTACATCCGCAGTGCGGTGGAGGCCAGCCTGCGCAGGCTCGGGATCGACACCATCGACCTCTACTACATGCACCGCAAGAGCCCCGCCGTGCCGATCGAGGACACCGTCGGCACCATGGCGGAACTGGTGCGGGAGGGCAAGGTTCGCGCGCTGGGCCTGTCCGAGGTGACCGGAGCCGAATTGCGGGCCGCACACGCGGTGCATCCGATCGCCGCGGTGCAGTCGGAGTGGTCACTGTTCTCCCGCGATGTCGAGCGGACCGTGGTGCCCGCCGCCGCGGAACTGGGCGTGACGTTCGTGCCGTACTCGCCGCTCGGCCGCGGCTTCCTCACCGGATCGTTCACCGGCTCGAGCGGATCGGCGGAGGGGAAGGACTTCCGCGCCTCGATGCCACGCTTCTCCGGCGACAACGCGGCGCACAACGCCGAGCTGCTCGCACCACTGCGGGTGATCGCGGACGCGCGCGACAGCACGCTCGCGCAGGTCGCGCTGGCCTGGGTGCACGCGCAGGCCGGGGTGCACGACCTCGCGGTGGTCCCGATTCCCGGCACGCGCAGCCGAAGCCGGCTCGCCGACAACGTGGCCGCCGCGACCATCGCGCTGACCGCCGACGAACTGGCTACGCTGGAGCCGATCGCAGATAAGGTGGCCGGCAACCGGTACGCGGATATGTCTTTCACCTCGGCGGGGCGGGAATAGCCGGCAGCACGAGAAATCAGGAGACAGTCGTGTCCACGTTGACGCTCAACGTCCGCTTCACCGCCGAGCCGGGCTGTGAGGCGGATCTGAAGGAACTGCTGCAGAGCATGATCGAACCAACCCTGGCGGAGGAGGGCTGTCTCGGCTACGAGCTCTACCTGCATCCCACCGACCCGAGAAGGGTAGTGCTGCTGGAGGAGTGGGTCGACGCGGACGCCCTGGCGACGCATTTCCAGACCCCGCATCTGAAGGCTTGCGCGGCGGCACTGGAGGGCATCCTGGTCGAGCCGTTCGAGCTGCGACGGTTCGCCGAGATCGCTTGATCTCGCGGCCGCAACCCTCCGGCGATCCGCAGAGCGCCGGAGGGTTGCGCAACCATGCCTGGTCCGAGAAGCGCCTGCCCGCTGAGATCGCGGCGGGCGTTCGGCGTTCCACTAGGTCGGTATGTACTCTGCCGGTTCAGATCATGGCGACCCAGCGGCATTGCGGACAACACTCCAGCACCCGGACTGAAGTCCGCTTATTCGGTGGTCGTTGTCTGCGTGTTTACCGGCGGCGACTAACATCCGACGAATATGAAGTCCTCCGCACCCCACGACCGTGTCTGGATCGACAAACAGACACCGACCGCCTTTCGCGCGCTCAACAGCGTCGCGAGCGAGGTGCGGGCGGCGGGCGCCGCGGTCGGGCTCGACCGCAGGATCATCGAACTGATCAACCTGCGCGTCTCCCAGATCAACGGCTGCGCGTACTGCCTGGACGTGCACTACCGGGCCGCGCTCGCGGCCGGAGTGACCGAACAGGAGATCGCGGTACTGCCGGGGTGGCGGCGCGGCGGGACATATACCCCATTCGAGCAGGGCGTACTCGCGGTCGCGGAGATCACGGCGACGCTTCCGGACGAAGACACCCTAGAGCGTGAGTACGCTTTCGCTCGCACGTACCTGACGGATGATCAGCTGTCTGCCGTCGCCTGGGTGGCGACCACGATCGGCGCGTTCAACCGCGTGTCGATCCTCAGCAGGCACCCGGTCCGCGCACGGAAGGAGAAGGCAACCATGACCGCATCGACTCCGGAGTCCGAGGTCGTCCGCAACGACGAAAAGCACCGCTACGAGGTGTTCTACGGCGGGGAGCCGGCCGGCTTCGCCGACTACGAGGAGCGCGCCGACGAGACAGTGTTCACCCACACCGAG
Source organism: Nocardia sp. NBC_00881 (assembly GCF_045207455.1). Taxonomy (NCBI): domain Bacteria; kingdom Bacillati; phylum Actinomycetota; class Actinomycetes; order Mycobacteriales; family Nocardiaceae; genus Nocardia; species Nocardia sp. NBC_00881. Next base: position 4,965,955 of record NZ_CP108798.1, read on the forward strand.
ATCGACGGCGCGTTCTCCGGCAAGGGCCTCGGCACAGCCCTGGCCGAGCGCGCGGTCGAGGACACCATCGGCCGCGGCCGTGTGATCCGGCCGCTGTGCCCGTTCATCAAGGCATACCTGGACAAGCACGCGGAATACGACGCCCACGTCATCGGTAAGGGCGTCACTCGTGAGTGACCTCGACCCGCGGCCCGCGGAGACGCTCTGTGAGCCGGCGCCAGGCCCCGGTCCTGCCGTGGAGCTGTATCCGGCGCGCGAGGTGCCGCTCGGCGGTGTCCGTGGAGTCTTCGTGGAACGCGTGCTACCGCAACGGGACCTGCCGACGGTCGGCGCATGGTGCTTCCTCGACCACTTCGGCTCGCCGACCGTCACCAAGACCGGTGCGCCGCCGGACATAGATCCGCACCCGCACATCGGCCTGCAGACAGTGACCTGGCCGTTCGAAGGACGCATCCGACACCGCGACTCGGTCGGCTCGAACGTTGAGATCGAGCCGGGCCAGCTGAACCTGATGACCTCCGGACGCGGCATTGCGCATTCGGAGTATGCCGTCCCGGGCGCCCCAGCAGGGCACGGCCTGCAATTGTGGATCGCTTTGCCCGGCGATCAGGCCTGGATCGACCCGCACTTCGAGCAGCATCGCGAGTTGCCCGTCCTCGAGGCTGCCGGCCTACGGGCGATCGTCCTGATCGGCTCGCTGGCCGGGGTCGCTTCGCCCGCGATCGCGTACACACCTCTGGTCGGCGCCGACGTGCGGGTGGAGCCGGGCGCCGACGTCACCCTCCCGCTGAACCCTCGTTTCGAGCACGCGGTGTTGGTGATCGAGGGCGAGTTGACAGCCGCGGAGACCGAGCTGGCGCCGGGGCCCCTGCTGTATCTGGGCACCGATCGCGACGAGCTCCGGCTTGCCAGCGCGGGCGGTGCCCACTTCGCGCTGATCGGTGGCGAGCCGTTCGGCGAGGAACTGGTGATGTGGTGGAACTTCGTCGGCCGCGGCCATGAGGAGATCGTCGCCGCCCGAAACGACTGGGAGAACCGCGAACTCCACCGTTTCGCCGACATCGCAGGGCACCCGCCCGAGCAGCGCATTCCCGCACCGCCACTGCCGGGCCTACATCTGAAGCCGCGCAAACGCCGGATCGGTTCGGCCAGAGACTAAGTGGCACAACGTGATTCGACCCCGATCCCCCGGGGCCGAACACGTTCCCGGTCAAGATCCAGCGGCCAATAGGGCGTCCAGCGCCCGATAGCTTGCGTTGAGCCCGGTCTCCATGCCCGACTGCAGCATTCCGTCGCGCTCCTGTGACGTATGGAACTGACTGTCGGTGACCACCTTCGTCCGGCCGTCGCCGAGGTCGACGAAGCTGACGTTGTCGACCGCGACATAAGCGGGCATACCGTCCCACTCGAAGGAGTACACCATCCGCTCCTGCGGTGTGATCTCGCGGAATCTGCCCTCGAAGCCGTTTGTTTCGCCGTCGGAGTGTTCGACGAAGCGCCAGTGCCCGCCCCGGCGGAACTCCCAGCGCTCGACGTCGAGTCGATTGCCGCGCCCCCACCATTGGGTGAGCAGCTCGATCCGGCTATAGGCGGCCCACACGCGCTCGCGTGAGGCGTCGAAGATCCGCTCGACGTGGATCTCACGGTCGGTGTCGGCGGTGACGACGGCGTCGTTCGTGGTTGTGCTCATCAGTCCTGCTCCGTTCGCTCGAGAAATTCACCGAGACGGTCCATCCGGGCTTCCACCATGCGCCGATAGCCCTGCATCCAGGCCACTTCTCGGTCGAAGACGTTCTCGCCGAGTCGGCAGTACCGCACCCGGCCACGCTTCTCTGTGCGGATCATGCCCGCCGCCTCCAGCAGCTGGATGTGCTTCTTCATGCCGGTCAAGGTCATCTCGAAGCGTTCGGCCAGCTCACTGACGGTCGCGGGCCCACGGCCGAGGCGCTCCAGGATTCCACGTCGAGTGGGATCCGCGAGCGCCCCGAAGGAGGCATCCAGGAAGGCATACTGAACCATCTAGTTCAGAGTTGCGTGCCCGAGCGAGTTCGTCAAGAGGTCGTCGTCAACTCTTCTCATGTCGCCGGCCGGACGGCATCGTCATCGGACAAACTGGACAGGGCAGGTTCGGGCTGTTCGTGCTCTACTCCATCACGGCGCCGCGGTCTCGGGGCCGGCTGAGCTGGCACGCGGCGGGTATCTACCGCATCGCCGACGGCCGCGGCGGCGGCGTTCAAGGCGCCCAGCGCTTCGCACCGCTCAACAGCTGGCCGGACACGCGCGATCGGCGCGTGGGCCGGGTTCGGCGGCTGCGGACAGCCCGTCGTCGATACGGCGTCGGAATACGTGAACAGCACGCCCTAATCGAGAGGGCCGGCCATTGCGTCGACGTCGGCGGGGGCCAGCGTCTGGTCGCCGATTACGCGCAGCAAGTCCAGCTTCTCGGCCGCGTCCGTGCCCGGACGCGGCAGGTAGACCAAGAGGCGTTGCGCGGCGTTGGGCGTGAGCAACGTTTCGCAGACGGTGTCGATCAGGCCGACTCGCGGATGCAGGATACGCTTGGTGTCCGAAAGACGCACCGCCACTTCGTGTTCCTCCCAGAGTCGATCGAATTCCATACTCGACGAACGCAACTTCGTGATGAACTCGGCGACATCGGCGTCACCCGCGCGACGGGCGGCGGTGGCGCGCAGATCGGCGACGTGCCTGCGACTCAGCCGGTCCCAGTCCTCCTCCGGGAAGATGGCGCGCGACGAAACGTCGGTGAACCAGCGGTACGCGTAGAAGCGTTCCCAGCCGCGCCGCTCGCCGTGATCGCCGACGAGCAGGCTGTGCATCCTGTTCTGCACGAGCACTTCACCGAGATCGGTGACGACGGTGGCCGCCGTGTCGTCCAGCTTCGCGAGCAGGTGCATCAGGCCGGGGCCGACATGTTTGTCGGGCAGCTCGTCGCCCGGCGCCGCGTGATCGCACAGGTGGTAGAGGTGATCGCGTTCGTCGCTGCTGAAGCGCAGCGCCCGCGCGAGCGAGGCGAGCACCTGCGTGGATGGGCGCGGGCCACGCGACTGCTCCAGCCGGGTGTAGTAATCGGTCGACATCCCGGCCAGCATGGCGACCTCGTCCCGGCGCAGGCCCGGCGTGCGGCGCCGAGCACCGGGCGGCAGCCCGAGGTCCGCGGGCGTCAGCTGCTCGCGGCGGCGGCGCAGGAAGTCGGCGAGCTCGGCACGATCCATGCCACCACTGTCCCCCGAAAAGGAGCGCTCAGCCAGGGATCCCCACTCCCCCGATAAACGCTCTCTCCCGAAACCGGTCCGCGCAGGTCACCCTGGTCGCATGACGACATCGAAGATCGAAACCGTGCACCTCGGCAAGAACGGACCCCCGGTGAGCCGCATCGGGCTCGGCGCGATGGGAATGTCCGGCATGTACGGCACCGCCGACGACGACGAGTCGACTGCCACCATCCACAGCGCGCTGGATTCGGGCGTCAACCTCATCGATACCGGCGACTTCTACGGCGCCGGGCACAACGAGTTGCTGATCGGCAAGGCCATCGCCGAGCGTCCGCGCGAGGACGTGGTGTTGAGCGTGAAGTTCGGCGGCCTGCGCGGGCCCGGTGGCAGTTGGGGCGGCGTGGATAACCGACCGGTCGCGCTGCGCAACTTCCTTACCTACAGTCTGCAGCGGCTCGGCGTCGACTACATCGATGTCTACCGGCCCGCCCGGCTCGATCCGAACGTACCGATCGAGGACACTGTCGGCGCCATCGCCGAACTGATCGAGGCCGGATACGTTCGCCACGTCGGCCTGTCGGAAGTCGGTGCCGAAACCATTCGCCGCGCCGCGGCGGTGCATCCGATCGCGGACCTGCAGATCGAGTACTCGCTGATCTCGCGTGGCATCGAGGCGCGGATCCTGCCGGTCTGCCGCGAACTCGGCATCGGCGTGACCGCCTACGGCGTGCTCTCGCGGGGCCTGCTCAGCGACTCGATCCAGGCCGGAACCGGGTTCGCCGCCAACGACTTCCGCGCACACAGTCCGCGCTTTCAGGGCGAGAACCTGGACCGGAATCTCGAACTGGTGCGCGCGCTCGGCGCGATCGCGGCGGACAAGGGCGTCTCGGTGGCGCAACTAGCTATCGCGTGGGCGCTCACTCGGGGCGAAGACATCGTGCCGGTCATCGGTGCGCGGCGTCGCGAACGTTTAGCTGAAAGCCTTGGCGCCCTTTTTATCTCGCTCAACACAGAGGAGCTGGCCATCATCGAGGCGGCAGTGCCCGCCGACCAGGTCGCGGGCGAGCGCTACGCGAGCGCGCAGATGGCGTTGCTCGACAGCGAGCGCTGAGGCCGCAGCCGGAGTCGGAGTCCAGCACTCGGTTCCAATTCGGTAGCCCCCTGCTGTCGGGCACGCTAGCATCGCTTGTTCGTATTCGACCTGGTGAACAACCTGAGGAGGTGGGGCGGGATGACCACGCCGAAGACCGCCGTCACACACGACGCCCGGACTGTCCAGTCGTCTCGGGTCCCGGCCTGATCTCTCTTCGTCCGGCGTTCGTGCTGCGAGCTATCCGGCTCGCGTGACGGTGGTGTTGTGTCCGCGGACGGGCCCGACCCCCATCACGAATACGGAGAATCCGAGTTGAATTCCCCCATCGATTGGCACACGCGCGCCGAAAACGATGCCGACATTCCCGCTGTCCACGCGATCAACCATGCGGCCTTCGACAGGGCCGAGGAGGCCGATCTGGTCGACGCACTACGCGACAACCCTGCCTGGATCGACGGACTGTCCCTTGTCAGCACACTGCCAGATGACACACCGGTCGGCTACGCGCTGCTGACCCGCTGCCACGTCGACACCACGCCGGCGCTATGTCTCGGTCCGTGCGCCGTGCTGCCCGAATACCAGAAGACCGGCGCCGGTAGCGCCGCGATCCGGGCGGGGCTCGCGGTTGCGGCGCGGATGGGCGAGCGTTTCGTCATTGTGCTCGGCCATCCGACGTACTACCCGCGCTTCGGCTTCGGGAAGGCATCCGAGCACGGCATCGGTCTCACCATCGAGGTGCCGGATGAGGCGTTGATGGCGCTGACGCTCACCCCTGCTCACCCACTACCGCGCGGCACGGTTCGCTACGCCGAGCCATTCGGTATCGACTAGCGAAAACCATTGGCACTCATGGGCTGACAGTTCCGAGGGTGGGTGACTCAGGTCTTCCCACCCTCGGTGGTCGGGCCCCATGCCTCGACTTTGCGTGAAACAACGGCCTATGCGCCCCGCCTCCGTTGACATGCAAGCTATGACTTGCCTATGATCGTGTCCGTGGCGACAGACCCTGACCTGTTCAAGGCTATCGGCGACTCGACGCGACGCATCATCCTGGACGAGCTGACCGACAAGGACGGTCAGACGCTGTTCGAGATCTGCGGCCGACTGACCATGAAGCACGGCCTTGCCTCCTCGCGCCAGGCCATCTCGCAGCATCTCGCGGTGCTCGAACAGGCTGGCCTGGTGCACACCCGACGGCAGGGCCGGTACAAGTTCCATCACATCGACACGAGCCCGCTGCGCTCGATCGTCGAGCGGTGGCCCATCGACCGAGAGGAACCTAACCCGTGATCCGCATCAACATCACCAGCGTTTTCGTCGATGACCAGGCCAAGGCGCTTGCCTTCTACACCGAGAAGCTGGGGTTCATCAAGAAGACCGACGAGCCCGCCGGCGAGGCCCGCTGGCTGACCGTGGTCTCCCCCGCCGACCCGGACGGCGTCGAGCTGCTGCTCGAGCCGGACGGCCACCCAGCGGCGAGCCCGTTCAAGAACGCCCTGGTCACCGACGGCATCCCCTTCACCCAGTTCGCCGTCGACGACGTGTACGCCGAGGTCGAGCGGCTCAAGGGGCTGGGCGTCGAGTTCACCCAGGACGCCACCGACATGGGGCCGGTGGTCACCGCGGTCCTCGACGACACCTGCGGCAACCTGATTCAGATCGCCACCATGAAGTAGTCGCTCCGCCCGCATACATCGGGTCCGGCTGGTTCGCCGCCGCCTGCGCGTGTCGGTACGTGTTCTTGGTGGCCGAGTCGGTGACCCTCTTCGGCCGTCAAGCAGTAGCGACTCATCGACGACTGCCGCATTTCGTTCCTTCCACGAATGGAACTATCGGTACGACGTTTCCGGTAACCCCAAGCCCTCGACGGGGTTCGGGCCTGTCCGCAATCCCCCCGAGTGCCACTCCCCGAAGGGGGGCATACGGAAGCGCGTGATCACAACCGGCGGTGAGGCATTGCGACCTGCAGTGCTGCGGCCTTTTTCGTTGTCGGCTTCGCTATATTGGCCGTTGCCACGCAAGTAATCGCCCCCGGCGCGGCCGATATACCCTCGGGCGCGTACTTTTCACAGCAGGTGTCGCCGCCGCGATCGCGGCGGTCTCCCTTCCGTGGAAGACCACTGACATCGTGCTACCAACGGCTGGGCAGAAATACTGTTCGCCGCTGTCGGGCCAGCCCTGAGCAAGTCCCTCGTAGAAGATGGTCACCCCACCGATGTCCCACTCGTAGGCATCCGGAATCTCGTCGCCGCCAGCGCGAAACGGTATGGCGCCCTTGGCAAGAGGCAATGGATCATCAAGAAGGTCGAGTAGAGCCAAACGTACTTTGACCCGAAGCAACTCCGGGAGTTCGTAGATTTTTCTGTTCCGCCTGTGGATTGACCTCGATGAGAACCTTACGGCCAGTCAAAGATGTCTTCCCTCTGCAGGTCTTCATTAGTCAGAGTGCGAAACGCCTCTGGATTGGTTGCGAACTGCGCCATTCCCTTGCGCAACTGCTCTGCGATCAGGCCCCTGTCCTGCGGGCCACGAAGACCGTCTGGACCTGTGATTACACGGTGCGGGTCGCCAGCAGGAAGAGGGCTCGCGAGAGGCATTATCCCATGACAGGTGATCCAGTCCGCACCAGCCCGCAACGCATTCGGCCCCCGCTCCGGAATGAAGCGGGGGCCGAATGCTGCCGTACTCTACCGAATTACCGGTAGTCGCTGAACCCGTAGTCGTCCAGCGGGACCGCGGCACCCGTGGTCTGGCCGAAGCTTTCCGGGCTGTAGTAGGTGTCGTCGTAAGACGGCACCGCGTACGCGGCGGCACGGGCTTCTTCGGTCGGCTGCACCTGGATATTGCGGTAGCGGTTGATACCGGTACCGGCCGGGATCAGCTTGCCGATGATCACGTTCTCCTTGAGGCCGATGAGCTTGTCGGAGCGGCAGTTGATCGCCGCGTCCGTCAGCACTCGAGTGGTCTCCTGGAAGGACGCCGCCGACAGCCACGAGTCGGTAGCCAACGACGCCTTGGTGATACCCATCAGCACCGGGCGACCCGCCGCGGGCTCGTTGCCCTCGGCGACGACGCGGCGGTTGGATGCCTCGAACTCGGCACGCTCGGTGAGCGAGCCGGGCAGGAACTCCGTCGCACCCGAGTCGATGATGGTCACGCGACGCAGCATTTGGCGCACGATCACCTCGATGTGCTTGTCGTGGATCGACACACCCTGCGAACGGTAGACCTCCTGGACCTCGTGGACCAGGTGGACCTGCACCTGTCGGGGGCCCATGATGCGCAGCACCTCATGCGGATCCGCCGCGCCCTCCAGCAGCTGCTGGCCGACCTCGACGTGGTCACCGTCCGAGAGCAGACGCTCGGTGCCGTCGTCATGCTTGAACACACGCAGACGCTGCCGCTTCGAGAGCTTGTCGTAGACAACCTCTTCGCCACCGTCATCCGGGATGATGGTGATCTTGTAGAAGCGATCGTCGTCCTCCAGCCGCACGCGACCGGAGACCTCGGCGATGGGCGCCTTGCCCTTCGGCACGCGAGCCTCGAAGAGTTCCTGAACACGCGGCAGACCACCGGTGATGTCGTCGCCCGCGACACCACCCTGGTGGAAGGTACGCATGGTCAGCTGAGTACCGGGCTCACCGATGGACTGCGCGGCGACGATACCGACGGCCTCACCGATGTCGACCAGCTTGCCGGTCGCCATGGAGCGGCCGTAGCAGGTCGCGCACACGCCGGTGCCTGTGGTGCAGGTCAGCACGGAGCGGACCTTCACCTCGGTGATGCCCGCGTCCAGCAGCGCCTCGAGAGCCGGGTCGCCGAGGTCGGCGCCCTTGCCCACCACCACATTGCCCGCGGCGTCCACCGCGTCGGCAGCGAGGGTGCGCGCGTAAGTGGAGGTCTCCACGTGCGCGTCGCGGATGATGGAGCCGTCGAGCAGCTTCTCCGCGATCGGCACCACGATGCCGCGCTCGGTGCCACAGTCGTGCTCGCGCACGATGACGTCCTGCGAGACGTCCACCAGACGACGGGTCAGGTAACCCGAGTCGGCGGTACGAAGCGCGGTGTCGGCCAGACCCTTTCGGGCACCGTGGGTGTTGATGAAGTACTCCAGAACCGTCAGGCCCTCACGGAAGGAGGACTTGATCGGTCGCGGGATGAACTCACCCTTCGGGTTCGTCACCAGGCCCTTCATGCCCGCGAGGGTACGGGTCTGGGTGAAGTTACCCGTGGCGCCCGAGTCGACGATCGTGATGATCGGGTTGTCGGCCGGGTAGTGCGTGCGCAGCGCCTTACCGACCTCTTCGGTCGCCTCCTGCCAGATCTTGACCAGGGCGTTGTTGCGCTCCTGGTGATCGAGCGCACCACGCTGGTACTTCTTCTCGATCTGATCCGACTGCGCCTCGTAGCGCTCCATGATCTCGGCCTTCTCCGGCGGCACGAGCACGTCGGACATGGAGACCGTCACGCCGGAACGAGTGGCCCAGTAGAAGCCCGCGTCCTTGAGCTTGTCGACGGTCTGCGCGACCACGATCATCGGGTAGCGCTCGGCGAGATCGTTGATGATCGTCGCCTGACGCTTCTTCGGCATCTGCTCGTTGATGAACGCGTAGTCCACGGGCAGCAGCTCGTTGAACAGCACCCGGCCCAGCGTGGTCTCGGTGATCCACGCATCGCCGCGCCGCCAGCCCTCCGGGAACCGCTCCGCCTCGATGTCCTTCGGCGGACGCTGGTCGGTCAGCCGGACCTTGATCAGCGAACGCACGGTGAGTTCACCGCGGTCCACCGCCATCTGCGCCTCGGCGGGCGAGGAGTACACGCCCTGCTCCGGTGCGTCCTTGGTGGCCGGACGGTACGAACCCTTCGCGCCCTCTTCCAGGCGGGTCAGGTAGTACAGGCCGGTCACCATGTCCAGACGCGGCATGGCCAGCGGACGACCCGAGGCCGGCGACAGGATGTTGTTCGAGGACAGCATCAGGATGCGGGCCTCGGCCTGCGCCTCCGCCGACAGCGGCAGGTGCACGGCCATCTGGTCACCGTCGAAGTCGGCGTTGAACGCCTCACAGACCAGCGGGTGCAGCTGAATGGCCTTGCCTTCCACCAGCTGCGGCTCGAAAGCCTGGATGCCGAGGCGGTGCAGGGTGGGCGCACGGTTGAGCAGCACAGGGTGTTCGGCGATGACCTCTTCGAGGACATCCCACACCTGCGGCCGCTGCCGCTCCACCATCCGCTTGGCCGACTTGATGTTCTGTGCGTGGTTCAGGTCGACCAGGCGCTTCATCACGAACGGCTTGAACAGCTCCAGCGCCATCAGCTTGGGCAGACCGCACTGGTGCAGCTTCAGCTGCGGGCCGACGACGATGACCGAACGGCCCGAGTAGTCGACACGCTTACCGAGCAGGTTCTGCCTGAACCGGCCCTGCTTGCCCTTGAGCAGATCGGACAGCGACTTGAGCGGACGATTGCCCGGCCCGGTGACCGGGCGGCCGCGGCGGCCGTTGTCGAACAGCGCGTCGACGGACTCCTGCAGCATCCGCTTCTCGTTGTTGACGATGATCTCGGGCGCGCCGAGGTCGATCAGTCGCTTGAGGCGGTTGTTGCGGTTGATCACGCGGCGGTACAGGTCGTTCAAGTCGGAGGTGGCGAAGCGGCCACCATCGAGCTGAACCATCGGACGCAGCTCCGGCGGGATCACCGGAACGGCGTCGAGCACCATGCCCATCGGCGAGTTGCCGTTGGACTGGAAGGCCGCGACGACCTTGAGCCGCTTGAGCGCGCGCAGCTTCTTCTGGCCCTTGCCGCTGCGGATCGTCTCGCGCAGCAACTCGGCCTCGGCGTCGATGTCGAAGTTCTCCATCAGCTTCTGGATGGACTCCGCACCCATGGCGCCGGTGAAGTACTCGCCGTAGCGGTCGATCAGCTCGCGGTAGAGCACCTCGTCCACGATCAGCTGCTTGGGGGCCAGCTTGGTGAAGGTGTTCCAGATCTCTTCCAGCCGGTCCAGCTCGCGCTGAGCACGGTCGCGGAGCTGGCGCATCTCACGCTCGCCACCGTCCTTGACCTTGCGGCGCACGTCGGACTTCGCGCCCTCGGCCTCCAGCTCGGCCACGTCGGCCTCGAGCTTCTGGGCGCGGGCCTCGAGGTCGGCGTCGCGCTGGTCGGCGACCGCCTTCTTCTCGACCTCCATCTCGGCCTCGAGCGTGGACAGCTCGTTGTGCCGCAGCTCCTCGTCGACGGCCACGATGACGTAGGCGGCGAAGTAGATGATCTTTTCCAGATCCTTCGGCGCCAGATCGAGCAGATAGCCCAGACGCGAAGGCACGCCCTTGAAGTACCAGATGTGGGTGACCGGCGCGGCCAGCTCGATATGGCCCATCCGCTCACGGCGCACCTTGGCGCGAGTCACCTCGACGCCACAGCGCTCACAGATGATGCCCTTGAAACGGACGCGCTTGTACTTACCGCAGTAGCACTCCCAGTCCCGGGTGGGACCGAAGATCTTCTCGCAGAACAAGCCATCCTTCTCCGGCTTGAGCGTGCGGTAGTTGATGGTCTCCGGCTTCTTCACCTCGCCGTAGGACCACTGGCGGATGTCGTCGGCGGTGGCAAGGCCGATCCGGAGTTCATCGAAGAAGTTGACGTCTAGCACGTAACTTCCTTTCCCCTATTCGGGTCGAATTCGAGCAAAAGTTCACTAGTTGGTGTCTTCCGAGCATTTGCTCGGCCGAGCACACACTTGCAAAACGCGGAAGGCCGGATGCCGTTCTCGGGAGCGGCATCCGGCCGGCCGCCTAGTTCGCCAGATCGTCGACGGTGGCCGCTTCGTTCCTGGACAGGTTGATGCCCAGGTTGGCCGCCGCGCGCTCCAGATCCTCGTCGTCGCCGTCGCGCATCTCGATCGCGGCGCCGTCGGACGACAGCACCTCGACGTTGAGACACAGTGACTGGAGTTCCTTGAGCAAGACTTTGAACGATTCCGGAATGCCCGGCTCCGGGATGTTCTCACCCTTGACGATCGCCTCGTAGACCTTCACACGCCCGACCACGTCGTCGGACTTGATGGTCAACAACTCCTGCAGCGTGTACGCCGCACCGTAGGCCTGCATGGCCCAGCACTCCATCTCACCGAACCGCTGGCCACCGAACTGCGCTTTACCACCGAGCGGCTGCTGGGTGATCATCGAGTACGGGCCGGTCGAACGGGCGTGGATCTTGTCGTCGACCAAGTGGTGCAGCTTGAGGATGTACATGTAACCGACCGCCACCGGGTACGGGAACGGCTCACCCGAACGTCCGTCGAACAGTGTGGCCTTACCGTCGTCGTCGACCATGCGCTCGCCGTCGCGGTTGGGCAGCGTCGAGGCCAGCAGACCGGTCAGCTCCTCCTCACGCGCGCCGTCGAAGACGGGCGTGGCGATGTTGGAATCGGCCGGAGCACCCAGCATCTCCTCCGGCAGCGCCTTCGCCCAGTCCGGACGGCTGCCGTCGGCGAGGTCGACCTGCCAGCCTGCCTTACCGATCCAACCCAGATGGGTCTCCAAGATCTGGCCGATATTCATACGACGCGGCACACCATGGGTGTTCAAGATGATGTCGACCGGGGTGCCATCCGGCATGAACGGCATGTCCTCGGTAGCGAGGATCTTGCCGATCACACCCTTGTTACCGTGCCGGCCGGCCAGCTTGTCACCGTCCTGGATCTTGCGTTTCTGCGCCACATACACCCGCACCAGCTCGTTGACACCAGGAGGCAGATCGTCGTCGTCCTCACGGGAGAACACACGGATACCGATGACCTTGCCGGACTCACCGTGGGGCACCTTCAACGACGTATCACGCACCTCACGAGCCTTCTCACCGAAGATCGCGCGCAGCAACCGCTCCTCCGGGGTCAGCTCGGTCTCACCCTTCGGCGTGACCTTGCCGACCAGAATGTCACCGTCGCGAACCTCCGCACCGATACGCACGATGCCACGCTCGTCCAGATCGGCGAGCACCTCGTCGGAGACATTCGGGATATCCCGGGTGATCTCCTCGGCACCCAGCTTGGTGTCACGAGCATCGATCTCATGCTCTTCGATATGGATCGAGGTGAGAACATCCTCCTCCACCAGACGCTGCGACAGGATGATCGCGTCCTCGTAGTTGTGGCCCTCCCACGGCATGATCGCCACGAGCAGGTTCTTACCCAGAGCCATCTCACCGTTCTCGGTACACGGCCCATCAGCCAAAACCTGACCATGCTCGACCCGCTGCCCCTCGTCCACGATCGGACGCTGGTTGGAACAGGTGCCCTGGTTGGAGCGGTTGAACTTCCGCATCCGATAAGACTTACGAGTACCGTCATCGGCCATCACGGTGACATAGTCGGCGGAAACCTCCTCCACCACACCAGCCTTCTCGTTCACCACGACATCACCCGCGTCCACCGCGGCACGCAACTCCATACCCGTGCCCACAATCGGCGCCTCGGAACGGATCAGCGGAACAGCCTGACGCTGCATATTCGCACCCATCAGAGCACGGTTGGCATCGTCATGCTCGAGAAACGGAATCATCGCCGTCGCGACCGACACCATCTGACGCGGCGACACATCCATATAGTCGACCTCGGATGCCGCGACGAGCTCGTTCTCCTCATTGCCTCGGCGGCACAGCACGCGATCCTCGAGGAAGTGGCCCTCCGCGTCGACCGGAGAGTTGGCCTGGGCGCGGACGTGCCTGTCCTCCTCGTCGGCGGTCAGGTAGCGGACCTCATCGGTCACCCGGCCGTCGACGACCTTGCGGTACGGGGTCTCGATGAAGCCGAACGGGTTGACCCGCGCGTACACCGACAGCGAACCGATCAGGCCGATGTTCGGGCCTTCCGGGGTCTCGATCGGACACATACGGCCGTAGTGCGACGGGTGGACGTCACGGACTTCCAGACCGGCGCGCTCACGGGACAGACCACCCGGGCCCAGCGCCGACAGGCGGCGCTTGTGAGTCAGACCCGACAGTGGGTTGTTCTGGTCCATGAACTGCGACAGCTGCGAGGTTCCGAAGAACTCCTTGATCGCGGCGACGACCGGGCGAATGTTGATCAGGGTCTGCGGCGTGATCGCCTCGACGTCCTGGGTGGTCATCCGCTCGCGGACCACGCGCTCCATCCGCGACAGGCCGACCCGGATCTGGTTCTGGATCAACTCACCGACGGTGCGCAGGCGACGGTTGCCGAAGTGGTCGATGTCGTCGACCTCGACCGGGACCTCCCGACCGCCGGGGGCGGTCATGGCACGGTCACCCGAGTGCAGGCGCACCAGGTACTCGATCGTGGTGACGATGTCTTCCTTGGTCAGCACCGAGCCGATGACCTGCTCACCGAGGTGGATGCCCAGCTTCTTGTTGATCTTGTAGCGACCGACGCGCGCCAAGTCGTAGCGCTTCTCCTTGAAGAACAGGTTCTCCAGCAGAGTTTGCGCGGACTCCTTGGTCGGCGGCTCGCCCGGGCGCAGCTTGCGGTAGATGTCCAGCAGCGCCTCGTCCTGACCGGCGGTGTTGTCCTTCTCCAGGGTCGACATCATGATCTCGGAGAAGCCGAAACGTTCGGCGATCTCCTCGGTGGTCCAGCCGAGCGCCTTCAGCAGCACGGTGACCGGCTGGCGGCGCTTGCGGTCGATGCGTACACCCACGGTGTCGCGCTTGTCGACGTCGAACTCCAGCCACGCGCCGCGGCTCGGGATGACGCGCACGCTGTGCAGGTCCTTCTCCGTGCCCTTGTCGACGGAGTGGTCGAAGTAGACACCCGGCGAGCGCACCAGCTGTGAGACGACGACGCGCTCGGTGCCGTTGATGATGAACGTGCCCTTGTCGGTCATCATCGGGAAATCTCCCATGAAGACCGTCTGGCTCTTGATCTCACCGGTGTTGTTGTTGATGAACTCCGCGGTGACGAACAGCGGCGCCGCGTAGGTCATGTCCTTGTCTTTGCACTCATCGATCGAGGCTTTGACCTCTTCGAAGCGTGGGTCGGAGAAGGAAAGGGACATAGAGCCTGAGAAGTCCTCGATCGGAGAAAGCTCCTCGAGTACCTCCTCGAGTCCGCCGACCAGGCCGACGTCACCGCGAGCGGCGGCACGCTCGCGCCAATCCGGCGAACCGATCAACCAGGCGAATGATTCCGTTTGTAGATCGAGAAGTCCGGGCACCTCCAAGGGTTCACGGATCTTCGCGAAAGACACCCGCAACGGGGCTCCGGGGATTCCGGCAACTGCCTTGGTCTGGGTGGAGACTGCCAAGATGCGTCCTTCCAGCACCTCACGCGCGTCGCGTGGTGGTCCGCGACCGTCGCTTGTCTGCTACGAATTCCGCTGGTTACAACCCGAACGAAGCTCGAACAGGCACCAACGGAAGCAACACCGGAAGGGTGGAACTTACGTGTGCAAATCGAGGTATGGACAGGAGGCAGCCAGCGCAACGTCCAAACCTACACCCATGTACACGGAGGTGTCAAAGTACCACCCGTGTGAACGTCCGAGTGGCTGGCGCGCCGGGCCGAATTCGCTGGCTGCGTCCTGAGCCCGCGGTGCGCTGAAGCCACCGTGACAGCTGCCGCTGTTGTGAATAGCGTGACGGGTCGGGCGAAGCTCGTCAAGTGGCAGGACCGGCCGAGCCGCCTGCGAGATCGCCTGGCGCGCTGCGGTATCCCGGGGTATTGCCCTGGCACTCACTGGTCGACGATGTCGCTGGCCAGCCAACGACCGTCCACCTTCTGCATGTGCAGGACGACCGGGCCCGCGACGCTCTGCTGAGCGAGACCGTCCTTGGTGGCGCTCACCACCAGGTTGACCAGCAGCTCCGCCCGGTCTTCTGTGAGCAACGACACCGCAATCGGATCCGCCTTGGCGTCGGCGCTGGTCTGCGCCTGCTTGACCGCCGATATTGTGGTGCCAGCGTACTTGTCCAGGTCCGCCAGCATCTTTCCGGTGAGCACCTGCGCGGCCGTTCCGCGGTAGCCGTCGATGTTCTTGACGTCATAGGCGTAGACCGTCCGCAACGCGTGGTCGGCGGCCGCCCGCACCTCCTGGGTGGCCTCGTTGTTCACGAACGCCTGGTTCGAGGTGTCCACGCCGGGCCGCTTCGCGGCGACCACCGCGAAGGCGCCGAGCAACACGGCGGCGATCAACAACCCCGAGACGAGGGTCCAGTGCGCGCTCCCCGCACCGCTGCCCGGCGATGGAGCGGCTGTCGGCACGACGACCTTGCCGAACCGCGACGGCGCGCTACCCCGCTCCGGGCGTTGCTCGGCACCCGACTTCCCGCGCGCGATAGTGGCACGGGAAGCACCCGCCGGTCGCGTCCTACCGCTGGGCGCCGGGCGCTCGGTACGTGTGGTGGCGGCACGAGACGGGTGCTCGGCGCCGGGGCGGCGCTTGGAGGTGACCCGATTGACCGGTCGGCGAGACGTCATGGATTATCCTCCTATGATCCCGGCTTCGGCGCGGCGGGCGGCTGGTCCGCGGGCGGCGCGGGCGACTGCTGGCCGGGCTCACCGTTCAACAGCACCGGCTGGCTGAGCGAGGAGATCTGCTCGGCCTTCCAGGTATCGCCCGTCTCGGCCACGTCGACACTCCAGGTGTAGCGGTACGCCGCGGGCGGCTTGTCCTTGCCTGTCTCCGTCACCTGCAGCACGACCAGCGCCGATGCCTTGTCCTGCTCGCTGTTGAGCGTGGTGAGTGCGGCGCCGAGCACCTTCGACGACATCCCGACACCGGTTTGCCGGGCCAGCTTCTCGGCCTGGTCCTTGTTCTTCGTGGCCGAGTCGAGCAGCGCGCCGGTCATCGAGGATCTGGCCAGTGCGAGCGAGCCCGGCACATCGTCGAGGTTCATCGAAGTCATGTTCAGCGCGGCCTGACGGGCAGCGTCCAGCGCGGTGTCGCGGGCGTCGGCGCGCGGGCCGTCGGTCAACGCGGCGCGCACCCAGCCCGTGCCGAACCAGGCGGCAGCGATCAGGGCGACCACCAGGAGCACGGCCGAGCCGACGAGCGCGAACCTACCGAGCGCCGACGAGCCGACGGAGCGCTTCGGCACACTTTCCGACGCGCCGGAAGTGATCTTTTCTCCGTCGGCGACTTCCTCGACCGGCGAATCCGCAGCCACGCCCGCGGTGGCGGCGGTCGCCTCCGCGGACGGCACCACGACTTCCGGCGCTTCCGGCTCCGTCGAATCGGCCTGCTCGGATAGATCCGCGGTCGCGCCTGTTGTTCGCTCGCTACGCTCACTCACGCGAGACACCCTAACGTCGTCGGTCCTGGTCACCGTTTCGGCGTGACCCCCAGCAGGGTGGCCATCTGCACGGCGATCGGATTCAGGTTCAGCTTTTCCGGATCGGTTTTGGGGTTGGAGTCCCACGGCTGCACAATGCTCGGGTCGGCGAGCGTGGCTCGCTCGCCACCGCGGACGGCAGTTGGGTTACCGAACGGCACAAGACATTTCGCGTCCTTGTTGAACGGAAATTCGTCCCGCGTGTCGTCGAAATCCGGGTTCTGTGCCTTCATCTGCTCGAGAATCCGCTGCGTACCCTCGTAGCCCACGGTACAGGCGGGCGGGTTGTTGGTCTCCAGCACCAAACCGAAGTGGCTGGTGCCGTCGCCGGGCGCGGTAGAGGAAGCACCGATGGACAGTTGCGGAAGCATCTGCAGCAACGGCCGCAGCGCATAGAACTTCGGTGAGATGGTCCGCAGCAGCAGCCGCAGGTTGGCTAGGTCCTCGGTGAGCGTGCCGCCGCTCTCATCGATCAGCGCGCCGATCTGCTCGCCCGCGTCGGCTCCGGTGCCGATCAGCCTGCGCACGTCAGGGTCGCTGGAGCGAAGCTGGGCGGTGAGCTTGTCCAGGCCATCGCTGAACTGGCGGATGGCATCGGATTGCTCGGCCTGGGTGCCGAGCGCGATCCTGCCGTCCCGGATCAGCTGGATCGTCTGCGGCAGGGTCTCGTTGAACGTCTCGGTGAACGTGTTGAGCGACTCGATCAACACTTGCAGATCGCCGCCCTTGCCGTCGAACGCCGTGCCCAGTTCGCGGACGGTGGTGTTGAGTGCGTTCAGGTCCACCGAACGAGTGAACCCGTCCACGCTGGCGACCAGCTGCTCAACCGGCACGGGAGTCGTCGCCGAGGCGATCACCGAGTTGTCCCGCAGGTACGGGCCCGCATTGGAGTCGGGTTGCAGGTCGACGTACTGCTCACCGATCGCGGACCGATTGGCCACTACGGCTTTCGCCGAGGCGGGGATCTTCGGCGAGCTCGTGTCGATAACGAGATTCATCACCACACCGTCGTCGGTGAGCTCTAGTTCACCGACCCGGCCGACCGGGACGCCGCGGTAGGTCACCTCGGCGCCCTTGTAGATGCCACCGGTCTGCGCCGCCCGCACCTGCACCGTGTACTCGCCGAAACCGAGCATGTGATCGAGCCGGATGTACTTCCCGCCGACGAACACCACGCCGACCACCGCGACGACCGCGAACGCGATCAGCTGCCACCGGACCAGACGTGTCATCGGGGACCACCCTCCGTTCCCTGTCCGATCCCCCCGCCGACCCCGAGTTGCTCGAGGATCGCCCCGACGGGGTTGGGCGGCACTCCCGGTGCGGGCGGCTGCGCCATGTTCGGCGGCAGTGGCAGGATCGACACCGTCGGCCAGCCCGGTCGCGGGCCGTTGCCGTTGTAGTACGGGTTGGTCGGGTTCACCGGCACCGGGGGACCGACCGGCGGGATATACACCGGATCCGGTTTGCCTACACCGAGATTGCTCAGCGTGACGCCGATCTGCTGATCCACCGACAACCAGGTGTTGACCTGTCCGCCGAAGGTGGCCTCCAGCGAGGAGTCGGGGAAGGGGTAGGTCGGCACCAGCGGCAACGCGGTCACCAGATCCGAAGCCGAACGGCCGAGTTCCTGCAGCGTCGGCCGCAGCGAGGTGAGGTCGCGAATCAGGTCGTCCTTCGAGGTGTTCAGCACGTCGAAGCCGACCTCGCCGAGCCGGTCCAGCTGAGCGAGCAATCCGACCAGCTGTGGACGCTGCTCCTCCAGGATCTTGATGCCGTGGGGCAGCTCGTCGAGAATCTTGCCGATCTGCGCGGTCTGCCTGCCGACCCTGCTGCTGAGCAGATCGAGACCGTCCAGCGCTCTCGTGATGTCGTCGACCTGCTTGTTCAGGCCGTCGATCAGGATGTTCGCTTGCTCGATCAGCGAGCGCACCCGGCCCTCCCGGCCGCCGAGGGTCTTGTTCAGCTCGGTGACGATCGGCTGCAGTTGCGCGACACCGCCGCCGTTGAGCAGCAACGACAGCGCGCCGAGCACCTGCTCGATCTCGGTGGCGTGCCTGGTGCGGTCGACCGGGATCACCGAGCCGTTGCCGAGCTTCTTCGGATCCGGGTCCGCGGCGGGCTTGGACAGCTCGATGAACTTCTCGCCGAGCAGGTTGGACTGCCGGACCTCGGCGCGCGCGTTCGTGGGCAGGTCCACCGACGCGTTCACCACGGTGTGCACAACGGCGGTCCACTGGTCCTTGCCGATGGTGATCTCCTCGACCCGGCCGACCGGCACACCTTCGACCTTGACCGCGGACTGCGGCACCAGGTCGAGCACGTCGTCGAACTGGATGTCGATGTGGATCGGATGGTCGCCGACGTCGGCGCCGCCGGGCAGCGGGACGCTGTAGATGCCGTCGGCGGCGCACGAGGTGACCAGCGCGGCGGACAGGCCGACCGCCAACGCGGCGCCGACGCCGCGAGCGGCGGAACGGATTCGGGTGGTCATCGGACGCCTCCCTGCGACGGCGGAAGCCGATCCGACGGCGTACCGGGCACCGTGCCAGGCACCGGGTCACGCTGCTGGTTCTCGCCGCTGAGGATGCCGAACGGCAGGATCAGGGTCGGAGTCTTCACCCCGGCGGTGATTTGGTCGGTGATCGCCTTGCAGTGGTCCAGGATCGGCCGCATCTGCCTGCCGAGCGCCTCGAACTTCGGATCGCCCGGCATCAACTTGGAAAGGTCGAGCATCTTGCACATCACACCGAACGGGTCCTGCAGATCGGTGAAGTTGGCGCGCATGTCGAGGGTGCCCGATTCCGCGTTGTGCACATTGATCAGGTTGCTCAGCGCCAGCGGCAGCACCGGCAGCAAGGCGGCCACGTCGTTGCGCTGATCGGCCAGCGTCTTGGTCAGCGTGGTCAGTCCTTCGGCATTGCTGGCCACCAGATCCCGGTTGTCGTCGATGAACCTGGCCACGTCGCCGAGCGCGATCGACAACAGGTGCAGCGCGGCGCCCAGGTTTTCGCGTTCGTCGGCCAGGAATGTCGACAGGTCGGCGAGCTGGACGTTGAACTGCCGCACCTGCTGGTCGTTCTGGGCCAGCATGGTGACGAAGGACTGCAGGTTCTTGACCGTGTCGAAGATGTCCCCGCGCGCGTCGGACAGGTACCGCGCCGCTCGGGACAACTGGGTGAGGCTGTTGGCCAGCGCTTCGCCGTTGCCTGCGAGGTTCGCCGCGCCGGTGCGCACCAGTTCGTTCACCGCGCCCTCGGCGTTGGCACCGTGGGGGCCCAACGCATCCGACAGCTCGGTGATGCTCTTGTAGAGCTGGTCGACCTCGACCGGCGTGACCGTGCGGTCGCGCGGGATGGTCGCGTTCCGGTCCATCTTCGGACCCCCGGTGTAGACCGGGGTCAGCTGGATGTAGCGGTCCGACACGATCGAGGGCGTGATCTGCGCGGCCCGCGCACCTGCGGGCACGTCGAACTCGCGGTCCACACTCATGACGATCTCGACCTGATCGCCCTGCGGTTCCACCGAATCCACCGAACCCACGGGCACACCGAGAATGCGCACGTCCGAGCCCTCGTAGATGCCGACCGAACGATCGAAGTAGGCGGTGATCTTGGTGGTGGTGAGCCGGTCGAACAGCCACCACAGCACGCCCGCCACCAGCACCGCCACGACCACTACCAGTGCGATGCCCACCTTGGCGCCGCGGCTGGAATGCTTGACCGCGCCGACGGGATCGTTCCTCCAGTTGCCCGCCATGTCAGTTGCCTCCCAGGGTGCGGACCGGCGGACGGTCGCCGGGGATCTCCGGCAGCGCGGGCGGCACCAGGTTGACGATCACCGCGTCGAACCAGCGGCCGGTGCCGAGCACGCTGGCGTAGAGACCGTAGAAGGGCGCCGCGAGTGCCAAGGTCTTGGAAATGTTCTGCTGGTTGTCGTTGAGCAAGTCGATGGAGGCGCGCAGGTTCTTCAGTGCGGGACCGATCTGCTCTTCGTTGTCGTGCACCAGCGCGCTCAGCTCCGCCGAGACGACCCTGGCGCCGGACAGCAGCTGCGCGATGGACTGCTGCCGGATATTCAGCTCGGCGAGCAGTTGACCGCCTGAGGCGAGCAGACGCTCGAACTCGGCATTGCGGTCGGCGAGCACCTGGGTGGTCTGTCTGGTCGCGGCGAACAGCTTCTTCAGCTCCTGGTCGCGCTCGGCCAGCGTCTCCGACAACCGGGCGACGCCGTCGATCGAGCCGCGGATCTCCGGCGGCGTGGTGTCGAACGCGTCGGACAGCACCCGCATGCTGGTGGCCAGCTGCGCGGTGTCGATCTGGTCGATGTTCCTCGCCGCGTCGGTGAACGCGTCCACCACGTCATATGGGGATACCGTGCGCGACAACGGGATCCGCTTGTTCGGATCGGCGGGCCCGGAGCCTCTCGGATCCAGCGCCAGGTACTTCTGCCCCAGCAGGGTCTTGATCTGGATGGACGCGGTGGTCTCATTACCGATCCAGGTGTCCTGAGTGCGGAAGTCCACGAGCACCCGGTCACCGGCGAGCCGGACATCGGAGACCGAGCCGACCTTGACGCCCGCGATGCGGACCTCGTTGCCCTTCTTGATGCCCGCCGCCTCGCTGAATTCGGCGGTGTACTTGGTGCCCGCGCCGATGATCGGCAGTCGGTCGAAGAAGAACGCCGACACCGTCACCAGCAGCACGATGGCAAGGCCGAGCACACCCATGAACGCGGGGCTGCGCTTGCCGAGCAGGATGCGGTCGTCCATCAGCGAGCCTCCCCATGGCAGCGCGGCGCGGCGTTGGTGTACAGCGGCTGATTGATCGTCGGCAGACCGGCGGGCAGGTTGAGCTGCGGCGCGTCGACCGCGCCGGGCCCGACGACGATGTCGATGCCGCACAGATAGAACTGGAACCAAGAGCCGTAGCTCGCGGCACGGCCCAGCTTCTCCATCTTGAGCGGCAGATTCCGCAGCGCTTCGTTCACCTCGTCGCCGCGGTCGTCGAGCGTGCCGGTCAGCTGGCTCAGCCCGGCGATCGAGCCCTGTAGCGTCGGCCGGACCGGCACGAGCAGGTCGGCGGTGGCCGAGGTCAGGTTCGCGAGCGAAGTCACCGAGCGTCCGATCGTGTCGCGTTCCGCGGCGAGGCCGCTGATCAGCGCCTCGGTGTTCACGATCAGCTGGTCGAATTGGTCGTCGCGCTTGTTGACGGTGTCCAGCACGGCGGTCAGGTTGCGGGTCAGCTCACCGATTACCGCATCCTTGTCCGCGATCTTGTTGGTCAGGTTCGCGGTGGTCGCGACCAGGTCGTGGATCGTGCCCTGCTCGCCCTGGAAGACCTGGATGATCTCGAAGGACAGCTTGTTCACGTCGTTGGCGGTCAGCGTGCGGAACAGTGGGCGGAAACCGTTGAACAGCGTGGTGAGGTTCAGCGCGGGCCTGGTGCGCTCCAACGGGATGGTCCCGCCTTTGTTCAGCTTGCGGCCTTGCTCGCCGGTGCCCTGCTCCAGCGCGATGTAGCGCTGGCCGACCAGGTTGCGGTACTTGATGGTGGCCGTGGTCGTGGCGGGCAGCCAACTCCGGTCGGTGAGATCGAACTTCACCTCGGCCAAGCGCTTGTCCACGATCGAGACGTCGGTGACCTTGCCGACCCGCACGCCGGCGATGCGCACCTCGTCACCGGCATTGAGCGAGGTGACGTCGGTGAACCGGGCCTTGAAACCCGTTCCGCCGCTGCTGTAATTGGCGATGGACAAACCGAGCATCGTGGTCGCGAACAGGGTCACGGCGATGAAGACGATCAGCTTGGTCAACGGCCCACCCAGGCCGCGCAGCTTCTGCTTCATCGAATACTCACCTCGCTTCCGCGGAACGCGGGCGCACCGGCCCTGGTCACCCAGCCCGGTACCTGATCTGGCGCGACCCCGTTGGCCGCACCGTAGATCGCGCCGAGCGACTGCTGCTCCATCGGCGAACCGGCTGTCGTCGGCACCTTGCTCCCTGGGTAGACGCCGAACTGCGGCGGCTGCAGCTTGCCGCTTTCCTGGTCACCCGGGTTACGGCTGGGCACCGCGTAGGAGCCGTCGTTGTTCGGTCCTCCCGTGTACTGGCCGGGGTCGAGGCCAGTGGGCAGCTCGGGGATGCACCACGGGCCGCGGGGGTCCAGCCAGCGCGGCTCGTCCTGGTTGGGCAGGTATTTGCCGCGGGTGTTGGTCAGCTCGATGCTCACTCTGGAGCCGGGCCGGTCGGTGCCCTTGCCGAAGACATCGTCGATGCGCGGCTTCATCTTCGCGAAGTTCGCCAGCGAGCAGGCATAGTTCGGCGAATAGTAGGCCAACAGTTCCAGCGCGGGCCGGGAGTCGGCGGCCAGGTCGATGATGTTGTCGCGGTTGGCGATCAGGAAGTCGGCGGTGCTCGACGAGGTCGGCGTCAACGTGGTGTAGAGCGCGTCGATGTCGGTGCGCCGCTGCACGATCGTCGCGTTGGTGGTTCTCAGGTTGTCCAGCGCCTCGATCAGCTGCGGTGCCGCGTCGGAGTAGGTGGCGGCTACCTCGGCGAAGCTGCGCAGGTCCTCCTGCAGGTCCGGCAGCACGCCGTTGACCTGGCGGAAGATGTTGTCCAGCTTGTCCACGCTCTCGCCGAGCGCGAAACCTCGACCGGCCAGCGCCTGGGATAGCGCGCCCAGGGTGGCGGCGAGATCCTCCGGCGGAATGGCTTGCAGCAGCGGGAGCAGATCGTCGAGCAGCTTGCTCAGCTCGATTGCGTTGCCGCTGACATCCTGGTGCAGCGTCACACCATTGGTCAGGTGCTGTGCGCTTCGGTCCGCCGGAATGACCAGGTCCACATAGCGCTCGCCGAACAGCGTCTTGGGTAGCAACCGCGCGGTCGCATCGGCCGGAATCTGTTGCGCCTTGTCCGGATCGATGGCGAGGTTCAGCGTCACCTTCCCGCCCTCGGAACGGCTGGAGCGCACCTCTCCGACGCTGACGCCGCGCACCTTCACGTCCGCGTTCCGGGTCAGCGCGTTGCCGACGCTGTCGGTCACCAGGTCGACGTTCACGGTCTTGACGAATTGCTTGTTGTAAACCGCGATGGTCGTCCACAAGAACAGACCGACCACAAGGAAGAACGTGATGCCCAGCACACGAATGCGCAGTGTCTCGGTGGAGCGCCAGGCCTGCACCCCCCGGCTCATCCGGCCACTCGCACCGTGGTCGTGGTGCCCCAGATCGCGAGGCTGAGGAAGAAGTCGAGCACGTTCACCAGCACGATGGCGGCGCGGACCGCGCGACCCACCGCGACGCCGACGCCCGCGGGGCCGCCGGTGGCATGGAAGCCGTAGTAGCAGTGCACCAAGATGATCACGAAGGCGAAGACCAGCACCTTGAGGAAGGAATAGAGCACGTCCTCGGGTGGCAGGAACAGGCTGAAGTAGTGGTCATAGGATCCGCTGGATTGGCCGTTGAACCAGATGCTGACCATTCGGGACGCCAGGAACGTGCCGAGCAGTCCGACGACGTACAGCGGGATCACCGCAACGAATCCGGCGATCACGCGGGTGGTGACCAGGAACGGCACGCCGGGCACCGCCATCACCTCGAGTGCATCGATCTCCTCGGAGATGCGCATGGCACCCAGCTGCGCGGTGAAACCACATCCGACCGTCGCCGAGAGTGCGAGCGCTGCGACCAGCGGCGCGATCTCGCGGGTGTTGATGTAGGCGGTGAGAAAGCCGGTGAGCGCTGAGCTGCCGAGCGCGTCGAGGGCCTTGAAGCCCTGCAGGCCGACCACGACGCCGACCGAGCCGGACATGAACACGATGACGCCGATGGTGCCGCCGATCACCGCGAGCGCGCCGGTGCCGAAGGTGACCTCGGCGAGCAGCCGCATGACCTCCTTGCGGTAGTGCACGGCGGTGCGCGGGATCCAGACGATGGCGCGCGAGTAGAACGACATCTGATCGCCCGCCCGATCGATGACGTTCAGTGGTGAGCGGACGAAGTCTCCCGCCCGGCGCAGCGACTTGGCGAAGACCGGGGTTCGATACGGGCCGGCCATCTGATCAGGCGCCCTTTGCCGGGACGACTTGCAGGTACACCAGGGTCAGGATGAGATTCACGAAGAACAGAACCATGAATGTGATCACCACGGATTGGTTCACCGCGTCACCGACTCCTTTCGGACCCCCTTTGGGATGCAACCCCTTGTATGCGGCGATCACGCCGGCGATCAGACCGAACACGGCGGCCTTGATCTCACCGATCCACAGGTCCGGCAGCTGGGCAAGCGCCGAGAACGAGGCCAGGTAGGCACCCGGCGTTCCGCCCTGCAGCAGCACGTTGAAGAAGTAGCCGCCCGCGATACCGACCACGGACACCAGGCCGTTGAGTAGCAGCGCCACCAGCATCATGCCGATCACACGTGGTACGACCAGCTTCCGCACCGGGTCGACACCGAGCACCTCCAGCGCGTCGATCTCCTCGCGGATGGTGCGCGAGCCGAGGTCGGCGGCCACCGCGGACCCGGCCGCGCCCGCGATGATCAGCGCGGTGACGACCGGTGCCGCCTGTTGAACGGTGGCAAGCACACTGGTTGCTCCGGTGAACGACTCGGCACCCAGCTGCTTGATCAGTGAACCGGTCTGCAGTGCGACGACCGCGCCGAACGGGATCGCGACCAGGGCGCTGGGAAGGATCGAGACACTCGCGATGAACCACGACTGCTCGATGAACTCCCGCCATTCGAATGGACGACGGAACGTCTTGCGCAGGACGTCGATGAACAGCGCGAAAATGTTTCCTGCCTGGGCAAACCCCGACTGCAGTGGAGTCCGCAACCGCGCCAGGGAGGAAGTCACGATCGCAGATGTTACCCGTTAGTTGTGTTGTGTCGCAGGGTAGCGTCGAATGCGCTGCCTTGATATTCGGCCAGGTCGCCGCTGTTGTACGCCATTACCTGCGTATCGTCGTTCTCCGCAAGTGACTCGCGGATCGCGACCTGGGCGGCGTGCGGCAACGTGTGCATGATCCCGCGGACACGCTCCTTACGCCGCAGCACCCCCTGCCGCACCGGCATACCGGGTGTCGCGCGCATCTGCGGGATGATCCCCTCGACCTCCTCGGCGCCACCATGGTGATGACCGGCGTCCACGAGTGCCTGCTCGCGCGCCATCTGCGCCTCGTCCTTTTCCTCGGACATACCGATGGGACCGATCATGCGGCCGTTGAGGAACTGCTTGACCACCGGCTCTTCCGAGGTGAGCAGCACCTCGCGTGGTCCGAACATGACCAGCTGGCGGCGGAAAAGCATGCCGATGTTGTCCGGCACGGTGCGGGCCAGGTTGATGTTGTGCGTGACGATCAGGATCGTGGCGTCGATCTGTGCGTTGATATCGATCAGGAGCTGGCTCAAGTACGAGGTGCGGACCGGGTCCAGACCCGAGTCGGGCTCGTCGACCAGGATGATCTGGGGATCCAGCACCAGCGCGCGGGCCAGACCAGCGCGTTTGCGCATACCGCCGGAGATCTCGCCGGGCAGCTTGCCTTCGGCGCCGAGCAGACCGGTCAGCTCCAGCTTCTCCATCACGATCTTGCGTATCTCGTCCTCCCCTTTCTTCGTGTGCTCACGAAGCGGGAAGGCCACGTTGTCGAACAGATTCATCGACCCGAACAGCGCACCGTCCTGGAACAGCACACCGAACAGCTTGCGGATCTCGTAGAGCTCCTTGTTGGAGCAGGTCGTGATGTCGGTGCCGTCGATGTAGATCGAACCGCGCTCCGGACGAAGCAGACCGATCAGCGACTTCAGGAACACGGACTTACCGGTACCCGACGGGCCCAGCAGAGCGCTGACCTCGCCGGATGGCAACGTCAGCGAAACGTCCTGCCAAATGCGCTGGGAACCAAAGGATTTGGTAACACTTTCGGTCCTGACCTCGACGCCCACGCCAACCTCCACAATTCTCAGCGAGCTGCCCACCGGCGAACCGCGCGCGCTCAGTCATCGCGGTGCGTCACGTCACAGCGGGTGCGGTCACTGTATCCCATGAGCAAGATGAGGCACATCCTGACCTGACCGAAGAGTAACCGCCCAAAGCTCGCGATATTCGCAATTCAGCCCACGTTGCCGAAAAGAGCCGAACGGGCGGCCCCTCCGCAATGGAGGAACCGCCCGTTCGGCGTATTTCGGTCGGAATTACTTGACCGAGACCTTGGCGCCGGCCTCTTCCAGCTTCGCCTTGGCGGCCTCGGCGGCGTCCTTGGCGACCTTCCCCAGAATCGACTTCGGGGCGCTCTCGACCAGGTCCTTGGCTTCCTTCAGGCCCAGGCCGGAGACGATCTCGCGGACCACCTTGATGACCTGGATCTTCTTGTCGCCGGCACCCTCGAGGACGACGTCGAACTCGTCCTGCTCCTCGACGGCCTCAGCCGGCGCTGCGGCACCGACGGCGGCGACGGCGACCGGGGCAGCCGCGGTGACCTCGAACTTCTCTTCGAACTTCTTCACGAAGTCCGACAGCTCGAGCAGGGTCATGTTGCCGAAGGTCTCGAGCAGTTCGTCAACGTTGGCCATTGTTGTTTTCCTTTCGGTAGTTGATGTCTATGCGGGGCGAATCGTGCCGCACCGGGAGTTACTCGGCGGCTTCGCCTTCGGCCTGCTTCTTCTCCTGCAGCGCGGCGGCCAGGCGGGCCACCTGCGAGGCGGGAGCGTTGAACAGACCGGCAGCCTTCGCGAGGTTGCCCTTCAGCGCGCCGGCCAACTTGGCCAGCAGCACCTCGCGGCTTTCCAGATCGGCGATGCGCTCGACCTCGGACACGGACAGCGGAGCGCCGTCCATGTAGCCGCCCTTGATGACCAGCGCCTTGTTGTCTTTTGCGAAGGTCTTCAGGGCCTTGGCCGCGTTGACCGGCTCACCCGTGATGAAGGTGATCGCGGTCGGTCCGACGAACAGGTCGTCGAGGCCTTCCACGCCCGCCTCGGCAGCGGCGCGCTTGACCAGGGTGTTCTTGGCGACGGAGTACGTGGCTTCGGCGCCGAGCGCGCGCCGCAGCTCGGTGAGCTTGCCCACCGACAGGCCACGGTATTCCGTGACGACGGTGGCCGTCGAGCTCTTGAACTGCTCCGCGATCTCCTCGACCGCGGTGACCTTCTCGGGTTTTGCCATACTTCGCCTCCTCTCTGATGGTCGGTTCGTATACGCGAACTACCGATCAGGGGCCGGCGACAAAACAAACGCCCCGAACGCAGAGCGTTCCGGGGCGTAACAGAAAACCGATCCCGGGTTTGCCCGGACCAATTCCCAGCCTCGGCTCTCCCTGCGTGGGCCGCCGGCAATGTCGCCGGACCTTCGACCGAACCCATGTGGGAACGGCGACCAACGGTCTTCGGTAGAACGGATTGGGTAGCGATCGAACTCGTCGATAACTACGAGTGAGAGTACCTGGCCGTGCGGCTATCTGCCAAAACGGGCCCCGCAACCGTCGGCCGAGGCCTTTGCGCGGCGCCTGTGCAGTCGGCGGCGGTGCGGAACTCCCCGCCGATCGCTCAGACTGCCCCAGCTGACACGACCCATGTTGTCGGCTGCCCGGTATGTGCCGCAATGGTGTCGAAGTCGTTGTCGTAGTGCAAAACTGCCAATCCATGCGCCTGGGCCGTGACCGCGACAACCAGATCGGCGATCGATGCGGATCGATGTTGAGCCTTGGCGGTGAGCAGTGCCTGAAGGTCGGACGCTCGTCCCCAGAGATCATCCGGAGTGTCCACCCACTCGAGGGATTCATGAAGTGTCGCCCTGATACGCGCCCGGTCATCGCTGTTACGGGCCGAGTAGAGCATCTCCAGCTCGGTGACCCCACACATGCAGACCAGCGCGCGGTCCATCAAAGGGACGAGCACGTCTCGCACTGGCGTCAAATGAAGCCGCGCAAGCGCACTCTTATCGACCAGATAGCGAGTCACCCCCACAGACGTTCCTCGACGTCGGGTTCCAGCAGAGTCGAAAACGCCCCCTGCGCGGCCAAATCCACCAATCTGCGTACGGAGTCGATCCGAATCACCTCGCGGAATGCGGCATCGATCGTGTCGCGGAGTGTATCGGTACCGAGGATCTCTTTTACGCGATCCAACTTCGCCATATCTACGTCAACACTGGTCTTCGCCACGACAGCCTCCCCATATCTCACATAAGGGTACATGGATATCTGCCGTTACGCCAATCTGATATCCAATTCTCCGTCCGTTGGACGCGCAACGGCGGGGACGCGATCGCGTCCCCGCCGTTGCGGTGTTCCTCAGGTGCTGGCTACGCGTCCTCGTCGAGGAGGTTGCGGGTGCGGTTCGGGTCCACCGGGATGCCCGGTCCGGTGTTCGTCGAGACCGTCACCTTCTTGACGTAGCGGCCCTTGGCGGTCGACGGCTTGACACGCAGGATCTCGTCCAGCGCGGCACCGTAATTCTCCACGAGCTCGGTGTCGCCGAAGGACGCCTTGCCGATGACGAAGTGCAGGTTGGCCTGCTTGTCGACGCGGAAGTTGATCTTGCCGCCCTTGATCTCGTTGACGGCCTTGGTCACGTCGTTGGTGACCGTGCCCGTCTTCGGGTTCGGCATCAGACCGCGCGGGCCGAGGACACGCGCGATGCGGCCGACCTTGGCCATCTGGTCCGGGGTGGCGATCGCGGCGTCGAAGTCCAACCAGCCGCCCTGGATCCGCTCGATCAGGTCCTCGGCGCCGACAGCGTCCGCACCGGCGGCCTCGGCCTCGGCGGCCTTCTCTCCCGCTGCGAACACGATGACGCGGGCGGTCTTACCGGTGCCGTGCGGGAGGTTGACGGTGCCACGGACCATCTGGTCGGCCTTGCGGGGATCCACACCGAGACGCACGGCGACCTCGACGGTCGCGTCGGTCTTGGTGGTGGCGGTCTCCTTGGCCAGCCGCGTCGCGGCGAGCGGGGAGTACAGCTTGTCGCGATCGACCTTCTCGGCCGCGGCGAGATACGCCTTGCTTCGTTTTGCCATTTTGTCTGTGTCCTTGTCGGTGTTCAGATGTGGTTGTCGGGCCTGGCCGGCCCTCCCACGTGTGCTATCTCGACTCCCGATGAGCAGCCGGGATCCCAGATCGAATCCGCTATGACGCCGAACTCAGCCTTCGACGGTGATGCCCATCGAACGCGCGGTGCCCGCGATGATCTTGGCCGCCTGCTCGACGTCGTTGGCGTTCAGATCTTCCTGCTTGGTCTTGGCGATCTCGCGGACCTGGTCCATGGTCACCTTGGCCACCTTGAGACGGTGCGGTTCCGCCGAGCCCTTCTGCACACCCGCGGCCTTGAGCAGCAGCTTGGCGGCAGGCGGAGTCTTCAGCTTGAAGTCGAAGGACCGGTCCTCGTACACCGAGATCTCGACCGGGATGACGTTGCCACGCTGCGACTCGGTCGCGGCGTTGTACGCCTTGCAGAACTCCATGATGTTGACGCCGTGCTGACCGAGCGCGGGCCCGACCGGAGGGGCCGGGTTCGCCTGGCCGGCCTGGATCTGAAGCTTGATGATCCCGGCGAGCTTCTTCTTCTTGGGGGGCATCTTTCTTTCCTAGGTGTTTGTTGTCCTTGCTCTTTGCAAGTCGTGGTGTTGGATCTTCGACCGGGCAGATTCACCCCGCCGCTGTCGGAACTGGTCTAGATCTTCGCGACCTGGGTGAACGCCAGCTCGACCGGGGTCTCGCGACCGAAGATCGACACGAGCACCTTGAGCTTCTGCTGTTCGGCATTGACCTCGGAGATGCTGGCGGGCAGCGTCGCGAATGGGCCGTCCATCACGGTCACCGACTCGCCGACCTCGAAGTCGACCTCGATGACCGGCTTCGGCGCGATGTCGCCGCCGGTGGCGTCAGCGCTTGCCGCGGCGGCGGGCTTCTTCTGCTGCTGCGCGGCTGGGACCAGGAACTTCACCACGTCGTCGATGGAAAGCGGCGACGGACGGGAGGTGGCGCCCACGAATCCGGTGACACCAGGGGTGTTGCGCACCGCGCCCCACGACTCGTCGTTGAGCTCCATCCGGACCAGGATGTAGCCGGGGAGGACCTTGCGATTGACGTGCTTGCGCTGACCGTTCTTGATCTCGGTGACTTCTTCGGTCGGCACCTCGACCTGGAAGATGTAGTCCTCGAGGTCCAGGTTCTGCACACGGGTCTCGAGGTTGGCCTTCACCTTGTTCTCATAGCCCGCGTACGAGTGGATGACATACCAGTCGCCGGGGGCACGCCGCAGCGCGGCCTTCATCTCGGCGACAGGGTCGGCGGGCTCGGCATCGACAGGAGCGGCGGGGGCGGATTCAGCGGGCTCCGATTCCTCGACCACGGTCTCCTCGGTCGCGAACTCCTCGACGGAGTCGGTGGGCTCGGCCACCGCGTCGTCGACCGGGAACTCGTTGTGTGTGTCGTTCTCCGGGGTGCTCACTGGGGCACTCGCTTCCTGTGTCGTCACGTACATCCTCTGCGTGCCGGGCCGGGCGCGCGGCGAAATGCTTCCGCCCGTGTCCGCCCCGGGATCGGCTACCGGCGTCGGCGTGGTTCAGCTAGCCGAACAGCCAGTTGACACCTTTGATGAACGCCAGATCCAACCCGCTGATGAACGCGACCATAAAAATCACGAACACCAGAACAACGCTCGTATAGGTGACCATCTGCTTCCGGTTGGGCCAGATCACCTTGCGCAGTTCCGCGATGACCTCACGCAGAAACCTGATCAAACGCTTGAACGGATTACCCGACTTCTTGCGTTCGGCCCGATCGGTTGTCTTGGCTGCCTTCCGCGACGGCCGGTCGAGTGTGGCGACCCCGCCATTGTCGATCTGCGAGGGCGAGGCACTGCGGGTCCGCCGGGCGGACCGCTTGCCGCTCGGTCGAGTCGCTGCGGCGGTGTCATCGCCATCGTCGGCCGTATGCGCGCCGTGGCGAGTGTCCCGCTCGTCGCTCACGCCTTCTCCTCGCTGCGCTCGTCGTCGGCGTGCGTGATGCGCGCTGTGCCAATGGCTCGCTCGCTACGCTCACTCACGTCGATCCTCTCTCGTCGCTGGCATCCAGGGCAGGGGCGACAGGACTTGAACCTGCAACCTGCGGTTTTGGAGACCGCTGCTCTGCCAGTTGAGCTACGCCCCTTCGGTTGGACGGTGTCGGCTGTCCCAACCTCTGTTCGATATTCAGTTGTGCACTGGTGTCACACAACACGCGCGCCACTCCGGCAGTTGCCGGCCCCGTCGGCGATCCTCACAGACCGCCTGGAACCAGCCCTACAGAGCAGCGCGCAGCGGCTGGTGACCCCAGAAACCTGAGTCTACGTCACCGTGCGCAACATTAGCCAATCAGGGTCGCCGGACCAGGTCAGGCCAGCTGCACGGTCGCGGTCGCGCGGCCGAAGATCTTCTTTCCCGCCGACTTCGCAACGATCGCGACGACCGCGGTCTTGGTCTCCGGATCGACCGACTTCACCTTACCCGTGTACTCGACCTCGGCGGCCTCCTCGGTACCCACGTAGACCGGGCTGGTGAAGCGCACGTTGTATTCCTTGACCGCGCCGGGATCACCG
The DNA here is from genome assembly GCF_045207455.1 of Nocardia sp. NBC_00881. Lineage (NCBI taxonomy): Bacteria > Bacillati > Actinomycetota > Actinomycetes > Mycobacteriales > Nocardiaceae > Nocardia > Nocardia sp. NBC_00881. The sequence goes on from NZ_CP108798.1 coordinate 4,998,161, forward strand.
AGCCACGAGGTGATGAAACCGCCGCCGAGGCCCATGGTGAGCATGCCGTGTGCGACCACGTTGTCCAGGCCGACCAGCTTTACGACCTCGTCGCTCCAGTGGATCGGGTTGGCATCACCCGAGACGCCCGCGTAGTTCACCAGATCGCCGCGGGTGAGCCGGACCGTGCGCGGGGGCAATTCGTCGCCGACCAAGACATCCTCGAACCGAATCGCGTGCCTGGTGGGCACCACCGCGGGGACCACCGGGGCCGGCGCGGGCGGCGCGGCGAAAGGCGGAGTGCTGCGTGGGTGGTGGCCCGGCGCCTCTTCGCCGATGCCGTGCATGAGGACGTTGCGGACGGCGGCGTTGAGGTTGGGGTCGATGTCGGCACCGCTGCGGCCGACGAGTGTGGTGTAGGTGGTGAGCACCAGCTCGTCGTTCTGCGCGGTGACGATGTTCTTGGTGACGATGATGTCGCCGCCGAAGGCCTGCCGGAACGAGTGCAAGTGGACGTCGCAGGTGAGCTGGTCGCCGACCTTGATGGGGCGGTGAAACTCGAGGATCTGGTCGGTCTGCATGATCTGGCTGAGGTCGTAACCGGTGACGACCTCTTCGAACAGCTTCCGTTGGGCCAGAATCCCGACCAAAGAGATGAAGGTGAGCGGCGCGAGCAGGTTGTCGTAGCCGTACTCCTGCGCGACGTCCTCGTCCCAGTGCACCGGGTGGTAGTCCTGCACAGCGCGCGCGTATTCGCGCGCCTTCTCACGGCCGACCTCGTAGTAGTCGTCGACGCGGTAGTGGTGACCGACCATCTGCGCGGCGTGTGCCGCGGGATCGAATGCCTCGCCCGTCTGGACCGCTTCGTATGTACCGGTGTTGATTGTCACGGGAGGACTGTACCTATCTGACCCCGTCACCCGGAGTCTGCGGAGCGCTCACCACCGCACCCACACCGTGAAAATGCGTCAGGGCCGGACTTATGTCCGGCCCTCGCGGTGCCACGGCCCGAGATAACCGGGATGTGACTCCCGGCCTTACACCACGCGGTAGTTCACGCGTGGAGGACTAGCGGGATTCGCGGTGCGCCCGGTGCGTGCCGCAGTTCGGGCAGAACTTCTTCAGCTCCAGCCGGTCCGGGTCGTTACGCCGGTTCTTTTTGGTGATGTAGTTGCGGTGTTTGCACTGCTCGCAGGCCAAGGTGATCTTTGGCCGGACATCGGTGGACTTCGCGGCCACGATATGCCTTCTTTCCGGTACCTGATGGGCTTAATCGGTTGTGGTAGCGATGGCCGGACTTGAACCGGCGACACAACGATTATGAGTCGTTTGCTCTACCGACTGAGCTACACCGCCACGGCGTCGCATTGTCGTGGTGCCGCGCCCAACTCCCGCAACTAGAGGAGCGATGCCGAGTCGGTCACCACCGGCAATCCGGCGAGCCCCCTAACGGAATCGAACCGTTGACCTTTTCCTTACCATGGAAACGCTCTGCCGACTGAGCTAAGGGGGCATGACTGCTGCCGCACCGAACTCCAAAAGCCCGACCTCAGCGCGGCGAAGTCTTGAACGAGGTTACACACTCACCGGTCGCACCACCAAACCGCGTGGTCAAAGCGGTGATTTCGGCCGCGTACCCAGCATATTCGAGACAGAAATTCATCAGCCGAGCGAACACGACAGCGACAGGCCGGAGGGGGTAACACACACCGACGCAAGCCCGGTACCTACACCAACCTGAGCCGTAACCACACCCACACCCACACCGGCGTGACCAACGCAACCACTCGAAGGGGGGTCCGGGGGGCAAAGCCCCACCGGGCGGGGCGTGGGGGTTGCACCCCACAAAACAGACGAAGTGAGCCCTGTACGCGCTTTGTGCGTACAGGGCTCACCTAGCGAACGAAGTGGCAGGTGTAGGATTCGAACCTACGTAGGCTTTCACCGACAGATTTACAGTCTGCTCCCATTGGCCGCTCGGGCAACCTGCCATTCACGCTTGTTCTGCGCGCTGAGCAGAATACATCGAACCCGCACCCCTAATGCAAACCGGCTGGCTATCGGCCATGCCGGGCGACTAACCTCGGGTCTCCGGGTAGAACTGACGATGGCCGGAAACCTCCGGTTGCAATGACCCGTCGGACCGTCAGGACAGGAGCGCAGTGTGGCTGATTCGTCTTTCGATGTTGTGAGCAAGGTCGATCGGCAGGAGGTCGACAACGCCCTGCATCAGGCGGAGAAGGAGCTCAACACCCGCTACGACTTCCGCGGAACCGGCGCGTCGATCGAATGGTCCGGCGAGGACAAGATCGTGCTCACCGCCGAGGCGGAGGAGCGCGTCAAGGCCGCGCTGGAGGTCTTCAAGGAGAAGCTGATCCGCCGCGACATCTCGCTGAAGGCGTTCGACGCGGGCGAGCCCGCCGCGTCCGGCAAGGTGTACCGGATCACCGGTTCGCTGGTGCAGGGCATTGACGCAGAGCATGCGAAGAAGATCTCCAAGAAGATCCGCGACGAGGGGCCGAAGGGCGTGAAGGCGCAGATCCAGGGCGAGGAGCTGCGGGTGAGCAGCAAGAAGCGCGATGACTTGCAGGCCGTCATCTCCCTGTTGAAGAGCGAGGATTTCGGCATCGCGCTGCAGTTCGTCAACTACCGCTGACCGCTATCGGGTCGTAACGCGGCTGGGTCCGCCGCGTTCAGGGTTTCGACAAGCGTGTCTTCCTCGTAGCTGAAGTGGTTTTCCAATTCTGTTGCGAGGCGGTCGAATTCGGTGCGCAACCGAGCCGCGTCTCCAGACTCTCCGGTGTCGAGCAGCTCGCGTAGCTCCGTCAGCGCTGTGGCCACGACACCATGTTCGCGCTGCAGCCGGTCCACCACGGGCGCCAGCTCGGGATGCAGGCGGACCAGCGCGGGAAAAACGCCGTCCTCGCTGGTGTGGTGCTCGTGCAGCGCACTACAGAACGCGGCGCAGTGCGTGCGCAGCTCCTGCGGCAGAGTCGGTTTCGCGACGACGTCCGGTGCGTTCGAATGTCTGTCGAGACCGGCTCGGACGGTAGCGAGATCGCGGCGCAGCTGCGCGTGCACCTGCCGCAGATGGTCGCCGATCGCCACGGCGCGCTGCCGGGTGGCCGATTCGGGCGAGCCGGATACCGCGAGCGCGCCCCCGATACCCGCCGCGATCGTCGCGGTCGCGCCTGCGCTCACCAAAAAGCGACGCCTGCCCAGTCCGGGGCGAGCGAGGGGACGCAACGCGACCACCGGGATGACTCGGTCGGTCGCCGCCTGATAGGCGTCGAACGCAACGTCGTCGCTCGCCTGCGCGGCATAGGCGCGATCACGTTCCACACCCTCCAGGATCGAGGCGTTCGCGGTGTAGGTCTCGATCCCCTGCTCCGCGCTGATCTCGACGGCGACCTCCGGATTCGCCCGCAGGTTATAGAACCAGGCCGGATGAGTGTCGGCGCCGGCGTTGGAGCCGAACACCAGAAGGCGATCTGCGTCGCGGCGGTAGACCACGGGCACGGTGTGCGGGCGACCAGTGCGGGCGCCGATTGTGGTGAGCAGCATGAGCGGCGCTCCTTCGAACATCCCGCCGACCTTCCCCCCGTTCGCACGGAACTCCGCGATGATCGCCCGGTTGAATTCGCCTGGCCTGATCTGCTCCGGATCGGTCATGTCCGACGCCCCTTCGTGGTGCCGCGCGCACGCTGCGACGGCTGGTTATAGCCTGATGATTGAGCGCAATTTTGCTTTGCAAGCAAAATATCTTTGCAAGCAAAGATTATTGAAAGGTGTGCGGTATGTCAACCGAAGAGCGGACGGGACTTGGTGTCGACGAGGGCATCCGCACCCTGCTGCTTCTCATGCCGAGGGTGGTCGGACGAGCGAAGAAGCTGGGCGTCCCGAAGGAGCTGGAATCGTTCTCGCTGGCACCGCGGCACCTGTCGCTGCTGGCCAACCTGGTGTTCGACGGTCCGACCACGGTGACCGACCTCGCCGCACGCCTGGAGGTGGCGCCGACGACGGTGAGCCTCATGGTCGGCGAACTGAGCAAACAGGACGTGCTCGAGCGCGGCGCGGATCCTGACGATCGCAGGCGCACCATTGTCGGCATCGCACCCGCGCACGAGAAATCAGTGCACAAGTGGCTGGGCCGCAGTGCACGAGCCTGGCGGACGGTGCTGGAACCGCTGACGCCGGAGCAGCGGCAGTTGTTCGTCGAGACGTTCCGCGCCTACGAAGAAGAGCTCGCCGCGGACGAATGACGAGCGGGTCTCAGTAGCGGCGCGGACCGCCCGCCATCTCCTCGAGGCGGGCGATGCGGTCGGCCATGGGCGGGTGCGTGGAGAACCAGCGCGCGGCCCGCTCGCCGGCGCGGAAGGGGTTGGCGATCATCAGGTGCGATTGCGCTGTCAGCTGTGGCTCGGGCGGCAGCGGAGCTGCTTGGACGCCGCGCTCCAGTTTGCGCAGAGCGGAGGCGAGGGCCAGCGGGTCACCCGTGAGCTCGGCGCCGGACTGGTCGGCCTGGTACTCACGCGAGCGGGAAACGGCCAGTTTGATCAGGGTCGCGGCGATCGGGCCGAGCAGCGATATCAGCAGCACCCCCAGGATGTTCGGGGCTTCACCATTGCGGTTACCGCCGAACATGGACGCGAAGAAGGCCAAGTTGGCCAGGCCGGAGATGACGGCCGCGAGCGCGCCGGCGATCGAGGAGATGAGAATGTCGCGGTTGTAGACGTGCGAGAGCTCATGGCCGAGCACGGCGCGCAACTCTCGCTCATCGAGGATCTGCAGGATGCCGCTGGTGCAGCAAACCGCGGCATGCCGGGGACTACGACCGGTGGCGAAGGCGTTGGGCGCGTTGGTCGGACTGATGTACAGCCGCGGCATCGGCTGACGTGCGGCGGTAGCCAGCTCGCGCACTGTCCGATAGATGACCGGCGCCTCCAGCTCGCTGACCGGCTGCGCATGCATCGCCTTCAACGCGATCTTGTCGCTGTTGAAGTACGCGTACGCGTTCATACCTACCGCCAGCAGGATCGCCAAGACCAGGATCGTCGGGCTGCGGAACAGTGCACCCGCGAACACGATCAACGCCGACAGGCCGACCATCAGCCCGAAGGTCTTCAGTCCGTTCGCATACCCGTGCCCGTGCATAAGTCTCCCTTGCCAACTCCCCCGTTCACCGAGTTGCCCTTACAGCAACTCAACGACAGAAGCCCCGGACTGAGTTCCGGCGCGGCCACACCTTGCACCACTCCGACCACACATCACATTCGCGGCTCGAAACACCTCCGAGCCACCACGGCCCAGCTCCGAACCACACTGCGGATTCCCACGCCACCTACCGGCACAGCACCTTCCCAGAACACAAAGCGCAAATCTCACCTGGCCACCCACGCATCACCGCACCCCTCCGAGCCCACACAGCGCGAACCTCACGAGCGCGCCCGCACGGCCGAATATTCAGCCCACGCGATCGATGGTGTAGCGGACCAGCCGCTCGAGCGCGTCGTTGGCCGGGCCACCTGGCAGCACGGACAGCTCGGTGTATGCGATGTCGGCGAAACTTTGCAGCCTTTCTTTGGCCAGCACCATGCCGCGGGAGTGGGCGAGCAGCTCGAGCGCCTCCTCGACCTCGTCGTCGGTCTCCAGTGGGCGGGCGAGCAGCTTGCGTAAGCGGTCGCCTTCGGCTCCCTCTTCACGCAGCGCGTACAGCACCGGCAGGGTGTGCACGCCCTCGCGGAGATCGGTGCCGGGAGTCTTGCCGGACTGCTCGGAGGCCGAGGAGATGTCGATGATGTCATCGGAGATCTGGAAGGCGGTGCCCACGGCGTCGCCGAGGCGGGCCAGCCGCTCGACATGCTCGGCGTCGGCCCCGGAGAAGGTGCCGCCGAATCGCCCGGAGGCGGCGATCAGCGAACCGGTCTTCTCCCACACCACACGCAGGTAGTGCTCGACCGGGTCCTGGGATGTGCGGGCGCCCATGGTCTCGCGCATCTGACCGGTCACCAGTTCGGCGAAGGTCTCGGCGATGATGCGCACCGCGTCGGGCCCGAGTGTCGATGTGAGCCGAGAGGCGTGCGCGAACAGGTAGTCCCCCGCAAGGATGGCAATGCTGTTGCCCCAGCGCGCGTTCACGCTCGATGCGCCGCGGCGCATCGGCGCCTCGTCCATCACGTCGTCGTGGTACAGCGTGGCGAGGTGCACCAGTTCGACGACGGTGCCCGCCGTGATCAACGCGGGATCGCTCGGGCGTGGGCCGAGCTGCCCGGTGAGGATGGTGAACAGTGGCCGGAATCGCTTGCCGCCCGCCTTGGTCAGATGCAGCGCGGCTTCCAGCAGGAAATCCTCGCCGTCGGACAGCTCGTCGACCAAGAGCTTCTCAACCTGGTCCAGGCCGTCACGCACCGTCGCGGCGAGCTCGATGTCGACGAGATCGACCCCGGCCACCACAGTGCTCAGTTCGACTTCAGCTCGCTGACGGTCGCTTCCGTCGTGCGCCCCGCGCGCTGTGCCTATTTTTCGCTCGCTGCGCTCGCTCATGGCCGATGTGCTCATTTCTTCTCCCAGCGATGCGTCCGACCCCACGGTAGAGAACCTAGCGTGTCCCCGGCAGATGGCCCATGAACACCGTCACTCTGCGGGGGATCAGACACTTTCGCACACCTTCGTCCGTGGTCATCGATCGGACGCGCCGTGACCGCGTCGACGTGCTGGAGACTGCCCTGCGAGTATTGAGCCCATGGGTTCACCGGAAGTCACTCCCGCAGGCGGCGACCGAGACGCGTTGCCCACCGAGGCGGAGGTGCTGGTCGTCGGCGCGGGCCCGGCCGGATCGGCTTCGGCTGCCTGGGCCGCGCGGGCGGGCCGGGACGTGCTACTGGTCGACTCCGCCGTCTTTCCTCGGGACAAGACCTGCGGTGACGGCCTGACCCCGCGCGCGACCGCCGAACTGGAACATCTCGGCCTCGGCGACTGGGTGCGCGCACACACCGTCAACCATGGTCTCCGTATGACCGGCTTCGGACGCGAGGCTCTCCTGACTTGGCCGGGCGGGTCCTTCCCGACATACGGAAGTGCCGTTCCGCGCACCGAGCTCGATGACAAGCTGCGGGAGACCGCGGTGAAATCCGGTGCGCGGATGCTCGACGGCACCAAGGCGGTCGATGTCACCCGCGAAGGCGACCGGGTCACGGGGGTGACAGTGCGCACCGCCGACGGCATCCGGACAATCGCATGCCGGACGCTGGTAGTCGCGGACGGCGTGCGCTCGCCGGTCGGGCGCCTGCTCGGACGCACCTGGCACCGGCAGTATGCCTACGGCACCGCGGCCCGTGCTTACATCAAGTCCGGTCGCAGCGCCGACCAGTGGATCACTTCGCATCTGGAGTTGCGCGATGCCTCCGGCGACCTGGTCCCCGGCTACGGCTGGGTCTTCCCGCTCGGCAACGGCGAAGTCAATATCGGCGTCGGGTCGCTGGCAACCCAGCAGCGGCCTTCGCATATCGCGCTCAAGCCGCTTCTGGCGCACTACACGATGCTGCGCAGGGAGGAATGGCAGTTCGAGGGTTCGTTGCGCGCGGTGGCCTCGGCGCTGTTGCCCATGGGCGGCGCGGTCTCGCACGTCGCCGGGGGCAATTGGGTGCTGGTCGGCGACGCCGCGGGCTGTGTGAACCCGCTCAACGGTGAAGGGATCGACTACGGCCTGGAGGGCGGTCACATGCTGGCCGAGCTGCTGGACGAGCCGGACTTCACGGCGATCTGGCCGCAGCTGCTGCGGACTCGCTACGGCCGCACTTTCTCGGTCGCGCGCCGGATCGCGGGGCTGGCGACCCATCCCCGCATGGTTCCGGTGGGCGGGCCTCCGGTGATGCGCTCGAAGTACTTGCAGCGCACCGCTGTTCGAGTGATGGGCAACCTGGTGACCGACGAGGACGTGGACCTGACCGCGCGGGCCTGGCGCGCCGCGGGCAGGACGTCCCTGCGCTTCGACGAACTGCAACCGTTCGCATAGGACAGGGGTAGGCACTATGGGCGCCCAACCAGCGCGGGGACTACCGACGTTGTACCTGCTTCCGCACCTGCGCCGAGCTCGAGACCTCGCGGACCGTCACTACGCGGATCCGCTGAACCTGGACGGGTTGGCGGCGGCCGCAGGGGTGTCCAAATATCACTTCCTGCGCGCTTTCGCCGCGGTGTACGGCCTGACCCCGGCCGCGTATCTGGCCGAGCGACGCATCGAGCGCGCACAGGATCTGCTCCGCGCGACGAACCTCACCGTCACCGAGGTCTGCATGTTGGTCGGCTACAGCAGCCTTGGCTCGTTCAGCAGCAAGTTTCGCCAACTGGTCGGGGTCACACCCTCGAAGTATCAGGCGAAGTTCGCCGACGGCGCCCCGCGTATTCCAGGCTGTTTCGTCTTCATGCACGGCCTGTCGGATCGCAAGCCGCCCACCTGAAGGACGACACCGCAATTTCGGAGAAGCGCCGGGCCGGACGCCCGCCATAGCCTGGTCGCATGACGACGATTACGAATGTGTCCTTGGTCACGGTGTACGTCACGGATCAGGACGAAGCCAAGCAGTGGTACCTCGACAAACTGGGATTCGTCGAGACCGCCGATGTCACGATGGGCGACAACGGCTTCCGCTGGGTCACCGTCGCGCATCCCGCGCATCCGGAGTTGGAGATCACGCTGATGATCCCGGGCCCGCCGCTGGAGGAGAACTACGCCGAGGCGGTCCGGCGCGCGCTGGCCAACGGCACGCACGGCTCCCTCGGCCTGCGGACCGAGAACTGCCAGAAGACCTTCGAGGAGCTCACCGCCAAGGGTGTGGAGTTCATCCAGCCGCCCGCCGAGCGGCCATACGGGACGGAAGCGGTCATCCGGGACAACTCGGGAAACTGGCTGGTGCTGGTGGAGAGGAAGGAGTACTCCCCGGACGACTTCGCATAACTTGCGCCCATACGCCCCGCCCCGGCACGCGCCCAGAAAACAGAGCCTGACTCGTGCTGGGGCGACAAGCGAAGTTCCCGAGACGCTCAGCCGTTCTGCCGAGCCGCGAACCACTCTTCGATGAATCTGCGCTCGCCGTCGAGGGCCCGGTGCTGCAGTTGCTCGGCGAGCGGCTCGATGGCTCTGCCGACCACGGGCACCTTGACCCGCACGGTGCCGGCCACCTCGATCTCGGAACCCTCTGCGGTGGAATGCAGTTCGTACGTACCGGACATCTCGGTATCGATCCCGCCGCTGCTGGCCTCGAAGGTGCCCTTGGCCACATCGCCATCGAGTGCGCGCCAGTTGTCGGTGCGGAAGAAGGTCAGCTCGCTCTTGAGCACTCTGCGTACAAGGCCGGGAATTTTCTCACCTGGGGCCTTTTCGGTCATGTGGATGCGGATGGTTCCCGCGCCGGCGGGATGCGACAGGTCGATGGTCGCGGTCTCGGACTCGGCGAAGCGCGCCCGCCAGACGTCGTCGGTGGTGAGTGCCCGGTGGAGATCTTCGACCGGGACGGTGTAAGACACGGTGAAGCTGAATTTTCGGGACATGGCCGTCACCGTAGCCGAGCCGGTCGGTAGCCTGTGGCGGTGTCGGAAACCAGCCAGTCCGCAGGCCGGTCGATCCGCCTGCGGCGGGCCAGGATCGGGGTACTGACCGCCGCGACGGTGGTCAGCGTGCTCGTCGCGCTGCTGGTGCTCGCCGCGTGGCGCAACGACTATCTGATCAGCTCCGACAAGGGCAGCACCACTGCCGAGGTGCTCTCGGCGGGGCGGCTGCGGTCGGCGGTCATGTACGTCACTCCGGACGGCGAGACGCACAATCCGAAGGTCGGCGTCCTGTATCCGACCAACCTGACCGCGGGGGAGCGTATCCGCGTGGAGTACAGCCGCAGCGACCCCGACCTGGTGCGCGTGGAAGGCCGCGACGTGCGTGTCGCCATACCACCGGCCCTTTCGGTCCTCGTCGCGGTCTGGTTGCTCGTGCTCCCCGCACTGTGGCTGGTCATCCGCGCGGGCCGACGCAGACCCGCGTCGGTGGGCTGACGCTCCGAGGAGTTCGCCGGAACTTTCCGTGCCCTTCACACTGATGTGGCGGCGCGGTGCGATGTGGCGGTCAGGCTGGGAGAGTGCGTGTAGCGATCGTCGCGGAGTCGTTTCTGCCGAATATGAACGGCGTCGTCAATTCCGTGCTGCGGGTGCTCGAGCACCTGGACCGGCACGGCCACGACGCGATGGTCATCGCGCCGGACACCCCGCGCGGCCTCCCGCCCGCCCCGCGCACGCATGAGCGCTTTCCGGTGTACCGGGTGCCCGCGTTGATGGTGCCCAAGGTCAGTTCCCTACCGGTCGGGCTGCCGCAGCCGGGCATCGTCTCGGCCATCGCCGACTTCGACGCCGATGTGGTGCACCTGGCCTCACCGTTCCTGCTCGGCGCCGGGGGTCTCGCCGCGGCGCTGCGCTTGGACCTACCGACGGTCGCGGTGTATCAGACCGATGTCGCCGGGTTCGCCAAGAGCTATGGCCTGGGAATGGCGAGCCGGGCGGCGTGGGGCTGGACGCGACGCATCCACGAGAGCGCCACACGCACTCTCGCCCCCTCCAGGACCGCCGCCGAGGACCTGGCCGGGCATGGTATCCCGCGCGTGCACCGGTGGGGCCGCGGGGTGGATATCGCCCGCTTCACGCCAACGGCCCGGTCCGAGCGGTTACGCGACACCTGGCACCGTGGGCGGGAAAAGCTGCTGGTCGGCTTCGTGGGGCGGCTCGCGCCCGAGAAGCACATCGAACGGCTTTCAGTGCTCGGAGCCGATCCCGACATCCAGCTGGTGATCGTCGGCGACGGGCCGGAGCGGCGACGGCTGGCCCGCATGATGCCGAGCGCCGTGTTCACCGGGGAGCTCGGCGGCGACGACCTGGCGCGGGCATACGCGAGCCTGGACGTGATGGTGCACGCCGGCGAGCACGAGACGTTCTGCCAGGGCGTGCAAGAGGCGCTGGCCTCGGGCGTCCCGGTGATCGGCCCCGACGCGGGCGGTCCGCGTGATCTGATCGCGCACTGCCGCAACGGCTACCTCCTCCCGGTGGACCGGTTTCGCGAGCTGTTACCGAGCGCCGTCGCGGCGCTGCGCGATCCCGCGCTGCGCAGCAGGTTCGCCAAGGCCGGCAGGAAGTCGGTGCTGCCTCGCACCTGGCCCGCCGTCTGCACGGAGCTGATAGGGCACTACGCCGATGTGGCCGGAACGCGAATTCGGTTGCCGCATACGGCCTGAACCCTGCTTGCCACCGCGGCGCGCGCGACGTGATTGATCACTCGTCGTGCCAGGCTGGGTGCGTCTCAGAGGGCAAGTTAATGTCATGGGCGTGGCGAAAACGCAATCGAATCGGGCCTCGCTCGACAAGCAGCCGCACGAGGTCGCGTCGATGTTCGACGGTGTCGCGCGGCGATACGACCTGACCAACACGGTGATCTCCGGGGGTCAGGATCGCTACTGGCGCTGGGCGACCCGGAGGGCACTCGCGCCACGGCCGGGCGAGCGGCTGCTCGACCTCGCGGCCGGGACCGGTGTGTCCACTCTGGAGCTGCGGAAATCCGGCGCGTGGTGCCTCGCCGCCGACTTCTCACAGGGCATGCTCGCAGCTGGCCGGTTCCGCCGGGTGCCGATGGTGGCGGCCGACGCGATGGCGCTGCCGTTCGCCGACGATTCGTTCGACGCGGTGACCATCTCGTTCGGGCTCCGCAACATCGTCGACAGCGATCTCGCGCTGCGTGAGATGCTCCGGGTGACCAAGCCAGGCGGCAGACTGGTGGTGTGCGAGTTCTCCACACCGGTCGCCCCGATGTTCCGCACGGCCTACATGGAATACCTGATGAAGACGCTGCCCAAGGTGGCGCGCGCCGTCAGCAGCAATCCCGACGCGTACGTCTACCTCGCCGAATCCATCCGGGCGTGGCCGAATCAGCGCCAGCTCGCGATGCGGATCGCCGCCAACGGCTGGTCGTCGGTGAAATGGCGTAACCTCACCGGCGGCGTCGTTGCCCTGCATCGGGCGTACAAACTCGGCTGATCCGCCAGACTCCGATCACACCTCACCAGCAGGTTGTTTCACGGTGAGGAGGAATGTCACCTGCCGATAACGCGGGGTAAATCCGGCGCAATCGACGGTCAGCATGATCGGAGACATGTCTGACGCAGAGACGAGCCGCAGCGGCGGCACCGCCCGAACGGCGTGCTCGTACTGCGGCGTCGGCTGCGGGATCACGGTGCAGACCGCGCCCGGCGACGCGGGTCATCCGGTGATCGCCAAGGTCAGCGGGGACAAAATGCACCCGGCCAACGCGGGAAGGCTGTGCACCAAGGGGGCGACGCACGCCGAGTTGATGCGCACCACCGGACGCATGGAGACCGCCTACCGACGTTCCGAACGCGGCCAAGTCCCGGTGCCGTTTCCGGTCGACGAGGCCGTGCACGAGGCGGCGACTCGGCTGCGGGCCATCCTGGACGAGCACGGTCCGGACGCCATCGCACTGTACGTCTCGGGGCAGATGTCGCTCGAGGCGCAGTACCTCGCCACCAAACTCGCCAAGGGCTACCTGCGCACTGTGCACATCGAGGCGAACTCGCGGCTGTGCATGGCCAGCGCAGGGACCGGTTACAAGCAGTCGCTCGGCGCGGACGGGCCGCCCGGCTCCTATGACGACTTCGAGCACGCCGACCTGTTCTTCGTGATCGGCGCCAACATGGCCGACTGTCATCCGATCCTTTTCCTGCGCATGGCCGAGCGACTAGAAGCGGGTGCGAAGCTGATCGTGGTCGACCCACGCCGCACCGATACCGCCGCGCGGGCCGACCTCTTCCTGCAGATCGCGCCGGGCACGGATCTCGCGCTGCTGAACGGATTGCTGCATCTGCTGGTCGACAACGGCGACATCGATGTGGAATTCATCGCCGCCCAGACCGAAGGCTGGGACGCGATGCCCGAATTCCTCGCCGACTACCCGCCGCAGCGGGTCGCCGAGATCACCGGACTAGCCGAAGCCGACATCCGTACCGCCGCCCGGTGGATCGGCGAGGCGGGCGAATGGATGTCGCTGTGGACGATGGGACTCAACCAGTCGACGCACGGCACCTGGAACACCAACGCGTTGTGCAACCTCCACCTGGCCACCGGCGCCATCTGCCGTCCGGGCAGCGGTCCGTTCTCGCTCACCGGGCAGCCGAACGCCATGGGCGGACGCGAGATAGGCTACATGGGGCCGGGGCTGCCCGGCCAGCGCAGCCTGCTCTCTCCCGCCGACCGCACGTTCGTAGAAACCGCGTGGAGTCTGGAACCCGGCACGCTGCGCACCGAGGCCGGGCCTGGCACGATCGAGATGTTCCGCGGGCTGGCCGAGGGGAAGATCCGGGCGGCGTGGATAATCTGCACCAACCCCGTCGCCACCGTGTCGAATCGGAAGACGGTGATCGCGGGACTGGAAGCCGCCGAACTGGTGATCGCCCAGGACGCCTACACCGAGACCGCGACCAACGCCTACGCCGACCTGCTGCTGCCCGCCACACTGTGGGCGGAAGCCGATTCCGTGATGGTGAATTCGGAACGCAGCCTCACCCTGCTGCGGCAGTCGGTCCCACCGACCGGCGACGCCCGGCCCGATTGGCGGCTCATCGCCGACATCGCCACCGCCATGGGGTTCCCCGGCTTCGACTTCCCCTCCAGCGCGGATGTTTTCGCGGAGATCAGCCGGTTCGCCAACCCGTCCACCGGCTACGACCTGCGCGGTATGAGCTACGAGGCGCTGCGCGAAGGGCCGATGCAGTGGCCCTGCGCGGAGCCCGAACACAGACGAAACCCGATCCGATACCTGAACGACGGTGTCAGCCAAGATCTTTTCGTCGACGAGAACGGGCATCGGCCCCGGCTTGCCTTCGCCACGCCCAGCCGCCGAGCCGTGTTCTGGCCACGCCCGCACATGTTGCCGGAGGAGATGCCGGACGACGACTACCCTTTCCTGCTCAACACCGGCCGAGTGCAACACCAGTGGCACACGATGACCAAGACCGGCAAGATCGACAAGCTGACCAAGCTGAACGGCACGCCGTTCGTCGAGGTGCACCCCGCCGATGCCGAGCGACTCGGTCTGCGCGCGGGAGACCAGCTCGAGATCGCCTCACGCCGCGGGAGAGCCGTCCTGCCGGTGCAGGTCAGCGACCGGGTTCGCCAGGGTGACTGCTTCGTTCCGTTCCATTGGAACGACGAGCAGGGTGAATACCTGACCATCAACGCGGTCACCAACGACGCGGTCGACCCGGTGTCGCTACAGCCTGAGTTCAAGGTGTGTGCGGTGGCCTTGCGTCGGGTCGCGGCCGTGCCGGAGGCTCCGGCCGCGTTTCCCGGGGCACCATCGGCGCACCCGCTGGCGGCCGTGCTCGGCCTCGACAGTGCGACCCCGCCCACGCTCAGCGAGACAGAACACATCTACATGAGCGGGTATTTGGCTGCGCTGCAAACAATTCCGGTAACCGGTCAGCCGGTCCTTCCGGAGTCGGCTCCGATGTCGGCGCACAGCAGGCTCTGGATCGACGGGTTGCTGGCCGGAATGTACTCGCGCGGCTCGGCAAACTCGGCGCCCCAGACGAGCGACCCGGACGGCGGCGCGATCACCGTGCTGTGGGCGTCACAGACCGGCACCGCGGAAGAATTCGCCGCGCGTGCCGCGGCGCGCCTGGCCGAGGATGGTTTCCGACCCAGGCTGCTCGACCTGGATTCTTGCGAGCCGAGCGCGGTGAGCGGCGACGTGCTGGTGATCAGCAGCACCTTCGGCGACGGCGGTCCGCCGGACAACGGCACCTATTTCTGGGACCGGCTGGCCGAGAGCGCGATTCGGCTGACAGACGTGCGGTATGCGGTGTTCGCCCTAGGCGACTCCTCCTACCGCGACTTCTGCGGGTACGGCCGCAAACTGGACGAGAAGTTCGCCGAACTCGGTGCGACGCGGCTGCTTGTGCGCGTCGACAGCGAACCCGACTACGAGGACGCGGCGGCGAGCTGGCTCGATGACGTGCTCGCCACGTTCGGCGACGGTCCACCCAGCTGCCCCACCGATCCGCCGGCGCGGACCGGGCGCCCGACGAGCCGCGCAGGCGGAGTTGCCACCATGGAGTTGCCGATCGCCGCCCCGGCACTCGACCGCACCCGCACCAAGCCCACGCCGTTCACCCGCGCTGCTCCATTGCGCGCGCCGCTGGTGCGCAATCACCTGCTGTCCGGAGGCCGTTCACCGAAAGAAGTGCGACAGTTCGGGTTCGATGTGAACGGGCTCGACGCCGGCTACGAGGTGGGCGATTCACTCGGTGTCTGGCCGGTGAATTGTTCGTCGCTCGTCACCGAATGGCTCGCGGCCACCGGGCTGGACGGCAGCCGCGTCATCGACGTCGACGACCGCGAGCTGCCGCTCGCCGCGGCGCTGCGCACGCACTACGACATCACCAAGGTGAGCCAGGATCTGCTCGGGTTCCTCGCCGACCGCAACCACAGCAACCAGCTCGCCAAACTGCTGCGCAGGGACAATCGGAACGAGCTGGAAAACTACCTGTGGGACCGCCAGGCCGTGGATGTGCTGCGTGATTTCCCGGTGCGCGCGGACCTGGTGGAGTGGCTCGGCACGCTGAAGAAGCTGCAACCGCGCCAGTATTCGATCTCGTCGAGCCCACTGGTCAGCCCGGACGAGGTGCAGCTGACTGTCGGCATTGTGCGCTACGGAGATCCGGCGGCCACCGGTTCAGCGGCCCGGCGAGGCGGGGTGTGCTCAACGTTCCTCGCCGATCGGGCAGGCGCCGAAGTCGCGGACGCGGCCGTGCCGATCTTCCTGAAGCGGGCACCGCACTTCCGCCCGCCCACCGACCCGACAGCACCGATGATCATGGTGGGGCCGGGCACCGGCATCGCACCGTTCCGCGGCTTCCTCCAGGAGCGCAGGGCGCTGGGCTGCACCGGGCGCAACTGGCTGTTCTTCGGCGATCAGCACGCGGCACAGAACTTCTATTACCGCGCCGAGCTGGAGGACATGTTCCGCTCCGGCTTCCTGACCCGGCTCGACCTCGCCTTCTCCCGCGACCAGCGAGAGCGGATCTATGTGCAACACCGCATGATCGAGCACGGCGCCGAACTGTGGTCCTGGCTGTGCGACGGCGCCCACTTCTACGTCTGCGGCGACGCCGGCCGCATGGCCGAGGACGTCGACGAAGCCCTGCTGAGGATCGCCCGCATTCACGGCAAACTCGACGAGGACAGCGCTCTCGCCTTCAGGAAGCAGCTGGTCGCCGAAAAGCGTTACGTTCGCGACGTCTACTGAGTTCTGCGCGCAGACGAACCAGGAGGCCTACACCGCGGGTGGGTTCAGGCGGGTGAAGGCGGGGAGACGGTAGTACGGGTAGTAGGGGTAGGGCGGAGTGGTGGCGCCGGCGTTGTCGAGGCGGGCGATCTGGTCGGCGTCGAGTTCCCAGCCGACGGCGCCGAGGTTCTGGCGCAGCTGTTCCTCGTTGCGGGCACCGACGATGACGGTCGAGACGGTGGGTCGGCGCAACAGCCAGTTGAGGGCGATCTGCGGAACGGTCTTGCCTGTTTCGGCGGCGAGCTCGTCGAGAACATCGACCACGTCGTAGAGCTTTTCGTCATCCACGGGCGGACCGGCCGCGGCCGTCTGGTGCAACCGGCTTCCTTCCGGAAGCGGTTGCCCGCGGCGGATTTTGCCGGTGAGCCTGCCCCACCCGAGCGGACTCCACACGACCGCGCCTACGCCCTGATCCTGCCCGAGCGGCATGAGCTCCCACTCGTAGTCGCGTCCGACCAGCGAGTAGTAGACCTGGTGCGCGACGTACCTGGTCAACCCGCTCCGGTCGGCGGCGGCAAGGGATTTCATCAACTGCCAGCCCGCGAAGTTGGAGGCGCCGACGTAGCGGATCTTGCCCGAGCGCACCAGATCGTCCAGGGCGGCAACGACTTCCTCCACCGGGGTGCCCGCGTCGAACGCGTGCAGCTGGAACAGGTCGATGTAGTCGGTGCCGAGCCTGCGCAGCGAGGCCTCCACCGCGCCGATCAGCCTCGCCCGGCCGGAACCGGCGTCCAGCGGGCCCGGTCCGGTCGGCAGCGTGGCCTTGGTCGACAGCAGCACCTGATCGCGTCGGCCCTTGACGGCGGCGCCGAGCACCTCTTCGGAATCGCCGTCGGAGTAGACGTCGGCCGTGTCGAACATGGTGACGCCCGCCTCGAGGCTGATATCGACCAGGCGCCGCGCTTGCTCGGCATCGGTGTCGCCCCAGGCGCTGAACAACTCGCCGCGCCCACCGAAGGTGCCGGCGCCGAAGCTCAGGGCCGGGACGAGCAGACCCGACGCGCCGAGGCGCCGGTACTCCATCTGAGCGTCTACCGTCCGAAGGTTCATGAGACAGCCCTCCTAAAGGACCTATAGTTCCGTTATCGACTCGAACAGTACACCGACCTCACAGTAAATGAAACTGGAGTTCCGTTATGAAGCAAAGCGAAGCCGCACCCGGTTCAGTCCGCCCTGGAGGACGGACCGCCCGGGTCCGCGAGGCAGTGCTGCGCGTCGCCGGCGACCTGCTCGCCGACCGGGGCTTCGCCCACTTGGACCTCGCCGAGGTCGCAGTGCGGGCCGGAGTCGGCAAAACCACCGTCTACCGCCGCTGGCGCACGCCGACCGGATTGGTCACCGACCTGCTGGTCGACATGGCCGAGCAGTCCGTGCCGCACGCCGATACCGGTTCGCTGCTCGGCGATCTCACCGCCAACGCCCGCCTGGTCGCGAAGACGCTGGCCGACCCACGCCAGGGCAAGCTCTTCCAGGCGGTCATCGCCGCCGCCACCTGCGATGAGTCCGCCGCCACCGCCTTGCGCCGCTTCTACGACGTGCGGCTCACCGAGTGGTCGGCCTGTGTCGAGGCGGCCGTTGTCCGCGGCGAGGCGCCCGAGGGCACCGACCCGCGTGCGGTGCTGTCCGCGGTGTCCGGCCCGCTCTACTACCGCCTACTCGCCAGCGGTGACCCCATCGACGACACTGCGGCGACCATGGCCGCCGAAGCCACGACGCGCGCCGTCACAGCGGGCACATTTGTGACGAGAACATCCGTCACGCCGTCCCGAACCTTCGACTCGCGCCACGCCGCGACAAGGGCCTCGAGCTGAGCCGGGATGCGGGTGCGCCAATCGCCAGGCACCGCGGTCTCCGTCGCACGGGCGGGCCCTGCCGCGGCCAAGTCGTAACGGCGAAACGCCCTGGAAAAGCGGATAATTGGAACCGGCACGCCGGTGCGGACCGCCCGATTCATGGCCGGACGTACGCTGGCGCTGGTGGAGCACCCAGTGAACGGAACGGCGCCGCCGGAGAGCGAGTAACCAGATGGTTGCGACCGAGCCGCTCCACGGGCATTCTCGAAGCTGACGAGTTCGGTGGTCCCACTCGATTGCGGCGTGCCACAGCGGGTATGCCCGATCGAAAGACTTACGCGGAGAGGAGCGCACGATGATCGATCGCAGCACGGACGCGGTCCCGGAGGCCGATCTCGCCGAGCAGTCCATTCCGGCGTACCCGGACCAGCCGGTGTACCCCGACGACACACCCGAACCGGACGACAGCGTCGAGCGCGCGGTCATCGAGCGCGACGAGTGGAGCGCCGACCCGGCGGACGTGGCCGAACAGGCGATCCCGGTCCCGCTGGATGACGATCTCGACGACGACCTCGGCTACTGATCCCGGTCAGGAGAGGATCTTCGCTCGTACCGCGGCATGCAGCTCGCGCAGGCTGGACCGCTCGGTCGCCACCTCCAGCACCCGCATGCCGTGCGCCTCCCCGGCCAACTCGACGGCCAGCTGCTCGGGATCGACTTGACGGTGCGGGATGCGGTACGCGGCGCACAGCGCGGCAAGATCCATCCCGTGCGGGGTGCCGAAAACCCGCTCGAAGACGCCGGCGTACTGCGGGTCGCCCTGCTCGAGCAGCTCGAAGATGCCCCCACCGTCGTCATTGGCGACCACGATGGTCAGTTCGCTCGGGCGCGGCTCGCCAGGCCCGAGGAGGAGGCCGGACGCGTCGTGCAGGAAGGTGAGATCGCCGATCAGCGCGATGGTCCGGCCCGCATGGTGCATGGCAGCCCCGACCGCGGTGGACACCGTGCCGTCGATACCCGCGACGCCGCGATTGGACAGCACCTTGACGCCCCGCCGCGGATGCGAGACCAGCGCGGCGTCACGCACCGGATTCGAGGCGCCGAGCAGTAATTGGTCGCCGTCGCGCAGCGCGTCCATCACGACCGCGGCGACGTGCAGCCCAGTCGGCTTCGGGTGCCGCGCGAGTTCGGAGCGCACCACCGAGTCGGCCTTCGCGTCCAGTTCGCGGCAGTGTTCCAGCCACCGCGCGCTGGGTGTGCCGCTGATGACCGCACGCGTCCCGGTGCCGAGCACGTTGCCGGACACATCGGGCCAGCGCGGGCCGGTCGTGAGCGCGTACACCATGACGGCAGGATCGGCGAGCACCTTCGAGACCTGGCGGTGCAGGGTGGGGCGACCGGTGATGATCGCCTGCCGCGGCTTCAGCAACGGCAGCGCGAGCGGGTGCAGCGCGGGGCCGTGCAGGGGAGCGGTGGGCTCGGCAACGGTCGGCAGATCCGCTAGTTCCGGCCGCAGTCCGGCGCCATGGCCGGAGATCACGACGGTGTCGGGGGTGAGGTCGAGCTCCAGCGGCACCTCCAGCGTCGCGTACTGGCTCTCGGTCCAGGCACGTCCGCCCGCGCGACCCGCAGGAGCGCACTCGTTCGGCGCGAGATCGGGGACCAGCGGCTCACGCAGCGGAATGTCGAAGTGCACCGGGCCCGCGTTGCCCGAGCGGGTGCCTCGGGCCGCCGCGAGCACTCGGCAGACCGCCGAACGCCACTGGCTGTTCTGGTGTCCGTAAGGCCCGCAGTCGGCGTCGCCCACCTCCTCCTCGGCGAGACCGAGCGAGATAGCCGCGCGGACCTGGCTGCCGAACAACCCGAACTGTTCGACGGTCTGGTTGGCGCCGGAACCGAGCATCTCGTAGGGCCGATTGGCGCTGAGAACCACCAGTGGGACCCTGGCGTAATTCGCCTCGAGTACGGCGGGCCCGAGGTTGGCCACCGCGGTCCCCGAGGTCATCACCACCGGTACCGGGAGGCGGCTCGCGACGGCGAGCCCGACGGCGAGGAAGCCCGCCGTCCGTTCATCGATCCGCATGTGCAGCCGCAGCCGCCCGGCCGCGTCGGCGGCCTGCAGGGCGAAAGCCAGCGGGGCGTTCCGGGAGCCGGGGCACAGGACGACATCCTGTACGCCCCCACGCGCGAGTTCGTCGACGACGACTTGCGCTTGTGCTGTTGACGGATTCACGCCTTCAGCCTCCCAGACACTCTGGCCGCAGTCGCCTTCGGGAGGCTTTCAATCACACTGTGTCGTCACCCACACCATCGTGAATCTATAGCCGACATGGGTGTACCTGAATCCACGTTCGCGGCCCGGCTCGTGTCCGAGCGGCCGCTCGGACACGAGCCATCAAGGGCCCGGAACACGCAGCGCCGAAGGCGCTACACATCGAACACAGAACTCAGGCGTGCTTCTGGACCAGGTCGCCGACCCGGGGCAGCGCCTCGATGACGTTCTTCTTCGCCGAGGAACGCATCGAGGAGTAGACCTTCTTCAGCGCGGGACGGGTCGAGGCATCGGCACGCGCGTCGGTTACCGCGAGCAACGCCTCGGCGACCTCGTCGGACTTCGCGACGAGCAGATCGGCGAACGTGCCGGCGCCGGACGCCGTGTATTCCTGCCAGAACGGGTCCAGCTGCGCGACGAGTTTGGGCGCCAACGACTCCAGTGCATCAGGCACGATCGACGGGCTGATCTTCTTGACCGCCGCGTAGCCACCCTTCACAGCCAGGCCGGACGCACCACCCTTGTCCGAGACCTCGGCATCAAGAACCTCGACGGCATCGGCGAGAAAGGCCGGGCGCTTGGCGTCGTCGAGCAGGGATTCAGACAGTGCTGCAACCACTTTCAGGTTCCTCCGGATCGGTGTAGATGAACGAGCGAGGGAAACTATACGCACCTGCGCCGGCATTCTCCCGGCTACGGCTGCCAGGGCAGCAACTGCACCATCAGTCCTTCGCAGTCCGCGAGCAGATCGCCCTGCTCATCGAGCAATTCGGCGGTGATGAAAGTTTTTCGACCCTCGATGCGGTCGACGCGCCCGCGAACAGTGAGCGGCGTTTCCAGCGGCGTGATCTTCCGGTAGTTCACGTGCAGATACGCGGTGCGGCTGATCGGCCGTCCCGCGTAGTGCACGATCATGCCGAGCAGATCGTCGAACAGCAACGGGAGCACGCCGCCGTGCGCAGCCCCGTTGCCGCCCAGATGGAAGCGGCGGAATTCCCCTGTCATCCGGATGCCCTCCGGTCCTGCCTCGACGACCTGCCACGGCAGCAGCAGCAGGCTGCCGCGCCCGGGCAATTCGACGACGCGGCCCGCCGGGCCCTGCAACTCCGGCGCGCGGTAGGGCTCCAGCAGACCGATGAGTGCGCGGGCTTGGGCGAGCGCGTCGCCTAACACCTCGTCCGGTGCGTCCACCGACACCGCGAGATCCTGCAGCGTCCGCATCGCATCGACGAACGAGCCGAAGTTCGGCCCGGCCTGCGCGCGGGCGACCTTGGGAAAGCCCCCGTGCTGCTCGTAGCGGGACTCGTCTACCGCGCTCCGGTCGATAACCGGTTTCACTCGCTCGCTCATACCTGCACGGTAACGCGTCGTTTTACACCGTCAAATCGAGGCCGTCGAAGGTGCGGCAAATATGGAGAACCGCAGGCCCCGCAATGGAGCGGAGCACAGCCGCGAGCACCCCGACGCCCGAAGTGCTGCCGAAAGAGCCGCTAATTGCCACTCACCGCCAACCACATGGGCCCCACTCCCGTTTCCGAGCGCGGCGAGACCGAGGATTCCCGTTCGCGAGCCATCAAGGGGCCGCGAACACGCAGCGCCGCAGGCGCTGCAAAACAGCACCGCGCAATAATCACAGGCGTGACGTTCACCCCGAAGCTGTGGCGACCCGTTCCCGGGTTCGAGAATCTGACCGACATCACCTACCACCGACACATCGAGCAGGGCACCGTACGCGTCGCGTTCGACCGACCGGAGGTGCGCAATGCGTTCCGCCCGCATACGGTCGACGAACTCTTCCGGGCCCTCGACCACGCCAGGATGACCGCGGACGTCGGCGCGGTGCTGATCACCGGCAACGGCCCCAGCCCGAAAGACGGCGGCTGGGCCTTCTGCTCCGGCGGCGACCAGCGCATCCGCGGACGCAGCGGCTACCAGTACGCGACCGGCGACACCGCGGACACAGTGGACCGGGCCCGCGCGGGCCGGTTGCACATCCTGGAGGTGCAGCGGCTGATCCGATTCATGCCGAAGGTGGTCATCGCGTTGGTGAACGGCTGGGCCGCGGGCGGAGGGCACAGCCTGCACGTGGTCTGCGACCTCACCCTGGCCAGCCGCGAACACGCCCGCTTCAAACAGACCGACGCCGACGTGGGCAGCTTCGACGGCGGCTACGGCAGCGCGTACCTGGCCAAGATGGTCGGCCAGAAGTTCGCGCGTGAGATCTTCTTCCTGGGTCGCCCGTACACAGCGGAGGAGATGCATCAGATGGGCGCGGTCAACAAGGTGGTCGACCATGCCGAACTGGAAGACGTCGCGCTGGAATGGACCGCCGACATCAACGGCAAATCCCCGCAGGCCCAACGGATGCTGAAGTACGCGTTCAACCTGCTCGACGATGGGCTGGTCGGCCAGCAGCTGTTCGCCGGCGAAGCGACCAGGATGGCTTACATGACCGATGAGGCCGTCGAGGGCCGCGACGCGTTCCTGGAGAAGCGCGCACCGGACTGGGCGCCCTACCCCTGGCACTTCTGACATGGACGTCCTGAGCAGCCGTATCATCTTGCGGCCCGCCGACTACGCGTCGACTCTCGCGTTCTACCGCGACGGGCTGGAACTGGCCATCGCGCGGGAATACCCCGGCGGCACGGTCTTGTTCGCGGGCCAATCGCTGATCGAGGTAGCCGCCCACGGCGGATCGGGGGACTCCTCGTCGTTCCAGGGCGCCATCTGGCTCCAGGTCCGCGATGTGTCCGACGCCGCCGCGCAACTCGCGCTGAAGGGGATCGCGATCGAACGGCCACCGGTGCAGGAGCCGTGGGGTCTGATCGAGATGTGGGTGCGCGATCCGGATGGGGTGCCGATCGTCTTCGTAGAGGTCCCGCCCTCGCATCCAATTCGACGGGATTCCCGCTGGTCAGCGGAGTGAAGACAATTTCACTTGGTAATCCGGCGCGCACCGCCGAGTTGCCAACGCGGCAGCCTGCGAGGACGATAACGCTCGATGGCCACCCGACCGCCGACGTCCGAGTGGGCTGTGTCCGCGTTCCGTCCGACGAGTGAATCGCAGTCTCGATGCCTGGCGAACCAGAGTCCCGATCCGTCCGGATGGCCGCGATTGTCGCGCGCCACCCCGGCAAACCCACCCATTCCGCGTGCGGCGACGCGGGCATGACACGATCCCTACCGTGAGGGAGCGCAGCGAGCGAGCCATAACCACAGCGCCGCCGGGCATGACGGGGCCGAGCGCCCCCGAGGCGAAGTCGTGAGCAGGATACTGCGGACCTTGCCGATGCCCACCGGATCCGGCGTTCGCGACATCATGCCGCATCTGCGGGAGGCGCTGGAGGGCAGCGGGTCCGCGTGGTTGCCGATACCCAACACCGACCGTCGGGAGGCACGCCGCCTGAGCGACGCGCTGTCGCCGGCCGAGCCGATCGACGACGAGGTGGCCCTCGTGGTAACCACCTCCGGTACCACGGGCGTGCCGAAAGGCGCGATGCTCAGCGCGTCCGCGCTGCGTGCCAGCGGCACCGCGACGCACGATCGCCTCGGCGGTCCCGGTAGCTGGCTGCTCGCCCTGCCGACCCACCACATCGCGGGCATCCAGGTGCTGCTGCGCAGTATTCTGGCAGGAACCGAACCCACGGTGCTCGACGTGTCCGGCGGATTCCTGCCCGAGGCGCTGGCGGGCGCGATCTGCGGCATGCGCGGTGAACGCCGATACACGGCGCTGGTCCCGACGCAGTTGATCAAAATCCTGGACGCGCCGGCGGCAGCCGCGGCGCTTGCCCAGCTCGACGGCGTGCTCGTCGGCGGCGCGGCCACCCCGCTTCCGGTCTACGAGCGCGCGAGAGATGCCGGTATAACCCTGGTTCGCACTTACGGCATGAGCGAGACCTGCGGGGGCTGCGTGTACGACGGCGTCCCGTTGAACGGCACGAAGGTGCGGGTCGAGGACGGCCGGGTGGTACTCGGCGGTGCGATGATCGCCTCGGGCTACCGCAACCAGCCCGATCATCCCTCCTTCGCCGAACCCGGCTGGTTCCGCACCGAAGACGCGGGCACGTTCGACGACGGCGTGCTACGGATCACCGGACGGCTCGACGAGGCGATCGCGACCGGCGGCTTGCTGGTGCTCCCGCAGGTGGTCGAGGCGGTGCTGATCACCCACCCGGCGATCAGCGAGGTCGTGGTCCTCGGACTGCCGGACGAACGGCTGGGGCAACGGGTCGCCGCCGCTGTAGTGCCGGCCGCGGGCGCAACGCCGAGCCTCGCCGAGCTGCGCGACCACGTGATGGCGGAACTGGATTCCACCGCGGCGCCACGCGAACTGGCATTGCTCGACGAGATCCCGCTGCGCGGGCCGGGCAAACCCGACCGCGTCAAGCTACGCGAATACCTACTCGCCGACTCGACGCCTTAGGCCCGAGTCGACCCCACTCCCCCGCCTCCAAGCCGAACCGAGACCGAGCAATAGACCTTCCCAGTGCCGCAGGCTCGGCCAATCAACGCCACCCTCACCACCTACCGCAACCACACCGGCCCGACTCCCGATTCCGAGCGCAGCGAGACCGAGCATTCTCCGTTCGCCATTAAGGGGCCGCGAACCCGCCGCGCCCGCGCGGCCAAAGACAGCGCCGTGCAAGAGCGATGCAAGTCCAGGCCGCCACAGTCGTGGGCATGACATATTTCGCACCGAATGCAGCGCTCGCCGTCGAGGCGGACGGCCTGGTCAAGGTGTTCGGGGAACAGCGCGCCGTCGACGGAGTGAGCCTGGCAGTACCACAGGGCTCGGTGTACGGCGTGCTCGGACCGAACGGCGCAGGCAAGACCACGACGATCCGCATGCTCGCGACCCTGTTGCGGCCGGACGGCGGCGGCGGCCGCATCTTCGGCCACGATGTGGTCAGGGAGCCGACCGCCGTCCGATCCCTGATCGGCGTCACCGGCCAGTACGCCTCTGTCGACGAGGACCTCAGCGCCACCGAGAATCTGGTCGTCTTCGCCCGCCTGCTCGGCCTGAGCCGGCTCGACGCTCGGCGTAAGGCGGTCGAGCTGCTGGACGAATTCGACCTCGCCGAGGCTGCGAGCAAGCCGCTGAAGAATTTCTCCGGCGGCATGCGGCGCAGGCTCGACCTGGCGGCCAGCTTGATCGCGACCCCACCGCTGCTGTTCCTGGACGAGCCGACCACCGGGCTGGATCCGCGCACCCGCGCCCAGATGTGGGAGACCATCCGCCGCCTGGTCCGCGAGGGTGCCACGGTGTTGCTCACCACGCAGTATCTGGAGGAGGCCGACCAGCTGGCCGACCGGATCGCGGTGATCGACCGCGGCAAGGTGATCGCCGACGGCACCGCCGACGAGCTCAAGGCCTCGGTGGGCGGTTCCTCGCTGCACCTGACCTTGGTCGACCGCGGCCAGCTCGACGAGGCGCGCCGCATCGTCGCCGACTTCCTCGGCACCGAGGCTCAGATCTCCCCGGAGGCGGGCAGGCTCACCGCGCCGATGCCCGACGCGGGCGTCACCGCCGATCTGCTGATCCGCCTGCGCGAGTGGGAGATCGGGGTCGACGAGATCACCGTGAGCAAACCGAGCCTGGACGAGGTCTTCCTCACCATCACCGGCCACCCGGCCGAAGACAACAGCGACGACGACTCCGAAAGGAGCGCGGCATGACCACCCTCACCGCGACCGAAACCACCGCGCGTCATGCGGTGCCCGCACCGATTCCCGACGTGAGCAACCATATTCCGCTCGGGCAGGCGGTGGCGAACTCGTTCACCATGGCTTACCGCGGCTTGCTGAAGATCAAGCACAACCCGGAGCAGCTGTTCGACGTCACCGTACAGCCGATCCTGTTCACCGCGTTGTTCGCCTACATCTTCGGCGGCGCGATCGGTGGCAGTGTGAAGGACTATCTGCCGATCCTGATCCCCGGCATTCTGGTGCAGACGGTGGTACTCACCTCGGTCGTCACCGGCACACAGTTGCGCGAGGACATGGACAAGGGCGTCTTCGACCGGTTCAAATCGCTCCCGATCGCTCGCATTTCGGCACTGGCGGGAGCGCTGATCGCGGATATGGCGCGCTACGTCATCGCGACGGTGCTGACCATCCTCGTCGGACTGTGCATCGGCTACCGTCCGGACGGTGGCGTGGGGGGCGTGATCGCGGCGGGCCTGGTCATCGTGGCCTGCTCGTTCGCGATCAGCTGGATCTGGGCGTTGGTCGGTGTCACCGGTAAGAGCGCGGCGGGTGTGCAGGGCATCTCGATGATGATCATGTTCCCGCTGACCTTCATGTCCGGGGCCTTCGCGCTGGTGGGCACGATGCCGGGCTGGATGCAGGCGATCAATCACGCGAACCCGGTGTACTACATGGTGAACGCGTGCCGCGCGCTGATGAATGGCAACGCTTACGGCACCGACCTGGCCTGGTCGCTGATCGGCGCCGTGGTAGTCATCGCGATCTTCGCCCCGCTGACCGTCAAGGCGTACATGCGCCGGGCGTAAGGCACATACGATGCGCACGCCGGGTGACACGAACCAGTCTCACCCGGCGTGCCGTCGTCGGTCCATGGTGCGCGGCGGCTGTGTCGCCCCGACGGGCGTCGCGGCCGAATGTCACCGGATATCCACCGAGTGTGCCGCGATAGCGCGTCAGCGGGCCTCGTTCAGCTCGTGCAGTATCCGCATTATGCGGTCGGCGGAGTCCTTGCGGCGCAGATGGCCGACCCGCTCACGCGCCTCGGCGACCCGGCCTGCACCGAGCGCCGCGCCGGCCGCATCTGCGTGCCCAGCCCAGCGCATCGAGGGAAAGTCCTGCCGGCAGAACACATTCGGCGCCAGCGCGAGCAGCTCGAGACCGCGCGGAACATATCGATCGACGGCGATGAGATACGAGCCGACCGCACAGGCGACGGCGCCGATCTGCGGCAGGTCCTGATACTGCGTCATACTCGGCAGGGTGACCTCGACCAGCTCCGCGACCAGGGTCGCGGCAGAGTCGGCGGCGCCGTAGAGCACCTTCGCGTCGAGCGCCGCCGCGGCGAGCATCAAAGCCCCCGGTCCGGGCTCGAGCACGCTGTCGGGCCAGCCGTACAGCTCGAGCGCACGCTGGTAGCGATACAGCCCACCATCGATATCGCCCTCCGCGAACGCCACCTCGGCCGAACTCTGCACGACCGTTGCCAGCAGGCGATTCTGCCCGCCGGTCGAACTGTCCACATCCGACGTGCCGAGCGCGAGATCGAGTTCGTGCGCGGCCTGCTCCAGCTCGCCGATACCGACCAGCGAGGCCACCAACATGCTGCGGGTCTCCACCGTGTCCTCGTAGGCGCCGAGCCGCTGCAGCATGTCCAGCGAACGACGGTAGTACGTCACCGATTCGGCGTACTGAGCGATCTGACCGCAGACCTGGCCGAGGTGCCTGCACACCATGGCCACGCTCCAGACGTTGTTGTGCCCGAAGATCTCCAGCGCCCGGATGGCGTCGACGGTCGAGCCGCGAACGTCGCCGAGGTTCTCCCTGATGTTGGCGCGCAGCAGCAATGCGGTGGCCCTTGTCTCCTGATCGCTCGATCGAAGTGCGTGAGCGATCAGCCTGCCGAGACCGCCGCCGTCGGGCCGAACGAGCACCACTCGGCCGATGAACCGGTTGTTCTCGGTGAGATCGGTGCGGTCGCGCAGCAATCGGCGCACGCGCAGGCGCAGCTGGGCGAGCGCGCGAGCACCACCACCGGTGTAGGCGAGATGCAGGAACATCATCTGGTACGTGGTCAGCACCAGATCCGACCGCGGCGCGTCGGGACCGAATACGGCCGGCTCCAGGTCGATGACCCGCGCGGCCCAGTTGACCACCTCGGTGTGCGAGCCGCGAATCACCCATATCGTCGCGACGACCGGGAAGACCGTGTACGCCGTCACGGCGTCCCACCGTTCGATCGCACAGCGCAATGCCGCGAGCAGGTTGTCCAACTCCATCGCGACCGAAAGCGCCAGCTCGATCTGGTCGCCGGTCAGATATCGACGCGCAACGTCGTCGGCATAGTTCGTGGCCCACCGCATTATCGCGATGTCGACCGATTCGGCCTCCCCCGCGGTGCGGGCCAGCTGCTCCTCGCCGTATTCCCGCACGGTTTCCAGCATCCGATAACGGGTGCCGAGCACCTCGTCGTCCAGCACGGCGAGCAGCGACTGATTGACCAACCCGTCGACGGCGGCGGCGACGTCGTCCACCGCCGCTGCGCCCGCCACGGCCTCGGCGGCCGAGAGCGTGAAACCGGCCGGGAATCGGCATAATCGGCGCAGCGTCACCTGCTGCGCGGTGTCGAGCAGGTTCCAGCTCCAGTCGATCACGGCGTGCAATGTGCGATGTCGTTCGGGCGAGCTGCGGTCGCCGTGGCGCAGCAGAGCGAAGCGATCGGCCAGCCGCTCGTTGATCTCCTCGACGCTCATCACGCGCACCCGTGCGGCGGCCAGCTCGATGGCCAGCGGCAGCCCGTCGAGGGTATGGCAGAGCTGGGCGACGACGTCCGGGTCCAGCCGGACGCCGGGGCGCACCGCCCTGGCGCGCGCCGCGAAGAGCTCGGTCGCGGGCGAGCCGGCCGGGTCGATCGTCAAGGGCGGCAGTGGATACACGGTCTCGGCGGTGATCATCAGCGGCGCGCGGCTGGTGGTGAGCACGGTCAGCCGGTCCGCGATGCCGATCAGATCGGCGACGACCACGGCGACGGCGTCTATCAGGTGTTCGCAGTTGTCCAGGATGAGCAGCATCGAGCGGGCCGATATCGCGTCACGCAGCCGCTGACGGGCATCGAGCGCCTGCCTGGCACGCAATGTGGCGGAGTCGAAGGTGACGTCGCTCAGGCCGAGCACCGCGGCGATCGCCGCCTCGATCTCGACTCTGGCGTCGTCGCCCTCCGCACGCACCGAGGCCAGTTCGACCAGTACCACCGGGCGGGAGGCCGCCACGCGCGCACCGATCTCGTTACCGACCCTGGTCTTTCCCGAGCCGCCCGGGCCGAGGATGGTGATCACGCGGGAATCGCACAACAGTTCTTCGAGCGCGGTCATATCGTCCATGCGGCCGAGCAGCATGTTGGGCGCGGCACGCAGCCCGATCGCGGCGGGTTGCTGGAATTGCGCCGCCGCGACGATGTTCTCGCCCGAGGACAGCGCGCCTGCAGCGGCCGAGCTCGGCGCACCGCCGGAGGGATACCGCGGCGCGAGGTCGGCGCCGCACACCGGCTCACCGCGCAATATCGCGGTGTTCAACGCTACGAGCGCAGGACCGGGGTCCGTACCGAGGTGCTCGGCCAACCGGGACCGAAAGGCCGCGAAGGATTCCAGCGCCTCGTTGGCGCGGCCCGCCGCGGCGAGCAGGCACATCAGGGTCTGCTGTGCGGGTTCGTCCAACGGGTCGGTGGCGTTGCGGCGGCGGGCCAGGCGCAGTGCGCCGTCGATGTCGCCGACGGACTCGCGCGCGACCAGCTCGAGCGCATCCAGTTCGGCGAGCCCGTGTGCGGCGGCGGTGCGCAGCTCGTCGGCGAGGTCACCGGCAGGCAGGTCGGCGCCGGGTTCCCCGCGCCACAAACCTCGTGCCTGCCACACCGCGTCCAGGCACCCGGTCGGGTCGCCCGCTGTCCGGCAGGTACGCGCCCGCCGCACCAGCGCGCCGACCAGGCTCAGATCGACCTGATCGGTGCCCATGCTCAACCGGTAACCCGCGGGCCCGATCTCCAGCGCTCCGTCGGGCAGGGCGGAGCGGAGCCGGGAAACCTGGGTATGTAGCGCATTCATCGGCGCCCTCGGCGGCTGCTCGCCCCACACGTCGTCGATCAGTGCCTGTGCGCTGCGGCTGCGGCCCGTCCGCAAGGCGAGCGCCGCGAGCAGCAGTCGCGAGCGCGTGCCCGGCACAGGTGTCAGCGCGCCGTCACGGCGCAGCGCGATTTCGCCCAGCAGGGCCACCACGACCGATTCGCCTGCGGGCGCCGTCACGGGGTGACTGTGGCCGTTCGGGCCGCTCTGATCCGGAAACATCCCGCGGTCATCGTATGCGAGCTGGACTGATCGGGCCGGCATGATTTCTTTGCCCCTGTTCCGACCGGTCGGTCGCTTAGGCTGACCGCATGGCTGAGTTCGAAGTGGTCCGTTCGGCCGTGATCACGGCCGAACCAGCGCGAGTGCATACGCTGATCGACGATTTCCACGAGTGGGGCAAGTGGTCGCCCTGGGAAGATCTCGACCCGCAGATGCAGCGCAGCTATTCCGGTGCCGACTCCGGTGTCGGCGCGCGCTACGCCTGGAGCGGTAACCGCAAGGCAGGCGCGGGCAGCATGGAGATCATCGCCAGCGCTGAACGAGAAATCGGCGTCCGCCTGGAATTCCTGAAGCCGATGAAATCTACCCACCAGGTGACCTTCACCCTGGATCCGGTCGAGACCGGCACCGAGGTGACCTGGCGGGCGACAGGGCGGCAGTCCGGCTTGATGGGCGTGGTCGGGAAGCTGATACCGATGGAGAAACTGGTCGGCAAGGACTTCGAGAAAGGACTCGCCCGTCTGCAGCAGGCTGCGACTGCCCAGACGGGCTGAACACCCCCGCGCATTAGGCTGCGGATATGGCTACTGCAGCGCAATGGATCGAAGGCGCGCGACCGCGTACCCTGCCGAACGCGATCGCCCCTGTGCTCGCCGGGACCGGCGCGGCCGCGTCGGTCGGCGGTGCGGTGTGGTGGAAAGCGATTCTGGCGCTGCTCGTTTCGCTGGCGCTGATCATCGGCGTGAACTACGCCAACGACTACGCCGACGGCATCCGCGGCACCGACGACGTCCGGGTCGGCCCGCTGCGGCTGGTCGGGCAGAAGCTCGCGTCGCCCGCCGCGGTGCGCAATGCCGCGATCGTCAGCCTCGCCCTCGGCGCGGTGTTCGGCCTTGTCCTCGTCGTCACGAGCGCGTGGTGGCTGCTGCTCATCGGTGCCGCCTGTCTGGCCGGAGCCTGGTACTACACCGGGGGCAGCAACCCGTACGGCTACAGCGGATTCGGCGAACTCGCGGTGTTCGTCTTCTTCGGCCTGATCGGCGTGCTCGGCACCCAGTTCGTGCAGGCGAAGGAGATCGATTGGGTGGGCGGACTGCTCGCGGTCGCGGTGGGCGCTTTCTCCAGCGCTGTGCTCGTCGCGAACAACCTGCGCGACATCCCGACCGACACCGAGTCCGGAAAGGTCACGCTCGCGGTGAAGCTCGGCGATCCGCGGACTCGCACATTGCATCTCGCGCTGCTCGCGGTGCCGTTCATCGCGACGCTGGCCCTCGTCGCCCGCACGCCGTGGGCACTGGTCGGCCTGGTCGCAGTGCCGCTGGCCGTGCGCGCCAACGCGCCGGTGCGTCGCGGCAAGGGCGGACTCGAACTGATTTCCGCTTTGCGGGATTCCGGCCTGGCCCTACTGGTCTGGTCGGCGGTCACCGCACTCGCGGTCGGGGTCGGCTAGCCGAACGCGCTGCCGAAGGACCCGGTACCTACTCACCGCAACCACATCGGCGCTGGAAACGAACACAGCTCCTAGTCGTCGCCGTCCGGGACCAGGATGCCGAGCACCCAATTGACGATCGAGACGATGATGCCGCCGAGCACGGCGGCCCAGAAGCCCTCCACCCGCAGGCCGTAGTCGCTGAATGCCTCGGTGATCTCCGCGGTCAGCCACAGCATGAGCGCGTTGATCACGAGCAGGAACAGGCCGACCGTCACGATCACCAGTGGCAGCGACAGCAGTTTGACGATCGGCTTGACCAACGCGTTCACCACCGTGAAGACCGCGGCAACGACGAGCACGACAACGATCTTGGCGCCGGTGCCCTGGTCGGAGGGGCTGATGATGTCGATCTTGTCGACCCAGGCCGCGGCCAGCCAGATGGCCACCCCGTTGATGATCAACCGAATCAGAAGCTGCATGGGCCAATGCTAGGCCTGCGGGGCGGACATGTGCTGCCACAAAATGAATATCGTGACAGCACACGTCCCCGGCTCTCAGGCGGGACGGTCGAGCAGGGCGTGCACCTTGGGACGCAAGTCGTGGATCTGGCCGGAGCCGCCGAACAGGCGCACGGTGGTCTGATTGGGCGCCCGCAGGATTCCCAGCAGGACGTGCCCGGATTCTATGGTCTTGTCCTTGCGGCCGAGCGCCTCGCGCAGGGCGAGCTCCAGAACCTTTTTCGCGTCCTTGGTGAACGGGATGTGCCCGACGTTCCCATTGCCGCGACCCCAGCCGAACGGACCGCGCCGTGGTTCGGGCACCGCGCGATCGAGTGCGTCCTCACCGAAGTTGGCCTCCAGCGATTCGCGCACCGCGTCGAGATCTATGCCGATGGAGCGCAGGGCCTCGGCGTCTTCCGCGCCGAGCGGTTCCCCCTTGCCATTGTCGGCCAGCCTGCTCAACACGCTCTCGTGGGTAAGCCCGGCCTCGGCGAGCAGCGCCTTCAGCTCCGGGTCGCCGTGCGAGAGTAGCCCGAGCAGCACATGCTCCACCTCGATGTTGGGCGCGCGCAACTCTCGAGCGTCCTCCTGGGCGTTGACGATGGCCGTTCGCGCCGACCTGCTGAACCGTTCGAACATCAGCGGCTCCTGCCTCTCCGGTTGTACTTCTGGTGGACCGCCTGCTTGCTGACCTCGAGTGCCTCCGCGATCGCCTGCCATGACCAGCCCTGTTCGCGGGCATTGGTCACCTGGATCGCCTCGAGACGTTCGAGCAGCCGACGCAGTGCGAGCACCGCGCGCAGCCCGACCTTGGGGTCGGGACTGCCTGCGGCGGCCGCCAGGGTGGTTGCTTCATTCATGTCGTCAATTTTTATTGACGAAACAGCGCAATGTCAATCTGAATTGACAACTGTGGGCGCGGGCGCGCCCGATTCAGCTAACGGAGAACGGATGGGCAGGTCTGCGAAACAGATCTGGCCGCGCCCACGCGGCGGCAGATTCGCCAGGTTCCGCGCAGACGCGACCGCTCTCGGACGGTTCAGGTCAGGCGTCCCAGATTCCGGTCGCCATGAACTTGTCCAGGATCGCGGTGGGCTCGGCGAGACCGATCCCCTGCGACGCGACCCAGTCGTCGTCGAAATACGTTCCCGCGTAGCGATCTCCGCCGTCACACAGCAGCGTGACCACGCTGCCGCGGCAGTTCTCGGCGATCATTTCGGCGACGAGGGCGAACACACCCCACAGGTTGGTGCCGGTCGACCCGCCGACCCGCCGACCGAGCCGCACGCTGGCGTGCCGGGCGGCCGCGATGGAGGCCGCGTCGGGCACCTCGAACATGCGGTCCACCACCGGCCCGACGAACGACGGTTCCACCCGGGGACGGCCGATCCCCTCGATGCGCGAGGGCATGCCGGTCTGATAGGCCGGATCGCCGGTCTCGTAGCCGCCGAAGAACGCGGAGTTCTCCGGATCGACAACAGCCAATTTCGTTGCGTACCTGCAATAGCGGATGTAGCGGCCGATCGTGGCACTGGTTCCGCCGGTGCCCGCGCCGACCACGATCCACTCCGGCACCGGATGGGTCTCCAACGCCATCTGTTGGAAGATCGACTCGGCGATGTTGTTGTTGCCGCGCCAGTCGGTGGCACGCTCCGCATGGGTGAACTGGTCCATATAGTGGCCGCCGCACTCGGCGGCCAGCCGCGCCGCCTCGGTGTACATGTCCGGCGGACGCCGCACGAAATGGCAACGGCCGCCTTGCGCTTCGATCAGCGTGATCTTCTGCGGGGACGTGCTTGCGGGCATCACCGCGACGAAGTCCAGGCCGAGCAGCTTCGCGAAGTAAGCCTCGCTGACCGCGGTCGAGCCGGAGGACGCCTCCACCACCGTGGTGCCCTCGGTGACCCAACCGTTGCAGATCGCGTACAGGAACAGCGAGCGCGCCAGCCGGTGCTTGAGGCTGCCGCTGATGTGCGTGGACTCGTCCTTCAGATACAGCTGGACATTCCACTCGGCCGGCAGCGGATAGCGCAACAGATGGGTGTCGGCGCTGCGCTGGGTGTCGGCATCGATCAGCCGGACCGCGTTGTCGACCCAGTCACGCGGCGTACTGCGATCACAGGACTTCACGAGGACGTCCCCGTGTCCTCCGGATTCTCTCCGCGAAGCCGCGCGCGCAGCTGGGCCTTGTCACGGCGACGGCGCTCGTCTACCAGGGCGATGTCCTCGTTGACCTTGGTGCGGAGCCGTTTGAACAGGGTCAACGACAGCGGCATCGCGATGATCAGCGCGAACAGGGCGGCGACCACCAGCGGAATGTCCACCGAGACCAGCCGTGCGGCCAGCACGATGACCGCCGTGAGCACCACGACCAGAGCCAGCCTGGCGAGGCTGTAGAGCGCCAGATTGCGGGCCAGCCGACGACCTGCGCCAGCAGTTTGCTGTCCGCGAACACCTTCCGGTGGAATTTCGTCACGCACATCGGTCAGCCTATGCGAAGCTGTTGCCCAGCCTCGGCGCGCGCCTGTTGCCGGGGGTGGGGCGCACATCCGATTTGTCTATTACCTCCCCTTTACCAACAGTAGGTGGTTCGAGTACCTAGGGGTTTCGGTGCGACGATGGCGCCATCTGATGAGGGAACTGTCGAGAACGGAGAGGTTTGCTATGACTGCGATCACCGTCGGCGGCCAGGACACCCTGCTGACGCCGGGGCAGGTTGCTGCCCTGTTCCATGTCGACCCCAAGACCGTGACGCGCTGGGCTCATGCCGGGCGACTGGGGTCGTTGCGCACACCGGGCGGGCATCGCCGGTTCCGCGAATCAGAAGTACTCCAGCTGCTGCAGTCGCTCACCACCGAGGCGACGGCACACTGATCGCAGGGCGCGCGGGCCCGTCGTTCTGGGGCCCGCGCCAACCCGCAGGACCGATTTCGCGCCTGCGGTGGGCGGGAGTCACGTACGCGACTACCCTCGTAACCAGGAGGTGAGCGACGTGACGTACCTGTTGGCACTCATCGCAATGGCGGCAGTCGCGGTGTTGTGCTGGAAGGCGTTCGGCCCCGAGAAGGCCGGACCGACCGCCCCACAAGCGCGTTCACCGCGACGCAAGCGCATCATCGGCCCCGACGACGATCCAGAGTTCCTCTGGCGCCTGTCCCGCCAGCACCGCGACGGCGAGTCCGGCTCGGCAGATCGCTGACGAGGGCCTTCGCACCTCGACGGCCGGGTGCGCTCAAAGCGGTGCGATCGAAAGCATGCGCCGAGTGACATCTCGCCGGTACCCATTCGCGCGTCGGGTTCGGCATAGGTGCCGAGCGCGATCATCGAAATTCAGATCGGCAACTTGCTTTGCCGCGGGCGTGCCCATACCGGCCCGCTAGCGCTGCTCGACGGTGCGCATCAGGTCGCACATCGCCACAAACACACGACGTTTCCATGGAGCAGCGATGTGATATTTGTCACTATATCGAATAGGGGGCAGGCGCGCTGCGGTGCGCCTGCCCCCATCACTCGCTAGTTCCGATCACGGTTCGCCGTTGACGACCGCCATCAAAGCGTCCGTGAACGGCTGCCCGCCCTGGATGGCACCTCCAGCGATCGCACCGACGACCAGGCCGATCGGTCCGGTGATGATGCTGAAGAAGCCGAGGCCGATCAAGGCCCCGAGCAGACCGCCGAGCAGAGCCCCACCGACCACGCCGACGACGTTCTGGTTCAGTTCGGCGATGAGGCGGTTCATCGAGCTGATCGGCTGCATCTCGCCGATCTCCTTCGCGTCCGCCACCGGCGTGAGCGCGAGGCGCGTGCCGTTATCGCTGATCTCCTGCGCGACCGCCAGTCGGCTTCCGGAGACCTGGAAGGTCAACGGCACTTCGGCGACGACCGCGCCGGTGTCGGACGTCAGCGCGATCTTGGCGCCGTTGTCGACGAGAGCGAACTTGCCGTGCTCGACCGCGGTGGTGATCGCTCCGGTCTTGTCGGAGACGGTGGTCTTGTAGTCGACGCCCTGCTCGACGCCGGATGTCGTGACCTCCCGATTCGCCTCCACGGGCTGCGCATTCGCGGTTCCCGCCGCAATGCCCACGGCGGCAACCGCACTGAGCGTGATGGCGGCAATGGTGCCGAACTTCATTATGGAATTCCTTCTCACAGAGAACCTCCGGCGCCGGAGGCCGGATGGCGTGTGACTGTACAACGCCCGTAGCTTGTTGCCAGATATGGCGATCGGCATATGACCGCACGGAGGTCCGTTATTCGATTGTGACCGACCCAGGGGACGAGAAGGGGAATACTCGGCCACAACGAATGCCGTTGGGAGCAACGGCTCGACGCGGATGCGCCGCATAGTGTATGCATGGCGTGATCTTCAATCCGCAAGATTCACAACTTCGGAGCTCATCGGGAGCGAGTTCGAAGGGTTTACAGCTGTGGAGGACGTGACGTGTCGCGCCAACGTATTCGTGCCGGTATCACTCTGACGAGCTTCATAGTTGCGACCGCACTAGCGGCGGCTCTCGTGGCCTTTGCCGCCGTGTCGATGTCCGGACCTACCGAGGAACCGGCGAAGACCGCCCAGAACGACAGCGCGGCAACTACTTCGCCGCCGCCGCCGCCGACGACCTCCGACGAACCGGTGACGACCACCGAAGCCGAGCCTCCGCCGCCCACCACCTCGGCGATGCGCGGCGCTTCGAACAAGAGCGCCACCACTCTCCAGGTGAGCGTCGGCGAGTGCGTGCACCTCGGCGGCTCCGGCGGCATCGAGAAGGCGGCCTGCGGCAGCTCCAGCGCCACCTACAAAATCACCGAGAAGGCGCCCGCGAACAGCCCGTGCCCCACTGATGCCGACCGCACCTACAACGACACCCTGCAGGGCGCCGCACAGGCCGCGCTGTGCCTGGACATCGACTGGGTGGTCGGCGGCTGCATGGAACTGGTCCCCGGCGATCCGAAGCGCCTGGACTGCGCCGCCCGCGGCACCCCGAACGGGGTGCAGGTGGTGGACATCAAACAGAACACCGTCGACGTCAATGCCTGCGGCTCGGCCGACAGCGGAATCGTCTACCGACAACGCCATTTCGTGGTCTGCGTAGCGCGCCTCTGAGGGGCGCGGACCGCTCGGCTCAACGCATGAGTACCGAGCCCCTCGGTCTCGACGTCACGTCTTCGCACACGCCTCACCTCCTCGTACACTCCACATCTGCAAAGCTCCGAGTACGTGCGAAGAACTCGTGGACGTGCGCTCGCCAAGTGCCCAGCCGGTGGGATCGCGTAGCGCCCCGCCCGGCAATGTCTAAGTTGCTACCGTCGATCTGTGAGCCGAACCCAGTGGACTATCCACGGTGAGCGCGTCGTGGATGAGAACGGCCATATCCGTTTATCGACAGTGGATGTCGAGCTGCCCAGACGGTGTGAAGTTCACACAGTATGTGGCGCGTGTGCCTACTCGAGGCCCGACTCAGCACTACTGCGTACCGACGACCCGAGCAGAGCGAGCGAGTGACCCGCCAAACGCACGAAAGCGCTGGTATGACGGGACCCCGTCGATCGGTCCAGGTGATCGGACCGCAGGGGTCAGGTCAGGTAAAGCCCTATCAGTTCAGCCCGGCATACGAATGCAACCCACTGATCACCATGTTGATGATGAACAGGTTGAACAACATCGCGACGAACGCCGCGATGTTGATCCATGCCGCCTTGGTGTCACGCCAGCCGGACGTGGCTCGGGCGTGCAGATAGGCGGCGTAGAGGACCCAGGCGATGAAGGAACAGGTTTCCTTCGGGTCCCAGCCCCAGAAGCGACCCCAGGCAGCCTCGGCCCAGATCGCGCCGAGAATGACGCCCGCGCCGAAGAGCGGGAAGCCGATAATGGTGGCTTTGTAGGCCAGGCGGTCGAGGGTGCGGGCATCAGGCAGGCGGCGGGCGATGGCGCCGACGATGTTGGTCGATTCCTGACCGTCGGGCTGACGCAGGCGGTAGAGGAACAGCATGCTCGTCACACCCGCGAACAGGAACACCCCGCTGCCGACGCTGACGATGGTGACGTGCACCGGCAGCCAGAAGGACTTCAGCGCGGGAACTACGGGCGCGGCGTCGGCGTAGAGCACGGTGCCCGCGAGGAACATCAGGATCAACACCGGCACGAGCAGGAAGACCCACATCGAGCGGTAGCGCTGCTCGCGCAGGAACAACACCCCGACCAGCACAGCGGCGGCCGTCGCCATGGTGACGAACTCGTACATGTTGCCCAGCGGGAAACGGTGGGTCGCGAAGCCGCGCAATATGATCGCGCCGACGTGCAGCACAATGCCTACCATCAGCACGGAGAACGCCATGTTGCCCAGCCGCTCCGACAGCGGTCGTTGCGCGGGCTCGGCGACCCGGCCCGGTCCCGAAAGGGTCGCCCCCACCGACACCAGCTCACGCTCGGCGACCTGACGGCTGCGCGCCGTAGCGTATTGCCAGATCAGCAACACCATGACCAGCGCGTACACCACGATCGCCGTCTTGAAGGCGAAATCGCTGTACCTGGCGATGGTCTCGTCGATCGGCATGGTTACTCTCCCGTGGTTTCGGCGCCACGCGCCGAGGTGGTTCGGTCGCCACGAGCGCCTTGTTGCTCGTCGAGCAGGCGCCCGCGCATCCGGTCGAACTCGCTTCCCCAGCCGGCCTGGTCGGTTCTGGCGAGCCCGCCCATCTCTACTACAGTGCGTCGTTGATCAACGGTACCGGGTGTGTCTTCGGCCGGGTAGACCCGCACCCAGATCCGCCTGCGCTTGACCAGCAGGGAGACCAACAGTCCCGCCATCATCAACAGTGCACTCACCAGCACCCACTGCTGCGCGGGATCGTGCGACACCTGCAGGTTCACGAACTCCTGCGCACCGTCGAAGGCGACCTTGGTGCCATTGGGAAGCGTGGTCGACTCCCCGGGACGCAGGTTCACCCTGGCCTCCTTGGTCAGCCGACCCTGTTTGACCTGTTCGGGGTCCAGCGCGAACAGCGACTGCGGCTTGCCCGTGTCCAACCCGGTATCCCCGCGGTAGATGTCGACTGCCACGGCCGGGTCATTCATCGCTGGAAACGCGGAGCTCATCAGCGTGCCGTGGAACATGGCGGTCGGCGCGAACAGGCCCTCGATCGCGATCTGGTTCTTGCGGCGTTCCTCGTCGGTGGCGTACATGCCGCCGGGCGGGTCGATCCGCAGTACGCCACTGGACAGGAACGTGGACGCGTCGTCGGGTCGCCATTGGATGGACTCTGTGCGGGTCTGTCCATTGGGAAAGGTAACTGTGAAGGTCGGCGCGTAGCCGTGGCCCTGCAGGTAGAGCCGATCACCTGCGACTCGGAGCGGGTGGTTCACCTGCACCTGGGTGTCGCGCCAGGTGTTCGTCCGGAGGTCGTCGCCTGCCTGGTAGGCAATGCCCGCGGTGAACATCTCGGCTTGGCCGTTCGTCAGGTAGTCGGCCTTGAAGTCCTCGACCCGCACGCAGACCGGAGTCATGCCGGTGCCGTCGTTGACGTTGCCCGCCTTGAACGAGTCGAACACCGCGGGCGAGGTGGTGCAGAAGCCGGGGCCCTTGTTCGCCAGCACGATAACGCTGCCCTCGTAACCGAACAGCTTGCCCACCGCGATGGCGATCAGCAGCCCGACCAAGGCGAGATGGAACACAAGATTCCCGAGTTCGCGGGTGTAGCCCTTCTCCGCCGACAGCGTCACCTCGCCGTCGCGCGTACCCGGCCGGACCTCGGTACGCCAGCCACGCAACTGAGCGCGGGCGCGCGCGACCACCTCCTCCGGCGTGTGTGCGACGCTACCGGAGTAGTGGTGCGGGAGCCTGGTCAGGTTGCGCGGCGCCCGCACCGGCGGCGTGCGCAGCGCGCGGTAGTGGTCGACGGTGCGCGGCAGGATGCAGCCGACCAGCGAAATGAACAGCAGCGCGTAGACAGCCGTGAACCAGAAGCTGGAAAACACGTCGAACAGCTCGAACCGGTCCATCCACGGACCGAGCGTCGGCCGATCGGCAATGTACTGGGTGACCTTCTGCTCGTTGAGATTGCGCTGCGGCAGCAGCGCGCCGGGAATCGCGGCCAGTGCGAGCAGGAACAGCAACACCAGGGCGGTACGCATGCTGGTGAGCCCGCGCCAGGTATTGCGCACGAACGCCCAGGCGCGGCCGAGCTCGGATTGGCGCGGCGGCGCGGGAGTTTCGGTTGCCTGCTGGTCGGTCACGGTCATATCGGCAAGCTCACCTCGGAAACGAACGCATCGCGCACCCAGGCGACGAACTGGTCCCATGCCCCGGTCACCAGCGCGGCGCCGACCACGACCAAAAGGATGCCCCCGATGACCTGGATGGTGCGCGAATTGCGGCGCAGCCAGCCGACGCCGCGCAGCGCGCTCGCCGACCCGAACGCGAGGACAACGAACGGCAGGCCGAGGCCGAGGCAGTAGGCGACGATCAGCGCGACTCCGCGCGCAGCTGTCGTCCCGTCGGTGCCCGCCGCCACCGCCATCACACCCGACAGCGTCGGGCCGAGACAGGGTGTCCACCCGAGCGCGAACACCCCGCCGAGCAGCGGCGCGCCCATGATGCTGGTGAGCCTGCGCGGCTCCATCCTGGTGTCGCGCTGCAACGCGGGCACGAGGCCGATGAACACCAGGCCCATCAGGATCGTGACCACGCCGCCGATCCGTTGCAGCATTTCACGATTCACGTTGAGCGTCTGGATGACGCCGAACACGGTGGCCGTGGCGAGCACGAAGACCACGGTGAACCCGGCGACGAACAGTCCGGCCGCACCGGCGACCCGCATCCGTCCGGAGCTCCGTTCCGCCGAATCCGTGACGGCAACCGAACCCGTCCGGCCCTTCGCGGCCTGGGCGGCGGTCGCGGGCGGGGCCTCGGCGCCGACCAGTCCGGCCAGATATGAGAGATACCCCGGCACGAGCGGCACGACGCACGGCGAGGCGAACGACACAAGACCCGCCAACAGGCACGCGCCGAGCGCCAGCAGCAGTGGCCCGGAGGCCGCCGTCTGCTGGAACGACTCCCCGGCGCCGGCAAGCACCATCACGTGGCCTCCCCGGTCCGCGGCGACGCTGCGGGCTCAGCTCTCACACCGACTCCCCCTCGGGCGCCTCCTCGAGCCCTGCGCCGCGGCGCAGGGACACCCGCCGCTCGGTGACGACAGGCTCCTCGGTCACGTCGAGTACGCCGAACTCCAGCAGCGAGTCGGCGGCGACGCTACGCGGCACGGTGGCGATACCCGCCCACCGGTCGTCGACGGCCCATCCACCTCCGATGCGTCGGGGGCCCTGCCGTGGCCGACAGGCACGCGGCTTGCGGGTACGGCGGTCGCGATTCATTGTGATTCCTCCGCGGCGAGACGTTCGACCACCGGCTGCAGATCGTCGGCGAGCAGAGACCGCAGGAAGACCGCGGCGACCCGGTGCTGCCGATCGAGAACGAGGGTGGTGGGGATGACACTGGTGGGGAAATTACCGCCGAGCGCGAGCAGCGTGCGCATAGACGGGTCATAGATGGACGGATAGCCGACCTTGTTGTCGACGACGAAGTCCTGGGCCTTGTCCTGTTGCGGGTCACGGACGTTGATGCCGAGATACGCGACACCCTTGTCCTTGGTCGCCTCATGGACCTTTTCCAGGGCGGGCGCCTCGGCGCGGCACGGACCGCACCACTGGCCCCACAGATTGAGCACAACGACTTTGCCCGCGTAGTCCTCGACCGAGGTGGTCTTGCCCGCGGTCATCAGATCGGGGCCGGCCAGCGAGCCGATGGTGCCGCGCGCAGCGGGCGGGTCGTAGACGATGTCGGTCTTGCCGCCGGGCGAGACGAACTCGAAGGTGCCGCCGGAAGCCACCGCGTCCGAACCGGTCGAACAGCCCGCGAGCGCGGCGATCAGCGCCACGCACGCCAGCAGAACCGGTATCACCCGCCGGGTCGGCGTCGTAGCCGTCGGCGGGGTGACAGACGAGGTGGACCGAGTCATGCGCCGTGTACCGAGGGGTCCGAGCCGCCCGCGGGCTCGGAGTAGACGATGTCCACGAGCGTGTCCCCCTGGTAGACCAGCGAGGTCAGCGAGGCGAGCGAACACTGCCGGAGCCGCGGGTCGTGCCACAGCCGCTGCCCTTGCAGGAACCGCCGCAATGTCCACACCGGCAACTGGTGCGATACCAGCACCGCCTCCCGCCCCGCCGCCTCGACCCGC
This sequence comes from Nocardia sp. NBC_00881, assembly GCF_045207455.1. NCBI lineage: Bacteria > Bacillati > Actinomycetota > Actinomycetes > Mycobacteriales > Nocardiaceae > Nocardia > Nocardia sp. NBC_00881. The sequence goes on from NZ_CP108798.1 coordinate 5,040,800, forward strand.
GCCTTGTTCACCGCGGCCAGCATGCGGTGCGCGATCTGCAGGTACGGCTCGCCCCAGGAGGGGGTGAATGGGTCGCGCAGCTTCCACCAGTGCCGCGGTTTGCGCAACGCGCCGTCGCCCACCGAGACGCGCAGCCCCTCGAAGGTGTTGCCCGCCTCGACGAGGTTCTCGTCGGTCCGCACGATCAGGCGGTGCTGCGCGGCGATCGGCTCGGCGGTCTCCTGCGCCCGCTGCAGCGGAGAGGCGATCACCAGCGCGATGTCGTGATCGGCAAGCGCTCGCGCGACCGCACCGGCCTGCGCCCGGCCCGCCACCGAGAGGCTGAAGCCGGGTAGCCGCCCGTACAAGATCGCGTTCGGGTTGTGCACCTCGCCGTGCCGCAGCACGTGCACGATCGTTTCGACGGGCGCGGTACCGCCGTCGTGCACCCGGTCGCCGACCAGGGTGGCCGGGTTGTCGTCGGCCGAACCGGCCGCCGTGGACTCACCGCCCGCACCGGCGGCATCCGAATCGGCGGGCAGCCCACCCAACGGACCTGCGGTGGACTCGATGCCCGCGTCGGCGGTGCCCGGCTCGGCGGCGTCGGCGGTGGGGTTGGTCGGCCCGCGATGTTCGGCATCGGGCTGATCGCGATCGGAACTCACGCGCGGGATCCTTCAGGGGTGGCGGCCGCCGCCGCGTGTGCGGCGGCGGGCAAGGCGGCGGCGATACGGTCGAATGCGTTTTCGTCGAGCGCCGCGGAAACGAACCATGCCTCGAACGCGCTCGGCGGTGCATACACGCCGCCGTCGAGCAGAGCGTGGAAGAACGCTGGGTAGCGCCAAGTCTGGCTCGCCTTGGCGGCGGCATAGTCGGTGACCGGGCGTTCGGCGAAGAACACGCTCACCATATTGCCCGCGAACTGGACCTGATGCCCGACTCCCGCGCCGGTCAACGCCGCACGAAACAGACCGCCGAGCCGCTCGGCGTTGCGATCGAGCGCGGTGTAGACGTCATCGTCGGCAGCGCGGAGCGTGGCGAGGCCAGCGGCCACCGCGACGGGGTTACCGGAGAGTGTGCCCGCTTGGTAGACCGGGCCGAGCGGGGCGAGGTGATTCATGATCTCCGCGCACCCGCCGAACGCTGCGGCGGGCAGACCGCCGCTCATCACCTTGCCGAAGGTGTAGAGATCGCCCGCGACGCCCTCACGGCCGAACCAGCCCGCGCGTCCGACCCGGAAACCGGTCATCACCTCATCCATGACGAGCAGCGCACCGTGCTCTGCGGTGAGCGCCCGCAGGCCCGCGTTGAAACCGGGCAGCGGCGCGACCGCGCCCATGTTGCCCGCCGCGGCCTCGGTGATCACGCACGCGATCTCGCCGGGATTCGCGGCGAACGCAGCCGCTACTGCGTCGAGGTCGTTGTAGGGCAGCACGATGGTGTCGGCGGCCTGGGCACCCGTGACGCCGGGCGAAGTAGGCAGGCCGAGCGTGGCGACGCCGGAGCCCGCGTCGGCGAGCAGCGCGTCGACGTGACCGTGGTAGCAGCCGGCGAACTTGATGATCTTGGTGCGGCCGGTATAGCCGCGGGCGAGCCGGACCGCGCTCATGGTGGCCTCGGTGCCGGAGTTCACCAGGCGCACCCGGTCCACGGGCGCGACCCGCTCTACGATGGCCTCGGCGAGTTCGATCTCCGCCTCGGTCGGCGCGCCGAACGACAGTCCGTCGACCGCCGCGCGGCGTACCGCCTCGACGACCGCCGGGTGCGCGTGTCCGAGGATCATCGGCCCCCATGAGCAGACCAAGTCGACGTACTGGTTTCCGTCGGCGTCGACGAGTGTCGAACCGTGGGCGGAGGTGATGAATCGCGGTGTGCCGCCGACGGATCGGAATGCCCGCACCGGGGAGTTGACGCCACCCGGAATCACCGAACCGGCCCGGTCGAAGAGCTGAGCGGAAACCGGCACCGATGCACTGGTCACGCGCGGAGAAGAACTCACGTATTCCAGTCTCTCAGCCCGCTTGAAACGGTCCGACGACAGGGTGTAGTGGAGTGACTCAGGCCGCAGCCGGTCGGCAACACGCCGATGCGTTGTTTGCGCGGATATTGATCGCTGCGCGATTGCCGATGCGTAGTGTCGGGAACAAATCGTCTACCGGCTGGGAAGGTCTGCATGCGGATTGCCATCGTCAGCGCGACTGTGCTGACCGCTTTCACCGCGGCCGTCAGCGCGACCGCGACGCTAGGCGCCGGATCGGCCGCCGCGGCGGAACCGATCGGACAGATCGACCAAGGGCGGATCGGCCTACACCTGAACCACGAAGAGACCTCCATGCTGGCCGACGGGCCGATTCCCGCGGTAGTCACCATGATCGTCCCGCTCAGCCGGATCGGCGCGGGCCTGAAGAACGACACCGGTATCTACCGTGACGGGAACGGCGGGGTGCACGCCTCGCTGCGCCAAGTGGTGTCGGAGGCGGCGAGCCACCTGGACGGGACGGTCACCTTCTATCTGAATGCCCCGGGCACCCGCAACGGCCGCGTCATGGATATCTACCAGAACTGGAGCTGAGCGGGTGCCATGGACAGTCCGTCAGGTGTACATGCAGGGCGCCTGCGCTGAGATGGTGTGCAGGAAGCACATGAACGAGTTGTAGGGGCCCGCGGACCCCGATTCCGGCACGAAGATCGGCGCGTCGACGGCGGTCGCGTCCTCCAGCGGCAGACCCGGACTCGCGCCCGCAGGCGCTGCCCCGATCCCGAGGGCGGCGGCCACGGCAAACGCGGCACAGATCTTCACAGCGAACCGGTTCATCAAACACATTCCTTATCGATACGCGTTCCAACCGCGGCCGAAATGCTAACGACCGCAGAGAAATACCTGAAAATGCGCGCGGTCGGCGAGCTTGCCGCACCGACCAACGCATCGTGCAGCTGCACGGTAACCCAGGCGTGTGGCCCGAGACGATTCGACGGCGATAGCCTCGTTTAGGTGATGCCGACGCAGAACAGCGCGAATCCGGTGGTTACCAGGCACGCCAAGGGCTCGGGCAGCGCGTGCAGCAGCGGCGCAGGCGGGAACGTGGCTGTGAAGGCGGGCATCACCGGAACAGGCTGCGCCGGAGCGGAATCCGCAAAAGCGGCGGCCGGGACCGTCGAGGCCGTGCAGATCAGGCCCGCGGCCATCGCACCGAGAAGCGTTCGCAGGACTGTTGGCTTCATGAACTCGATGTTCCCGTGATCGGCGAGGCCAAACAGCCAGGCAAGCAGAATCGCCGCTCAGCGTCCGGCTCCAGCAAGTCCACGGATGCCACGGACGAGCCGGGCCGTCGCGTCGACCGCGAGCACCCCGGCCACCGCGAGGAGCACCGCGGCCAACAGCAGCGAGGGCGCGGCATAGCGGGTCGCGGTGAATCCCGGTGCGTCGCCGGACGGCCCGAAATCGGTGGTGCGAATACCGTTGCACCAGCTCAGCACCGCCCACATCAGCGCGAGCACGATCAGGCCCACTTCGACTATCACCGCGATGATCCAACGCCTCAATGGTCCGCTCCGTCCTCTTTCCGGTTCACGACCTCCGTCAACGCCGCTCGCAACGCCTTGTGATCCTTGGCCCACGCCTGCACCAGCGTGCCGTCGGCCATCCGCAGCCCGATGCCGGTGCGGCGGCGCGGCACGCCGGTCAGCTCACCGAGCGTCCTGGCCGATTCCCATTCGTTCGCGCCCGCGTCGCGCCAGGATTCCTCGTCGCACTCGGGGAAGACTTCGGCGATCGAGCTCAGCGGCAGCGATTCGGTACCCTCGCGCAGCGTCGTTCCGGTGAGTTGCACCCCGGCGTGCCGTTTACCCGCGATCACTTGCAGCACAACGAACCCCGCGATCAAGGCGGCACAGAAGAGGAGCGCGAACCAGTGCACGGTACTACCTGTGACGAGTTCGAGGACAAGAATGGCCAGGCACAGGATCGGCCCGTAGGACACCGCGCGCCAGCGGGCGCCCGGTTCGGCGAACAAGACGGTCGTATCGGTCACGCCGAGCCCACCACGGCGGCGGAAAACGACACGAGGGGAAGTGGAATCAGCGAGTCAGACCGGGCAGCAACAGCACGGCGACGGTGAGCACACCGAACAGGATCAGCAAGCTCAAGACGGCCAGGTCCCGCCGAATGCTGTGCGGCTGATGGATCACCACTCGCATCGTTGCCTCCGATTCTCCGGGGCCGGCCGCCCGATCCCGCACGCAAGCGCAAGAAAACGTATGACAGGCGACTACCGGTTCCCGTGTCCACTGTGACAACCCTCACGATACATGCCGACCGGTCCTTGACAAATTGAGAACCTGTTGCAACAGCGGTTCACCGTCGGCTTATTTGGAAATACGCGGTGGATTCGGGACGGTGGGAGAGATAGATCGCGCCGACACCGAGCACGCTCTGCACGATCGAGGCACCACCAGCCACCAGCGAGGCCGTTCCGTCCACCGCGCCGATCGCGAACAGCGCACCGATGCCGACCACCACGACCCACGCACCGAGGGCGGTCAACACAGTCCGCGCCCAGAGCTTGCCGCGCGCGAACTGATGCACGATCACCAGCGCCAGCGCGGCGACGCCGAGCCCGATCAGCACCACAACCACGTACACCATCGCCACCATCAGCTCGGCGGCGGCAATCGTGACCTGCGGGTCCTTCTCCCTGGCCTGGTCGAAGACCTCCCTGGCGAAGGTGTGCCGCTGGGGCAATGCGCCGATGATCGACGCGATCAGCTGCACGACGCCGAATCCGACTACACCCCACCACAATTGCCGCGCGGTACCGACATCCACCGGCATCGGGGCCTTGGTGGGTCGAGCACCGGGCGGTCCCGGCATGTTCGTCACGACAACCAGTGCGCGGCCTCGGTCGCCCAGTAGGTGAGCACAATGTCCGCGCCCGCCCTACGGATGCCCATCAGCGACTCGAGTACGGCGCCGCGGCGATCGATCCAGCCCCGCTCGGCGGCCGCTGTGATCATCGCGTACTCGCCGGAGATCTGGTAGGCGGCGACCGGGACCGTCGAGCGATCGGCCACGTCGCGCAAGATGTCCAGATACGACATGGCCGGCTTCACCATCACGATGTCCGCGCCCTCGGCCAGATCCAGCTCCAGCTCACGGATCGACTCGCGGCGATTGGCCGGGTCCTGCTGGTAGGTGCGCCGGTCGCCTTCCAGCGACGAGGCGACAGCCTCCCGGAACGGTCCGTAGAAAGCCGAGGCGTACTTCGCGGCGTAGGCCAGAACGCCGGTGTCGGTGCGGCCGACGGCGTCCAGTCCACGCCGGATCGCGCCGACCTGGCCGTCCATCATGCCGCTGGTGCCGAGCAGGTCGGCGCCGGCCTCGGCTTGGGCGAGGGCCATGTCGACGTAGCGGTGCAGCGTCGCGTCGTTGTCCACGGTGCCGTCGGCGGCAAGCACGCCGCAGTGGCCGTGATCGGTGAACTCGTCCAAACAGGTGTCGGCCATCACCACAGTCACATCACCGACCTCGTCGGCGAGCGCGCGCAGGCCGCGGTTGAGGATGCCGTGCGGATCGCTGGCCTGACTGCCGGTGGCGTCCTTGTCCTCCGGGTGCGGCACCCCGAACAGCATCAGCCCGCCGACGCCGGCCGTGACCGCCTCGACGGCGGCTTTGCGCAGCGAATCCAGCGAATGCTGCACGACCCCTGGCATGGAGCCGATCGCCCGCGGTTCCTCCAGGCCGTCGGCCACGAACATCGGCAACACCAATTGCCGTGGTTCTAGCGTTGTTTCGGCCACGAGACGACGTAACGCAGGGGTACGGCGCAACCGCCGCGGGCGGTCCATTCCGGTCATGAATCGCACGATACGCCCGGTCGGATCGGCTGTCGCGAGCACCCTTTGCCTGCCGCGCGGGCGCGCGAGGCGGCCCGAATCCGTGGTCCAGCGGCGCCGACATCGGCCGTAGAGAAGGCGGTCATCGAGATACCTGGCACGGTGTGCGAAATCACACCTGCCGCGGCACCCGAAGGCGCATACTCCGACTGAGGGCAAGACCCCACGGGGGACAGCATGACCGATCCGCACATCGATATCTCGCTGGCCAGAGCCGCCGACTTCGAGTCGTGGGCGGCGGTGCTGCTATCGGACTGGTGGCCGGTGCTGACCGGCGGCCTGCACCCGCCCGCCACCACACTGCGGGCCTGGCGGGCCGCCGATGGGACCGCGCAGGTCTTCCGGGTCGAGTTCGTCGCCCGGCAACTGGCCGCACCTCAGCTGATGCCTGCCGCGCATACCGCCTTCGGCATGCTCGGCATGGTCCCCGACGAATACGAGTGGGCGCGTAGCCGGGGCAGCCATCTGGTGGGCAAAACCGAGGACGCCGTCGTGCAACTGCGGTTCTCCGACACCGCGCAGACCGTTTTCGTGCGACTGCAGAGCGGGCCGTACCGGGTGGCCCCGGAGGCGGGCCGACGACTGCTCGCCGGGGCCGAGGCGAACCTGCCGTTCCCCAACACCAGCACCGGTCCACTGGACGTGCGGGTGGCCCGCAACAGCGCGCGGCATCTGCTCGCGGGACACGGCGCGCGGTACGCCACCCCGGCAAACCCTTTGCAACTCGGCCCGCCGGACCAGGTCGCCGACCTGGGCTGGGCCTTCATTTTTCCCTGGTCCACCACCTCCTGGTATATCGACGGCGCCGCGCCGGTGCTTCCGCCGGGCAGTCGAGGACCGATCGTGGTCGTCAAGGACTCCGGGCACACCTGGCTGCTGAACAGCCTGAACAGCTACAACGCGCAGCTGACCGCTTACGCTCGCGACCGCGGGTACCCGAACACCGTTCGGCATCCGAGATGACCGAGCGCGGGAGTTCCGACGGCGCCGCAACAAAGGGGGATGACATGTCCGAATCAACCGAGCCGCCCACCGACGTCGAACTCGCCGCCATGGAGCGGCGAGCCGAGGCGCTGTGGGACGCGGGCGATGCGGCTGGCGCCGAACTCTGGCTGCGCCGGGCCGCGACAGGCGGCAGCGCCGGCGCAATGGCGAAGCTTGGCACACTGTTGAGCACCGACGGGCGGATCGGCGAGGGGATCGACTGGCTGGAGACCGCCGCCGCGCGCGGCGACTCGATGGCCGGCCAGCAACTGGGCCTGCTGCATCTGGAGCGCGGAAATCTCGACGAGGCCGAGCGGTGGTTGCGCCCCGCCGCCGAGCACGGACTGCCCGAAGCACTGTGCAACATGGGGGTGCTGGCCAATCGCCGGGGCCGTAACGACGAGGCCGAGCGCTGGTATGAGCGGGCCGTGCGCGCCGGAAATCCCACGGCCATGCGCAGTCTCGGACTGCACCTGGCGCGCCGCGGCGCATTCGACCGCGCGATAGAGCTGCTCACCGAGGCCGCGCGCCGGGGAAGGGCCGATGCGATGGCGGTGCTCGGCGCTCTGCACCTCGACCAGGGTGATCAGCTCGCGGGTGAACGATGGCTGCGCAAAGGCGCCGCCGCGGGCGACCCGGACTCGATGTTCCATCTCGCGCTGTTCCTGCGCGAACAGAACACCGCCTACCTCGCGGGCGACCTCGCCGATCCCGTGGTGCTCCGCGCCGCCGCCGCGATCGCCACCGGCCGCACACCGGCGCAACAGGAGGCGAGGCAGTGGCTCGAACGCGCCGCCGCGCTCGGTCATCCCCAGTCGTTGCGGCTGCTGCACGACCTGTGACCGTGCGCCTCGTGCGTGAAAACCATTGTGGGACCCACAGTTTGTCGGTACCCCACGGTAGAATCGAAGATATGTTCGAGGGGCTCGCCGCCCCGATCCCCACAGGAGGGATGCCAGTGCGCACGCCGAAAACCGCTCTCATCGACCGCCCTTATACCCCGCTGGAAAAGCGTCCGCTGCCCGCAGGTCGTCCCCGCGCGTGGTATGTCGTGCACAACCGGCGCCTGAAGGCAATGCGACTCGCGATCGCCCTGCTCGACTCGGGCGTCTACGCCCCGAGTTACGCCACCAACAAGCGGATCCGGCACACCGCCGAGGTGATCGGCATCCGTCCGCCGTCGGAAGCCACCTGCACTATGGTTCGCACCTTGATGCGCAAGCGGCACTGATATTCGATGGGTGACGCTCGACGGCGCCTGCCACCTATCGCGGGGCAAGAGCCGCCGACCTGCGGTCGACGGCTCTTGCCCTGGGTCATGCCGGGCGCGCGGCCCCGATACACACTGCCTGATCGCAAGATCTGATCTGGGCCCGAACCATTCCACCGCCCGGTGGCGGGGCGACTCGTCCGAAACCGCGGATCAGCGGCTGCGGCGGCTCTTCTTGCGGGGCGGCGGCAGAAGGCCTTCGGCTCGGAGCCGGGCGGCGTGCTCGGCCAACGCCTCGACCAGGGGACCAACTTGGGCCACCTCGGGCTGCACATCGACACGCAGCCCGAACTCGATGGCGGTTTCGGCGGTCTTGGGGCCGATACACGCCACGATGGTGCGGGCATGCGGCTTGCCCGCGATACCGACCAGGTTGCGCACCGTGGAGGAGGAGGTGAACAGGACCGCGTCGAAGCCTCCGGTCTTGATCATCTCGCGGGTCTCCGCGGGCGGCGGCGATGCGCGCACCGTGCGGTAGGCCGTGACGTCGTCGATTTCCCAGCCGCGATCGCGCAGCCCTTCGGCCAGCGTCTCGGTGGCGATGTCCGCACGCGGCAGCAGCACCCGGTTGACCGGGTCGAAAATATCGTCGTAGGGCGGGAAGTCGGCGAGCAGGCCCTCGGAGGACTGCTCACCGCTGGGCACCAGCTCGGGGTTGATGCCGAACGAGCGCACTTTCTCCGCGGTGGCCTCGCCGACACAGGCGATCTTCACGCCGGAGAACGCCCGTGCGTCCAGGCCGAACTCGGCGAACTTCTCCCACACCGCGCGCACCGCGTTGGTGGAGGTGAACACCACCCACTGATAGCGTCCATCGACCAAGCCCTTGACCGCGCGTTCCATCTGCGCCGGGCTGCGCGGTGGCTCGACCGCGATCGTCGGTACCTCCATCGGGATGGCGCCGTGCGTGACCAACCGCTCGCTCATCTCGGCGGCCTGATCCTTGGTGCGCGGCACCAGCACAGTCCAGCCGTACAGTGCGCGCGACTCCCACCAAGACATCTTCGAACGCTGGGCGACCACCTTGCCGATGGTCACCACCAGCGGACCGACCAGCTCGGAGGCCGCGCTGTTCAGCGTGGCCAAGGTGGCCTCGATGGTGCGCTGCTGGCGGGTGGTACCCCGCACCGTCACCGCGACCGGGGTCTGCGGCGCCATGCCGTGCTCGACCAGTGCGCTCGCGGTTTCGGCCAGGTGCCCGGAAGTCGCGTGCAGCACGAGCGGACCGGGCGCGGTCGCGAGTGCGGCCCAATCGACCTCACCGCGCACGTCGGCCTCGGTGTGCCCGGAGCCGAGCGCGATGCCCGCGTAGCTGGGCACCGCCGAGCCGTTGGGCAGGCCGGGCAGCACCTCGAAGACCATGTGCGAACGGGTAACGGCATTGACCTCGGCGATCACCGAATCGGTGGTCAGCGGGTCGCCCGCGACCACCCGGACCACGTCATGCCCGCTGCGCGCCTCGGCAATCAGTGTCTTGGCCACTTCGGCGGGCTCGCCGAGCGCGGGCCGCACGTCCACCGGGCGCTCGCCGTCGAGGCCTGGCTCGACCGCGGTGCCGATCAGGGCGAGCACGCCCTTGTCGACGTCGGGGTCGGTAAACGCCAGCGTCGCCCGCCCGATCACTTCACGGGCCCGCACGGTGAGCAGCCCCGGGTCACCGGGACCCGATCCGACGAAGAGAATCCGACCAGGGTGTTTCTTGGTGGCTCGGCTCATGCCTGCACCTCGCTAACGCTCGGCTCCGGCATGCCCGAAGGCGCGGTGCCTATGATTCGCTCGCTCATTGGCTGTTCTCCATTGGGCTGGGATTGGGCAAGTCTGTGTCGGGCGAACTCACCGCCTGGGCGCGGGAACCGTCGTCCGGTTCGGTCGCGAGAAGCTCGCGCGCGCCCATGTCGAGCAGCTCGCGAGCCAGCGCACGGCCGAGCTCCGCCGCCTTCGTAGGGGCGCCGACCACCGACGCCCGCAACACATCGGACCCGTCGACGGCCGCCGCGCAGGCGCGCAGTGAAAGCTCGTCCACGATCCGTCCTTCGTCGTCGAGCGACTCGACGACCTCGGCGAGCGCGCCGATCGGCGCGGTGCAACCGGCCTCCAGCTCGGCGAGCAGCGCCCGTTCAGCGAGTACCGACGAGCGGGTGGCGGCGTCGTCCAAGCCGGTGAGAATCTCGATGAGCGCGTCGTCGTCGCTGCGGCATTCGACCGCAAGCGCGCCCTGGGCAGGGGCGGAAAGCATCTGCACCGGCTCCAGTGCCTCGGTGACCGCGTCCAGCCGGTCGATGCGGGCCAGTCCGGCCCTGGCCACCACGACAGCGTCCAACTCGCCCTCGATGACCTTCCGTAGCCGGGTGTCCAGGTTGCCACGCAGCGGGACGACGTCCAAGCCGAGGCCGAGTGCCCGCAGCTGCGCCGCGCGCCGCGGCGCGGAGGTTCCGACCTTGGCGCCCGCCGGCAATTCGCCGAGCACCAGTCCGTCGCGCGCCACCAGGGCGTCGCGCGGGTCCTCGCGGGGCGGGATGGCGGCGATGGTGAAGCGCGAATCCTGCGCGGTCGGCAGATCCTTATAGGAGTGCACCGCGATATCGATGGCACCGGCGGCAAGCTCGTCCCGCAGCGCGGAGGTGAACACTCCGACGCCGATCTTCTGCACCGGGTCCGCCGACAGATCACCGGCGGTCTTGATCACGACCAGCTCGGCCAGCTGACCCGCGGCGATCAGCGCGTCGCGCACCGTGCCCGCCTGGGTGAGAGCGAGCAGGCTTCCTCGGGTGCCGATCCGCCACGGCGCACGTGTGCTGCCTGCGGTCACGCTGCCCTCCTGCACCATCGTCATGCCGTTTGCCCCTGTTCCTCTCCGCGATGCCCGGCGGTGAAGTCGTCGGCCAAGGCGATCTCGCCGTCGGCCAGTGTGAGATCGGCGCCCTCGCCGGGGAGGGCGGTGATCTCCATCGGTGCGGCGACCGCCTGCGCGGCACCGGGTTTCAGTTCGAACAGTTCGCGCAGCGCCTCGGCATAACTGTCACCGCCCGGCGTGGACGCCAGTTGCTTGACCCGCACCGTCGGCGCGTGCAGTAGTTTGTCGACCACCCTGCGCACGGTGCGCGCGACCTCGTCACGCTCCGGATCCGCGAGGCCGGGCAGCCGCGAACCCAGTCGGAGCAGTTCGGCCTCGACCACCTCCGCGGCGCGCTGGCGCAGCGCGGCTACGGTCGGGGTGACCTCCGCCATTCGCTGTCCGGCAAGGTATTTGGCGAGCTCGTCGGCGACGATCGAGCGCGCGGCCGCCGTGTCGTCCGCGGCCGCGCCCGCCGCGGGATCACGCTGCAACGTCTCGATGTCGATGACTGTGACACCGGGCAGCCCGGCCACAGCATGCTCGACGTCGCGGGGCAGGCCCAGATCGCAGAACACCAAAGGCCGCTCGGCCGTCGCGAATTCATCGGCGCGCTCCCGCTCGGTGAGCGCACGGTGGGTGTCGGCCAACGTCACGACCGCGCCGACCGCGCCGGTACAGGTGACTACCACGTCGGCCGCGGCCATCGCCTCGGTGAGCCGGGACAGCTCCCGCGCATCGGCCTCGACGCCGTGCGTGGCCGCAGTCTCGGCCAGCCTGCGCGCCCGCTCGATGGTGCGGTTCACCACGATGATCCGGTCGATCTCTGCGCGCGAAAGATGCGCCACCGCAAGGCCGCCCATCGCGCCGGCGCCGACGACCACGGCGGTCCGTCCGGCCAGTGGGCCGAGCACGTGCTGCGCACGATCCAGCGCCACCGACACCACCGACGCGCCCGCGCGGTCGATCCCGGTCTCGGAGTGCACCCGCTTACCGACCCGCAGCGCGTGCTGGGACAGCTCGTGCAGGGTCCGCCCGACCGCCTGCTGGGCGTCGGCGGAGGCATAGGCGCCGCGGATCTGGCTGAGCACCTGCTGCTCGCCGACCACCATCGAGTCCAGGCCGCTGGCCACGGCGAACAGATGCTCGGCGGCCGCCTCGGAGTAGCGGACGTAGGCGTGCTTGGTCAGATCGGGCAGCGGCAGTCCGGAGTGCTTGGTCAGCAGGTCGCCGACGTCGGCGAGGCCACCGTGAAAGGCATCTACCACCGCGTAGACCTCGACCCGGTTGCACGTGGAGACGATCATCGCCTCGGAGATGTGGCTGGAGGCGAGCATGCGATCGATGAGCTTCGGTCGGTCCGTATCGGTGATCGCCACCTTCTCCAGCACCGCCACCGGCGCGCTGCGATGCGAGATGCCGACGAGCAGAACACTCATGCCTGTGCCTCGCTCTCGCCCGGCAGGGGCCTGCGCGGCGGCATTCTGTGCTGGTTGATTCGCTCGCTGCGCTCACTCATGGTGTGACCACCGATCCCTTGCTGCTTGGCTCCGTTGCCGTATGCGAGGTTGCCGTATGCGGGGTTGCCGAATGCTTGAGTCCCGGGTGCGTAGCCGCCGAATGCGGCGTCGGGAGCCGGTGCGCAATACGTCCGGAACCGGCATGCGCGACCTCGGGGAACGGGGCGGCGTCGGCATTGCGCACCCGTTCGAATGACAGCATCTGCATTTCGACGGCCAGATCCACCCGGCGGACTTCGACCGTCGCCGGCGCGACCAGCTCGCAGGGAGCGAAGCTCAGAATCGACTGCAACCCGGAGGCAACCAGCCGGTCGCACACGTCCTGAGCCGCGTCGTCGGGGACTGTGATGACCGCGATGGTCGGTTCCAGCGCGGCGACGGCCTCGGCCAGCGCGGCGACATCGCGCACCACCAGACCGGCGACCGACATGCCGATGACATCGGGGTGGTTGTCGAACATGCCGACCACGGTGAACCCGCGTCGCTGAAACCCGCGGTAGCCGACCAGGGCTCGCCCCAAGTTCCCCGCGCCGACGAGCACGACACGGTGGCCCTGCGACAGGCCGAGCACGTCCTCGATCCTCGACCGCAGCTTGGCCACGTCATAGCCGACACCACGCACGCCGTTGGGCCCGAGGAACGACAGATCCTTGCGCAACTTGGCCGAATTGACACCCGCCGCGACAGCCAGTTCCTCACTCGATACGATGGCCACACCGTCGTCGGCCAACAAGGCGAGGACCCGAAGATAGGTGGCCAGCCGCGCGACGGTGGCCTGCGGGATGTCCTTCTGCAGAGCCCTGCCGGAGACGCCGCTCGGCGCCTCATGCTGCTCTGTCACGTCGTCGGCTCCTCGTTCCGGCCCATCGGGCGCCGGTTCGTCGCTCGACCTCTGGCCCAGGACGGTCCGGTGCCACGGTCGAATTTTCGGATTTCAGGGCGGCTCCGCAGCCTCGGCATGCGGGTCGCGTGCCACCACCGTAACTGCTTGTGAAGCCCTGCACAAAGTCGGTGAAATTGACCTCATTTTCCGCCGCGACCAGCACAACGGCCGGAACGGCGGCAAACGGCGCCGCTCAGTGCTTCAGGTCCGCCCGTAATCGGGCCTCGTCTACATCGAAATAGCTGTGCTCTCGGCCGTCCAGCAGTACGACAGGAAGCCGGTCTCCGTACTCCGCGCGCAGGCCAGGGTCGCTTGCGGCGGCTTCGTCGACGTCCACGGTCCGCGGTTCGATGTCGAATTCGGCGCAGATCGCACGCAGCTGTTCCAGTGCGAGCACGCACAGACCGCAGCCCACTCTGGTCAGCAACGTCACCGAATGTGTGGGATTGGTCATGCGGAGTATTAAATCGGGCGCCCCACACACCTCCAAGACGACGTACGCGCTTCGCGATTGTGTCGCACGCTGCCTGCGGTGCAATGCGGGAGCTCCCGCACCCCGAAGGCAACGTACGCGCTACGCGATTGTGTCGCACGCTGCCTTCTGCCGTGACTGTCGGCCGATCCGGTTACTGTTGACGTGATTCGCGCGACGGGCGGAGGTACTGGTGCCGGAACGATCGAGGGTGGCAAAAGCCGGATTCATCGCTGGACGGTTCGGTGAGTTTCCAGCACGGTGGAATCTGAGTCAGGTGGGCCAAGGTCTCCAGGGTCTGCAGGATCAGCTCGCCCGTATCTCGCGTAGCCCCTTCGGCCCGAGCGAAGAGGAATTGCGCGCGAACCTGGCCGGCGAGGCGAGCGCGGACGCCGCACTGACACTGCACGACGCGGAACTGGCCGCCGGCGAGGCGGAGACGGTCGGCCCCGAGGTGCCGCGCGATCTGACCGCGGCGGCATTCTTCGATGTCGACAACACCATGGTGCAGGGCGCGTCCATCGTGCATTTCGCCCGCGGCCTCGCCGCGCGCAAGTACTTCAAGACCTCCGACCTGGTGGACGTTGCCTGGAAACAGGTGAAGTTCCGGATCACCGGCAAGGAAAGCAGCACCGACATGGTCAGCGGCAAGGAGAAGGCGCTGGCGTTCATCGCCGGGCGTCCGACCGCCGAACTGGCCACGCTCGGCGAGGAGATCTACGACGAGATCATCGCCGACAAGATCTGGCCCGGCACCCGCGCGCTCGCGCAGATGCATCTGGACGCGGGCCAGCAGGTGTGGCTGGTGACCGCGACGCCGGTCGAGCTGGCGCAGGTGATCGCGAAGCGGCTCGGGCTCACCGGCGCGCTGGGCACAGTCGCCGAAAGCGTGGACGGGAAGTTCACCGGGCGCTTGGTCGGCGACATCCTGCACGGCCTCGGCAAGGCGCATGCGGTGCGCACGCTGGCGATTCGCGAGGGCCTGAACCTCAAGCGGTGCACCGCCTACTCCGACAGCCACAACGACGTGCCGATGCTCTCGCTGGTCGGCACCGCGGTGGCGATCAACCCGGATTCTGATCTGCGCGAGGTGGCCAAGAACCGGGGCTGGGAGATCCGGGACTTCCGCACCGGGCGCAAAGCCGCCAAGATCGGTGTACCGACCGCCCTCGCCCTCGGCGCGGCGGGCGGCGCCGTCGCCGCGGCGGTGACCCGCCACCGCGACAGCCATTAGCCAGCGCCAGGCGACCCCGCGAAGCGAGACCAAGCATTCCTTGCGCGCCGCAGGCGCGGCAAATCGAACTCAGCCCAGGAATATATTGCGGCGCTTGGTGAGCAGCTTGTACAGCGTCTGCTGGATGGTCTCGCGCACCTGGTCGGTGACCTCGAACATAGTCATCGGGTCGTCGGCTGCTTCGGGCTCGTAGCCGGTGGTCGGGATCGGGGCGCCGAACTCGATATACCACTTCGACGGCAGCGGCACGGCGCCGAGCAGGCCGAGGTGTGGGAACAGCGGAGTCACCGGGAAGTACGGCAGGCCGAGCAGCCGGGCCAGCGGCTTGAGATCGGCCAGCTTCGGGTAGATCTCCTCGGAACCGACGATGGAGCACGGGATGATCGGCACACCGGTGCGCACCGCCGCGGCGACGAAACCGCCGCGGCCGAAGCGCTGCAGTTTATAACGGTCGGCGAACTGCTTGCCGACGCCTTTGAAGCCCTCCGGGAAAACGCCGGTCAGCTCACCGGAGCGCAACAGCCGCTCGGCATCCTCGCGGCAGGCCAGCGTGTGTCCAGCCTTGCGGGCGAGCGCGCCGAGCACCGGCATCTCGAAGATCAGGTCGGCGGCGAGTAGGCGTAACGCGCGCTGTTTCGGGTGCCGGTCGTGTACGGCCAGCTGCAGCATCAGGCCGTCCAGCGGCACGGTGCCCGCGTGGTTGGCCACAATCAGCGCGCCGCCCGCCTCCGGGATGTTCTCCATCCCGCTGACCTCCGCTCGGAACCACAGTTCCGACAGTGGGCGCAGTGCGGGCAGAACGACCGACTCGAGTAGGTGCTCGTCGAAGCCGAACTCGTCGACCTGGTAGTCGCCTGCCAGCCTGCGGCGTGCGAATTCGGCGGTCTTGCCGATCTGCCTGCCGAGCGCGCCGCGGACCAGCCCCGACAGCGACTGCGCCGGCGGTGGCGAGCCGGCGGCGAGACGCTCCGTCAGCGACGTCACGGGGCTCCGCGCGGGCATGCCTGCCGAGGTCTCCGGCCAGCGTCGCGGGATCGGCCGCTGGCGCGCCTCGAACTGGAGGTCGTGCAGTGGAATGACCTTCGCTACGTCGTTCATTGCTGTGCTCCCGTACCGGCCCCGAGCAGGCCGAGCAGTTTGTTTTCTGCGGCGTCGATCCATGCCGGATCGACCACGGGCCGCAACGCTGCGCCCCCGATGAAGTCGTCGAACGCCTGGACCGTCGTCCAGCGCGGCACGAACCCGAGTTCGGCGCGCATGCGCGTGGTGTCCAGACCGCAACCGAAATGGAAATAGTCGAGCTGCTCGCCGGAGAAATCGCGCATCACGGGGCCCATCAGCAGCCGCCCCGCGGTGCGGAACACGGTGAACGGCACGGGCAGCTCGACCCGGCCCGCCCGCCGAACCGCCTGTGACAACGACAGCGCACCGTCGCCCGCGATGTTGTAGGTGCCGCTCTGCGTAGTGCGCGCCGCGAGGGTCAGCGCGGCGACCGCGTCCCCCTCGTGCAACAGCTGCATCCTGGCATCTCGGCCGAAAACGGTCGGTGTGACCGGCGAACGCAGATATTGCACCCCACGACCGGCCAGCCGCGGACCCACGATCGGCGCGAATCGCAGAATAGCCGTGGCGATATCCGGGCGGCGGCGCGCCAGCCCGCGCACGAAACCTTCGATTTCGATCATGTCGCGCGCAAACCCACCGCGCGGGGGCGTCCGCGCGCTCATTTCCTCGCTGAATTTCGCGGGATCCTTCGCGCTGCAACCGTACACCGCCGACGAGGACCGCAGCACAACCCGGCGCACCGACGGCGCCTTCTGGCACACCGCGAACAGCTGCATGGCGCCGAGGACGTTGAGATCCTTCATCACCGCGCGGCTGCCGCCACCCGGTGGCCGCGCCAGCACCGCGGCGTGTACCACGGTGTCCACCGCCCCACCATCGATCACCTTACGGATCAAGGGATTTCGAATGTCCGCACGGACGAATTCGGCGCGGCCCATGCGGCGCTGAAGCTCACGACCGGGGGTCATCGTATCGACGGCCAGGATGCGCTCGATGCTGGGATCCTGAGCGAGCTGGGCGACGACGTTACCGCCGAAGAACCGGCTGGCCCCGGTGACCAGCACGACCTTCGGCGTCTGTTCGTCCCGCACGTCAGAACCCACCGGCACCGCTTCCCACCTTGGCAGCCCCCATTGGTGTTATTCCGCTCCTAGAGTAGCGGGTGCTTTCCCATCGGCCGAGAGTATTAACCAGGATCTAACGATGACTTCAGTCACGTGATACATTCGACAGTTTCAAAATTTCGAATTTCAAAACGAAAAGGCCCGCCACCTATCGGTGACGGGCCTCCACAGCTCTCGCGCAGTGGCGCCTTACTTGCCGAGTTTGCGCCGCTGGACACGCGTGCGGCGAAGCAGCTTGCGGTGCTTCTTCTTCGACATGCGCTTGCGGCGCTTCTTGATCACAGAACCCATAGGGTTGTTCCTCGCGTTCTCTCTACTCGGCGCGCACGTCCTCGACGTGCGCGATTGCCGGACGTCCGTCCGCCAAGGCGCCCCTGCCAACTGACCGAGGTCGCTCAGCAAGCCGCACGCCCTGTGTCCGCGCCGCCGGGCACCACGGGGCACCCAACAGCGGGTACCGCCGGCGGGCGAACACGAACCGAGGAGCTATCGTACCGGCACGTCCGGCCGGTAGCGAAACCGCCTCATCCGGCGTCGAAGTAGGACGTTTCCAGGTAGTCGTGCACCGCCTTGGCATGCACACGGAACGATCGACCGACCCGTACGGCGGGCAACTCACCGGAATGCACCAGCCGATATACCGTCATCTTGGACACCCGCATCAGATTCGCCACTTCGGCGACGGTGAGGAACTGGGTGCCACCACCGAGCACAGATTGCCCCTGGGACGCGGACCCACTCTGCGATCGGGAGGTGCCCCGGCCACTCGAAGGGCCGGAGCCGCCGGACGCTCCTGAACTATTTGCAGACATCTTGTTCGAAGACATCATTGCACCATTGACCTCCGGCACGTCCGCGCCGCCGGCTTCCCCACCGGCGGTACAGACACGCACGTGCTCCTTGAAGCTTAGCGGGACCAGTGGTGTTATTGCGACGGGAGTGAGAAATCGGTTTTCCGATCGGAAACCGATCGGTCATTCCACTGAAGCACCCTGTTCCGCTGACCGTTGCTTGGCCGCATAGAGCGCCTCCAGGAATGCCGAGCGCAGTCCGCCGCGCTCCAGCTCACGTACGGCGGCCGCAGTGGTACCCGCGGGCGATGTGACGGCTGCGCGCAGTTCGGCGGCCGTCTGGCCGGATCCGTCCAGCAACGCCGCCGAGCCGACCATGGTCTGCACCACGAGCTCGGTGGCTACGTCCCTGGTGAGCCCGAGTCCGACGCCCGCCTCCACCATGGCCTCGACGACAAGGAAGAAGTAGGCCGGGCCGGAGCCGGACACCGCGGTAACCGCGTCCATCTGCGTCTCCGCGACGGTAACCACCTTGCCGACCGCGGCGAGCACCTCGGTCACCAGCTCCAGATGCTGCGGCCTGGCGTAGCGGCCCGGCGCGATCACGCTCATGCCCTGCCCCACCAGCATTGGCGTATTCGGCATCACCCGTACCACCGGGAAACCAGCGGGCAACCTTCCTTCCAGACGCGCCGTCGGCACCCCTGCCGCCAGCGAGAGAAGCACTTGGTCGCGGTCGCTGCCGACCTCCGCCTTGCCGAGCGGCGCGAGCACAGCCTCGACATCGGCAGGCTTCACGGCGATCACCAGCAGGTCCGCACCTACCGCGGCATCGGCCAAGTCATCGGTGACCCGCACACGAAAGCGGTCGGCGATCTGATGAGACCGTTCCCGGCGGGTCTCCACGACGACCAGATCCTTGGCCAGTCGTCCGGATTCCAGCAACCCGGCGATCAATGCCTCCCCGATGCGCCCGCCACCGATCACCGCAATTCTCGTCATGGGCTAGTCCGCCTCTCCGATCCGCCTCTCCGCGGATTCAGGCCGTAAGTGTGAGACATGTCGCGTTCAGGTCCGGCATCGAGCGTGCTGCCAGGTTCTGGCCGTACGCGATGAGTTGTGCTCATGAGATCAGATGTTCCTGATCCGCCTCCCCGGGGATTCAGACCATACGGGCGACAGCCGCGCACGTCACGTTCAGGTCCTGCGTCAAGCGCACTGCCGGGTTCTGGACGTACCCGATGAGTTACCCATGTGCTCACGAGATCAAATGTTACGTTTCGCGAATTCAGCGCTGCGGGCGCGCGCCCGCGCTCAGCGCTGGGGAACGAGCGCCAGCTGACGGCTCTGCGCGACGACCGCTCCGGTGGAGTCGAGAACCAGCTGATCTTCGTCGAACATACGCCCGCCGACCTCGTGCGTGGTCGCGATGATCCGCAGCCAGCCCGGTGCGGGATTGCGGCGCAGGTAGGTGGTCATCTGCACGGTGGGCGCCCAGCCGAAGTGGCCGAGGTTCATCGGCACCGGCGGGCTCATGTCGGCGCTCATCATCGCGAAGAACATGGCGACGTCGGGGTTCTGCTCGTCGGCGGGACGGGGCCGCATCCACATCCGCAGGCGCGGTTCCCCGTTTTCCCCATCGAGGAAACGGGCCCACTCCCGATCCAGGTACAGCTCGGCGCCTTGGCCCACGTGCACCACGCCACCCATCGGCGAGCCCGGCTCGTAGCCGATGGCGTCGGCCGGTGGCCGCACGGGCATGTCACCGTGCTGCGGGGCGTAGATCGGCTCGACGTCGTCCAGACGGCTGAAGGTGAGCGCCGTGCGGACCAGAGTGCGGCCATCCTGGATCAGATCGGCGTCGGCCAGACAGATCTGGCGACCGACCTTTCGGACGCGCACCTCGTACTCGACCTCGCCCGGGTTCGGCGCGCCGAGGAAGTCGGAACTCGCGGCGATCGGGGCCATGCCGACCAGGGCGGGGTCGGAGGCGCGCAGCCAAGTGGTCGCCGCCGCGGCGCCGGCGGCGACCATGGTTCCGCCGTGCACCTTCGTGCCGATGGTCCAGATCTTGTCGATGACACCCAGGTAGCGGCCCGTGTTCGGCCTGGTTGCGGGCATTTCGGTCAGGGCGCACACCTGGCTGAACGGTGCGTCGATCGCGGGGTCCGGGTCGAGATCGGCCGTCAGCTCCGTCGTCATCCTCACTCCTGTCATCCGTCGGCCGCACCGAGGGGCTCATGGGCGTCGCCTACACACTGCGGGACAACGGCGCGGCAGCATTCGTACAGCGTACAGTTCCAGGATCGCGCGGCCGAACTCCCTGGTGTCGGAAATGGCGCCCGTCACACCGGCGGGCCGGGCCAGGCCCGGTCCGCGCCGGTCGGCGCGGGCGCGGAGGCGGGCGCGAGACCGTTCAGGTGCTGGCGGGCGAAGGCCAGTGTGCGATGCAGCATGGCTGCCCGATCATGCGTGGTGCGCGCGTTCTGCGTATTGATCTCGGCCACTGCTTGGCCGGAGAAGCCGTTGCCGACCAGGGTCGCGCACACCTCCACGCACGGCTGACTGCCTTCACCAGGAACCAGATGCTCATCGTGGGCGGCGCCGCGGCCGTCGGCCAGGTGCAGGTGCGCGAGACCATCCCCCATGCGCGCGGCCAAAGCCAGCGGGTCGGCGCCAGCGGTCGCGGTGTGCGACAGGTCGAGTGTGTAGTGCCGGAACCCGGTATCGGTCGGGTCGTAGGACGGGCTGAAAGCAGTGAGCGCCGGCCCGGGACCGCCCCGGCGCTCCAGCCGCCTCACCCCGCGCTCGCCCCGGCCGAACAGCGTGTCCGCGCGCATCGGAAACATGTTCTCCACCGCGACGATCACCGAACCGGCCTCCTCCAGCTCGGCCACCTGCGCGGCGAAACCGGCAGCGTAACGGCGCTGCCAGCGGAACGGCGGGTGTACCACCACAGTGCGCGCGCCGAGCGCCTCGGCGGTGTGGACGCTGCGCTCCAGCTTGGCGATCGGATCCGAGCCCCACACCCGCTGCGAGATCAGGAGGCACGGCGCGTGCAGTGCCAGCACCGGGACACCGTACTTGCGGGAATACGCCTGCACGGTGGCGATACTCTGGCTGGCCGGTTCGGCCCAGACCATCAGTTCGATGCCGTCGTAACCGAGTTCGGCCGCATAGCGGAACGCCGCTTCGGCGTTCTGCGGGTATACCGAGGCCGTCGACAAGCCGACCTGAATCTGCTGCGGCTGGGTGGCGCCGCCGGGCGAGACGGCGTCCGCCGCTGCCTCAGGGACGTGCCGCATCCCGGCCTCGTCCGCCTGCCCGATGTTCACCACAGCAGCTCCCTACTCAGTTCGTACTGAGGAGAAAGGCTAGCGGCCCCAATGTGACGAAGCTGCCCACGACGACGGCGATGACAGTGCTGAGGATGTCGTCAGTCCTACGCAAGATCCGCACGAGGGCAACAAGGCCGAGGATCACGATCATCGCCAGCGCCAGCGCCACCCACGGGAGCATCTCCCACATGCGCTCGAAGCCTTTGAACAGCAACATGCCCGCGACCGCTGCGCCGGCACTCTGACCGCCAAGGATCATCCACTGGCGCCGGTTGGCGTCGTACGTCGCCTTCTCGGCCATCCGAGACCGGCGCGCGGACGTAGCCCGGGCGCGAGGCTGCTCGGCGGCTTCGTCCTCGTCGTCTTCGTCGTCGATGTCGAGGACGGGTGCGTACACGTCGGTCACGCCCTCGTCGACCTCGACCCGCGAACGACCGGTTTCGCGCTCGCCTCGGCCACGTCTACCGCGCTCGGCCCGCTCGACGCCGTCGCGCAGCAGATCGCCCGCGACCGTCTGGCCGGAAACGAGCTGCTGATCCTGGCTGGCCAGCGACCACGCGGCGGTCGGGATGCCGCCGGACTCGGGCGCCGAGTCGCGCGGCGGCGAACTCGCGCGTCTTCGGGCCGACCAGTCAGGCAGGCCACCGTCGCCTGCGCCGTTGCGGCGGGACGATCGCGGCTGCGACTCCGGCAGCCGGTCGGGCAACTTCGGTCTCGTCTCCGGCAGCGGCAGCGACTCCGACTCCGGAGCGAAACCGTTGGTGGACGGCGACCAAGCGGCGGGAGCGGATCCGGCCTCCTCGGCCTCCTTCGCACGACGCCGGGCGGCCCGGCCGCCCATGGCCCCGTTGCGCTCGGGCAGACTCGACCGGCCACGATCGGCTCGGCCGAAGTCCGACTCACCGAACTCGGCGTGACCGTTGCGGCCCGACCCTGGACGACCGTCGGCAGGACCGAACTCCGGCAGAGCGCCACTTGCCGCGCCACGGTCGGCCCATCCGCGCCCACTTGACTCCGGCGGCAGTTCGCGCAGCGGCGGACGCACCTCGGTGGCGCCCTCCTCCGGTTCGGCGTGCCGGCGTCGGCGTCCGGACGCACGCGGCAGCGCCTCGGGCAGCGAACCGCCCGGCACCGCGTCGGTCACGTACGGGTCGGGCGCGACCGGGTACAGGTCGGACACCGGGGTGTTCGGCGAGAGCGGGTCGACAGGCGTGGCGTGCCGCGAGGACGGCATCTCCCGGCCCGGCATCACCCGGCCCGACCGCCCTGGCTCCGGATCGGCCCTCGGCGGCTCCGCCTGGCCGTAGGCCGCAAGCGGGTCGTACATCGAAATCGGCCCGGACATGGGCGAATACGACGATAGGTCGGGCGAGGGCTCCGACGGCGCGTACGAAACAGGTTCCGGCGCGGGCAGATCGAACGAGGACTGCTCGTAGGCCGGTTCCTCGGACACACCGGAGTCGGGCGCGGAGTGCGCGGAGTGACCGCCACCCTCGCGGATGACGGGCAGGTCACCGGTGAGTTCGGCGACGGAGATGCCGCGGCCGCTGCGGCGGCGCCTCCCGCCGGACGAGCCGGAGCCCTGCTGGCCGTTGCGTGCCAGCAGTTCCGCGACTGACAACTGTTTGGAATCCTCGCTCATGACCGCGCCTCGCTAACGCTCGGCTCCGACATGACCGAGTACTCGGCTGTGTTCATTGTTCGCTCGCTCATGACGACACCGTCCCGATCGGTCCCGATAGCGCCACGCCACCGCCGGGCGCCGGCTTGCCGTCCTCGGCTGCCGGGCCAGGTATGTACGTTGCTCTGGGTCCACCATTCATGTCGGTATCCAGTTTGCGCAGGATCAGCCCTTCACGCAGCGCCCACGGACAAATCTCCAGACTCTCCAGCGATAGTGCCCGCATACTCGCCTCCGCGACCAGTGCGCCAGCCACCAATTGCTGTGACCGATCGGAACTCACGCCTTCCAATTCTGCCCGGTCCGACGCCGTCATTCGCGAGATGAACGCAATCAGTTGACGCAGACCTGAGCTGGTGAGTGTACGGCGCACACGCGGACCCGCCGCCGACGGTGCCGCTCCGGTCAGTCGGGCGAGCGAACGAAATGTCTTCGACGTGCCGACCGCCAAATCAGGTCGGCCTGCCTCGATCAATTGTTTCGCCGGCACAGCGAGCTCCGCCTCGAGCCAGTCGCGCAGCTTGGCCACGCGTCGCTTGCCCGGCGGATCCTCGCTCAGATACACCCTGGTCAAATGGCCCGCGCCGAGTGGCAGCGAGACGGCGACGTCGGGTTCCTCGTCGCCTCCGTTCGTCATTTCCAGCGACCCGCCACCGATGTCCAGATTGATAATGCGGCCAGCACTCCAGCCGTACCAGCGGCGCACCGCGAGAAAGGTAGACCTGGCCTCGTCGACCCCCGAGAGCACTTGGAGGTCGACGCCGGTCGACTCGCGGACCCTGGCGAGGATCTCGTCGGAGTTGGTCGCCTCGCGCAGCGCCGAGGTGGCGAACGGCATCAGCTCCACGCACTCGGACGTCTTCGCAACGCGTGCGCACTCGGCGATGATGCCGATCAGTCGCTGCGCACCCGCCTCGGTGATACGGCCGGCTTGGTCCATGTTCTCCGCTAGGCGCAACGTGGCTTTCGTGGAGCTCATGGGCATGGGGTGACCACCGCGGTGGGCGTCCACCACGAGCAGGTGAACGGTATTGCTTCCGACATCGAGTACCCCAAGCCGCACATGAACACGGTACTGGGTGTTACGGCACTTTAGACCAGGCGACTGAACTGTTAGCGTCCTGGAGTGTGACGGTAGGCGCATCCGCGAGCGGCCCCACCCAGCCCCGACCAGCGGGGAAGATCGATCCGGCTCCCGAAGTCGATCCGGACTTCCCCCGTGAATGGATCGAGTTCGTCGATCCGGCAAACGACGAGCATCTGATCGTCGCCGATCTGACCTGGCTGCTGTCGCGATGGACATGCGTCTTCGGCACACCTGCCTGTCAGGGCATCTTGGCGGACCGGCCCGACGACGGCTGCTGCTCGCACGGCGCCTTCCTCTCCGACAAGGACGACCGCAAGCGACTGCAGCGGGCTGTGAAAATGCTCACACCGCAGGACTGGCAGCTGATGGGCGAGGCAACCGACGCCGAGGGCGCGATCACCAAGAAGGGCTATCTGGAACTCGACGAACTGGAGGACGAACCCGCGCTGCGCACTCGCCGGTTCGACGGCGCGTGCATCTTCCTCAACCGTCCCGGCTTCGCGGGTGGCGTCGGCTGCGCGCTGCACACCATGGCGCTGCGCCGAGGCATCGAGCCGCTCGAGGTCAAGCCGGACGTGTGCTGGCAGCTGCCGATCCGGCGCACCCAGGACTGGGTG
The DNA here is from genome assembly GCF_045207455.1 of Nocardia sp. NBC_00881. Classification (NCBI taxonomy): domain Bacteria; kingdom Bacillati; phylum Actinomycetota; class Actinomycetes; order Mycobacteriales; family Nocardiaceae; genus Nocardia; species Nocardia sp. NBC_00881. The sequence goes on from NZ_CP108798.1 coordinate 5,065,570, forward strand.
GACCGGCCCGACGGTGTACAGATCCTCCGCACCGTCATCACCGAGTACGACCGCCGCGGCTGGGGGCCGGGTGGAGCCGACCTCGACTGGTACTGCTCCGGGTCCCCGGACGCGCACGTCGGCAGCAAGCCCGTCTGGCAGTCCTACCGACCGGAGCTGATCGAGTTGCTCGGCGCGCCCGCCTACGAGGAGCTGGCCAGGCACTGCAAACGCCGGGAGGGCCTAGGCCTGATCGCCATCCACCCGGCGACCGTGCACGCCGACCGAATGCGCGATTCCGCCGATCGGCCGGCCTGATCGTTTGCCGACCGCACGCCCGCTAGCCGATCCGCTCGCCGTGCGTTCTCGCAGCGGGTTCACCCGGTCGCCATGCGTGCTTCACTCAGATGGGGTTTGATGTGCCGTTATGTCGAAGAAAGTTCTCACCATGGCGACCGTCGCGATCGGCGCCGCCCTCGCACCGACCGGAGTAGCCCACGCGGAGCCGAACGGCGATCCCGCCAGGTTCGCCGACTTCACCGCGGAGTTCGTCGCGGCCACCGATCCGGCGGCGATCAACGCCAAGGCCGCGGGCAAGCTCCTGATCGCGAGCCCGTACGGCACGTCGCACACGATCGCCTGCCGCGGCACCGATACCGCGGACATCTACGACTGCATGCAGGAGGACGATCTCGGCTGGATCACCCTGCAGAAGACCGAAACCCCCCTCGGCACCACCTGGATCTACTTCCCCTGACGCTGTTCCGCCTCTCCGGGTCTTCAGGCCGTACTAGTCGGGAGGTGCAGGATTTGCGTTCAGGTCCTGCGTCAAGTGCCTCTCGTGTTCCGGGCGTACCCCGGAAGTTACCCATGTGCTCACGAAATCAGTTGTCCCGTTTCGTGAGCACAGGGGGTGTGACTGGCGGAAATGAGAGCGGCAAAGCAGTTATGCTTCGAGTTTGTAGCCGAGTCCGCGGACGGTGACCAGGTGCTCCGGCTTCGCGGGGTCGGTTTCGATCTTGGAGCGCAGACGCTTGACGTGCACGTCCAACGTCTTGGTGTCACCGACGTAGTCGGCACCCCAGACGCGGTCGATCAGCTGACCTCGGGTGAGCACTCGTCCCGAGTTGCGCAGCAGGTATTCGAGCAGGTCGAACTCCTTGAGCGGCAACGTGACGGGTGTGCCGTTCACCAGCACGGTGTGCCGGTCGACATCCATCCGGACCGGACCGGCCTCGAGCACACCGCTCTCGTTCGAGCCGTCCAGCTCGTCGCCGGCGCCGCGGCGCAAAACCGCACGGATGCGCGCGATCAGCTCGCGCGCGGAATACGGTTTGGTGACGTAGTCGTCGGCGCCGAGTTCCAGGCCGACTACCTTGTCGATCTCGCTGTCGCGCGCGGTGACCATGATCACCGGCACGCCGCTGCGAGTCCGCAGCTGCTTGCACACATCGGTGCCGCTCATGCCGGGCAGCATGAGGTCGAGCAACACGATGTCCGCGCCGGACCGGTCGAACTCCGCGAGCGCGGACGGTCCGTCACCGACCACGGTGACCTCGAAGCCCTCCTTGCGCAGCAGGAACGCGAGCGGATCGGCCAGCGATTCCTCATCCTCGACGATCAACACACTCGTCATCTGCGTGCCTCCACACCATTCGGTCGACCCGGCCCCAAGAGACGCGGGCTTATTTCTTTCGTGCTCACCACGGAGCCGTCGGGGTCTTCGTCCCCACTTGCTTCGTGGTGAGCGGGTATGCGCAGGGTGAACGTCGATCCCGTGCCCAACTTGCTCCACAGGGTGATCTCACCGTTGTGGTTGGCGGCCACATGCTTGACGATAGCCAGGCCGAGCCCGGTGCCGCCGGTGGCGCGAGAGCGTGCCTTGTCGGACCGGAAGAACCGTTCGAACACCCGCTCCTGGTCTTCCTTGGCGATGCCGATACCGCGGTCGGTGACGGCCATGGCGACGTGGTCGCCGCGCAACGAACGACTGACCGACACATGCGAGCCGGCGGGCGAGTAGGCGATCGCATTCTCCACCAGGTTGGACAACGCGGTGACCAGCAGGGTCTCGTCGCCGAGTACCTCGAGCCCGCTCGGGCGGTCTGTGCTCACCGTGATGCCCGCGGCCTCGGCGGCGGTGCGCGAGCGGTCGACCGCCTGCATCACCACGGTATCCACGTCGACCACCTCGAGCTCGGGCAGCTTCTCCGCACCCTGCAGGCGCGAGAGCGCGATGAGTTCGGTCACCATCTTGCCGAGGCGGCGCGATTCGCCGAGCACCCGCTGACCGAAGTGGCGCACGGCCTCCGGATCTTCGGCCGATTCCAGCAGTGCCTCGGCGAGCAGACTCATCGCGCCGACCGGGGTTTTGAGCTCATGGCTGACGTTGGCGACGAAATCGCGGCGGGTGGCCTCCATGCGGGCCTGCTCGGAATCGTCGTCGGCGAACAGCACAGTGAAGGTGGTCTCCTCGCGGGACAGCTGTCTGGCGACGCCACGCACGGCGATCCGGCCACGGCCGGGCACCGGATTCTTCGCGGTCAGATCGAACTCGGCGGACTCACCGGTGGCGAGCACTTTCTCCACCGCGACCCAGGCGCGCTCCTCGAGCAGGCGGTGGCGGACCAAACCGAGTTCCTCGGCGCGCGGGTTCACCAGCACCACGTCCCGGTACTCGTCGACCACCGCGATGCCACTCTCGGAGGCCAGCACGATCAGGTCCAGGACCTGCGACATGGTGAGTCCGGAATCGGCCTGCCTGCGGGCTGCCTGCCTGGCATTCACGTACGGGATCAGTAGCCCGCCGACTGCCAGGCCGACGACAGCCGCGAGGACTGCCAGCAGGACGGCCTGTGGAACACTCACCCTTGAATCGTACGGTCGCCGACCGCCCGACCAACTCCGGGTGTGCGATGTTTCGCGCAGGTCATAGCACCTTCCAGCCTCGTTAGCCGTGTGTTTACGCGCCGTTCTCCCCGCCGCTCCGCGTCTGTTTGCCGCCCGCAAGTACGCAAGATCTGCGTCCCGGACTACCGGCAAGATGGCGGCCGGGTTCGGGCATACCCGACGAATCACCAGCCGGGATTTCCCCGCACCGGCACGTTCACGAAACTCGGCAGCTCCGGATCCAGCTGCACATGCTGCGGCTGGAAACCGGTATCTATCAGCATCGGCAGGACCGGCAGGCCCTTGGGGAAGTTGCCCGCGTACACGTCGACGCGCAGACGGTGACCCGGCTGCAGAATCGCCTCCGTGGCGGGCAGCGCGATGTCCAGCGTAGTCACCTCACCGGGGACGGTCGGCTGACGCCGGTCCAACGACGTGAACGGGCGGGGGTCGGTGTAGTCGCCGTTGGCCGATTTGCTGCTGTTCACGTCATCGATCGCGCGCAGCGAGGCCATGAGCTGCCCGGAGGACAGTACGCTCGATCGACCGTCCGGCGCGACGTCGTTCACGGTGACCACCCAGTACCCGTCGGCCGAGTCCTGAATAGTGTTGAGCCGCACCGCGATCCGGCCCGAGACGGTGGTCGCCTCGGCGACCGGGGCGCTGGTGAAGGTCAGCCCGTTCAGTTCCTCGATGCGGGAGTCCTTGGCACAGCCATCGATGACCGACAGCAAGCCCGCGGTACCCTGCGCCGCGTCGTTGGAGCACAGGCTGGTAAGGCCCGGCGAGACGGTCAGCCGTGCGGTGTCGCCGTTGGCGTCGCCGGTGAGCGAACCGTCGTACCCGCTGTTCGCGGTGCCACTGGGAGCGGCGGACAGATACATCCTGCGGTGCACCGCCTCCTGCGGACCTGCTCCGCCGATCGGCGCGGCGAACGAGTCGGTGGTGATCCAGCTGCCGCCCTGCTGGCGCAGCGTGATCGGGCCGTACTGATCGATGCCGTTGTCGATGTCCTTGAGCCACTTGTCGAACCACGCGCGCTGCAGCACGTCCAGTCGCGGCGGCAGGCCCGGCTTGCCGTACTCGTTGCCCGAGTTGAGGTGGTAGGTGTTCCCCATCAACAGCTGCTTCTGGCCTGCTGGCAGCGGAATCTGCTGGTAGATCTTGGATTCCGAGTAGGCGAACAGGTCGTGCCAGCCGCCGGTGACGAAGGTGGGCACCTGGATCCTGCTCGGATCGCCGAGCCAGTCCTGGCGCGGTGCGGAGTCGGCGGTCAGCAGTTCCTTGGCGCGCGGGTCGAAATCCTCGATGCGCGCGGTGGTGTAGACGTTGAGCAGAACGTCCATGAATGTCAACGGATCTCGGGCCCGGTCGGCCAGCCACGTGGTATCGAATTGCCCGGTGACCACCGAGGCCAAGTCGGGAATCAGCTTGAGGCCGTTGATCGCGGTCAGCCACAGCGGGATGAAGGTAAGGCCGAAGCCGCCACCTGGTGCGAGTACGTCGTTCACCAAGTCGCTGCCCGGCACGACCGGGAAGATGGCCCGCAGGGCGGGCGGGTGCTTCTCGGCGGCCTGCACCTGGTTGATCCCGGAGTAGGAGATGCCGTTCATGCCGATGCGTCCGTTGGACCACGGCTGTCGCGACGCCCAGTCGATCACCTCCACGGTGTCCTGCTGCTCGCGCCGGCGCAGCATGTCCCAGACGCCCTGGGAGAAGCCGGTGCCACGCACGTCGACTACCACCTGCGTGTAGCCGCTCTTGATCAGCTGCCGGTCGACAGTGAAGTTGCGCAGCTCACCGCCGCCGAACGCCTTGGTCAGGTCGGTGAGGCCGGACAGCGGGGTGCCGCTCATATCGATCTGACGGAGAAGTTCGATCAGCGCGTCGGACAGGCCGGGAATCGACTGCGCGTGGTCGGCCAGGTTCGAGACCAGCTTGGTGTAGGGCGTCAGGTTGACGACCGTCGGCGTCGGGGTGTCGATCGGGCGGCCGGAGACGTCCGCGGGGCGATAGACATTCCCCTTCAGGACGGTGCCGTCACTCATCGTGATCGGGACATCCCAGGTGATGTGAATGTTCGGGTATTGCTGAGGCGCGTCCTGGGTGGCCGCCCATGCAGCGCCCGCCGTCCCGCCGTCCGGACCGGTCAGCGTCGACGCGGTGGCACCACTCATGAGGAAGGGGACAAGCACTGTGGCGGTAACCGCCGCCACCGTGACCCGCAACGCATACTTCATCGGACGTAATCCACCTCTCGGCCGCTAGAACGACGGAAGTGTACATACCTACTTGCTGGTAAGGACACGGAGTAACAGTAACCGAGATAAGAATGTCAATTCACATAAGTAGTGTCTTCGGCCGCGTGAGCGCGGCGTGTTCTCCTGCCGCGCACACCGGCCACGCGATCGCGGCAGCACTCGTCAGAGGAATGTCGCATCACCGCAGAAACCGTAGATGCCGCCACCGTCTGCTGGCGCTCACCCACCCGGCGTGTCGCGTAACACACCGCTGGGCGTGGTGATCGCAGCACAACTAGTCCAGTCGGTCGTCTCGTACGGCGGAAACGACAAACGCGCTGCGACCGAGTGGGTCGCAGCGCGCTGGGAATGCTGGTTGGATTATTTGACACCTTGGCCGGCGACGGCTGCGGCGCCCGCGGCGGCCGCTTCCGGGTCCAGGTATTCGCGTGGGCGGATCGGACGCAGGCTCTCGTCCAGTTCGTAGCGCAGCGGGATGCCGGTGGGGATGTTCAGGCCCGCGATCTCGTCGTCGGAGATCTGGTCGAGGTGCTTGACCAGCGCGCGCAGAGAGTTGCCGTGCGCGGCGACCAAGACGGTCTTGCCGGAAAGCAGGTCCTGGGAGATGGTCGACTCCCAGTACGGAACCATCCGGTTCACCACGTCGAGCAGGCACTCGGTCTTCGGGACGTCGATGCCCGCGTAGCGCTGGTCGCCCTCCTGGCTGTACTCGTTGGCCGGGTCGATCGGTGGCGGCGGGGTGTCGTAACTGCGGCGCCACAGCATGAACTGCTCGTCGCCGTACTTTTCCCGGATCTGCGCCTTGTTCTTACCTTGCAGTTCGCCGTAGTGACGCTCATTGAGCCGCCAGTCGCGGACCACCGGAATCCAGTGCCGGTCGGCGGCGTCCAGCGCGATGTTCGCGGTGGAGATCGCGCGCCGCAGCAGCGAGGTGTAGACGATGTCGGGCAGGATGCCGTGCTCGGCCAGCAGCTCCCCAGCGCGCTTGCCCTCGGCGATACCCTTGTCCGTCAGATGCACGTCCACCCAGCCGGTGAACAGGTTCAGGGCATTCCATTCGCTTTCGCCGTGGCGCAGCAGCACGAGGGTGTACGTCATGCCGCCATCCTCCCATGCGCGCTCCACCCGGTCGCATCGGTTCCCCGGGCGCTGCGTCCGCTCGGCCTGATCCGCACCAGCGGTTCCCGGCAGTTGTGGTCCGAGCGAGAAAATGATCGCGCTCTCCACTCAGGCGTTTCATGGTGAACACGTCTGCACAGCGGAATATTCACACGGTTTCGTCCACCGTGGCATAGCCTGCGGCGAGGACGCCCGCACCGACGAGCGTCGCGCCGTGCGTGATTCGAGACGGCACCACGCGCAGTTCCCGCAGGTAGCCCAGCCGGGCATGCTTGGCAAGCGCCGCGCGCAGCGGATGCCACAGCGGCTCACCGGATTGCGCGAAACCCCCGCCGATCACCACTTGGTCGATGTCCAACAACGCGGCGGCGGAGGCGATCGCCTCGCCGAGCGCGGTGCCCGCCCGATGCAGCGCGGCGACGGCGATCTCGTCACCGGCGTGCGCGGCCTCGGCCAACTGCAGGCCGGTCGTGCCCAACCAGCCCTGCTCGCGCGCCCAGCGCACCGAGGACATGCCACTGGCGACCGCCTCGACGCAGCCGACGCCACCGCAGCCGCAGGGCGTGTCCCAGCCCGGCACGATGATGTGCCCGACGTGTCCGGCATTGCCGGTGCGCCCCAGCAGCACCTTGCCGTCGGCGATGAGTCCGCCGCCGATCCCCGACGACACAGTCATAGCAAGGGCATCGGACACCCCGCGCAGCGCGCCGACGTGATGTTCGGCCAGCGCGAGGCAGGCGCCGTCGATCGCGAATCGGATCACGGCCGAGGGAAACAGCTCCCGCACGGCGGCGACGATCGGGAATCCGGCTTTCCACTCGGGGATGTTCAACGGCCGGGTAACACCGGTCCGCACGTCCACCGGCCCCGCCGAGCCGATGCCGACGGCGGTGACCCGCTCCGGGCCCGCTACTTCGCGCAGCAAGCCGCGGCAGGTGTCCCACACGCCGTCGCGCGGCACGTCCACCCGCTGTACGTCGCGGACCTCATGGCCGGCGTACACCACACCGGCCGCGAACTTCGTCGCGCCGATATCAAGAGCAAGAACAGTCATCGCCATGCCACCTTCGGGATTCGAGCCACCTGCGATTGTCACCCGAGCACGCGATCGGCGCTCCCGATCCGGCTCGGGCCGTCACGGCTTGTCCGCGGACTCCACCAGATGTTCGAAGGCGCGCAAATTGTTCAGCGGTTCGCCGCGCGAGACGCGCCACTTCCATTCCCTGCGAATGGATTCCGCGAAGCCGAGCTCCAACAACATGTTGAAGTCGGCGTCGACGGCCTCGAGGATCTGACCGAACACCCGGTCGAGCTCGTCGGAAGTGACGGCGTGCGTGGCAAGGCGGCCGACGAGGTAGATATCGCCGACTCGGTCCAGAGTGTAGGAGACGGCATACAGCCTGCGATTGCGGCGCAGCAGGAATTTGTAGACGCTTTCGAAGTTCTCGTCCGGCTTGCGGCAGACGAACGACTCGACGCGGACTCCGTGCTTGCCGACCGTGATCAGCACCGTCGTCGCGAGTTTGCGCTCGCCGGGCAGGGTGACGACGAAGGTCTCCGCGCCAGGCCGGGTGTGTTCGATTTCCCTGTCGCGCAACGTCTCGTCGATGATCTGCGCGGTAGCCTGCACCTCGTTCACCGGCGTATCCCCGTCCGGCGCCGCCACAGCGCCCGCGATCTGGCTTGACTGCTCTCGCCGATCAGGGCGGCCATCCGTTCTCCGCTGAGGCCAGCACGTTCGCCGGGCAGGCAATCTTGCCCGTCGTCCCGCAGAACACTGTGCGCGTGGCCGAGTACGGCGCGATCACCGGGAAGCCTGGACATTGCCGCAGAATAGCTGGTGAGCAGCCCGTCGGCGGTGTGCGCCCAGGAGAAGTTCGCGGCGTGCTCGACGGCGCGCTCGCTCATCCGGTGCAGCCGATCGGGTTCGCCGAGCAGGTAACCGAGGGCGTTCGCCCAGTCCGGTGTGCGATGTCCGGGGACGAGCAGCCCGGATTCCTCGTGCCGTACGGCGGTGCCGAGACCACCGACGTCGGCTGCGAGCACCGGGGTCCCGCTGGCCTGTGCCTCGATCGCGACCAAGCCGAAGGATTCGTTGTAGCTGGGGACCGCGACCAGGTCGGCGGCACGGTAGACCAGCACCAGCCGGTCCGGCGGCTGCGGCGGCAGGAAGGTGACCCGCTCGGCGATGCCCAGGTCGGCGGCCAGCTCCATCAGCGCGTCGGGCCGCTCGAGCCCGGTGCCCGACGGACCACCGACGATGAGCACACGCAGCTTGCGTTCCGGGTCGGCACGTAGCACCTCGGCGGCAGCGCGCACCAGCACATCCGGAGCCTTCAGCGGTTGAATCCGGCCGACGAACGCGACGATCTGCTCGTCGGCGCTCAGCCCGAGCGCCGCGCGAGCGGCGGCCTTGCCACCTGGGCGGTAGCGGGTCAGGTCCGCGCCCGGCGGCACGACGTCGATCCGGTCGGCTGCGGCGCCGTAGAGCTCGATCAGCTGCCGGGCTTCCTCGGCAGTGTTGGCGACCAGACGATCGGCCTCCGCGATCACCTGCTTCTCGCCGATCTCGCGGGTCGCGGGTTCTGGACAGTCACCCTCGGCGAGCGCGGCGTTCTTCACCGCCGCCAGCGTGTGCGCGGTGTGCACCAGCGGCACCCGCCAGCGGTCCCTGGCCAGCCAGCCGACTTGGCCGGACAACCAGTAGTGCGAGTGCACGAGGTCGTAGTACCCGGGCAGGTGCCTGGCCTCCTGACGCAGCACCTCCGCGGTGAACGGGCACAGCTGGGTGGGCAGGTCGTGTTTGTCCAGCCCCTCGAACGGGCCGGCCACCACATTGCGCACGAGCACACCTGGCGCCGCCTCCTGGACGGGCGGGATGTTCGAGGTGGTGGCCCGGGTGAAGATCTCGACCTCGGTGCCGCGTCGGGCCAGCTGAAGCGCGGTTTGCAACACGTACACGTTCATGCCGCCCGCGTCGCCGGTCCCCGGCTGGGCGAGTGGTGAGGTGTGCACCGATAGCACGGCGATACGGTTCGGCCGTAGGTCCAGGCGCTGACTCACACTCTCCATAGTGCACGTTGGATCGCGGGACTCAGAGACCCGACCGCACCCGAGTGAGGGCTATCACAGAGGTCCGGCCCCCGATCACAAACTCTCGGCGAACTCGCTCACCTCGGCGACGAACCGAGGCCGGTCCTCGATGAACAGCCCGTGCTGCGCACCTTCCCAGAACGACGCCCGCGCGTCCGGGACCGCCTCGGCGATGTAGCGGCCGTTCTCGATCGGGACGACCTGGTCCGCGGTGCCGTGCAGGACCAGCACCGGAATATCCAGCGCGCGGAGCGTTTCGGTGTTGTCGACGGTCCGATAGAACAGTGCCTTGCGCACCGCGGGCGGCGTCGCAAGGCTGGCGCCGAACAGTCGCTGCGCGTCGACGCCTTTGTCCGCACCCGGCCCGGTGTTCGCATTGCCGAACGCCCCGAACGCGCGCACCGCACGGCCCGCACTCTCCTCGAAAACGCCGGGTATCGCCTGCTCCATGGCGATGCCGGTCGCCGCCCCGGGCACATCACGACCGATATTCGCCATCGAGCCGGTGTAGACGACGCCCGCGACGGCCCCGGTGCCATAGGCGGTCAGATAGTCCGATAGCACGATGCCGCCATAGGACCAGCCGAGCAGCACGGCTCCCGACTCGATGCCCTCGGCCGCCAGCACCGCCGCGACGTCGCCGGCCCAGTTCTTCGGATCGTCATATCCCACAGCGGGCACGTCGGAGTAGCCGTGGCCGCGCAGGTCGACCGCAATCACCCGGAACCGCGCGGCGAGGTCGTCGGCGGCGGAGCCCCAGCAGCGCAGATTCGCCGACCAGCCGTGCAACAGCACCAGTGGCCGGGCGTCGGCCGGGCCGCCGGCCCGGTAGACGATGTTCGTTCCGTCCGCACTGAGCGCGTCCCGAATAGCCATGGCACTCAGGCTAGCGGTGATCCCGGCGACAGCGTCGAGCCTGGCAAACACCCCGCACCTAAGATCGGAGCATGAGTACTCGCACCGCCGTCGTCACCGGGGCCAGCTCGGGTATCGGCGAGGCCACCGCCCGGGAGCTGGCCGAACAGGGCTACCACGTCTACATCGGCGCGCGCAGGCTGGACCGCCTGCAGCGCCTCGCCGACGAAATCGGTGGCACCGCATTGGCACTCGACGTCACCTCGGATGAGTCGGTGCGGGCGTTCACCGAGGCGGTCGAGCGCGCCGACGTGCTGGTCAACAATGCGGGCGGCGCCAAGGGCCTCGCCACGGTCGCCGAGGCCGACCTGGACGACTGGCGCTGGATGTGGGAGACCAACGTGCTCGGAACGCTGCGCGTCACGAAAGCCCTGCTGCCCAAGCTGATCGCCTCCGGCGACGGGCTGATCGTCACGGTCACGTCGGTGGCCGCGTTCACCGCTTACGACAACGGCTCCGGCTACACCTCCGCCAAGCACGCCCAAGCCGTGCTGCATCGCACGCTACGCGGCGAGTTGCTCGGCCAGCCGGTGCGTCTGACCGAAATCGCCCCCGGCGCAGTGGAAACCGAGTTCTCGCTGGTCCGCTTCGGCGGTGACGACGAACGCGCGGCGAAGGTGTACGAAGGTATCGACCCGCTGGTCGCGCAGGACATCGCGGAGGTCATCGGCTTCGTCGCGTCGCGGCCTCCGCACGTCAATCTGGACCAGATCATCATCAAGCCGCGCGACCAAGCGGAGGCGGGCCGATTCGCTCGCCGCAACTAGCCCGAGAGTTATAGCTGAAGCGAATCGTCCGGTATTGGTACGGTGTCCGACCGCCAGTTTCTGAGGCTTCGCTGATCGGCACCACCCATTAGCATCCGATGCGTGCCAAGCGAAGTACATCGGATGGGAGCTGTTCAGCTTATGTTCAGGGGATTCAAAGAGTTCCTGATGCGCGGGAACGTCATCGATCTCGCGGTCGCTGTCGTCATGGGTACCGCGTTCACCTCAATCGTCACCTCGGTGACGAAAGGGATCGTCAATCCCCTGCTCGCGGTGTTCGGTAGCACGAACGAACTCGGCCTCGGCGTTCAGCTGATTTCCGACAAACCGGCCACTTTCATCGCCATCGGCCCGATCATCACGGCGGCCATCGACTTCGTCATGGTCGCCGCCGTGCTCTATTTCGTGCTGATCCTGCCGATGAAGACGATCAAGAACCGCTTCGGCACCACCAAGGCGGCCGAGCCGACCGAGACCGAGCTGTTGATCGAGATCCGCGACCTGCTCGCCGAACGCCACGAAGCGGTGCGCGCAGAACGTGCCGCCGACCGCCGGATCGAAGAGAAGGACTCGCACGTCCGCTAGCGCATCAGCCGAGCTCACCGGCGCCGGGCCGGCCTGCGCCGGTCGATGCCCAGCGGACCTCCCCACGCCCAGTCGGGCCGTCAGCGACCGCCCGCCGGCTGGGGCGGCACCGGAGTCGCCGACACGACGGCCGACGGCTGGCCCTGCAGGGCCGACATGCTCTTCCAGGTGTTCCAGTCGATGGTCCAGTCGTAGAGGTCTCCGTCGGCGGCCGAAAGCGGGATCGAGGTGCCAGTCACCTCGACCGGGTCACCGTAGAGCGCCGTCGGGAAGAAGGCCTGGGCATCACCGGGCGACAGATTGATACAGCCGTTGGTGACGTTCGCCGAACCCTGCGCCGACAGCGATTCCGGATTGGCGTGAATGAATTCGCCGTTGTTGGAAATGCGGACGGCCCAGCGTTCGCGCACGTTGGTATAGAACGGCGGATTCGACATCATGAAGTCTTCATATTTCTCGGTGACCACGTGGACGCCGGACCTGGTGACATTGCGCGGCTCGTTGCCCTCGCCGTAGCTGACCGCGAAATCGAAAACCGTCTTTCCGTCGCGGACCACCTGCATGCGGTGACTCGGGGCGGTTGCCTTCACGATCTGGCTGCGCCCGATGCGGAAGTCCGAGGTCAGATCGGAATACCCGTAATTGCCGTTGCCCAGGTCGAGCCCGTAGAGCTTCGCCGAGACATGCACCGTGGTGCCCGGCACCCAATAGTTCCTCGGACGCCAGTGCAGCCGCGAGCCGTTGTCGTCCGGGAACCAGGCCCACGCGCCCTCGGTAGGCGGGTCGGTGGTGATGGTGAGCGCCTTCTCCACGGCGGCCTTGTTCTGCACCGACGTCTTGAACTGCACAATGATCGGCGCCGCGATGCCGACCTCTTGGTTGTCCCCGATGTTGACGGTCGCGGGAATCGTATTCTTCGGCGCGAGCGTACGGAACGAGCCGTCGATCGGGATCGGCTTGCCATCGGTCCCGACAGCGGTGCCCGACCAGGTGTAGGTGGCGTCGTAGCCGAGCGGCTCGGTGATCGTGTAGCTGTGCCGGTCCGCCGCGAGTTGGCCGCTGACCTGCTTGCCCGCGGCATTGGTCAGCGCGACCTGGTCGATCGTGCCGTCACTGACCGTCACCGCGACCGGCGCGGTCGGGTTGACGTTCTCGGTGTCGTCGGCGGGGGCCAACGTCGTCTTGGCGATCGGACCGGCGCCGCGAGCCGACTCGCCGCCGCGGTCGATCGCGCATCCGGCTACCAAGGCGACAACCACGAGGAGCACAACCGACACCGCGGCAACCGGTCGGAGAATCATGGAACGGTTGCTCACTTCTTCGAATCTACGCGTGGCGCGCTGCCGGACCGGCTACCGAAGGATGTGGCGTCCGTTGCACCCGGAGCTACAGCGTGATGCCGACCGTGACCGGTTCCGGCTCCAGCCGGATGCCGAACCGCTCGGCGACACCGTCGCGCACAGTCCTGGCCAACGCCACCAGATCGGCGGCACTGGCGCCGCCGCGATTGGTCAGTGCCAGCGAATGTTTTGTCGACAGCCGAGCGGGTCCGTCGGCACCGGGGAAGCCCTTCGCGAAACCAGCTCGCTCGATCAGCCAGCCCGCGGAGAACTTGACCCCGTCCCGAGCCGGGTAAGTCGGCACCGTGACGTCACCCACATGGGCGGCGATCGCGGCCCGTACCTGCGCCACCCGGTCCGCGGCGACCACTGGGTTGGTGAAGAACGAGCCCGCACTCCAGGTGTCGTGGTCGACGGGGTCGAGCACCATCCCCTTGCCTGCGCGCAGTCGCAGCACCGCATCCCGCACCTGCGCCGCAGGCCAGGACTCCCCGTCGGCAGCGCCGAGGGTGGCGGCGAGCTCGCCGTAACGCAGTGGCACGCTCGATCCGTCGGTGCGCAGCCCGAAATCCACCGCGAGCACCACGGCGTCGTCGCGGTGCTTCAGCACACTGGTGCGGTAGCCGAATCCGAGCTCTTCCGGAGCTACCCAGCGGATCTCGCCGCCGGCCCGGTCCAGGAGGCGCACCCGGCGCAGCAGGTGCGCGACCTCGGCTCCGTAGGCGCCCACATTCTGCACCGGCGTCGCACCCGCCGAACCGGGGATGCCGGACAGGCACTCCAGTCCGCCGAATCCCGCGGCGACCGTCGCGCGCACCACCTCGTCCCAGTTCGCCCCCGCCTCGGCGATCACACCGTCTGCGCCGATCTCGACCCTGGTCGTCACTACCCGGACCACCACGCCGTCGAAGCCGTCGTCGCCGATGAGGAGATTGGAGCCACCGGCGAGCAGCAGCACGGGGACACCCGCCGCGTCGAGCGCGCGCACCGTCGCGATCAGCGCTTCGGTCGTCGCGCATTCGGCAATGGTCGCGGGCCCGCCCACCCGCAGCGTGGTCAGCTCCGCGAGCCGCACCGAGTCGCGCAGCCGCGCACCGGTGTCGGCAAGGAGATCCGAGAGCACCACCCGTGAAGTTCGCACAGCCAGACGGTAGCGTGTCCGACCATGGCTACACCGCTCGCGTACACGGCCCGCTACTCGCATTCCCTCGCCGCCGTGCGCGCGGCCTTCGCGAACGATCAGTACTGGAAGGACCGCGTCGCGGAGGTCGGCGGGCCCAATGCCCGGCTGGAGTCGGTCACGGTCAGCGGTGACCAGGTGCGGGCCGAGCTGGTGCAGGCCATCGCCGCCGAGCTGCTGCCTGCCGCGATCACCGCGGTGCGCCCCGGCGACCTGATCATTCCGCGCATCGAGCACTGGACCGGCGACTCGGCCACCTTCGAGGCCCGCGTCGAGGGCGCGCCCGCCGAGGTGCGCGGCACCATCACGCTGGCCGCCGACGGCTCCGGCGCCACCGCCACGACCAACGGCACCATCGAGGTGAAGATCCCGCTGTTCGGAGGCAAGATCGAGACCGCGATCGCCGAGCACCTCACCGAGCTGCTGAAGAACGAGGAAGAGTTCACCAACAACTGGCTCGCGTCGCACTGATTCCGGCCGGTGAGCGTCCGCCCGGCGGGCCGGATGGTCCGCCGTTCCCGCGGCCGGGCCGCCTGACCGGGTGGCGCCACACTCAGGCGGCCTCCTTTCGCATCGCCTCCCGCGCGAGCGCAGCGCGCGAAAACAAGCACAGCCGCGATCGCGGTCATGACGGAGTCGAGTGCCGGCGAGGCGGGGTCATGACCGCGATGGCGCGTAGAGGTATCCGCTACCGCACCCAGTAACGTGTGAACCCATGGCACGCCGACTGGACTATTCAGCCCGCTACCCGCTGCACACCACAAAAGAGCTGTACGCGGCGCTGTCGAACCGCGACTACTGGGACGCGCGGATGATGGAGATGCGGAAGTACTCGCCCGGCAACGAGGTTGTCAGGTTGGAGCCCGGCGACGGCGGCATCGAGCTCGAACTGCATCACATCCTGCCCCGCGACATGCTGCCCGAGATCGCGCAGACGGTCATGCGCAAGGACATGGTGATCACCCGCAAGGAGACCTACGGTCCGTACGGACCGGACGAGATCACCGGCAAGTATTCGGCGTCCATTCCGGCCGGGCCGGGCAGCCTCACCGGCACGATCCGTCTTTTCCCCACCGAAACCGGTTGCACCATGCGTTTCTCCTCGGAGGCGAAGGTGTTCATCCCGATGGTCGGCCCGCGTTTGGAGCAGCTGATCCTGGTCAACCTGGTCGACCTGTTCCGCGCCGAGGCCGAGTTCACCGTTCAGTGGCTGGAAGAACGCCACCCCACCAGCTGACCAAACCGGTCGGCACCATCACCCGCGGCACCACCGGAGTCAACCGGCTGCGCCGCAGCGACCGCTGGCTGATCCACGACGAGCTGGTCACCACCCGGCTTCGCGACACGGCAGATCCGCTGGTGGTCGACCTCGGTTACGGTGCGAGCCCGTGGACCACGTTCGAGCTGGCCGCGCGGCTGCGGAGAGTCCGCGCCGACGTGCGAGTGGTCGGGCTGGAGATCGACCCGCAGCGGGTGGTGCCCAGCCGCGACGGCGTCGCCTTCGCACGTGGCGGATTCGAATTGGCCGGGCTGCGACCGGTTTTGGTGCGCGCGTTCAACGTGCTGCGCCAGTATCCGGAAGCGGCCGTGCCGGACGCCTGGTCGACGATCCGCTCCGGGCTGGCACCGGACGGCCTGCTGGTCGACGGCACCTGCGACGAACTCGGTCGCCGCTGCGCGTGGGTCCTGGTGGACCGCGCAGGCCCGCGCTCGCTCACGCTGGCCTGGGACCCGTTCACAGTCGAGCGACCCTCCGACATCGCCGAACGTCTTCCGAAGGTGCTGATCCACCGCAATATTCCTGGCGAGCCGGTGCACGCCCTGCTGGCCGCCGCGGACCGCGCGTGGGCCAGAGCCGCGCCGCTGGCACCCTTCGGTCCGCGGGTCCGCTGGCGTGCGGCCGCGGAGTTCTTGCGTGCGGAGGGTTTCCCGGTTCGCCGCTACCGCCGCCGCCTGCGCGACAACGTGCTCTCGGTGCCGTGGTGGGCCGTGGAACCAACCGCCACCGGCTGACGCGACAGACCTTCACGCCACCGCGAGCGCCCGATACAGCCTCGTCGCCGCGCGCGGCGGCAGCCGCGTCCCGGCCTCCCGGATCTCCTCGCCGGCACAACGGTGGATGGCGACCGCGTCGGCGACCACCTCGTCCAGCGCGGTCTGCGCGATATCGGCTTCCGCCAGATCGAGCACCGTGCGCACGGGGGTTGTCACCAGGAATGGCCCCGCCGATTCCACGTCGGCGCCGACCAGCGAGCGGCGCAGGACCACCAGCCGCGGCGCCACGGGCAGGCGACCCGCTCGCACCGACAGGTGCAAGAACCTCGGGCGCAGCCGCCCGAGGCCGTGCAGTTCAGCCGCACTCTGATGGGTGACGGCCGCGCCCCCGTCGAACCAGGCCGCCCACATCGCGTATTCGTCGAGCGGGCCGTCGGGCCAGCCGGCCAGCCGCAGCAGACCCACCCCGGCCCTGGTCACCGACCCGTCGCCCAGCCCGACACGCACCCGCGCCGCGCACCCGGTGCGTAGCACCTGCCTGGTGGTGAAGAAACCGGCGTGCCGACCCGCCCATCGCCGCAGAACCCGCCATCCCTGCTCCGCGGATTCGATCGCGCGGGCCGCCGCATCGCCAGCCATGCGCACCAGACTACGCCCGACTTCTGTGTCACATATCACATTCGAACACCTCAACGCGCCCACAGAGGCGGCACAGAAAGGTCGTGAAGAATCGGGGCCATGACGAACTCTCCGTCCAAGATGACGATCAACCGGCGGGCCCTGCTGATCGCGCTGATCGTGGTAGCGACTCTGCTCGCCACGGTGCTGGTCGGCGGCGAGGTATACGCCAGGCACATGGTCTCGCGGTGCATCAGCTCGCAATTCGAGAAGGAGATGGGGTCGAAGATCGACGTGCGCTTCGGCCCCAAGCCGATGCTGATCACCTGGATCGACGGCAAGGTGCCCTCGGTGCGGGTGAACAGCGCCGACACCAAATTCGGCCCCGCGGTCGGGATGGTGGTCCACGCCGTCTTCCGCGACGTCGATGTCGCCCGAGGCGGCGGCGTGATCAACAGTTCCTCCGCCGATGTCACCTGGAACAACGAGGGCATCCAGGAGACGCTCGGCGGCCTGGTCAGTGGCGTGAGTTCCTCGGCGAGCACGGGCACGATCAGCCTGAAGGTGCTCGGCGGGCTAGCCGAACTCCAGGTGAAGCCGCAAATCCAGAACGGGGTGGTGCAGGTGGAGACGATGTCGGCGGAGCTGCTCGGCGTGGGTGTGCCCGCCGATCTGGTCCAGGGCATCGTCGACGTGTTCACCCAGAGCCTGCAAAGTTACCCGCTCGGCCTGCAACCGACCGAGGTAGAGGTCACCGACTCCGGCATCGCCGTCAAGCTCGCGGGCGGGCGCACCGAGCTGCCGGCTGCCGACAACAACTCCGACGTGCGGTGCTGAACCACTCCCGCAAACACATCGCGCGTCCCAGGAGTGGCACACCGCTGCGGCTGACCGACTGCGGGTAGACCCGCCCGGGGTTGTGCCACTCGGTGGCGTGGGCGACCCTCAGGCGCGTTCGACCGTGATGGTCATTCCTGCTGCGCGGAGCCGGTCGGTGAGTGCGTCACCCATCGCGGCGGCCGGAGTCAGGATGCCCGCGAGGGCGGGTTGGCTGTCGGTGTCGAATGCCAGGCACAGACCGCTCTGGCCGAGCAGCACCGCGGTGGCCTGGTACCCCGGGTCGCCACTGCCGGAGAAAGTTGCCACGTACTTGGCGCCCGAGGTGGTGTGCGCGAACGTCTTCATGCTGAACCAGCCGCTGTTGCGTTCCTCTTCACTCGGCCCGGTGCCCGGCTTGGGCAGCACCCGGTCGAGCAGCTTGCGGCCCGCGGAGGCTCGCGAAAGCAGTGCGCCCGCCGTCATCGTCGCCACGATGCCGCCCGCCATGCCCGCCGCCACCAACGGCGCCACCCGCGACTTCCCCGCGCTCATCACCTCGCGGTAGCGGAAGTTCTTGCCATATACCCACCCGAGCAGCCCGTTGGTGCGGCGCACGATCTTGGTGTTGTGCGCGGCCATGACGAAGGTGCTCACCCAGCCGTCGAGGCTCGGGTCGATGACGTTCGCCCGCGAGAGCGCCTGATCGGACTGGCGGCCCACATCCGGATCCATCGACTTGTCCGGGCTCAGCGAATACGGGTGCGACAGCACCGAGCCCTTGGCCGGGTCGGCCGCGATGGCCTCCATCATGGCGCGACCGGAATCGATGGTGCCGCCGCTGACCCCGCCCTTGAGCGAGGCCACCAGCGTGGTGTCGGTGAGCTCGCCGGTGTTGTCGTCGATGGAGCGTCGGTAGAGCTGGTAGACACTGAGGTCGGACGGAATCGAGTCGTAGCCACAGGAATTCACGATCTTAGCGCCGGTCTCGACGGCCTGCTCGTGATAGCCGTCGATGGCGTCGCGGATGAACAGCGGTTCACCGGAGAGGTCGGCGTAATGGGTCCCGGCCTTCGCGCATGCCGCGACCAGCGGGATCCCGTAGCGCAGGTAGGGGCCGACAGTGGTGACGACAACCTTGGTGCGTGCGGCCAGCTCATCGAGCGCGGTTCGGTCCGTCGAGTCGGCCACCACCAGACCCCAGTCGGCGGCCTTCGGGCCGAGTTCGGCACGGACCGCGGTGAGCTTGTCCAGCGACCTGCCCGCCAGCGCGATGCGCGCGGATTCCGGCGCGGCGCCGGTGAGGTACTCGGCGGTGAGCGCGCCGACGAAACCGGTCGCGCCGAACAGGACGAGGTCGAATTCCCGGGTGTCTGCCATAGTCTTCCGTTCTGCGGTCGTGTCGCCTGAAGGCGGCTACTTTGTGGTCTTCTTCCGCGCCCGCGGCCGTTTCGGCGCGACGGGCGGATGGTCGGCCAGCCAGGCGTGATGCGCCACGCCGAGTCCGGTGACCGGCGGCTCGTCGTAGAGCCACTCCCTGGAGATGCGATGCCAGTTCGCTGTGCACCCGAGCTGACCGAGCATGCCGAAGGTCAGGAAGTCGGCACGGCGGGAGAACAAATGCTCCGGCGGCAGGTTCTGCTGTTTCATGCCGGCGAACTCGCTGGCCCTGGGGTCCACCGCGAGCAGGAACGCGCCGCTGGCCAGCTCCGGCGTAATCGTCAGCTCCTCGTCGATCAGACACCACTCCGAGGCGGCGAGCACATACTCCAGGCACTCCTCGGCGCCGATCTCCTGCGGAGAATCGATCACACCGCGCTCGATCATCAACCGCCGCAGGTCTTCGGCGCGGTCCTCCGCCGCGGCGCGCAGGCAGATCAGCTCGAACCGCACGTGCTCGGGATCCATTCGGTTGAACAACCCGAAATCCAGGAAGCCGACCCGGCCGTCCGCGGCTAGCAGGACATTTCCCGGATGCGGGTCGCCACAGAACTCATTGAACGTGAACAGTGAACCGACGTAGAACCGGTAGATGATCTCGCCGATCCGGTTGCGTTCGGCGGCGGGCAGCTGCCGGATCTCCTCGAAGCCCTTGCCCTCCACATACTCGGCGACCAGTACCCGTGTGGTGCTGAGTTCCGTCAGCGAACGCGGCACCACGATGAACGGATGGCTGGCGTATAGCTCGGCGATCTGCAGCTGGGTGGCGGCCTCGGCCAGGTAGTCGAGCTCACTCTCCATATTCAGCCGTAGCTCCTCCAGCACGGCGGGCGTCACCCACGGCATCGCGGACTGCAACACGCGTCGGAACATTGCGAGGTTCTTCAGATCCGCGCGTACCGCAACGTCGATGCCTGGGTACTGCACCTTCACCGCGACCTGTCTGCCGTCGTGCAGCCGCGCCCGATACACCTGACCGATCGAGGCGGCAGCGACCGGTTCGGATTCGAACTCGGTGAACACCGCCTCCAGCGGTCTGCCCAAGTCCTCCTCGATCACTTGGCGCATGGCTTCGAATGAGACCGTCGGCGCCGCATTGCGTAGCACGGCCAGCCGCTTCTGGAATCGCTCCCGGTGATCCTCGGGAACAAGATCGAGATCGAGCACCGACATCATCTGCCCGAGCTTCATCGCCACACCCTTCATGGTGCCCAGCACCATGACCACCTGCTCGATGGTGCGAAGCATGGATTCCTCGGCCATTTTCGCCCGGACGGCCTCTGATCTGCCCCGCATGGTCAGCCGCGCGCGTTGCGCGCGAAGGACCGAACCAGCTGCGACCGCACCCAGCTTGGTGCCACGAGCAAGCCGAGAGGTCGGTACTTGCTTCGCCATCGAGGTACCTCCGTTGGTGCCGCGGTCGGAGCGACGGACGCGCAGGCGGTAGCTTGCGTGACCACATAGCGTCCCGCGCAGACCGCCATCCGATACTGCTCGGAGCGACGGACGCGCAGGCGGTAGCTTGCGTGACCACATAGCGTCCCGCGCAGACCGCCATCCGATACTGCTCGGAGCGACGGACGCGCAGGCGGTAGCTTGCGTGACCACATAGCGTCCCGCGCAGACCGCCATCCGATACTGCTCGGAGCGACGGACGCGCAGGCGGTAGCTTGCGTGACCACGTACCGTCCCGCGCAGACCGCCATCGAGTACTGGCGCGGGCCGTGACGCAGCGCACTCGGCGCACCGCTCGGGGTTCAGACTAGCCAACGTTTCAGCAAAGTCGAACGCGCAGGTAAACTTCAGCAAGCAGTCCAGCTAGCACCAGGGCGAACAGCCCGGAGGCGGGCGAGTCAGGCCCCTGCGGTCGAATCCGGGGTCGGCAGCACGTGCGGCTGCGCGTTGAACACCTCGGGCGAGCCGCCCGCGCGTGCCATCCCCTCGATGGCGCTCCAGGCCAGCATCGTCAGGTAGTCGATCACGTCCTCGCGAGCCAGCGACTTGTTCGTCGTCCACCAATGCGTCGCCAGCTGGATACCGCCGACCAGCACATACGACGCCAGCGCAGCGCCCTCGGTCCTGATGCCGCGTTCCCGCGCGCGATCGGTGATAACCGTGCACACCACCTCGGCGAACAGCTTCTCGAACTCCGCGAGCGAGGACTGGTCGGCCGAACCGTTGCCCATGATGAAGCGGTAGACCTCGGGATCCTCGTCGACGGTGCCGACGTACTCGGCCAATGCCGAGCGGACCAGCTGGTACTCGTCGGCTTCCAGGCTGATCGCGCCGTACACCTTCGGCATCAGCGTGGTCTCGATGAACCGCTGCATGGTCGCGTGGACCAAGTCGTTCTTGTCGGAGAAGTAGCGGTAGAGCACGGTCTTGGAGACGCCGATCTCGGCGGCGATCTCATCCATGCCCGCGTTGCTGCCGCGGGCGCGGACCGCGGCGAGCGTACCGTCGACGAGTTCCTCGCGACGATCGATCTTGTGTTGCCGCCACCGGCGCTTGCGGCCGTCCATCCGGCCGCCGCGCACCGCCGACGGTAGCTCGGCGTGGTCGCCGATGTCGACAAGGTCTTCGGTGGACAGCGTGGGCTCCCTCGTTCGTAACCGGTCCGGCCGCCTACCAGCTTAGGTCCCGGCAACCGGTGATATGCGCGTTTGGCGCCGGATGCGGCAGGGACCACACGTTCGGCGCGACGATCCGAACTCGCCGCGCGACATTTGCGCACGAACTCGCCGCCCGTTCGGCGCAGCAGAATGGAAGGCATGCAGAAAGCTCCCGGCGAACCTGCGGTTCTGGACACCACCGCCGCACCTGCCGCCGCCCCTCTCGGCTTCGCCGCCGTGCTCGACGAGGCCGCCAAACGTCGCGACCTGTGGCGAATGAAGGCTCTCGCCACCGGCATGCTCGCGCTGGCCACGGCGATCTACCTGTTCTGCCGGTGGACGGAATCGCGTGGCGCGGGCGGTGACTGGGTCGGTTACCTGCGGGCCGCCTCGGAGGCGGGCATGGTCGGCGCGCTGGCGGACTGGTTCGCGGTGACCGCGCTGTTCCGGCATCCGCTCGGCCTGCCCATCCCGCACACTGCGATCATCCGGAAGAAGAAAGACCAGCTCGGCGCCAGCCTTGGTACCTTCGTCGGCACCAACTTCCTGGCGCCGGAGGTGGTTTCGGCCAAGGTGAACTCCGCACAGGTCTCCTGGCGGGTCGGGCGCTGGATGGCCGATCCCGACCATGCCGCCCGGGTGGCGCAGGAGAGCTCCACGATTCTGCGCGCGGTGGTCGGAGTGCTGCGCGACGAGGACGTGGAGCAGGTCATCGACCACACCATTGTCAAGCGGATCGCCGAGCCGCTGTGGGGTCCGCCGATCGGGCGGGTGCTCGCCGAGCTGCTCGCCGACAACCGCCAGCTGCCACTGCTGGACATGCTTGCCGAGCGTGCGCACCAGTGGGCGCTCGGCTCGCAGGAGACAATCGACCGGATCGTTTTGCGGGACGCGCCGCAATGGGCACCGAAATTCGTCAACATCCTGCTTTCTGAACGGATCTACCGGGAACTCGTCGAGTTCACCTGGAAGATCCGCGCCGACCCGGAGCACGAGGTGCGCCTCGCGGCGAATCGGTTCCTCGAGGAGTTCGCCGACGACCTGCAACACGACGATGCCATGATCAAGAAGGCGGAGCGGATCAAGGCCCAGATCATGGGCCGCGAGGAAATCACGGGGATGGCCAAGGCCACCTGGCGTGCGGCCAAGCGCCTCATCCTGGAGTCGGCCGACGATCCGAACAGCACGCTGCGGCGTAAGGTCGCCGAGAACGTCCAACAGCTCGGTGAGCGGTTGCGCGACGATGCTGACATGCGCGCGAACGTGGACGGCTGGATCGATCGCGGCGCTCGCTACTTGGTGGAAAACTATGCGGGTGAAATCAGCACCTTGGTCACCGACACGGTCGCCAGGTGGGATGCAGAGGAAGCGAGCAAGAAGATCGAATTGCAGGTCGGCCGGGATCTGCAATTCATCCGAATCAACGGCACAGTGGTCGGCTCGCTTGCCGGACTGGTGATCTACACGACTTCCCATCTGATGTTCGGCGGCTGACCCTGTAGCGGCCGGACGTTTGCCGATGACGTGCTAACAGGGTGCTTGCAATAGCTAGCACGCTGTCCTAGAATCGAACCCGTACAACCGCCAGAAGGTGAGTGATGGCAGACCAGCCCGAGGTTTCCGCCGAGTACACCGGCAGTTCGGACGAGCGATCGTCCGGCGCCGGAGAACGAGGGGGTCGCGTAGCCACCGCGGCGCACGACATCGGAGGCTTCATCAGGGCGCAGCGAGAAGCCGCGCAAGTTTCGCTACGCCAACTCGCCCAGCTGGCGGGGGTGAGCAATCCGTACCTCAGTCAGATCGAGCGCGGATTGCGCAATCCGTCCGCCGAAGTACTCACGCAGATCGCCAAGGCACTGCGGGTGTCCTCGGAGGTCTTGTACGTACGGGCTGGCTATCTCGAGCAGCGGCCGCACAGTCCGGTCCGGGATGCCCTGCTTGCCGACACGTCGATCAGCGAGCGGCAGAAGCAGGTGCTGCTGGAAATCTTTGAATCGTTTCGCCGGGAAAACGGAGGAAACGAGGCAAGGGGGGATGAATGGGACAGCGACGTTCCGCTCACGACAACCAACACTCCGCCACGCCAGGAGAACGAAACACCATGACCGAGAAGAACGCCACCGTAACCAAGCCACTCCTCGCCACTGTCGGCGCGGGTGACGCCCTCTACGCCGCGGTCAACGACGTCGTCGCGCAGGTGCGCGAGCGTGCGGCCGCGGGCGAGGTACAGGCTCGGGTGGAGGAGGCGCGCGAGCGCTTCGCCACCGTGCCCGCCGACGTGCAGACTCAGTTCGAGTCGCTGCGTGAGCGGCTCGCCGGCCTCCCTTCCGAGCTGCCGGAGGACCTGGCCGAGCTGCGCGAGAAGTTCACCGCCGAGGAGCTGCGCGCGCTGGCCGAGAAGTACTACCGCCAGGTGCTCGACATCTACTCCGACCTCGCCGTGCGCGGCGAGGAGACTGTCGAGCGGGTGCGCGCCAGCCACCTGGTGGAGGACCGGATCGGCAAGGTCGAGACCCTCTACGGCGACGCGGTGAGCCGCGCCGAGGACGTGCTCGAGCGCGTCAACGGCCTGCTCGGCCGCCCCGGCAAGGCCGCAGCCGACACCGAGGACGACTCGGTCGTCGAGGCTGAGGTCGTCGAGGTGACCACCGAGTCCACCCCCGGCCCCACCGCGAACGGCGCGCCGAAGAAGGCTCCAGCCAAGAAGGCCCCCGCGGCCAAGAAGGCTCCGGCGAAGAAGGCCGCGCCGAAGACGGACTGAATTCCCACGGACGATCCCGTTCCAACGCCCTCGCACACCCTGATGTGCGGGGGCGTTGCTTCTATCATGAGGGGGTGAACATGGTGCACGGACTGACCGGGATGATCCTGCTGGCGCTGTGGCTGGCCGCGCTCGGTGCGACGATTTTCGCGCTGATCCACGCCGTGCGTCAGCGTCCGGACGCATTTACCGCGGTGGACAAACTGACCAAACCGATCTGGCTGGCGATTCTGGGGGTGGCCATGCTCGTGCTACTCCTCTCACCCGCGGGTCTCGGCCTGCTTTCCTTCGCCGCGATCATCGCCACCGGGGTCTACCTGGCCGACGTGCGACCGAGAGTGGACGAGGTACAGCGAGGTCCGCGCTGGTAGAACGGTAGTTCCGGAGAACTCCTCCGGTGCTTGCACTGGCAAGTGGCGCGAATCGGGTTTACTGTATCTAGCAGTAACACAAAGGAGTGTCCGATGCGTGCCATGTTGCCGACCGCGTTGGCGAACCTCCCGGGCCTGCTCCGGGACCTGCGCGACGCACACCGTGCCGACCTGCGTTCCCGCACGTACCAGACCGCGGCGCTGAACCCGCCGACCGTCGCGCACGAAGTGATCCCCATTCGCACCCGAGACGGCGCCCGGCTCCGGGTACACGCCTATGGTTCGGCGGACCGCACGGTCATCGTGTTGATCCACGGCTGGACCTGCTGCCTCGAATACTGGAATCCGCAGATCAACGCCTTCGCGGGCGACTACCGCGTAATCGCCTACGACCAGCGCGGTCACGGCGAGAGCGAGTACGGCTCCAGCGAGCTGAGCATTGACCTACTGGCCGACGATCTGGCCGCGGTGCTCGATGCCGCGCTCGCGCCCGGACAGCGGGCCGTACTCGTCGGACACAGCCTCGGCGGCATGACCTTGCAAGCGTGGGCGGGACGCTACCCCGACCGGGTCTCGAAACAAGCGCTCGCGGCGCTCCTGACCAACACCGCGCCGGACCGGTTGATCCTCGAGACCACCGTCGTTCCGCTGCTGAACCGGCCACTGCGACTGCTGCAACTGA
The DNA here is from genome assembly GCF_045207455.1 of Nocardia sp. NBC_00881. Taxonomy (NCBI): domain Bacteria; kingdom Bacillati; phylum Actinomycetota; class Actinomycetes; order Mycobacteriales; family Nocardiaceae; genus Nocardia; species Nocardia sp. NBC_00881. Next base: position 5,090,993 of record NZ_CP108798.1, read on the forward strand.
AGGTGCCGCTGCCGTTCCTGTTCGGCAGGTTCGGCCTCGGCGCCCCGATGTTCTTCCCGCCCATAGCGCCGATGCGCTGGCTGTTCGCGCGCCAGATCATGAGCACCGCGGCCAAGGGCGACGTGGTGGAGTTCAGCATGGCAATCGTGCGTTCGTGTGGTGTGCGGGTGCGCTCGAAGTTCGGCTTCCTGCTCGCCACAATGGACGTCGGCGAGTCGGCGCGCCTCCTGGTGGTGCCCACCACCGTGCTCGCCGGCGAGTTCGACGACATGACGCCGCCGGTCCACTCCCAGCGGATCGTGGAAATGCTCAGAGCGACCGGCAGTTCCGTGCGCTACCAGGTACTACCGACCGGCCATCTCGGCAATGTCGAGGCCTATGAACGGTTCAACGAGGAACTCGCGCGGCTACTCGCGGCCGTGCGAAAGTCCACCCAGGCCGACATCGCAGGCTGACCGCGACCGACCACGAGCTTCGGTGTTCGACGTTCAGGAAAAGACGACCGTCCGGCGGCCATGGACCAGTACGCGCCCTTCCAGATGCCAGCGCAGTCCACGGGCCAGCACGACGCGCTCGATATCGCGACCCTGACGGACCATGTCGCGGACCTCATCGGCGTGATCGATGCGGATGACGTCCTGCTCGATGATCGGGCCCGCGTCCAGTTCCGGGGTCACATAGTGGCAGGTCGCACCGATCAGCTTCACGCCGCGGGCGAACGCCTGGTGATACGGCCGGGCGCCGACGAACGAGGGCAGGAAGCTGTGGTGGATGTTGATCGCCTTACCCGCCCAGTGTTCGCACAACTCGGCGGGCAGCACCTGCATGAAGCGGGCGAGCACCACCGCGTGCGGGTCATGCGCGTCCACCAGCGCGCGCACCTCCTCGAACGCGGGCCCGCGCTCAGCCGGGTCCCTGGGGAACGGCACATGATGGAACTTCACGCCGTGCGCCTCGGCCATTGCCGCCAGATCCGGATGGTTGCCGATCACCGCCTCGATCGTGGCGGGCAGCTCGCCGCTCGCGGCGCGTCCGAGCAGATCGTGCAAGCAGTGTCCATCCTTGCTGACCAGCAGGACGGCGCGACGCCGCTCTACGGAGTCGAGCAGCTGCCATTCGGTCTCCGGACCGAGACCGGCAGCAGCCCCGGCGAACCGGTCGCGCAGTTCCCCGAGACCGAACGGCACCGTGGCGGCCCTGATCGCCTGCCGGGTGAAGAACCAGCCGGTGTCGGGGTCGGAGTGGTAGCCCGCCTCCACGATCGACCCGCCGAACTCGGCGATGAACGAGGTGATTCCTGCGATGACCCCGGGACGGTCCGGGCAGCCCAGGGTCAGCACATAGCGGCGGTCGTCCTGGACGGGTGGAGCTGAACTCATAGGTTCATCCTCCCAGGTGGCTCTGTAGGGTTTGCCGCGCCTGTGTCTTCGGCCGCGCGGGCATTGCCCGATCTCGCTACGCTCGGAAGCCGGAGTGGGCCGATGCGGTGCGGGGTCGAGTTGGGTGTTCAATACCTCACTCGCGTGTCGGCAAACACCCTTGATACCTATTCAAGGCTCTCTACCTGCGCCGGAGTCGGCGCGACGAACGGCGCAGGCGCCGAATGTCCGGACGATGCCGAGGGTCAGAGCTCGTAAAACGGTCCGGTATAACGGAATTCGCCGACGATCTGCGCGTCGTAGGCAGACAGCGCTCGTACCTGGAAGTGGGTGATCCAAGCGGGCTCGTCAGGGGCGATACCGACCCGCGCCGCGGGAACGAAGCCGAAGCGCGGGTAGAACTCCGGGCTGCCGAGCACGCCGATCAACGGCTCGTCGAGTGCGTCGGCGGCGCCGAGGGCCGCGTGCATGAGCGCTGAGCCGACACCGCCGCGCTGATGATCGGCGAGTACCCCGATCGGGCCGAGCGCCAGTACCGGAAACGGGCCGACCGCTGCCCTGGTCAGGCACAGGTGACCGATCACGAGGTCGTGCTCGATCGCCACCATCGAGAGAGTAGGGATCCAACCCTCGTCGCTGCGCAGGCGGGCGATCAGGTCCACCTCGGGCGGGTCCGCGCTGCGGTCGTCGACGGGCACGGGCGGCGAATCGCCGACATCGACGCGGTCCGCGTATCGCGGTGCGAACGCGCTGCGGTGCACTGCCGCGATCGCAGTAGCGTCGTCAGCGCGTTCGCGACGGATCAGCACGGTCGTCTCCTCCCGAACGAAGTTGGGCTCATCTGCACACGTTAGTCGCCTCGACCGGGGCGTCACTATCGTCGAATCGCCAACCAGTTACGAGTGTGCGGGAAGCGGCGGAGGCGCGCAATGGAATTCGCCGTGGTATGCCAGACTCTCACCCCATGGCAAGTTCCGCGTCGCTGACCAGGGCCGAAGTCGCCCGATTGATCGACCACACGCTGCTGGCTCCGGAGGCGTCGACCGCCGATGTCGCCGCGCTGGTCGAGGACGCGCGTGCGCTCGGCGTGTTCGCGATCTGCGTGTCGCCGTCCATGCTTCCGGTGCGCGCGCCGGGGCTGGCGATCGCGACGGTCACCGGATTCCCTTCGGGCAAGCATCATTCGCTGGTGAAGGGTGCCGAGGCGCGGCTCGCGGTGGACCAGGGCGCGGACGAGGTCGACATGGTGATCGACGTCGGCGCGGCGCGCGCCGGTGACTACACGGCGGTGCTCGCCGATATCGTCACGGTGCGCGAGGCGGTGGGTGATCGGGCACTGCTCAAGGTGATCATCGAATCCGCGGCACTGACGGACCAGGTGATCATCGAGGTGTGCCGGGTCGCCGAGCGCGCAGGAGCTGATTTCGTGAAGACCTCCACGGGATTTCACCCCGCGGGTGGCGCCAGCGCGCACGCGGTGCGGTTGATGGCGCAGACAGTCGGCGGGCGGCTCGGCGTCAAGGCCAGCGGCGGCATCCGCACCGCCGAGGCGGCGGCCGAGATGATCGCGGCGGGTGCGACCCGATTGGGTCTGTCGAAGTCTCGCGAGGTGCTCGACGGCTTCCCGGCCTGAATTCACGCATCGAGTAGCACGCCACGGCGGGCTGCTCGCAGTTCGACGCGGCCATTCCGCACTCGTCGGGCCAGGTCAGGGTGTAGAGGGCGCGGCACCGAGGGCGACCATGCGGTGGAGGATAGCCGGCGACAGCGCGAGTTCGAATTCGTTTCCGCCGCTTTCGAAGACGAAAGCCAGGTAGTTGTCCCGAGGTAATGGCACCAGTCGGACGGTGCAGTGTTCCCCTACGATTACCCAGCCGCCGATGGTCAACTGATCGGACATCGCGCTCTCCCACCCTTCGATTTCTTCCGACAAGTGGACTATGCCACTTGTGATTCGAGGGTGTCAACGGCGGAAATCGACCTATGACCTGGTGTAATACTCTCGCTGGAATGCCCAGTGTCCGGGCGGGTGGACCACTTCGTCGAACTCGATCACCACTCCGTCGACGTCGTGCGCGGTGCGGTGCCGGACCAGCACCGCAGCGGGCCGCGACAGACCGAGATGACGCCGCTCGTCCGCCGTGGCCAGTCGCGCGCCGACACGCTCACGCACGAACGCGACGCTCCTACCGATCGCGGATTCCAGATAGCGCAGCGTTCCGCCGGGCAGCCGCTTCGCGTCGAGCAGCAGGGCGGCGGACTCGGCGAATCCGCCGGGGAACCATGAGATCACCAGTTCCATCGCACCGGAATCGCTAGCGCTCAGCCGCTTTCGCGTCACCACCGCACTACCCTGCGGCAGGCCGAGCACATCGTTGACCTCGCTCGGCCCCGCGACGACCGCCGCTTCCAGCACGGTCACCGACCGGTCCTCGGCAAAGGACGGTCCGTATCGCGGCGCCCGCTCCCGCATCAGCGCGGGCCGATCGACCACATAAGTCCCCGATCCGCGGTGTGATTCCACGATCCCCTGCTGCCGCAAGGCGTTGAGCGCTTTGGCCGCAGTGGGCCGGGCAACCTTCCAGCGCGCGGCGAGCTCGCGCTCGGAGGGGACTTCGGCGCCGGGAGCCAGCTCGCCGCGCTCGATCTGCTCACGGAGATACCTCGAGATCCGGAGATATTTCGGGAGCCCTTCGTCGATTTCGGCCACCGGTCGCCTTCCGCCACGGACTCCGCCCCTCGGACCACGTGCCAGTGTAACAACGGCAAGCCCGTGCACCGGGAGCTCGCACAAGCCCGCGCCGAGCCGGCCTCGCAGGGACACTCCCGACCGATAGAGTTGCCGGACCAGGACAGCGCGGTACGGACAGGACCGAACGGAAGGGGGCTTCCAGATGGCGGTACCCGACACCGGGCAGGGGACGGCTCGAAAGCTGTACGCGGCGGCCATCGGCGAAGGCGGCGACGAGCCCTTCGCTCTGGACACCACGGTCGCCGAGAACCTCGCCGCGGCATGCGACAAACTAGTCGACGACCTGCATCGGGCCATGGCCGAGCGGCATCTCGTCACCGACGTGACAGGCTTCCCGAACCTGCCGACCGGGCATGGCCTCACACGCGGATTCGCAGAAAAAGGCAGGCAGTACCTGGACACGCTTGCGGCGTTCCAGGAGACAGCGCTGCTGTTCAAGGCCGCGTATCTGGCGGCTGCCAACCGTCTTGCCGAAGCCGAGGCCGCGAACCAGGCTGCCCTGCGACTGATCACCGACTACCTGGAGCCCAGGTGAGTACGCACCTCCGCGCCGGGATCGACTGAGGGGGAACGAATTGGCAGACTCCGTGGCTCGCGCCGCCGCCGACGGCATCCGGAGGGAACTGGCCGGATTCACCGAAAGAGCAACCGATCCCGCGTACGCACCGGATCGGGAACTGTTCGGCGCCTACACCCACCAGCAGATCTGGGAGCTGGTGCACGAAGCGCTCGATCCGGCCGCGCTCAACCGGACTGCCGAGGCATGGCAGGCGAACGCCCGCGCGATCGCCGAAGCGTTCCAGGCGTTCTCCGACGCGACCAACCGTGAATTCGCGCACTGGTCGGGCCGTGCGGCCGACGCCGCGGTACGCGCGACAAGGGAATTCGTGCGTGCGGGCACCGAGGCGCAAGATGTATGTCGCGCAATAGCGCGCCTTATGGAGTTGAATGGCGATGCCGCGCAAACGCTCCGGGGTGCGATCCCGCCGCAGCAGCGGTATCGGCCGCTGGAGGACCCGGCCGCCGAGGCGGTATACGGCGGAAAACGCAGGATGGATCACGACAGTGCGGCGGCCGACATCGAGGCGGATGTCCGGGACACGATGACCTACGTCTACGCCCCGACCATGCCCGCCTCCGGCGACCGCGTTCCGCGATTTCCCCGACCGCAAGGGCCGGCAGGCGCCTGGCCCGATCCCGGCTCCGCCCGCGGAGGCGGCGCACGGTGAAATGGGTGCTCACCCCGGACGAGTTCACGCATGTCTGGGCAAACGAAACAAGCCTGGACCGGAGGCCCTATCCGATCAACATGGTCCCGTCGGCTACCGTGCGCACCGCATCGGAATACCGCGCACTACGCCTGCCGCAACGGTTCGCCCGCCAAGCCGACCCCGACCTGGCCGCCGCGCTGATGGTCTGCGCCCGCACCGACGCGACCACCATCACCATCTCCGGCGAGCGCTCCACCCTCCCGCGCAATGACGACGACGCCGAACGGATCCTTGCCTTCGCCGCGGTGGTGCACAACCACGCGGGCATCCTGGTCGCCACCCCGGACAAGGTGACCGTGCTGATGTGCCATGCACGTGCCCTGGGCGAACGCCTGGTGCAGATCATCGGGTCCGCCCAGCCGGGCAGGCTAGGACCGATGCGCGAGCCACAGGACGCGGTGCTGGGCCCGGACCGCACGGAACCGTTCGCCACCAACGGTCACCGCGGCGCAGCCCGATTCCGCCAGACCCTGCGCAAACCAGTCGACGGCCGCGGCTTCATCACCGTCACCGTGAAACCGGACAACCCCATGTCGCCGCCGACCCGCCACCGCACATGGCTGGACATCAGTGGGGATGGGCGCTACATGCTGACCACCGCACACGACCTCATCCTCGCCCCGGTCTCCGATGAGGATTTCGCCACTCAATTGCAACGCTTGGCGTGTATCTGATTGCGCGCCTGCGGCACGCTTCCGGCGGATCACGGTCGGAATCGGTGATTAGGTGTAGGGCATGGCGAAACGTTGGGCTGTTGCGGCTACCGATGCCCTGAAGGCCGACGGGTTGCGGATTGCCGAGTTGGACACGTCCGGGCGGCCGGGGTTCGTGGGTGACAAGAAGGCGGGCACCGAGCTGCTCGCGAAGCGCGCCCTCGTGCTGTCGGATCTGCAGGAGAAGCTCTACGCCAACGGCCGCTCCGGAGATAAACGCAGCGTGCTGCTGGTGTTGCAGGGTATGGACACCGCGGGCAAGGGCGGCATCGTCCGGCACGTCATCGGCTCGGTCGACCCGCAGGGTGTCGACCACACCGCGTTCGGCGTGCCGACGCCGGAGGAGAAGCGCCACCACTTTCTGTGGCGCATCCGCAAGGCGCTCCCGCGTGCCGGTCAGCTCGGGGTGTTCGATCGCTCGCACTACGAGGACGTGCTGGTGGTGCGGGTGCACAACCTGGTGCCGTCGACGGAGTGGGAGCCGCGCTACGACGAGATCAACGCTTTCGAGCGTGAACTGGTGGACGAGGGCGTCACGCTGGTGAAGGTCGCCATGTTCGTCTCACTCGACGAACAGAAGAAGCGGCTCGCCGAGCGCCTGGAGCGCCCGGACAAGTACTGGAAGTTCAACGCGGCCGACATCGACGAGCGTGCGTTCTGGCCCGCTTATCAGGCGGCCTACCAGACAATGTTGGACCGCACATCCACCACGTACGCGCCATGGCATGTGCTGCCCGCCGACCACAAGTGGTACTCACGGCTCGCGGTCACCGAACTGCTCATCGAGGCGCTAGAGCGGCTGGAGCTCGATTGGCCCCCGGCGACATTCGACGTCGAGGAGCAGAGGCGGCGCCTAGCGCAGGCCTGAGTCGCGCAGCGCCGCCTCTGGTCTGGAGACCAGGGATCGGACTTCCTCGGCGACAAAGCGGATGTAGGCGACGGGACCGAGGTCGTCGGCGATGTTTGGAGAGCGACGGTGTCAGCGCCGACCGTGGCCGAGCGGCGGACGGCCGCGGCGACTGCGGCGACTGCGCGTGCGTCGCCCGCGACGCCGGCGCCGGGGGCGTGGTCCGGGCGCGCCCGGCGGCAAGGCGGCGTTCGGGCCGGTGACGGCGAGTAGTGGCGGTCGGTCCTCGTCGATCAGCGTGCGCGCGGCACAGGACACCATCGGCGTCGGTGCTCGAATCCAGCAGAGTGGCGTGCTCGCCGCAACCGGATCGAGCGCGGACCGCGGTCGGCTCGGCTCAGGGCAACTGCTGGATGAAGCGTGAGCCGGTCCGGTACGGCAGCCAGTTCGCGGCGCCGACCCGCCCGGTGTGCACGAATTCGCCCCAGTATCGACGGATTCGAACGCCGAGCGCCTCGACCTCCGCAGGGGCGAGTGGTTTCAGCATCGCCGCGTCGCGCCAGGCTGTGCCGTCCCCGAACAGCAGCGGCAAGTCGACGCAGTGGCAGGCGCCGTACGGGTTCGCCGGATGCAACTGCCCGAGGCGATAGCAGAAGACGTCCGCCCCGGCGTCGGCCAGCTGATCGGCGAACCGGAACATGCCGTTCTCGAAAACCTTGCGACCGATGACCCGCTGCGCGGCGGAGGTGAGCCTTGTCCCGATCATCGGTACCTGCCGCACCGGCGCGAACACCGGATGCGGTCCGCCGTAGAACGCCCGCGCCTCCTCCGCCGTGCACCCGAGCACGATGTGGAGATCAGCGGCGGCGCTGCGCACATTCTTCTGCCACGAGTGCTCGTCGGGCAACGGACCCGCGTCGGCGACCGGCAGGAAGGGCGGCGCTGAGTTCAGCGCGCCCGGCCCCGCCATCCGACGGACGGTACGGCCTTGCGCGGCAAGCAGATCGGGCACCGATACCGTGTGCGGGTCGGCGTCCAGCTCGGCCAGGAACATCGCACCCACCCGCTCGGCCCGTCGGTGGTTCTGGAACCCGACGCCGAAGGGCGCGCTCTGCACGATCGCGCGCGCGAACAGCGGCCTGGCCTCCTCGATACCGAGCAGCGCCAGCACCGACTGCGCACCCGCTGATTGTCCCGACAACGTGATCCGGTCGGTGTCCCCACCGAACGCGCGAATGTTCTCCCGCACCCAGCGCAATGCCGCGATTTGATCCAGGAGACCGAGGTTTCCAGCCGAAACACCCGGCGCCCGAAGGTACCCGAGCGCACCGAGACGGTAGCTCACCGAGACCACCACGATGCCGGTCTCGCGCACGAGCCGGTCGGCGTCGTACAAATTCCACTGCCCACTGCCGGCGAGATAGGCGCCGCCGTGCAGCCACACCAGCACTGGGCAGCTGCCGGGCTCGGCGCGCGCCGGCATGGTCACAGTCAGCGCCAAACAGTCTTCCGACTGGTCCAGCGGTTCCGCCCGCCCCATCACCCCTTCGAGTCGACCGGGCAGTTGCGGCGCGACGGCGTGCCGCCGGATCGCCTCGAACACTCCGTCGTGCGGTGCGACCGGCTCCGGCGCACCGAATCGCGCGGCCCGCGCGTACGCCATGCCGCGGAACACCGCGACGTCACCTACCACTTCGCCCAGCCAGTGCCCGGAAGGCGCTACCACTTCGTGCATGCCACTCTCGCCTTCTATCGCAAGTCAACTTGCGATAGCACGCTACGAGCTGGAGGCGCACAACGCAAGAGAGCTTGCGATAATTGCGCGCATGGTCGAACCCTCTCCGCAGATCCGCGGGGCGCGGCTGCGGAAAGCCGTGCTCGACGCGACGCTCGCGCACATCGAGTCCATCGGCATCGGCAACGTGCGGGTCGCCGACGTTGCCGCCGCCGCCGGTGTCCACGAGACCTCGATCTACCGGCGCTGGAAGACCCTGCCCCGACTGCTGCTGGACGCGCTGCTGTCCCGGGTGGCCGTAGAGATCCCGCTGCCCGACACCGGGGCGGTGCGCGGTGATCTGGAGGCCTTCATGACCGACCTGATCCGCTTCGCCCAGACGGCGTCCGGCCTGGCCCTGATCCGCGGCACGGTGATAGCCGAAACCGACCTGGATGCCGAAACGGCGCGGCGCGAATTCTGGGCGCGGCGGCTGGCGGCGTCCGAGGAGATCGTCCGGCGCGGCATCGCCCGCGGCGAGCTGGCTGCGACCGTGGATCCGCGACTGACCATGCTCACGCTCGGTGGGCTGGTTCATCTGCACGTCACACAGCTGGGCGGTCCACTGCCTGCCGATCTCGCGCACACTGCCGTCGATCTCGTCCTCGCCGGGATCACCCCGCGCTGACCGGCAACACACCGATGACCGGCATTTCGCCGATAACCGAAATCGCGGCGGGGCGACCGATATCCTCCGCCCCGACCGACACCGACGCGCGTATCCGCGCCCGGCATTTCGGAATCTCTCAGGTTCACCCGCGATGATGTGGACCGTGGCCCGATCACGCGAGGACGTGTTCGGAGGATCTACCATCGTGGCGGCAGGAACCGGCAGGCGAGCGAAAGGCGTGGTGAGCGCACGGTGAGCAAGAACCCGGGTGGGAAGACTAACCCGCTGCTGGCGGCGGAACGCGCCGACCGCAATCGCAAGATCTTCATTCAGGTAGCCGTCGCAGCCGTGCTCGTCGGGCTCGTCGCGGCGATCGGCATCGGCATCGCCGTGAAGAAGGCCCGCAAGGACGACCCCGGCCCCACGCCGTCCATCGCCGCGACCGGGAACATGAATGCCGGCGGCACCCCCGGCTCGATTACCGACAACGGCGCCGTCCGGATCGGCAAGCCGGACGCGAAGGTGACCGTTCGCGTCATCGCCGACCTACAGTGCCCCGCCTGCAAAGCCTTCGAGGCGGCCAACACCCAGGTGCTCGCGGACGCGGTGAACAACGGCACAGCCAAGGTCGAGTACAACATAATCGCATTCCTGGACAAGGCCTCCACCACCCAGTACTCCTCGCGCGCGGCGAACGCCTCCTACTGCGTCGCCGAGTCCGACCCCGCGAAGTACCAGGCATGGCTCGCCGCGATGTTCGCCCAACAGCCCGCGGAGGGTGGCAGCGGTCTGCCCGACGACAAGCTGATCCAGATCGCCAAAGACGCCGGCTACACCGACGACGCGGTCGGCGAGTGCATCACCGAACGCAAGTACGACAAGTACATCCAGGCCCGCACCAAGGACGTGCTGGAAAGCGGCATCCAGTCGACCCCGTCGATCTTCGTCAACGGCAAGCAGATCCAGTCGAGCCAGGAGATCTTCGCCCCCGGCGGCCTCGCGCCCACGATTGCCGCCGCGGCCCAGTGATCACCGCCGGGCCACGGGCCGCGTGGATCCTGCTGATCGGCGGACTCGCGGGCTGGCTGGCCGCGGTGGCGCTCACGGTCGAACGGTTCAAGCTCTTCACCGACCCCGGCTACACCCCGTCGTGCAGCATCAACCCGATCCTGTCCTGTGGGTCGGTGATGGTGACCGACCAGGCCGCCGTGTTCGGGTTCCCCAACCCGCTCATCGGCGTCGTCGGCTTCTCCGTCGTGGTCACCCTCGGCGCGCTCGCAGTCGCCGGGGTGGGCTTCCCGCGCTGGATCTGGGGCGGACTCTGGCTGGGTACCGTGTTCGGCGTCGGCTTCATCTGCTGGCTGATCTTCGAAAGCCTCTACCGGATCAACGCGCTGTGCCCGTACTGCCTCGTGGTGTGGGCGATCATCACGCCGCTGCTCGCGGTGATCACCGACCAGCTGTGGGGGCGTTCCCACGGCCCGCTCGGCGTACTTGTCGAGTGGCGCTGGACCATCGTCGCACTGTTCTACGCGGTCGTCCTGCTGCTGGTGTTCCTGCGCTTCCAGGACTACTGGCTGTCCCTGGTCTGATCCGGCGGATCAGTTCGGCGGGCCCACGGTCAGCACCACCGCCACCGTGCGCTGTCCGCCCGCGCCGGTGACGGCCAGCCGCACGGTGTCGTTCGGTCTGCGCGTGTTCAGCGCCGCGCGCAAGGATTTCGCGCTGGTGATCACGCGGTCGTCGACCGAGGTGATCACGTCGCCCGTGCCGAGTCCCGCGGAATGGGCCGGCATGCCGTAGATCGCGGCATCCACCCGGGCGCCTGTGCCGGTGGGCAGTGCGTTCGAGGTGATCACGCCGAGGGTGGCCGTGGGGCCGATGTGCACGGTGTCGGTCGGGAGGCCGGAACGGATCTGGCGGACCACTCGCATGGCCGTATCGATCGGCACCGCGTAGCCGGTCGGTGGTCCGGTGTCCGCGCGCGTAGCCGCACCCGACGCCGCCGCGATGACCCCGACCACCTCCCCCTGCCGATCGACCAATGCTCCGCCGGACTGGCCCGAGGTCACCGCCGCAGAGACCTCGAGCATGCCACTGAGCGGTTTGCGCGACAGATCGACGGAGTTCACCGCCACGATCGCGCTGTCCAGGTCGGTGATGTGGCCTTGAACCGCGGTCGGGGTGCCGCCTGCCCCACCTGCGTTGCCGATCGCCATCACCTCGTCCCGGATCCGCAAGTCGGCCGACCTGCCGATAGTGGCGATCCTCAGCGGCGACGCGGCGGAGAGGCCGAGCAGCGCGATATCGGCACCGGAGTCGTACCCGAGCACCGCGGCGTCGTAGACCGTTCCGTTGCCGACGTCGGTGACAGTCACAGTTTCCGCGCCCTTGATCACGTGGTGGCTGGTGAGCACCTCTCCGTCGGCGGTGAGCACGATGCCGGACCCGGCCGCGTCGAGCCCGGAGGTCTTGGTGGACGCGTTGATGTTGACCAGCGCCGACCCTACTGCCGCCTCGGCGAACATTTGATCGAGCGGCGCGCGCGGGTCCAGGGTGATCGGGGTCGCGATCTCGGCCGGGTAGGACCAGGTACGACTCGGCAGCTCGCCCCGATACCCGAGGAAAGCGGTCACGGCGAGCACGATGGTGACGATCATCACCAGTGCGCGGCTGCGGCCCGACGGGCGCCGGGTCATGTGCTGCCGTTCCTCGTCCATGGTTCTCCCGCCTCGGCTGAACCGCTGACCAATTCCATTGTGGCCGCATCTCTTCGCCGAAGATCGGGAAACACGAGGGCAGGTCCGGTCCGCGCCGCCGGGAGACCGCCACCACCGGCCCCGACCTGCCTCTTCCGTGTCCGTGGTTGGCAACGACGCCCATGCGACGGTAGGCATGTATTCATGAGCGAGCGCGGCGAGCGAACAATCAGCACCGCCACCCCGGTGGTCATGGCGGAGCCCAGCGCCAGCGAGGTGGAGTCATGAGTACAGCTGCCGCCTACGCCCTGTCCGCACCCGATGGCTTCTTCGAGAAGGTCTCGATCGAGCGCAGGGACCTGGGTCCGCGCGATGTGCTGATCGACATCAAGTTCGCGGGCATCTGCCACTCCGATATCCATACGGCGCGCGACGAATGGGGCGGCGCCAAGTACCCCTGCGTGCCAGGACACGAAATCGCGGGCGTGGTCGCGGCGGTCGGGTCCGCGGTGACCAAACACCAGGTCGGTGACCGCGTTGGTGTGGGGTGCATGGTCGACTCGTGCGGTGTCTGCGCGCCCTGCCTCGCCGACGAGGAGCAGTACTGCACCGCAGGCGCGACGATGACCTACAACACCCCGGTCGACCCGGCGGTGCAGCCCGGCGGGAACACCCTCGGCGGTTACTCGACGCAGGTCGTGGTGACCGAGCACTTCGTCGTCCAGATCCCGGAAGGCATCGATCTCGATGTCGCAGCGCCGCTGCTGTGCGCCGGCGTCACGCTGTACTCGCCACTGCGGCACTGGGGCGCCGGGCCGGGCAAGAAGGTCGCCATCATCGGTATGGGCGGGCTCGGTCACGTCGGCGTGAAGATCGCGGCCGCGATGGGCGCCGAGGTCACCGTGCTCAGCCATTCGCTGAGCAAGCAGGACGACGGCAAGCTTTTCGGCGCGAGCGGCTACTACGCGACCAGTGACAAGCAGACCTTCCGCGACCTGCGCGGCCGGTTCGACCTCATCCTGAACACCGTCTCGGCGAACCTCCCGCTGGACGACTACCTGCGGCTGCTGAACCTGGACGGCACCCTGGTGATCCTCGGCCTCCCCGAGCACCCGTTGACCGTCAAGCCGTTCGCCCTCACCGGATATCGGCGCTCACTGTCGGGCTCGATGATCGGCGGCATCGCGCAGACCCAGGAAATGCTGACCTTCTGCGCCGAGCACGGCATCGGCGCCGAAATCGAACTGATCTCCGCCGACGAGATCGACGGAGCCTACGACCGCGTCGTGGCCAGCGACGTGCGCTACCGGTTCGTCATCGACATCGCGACCATGTGACCCGCGTCGCGGACCGGTGCGGGCAGGCGGTGTCGGCGAACGAACCGGTCCCGGCATGGGTACGTTGGCCTTGTGTCTGCGGAGGAAAAGGACGAAACGACACGACCCGGCGGCGCGTACGCCGACAAGGCGGTGGTTACCGCTGAGGCGAGCTCGAGTCCACCGCCGTGGTTGCTGCGTGCGTTCCTGCTCGCCGCGGCGACCGTCGCCGGGCTGGTGGCGGGATTCTGGGTGCTCCAGAAATTGCAGGGCCTGCTGACGGTTCTGCTCGTCTCGCTGTTCCTCGCCTTCGCTATCGAGCCCGCCGTGAACTGGCTGGCCCAGCGCGGCATGCGCCGAGGTCCCGCCACCGGATTGGTGTTCCTCGCCGTGACCGCCCTCGTCGTCGCCTTCGGGTGGACACTGGGTAACCTGCTGATCGACCAGGCCACCACGCTGGTGCGAAATGCGCCCGACTATGCCGACCGGGCCGTGGACTGGGTCAACCGCACCTTCAAGACCGACATGTCCAGTACGGATATCCAGAAGTACGCCACCGACTGGAGCTCCAACCTGGAGGGCTACCTGACCGGGTTGGCAGGCAACGTATGGGGTATCGGCACCGCCGCGATCGGCGCCGTCTTCCAGGGCCTTGGCATCCTGCTGTTCACCTACTACTTCGCCGCCGACGGCCCCCGCTTCCGGCACGCCGTCTGCTCGCTGCTGCCGCCGAGACGACAACGACATGTATTGCGCGCTTGGGACATCGCGGTGGCGAAGACCGGCGGCTATATCTTCTCGCGCGGCCTGCTCGCGCTCATCTCGACGCTCGCCCACTACGCCGCGCTGCGCGTGTTGGACATTCCCTCCGCCTTCGCGCTCGCACTCTGGGTCGGTGTGGTCTCGCAGCTGATCCCCACAGTCGGCACCTATCTCGCGGGTGCGCTTCCGGTGATCGTCGCGCTGGTGCACGGCCCGAGCACCGCGCTGTGGATTCTCGGCTTCATCGTGCTCTATCAGCAGTTCGAAAACTATGTGCTGCAACCGCGCATCACCGCGACCACGCTGGACATGCACCCGGCCGTCACGTTCGGCGCGGTGCTTGCCGGCGCGGCGGTACTCGGCCCGACCGGCGCGCTGCTCGCCATTCCGGTGACCGCGACGGTCCAGGCGTTCTCCAGCGCGTACATCCGCCGCTACGACGTCCAGCCGGGCCTCGACATCAATCCGCCGGAACCCAAGCCGCCACGCCGAAAGTGGACGAGAAAGTTGAGTATTCGCTTCTCCGGCAGCGGCAAACCGCCCGCACGGTGAGGCTGTGGGTGGATCACCGCGTGCGAACATGACCGCCGCGTCCGGCATGTCGCCACCGCTGGCCATGGGCTCACCTCCCGGGTAGAACTCTTCGGAGACGATTCGCACCGCATGGTGCCGAGGCTGGATGGGAACAATGCTGAAGCGGCCGCCGGATCTGGCCTTCGACCTCGGCAAGATGCACCGCAGGCGCAACGACGTGGCCGCCGCGCGCGAGGCGTTCCACGCCGCTGTCGCTTCCGGGCATCCGAACTGGGCGCCGCTGGCCGCCGTGGAGTTGGGTGACTTACTCAGCGCGGCGGGCGACAAGCCGGGGGCCGAGGCGTCCTACCGGGTGGCCGTCGATTCCGGGCATTCCGAGGCGGCGCCGCGCGCGGCGTACAACCTCGCCGTGTTGCTTGCCGAGCGCGGCGATATCGCCGCCGCGGAAGCGGCGTACCAGCTCGCCGCTGAGTCCGGTCATCCGGACGCGGCGCCCCGCGCGTGGATCAATCTCGGCTATTCGCTGGCCCAGCGCGGAGATTCCGGCGCGGCGCGGGCGGCCTACGGACATGCGATGGCCTCCGGCCCCGGCGAGATCACCCGGCTCGCCTTGTCCAACCTGGCCTACCTGTTGCGCAACGAGGACGACCTGGACGGCGTGAAGATCGCCTACCGCACCGCCATCGATCGTTGGCCCGCCGAGCAGGCAGTCGTGGTGGCGCGCGATCTCGTCCAGCACTTGAGCGAAGCCGGCGATCTGGCCGGAGCCAGGGACGTCAGCCGCCACCTGGTCGAATCGGGCGATCCCGCCGTGTCCGCTGGGGCCAGCTGCGACGTCGGGCTGCTCAGCAGCAGGCTCGGCGACACCGCCGCGGCGCTGGCCGCCTTCCAGCGCGCACTCGATTCGACCGACGCCGAAGCCCGAGCACGGGCGGCCGCCGCCATCGCGCCGATCTACTGGGAGCGCGCCGCGACCGTGCTGTGTGAGACCGACTGGGCTGGGCTGGAGCACGCCTACGGTTTCGCGTCCGACGCGCCCGAACTGCTCGCCGACTTGATCAGTCCCGACACCGATGATCAGTCACGCGGCATCGAGTTCCTGTATTCCACGGTCCTGCATCAGGGTTCGATCTACTCCGTCACCGCGCCCGCGGCGGTCGTCGTGCTCGGCGCCATGCTGCACGAGCGCACCGACGTAATGCACGCCAGCGCATCCCGCTGGCTCACCGGACCGCAGCCGTTGCGACTCGGCTTGCTCAACTGGCTGCACGAGGTGATCGCCACCGCCGCATGGCAGTCCGCCGCCGAGGACGACGCCGAACTCACCCCGGCCGACCGCGCCGCCGCCGCGGCCTGCGTCGCGCTATTCACCGATTTCCGCGCCGCTGCCGCCGCGACGCTGGCCTCGGCGGAGCCCGACTCGGTAGCCGAGGCCGCCACCGACGTGCTCGCGACGCTCACCTCGCTACCCTCTCTCAGCGGGTGATCGCGCGCAGCACCACCTCGACCGATTGCCCGGCGAGTTCATCCGACAGCGGCAGGTGCCCGAACAGCGCGCGGTAGTAGATCGGCGCGGCGACCGCGTCCAGCACGAAGTCCAGATCGATCCCAGGATCGACTTCGCCCCGCTCGACGGCCGACCGCAGCGCGATCGCGGTGGTCTGCCTGCGCGGCTCGAAGACGGTGGCC
Organism: Nocardia sp. NBC_00881; assembly: GCF_045207455.1. Lineage (NCBI taxonomy): Bacteria > Bacillati > Actinomycetota > Actinomycetes > Mycobacteriales > Nocardiaceae > Nocardia > Nocardia sp. NBC_00881. The sequence goes on from NZ_CP108798.1 coordinate 5,107,339, forward strand.
AGGAAGTGGGCGCGTAGCCGCGCGTCCCCCGCCAAGTCCGCGACCAGTGCGGGCAGTACCCGGTGCAGCGAGGTATCCCGCAGCGCGGCAACGAGAGTGCGCATAGCGTGGGTGAGGTCGGCGCGCAGGTCACCGGTGTCCGGGGTCGGTTGCAGGCCGAGCAGGTCGGCGACCACGTCGATCACCAGGTGGCGCTTCGACGGCCACCTGCGGTAGATCGCCGGGCGGTGCAGGCCCGCGCGAGCGGCAACCCGACCGATGGAAAGGTCGGCGTAGCCGACCTCATCGAGCTCCTCACGCGCGGCGATCAGCACCGCGGCGTCGATCCGGTTGTCGCGGGTCCGGCCCGCCATCAGAAGACCGGGCGTGGCATCAGCACGACGCGCCAGCCGTCCGGATCGGGGAAGGTCAAGCCGCCGTTGGCTGCCCAGAAGGGGTTTTCCGCGGGCACCGGTTCGACACCGGCTTCGCCGAGTCGTTGCGCCACGTCGTACATGTGGGTCTCGCTGTCGAAGTAGAACACCAAGAGATTCTCCGCACTCGGCGCATCGCCGGGGCTGCCGTTCTCATGCGTGGTGAATTCCAGGTGATATCCGGCCCCTGGCAGTCCGAGCATCACCCCGTCGTAGCCCGCGTGGTTCTCGAATCGGTAGAGCTCGCGCAGGCCGAGACCCTCGACATAGAAGCGCACCACCTCGTCGAGCCGATCGGTCGGGCGGGCGATACGGACCTGCGCGACGCGCAGCGAGTCCGGCCAGGTGTCGGTTTCCATACGTGAATATTACGGTACGTACCGAACCGAATTAAGCCAGTCCTACTCCGCCCAGATCCCGGCCGCCTTCGATTCGTCGAACGCGACGGCGGCTTAGCTCTTTCGATGGTCAGCGCTACCTCACTCGGCAGCCTCGACACGCCGGCGGACGCGCCGCGCCGCGGCAACCAGATTGCGCAATGACGGCTCGAGCTGCCAGTAATGGCGCGTCTTCAAGCCACCGTCCGGATTCGCCCACAACCGCTCCGGCGTCACTGCTTCCGCTGCCGCCGTGAGCAATTCGTCGAGCTCATCGATGTCCGGGATGCGCGCGGAACGACTCTCGTACACGCCGGGGCCGACGCCGTGGCTGAGCCCGTGCCCCGAACGCGCGTCCTCTTTCAGCGCCCGCAGCACCCACTCGATGGAGCGGGTCGCCACGATCGCGGTGACGTCGGCGTCGAGTTCCTCGATCGCCTCGACCACCTCGGTGCGGCCGGAATAACCGATATGCGTGTGGATCTGGGTCTCCGCCTGGACACCGGAGGTGGCCAGACGGAACGCGGCCACCGCCCAGCGCAGATACTCCGCCCTGCCCTCCGGACGCAAGGGCAGCATCTCGCGGATCGCGGGCTCATCGACCTGGATGATCGAGATACCCGCCTTTTCCAGGTCGACCACCTCGTCCCGAATCGCCAGCGCCACCTGGTCGGCTGTCTCGTGCAACGGCTGGTCCTGACGGACGAATGAGCGCGCGATCATCGTGACCGGTCCGGTCACGATGCCTTTGACCGGTTTGTCGGTGAGCGACTGCGCGTAGCCGATCCACTCCACCGACATCGGCGCGGGCCGCGCCACGTCGCCGTACAGGATCGGCGGACGCACACACCGGGATCCGTACACCTGCACCCAGCCGAAGTGAGTGGTGACGAATCCGTCGAGTAGCTCGGCGAAGTACTGGATCATGTCGTTGCGCTCGTGCTCGCCGTGCACCAGCACATCGAGACCGATGTCCTCCTGCAGCCGGATGGTGGCCTCGATCTCGGCCTCGATTCGCTTGCGGTAGTCCTCGTAGGACAGCCGACCCGCACCGAGTTCATAGCGCGCCTGGCGGATTCGGCCGGCCTGCGGGAAGGACCCGAGCGTGGTCGCGGGCACCGGCGGCAGATTCAGCTTGCGCTGCTGCGCTTCCCTGCGCACCTCGTAGGGCTCGCGCGAACGCATGTCCGGCGTCACCGCGTAGACCCGCTGCCGTACCGCGTGCTTCTGCTTGAAATGCACCTCGGTCGGACGTTTGCGCCACTTGTCCGAGGCACCCTCGGTGAGCGCCTTCGCGAGCGAAACCACCTCCCCCACCTTCTGTTTCGCGAAGGCGAGGCGGTCGGCGACATGGCCCTCGATGTCGTATTCGGCCAGCAGGTCGTATGGCACGTGCAGCAGCGTGGCCCCGGTCGAGACGACCAGGTCCGGGCAGACCTGAGCGAGCTCGTTGAGGTATTCCAGCGTCACGTAGCGGTCGGCACGCCACACGTTGCGACCGCTGATCACGCCGGCGTACAGGCGCTTACGCCGGATGCCCGGCACCTTGGCCAGATCATCCGGACGGATCCGGTAGCTGGCCAGGTCGAGGCCGATCGCCTCGACGCCGGTGCCGGCCAGGATGGTCAACGCCTCGCCGAAATCGCCGTACTGGCCGGTGACCAGGATGCGTGGGCGCAACGGCGCCTTCGAAAGGCGTTGGTAGGCGGCTTCGAACGCGGCCAGTTCGGCGGGCGTGCGCTCGCTGGTGAACGCGGGCTCGTCCAGCTGCACACAGGTGGAGCCGCGCTTGGCGAGGATCTCGAACAGCTCCTCGTATATCGGGAGCAGCTTGTCCAGCAGACTCGAGGTGTCGAAATCCGGCTCACCCGGGATGTGCCCGGCCTTGGACAGCAGCAGCAGCGACACCGGGCCGATGACCACCGGCCGCAGCTCGATGTCGCGCTCCTTCGCGCGGTCGAATTCGTCGAGCAGGGCCTCGGGGTGCAGCGAGAATTCGGTGTCGGCGTCCAGTTCCGGCTGGCGGTAGTGGTAGTTGGTGCCGAAGAAACGGACCAGCTCCAGCGGCGGCAGGTCGGGCCGGCCGCGGGCCATCAGGAAGTAGAAGTCCAGCGGGTCCAACCCGTCCCGGTACGGCCCGAACCGCTTGGGGATCGCACCGAACAGCAGCGCGTTGTCCAGCACGTGGTCGTAGAACGAAAAGGTATTTCCGGGAACCTGAGTCAGCCCCGTGGCGGCCAGCTCGCTGAACTGCTGCTCCTGGATATCGCGGCCGACCGCGAGCAGCTCGTCGCGCCCGATCGCACCGCGCCAGTAGGCCTCCAGTGCCCGCTTGAGCTCCCGGTGCGGTCCGATCCTGGGATAGCCGAGGATGCTCGACCCATAGCCGTCAGTCACGTTCACCATGAGCGGGATACTCCTGTGTTCGATGTGCAACGCTGTGCTTGATTTGCCGCGCCTGCGGCGCTGCGTGTTCGCGCCCCTCGATGGTCTGCGTTCGAGTGGCGAGACTCGCGCCTTTGGCGCATGCGCTGTGTTCGAGTTGCAGCGCCCGCGGCGCCGCGTTGTTCACGGCCCCCTCATGGCTCGCATCCGAGTGGGCGAAACTCGCGCCTACGGCGTATGCGCTTCGCCCACTCGAACACAAGTCTGGCAGCGAACGGTCCTTGTAAGACTCGCACCCGACCGTGTCAGGGGGGTACGAATCGGTCGGTTTCACTCCGTGGTTCGCCCGACAACCTCGCGGTTGCGCCGGACGTCTAGCGGTTGTACTGGTAGAAACCGGCCCCGGTCTTCTTGCCGAGCAATCCCGCCTCCACCATGCGCATGAGCAGGGGCGGTGCCGAGTACAGCGGCTCTTTGAACTCCGAGTACATCGAGTCGGCGATGGACTTCACGGTGTCGAGGCCGACCAGGTCGGTCAGCGCCAGCGGGCCCATCGGGTGGGCGCAGCCGAGCACCATCGCCTTGTCGACGTCCTCCTTGGTGGCGAAGCCTGATTCGACCATGCGGATGGCCGACAGCAGGTACGGCACCAGCAGGGCGTTGACCACGAAACCGGAGCGGTCGGCGGAGCGCACGACCTGCTTGTCGAGCACGTCGCCCGCGAAGGCCTCGGCCCGCGTGGCGACCGATTCGCTGGTTTTGAGCGTGGTGACCAGCTCGACCAGCGGCAGCACCGGGACGGGGTTGAAGAAGTGCATACCGACCACGCGCTCGGGGTTCGCCGTGGCGACCGCGATCTTCATGATCGGGATGGAGGATGTGTTGGAGGCCAGCACCGCGGACGGGTCGGTGACGACCTTGTCCAGCTCGGCGAAGATGCTGGTCTTCACCTTCTCGTCCTCGAGTACCGCCTCGACCACCAGCTGGCGGTCGGCGAAGTCGCCGATGTCGGAGGTGAAGCGCAGACGCCACGCGGCCTGTTCGCGCTCGCGCTCGGTGATCTTGCCGCTGCTCACGCCACGGTCGAGCGACCGGAGGATGCGGGCACGGCCCGCGGCAGCCAGTTCCCGGGTCTGTTCGTACACCAGCACGTCGACGTGCGCTCTGGCGCACACCTCCGCTATTCCGGCGCCCATCTGGCCGGCGCCGATAACACCGACGCGTTGGATCTTTTCGCTGCTCACGTCCCGCTCCTGCTGGTTTGTCTGGCTGTCGGGTGGCTTTGTGGCGAAGGTGCCGCTCGGGTGTGAGCGAAGCCTTCGATGGTCCAAGTTAATAGGGATGCCCTCCCCGCCGGGGCTGTTCAGCGGGGAGGGCGGTACACCCCTACCGGAGTAGAAGATTGTCGGTATTCACGTCGGGAACCTCACTTCCCTCGGTTAGCACCAGCCGAGCCCCAAATCGTTAGGTCACTGCTTACGCAACCACAACGCGCGAGGCCATCGAGCGCCGTTCGCGGCCCGTCTCGCGTCCGAGTGACCGTTGCGCATGCGCCGCAGGCGCTGCTTAATGAAACTGTCCCTCTTCGGTGGAGCCCTTCAGCGCCGCCGTCGACGTGTTCGGGTCGACGGTGGTCGCGATCAGGTCGAAGTAGCCGGCACCGACCTCACGCTGATGCTTGGTGGCGGTGTACCCGCGCTCCTCGGCGGCGAACTCGCGTTCCTGCAGGTCGACGTAGGCGGTCATGCCTTCGCGGGCGTAGCCGTAGGCCAGGTCGAACATGCCGTAGTTGAGCGAGTGGAAGCCGGCCAGGGTGATGAACTGGAACTTGAAGCCCATTGCGCCGAGCTCCTTCTGGAACTTCGCGATGGTCGCGTCGTCCAGGTGCGCCTTCCAGTTGAAGGACGGGGAGCAGTTGTAGGCGAGCAGCTGGTCCGGGAACTCGTTGCGCACGGCCTCGGCGAACTGCTTGGCCAGCTCGAGGTCGGGCTTGCCGGTCTCCATCCAGATCAGGTCGGCGTGGGGGGCGTAGGCCTTGGCGCGCGCGATGCAGGGCTCGATGCCGTTCCGCACGCCGTAGAAGCCTTCGGAAGTGCGGGTGCCGTCCAGGAACGGCCGGTCGCGCTCGTCCACGTCCGAGGTGATCAAGGTGGCGGCTTCGGCGTCGGTGCGGGCGATGATCACCGAGGGCACGTCGGCGACGTCGGCCGCGAGCCGCGCGGAGGTCAGGGTACGGATGTGCTGCTGGGTCGGGATGAGGACCTTGCCGCCCAGGTGGCCGCACTTCTTCTCGGAGGCGAGCTGGTCTTCCCAGTGCACGCCGGCGGCGCCGGCCTGGATCATGGCTTTCTGCAGCTCGTAGGCATTCAGCGCGCCACCGAAGCCGGCCTCGGCGTCAGCGACGATCGGGGCGAGCCAGTTGGAGACGGAGGTGTCGCCCTCGACCTTGGCGATCTCGTCGGCGCGCAGCAGCGCGTTGTTGATGCGGCGGACCACGGCGGGCACCGAGTTGGCCGGGTAGAGGCTCTGGTCCGGGTAGGTGTGGCCGGACAGATTCGCGTCACCGGCGACCTGCCATCCGGACAGGTAGATGGCCTTCAGGCCGGCGCGGACCTGCTGGACCGCCATGTTGCCGGTGAGGGCGCCGAGCGAGTTGATGTAGTCCTCGTTGTTGACGAGATCCCAGAGGATCTCCGAACCGCGCCGCGCGAGGGTGGCCTCCTCGACGACGGTCCCCTGGAGCTTCGACACCTGCTCCGCGGTGTAGTTCCGGGTGACGTCCTTCCAGCGGGGGTTGGTGTCCCAATCCTTCTGGATTTCCGCAGCGGTCTTCGGGGTGCCGGTGGTCGACATCTCTGACTCCACTTCCTCGTTCGTTCGATGCCGCAGGGGTCGAGCGTGGAAACAGCTCAGACTGCTGGAGCGGCAATTTGCAGGCTTGCTAGGCCTATCGGATGTACTTCCACACGATTGCACAACGAGAAATGGCCGTCTACCTGTTGCTACTGCGAATCTCAGCTATGTTTCGAGCAACGTTTGCCAACTCTGCAAAATTTGCCACCGAATTGCAAGCATGCAACCTACCAGCCAGTAGCTCTGACATGCGGTTTCAGCGTAACGCTTGTACTGTTAGCGATCGACAGCTGGTACGCACGCGAAGTACCCGACAATTCCGCCCTGTGAGCACATTCACAAGTCCGCTGTGGCCTGCGCCACCCGAGGACTGGCGGACAGGATCGCGGAGATTTCGACCCCAGTACCGGCAGGAGCAGAACACGCCACCTACTGGTAGGCAACCCGACCACGCGCGAGCTGTGAGATGTGGACGTATGCGGTCCGTAGCACCATCCGTAGATGCCTTTCAGTCGGATCCACGAGGGCTTCCCCATCGGCGACCCGAGGTTTCGCGCTGGCGGCCGACGGAGTGTACCCACCGGTCTGCGAGGTGGCCTGGCCACACTTCTGACCCGGTGTTTCTGTGCTTCGCTCCCCTGTGCGCGATCACCGCCCGGCCGTAGGAGGAGCGACGTCCTCTATGCTTCCGCTGCCGCGCGCACGCATCTTACGAAAGCGACCGTCCGGCGGAAGGCTTCGGCGTCTGGGACGCCATCCGCATCACCAGCGGCCGGTTACTGCGCGACCGACCACTCGCGCACCGTCACCATTTGCCCGGTGCGTCGTCGGTGTGCCATGGCGGCCCGGGGACACTGACCGTCCATGGCAATGCTCATGGCTGGGGCCGTTTGCCTTCGGCCACCTCGGTCGCGTAGCCGTCGTAGGCGTCGATGTAGCCGTTGTCGCGGCCTTCCAGCACGTAAAGGCGGCCGTCGACTTCGGATGAATAGCCAGCCTTGCGTAGCTCGACCTTGCGGCTTCTGAAGGTGGAGGTCTGCTCCAACTCATCGACCACGCAGATGAACAACGGAACGGCATAGAACGGCAACCGCTGATACAGCCGCTGCGCCAGCCCTGCCCCGTCGAAACACGCGCCTTGGCGCAGCGTGACAGCGGCCATTCCAGCCTTTCCGTCGGCGCCCGGGATAGCAACGCCGTAGACGGCGGCCTGATCGATGGTGTCCTCAGCCGCGATTACCGCCTCGACCTCGGTGGTCGCGACGTTCTCACCTTTCCAGCGAAAGGTGTCACCGAGGCGGTCGACGAACGCGATATGGTTCAGGCCCTGATCCAAGACCAAGTCGCCGGTGTCGAACCAGACGTCGCCCGCCTCGAACGCGTCACGGACCAGCTTCTGTTCGCCTGCCTCCTCGTCGGTATAGCTGTCGAACGGCGTGCGGGCGGTGATCTTGGACAGCAACAACCCGACCTTGCCGCGCCCAACCCGACGCAGCCTGCCGTCCGGACCTCGACTGGCTCGGCCAGTCTCGTTGTCGTACTCCACGACCGCATAGGGCAGTGCGCCGAAACCTGCCGTCTTATCGGCGTTGAAGATATTGATGAACGCCAACGGAACCTCGCTCGCGCCATAGAACTCGACGATCCGACGGACGCCGAAACGCTCCCGGAACGCGTCCCACAGCTCCGGCCGCAGTCCGTTGCCGACCATCACCCGAACCTGATGTCGGCGGTCAGTCGCCTCGGCAGGCTGGTTGAGCAGATACCGGCACAACTCGCCGACATAGACGAAGGCGGTGGCCTGATTACCGATGAGATCCGGCCAGAACCGTGATGCCGAGAACTTGCGACCCAGCGCCAACGTGGCATCGCCCGCCAGAACCGACGACAACGCAACGGTGAGCGCGTTGTTGTGGTACAGCGGCAGACAGCAGTAAAGGGTGTCGCGGGCACGCAACCGCACGCCCGCGCCGCCGAACCCGGCGAAGCTCTTGGACCAGCGTTGATGCGACATAACGCTGGCCTTGGGCAGGCCGGTGGTTCCAGAGGTGAAGACAAGGAACGCGCGCTCGGCCGCGGTAATCTCAGCGCACACCTCTGGGTCGTCCGCGGACACGCTGTGTGAAGCCTGTTCCAGGTCCTCGGCGGCAACCACGACGGTGGACAGCGCGCGCAACTCGTCGACGGCCGCACGGCACTCCGAGCCCACCACCAGCACCCGGCTTCGCAACAAACCGATGCTGTGCGCGAGCACATCCGCACGCTGGTGGTGGTTGAGCATCCCGGCGGTGGCGCCCAGTTTCACGGTCGCCAATATCAGCAACAGTGTTTCCGGACGGTTGGTCAGCATGATGCCGACCACATCACCGCGCTGCACTCCGTATCCCACCAGCACTGAGGCATAGCGGTTGACGATGGTGTTGGCTTCGCCGTAACTGTAGTCACGACCCTCGAACCGTACGAAACACTGATCGGGGTGACGGTGCGCAGCCTCCTGGAAAACCAACCCGACCGACCGCTTGCTGTCGGGGCTGGTAAGCAACGCGCCCACATTGCGGACTATGCCCGGCATGTCCCGCGCCAGACCGGGCAACGCTCTGACAACATCGCGCAGCCCGACGGTCGACCGAACACCAGTGTGGTTGTTACCCATCTAATTCGAGTCTCTCCATTGACGGCATCAAATTGGTGATGCCGCTTCGAGATCGGCTACGACGATGAGGCGCGACCCAGGCGGCCTTGTGCACACTACCTTGCTCCCCAAAGCATCCAGCCACCCGATCAGCCCGCCACATCTCCCTGCAGGATCGGGTGGCACGTCGACTTGCCATGCACCCCATAGCTTTCAACGATTCACGGCTCGAACAGCGACGGATCGCTGACCGCGCGAGGGTATCGACGATCTGCTGGCTCGCCCAGGTTTCATTCTCTCCGACATCAGATTGGTGAACATCGTCATCCCTCTGTACCGAGCGCCGCATCCAGCCGCGCGGCCGCTCCAGGGTCGTGCGCGGCGAGCACAGCCAGCTCCGGCATCGAATCGCGCAGCGAGTTCACCTTGGCCACAGCGTTTCTCATCTGTTTCTTGTCGCCGACGCCGGGCAGTTTGCCCTCGGCGAGCAGGTCGGCATCGTAAGTGAGATCTCCCACCAGCAACAGGGGCGCATGCCCGGGACGGCGGACGAGCATGGACAGCGAGCCTGGCGTGTGCCCGGCGGTAGGCAGCAGCACGATACTTCCGTCGCCGAACAGATCGTGCCCTTCCGTGAACGGCGCCAGCCCAGAATCCCCCAACGGTTCCGGTACGACCCGGATCCACCGCAACCCAGGCAGTTCGATATGGGAACGCAGCAATCCGCGCGCCAAGGGTAAGGGTCTGTGCAGGGTCTCCCATTCGTCTCTACTGACCACGACGTTCGCGTTTCCGAGCAACGGCAGCCCACCGATGTGGTCCTGGTGCAGGTGTGAGATCACGGCGGTGTGAACGTCGTCGACGGTGTAGCCGAGCTTCGCAAGTCCAGCGGCGAGAGTCTCGTCGGCGCCGATGTCGAACTTCGCCAGCCGCGAGTAGACGAGGCCGTTGAGGCCACCGGGAAAGTAGTTTGTCTCGGTCACCGATGCGCGGTCCTGGCCGGTGTCGAAAAGGACGAGGCCCTCGCGATGTTCGATCACATACACGTTGACCGGTCGGGGCGCCGTCCACCGCGACGAGGTGAACAGCCAGAAGTAAGTGTTCTTCCAAGTCGGTCCGACGTGCTCCGGCCGGATGGTCACCGATCCCGTACTGAGTACAGCGACACGTTGGATCGCATCATTCGCCACAGTCATGGAGGACTCCTCAGTTCGTCGTGAATAAAGATTCGTCGTGTAAAAGGTCCGCAGGCTTCGCAAGGCATGCTCGATGCGGTCATCGCCGCCAGACCGATCGATACCGCCGACACGATCGGGGAGCCGCCCTCGGGACAGTCAGTGGCATCCGCTCGGGAGCGGAACTACCGCAACCACTCGTAAGTCGCCTCGACATCCCAGCGGCATCCGGTATGACCGGACAGCGTCAGGCCGCCGCACCCAAAACCACAGCGGCAACCACCGGCACCAGGTACATCAGCGGAAACAGGACATGACCGTAGGAGCGGGCCCGGACCACGGTGATCACGGCGCCGATGAAATACAGCACCAGGCCGACTGCGGCGGCTACCCCGATCGCCGGGACGAACAGGCCGACCAGCAATCCCAGAGCACCCGCAGCCTTCGCCAGCCCCAGCCACGGCCACCACGACAGCGGGACGCCGTAGTCCGTCAGCGGCTCCACCACCCATTTGGCATGCGAGAACAGCGAAACAGCCGAGAAACCGACCCAGAAGGCGGCCAGGACTGTGACGATCACGTGAGCGACGGACATTTTTTCTCCCATCTCCTCGGGATCGAACATCGCCGCATATCTGGGCGATCAGCAGCGATCCACGACCTCAGGATGTGCTGATAACGTGTGGCAAACAACCACGAAAACAGCCACGCTGCGTTAACCGTGGAGTTAACGAACGGGGTCGATGTGGAGCTTCGTGACATCGAGATCTTCCTGACGCTCGCCGAAGAGCTGCACTTCGGGCGAACGGCCCAGCGGCTGCATGTCACCCCCGCGCGCATCACCCAGGCGATCAAGAAGCAGGAGCGCCAGATCGGCGCACCGCTGTTCGACCGGACCAGCCGCAGAGTCCGGCTTACTCCGCTCGGAGAACAGTTTCGCGACGACCTGTTGCCGGTGTACACGGCGCTGGGGGAGAGCATCGAACGGGCCAAGATGCCCGCACGCGGCATCCTCGCTCGGTTGCGAGTCGGCCTGATGCCGTTCAATCTCGGTCATCTGCACCCATACTGGAAGACGTTCCGGGCCAGGCACCCGCAGTGGGAACTGCAGATCCGCCGGGCACCCGTCGTGGATCCGTTCAGTGCGCTCCGCGACGGATGCTTCGATGTTCTGGTTGCCTGGCTGCCGGTGGAGGAGCCGGATCTCACCATCGGACCGGTTCTGTTCACCGACGACCGCGTACTCGCCGTCGCAGCCGACCATGAACTCGCTCAACGGGATTCGGTGTCGGTGGAGATGTTCGCCGACTTCTCACACCTCATGCCACCCCGGATGCCGTACTACTGGGAGGACCGATATCTGCCGTTCCGCACCCCGCGCGGGCGCACTATCGAGCGCGGGGAACATGTCAGCAGCGTCGATGAGGCAATCAACATGATCACCACCGGCGAAGGCATCCACGCCTTTCCGGCTCATGTCACCGAGTACTGGGCCACCCCCCACATCCGGTGGCTGCCGGTCCCCGACCTGTCGCCCTTGCCCTACGCGTTGGTCTGGCGCATGGATGTCGAAAACGACCTCATCCGCGCTCTCGTTCGCGTCGTCCGCGACCTCGGCAGCCCCGCCTCGTAACGGAGTCGTCAGCGAGTCACAGGCTACCGGTCAGTGCACAGGCTTGCGCCCAATTCCCGCTGCGACCGCACATCGGTTCCAGCACGGCCCGCTATAACCACGCCGTTGCGTGGACGACGCGGCCGCGAAACCCCGATCCGAACCAGATCACGCAAAGCACCTCAGCGGCACGAAAGATCCGGGTTAGGCTCACGGCCCTTGTTGTTCGACCGCTTGGAGTTTCGCCGATGACGATGCCCCCGTCTCCAGCGCACAGCCAACCCGGCCGCACGCCGCACGGCTCGCCGATCGACACCGACGGCCCGCGGATTCCGCTGTACTCAGCGGAATTCTCGTCTGATCCACACGGGACCTATCGCAAGATGCGTGAAAGATACGGGTCGTTGGTGCCGGTCGAGCTGGCGCCGGGTGTGCCCGCCACCTTGGTGATCGGGTATTACACCGCAGTTCGGATCCTCAACGACCCGGACCATTTTCCGGCCGATCCGCGCACCTGGGAGCAGGACATACCCGCCGACTGCCCGTTGCTGCCGATGATGCAGTGGCGGCCGAACGCGATGCGTAACTCGGGCGCCGAGCATGTCCGTTATCGGCAAGCCAATATCGCGGGTCTCGACGGTGTCGATCAGTACGGCCTGCATGACATCGTGGCGCAGATCGGGATCCCGCTGATCAACTCGTTCTGCGCGGACGGGTCAGCGGATCTGGTTCGCCAGTATGCGCTTCCGCTGGCCTTCAGAGTGCTGAACGCCATGCTCGGTTGTCCCGCCGAGCTCGCACAGCAGGCCGCAACCAGTTTGCGGGCTATCGTCGAGGGCGGCGCGGGCGCGGAGAACGGGAACAAGACCCTCGCCGACGCGCTGACGAAGTTGATTCTGCTCAAGCGTGCCGAACCCGGCGACGACGTGACGACGCGGATAATGCAGCACTCCGCCGAGCTGAGCAATACGGAGATGGTGTATCAGCTGAGCACACTGTACGGCGCGGGCATCGAACCGCAGCAAAATCTGATCGTCAACACCCTGTTGCTGATCCTGACCGACGAGCGATTCGGTGGCAGTGTGCTGGGCGGAAGCCTGTCGACCCGGGATGCTCTCGACGAGGTGCTGTTCAACGATCCGCCGATGGCGAACTTCTGTATCAGCTTCCCGAAGCAGCCGATCCTGATCGACGACTTCTGGCTGCCCGCCCACCAACCTGTCCTGATCAGCATGACCGCCTGCAATACCGACCCATCGATCGGCTCGGACCAGTACGCGGGGAATCGCGCGCATCTGGCTTTTGCTGGAGGCCCGCACAGGTGCCCCGCCAGTTCGCTGGCTTACCTCATCGCGCAGGATGCCATCGACCAACTGCTCGACGCCTTGCCCGAGATGCGTCTGGCACTCCCACCTGGTGAGCTGACTTGGCGGCCGGGCCCGTTCCATCGCGCAATGACATCCCTGCCCGTCGTCTTCCCAAAATCGCCGCCGCTGCCTCTGGCGTAAACGCGCTATGTCGTCGGCCTTCTCTACCAGAAAAGCCCGACTTCCCACCGACTACAATCGACCGTTCCGCCGATCAGCATTGAATCAGGAATCTTCGCAATGGCTTTCAGTTCGCAGGCACAGTCGCAGCCACACCGGCAGCCGCAGGTGCGGGTACCGGAGGAGGCGGGCGAGAATAGGATAGGTCTGGCCGCCGTAACGGACGGCTTCCTGGTGCTATTCGTCGGTCTCGGTGTCTCTCAGCGCGTCTTTCCCGACACCGATGGCACTATGGCGTTTCTCGCGGCCTGGGTCGTCTGCGTGCTCGCGCTGTCGTTCGCCAATCATGTGATCGGCACCCTGCTTTTCCGGGGAAGTATCGCCAAGCTCCTCTATGGCATGCGGGTGGTGCGGTGGAAGGACGGTCGACGTCCACGCTACTGGCAGACGTTCTGGCGGTGGTTGTTCGGATTCGTCGTTATCGCCATGCAATACATCCTGGAGGGCGAGAGTGTCGGGCAGGCGTGTGGCCTGCGGACCGTGCGCAGACGTGACGAGCTCAGGACATAGCGCCCACCGGATGCTCCTTCTGCCAGTGCTCGGCGATGTCGATGCGGCGGGTGATCCAGACCTGGTCGTACGACTGCACATGGTCGAGCAACCGCTCCAGTGCGGCGGTGCGGGCGGGACGGCCGACCAGCCTGCAGTGCAGACCGATCGACAGCATCTTCGGGCTGCCCTCCGCGCCTTCGCGATATAGCACGTCGAAGGCGTCGCGCAGGTGCGCGAAGAACTGCTCGCCGGTGGGGAATCCGGCGGGCGAGGTGAAACGCATGTCGTTGGTGTCCAGGGTGTAGGGCACCACCAGATGGTCCCGGTCGTGCACCCGCACCCAGTACGGCAGGTCGTCGGAGTAGGAGTCCGAGTCGTAGACGAAGCCACCGTGCTCCACCACCAGCTCACGGGTGTGCGGCGAGTCGCGGCCGGTGTACCAGCCGAGCGGCGCGGCGCCCGTCAGTTCGGTCAGGATGCGCACCGCCTCCGCCATATGCGCGCGTTCGGTGTCGCGATCGGCCAGCTGGTAGGACTTCCAGCGCAGGCCGTGACAGGCGATCTCGTGGCCGAAATCGCGAAAGGCGGCCACCGCCTCGGGGTTTCGCTGCATAGCACGGGCAACGGCAAATATGGTCAACGGCAGCTCCCGCCGCTCGAAGACGCGAAGCACGCGCCACAGCCCCGCACGGGAACCGTATTCGTAGAGCGATTCCATGCTCATATGGCGGTTGGGGAACGCTTCCGCCGGAGTGATTTCCGAAAGGAACGTCTCGGAGTGCTCGTCACCGTCGAGGACACTGCTCTCGCCGCCTTCCTCGTAGTTGAGTACGAACTGGACCGCGATCCGCGCGTCACCCGGCCATTTCGGGTCGGGTGGTCTCGGGCCATAGCCGACGAAATCCCGTTCGCTCATTCGGTGTCCTCTCCTGCATGAGCGGGAGGCCCTCCGTGGTTACGCAGGCTGCCTCCTCCGGGCCTTGACCCGCTCATGCGGTGTCCTCTTCTGGCATGAGCGGGAGGCCCTCCGTGGTTACGCAGGCTGCCTCCTCCGGGCCTTGACCCGCTCATGCGCCGAGCTCCCCGTACAGCCGCAGCCGCGCGAGCCCGCCGTCGGGATAGACGTCCAGGCGGACCTCCTCCACCGACGCGGCCATCGGAGCGATCGGGAACCGGTGCCTGGTGTCGGGCAGCAGTGCGGTCCGCGGCAACAACTCCAACTCGGCGCCGTCGTTGGTGCGGCCGGTGAGCCGGGCCGCGCCCGGACTGTTGCCGAGGAAGTACGAGGTGTCCAGCTCGGCGAGCCGGATCAATCCGGGCCCGGCCAGCCGGATACGAACCCAATCGTTGCCGTCGTCCCTGCGACGGGCGGTCTCCCAGCCGTCGCCCATGCGCCTGGCCAGCCCCGGATAGAGCAGCTGATTGGGCGAGCTGTAGAAGCGGTTGGAGCAGTCCAGCACCAGCGCGCCGTTCTCCAGCGCGGCCAGATCCAGGGGGCCGATGCCGAGCAGCCGCTGGTCGGGCCTGCCCTCGCCGTGCACCCGCAGCCTGGCCACCCCGCCGTCGGGGTGCATGGTGAGCTTCACATGCGTCCAGCGCTTCTCACTCTCGACGGCGAAAAGGTTGCGGCTGTCGCCCGCGACCGGCGATCGATCGATCAGAATTACCCAATCGTCATGCGCGGCAATGGACTCCGCAGGAAGATAATCATCGATCTCCAGCGCGGAGACCGAGACCGCAGGCGGGTAGTTGCCCGTGAACCACGCGGTGTCGACCACGATCCCACGGATCACGCCCGGCACGCCGAGCCGAACGATCGCCGAGTCGTCGCCGGGCCGTCCGCGGCGTCTGCGGGTCTCCCAGCCGTCATAGATCTGACCCTTGTGCCCGAAGGTGGACGGCCGATAGTCGGCAGGGCCCGGGTTGATCAAATTTTCCTTCTCGGCGAAGAATTCGTCATCGGCCCAGATCACCGAGCCGCCGAGCAAGCGAACCGCCAGATCCGGCAGCAGCGTGAACTCTTCGCTCTCGACGAGATCCCGCATCACACCTCCTGTATCTTGCGGGACACCCGCACCCGGTCGGCGTCGATGAGCGCTGCGCGATCGTGTCTCATCACACCTCCTGTATCTCGCGGGACACCCGCGCCCGGTCGGCGTCGATGAGCGCTGCGCGATCGTGTCTCATCACACCTCCTGTATCTCGCGGGACCGCACCGCTCGGGTGGCCGTTCATCGCGTCTCCGGCGGAATCGGTGCACGGGCCACCAAGGCGCGTAGGACCGCCTCGGTCAACGCGGGGGCGCCCGAGTCGTCGCGGGCGCCGCAGCCGATCCCGCGCAGAACGGTGGCGGCCAGCGCTTCCGCGGTGGCGGGCTCGTCCAGCACGCCGCCGCCGCGCCGGTCCAAGTAGGCCAGCAGACGCGGTACCGCCACGTCGATCGCCGTGCGGAAGAAGTCGTAGGTGGCCAGCCAGCGGGTGACCAGATGGCCGGGATGCATGTCCCAGCCCTGGTAGTAACCGCGTCGAAGCGAGCGGGCAACCAGGCGGTGATGGTTGCGCAGCGCGGCTTCGGGCTCGGTCTCGGGCACGATCTGGGTGGAGCCGTCGCACACCCACACCCCGGTCTGCGCGGCCGCGACCTGCATGACCGCCTTGGCGTAGTCGGCGGCCGGGTGGTCCAGCGCCTGGTCCGGCGCGGCGACACCGCAGGCGGCGGTGTAGTCGTAGGTGCCGAAATGCAGTCCGCTGCATCGCCCCTCGGCCAGTCCGATCATCTCGGCAACCGGCGCGGTGCCGTCCGCGGCGATGATCGCCTGCGGACTCTCGATCTGCAGTTCGAAACGCAGCGTGCCCTCCGCGAAGCCGTAGCCACGTTCGATGCCCGCGCATAGCTGCGTCAACGCCGTGACTTGTTGCACGGCACGCACTTTCGGCACAGTGAAGACGAAGCCGTCCGGCACCCCGCCCGCGCTGTCGAGCACCAGTTCGAGCGTGCGAAGGGCACGGTGCCGCTCGCCGCCTGCCAAGCCCTTCATCCGAATGCCACCGGTAGGGCTGCCGCGCCGCCGCGCCCAAGCCGCGAGAACAGTGCCTGCCGTCACCGCGGCGCGGTCCTCCTCGGCGTCGGCGCGGAAGCCGTAGCCGTCCTCGAAGTCGATGCGCAGGTCCTGGACCGGATCCCGCTCCAGCCGTTTGCGAACGTCCGGCAGCGACGCGGTTCGGTCGAGGGACGCCAGCAGGTCGAAATGGCGGTCGAGCAGCTCGACCGCGGCCGTGCCCCATTCGCGTGGGGTCTCCTCGGCGACCCGATCGGCCGGAACGTACACGGTGTGGATCGGCTGTGTTCTGCCGTGCGGCGGCCGACCATTCGAGCCCGGATACCTGCGCCGCAGGTCGGCGTCGACCCCGTCGAGCAGCGCCTCGATCCTGGTGCGGACGTTCGCGGGCACCTTTGTCACCGTCGGCCCTCCTCCTGAATCGCACGCCACACCCGGTCTGCCGTCATCGGTAACCGGGCCACGCGCACCCCGACGGCATCGCGGATCGCGTTGGCCAGAGCGGGCGCGACCGGGTTGTACGGTGACTCGCTCATCGACTTCGCGCCGAGCGGCCCCAGCTCGTCGGCCGTGTCGGCGAAGTACACCTCGGTACGTGGCACGTCGGCGAACTGCGGGACGTGGTAGTGCCGCAAAGTCCGTGTGATCACCACACCATGATCGCTGCGCATGTCCTCATACAACGCCGAACCGACGGCCTGCGCGACACCACCCTCCACCTGCCCGCGGCACTGCACCGGGTTGAGCACCGTGCCCGCGTCGGCGGCATGGACCGACTGGAGAATGCGGACCGAGCCGGTGTCGGGGTGCACGGCGACGCGGACGGCGTGCACGTTGAAACTCACCGACCTGGGGCTGCCCGCGTGCTCGCCGTGCGCGGTCAGCGCACCGTCGACGAGCAGCTCGTCCGCGCCGAGCAGCCGGTCGCCACAACGGACGCCGCCTGCCTCCAGCACGCAGTCGTGCTCGGGAATTCCCGCCAGCTTCGCCGCCCTGGTCAGTATGAGCGCGCGCAGCTCCCGCGCCGCCGCATAGCAGGCGTTGCCGGCGACCACGATGCCGGTGGAGCCGAACGCGCCGGTGTCGTGCCCGACCAAGTCGGTGTCGGACTGCCGGATCACGATGCGGGACGCGTCGGTGTCCAGCACGGTGGCTGCCAGCTGCGCGTGCACTGTTGTGGTGCCATTACCGAATTCCGTCGTGCCGACCCGGATCTCGTAGCGTCCGTCCGGCAGTAGGCTCACCGTCGCGTCCGCATGGTGACCGCGTGGCGGAATCGTCGCGATCATCGCGGTGGCCATGCCCGTGCCGACCAGCCATTCCGGGCCGGGCGCACGAACATCGTTGCCTCGTAGTAAAGCTCGCTCGGCGAGGTCGAGACACTGGTCCAGGCCGTAGCTGCCGAACATCAGGTCACCCTCGTTCACCGCGGCGCCGACGAACGGGTCGCCGGGCACCACCACATTGCGCCGCCGGAACTCGAACGGGTCGATGCCGAGCGTGCTGGCGAGATCGTCCAACGCCGACTCCACCCCGAAGATCACCTGGCCGAGGCCGTAGCCGCGGTATGCGCCGGACGGAAGGTTGTTGGTGTACACCACCTGGGCGTCGACCCGCTTGTTGGCGCAGCGGTAGAGCTCCACCGACTCGCCGACACCGTGGAACATCACTCCCGCACTATGGTTGCCGTACGCACCGGCATCGGCTAGAACATCGACGGCCAGCGCGGTGAGCACGCCGTTCGCGTCGGCACCCGCGGACACCGCGACCCGCATCGGATGGCGGCAGGTCGCGGCGGTGAACTCGTCGGAGCGGGTGAATTCGTACTGCACCGGCCTGCCGGTACGCAGCACGGCCAGCGCGATCAGGTCTTCGGCCAGCATCTCCTGCTTGGCGCCGAACCCGCCACCGACCCGCGCGGCGAACACGCGCACCTTCGTGCGCGACAGCCCGAACAGGTGGCACAGCTCGTCGCGCACCAGGAATGGAACCTGGGTGCTGCACCGGATGACGAGCCTGCCGTCCGCGTCCAGCCATCCGATCCCGCCGTGCGTCTCCAGATGCACATGCTGCCCGCGCGGCGAATGCCACACACCCCGCACCACGTGCGCCGCGGCGGCCAGACCCGCCGCCACGTCGCCGACGGCGCCGTGCACTTCGGCGACCAGGTTGCGGTCGGCGTCCGTGATCCGCGCCGCGCCCGGTTTGTCTCCATGCAGTTTCGGCGCGCCGGGGAGCAGCGCCTCCTCCGGGTCGAACACCGCGGGCAAAATCTGGTAATCCACGCGCAGCAGCGAGCACGCCGCGCGGGCGACCGCGACACTCTCGGCAACGACCGCCGCCACGCGCTGTCCGACGAAGCGGACGGTGCGGTCGAGCATGTAGGTGTCATCGGGATCGTCCGCCCGCAGCTGGTGGCGCGCGGTCGAGAACGCGACGGGTGGCGCGTCGGCGTAGGTGAGCACCGCGTACACCCCGGGCAGCGCTTCGGCGGCCACAGTATCGATCGATCGGATCAGCGCGTGCGCGTGTGGGCTCGGCAGTACCGCGATATGCAGCGGGGGCGTCGGAGGAGCCGTGGCGGTATCGCCCGGTCGCTCGCCGTCCGCGATGGCATGGGGCAGCATGTCGAAGGTGAAAGGCTCGGTGCCGGTGACGATACGGGGTCCGGCCGGAGCCCCGACTCCGCTGCCGGCCCGCCCCGTCGTATCGACTCGTTGCGCGGAAGTCGCGTCCGCGGCGGCGTCGTCCGCGGTAGTCGGCGTGCCCAGCGCCGCTACGATCGCCCGGTAACCCGTGCAGCGACACAGGTTTCCTTTCATCAATTCGGCACGTTCCGTCTCGGACTCCCCGACCTGTCCCGCGATCCCGCAACCGAGGCCCGCGGCGGTGACGACCATGCCCGCAGTGCAGAAACCACATTGGAATCCGGCGTTGTCGAGGAACCTGCGCTGCACCGGGTGCGGGTCGTCCGGCGTCCCGAGCCCAGCCGCCGTGGTAATGGCACGACCGGCGGCGCGATAGGCCGGAAACACGCAGGAGTGCACCGTCGCGCCGTCGACCAGCACCGAGCACGCGCCGCAATCACCCGCGTCACAACCCTTTTTCACCGCCAGATGGCCACTCTCGCGCAGCGCGGTCCGCAGGCATTGCCCCGGCCGCACCTCGATCTCGACGGACCTGCCGTCCACCTCGAACCTCAGCACGACTCACGCTCCCGCAGTTCCGCGGCGACCTCGCGGGCGAGCAGCCCGGCGACGTGCCGCCGCCAATCCGGCGATCCGTGCGGGTCGTCGAACCACACGGTGGAATCGATCGCGCCGACCGCTCCCGCGATCTCGCTGTCACTCGGCGGCACAGCGAAATCCAGGACGACGGGCCGGATCGTTGCGGCCGTGAGGGTAACAGCACTCCGACCGTCGGGGTCCCGCCGACCCATCACCACGGCACCGGACCGCCCGAGCGGCGCGAGCGCGATCTTCCGAAAGCTGGTCCGCGCCAGCAGACTCGGTAGTGGAACGGTGATCGACCGCAGTACGTCACCCTGCCGCAGCACGGTGTATCCCGGGCTGACGACAAAGTCCCGCAATGGAATACGCCGATCCGACCCATCCGACGCCCACACCAGCGCGACAGCGTCGAGTGCGGTCAGCGCACCGAGCACCGCACCGGCGGGCAGCGCGAGACAGACGTTGCCGCCCACCGTGGCAGTACGCCAGATCTTGTGTGACGCGAGCAGCGCGCGGCAGGACCGCGCGAACAGCGCGGTTCCCGGCCAACCTTCGCGCAGCACGGGTGTCCCCAGCTCACGCCCCGGCGCGGCCCCCGCGAACTCGGCCAGGGTGCAGGTCGCGGCGATCGCCAGTCCGTCCGCCACCACCTCCAACGCGGGCCACCCCATGGCCGTGATGTCCACCAGCCGCTCCAACCGATCCTGCGGTTCGGAGAACAAAAACGTCCCTCCGGCGAGAACCGCGGTCGAGGTCCCGAGCGCCCCCAGATCCGCTCGCTCGCGCGCGACCACTACCTCCCGGATGGTGTCCAGGTCCACGTCTCACCTCGTTCCTGCCTCTCCGCCAAAGGTAGAGCCAGTCGGTTGCCGCGATGTTGCGCGACACCACCGCAGATTTCGCGGCCGTTACCCCGTCGCGAGCGACCGTCCGCGGCCGAGCCGAGCATCGCCGCCACAGCTGCACCGGCCCCCGGGGCTACCGACTGTCCGAGCCGACACTGTTCCAGTATCTCGCTTATATCCTGACCAGGCACGACACCGGGAAGGGCCAGGCACTCCGCGCGACGACGTGACCCGACGGAAGCAGCACACCGCGTGTACCGGCCCTTCCCGCAGCGCCGCTGCCGAGCACGTTTGATACTTGACGGCATTGTCACCTGGTGGCATGGGCAAAAGTCTCAATCGTTGGTTCAACGATACGATTTAGACACGTGAGCCAAGACATTCGAGACTTCGCACCCCCGCCGTGTGATCTGTTGGCACTCGGTGCGCCGACGGAACCGGCCTCCGGGCACATCCGTAACGAACTGTTCGCATCGCTTGCGAACCAGGGCTTCGGGTCCATCGCCCTGAAGACAGATCGGATGTCAATGCTCGTGGTCAACGGCTTTGTCCAGGACGGAACGGGGACCCTCGACGACTGCAGGAAGCGCCGTACCCGTGGGTAGGGCTCGCACACTCGCTCAGGTGTACCGGCACTTCGGTGCGGTCGACGCCGCCGAAACATCGCCGCTGTACGAGCGCGTCGCCGTCGCCCTGAGTGAGTCCGACGAGGCGCTGCGCGCCCTCGAGGCGGCGCCGGCGCGCAAGCGGCACCCCACGGTCATCCTCGCCGCGTTGCACGACCTCGCCCTCGCCGGACGCGCCCCGGCGCTTGCCGCGGCCTATACCGCTGGGGACGGCGACGCTGCCGCCGACGCGGCGATCGACACGCTGGTGCGAATGACCGAGTCGGTCGTGGCCATCGCCGCACGCCGGAAGCCGCGGTCAGACGAAACTGGACGCTGCGCCGTGCTGTATCCGGCCATTGCCGAGGCGGCGCGCCGGGTAGGCGCGAATGCGGTGGGGCTGATCGACGTGGGCTGTTCGGCTGGGCTCAATCTCAATGTCGATCGCGTCGGCATCACATATAGCAACGGACAATCGCTGGGCGACCCGTCATCTCCAGTGCGGCTTTCGTCTTCGATCGTGGGCGACCGACCCATCCCGACGCGGGCGATACCCGAAGTCGTCGCCCGGGTCGGCGTCGACCTCGATCCGGTCGACGTGACCGACGCGGAG
The DNA here is from genome assembly GCF_045207455.1 of Nocardia sp. NBC_00881. Lineage (NCBI taxonomy): Bacteria > Bacillati > Actinomycetota > Actinomycetes > Mycobacteriales > Nocardiaceae > Nocardia > Nocardia sp. NBC_00881. The sequence goes on from NZ_CP108798.1 coordinate 5,129,177, forward strand.
GACGCCCGCTGGTTACGCGCCTGCCTGCGGCCGGATCAACCGGAGCAGATCGCGAGGCTCGAAGCGGAGATGGCGTTGGCGGCGACGAACCCTCCGCTGCTGCTGCAAGGTGACATCGTCGAGGTGATGCCCGACGCCTTCGCCCGTGTGCCCGCGGACGCCCTGCCTGTCGTCACCACGACGTGGGCGCTGTCGCGCTTCCCGCTCGAGAGCCGCCTGCGCTTCCTGCACCGCCTCGGCGAAGCGGCCACCGGTCGGCCGGTGGCATGGGTGTCAGCGGAGGGCGTCGGAGTCGCGCCGGCAATACCGACACTCGGCGATCGCCACGCTTCTGGCCACAGCATCATCGGCCTGGTGGTGTTCGGCCAGTCGGCTCTGCGCGCCGAGGCCATTGGCCGCTGCTGGTCGCGGGGCCGCTTGCTGGCTTGGCTGACAGACTCCTAGGCTAGATCGCGGTGCTCGTTCCGGGATCCGAACACAGCCCAGTCATTGTTGGTTCGCTGTTGCCAACGAGGCTTCGACGGCGTCGAATATGTCCGCGTCGACCTGCTGCTGCCAGTGCGGGAGCTGCTCCCAGTCGGCGACATACGACGGTTTGGGGTCAGGAATGTGTTTGTGAATCTGACCGATCCAGCAGAGCGCGACGAAGCGCGCTCGTTGCTCGCGGCTGAGTTTGCTGGTCGCGCCGTCGGTGGTCTCGATGAATGCGGCGATTTGCTTGTGGACCGCGATGGCACTGGCCTTCTCCCACTCCGGCGTATCTTCCCAAGTAGCGACGTAGCCGGGTTTCGGCTCGCCGGGGTAATGCTCGGTGACACCGGCGATCCATGCCTGACGGAAAATGCGTCCGCGGTCGATGTCGTGCAACTTTGCTCCTAGGGTGCCGTCAGCGCAGTGGTAGCGCCTCGATCTGACGATCGAGGTGTTGGACATGTCGGTCGCGACGAACCTGGGCATGCACCGCGTCGATCCAGAATCGGGTGGTCATGCTCGGGTCGCCGTGGCGGGCGAGCGCGCTCGCGGATTCGAGCAGCGGCATCGCCGCGCTGAACTGACGGTCGTAAATACTGACGTACGCGTGCCTGGTCATTGCGCATGCCCAGAGGTCCATCGCGCCTGCGTCTTTGCTGAAGGCTGCCGCGAGGGTGTAGCAGTGAGAGGCTGTGCCGTAGTCGGCGTTGTCGAAAAGTATCTCTCCGGCCACCTGCAGCACCTCGCCGGTGAGCGCACACAGTACTCGGCGGACATGATCGTCCTGAGGTCGGCGGAGTCCGTCGATCAATGCATCGAGATGCTCACGTACCGCGGGGAAGGTCTCGGCCTTGGTCGCCGCTTTCGCATACTCGCCCCACAGAGCGTGATTGATATTCGCGTACTCGTTTGCGGTGGCAGCATCTATTCGGCCGGAGCCGCTGGCGGCGGCGATGATTCTGTCCCAATCCATGGGTGCCGCCAGCACAGCGCTGGAGACGCTGAGCAGTCTCATCAGCTCGCGGCGGTTCATGTCATTGATCTCCATGACGTACGGGTCGCACGGTCGGGAGGGCCGATCAGGATCATCGATATCGAGCTTAGGCGTTGAGTCCGGAGACTTGGGCAGGTCGTGTTCTCGCCGCAGTTCATCGCAGCACAGGCGAAAGCGGGCTCGCTGATCGTCGGTCGCTCGCGCCAGGGTCGTGTCCATGATCGCGGCATGGACGGCGCGCAGCGTTAGGGTGGGGCCTCGACGTTCCCACTTCCGAAGTGCGTCGAAGCGCATGCCGGTGATCTCACAGAAGCTGGTTCGTGTTTCGCGTAGAGCATCGCGCAGAGCACGTACCTCGAGGCCGGTCCATGAGAGCTGCACAGCCATCGGCACTTACCCCCGTACCAGTTTCGTGCGAGCAGCGTACCCCTGAGGTGCCACCGCGGTACCCCTAATGACGCTTCCTGCAATCGGATGTAGCTGCGACCGTTGAACTACTACATCGCCGCTTGGCGAGTGAATTGTGCGGAACTACAACAATTTTCGCACGGCCCATCGCGAGTCGATCTGGGTCTCGCACGTCTCGATGATGTGGCATCGGCGGCGGACGGCTGTGCGTCGCCTGGCAACGGAAGGTATCGGTGAGCATCCATCAACTGGTCGTGATCGGCTACGACGAGATCGTCCGTAACAAGTACATGCCCTGCATCAAGGAAGCGATCGAAGCCGGGCATCTCGACTCATGGTCGATCGTGGACCTGGAAGGCGAGCGCGAAATCATCGAGGGTCGGCTGGTCGGCGCCGATCCGCAGCCACGCATGAAGATTTTCGTTCCTGCCGACCGCGGCAACCTCGAGAGGGCGCGCGAGACAGCACGCTCGGCTTTAGGCCTCATTCGCCTGCCCGGCCTTCCAATGAAGGCATACATCGCCACCGAGGTCGGCTCGCACGAGCAGTATCTGCGTCAATGCGTCGAGGACGGAGTCGACTCACTGGTGGAAAAGCCGGTGTTGGCCCCGATTATCGGCGACGAGTTCGATCCCTCGCTGATCTCGACGACCATGGCTGAGCTGATCGCGACCGCTAGCCGACGCAAGGCCCGTCATTCGGTGATGACGCTGAGCCGCTACCACAGCATCTACAACGACCGTGTGATCGCGTCGCTGCGGGACCGGATGCTGGCGTGGAAGTCTCCGTCCCGAAGACCGGTTGCACCTGGAAGCCCCCGCACGCCGTCTGATGACCGTAAGACGTTACGTGCGGGCTAGCTTTCAGGCCACGGCCATCTGTGGCCGCGTGGCCATGTCTTCTCCGGGGCGACGGAGACCACCGCGCAGATCTCGGTGATGAAGCGGCGCGTGGATTGGATATGCCTGAGCTGCGGGACGAGCACGGCGACGGCGTTGTGGCTGTGGACAGCGTTGATCAGCCGCAGACCAGGGTCTAGGGCGCCGCCGGGCCGGACGGTCAGCAGGGCTTCGATGATGTAGCCGTGGGAGCGGGCATAGCGGCGGATGGCGTGGATGTCGTCGGCGGTTTTGGAGCCGGAAAGGTCGCGGCGCACGAAGGCTATGGCCCTCACTGCTTGTCCTCGCGCGGGTTGTCGCTGACATCGGCGACGCGACCGTCTGCGAACACCACCGCCCACGTGTCGTCGTTGCGCAGCAGCATTCCCTGCGGCTCGTCCATGTCGCGGTCGGGGTCCCACGTGATTCGCCAACTCATCTGGGCACGGCCGACAGTCGATGCTGCGCGGCGATGAACAGGTTGCATCCGCCGTGCCCGCCGTGCACGGTCGCAGCACATTCAGCGTGATCGAGGCCGCTGATGTGGATGTTGTTGCACGGCTGCATGCGCCACCGATTCAGCTGGTACGTGGGCGCGACGGCGATCATCGGACGGGTCGCCATGGCTTGACGATCTTGGCTTCGATGAGGACATCGAGCGCGGCGGCTTTATCGGCGCACGTTTCGGTGTCGCAGCCGATCCGCGCCTGCCACACCAGGTGTGCATCTTCCCGGGTGTACGGGACATCAGGTGCGGGGTGGCACGTCTCCGCGCTCCTCACGGGTCGATCGAAGAACCAGATCGTGCCGTAGATGACTGCGGCGACGGTGAAGGCGATCACCAGAGCTATGGGCATTGGTCTATACCCCTGGTCGCTGTGCGTAGGTGATGCGCCCGATGCCGGGGGACGCTGCACCCCGGCACCGGGACGATTCGGGGCGAGACTGGGGAGCACACTCACGGCTGGCATCGGCGACACGCTCAAAAAGTTCGAGCGTCAGCGGATCGAAGTCGACCCCAGTTGTGGGGCCGCTGTCGTGCAGAGTTCGTTGCGGCAGGTTTGCTTTGGACACTCGGTTATACCCCTGGGCGCGTTGTGTTTTGTGGGCTGCCAGCCGATCGGCTGGCAGCAAGGCGCAGTCATCAGCCGGTCCAGGACTCGCCTGGATCTCTTGCGGCAGGGCCGCATACTCGGCCGAATCCGGGGAAGTGCTGTTGATGCGACTTGATGACACAAGTCCAAGGGTTCATCAGCTACCAGGCCGTTCCTACTACGTTCCCAGGACATTTGGGACGTTTCAGGGTTAAGGTCCCTACTGTCCGCCCGGCGGAGGGGGTAGTACGGTGAACGAAGCCCTACGGCAAGCGATGGCGAAAGCCAAGGTCACAGACCAACAGCTCGCGGAAAGGTGTGAAGTCGATGTCAAGACAGTCAATCGGTGGGTGTCCAATCCCACGCGAATACCTCACGCACGCCATCGGTGGATGGTCTGCAAGGTACTCGAAGCCGAGGAGGCAGATTTGTGGCCTTCAGCTGTACGCTTGACCCTCAAAACGGGGCCAGACCGTGAGGTCATCCAAGTATTCCCTTATCGGTCGGCTGCTCCAGCTTCGTTGTGGCGCACGCTGATAGCCAAAGCCAAACGTGAGCTGATGTTCGCGGGCTACACCAACTACTTCCTATGGCTGGAGCATGCGAATCTATCGCACTTGCTTCGCCGCAAAGCCGCAAACGGGTGCCGCATCCGATTCTTGATCGGCGACCCGGACAGCGCCGTCACCCGCGAACGGGAACGCGAGGAGAACGTTCCGCTGACCCTCGCGACCCGCATCGCCGTAACAGTCGGCGAACTGCACAAGCTGCGCGGAATCGACAACATAGAAGCACGATTCGAGACCGGGCACGTAAACCTGTCGGTGTTCCGCTTCGATAACGACATGATCGTCACCCCGATCCTTGCGCGCAGAGTTGGCCACGACTCGCCGATGTTGCACATCAGGCGCGAACAGAACGACGGCATGTTCGATCGCTTCACCGACCACGTCGAAGAACTCTGGATCCGCGGCCAAAGCATTTGGGAAGAAGCCTGTCATGGGACGTCGTGACTACGAGAACGACCCGAAAGCACCCGCGCCGAACAGTCTTGTGCCCGCAGCCTCCGTCGTCGTAGTAAACAAACACGGGCAGGTGCTCCTACAGCGCCGCGTCGACAACGACATGTGGGCACTACCGGGCGGCAAAATGGAACTCGGCGAATCCCTCCCCGAATGCGGAATCCGGGAAACCCGGGAAGAGACCGGGATAGAAATCGAAATCGCTGGCATCGTCGGCACCTACACCAACCCCGGACACGTATTCGCCTACGACGATGGGGAAGTCCGGCAGGAGTTCTCCATCTGCCTCTTGGGCCGCCCGGTCGGCGGTGAACTCAGCGTCTCCGACGAGTCGCATGAGGTGGCGTGGTTCGCTCCGGACGAGATCGACAGACTGCCGATGGTCGCGAGCATCCGCCGCCGTGTGGACGACTGGCGGTCGGGTGAGTGGCCGGCCATCCGGTAGGGCTCGGTCCAGGGAGAACAAAAACGTCCCTCCGGCGAGAACCGCGGTCGAGGTCCCGAGCGCCCCCAGATCCGCTCGCTCGCGCGCGACCACTACCTCCCGGATGGTGTCCAGGTCCACGTCTCACCTCGTTCCTGCCTCTCCGCCAAAGGTAGAGCCAGTCGGTTGCCGCGATGTTGCGCGACACCACCGCAGATTTCGCGGCCGTTACCCGGTCGGGGCCACCGCCTCCGGCCGGGATCTCCGGGCTGTCCGAACCGACACTGTTCCAGTATCTCGCTTATGGTCTGACCAGGCACGAGCCGGCGCAACTCGAATAGTGGCGCACGGTGTTGGCGCAGCGAACGCCCGGGTTTCCCAACCGCACGTCCGCAAGAGGCAGGGTGGGCTATCTATGGGTGGCGCTCCCGAATTCCTGGCCGATGATCGTTGGTTGCCCGTTTTGCCGGGGTCTCCCGTCGTCGTGCCGACATCGTTGTCGACCGCCCGACTTCGTCGTCGGGTCGGGGAGTGTTCGGGTGACCCCTCGCCACCCGAACCACCTCCCTCACGGTGTCGGGCCGACATCGTTGTCGACCACCCGACTTCCTCGTCGGGTCGGGGAGTGTCCGGGTGACCCCTCGCCACCCGAACCATTTCCCTCACGGGAGCAAGCATGCGCGAATAGGGGTAGGTTCCCGCATCGGTAATGGAGAGACCGCGATAGGGGTCTTTACCTACGAGCCGAACACCGGCGTTCTGCGAACGCAACGTCCGAAAGCATCGCCGGCGGGTTCTTTCGACCAGCCAGCCGCTCGTCGTGTCCAAGATAGGGCGGTCTTCGCACGCCGATCGGTCCCGCGAGGGCTGTGCAGATGGCCCTCCATAGGCAGAAAAGCTACATCAGACAGGGGCACGCACAGGTACTGATGCGGCGGATCTACCTACGAGCCCGGTGGCGGAGGCTGACGGGGCTGTCAATGCCCGCCGGTGACGTCACGGGTCGCGGGCCTGATTTGCTTCGACCGGCGTCGACAATGGGCAAGGACTACGATTACGCCGTGTGACGATCAGAAGTCGGGATCGCGCCGGTGGTTTGCCAGCAGCCGGCGCGAACTTGGTCGGTCGTGACCGTGAGATGGAGAAGATCATCCTCCTGCTGTTGGAACCTGTCCGGTTGGTCACGCTGACCGGGCCGGGCGGTATCGGCAAGACCCGATTGGCCGCCGAGGCTGTGCGCCGATTGAACAAAGCGAAGAGCACGCCGATGTACTGGGTGCGATTGGCGCGGTTGGCCAGAGCCTGCGACACGGCGGCCGTCGAAGAAGAGATCGCGCGCTCGGTGGTCGAGGCCGATTTCTCCGGGCGATCGGCGTGGGAGTTGATCATCGATACTCTCACCCGAGTCGCCGCTGTGGGGCGGCAGCGGCGAATCGTGTTGGTGCTGGACAACTGCGAACATGTACTCGTCAGCGCCGCTGCGGTGATAGCGAAACTGCTCGACGCCGTGCCTGAGCTGACCATCGTGGCGACCAGCCGTGAACCGATCGGCTGGGTGGACGAGCATCTGATCACTGTCCCGTCCCTGGCCCTCCAGCACGCGGTGACCTTGTTCCGGCAGCGGGCCGACCTCACCGGGCATTCCATCGCGGGAAGCGAGCAGAACACCACCGCAGCGATGATCTGCCGCCGCGTCGACAACCACCCCCTCTACATCCAACTGGCGGCGGCGCGACTGCGTTATCAACCGCTGGCGGTGATTCTGCGCGAGCTCACCGGTCGTGCCGATGACGCACGCTTGCGCTGGTCCCACGGTCCCCGTTCCGGTGCCGACTCGCGGCATCGCGGGGTCAGCGACGTCATCGCCTGGTCGTATGAGCTGTGCACCGAGAAAGAACGCCTGCTTTTCGACCGGATGTCCGTGTTCGCTGCGGGCTGTGACACGAATCCCGACGACAACGGCGGCAACACTTCGACCGATGTGGGCGTAGAGCTGGAAGCCATCAAAGCCGTGTGCAGTGACGACCACGCCCTCGGCCCCGGCGAACCCGCCCGGTCCGGCGGCATAGATGTGAAGTTGGCGGGCGAGGAAATCGAGGACTTGCTCGAGTCTCTTGTCGGTCACTCGCTGGTGACGGCGCACATCACGTCGACAACGGTGCGGTATTCCCTGGTGGAAAGCCTTCGTGTGTATGCACAGCAGCGACTGCGCGAACGATCGACCCCGGAGGTCGACGAACCCGCGCGGTCGACCGACCGCCACCTTCGCTATTACCGGGACAAAATCGCCTACGCAGCTGCGAACTGGTTTCGTTCCGACGGAGAGCAGAAACTGGTGCGCTGGGCAGAGACGGCTTGGGCCAACACGCTGACCGCGATCGAGAACAGCCTGACCACGGGCCAGGCCGGTATCGGTCTGGAAATCTGTCTCGGACTGATCAATTTGCGCATGCCTTTTATCAGAGGCTCGCTACGAGGAATGCGCCAATGGACGCAACGATGCCTCGACGCCACACGGACGTCGACCTCGGGGCTTACCAATCTTCACATCGACGCCATGGCCGCCATCGCATGGCTTGCCCTGACCCAGGGCGATCACGATAACGCCGAGCGTGTGCTGGAGGAGTGCGTCGCCGCCTGCCTTCCGGCTGCGCAGCAGGACAGAGCTAACTGGCGCAACACGTGCGAGAGGGATATCGGCTTGCCCGCCGCCGTCGAATTCACCTGGGGGATGGAGCTGCTGTTCGTGCGCCGCGACGCCCGTGCCATTACCGTGTTCACCCGCGCCAGAGAAAAACTGAACGATCTCGGCCACCACGGCACGGCGTCACTGAGCGAGCTGTACGCGGCCATGTCCGCGGGCCTGCTGGGAACCGGGCAGCAAGCCCACGAGGTCACACAGCGTTTTCTCGCATCGGCGGCTGCTTCGACGACGCGGGTGAAAGCCTGGGCCGAGCACGCCCGGGAAATCGCCTTGGCCAAACACGGCGATCCCATCGAAGCGCTGGCGATTGGACAGTCCTCACTGCTGTGCCACAGAGCCGCGGGCGGCGATCGATGGGCCACTATGTGGGGCGTGGAGTGTCGGACCTGGTCGTTGGCGCGCCTCATCACCGACTTGCTCACCGCCGACGACAAGATCGAGCGCACCAGGCTGGTCGCGCCGGCCACTGAAATAGCTCACTTGGCCGGAGGAGTCAGAACACTTCGCACCAAACTGGGCGTCGACATCGACAGAATGGGTCCTTTCGCCGTCGAATCCGCCAAGGCCATCGCCGTCGCTCGTCAGGTACTCGGGCCGGACATGTTCGCCGCGGCCGAAGCCCGAGGATCGCGGCTACGTCCCGAACACGACGAGGTGCAGCGACTCGCTCTGGGCACACTCACCATTGAGGAAACGCCGAAAAAAGACACCCGCGGCACGGACTCCACGTCACGCTGGCTGCAACTGACCACCGCCGAGCAGCAGGTCGCTACCTTGGCGGCGGCCGGGTGGACCAACATCGCGATCGCCACACGCCGGGGAAGTTCCGTCCGAACCGTTGACGCGCAGGTCGCCGCTATCCTGCAGAAACTCGTCCTCACCACCCGCGAGGACATTATCGAAACGGTTCCCCGCAGCGTCATCGACGAAGTCCGCATCGAAGCGACCCGCAGACCGCAGCGAGGCAAAGGCTGACCTTCGCACGATTGCCGCCGCGCCGTAAATTGTCTGCAATCACTCGCTCCCCAGCACATACGACGGAAGTCGTGCGGATGGCCTGCAGGTACCAGATGAACAGACCGGATCACCCCGCCTTAGCGATCAACGCCGCTTGCGCGCGCGCCACCTGCGCGGCGACCGCATCCATCGCGACGGTACGCACTTCACCATCCCGCGCGACCGCGCGCCCGTTGACGATCAGCGCGGCCAGTGGCGGGGCGGAGCCGAGGACGAGCGCGGTCACCGGGTCGTCGATCCCGGCGTGTGCGGCCGTGTCCAGGCGCCACAGCGCCAGGTCCGCCAGTTTGCCCACCTCGATGGAGCCGATCTCGGTATCTCGCCCGAGCACTCTGGCGCCGCCGATGGTGGCCAGTTCCAGCGCGGTGCGGGCGGTCATCGCACCGGGACCACCCTTGTTGCGGGCATACAGCAGCGCGTTGCGCGGTTCCTCGATCATCGATCCGGCTTCGTTGCTCGCGGCGCCGTCGACGCCCAGTCCCACCGGGACGCCCGCATGCACCAAGGCGGCGGTGCGAGCGACACCGGCGCCGATCCGCGCGTTCGAGGTCGGGCAATGTGCCACGCCGGTGCCGGTTTTCGCCATGGTGGCGATGGCGGCGTCGTCGAGGTGGATGGCGTGCGCGTACCAGACGTCAGGGCCGAGCCACCCGAGCCGCTCCAGGTACTGCGCGGGCGTGCAGCCGAAATTCTGCTCGCAGTAGTGCTGTTCGTCGATGGTCTCCGCGAGGTGGGTATGCAGCCGCACCCCGGACGAGCGGGCCAATACCGCCGATTCGCACAGCAGGTTTGGCGTGACCGAGAACGGCGAACATGGGGCCAGCGCGATCCGCAGCATCGAGTCGAACGACGGATCGTGCCAGCGGGCAATGGCTTCCGCGCTGGCGGCGAGAATGTCGTCCAGGCTCTCCACCACGTGATCGGGGGGCAGCCCGCCCGTGCTCGCACCCAGATCCATCGAGCCACGGCACGGATGGAAGCGCAGACCCACTTCCTCCGCCGCGGCGATCTCGGCGCCGAGCAGGTCACCGCCCTCGCGCGGGAAGAGATAGTGGTGATCGGTCGTGGTGGTGCACCCTGTTCCCGCGAGTGCGGCGAGTGCACCGGTGGCGGCGACCCGCACCGCGTCCTCGTCGATACCCGCCCAGATCGGGTACAGCGTGGTGAGCCACTCGAACAGCGAGCTGTCCACCGCGAGGCCGCGGGTGATCCACTGGTAGAGGTGGTGGTGGGTATTCACCAGCCCCGGGGTCAGCAGACAGCCCCGGCCGTCGAAGCGCCGCGCGCCCGGTTCGGGTTCGGGCGCTTGCCCCGCACCGACCGCCGCTATCCGATTGCCGCGTACAACGACATGACCGCGCCGGTATTCGGTGCGCTGCGCGTCGACCGTCGCGATCGCACAGCCCTCGATGATGGTCACCGGGTCCATGCGGGCCCGGCTTCCGGTGCGTCGGCACGCGCGACGGTGGCATGGATCAGGCCATAGGGACGGTCGGCGGCGTGGTAGACCTCGCCGCGGTTCTCGATGCCGAACCGGCCCAGGTCGTAGTCGAAGTGGTGTTTGTTCGGGGCGGCGAGCCGGATCTCGGCCAGCACCGGGTACGCCGCCAACGCGGCCTTGCCCATCTCGAACAACGTCTGCTGCAGTGCCTTCGAGTGCTTCGTCGCGAACGTTTCCACCAGCCGCGCCCGCACCCCGGCGTAGACCTCATCCCAGGCGACCCCGTCGGTGGTCGCGAACCGCCACTCGGCGATCAGCGAAGTGGCCAGCACCCGATCGTGGGTCGGCGCGAGCACGGTGAATTCGTCGGTCAGGAAGTCCGCGAACTCGGAGCCGGTCGACTTCAGGATGGTCAGGTCCTTCACTCCGCCGACGACCCACGCCTCCCGGTCCTCACCCTTGCCCGCCACGGTGACCGCCGCCGTACGCACCTCCGGGCCTCGGCGCACCCAGGTGTGATCGTGCTCGACGCCCTCGACCGGCACCCGCTGCCAGGCGTATTCGTCGACGTCGACCCGCGCGCTGGTCACCGGCTCGATCTCGGCGACGAAATGACCGGCCAAAGCCAGCGCGTAGTCCTCGATCGCCCGCAGTCCCGGTTGCTTCGCGTAGGCGTACGCGGTCTGCTTCTGGGTATCGGTGGGCAGCACCTTCGCCTGGCTGCCCGCGACGTACGCGTCGGCGAAATCGCCGCGCAGCACCGTGGAGACGTTCACGTCGCGGATCTCGTGCCGCGCGGTCTCCCGGTATATCCGGACGATCCGGTTCTCCGCCTTGCCGTATCGATGATCCGACAGCACGATCGGCCCGGTCAGTTCCATCTCGGCTCAGCTCCCTCGGTAGGTGGAAAAAGCGAAAGGCGACAGCAACAACGGGACGTGGTAATGCCGCTCTTCGGTGACGGCGAACGTGATGGCGACCTCCGGGTAGAAGGATTCGACCTCGCGGCGAGCGAAATAGGCGCCGGTGTCGAACACAAGACGGTAGGTACCCGGTTCGAGCTCCGCGCCGAACGTCCCGATCCGGCCGTCGTCGTCGGTCGCGCTCGAATCGAGCTGCCGCGCGTGCCGATACAGCGTCACGGCGACCCCGGCGGCGGGCATGCCGCGCACCGCGTCCAGCACATGGGTGCTCAGCGTGCTCATCGCCGGTACTCCAGCAACCCGCACAGCCGGATCCGGTTGATCTTCGCCAGTTCAGTTCGCACAACTCGCCTTTCGATCTCGGGATCGTTGCGCAGCCGGGCGGTGAGCAGCGCGAGCAGCTGCTCAGCCGACTTGCCGGTCGCGCATACCAGGTAGATGTGCCCGAACCGCTCCTCGTAGGCGCGGTTGCCCGCGACCAGCGCCGCGCGAACCGCGGCCGCGGCCGTCGCGACCCCGGCCTGCTCACGCGCCGAGGCCGCCGAACGCGGCCGCTCCGCGATCCGGGGATGCGCCGCGAGAGCCAGATCGATCTCGGACTCGGGCAGCCGCATCACCGCCGCGTCGGCGGCGTCCAAGAGCGCCTCGGCACTCGGATACGGGCGGCCCGCGACCAGCGAACGAGCGAGCCCCGGCGACGAGCAACAGGCGAGCAACGCCTGATAGGCCGCGTCGTCGGACATCGCGGCGAATCCCGCGATGCCCGGTCCCTGGTCTGTCATCGAACCAGCATCGACCACGACCCGCCCGGCCGCCACCGGAGAGCGCGAGATCACCTTCGGCGTGTCGCATCGGGCGACACGGCAGGGCATACCCTCTGAGCACCGGTTTTGCCTCGTGCGGAAGAAACGACGCGGTATTACCTTCATACCCATGGTTGTCCCTCTATCCCCGGCCTGTGCGGGCATCGTGCTCGCCGCGGGCGCCGGAACACGCTACGGGCGGCCGAAGGCCATCGCCGAAGGTGGCGCGTGGCTGCGTGCCGCGGTGGCCGCGCTGACCGGTGCAGGCTGTGAACCGGTGATCGTGGTCCTCGGTGCGACCGGCCCTTCGCCGCAGATCGTCGATCTGCCGCCGGGCGCCCAGTATGTGTGGGCGGCGGACTGGGCCACCGGACTCGGCGCCTCGCTGCGGGCGGGGCTGATCGCGGTGGCGCGCACGCCCGCGCGGTTCGCCGCGATCATGCCGGTCGACACCCCGGATGTCGGAGCCGAGGTGGTCGCTCGGGTGACCGCCGCCGCGTTCGCGGCGACGAGCGGTCTCGCACGGGCTGTGTTCCACAACACACCGGGCCATCCCGTCGTGATTGCACACAAGCATTGGAACGCGGTTTGCACTGCCGCCGTAGGAGATTCCGGAGCTCGCACATATTTGTCAGGCAGGGACGATATGGTATGCGTCACGTGCGACGATTTGGCGACGGGGGTCGATCGTGACTTCCCGGTCACGACCGCACGGTGATCGGAGCTAGCTGATGCGGGACATCGTCGACGATCTGTTGCGGGTGTGGCATTCGGGCCGGACGGGTGGGCTTGCCACCATCGTGCGCACGGTGGGTTCCGCCCCGCTACCGATGGGCTCGGCAATGCTTGTCGACCAGGATGGCGGCGCGTACGGGGCCGTCGGCGCCGGTGGGCTGGAGGAGATCGCCTACGAGGCAGTACTCGAAGCGGCGCGCACGGGCCGTCGCGCGTTGCACCGCTACGGCGTGGCTACCGGAATGGAGACGGGCGCGAACGGCGAGAGCATGATGGATGTCTTCACCGAGCCGTTCTCCCGCCGCCACTTTCCCGAGTTTCCCGACGTGGCGGCCGAGATCGCCGCGCATCGCAGGGTCACCGTTTTCACGGTGGTGTGGAATTCCGACCAGGACCTGATCGGCCAGCACCTGATCACCGACAAGAAACACGCCACCGAGTTGGTCGCGCTGCCGGATTCGGATGTGTTCGTCGCCTCGGTCGCCCCGCCACCCAGGCTGATCATCTTCGGCGCCAACTCGTTCGCCGCCGCACTCACGGTGCAGGCCCGGCTGCTCGGATACCGGGTGACGATCTGCGACTCGCGACCCAATTTCGCGACGCCGGAATCGTTTCCGGGTGCCGAGGTCGTCGTCGACTGGCCGCACCGGTATCTCAACACCCTGTCCTCGGCGGAGGAAATCGACAGCAGCACCGGCATCGTCGTCCTGTCGCACAACCCCATGTTCGAGATTCCACTGCTCACCGTCGCGCTGCGATTACCCGAGCTCGGTTATCTCGGAGCGATAGGGTCACGTCAGCTGCACCTCCGGCGCATGGAGGACCTGCGGGCAGGCGGTTTCGGCGACGAGACACTGGCCCGCCTGCATTCCCCGGCGGGTGTGGACATCGGCGCGCGCACCGCGCCGGAGGTGGCGGTCGCGATCGCAGCCGAACTACTCGCCGCGCGCGCCGCCCAACCGGCGCGACCGTCCGACCCATACAGCGGCGAGATTCCGGTTACACCGAAAACTGTTGTGGGACTGAGAATCTAGTCACTTCAGATCAGGGTTCTCGGCATATACCTCGCGTAACACGGACAGGTCGAACAACTGCTCGGCCTTGATGTCGATCTTGGCGGCACGCAGCGCGGCGATGTTCTGCTCGATCAGTGTGTCGGTCATCGTGAGCAGGCCGTTCGCGGCCGTGTCCGGCGAGGCCACCAGTTCGTTCTGGGCGGCGGCCTCCTTCGTCTGCTCGTCGAGATCGAGCTTCTGGTCCTTGCCGTACACCTCGACCGCCAGCCTGGCCGCCTCGGCGGGGGCGGCCACCGCGTCCTTCCAGCCCTTGATCTCGGCGACCAAAAATGCCTTCAGCTTGTCGCGCTCCTTGTCGATCGTGGACTGCTTCACCGTCAGCGTCTCGGCGACCAATGGCAGGTCGAAGTCGGCGAACAGAAAATGCGTGTTCAGGAAACCCTTGGCCGCCAAGGTGATCGGCTCGTTGGTCACGTAGCTGACCCATCCGTCGACCTCGCCGCTGGCCAGCGGGGTCGGATCGAACTGGGCGGGCACGATGGTGACGTCGCTCGGCTTCAGGCCGTTGGCCGTGAGTAGCGCGTTGAAGATCAGCTGGTTCGTGTCCTGCACACCGATCTTGCGTCCCTTCATGTCCTCGGGTGTCCTGATCGGCTTGGCGGCGGAACTGACGATCGCGAACGGGTTCTTCTGGTAGGTGGTGCCGACGATCTTCGCGGGCAAGCCCTCCAGGACCGCGGGCGCGGTGGTTTGCGGCGCGGAAAGTCCCAGCCACACCTTTCCGGTGTCCAAACCCGCTTCCACCGAGGTGCTCGCCGCACCGCCCGCGACAAGATCGACCGAACCGAAGCCTGCTTCTTTGAAATAGCCCTTCGAGTCCGCGAAGTACTCTCCGGCGAACTCGATGTTCTTCAGCCAGGACAGCTGCACCGCGACCCTGCCGTATCGGGAACCGTCCGGGGTCGACCCACCCGACGAGTCGCTGGAATCGCTGCCGCAGGCGGCCAGCGCTCCGGCACCGCCGAGCACGGCGCCGGTCAGTGCGGAGTAACGGAGAAACGAGCGTCGGCTCAGGTGCCCGAACGAGCGTTGCATGGGTGTCATCAGGTGTGCGGCGCGGAGGCTCCCTCGTTCGCGAGGGTGCGGAAGCGCCGTCCTCCTTTCGCGGGTTCTTGTGTCGGGGTGGTGTGTCGGTGGTGTCGGCTAGATTCGCGGGCATGGAGGAGGTGGTGCGGTACAGCTATCGGTTGCGGCCGGGTTCCACTGTGGCGTCCGGTCTGGAAGCTGAGTGGCATCCCTGCCGGTTTTTGTGGAATGAGGCTGTCTACCAGCAGAAATCGGGAAACAGGCCGACGTTCGGGACGCTGAGCAAGCTGCTGACCGAGGCTCGCTCGCGCAGCGCGTGGTTGCGGGAGGGTTCCCAAGTCGTCCAACAGCAGATGCTGCGCACCTATGCGCGAGCGCTCGATCAGCCGTTCACCGTCAAGGGTCGAGGCCGGCCTGGGTTCAAACCCCGCAAGAAGACCCGGCCGGCGCTGGAGTACACGAAGCGCGGGTTCAGTCTCCGCGGTGGGCGGTTGGTGCTGGCGAAGGGGGTGAGCATTGCGGTGGTGTGGTCGCGGGAGTTGCCGTCGGAGCCGTCCAGTGTGCGCGTTTTCCGGGATTCGCTCGGGTATTGGTTCGCCTCGTTCGTCGTCCGCCGCACTGTCGATCCCACACCGGTGGCCGAGGGCGGTATCGGCCTCGATTGGGGTGTGCGTGCCACGGCCACCGCCACCGCCCCGTCGTTCGATCTGCCCTATCGCGGATATCGTGCACGTTGTGCCGCCGAACTGGCCAGGGCGCAACGCAAGATTGCCAGACGCCGCCGCGGCACACGCGGCCCGCAATCCAGGGGGTATCAGCGGGCGGCCCGTGAGGCCATCAAGCTGCACAAGAAAGCCGCCCGCCAAACCCGACATGATGCGCGGGTGTGGGCGAAAAGCGTTGTCGACCATCATGATCTGATCGCGGTGGAGGATTTCACCCCGAAGTTCCTGGCCAAGTCCACGATGGCCCGCAAGGCCGCCGACGCGGCCATCGGCGTGACGAAGACCGAACTGATCGAGCGTGCCACGCGGGCCGGCCGGAAGGTGGTGTTGGTGCGGCCCGCCTTTACGACGATGACGTGTTCGAGGTGTTTCGCGAGAGCCAAGCAGCACCTCGAACTCGCCGAACGAACTTTCCGGTGCCACGACTGCGAGTACACCGCCTGTCGGGACCGGAACGCCGCCAGAGTGATTCTGGCTGTGGCAGAACGTGGCCACACACGTGTTGACGACGTCAGACAATCCGATCACCTCCTTCGGGCGGCTGGGGGGTTGCGGTCCGAGCGTGAAATCTCCCGCCTTCAAGCGGGAGAAGCGTTAATTTCTTTACTTTGACGTTCCGAGCATGGATTTGCGCGAATTCCGCCGACCGGATCGGCCGGTCAGTACCGTCCTGCCTCCGTCCCGAAGCGCGCGAGTACCAGGTTCTCGACCACGCCGACGATCGCGTAGAGCACCACCGAAACCAGCGTCACGATGACGATCGACGCCCACAGCTTGCTGTATTGGAAGGTCGGGATGGCCCGGATCAGGCTGGCGCCGAGCCCGGTTCCGCTGCCGAGCCATTCTCCGAGCAGCGCGCCGATCAGCGCGCCGGGCACCGAGATTCGCGCGGCGGCGAACACCGAGGGCAGCGCGGCGGGGACGGCCACCATCCGCAGCCCGGTCCACCGGGATCCGCCATACGCGGCCACCAGATCCAAGGCCTGACGCGGGGCGGTGCGCAGTCCCGCCATGACCATGACCAGAGCCGGGAAGAACACGACGATCGCGGCCATCACCGTCACCCCGGCCAGTCCGCGGCCGAACACCAGCACGATGATCGGGGTCAGCGCGACCAGCGGCACCGAGCGCAACAACATCGCCACCGGCAGGAACGTCTGCTCGACGGCGGCGAACGACACGAACAGCGCCGCGACCACCAGTGCGGCGAGCATGCCCGCCCCGAACCCGATCGCCGCGTCCCGCAGGGTGATCTGCAGATCGTCGATGATCGCCTGTCGCGCGGTGCTCGCGTGGGGCGCGGTCACCAGATAGGTCCAGATGTCACCCGGCGACTTACCGACCCGCGGCCCGACCTGCGGGAAAGCTTTCAGGAAGACGTACCAGATCGCCAGCATCAGCAGCAGCGAGGTTCCCAGCGGGAACAGGAATCGTCCGATCCGTCGCAGCAGTTTCATCTCTCCCCCTGCGCCTTGCGGGACACCCGCACCCGGTCGGAGCAATCAGGCGCTGCGCAATGGTCCCTCATCGCTCCTCCTGTGCTCATGCGGGACACCCGCACCCGGTCGGAGCAATCAGGCGCTGCGCAATGGTCCCTCATCGCTCCTCCTGGGCAGTCCACGGAGCGACCAGCCGTGCGGCCAGGGCCACCACCGCGTACCCGAGTCCGGCCAGCGCCGCGGCGGCCAGCGCCATGCCCCAGGTGCGCGGGACGTTGTAGGCGGTCTGCGCTGCGGTCAGCGCCACCCCGATGCCGCTGTCCACACCGCCGAGATATTCGCCGATGATCGCGCCGAGCACGGCGGACGGCGCGGCGATCTTCAACGCCGCGAGCGTGTTCGGCAGCGCCGATATCACCTGCACCCGGTACAACTGCTGCCAGCGCCCACCACCGTAGGCGCGCACCAGCTCGAGGCTGGTCCGGTCGGCCGATCGCAACCCGGTGACGGTGCCGACCATCGTCGTGAAGAAGCAATACATCGCGGCGAGGAACACCGTAGGAGTTCGTCCACCGAATACGACAAGGATGATCGGGCCGAGCGCGAGCAGCGGCGTGCAGTAGCTCAAGATCGCCAGCTGGGTGGCCAGCGACTCGATCGGCGGGACCAGCACAATCAGGATGGCCAGCGCGATGGCCAACCCGTTGCCCCAGACGAACCCCTTCAGCGCACCGAGCGCGGTGATCCGGAAGTTGGGGCCGTAGAGCCCCCATCCGTCGGTGCCCATGGTGTGCAGCACCTGCCACGGGCTGGGTATGGTGCCGCCTGCTACGCCGAGCGCCGCGAGAATCCACCACACCGCGATCAGCCCGAGTACGCCGAGCACGCCGCCGAGGCGCTTCATTGTGCGCCTCCCCTGCCACGTCGGAGGGGCCACGGGAGCGGGTGGAGCCGCACCGGTTGCGTGTGCGTGCTCACCCGCTGCCGGCCGGGCTCACCGCTGCGCGGACAGCGCGCCGGATCATGGGCGTTCATGCCACACCTCCCTTCCCGGACTTTCCGAACAGCAGCTCCGACAGATAGTCGTGCAGCTTGTGGAACTCCGGCGTTCGCATCATCTCGGGCAGCCGCGGACGCGGCAGATCGATCTCGACCAGCTCCAGCACCCGGCCCGGCCGCGGACTCATCACGGCCACCACGTCGGACAGGAACACCGCCTCGGCGATGCCGTGTGTGACCATCAGCGTGGTCGCCGGCTTCTCGGTCCAGATTCGCAGCAGCTCCAGATTGAGCCGCTGCCTGGTCATGTCGTCGAGAGCGCCGAACGGTTCGTCCAGCAGCAACACAGTCGGCTTCACCACCAGCGCCCGCGCGATCGAGACACGCTGGCGCATGCCGCCGGACAGCTGCGCGGGTTTGGCCTTCTCGAATCCGTCCAGTCCCACCAGCCGGACCAGCTCGGCGATCTGCGCGGGATCTGGCGTCATTCCGGCGACCTGAAGCGGCAACTTGATATTCGATTCCACCGAACGCCAGGGCAGCAGCGCCGAATCCTGGAACGCGATGCCCAATTCGTGGTGGCCGCGCAGTTCGGCGGGTGTCTCGCCGTCGATCAGCGCCTTGCCCGCGGTCGGCGTCTCCAGCCCGGCGAGAATGCGAAGTACCGTGGACTTGCCGCAACCGGACGGACCGAGCAGCGCGAGAAACGCGCCCTGCTCGGTATGCAGATCTACGGAATCCAGCGCCTGCACCGTTTTCCGCCCGACCCGGAAGGTCTTGGTCAACCCGCTGATATGAATTCCGGTCCCCCCGGCAGTGCTGCTGTCCGTGCTCATGACGGTCACCCTAAGAGCACCCGGTTGCGCTGATATTGCGAATCGCATCGCCAGATTGCGCAATCGTTACATGCCGGGCGTCGAGGCGGGTATTTCGACTCGGGACGAGTGATCCGGATGGGACAGGCCCCGTTGCCGTCCATCGGCGCCTACACCACGTCGACCCGCACTCCCGCCGCGCGGATCGCTGCCACCGCCGCGGCGTCGGCGTCGCTGTCGGTAACCAGGACCTGTACCTGCTCGATGCCGCAGATTCGGGCAAGCGCAGTACGTTCCAGCTTGTCGGCAGTGGCGACCACCATCACCTGTCCGGAGCGCCGCACCATCTCGCTGGTGACCCCGGCTTCGTCGATGTGCCTGCACTGCGCGCCGCCCTCGGCGGAGATCGCGTTCACGCCGAGGATGAGTTCGTCGAGCCGAAGTTCGGCCAGCGCCCGTTCGGCCAGCGGCCCGTGCAGCTCGTAGGACTCCCGCCGCGCCACGCCACCGAGGACGATCGTGCGCAGGTGCGGCCGCAGCACCATCTCACCCGCGATGTTGAGCGCATTGGTGACGATGGTCAGCTGATCGTCGCCGGACATCCCGAGATCGGTGCGCCCGGCCAGCGCCCTGGCCACCGCCGTGGTGGTGGTGCCACCGTTCATCGCCACCACCGCGCACGGATCGACAAGGGATGCGGCGTATTCCGCGATCCGCTGCTTGGCTTCGCCCCCGGTCTGGCGGTAGCGGGCGGGCAGGTCATAAGCGACCGAGGTCGCCACGACACCGCCGTGCGTCCTGGTCGCCAGCTGCTGTTCGGCGAGCGCGGTGAAATCGCGACGCACCGTCGCGGGCGACACGCCCAGCCGCTCGGCGGCCTCGTCCACCGAGAGCCGCCCGGATTCGGCGAGCAGTTCCAGCAGCCGGTTCCACCGCTGCGGCCGGTCCGTCGACCCGGTCATCGCACACCGCCAGGGCCGTTCGAACGACCTGCTGTTTCTCCAAACACGCGACCAATATGACCACAGGCGCGGTGCCGACCGTCAAGATTCCCCGGCGGCGATGCCGGATCGACCGCTTGTCCCAGCTCGCCCGGTAGCCGCTCGGACCGGAGCATCTACTTGACGCCGCCGGCGGTCAGACCTGCCACCAGACGCTTCTCGATGAGCGCGAACAGCAACACCACCGGAATGATGCCGACAGTGGAAATGGCGAACACATACTGCCACGCCGTGTCGTACTGTCCGACGAACTTGGTCAACGCCACCGACAGCGGCTGGTTCTCCGGTGTGGTCAGCACGACCAGGCTGGCAGCGAACTCGTTCCAGCACGAGACCACGACGAAGATCGTCGCGGTAACGATGCCCGGCCAGACCAGCGGCAGGCTGACCCGGATCAGCGTCTGCCAGCGGTTCAACCCGTCGAGCAGCGCGGCTTCCTCGATCTCCACCGGGATGGCGGCGAAGAAGCTGTGCAGGATCCACACCGCGAACGACAGGTTGAACGCGGCATTCACCAGGATCATCGCCAGCCAGGTGTCGTTGATGCCGAGTGCGAAGAACTCCCGGATCAACCCGGTCACCAGGACGGTCGGCTGCAGCATCTGGGTCACCAATACCAGGCCGAGAAAGACCACGCGGCCCGGAAAACGATGGCGCGCTGTGTAATACCCCGCCGGAATCGCGACGACAAGCACCAGCGCGGTCGCGCAGAACGAGATGATGATCGTGCTGACCAGATTGAACGGCAGCGGCGTTTCCGGAGTATTCCACATCGTGGCGTAGTTTTCCGGGTGCCACTCCTGCGGCAGGTATGTCGGCGGAATGCGCAGGATTTCGGCCCTGCTCTTCAGCGAACCGAGCACCATCACCAGAAACGGCAGCAGGAACACCGCGGAAAGCACCACACCGACCGCGGTGAGTTCCCAGCGACGGCGCTTGGTCCGGGCACCCGTGCGCGCGTCGGGTTCGACCGCACCCGCGACCCCTGTCACGTCCGCTGGGATGGTCATCGGTCGATTTCCTTGGTCGGCCGGATCACCTTCACGTAGATCGCGATGATGACGAGGATCAGCGCGAAGTTCAGCACGCTCATCGCGGCGGCGGTGTCGATCTGCTGGTTCTGGCGAATCAGCTTGAAGGTCAACGTCGTCGTGGTGTCCGCGGAGAATCCCGCGATGCTTCCGGTGATCACCTGCAGGATCGGCAGCGAGTTGAACACGTTGATGATGTTGATGATGGTCGCCACCGCGATCGCCGGACGTAGCTGCGGCAGAGTGAGATAGCGGTAGCGCTGCCACGCTCGCGCGCCGTCGACTCGACCCGCTTCGTCGATCTCGGCCGGGATCGATTGCAGTCCCGCCAGGATGGTGTACGTGGTGAATGGCACGGACACGAACACCGCGACGCCGATCGCCACCAGAAACGCCTGCGTCGGCTGCTTGGTGAAGCCGTAACCCCGGTCGAGCACCCCGATGTCGACGAGAAACCGGTTCGCGATGCCGACGTCCGGATCGAGCATGTAGTAGAAGATCGACGTCGTCATCACCACCGACGCCGCCCACGGCACCAGGATCGCCATCCGCACCGCGGTACGGCCGGGAAAGTCCTTGTTCAGGAACTGGGCCAACGCGGCGGAGAGCAGCAGCGTGATCAGCACGACGCCGACCACCCAGATCACCGTGTGAACCAGGACCGAGCCCAGCTCCGAAATCCCGAACAGGGTTCGGTAGTTGGCCAGCCCGATGTTGCCGCGGTCCTGGCCGTAAGCGCTCAGGTCCCTGGTGCTGGTCCACACCATGTAGCAGGCGGGGAAGGCGACGATGGCCGCGATCAAGACCAGCGACGGTCCGATCCACGGCAGCGCCGCCAGGATTCCTCTGCGCCGCACGCTACTTCACGGCTTCCTGGATCCGCCGCAACACCTGGGCCGGGTCCGCGCCCTGGCCGATGGTGCCCATCTGCTGACGGATGGCGCCTTGGGCCGCGGCCCATTTCGCGTTGTTGCTCGGGTAGAACCGCGCCACCGGCAGCGTCCCGGCGAAAGCCTTGGTGACCGGGTCGTCCGCGAGTTCGGCGGCGGCGCTCTTGGTGATCGGGATGAAGCCCTCGTGCCGCACGAAGTTCGAGTACACGTCGGCGGAATAGAAGTAGTCGAGGAACTTCTTGATCGACTCGGTCTTCTTGCCGTCCTTCTGGAAGGCCATCAGGTGGTCGGCGACGCCCAGAGTGACCGGTTCACCCGTCTTCGTCGGCGAGGGCGCGGTCGCGTACCGCAGGCCCGAGTTCTTCGCGGCGATCTGGCCGATGGTCGGCGGCAGGCCCTCGATCATGCCGATCTTGCCCTGGATGAAGGCGTTGATCACGTCCTTGCGGTCGGTCGCGCCCGGATTCGGCTGGGTCGCGCCGGCATCGATCAGCTCACGCATCGCCCGGACGCCCTCGAGATTCTGCGGGGTGTCCACGGTGATCCGGTCGCCGTCGGCCCAGGAGCCGCCCGCGCCGAAGGTCCAGATGGAGGTCTCGCCCTGGGCCTCCTCGCTGCCGACCGGCAGCCCGTAGCCGGACACGCCGCCGCCGAGCGACTGGATCTTCTTCGCCGCGTCGGTCAGCTCGGCCCAGGTCTTCGGCGGCGCGGCGACGCCCGCCTCGGCGAACAGTTCGGTGTTGTAGAACAGCGTGCGAGTCGAGGCGAACAGCGGGAGCGCGTACTGCGTTCCGTTCAACGAGGCGTTGTCGGCGAAGCCGGGCTGGATGTCGGCCAGCACCGGTGCCGACACGATGTCGGCGGCCGGATACAGCATGCCGTCGCCCGCGAAGCTGGCGTAAGCGTCGATGTTGAGGATGTCGGGTGTGGTGGACTTCGACTGCAGCTTGGTTCGCACCACGTCGTTGATGGAGTTCCACGACTCCATCTGCAGATTCACGGTGATGCCCGGGTTCTGCTTCTGGAAGTCGGCGATGATGCCGTCCCACAGCGCCTTGGTACCCGTGGCGCCGTCGCTGTAGGCGGGGGCGAGAAAGTTGATCGTGGTGTCGGAGTCCGCGGCATCTTTCGAACCGAACCCGCAGGACGACAGCGCCAGCGCAAGGCCGGTGACCATCGCGACTCCGGCAAGTACGCGGTGGAGTGGTCTTTTCACGAGCAGAACCTTTCAGATTTGCGCACCCTGCGCCAGCGGACCGCCGATGATGGGAGGACATACCGTCCGTGCGCTTCAATCTAGCCCGTGCGGTGATCATACGTGACTGATTTGCCGGTAAATTTGACATGAACGATCACCAGAGTGATCCTGTCCGTGTGCCGCTCTCTGCCGAATCCGCCCCCGTGACCCATCTGGCCACCGAGGTCGCCACCCAGCCGGACGACTGGGCGCGCGCCACGACCATCGCCGCCGACCACCATGCCGTACTGCCCCAGCCGGGCGAGCGCGTGGCGGTGATCGGCTGCGGAACCTCGTTGTTCATGTCCCGCGCAATCTCCGCGCTGCGCGAAGGCGCGGGCCACGGGCGCACCGATGCCTGGCCGGCGAGCGAGGTACGCGATCGCGACTACGACCGCTACCTCGTGATCTGCCGTTCCGGCACCACCACCGAAGTGGTGCGGGCCATGCGGGATATTCCGGCGCACATCCCTCGTGCCGTCATCTGCTCCAGCCCCGGCACCCCGGTGCTGGAGCTGGGCGATCCGATCCTCATCGACGAGGTCGACGAACAGTCGGTGGTGCAGACCCGCTTCGCGACCACCACACTGGCGATCCTGCGCGCACACCTGGGCCACGACCTGGCTCCGGTGATCGCGCAGGCCCGTGCGGTGCTCGCCGAGGATCCCGCGGTATCGCTCGCCGAAGTACGTGGGGCCGAGCAGATCAGCTTCGTCGGCATGGGGTTCGCGGCTGCCATCGCCGACGAGGCGGCGCTCAAGCTCCGCGAATCCTGCCAGTCATGGACCGAGGCGTACCTGGCGACCGAATACCGCCACGGCCCGATCAGCATCTCCGCGCCGGGCCGCGCGGTCTGGGCCTTCGGACCGCTGGAGCCGAACTTCGCCGACGATGTCGCCGTCACCGGCGCACACCTGGAACATCGCGACATCGACCCGATGGCCGACCTGATGCGCGTCCACCAGCTCTGCGTGCTGCGCTCCGCCGATCTCGGACTCGATCCCGACCACCCGCGCAACCTGAACCGCTCCGTGGTCCTCGAGCCGTGACCAAAGTCTTGTGATGAACTCCGTACCGGGCGCAGCGTCCCGACGCCGAACTGCGGCGGTGTACCCGCAGCCGGCCGTGGGGTTGTCCGACGACGCGCTTGTGCTCGGAATGGACGTCGGCGGGACCACCATCAAAGGTGAGATCACCGACACCGCGGCCACGGTGCTCGCGACCGGAACCCTTGCCACCCCGCGGGGCGAGGCCGCGTTCGACGCGATGGGCGAGCTCGGCGACCGATTGCTCGCCGCACTGTCCGGCGAGCAGCGCCACCGGGTCGGCCGTGCGGCGGTGGTACTGCCGGGCATCGTCGACACGGCGAACTCGATCGCCGTGTTCAGCAGCAATGTCGGCTGGCGGGATGTGCGCATCGGCGACCGCTTCATCCGACGCTGGAAGATCCCGGTCCTCATCGAACACGATGTCGTCGTGGCGGGTTGGGCGGAATCGCGGTTCGGCGCGGGACGCGGGCACGACAACGTGTGCGTGATCATCCTCGGTACCGGCATCTCCGGCACGCTTTCCGTCGGTGGACGCCTCGTACGCAGCAACTACGGGCAAGTCGGCGAATACGGCCATGTGCCGGTTCGGCGCGAGGGCGGATTACCGTGCCTCTGCGGCAATATCGGTTGCGTGGAGACCGTGGCCTCCGGAGCGGCCATGACGCGCGCCTACACTCGCCGCACCGGACGCGAAATAGACGGCGCCGCAGAAGTTTTCGCTCTGTCGACCACCGACCCCGATGCCGCGGCGGTAGTCGAGGACGCGGTCGACGCGCTCGCCGACGGACTGGTCGGCTTGGTGCACGCGACCTGCCCCGAACTGGTCGTCCTCGGCGGCGGTCTCGCCGGAGCGGGCGCCGCCCTCACCGACCCGCTACACCGAGCTCTGGCCGACCGGCTGCGCCTGGTCCCGGCACCACGAGTGATACTCGGCGAGTATGGTGCCCGCGCAGGTCTGGCGGGCGCCGCGCTGTTCGCCCGACAGGGGGCACTCGAATGAGTGACCTGACGATTCGGGGGCGCATCGTTTCGGCGAGCACGGCCCTGGACGACGGGGTGGTTTCGGTTTCCGGAGCGCGGATCGCTGCCGTGCAGTCGTTCCAGCAGTGGCGCGCCGGGCACCTGGATTCACCCGAGCCGCCGATCTCGGGAGTCGTGCTGCCGGGGCTGGTGGACATTCACAACCACGGTGGATTCGGGTATCGGTTCGACACCGTGGACGGCGCGGACGCGCGGGCGGCGGCCGAGTCGCATCACGCGAGCGGATCGACCACGGTGGTGGCGAGCGTGGTCACGGGAGCCGGCGCCGACATGGTGGCGCAGACCGCCGTGCTGCGGAAATTGGCCGAGGAAGGCGTACTCGGCGGCATACACCTCGAGGGTCCCTTTTTGTCCGAGGCACGATGTGGGGCACAGGATCCGCGATTTCTGCGCGACCCCGATCTCGAGCTGACCGACCAACTCCTTGCCGCCGGTGGCGCGCATCTGCGCGTGCTGACGATCGCACCGGAGTTGCCCGGCTACGCGGACGTCGCGCGGCGGCTGGTCGACAACGGCGTCGTGGTCGCGCTGGGCCACAGCGACACCGACTTCGATTCGTTTCGGAAAGCATTGCACCCCAATGGCTTCGGTGGTCTCGTCACCCACCTGGCGAATGGGATGGCGCCACTGCACCATCGCGACCCCGGCCCGGTCGCCGCGAGTCTGGTCGCCGCGGCGGCGGGGCACGCGACCGTAGAGCTGATCGGTGACGGCGTGCACGTCGATCCCGGATTCGCCGCGCTGGTGTTCGCGACCGCACCGGGACGGGTCGCGCTCGTCACCGACGCCATGCAAGCGGCGGGGCTCCCGGACGGTGAGTACCGGCTCGGCACGCAGCCCGTCACGGTGCGCGGCGGGGTCGCGCGTATCACCAACGGTTCGATCGCGGGCGGGGTCAGCACGCTGCTGCAGTGCGTGGCCAGGGCGGTGCGCGAATCCGATATTCCGCTGCGGGAGGCGGTGCTGGCGGCCACGTCGACCCCGGCCGCCGTGCTCGGACTGACCGATGTCGGTGACCTGCGGCCCGGGCAGTTCGCCGACATATTGACAGTCGATGACAGTCTCCAGTTGCGCCGGGTGCTCAGACGAGGACAGTGGTTGTCGTGATCCTCACCGTGACAATGAATCCCGCGTACGACATGACCTACCGGGTCGAGCGCTTCGAACGCGGGCAGGCCCACCGGGTCCGCTCGGTGGAGCAGCGCATCGGTGGCAGGGGCATCAACGTGACCCGCGTGCTGAATCAACTCGGCAAATACTCGAGGGCGACCGGGTTCTCCGACCACGCCTTCGCGGCGGTCGCCGAGCTGGAGATGCCGGTCGACTTCGTGCACGCGCTGCCCTGGGTACGCCGCACCGTGGTGATCAGCGAGTCCGAGGACGGCACCGCCACCGCGCTGTGGGAGCCGGGCGCCCGCGTGTCCAACCCGCATGCCGCCGAACAACTAGCCGTTCGTGTGGCGGGTCTGCTACCCGATATCGATGGGCTGGTCATCTCCGGATCACTGCCGGCCGGCATCGCCCCCTCGCTGCCCGCCGAGATCGCGCGGACCGCGATCGCGGCCGAGGTGCCGACCATCTGCGATGTCGACGGCGAGGCCTTGCGCTTGGCCGCCCAGGTGCCCGGGATCGTGCTCATGCCGAACAGTGACGAGTTGCGCCGACTGACCGGTGCCGAACCGCACACCGCCGCCGACGTCGTGACCGCCGCCTTTCCGCTCATCGATCGGGGGGTGCGCGCGGTCATCGTCACACGTGGTGCCGAAGGGGTTGTCACGGTCACCGCCGGCGGCGCCTGGTCGGCAGTGCTCCCTGAACCACTCGCCGGAAACCCCATCGGCGCAGGAGATTCCGCGACAGCCGCCGTGATCGCCGCACTCTCGACCGAGACCACCCCGAACTGGCCCGCCATCCTCACCGACACGGTGGCCACCTCCGCATCCTCCGTCGTCATCCCGGTAGCCGGCGAAATCGACCGCGGTCTGCGCGCCCGAATCGCCCCGACCGTCCGCGTCGAACCCCTTGACCTGCCGACACGCGCGAAGCCATGAGGAGACGCCCGCGATGCCGCTGACTTCGGTTTCCGACCTGGTCACCGCCGTCAGCCCCGGCGGTCTCGGCGCGTTCAACGTGATCACCCTGGAGCATGCCGAGGCGATCACAACTGCTGCCGAATCGTCGAAAAGGCCAGTGGTATTGCAGATTTCGGAGAATACGGTGTGCTATCACCGCAGTCTCGCCCCGCTCGCACTCGCTTGCCTGCGGATCGCCGCCGACAGCAGCGCCGCTGTCGCCGTCCACCTCGACCACGCCACCGACCCCGAACTGGTCCGCGCCGCCGTAGATCTGGGTATCCGCTCGATCATGTTCGACGGATCCATCCTCGACTACGCGGACAACGTCGCCGCCACCGTCGCCATCACCCGCTGGTGCCACGAGCGCGGCGTCCACGTAGAGGCCGAACTCGGCGAAGTCGGCGGCAAAGACGGCGCCCACGCCTCCGGCGTCCGCACCGATCCCGACGAGGCGGTCGAATTCGTCACGACCACCGGCGTCGACGCCCTGGCGGTAGCCGTCGGATCCTCCCACGCCATGCACAGCCGCACCGCGCGACTCGACACCGACCTGATCGGCCGCCTGGCCGCGAAAGTCCCGGTCCCCCTGGTCCTGCACGGCTCATCCGGCGTCCCCGACGAAGGCCTGCGCGCCGCCGTCGACCACGGCATGACAAAAATCAACATCGCCACCCGCCTCAACGTCCAGATGACCGCCGCCATCCACACCACCCTCACCGCCGACCCCACCCTCGCCGACCCCCGCAAATACCTCGTCCCCGCCCGCTCCGCCATCCAGTCCGAAGTCGAACACTTCCTCCACCTCCTCACCTGACGAGCGGCACACCACAGACGGCCTTCTCGCGTTGCACTTCGATCATGGATCGCCCGCGGGGCTAGGATCTTGCCTGTGACCGAAGTCGGTTCCGCTCCTCTCGGATGCGGACAGGCTCGACGAGCAGCAGGCGTAAACCTGGACGCCCCTGTGTGAGCGACACACCACGAAATAGCTTCGATCGCATACCACTCGCGCACTCGAGATCTGGCATTGGCTGAGGCCGATCCGACGCGGCCAGGAGTACCGACCGGATGCGGCCGGACCTGATAGCCCGCGCGCAGGCCGCCGGAGTAAGCGCGGCCCTCCTCACCAACCGCCCCACATCATCACCACCCGAGTCCGCCAGGCTCTCCGCCGCAACGGCGCCGATCTCTGATGAGTGGCACACCATAGAGCGCCTTCTCGCGACCGCGCCTTGATACTCGCTGGCCCGGACGAGAACTTGCTCACCGTCGAATTTCACCTCTACGCGAGCTCCCGCGTCACGGGGGTGCGTTGATCTGAACCAGCGTTCTCGGGACATCGCGCAACTCACGTCTTCCGGGACTACTCAGCCGCCCGGATCGCCATGGTGAACGCGGACCACTGTGTCGGCGTGAACGCGAGAACTGGTCGGACATCCGGCGGCCCCGGAAACTTGCTGTCCCGGACGAGGACTCGCTCACCGTCGAAACAAACCTCGACGCAGGTCTGACTGTCGTTGGAGTATGAGGATTTGAACCAATCGGAACTGCTCACCCCGCCGACTGTAATCCAGTAGCGATTTCCCGGATCAGCGCCAGCGACTCCACCCGAGATAGCGCCGATGACCGCGCCCGCTCGAACACGAATCCCAAGTCGCGCACTCTGGATTCCTTTCGGCTCTCGTCATCAATGATGATCTGGCCGAACACAGCTGTTTCGTACCACCCGAGCGTCGGCAATCGAGAGCTGGCGAAGTCGAGTAGATGGTAAGTGGAGCCCGCCGGAATACTGTCCTCGGCCGTGAAAGGGATGACCCGCACTTCGAGATTTTCTGGGTGCGATTCCACGAGATCCGCGAGATGAACGAGTTGACGCCGCAGCACACCCGAACCTCCGACCTGCTGGAGGAGCACCGCTTCTCCGATAACCACACGCAGTGAAACCCGATTGTCGCCCGTCAATCTTTGCTGCCGATGAAGCCTCGCTTCGACACGCTGATCGACTTCGATCGCCGGTACCGTCGCTCCGGCCGAAAGCATCACTGCTCGGATGAACTCCTCGCCTTGTAGGAGCCCGGGCATCATGCCACTTTCGTATGTCCGGATCGACTCGGCTCCCCACTCCAATCCGTAGTAGCGAAGGATCTCGTCACCGAACAACGCGGAGTATCGGCTCCACCACCCACGCCGCTTCGCGTTTTCACGCAGTGCCAACAATTCGCGCTGTTCGCTCTGGTCGATCTCGAGGATGTCCAGGAGTTGTTCGAGCTTGTCCTTCGGGAGCAAGTTGCGCTCGTTCTCGATGTGCGACCAATAGGCGGCCGATACGCCGAGCGCTTTGGTAAGCGAAGCCGCGCCAATGCCCAGCTCCAGCCGCCGCTGCCGAAGCCGAAGTGCCAGCTCCCAACGCGCAACCGCAGGTGACCGGGCCATGCCACGCACAATACAGCCGACAAATGATGCGACACAGTTTTGTATTTTGGCTTGTATACTTTACAATATTGAGGCGGGCTTTCCGGGGCACGTATGGCGGGAACGAGGGGGGTTCTGATGTCTGTGCACGTCATCGACCGGGCGTGGATCGTCAGTGATCGCACGCCGCACCAGGCGCGTCGGGTCAGCGAGGATGCGTGGGTGGTGTCGTATCTGCGCGGTCGGATGCTGACGACCGAGCAGGCTACGGCGGCGATCCAAGCGGCGGAAACGGTTTCGCTGATGGAGGAGCTGGCGAGCCGGATAGGGCTCACGGCGCTGGAAGCCCTCGGCCTGGTCGTTATCGAAACGCCTTGGGAGACCGGGCCGCCGCGACGTCGGCCACGGTTGCCGCGTCCGAGCGGGCGGCATCGCCGCTGATTTTCACATCTCGCATACCGCAACACCATTCGATCCAGGGGGTTATCGCAGTGGAACCGCTGCCGACCAAAGAACTCGTTTTACGCGCCTGCCGTGTCGTGCCCCGAGGCGACCATCCGATCCTCGAGTCCGCACACCTACTCGCCGGATTGCACCGGCAACGGCTGTATACCGAACTGGGCGAGGCGAACGACATCGATCAGCACCGCGCCCGACTCGTTCTCGCCGTCGACCGCTGGGTCGCCACCGAGGTGCCGCCCCCACACGGCGGCGCCCACATGCACACCGAAACCGTCGGCATGGTGATCGACCGCCTCGCCCAGTTCGCCGCGTGCGCCGACGAAGTCCTGCCCCTCGCACCGGAATGGGCCGTCCACGACTCCTGGGAGCGCCTCGCCGAGCTCGCGCTCGGCTATGAAGACCTCGCCTACGAGGTCTCGGTGGGCCTGCGCCGCCTCCCGTACCTCAGCGGCCCGCGCGACCAACGATGAACCGCGACCGAAACGTGCCGAGAGCATCGCCGCTGACAGCTCGG
This sequence comes from Nocardia sp. NBC_00881, assembly GCF_045207455.1. NCBI lineage: Bacteria > Bacillati > Actinomycetota > Actinomycetes > Mycobacteriales > Nocardiaceae > Nocardia > Nocardia sp. NBC_00881. The sequence goes on from NZ_CP108798.1 coordinate 5,159,886, forward strand.
GAAGTCTCCGCCCGAGCTAATCCTCCGACGGGTCCGGCCAGGCGTGGGTTTCCAGCCGAGTGCGCACGCGGGTCACATCCGCCTCCGAAGGCATGTCGTGGGTCAGCTTGGTGATCATCACCTGGATGTCGGTCTTGTCGATGGGCAGTTCGCCGGAGCCGGTCAGCTCGGCCGCGATCTGAGCCACCTCCTCATCGGAGAGTCGGCGGCGCAGTAGAGCGAGCAGCGGGATGTAGTCGGATTCCGGGACACCGTCCGGATATCCGGCCCGCAGCCAGTCGATGATGGCGTTCAGGAAAGGTGGCATCGGCGAACGCTTTTCGTTCAGTCGGAATCGGCAGGGGGGTCGGCCAGTGGCCAGCCGCCCGCCGCCAGATGAGAGGCGACGCGGGCGATGTCGCGGTCGTCGGGTTGCTCCTTCGCAACCCGGGCGATCGCTTCCTCGATCTCGGCGTGGGTGATCTCGCGGTCCGGGTTCGAGGTCGCCAACTCTTCGGCAATCGCGACCACCTCGTAGTCGGTGAGGTGGCGGTGCAGCACCGCGAACAGGGCGACATAGTCCGAACGCGGGACTCCCTGTGGATAGCCGGCGCGCAGCCAGCCCACGATCTTGCCGAGCAGGTGCGGCCGTAGCTGTGCTGGTTTCGCTTGATCGGTCACTCTGACGCCCCTCATGCCCGTTCGAACAGATGAATGCCGAACCTCGCCGCGATGAAAGCTTTTGCGGTGTAGAGGATTCCGGTGAGGATTGCCACCACGACCAACGCGAGGCACACCATCGCGACCGCGAGGGCCGGGTAGTTGCGCCGCACCGCGCCTCCCTCCTCGACGATTTCCGACGCCGACCAGAACCGCACTCCGATCGCGAAGATCATCGGCAGCCCCGCCCCGAGTAGCAGCCCGGCCGAAACCACCTTCCACAACGAATTCAGATTCGTGACGAGAGTGTGCACGCACGGACCTCCTAGACCTGTGCCGAATGGGACGTCGAGCCGAATTCCTTCGCCTGCCCGCCGTCTGCCGAGTCCTGGATGACTCCCGGCCCATCGGTGGCTGCGCCCGGCCACTCGTTGACGTTGCCGGTGTGCACCGGATTTCGCCGGGACCGCAGATACATCACCGTCGATAACGCGATCAGAATGCCGAAGACCACGAGCACGCCGGCCAGCCCGCCGACGAAGTGCGCGACGGCCCAGCAGATCGCACCGGCCACACCGGCCAGTGGCAGCGTGAGCAACCATGCCACCACCATCCGCCCCATCACGCCCCACCGCACCTCGGCGCCCTTACCGAGCCCGGTACCCAGGATCGAGCCGGTCGCGGTCTGCGTGGTGGACAGCGGCAGCCCGAAGTGGGCGGAGGTGAGAATGATGGCAGCGGACGCGGATTCGGCAGCGAGCCCCTGCGGCGAGTCGATCTCGACGAGCCCCTTGCCCAGCGTCCGGATGATCCGCCAGCCGCCGAGATACGTGCCCGCCGCGATAGCGACGGCACAGGCGGCCATCACCCACAGCGGCAGCTCGTCGTTCTTGGTGAGCGTCCCATGCGCGACGAGGGCGAGGAATATCACGCCCATCGTCTTCTGCGCGTCGTTGGTGCCGTGCGCCAGCGATACCAGCGCGGCGGAGCCGATCTGGCCCCAACGGAAGCCTTCGGTGACTTTGTCCTCGGCGGAGGTCCTGGTGATCCGGTAGACCAGCCAGGTGCCGATCGCCGACACCAGCGCGGCGACGACCGGAGCGAGCACCGCAGGAAGAATGATCTTGGTGACCACCCCGTCCGAACCGGACGCCCAGATCACGCCGCTCCAGCCCAGCGAGGCGAGCGTCGCGCCGATCAGACCGCCGAACAGGGCGTGGGACGAACTCGACGGCAGGCCGAACAGCCAGGTGAGCAGGTTCCACAAGATACCGCCGACCAGACCGGCGAACACGATGATAAGCAGCTCGTGACCCGACACGGCATCGAGACGCACGATGCCCTTGGCCACCGTGGCGGCGACGGCGACCGACAGGAAGGCGCCGAAAAGGTTCAGCACCGCCGACAGCGCGACCGCGACGCGAGGCTTGAGCGCACCGGTGGCGATCGACGTCGCCATGGCGTTGGCGGTGTCATGGAAGCCGTTGGTGAAATCGAATGCGAGTGCCGTCACAACGACGATCAGGAGAACCAGTAATTCGACGGTCACGCCTCCAGTGTGCGGCACCCGCCGATCTCATCGCCAAGTGGTTGCCGTTAGTCGAACGTCCCGGAGGCGATAGCGTGGATTGTGTCTCCGCTCACCCGACCCGCGCGCATCCCGGTGTGACCGGACGACCTGCGAACCGATCGTCTATCCACGCGTTCGCACCGGGGATCCCGCTGAGGCCGACGAGGAAGTGCTCCCCGAGATACACCTCGAAGTCCACCTCCGCCCCGCCACGGCACCAGTCCGCGTAGAGATTTTCGGCTCCCGCCAATGGCACCCACGGATCGTGCGTGGCGTGATAGAGAAACACCGGCACCTTCGGAGCGGTCGCGCCCATGCGGTTGTCGGCCAGGATCTCTTTGATCATCGGCAGCTCGGTGGGCGCGGCGACGTTGGTGAGCGCCTGCACCGGAATCGGCGCGACGACACCGGCGAAACTTTCCGCCGACATACACATGTCCTTGCCGATCTGGGCCAAGCGCCAGCCATCGTCGTTCATCAGACCCAGCATTTCCGGATACTCCCGGGCGAGGCCGAGTGTCGCGGCAAGAAATACCCCGGAGGCGGCATTGCGGCCGTCCATGCCGGCCAGCAGCATGCCGAAGTCGGCGGGCACGCCCCCGAATGCCGCGCCGACCAGATTCACCTCAGGTGCATACTCCGGCGCCAGCTGCGCAGCCCATCCGGTCGCGATCGCGCCGCCGGAGTAACCCGTGACCACGGTCGGTGTGTCGGGCGGCAACCCGAAGCCTGGCGTGCGGACCACGGCCCTGATCGCGTCGAGCACTGCGTGACCGGCCATCCGACCGGCTCCGTACGCCTGCCGCGGGCCCTGGTGATCGGGGACGATCACGGCATATCCCTTGGACAGCGGAATCTGCGCGGCCCACAACTTGTTCTCCAGCGCGGACTTGAGCTCGTAGGACGGCGCACATTTGTGCCCGAGCGAGTCGATCGCGGCGTTGAAGGACAGCAGCGGGCGCGGCCCCGGGCCGGTCCAGGGTGTGGTCGGCATGAGCAGCGTCGCTACCACCGGCGCCGGCCGCCCCTTGGAGTCGGTGGATCGGATCAGCAGTTCGGTCGAGATCAGCGGAAAGAAGGTCAGGCCCGTGCCGCTCGGGCGGGTCGCGAGAATCGTGCCCGGCGGCTTGTTCTCGAAGTCCGGCGGCGGCGTGTAGAACGGATCGCCCAGCGGCGTCGGCAGGACTCCGGAGTACTCACGCGAGGGCGCGAGGAATTGTTCGATCGGATTCGCGTGCGCGGACGTCCCGGCTGTACTCACCGCCAAGGCGCCGACCAGCGCCAACACTGTTCCGACCTGCCGCCCACGCAGCCGCCATCGCACCATCGCACCCACCTGCTGACCCCTGTCCCGAAGCAAACCCTGCCGAACCATTGCGGTGTCGAGCATCCGCCACGCTGATGAGCCCATACTGACAGCGGCACGACCGCCATCGCAGCGTCACACGCCGACGGTGTCACATCACGGTCTGATCAAGGCAGCAGTGCGCGCACCGTGTCGATGGTGTCGGCCTCGACCGGATCCTTGTCCGGTCGATAGCGCACCACCCGGGCGAAGCGCAGGGCGACGCCGCCGGGGTAGCGCGGGCTGACCTGGACACCGTCCAGGGCGATTTCGACCACGAGTTGGGGCCACAGGTACACGGTGGACCGGTCACGGGCCCGCTCGTGTCGTGGGAATTCGGCTGTCTGCCAGTGCAATAGCGCGTCGGTCAGCCCCTTGAATGTCTTGCCGACCATCACCGGATCGCCGGTTTCCGGATCGCGCGCGCCGAGATGCAGATTCGACAGGTAGCCGGTGCGGCGACCGTAGCCCCACTCCGCGCCGAGCACGATCAGGTCGAGGGTGTGTGTCGGCTTGATCTTCTGCCAGGCCCGCCCGCGCCTGCCCGCCGCGTACGGTGCGGTCAACGACTTGATCATGACGCCCTCGTGGCCGGCCGCGAGCACACCGTCGAAGTATTCGGCGGCCGCTTCGGCGTCGGGCCGGATCAGCGCGGGAATGCTGTACGGCCCGGCCACCTTCATGAGCGCGGCGCGCCGTTCGGACAGCGGAGCATCGAGCAGGTCCCTGCCGTCCAGGTGCAGACAGTCGAAGAAGTAGGGGTGCAGCAGCAACTCCCGGGTGGAACTCACCTCGGCGAAGCGGCTCATGGTCTCCTGGAATGGACGCGGCCGCCCGGAGTCGGTGAGCGCGACCGTCTCCCCGTCCAGCACGACGCTGGCGCAAGCAAGTCCGGCGACCAGTTCCACCAACTCCGGCACCCCCGCGGTGATGTCACGCAGCGTCCTGGTGAACACCCGAACCTGATCGCCCTCCCGGTGCACCTGGATGCGGGCACCGTCCATTTTGTGCTCGACACTCACCTCGCCGTCGAATTCGGCCAGCGCCTCATCGAGCGTCGCGCCCGGCGAGGCGAGCATCGGCTGGATCGGACGGCCGACCTCCAGACGGAACCCGGCCAGCACCTCGGCTCCGCCGGTGAGCGCGGCCGCGGCGGTGACCGGCAACTGACCGGAAAGCATGTACGCTCTGCGCACCAAATCCGGCGGCACGTCCGCGGCCGCGGCCACCGCCTCGCCGACGACCGCCGTGAGCGCACCCTGCCGCAACTCGCCGGCCAGCAGTCGCAGGAGAAAGTTTTGTTCGCCGTGGGTCGCGGCGGACCACAGCGCCACGAGCAGTTCCTTGCGCCGGGCCGTCGAGCCGGGGCCCGCGGTCTCGGACAGATCGCTCAGCGCGGAGTTCACCGCCGAAACCGTCAGCGTCGCGACGGTTGCCGGTGCGCCGTCCATCGCGGTGAGCGTGCGCCAGCCCGTCCCGATCCGGCCCTGCGGCAGTTCGCCGGACAGCCAGGCGACCACCGGCGCCAGCTCCTCCGGCGCGGCCGACGTCAGCAGCTGCGCCAACGTGGCGATCTTCGTCTTTCGTGACCTGGTCGCTCGAACGGTCTCCGAGGCCTGCACGACATCCGAGAACAACACCTCTCGACGGTAACCCGCGGGTGTGACACATCGCTCGGAACGACTGCTAATTTGCCCTTGGCAGGTATGCGAAAGCGCCCATAAACTGGACATATGGCCAAGACTTATGTCGGAACGCGGCTACGCCAGCTGCGGACCGAACGAGGGCTGAGCCAGGTCTCACTCGCCCAGAAGCTGGAGATCTCGGCGAGCTATCTCAACCAGATCGAACACGACGTGCGCCCGCTGACCGTACCGGTGCTGCTGAAGATCAGCGAGATGTTCGGCGTCGACGCGACGTTTTTCTCCTCCCAGGACGACACCCGGCTCATCGCCGAACTCCAGGAGGTGGTGATGGACCAGGAGCTGGGCATCGAGGCCGACACCCAGGAGATCGCGGACATGATCTCGGCGCACCCGAGCATGGCCCGCGCGCTGGTCAACATGCACAACCGTTACCGCAACACCTCCGCCCAGCTTGCGGCCGCCACCGAGGACCGGTTCGCCGATGGCGCGGGCAGCGCGGCGATCAGCAAACCGCACGAGGAGGTGCGCGACTACTTCTACCAGCGGCAGAACTACATCCACGCCTTGGATACGGCCGCGGAGGACCTCACCGCGCGCATCCGATTCCACGGTGGCGACGTGAGCAGCGAGGTCGCCAGGATGCTGCGCGCCCACGACGTGCGGATCATCGAGCGCATCGACCTCGGCGACGGCGTGCTGCACCGCTACGACCCGCAGACCCAGCACCTCGAGATCGCGCCGCACCTCTCCGGTGGACAGCGCACCTTCAAGTTGGCCGCCGAGCTGGCCTACTTCGAGTGCGGGGAGCTGCTCGACAAGCTGGTCGAGGAGGGCAATTTCGCGTCCGAGGACGCCCGCAAGCTGGCCATGCTCGGCCTTGCCAACTACTTTGCCGCGGCAATGGTGCTGCCGTACACGCATTTTCACGAGGTTGCCGAGGATTTCCGCTACGACATCGAGCGGCTGTCGGCGTTCTTCACTCAGAGCTACGAGACCATCTGCCACCGTCTGTCCACGCTGCAACGACCGACATTGCGCGGCGTCCCGTTCTCCTTCGTCCGGGTGGACCGGGCGGGAAATATGTCGAAACGCCAGTCCGCCACAGGCTTCCACTTTTCCGCCAGCGGCGGCACCTGCCCCCTGTGGAACGTCTACGAGACCTTCGCCTATCCCGGCAAGATCATGACGCAGATCGCTCAAATGCCCGACGGCCGCAAATACCTGTGGGTGGCCCGCACGGTGGAGCGCCGCGCCACCCGCTACGGGCAGCCGAGCAAGACCTTCGCGATCGGCCTCGGTTGCGAACTACGACACGCAGGCCGCGTGATCTACGCCGACGGCATCGATCTGGACGAAGCCCAAGCCACCCCGATCGGCGCGGGCTGCCGCGTGTGTGAACGTGCCAACTGCCCCCAACGAGCCTTCCCTCCACTCGGCAAGGTCCTCGACATCAGCGAACACCGCAGCTCGGTCTCCCCGTACGTGCTGAAGTAGTCACGGTTGGGTTCGGGAGTCGTCACGGTTGCGTTCGGGTTCTGTGTCGGCGAGCATCGCGGCCCAGCAGATTCCCGGCCGCATTGTGGGCCCGGTCATTTCGAAGAGCGAACGATCAATCCGCCTTCACCTCCCGACGCAACCACACCGGCCCTACTCCCGCTTTCGAGCACAGCAAGACCGAGCATTGCCCGTTCGCGGCCCGGCTCGCGTCCGAGCGGCCGGCGCGTCCGCGACGAAGTCGCCAGCGTCGGTCGCTCGGACGCGAGCCATGAGAGGGCCGCGAACACGCGGCGCCGCAGGCGCCGCCGATCAAACACAGCCGATCAAACACGGCGGCCGACCAGGGTCAGGCCGAGCGCGGCGACCAGGAGCAGGGAAAGGGTCCAGGCAAGAACCGAAAAGCCTTGCGGTGCAGCAACCGCGGCGACCAGCGGGCCCACGGTGGCACCCACGTAAAAGCTGAACATGGCGACCGACATGGCGGCGGCGCGCGACTCGCCACCCAATTCGCCCGCGCTCTGCAGAACCGCGGGGGCGATAACCCCGAGGCCGCCGACCAGGATCGCGAGTAGCACGGTAAGCACCGCAAGGTGCGTCCCCTCGAACGCGGCCGCCACCATCGCCGAGGCCGCGATCAGGACGCCGAGCACGATCTGGGCGTGCTTCGACAGCCGGGCCAGCGGGACGGCCAGCAGCGGCAGTGCCATCATCACCGGGAGCGCTCCAGCACGCAGGGCGAGCAGCTCACCCGATCCCTTGACGATGCCGGTGAGTTCCAAGCCGGTGTAGATCCCGACCATCACCGCCATGCTCATCGCACCGGCTACGAGCATCGGTAGCAGCGGCGTGATGCGCAGCACCGCGGGGATCGCGGCATAGCTGTGCCGCAGCGGAAGGTCCCGCCCCGTTGGCACGTCGCCGAGCATCACGCTGCGCAACACCAGCGCCAGCACAGCGAAACCGCCAGCGCCACCGATGAAGACGGCGTGCCAGTGGAACGAACCGACTACCGCCTGCGAGACGATCTGCGCGACCACCGTCGCCGCGAGGAACGATGTCGCCACCGACATGGTGACCACCGCGCGATGCGCGGGTGCGATGCGTGTGGCCACGTAGGCCATGATCGCGGGCGGAATCGAGCCGACGACCAGCCCCTGTATCACTCGTAGGCCGACGGCCAGTGGCGCACTGAACGCCAGTCCGGTCAATAGAGTGACCACCGAGGCGGCCAGCATGCCGGTGACCAGTACCCTGCGGTGGCCGTAGCGGTCGGACAACGGGCCGAACAACACGAAGCCGCCCGCGTAACCGAACGCGAACGCGCTGATGATCCAGGTCATCACGCCGGAGCCGACGCTCCAGTCGGCTTTCATGGCGTTGAAAAGGGGGATCGGGACATACATCTGGCCGGTGGCCAGCAGGGCGGACAGCACGAAGGCGGGCAGTGTGCGCCCGGTGTGGGCGCGCGGCGACGCGTTGCGGTGACGCGTGATGGCCGGGGTGTCGGCCGGAAGCTGATGAGTGGGCATAGCCATGTCATGACAGTAGGTCGACCAGTCGCACAATGTCAACCAAATAGTTGGTTTACGAAATGGTAAAGTGTGGCCCATGACGGCCACGATGAGACGGAGCGACGCCACCAAGCAGGCCCTCCTGCGCGCCGCGCGCGACGAATTCGCGCAATACGGCCTGGCCGGTGCCCGGGTAGACCGCATCGCGGAGGCGGCGGGCGTGAACAAGGAACGCATCTACGGCCTATTCGGCAGCAAGGACAAGTTGTTCGACGTCATCCTCATCGAGACCATGCGTGAGTTTCTGGACGTGGTCAAACCGTTGGCCGACACCGAACCGGGCTCATACGTCGGCAAGCTGTTCGATTATCACCGGCACAACCCGCAGCTGCTGCGGCTGCTGCTCTGGGAAGCGCTGCACCGCGGCGCGGACGCGCATGATATCGATGGCTGGCGGGCCGAGCACTATGTGCGCAAATTCGACCGCGCCCAAGAGCAATTCGACGTGGACTCCAGCCGCGCGGGCCGCCTACTGCTCGCACTGTGCGGCCTGGCCAACTGGTCGCACGCGGTACCGCAGACCACCCGGCTCCTGCTCGGCGAGGCCGCCGCGGAGGATAAGGACGCGACCCGCGAGTTCATGATGGAGTTCGCCAGGGCGGCGATGCGGCGCGACCCAGTCGTGGACGCCGACGAAGTGGCCGTCCCGGAAGTCGAATCGGTCAATGCCTTGACCACCGGCGAGATGTCCGATGTGGACCGGGCGGCACGCCGACTCCGCGACGCCCAAGCGGCCACCGAAGCCGCCCGCGACGACCTCGCCGCCGCCTTGCGCACCGCCCGCGCCGAGGGCGCGAGCGCCAACCAGCTGGCCAGACAGGTCTCCGGCACCCTCTCCCGCCCCGTCGTACTGAAACTCCTATCGACCCCCAGCACCTGACCGCGCGTACCGGCAAACGCGAAAATGCGTCGCTACGGTCCGCCGCTCGCGGATCAGAAGGCTGCCTCGTCCAAGGACATGATGTCGTTGTCGAGGGTGGTGATCACTCCCTTTACCGCCGTCAGTTGCGGTAGCACATTCTTTGCGAAGAAACTTGCCACAGCAACCTTTCCGGCGTAGAAGGCGCGGTCCTTCTCCGGCGCGTCGGCCGCGAGGGCCGCGGCCGCGATCTCCGCTTGGACCAACAGTCGCCAGCCGATAATCAGGTCACCGACCGCGAGCAGGTAGCGCACCGAACCGAGGCCGATTTTGTACAGTTCGGTCGGCGACTGTTGCGCGGCCATCAGAAAACCGGTGAGCGTGGCGGTCATCGTCTGCACGTCGGCCGAGGCCGTGTGCAGCAACTGCCGCTCGGCCTCGAACCGGCCGGTCTTCGCGTCGAGGAAGGCCGCGATCCGGCGGTTGAGGTGGTCCAGCGCCACACCCTTGTCGCGGACGATCTTGCGGAAGAAGAAGTCCTGCGCCTGGATGGCGGTGGTGCCCTCGTACAACGAGTCGATCTTCGCGTCCCGGATGTACTGCTCGATCGGGTAATCCTGGAGATAACCCGAACCGCCGAAAGTCTGCAGCGACTCGGTCAGGTACTGGTAGGCCCGCTCGGAACCGACGCCCTTGACGATCGGCAGCAGTAAGTCGTTCACCCGGTGCGCCATGTCGGCGTCCGCGCCCGAAACCAGCTGCGCCACATCGGCGTTCTGGTGGGCCGCGGTGTACAGGTACACGGCGCGCAGACCCTCGGCGTACGCCTTCTGGGTGGCCAGCGAACGACGCACATCCGGGTGCTGGCTGATGGCGACCCGGGGCGCGGCCTTGTCGGTCATCTGGGTCAGATCCGCGCCTTGTACCCGCTGCTTGGCGTAACCGAGGGCGTGCAGGTAGCCGGTCGACAGCGTCCCCGAGGCTTTGATGCCGACCATCATGCGCGCGTTCTCGATCACCTGGAACATCTGCGCGATGCCGTTGTGCACCTCGCCGACCAGCCAGCCCTTGGCCGGCACGTCGGTGCCACCAAAAGTCAGCTCGCAGGTGGGCGAGGACTTCAGGCCCATCTTGTGCTCGACCCCGGTGACGTACACACCGTTGCGGTCGCCGAGTTCCAGCGTCTCGTGGTCGAATAGGAACTTCGGCACGTAGAACAGCGAGAGGCCCTTGGTTCCAGGGCCCGCCCCCTCCGGCCGGGCCAGCACCAGGTGGAAGACATTCTCGGCGGTGTCGCCGACCTCGGCACCCGAGATGAAGCGCTTCACGCCCTCGATGTGCCAGGACCCGTCCTCCTGCCGGATGGCTTTGGTGCGGCCCGCGCCGACGTCCGAGCCCGCGTCCGGCTCGGTCAACACCATGGTGCCCTGCCAGCCCTTCTCGAGGCCGAGGGTGGCCCAGTGCTTCTGCTGCTCGGTGCCGACGTTGTACAGCACGGAGCCCATCACCGGACCCATGTTGAAGAAGGAGGCCGAAGGGTTGGCGGAGGTGATCATCTCCGCGACCGCCCACACCAACGCCGCAGGCGCAGGGATGCCGCCCATACCCTCGGGCATGCCCAACCGGCTCCAGCCCGCGTCCCGCACGGCGGCGATCGTCTTGCGGAGCGGCTCCGGAACAGCGATAGAGAAGGTGTTCGCGTCGTAGACCACCGGATCGCGGTCGGCCGCCGCGAAGGACTCCGCCACGGGCCCCTCGGCCAGCCGCCGCACCTCGGACAGGATCTCTCGGGCCGTGTCGGAGTCGAGGTCACCATAGGCGCCGGTATCCAGGAGCTTGTCCAGCTCGAGCACTTCGAACAGGTTGAACTCGATGTCTCGTAGGTTCGCCTTGTAGTGCCCCACCTCGTCCTCCTCGACTCGCGACTGCACGGCCCATTGTGCGGATCGTGGGTTCTGACGTCGTACAAATCGAAGCGTGCCGCACGGCGGCGACGCTACGCAACCGTAGACACACCCCCCTAGGCAGCGTGGAGTTTCCGACCTCGCACCAGATCACCCACTGTCGACCGCAAACGTTCACATCGACGAAACAGACGAAACCGACTCGTGACCGAGAGATATTCCGGCGCAATAACTTCTGTCTACCGTTCGCATCACGAATACAGCCGCTGTATACAGCCTGGTCTACCGCCGTGACCGGCGCGAAAGGCGGCGTACTCGATGCGGCGCGAACCCAGCGCCGCCGCACCACCTGATGAGGAGAAGGGTTCCGCCCCATGCCAGATTCCCGTGCCATCCATCGACACCGCTCCACGCGCATGGTCAAGGCGGTGGCGATACCGACCGCGGTCGCACTCGCCGGCCTGTTGCTGACTGCGTGTGGTGCCAAGGACGACGCCTCGACTACCGGCTCGAATTCCGTGTCCTGCGTCGACACGTCGAAGGACACGATCAAGGTCGGTTCGCTGCACTCGCTGTCCGGCACCATGGCCATTTCCGAGGTAACGGTCGCCAACTCGACCAAGCTGGCCGTGGATCAGATCAACGCCGCGGGCGGCGTCCTGGGCAAGAAGGTCGAGTTGGTGCTCGAGGACGGCGCCTCGGACCCGAAGACCTTCGCGGAGAAGGCGGAAAAACTGATCAGCTCCGACTGCGTCGCGGCCGTGTTCGGCGGGTGGACCTCGTCGAGCCGCAAGGCCATGAAGCCGAAGTTCGAGAGCCTGAACTCGCTGCTCTACTACCCCGTCCAATACGAGGGCCTGGAGGACAGCAAGAACATCTTCTACACCGGTGCGACCACCAACCAGCAGATCATCCCCGCGCTGGACTACCTGAAGCAGAAGGGCATCACCTCCCTCTACCTGGTCGGCAGCGACTACGTCTTCCCGCAGACCGCCAATCGCGAGATCAAGGCTTACGCCGCGGCCAACGGCATCGAGATCAAGGGCGAGGACTACACCCCGCTGGGTTCGACCGACTTCTCCACCATCGTGAACAAGGTCCGCACCGCGAAGGCCGGCGCGGTGTTCAACACCCTCAACGGCGACTCCAACGTCGCCTTCTTTCGCGAGTACACCAACGCGGGCCTGAAAGCCGCCGACATGCCGGTGGTTTCGGTATCCATCGCCGAAGAGGAAGTCGCGGGCATCGGCGCGCAGAACGTCGCAGGACAGCTGACCGCCTGGAATTACTACCAGACCGTCGACACCCCCGTGAACAACAAGTTCGTCGCGGACTACAAGGCCGCGTACGGTGCCGACAAGCCGACCTCGGACCCGATGGAAGCCGCCTACGCCTCGGTCTACCTGTGGAAGAACACGGTCGAGAAGGCGAAGTCGTTCAAGGTGGCGGATATCCAGGCCGCCGCCGACGGCGTGACCTTCGAGGCACCGGAGGGCCTGGTCACCATCGATGGCTCCAACCACCACATCACCAAAACCGCCCGCATCGGCGAGATCCGTCCGGACGGACTCATCTACACCATGTGGGACTCAGGCAAGGCAATCACACCGGACCCCTACCTGAAGTCCTACGACTGGGCCAAAGAACTGAAGTAAGTGCCCCATCGCAGAACCTGGACGGCGCAAGGAGGCCAGCGGCGGTTGAACCGAACCACTGGACGCTCGAGCAACCACCACAGCGAGCCTTACGAGCGCCGTTCGCGCCCGCGCGGCCAAAGACACAGGAGTTCCTTATGGACGTTGTGATCGGCCAGCTCTTCACCGGGCTGAGCCTGGGATCGATTCTCTTGCTCGCAGCGCTCGGGCTTTCGCTGACTTTCGGTCAGATGGGCGTGATCAACATGGCGCACGGCGAGTTCATCATGGCCGGGTGCTACACGACTTACGTGGTGCAGAAGGTCATCTCGTCGGCGGGTGTCTCGCTCGTCGTCTCGCTGCTCATCGGTTTCCTGGTCGGTGGGCTGCTCGGCGCGGCGTTGGAGATGGGCCTGATTCGTTGGATGTACGACCGGCCGCTGGACACCTTGCTGGTCACCTTCGGTGTCGGGTTGGTGTTGCAACAGTTCGCCCGCGACATCTTCGGCGCGCCCGCCAAGAACGTCGTCGCGCCCGGATGGCTCAGCGGCGGCGTCACGATTATGGGCGCGGTGGTGCCGAGGACCCGCATCTTCATTCTCGTCCTCGCGGTCGCCGTGGTGACCACGCTTGCCGCAGTGCTCGCGACGACACCGATGGGGCGGCGGATCCGCGCCGTGGTGCAGAACCGAGGACTGGCCGAAACGTCCGGTGTCTCCAGCCGTTTCACCGACATCAGTACCTTCTTCATCGGCTCCGGGCTGGCCGGTGTGGCCGGTGTGGCGCTCACACTGATCGGTTCCACCAGCCCGACGATCGGCCAGAGCTATCTGATCGACGCGTTCCTCGTGGTGGTCATCGGCGGGCTGGGCCAGATCAAGGGCACGGTGATCGCAGCGTTCGCCCTCGGCCTGCTCAATTCCTATATCGAATATTCGACCACCGCGTCCATCGCGAAGGTCGTCGCCTTCGTCATCATCGTCATCTTCTTGCAGGTCCGTCCGCAGGGCCTGTTCACCGTCCGCACAAGGAGTCTCGCATGACTTCACTCGTACAACGGTGGCGCGCGCACTCCTCGCTGACCGCTCTGGCCGGTTTCACGGTCGCCGCCCTACTGCTGTTCGCGGTCGCCCCCGCGGTGCTCAGCGACTTCCGGCTCAACTTGCTCGCGAAGTTCCTCTGCTTCGCGATCGTCGCGGTCGGCATCGGATTGGCCTGGGGCCGTGGTGGAATGTTGACCCTGGGTCAGGGTGTATTCTTCGGCATCGGCGCCTACGTCATGGCGATGCATCTGCAAATCGCGGACGCGGCCCGGCTCGGTAACGACGTGCCGGAGTTCATGGAGATCGCCGGTATCCGCGAATTGCCCTCGTTCTGGACGCCGTTCGCGTCCGCTCCGGTGACGCTGCTGGGCATTCTCGTGCTGCCCGCGCTGATCGCCGCGGTGCTCGGCTACGGCGTGTTCAAGCGCCGAGTCAAGGGTGCCTACTTCGCCATCCTCAGCCAGGCACTTGCTGCCGCGCTGGCCATCTTGCTCACCGGCCGGCAGACCATCGGCGGCTTCACCGGCCTGTCAGATTTCCGCGCCTTCTTCGGCTTCAAGCTGTCCGACCCGGCGAACCGGCAGATGCTGTTCTTCATCGCGGCGGGCACCCTGCTGGGTGTGGTCGCTCTGGTGCGGCAGGTGATGCACAGCAGGTATGGCGAACTGCTGGTCGCCGTGCGCGACCAGGAGGAGCGGGTGCGCTTCTTGGGTTACGACCCGGCGAACGTGAAGATCGTCGCCTACGTGGTCGCCGCGTTCTTCGCGGGCATCGCCGGTGCGCTGTTCACCCCGATCGTCGGCATCATCTCGCCCGCCGACATCGGCGTCGTTCCGTCTATCGCGTTCCTCATCGGCGTCGCGATCGGCGGCCGCACCACCCTGCTCGGGCCGGTGCTGGGCGCGATCGGCGTGGCGTGGGCTCAGACGGCGTTCTCCGAGGAGTTCCCCTCCGGCTGGACTTACCTGCAAGGCGTGCTGTTCATCGTAGTGGTCGGCTTCGTCCCGGCCGGACTCGCCGGACTGTGGCCGATGCTGAAAGGCGTACTGGACAGCAGGTTCCGGCGTTCGGCACCGGTCGTGGTGACCGAAGTGCTACCCGAAGCCGACCCCTCGGCGGAGAAGGTGGAATCCCGATGACCGAGACGACCCGACCCGAACTCGGCGGCAACGCCGGAATGTCCAGTGAGTACCTCGAAATCCGTGGTCTGTCGGTGAGTTTCGACGGCTTCAAGGCCGTCACCGGCGTGGACCTGACGGTGTTGCAGGGCGACCTGCGATTTCTCATCGGCCCCAATGGGGCGGGCAAGACCACGCTCATCGACGCGATCACCGGACTGGTCGCAGCGACCGGATCAGCGCAGAA
This sequence comes from Nocardia sp. NBC_00881, assembly GCF_045207455.1. NCBI lineage: Bacteria > Bacillati > Actinomycetota > Actinomycetes > Mycobacteriales > Nocardiaceae > Nocardia > Nocardia sp. NBC_00881. The sequence goes on from NZ_CP108798.1 coordinate 5,174,959, forward strand.
GAGCGGCATCGAACTGCTCGGCAAGAAGGTGCACCAGATCGCCAGACTCGGCATCGGGCGGACGTTTCAGACCGCGAGTGTGTTCGAGCAGCTCAGCGTGCTACAGAATCTCGATATCGCGGCGGGTGCGGGCCGCTCGACGCTTACCATGCTGCGGCGGCGCAAGTCGGTGCTGCCCGGCATCGAGGACGCGCTCGAGACCATCGGCCTCGCCGGCCTGCGCGACCAACCCGCGGGGGTGCTGGCACACGGGCAGAAGCAGTGGCTGGAGATCGGCATGCTGCTGGTGCAGAACGCCTCGGTACTGCTGCTGGACGAACCGGTCGCGGGCATGAGTGCCGAAGAGCGGGAGGAGACCGGGAACCTGTTGCGCCGGGTCGGTGCCGAACGTGTCGTCGTCGTGGTCGAGCACGACATGGACTTCATGCGTGCCTTCGCCACCTCGGTGACCGTGCTGGCGGGCGGCACCGTGCTCAGCGAGGGCACCGTCGAGGAGGTGCAGGCGGACCCGAGGGTGCAGGAGGTGTACTTGGGTACAGCCGCTGCCGTCGGGACCGGAGCTGGAAGACGAAACGACCATGCAGGGCAAGGAGTCCGCTGATGCTCGAGCTGATCGATATCCACTCCGGCTACGGCCGTACCGAAGTGATCCACGACGTCTCGGTGACGGTTCCGGCCAACAGCGTGGTCGCCGTCATGGGGCACAACGGGGCGGGTAAGACCACGTTGCTGCGCACCGCCGTCGGCCTGATCGGCACGAAGTCGGGGCGGATCGAATTCGACGGAGAAACCATCACCAAGCTGACCCCGTCTCGGCGGGTGCGCCGCGGCATCGCCTACGTGCCGCAGGGGCAGCAAAGCTTTCCACAGCTGACCACCGCGGAGAACCTGCAGGTCGTCGCAGATGGACGGAAGCGGGGCAAGGCGCTGATCGACGAGTCGCTCGACCTCTTCCCCGCGCTGCGTGACCTGCTCACCCGCAAGGCGGGTCTGCTTTCCGGAGGCCAGCGCCAGCAACTCGCGATCGCGAGGGCGTTGATCACCGAGCCGAAGCTGCTCATCCTCGACGAGCCGACCGAGGGCATCCAGCCGTCGGTGGTCGACGAGATCGAGCGCACCATCATTGATCTCACCCGGCGCGGCGGGTTGAGTGTGCTGCTGGTCGAGCAGCACATCGGCTTCGCGCTGCAGGCGGCGCAGCGCTACTACGTCCTGCGATCCGGCCGGGTCACCTCCACCGGGGCAGGCGGCGCGGGCGCGGAGACCGCGGTCCGCTCGGCGATGGCGATCTGAGCGCCGCCATGACCCGCCACAGGGGTCGGATCCCGTTGAGCGAGCGCGTGTACGACTCGCTGCGCCGGGATCTGGCCACCGGAGCGATTGTGCCGACCGAACGGCTCGGCGAAGAACGTCTCGCCGAGATCTACGAGGTGTCGCGCACCCCGGTGCGCGAGGCGCTGGCGCGGTTGCAAGCCGAGGGGCTGGTCGAGCGGCTCTCCGACGGCCTGTACCCGTACCGGCCTCGGCTGGATGAACTCGATCACCTCTACGAGTTGCGGATTGTGCTGGAGGCCAGGGGGATGCAGCGGGTGCGGACCGGAGGACCCGGGTCGACGCCCGCGCACGACCTGGATCTGGTGCGCGCGGAACTCGAAACCTGGTGCGCTTTGCGCGACGATCCGCCCGAGCCCGGCCCCGGGCTGGTGGCCGCCGACGAACGGTTCCACACCACGTTGCTGGCCGCGGCGGGCAACGCCGCCCTTGCCGACGCGCTCGCCGCCGTGCACGTCCGAGTACGCCCGGTGCGCACACTGGACCTGCCCACCCCGGACCGGATCGCCACGATGACCGCCGAGCACATCGCGATCGCGGAGCATTTGCTGACCGGGGCGGTCGACGCCGCGCTCGAGACTCTCACCACCCATATCGATATCTCGCGGGCACATGTGCTCGCCCGAGCGCAGCACGCGCTGCGGCTCACCAAACTGGGCAGGGCCGTGCGGGATTGACGTTCAGCAGTTCGATTGGAACGGCCAGCACTCGGCCGGACGGTACGGCGGCGGCGATGGTGTCGGACTCATCGTGGTGGTGTCGGCAGCCGGGGCCTGCTGCGCCGAATCGTGGGCCAGCGCGGTGGCGATCACTCCGAGCACGAGCACCATGCCGACAACCGCGACGGCGACCACGGTCCAGCCCGCGTATGCCTGTTGTCTGGTCGCGACACCCGGAGTCGGCTCGACTCGCGGTTTCGGTTGGCGCGCGATGGTGGTCGTCGCCTCCGGCACGTTCTCCTCGAATCCCGCGTCGATCAGCTCGGTGCGGGGCGGGACAAGGTCGGCGAGGCCCAGCGCGTGACACGCGCCGATCACCCGGTCCGCGGTCCAGTTGCGCGGGCCCGCGGAGAAGCCCTCCAGATAGATGCGCAGCTCGGTCGCGTCCGCGACATTGCCGACGACGACATCCAGGCCGGGCCGCAGAGTGGTGCGCGAAGGGCGCACCACCGCGCCACGAAACGGAATGAGCACGACGGCTCCGCTGATGTGCCCCGGGTCCTGCAGCGACCGCTCGAGCATGTGCTTCACGGCGTAGATGCCGTGTTCCACTCGAGCGGACGGGCTTCCGGAACCGAGGTCGTCCAGCTGCACCGGGGCGTCGCTGATCTTCCACGGTCCGTCGGCGGGAATGCTGAGGATGCCACTCTGTCTGCGTTCGAACCCGTGTACCTCGAGCACGGTGAGCCCCCGCGGCGTCCATACCACCGCGTCGATCCGCCGGTTGTCCGCCTCCAGGTCGATCATGGCGAGCCCGGTCGTCGGATACGACCGCAGGCACGCGACGAATTCTTGCTCGGCGCCGGAAAGTTGCGCTCCGGACCTGACCCTCACCAGCATCTGTTCCCCTGCCGACCTGTTGCGTACACCTGGGTGCGGGCATCCTTTTGTGGCCGCGGCGACTCGCACCGGTACTGATGATGACGGTGTACGCCGCCGAAAACCACTGGAAAGCATAAGAATGCTTCCGCGATCCGGGGACTACCGCAAGGTAGGCTCACAACTCGGCCGGCACCGGCGCCGGCCGCACACACCACGCGGAGGTGGCGACCAAGCATGGTTTCAGCGCTGCGACCACGCATCTCGCCCGGACGACTCCGGGAACTCGGCCCGATCAACTGGGTTGCCTGGCAGCTACTTTCCCGCGCCGCGGGTACCGACGACGCGCACTTGTTCAGCACGCTCGGTCGCACGCGGGGCCTGTTCCGCGGCTGGCTGCACTATTCGGGCAAGCTCATGCCGGGTGGGCGGCTGCCGCGTCTCGAATCGGAGCTGGTCATCATTCGCGTCGCGCACTTGCGCGGGTGTGACTATGAGATGGACCATCATATCCGGCTCGGCAGGCGAGCCGGGGTGACCACAGAGATTCTCGACCGGCTGCGCGGGGGACCGGGCGCGGAGGGTTGGTCGAACAAGCACCGAGCGCTGCTCACCGCAGTGGACCAGCTGGTGGAAACCCGCGACCTCGACGACGAGACGTGGGCCGCGCTGGCGGAACACTACGACGAGCGCCGCCTGATCGAAATCGTCTTACTCGTCAACCAATATGAGGGTCTCGCGGCCACTATCACCGCCCTGCGCATCCAGCGCGACGGCGTCTAGGTCCGGCATCAGGGGGCGCGCGTCCCCTCGATGTGGCGGGCCAGCCCGTCCAGCACCCGCGCCAGCCCGAACTCATAGGCGTGGTCAGCACTGTAGGCGGCGTCGTGGACTCGGCCCGCGGCCGCGCCGACACGTGCGGCCAACGGATAGCGGCGCACGTCGAAGACCTGCTCCAGCAGCGGGGCGGCGCGTTCCCACCACTGTCGGTCGGACATCGCACTGTCCGCGGCGGCACGCTCGGTATCGATGGCGATGCGGGCGACGGATGTGACGAAACCGAGCACGAATGTCAGGGCGGCGTCCATCGTGACGTCATCGAGACCGAGACCGTCGAACGCCCGCAGCTCGTGGTCGTATTTCGCGACGAGGCCGGGGCCGAGCGGCGGACGGGCGGTCGGCAGGTAGGCGACCCACGGATGGCGCGCCAGCATGGCGCGGTTCTCCGCGGCGATGAGGGTGACTCGTTCACGCCAGGACAGGCCGGTCAGATCGCCGCGCTCCATCTCTGCGTACACCGTGTCGAGCATGAGGTCGACCAATTCCGCCTTGCCCGGCACGTAGGTGTAGGTGGCCATCGGGGTCAGGCCCAGTTCGGTGGCGACCGCGCGCATGGTGAGCGCACCGATGCCCGCCGAGTCGGCGATCGCGATCGCCGCCGCGACCACCGCCTCGACGCTGCTGCGCTGCTTCGGCCCGCGGCCGGGGCTCGGCGGAACCCGCCACAGCAACTCCAAGGTGCGCACGGGGTCACCCGCGCTGCTGCGCTCCTTCGGCTGTCCCACGCTGCCTCCGATCCGATCGAACCCCGATCGTATCGACGTGATCCAACTCATAGCACGAACGGGGAGGTATAGTCTACAAAGTACAACATACTTAGTATAGAGTTATGCCGGTAACCGAGGAGGACATATGAACATCACCGCTTCCGCCATCTCGCTCAACGTTCCCGACCCGCAGGCCTCGGCGAAGTTTCTCGTCGACCACCTCGGATTCGAGGAGAAGATGTCGGCCGACGGTTTCGTTTCCCTGGACCGGCCCGACGCCGGGCTGAACGTGATCTACCTGCGCACCGGGCTGGCGACGTTCAAGCCGAAGAGCGCGGCGGGCAGCGCGGGCGAAGGACTGCTCGTGGTGTTCGTCGTGGACGACATCGATGCCGAATACACCCGGCTGCGCGGCGAGGGGGTGCCGATCGTAACGCCCGTCGAGACCGAGGAGTGGGGCGAACGGTACTTCCAGATGAGCGATCCGAACGGGATCGTCATTCAACTGGTGCAGTGGATCTGACAGTGTTTTCGGCCGCGCGGGCATTGCCCGTTCGCGACCCCTCTTGACTCGCGTCCGAGCAGACGACGCTGGCGACTTCGTCGCGAACACGTCGGCCACTCGGACGGGAGCCGGGCCGCGAACGGGCAATGCTCGGTCTCGCTCCGCTCAAAAAATCGGGGTTGTGCCGAAGCGGTGACGTGCGGTGCTCAACCGCGGCAGCACCGAGCATTCGCCACTAGCCCTTGCGGCCGTGACGTCTTTGCGGCTACGTCACGAAAGCGGCGGGCGCCAGGACGCTTACCTCAGCCGAGCGCACCGCGGAATACCTCGACCGCCGAGGTGGCGGGGCGGCCGAGCAGCTTCTGCAGATCGCCGGACTGCACATCGAGAATGCCTCGGGCGACGCCGGTGTCGGCGTCGGCGAGTCCGTTGGCGTAGGCGGCGGGCAGCCCCGCCTGGACGAGCCCCGCGGCATAATCCGCCTCCGGCAGATTCTCGTAGCGCACCGGCTTGCCCGCCGCCTGCGAGATCGCCTGTGCCAGTTCGGCGTAGGTGAGCGGTTCGTCGCCCCCGAGTTCATAAACCTGTCCCGCGTGACCGTCCGTGGTGAGCACCCTGGCTGCCGCCTCGGCGTAGTCGGCGCGCGCCGCGCCCGCCACCCGCCCCTCGCCCGCGGCGCCGTGCAGCACGCCCGACTCCACCGCGTGCGCGAGGCCGCCGAGGTAGTTCTCCCAGTACCAGCCGTTGCGCAGAATGACGTGCGGCACCGTCGCTTCGGCGAGCACCGCCTCGGTCCCCTTGTGTTCCTGCGCGAGAATCAGCGGATTGTTGGTCGCGTTCGGAATGCTGGTGTAGGCGAGCAGCTCGACGCCTGCACGTTCGGCGGCGCGAATGACGTTGGTGTGCTGGGCTACGCGCGCACCGAATTCGTTGCCGGAGACCAGCAGCACCCGGTCGACGCCGTCGAGCGCCTTGTCCAGCGCCGCAACGTCGTCATAGTCGGCCTTCCGGACATCGACGCCATGCTCGACCAGGTCGGCGATCTTCCGCGGATCGCGCACAATCGCGACGACCGGTGTCGATCCCTCGCGCACCAGCGCCTCCACCACAAGTCGGCCCAGCTGTCCACTGGCCCCGGTCACTGCGACGGTCATGACTACCTCCAAGGTATGTACGGTTCCACTAGTACTAACTAATAGTAAGTACTGAACATTTCTACACTACTTTCGTCGAGCTGGGTACTATCTGAATCATGAGCCCCCAGCGAACCGTGCCGGCGGACACCGACGATCCCGCGCTGGAAGCCGATGTTTTCGCCAGGAACTGCACGTCACGGCCGGTGTTACAGAATGTGGCCAGCCGCTGGGGCACTCTGGCGCTCGTCGCGCTCCGCGAAGGTCCGTACCGATTCAGCGCCCTGCGCAGGCGGGTCGACGGCGTGAGCGAGCGCATGCTGTCGCAGACCTTGCAGGCGCTCGAGCGCGACGGCATGGTGCACCGCCAGGTACACGAGACCATTCCTCCTCGCGTCGAGTACACCCTCACAGAACTGGGCGCCGAGGTCGCCGCGGCCCTGGAAGCACTCATCCAGCTGGTCGAAACGAACATGCCGCGCGTCCACGAAGCGCAGGCGGCCTATCACCGCGACTGAGCGAATCGCCGCGCGTACGGGAAGAGACTGCCGACACCGGCGGTTACATGGGCATGGAACTCGCCGCCGCAGTCGATTTCGCACGGGACCACCGCAGGTCCGTGCTCACCACGATCCGCCGCAACGGGCGCCCGCAACTGTCCAACGTGTTGCACGTCGTCGGCGACGACGGACGCCTTCGCGTCTCCATCACCGCCGACCGCGCGAAGTATCACAACCTGATTCGCGACCCGTGGGCCGCCGTTCACATCACCCGCGACGACTTCTTCGCCTACGTTGTTCTCGAAGGCACGGTGGAAGTCACCGCTGTCGCCGCCTCCCCCGACGACGCGACGGTCGACGCCCTCGTCGACTACTACCGCACCGCCTCCGGCGAACACCCCGATTGGGCCGAATACCGCAACGCGATGGTCGCCGACCGCCGCGCAATGGTCCTACTCACCCCGACACACGCCTACGGCATGCTCTGAGGGGCCAACCGCTGGGCCGGGCCCGCGCGGATGCCGGAGAGGGCCGGTCGAGCGCCGCCGATCGCTCAGCGGGACATCAGTTCGGACACCGTGGCGAAACGATAGCCCGCGGAACGCAATTCGGCGATGATGCGGGGTATGGCGGCCAGTGCGGCGGTGGGCCCATACATCACGTGCAGCAGGATGATCGAGCCGGGACGGACCTTGTCGAGGGTTTCGGCGACAATCCCGTCCGCGGTCGCGTCCTTGCCGGAATCGGGTTCGACGTCCCACATCGCGGTGACGCGATTGTGCTCGGCAAGGTAGTGCGGCAGCATCACGAGCTTCTTGCCGTAGGGCGGGCGGAAGGTGATCGGCCCGATGTAACCGGTTTTCATGATCTCGGCGTCGGTGCGCTCCACTTCGTCACGGACCGTCCCGGGGGTGACGAAGACCATCCGCCGATGTGAATAGGTATGGTTGCCGATCTCGTGGCCTGCCGCGGCGATCGCCCGCCCCTGCTCGGGATGCGCGGCGATATCACGGCCGTTCAGGTAGAACGTGGCCGGAACCTGGGCATCGGCAAGGGCTTTCAGCACCTCGGGCGCACGGTCGGATGGCCCGTCGTCCAAGGTCAGCGCGACCACTTTCTCGTCGGTGTCCACCCGGCTCACCACGTGACCGCCCAGCTGGAAGGTGCGGGCGTTCATCAGGTAGTAGCTGCCCGTCGCCAGCAGCACCACGACAACGAGCACCGGCACACTGCGGATCAGCCACCTGCGAAGCATGCTCGCTGTATAGCAGACCACCGGGGCCGACGCCGAATTCCGAAGTTCCTACCGGCGCGGAAACCCTTGCCCGAGAAGCCGAGAGGCTCGCCGCTCGAAAGACGGCACGGGCGCCTCCCGCTCAGCGTCCGCCGAGGAATGACTCCGCGGGAACGAACAACTCGTGGCCCGATTCGCTGCACCGCCTCGAACCGGTGGAGGCCGGTGTCAGCGAGGACGATCGCCAGCGTGGCACAGCCGCCGAGCACGGCGCAGAGCAGCAACCGTGCGAATGGCCCGGCCCCGGCGCATGACCGCCGGGGCCGGGCCGTTCGAGGACGACACGCAAATCAGAAGTTGATCATGTGCCCGGCCAGGCCGTGGAAGGCTTCCTGGAGGGCCTCGCTGAGGGTCGGGTGGGTGTGCACGTTGCGGGTCAGCTCGTTGACCGTCAGGTCCCACTTCTGCGCAAGCGTGAGCTCGGGCAGCAGCTCCGACACATCCGGTCCGATGAGGTGACCGCCGAGCAGCTCGCCGTACTCGGCGTCGGCGACGAGCTTGACGAAACCGGTCGGGTCGCCGAGGCCGTGCGCCTTGCCGTTGGCGGTGAACGGGAAGGTCGCGACCTTCACGTCGTAGCCCTCGTCGCGGGCCTGCTGCTCGGTCAAGCCGAAGCTGGCGACCTGGGGCTGGCAGAAGGTGGCGCGCGGCATCATCCGGTAGTCACCGAGGGTGACGGTCTCCGCGCCCGCGATAGTCTCGGCCGCGACCACACCCTGCGCCTCCGCGACGTGCGCGAGCTGCAGCTTCGCGGTGACGTCACCGATGGCGTAAATGTGCGGCACGCTGGTGCGCATGTTGTCGTCGATCGCGATGGCGCCACGCTCGAGCTGCACACCGGTGGTCTCGAGGCCGTAGCCCTCGACGCGTGGCGCGAAGCCGACCGCCTGCAACACCTTGTCGACGGTGACGGTCTCGATCGAGCCGGTCTTGTTGTCCTTGATCGAGACGGTCACCTTGGCGCCGTCGTCGTCGATGGACTGCACCGCCGCACCGGTGGTGATGGTGATGCCCAGCTTCTTGTACTGCTTGGTGATCTCCTTGGAGACGTCCACGTCCTCGTTCGGCAGGGCACGGTCGAGGAACTCCACGATCCGCACGTCGACGCCGTAGTTCTTCAGGACGTAGCCGAACTCCATGCCGATCGCGCCGGCGCCGACGATGAGGATCGAGCCGGGCAGGTCGCGGGTGAGGATCTGCTCCTCGTAGGTGACCACGTTCGCGCTCAGCTGGGTGCCGGGCAGCAGCTTGGTGACGGTGCCCGCCGCGATGATCACGTTGTCGAACGTGACCGTCTCGGTGCCGCCCTTGCTGAGCTCGACCGACAGCGAATTGGGTCCGGTGAAGGTGCCCTTGCCGTCGAACTCGTCGATCTTGTTCTTCTTCATCAGGAAATGGACGCCCTTGACCCGACCGTCCGCGACTTTGCGGCTGCGGTCGAACGCGACGCCGAAGTCGAAGTTCACCTCACCGGAAATGCCGAAGGTCTTCGCCTCCTTGGTGAAGATGTGTGCCAGTTCCGCATTCCGAAGCAGCGCCTTGGACGGGATACAGCCGACATTGAGGCACACCCCACCCCAATACTTCTGCTCGACGATCGCGGTACGCAAGCCCAACTGTGCCGCACGGATGGCGGCGACGTAACCGCCGGGACCGGCACCGAGAACAACAACATCGTAATGGGAAGTCACAGGTGCGAGCCTAGCTCCGCCGGGTGAACTTCACCCACCGGTCCCCGCAACAGTGAGAGCCCCGCCACACCTGACCGAGACCGACCCATCGACGGTGCAGGTCAAGTAGGTTCTCGCGGCTAGTCTGGGCGCGTGAGCAGTGGTGGTTCGGGCGGTCCGGTCTCCGTCCCCGCGCCCGGCCCTTCGACACCCACCAGGGACGGCGCCGGGGTTCCGCGGCCGGATCTGCTGGACGGGACCGCCTCCACCCATCTGACCCGGCTGGTCCGCGACACCGCACTGCGCGCAGGAGTCGGGGCAGACCGGATCGCCGCCGTTCCCGGCGTCGACGACGCGGCGCTGGCCGGCGAGCTGAACCGGATCCCGCTGCGCTCGCTGGTTCGGCTGTGGGAACTGCTCGCGCGGACGCGTACCGTCTGACGACGGCGACGATCGCGGGGCGGCTCGGGTTCGCCGACGACCGCGCGCTGCGCAAAGCCTACCGTCGGTGGAGCGGCGCGCCGCCGTCGCGGGCACGAGCGCGGTAACCGCCGCGATAACCATCGCCGACGAGCGATCCGATGCGCTGGGCCGGCAATCAGTTCGATGATCCGGCGCGGTTGGCGCGCAGGGACCGGTCGGTGGCGCCGCAGGACCTGGGAGCGAAGCCACGGCGCTCATAACGTCATCGGTACCGGATCGGACAGAGACGGACAGCTCCACAGAGAAGGCAGTGTCATGACGGAAACCACCCTCGCCCTACCGACCACCGCGCGTGAGTTCCAGCTGGCCGCGCGGCCCACCGGCGTGCCGACGGCGGACCACTTCGCGCTGGTCGCACGGTCGATCCCGCAGCTCGCCGAGGGACAGATCCTGGTGCGCAACACCTGGATGTCGGTCGACCCCTACATGCGTGGCCGGATGGACGATCGCCCCTCTTACATTTCCCCGTTCCAGCTGGGTGAGGCACTGGAGGGCTCGGCGGTCGGCGAGGTGATCGCGTCGGCCGCGCCGGGCCTCCCGGTAGGCGTGCCGGTCACCCACTTCGCAGGCTGGCGGGACTACTCGGTCGTCGACGCCGCGACAGCCACGCCGATCGACATCGCGCTCGCCGCGCCGCAGCACTACCTCGGTGCGCTCGGCACCACCGGCCTCACCGCCTATGCGGCGTTGACCGACGTGGCGCGGGTGGAGCCGGGCGACACCGTATTCGTCTCTGCGGCGGCGGGCGCGGTGGGCAGCGTCGCGGGGCAGATCGCCAAGGCGCTCGGCGCGGCGCGGGTCATCGGATCGGCAGGCGGAGCGGCGAAGACGGCGCTGCTGCTCGACGAGTTCGGCTTCGACGCCGCTCTGGACTACCGGAAGGGTGATCTGGCCGGACAGCTGACCGCGGCCGCACCCGAGGGTATCGACGTCTACCTCGACAGCGTCGGCGGCGAACACCTGCGCGTCGCGGTGGAGGCCATGCGCCGGAAAGGCAGGATCGCGCTGGTCGGTGCGATCAGTGGATACAACGGGGCCGACGGCGAAGCCGGTCCGGACCTGTATCGTGCCGCGACCAAGGAACTCTCGCTGCGCGGCATGCTTGTCAACAGCTACTTCCCGATCTTCGGGGAGTACATCGCCACGGCCGCCACCTGGCTCGCGGACGGCACTTTGCGCACCAAGGAGACCGTCTACGACGGACTCGAGCAGGCGCCCGCCGCGTTCCTCGGCGTGCTGTCCGGCGCCAACACCGGCAAGATGCTGGTGCGGCTGGAGTGATCTCCGGTCAAGCCCGCCAGACCTGCCCGGCGATCCGTGCGAAATTGCCGCCGAACACCGCCGCCCGGTCCGCCGCGCTGAACCCGCGGCCGGCCAGCACCGCGTTCAGGCCGGGCACCTCGGTAGCGCCGAGCAGGTCCTCCGGCGGAACCCATTGCAGCGGACCCCATGCGGTGTACATCGCCGAGAAGGCGTCCGGATTCTGCCTCAGCTCGTCGTTGAAGTCCTCGGCGTCGAACGAATAGTCCGACCCGACTCCGATGTGCTCGATTCCGACAAGCGCGGCCCCGTACTCGATGTGCGCCGCCATCGCCTCCACGCGCTCGGCCCGCTCATCGACGGCGTTGTGCCCCAAAAAGATCCCCACGCCGTTGATCCCGATCACGCCCCCGGTCGCGGCAGACGCGCGGGCCTGCTCGTCGGTGATGTTGCGCGGGTGATCCCACAGCGCGGCGAAATTCGAGTGGCTGTAGATCATCGGCGCCGCGCTCAGCTCGGACAGTTCCAGGCTGGTGCGCCGCGAGCAGTGCGACCCGTCGGCGAACATCCCGACCTCATTGAGCTTGCGTACCAGATCGCGCCCATAGGGGGTGAGCCCGGTGTCATCGGCGTCCAGGCAGCCGCAACCAGCGGCATTGGCGTGGTTGTAGGTGGGCAGCAGCGAGCGAACGCCGAGCTCGTAGAACTGCTCGACGTTGTCCAGATCTGCACCGAGCGGTCCGGAGTCTTCCAGGTCGAACGCCAGCGCGATGGTGTCGCCGCCGATGTCTTCGGCACCGCGCACCAGCCGAAACCGTCTGTCTGCCTGCGCATCCCGGCGAAACCGGTGCAGCAGCGCCAGCGAGTCGGCGGTCGACTGGCGGGAGTATCCGACGTTCACCGACAGATACGACCCGGCCGGGTACCGCGCGAGGTCGGAAATCCGCGCCGCGGGCGACAGCGGTAGACAGCAATGCTGCTCCCAGAGAAACGGTCGCAACCTCGAACCTCCTGGTCGGATCGGCCTCGAAGCAGCGATCCTACTGGCCGCCGGAACCATGCGGCAGCGCCCAGCAACTATCGAATCGCTACGCCGGCAGCGGCGGGCGAGCGTCCCACGTCGCCAACGCATTTCGGTATTTCGCGACTCGTAACAGAGTGTCCGCGACGACCGATGCACCAGTACGTCATTCCCTTCGTCCCGAAGGCGGTGCGACCATGGGTCGCTTGGTTCTCCTGTTCGTCTCCCTCATGACATTCGTCGGCTGCTGGATCGCTCCAGGACCGGCGGCCGCTGCCCCGGACTGCGGATCGGCCTGGGATTCGCTGGACAAGGTAAGTCCTGACCGATCGCTCGCGCCGATCACCGGGGTGCGGTCCGGTCGGCACGAATGCTTCGATCGACTGGTGTTCGACATTGCCGGATCGGCGACCGGGTATCACGTCGGCTACGTCGATCGGGTCGTCATGGACGGCTCCGGAGCAGTGGTCCCGCTGCGCGGTGGGGCGTTGCTCAATGTCGTCGTCGGCGCCCCCGCCTACGACGACGCGGGCAACGCCACCTACCGGTCCGAGAACCGAGCCGAGCTGGCCGACGTCGGCGGATACCAGACCTTCCGCCAGGTCGCCTGGGCCGGATCGTTCGAGGGGCAGACCACGGTCGGACTCGGCGTGCGCGCTCGGTTGCCGTTCCAGGTGCACAGGCTGGACGGACCGGGCAGCGGGTCGCGCGTCGTGGTCGACGTAGCGCACTCCTGGTGATCCCCGGTTGCGCCACTCGGCAACAATGTGGGCATGAGCGGTGTTGAGCAGAATGTGACAGACCCCTATCTCTGGCTCGAAGAAGTGACCGACGAGCGCGCCCTGGACTGGGCCCGCGCGCACAATGCCGTCGTGGTCGAGCGTTTTACCGTGTCGGAACGGTTCCGCGGGCTCGAGTGCCGCATCCTCGACATGCTCGACACGGACACCAAGATCGCCTACCCGGGGCGGCGCGGACGCTGGCTCTACAACTTCTGGCGCGATGCCGAGCACCCGCGCGGCCTCTGGCGGCGCACCACGTTCGCCGAGTACGCGAAGGACAACCCTGGCTGGGACGTGCTGATCGATCTGGACGCGCTGGCCACCGCCGAGGACGAGAACTGGGTATGGGGCGGCTCCGCGGTGCTGCGCCCGGAACAGTCCCGCGCTCTGATCAGCCTGTCCCGTGGCGGTGCGGACGCCAAGGTGGTGCGCGAGTTCGATATGGAGCGTAAGGCGTTCATCGATCCCGCCGAAGGGGGGTACTTCCTGCCGGAGGCGAAGTCGGAGATTCACTGGATCGACATCGACTCCGTGTACGTCGGCACCGATTTCGGTCCCGGCTCGCTGACCGATTCCGGGTATCCGCGCATCGCGAAGCGGTGGCGGCGCGGCACCGAATTGGCTGACGCGGAAACGGTTTTCGAGGGTGAAACCGGTGACGTCGCGGTGTCAGCCGGGTATGACCGTACGCCGGGCTACGAACGGCACTTCGTCGGCCGCGCCACCGACTTCTTCAATGAAGAGGTCTACCTGCTCGAGGATGACGGCACGCTGCGCCATCTCGACATCCCCACCGACGCGAGCGAATCCTGGTACAAGGATTGGCTGCTGGTCCGGCTGAAGTCGCCGTGGGAGGTGGGGGGTGCCAGCTATCCCGCCGGCGCGCTGCTGGCCATCGACTTCGAGAAGTTCCTGGCCGGCGCCCGGGAATTCGAGCTGATCTTCACTCCCGACACACACACCTCGCTGCATGGCTACGGCTGGACCGAGAACCACCTGCTGCTGATCACGCTCGAAGACGTGCAGACCAAGCTCTACGTGCTGACCCCGGGCGCCGACGGCTGGCGGCGCGAGCCGCTGGCCGACACCCCGCCGATGGCGACCACCAGCGTGTCGAACCTCGACCCGCTGGAGGGTGGCGACGAATTCATGCTGACCACCAGCGGGTTCACCACGCCGGCCACGCTGCTGGCCAGCGCTGTCGGCGGGCGCACCGAGCAGCTCAAGCAGGAGCCGGGCTTCTTCGACGCCGACGGTGTCGAGACCGAGCAGTTCTTTGCCGAGTCCGACGACGGAACCATGGTGCCGTACTTCGTGATCCGGCATCGCGACCGCAAGGGTGCGCCCGGACCGACGGTGATGTCCGGCTACGGCGGCTTCGAGGTGTCGCGCACCCCCGGTTACAGCGGCGCGTCCGGCATGGGCTGGCTGGAGCGCGGCGGCACCTGGGTGATGACCAATATCCGCGGCGGCGGCGAGTACGGGCCGCAGTGGCACACCTCTGTGCAGAAGGCCAACCGGCACAAGGTGTACGAGGACTTCTCCTCGATCGCGAAAGACCTCGTCGGGCGCGGCATCACCACCGCCGAACAGCTCGGCGCGGTGGGCGGCAGCAACGGCGGACTCCTGATGGGCGTCATGCTGACCCGCTACCCCGAGTTGTTCGGCGCGATCGTCTGCCAGGTGCCGTTGCTCGATATGAAGCGCTACCACCTGCTGCTCGCGGGCGCCTCGTGGATGGCCGAGTACGGCGACCCGGAGAAGCCGGAGGAGTGGGAGTACATCGGCAAGTACTCGCCGTACCAGAATGCTCGCGCCGACCTCGCCTACCCTCCGATCCTGCTCACCACCTCGACCAGGGACGACCGTGTGCACCCCGGTCACGCCCGCAAGATGGCCGCGTTGCTGGAGGAGCAGGGCCACGAGTTCTGGTACCACGAGAACATCGAGGGCGGCCACGGCGGCGCCGCCGACAACAAGCAGTCCGCCTTCCAAGCCGCGCTGATCTACGAGTTCTTCACCCAGATGCTGATCGAACGACGCGGATAACCGTCCAGCCCCATCCGAAGGGGTCGCCGCCTCGTGCGCGATCTCTTCTGGGGCGGGGCGCACGTCCGCGTCGCCACCGATGCGCTTGCCGAACTCCCAGGCGGATACGCACCGTTCCAGTCGCAGTCCGCGGACTTCGCCGAGCGCCTGACGCCCCTAACGATCGCGCAGCCACTTCTCGATCTGGTCGACCGTGCTGGTGCACTGCCGGATCCAGCCGTTGTGGCCCAGCTCTTCCGGCTGCCGCCACCGCGTCACCTCGGCGTTCGGCAGCTTCTCCAACAGATGATCGGCGGAGCTGGGCGGTGTGAGATCGTCGCCGGTTATCGTGATGGACAGGACGGGCAGCTTCAGCCGCGCGATCCGCTCCTCATAGTCGATGTCCGCCCCCACCGGAACGAACCGGCCGGTGCGCGCCAGCCTCGCCCAGTCCGAGACCAGCACCTTCGACTGGCGGCCGAAACCCATCGAGATCCGGTCGCCGGGCCAGAAGCCCGCCAGGTTCGCGGTCAGCGAGATCGCCGCCGTCCCGAACAGCATGCCAGGTTTCGAAAGCCCTGGGTAGCCGCGGTAATACGGAGTTCCTGACGCGATAAGGATCAGCCCGCCGAGCCTGCTACGGATGCGCGCGGCGTACATGACGGCGAGCTGTCCACCCAGGCTGTGGCCGAGCAGATACGGCGTGCTGTCCGGGAATTGTTCGCGGACCACCTCGAAGATCGCGGGGAAATCGACCGAGACCAGCTCGTGGTAGCCGAAGGTGCTGGCGGAACTCGGCTTCGGCTTGCTGTCACCGTTGCCGCGCAGCTCGCCGATGGCCACATCGAACCCGCGCGCCGCCAGACCCGACCCGAACAGCTCGTAGTACCCCGCCGGCACACCGAGCCCAGGCACGATCACCAGGACCGGGCGCGGCGCGTCCGGCGTGACCGGATGCCGGTGCACGCCCTCGGCCGGCATAAGCCGAACCGGCACGGTGCTGCCATCCGGCATCTGGATCGGCACTGTCTGCATGTGCGCACGCTACCGCGCCTGCAGTGCCCAGTCGCGCACACTCGCGCGCTACGCGCCGACCGCGCCGATGATCACCCTGCTCAACACCCGGATCACGTCATCGAGCGGCGGGCGCGGGTCCGCACCGCTCCACGAGTCCACCACGTAGTTGACAGCGCCGATGATCGCGAGCACCCGCATCTCGTAGTCGCCGGTCGGGATCTCGCCGTGCCGGGCCGCGTCCTCGGCTGCGCTCGCCAGCAGCGAGCCCCATACCCGGCGCAGCTCGAGGCGGTACTTCTCCACCTTGGGGCCTGCACCGACGACCTCTACCAGCGCGACACGCGCTTTGCGCGGATCGGATCCTATGGATTCGACGTAGGCGCGAACACAGGCGTCGATGATTTCGAGCGCGCTCGCGTCGGACTTCGCGTCCAACGCCTTCGTCACGGCGTCGCGCGACTCCCGGTCGATCTGTTCGTAGAGCTCTAGGAGTAAGGACTCTCGACCGGTGAACTCCTCATAGAACTGCCGTGAGGAGAGCCCGGCGTCTTTGCAAATGGCGCCGACCGAGCTATTGGCGTAGCCGTCGCGCGCGAAGACCGTCAGGCCTGACTCCAGAAAACGCGCACGCCGCTGACGCTGCCGGTCCTCTACGGGTTGCCCGGCATACATTCGACCCGTATTCGCATCCTGTGACATTGGGCCAGACAATACAGAAGCGCCCGAACCTATCGTCATGGATCGGGCTCTTCGTTACAACGTTCGGCCGACCCTGAGTTAGCCGAAAGTTGGCCGAGCGGTGGAACCCTCGTTGAATCAGTCGCCTGGTTCTACCCATGCAGTAGCGCGTAAACAACCGCGCTCGACGGAAATAAGCCTTCGACTGCTCCAATCCGACCGTGTGACTGGACGTTTGCCGAAACGGACCATATTCAGACCCTACACGACTGCAGCTGATTTTAAAGGGGATATCTAGAATTTTTTGGCGCACAGTCTTGTTCGCCGGTTACGGTCGGTTCGCCCGGTCGGCAAGGAAAGCGGGCAGCGCGGCCACCGAGTCGATGACATGGTCGGGTGCGTGGCCGATGTGTCGAGCACTTCCGCCCGAAATTTTCCGGTGCGCACCAGTACGCCGGTCAGCCCGACCGCCCGTGCCACAAGCGCATCCGAATGAGGTCGTCACCGATCGTCGACACCTCCGACGGGTCGAGCCGCATCTGTTCCGCCCAGGTGCGGAAGCAGGGAGCAGGAGGCTTGCCAACCACTTCGATGCCGCGTTGCCGACCGTCTCCAGGCCGGGCAGGTAGGCGCCCGCGTCGATGCGCAACCCATCGGCCGTCGCCCAGGCGAGTCCGCGGTGCGTGGCCACGACGGGGCGCCGTTCAGCATCAGCTCAGCCACTCGACTCAGCGCCCGATGCGTGAATTCCGCGCCGGTGCCGCCGATTACCGACGATCCGACGGGGGCCTTGTCTTCGCCATGCTGCGGCTGGTGCATTTGCCGCGCCCTAGGGTGATCCCATGCTGACCGCGCTGCTCTACGGACTCGCGACGGCCGCACCGCTCGTCGCCGGCGCCGCGATCGGGTTGCGGTGGCAGCTGCCGAAGGCGGTGCTGGGCGCACTGATGGCCTTCGGCGCGGGCACCATGATCGCCGCGGTGTCCGCCGAACTCTTCGAGCTGGCATTCCACCGGGCGGGAGCAGTGATCGCCGCGCTCGCCCTGCTCGCGGGGGGCCTACCGCGAGGGTGGCTGGTGGATCGGAATGGCTACGGCGGCAGGGTTTCTCGTCGCCTTCGTGCTCGGCGGCCGAGTGGTCAGCGCGCCGGTGACAACCGCGTCCAGTAGGCCGGGAAAACGCTGATCCAGGTCGTCGCGGCGCAGCGCGACCAGACGGTTGCGGAAGCGGCTGCCTCGAGCCTTCACTCGGCCCTGCGCGGGCTGCCGGACGTGGTCCGGCTGCGCCCATTATGCGACCGGGTCGGGGCGGATGGAGTCGAGTTTGTCGGCGCAGCGGGTGAGTAGGTCTTGCAGGCTTGCCTGTTCGGCTGCGGTGAATTCCGTGGCCAGGGCGCGTTCGACGCGGATGGCGCGGGCGTCCGCGTCCCGCATTACGGTCGCTCCCTTCTCGGTCAGCGCTGTCTCCAGGACGTTCTTGTGCCATGCGTGCGGGGTGCGTTCGATGAGGCCGCGGTCCTGCAGATTGCCCAGGACGGTGTTCATGGTGGGCGGGGTCACCCCGCAGAGCCGCGCGAGGGCGGCGGCCGAGATGCCGGGGTTCTCGCTGAGGTACAGCAGCGCTGCGTACTGCGAGACGGTGACGCCCGCCGGTTTCAACGCGGCGTTCTTTGCCGTGTTCAGGGACTGCTCGGCGCGCTTGAGGTACGAGCCAATGCGTTCGGCGGCGGGCATGGACGTCATATCCGCATGATATCTGCACGTCATATGATTAGAAGGTTGACGATAATTAGAGTTCTAATCTATCTTCGAACACACACTTCAATGTGACTATATTCAACTGCCCTCGAAGAGGTAGACCCGATGTCTCTCGCAATGCCGCACCACCTCATGTCGGCCCTGGCTGCCGCGGTCACCTGCACCGCCCTTGCCGCCTGCGGCTCGACCGACACACCCGCCACCGCCGTCCACACCGCCTATGAACTTCCCGGCGATCGCGCCTACCCGGAAGGCATCGCGGTAGATTCACGCACGGGAGACACCTATGTGGGCTCCTACACCACCGGTGCCGTCTATCGAGCCACGCGGGACGCTCGCCAGGCCGAAGTCTTCCTGCCGGAAGGCGCCAACGGCCACAAAACCGCCAACGGCTTGAAAGTCGACCGGCAAGGCAGGCTGTGGGTGACCGACTCGACCACGGGAGTCGCGGTGTACGACATCGTGACCCGTGCGCTGCTTGCGGACTTCACCGTGCCCGGCACGGACCCGCATTTCGTGAATGACCTCGCCATCACACCGGACGGCACGGCGTACCTGACCGACAGCGCACGGCCGGTCGTCTATCGCGTTACCCCCGACCAGCTGACCGCCGCCACACAGGGCGGACATGGCGAGCTGACACCGCAATTCGACCTGCGCACCGTCCTCGAGCCGAGCGATCCGGGCGGCTGCACCCTGAACGGCATCGTCGCCGACCCGGCGGGCAGATACCTGCTGACGGTCGATATGACAGGCGGTGATCTGTACCGCATCGCGCTGACACCAGCGGCGAATCCGATCACCAAGGTGACCGCGCGCGGCGGAGATTTCGCCAGGGGCGACGGACTGGAACTGCGGGACGACACGCTGTGGGTGGCCCAGAACACGATCGACACCATCGCCCGCTGGACCGTCTCCGACGATGGCGCCACCGCCACTCAGGATCGCCGAGTCACCGACGAATCCCTCGGCCTCCCCACCACGTTGGCCAGAAACGGCGACCGGACGCTCATCGTCTCCTCCCAGTTCGACAAGGGCGGTCCCCTGGGCCCGGGCAGCCCGACGACACCCTTCGCGGTCGTCACCATCGACGGAATCTGACCAACCAGGCATCCCCGAAATGCCGGAAGCCGGCCCACCCGTAGGTGGACCGGCTTCCGGTTCGAGAGGTGTTACGCAGTGGCAGGACTCAGAAGTCCATGCCGCCCATGCCGCCGGTCGGGTCGGCCGCGGGGGCGGCGGACTTCTCCGGCTTGTCGGCGACAACGGCCTCGGTGGTCAGGAACAGGGCCGCGATGGAGGCCGCGTTCTGCAAGGCCGAACGGGTGACCTTGACCGGGTCGGCAACGCCGGCGGCCAGCAGGTCCTCGTACTCGCCCGAGTCGGCGTTCAGGCCATGGCCCGCCGGGAGGTTCGAGACCTTCTCGGCGACGACGCCGGGCTCGAGGCCCGCGTTGAAGGCGATCTGCTTCAGCGGAGCCGACAGCGCGACACGCACGATGTTGGCGCCGGTGGCCTCGTCACCAGTGAGCTTCAACTCGTCCAGCGCCGGAGCCGACTGCAGCAGGGCCACGCCACCACCGGCGACGATGCCCTCCTCGACGGCGGCCTTCGCGTTGCGGACGGCGTCCTCGATGCGGTGCTTGCGCTCCTTGAGCTCCACCTCGGTCGCCGCGCCCGCCTTGATCACCGCGACACCGCCGGCCAGCTTGGCCAGACGCTCCTGCAGCTTCTCCCGGTCGTAGTCCGAGTCCGAGTTCTCGATCTCGGAACGGATCTGCGCAACCCGGCCCTTGATGGCCTCCGCGTCGCCCGCGCCCTCGACGATGGTGGTCTCGTCCTTGGTGACGACGACCTTGCGCGCCTGGCCGAGCAGCTCGACGCCCGCGGTCTCCAGCGAGAGGCCGACCTCTTCGCTGATGACCTCGCCACCGGTCAGGATGGCGATGTCGGCGAGCTGCGCCTTGCGGCGGTCACCGAAGCCGGGCGCCTTGACGGCGACAGACTTGAAGGTGCCGCGGATCTTGTTGACCACCAGGGTGGACAGGGCCTCGCCCTCGACGTCCTCGGCGATGATCAACAGCGGCTTGCCCGCCTGGATGACCTTCTCCAGCAGCGGCAGCAGGTCCTTGACAGTCGAGATCTTCGAGCCGACCAGCAGGATGTACGGGTCCTCGAGGACCGCTTCCTGACGCTCCGGGTCGGTGACGAAGTAGCCCGAGATGTAGCCCTTGTCGAAGCGCATACCCTCGGTCAGCTCCAGCTGGAGGCCGAAGGTGTTGCTCTCCTCGACAGTGATGACGCCTTCCTTGCCGACCTTGTCCATGGCCTCGGCGATCAGCTCACCGATGGACGAGTCGCCCGCCGAGATGCCCGCGGTAGCAGCGATCTGCTCCTTGGTGTCGATCTCCTTGGCGGTGTCGAGCAGCTTGGCGGTGACGGCCTCGACGGCCTTCTCGATGCCTCGCTTCAGGCCGAGAGGGTTGGCGCCGGCCGCGACGTTGCGCAGGCCCTCGCGCACCAGCGCCTGGGCGAGCACGGTGGCGGTGGTGGTGCCGTCGCCCGCGACGTCATCCGTCTTCTTGGCGACTTCCTTGACCAGCTCGGCGCCGATCTTCTCGTACGGGTCCTCCAGCTCGATCTCCTTGGCGATGGACACACCATCGTTGGTGATCGTGGGGGCGCCCCACTTCTTCTCCAGGACAACGTTGCGACCCTTCGGCCCCAGCGTCACCTTGACCGCGTCGGCGAGGGCGTTCAGACCCCGCTCGAGGCCGCGACGGGCCTCTTCGTCGTACGCAATTGTCTTGGCCATTGCGTTGAGATCCTCCACATGTATATGGGGCTGACACACAGAGCGACCGCAGGTTGGATCGCCCTATTTACGCTGGCCAGGTTCGGTGCCCGCGACGGACGACCGAGGGTGTCGATGGAACCCGGTCTCACCGTCCCGACCTGGCACTCACAGGTAGAGAGTGCCAAAGCCCTTTTTAGCACTCGAGGGTGGCGAGTGCAAGGTCACCCGCCGCCGCGGCAGCGGTCTAGGGACGGTCGTCCACACGGAGTACCAAGGCGACGAACGCGTCGGTGCGCCGCTCCTCCGGGGTGCGGGGCTCGCCGCCCTCCACGGTGACGAGTTCGGCGTCGTGCAGCAGGAGCTCCGCCTCCACCCGCATGATGGCGCGAATAAACGGCGGCGCCACGTCTGGAGGGAGGTCCCCGTTCACGATGTAGCTGCCGTCCGGCTGGGACTCGGTGGACACATAAGACAGCGCACGCAGGAGATCAGCGCGCCGCTCCCCCGCGATTAGGTCGGAATCGGTGTCATCCGCCATTGCTATAGCTTAGCCGCCAGTGGTCCCCCCGCCCGGTTCGGACGATCCGACCCCTCGCGCCAGAGCCGGATGCTTCGACAAAATCGCAAGTCACAGCGTTGTCAAGGCGAGAGAGGCGCCCGCGGTGCCGTGCCGACGTACCCGACCCGGCGTAGATTCCGGATGGACCACGATCAGGTTCGCGTCGATCCCGAAGGGGGATGTGGTGGCCGAGGTGCCCTTCGATTCGCTGTACCGACACGGGTTCGCGCGGGTGGCGGTAGCCGTGCCCCGGGTCCGGGTGGCGGATCCGAGCTACAACGCCGAGCAGACGCTGGAGCTGGCGGCGCGGGCGGCGGCGGCCGGAGTGGTACTGACGGTTTTTCCCGAACTGGGCTTGTCCTCGTATACCGCTGACGACCTGTTCCATCAGGACGCGCTGGACGCGGCGGTCGAGGCGGCGCTCGCGCGGGTCGTCGCGGCGAGCACGGAGATCGACACGGTGCTCGTGGTCGGAGCGCCTGTGCGGGCGCAGGGCCGGTTGTTCAACTGCGCGATCGCGATCTGCCGCGGGGTCGTGCTCGGAGTGGCGCCGAAGAGCTACCTGCCGAACTATCGGGAGTTCTACGAGAAGCGGCAGTTCGCGGCGGCGCGGGAGACGCTGGAGGACCACATCACGATCGCCGGGCAGCGGGCACCGTTCGGATCTGATCTGCTGTTCCGTGCGAGCAATCTGGACGGGTTCGTGTTCCACCTGGAGATCTGCGAAGACGGTTGGGTTCCGCTGCCGCCCAGTGGGTTCGCCGCGCTGGCGGGCGCGACGGTGCTGGTCAACCTGTCCGCGAGCAATATCGTGATCGGAAAGGCGGACTACCGGCGGGCACTGTGCACCTCGCATTCGGCGCGCTATCTCGCGGCGTACCTGTACTCGGCCGCCGGACACGGCGAGTCGACCACGGACCTCGCCTGGGACGGACAAGCGCTGGTCTGCGAGAACGGCGACCTACTAGCCGAAGGCGAGCGGTTCTCCGATCACCCGCAGCTGGTCACCGCCGACCTCGATCTCCAGCGCCTCGCGGCGGATCGGCTGCGCACCACCAGCTTCGCCGACAACGTGCACGACCACCGGGAACGGCTGGTCGCGCTGCGACACGTCGAGGTGGAGTTGCCGGTCCCCGACAGACCGGTCGCGCTGGAACGCGATATCGAGCGCTTCCCCTATGTCCCCGCTGATCCGGCGTTGCGCAACGAACGCTGCGCCGAGGTGCACCACATCCAGGTGGAGGGTTTGAGCACGCGTCTGCGCGCCACCGGATCACAGTGCGTGGTGATCGGGGTGTCGGGCGGGTTGGATTCCACTCAGGCGCTGATCGTGGCGGCGAAGACGATGGACCGGCTCGGCCTGCCGCGGGCGAACGTGCTCGCCTACACCATGCCCGGATTCGCGACGAGCACCAGAACCAGGACCGATGCGCACCGCCTGATGGCCGCGCTCGGCGTGACGGCGAGGGAGATCGATATTCGCCCTTCGGCCACCGTGATGCTCCGCGACCTGGGCCACCCGGCGGCCGACGGCGCGGCGCAGTACGACATCACCTACGAGAACGTGCAGGCCGGCGAGCGGACTTCGCACTTGTTCCGGCTGGCCAACCAGCATGGTGCGCTCGTGGTCGGCACCGGTGACCTGAGCGAACTGGCGCTGGGCTGGTGCACCTTCGGTGTCGGTGACCACATGGCGCACTACAGCGTCAACGCCTCGGTACCGAAGACTTTGATCAAATATCTGATCGCCTGGGCGGTGGACACCGCGCAGTTCGGCCCCGAAGCGGGCGAGGTGCTCTCTTCGGTGCTGCGGACCGAGATCTCGCCCGAGCTGATTCCGCACACCGACTCCTCCGCACCGAGCCAGAGTTCGGAAGCCACGGTCGGCCCGTACGAGTTGCAGGACTTCCACCTGTACTACCTGCTGCGCTTCGGCTATCTGCCGAGCCGCATCGCCTACCTGGCCAGGCACGCCTGGTCCGACCCGCACCGCGGACGCTGGCCCGACCTCGTGCCCGTCAACCAGCGCAATGCCTACGACCTGGCCACGATCAAGCACTGGCTGGCCGAATTCCTGCGCCGCTTCGTGCAGACCAGCCAGTTCAAGCGCTCGACGCTGCCGAACGCGCCGAAGGTCGGCTCCGGCGGATCGCTCTCGCCGCGCGGCGACTGGCGCGCCCCGAGCGACGCGTCGGCGGCGGCCTGGCTGGACGAGCTGGCGCGCAATGTTCCGGAGGCTTGACCCGGCAACGCATTCCGACGCCCTGGATGCGGGCACGCGGCGCATGCCTATGGTGGCGGGGTGAGTGAAAAACCCGGCTGGGATGCCGTCGACGGCGCGTTGCGGCCGTTGTACGGCGATATCGAGCCTTTCCACTGGGCGCCCGACCACCCGTGGTCCCTCGGCGGACCCGACCCGCTCGACGGGATCAGCGCGTACTCCCGCACCGAGCCGGTGCCGCACTGGCACTACGTCTGCTACGGAATGACCGAACTGTACGAAAAGGAGTGGGACAACCCGGAGGAGTCCGGCTGGGGCTTCGAATTCACCTTTCGCCTGGTCCGGAAGACAGACGAGACGGAGCCGCCGGTGTGGCCGACGAACTTCCTGCAGAACCTGGCCCGCTACGTGTTCCAGTCCGGTAAGTGGTTCGAGCCTGGACACACGATCAAGGCGAACGGGCCGATCGCGACCGGCCGCGCGGAGTGCACGATCCATGCCGTCTGCTTCGCGGTCGACCCGGAACTCGGCCGCATCGACACCCCGCACGGCCGCGTCCGATTCCTCCAGATCGTCGGCCTGACCATGCCGGAATACCACGCGGCGCAGGGCGGCCGAGCCCTCGAACTGCTCACGAGGCTGGATCCCCACCTACCCCTGTACGTCACCGACATCCACCGCGACCCGCTGGTATCAGAGCCGAAACCCCAGGCCCGCTGGCCGCGGTGGGGCGGAGGCCTGCGCGGTCGGGTTTGACATCCGCTCTGGAGCGTCCCGACGAATATCGCGGAATCAGGATTTCCCGGGCACGATCGACGCGATCAATTCGACCAGGTGCGCTTCGGTCTTCGCCTTCTCGATGCCGAGATCGCTGAGCAGACCGGAGCCGTTCTCCTGTTCGAGCAGGGCGAGCAGGATGTGCTCGGTGCCGATGTAGTTGTGCACCAGGCGAAGCGCCTCGCGGAAGGTGAGCTCGAGCACCTTCTTGGCCTCCGGGCCGAACGGGATCAGGGCGGGAACCGTGTCCTCGCTCGCCGGCAGGGACGCGGTGGCAGCGGCGGCGACCGCGTCCAGCTCGACGCCGTTGGCGATGATCTCGTGCACCGCGAGACTGTCCGGTTCGGTGAGCAAGCCGAGCACCAGGTGCCCGACGGTGATCTCCGGGTTGCCCGCGGCGCGCGCGGCCTCCTGCGCGGCCATGACGACCGCGCGCGCCCGGGGGGTGAACCGTGCGAAGCCCGCGTTCGGGTCCATTGCCGAGGCGTCGGCCGGGTCGGGCGCCTTGGGCACAAACCGCTTCTGCGCGGCTTGCTTGCTGACACCCATGCTGACGCCGATATCGGTCCACGATGCCCCGGAGCGACGAGCTTGGTCCACGAAGTGGCCGATCAGGTGATCGGCCACTTCGCCGAGGTGGTTCGCCACGACCACCGCGTCGGAAAGCTGCTCGAGCGCGTTGTCGGGACGGGCTTTCTTGATGCCCTCGATCAGATCGTCGAGGCGGAACTGAGATGTCATACGTCAACCATAGGTTGACGACATCCCGTCGTCAACCATAGGTTGACGACCGGAGCCTCATGGGCGCGCGGCGTGCGCGGCGCCGCGCACGATCCCCTCCTTTACCCAAGCCGCGGTCCGCCCGGTCAGCACAGTTCGACGCGGCGAATCATCCGCATGCAGGAACTGGAGCAGCGCGTCCCGACGCCCCAGGCTCAGGCACTGCACCAGGTACCGGAAGCGCAATGGTCGCGGCTCGACCCCGCGCAGCCGCGCGACGGCGGCATCGGCCGCGTACTTGCCGGTCGGCAGTGCGGTGGCACAGGCCATTCGCAGCTCGCGCCCGCCCGGGCCGGCGACCACGGCAGCGTCGCCCGCGGCGTAGATCTCCGGATGCGACACCGAGCGGAGGGTGCCATCGGTCCGCACCCGACCCTCGGCATCCACCGCGAGACCCGAACGCGCAGCCAGCTCGGGCACGCGGAAACCCGTGGTCCACACGGTCGCGGCGGCCTCGACCAGCGAGCCGTCGGCCAGCCGAACACCGTCAGCCGTCACCTCGATCACCTTGGCGTCCGAACGGATCCGCACCCCGAGACGCTCGAGCGTCCGTCGGATGTGCGCCCGCGCCCGCGGCGACAGCCACGCACCGGGCTCCTCCGACCCGAGCAGCAGGACCGGTAGGTCCGGATACGATTCCCCGAGTTCCGCGGCGAGCTCGATCCCGGTCGACCCCGCGCCGACTACCGCCACCGGACCACGCGAGAGGGCAATCCGGCGCGTATCCTCCGGTGTCGCAACGGAATAGGCGTGTTCGGCCACACCGGGCACGCTCTCCGGATCCGCGATGCTGCCGAGGGCATACACCAGGATGTCGTAGTCGAGGGCAGGCTCCGCGTCGAAAAGCACCCGCCTTCCCGCCGTATCGAGCTCCGTCGCGCAGGCGTGCACAAAGCGAATCTTCTTGCATTCCAGCAGTTCCCGTAGATCCCACGCCGAAATGCGCTGACCGGCCGCCTGCTGGTGCAGCCGCACCCGCTCGACGAACGTCGCTCGGGCGTCCACCACGGTGATCTGCGCGTCCCGCGCCGTGCCCGCGAGCCTGCGGGCCGCCGCCAGTCCCGCGTACCCCGCGCCCAGAACGACGATCCGATGCTGTCCGGTCATAATGTGGCTCCTTTCGAACGGCCGACATCCTTCAGACCGGACAGGCCCGCAATTCCTGACAGACCAAGGCCGTGAAGCGCGTCACAGTGAGCGGCGACGGCGGCCTTGCAACGCGCCGATCGTCCCGTCCGAACCATTCGACCTGGCAAAGTAGGCCAGCTTCTCTGGATTGGCGATCAACCGCAGGGCCGCGATCGCGCTGTCGGCGACATCGATCCCGACGACCAGTAGCGGAGCGCCGCTCGCCCGCGCGATTACGGCAGGCGCGCCGTTGACCTCCTCGACAAGCAGCTCCAGGCCCGGCACCTCCAGGCGCAGCAGTCCCGCAAGGTAGCGCGCCACATGCTTCGAGCCGTGCACTTGCCGCCGGGCGGCCTTGACCACACCGCCACCGTCGGCGGTCGCGCTCACATCGGCGGCGAGCAACTGTTCCAGCGACTCGATGTCGCCGTTGCGCGCCGCCTTCAGGAATCGTTCGATCAGTTCGCGGGCCTGTTCGGCCGGAATGCCGAAGCGGGCCCGGCCTTCTCGCACATGCTGCCCGGCTCGACGGAAGATCTGTTGCGAATTGGCCTCGGTCACGTCGAGCATGTCGGCGATCTCGCGGTGCGCGTACCCGAACGCCTCACGCAGCACGAAGACGGCGCGCTCGACCGGGGTCAGCCGTTCCAGCGCGGTCAGCAGCGCGAGCGAAACCAGTTCGCGCTCTTCGATGGTCTCCAACGGACCGAGCTCACCGCGCGCGGTGGACACCGGCTCCGGTAGCCAGGGACCCACATAACGCTCCCGCCGCGCTCGCGCCGAAGCCAGCCAGCTACGGCAGAGGTTCACCAGCACGGTGGTCAACCACGCTTCGGCGGAACGGATCTGGGCGCGATCGGTGGCATCCCAGCGCAGATACGTTTCCTGCACCGCGTCTTCGGCTTCGCTCGCCGAGCCGAGCATCCGGTAGGCGAGCGCGAACAGCCGAGGTCGATGCTCTACGAATTCACGCAGCCCATCCGACTCCATCGTCACCTACTTTCGCGCCCGAACGCCGGATACGACCGTACCGCTCCACCCCCGGCCTCATGAGCACCCGCTCGACCCGCTCCGATCTCGGGATACCGAGGAACGCACCCCCCCCCCGAGATCTACGAAGAACCGATCTCCTGCACGGCAGGGTGTCGCACCGGCGCCTTAAGAAATGCCCGCGCCCGGCGGCGGATTCCCCTCTTGGCGCTGCTTGCCGCCCGGACGGCGCAACCGTAAGCGCGCAGACGAACCGCGGATCGCCGGACGCCGGATCGCGGGTAGCCGCCGGTTGGCGCGGCGCTGGGCACGCCGCTCGGCGGGCTTGTGCTGCCAGGTCTCCGGCCGCGCGGCCACCCACCGCTGGGAATGCCAGGCGAACGGAATATGCCCCAGATACAACGCGACCAGGACGAGCAGCAGCACTATCGGGTAGGTGATCAGTGCCGCCGCGGCCAGCGCGACCAGCACCAGCAACCCGGCCGCCGCCTGCGGCGCCACCGACACCGACTTCATGGCCAGCGTCGGAATCGTGCTGACGCACAACGCCGCCGCGAAAACCGTCCACGCCGCGACCTCGTAGTAGCCGACCCACCAGCCGTCGCCGAACTGCACGAACAGCGCCACCGGCACCATGGCGATCAGCGCGCCCGCCGGAGCGGGCACGCCGACGAAGTACTCCCGCGCCCACTCCGGCCTGGTGTCGTCGTCCATCAGAGTGTTGAATCGGGCCAGACGCAGCACGATGCTGACCGCGAACAGCAGCGAGACGATCCACCCCGCGCTGTTGCTGTTGAGCAGCGTCACGTAGAGCACGAGCGCTGGGGCGACGCCGAAGGAAATAGCATCCGACAGCGAATCGAGCTCGGCGCCCATCTTGGTGGTGGCGTCGAGCATCCTGGCCAGGCGGCCGTCGAGGGTGTCCAGTACGGCCGCGGCGCCGATCATCGCCAGCGCGATGTCGAGCTTGCCGTCGAGGCCGAACTTCACCGCCGATAGTCCCGCACACAGCGCGAGGATTGTCACGATGCTCGGCAGCAGCCGGATCGTCCTGCGCCGACGCCGCCGCTGTGTGGGTACCGCGGCTTCCATCACGACTCGGTTGACGCGAGCACGGCGAGCACAGTCTCGCCGCCGATGGTGCGCTGGCCTGGCTCGACGAGCAGCTCGGTGCCCGGCGGGAAGTATGTGTCGACCCGGGAGCCGAAGCGGATCAGACCGTAGGTGTCGCCGATTGTGAGCACGTCGCCGACCTGGGCGTCGCAGACGATCCGGCGGGCCAGCAGCCCGGCTATCTGCACGACGACGACCTGCTGTCCGCCGGACGTTTCCAGCACCATGCTGTTGCGCTCGTTCACCGAACTGGCCTCGGGCAGGTCTGCCGAGCGGAACTGGCCGGGCTGATGCAGCACCGTGCGCACGATGCCGGAGACCGGTGTGCGCTGCACGTGCACGTCCAGCACGGAGAGGAAAATGCTGACCCTGGGCAACGGCTGGTCGCCGAGGCCCAACTCCGCGGGCGGAGCGGCGGTGTCGACGAGGGCTATCTCACCGTCAGCGGGGGCGACCACGACACCGACGCGATTCGGCGGCACCCGGTTCGGATGCCGGAAGAACGTCGCACAGGCCGCCGCGGCCAGCAGTCCCGTCCGACGCACCCACTTGCGTCTGCCGCCGGCGACGGCGACGGCGAGCGGGACGGCGACGAACGGAAGCCCGGCGGGATGCAAGGGGGGAATCGCGTTGCGGACCAGGTCGGCGACGTGGCCGACCCCGGTGTGTTCAGGCGTGCCGGGCGGGGTGGGACGGCGGGCCACAGGCTCCTCTTTCGTGCTCGATGCAGACAGGTTGCGCCCTCAACGATAGGACCGGCGCAAGCGTTCACACCTTACGGGAAAGGAACCTGTGGCACCGGCCCTCAGGACCTGACTCTACGCCCGGTCACCAGCTTCACCAGGAACAACAGAATCACCGCGCCGCCGAGGCAGGTGAAGAAGCTGAACCAGAGGCCGGCGCCCTCGACGTCGACGCCCAGCACCTTCAGGAGGAACCCGCCGAGTAGGCCACCGACGACACCGACAAGGATGTTGAGGAGGATGCCCTGCTGGGCGTCCGTCTTCATGAGCTTGCTGGCTATCCATCCGGCAAGACCGCCGATGATGATCCATCCGATTATCCCGAGTCCGAGCATGGTGTCCTCGAATCACTAGTTGGGTCCACGCCGCAAGTGCATCGACGTGCTTTCGAGGGGATACCCGCCGATTGTGAGAATACGCGCGCCATGTGAGCGACTATCGGGCTAATATGAGGAGTCCTCATGTCTACGCCCGCGCAGGCCATGGCTGATGAGGGACCGATTTCGATGCTTCGGGGACAACCCGGCGGCGCCGCCGCAGGTACATAGGAGACGCAGATGGCTGCTCGAATCGCCCAGACCACCGGGGCAGCGCACACGGCGATCCTCGGGCTCGGCGTATACCGCCCTGCTCGAGTAGTCACCAACGACGAGGTGGCTGGTCCGATCGACTCGAGCGACGAGTGGATTCGGACCAGGTCGGGGATTAAAACCCGCCGCTTCGCCGACGAATCGGAGACGCTGCACAGTATGAGCGTCGCGGCTGCCCGCGGAGCGCTGGAATCGTCGGGCATCGCGGTCGACCAAGTCGATTGCGTGATCGTTGCTACGTCGACGCATCTCTTGCTGACGCCGGCCGCCGCCCCGCAGATCGCGACCGAGCTCGGCATGAACGGCGCCGCGGCCTTCGACATCTCGGCGGGATGCGCGGGCTTCTGCCACTCGCTCGCGCTCGCCTCGGATCTGGTCCGGGCCGGGACCGCCGCGCATGTGCTGGTGGTCGGCGTGGAGAAACTGACGAACACGATCAACCCGGCCGACCGTTCCACCGCCTTCCTCTTCGCCGACGGCGCGGGCGCGGTGATCGTCGGCCCCTCCGATGAGCAGGGCATCGGCCCGACCGTGTGGGGCTCGGACGGCACCCAGCACCACGCGATCCGGCAGGACAAGGACTGGATGGAGTACTTCCACGAGATCGATGAAAAGGGCCTCGACGCGGTGCGGCCTTACCTGACCATGGAGGGCACGGCGGTGTTCCGTTGGGCCGCGCACTCGCTGGAGAAGGTGTGCCGCGACGCGATCGACCGCGCCGGACTGTCCACCGAAGACTTGGACGCGATGATCCCGCACCAGGCCAACGGCCGCATCATCGAGATCATGGCAAGGGTGCTGAAGCTACCCAAGGACTGCGCACTGGCCAACGACATCGAGGAGGCGGGCAACACCTCGGCCGCCTCGATTCCGCTCGCTATGGAGGCGCTGCTGCGCAAGGGCGAGTCGAAGCCGGGCGACCGGGCGCTGCTCATCGCGTTCGGGGCGGGTCTGTCCTACGCGGCGCAGGTCGTGATCCTGCCGAACTGGCAGTAGGGCTCAGCACCACATACCGCGCGCACGCGCCTTCGTGTCGGCGGAGGCGCGTGCCCTTGCATTGCTATTTCGCAGGTGTGGCTACGCGCGGGCTTCGACGGCATTCTTGATCTTGCCGAGCGTCTCGTTCATGCCGCGCACCAGCGCCTCCTCGAAGGGGTGTTCGCCACCGAGCGCCGCCTTGATCGCGCGGCGGGAGAACCAGGTGGTGCCGTTGGGCACATCCCGCCGCTCGATCAGCAGGGTGCCGGTCTCGGTCCGCTCCAGTGTGTAGCTCCAGACGCTGCGGTTCTCGTTGATCCGGAACGCGAACGCCTGGCTCGGCTCGTAGCGGACGATACGGGCGGTGGTCGGCCAATACTTCTTGCCGTCTCGATTCAGGTTGATCGTCCAGGTGCCTACCTTGGGTGCGCCGAGCGCCACCATGCGGACGCACTGCGGACTGAACTCGGACATCCGCCTGAGGTCGGAGACCACCGCCCACACTCGCTCCGGCGGCGCGGAGATTTCGATAGTGGCTTCGAGATTCTTCGGCAACACTGCCTCCGGGATACATGCGACGGACCGACGGATATCCGTCCGACCGCGTTCGACGAGTCACACACACTTTAATCGGGCGACAGTTACTTCTTGATCGCGAAGACAGTTGCATCACATTTCTGCTCGTTGCGCACCGCGATGTAATGGTCGGCGCACACTTGCGGATAGATGAAGCATCAGACACTGCCTCCGACTTTTCGGCGTCCCAACGTGAGGTGAATCGGCCGTGAAACTGCGCTCCCTCTTACATCGTCGGCATGCGGACCCGGTTCCGCTGCTTCCCGCTATCGAACCCGAGGACGGGCACATCGCCCGAGGCACGTCCTCTTCGCTCCGCAGCACTCGGACGGCCGCCAAGGAAGAATTACTGGAGCGGCTGCTCACTCCGACCGAACTCGATCTCGTCCTGCACCGCCGATTCTGAGCCCTCAGCGAACGACCACGACAGACCGCGTGCCGAGGCTCCATACTCGTCAGGTGACTTCTGCCGCTACTCCGAAACCGGCCATCCTGAGCGTCGATGACGATCCAGGCGTTTCCCGGGCGGTCGTACGCGATCTGCGACGCCGTTACGGCGCCGACTACC
Source organism: Nocardia sp. NBC_00881 (assembly GCF_045207455.1). NCBI lineage: Bacteria > Bacillati > Actinomycetota > Actinomycetes > Mycobacteriales > Nocardiaceae > Nocardia > Nocardia sp. NBC_00881. The sequence goes on from NZ_CP108798.1 coordinate 5,207,324, forward strand.
GGATTCTGCGCGCGGAATCGGGCGCGCAGGCGCTCGACGCGCTTCGGGAGATGAAACTGCGCGGTCAACCGGTCGCGGTATTGATCGCCGACTATCGGATGCCGGGCATGGACGGCATCGAATTCTTGGAGCAGGCAATGGACCTGCACCCGTACGCGCGCCGCGTATTGCTGACCGCTTACGCCGACACCAACGCGGCGATCGACGCGATCAACGTGGTCGACCTGGACCATTACCTGCTCAAGCCGTGGGACCCGCCGGAGGAGAAGCTCTACCCCGTACTGGACGGCCTGCTGGACGCCTGGCGTAGCAGCGAGCACCGGCCGGTGACCGAGACCAAGGTGGTCGGCAACCGTTGGTCGCCGCGCTCGTCGCAGGTGCGCGAGTTCCTGGCCCGCAATCAGCTGCCCTACCGCTGGTACCTGGCCGACGAGCCCGAGGGCGCGCGGCTGCTGGAGGCGGCAGGAGCCGATCCCGAGCGCTGTCCGGTGGTGATCACCGCGGCGGGCGAGACGCTGGTGCAACCCACTGACGGCGAGCTGGCCGAGAACGTCGGTCTCACCGTCAATCCCGCGGGCGAGTTCTACGACCTGATCGTGGTCGGCGGCGGCCCCGCCGGTCTGGGCGCCGCGGTGTACGGCGCGTCCGAGGGCCTGCGCACCGTGCTTGTCGAGCGGACCGCGACCGGCGGCCAGGCCGGACAGAGCTCGCGCATCGAGAATTACCTCGGCTTCCCCGACGGCCTGTCCGGAGCGCAGCTGGCCGACCGGGCGCGCCGCCAGGCCGCGAAGTTCGGCGCCGAGGTGATCACCACCCGCGAGGTGGTCGGGCTCGAGGTGAACGGGTCCGCGCGCACCGTGCGCTTCGCCGACGGCGGCAGGCTGTGCGCGCATACCGTGATCATCGCTACCGGTGTGGACTACCGCCGCCACCCGGCGCCAGGCGTCGACGACTTCACCGGACGCGGCGTCTACTACGGCTCGGCGATGACCGAGGCCTCCGAGTGCGCCGGCCACGAGGTCTACATCGTTGGCGGCGCGAATTCGGCGGGCCAGGCAGCGGTGTTCCTTTCCCGCAAAGCGCGCACCGTACACCTGGTCGTCCGGGCAGACTCGCTGGAGCAGTCCATGTCGCATTACTTGGTCCAGCAGATCGCGCAGATACCGAATATCGCGGTACATACCGACACCGAAGTGACCGCCGCCGACGGAGACGACCATCTACAGCTGATCGTGCTGCGTAACAAGAAGACCGGCGCGGAGGAGAAGGCCGAGGCGGAGCGGCTGTTCCTGTTCATCGGCGCCGCACCGCAGACCGATTGGCTCGAGGGTGTGGTCACGCGCGACAACGCGGGCTACGTGCTCGCGGGCCCGGACCTGCTCGTCGACGGCGGGCGCCCGGCCGGCTGGGAATTGCCCCGTCCGCCCCACCATCTGGAAACGAGCGTGCCCGGCGTGTTCGTGGCAGGCGACGTGCACGCCGAATCGGCCAAGCGCGTCGCCTCCGCGGTCGGCGAAGGCGCGATGGCCGTCATGCTCGTGCACCGGTACCTCGCGTGATCAGGAGACTGCCAATGACTTCGAATCAGACCGCGGATCGCAGCAGCCGAGTTGTCTGCGACCCCGCTGAACTACGCGCCCTGTTCCTGTTCGAGAAGCTCACCGACGAGCAGTTGGAATGGCTGTGCGCCGACGGCCGGATCGAAACAATCGAGCCAGGACTGGTTTTCCGCGAAGGCGAACCAGCCACCTGCTTCTACGTGCTGATGGACGGCGAGGTGGTGCTCACCAAACAGTCCGGCGGCGCCGAGATCGAGCTGGTCCGCACCGAGCACCACGGCGCCTACGCCGGCGCCTGGATGTCCTACATCGGCGACAAGGTCGAGCAGAAGTACAACGGCTCGATGCATGTGACGAGGCCGTCACGGTTCTACGTGCTCGACGCGGAGATCTTCGCCCGGATGATGCGCGAGTGGTTCCCGATGGCGGTGCACCTGCTGGAGGGCGTGTTCTTCGGTAGCCGCAACACCAACGCGCGCATCGGCGAGCGCGAACGGCTGCTCGCACTCGGTTCACTCTCGGCGGGCCTCACCCACGAACTGAACAACCCGGCCGCCGCCGCGGTGCGCGCCACCTCGGGTCTGCGCGAGCGGGTCGCGGGGATGCGGCACAAGCTGGCGATGATGGCCGACGGCAAGTTCGATCCGGATTCCCTCGGCGCCCTCGTGCGTCTGCAGGAGGAGGCCGCCGCCCAGGTCGCGAAGGCGCCGGAGCTCACGCCGATGGAGGCCGCCGACCGCGAGGACGTGCTCGGCGAATGGCTCGAGGACCACGGCATCCTCGATGGCTGGAATCTCGCGCCGAACTTCGTGCAGGCCGGGTTCGACGCGGACTGGCTCGAGCGCGTGGCGGCCACTCTGGAGGGCGCTCCGGAACAGGTCTTCCAGGGCGCGATCCGCTGGCTGAACTACACCATCGAGACCGAGCTGCTGATGAATGAGATCGCCGACTCGACCACGCGCATCTCCTCGCTGGTCAACGCGGCAAAGCAATATTCGCAGATGGACCGGGCACCGTTCCAAGTGGTCGACATCCACGAGCTGCTGGACAGCACGCTGGTCATGCTCAGCCGCAAGATCGGCGACGAGGTACAGGTGGTCAAGGAGTACGACCGGACGCTGCCGCAAGTGCCCTGCTACGCGGCCGAACTGAACCAGGTGTGGACCAATCTGATCGACAACGCGGTGTACGCGATGAATGGAAACGGCACGTTGACCATCCGCACCAGGCACGAGAAGGACTGCGCCGTCGTGGAGATCGGCGACACGGGGCCGGGCATCCCGCCGGAGGACCGCAGCCGGATCTTCGAACCGTTCTTCACGACCAAGCCGATGGGCGAGGGCACCGGGCTCGGCCTGGACATCTCGTTCCGGATCGTGGTGAACAAGCACAACGGCGACATCCGGGTGGACTCCGAGCCGGGCGACACCAGGTTCACCGTCTGGCTGCCACTGCACCGGCCCGAGGAGAATCAGGCGGAACCGGACTCGAACGCAGGAGGGTAGTGATGACAGAGCAGCTCGAGGGCATCGATCCCGCGGCACCACCCAGCGGTCCCGGTTGCCTGGAATGCGAAGCGAATCGGGGTTGGTGGGTCCACCTGCGTCGCTGTGCCCAGTGCGGGCACGTCGGCTGTTGCGACACCTCGCCCGCACAGCATGCCACCAAGCACGCGAAAGACACCGGCCACCCGTTCATCCAGAGCTTCGAGCCGGGCGAGAACTGGTACTACAACTTCCACACCGAAGAAATGTACGGTGGCGGACCGGAGTTGGCCCCGCCGCACAGCCACCCGGCGGATCAAGGCGTCCCTGGCCCCCACGACCGGGTTCCCGCGGACTGGCAGGCACACATCCACTGATCCGGATCGACCCGGTACGCTGCACCGAACGCGCCGGAGGCTCCGGCACATCGATCCACCCGGGAAAGCACGGTATGAAGCGAACTTCCGCCATCGTCCTGGCCGTCGGGACGGTGGGTTTCCTGCTGGTAGGTTGCGGCGGGCAGGACGAGTCCACCGCGAACGGACTGCCCAAAGACTCGTCGAGCACCAGCACCACTACCCCCGCCACGCACACGACCGGTGCTCCCGTGGCAGCGGCGCCGAGCACCGACGCGGACACGCCGACCACCACGGCGAAGCGAGACGATTCCTCGCTCGGCCCCGCGTCGAGCACCACCTGCGGCGAGTTCAAGAAGCTGGACACCGAGGGCGAGAAGACGCTGATCGAGCAGATCCTCGCGGAGAACCCGGGCGGTCCGTTCGAGGGCAGCCCGAACGTCGCCCTCGGCACCGCCAAGCTGGTCTGCCTGTCGCCGAGCGTGGCGGACACGTCGGTCGCCGTAGCCGCCGGAATCGTGAAGAAGTAGCCGAGCGGTAGACGCTCCCGCCCGATAGCCGCAGACGTCGTATCGGATACCGCGGTCCGGTGACCGACCGCCGCATCGCGCGGCAGAATGGCACAGTGGCAGAACTTGCGCTCACTGCTCGACTGAATCCTTCCGCGGCCGACGCCCGGCGCGGTGTGGTGCGGTTACACCCGGAGGCGCTGACCGCGCTCGGACTGCGAGAGTGGGACGGGATCGCGCTGATGGGGTCGCGGCGCACGGCCGCGGTAGCCGGTATCGCACCGAAGGGAACGCCCGCCGGGATCGCCCTGCTCGATGACGTGACGCTGTCGAACGCCGGGCTGCGCGAGGACGCGACGGTGGTGGTCGCCCCGGCGACGGTGTACGGCGCCAAACAGATCTCGCTGAGCGGTTCGGTGCACGCGACACGCACCATTCCGGCCGCGACACTGCGTCAGGCGCTGCTCGGCAAGGTCGTCACGGTGGGCGACGCGGTCTCGCTGCTTCCCCGCGACCTCGGCCCCGACATCAGCTCCTCGGCGGCCACCCAGGCGCTCTCGCGCACCTTCGGCATCGCGTGGACCACCGAGCTGCTCACCGTCACCGCCACCGATCCGCGCGGACCGGTGAGTGTGCAGCCGAACACCGCGGTCGTCTGGGGCGCGGGCGTGGTCGCCGCCCGGACCGCCGCCGACCTGGCGCTGGCCGGAACTCCGATTCCAGTGGGTGAGTCCTCGCGTGGCGCCACCGAGGCCGCCGCGTTCGAGACGGCCGCGGGAACGAATGGCGCACCGGCAGGCAGACATGCGCCGACCAGGGACACGCCGAGCATCACGGTCGAGGATTTGGTGGGTGTACGCGCGCATGCCGCGAAGCTCGGCGAATGGCTCAGCCTCGCGCTGGATGAACCCGAGCTGTTGCGAACGCTGGGTGCGACACCGCATCTCGGCGTATTGATCACCGGACCCGCGGGCGTCGGCAAGGCCACGCTGGCGCGGGCCGTCGCAGCGCCGCGCCGCATCGTCGAACTGGACGGCCCCACCATCGGCGCGGCCGAGAGCGGCGCGCGGCTGCGCGAAGTGGCCCAGGGGGTGGCCGACGTCAGCTCCGGCCAGGGTGGCATTCTGCTCATCACCGACATCGACGCGTTGCTACCCGCGGACGCCGAGCCGGTTGCCACCCTCATCCTCGACCAGCTGCGGGCCGCGGTCGGCGAGCCGTCCGTCGCGTTCCTGGCGACTACAGCGCACCCGGCCGGGATCGACGCGCGGCTGCGGGCACCCGACGTGTGCGACCGCGAGATCACGCTGCCGCTGCCCATCGCCGCCGTGCGCAAAGCACTGCTGGAGCAACTGCTACGCAGAGTGCCGACCGGGGAGCTGAAACTCGACGAAATCGTCTCGCGCACACCAGGATTCGTAGCATCAGATCTTGCCGCGCTGTGCCGGGAGGCGGCGCTGCGCGCGGCGTCGCGGGCCAGCAAAGACCACGGTGACCCCCAGCTCACCCAGTCGGATCTCCTCGGCGCGCTCGAGGTGATCCGGCCGCTGTCGCGTTCGGGCACGGAGGAACTCGCCATCGGCAGTCTCGCGCTCGACGACGTCGGCGACATGGTGGAGACCAAACAGGCACTCACCGAATCGGTGTTGTGGCCGCTGCGCCATCCGGATTCGTTCGCCCGCCTCGGCATCGACCCGCCGCGCGGCGTGCTGCTCTACGGTCCGCCCGGCTGCGGCAAAACCTTCCTGGTGCGTGCGCTGGCGGGCAGCGGCCAGCTCAGCGTGCATGCGGTGAAGGGCGCCGAGCTGTTTGACAAGTGGGTCGGCTCTTCGGAGCGAGCGGTGCGCGAATTGTTCCAGCGCGCCCGCGATTCCGCGCCGTCGCTGATCTTCCTGGACGAGGTGGACGCGCTGGCTCCGCGCCGCGGCCAGAGCGCCGACTCCGGCGTCGGCGACCGAGTGGTCGCCGCACTGCTCACCGAACTCGACGGTATAGAGCCGCTGCGCGACGTGGTGGTGCTCGGCGCGACCAACCGGCCGGAGCTGATCGACCCGGCGCTGCTGCGGCCCGGCAGGCTGGAACGGCTGGTCTTCGTGCCGCCGCCGGGCGCGGCCGCGCGGCACGACATCCTGCGCACGGCGGGCCGCGCGGTGCCGCTGGCCGACGACGTCGACCTCGCCGCGCTCGCGCGCGAACTGGACGGCTATTCGGCCGCCGACTGCACCGCCCTGCTGCGCGAGTCCGCGCTCGCCGCGATGCGGCGGGACATGGACGCCGCCGACGTCACCGCGGCCGACGTGGCGGCCGCCAAGGCGGCGGTACGGCCCTCGCTCGACCCGCTCCAGATCGATGCGCTGCGCCGCTACGCGGAGACGCGCGGACAGGCGGCAGGCAGCGAAGGCCGTTACCTCTAGCCGACCTTTGGACAACTTCTGGTAAACGGGGAATTCGCGGCATTTTCACACCCTCGATAAGCATTAGCGAATAGTTGGCAATCGCCGGTTTTGCGCGATGAACGCAGGTATCTTCGACAACCGTGCGCAGGATCGGCGAGACGATCGACGCGACAACGGCCTTCATCGGAGCCGCCGTCGCGGGCATCACCCTGTTCCTGCCCGTCGCCTTCACAGCACCGACTCCGATGACGGACCAGCGGATTTCCGGCCTGATGAACAGCGGGGCACGCGGTGCCGCGCTGGCCGTGATCATCGCCGTCACGGTATCCGTGCTGATCACCACCACCACCCGGCCGGTGAACGGGTGGGCGACGGCACTGGCGGGCGCGGCCGGGCAGCTGATCAATCACTTCGCCGGACGCCATGCGTCCTCGGCCGACGTGCTCACCACGGAGAACTACATCGACTCGGTGTGTGGCGCGGTGCTGCTCGGCGCGCTGGGCGCGGTGGTTCTGCGCAGGCCGCTGCCCGCCGCGGCGTTCGCGGTGGGCAGCGTCGCGTTCTTCGTCTTCGACGATCTCGCGGAGCTGCTCGACACTGATGCGGACCCGTCCGCGGTGCTGGAGACCCCACCGCGCTGGTTGATCGGAGTGACCGTCGCCCTGCTGCTGCTCAGCACCCTGCGCAATTGGTCGCAGCTGGAGGAGCAGAAGACGCCGCGGATGGCGATCGCGCTGCCGGTGACCCCGATCCTCGCGGGCATGGTGCTCGCGCCGGTCGTGCTGGCGGGCACCGAATGGCTGGGCCGCCAGTTCAGCAAGATGCCCGACGAGGGCCACCCCGTCGAGATCGGGATAACAGTGGCCGCGATACTCGTCGCCGCCACCGCCGCCGCGATGCTGCTGCCCGGCAGGGACGGTATCGCCGTGTATCTGGCCGTGAGCCTCATCACCGCCGTCGACGCGGTGGGCTACGCGGTCCGGCCGGGTTGGGTTGTGTGCGTCCTCATCGCGCTGACCGCTCTCGGCGTCGCCGTCGGGGCTCGGCTGCCCTCGACAGCCATCGCCATCCTGCTCGTCGCGGGCATCTCGGTCTTCGCGCTGGTCACGTCTACGGAGGCGAACCGAGTCGGCTCCGCGACGATCAGCGCTGTCATCGCATTGACGGCGGGCTACTGCTGCGGCACCGCGCGCCCGCACTATGGGCCGAGCGGCGTGCTGGCGATTGCCGTACTCTACCTTCCCTCGGTCACCTCAGTGCTGCCGAACAAGGTCGAGGACCACGTGCCGGTCCAAGACGCGACACCAGGGTGGGCCGCACTCGCCATCGTCATCGGTTGCGCTGTCGGACTCGCCACGCTGCTCAGGCTGAGACCGCGCACCAAGAAGCTCGAGAAAAGGCAACCCGAGAGCGAATCGGTAGCGGACATATAGCTTCGATGGAAGCAGATGGCCTACGCCATACTCACCCGTCCGGCGAAAAAACCCAGCCTCCACGTAGGATTGTGCCGAACACCCCGCCGCCCCTACTCGACGGAGTGCAGTTTGCTCGCTATTCTGTTCGCTCTTGCCGCGACCGCCGTGGTGGCGCCGCTGTGGGTGCGGGCACTGGGGCGCAACGCTTTCTACGTGCTCGCGTTGGTCCCGCTCGGCTGCCTGGGCTGGGTGATCGCGAATTGGCTTACCCCACAGCGTATTCGGCTGACATGGGCGCCGAGCATAGATATGAACATCGATCTGCGCTTCGACTCGCTCGCCGCCGTGATGTGCGCGCTGATACTCGGCATCGGCACGCTGATCCTGGTGTACTGCGCCAGGTACTTCGAGGAGGACGAGCCCCGACTCGGGGTGTTCGCCGCCGAGCTGGTCGGCTTCGCCTGCGCCATGTTCGGGCTGGTCACCAGCGACAACATGCTGCTGCTTTTCGTCTTCTGGGAAGCGACGACGGTGCTGTCGTTTCTGCTGGTCGGCCACAACGCCGAACAGGCGGCCAGCCGCAGGGCCGCGATCCAGGCCCTGCTGGTGACCGCCGCCGGCGGGCTCACGATGCTGGTCGGCATTGTCATTCTGGGCGAGGCGAACGACAGCTACCTGCTGTCGGATCTGCTGGCCGAGGCGCACCCGCCGAGCGGGATCCCCGTGAGTATCGCCGTGGCGCTGCTGCTGGTCGGCGCGCTGAGCAAATCCGCTGTGGTGCCACTGCATTTCTGGTTGCCGGGCGCGATGGCCGCGCCGACGCCGGTAAGCGCGTACCTGCATGCCGCGGCGATGGTGAAGGCCGGTGTATACCTGGTCGCCCGGCTCGCGCCGGTGTTCGCGGAGAACCCGGTGTGGCATCCGCTGGTGCTCACCCTCGGCCTGGCGTCGATGCTGCTGGCCGGTCTGCGGTCGCTGCAGGTCGTCGATCTGAAACTGGTGCTGGCGTTCGGCACGGTGAGCCAGCTCGGGTTTCTGATCGTGCTGGTCGGGATCGGCACGCCGGGCGCAGCGCTGGCCGGGGTGACGATGATCGTCGCGCACGCGCTGTTCAAAGGGTGTCTGTTCATGGTGATCGGCATCATCGATCACGGTGCGGGCACCCGCGATCTGCGGCGGCTGTCCGGACTGGGGCGCCGAGCCCCGGTACTGTGCGGCACCGCGGTCCTCGCCACGCTCAGCATGGCCGGTATTCCGCCCCTGCTCGGCTTCGTCGGCAAAGAAAGCGCGCTGAGCGCCATCCTCGACGCGGACGTGCTCACCGGAGCGGCCCGCGTCGCGGTAGCCGTCGGGGTGGTGCTCGGTTCGATGCTGACGGTCGGCTACAGCGTTCGGTTCGTGTGGGGTGCCTTCGCGGACAAGAAGGTCTCGGGAGAGCCCGCCCCGGGCACCGCTCCGGTCGCCCACCACCCGAGCGAGCATCCGGATGCCATGAGCACCACTGCCGACGGCCGCGTCGGCTGGCTGCCGCCGGGCACCCTGTTCCTCGGGCCGCCCGCGATCCTGGCGGTCGCGGGTCTCGCGGCGGGACTCATGACGTCCCAGCTGGACAGAGCGCTCACCCCTTACGCCGAAACGCTTGCCGGACCGTTGGTTTCACATCTAGCACTGTGGCACGGGTTTACCGCTCCGCTGGCGCTGACGGTCCTGATCATCGCCGCGGGCATCCTGCTGTATCGGCTGCGCGACCGTCTCGTGGAATCGGCGCACCCACGCCTGGGCAACGCCGACCGAGCCTACGACGCCACATTGCGCGCGATGGACCGGCTGTCGCTGCGGATGACCGCCGCCGTGCAGCGCGGCTCGCTGCCGCTGACCCAGGCAACGATTCTCGTCACCCTGATCGTCCTGCCGAGCGTGCTGCTCGCGCTCGGCAGCCGCACCGGAGTCACACTGCGCCTGTGGGATTCACCGCTGCAGGTGGTTATCGGCGCGATCATGGCGGCGACGGCGCTCGCCGCGACGGTGTTTCGCAATCGGCTGGCGAGCGTGCTGGTCGTCGGGGTCACCGGCTACGGGTGCGGCGTGATCTTCGCGCTACACGGCGCACCGGACCTGGCGCTGACCCAATTCCTCGTGGAGACACTGACTCTGGTGATCTTCGTACTGGTGCTTCGCGCCTTCCCCGCGACGATCGAGGAGAGCAGGACAACCGCGCTCGAGGTGCGCCGGGCCATTCTGGCCGCGGTGGTCGGCACAGTGGTCGCGGTGCTCGCCGCGTTCGCCGTCGCCGCGCGCACCGCCGAACCGATCTGGCACCGGATCCCCGATGCCGCATACCGATTCGGAGGCGGTAAGAACGCGGTCAACGTGCTGCTGGTCGACCTTCGTGCCTGGGACACGCTAGGCGAGATCTCGGTGCTGGTCGTCGCCGCGACCGGCGTGGCATCGCTGGTGTTCCGCAGCAGGCGTTTCGGCAGCGCGCCGCGCGCGACGGATTCGCCCGACTACGATCCCGATCTGGTGAGCTGGCTGCCCGCGGGGCGGCTGGTCGACCGGGCCGAGCGCTCGATGGTCCTGCAAATCACCACCCGACTGGTCTTCCCGACCATCATGGTCCTGTCGGTCTATTTCTTCTTCTCCGGTCACAACGCGCCCGGCGGCGGTTTCGCGGGCGGGCTCACCGCCGGCCTGGCACTGACGCTGCGGTATCTCGCGGGCGGGCGCTACGAACTGGGCGAGGCGCTACCCGTCGACGCCGGGCACATCCTTGGCACGGGCCTGTCCTTGGCCGCAGGAACCGCCGTCTCGTCACTGCTGCTCGGAGCACCACCGCTGTCCTCGGCGATCGTCGAGGTGACGCTGCCGGTGATCGGTCACGTCAAGCTGGTCACCTCCCTCTTCTTCGACCTCGGCGTGTATCTCATCGTCGTCGGCCTGGTCCTCGACGTGCTGCGCAGCCTCGGCGCGCGGCTGGACAGCGAACTGGACGAGACCGAACCGACCTCGGTGCAGCGGGGTTCCGGCAAATGAGTGCGAACCTGACGCTGCTGGTGGTGATCGGCATCCTGGTCGCCTGCGGGGTGTACCTGATCCTGGAACGCGCCGTTTCGAAGATGCTGCTCGGGTTGATCCTGTTCGGCAACGCGGTGAACCTGCTGATCCTCACCGCGGGCGGTGCCGACGGCAAGCCCCCCATTCGGGGCGAGGCCGACGCCGCGCACCAAGAGATGGCCGATCCACTGGCCCAGGCCATGGTGCTCACCGCGATCGTGATCACCATGGGTATCGCGGCGTTCGTGCTCGCGCTGGCCTACCGCTCCTACATGCTCACCACGACCGAAGACGTGGCCAACGACCAGGAGGACGTCGACGTCGCCCGGCGACGCGCCGGAGAGGACCCGGAAACGTGAGCCTGTCCCCCGGTCTGCTGCCCATCCTCGCACCGCTTCCGGTGCTCGTCCCGCTGCTCGGCGCCGCAGCCACACTCGTCTTCGGGCGCAGGCCACGCACCCAGAGCGCGATCAGTCTCGGCGCGCTCGCCTGCGTGGTGGTGATCTGCGGTCTGCTGCTGTTTCTCGTCGACCGGGACGGCACCACCGCGCTGCAGGTCGGCAACTGGGAGACTCCAATCGGCATCACGCTGGTGGTGGACCGGCTCTCCGCCGCGATGCTGCTCGTCTCGTCCATCGTGCTGCTGTCGGTCTCACTGTACGGCGCGGGCCAGAACATCCGCGACGGCGGCGTGCGGCAGCCGACCTCCATCTACCGGCCCACATATCTCGTCCTGACGGCGGGTGTTTCGATGGCCTTCCTGGCCGGTGACCTGTTCAACCTGTTCGTCGGCTTCGAGATTCTGCTCGCCGCCTCGTTCGTGCTGCTCACCGTCGGTGCGACGGCGGAACGTATCCGCGCGGGCGTGTCGTACGTGATGGTCTCGACGGTCTCGTCGCTGATCTTCCTGACCGGTATCGGACTGGCCTACGCGGCCACCGGAACGCTGAATCTCGCCCAGCTCGCCATCCGGATCGGCGCGGTCCCCGAGGGCACGCGAACAGCGATCTACGCGGTGCTGCTGGTGGCGTTCGGCATCAAGGCGGCGGTCTTCCCGCTGTCGAACTGGCTTCCCGACTCCTATCCGACCGCCCCCGCTCCGGTCACCGCGGTGTTCGCCGGCCTGCTCACCAAAGTCGGTGTGTACGCGATCATCCGGACACACTCGCTGCTGTTTCCCGACGGCGGCTTCGACTCGGTGCTGCTGGTGTGCGGCCTGCTCACCATGCTGGTCGGCATCCTCGGCGCGATCGCGCAGAGCGACATCCGCCGCCTTCTGTCGTTCACGCTGGTCAGCCACATCGGATACATGGTGTTCGGGGTCGGACTCGCGAATACGGCCGGGCTGTCGGGCGCGGTGTTCTACGTGGCGCACCACATTCTGGTGCAGACATCGCTGTTCCTTGTCGTCGGTCTGATCGAGCGGCAGGCCGGATCGACCTCGCTGCGCAGACTCGGCGGGCTCGCGGCGGCGAGCCCGCTGCTGGCCGTGTTGTTCCTGATTCCCGCGCTGAATCTGGGTGGCATTCCGCCGTTCTCGGGGTTCATCGGCAAGGTCGCGCTGCTGCAGGCGGGCGCCGAGCAGGGCAGCGCGCTGGCCTGGGTGCTGGTCGGCGGTTCCGTGCTCACCAGCCTGCTCACGCTCTATGCCATCGCACGGGTATGGAGCAAGGCATTCTGGCGCCCGCGCTCGGAGGCACCCGAAGGGCACCTCACCGCGGCGAAACCGCCCACACTGATCGAAGATTCGACCGACGTGCTGTACGACGAACGCACCGACCCCGGCCGGATGCCAGTGCTGATGGTGGTGTCCACCGCGGCGCTGGTCGCGGTCGGTCTGAGCCTCACGGTGCTGGCCGGTCCGATCCTCGGTATCACCGACCGAGCCGCGGTCGATCTGCGCGACCCCGGTGTCTACATCGGCGCGGTGCTCGGTGATTCGCCGGACGACCTGGGAGCGTCGCGATGAGCAGCGGGCAGCCGCGCGGTGTGCGGCGCGACACCATCGTGCGGGTCGGCATCCTGGCCTGGCTCACCGTCGTCTACGTCGCGCTGTGGGGTGATCTCAGCACGGCGAATCTGCTGGCCGGGGTGGTGGTCGGTGCGCTGATCATGGTGGCGCTGTCGCTTCCCAGGGTGCCGGTGTCCGGGCGGCTGCATCCGCTTCCGCTCGTCGAAGTGGTCGTGATCAGCGCGTACTACGCGCTGGAGTCGAGTCTCCAGGTGGCCTGGTTCGCGATCCGCCCGGCCCCGCCGCCGGTATCGGGGGTGCTGCGGGTGTATCTGAGCACGAGATCGGATCTCGTGCTCGTGCTCTGCACCGACGTGCTCAACCTGATCCCCGGCACCATGGTGCTGGAAATCGATCGCAGACGCTGTGTCGTCTACGTCCATGTGCTCGACGTCGGCAGCGACGCGGCCGTGGACAAGTTCTATCGCACCACCCGCCGCCTGGAACGGCTGCTCGTCAACGCGCTCGAGCGCCCGACCGGCCGACATTCCGCCCCACCGACATCACCTCCGGAGGTGACACCGTGACCATCGTCGCCGTCGTCTCCGCCCTCCTGCTGGCGGCGGCCGCCGTGATCACCACCTACCGCGTCGTGGCAGGGCCGAGCACGCTGGACCGGGTAGTCGGCATCGACTCGCTGATGGCCACCGCCGCCTCCGGACTGGCCGTGTGGGCGGCCTACAGCGCTGACACCACTGTGGTTCCCGCGATCGTTGCGCTGGCACTGGTCGGGTTCCTCGGCTCGGCCGCCGTTTCCCGCTTCCGGGTGCGTGACGACACATGAACCTCTGGCACGTGCTCGCAGGCATCCTGATCCTGTCCGGCTCGACGCTCGCGCTGACCGCCGCGATCGGGATCGTGCGCTTCCCCGACACGCTGACCCGCATGCATGCAGCCACCAAACCCCAAGTGATCGGGCTGATCCTGGTGCTTGCGGGGGCCTCGATCCAGCTGCGTGGACACGGCAACATCTGGACGCTGGCGCTGGTCGGCGTGTTCACTCTGCTGACCGCCCCGGTGATCGCCCATCTCATCGGCCGCACCGCCTACCGCGAACAGCGCGACCGCGACGGGCTGCTGCGCGTCAACGAACTGCGCGACGACGACGTCGAGTGACGGCTCAGCGCGGGACGGGCTGGACTTCCCGCTCCGCCCGCTCCGGCATCCTCGCGCCCGCGAACCATGTCGCGTGGAACACCGCGGCCAGTCCGGCGAACAGCCCGAGCAGGACCGTGCCCGCCAGCACCGGGTATTCGGCCATCGGCACGGCGAGGTAGCGGTAGGACAGCAGCAGGGCGGCCAGCACCGCCACGCCGCCCGCGACCAGCTGGATCCGGAACCATCCCCAACCTCGCTCCGGCGCACGCAGCGCCGACTCGACGGTCAGACACAGCACTGCACCCGCGATGAGGTCGACGCCGTAGTGGTAGCCGAAACCCAGGGTCGCGGCCAGTGTGGCCAGCAGCCAGAACGCGCCGCCCCAGCGAATCCAACGCGGCGCGGCGCCGCCGTCGGTATCGCGGCGAGTGTGTAGGAAGACCGACAGCGCCCAGGCCGTGTGCATGGAGGGCATGCAGTTGCGCGGCGTCGCCGCATCGAACGGCATCGGCATCGGGCTCCGGTCGATCGGCGGCACCACACCCGGCCAGTAGTTGCCCAGCTGCAATCCGTGGCCGTCGGGTCCGAATGCGAACATCGGCCCCACGATCGGGAACAGCACATAGACGATCGGACCGAGCAACCCGAGTACCAGGAAGGTGCGCACCAGATAGTGCGATGGCCACCGCCCCGACGAGACCACTCGGCGCAGCTGCCACATCGCCACGACGATCGCCGCCACCGGCAGCTCGATGTAGACCCAGTGCAGCACCGCGTAGACGACCGGCCCGAGCGCGTCGAGGGCCCTGCCGAGTACCCAGGACGGATCGCCGAGCGCGTGGTCGGCCAGGATCACGTACTCGTCGAGCACCGTCGGCCTGCTGATCACCGTTATGTGCAGCCACACGTCGCCGACCTTGGTGGCCAGGACGAGCAGTGCGCCGAGCGCGGCGGCGTGCAGCGCGTCGCGCCGTTCGGCGCCCGCCCAGCGCAGCCATGCCACCCCAGCCAGTGCGGTCAGCACGATCACCGGGCCGTTTCCGATCGCGAACGGGTCCCCGGCCAGCAACCGGACACCCGCCCACACCACGTCGATGGTCACCGCGGCGCCCAACGCGACCATCCGGCGCCGGGCCGAAATGCCCACCAGCGCAAGGAGCAAGCCGGCCCACGGCACCGACATGGATTTGGGCGTACCGACGTAGTCCCGCCAGAGACTGCCCAGGGGGCCTTCGACCCCGTGGACTACCGCGACGACCTGCAACGCGACCATAAGAACCGGCACCGCGGCGATCGCTGCCGGGACCCACACCCGGGTCTGTGGCGCGCGCCTCGGCGGCGCCGCGCCTCCTACTCTGGAACCCGGGTCTTCGACTAGCACTCGACCATAGTAAACAGGGGGTGAACGCCGTCCCCCAGACCAGCTGAACGGCAGCCGACCGACGCGTGGCGCGACGCTACTGCTTCAGCTCCTCGACCAGCGCATCCACCACAGCGATCAGATCGCCCTGATGCGCCGCGGCTACCCGGCGCTGCCGCTGGTAGGACGCCCCGCGCTTGGGGATCTCGGCGACAAGCGCCAGCTCGTCCGCACAGCCGAGCCGGTTCGCCGTGGGCTCCAGACGGTTCAGCAGATCGTCGAGGTCGTCGGTGACCAGTCGCTCGTTGCTCTCGGCGTCGGTGACGATGATCGCGTCCAAGCCGTAGCGGGCGGCCCGCCATTTGTTCTCCTGTACGTGCCAGGGCGGGAGAACGGGCAGTGTCTCACCGTTTTCGACGCGGCGATCCAGGTCGACGACCAGACAATGGATGAGCGAGGCCATAGCGGCCAACTCGGCGCGGGTGGAGATCCCGTCGCACACCCGCACCTCGATCGTGCCCCACTTCGGCGCGGGCCTGATGTCCCAGTGCATGCCGCCCAGCTGCTCGAAAACGCCGGTCTTGAACTGATCGTGCACGAAATGCTCGAACTGCGTCCAGTTTTCGAACTGGAACGGCAGTCCCGCGGTGGGCAGCTGCTGGAACATCAGCGTCCGGTTGCTGGCGTAGCCGGTGTCCGATCCCGACCACATCGGCGAGGACGCCGACAGCGCGAGCAGATGCGGATACGACAGCAACATCGAGTTCAGGATCGGAAAGACCTTCTCGCGGTGGGAGACTCCGACGTGCACGTGCACACCCCAGATCATCATCTGGCGGCCCCACCACTGGGTGCGCTCGATCAGCTCGTCGTAGTGTTGCGAGCGGGTCAGCTGCTGGGACGACCACTGCGCGAACGGATGGGTGCCCGCGCAGAACAGGTCGACGCCGAGCGGGTCGGCGACGCGGCGGACGGCGTTCATCGTGCCGGTCAGATCGTCCACCGCCGCGCCGACGGTGTCGTGCACGCCGGTGACCAGCTCAACGGTGTTGCGCAACAGCTCCTTGGTGACCTGCGGCGTGCCGTCGTGGGCGCGCAGATCACCGACCGAATCGAACACCGCCGCAGCCGTATTCGACAGATCGCGGCTCATCTTGTCGACGAGCGCGATTTCCCATTCCACGCCGATAGTGGGCCGGGGCGAGCCATGGAAGGGAACATGTTCGATTCCTGCCCCGGCCATGTTGCACCGCGCTACTGGATGACGCCACAGGCGACGCGGCCACCGGCGTCGCCGGTCGCCAGCGTCATGCTGTCGGGGCCCGCGCTGCCGTCCGCGCGAACATAGCGGCTGGGGATATTGCCGAAGTTGTCGGCGTCGGCGTGGATGATCAGGGCCTTGCCCTTGATGTCGTCCAGCGTGACCGAGTCGGTGGTGGTGACCAGCTTGCCCGCACCGTCCCCGCGCACCTCGAGCGAGGTCAGATCACCGCTGGCCGGGTGCGCGTTGGCGCCGCCGACCTGCAGATGCCCCCCCGCCGAGAGGAAGTCGCCCGCCGGGCCGCCGGTCGGCGCGACCGAGTTCGCCTCGCACTTGCCCGTCTGGTGCACATGCAGGCCGTGGAAGCCGGGACGCAGCCCGTGCGCATCCACAGTGACCTGCAGGTGGTTGCCGTCCTTGGCGAGGTGCGCGGTGCCGACCGAAACGCCGGCGGCATCCTTCAGCTCGACCTGCACCCCGGGCTCGGTGTGCGGGCTGCCGTGCTCGGTCCCCGACTGACCCGCCGGGCCGGGCGAGGGGGTGAACACCGGCGGAGTCGTTCCCTGGACGTCGCTCGACTCCTGGCTGTTCGTACAGGCAGCGAGGCCGAAGACCGCGACCGCAAGCACCGGGGTCACAGTCCGCCAGGACGGGCGACGAGTTGTGTACGGGGCCATCGGGGAACTCCTTTACGAGTGCCGAGTTTACGAGTAAAGCTGTGGACACGTTCGGTACCGGACAAGATGATGCCACGCCCGACGTGTCACGCCCGGACAGGGCCGTATGCCATCGAGGGATCTCGATCCGCCCGGTGCGCGGGCGGTCCCACCGGTCAGTTACCCGTGACGATCACAGTTACACCCGGCGCGGAATCACCGATCACGCTCGACTTCGGCGCTACGTCGGCGCCGATCTCATCCGCGATGGCCCGCGCCGCGTCGCGGTCACCAGGCGAAGTTCCGTAGTACACGGTGGTTTTCGCGATGTTCGTACCGGGGTAGTTCCCGGTTTCCGCGATCGTCCACCCGTCCGCCGACAGCTGGTTCGCCGTCTTGGCCGCGAGCCCGGCGATCATGCTGTTGTTCAGCACGCGCACCGGCACCGAACGGCCCGCCGTGGTGGTCGTGGTGCCGGCCGAGGTCGGCGCCGCATTCGTCGCCTTCGACACGGTGGTGCCCGCGGGAACCTGCGGTGCCGCCGTGGCGCTCGAGGTCGCCGACGGACTGGCTCCGGACGCGTCGGTGTCGCCGGTTTCGGAACTCGACAACGACATAGCGCCGAGGCCCGCGAACACAATGGCCAACGCGATCAGCACCATCGCCAGCGCACGCAACGGTGGCCCACCGGAGGTGGGGTTCGGGTAGCTCACCCGCTCGAGCCTAGTCGCACATCATGGGTCCAGGTCCGCATCGCAGGGGTTACACCTGGAAACCGAGTCGCCGCGCCGCCCGTGCCTTCTGCCTGCTCGCGCGCAGCCTGCGCAACCGCTTCACCAGCATCGGGTCGACGGCCAGCGCTTCCTGCCGGTCGACCATCGCGTTGAGCACCTGGTAATACCGGGTCGGCGACATGCCGAACAGTTCCCGGATGGCTTCTTCCTTGGCCCCCGCATACTTCCACCACTGTCGCTCGAAAGCGAGGATGTCGTGTTCACGACGACTCAGACCGCCATCGCCCTCCTCGGGCTCGGCCGAGAGCCCTACGGTGACATCTTCGCTCACGGCGGGAGCGACGGGCTCGGAGGCGGCAGTGCGCGTAACCACGGAGGGCCCCGCGGACGCCGCGTCAGACGCGGCAAGGCCGTCCTGGGTCGCGGAAAGATCCCGAGCCGCTGCGCCGTCCATCTCGCTCCCTCGCCGAGTAACCACCTGACGAAAAATGGTGCTTGTACGTCGCGGATCATACAACCACGAAAGCCAGGGATCCCCCGGTCCAGGACGCGGCGTGTTCGCTACCTGCCGGTAGGTGCCAGCCGGTCGGTCCGGCACCCGAGCGGCCGGGGCAGCGACGTCACGGCCATAATTGCCCCATGGCAATCCTCCCGATCGTGATCGTCGGCGACCCGGTTCTGCACAACCCGACCGAGCTGGTCACCCAATCGCCGGAGGAATTGGCTCCGCTCCTCGCGGACATGTACGAGACACTCGACGCGGCCCACGGCGTCGGCCTCGCGGCCAATCAGGTCGGCGTTGCGCTGCGCCTGTTCGTCTACGACTGCCCGGACGTCGCCGCCGACGGCACCGCGACCCGACGCCGCGGCGCGGTGATCAACCCGGTGCTGGAGACCTCCGAGATCCCGGAGACCATGCCCGACCCGGACGAGAACGAGGAGGGCTGCCTCTCGGTGCCCGGCGAGCAGTACCCCACCGGCCGCGCCGACTGGGCCAAGGTGACCGGCATCGACGAGCACGGCAATCCGGTCGAGCTGGAAGGCAAGGGCTTCTTCGCCCGCATGCTCCAGCACGAGGTCGGACACCTCGACGGCTTCCTTTACGTGGACGTGCTGGTCGGCCGCAACGCGCGGGCGGCGAAGAAGGCGATCAAGCGGAACGGATGGGGTGTGCCTGGACTGAGCTGGCTGCCCGGCACAGTTCCGGACCCGTTCGGGCATGACGACTGACGAGGTTCCGGATACTCCGCTCGGCCGCCGCGTCGTGCTGCGCTACCGGCTGCCCGCGGGTTATCCGCAACCGCTGACCGACGTGATCGGCGAACTCGTCTCTCTGGACCCGCCGACCGTGCGCGGCGCCGACGGACAGGTCGTCTCGGTGGCGCCGGACCGGGTGATCGCGTTGAAAGTCATCGGCGCGAGGCCGATTCGCACCAAGGAGATCCGAGCATTGGAGACCGCCGCCGCCTACGGCTGGCCGGGGGTCGAGCACGCCTGGATCGACGGCTGGCTGGTCCGCGCGGGCCACGGCTACACCGGCCGGGCCAATTCCGCTGTGCCGCTGGGTAACTCCACGGAACCCGCCAGCCTCGGCGCGGAAACGTTGCACCGGATCAGCGAGTGGTACACCGCGCGCGGACTGCCCATGCGGCTCGCGTTACCCGACCGCCTTGCCCCAACACCGGTCGGCTGGCCCAGCTGGCGGGAGACTCTGATATTGGCCGTCGATATCGACAACTTCATGCTGCCGCGGGGACCTTCGATGGTGCGCTTCGCGGCCGAGCCCGATGCCGACTGGCTGCAGCTTCATCGCTACAGCGGTGAGACCCCTGCGGCACAAACCGTTTCGGCGCCGGTACCCGAGGTGCTCACCGCCGTCCACAACGGCGAACTCGGCTTCGCCTCGCTCGGCTTGCCACGGCCCATCGCGATCGGCCGTGGCGCGCTCACCACCGCACCGGACGGACGCCGCTGGGTCGGCCTGACCTGCGTGGCCGTCGCCGCCGCGCATCGCAGGCACGGCCTCGGCTCGCTGGTCTGCGCCGAGCTGGTCCGTTGGGGCAGCAACCGCGGCGCGACGCATGCCTACCTCCAGGTGGAGGCGACGAACGTGGCCGCCCGCGCGATGTACCGCGACCTGGGCTTCGTCGAACACCACGCCTACCGCTACGCGGCTCCGACGGCCCTCGCCGAACCCGGCGGCCTGCGGTAGAACGGACCTGTCACAAGCTTACGAAGGAAGGCCCCCGTGCGTCTCGCCACCTGGAACGTCAATTCGATCCGCTCCCGGCTCGACCGCGTCGCGGACTGGCTCGACCGCCAGGACGTCGACGTGCTGGCCATCCAGGAGACCAAGTGCCGCGACGACCAGTTTCCGTTCGAACGATTCGACGAGCTCGGTTACGAAGTGGCTCATCTCGGTATCAACCAATGGAACGGGGTGGCGATCGTCTCCCGGGTCGGCCTCACCGACGTCGAACTCGCCTTTCCCGACCAGCCGGGGTTCGACAAGGACGCGGGCGAATCGCTGATCAGCGCGCCGGTAGTCGAGTCACGTGCGATCGGGGCTACCTGCGGTGGTGTGCGGGTGTGGAGCCTCTACGTCCCCAACGGCCGCACGCTGAACGACCCGCATTACGCCTACAAGCTGGAATGGCTTGCCGCGCTGCGGGGCAACGGCGCGCGCTGGCTGGCGGAGGACCCGCGAGCGAAGATCGCGCTGGTGGGTGACTGGAACATCGCGCCGACCGACGACGACGTATGGTCGGTCGAATACTTCGCGGACAAGACCCACACCTCACAGCCGGAGCGAGATGCGTTCCATGCCGTCGTCGACGCCGGGTACGCGGACGTCCTGCGCCCCTTCGCCCCTGGTCCTGGCATCTACACCTACTGGGACTACACCCAGCTACGTTTTCCGCGCAAGGAGGGCATGCGCATCGATTTCATCCTCGCCTCCCCCGCGCTGGCTGCCACCGTGACGGACGCGATGATCGACCGCGAGGAGCGAAAAGGCAAGGGCGCCAGTGATCACGCCCCGGTGATCGCCGAATTCACTGGGTGATAACAGCATCGGGCATGACCGGGTCCACGTAGCTCCAGGTACCGGATGCCCGACGCACACGGCCGATCCGCTGTCATTCATCGAGGTGAGAATTCAACTTCGCCCGCCGGACCAGCGATAACGGGCAACTTACGCTGATATCTTGGTCGGCATGGGTAGCGATTCGGCCGTCCAGCCGCGGCAGCGGGCGCGGCATCTCGGCCCCGAACGACGCCGCCCACAGGTCCTCGATACCGCGCTGGCCAACGCCGTGGAGAACCGCATCGCCGCGGTCACCATGGCCGCGATCGCCGAGCGGATGAGGGTAACTGGGCCCCACAGGAACTAGGAGCTTTCGTCGGCACCGCCGTTTACCGCGCCTGCGCCACGCCTGAGCGAAATGACCATTATCCGGTCATAACAGTCCCTGGCAGTATATTTGCCATAAAGCGAGGCCATTATTCGGCAGAACTAGCGTGACCAGCGTGCGTTTCCGCTCCGCCGCTCCATCCTGATCACTACGATAGAGATCAACTATCGACCACCGGCTCGGCGGAGGAACGGTTATGGCGTTCTATCGGCATGTGGGTGCGGTACCGCCGAAGCGGCACACCCAGCATCGCGACGAGTTGGGCCGGCTCTACTACGAGGAGCTGATGGGCGAGGAGGGGTTCTCCAGCGACTCCGCACTGCTCTATCACCGAGGACTGCCGCCCGCGATCGTCGATTCAGCGGTGTGGGAGCTGCCTGATCAGACCACCACGCCGAATCATCCACTGCGCCATCGACACCTCCGTCTGCATACGCTGTTTCCCGGCGATGTCCCGGCCGAGACCGATCCGGTCACCGGGCGACGCCTGCTGCTCGGCAACGTGGACGTGCGGATCTCCTACGTAGTCGCCGAGGGTGAGTCGCCGCTGTACCGCAATGCGGTCGGCGACGAGCTGGTGTATGTGGAGTCCGGAGCCGCCGTCGTCGAAACGGTCTTCGGCCCGCTGTCCGCACGCCAGGGTGATCAGGTGCTCATCCCGCGCGCTACCACCCATCGCTGGCTGCCCGCCGGCGAGGAACCATTGCGTGCCTATGTGATCGAGGCGGCAGGTCACATCGCGCCACCGAAGCGCTACCTGTCCAAGTTCGGGCAGCTGCTCGAGCACGCCCCCTACTGCGAGCGCGACCTGCACGGACCGACCGAGACGATCACCGCCACCGGCACCGACGTGGAGGTGCTGGTGAAGCACCGGCCCGGCGGAAAGGTGGTCGGCACCCGGTTGGTCTACGCGACCCATCCGTTCGACGTGGCCGGCTGGGACGGCTGCCTGTACCCGTTCACCTTCAATATCGGCGATTTCGAGCCGATCACCGGCCGCATTCATCAACCGCCGCCCGCCCACCAGGCGTTCGAGGGCGGCAACTTCGTCGTCTGCAATTTCGTGCCGCGCAAGGTGGACTACCACCCGCTGTCGATCCCGGTCCCGTACTACCACTCCAACGTGGACTCCGACGAGGTCATGTTCTACTGCGGGGGGAACTATGAGGCACGCAAGGGATCCGGCATCGCGCAGGGCTCGGTGTCGGTGCACCCCGGCGGCTATGCCCACGGACCACAGCCCGGTGCCTACGAGAACAGCATCGGACTCGAGTTCTTCGACGAGCTGGCGGTCATGGTCGACACCTTCCGCCCGCTGGAACTCGGTGCGGGCGCGCTCGCCTGCGAGGACCCGACCTACGCCTGGACCTGGTCCGGACGGGGGCCCGCATGAGGACCAAGGTCGAGGTACCCGCGGAATCCTTGTTCGGACCGGACAACCTGCCCTACGGCGTGTTCGCGCCGGAGGGAAAGGATTTCCGGGTGGGCGTGCGGCTCGGCGACCAGGTCATCGATCTCGCTGCAACACTGGATGATTCGATCTTCGCCTCGTCCGGACTCGACGCCTTCCTCGCGCAGGGTCCCGAGCGGTGGAACGAGGTGCGCGAGCGGGTACGCCAGCTCGTCGACGACGAGATCGACAGTGCCGCAGTGTATTCGCTGACCGACGTGGACCTGCGCCTACCGGTGCACATCGGCGACTATGTGGACTTCTACGCGAGCGTCGATCACGCCACCAACCTGGGCCGCCTGTTCCGTCCGGACAGCGAACCGCTACTGCCCAACTGGCGCCACATGCCGGTCGGCTACCACGGCAGGGCCGGCACCGTGGTGGTTTCCGGCACCGAGGTGGTTCGTCCGTGCGGCCAGCGCAAAACCGAGTCGGGAACCTCGGATTTCGGCCCTTCCCGACGGTTGGATATCGAGGCGGAACTGGGCTTTCTGATCGGCGTCGGCTCCCAGCTCGGCGCGCCGGTCGACATCGGCGAGTTCGGTGACCGGGTGTTCGGCGTCACGCTGATCAACGACTGGTCGGCCCGGGATATCCAGGCGTGGGAGTATCAGCCGCTGGGACCGTTCCTCGGCAAGTCGTTCGCGACCACGATCTCGGCCTGGGTCACGCCGCTGGCCGCGCTGGAGGCTGCCCGAATACCGCTGCCCGAACAGTCACCCGAACCGCTGCCCTATCTCCGGGAGACAGAAAGGTGGGGCCTCGACATCGATCTCACCGTCGCCTGGAACGGCCAGCCGGTCTCGCACCCACCCTACGCCCGGATGTATTGGTCGCCGGCACAAATGCTGGCGCATCTCACGGCGAACGGCGCATCCACCCGCACCGGCGACCTGTACGCCTCCGGCACCATCTCCGGCCCGGATCCGAGTCAGCGCGGCTCGTTCATCGAACTATCTTGGGGCGGTGCGGAACCGGTCATGGTGAACGGCCAGAAGCGCACCTTCCTCGAGGATGGGGACGAGGTGACCATCACCGCGTCGGCTCCGGGCCGGCACACGGCCCGGATCGGATTGGGCGAGGTAAGGGGCCGGATCCTGCCCGCCCATGAGCTCTGATGCCCCCGATCGAGCGACATCGATGTCGCCCTCGGCTTTCCCGATCGGCCGCTCGAGCACTGACCTCGCGTGCCCCGCTCGTGAGATTCGTCATCCCGGGTTCCCGCAACCCGTGCCGGCGTCGCAACAACGTGACTGCGAGCGTGACCTGGGATAACGCGGCGGCGCATGCCGGTTTCACAACGCCGGTAATCTGAGGCAATGATCACGCTCAAAAAAGAAGACGGCGCTGCGGATCTCGCCGGCATCACCAAACTGAATGTCGGGGTGAGTTGGGATCCGTCGGCGGGTACCAGCGGCGGAGCACTCGGCTGGGCGCGCCGCAAGCGCGGTGTCGACCTGGATTTGATCGCCATTCTCATGCAGGGCAGCGAGCCGGTTCGGTTCGCCGGACTGGATTCCCTCGACCCCCTGGGCAACGGCTCGGTTCTGCACTCCGGCGACGAGCAGACCGGTGCGGCCACCGGTGACGACGAGACCGTCACCGTCACATTCGCGGACGTGCCGGGCGGCATCGATGCCATCGTCTTCGTCGCCGTGGCCTTCAAGAAGGGCAGCTCCTTCGAAAAAGCGAACAACATTTCGTTCAAGGTGTACGACGCGACCGGCGGCAGCGCCCAGCAGGTCGCCGACATCTGGCCATCGCTGCTCGGCAACGACAACGCCAACGCCGTCGCCCGCGCCTTCCGCAACGGCAACGCCTGGCAGCTGGAGGTGCTGAACCGTAAGGGCAAGGTCAAGCAGGGCGACAAGCAAGCCCTGCTCCGGTTTGCCATGCAATAAGGCACCTGATCGAACCCGCCGCCGACCGCGCCGGAGTGGTTCGTGTCGATCGCCCGGCGCGAGCGGGTATGGTCGGGCGGGAAATTCCATAAGCCAACGGGGGCTCGCACCAGCGGGCTGAGAGGACGGCTAGCCGAACAGGCGTCAGGGCCGTCGACCGTATGAACCTGACCGGGTAATGCCGGCGTAGGGAGGAAAGATGGCGACCAGCGCTGCGTCCGATGGTGGCTCCGCAACCGTCGACAGCGTCACCACCGGTCCGATCGAGGGCAGCGTCAAGCACTACCTCGAGGTGGACGACTTGCGCATTCCGGTGCGCCGGATCAACCTGACCAACGGCGAGCACTTCGACGTCTACGACACCTCGGGCCCGTACACCGACGACACGGCGACGATCGACCTCGAAGCCGGTCTGCCGAAGCTGCGAGATACGTGGACCAAGCCCGATGCGGCGTCCGCGGTGCCCTCTGTGGCTACGCGGACTGCCGCCTCCGGGCCCGTCGGTGGCACGCGCACTCAGCTCGCCTGGGCGCGGCAGGGCATCATCACGCCCGAGATGCGGTTCATCGCGGCGCGCGAAGGGGTTTTGCCGGAGCTGGTGCGCGACGAGGTGGCCGCGGGCCGCGCGGTGATCCCGGCCAACCACAAGCACCCTGAGCTCGAGCCGACCATCATCGGTAAGAAGTTCCTGGTCAAAATCAACGCGAATATCGGCAACTCGGCCGTCTCCTCCTCGATCGCTGAAGAGGTGGAGAAGATGGTGTGGGCCACCCGCTGGGGGGCCGACACCATCATGGATCTGTCCACCGGCAAGAACATCCACGAGACGCGCGAGTGGATCCTGCGCAACTCCCCGGTCCCGGTGGGCACCGTGCCGATCTATCAGGCGCTGGAGAAGGTGAACGGTGATCCGACCGCGCTCACCTGGGAAATCTACCGCGACACCGTCATCGAGCAGTGCGAGCAAGGCGTCGACTACATGACGGTGCACGCCGGCGTGCTGCTGCGCTACGTGCCGCTGACCGCCAAGCGGGTCACCGGCATCGTCTCGCGCGGCGGGTCGATCATGGCGGCGTGGTGCCTGGCCCATCACCAGGAATCGTTCCTGTACACGCACTTCGAGGAACTCTGCGAGATCCTCGCGCGCTACGACGTCACGTTTTCTCTCGGGGACGGACTGCGTCCCGGCTCGATCGCGGACGCCAATGACGAAGCACAGTTCGCCGAGCTGCGCACGCTGGGCGAACTGACGAAGATCGCGAAATCCCATGGCGTGCAGGTGATGATCGAGGGCCCGGGCCACGTGCCGATGCACAAGATCGTTGAGAACGTGCGGCTCGAAGAGGAGCTGTGCGAGGAGGCGCCGTTCTACACCCTCGGCCCGCTCGCCACCGACATCGCGCCCGCTTACGACCACATCACCTCGGCGATCGGCGCAGCGATCATCGCGCAGGCAGGCACGGCCATGCTCTGCTACGTCACGCCGAAGGAGCACCTCGGCCTGCCCAACCGCGACGACGTGAAGGTGGGCGTGATCACCTACAAGATCGCCGCCCACGCCGCCGATCTGGCCAAGGGGCATCCGCACGCACAGGACCGGGACAACGAATTGTCCAAGGCGCGTTTCGAATTCCGCTGGCGCGACCAGTTCGCGCTGTCCCTCGACCCGGATACCGCACGCGACTATCACGACGAGACGCTGCCCGCCGAGCCCGCCAAGACCGCACACTTCTGCTCGATGTGCGGCCCGAAGTTCTGCTCGATGCGCATCTCCGCGGACGTCCGCGAGTACGCCGCGCGCCAGGGCCTCACCGACGCCGAAGCACTCGAGGCGGGCATGGCGGAGAAGTCCGCCGAGTTCGCCGACAGCGGCAACGCCGTCTATCTGCCCGTCGTCTCGTAACGACTACCCGCCGCTCGCCACACCGGCGGGCGGCGGGATCGGTTTACAGTCGAATCACCGCGACTGTCTTGTCGTCGTGCCGTTTCGACCGAGGCTGATACTGCCCGTCAGGGTCGATAGAAGACTCCCACCGGCGGCATCGCGCCAGCAGACTTTCGAGTTCCATGTTGTCGAGTCGAGCAACGTCGTGCCATGAGATCCCCAGCGCCGCAATAGAGTTGGTCGCACCATCGGTAGCGAGAACGACCCAGTCGATGCCATCGACCGGAGTACGCAGCGTGACGGCCTCTGAAGCCGCGCTCGGGTCCGCTTCTGCGATCCAATAGCCACCCTCGCGGTTCCGATTCGCGCGCTGTCGACGCTGAAGCGAGCGAAGCAATCCGCGATGGCGCTCGTCGTATCCGCTACCCCGTTTCAACCGCTCTCGGTAAGCGCCCGACTCGGGAAGCTGGAGATCCGCAAGCCTCGTGTCGGCGATGGTCCGAACAGAACCATCCGAGCCTCCGATGATGATCGGCGAGTCACCCAGCACGAGGTAGTCGAGTACGTTGCCGTCGAGTCTCACGATCGCGACCGTGCTGGATGGCGCCGTACCGGGATGTAGGTCGAGTTTCTCGGCTGTGCTGCGGATTGCTTCGCGAAGGACATCCGACAAGTCGGTGTCGTTATCG
Organism: Nocardia sp. NBC_00881; assembly: GCF_045207455.1. Lineage (NCBI taxonomy): Bacteria > Bacillati > Actinomycetota > Actinomycetes > Mycobacteriales > Nocardiaceae > Nocardia > Nocardia sp. NBC_00881. Next base: position 5,234,555 of record NZ_CP108798.1, read on the forward strand.
ATCGTCCGATAGAGCTGATCAGCCAGAGTGTCGACATACAGCGTCGCGGGAGGCACATCCGGCCCATACGAGCTCGCGCCGTCGAGCACAGCGACCGCGCGGCACGTGACAAGAACCCGGTCCTCACCCGAATCGGTTGACAGCTGCGCGGTTACAACCTTCATCACCGCAGGATTATGTTGGGCCCGAGGATGATTCGGCCATCAGAGACCGAGAAGTCGGCATCGAAGTCGCATTCGACAACCCCACTCGCCGTGTTGGCTGCCGGATCGAACAGCTCTGCGACATGCTTGTCGATCCACCGCGCGACACCCAGTGATCCGATGCTGGTGATACCCGCGATGTGCACGATCACCCGCCCCCGGTCTTCGCGTCGACGGAAGTAGCCGATATCGATCCGGGTCTGAGCATCGGCGCGGAACGGCGATTCGTATCGTCGGCCAGTGCGCGTATCGATAATCCACCACCCGCCATCGTGCCGCTCGATATCGAAGTCGGGGTCGTCGTTCAGCAGGTTCCGTGCCACCGGCGCGGACTTCGGTCCGCAGATGATTACGCAGTCGCCACTCGGCGGCACTTCACGGTCGGGGTCGATGGCGATGCGAGTTGAGGCGAGCGACAAGCGGGCAAGGGTTGCCTCGATTTGCTCCTGGGCCGCCTGATCGTTGGCGTCGAAGTAGGGCCGCTCGCGGCCTTCCTCGAATCCGTATCGCCGAGGGATACCGACAGATACAGGTCCCACACCGAAGAACGCGCGTTCGGGTCCGGGCGCGGTTGTTCGAATCTGAGTGATACGACCCTTGGTGATGCCGAGCTGCGCTGCGATGTCCGTGTAGCTCATGCCCTGCTGGTGATGCGCCTCTTCGATGGCCGCCTTCCGCAGCCGAGCAAGTTCGATCGCCCGCTGCTGATAGATGGTGATCAGGTCGGTCGCCCTGCGGCCACGCCGGATCGGATCCGGGTCGTTCCGGACCTCGTCGAAGTCGTCGGCAATCGCCACATCGCGAGTTTAGAGGGTCTTGACTCGTATCTCACAGTCGGCGTAGCCTGAGTTTACCCCCCCTAAACAGACCTGGGGAGCTTGGCGGAGCGGGAGTTTATAGGGGGTAAACGGATGAGTGGGGAGGGCCATGACACTGCGAGCAGAGGTCTCGATGGGCCGCACCATGCCGTCCTCGTGCGCCTATTCCAACCGAACAGCACACGCGAGCAAGGGGGTACGAAATGGCCGAAATTCTGATCATTGTCGCAGCAACCGTCGTCATGCTCTGGTTGATCTTCTTCGCCCTGCCCACCCTCATATGGCATTTCGGTGGCTGCCATCCAGCACCAGCCACCCGCTACGGCATCGAGCGGGCCCACGAGGTGATGCAACTGCGACGCGGACACCTGCGCAGCCAAGCGCACGGCCATGGACGTTCTCATCGCCGCCAAGCACCTCGTCCCGGCGAGGCTCCGGTGATCCCTCCCGCCGCCCGAGAGCAGATCGACCTCTGGGGCATCAGCCTCCCGCGACTGCACCCTCGGTATCATCATCGAGGGCCAGGATCACGCCCGCTATCTGCTTTCCACTCACGCCGGGCACGGCCCCTGCTGCCAGCCCTACCAGGACGCGTTGAGCGCTGTTTCAGTGGCGATGGGATGAGCGACCCGATCGGGATCATGCAATCCCACATCGACGGTTCGGTGTACATCGTCGGCGCGGACGGATTCCCGTACGCCGCCGAGGAGTACGCCGACCTGCTCAGGGAAGCGAACGACAGGTCACCAGAATATCTCCAGCGTGTCGCTGACGCGATCCGGGAATGGGCAAGACCATCAGATGACGCTGAGAAACCACCAGTACGACTGAGCGTCTGCCGACCGTGCGACTGTATGCGCAACCATGAACTGGCACACTCACCCCGTTCAGCCGACGACGAGAGGAAGCCATCATAGGCGGCGACCGGCCCTACACGAAAGCCGAATTGGATCGGATGGAACATAACCAGCAGGAACCGGTCTGGCGCCTTTGGTTGGAATGCATGACCGAACGAATTGACCATTTTCTCGATGTCACTGTGCCGGACATGCCCGAAAGCCCCTGGTCCGCTGCGGGATGGATCACGCCGAGGCCGCAGCGTTGCTAATATTCCCAACGATGGAATCAGTAGATCTACCCGAGAACCGCGAGATTGCCGACCAGTTCCACCGATACATCGGTGAGGTTTTTCGACGAAATTTCGAAGGCGAATGGTACAACGTCCCCGAATGCGATGATCCACAACGGACACACGGCTTCGGCCCCGTAGTGCGGCGACCGTTCAATGAGTTGTATCTAACCGTGATATCGCAGCTCACGACCGCAATGCACCGGAGAACGGGCACAGAGTGGTCACGCATTTTCGAGTTCTCTGCCGAAGACTACACCAGCTGGCAGAACGCCGGTCGGCCGCCGTTGTCGGAATGGATGAAGATCCGCGACGAGGACTGATAGTCCGCGCGCAACTTTCGGGGGTCCTGTGTCCTATGACGAAGATGAGTATGCACGCTATGTCGACGGCAAGTGGTTCGAAGAGAAGTCTGCTCGCTTACCGAAGGACTGGCAGCGCGAACGGGAAAAATGGTCGAAATCCCGTGATTTCGGAAACGAATTTCGCAACGGAATGTGCCACTTGCTCGGCCGAACTCAAGAAACCGGCTGGGCCATCGAGAACTACTATAAGAGCGATGCCGGTAAGTGCTTCCACGATGCGGCTCACCCGGTTGCACAGCACGCCATGGAATTCAAGGCCGGAAGCATAGGCAAAGATGCAATGCTGCAGCTGAAAAAAGATGCTCGCGCAATCCGTGACGGCTGGACTATCGAGTGGTTCACCGCACCTGGGGCCCGCATCGATTCGGCTGTGGCGGAAAAAATTCGTGAACTGTCAGCTAGATATCCAGACCGGTTCACCGTGGTCGAAGTCACCAAAGAACAATTCGTGCAAGCGATCCAAATCGGCAGAGAACTCTCACGGCAACGCGAAGCACAACAAGTCCAGAAGGCCCGCGAAATCGAGCTGGCCCAGAACATCGAAGCAGCTCGAAGCCAAGAAAGCTGAACTCCGCAAACAGGTCGAACAGCAAGCCCGCCTGTTGAACGATGCCCGCAAACGCGGACAAGCGATCGAGGTCGAGCCATTGCGGGAAACACACACGCAGATCCGCGAAACCCTCGAACAGATACGAGAAGCCGAGCGCGAGCAGGCCCGCGACATGCTCAAAGCCGCCGGACACACTCCGCAACAGATTCAAGCCATCGAAACCACGCTCGAGCAGGGACGGGAGAACCAGCGCAAAGAACTCGTACAGGGTGTCGAGGCGATCGGCGCCACTGTCGCCAGTGAGGACAAAGCCCGTGCCGGGCGTGAAGCCGCCGAGCAAGCCCGGCAAGCCGAACGCGCTGCCCGTGAAGCCACAGAGAAGGAACGCGCCGAACACCTCGCCCGCCTCCAACAGCGAGGGATACCAGCCGAAGTCATGAAGATCCTCGGCGTAGGGCAAGCGCAAGCCCCATCCGCCGCCTTACACCGCGACCCGAACAATCCAGCACCCCAAGTCGTGCGCGGTGGCCGCTCTCCGGCCCCGACCTGAGCCGGGGAACCTCCCGCGACCGATAGCACTTCTACTGGTGCGGTGGCCCTATATTTGGGTTCCTGTTGCTGGGCGGGCTCGGGTCGCTGGTTGGCTTGTGCGGGCGGCAATGCCACGCTCTCACGCCCGCTCGTCCCGTGCAGCATGGGAGTATTCGCGGATTGGGCTAACTGAGGATCTGGTCGATCAGTCGACGCGCCGCGCGATCGGTGCGCTCGACGTCGCCGGTGATCAGCCGGTCCTGGAGAATGCCGCGTAGGCCCGAAATGAGCAGAGTTGCTATGACTTCCGGGTCATCGATGAAGGCGAGGCCGCGTAATCTCCCGGCCAGCGCGGACACGAAGGCGGCGATGGCCGAGGTGGCGTAGTCGGTGTACGGACTGTGCGAGGCACAGGCCGCGCCGAGAACTTGGAGCATCACTTTGACGCTCGTGCGGCCCTCGCCCGAGGTGTTGGCGGTATAGAAATCCCATAGACGGTCTCGGAGTTCAGCCGCGTCGGCGCTGCCTGCGAAGAAGGCCGTCAGGGTGGGGCGTTGCGTCGCCAGCGCCTGGACCAGCAACTCCTCCTTGGTTGTGAAGTAGTAGATCAGCATCCGTGAGCTGGTGCCGAGCTCGGCGGCGAGCGGGCGCAGAGACAGGTCCGCAAGGCCGTGGTCGGCGATGTAGCGCACGACGGCGGCGAGCAGTTCGGCGCGTTTGGCGTGGTCGAGGGGGCGTGCCATGAGTTGACTGTATCGATTGGTACAGGTATTCATGACATCGTGACTGTAACAATCGCTTCAGAAACTCGGGATTCGGTCGTCGTCACCGGTTACGCGGCTACCACGTCGCTCGCCGACGACATGGACGCGACCTGGTCGGAATTGCTGGCGGGCCATAGCGGTATCGGCGTGCTCGACGACGACTTCGTGGCCGAGTACGACCTGCCGGTTCGGATTGGCGGCAAGCTGAGGTCACAGCCCGGCGACCAGTTGACTCGGGTCGAGCAGCGCCGACACTCCTATGTCGAGCAGATGGCGCTGGTGCTCGGACGCCGAGTCTGGCGAGCGGCGGGCGCTCCCGAGATGGACGGCGAGCGGCTGGCTGTCGCCATCGGCACCGGGCTCGGCGGTGGCGACGCGCTGATCAGCGCGGTCGACGCGATGCGCGACGGCGGGTACCGCAAGGTCTCGCCGATGTCGGTGCCGATGGTGATGCCGAATGGGCCCGCCGCAACGGTCGGACTCGAAATCGGCGCCAAGGCCGGGGTTTTCGCGCCGGTCTCGGCCTGCTCGTCCGGTTCGGAGGCCATCGCGCACGCCTGGCGGCTGATCACCACCGGGGAGGCGGACGTCGTGGTGGCGGGTGGTGTCGAAGGGCACATCCACGCCGTACCTATCGCGAGCTTCGCGATGATGCGCGCGATGAGCACCCGCAACGACGAGCCGGAGCACGCCTCCCGCCCATTCGATCGGGACCGCGACGGGTTCGTATTCGGCGAGGCGGGCGCTCTTCTGGTGCTCGAATCGCAGCGGCACGCGCGAGCCCGCGGCGCCACCGTCCACGGCAAGGTGCTCGGCGCGGGCATCACCTCCGACGCTTACCACATCGTCGCCTCCGAACCGGGGGGCGTCGGCGCCGCTCGCGCCATGCGCAAAGCCATACACACTGCCGGACTTCAGGTTTCGGATATTCACCATGTGAACGCGCACGCCACATCCACATCCATCGGCGATGCCTCGGAGGCGAATGCGATCGCGGCGGTCGTCCCCGACGCCTCGGTCTATGCTCCGAAATCCGCGCTGGGACATTCGATCGGGGCAGTCGGCGCCCTCGAGTCGTTGATCACCATGCTGACCGTGCGCGACCAGCTCGTCCCGCCCACATTGAATCTCGACAACCGCGATCCGACGATCGACCTGGACATCGTCGCGGGCGCCCAGCGCGCCCAGCGCATCGACTTCGCGCTGAACAACTCGTTCGGATTCGGCGGTCACAACGTCGCCATCGCGTTCGGCCGGGTCTGACCGCTACCTCGGACAAGCACGCAGATACCGTCGTAACACAGCCCGAACAACTCGGGGACCCGGCACCGCAGCCGGTCCGAAGGACGGACAACGATGTGAGCGACGCCTTCTACCTGCCCGATCCGGCGAATCCGCAGCGATTCGTCTCGACCGAGCTCACCCGCGGTCCCTGGTCGCCGGACGCCCAGCACGCGGGGCCACCTTCCGCGTTGCTCGGTCACGTGATCGAGCGGTGCGAGCCGCGTCCCGGGTTCCAGGTCGGGCGCGTCGCTGTCGAGATCCTCGGCCCCGTGCCGCTGGAACCGCTCACGGCGCAGGCCCGCGTCATGCGTCCCGGCCGCAGCGTCGAGATGATCGAGGCGACACTGTCCACGGGTCGCGGGCCGGTGCTGCGGGCAAATGCCTGGCGGTTCAAGCTGGCCGAGCCGGAATTGGCACTACCCGAACGCTTCCTGCCGACCGGCGCTCGCCCCGGACCCGAGCTGGCGGCGGCGCCCGCGCGATTCCCGTCCACCCAGCCGGTCGGCTTCCACACCGCCATCGACTACCGCTTCGTCACCGGCTCTTTCACCGAGCCAGGCCCGGCGATCTGCTGGATCCGGCTCAGATACCCCATCGTGGCGGGCACCACCCCGAGCCCGCTCGAGCGCGCCCTCGCCGCCGCCGACTCCGGCAATGGCGTCAGCGCGGTCCTCGACTGGTCCCGCTACCTGTTCATCAACACAGACCTGACAGTCACCCTGCATCGCCAGCCGGCGGGCGAATGGGTCTGCCTCGACGCCGTCACCTATCCCCAACCACACGGCATAGGACTGGCCGAATCCGCCCTCTACGACGAAGAGGGTCATCTGGGCCGCAGCACTCAGACCCTGTTCCTCGGTACCCGATAGCCGCTGTCATCTCGTTCAAGGACGGGTGGAGATCTGCTGGACAGCCCAGCCGTTGCCGTCGGGGTCAGTGAAGAAGAAACCGACGTATGCGCCGAGGGCGTGTTCACTGCCGCCGTTCCCAGCGCCAGGCGAACTCCCCCACCTCCGGTGGAGGGCCGGGCAGATCCCCGTCCGCGGCCGAGCCCGCCACCAGCATGGCGAGCACCCGACGGCGTAGCTGAACGGTACGCTCCCGATCGGGGAGCACGATGGCCGCGCATGACTCCAGAATCAATCCGACATCCTGCGAATTCACGTCCCCGCGCAGCTTCCCGGTGGCATGCGCGCGGCGCACGATCTCCTCGGTCACCTCGCCCGAGTGCATGATGTCAGGCAACATAGATTCGTCGGGGATGAAGGTGCCGGCGAGGTGGACGGTCAGCGAGTGCACGTCCGCGTCGACCACCCGTTCCAGGAATCCCACCAGCCCCCGCCAGCCGTCCGAATCCTTCAGCGCCGCATCGGCTTCCGCGTTATAGCGGCGTAGGCCCTCGTGGCAGAGGGTGCGCAGTAGCACGTCCTTGCTCGGATAGCGGCGATACAGCGCGCTGATCCCGACGCCCGCGCGTTCCGCGACGGCGGCGATGGGGGCATTGGCATCGGCGAGGAACACCGCGCGAGCGGCCTCCAGGATCAACCCGTCGTTGCGGGCCGCCTGCGCTTTGCGTCCAGGCAAGGCCTTCTGAGCTGGGGCTTCGGATGTCTTCGGCATGACGTTCAGGGTAGCACTTGAAACGGAAGAATCCGTTCTGTTATGGTTTCAAATAGAACGAAACATTCCGTTTCACTAGGAGTAGGACATGACCGCGATCACCCCCTTCCGCATCGCCATCGACCAGGCGGACCTCGACGACCTGCGGGACCGGCTCACCCGCACACGCTGGGCCGAGCAGATCCCCGGCTCGGGCGACACCTACGGAGTGAGCGTCGACCGCGTGCGCCACCTGGTCGACTACTGGCGCGACGAGTTCGACTGGCGCAAGGTCGAGGAGTCGCTGAATGCCTACCCGCAGTTCACTACCGAGATCGACGGACAGAACATCCACTTCGTGCACGTCGAATCGCCGCAGGACAACGCCTTTCCACTGATCCTCACGCACGGATGGCCCGGAACGTTCGTCGAGTTCCTCGGCATCGTTGAGCCGCTCACCGCAGCCGGGTTCGATCTCGTGATTCCCTCCGTGCCGGGATACGGATTCTCCGGTCCGACGACAGCGTCCGGCTGGAACGATGCCAAGATCGGACGCGCCTGGGCCGAGCTGATGCGGCGTCTCGGATACACCCGATACGGCGCCGCGGGCAACGACGGCGGTGCGATGATCTCGCCGGAAGTCGGCAGGGCAGCGCCGGACAACGTGGTCGGCGTGCACGTCACGCAGGTGTACTCCTTCCCGTCCGGTGATCCGGCCGAACTGGCGGATCTCGACGAGAGCGAGCAGCAGTCGCTGGCCACGCTGAAGTGGTTCGTCGAGAACAAGATGGGCTTCAACATCCTGCAGTCACAGCAGCCGCAGACGCTGGCACACGCGCTCATGGATTCACCCGCCGGACTGGTCGGCTGGAACGCCCAGCTGCTCGGTACGGACCTGGATGACGATTTCGTGTTGACCAATATCGCGATCCATTGGCTCACGGCCACAGCGGGTTCGGCGATCCGGCACTACTACGAAAAGGACAAGGCCCCGGCCCCGGGACAGCCGACTACGGTTCCGCTGGCGCTCTCCGGGTCCACGGGAGACTTCCACGGCATCCGGCGCTTCGCCGAGCGCGACCACAACATCGTGTCGTGGCGGACGCACAACGTGTTCACCCACTACCTGCACCACGTGGCGCCCGACTTGATGGCGAGTGAGATCGCCGAGTTCTTCGCGCAGTACCGCTGATCATTCGTCCCGAGGCCGCGGCCTGCATCCGATCAGGTGCGGGCCACGCTCATAACTCAGTACAGAACAAGTGTGCGTGTTGAATTACATTGCCGCACAAAGTATCTCACACTACCACTGCGGTTGATGAGGTGGTGACCTATGCGTTGCGACGAGGTCGAACACGTCGATTCGTTTGTTGCTGAAAATGTTTCGATACTCGCCTCGTCGGCGTGTCAACGACCGGGCCTCGACCCTCGACGAACAAGACCTCCAGCCGCCACCCGTTCAGCGAATGGAACGGGTGGGTGACGACAACCAAACCCACCTCTTCACGGGACGATGCGGCACCACGCCGTAACGGTAGGGATACACAGGAGCCGATCTCGGCCGATGCCTTGGGCATCACCTACTCTCGCAGAGAGGCTCAGGCACAAACCGGTTGGCCTTCATTTCCTCCCGTAAGAGTACCGGCAGCTTCCCCGATCACAGGTTCGCTACTCGGTAGAAAGCTGTGAATCAGTCTCTGCGGCAACGCAATACAGGCTGGTTGTAATTGACTTGGTGCGCCGCCGACAGCGGAGTCGCGCATCCGGTTCTCCACCTCGGCTACGTCCTGGCGTTCCATTCGGGTAATCTCAAACCCCATACCGTAGTTGATCGTTCGCCATTCAGCGGTAATAGCCTTGCCCGGCATTCCCATCGCTGGAGTCGGTCACTGCGGTGGTGAGGTGAGACGATCTCACGGTGAACGAGAGACTCGCCGCCGAAATACCTGTCAGCACATTCGATTACGACGAGCAACTGCCGCGGCTCCCCATCCCGACATTGGAGGAAACGTGCGAGCGGTTTCTCGAGCGGTGTTCGCCGTTGCTGACTGATGAGGAACTGACTGCCACGGCAGCGACCGTGGAGCAGTTCCTCATACCGGACAGTCCGGCACGGACGTGGCAGGGCGAGATCGAGCGATTCGATCGGACACCCGGTGTCCATAGTTGGCTCGACGCATTCTGGGCGTCTCGCCATCTCGGCTATCGGGACAGTATCGCGTTCAACGCGAATTCCTTCTTCTTGTTCACGGACTCGGAGCATGGGCAGCTCGAACGTGCCGCCGAACTGATCGCGCGCACCGCCGCGTACAAACTCGAACTCGACGCCGAGATGGTATCGCCCGTGATACTGCGCGGCCGGCCAGTGTCCATGAATCAGAACAGGCGCCTATTCTCCACCACCAGGATCCCCGGTATCGAATGCGACGCCGTGCGCTCCGCCTACAGCGTCGCGGAACCCGGCCCGTCGACGGCCCGGCACATCGTCGTCCATTTCCGTCGCCATCTGTTCCGCATGGACATCCTCGCAGCTGACGGTACCCCGCATCCTGTCGAGGACCTGATCGCCGGGCTGGACGCGATCAGAGAAGCCGATCCGGCAGCGGAGCCGTCGCCGGGAGCGCTGACCACACAACCGCGCGCGGCATGGGCGAGGACCCGCCAGGCCCTCATCGAAGATCCGGACAACGTCGCCGCACTCGAGACGATCGAAACGGCACTGTTTTGCGTCGCGCTCGAGGACTTCGCGCCGCAAGACGAACTCTCGGCCTGTAACCAGCTCCTCCATGGTGACGGCGGGAACCGCTGGTACGACAAAGCGCTGACATTCATCGTGTTCGCCGATGGTCGCGCAGGCGTCAACATCGAGGAGTCCGGCCTGGACGGAACCACCGTGGCCAGCTTCTGCGACGCAATTCTGGCGAGTGCGACAGCTATTTCAGCGGAAAAGCCCGGCCGAGCGCCTGCGATATCACCGATCGAATTCCGACTCAACGGGGACCTGCAGCAGGCAATTCGGCAAGCCTCGGCCGACTTCGACAAGCAAGCGGGCGAGACCGCCACGAGGATTGTGACGTTCGATAACTTCGGCTCGGACACAGCCAAACGTCTCGGAATATCACCGGATGCGTTGGTGCAAGTGGCTTACCAACTAGCTCATCAAAGGTCCAGGGGATTGCTCGGCACCACCTACGAATCCGTTGCCGTGAGGCATTACCGCCACGGCCGCACAGAGGCCCTCCGGGCGGTTACTCCCGAAGTCGTTCGCTTCGTGGCGTTGATGAACGACTCGACCGCCACAGCCACCGCTCGGGCCGAAGCGCTACGTGCCGCGGCGCAGGCGCACGTCGCTCACACCAAAGACTGCCAGGCGGGGCGTGCTCCCGAACGGCACCTCGTGGAGCTACAGCGAATCCAGCGGCACCGCGGCGATAAGCCGCTCGCGATTTACGAATCTCCTGGCTGGAGGATTCTGCGTGATGACTATCTCAGCACCAGTTCCGTGTCATCGGTCAATGTTCGATTCTTCGGTTTCGGGCCGACGACCGCCCAATGCATCGGGATCGGCTACATACTGCAGCCCAGCGGCCTCGACATCCACCTCAGCGCATTCGAGGGCATTGAACAGCACATGCGACAATTCGCGCACGCTATCTCCGTCGCCATCCCAGAGTTGTGCGACCTGCTCGAGACGACATCCGTCTCCTAGCATTGCGCGTCGATGAACGATTTGTCGAATAGTGGTGTGGACGGGCTACAACGGCATGATGGCGAACAATGGGAAGAAATTATTCCTGATCAAAACAGCGCCGGTCACTTCCAGGATAAAAGTTCCACCCGAAAGGTGAGTGGAAGTGAAAGCCTACCGAAAGCTTTTGGCAAATCGGACAGTATGTAATATGATCTTGATCAGTCTACTGTTCCGGACTGTTCTCAACTCCCAATCCCTGTTATTGGTAATGCATGTCCGGCACACGTTGCACCTCTCCTACGGTGGCGTGGGCCTATTGAGTGCTGTGGTGTACCTCTGCATGGCCGGCGGCGAGCTACAGCGCGGCCCGTGGCTCGATCGATTGGGCTTGCGATCCGCCATGGCTCCATCGATTGCGATAAGCGGGATCTGTTGGCTGATCGCACCATTCGCCTCTTTTCCGCTGTTGCTGTTTCTCGTGGCGCTGGCGGGATGGTTCGAAATACCAGTCATCAACGTCGCAAAACAGGCCATTGTGATCGCCACGACCAAACGTAAGCGGCGACCGGCGTTGGCCGCGTACGAGGTGACCGCGGATGTGTCGCTTTTGGTCGGGCCGCCGCTGGGTGTCGCAGCAATGAATATTTGGGACACGGCGGCGGTGCTGCTCGTGGTGCGATTGGTGGCCGTGGGTTGCGGGGTCGCGTTATTGAGGCAGAATCCACCGCTGCGAACCGATAAGAGCCAAGTGTTGCGACGTGCCCCACGGCGATTCTGGAAACAGACCGGGTTCATGGCGGCATGTGTCGGATACGCCGCAGCCGTTGCCGTCCTTTCCGCGGAGGAACTGAGTGTCATCACGGTCATGCAAGATTTCCACGCCACCAAGGCAATCGGACTGATGCTAGCCATTGGCGCAGCCGGTGCAGTGGCCGGTGGGTACGTTTATGGCGCAATCTCCACCACCATCTCGCCGTATCCCCTGCTGGTAGGACTCGGAATCGGTGTTTTGCCTTGCGCCTTCGCACCCGGGCCGATTTCGCTGGCCATAGCCGTTTTCATAGTCGGCGCCCTGGCCGGTGCTGTTTTCCCAGCAAGTTCCGATCGGATGAATGCCGTTGTATCCAAGGATGAACTCGGTGAAGCCCTTGGCTTTCATTTCAGCCTGATGTGGGTTGGCGTAGCTATGGGAAGTATCGTGGCGAGTAAGGCCATCGACGTCGCCGGTTCGTCAGGAGGCTTCCTATTCTCGGCGGCAATCGGTATCGGTGCGGGAATCGGACTCGGCAGGATTGCGGCGCTTGCCGCCCCCACACCCGGGGCGCCCGACCAAGTCAGTCGAGCACTCATTGTCACTACGGCGAGGCGGATACGGGACAAGTTCGCGATTATCGCGAAGACGGCCTCTTCGCTCGAAATCGATATTCCAGTCGACGCCCGACGCGGCGGAAATGACCCTCCCGAGAAAATGGCGAACCATCCGGTTCTCGAACACCACGACCAACCGGAATTATCGGCCGTATCATCAATGGATTCCGAAGCCGCCGACCCCGGTCGGACCGAGGTGCGACGCTTCCCTACACCGTGGACCGAAACTTCGCCATCGCACGAGCAAAAAGGCTCACCATGGAGCCGACCAACCGGTTCAACTCCGCGGTTTCGCTAACTGCTGTGACTGTCCGGCATCACCGAGTGAACGTCCGATAAGCCAGCAAGGCCACAGGCGCCAGTATGAAACTACCACCTCGAAGGTATACCAACCGTGACACCTATACGTACGCACAGTTCAAATCTTCCCAATCCGCTCGGGCGTACAACTAGTACCACATATGAGAGACGTAGTCTCGATCGAGCCGTGAACCTATCGGATGCCCACTGTCGTCAACCGCTGACTTCCTCGCAAATAGAAATTGTCCATCGATTTCCAGAGCTGTTCCACGAGGCACGAAAGCAATCGCAGTCCGAGCTGGAGGAGGCATTCCTCACTGCTTTTCTGCGCTTGGCCGGCGAGCCGATGCATCAGGACGTGTCCAGGTTTATGCTGTCGTATTCCGCATCATCCGCGATAACAATGGTGGTAAGCCACTGCGCTCGCGCAGGCAAACGCGTTGCCTTGATAGAGCCGGTTTTCGACAATATTTCATCGATCTTGCGACGAGAGAATGTCGAGCTCGTGCCGCTGACGGAACAGGATTGCACCGTCGAAAACCTGCCTGTGGCGATGGCTCGGCTCGAACCTGCGGTAGTCTGGTTGGTCTCGCCGAACAACCCCACCGGGTGGACGCTGTCCGAACCGGAGTTCAGAACGCTGGTTCAGTGTTGCGCCGACCGTCGCTGCACCCTGGTTCTGGACTCGTCTTTTCGCTTTTTTTCACCTCCGCCGATCGGTTGGTCGCAATACGAGCTTCTGGAGGAATCGGGAATCTCATATATTGTGCTCGAAGACACGGGCAAGACCTGGTCCACCAGTGAAATAAAGGTCGGATTGACGGTATGCAGTCCGGATATGTACGCAGATATGTACCGGCTGCACGACGATCTGTTGCAGAGCGTCTCCCCCTTCCATCTGCGAGTACTGACGGAATTTATCGAGGACAGTTCGAGGAATGGTACAGAGCGCAGCATCCTGCCTGCTGTGCTACGGAACCGGTCTATCCTCCGATCCGTCCTTTCGGAGAGTGAATTGGAATTCGTTACCGAATTGCACTCGCCTGTTTCGGTGGACTGGCTGCTTCTCCGGGAGGGACTCGATTGCGAGGACTTCGTCCACGAAGCGATTCGAGAGGGGGTGCACGTTCTACCCGGAACAAACTTCTTCTGGAATCAGCCGGACCGCGGGCGAAACTTCGTTCGCGTTGCCTTGGCCCGCGATCCGCAGCTGATGCTGGAGGGTGCGCAGTTGCTGCGAGACACCGCAATCCGGCTAGCCGCGAAGGATGCATGACCATGAGCGCTCAATCGAGCCGTTATCGCGCCTTGCTCACCGGGGCTGATGTGACGCCAGCCGATATCGAATGGCTTCGGCAGCAGAATCTCGAGGTCGAAGTCTGTCGCTACGACCTATCCGAAATCGAGTTGGCGCGCGCCCTGGTGGACAAGGACGCATACATTCTCGGTGGTGTAGAGCGTGTGACCGCTGTCGCGTTGTCCACCGCCGACGACCTCAAAGTCATAGCATTCATGGGCGTCGGGTATCACGCATACATCGATACGGCGGCAGCGACCGCGGCGGGAATTGCGGTGACCAACGCGCCCGGAGCCAATGCGCGTGCGGTCGCGGAATTCGCGATCGGTCTCATGCTCGATGCCTGGCGCAGGATCACGGACCTGACGATGGAAACGAAGGCCGGTCGATGGCATCAGATCAAGGGACGCAACCTTTATTCGAAGACGCTGGGCATCGTTGGAATGGGGACCATCGGCACTATCGTCGCCCGGATAGCGGCCAACGGGTTCGGGATGCGAGTGGTCTACGTGAGCCGAACAGCCAAACCGGAACTGGAACGAGATATCGCCGCTCGCCGGGTTGAGCTACCCGAGCTGCTTGCCGAGTCCGATGTCATCAGTCTCCATGCTTCGTACAGCCCGCAGACAGACCGGATAATCGGCGAAGCGCAACTGGCTGCCATCAAACCCGGCGCGATTCTGATCAACACTTCCGAAGCGGAGCTCGTGGATCCAGCGCCGTTGCGAACCGCGCTGCTCGACGGTCGCCTCGCGGCCGCCGCCATGGACGGCTACTACGTCGTGCCCGCGCCTTCCGACCACAACGATCCCCTTGGGTTGATGGCATTGGGCAACAACAGGCTTCTCGTCACGCCGCACGCGGCCGGCGCTACCGAAGAGTCCTTCCGCGCGATGCTCACGGCCAATGGCGAGTCCATCAAGAATGTCCTCGAAACAGGAGAAGATCCACGAGTTGTCAACCCTGGCTTCCGTGACCATGCCCGTTGGTTGCCGGTGCACCCCAGACCCTCATGGCGATGATGTCGAATCCGTTGGGGCCGGGGTCCCCCAGCGGCTCAGGCCTCGGCGCCGTCCGGTAGAACGCACCTTCGCGTGGCTGCACGCCTTCAAATGCCTGCGGCCCGCTACGAACGCCGCCCTGACATCCAGCACCCCCTACTCGGCCTTGCGTGCTCAGTCATCTGCCTCCGCAAATTCATTCGTGAACTGAGTCTTCAGAGCAAACTCTTCGCACGGCCGCCGCCGATGTCCCAGGGCCGGGCCGTCGCCTGTGCCGATCGAGACACTCGCTTATGTCATCGAGACTCACGGCCATGGTTCGTCTCGCTTTCCGCTGTTGTACTGAATTCACCAATAGCTCAACAGCGTTCAGCCGAGGAGAGACACGTCATGAGAATCGCAATTTTCGGAGCCACCAGCACCGTCGGTCGTCTGGTCGTCGAGCAAGCCTTGCGGGAGGGGCACGAGGTGACCGCGTTCACCCGGAGCGCGGCGAGCGTCGGGCAGCGGCACGAGCGGCTGCATGTTATGGAAGGCGATGTGCTGGATACGAATTCGGTAGAGCGTGCGGTGCAGGGTCAGGACGCGGTGCTGATCTCGCTCGGCAACGGCCGCAAGGGCGTGGTCCGGGCCGGAGGCACGAAGGCGGTCATCGAAGCGATGAACCGGACCGGGGTGAAGCGGCTGATCTGCCAGACCACGCTCGGCGTCGGCGACAGCAGGGGCAATCTGAACTTCCTGTGGAAGTACGTGCTGTTCGGTCTGCTGCTGCGCCGGGCCTACGCCGACCATGTCGAGCAGGAGGAGTACGTCCGTACCAGCGACCTGGACTGGACGATCGTACGGCCGAGCGCCTTCACCGACGGACCGCGAACCGGCAGCTACCGCCGCGGCTTCCCCGCCGGGGAGCAGGGCCTCACCCTGAAGATCGCCCGGGCCGACATCGCGGACTTCATGGTCGAGCAGTTGTCCGACACGACTTACATCCGCCAGGCGCCAGGCATCTCGCACTGAGGATGGCGCACCATGCCGCGGCCGTTACGCCGCTCCCCACCGCGACCCACGCCCCGGAATCCGGGAGGGTGGGTCGCGGTCGTGTTACAGCGCGTGCTCGTGCAACTCACCCCAGGCGGGGAAAGGGTCGGGATACGCGGCCCATGCGGCAGGTCCCTCGGCGAACTCCGCGTCGGTGAGCAGGGCAGCGTCGAGCAGCGCACGCACCTTGTCGCGATCCAGCCTTATCCCGATGAAGACGATCTCCTGCCCCGGCCGCACCTCCAGCGACGACCACCATGCCGCGGCTTCGAAGACGAGGTTCGGCCCGGCCTGCGACCAGACCGCGGCCAGCGACGGCCGACTCGCGATCCAGCAGAATCCCTTGCTGCGCAGTAGACCCCGCAGCTGTTCCAACGCTTCGGAAAGGCGCAGTGGATGGAACGGCCGGTCGGCGGTGTAAGTGAGACTGCGGATGCCGTACTCCTCGGTCTCCGGCGTGTGTCCGCCCGCCAGCTCCTCGGCCCACCCCTCTGCCTCGGCGGCTACCACCGGGTTGTAGCGGCCGGTGTCGAGCACCTCGGCCAGATCAACGACTCCGTTCCTGGTACGCAGGACGTGGGCGCGCGGATTGAGTGCGCGCACCGTTGCCTCCACTGCGCCCGCGGCCGCCTCGCTGACCAGGTCGGTCTTGTTGACCAGCAGCACGTCGGCGAACTCGACCTGGTCCACGAGCAGGTCGGCGATGGTGCGCGCGTCTCCTTCGCCCGCTTGCAGATTCCGCTCGGCCAGCGCCTGTCCGCGCGCCACCTCGGCGAGGAACGTCGAGGCGTCGACCACGGTCACCATGGTGTCCAGGCGCGCGATGTCGCCGAGCGAGAAGCCGTCCTCGAACTCCCAGTCGAAAGTCGCGGCAACGGGCATCGGCTCGGAAATACCGGTCGACTCGATCACCAACTGGTCGAACCGGCCCTCCCTGGCGAGCCGGGCGACGGCTTCGATCAGATCCTCGCGCAGCGTGCAGCAGATGCAGCCGTTGGTCAGCTCGACCAGCTTCTCCTGGGTGCGATCGAGGTGACCCTGCCCCGCGACCAGCGCGGCGTCGATATTGACCTCGCTCATATCGTTGACGATGACCGCCACTCGACGGCCCTCTCGGTTGGCGAGGATGTGGTTGAGCAGCGTGGTTTTGCCCGCACCGAGAAAACCGGAGAGCACGGTGACGGGAAGCAGGTCGGATCTCATGGCTTTAATGATAACGATTTTCATTTTCTGTCACCGGCGGGGCCCGGTTGCCCGTGGCGTCACGGCCGGACCGCCGTAGGGTTTGTCTGGTGAAACTGCTGCCATTGCCCACCGAGGGGCAAACCCCCGTCCGGGCGCTCACCATTGCCGGTACGGATTCCGGCGGAGGCGCCGGAATCCAGGCCGACACCCGCACCATGGCACTGTGCGGTGTCCATGCGCTGGTGGCAGTGGCGGCGGTGACCGTGCAGAACTCGGTGGGGGTCAGCGGTTTTCATGAAATCCCGCCGCAGGTCGTGGCCGATCAGGTGCGTGCCGTCGCCGGCGATATCGGCGTAGGCGCCGCCAAGACCGGCATGCTGGCCTCCACCCCGATCATCGAGGCGGTCGCTGCGGTATGCCAGGAGGTCGGCATCGGCCGTGACGGCCGGATTCCGCTGGTCGTCGACCCGGTCGCGGCGTCGATGCACGGCGATCCGCTGCTGCATGAGGAAGCGCTCGACGCGGTCCGCCAGACGCTGATCCCGCTCGCAACCGTGGTGACGCCGAACCTGGACGAGGTCAGGCTGATCACCGGCATCGACGTCGACGACGAGGATTCGGCGCGGCGCGCGGCCGAGGCGCTGCACAAACTCGGGCCGAAGTGGGCGATCGTCAAGGGCGGGCACCTGCGCTCCTCGGAGTGCAGCACCGACCTGCTGTTCGACGGCGAACAGTTTCTGGAGTTCACCGCCCCGCGGATCGTGACCGGCAACGACCACGGCGGCGGCGACACACTGGCTGCCGCGATCGCCTGCGCGCTCGCCCACGGCTACCCGGTTCCCGAAGCCGTGGAGTTCGCCAAAGAATGGACCTACCGCTGCCTCGCCGCGTCCTACGATCTCGGCGCGGGACACGGCCCGGTGTCGCCGCTATGGCGACTGCACCACAGCTGACGTGACAGCAGCCTGTACCTGTTCTCCAGAATCCGGGTGTCTCATCAGACACCGTGATGTGAACCCGCGGCTCATCTAGGTGGCGATCAGGTCGGCGGTGGGCCTTACGCCACGCAGAACTCGTTGCCCTCTGGATCCTGCATGATCCACCAGTGCCCGGCTGGCCCTTTGTTCACCTCTCGGACGCGGGTCGCCCCCAGGTCTTCCAGCCCGGCCACCAGCTTGTCGAGGCCGCCGGGTTCGCTGTGGATGTCGAGATGCAGGCGGTTCTTGCCCGTCTTGCCCTCGGGCACGTCCTGGAAGAGCAGTCGTCGGCCGCGGCCGACGCCGCTGGTTTCGTCGAACGGGTCCTCGGGGTGGCGGATCGCCGCATAGCCGCGGAAGGTCTTGCGGCCGCGGTGCTCGGTGACTGCCTCCTCGTCGAGGTGGCCTGCGGCCAGCAGCTGCTCGATGAGAGCGCTGGGGTCTTCCACCTCGTACTCCAGGGCCGCGGCCCAGAAGTCCGCGAGGGCGGATGCGTGCGTGCTGTCGATAACCAGCTTCCAACTCGGTGCCATGTAACCCTTTATACTGGTTACATGGATTCTTCTGCAACCACGGGGCTGATGCTGCACTCCCATACCGGCGTCGCCTACCGGTTCGACCCCGGCGCGCTGTGCCTCGAGCTGCTGACCACCGGTGGTCCCGGCCCCTACCGTCGGTACGAGGTCCTGCACGAGCCTGCCGACCTGGCCGCCTGGGCGGACCGGTCGCGGCTGACCCCGACGCCCGCACTGGACATCTCCGCAGCCGAGGTCGCTTGCATGCGAAGGCTGCGCGACGCACTGTTCCGGGTGGTCATCGCCCAAACGCGCAGCGAGCCCCACCCGCCCGGCGACCTGGAGACCATCAACGAGGCAGCCGCCCGTCCGGCCCTGGCCCCCGCCATCACGCCGACCGGGCAGCGGCAGTGGGCCGGAACCCCCAGCGGCACGCACCTGGCGGCCTCCGTCGCCCAGGACGCCGTCGAGCTGTTGACCGGCCCTTTCGCGCGCCGCATCCGCACCTGCGCTGCCGAGGACTGCCACCTCATCTACGTCGACACTTCACGCCCCGGCCGCCGCCGCTGGTGCTCCATGGAGCACTGCGGCAACCGCCACAAGGTCAGGGCGCTGCGCGCCCGTCACACCGAGGAAAGGTGACCGCCATGCCGGCGCGGCAACATTTAGTGTCGGTGGGCGCTGCGATACTGAAGACATCGCAAACACAGTTGGCTTCAACGGCGAAGCGAACAGAACGATGGCGTTCGGTGTGGTTGCGGCAAACCGACCTCGGCGCCTGCCCGGGCGGCACCACGGTCACTCTCGGGAATCGGCTCGATGGCGA
Organism: Nocardia sp. NBC_00881; assembly: GCF_045207455.1. Classification (NCBI taxonomy): domain Bacteria; kingdom Bacillati; phylum Actinomycetota; class Actinomycetes; order Mycobacteriales; family Nocardiaceae; genus Nocardia; species Nocardia sp. NBC_00881. The sequence continues at coordinate 5,253,993 of NZ_CP108798.1, forward strand.
TGCCGTCGAGCCGGGAATTCGTCTCCACCAGCGCGGAGATGATCTCGGCACGATAGAGGCGACGAACTTCTCGATCGGCATGGCCGGCGTCTCGAGCCGGTTCGCGCCGAGCCACCAGTCGGTGGCCGAGGCGACTGCCCCGAAGATCGAATAGATGAGAAGTTCTACGCTCGCGACCTCCACCGACTCGCGGTCCAGAACCTCGGCGAACAGCTCGGCGGTGCGTTTCGCGGGCTGCCTGGCCGAGTGAAGCACGCTCGGAATCGTCGGACCGCTGCGTGAAATGGCTGTGCAGCATGAACCGGAAGACATTCGGGTGCTGTGACACCACGAGCACGTATTCGGCAGCGCCGCGGCGGACCAGTTCGCGGGCCGAGTCGCTGCGGGCTCGATCATCTGAGCGCCGAGCAGGGGCCCGGCGATCTCGACCGACCGCCGCGCGCCTACCTGAGCGAGTGGTCCTCGCTCCGCCGCGTGGTCAACGCTTTTTGGGATCGGGGACGATGTCGCCGGCGGACTTGGACTTCTTCTCCGCTCGCTTTTCCTTCAGGGACTTCCCGGACTTCTTGGACATCGAGCTGCGCGGAGATTTGTCGGACAATCGTGGTCCTTTGCTCGGAGACCTGAATGGTCCCGGTGCCACTGACCGTACGCTACGCCGGCGCCCGAGGGGTGCGATCATGTCAGGCGCCCCTGCCCCCAGGAACCTCACAGCTGAGGCCCAGCTCCGTGGGAGTGTGGGAGCCGAGGGTAGTTCCCATGACCGAGACTGGGACCGTCGCGGCGGCGGAACGAACCGAGACCGAGACCACGGGTGCGCCCGTGCTGGACGTGGTGATACCCGTCTACAACGAGGAGGCCGACCTCGGCGTGTGTGTGCGCAGGCTGCACGCCTACCTGCGCGACGGGTTCCCATTCCCGGCGCGGATCACGGTAGCCGACAACGCGAGCACCGACGACACGCTTCAAGTCGCCCAACTGCTCGCCGAAGAGTTGGACGCTGTCCGCGTCGTGCACCTGGACGCCAAGGGTCGAGGACGGGCGCTGCGGGCGGTGTGGGAACGGTCCGACGCACAGGTGGTCGCCTATATGGACGTCGACCTGTCCACCGACCTCAACGCCCTACTTCCCCTGGTCGCGCCGCTGATCACCGGACATTCCGACCTTGCCATCGGCACCCGGCTCAGCTCCTCGTCGCGGGTAGTGCGCGGGCCGAAGCGCGAGATCATCTCCCGCTGCTACAACCTGCTGCTGAAAGCCTCACTGCGAGCACGCTTCTCGGACGCGCAGTGCGGTTTCAAGGCGATGCGCACAGTCGTCGCGCGGCGCCTGCTGCCGCTGGTGCGCGACGGGGAGTGGTTCTTCGACACCGAACTGCTCGTGCTCGCCGAACGAGCCGGGCTGCGCATCCACGAGGTGCCGGTGGACTGGATCGACGACCCGGACAGCCGTGTCGACATCATCGACACGGCGCGCAAGGACCTACTCGGAATCGGCCGGCTCGGAAGGGCGCTGGCCACCGGGGCACTGCCGCTGGAGGAACTGCGCAGGGCCGTGGGCCGGGAACCGCTGGTTCCCGGTGTGCCACTGGGCATGGTCGGACAGCTGGTGCGCTTCGCAATTGTGGGCGTGCTGAGCACGCTGGCCTATCTGCTGCTTTACGTTGTGCTGCAATCGTTTACCGGCGCACAGGTGGCGAACTTCGTGGCGCTGCTGCTCACGGCAGTGGCGAATACCGCGGCCAATCGGGCGTTCACCTTCGGCGTGCGCGGCTCGACCGGCGCGGTCTCGCACCAATTCCAAGGACTGGTGATCTTCGGGATCGGGTTGACGCTGACCAGCGGGTCGCTGTTCACGCTGAATCGCTGGGCGCCGGGAGCTTCGGTGCACGTGGAACTCTTCGTACTGGTCCTGGCCAATCTGGTAGCCACGCTGTTGCGGTTCGTCGGACTGAGATGGGTGTTCCGCAATAGTGCCGGCGCGGATCGCGCGATCGCCGCCGATCTGCATGCCGAATACGCCGCCGGCCCTCTTGCGTTCGCCGAGCCGGCTCCGGTTCGGACCGCTCAGAAGTCCGTTCGCATCACACTCGATACCGAAGGAGACCGTTGATGACGGCGACGCTCGCTCCGCCACCGGTCGCGACATCACCGCAACCGGCCCCGAAACGCAATGTGCGGTGGGAATACCCGGCGCTGGCGACGCTCCTGATCGGCACCGCGGTCGCCTACCTGTGCAATCTGAGCGCCAACGGGTGGGCCAACTCGTTCTATTCCGCTGCCGTGCAGGCGGGCTCGGTGTCGTGGAAGGCGTTCTTCTTCGGATCGTCGGACGCGGCGAACTCGATCACCGTAGACAAACCACCCGCATCGCTGTGGCTGATGGAGCTGTCGGTGCGCGCGTTCGGGCTCAACAGCTGGAGCATCCTGGTGCCCGAGGTGCTGCTCGGCGTGGGCAGCGTAGCGCTGGTGTGGGCGACGGTGCGCAGGCCGTTCGGACCCGCCGCCGGGTTGCTCGCCGGGTTGGTGCTCGCGGTGACTCCCGTCGCGGCGCTGATGTTCCGGTTCAACAACCCCGATGCGCTGTTGGCATTCCTGATGATTGCCGCGGCGTGGGCAATGACGCGAGCGGTGGAGGACGGCCGCTGGCGCTGGCTGGTGTCGACCGGAGCGCTGATCGGATTGGGCTTCCTCACGAAGCAATTGCAGGTGCTGCTGGTGGTTCCGGCGCTGGCGCTGACCTATCTGATCGCGGGTCCGCCGAAGCTCGGCAAACGGATCGTGCAACTGTTCGCGGCGGGCGCCGCGATGGTGGTCGCCGCGGGCTGGTGGCTGTTGGCCGTGGAACTGTGGCCCACATCCTCGCGGCCGTGGATCGGTGGCTCGCATGAGAATTCCATCCTGGAGCTGACGCTTGGTTACAACGGCCTCGGTCGACTCAACGGCAATGAGCGCGGCAGCGTCGGACCCGGCGGCGACCTTCCGGCCGGCGGGAACGGGATGTGGGGCAGCCCTGGTATCACCCGCATGTTCGAGCCTGCGCAGGGCGGTCAGATCGCCTGGCTGATCCCGGCGGCGCTCGTCGCGATCGTCATCGGAATTCTTCTCTGCGGCAAAGCTGTCCGGACCGACCGGCAGCGCGCCTCGCTCATCCTGTGGGGCGGCTGGCTGCTGGTGACCGGGCTCGTGTTCAGCTTCATGGCGGGCATCTTCCACCAGTACTACACGGTGGCCCTGGCTCCGGCGATCGCCGCACTCGTCGGTGCGGGCGCGGTGCTGCTGTGGCGCGAACGGCGTCGGCTGTGGGTGCGGCTCGGCATGGCGCTCGCGGTGGGTCTCACTACGGCGACCGCGTGGATGCTGTTGTCTCGCAGCGCCGAATGGCAGCCATGGCTACGCTGGACCGTGCTGGTCGTCGGCGTGCTCGCGACGATCGCGGTCGTCTTCCCCACGCCGCGGAAACTGGCCGTTGTTTCGGCATTGGCGGTCGCGTTCACCGGACTCGCCGGGCCGGTTGCCTATGCCGTCGACGCTATCGCCACCACGCATGCGGGATCGATGCCCTCGGCCGGTCCGAATGTTGCGATGCGCGGGAACCGACCGCCGTGGGGCGAGGGGATGAACGGTCGCCGTGGCGACGGGCAGGGGATGAACGGTCGCGCCGGACAGATGCCCGGTGGGCCGCAGGGCACGATGCCCGGTGGTCAGGCGCCGGGTGGCGCAGATTCGATGCCGAGCGGGCCGCCGCCTGATGCGGGATCGCAGGGCACGATGCCCGGCGGGCAGCAGACTCCGCAGAGTACTGAGCAGATGCCCAGCACCGGTCCGCAAGGTATGCCCGCCGGCACGGCGGCGGCTGGCGGTCCAGGCCAGAATGGCGGACCCGGTGGCCTGCTCCAGGCCAGCCGGCCCAGCGCGCAGGTGGTGTCACTGCTCGACCAGAACGGCGGCGAATACACGTGGGTAGCCGCGTCGATCGGGTCGAACAGCGCCGCCGGCTTTCAGTTGGCCACCGAACTACCCGTGATGCCGATCGGCGGCTTCAACGGCAGCGACCCGTCGCCGACGCTGGAGCAGTTCAAACAGTATGTCGCAGAAGGAAAGATCCACTACTTCATCGGCGGCAACCGCGGCGGACCCGGTTCTTCCAGCAACGCCACCAGCGCGCAGATTGCACAGTGGGTGCAGGAGAACTTCACCGCCACAGAGGTGGACGGCGTCACCCTGTACGACCTGACCGCCACCCACTGAACCTCGCGATGCGCCCCGCCCCAATCCCGGGCGCGCATCGCGACCCCAGTGTTCAGCGCAACCCCTGATCCCGCTGAACACCGCATCCGCACCGGCGCCGCATCTCGGCGCCGGTGCGGACCGCGTCAGGGGCGAGGGCAGAAGCATGTTGGTCGTACACGGCAAGGGCAACAAGGACCGGACGACCCCGATCCCGGACACGCTCGCGCAGCAGACCGGACACGCTCGCGCAGCAGACCGGACACGCTCGCGCAGCAGATTCGAGCTGACGCACCCGGCTGCTCGTCCGGCGTCGGCTCGGCTCGTCCTTCTACTCCGGCTGATGCCGAGATCCGAGTTTTGTCGTCCACCCATATGGCGGGCATAGGCAGTGATTTGTCCACCACGATGCAGATCCACAACACCTCGTAGGAGCACCAACCTGGCGGGATTCTCATCGAACCGATCCGAATTGGCATGGCGGCAGGCGGGTCACGAAATAGGCTCTCGGCTACTATCAGCATCCATGTCCGTCTACCTCGTGACCGGTGCCGCAGGCTTCATCGGAGCGAATTACGTTCACCGTTTGCTGGAGTGGGAGACCGCCGCCGAGGTAGTGGCGGTCGATTACATCGGTTTCGCAGGTAATACGGCAAACCTGGATCCGGTGGCCGACCGCGTCGTTTTCGAACAGGCCGATATCGCCGAGCTGGAAACCATGGAGGCTGTCTACCGGCGGTATCGACCAGATTTCGTCGTGAACTTCGCGGCGGAGTCGCACAACGACCGTGCGATCCTCGGCCCGTCGGCGTTTATGCGCAGCAACGCCCTCGGCGCCCAGGTGATGGCCGAGTGCAGTCGCCTTATCCCGGTACGGTCGCACGTGCACGTATCGACGATCGAGGTGTACGGCGAACTGGCAGCCGGAAACCAATGGTTCACCGAGCGCTCCTCACTGAACGCGAAAACCCCCTACAGCGCGGCAAAAGCGGCCGGAGATCAGATGGTGCGCGCCTACATGCAGACCTATCCGGAAATGAACATCCGGATGACACACTGCGCCAATAACTACGGCCCGTATCAACTACCAGAGAAGCTCATCCCGCTGGCGGTGACGAACGTGCTGCGCGGGCGCAAGGTGCCCGTCTACGGCGACGGCCTGCAAAGCCGGGACTGGCTACACGTCACCGATCACTGCGCTGCTGTACATCGTGTCCTGCACGCAGAGCTGGACGCGATCCCGGCGGAGGCGGCCACCGATCCAGGCTTGTTGCCGATCTTCGACATCTCGGCTCGCTGCGAAGTCACCAACCTCGATATCGCGCGCATGGTCGTCACCACGCTCGGACGTGACCCGGGCGCGTGGATCGAGCACATCCCCGACCGCCCGAATCACGATCGCCGCTACCTGATCAACCCGGAGAAGATCGAATCACAGTTGGGCTGGCAACCGACCCACGACTTCACCACCGGGATCGAAGACACGGTCACCTGGTATGCCGAGCACCGCGACTGGTGGGAACAGATCATCGCCGACAAGGGCGAACTCGGCTTCGACTGGAGCCGAGCAGCCGCACCCCGAGCGTCACGGTAGCTTCTGGCCGGCCTGGGCTATGGATGTGCGGATGATCTCGATGACCCGATCGACGATGTCGTCGGTCATTCCAGAGTTTTGGCCCTGCCGTGGATGGCAACGATACCCGCAGCGTGGTTTGGATAGCGAAGCTTCTGTTCAAATACGATGGCCCCGAGAGGATTGAAGAAAACATTACTGATGCTGCACGACAAACGCGGAAATATCGGACAGTAACTTAATGATCTGACTCTCTTCTCGTAAATGGGTGGGCGCAGCCGTGCGGGTGCCGGATCAGTACAGGCCGAGTAACTTGCCCATCCAGGTAAGAGCCGCCTCGCGGTCATTTTTTGCGATCGTTCGAGTGGCATAGGTCGGCTTACTGACGAAGCGGCGCGAACCTGCGCCGGTCTCCGGTCGCACGGTCCACCATCCCAGCTCGCGCCTCAGTTGGTACCCGCGTCCTGCATCTTGCGGGTGTAGCCGCCGCGTTCGGGGACGCGACAGCGCGCGGGCGGCTCCTGCTACTCGAGCACGCAAGCTGATCTTGCCTTGATAGTCGGCATAGCGTCCCGACAGTCGCAACATCTGATCCTCTATCCGCAATCGGAGGGAAAGACGGTCTTTTCATCGGAGTTTTGACTGAAATCGTACGGCCTGCCCTGGATCGTACCGCGCGCGTTGGAGAAGATTCGCCAAACTCCGGGCGCGCAGGGGGCGGTGGCAGTATAGGTCTGACGCGCCGTAGGGACGATGGCGCTTTTGGTCGGTGCGCCCATGTACTGCCATTGGCCGGAAGCGTCGCGCCGTTGCAGGCTCAGGTAGTAGTTGTGCGTCAGCGCAGCATCGGCGGGTACGGCAGTGCACTCGGCCCATCCGTACCCCTCGATATTCGGCATCAGAATCGTCGGCTTGCTAAAAGTGAACCCGTTGTCACACAGAGTTCTCTTTACCAGTGTCGGCCCGCCGGGACTGGCGTTCGCGACGTTGCCGCTTGTGCCCGAGATCGGTGTCGCGGCGAGCACGACGACAATGACGGGCAGTCGAGAAATGCTGTAGTGCAATGGATTTCCCCCATTCTTAGTTGCAGGAGCAGCCAATACCGCTCAGCACTCTCCTGACGTGATCCGTTCGCTTCGATGTCGACCCGCATTCCCGCTGCCCGGCTGATGCCGGGAAGGCCTACGGGTGCCATCCGGGTTTGTCGTCTACCCATATGGCGGGCATCGGTAGTGATTTGTCGACCACGATGCAGATCCACAACACCTCGTAGGAGAGGTGGTGACGTGCCTTCATCTGTGCGGTGTCGAGGTAGACACCCGGTTCGGCGCGGACATAGGGCCGCACCGACGGAGACCAGTCCTCGGCGCATTCGACAGTCCAGCCGGGGCGCTCTAGCTCGCCGAGGACCACGTCCGGGCCGGGCACCCACACGGGACCGTGCTGCCGCCACCGGGACAGGGAGCGGTGGTCGACGCTGGCGTGGATCGCGAACTCCGTCAACCCGATGTAGCGGGGGGCCTCCGAGTGGCGTTCAGCGGTCAGCCGATGGTTGGTACGCGTCCTCATCGGTCGAGATCCGTGTCGTCAAGGTCGATGGCCCGGCCGTCGTAACCGATACGCGCCCACAGTCCGTCGTCGCGCTGCAGCATGGCCTGCGGTTCGTCCAGGTTCCGATCCGGGTCCCATAGAATCCGCCAGTCACTCATCATCGCCGGCTCCGAAGCTGTAGTAAGCGGACGCGGTGAGGTATTGCAGGCAGCAGGGGCCGTGGCCGCCGTGGTCTTTGAGAACGAACCTTGCCTGCTCGAGTGAGGTCGGCGGAATGTCGGCGGTGCAGTCACGGTGCTGGGCACGCCACCGATCGATCCACGCGAGGTAAGTGCTCACCGCAGGGCTCGCGATGGCTTGACGAGTTTGGCAGCGACGAGGACATCGAGCGCGGCGGCCTTGTCGGCGCACGTTTCGGTGTCGCAGCTGATCCGCGCCTGCCACACCAGGTGTGCGTCCTCCGGGGTGTACGGGACATCCGGTGCGAAGTGGCACGCTTCGACGCCTTCCACGGGCTGATCAAAGAAACAGATCGTGCCGTAGACGAGGCCGGCTACGGTGAAGGCGATCAAGAGAGCTGTGGGCATTGGGCTATCCCCTCTGGGCGCGTGTGTGCGTTGTCAATCACCGCATCTGCCTCGCTACCTGCATAGTCGGGACGATGCGCCCGAATCGGCCAACATCCAGTACGCGCGCCGCTTGGTCTCGCACGTTTCGATCGGAAAGGCCCTGTAGCGCTGCATGATCCGGTGAGCTTCCTCCACGGTGAGGCGCTGAACGATGTCCTTCGCCGCGGATGGAGGTCTCCAGAGGCACCGTCGTCGTGGCGGCTGAGGTAGCGCATCGCCAGTCCCGTGACGAGGATGAACGCGACGATCGCGGTGACGATCCAAATGGCAGGCGGGTGCATCGACTGAACCCCTGACATGCTCGGGTGTGGTTGTAGTGGCCGACGAACTCTCATATTGGGAGCTGGGCCACGGTGTGCCATTTGTGGCACATCTCAATGCTGACACACTCGGGCGAAGTGTGTCAATGTTGACACATGCCATTTGTGGCACACTGGTCAATATGAACGAGCAGCTCACACCCGAAGAACTGGAAGCCCTGAACGAGCTGCTTCCACCAGGAAGGCAGACCGGCGACCTCCGCGAGGATCTCGCCGAGGCAGCGCGAACGGCAATGCGCCGACGTATCGACAACAGCCGATGGGGCGGAGCGGTAATCGCAGCTCTGCACCGTGACCTGCAATCCTGGCGGCAGCTCGAGGAAGTCACCGGCATCCCACATGCAACTGCCCGGCGATGGGCGACGCCGCCGCCGGGTACCGAAGCGAGCTGATCGCCTGTCCAGCGATCGGCGGTCCTGTGTGCGCACCGTGCGCCCGGGAGAGCGGCGACCGTTCGCGCCCGCGCAGATGCCAGCTGTGCCTACACGGCAGTTCGGAACGCAGCATCACTCATCCTCCATCGTCGATGGTGAGGCAGCCCGCGGCCGGGACGACTGGCACCGGCCGCGGGCGCCCACCTCGGACGTTAGAAGTCGGTAGTGCGCGGACTCCATGGCCTTGCCCAAACTTGGCCATGTTCGGCCGTTTCCTGATGTAACTTGGCATCGTGCGAGAGAATGCAGTCAGCACTGGAACGTCCACGCGGATCGCAAGATTGGGGCAAGCATGCACCTGACCTTCCTCGGCAAGGCTGGCTCGCAAGTGAAGGACTGCCCGACGCTCTACGCCACCGATCACGACAGCTACGTCGTCGCGGGTTGGCAGACCGATCGGCCCGAAACCATCGAAATCCCGCATTTGCTACTCGGTTTCGCTGAACGGAATACATTCGTCGGGGCCACGCTCGCCGATACTGGGCGCGGTACCTTCCTACTCACGGGTCGACCGATCACCGATACTGAGACGCTCGATCAGATCGACCTGGAGAGCGACGAGACGGCGATCGAGGTGCCCAAGGTGGAGAGGACGTTCTACGGTGCTAATACTGCAAGGCGACAAACGGGACAACCTATTTCGTGAATGCCAGCGGGAAGCATTTCATCTCGAAGTTAGGGATGACTATGCGGTCCCCATGGAATCCGGGCCATTCCGGCAGTTTCTCGATGATGAGCCCGACGACTACGCCTGGTTCCGTGACTGGGAGATCGAAGCGCGGGAAATCACCGGCCGGGGTGTCGTCCTGAGCCGTGTGCGGGTAGTCACCGTGCCGCACACCTACTATCAGCGCTGGGGTCTGGTAGTCGCAGCGCGCAATGTCGCTGCCGGTGAAGATATCCGGTACCTGCCGCGGCACCTTGCCGGCGATGTGCCGCCTGATGATTGGTGGCTTTTCGATGGTGAACTCGTCGCGTACAACCTGGTCGACGACGGAGGGAAGGCTGCGGGCATAGCGCTGACAAGCGATCCGCAAATCGCCGCCTACTGCCGCGGGGTGAAGCGACGCCTCTGGGATCTGGCGACGCCGTACGTCGAATACGTCGACCAGGCCGCCATTCAGCAGCAGTGACCAGCGGTGTCCAAGAGGCGAGGGAAGCGCTCGGTCAACGGCTCCGGGAGATGCGCCGCGCCGCTGGGATGTCCGGGCGCAATCTGGCAGAGCTGGCGGGCTGGCACGAGTCCAAGATATCGAAGCTCGAGTACGGCAGACGTCCACCATCGGAAGCTGACATCCGATTCTATTGCGAATATCTGAACGCGCCCGATCAGCTTCCCGACCTCTTGGCCACGCTCCGACATATCGACACCGCGTATGTGGAGTGGCGACGCGTCCTCGGCACCGGGACACGCCGCGGGCAAGATGCCGTGGTGAAACTCGCCGAACAAACAAGGATGACGCGCATCTATCAGCCGTACGTCATCCCCGGCCTCCTGCAAACTGCGGAATATGCCGAGGCGATAATCCGGCAGGCTATCGACTTCTACCGGATACCCGATGATTTGGACCTTGGCGTGGCCAAGAGGCTCGAGCGACAGCAAGTCCTGTATAAGGGGGATCACCGATTCCACATTCTCGTTGGGGAGCATGCGCTGCTCACCGACGTGGCCAGCGACGGTGTGATGATCGGCCAACTCGACCGGCTGTTGGCGGCGATGGGGTTGCCTCGCATGGCGTTCGGCATCGTCCCGTTGAACGCATACTGCCCAGCCCCATCAACAAATTTCGTCATCTACGACGAAAGAATGGTGCTGGTCGAGGCCGTATCCGCCGAGCTGACCATCACGCAACCACGCGAAATCGCGGTCTACCAGCGCACATTCCAGGCTCTGACACAGCAGGCGGTGGTCGGCGACGCCGCTCGCGCCCTGATCGCCGCCGCGCTGGAACAGCGCAGCTGATCTGAACACGCTGAGCGCCCGATCCGGAAGGGGACGCTGAGAGCCCGATCCGGAAGGGGACCGGATCGGGCTCTGGACGGGCAACCAGGGTGAGCACGTCGGCCGACCCCTTGCGATGCCCAGCGAGTGCCGGAGTGCATTGCTCACACAGGCGCCGAAGCATGTGAGGAACTAGCCAGAGATGTGCGGAGCGGTCGCGTTCATTCGGTTAACTGTTGGCATCTCGCAGAACTCCAGCGATGATGATCGGGCATGTGACGGCTCCCCGCTGGGAGCCGGGGCCTCAGCCACCATCAGGTCACGCGTCCACCACGAAACAAACAGGAAAACAGTTGAATGCCATCATGAAGCTGGCCGTTACGGTCATCGGCGCACTGGTCGCTACCGCGCTCACCGTGGGATTCGCGTCCATCGCGTCGGCCGCACCAGCGGAACAGTCCGCGCAGGTCAGCGCGTCATCGGGGGAAACGCCGCAGGTGTCGTACGTCAAGGTGTGTCTGCCGCCCGGTGACACCATCGAACTGAGGACAGGGTTGGGAGCGGCGGTTGGGGCTGCCGTCGGTGCGCTCATCGGCCTGCCTGTCTTCTTTGTGGGCGCGATTCCCGGAGCGATCATCGTCGGACTGATCGGCGCCGCCATCGGAGCGTCGTCTTACGCGATCGATTCCGGGCGGCTCGAGCAGCAGGGATTGTGCTAGCCCCGTCTAATTTGCCGCGAACGGCGCTCTTGACTGATGTTCGGATCAAGGTTGACCTGGAGTGCTGGTCCGCTCAGCGCGGTGCGTGCAAGGCGGCGTGCAGGGTCGCCGCCCACTGCTCCACGATTCGTTTTCGGCGGGCCGAGTCGTCGGTGAGGACGTCGGCGAGTCCGAGGCCGCGGGCCATGTCGAGGGTCGCTTGGACCAGGTGGTGGGCTACGGGGTCGGAGTCGTCGGCGCCGAGGGCCTTGACCGCGCGGCGGTGTGAGGCGCGCCCGAAGCGGGCCTCGAGCGGGACGATGCGTTCGCGCAGGGCCGGGTCTGCGGCTGCGTGGGTCCAGACCTGGAGGGCCGCCTTGAACAAGGGACTGGTGTAGGACTCGACCAGCCCCGCCACCACCGCCTGCGTCCGGGCGACGCCACACACCGGCTCCGGCAGCGTCGCTGCCTCCTCGATGGCCTGCCCGCTGCGAGTGTCGAACATGTACTCCAGCGCGGCAGTGATCAGGTCCTCCCTGGTCGGGAAGTGATGCTGCGCCGCGCCACGCGACACCCCCGCACGTTCGGCGACGACGGCGACTGTGGCTGCCGCCCAACCCCTTTCGGCCAGGCAGTCGATGGTCGCCTCGAGCAGGCGCTGCCGAGTCGCTCGGCTGCGGTCCTGCTTGGGTTCGTGCGGAGTCGCCATGGGGGTCATTCTGCCCAGCTCGGGGGGCGACGCTGCAAGAAGGCAAGCATGCCTTCCTGCACCTCACTTGTGCCGAAGAAGCCCGCCGAGCGTGCCGCGAGCTCCTCGGCCGACGCGTCGAACTCGGCGAGGATGCTCGCGTTCACCAGCCGTTTGGACTCGGCCAGCCCCTGGGGGGAACCCTTGCGCAACTCCGCGCACAGCCGCGCTACCTCGGCCGCCGGGTCGTCGGCGGTGACTGTGACCAGGCCGATCTCCGCGGCCACGGCGGCGCCGAACTTCTCGCCGGTCAGGTAGTACCTGCCGGCCGCGCGCGGGGTGAGCCTGGGCAGCAGGGTCAGCGATATCATGAACGGCGCCAACCCGATTCGCACCTCGGTGAGCGCGAAACTGCTGTCCGGCCCGGCCACCACGAGGTCGCAGGCGGCGACGATTCCCATGCCGCCCGCGCGGACATTGCCGTCGATCTGCGCGATCACCGGTTTCGGGATCTCCACGAGCCTGCGCAGCACCTCGATCATGACCCGGGTGCGCTCGTCCGCGGCCACCGTGGGATCGGCGTTGCTCGCCTCACTCAGGTCCGCGCCCGCGCAGAAGGTGCTTCCGATGTGCGCGAGCACGATCGCGCGCACATTGTCGTCGGCGGTCGCGTCGTCGAGCCCGCGCAGCAGCTCGGCGACCAGCTTGGACGACAGTGCGTTGCGGTTGTGCGGCGAATCGAGCGTGAGCGTCGCGACACCATTCGCCACTGCGTAGCGGACGAACGGAACCGTCTCGGTCATCGATGGCCTTTCCTAGTACGACTTCGGCAGGCCCAGCGAATACTGGGCGACGAAGTTCAGGACCATTTCCCGGCTGACCGGGGCGATGCGGCCGATGCGCGAGGCGGCGAGCATGGCGGCCAGCCCGACGTCACGGGTGAGACCGGAACCACCATGGGTCTGGATGGCCTGGTCGAGCGCCCTGATACTGGCCTCCGCCGCGGCGTATTTCGCCATGTTGGCGGCCTCCGCGGCCCCCATTTCCTCGCCCGCGTCATAGAGGGTAGCGGCCTTCTGCATCATCAGCTTGGCCAGCTCGAGCTCGACCTTCACCTGCGCGAGCGGATGCGAAATGCCTTGGTGCGCACCGATCGGCGTCTTCCACACGGTGCGCTCCTTGGCGTATTCCACGGCACGGTCGATGGCGTAGCGGCCGAGGCCCACGGCCATGGCGGCACCCATGATGCGCTCCGGGTTCAGACCCGCGAACAGCTGCATCAGCGCCGCGTCCTCCTTGCCGACCAGCGCGCTGGACGGCAGCCGGACGTCGTCGAGGAACAGGTTGTACTGGTGGTCCGGCTCGATGATGTCCATCTCCTGCGCCGTCTTGGTGAAGCCTTCGGCATCGGTCGGCACGATGAACAGGGCGGGCTTCAGCTTGCCGGTCTTGTGGTCCGCTGTCCTGGCCACGATCAGCACGGCCTCGGCCTGGTCCACGCCCGAAATAAAGATCTTGCGGCCGTTGAGGATCCAATCCTCGCCGTCGCGGCGCGCGGTCGTGGTGATCTGGTGCGAGTTGGATCCCGCGTCCGGCTCGGTGATGCCGAAGACCATCGTGCCGGAGCCGTCGGCGAGCTTGGGCAGCCATTCCCGCTTCTGCGCGTCGGTGCCGTACTTGGTGATGATGGTGCCGCAGATGGCCGGGGAGACCACCATGAGCAGCAGACCGGCGCCCTGCGCGGAGAGTTCCTCCATCACCAGCGCGAGCTCGTACATGCCCGCGCCACCGCCGCCGTACTCCTCCGGCAGATTCACGCCGAGAAAGCCGAGTTTGCCTGCCTCATCCCATAATTCGCTGAGCGGCTCGTTCTTGCGGGCTTTCGGCAGCACGTAGTCGCGGTAGTTGTACTTCCCGGCCAGTGCGGCGACGGCGGCCCGCAGCGCCTTCTGTTCGTCGGTTTCGATGAAGCTCATCAGTTCTCCTGTGTTCTGCGGGACAGTCGCACCCGGTCGGAGCGATCAGGCGCTGCGCAATGGCTCCTCATCGCTCCTCCGGGTCTTCGTTGTCCGCGGCGGGTTCGACGACCGCCAGCACGGCGCCGACGTCGACCTGCTGGCCGACGGTGACATTGACAGCGCTGAGCACACCGGCGGCGGGCACGGCGACGGTGTGCTCCATCTTCATCGCCTCCAGCCACAGAATGGGCTGGCCCGATTCGACGTGGCTGCCCACCTCTGCGCCGATCCGGATCACGCTGCCGGGCATGGGCGCGAGCAGCGATCCGGTGGCCACCTGATCGGCCGGATCGCTGAAGCGCGGCAGCCTGCGCACGGCGACGGGGCCGAAAGGCGAATCGACATAGACCTGCTCGCCGTAGCGCGCCACCTCGAACTGCCTACGCACGGGGCCGCTTGGACCGGGCACGGAGAGGACCACGCGATCGGGGGCGGACTCGACGAGCTCGAGCCCGTCGTGGCCGTCTACCGCGACGCCGGTCCTACCGAACCGGTAGCTGATCTCGTGCGTCCCACTGGCGCGGCTCTCGTAGGACTTGCGCTGCGACAGCGAGGGCAGATTCCGCCAGCCGCTGGGCAATCCACCACCCACTCCGGCGCTGCCCCGGTTCGCGGCCGCGTCGGCGAGGGCGGCGGCGACGATCGACAGCGCCTCGTCGGATTCGGATACCAGCGGCGCGGCCAGGGTGTCCAAGCCATGTGTGGCGAAGAACGCGGTGTCGGTGGCACCGGCCGCGAACGCCGGATGGCGCAGTACCCGCACCAGCAAGTCCCGGTTGGTGACCAGGCCGTGGATCTTCGCGCGGTGCAGCGCGGCGGCCAGCAATCGTGCCGCCTCGCCGCGGGTTTCGGCGTAGGAGATGACCTTTGCCAGCATCGGGTCGTAGTGCACGCCGACGACCGAACCGGCCACAACGCCCGTGTCCAAGCGCACGCCCGGCCGGTCGAGTAGATCGAATTCCGCTGCCACCATGGGGATATCGATCCGGTGCACCGTTCCGCTCTGCGGCTGCCATTCATGCGCCGGGTCCTCGGCGTAGAGCCGCGCCTCGATCGAGTGCCCGTGCATCGCGGGCGGCTCGGCGGGCAGCGCGCCGCCCACCGCGACATCCAATTGCAGCCGAACCAGATCCAGTCCGGTGGTGCACTCCGTGACCGGATGCTCGACCTGCAAACGCGTGTTCATCTCCAGGAAGAAGAAGGCACCCTGTTCGTCGGCGAGGAACTCCACGGTGCCCGCACCGGTGTAGCCGATCGCGTCCGCCGCGAGCCGCGCCGCCTCGAACAGCCGAGCGCGCATGCCCTCGGTGCGCTCGACCAGCGGCGAGGGAGCCTCCTCGATCACCTTCTGATGGCGACGCTGGATAGAGCACTCGCGTTCGCCGACCGCCCAGATCGTGCCGTGGATATCAGCCATCACCTGGACCTCGATGTGCCTGCCGGTCTCGAGGTAGCGCTCGCAGAACACCGTCGGATCGCCGAACGCGGATTCCGCCTCCCGCCGGGCGGCATCGATCTGAGACGTCAGGTCGGCGAGGTCGCGCACCACCCGCATGCCACGCCCGCCGCCGCCCGCGGAGGCCTTGATCAGTACCGGCAGATGCGCCGCGGTGACCTCGGTCGGATCCAGTTCGGCGAGCACCGGGACGCCGGCGACATCCATCAGTTTCTTCGAGGCGACCTTCGAGCCCATCTGCTCGATCGCCTCGACCGGAGGGCCGATCCAGACCAGCCCGGCATCCAGCACCGCCCTGGCGAATTGGGCGTTCTCGGAAAGAAATCCGTATCCGGGGTGGATGGCGTCGGCGCCGGTTGCCAGCGCGGCTTCGATGATCAGCTCACCGCGCAGATAGGTTTCGGCCGGCGTGTTGCCGGGCAGCCGGACGGCGGTGTCGGCTTCGGCCACATGCGGCGCGGCGGCGTCCGCGTCGGAGTACACCGCGACGGTGTCGAGGCCCATCCGGCGGCAGGTGGCGAACACTCGGCGGGCGATCTCGCCACGGTTGGCGACAAGGACGTTCGTGATCGCCGGGGCGAGAGCGAGGGGGGAGTTGGACACGGCGCGCCTCACATTCGGAAGACGCCGAAGCCGTCGGCGCCCTTGATCGGGGCATTGTGAATGGCCGATAAGGACATTCCCAACACGGTGCGGGTATCGCGCGGATCGATGACGCCGTCGTCGTACAGCCGCCCGGACATGAACATGGCCAGCGACTCGGCTTCGATCTGCGCCTCGACCATGGCTCGCATTCCGGCGTCGGCGTCCTCGTCGAACGGCAGGCCCTTCGCCTCGGCGGCGGCACGGCCCACGATCGAGATGACACCCGCCAGCTGTGCGCCGCCCATGACGGCGGATTTCGCGCTGGGCCAAGCGAACACGAAACGCGGGTCGAAGGCGCGGCCGCACATGCCGTAATGGCCGGCGCCGTAGGACGCGCCCATCAGCACCGAGATGTGCGGCACCTTCGAGTTGGAGACCGCGTTGATCATCATCGCGCCGTGCTTGATGATGCCCTTCTGCTCGTATTCCTTACCGACCATGTAGCCGGTCGTGTTGTGCAGGAACAGCAGTGGCGTGTCGGTCTTGTTGGCCAGCTGGATGAACTGGGTGGCCTTCTGCGACTCCTCGGAGAACAGGACGCCGCGCGCGTTCGCCAGGATACCGATCGGATATCCGTGCAGCTCCGCCCATCCGGTCACCAGACTGCTGCCATAGAGCGGTTTGAACTCGTCGAAATCCGAGCCGTCGACGATGCGGGCGATCACCTCGCGCGGGTCGAACGGGATCTTCAGATCCGGGGGGACTATGCCGAGCAGATCCTCCGGGTCGTAGAGCGGCTCGATCACCTCGGTGCGCGGAGCGGGCCCCTGCTTGCGCCAATTCAGCCGCTTGACGATGGAGCGGCCGATACGGATCGCGTCCTGCTCGTCGAGCGCGTAGTAGTCGGCAAGGCCGGAGATCCGCGCGTGCATGTCGGCGCCGCCGAGGGATTCGTCATCGGACTCCTCACCGGTGGCCATCTTCACCAGTGGCGGGCCGCCGAGGAACACCTTGGAGCGCTCCTTGATCATCACCACGTGGTCGGACAGGCCCGGGATGTAGGCGCCGCCCGCGGTGGAGTTGCCGAACACCAGCGCGATTGTCGGAATACCCGCCGCCGACGCCCGGGTGAGATCACGGAACATCTGGCCGCCGGGGACGAAGACCTCTTTCTGCGTGGGCAGGTCCGCGCCACCGGATTCCACGAGCGAGATCACCGGAAGCCGGTTCGCTCGCACGATATCGTTGATGCGCAACGTCTTTCGCAGCGTCCATGGGTTCGAGGTGCCACCGCGCACGGTGGGGTCGGGCGCGACGATCATGCACTCGACACCTTCTACGATGCCGATGCCCGCGACGGTGCTCGCGCCGACGTGGAATTCGCTACCCCAGCCCGCCAGCGGGCACAGCTCCAGGAACGGGGAGTCCTCGTCGACGAGCAGCTCGATGCGCTCGCGTGCGGTCAGCTTGCCACGCTTGCGATGCCGGGCCAGCTTGTCGGGGCCGCCGCCCGCGATGGCCTTGGCGAACTCGGCCTCGACCTCGGTGAGCTTGGCGCTCATGGCGTCCGCCGCCGCGGTGTACTCCAATGCGGCGGTGTCCAGGGTACTGCGCAGTACGGTCATGCTGTGTCCTTTTCTGGCATGACCGGGGCCCTGCGTGGTGACGCGGGCTGCCGCCTCCGGGCCTGACCGGTCATGCTGTGTCCTTTTCTGGCATGACCGGGGCCCTGCGTGGTGACGCGGGCTGCCGCCTCCGGGCCTGACCGGTCATGCTGTGTCCTTTTCTGGCATGACCGGGGCCCTGCGTGGTGACGCGGGCTGCCGCCTCCGGGCCTGACCGGTCATGCCTGGTACCCCAATCGCTTCGCCGCCAGTCCGGTGAGGATTTCCGTTGTGCCACCGCCGATGCCGAGGATGCGCATGTCCCGGTACTGCCGCTCGATCTCGCATTCGCGCATGTAGCCGAGGCCGCCGAACAGCTGCACGGCCTGGTTGGCCACCCACTCGCCCGCCTCGACGGCGGTGTTCTTGGCGAAGCACACCTCGGCGATCAGGTCGGTCTCACCTTCGGCACTGCGCTGCACCACATCGCGGGTGTAGACGCGGGCGACATCGATGCGTCTCGCCATCTCGGTGACCGTGTTCTGCACCGCCTGCCGGCTGATCAGCGGACGGCCGAAGGTTTCCCGGTTGCGTACCCATTCCAAAGTCAGGTCAAGGCAGCGCTGCGCGCTCGAATACGCTTGCACCGCAAGGGCGACGCGCTCGCTGACGAACGCGCCCGCGATCTGGTGAAAACCGGAGTTCTCCTGGCCGACCAGGTTCTCCGTCGGCACACGGACGTCCACGTAAGAAAGTTCGGCGGTGTCGGAGGCGAGCCAGCCCATCTTGTCCAACTTGCGGCTGACCGTGAAGCCCGGCGTGCCCTTGTCGACCACGAGCAACGAGATGCCCCCAGAGCCCGGTCCTCCGGTGCGTACTGCTGTGACCACGAAGTCGGCGCGCACGCCGGAGGTGATGTAGGTCTTGGCACCGTTGACGATGTAATGGTCGCCGTCGCGGCGGGCCGTGGTGGTGAGGTGCCCGACGTCGGAGCCGCCGCCCGGCTCGGTGATCGCCAGCGAGCCGATCTTCTCGCCCACGAGTGTCGGCCGCACCCAGCGCTCGAGCTGCTCGGCATTGCCTGAGGCGACGAGGTGCGGCACCGAGATGCCGCAGGTGAACAGCGAAGCGAACAGTCCACCGGACGCGCCGGCCTGGTGCATCTCCTCGCAGACGATCATGGCGTCGACGCCGTCGCCGCCGGAACCGCCCGCGGACTCCGGGAACTGCATACCGAGCAGGCCGAGGGCGCCCGCCTTCTTGTGCAGCTCGCGTGGGATCTCACCCTCGCGCTCCCAGCCTTCCAGGTACGGCAGGATCTCCCGTTCAACGAAACCTCGTACGGTGGTACGCAACTCGCGCCGTTCCGGCGTTTCCCACAGTGTGGTCATGCGGTGTCCTTTCTCGCATGACCGGGGGCCCTGCGTGGTGACGCGAGCTGCCGCCTCCGGGCCCTGACCGGTCATGACAAAAGCTCCACTGGAATGTCGAGATGACGGGACCGCAGCCATTCGCCGAGTCCCTTGGCCTGGGGATCGAAGCGGGCCTGGTAGGCCACGCCTTGGCCGAGTAGACCTTCGATGATGAAGTTCAGCGCCCGCAGGTTGGGCAGGACGTGCCGGGTGACGGTGAGCGAAGCCGCCTCCGGGAGCAACTCTTTGACGGTCTCCACTGTGAGCGTGTGCGCCAGCCAACGCCACTGCTCGTCGGTGCGCACCCACACTCCGATGTTGGCGTTGCCGCCCTTGTCGCCGCTGCGGGCGAGCGCGATCGCGCCCAACGGCGCACGGCGGGTTTCGGTGGTAGGCAGAGATTCCGGAGCGGGCGGCTCGGCCACCTCGGCCAGGACCACCGTGTCGGTCGACGGCGCGACGGCCACGCGGCTGCCGTCCGGCAGCACCGCCGTGTGCGGCACCTCGGAGGCATCGACAAACCCTGGCGTGTACACGCCGTACGGAGATCCGTTACCAGGCAATGTGGTGAAACTGCACCCGGGGTAACTGGCCAGCGCCAGCTCCACCGCGACATTGGAGAACGCGCGGCCGACCTTGTCCGGGTCAGGGTCGCGAACCACGCAGCGCAGCAGCGCGCTGGCCTGTTCCTCGGTGTCGGCGTCCGGTCGATCCAGCCGGGCCAGGGTCCAGGTCAGCTCCGTGGGCTTCGTCGGCAGCCAGGACTCCAGCTGTCGTCGCGCCAGTGCCGCTTTCGCCTCGATGTCCAACCCGGTGAGAATGAACTCCATCTCGTTGCGGAACCCGCCGAGCGTGTTCAGCGAGACCTTGAGCCGCGGCGGCGGGGCCTCACCGGTGACGCCGCTGATCAGCACCCGGTCCGGACCCTCCTGGTCGAGCCGGATGGTGTCCAGCCGGGACGTCACGTCGGGTCCCGCGTAGCGGGCGCCCTGGATTTCGTACATCAGCTGGGCCTCGACGGTGTCGACAGTGACCGCACCGCCGGTGTCTTCATGCTTGGTGATGACACTGCTGCCGTCCCTGCGGATTTCGGCGAGCGGGAAGCCGGGCCTGCCCAGGTCGGCGAGTTCGGTGAAGAAGGCGTAGTTGCCGCCGGTCGCCTGGGTTCCGCACTCGATGACGTGTCCCGCCACCACCGCACCGGCCAGCTGGTCGTAATCGGTTCGGCCCCAACCGAAGTGTGCCGCGGCAGGGCCGAGGACCACCGAAGCGTCGGTGACCCGGCCGGTGACCACGATGTCCGCGCCTGCGTTCAGGCATTCGACGATGCCCCACGCGCCGAGGTAGGCGTTGGCGGTCAGCGGCGCGCCGAGGCCGAGTTCACCGGCCCGCGCAACCAGGTCGTCGCCCTCGACGTGCGCGATCCTCGCGTCCAGCCCGAGATCGGCGGCGACCTTGCGCAGTTTCTCCGCCAGCCCGGCGGGATTGAGGCCGCCCGCGTTCGCGACGATCCGCACGTTGCGTTCCAAGGCGAGCCCGAGACATTCCTCGATCTGCTCGACGAAGGTCTTGGCGTATCCGAGGCTCGGGTCCTTCATCCGGTCCCGGCCGAGGATCAGCATGGTCAACTCGGCGAGATAGTCACCGGTGAGCACGTTGAGCTGCCCGCCATCGAGCATCTCGCGCATGGCACCGAGCCGGTCACCGTAGAAGCCGGAACAGTTGCCGATCCGGAGTACATCCGGGTCCGCGGCCAGCATACTCATCAGCGGGAATGCCTCCCTTCTGTGCGGCGACCGGACGTTGTCGGTCCGAGCGCTGCGGGCGGTAATCGGACAGCAGTCCGGGCAGTCTTGTGGCGTACCGTCCGGCCGCACCCGTGAGTTCGCGTTCCACGACCAGCATGACACCCTGCTCAGAAAAAAGCAAGCGTGCGTGCTTGTTAATTTTGCCCCGGACTTCGACGCCTCCGTGGTAGGGATCGTGTCCCAGCTCCCAGGCATGGAGAACGACTGGGTACGGTCCGATAAACAATGACGGTGTGACGCACACTTCTGGAAAGCCACCGGTTGATCTTGCAGACGTTGTTCCGGGCATAGACGTATACGTCCACGCTACTGTCCGACTTCACCCTCGCCCCGGTAGCCCTGGAATTGCAGACAGCCACATCGGTGGCCCCCTCCTGTGGCCTGCGGCGGAACCGTGGCCGCGCTGCGACGCCGTCTACTGCTATGTGCACAACGGTGTCGGCGCCAGCGCACGCGGGCCAGTTGCACGTGACCGCATCAGCGAGCAGAGCACCCACGGTGAGCTAACCGTCGCTGAGCGTACAAGCCGGCTGCGTACCGCCTGCCGCGCTCCCCTCATTCCGCTGGCTCAACTATTCGCTGCCGACTTTCCCGAGATCACGTTTCCCGAGGGAAAGGACCTCGTGCAGCTGATGTGGCGCGGCGAGGACTGGGACTACGACTGTATCCAGGTGTTCTGGCGGCGGACCGCGGACGTGACCGATGCACTGGCTGTCCCATTCGCTGAATTCGATGACCCGAGAGCCGAGAACCGCTGTCCGCGCCCATGCATCCTGGATCCGGAACGGGTACTGGAGTACCCCTGGTACGAGGAGCTTCCGGACGAGGTACTCGAACGACTGCAGTCGTGGAAGCCGGACTCGGAGGAGGACGAGGATCCGGCAGACGAAAAGGATACTCAATGGGTTCCCCCGTCGCTGTACTACCAGATGTCGACAGCTCCCGGCTTCAAAGTCGGCGGTAGCATGAGTTGGTCCACAACCGATATGCCGGATCTGGTGTGCAGTGACTGCGGCGCGCCGAGCACCCTGCTACTCCATCTCGACACGTATGAGTGGGCCCCCGGACGATCTGCCTCCCGGTGGCGACCGCTCGAAGATCGGCACCTGCTTCCTGGGACGCCGGACTATGAGCTGGCCTGTGAGCCAACTGGTTTGACAATCGGCAGTGCCACCCACGGCGGTGTATTCATCTGCTCCGCAAGTCCTGAGCACGCTGCGAAATTCCGTTGTCAATAGCTCGGAACAAGGTGCGACTTTTCTGCCCCCGCCGCGGTCGGCGCTGACCTGGAAGCACGTGCATGACCGGTCCGCTGATGGCTCCACCGCGGCTCCTCCGCCACCGAGCGTCGCCGGATCGAGCGCAGCGAGCCAACGCCGACTGGCGCCACCACTTCGATTGAGAAGCCACAGCGGGTCATCATCACCCGCGGCGCGGCGACGGAGGCGGGATGGAGGAAGATGAGCACGGTGTCCACCGACGTCGCCGTGATCATTCTGTTCGCCCTGGCCGGATTCCTCCTCGGCGGCGCCTACACCACATGGAAGGCCGCTCGGCCGCTGTCCATCACGCTCGCGGTCTGCGCCGTCCTCGCGGCGGCGGGCGCCGTCGCCTGGTGGCTCGGCTAACGCCGCGACAGGCGGAAGATAAGCAATCGTTGTCTCGCAAAAGCACGAAATCCACCGAGTGGCGAGGGAAAGCGACTCGGGTAGTTCTCGCTACGCGTCGCGCTGATTCACCATGACCAGGGCCGCGCCGAACACGATCGCGACGAACGCGGTGAAGTAGAGCAGGCTGCCCACGGGTCCCCAGTGCCAGTTGGCGGTGGTAGGGGAAGCACTGTAGAAGTGGCTCGCGTTCGCGAACGGCAGAAACGGGGTGACGTTGCGGCCGAAATTGCCGAATGCCCCGAGCAGGCCCTCGATGAGCAGCGGCCACAGCACGATCAGCGAGATCGCGGCAGCGGACTGTCGCACCAGCACGCCGATGCCGACCGCGAGGACGACGCACAGGAACGTGTAGATGGGGATGCCGTAGACCTCGCGCCAGTCGTCCCCGGTCGACAGGGTCAAAGTCGCGCCCGCGTCCGCCCCACCGAGCGCCTTGGCGACCAGGTAGGAGAGGAATACCAGCACAATCGTCAGCAGCGCGCCGTACACGCCGACGAGCCCGGCCTTGGTGAGAATGACCTTGGCCCGATGTGGAGTGGCCTGGAACGTGGTCCGGATGATGCCGAAGCGGTATTCGCTCGTCACGGTGAGCGTCGCCATGATCATCAGGACCATCACACCGAATCCGCTGATCCCGGCCACCGCGGTAGAGACCGTCAGGTTGATCGAACCCTCTTTGCCGTAGGACGCCCGCGCCACCCAGGCGAGGAGGGCGGCCATGCCGAGCGCGAGTGCGATAACTATCGCCGAGCACCACCAAGGCGACCTGGTCGAGGTGAGTTTGATTCGTTCTGCTGCCAGCACGCCCATCAGAGCGCACCTCCCATCGCTGTGTAGGACGCGGCGTCCGCGGTGCCCTGCGGGGATACGCGGGCTGCCGCCTCCGGGCCCATCACCTGATCGAATCCTTCACCGTGGTACTGCACGGCACCGCCGGTCATCCGCATGAACGCTTCCTCCAGCGAAGCGCGCTGGGGAGCCAGCTCGAACAGCGTGATGTCGTTCGCGCCCGCCAGTTTGCCGACCGCGTCGCTGGACACGTTCGCGACGACGAGCGCGGGGCCGTCGGCGCCCGCACCGTCCTCGCGGACGGTCATGCCGTTCGAGGTGAGCACGCTGCGCAGCTGGTCCAGCTGTGGGCTGCGGACCCGCACCGACTGCTCCGAGGCGCGCTCGATGAACTCCTGCGTGGTCGAGTCCGAGATGAGCTTGCCGCGACCGATCACCACCAGGTGCTCGGCGGTCTGCGCCATCTCCGAAAGCAGGTGGCTGGAGACCAGTACCGTGCGGCCTTCGGCGGCCAATCGCTGCATGAACCGGCGGATCCACAGGATGCCCTCCGGGTCCAGCCCGTTGACCGGCTCGTCGAACAGCAGCACCTGCGGGTCACCGAGCAGTGCGCCGGCCAGGCCGAGCCGCTGCGACATGCCGAGGGAGAAACCGCCCGCGGTCTTGCCCGCCACCTCCGACAGGCCGACCAGTCGAAGCACCTCTTCTACCCGGGACTTGGCGATGTCGTTCGATGCGGCCATCCACTCCAGGTGGGCGCGCGCCGACCGGTTCGGATGTACCCACTTGGCATCCAGCAGCGCACCGACGATCCGCAGTGGATGGTCCAGCTCATGGTAGGGCTTGCCCTGGATCAGCGCGGTGCCCGCGGTGGGCTTGTCCAATCCGAGGATCATCCGCATGGTGGTCGACTTACCGGCACCGTTCGGTCCCAGGAACCCCGTCACCTGCCCTGGTCGAACGGTGAACGTCAGATCCTGTACCGCGACGGTCTGCCCGTAATGCTTGGTCAGGCCTTTCAGCTCGATCATGTGCCCAGCATTCCGCAAAACGCGGCTGTGCGCGTCCCTACAAAGTGGCGAGTTCGGTCATCCTCGAGGATGACCAACAGCCGTCCAGGTGGGTGCAAGCCCGTACAGAGGGGTCTAGTGAGCCGGGATTATGGACTCTGGCCCACCCCTGAACTCACCCGTACGGCCGGAATCGTGAACAAGTAGGTGACACGCGCAGGTTGTCCCCGACCACGACGGCGAAGGCCCGCAACCGATTAGGCCGGTTTCGGGCCTTCGCTGGGCAAGGTCCACCAGATACTTGGCAGCGAGTTCGACTCCCTCTCAACCCCTCGGCTACATCAAGAGACGTCGGGCGGCTGGTCGTACGCCTCGATCGTGGCCTTGGACGTCGAGGAGTCCTGCAACACCAGCTCCCACGGACCGGAGTTGATCTCGAAGCTCTTGCCGAACCCGACCCATTTCCCGGCCATCCGAGCGCCGGTCAGCTCGACCAGCAGTTGAATCGCGCCGTGGTAGTAGGCGCCGCGGTAGTAGCCGTCCTGGGCGGTGTGCTCGCTCCATGTGCCTGTAGCGACGTGCCCGTCCACCGTGAGGTCCATCTCGAGGGACGACTGCGCCGAGTTCGGCAGGCTGCGAACCGTCAGCCGGTTGTCGTGCTGCAACACCACGACGTGGTGCACGGCCGTGAACGTCGCGTCCCTGCCGCTCGAGTAGTACTCATACCGAGACAGCCAAATCCCTGAGTAGTTACCGGGTGTCCTCGGTCGCCGCGCGGCGGCGAACTGCTCGGGCGCGACTTCGCCGATAGCCGAGTCGACCACGGTCCCGTCCTCGCCGCCGGAAAGGCTTCGGCCGGCCATTACAGCACCGAACCCTAGGGATTCGATCGGTAGCCGCATGACCTTCTCCAGTGCTCGCGCGTGCGATGGCCGCGGGTTGGTGGTGAGCCCTGATTCCCAGCGCTGTACAAGGCGTTTGGTGGCGCTGGCGCATCCTGCGTCCCGGAGTGCCCGCGCGAGGTCGTCCTGGCTCATCAGGCGCGCGTTCCGGGCCGCGCGGAGAGCCGTGTTCGGTGCGGATGCCATGTCGCCACGGTAGCCCTTTGACGCCTAAATGTCGCCTTGAATAGAGGCGGATTGACGCCGCTTCCGTCATCACGCGGACACATCCTGTCGGCTGACTCTGAATGTGGCCCCGACGCCGGGCTGAGCCCTGAACTCCCCGGCGTCGGGTGCCCATCAATGGAACACACACACGACGCGCCTGGGGGTATAGACAAATGCCCATCGCTCTACTGATCGCCTTCACGGTAGCTGCCGTCTTCTACGGCACGATCTGGTTCTTCGATCGGCCGGTGAGAAGCACGGAGACGTGCCATGTCGCACCCGATACCCCGTACACCCCAGAGGATGCACATCTGGTGTGGCAGGCCCGAATCGGCTGCGACACCGAAACGTGCGCCGATAAGGCCGCCGCACTCGATGTCCTCATCGAAGCCAAGATCGTCAAGCCGTGGCGGGCCATCCGGTGACCACGCTGGCCGACGCCGAGCAGTGGCGTCACTTCCACCGGAACTGCCACGCCGAGAGCCCAATTCGTTCGCTGGACCAGGCCCGATTCGTGACTAACGTCCACGCTGGCCACGGGCACACCTGCCTCCAGTACCTCGCCGCAACGGCGTACATCATGGGCTCCGGGGACGGGGCCGACCATGACGCGTGACGAGCCCATCGGCGTCAGGCAGAGCTACATCGACGGCACGCTGTCGATCATCGGCGCCGATGGCTGGCCGTACACCCCAGAGGAAACCGCCGAACTGTTCAGGGAAGCCAAACATGGCGACTCCCTGGAGCTGCTCGAGCGAGTATGTGACGGCCTGCGTGTGCTGGCGAGGAAAGCCGATGGCGCTCAGTAGATCACAGGCGATGGTGCTCGGTGCCCTAGCCCAGGGTGAGCCGCTGACGACGCAGGAACTGAGCATCTGGACGGGTCTCGCGGCGACGACCGCGCGGGTCGCCGCGACATCCCTCGCTTATGACGGGTGGGCATCCAGCACAGACGGTGTCCCGACCTACTGGCAGATCACTGACCATGGCAGCCGCCTCGCCGCGACACGCCCATACCGCGAGTACCGGACCGCCAATGCCTGATCGGGTCGGCGGCCCCCCAACATCCCGGCAACAGTCGGGGCATCCGAGATAGATCCGAGCAAGGACCGGGTGAACCCAAGGATTCCGGCGAGGGCGTTCGGATCAGGAAATGAGGGGAGATCGAAATGCGTAACTTACTGGGGGCCATGCTCACGGCCTGCATCATCGGCGCGTCCACGTTCGGCGGAGCGGTCGCCGTGGCCGAGGATTCGAACGGGCCATGCCTGTTCGGTCATGTCGACCCGAACAACAACGACAGCGCCTGCAAATACAGCGACTCGGCGACATGGCCGGAATCGGAGTCCGACGCCGACGGAGAACCAGCACGTCCGGACCAGGGATGCGCACGGGAACAGGTTCTGGCTGTGCAAGCGGTACAAAGACTCGTGGGGCCACACCTACTACCAATGGACCCAAGTCCTCGGCATGTGATGGGAGGATGGACTGATGTCGATCAGGCACACCCAGGACTATGAGCTGATCATCTCCGCCGCCGAGCGGATCGCCCACGAACGCGGTGACGACTATGTTGGCGTGGAGCACCTCATGCTGGCAATCCTCGCCGATCCTGATGCCGTGCCGACGTTTGAGCTGCGGCACAGGATGGGCGTCGACGTCGCCGAGTTCGCCAGGCAGCTGAACCTGTTCCTGGATGCGCCGATTCCGGGACCAGGCCAGTACCGGGTGCGGTCACTGGATGGCACCATCACCATGCGGTCTGCCTGATCCCGAAGACAACGAAACACCCATGCCGGGCGGGTGGTCGTCGGGCAGCTCGTAGCGGTGGAACCGGTGCGGCCGCCCCGCCTCGAGCTGTTCGACCGGTTTTGACAGCTCCGCCCACACGGAGAGGTGGGGAGCTATGTCTCGAGTAGTTGCCGAAGGACGTCGAGGTTGGCTGCTACCGCTGACTTGACTTGTGCTGTGACGATGGGGCTCGCGAGTCGCAGCGGGCCGCGGAGTTCGAGGTCGATCACGTTTCGCAGCATGGTACCGCCGGGGGCGGATTCCAGATCGTAGGACAACACTGCCGGGAATCGGCCCAACTGGCCACGGATCTGCAGCCGTTGCGTGGGTTGGAATTCGGTGACCTCGAACGCTTCCACAGCTGGTTCGGGAATCGATCGGGTCTGCCGATAGGTCGACCCGACCCCAACCGGGCCTGCCGAGGTTTTGCGGGTCTCGGTGATGGCGTAGTTCCAGCGCGGAACGTTCTCGAACTGCGCAAGGTAGGCGAAGACGTCGGCGATCGGGCGGTTGATGGTCAGCGCGTTCTCGAACGTTGTCATGCCGTCTGAAGGCCTGCGGAGTCGGCGAATATTCCAGTGACCGCCATGCCCATCCATGTGATACGGATAACATATTACACGACATATATGTCGTGTAATATACTTGACATGACGAACGCATCGAAGAACCCCACCCTTGTTTTCATCCCCTGCATGTCCGGCGCACCATGGGACATCAGCAGGTTCGACTCGCTGAGCGAGTGGCCCGCGCGTCTGTTGAAGCTGCCCGAGGCCGTCGACAATATGGAGATCTATGCCGACTTCGTCGCTGACGCGGTCGCCGACCTCGACGACTATGTTCTGGTCGGAGACTCCTTCGGCGCTCAGATCGCGCTGGCGTTGGCGGTTCGGCGGCCGAAAGGTTTGCGCGGGCTGGTGATGTCGGGTGGATTCGCGGCCAACCCGGTCACCTCCCGGTTCTGGAACACCGCGATGCGGACCATGGGCAAGATGCGCGGTGGCGCTTACCAGCACATCGTCCTGCGCGCCCACGCCTACCGCCTGGCCTCCCCCTTCGACGGTGCAGGCCAGGTTCCCTGGAACGAGGCCGAAAGCCGCCGCGTGTTCCGGGAGAACACCCCTGCGGAGTCATATGGCGCCCGCATCACCGCGGCCCTGTCGGCTTACTATGTCGACAAACTCGACCAGGTCACGGTCCCGACTCTGATCCTGACCCCCGAACACGACGTCATCGTCGGTGAAGCCCCCGCCAAAGTGATGCTCGATGGGATTCCTGATGCGACCGAGGTCGTGCTGGAGCGGACCGGTCACATGTTCCGCTTTTCTCACCCCGGCACCTACTCCGCCGCTGTGGCGAAGTTCCTGACCGAAGGTGTCGATCACCGAGAGACCGTTGGTCCAGGACGCTGAAGAATTGCCGTTACTCTGAAACTCTTCGAGGAGGGCGCGATGACGCTGATGAAGAAGGGGAGCCGCCGCATCATCGTTGATGGGGTGACCTATCGATGGCGGCTGCGACCACGGCCGACATACGACCAGGGGATCGGATCGTCTCCTTGCATCTACGCCGTCGTGCACGCGGAGCATCCGGGTTCAACGCTGGTCGTCAAGACCGGACATGCGCACCCCAGCAACTGGGTCGATATGCCGCCCGTCCCGGTTCGTCCGGCTGACGTTCCCGCCGGCATCCGTATAGGACTGACTCGGGGCTGGAATCCAACCTCCCCGGGGAAGCCGTTCATACTGGACTGCTCAGGCAAATTTGTCGCGTTGTAAAAGAAACCGTGACTCGCGCAGTCGTGCGGCAGATAGACCGCCGCGACCACCCAGCCCCAGCGCTCTCCCGACGTCGCAAGGCTATTGTGCCGCAAGCGAGATCACAGCGCTGAGCGCCGCGGCGGCGTCGAGCAGGGCATGGGAGCGAGCCGCGATGCTCCCGTCCCGGGCTGCCAGCGCGGCTGCGACGTCTTCCGATTGTCCGCGCGGCAAGTTCGGCATCAGAGCGCGGAGGGTTTCGATGCGGTATCCGGCGCTGCGCAACTGGTGAACGATCCGAGCATCCCGAACTTGTGCCGGCGAATAACGTCGCGTTCCTTGGGTGGAGACGCGGTCAGGAACAGCGAGCCCCTCGGCGTCCCAGTGCCGCAAGGTCGACGGGCGCACTCCGAGTGCGGCAGCGAGCTCGGACACGCTCATCGAGTCCGATGCGCGGACATCCGCGATCGGCTCGGCGGAGATCGCCTCGGCCGCCGCCTTGGCGAGCTCGAGATCCCTCCGCTCTCGATCGAGTCGGGCGTGTGCCGCATCGAGGAAGGCAAGCACCTGCGAGGCCGGGCCCCGGTGTACGGCACGAACGATCCGCTTGGCCTCGACCGGACCGACACCGGCCGCCAGCGCTCGGTAAGCCAGCGCGGAACGCAGGTGAATTTCGCCGTACCTGCGGTAGCCCGCGGCTGTCCGCATCGCGGTCGGCAGCACCCCGTCGCGCTCGAGATTGCGTACCTGTTGCACGGAGTAACCGGCACGTCGCGCGACATCGACTGTGCGTATGGACGAGTTGAGGGTCGACACCCCACCTCCCCTGTCAATCGTCTCGAAGTCTCCACAAGCACCTTAATGAAACGCTGGAGGGCATGACCATCGATGAGATCATCCGCTTCGTATCGAACCTCGAGGGAGTCTTGGCCCTCAGGCCGGGACCCGGCGACGGTTCGCCCGAGATCAGCTGGGGCGATACGTTCTTCTACTACTCACCGAGTGGTGTCGTGCCGAACGCGACCCAACCCTTCGCGACGATCGTTACGAAGAACTACCCGGGCGACGAGAAATCGCGCCTGGACCACCCGGATGCGTTCCGCGTCAACATCGCCGCTGGGAAGGAATCCTTCATCCGGTGGACCGGCCACGCGCCGCGCGAAGCAGCCATGGACATCGACCCCAGCGTTACCGACACCGTGATCGCACACCCCGTCTACGGCTCCGCAGGCTGGCTCGCGGTAGTAAATCCCGGCCAGCGGTCCGATAAGACAACCCGCGAACTGCTTCACAAGGCCTATGACCTCGCACGCTCACGCTATGAGCGACGTACGGGGGCGACGAGCAGCTGATGCGTTAGTACGATCCCAGTCCAGTTGTCTCGCTCCAGTGTGCGAGGTCGATGGCCTTGGTGAGCAAAGTGGTGCGCTGGGATGAGACGTCCCATGGGGTTCCGGCTGGTTCGAGGGTCAGCAGAACGATGATTTTCTCGTCGTGTTCGCCGACGGTGCCGGTGGTGTGCATGGCTCGCTTGCCGAGGTTGATCGCGGGTGCGCTGGGCGGGGCTCCCTCGGTGAAGGTCCAGTTCTCATCGATGCCGTCTCGGCCCATAACGATGGGGCTCTCGGCGGCGGCGTCGAGAGCCCCTGGCGGAATCGGCGGTTTCGGGTTCTCGGGTGCGCATTCGTTGTCGGGCTCGGGTGCGTCACCAAAGCCGGACCAGCCCTGTTTGACACTGGCGGGCCTGGCGAGGGCGCGGGCTATGCCGAAGGATTGGTCGAATCCATCCTGA
Source organism: Nocardia sp. NBC_00881 (assembly GCF_045207455.1). Taxonomy (NCBI): domain Bacteria; kingdom Bacillati; phylum Actinomycetota; class Actinomycetes; order Mycobacteriales; family Nocardiaceae; genus Nocardia; species Nocardia sp. NBC_00881. The sequence continues at coordinate 5,284,858 of NZ_CP108798.1, forward strand.
CCGCATTTCGTCGATTCGTGCAGATTGCTCATGATGAAGTCACGGACGGCCGGGCTCGCAGTGTCGAGGATATAGCGATAGGTCGTCACTACGTCGGCGGCACTGATCGCGGTGTAGCCCCACATCCCGCGGTCCGCGGGTGGCATGGTGTCGCTCAGGCCGAGTTTGGCGACCATCCGTTCGATGATCTGGTCCCACCCGTTCTCGATCCACAGGTAGCTGGCGGCGTCGTCGTCGCTGGAGCGCAGCATCGCCTGCAACCGGGCCGAATCGTCGAACGAAATGGCCTGTGGATCATGGGATTCCAGATAGTCGAGCGCGATGAGCAATTTGACCACCGACGCGGCCCGGTACTGCTTGTGTGCGTCGAATTGCACACTCGAGGCGCCGGTCGTGCGGTCGAAGATCACGAAACTCGCCTCCACCCCGGTCGGTAGCGCATCTGTGATCGGATCGGCGAGAGCAGGAGCCGCGCCCACAGCCGTCAAGGCCGTGGCAGCGGCAAACGTCATGGCGAGCCGGGGCGCTGTACGTCGGAGTTGTGCCGTCTCGGCGCGGAAAACCATAAGCCCCTCTGGGTCTCGAAGATGAAATTCGTGTGCCTGCGAAGATGCTGCACCATAACGCAGTGCGATTACAGCACACCAGACTCGTTGCACCGCAATTCATCTCCGAGCTTTCGGCAAACTCGCAGATAGCGAGCGACATGAGCGATCAGACCTGACCGAACTACACAAGCGGCCGGGGACGGAGATGGAGCTGGTGACAGCATTGAACCGCCCCTGCGAGTCCATCGAAGTCCTGGACTCGCAGGGGCGGTTCGAACGGCCCTGTTCGCAGCGCTATTGCCGTTCGGTGAGCCTCGCGATAACCGGGTACTTGGTGTTGAGGGTCAGCGCGGAACTCGGGGTGAGGTCCGGGTTCTCGATGGTCAATTCGAACCGCCGCATAATGGTCGAGAGCGCGAGCTGCATCTCCATCATCGCGAACGCGTTGCCGATACAGAGGTGTCCGCCCGCGCCGAAGGGCAAGTACACGTTCCGGTCACGGGCAGCGACCGCGTCGGCGGTGAAGCGGTCCGGGTCGAAGGTGTCCGGCTGGTCCCAACACTCGGGGTTCCGGTGTGCGTGGTAGTAACTGAACATCACCGTAGTGCCTGCCGGAATGCGGAAGCCGCCGATCTCGTCGTCCTCGTCGGCGCGGCGTTGTCCCATCCATGCCGGCGGTTTGAGCCGCAACACCTCCTCCATCACCTGCTTGCTGTAAGAAAGCGCGGGCAGGTCGGACATGGTGGCGTGCCCGCCGGCCAACGCGGTGTCGACGTCATCGCGCAACCGCTGACGCACCTCAGGATGCACTTGCAGCAGCAGAATGGCGGACGTCAGAGCCGAGGAGCTGGTCTCGTGACCGGCGAAGAGCATGGTGACGACCTCGTCGCGCAGCTCCTGGTCGGTGAAATTCTCGTTGGTATCGGCATCCGTGGTGTTCATGAGCATGGCCAGCAAGCCATTGCTGTCGGTGTCGCGCAGCTTGTTGATCACCGTGTAGACGATGGCGTCCATCTCGTCGATCGCCCGCCAGAATCGACGGTGGCTCGGCGTCGGAAACTTCAAGGGGACCAACGGCATACGGACGAACTTCCCCAATTCGGCATTCAGCCGCTGCGTCGCGGCGGAGAAGCCGGTGACCTCCGGGCCTTGCGGATCCAATCCGAACAGCGCCCGCACCACGATCCGCAACGTGAGGTGGCTCATCTGCTCGCCGATATTGACCGTCCGTCCGGCACGGGCATGTTCAGCCCATTCGTCGCACATGGCGTCGATCTCGGCCACCATGGTCTCACTGAGCGCACTGATCTTCTTGTGGTGAAAGGCGGGCTGGACGAGGCGCCGGTTGCGTCGCCAGCGGTTGTGATCGGCAATGGACGCCAGCCCGCGTCCGATGAACGGTTCGATGATGTCGTACATCTGGGTCTCGCGGGTGAAGTTCGCCATGCGTTCCTGCAAGATGTACTTGATGTGGTGCGGATGGGTGATCCCGACCATACTCCCGTTTATCAGCTGGAACTGAAAAACGTTGCCGTGCTGAGTCATAGAGTCGGAGAGGAACGTAATCGGGTCGGTAACGAAGCGTTTGGTATTACGGAGGCGGCCTGTGACCACCGGGGGCAGCCCGGTGACAGCGGCGGAAGTGGAGGACACAACAGCAAGTAAAACCGACAGCGTCGATACTCGCCGCGGTTTGGCGAATGTGGCCGAAGACGGACTCCTGCAACGGTTTACCCACCGCCGGAGGCACGCAAACCGCGCCGAACTACGCTGATCCGGCCCACTCTCCGTGATGGCCACAGTCGAACTGTGCGCGTGGACCGAGGACCGATCCTTTCGCGGTGCTCTGCTCTCGGTCGCGCGCCCGGAATCGGTCTACGCGCGAACACCTGTACCGGAAGATCGCATCCGATCACCGACTACAACCCTCGACCACGGATCGGGACGCGGGCACACCGAGCTGGGCGGTTGGCGGGGTCCGCGACTGCGCCTACGCTGATTCACACTTCTACAACGTCGAAGGGGCCGCCAGTGCTCAGTTTGGATCTGCATCCGATCTTTCGCAGCAACCGCGACATCGATGTCGCCATGCGGCAGTTCCTCATCAGGGCCGCCAAGTCCGGGACGCCCGTCGCCGAGATCATCCCCGGAAAAGGCTCGGGCCAGCTCCAAAGCCGCGTTCTGGCTTTCCTCGACCAGAAGCACATCAAGAAGCTGTACGCGCGCCGGGAACCCGATCCGAACAACTCCGGCCGTGTCCTCGTGTACTTCACGTAGGCGCGCGCAGCACGCCGTGGGGCGCACGAGGCGCAACGTCCATCCGCATATGTAATAGGTCTTGAAGCCCTCGTGTCCGTATCCGGGGTGCCGTTCCGCTGCCGCTTCCGCGAAGAACTGCTCGCCTGACGAACAGTCTTGGCGCCCTCAGAACAGTGTCCGTACCTTACGGCGAACATGCCTGTCAGCGTGATGGACGCCCCGCGATGCTCCCATGAAGAAGACGATGGCACCGTCGGAAATCGGCTGCATGCGACGGGAATCCTGAGGGTCCGCTGACCGTCATCGGCGGCCGCTGTGCGGCCACACGGCCGTCGAAGGCGTGAACCCGGTGGGGTTCAACAGCCTCGATATTCCCGAAGGCTGGAAGAACGCCGCCGAGCTTACTACCCACCGAAGTCATACTGGAAAGGAAAACCAGAAAGGGTACCGTGAGAGCCCCCGAATCGATATCATCCAGCCCTTATGTGGTGGAACTGGACCCGCCACCCGGGGCGTCGATCCCACTGCGCAGCTATATCACCAAGGCGCAGAAGGTGCTCCAACAATTTGTCGACGTCCTCGGGCGCCCGGATATGGCTAAACCGGTTCCCGAACCGGAACCCCCGCCACCTGCTCCGGTACTCGACGGTTCGAGTGGCGCAACCGCGGCGGCATACGCAGCCACCCACGACACGCTGCAAACGCATTCTGCCGCATGGCAGCTCGCCCACCCCGAAGTCGACAGCTCGGTGCGCCGGACGCGCACCATCAGCGGGGAGGCGCTGAAGGAGGTCAAGGAGCATATCGAGGGACTGAAAGACGCCTTGCGCGCGGGAGGTGTGCTGATGATGGTGTCGTATCCGACACCTGCGATACCCGCACCGAGACTCTCGCCAAGTATGGAGAGGCCACTGGCCATGCTGACCTATCGCACTATGGTGCGGGTAGCATCCGTCGTCTCATTCGCCGCGATGGCGGCGCTCGTCTCGGATTTGAAGTATCCCGAGATCCCGGACCCCTCGCCCGAACTTGTTCCACCACCGACACCGCCAAAGCCCGAGAAGTGGACGGAGCCCCCGAAAACATTCGAGGTGTGAGCTTTCTCGTCGGATCAGAGCGCCGGAGACGACGCCTGGGCCCAGAACCGTTTCGGAATGCGTCCGGCCAGGCGGGCCAGGTACCCCGCGCGCACCGCGTCCGCCATGGCGGCGGCCATCAGCCCGGGCCGACGTGCCCTGGTCACGGCGGTCGCCAGCAGCACGGCCGAGCAGCCGAGTTCCATAGCGAGGGCGGCGTCGCTCGCGGTGCCGATGCCCGCGTCCAGGATGACCGGGACCTTCGCTTCGGCGACGATCATCTCGATGTTGTGCGGGTTGCCGATGCCGAGGCCGGTGCCGATCGGCGAACCGAGGGGCATCACCGCTACACAGCCAGCGTCCTCCAGGCGGCGGGCCAGGATCGGGTCGTCGGTGGTGTAGGGCAGTACGACGAAACCGTCATCGACGAGTTCCTCTGCGGCGGTGATCAATTCGATCGGGTCGGGCAGCAGGGTGCGCTCGTCGGCGACCACCTCCAACTTCACCCAGTTGGTGTCCAGCGCCTCGCGGGCCAGCTGTGCGGTGAGCACCGCCTCGGCCGCGGTGCGACAGCCCGCCGTGTTCGGCAGCGGCGCGATATCCAGCCGCTTCAGCAGGTCGAGCACGCCGGTGCCGCCCGCGGCATCGATCCGCCGCATGGCGACGGTGGTCAGCTCGGTACCCGAGGCGATCAGTGCCTCCTCGAGCACGGCGAGATTTTCCGCGCCACCAGTTCCCATGATCAGGCGGGAGCCGAACTCGCGGTCCGCGATCCGCAGCGAGGCGTCGGCCACACCGGATTCCTCAGCCACCCTGGACCGCCGTCAGCACCTCGATCTGCCAGCCGCGGCCGACTGGTTCGTTCCACCGCGACTTCGGGAACACCGCGCCGTCCACCGCGAGTGCGACGCCCTGGGATGGCAGGTCCAGGCGCGCCAAAAGCTCGCGCACGGTGAGCGGTTCGGCGAACTCGTGGTCGTCGCCGTTCACCGTGACACCGATGGGGACGGATGACAGCGTCATCGAATTCCTCCTACAGTCGTCGAAAAGCGCTGCGGGTCGGCGACTTCCGCTTCGGGCAGCGTTGCCCCGCCGAGCAGGCTCAGTACCGCGTCCACGGTGAGCGGCATGGTCAGCATGCCGTTGCGGCCGTGCCCGGTGGCCGCGACGATCCGGTCGGTGAGCCTGCCGATCAGCGGCAGGTTGTCCGGGCTGCCGGGCCGGGAGCCCGCGCTCACCTCGGCCAGCTCGTATTCGCCGATGCCGGGGAACACCGCCTCCGCGTCGGCGATCAGATCGCGCACGCCCGCGATGGTGACCGCGGTGTCGAAACCCGCTTCGTACTGCGTTGCGCCGACGACGATCCCGTCGGCGCGCGGAACCAGGTATACCGCCCTGCCGTGCACCCTGGCCCGGATCACGCGCCGCGGCGCGGGAGCGACGCCCGGGCGGTGGCGCAGGCGCAAGATCTCGCCCTTGACCGGACGCACCGGCAGCTCGGGCCACAACCTGGCCGAGGCGGCGCCCGCGGCGAGCACGATCTGGTCGTGCGGAAGGTGCGTCAGCAAGTCTACGGACTCGGCACGAACCAGCACGCCCGCCGCGTCGGCTGCCCGACGCAGGGCCGTCATCAGCCCACGGTTGTCGACGGCGGGTTCGGTGGGCGCGAGCAGGGCGGCGCGCACCGTGCGCGCCAGGGATGGTTCCAGCGCCCGGACTCCCGCGCGATCCAGCATCCGCAGTTCGTGGCCGCGACCACCGACCCAGTCGGCCACAGTGTGCAGGTCGGCGGCATCGGCCGCGTCCAGCGCGACGGTCATGGTCTCGTCGGCGACGAAGACCGAGACCCCGGTCGCGGCGTCCAGCCGGGCGGCGAATTCGGGCCAGCGTGCCAGCGAGGCGGCACCGAACTCCAGCACCCGCTCTTCCCCCGGCCACCCCTCGGACAGCGGGGCGAGCATCCCCCCGGCGACCCAGGAGGCGCCGGTACCGAGGGCGGGATCCAACAGGGTGACCGACCAACCCTCCTCCGCGGCCCGCCAGGCCACGGCGAGCCCGATGGCGCCGCCACCGACGACGGCCAGAGTCCGCATCCGATCCACCTGCCTCCTATTCGCTTCCCCACGGTAGCGCGGCTACGGTCGAATACGTGCAACCCTCCCACCCGAATCGAACCGCATCGCCCCGGGAGCGTCTGGCAAACGCGCGGCTGTATCTCTGCACCGACGCCCGAAGGGAGCGGGGCGACCTGGCCCAGTTCGCCGAGGCGGCGCTCGCAGGCGGCGTCGACATCATCCAGCTCAGGGATAAGGGATCGCCCGGAGAGGCGAAGTTCGGTCCGTTGGAGGCCAGGGCCGAGCTCGGTGCGCTCGCCGAATTGAAGGCGGCCGCGCGCAGGCACCGCGCCATGGTGGCGGTCAACGATCGCGCCGACCTCGCGCTGGCCGCGAGCGCCGACGTATTGCATCTCGGGCAGGGCGATCTCCCGCCCTGGTACGCGCGCCGGATTCTCGGACCGGACGTGGTGATCGGGCGGTCCACCCACAACCGCGCCCAGGCGGGCCTCGCCGCGATCGATGAGCACATCGATTACTTCTGTGCCGGGCCGGTGTGGGCTACGCCGACCAAGCCGGGCAGGCAGGCAGCCGGACTCGAGCTGGTGCGTTCGACCGGCGACGCCCATCCGACCCGGCCGTGGTTCGCGATCGGCGGAATCAACCCGGAGAACCTCCCCCAATTGCTGGAGGCTGGGGCGACACGGATCGTCGTGGTGCGAGCGATCACCGAGGCGCGTGATCCGGAGGCCGCGGCGCGCGGACTGAAGGCGGCACTGCTCGCGAACGCGTAAACACTGTGTAACGCGTAACCACTGTGTATCAGGAAAGTAGCTGGCTACGCGTGAGCGAGAGCACGGTGTCCAGCGCGGTGTTCCCGTCGGTTGTCGGCTCAGCGGCCGCCGGCTGATTCGCCGTAAGCACGATCCTGGCGTAGTCACCCGGCCCGTCCGGATCCGAATGCAGCCAGACGAAGCCCTGCTCGGCTAGATCGAGTGTGCGCGGAAGGACGGCAGCCACCGCACCGTCGTCCTCGATCTCCGCGAGGCGCACCCAGGCAGGCGCGGCGCGAAGGGTCGGCCACGCGGCGGCGAAACCGGGGTGCAGCGTACGGGCGTCCACCTCGCCTTCGGCGACCCAGGCCAGCTCGGTGCTCTCCCGATCGAGGCTGGTCGGCAAGGTCATGACGGCGTCGGCGACCACCGTGGTGTAGGTCCAGCCATTCAGGGCAGACGCGGTCACACGCTCGCCGCGCACCCGGACGTCGGCGGGATCGATGCCCGCCTCCTCCCATGCTTCGCGGACCGCGGCATGCACAGTGGTCTCGTGGCTGTCGCGGGCTCCGCCGGGCAACGCCCAGGTGCCGCCCTGATGACTCCACGGCGCGCGGTGCTGCAGCAGCACCGCCGAACCCCCACCGGCGAGCGGAGCGCGCAACAGCAGACCGGCAGCGCCGAAGCGGCCCCAGAACCGCGATCCGTCCGGGCCATGTGACCAACCGTCACCGTCACCACGCATCTCGTACCTATCCTCATCCAGCTACGACAGTCCCCCCCCCCCCCCGCATTGCTCCCAATCGGGGGTGTTGCACACGCCGCGGCGCCAGTATGACCACAATAAACTCCGCACCAACACGCACGGAGCGATCGAATGCCCGATCGGCTCGTCGAGAAATCCGCGCACGCGGCCCAGACTGGGGAGGTGGACATGACTCGCACCGAGCAGACGACAGCCGAACTCCGGCCTTCGTCCGCTGCCGAACCCGGCGATCGGGACAATCCGAGCGGGCTGCGGGTCGCGTTCATGCGCGAGCACCTCGACCCCGCCAACCTGCGGTCCTTCGCCAAATCATCACCGGGACGGCTGATCGCGGTCGGCCTTCTGCTGATCACCCTGTGCCTGGCCGCAGGGTCGGTGACCGCGGCGACGGTCAGCGACCGCCAGCAGGGTCTGCACGTGCTGCTCTACGTCACCGAACCGGACGCGTACTCCGCGCACCGGCTCTACACCTCGTTGTCCATCGCCGACGCCGCGGCCAGCACCGCTTTCATCGCGGGTGGACTGGAGCCGCAGGCGGTGCGCGATCGGTACAGCCAGGCCATGGGCGAGGCAGCGGCGGAGCTGGTGACCCAATCGGACCGCGGCGTCGGCCCGGACGCGGCGGCCGACCCGGATGCCCGGCTGCGTACCGGCATAATCACCGGCCTTCCGGTGTACTCCGGTCTGGTGGAGACGGCACGGACGAACAATCGCACTGGATATCCGGTCGGGGCCGCCTATTTGAGCGAGGCATCGAACCAGATGCAGACGACGCTGCTGCCGATGGCCGAGGAACTGCAGACCCACCGCTCGGCAGCCGTGACCGACGCGCAGCGCAACCACGTGCGCCCGCCGTGGCCGGCCATCGTGCTACTGGTCCTCACCCTCGGCGCGCTGGTCTGGGTGCAGCGGGATCTAGCGCGGCGCTGGCGGCGGGTGGTCAATCCAGGGCTCCTGCTCGCGTCCGTCGGGATGCTGATTCTGCTGGCGTGGACGGTGATCGCGGGTTCGGTGTCGGCGACGTCGATGATCCGTGCCCGTGACGACGGAGCGGTGCCGTCCTCGCGGCTGACCGAGAGCCGGATTCTGGCGCAGCAGGCGCGCGCGGCGGAAACGCTGAAGCTGGTGCGCAGGGACGCCACCGGCGACTACGACCGCACCTTCGACGCGGACATCGAGCGGCTGGCCGACCTGCTCGGCGGCTACCCAGGCTCCGCACCCGCGGCCGCCGAGGTACGCAATGCGGTTCCGGCGCTCGCTCGTTGGCGGGTGGCCCATCAGCATATGAACGAGGCGCTCGCCCGCGGCGACTTCAACAGCGCGGCCTCCGTCGCGACCGGCGCGGGCTCTGCGGACGCCACCGCGCAGGTCAGCGCTCTGGACCACTCGCTGGAGCAGGGCATCACCGAGACACGGGACACTCTGCGCGGCGACATTTCCCAGGCGGCCCGCGTGCTGGACTTCCTCGGGGCGGGTGCGATGGTGCTGGGCATTCTGGCGGCAGGCTATGTCGGACTCGGCATTTGGCCCCGGCTTCGGGAGTACCGATGAGATCCGCGCGCGGCATCCTTATAGTCCTCCTCGTCGTGACGGCGCTGGCGAGCGGCTGCGCGAGCGACTCCAGCGCGCCGCTGCCGACCAGGTCACCCGAGTACACCGCACCCCCGCTGCCCGCCAAAGCGATTCCGGTGCTGACGGATTCGCCGGTGCCGCCGTCACCGAAAACGCCACAGTGCGGGGATCCGACCGCCAGTCTGCGCCCTACCGAAGCAGGCGGCGCCGCGCGTGGACCGGTGATCGATGCGATCCGGGCGCGCGGCAGGCTGCTCGTCGGCCTGGACACCGGAAGCAATCTGTTCAGTTACCGTGATCCGGTCTCCGGCGCCGTTGTCGGTTTCGACGCCGACATCGCCAGGGAGGTCGCCCGCGACCTGCTCGGCAGCCCGGACCTGATCGAATTCCGCAGCCTCGGCTCGGCCGAACGCGAGACCGCGCTGCAGAACCACACCGTCGACCTGGTCGCCAAGACCATGACGATCAACTGTGAGCGGCGCGAAAAGGTGGCCTTCTCCACCGTCTATCTCCAAGCCCACCAGCGTGTGCTCGCGGTGAAGAACTCCGGGATCAACGGTCTCGCCGACCTGGCGGGCCGACGAGTCTGCATCGTGCCCGGCACCACTTCGCTGGACCACGTCCGTCGCGAACAGCCCACTGCGACCATCCTCACCGTGCCCACCTGGGCCGACTGCCTCGTGGTTTTGCAGCAACGCCAGGTCGACGCGGTGAGCACCGACGACGCCATCCTCGCCGGGCTTGCCTCGCAGGACCCGTACACCGAGTTGGTCGGCAACAGCATCAGCGTCGAGCCGTACGGCATCGGCATCCCCAAGGGCTCCGATGATCTCGTCCGATTCGTCAACGGCACCCTGGACCGCATCCGCAATGACGGCACCTGGAGCCGCATCTACCACGAGTACCTCACCGTGCTCGGCCCCGTCCCAGCTCCTCCCCCACCCACCTATCAAGACTGACAAGCAATGGACACCCGGCCCGATCCCGATTCCGACGCGGACGAAACCGCCGCCGGAGGGCCGGGTTCTCCTGAACTGTCCGGGGCGGCGACAGCGGGCGGGTACACCGGACTACTCGGCAGATATCCGGGTGCGGATCGGAATGCGGGTTCGGTCGAGCTGCCGGTGCATGGCGAGTCAAAGGGTGACCAGGAAGCTGAGGAAGCGCGTTCCAGTTCTACCCAAAGTGGTTCGGGTTCTGCCGAAGCGGAGTCGGGTACGGGAGGCGCTGATCAGGACGCCGTGGAAACACAAGCGTTCGCCGCCGAAGCAACCGCCGCCGAGCGAGGCGGACAGCGCACCGAGATGGCGCGCGACAAACCGAGGACCGCGCCGCCGACCACGGCAATGGGCACCGTCGCGGCAGGCGTTGTCGGCGCACGGCGAACGGATTCGGAGCCGAACTCGGCGGCAACGGCGCGCACCTCGGGGCGGAACGTGCGGACCGCGCGGTCGCATCCGACGGTGCGACGGCTCGGCGCAGGGCTGGTGCAGATTCCGACGGTCACGCCCGCCGATCCGCGCGACGCCGTCCTCGCCGATCCCGTGGTATCCGAGGGCAAGCGATTCTGCTGGCGCTGCGGCAACCCGGTCGGCAGGGCAACGGCGACTCGGCCCGCGACGACGGCGGGCGTCTGCCGAACGTGCGAGGCGCCCTATGATTTTCGGCCCTCGCTGCACGCGGGCGACATGGTGTCGGGACAGTACGAGATCCAGGGCTGTCTCGCCCACGGTGGTCTCGGCTGGATCTACCTGGCGATCGACCACAACGTCAGCGACCGCTGGGTGGTGCTCAAGGGCCTGCTGCACGCCGGCGATGCCGAAGCCCAGGCGGTGGCGGTCGCCGAGCGACAATTTCTGGCCGAGGTGGCACATCCCAGCATCGTCAAGATCTACAACTTCGTCGAACACACCGGCTCCGACGGCACACCCGTCGGCTACATCGTCATGGAGTATGTGGGCGGGCGCTCGCTGCGCGATATCCTGGACACTTACCAGCGCCCGCAGCGCATGCCGGTACCCGAGGCGATCGCCTACCTGCTGGAGATTCTGCCCGCGTTGGAATACCTGCACTCGACGGGTCTGACCTACAACGACCTCAAGCCGGACAACGTCATGGTCACCGAAGACCAGGTGAAGCTGCTCGACCTCGGCGCCGTCGCCACCATTGATGCGTACGGAAACCTCTACGGCACCAGGGGCTTCCAGGCACCCGAGATCACGAGGACCGGTCCTACCGTGGCCTCGGATATCTACACTGTCGGCCGCACCCTCGCGGTGCTCACCCTGAATTTGCCGATGGAGCATGGACGCTATCTCGACGGGTTACCGGAGGTCGCCGACGAGCCGGTATTGGCGCGCTACGAGTTCTTCCATCGCTTGCTGCTCTGCGCCACCGACCCGGACCCGGATCGCCGTTTTCCCTCGGCCAAGGCGATGTCCGCCCAGATGTGGGGTGTGCTGCGCGAAATCCTTGCGTTGGAAAACGATACCGAGCACCCACGGTTGTCGACTGTCTTCAGTCCACCGCGCGCCAGCTTCGGCACCGAGGAACTGATCAGCCAGACCGACGCCTACGCGGACGGCCGCGCCCGCAGCACCGAGCTCGATCCCCGCGAAGTGGTCGCGGCGCTGCCCATTCCGCTGCTCGACCCGACCGAGCCGTCCACGTCCCTGCTCGCCGCTACGGTGCATCCCGAACCCGCGCAGGCCCTCGATGCGCTGCGGGACGCGCGTGCGCGCGTCGAGGCCGATCCCGAGAACGCACTGGAGGCATCGGCTCTGGAGTTCACCTTGGCCGAGGCGCGGATACGGATCGACCTGCGCGAATCGTCCGCCGTGCTGCACCTGCTCGCTTCCCTATCCGACAGCGACTGGCGGGTGAGCTGGTATCGCGGACTCGCCGAATTGCTCGACCGGGAGTATGAGCGAGCTTTCGCGACCTTCGACGAGGTCCTTCGGGTACTGCCTGGCGAGATCGCCCCGAAACTGGCACTAGCCGCCACCGCCGAACTCATCCTCCAGCACTGGGATGCGCCGGATCCCATGCAGTGGCGCTCCTACGCGCAGAAGTCCTACGAGACCGTATGGCGCACCGACCGCGCCGTGGTGAGCGCCGCTTTCGGCCTGTCCAGGCAACTGACGGCGGTGGACCGGGTAACCGATGCCGTGCAGGCGCTGGACGAAGTGCCCGCCGCGTCAAGGCATTTCACCACAGCGAGGATGACCGCCGTTCTGCTCATGCTCACCGCCACACCGGTGGCTGAGCTCGACGAGGCGACCCTGCACATCTCGGCGTCGCGGGTACTCAGCCTGCCGGTGGCCGAGGGTCGTGCGGTGCAGATGAGGGTACTGGTCCGCGGCGCGGCTTTGGCCTGGCTGCAGGCGGGCAACACGCCGAAGCGCCCGGACACGACTTTGTTCAATGTTCCCTTCACCGAACGCGAACTGCGGGCAGGAATCGAAACCGGTCTTCGTTCCCTTGCCCGCAGCGCGACGGACCGCAACCACCGCTATGCGTTGGTCGACCTGGCGAACTCGATCCGCGCGAAAACCTGGCTTTAGGATCTCGACCGGCGCGGCGCGAGCTCGAACACCTGACTCAGGTGGTCTCGGCGACCACGTGATGTGCGGCGCGGGCGATCGCCAACTCCTCGTTGGTGGGCACCACCAGCACCGCGACCGGCGCCTCGGGTGGGGAAATATGCCGGGCGCCACGGTCTTTCGCCGTATTCGCGGTCTGGTCCACCTCGATGCCGAATCGGGCCAGGTCGGCGAGGGCATCAGCGCGCACCTGCGGGCTGTTCTCGCCGACACCTGCGGTGAAGGTGATCGCGTCGACGCCGCCGAGCTCCACCAAATACGCGCCGAGGTAGCGCCGCAACCGGTGGATGTACACGTCATAGGCGAGCCGTGCGGTCCGGTCTCCGCCGTCGATGAGGCGCTGTAGCTCGCGGAAGTCGTTCACGCCGGACAGGCCCTTGATACCTGAGTCCCGGTTGAGCAGGGCATCGATCTGGTCGATGTCCAGGTGCGCGGAGCGAGCCAGATGCGGCACGATCCCCGGGTCGAGGTCCCCTGGCCTGGTGCCCATTACCAGCCCCTCGAGCGGGGTGAGGCCCATGCTCGTATCGATCGGGCGCCCGCCGCGGATGGCGGAGGCGGACGCGCCATTGCCCAGGTGGAAGACGATCTGGTTCAGTTCGGCAGGGTCACGCCCGAGCAGCGCGGCGGCCCGACCGGACACGTACTCGTGCGACGTGCCATGGAATCCATACTTCCTGATACCGTGTGCCGCAGCCAATTCAGCATCAATCGCATATGTCTTCGCGGCGTCGGGCAGGCTGTGGAAGAAGGCAGTGTCGAACACAGCGACCTGCGGCACGCCCGGCAACAGCTCGCGCGCGCTCTCGATGCCGGCCACGTTGGCCGGGTTGTGCAGCGGCGCGAGTACGGACAATTCGGAGATCGCGTCGACCACGGAGTCGTCGATCAGCGTCGGCCGGTAGAACACCTCGCCGCCGTGCACCACCCGGTGGCCTACCGCGCGCACATCCTCCCGTACCAGATCGCGTCCTGTCGCCGAGAACATGTCGAAGACCAGGCGCAACCCCGTGGTGTGGTCGGCGATCGGCCTGCAACGCACGGTGGTCTCGCCGTGGGCGTGATGCTCGATCGCCCCGTCGTCCTCACCGATCCGCTCGACCGTCCCGTAAGCCGCCACCACGCTCGACTCCGGATCCAGGAGCTGATATTTGATGGACGACGAGCCGGAATTGATCACCAGCACCAGGCCTTCGGCACCCCTGCCCATCACACCTCCTGTATTTTGCGGGACACCCGCACCGGGCAGGTTTCCCGCACCCACTCAGCAACCACGATCGCATGCGCGATTGTTCCGGGGCAGGCAGTCCGGCCCACCTCAGTCGTCCTGCGCCTGGATGGCGGTGATCGCCACGGTGTTGACGATGTCGGCGACCAGCGCACCGCGAGACAGGTCGTTGACAGGTTTGCGCAGACCCTGCAGCACCGGACCGATCGCGATCGCACCGGCGCTGCGCTGCACCGCCTTGTAGGTGTTGTTGCCGGTATTGAGGTCGGGAAACACGAACACCGTGGCATGCCCGGCGACCTCGGAACCCGGCAGCTTCGCGTCGGCGACGGTCGGCTCGATCGCGGCGTCGTACTGGATAGGGCCCTCCACCAGCAGTTCCGGCGCCCGCTCACGCACCAGCTCGGTCGCGACGCGCACCTTGTCCACATCTGCGCCGCTGCCCGACTCGCCGGTGGAGTAAGACAGCATCGCCACCCGCGGTTCGACGCCGAACCGGGCGGCGGTCGCCGCGGACGAGACGGCGATGTCGGCCAGCTGCTCCGAAGTGGGATCCGGGACGACCGCGCAGTCGCCATAGGCGAGCACCCGGTCGGCCAGGCACATGAGGAACACGCTGGAGACGGTGGAGACGCCGGGCACCGTCTTGATGATTTCGAGCGATGGACGGATGGTGTGCGCGGTGGTGTGTGCGGCGCCGGAGACCATTCCGTCGGCGATCCCCTTGTAGACCATCATCGTGCCGAAATACGAAATGTCGGTCATGGTTTCGCGGGCACGCTCCAGCGTTATGCCCTTGTGCTTGCGCAGCTCGGCGTACTCGGCCGCGAAATCGTCGAGGTGGTCGGAGCCGCGCGGGTCGAGCACCTGCGCGGCGGAGATGTCCACGCCGAGTTCGGCGGCGCGGGCGCGCACGGCCGTCTCATCGCCGAGGATGACCAGGTCGGCAATCCTGCGCTGCAGGACCCGCCCCGCCGCGCGCAGGATGCGGTCGTCCTCACCCTCGGGCAAGACGATCCGCCTGGGGTCGGCCCGCGCGCGCTCGATGAGCTGGTATTCGAACATCTGCGGTGTGACCACCGACGTGAGCGGAACCTCGACGCGCCGCAACAACTCCGTCGCGTCGACGTGCTCTTCCATCAGGGCGAGCGCGGTGTCCACTTTGCTCGGGCTGCCCGCGGACATGCGGCCGCGGGTGCGGTAGGCGGCGCCCGCGGTGTCGTAGGTGCCCAGTTCGGTAGTGAGGATCGGCAGCTTGGGTTTGAGGCCGGTCATCAGCCGCGCCACCGCGGGGTGCGGCAGCATGCCGCCGTTCATGATGATGCCCGACAGCGATGGAAAGCCTTCCGCCTCATGAGCATTCACGACACTCAGCAGCACGTCCGACCGGTCGCCCGGCGCGATCACCACAACACCCTCGACCAGGCGCTCCAGGATGTGTTCGGCCGTCATGCCGCCGACCATGATCTCCAGCGCCTCACGCTGCAGCAATTCCTGGTCGCCGCTGTACATTTCGCCGTCGATGGCCGAGCACAGCTCGGCCATGGTCGGGGCGATCAGCAACGGGACCTCGGGCAGCGTCCAGGAAGGGATATCGAAGCCACGCAGCGCCGAACGCACCTCGTCCAGTTGCTTCGGTTCGCAGCGGTTGGCGATGATGGCGACCAGCTGTGCGTGCTCGTGCGACAACTCGGTGGCGCACAGTTCGGCCAGGTGCTTCACCTCGTCCGGCGTGCGGCCGGCGCCACGCACCACCAACAGCACCGGTGCGCCCAGGTTGACCGCGATCCTGGCGTTGAACCGCAGCTCGCTGGGGCTGGCCACGTCGGTGTAGTCGCTGCCGACCACCACCACCGCGTCACATACCTTCGCGACCTGATGGAAGCGCAGAACGATCTCGCTGATCGCCGCGTCCGGGTCGGCATGCACCTGCTCATAGGTCGTGCCGATAGCCTGTGCGTAGTCGATGTCCGCCGTGCTGTGCTCGAGCAGCAGCTCCAGGATGTAATCGGGCTCGGTAGTCGATCGCGTGATCGGCCGAAAAACCCCGACCCGCGCGGTCGTCGCGCACAACATCTGGAGCACCCCGAGGGCCACCGTCGACTTTCCGGTGTCGCCCTCCGGTGCGGCGATATACACCGCTGATGGAGCATTGTCGGCCATGCCCGAGAGCTTAATCAACGAGCGGCATTCGGACCCCGCCTCGAAAGCGTGATCAGCGGTCGCGATCGCTCGGTGCGTCGACTCCGTGCCGGACAGCAGCATCGGCCGCCGGTACGAAGGGGGCTGCTCGAGTGCTCCCGCCGACTCTCCATCGCGGGGTCCTCCGGCCCGCTATAGTCCGGGCATGGCTGAGCAGTTTCCAGATCGGCAGTGGGGCTCGCGCACGAATGTATTGGCCCGCGCGGCAAATAGATTGGCGGCGACGAAGCCGGGCTCCCGGTTGATCCGCGCGATCACTCCGCTGGACCGGGCCGTCCTGGAACGCACCCACGCCAAGTACACCTTGCTCGGCCCGATCGGCGCACCGGTCATCCTGCTCACCACCATCGGCCGCAAGTCCGGGCGGCCACGCACCCAGCCGCTGCTGTACGTGCACGACGGCGACACGCTCTACGTGATCGGCAGCAATTTCGGCCAGGAACACCACCCCGCCTGGACCGCTAACCTCCTGGCAAACCCCACCGCGACGGTCGCCATCGCAGGCGAACGCATCGACGTCACCGCCACCCCGGTCGAAGGTCCGGACAAAGACGCCGTCTTCACCCGCTTCGTCGACATCGCCGGCGCTTACGCCGTCTACCGCTCCCGGACAACCCGCGACCTCCGCATCTTCGCCCTACGCCGTACGTAACCGCCCGACGAGTGGCACCTGGCTGTGGCATCGCCCGAGAAGACCTCGCCAGGGTGTGCCACTCGTCGGGTGGGTCAGGCGAATGCGCGCAGGCGTGGCGCGAGGTCGCGCTGGAACAGGTCGAGGAAGCGGCGCTGGTCGTGACCGGGCGCGTGGAAGACCAGGTGGTTGAGGCCGGCGTCGAGGTACGGCTTGATCTGTTCGACGGCCTGGTCGGGGTCGCTTGCGACGATCCAGCGCTTGGCGATCTGTTCGATCGGCAGCGCGTCGGCAGCGGCTTCCATCTCGATCGGGTCGGTGATGCTGTGCTTCTGCTCCGCGGACAGGGACAGTGGGGCCCAGAAGCGGGTGTTCTCCAAGGCCAGTTCGGGATCGGTGTCGTAGGAGATCTTGATCTCGATCATCCGGTCGATGTCCTCGACGGTGCGGTCGACCTTCGCCGCGCCCTCGGCGACCGCGGGCATCAGCTTCTCGGTGTAAAGGTCCATGCCCTTGCCCGAGGTGCAGATGAAGCCGTCGCCCGCGCGTCCCGCGTACCGAGCGACCAGCGGGCCGCCCGCGGCGATATAGATGGGGATGCCGTCCTTGGGCACGTCGTAGATGGAGGCGCCGACGGTGCGGTAGTACTCGCCGTCGAAGTCGACGCGGTCGCCGGTCCACAGCGCGCGCATCAGGTCGACCGACTCGCGCAAACGGGCGAAGCGCTCCTTGAATTCGGGCCATTCGCCGGTGTACCCGGTGGCGATCTCGTTGAGCGCCTCACCGCTGCCTACCCCGAGCATGATCCGATCCGGGTACAGGCAACCCATGGTGGCGAAGGCCTGGGCGATCACCGCCGGGTTGTATCGGAAGGTGGGGGTGAGCACGGAGGTGCCGAGCTGGAGGCGCTGGGTGCGCTCGCCGACCGCGGCCATCCAGGCCAGCGAGAACGGCGCGTGCCCGCCCTTGTGCCGCCACGGCTGGAAGTGGTCGCTCACCGTGGCGCTGTCCAGGCCGTGTTGCTCGGCCAGCACCGCGATCTCGACGAGTTCACGGGGGCCGAACTGCTCCGCCGATGCCTTGTAACCGAGCTTGAGTCCGCTCATCTGCATGCTCCTCGCGTTTCGTTTCGCCGTCGTCGCGATCCGTCGTCGACAGTAGCCAACTCTTTTGCGACTGGTACCGAGGGCCTGGCGCGGATGAGTGAGATCGCCGTGGCCGTCCCGCTCGCCTCGATGGCCATGAGCCGAAGTGCCGCGGGTCCGACCAGTTCAACGGTGCGCCGGGCCTGTGGCAGGTGCCGAGTCCGACGCATGCGCCGGATTCGTGGCAGGGCGCGGCGGTCGGGTTTCCGACCGGCGCTCGTCGTTCCGACCGGCGTCGCAGAACGCGATAGCGGATAATCGGCCGGGTGACCGCAGATGACGAACCGATCCTGTCCTACCTCACCGATATGGACGGGGTGCTGGTGCACGAGGACCATCTGGTGCCCGGCGCCGACGAGTTCCTCGCCGAGCTGCGTGCCAACGAGACGCCGTTCTTGGTGTTGACCAATAATTCGATCCGCACGCCGAGGGACATGCAGGCACGACTGCGCCACTCCGGTCTCGACATCCCGGAGGAGGCGATCTGGACCTCCGCACTGGCCACCGCCACCTTTCTGAACGAGCAGCGGCCCAACGGAACCGCCTACGTGGTGGGTGAATCCGGGCTGACCACCGCGCTGCACGAAATCGGCTACGTGCTCACCGACAGCGCACCGGACTATGTGGTCCTCGGCGAAACCCGGACCTACTCCTTCGAGGCGATCACCACGGCGATCCGGCTGGTCGAGCGCGGGGCCCGCTTCATCGCTACCAACCCGGACCCCACCGGCCCTTCCCGTGAGGGCTCGCTGCCCGCGACCGGTTCGGTGGCCGCGCTGATCACCCGCGCCACCGGTCGCGACCCGTACTACGTCGGCAAGCCGAACCCTCTGATGATGCGTTCGGCGCTTCGCCGCATCGGCGCCCACTCCCAGTCCACCGTGATGATCGGCGACCGGATGGACACCGACGTCATCTCCGGCCTGGAAGCGGGCATGCGCACCATCTTGGTCACCACAGGCATCTCCACCCGCGAGTCCTTCGAGGCGTACCCCTACCGGCCGACCATGGTGGTGGATTCCGTCGCCGACCTCGTCGGGCGAACCAAGTCCCCGTTCACCACTCGATTCGGATAGGCATGAGGGCGCGAAGCATGCCCTAGTCCTCCGTGATCGCGTCCAGCGCGGCGGAGAGCTTCGTGAGCACTTCGACGGTCAGCGCGAGCTGTCGCGGACCGATTTGGGACGCAAGGCGTTTCGCCATCACCGCGTGTTGCGGGTTGACGCGGCGGACGGCGGACAGACCCTCCTCGGTAGCGGCGACGAGTTTCGCGCGGCGGTGCGCGGGGTTGGGACGGTATTCGGCAAGCCCCTTGTCCACCAACAGGTCCGCGATGCGCTGCACGCTCTGGCGCGTGATGCCCATCTCGCGTGCGATACCCGCGACCGACAGCGGTGTGTGCAGTACCGCACCCAACACCTGCCACCAGGCCGCGGTCAGACCCGCGGGTCGGGCCAGTTCCTCGGCGACCGCGAGGAACTGGCCGTTCAAACGGAACGACGTGATCGCTGCTGTGCTGAACAGCTCCTGCTCACCGGCCATGATTCACCTCCCGACGCGTACCGCACGGCGATTCGGCGGATCGACCGGGTCGCCGTGCGATTCTTCCTCATCCGACCTGCGCCGCCCGCCGCGCCTCGTACTCCGCGAGCACTGCGTAGCCTGCCGGATCTGCATGCGCGAACAGTCGGTACCAGCCGTCGAGAACGTGCGGCTCATATATGCCGAGCCTGCCGAGCACCTCGCGCGCGAATTCGAACGGCGCGCTCGCGCTCGCCGTGATCACATCACCATCGGTGACGGCGGGCTCGCTCACATAGTGATCGCCGCCCGAATAGCCGCTGTAGAGCAGGTATTCCGCGACGTTGCTCGTGTGTCTGCGGGTATCGAGCAGACCTTCCTTGGCCAGCCCGAAGGTGGCGCCACAGATGGCGGCGACCGGAACACCCGCCGCTACGAGTTCACGCGCCTTGCGCGCGAACGGCACCAGCTCCGCACCCTCCCAGGTCTCGGCGCCGGGCAGGATCAGCATCGCGCTGTCGGCGGGCGCCAGGTCGGCGAGCACGACGTCCGGCACGATGCGCATCCCGCCCATTGTCGTGATCGGCTCCGCGGCCAGGCCGACCGTCTTGACCTGCCACGTCCCCGGCTCCCGGTGCCAACTCGACTTGTTGATGTGCGCTGTGGCCGCACCCACCTCCCAGTCGGCCAGGGTGTCGTAAACGGCCAGGTGAACTGTCTTCGTCTGCATGACAGTATGTTGTCATATTTGACAGCATACTGTCAATATTGCTGCTGCCGTCGGGTTCCGCTGTGGCTGAGCCCGCAAAACCCAGAAGCATCGGCCGGACACCCACCACGCAGTGACGAGAAGGCGCACTACGCTGGGAACATGCGAATTTCGGTGGCGGCGGACGAGCGGATAGGCGTGGCGGAGGAGTTGGTCGGCGAGTTGGGCAGGCGCGGGCACGAAGCCGTGCTGCACGGCGCACTGTCCGACGCCGAACGCGACGACTGGGCCTGGGCGACCGAGGCCGCCGCACGCGATGTCGCGGCCGGCCGCACCGACCAGGCCATCGTCTGCTGCTGGACCGGCACCGGCGCCTCGATTGCGGCCAACAAGGTCGCGGGCATCCGCGCGGCACTCTGCACCGATGCCGCGACCGCGGCAGGCGCCCGCACCTGGAACGACGCGAACGTCCTCGCTCTGAGCCTCCGTTCGACCTCGAGCGCCGAACTCCGCGAAATCCTCGACGCGTGGTTCACCACCGAACCGAGCGGCACCCCCGAAGACCAGGCGAACATCGCCCATCTCACCAAGATCGAGCACACCACCACCACCTGACCCTGCAGGGGCCCGTTGGGCACATGCGGTGCGTGCGGGTCAGGCCAGTGCTCGGTCGAGATCGCCGAGCAGGTCTTCGACGTCTTCGAGACCTACCGAAATGCGCAGGACGCCGTCGGAGAGGCCGATGGTGGCTCGACCCTCGGGGCCCATCGCGCGGTGGGTTGTGGTGGCGGGATGGGTGATCAGGGATTTGGCGTCGCCGAGGTTGTTGGAGATGTCCACGATCCGAAGCCGGTTCAGCACCTCGAAAGCGCGCTTCTTCGCCTCGTTTTCGGGCGCCTTCAGCTCGAAGGTGACCACGGTGCCGCCCGCACTCATCTGACTGGTGGCCAGAACATGCTGCGGATGTGATTCCAGGAATGGGTACTTCACCCAGCTGACGGCCTTGTTGTCCGCCAGGAATCGCGCGATCCGCAGCGCCGACTCCGCCGAATGGCGCACTCGCAGCGGCATCGTTTCCAGCCCTTTGAGCAGCGTCCACGCATTGAACGGGCTCAGCGCCGGCCCAGTATGACGCATCAGCGTTTTCACCGGACCGTCGATGTAGTCCTTGGCACCGAGGATGGCACCGCCGAGCACCCGGCCCTGGCCGTCGATGTGCTTGGTACCGGAGTAGACCACCACGTCGGCACCGAGTTCGAAACCGCGTTGCAGCAGTGGTGTGGCGAAGACGTTGTCCAGCACCACTTTCGCGCCCGCCGCATGTGCCAGCTCGGTCACCCTGCGTACATCGACCAACGTCTGCATCGGGTTGGCGGGCGTCTCGAAGAACACCGCCTGGGTGGGCACCGACAGCGCCTGCTCCCACTGGTCCAGATCCTCGCCGTCGACGAAGACGGTCTCCACGCCCCAGCGCGGCAGGATCTCGTCGCACACCACGAAGCAAGAGCCGAACAGGCTGCGCGCGGCGACGAGTCGATCACCGGCGCCGAGCAGCGCACCGAGGGCGGTGAATACCGCCGACATTCCGCTCGCGGTCGCGAAACACGCTTCGGCGCCGTCGATCAGCCGCATCCTCTCCTCGAACATGGCGACCGTCGGGTTGCCGTAACGGGAGTAGACGAAGTGCTCGACGTCGCCGGTGAAGGCGGCCTCGGCGGCCTCCGCGCTTTCGTAAACGAAGCCGGAGGTCAGGTAGAGCGCCTCGGCGGTTTCCTCGAAACCCGAGCGCCGCAGCCCACCCCGAACACCGAGCGTCGCGGGACCGACGCCCTCGGGCAGCGGGCGGTCGAACGCACCGCCGGTGATCACGACTGCCGCCAGGGAAGTCCTAGGGCACGCCAGCCGGAGCCGCCGCGATGCCCGAACTCGTCGAGCGGACCTTCGAAGCCTTCGAGCACGTTATAGGAGGTGTGATAGCCCGCGGTGGTCGCGGCGACAGCCGCGCCGATCGAACGCTGGCCGGAACGACACAAGAACACGACCGGAGCGTCCGGGGTGTGGTCCACCAGGGCCTGCTTCAGCTGCTCGACGAACGCTTCGTTGCGCGCGCCGGTGGAGTCGACCCACTCGATAAGCACCGTCGGCCGATCGATCGAACTCGTATCGGGGATGCCGACAAATTTCCATTCGGCTTCCGTCCGCACGTCGACCAAGACGGCTTCGGGATGATCCCGCAAAACTTCCCACGCCTGCTGGGGAGTGATATCACCGGCATAACTCATGTGCACCTCCTGCGTATCCGCACTTGCCGCGCTCGGGTTGAAGCGACGGCCGGGTCGTCACCCGGAGCACCCCACCGCGGAGGAGGGTTGCCGACCAGTAATGCCGGGGCTTGACACTGGTTCTCATGACCTTCGACTGAGATTGCACCGACGCGGGTCGCCATGTCAAACGATTGTTCGCACTGCGGTAACGGTCAGTTGCAGACCAGCCACTTGTCGCCGGATCTGGTCAGATTCCAGGTCGCCGTCGCCTCGTTGCCGTCGACCTTTGTGGTCACGGTCGCCTTGCCCTTGTCGCCGTCCCTCATCGGATTGTCGAGTTCAGTGATCTCGACGGACTTTCCGGGCCCCGCCTGTCCGGCCAGCGGCGAACGCGCGGAATCGAAGCCCTGGCAGGCGGTGCCGGGCGGCGGCACCGTGTCGGTGTTGTTGGAGCCCTCGACGAAGTTACGGACCGCCGCGACGATCCGGTCGGAATCTGTGACATTCTTCTCAGTCGGCGACAGCATCCCGCCGAGCACGATCGCGACCAGCACGACTACCGCGACCGCCGCGGCCGCGGCGAAAGGAACCGCGGAGCGGTTGTCGGTCTGATCGACCTGGATGATTTCGTCCTCGCCCGCGGTCGGCTGCTGCTCGGTCATGACACGATGATCCCTGGTCGGTGCCGGTATCGAGCGCTCGGGCCCCCTTCGGGACACGCCTATTGCTCGACGGAGACCGGACGGTCGCTATAGCGCGCGCAGGAACGGGTAGCCGGTGATTGTGACGTTCGATGGCATCCACCCGGTTCACGCACCGGCGCGGGGAGGCATCGGCCACCCCGATAGAATCGCGGGACTGCGGCCAGCTGTCATCGCCAATCGGCAGCTCGTCGTCGCAGTGAACCGGGCACCGTGCAGACCCGAGCCAGCATCGCCGGTGTCGGCACCGACAGGGTGCAACCAAGCCAGTGCGTCAACTTAGCCTAAGCTAAGGACCGACGTCGTTAATTGTTTCGACCATAAGGGTGCGCGTAAGAGATGACCGAACAGAGTGCAGGATCAACAAGCGGTGTACGCGGGCCCTCCGTGGTGACGCAAGCTGCCTCCTCCGGGCCTGACGCGCACACCGCCGAGACTCGCCCGCTCCGCATCGCGATCGTGGGCGCCGGACCGGCCGGGATCTACGCCGCCGACGCGTTGATGAAATCCGACGCAGAGGTGAGCATCGACCTGTTCGAGCGCATGCCCGCGCCGTTCGGGCTGATCCGCTACGGCGTCGCACCGGACCATCCGCGGATCAAGGGCATCATCACCGCCCTGCACAAGGTGCTCGACAAGCCGCAGGTGCGGCTGCTCGGCAACATCGACTACGGCACGGACATCACCCTTGATGACCTGCGCATCTTCTACGACGCGGTGATCTTCTCCACCGGAGCCAACGCCGACCGCGCCCTGGACGTCCCCGGCATCGGCCTGGATGGTTCGTTCGGCGCGGCGGACTTCGTGTCCTGGTACGACGGACATCCCGACGTGCCGCGCACCTGGCCACTGGACGCGGAGAAAGTCGCGGTCCTCGGCGTCGGCAACGTCGCACTCGACGTGGCGCGGGTGCTGGCCAAGACCGGCGACGAGCTGCTGCCCACCGAGATCCCGCCGAACGTCTACAAGGGGTTGAAGAACAACAAGGCCGTCGAGGTCCACGTCTTCGGCCGCCGCGGACCCGCTCAGGCCAAGTTCACCCCCCTCGAGCTGCGCGAGCTCGACCACTCCCCGACCATCGAGGTCATCGTCGACCCCGAAGACATCGACTACGACGAAGGCTCCGAAGCCGCGCGCCGCCACTCGAAGCAGGTCGACATGGTCGCCAACACCCTCGAGCAGTGGGCCATCCGCGACGTCGGCGACCGACCGCACAAGCTGTTCCTGCACTTCTTCGAGTCCCCGTCCGAGGTGCTCGGCGAAAACGGCAAAGTTGTGGGCCTGCGCACCGAGCGCACCCAGCTCGACGGCACCGGCAACGTCAAAGGCACCGGCGTGTTCAAGGACTGGGACGTGCAGGCGGTGTACCGCGCCGTCGGCTATCTGTCGCAGAACCTGACCAACCTGCCCTTCGACGACCAGGCCGGCACCGTCCCGAACGAGGCCGGTCGCGTGATCGCCGACGAGAACGCCGACGGCGCCGACCGCTACCTGCCTGCCACCTACGTCACCGGCTGGATCAAGCGCGGTCCCGTCGGCCTGATCGGCCACACCAAGGGCGACGCCAACGAGACTGTGGCCTGCCTGCTCGACGACAGCGTGCGCTTCACCCCGGCCGCCGAACCGGAGCTCGACGCCGTCACCGAGTTCCTCGAGGGCAAGGGCATCCCGTTCACCACCTGGCAGGGCTGGTACCGCCTGGACGCCCACGAGCGCGCGCTCGGCGAGCCGGAGGGCCGGGAGCGGGTCAAAGTCGTCGAGCGCGAGGACATGCTCCGTGCCAGCGAGCCGCACAAGGTCTGACCACCCCGGCGGGATCAGCTCCGCTGCCGCGGCAACCACCGCAGTGCGGCAGCGGAAAGTCCGACACTGAGGCATTCTGTACAAGTGTTCGATGCCCACCTGCACATCTTCGACCCGCGGTTCACGCTGGCCGAGAACGAGGGCTACCTGCCCGACCCGTTCACCATCGCCGACTACCGAAAGCGCATGGCGCGCTTCGATGTCGGCGGCGGCGCCGTGGTCAGCGGCTCGTTCCAGGGCACGGATCAGAGCTATCTGAAGGCCGCCCTGGCCGAACTGGGCGAGGGCTGGGTCGGCGTCACCCGCCTAGACCTGGACGCCACCGACGAGGAGATCATCGAGCTGGACCGCATCGGTGTGCGCGCGCTGCGGTTCAACCTCAAGCGCGCCGCCGCCGACATCACCGGAATGACGCTCCAGGCGTTGCGGGCATACGAGCTGGTCGGCTGGCACGTCGAGGTCTACATCGACGGGACCATGCTCGCCTCGCTGCAACCGGTCATTTCCAAGCTGCCCGCGCTGTCGGTCGACCATCTCGGCATGTCGGAAGAGGGTCTGCCGTTCCTGCTGGATCTCGTCGACCGAGGGGCGCGGGTCAAGGCCACCGGTTTCGGCCGGGTCGCGATGAACGTCGCCGACACGCTGCGCCGCATCCACGCGGTGAATCCCGAAGCACTGATGTTCGGCAGCGATCTCCCCGGCACCCGTGCGGGCCGCCCATTCGAGGACTCGGACGTCGACCTCCTCTGCGATGTGGTGGGCACCGACATGTACCCGGTACTGGAGGACAACGCGCGCGCCTTCTACCGGCTCCCGGCCCGCGAGCGCGTCATCCCCCCCGACCCGGCCCCAACACTGCCGCTGTACCGTCCCGAACCGCCGACCCTCCGGCTGCACCGTGAAGAACTCCCCGAAGCCCAAGCGGGAGATACGATTCCGTTCCCCGCCATCGAGCGATAGCGGTCGTGACGACCGCGCCTGTCATTCGCTCAGGCGACGATGACGCCGACGACCCAGACACCGGTCGCCAGCAGCGCACCGAAGAGTTCGATGAGCATGGACAGACCGACACCCTTCAGCGCGTGCACCGTTGCCTGCCAAGCCTGTTGACCGATACGCAGGCGTTGGAGTTCCGAAAGGTAGACGCCGAGCACGAAACCGACAAATAGGCCGACCACCGGTATCACGAAGAACCCGACGATGCCGAGGATCGCGCCGACGAAGACCGCACGATTGGACACACCCGCTTCCTTCATATTGCGGCCCGGCCAGGTGTACTTGATGATCCCGGAAATCACGAGCAGCGCCGCGCAGATTGCGAAGACGATCCACGCCGTAGCGCCGCCGGTGAGAAAGGCCCAGACTGCGATAGCACCGAAGATCAGGATGACGCCCGGCAGGATCGGAACGATGATTCCGACGAGGCCGACCAGGATGGCAAGGCCGGCGAGTAGGGTGTACCACCCCTGATCTGAGAATGTTTGCACAGATCGAGCCTATGTCCTGCGTGCGACTATGAGCGACGCCGCCGAGACAACGGCTCACGTCGATGTCGTCCGTTCTCCGTGCCCGGCGCCGCGCGCTGCCTAGGCGGTGTGAATCCGATGTTGGACAAAACCTTCCTCGCGATGAGTACGTCTCGCCGCGAGCCCGGTCAGCATCGTTCCCGAGGTCGCAGGCCGTCCACTGTCGCGGGCCTGTTCCGGTACGTGTCTTCGGCGAAACCGATGAATCGCTCGACGTCCTGGATATTCGACGGTGTACCGAACGAGACCCGGATGGCGCCGCCGCTCGGCAGACCGAGCACTGTGACGTATTCATCGATGGTCGGGAGGCGTGCCCCGAACAGGCGCCGCAATATGGGCAGCTGGATATCGAAAGCCCCCTCGCCCGCACCTGGGTTGCAGAAGCAACCTGTGCGGATGGAGAAGCCCGCTGCCGCGGACTCGGTGGCAACCAAGCGCTCGTCGACGACGATACCGTCCGGGTCGAGGAAATTGAACGTGACCGTGCCCCCGCGGCGGACCGTGTCTTGCGGTCCATAGATCTTGATCATCGAGGCACCGTTGTCGTGTGTCAGCGATCGCAGCCGATCGAGCAACCAACCGGTCAGACACACGACCCGGCGGTGCACCAGGTCGACGCCGATTTCCCGCAACCAGCCGATCCCGAATGTCACATCGGGAATGGACAGGAAATTCAGCGTCCCGTCTTCGTAGGCACTTTCGTCGTCGGTCAGCATATGCCAGTCACCCTGAACGCTCACGGCCGCAATAGTGCCGCCCGCGAACCACGGCCTGCGCAGCCTGGCCAGCGCCTCCCGGCGTGCGACCAGGCATCCGACCCCGGTCGGGTAGCCGAAGAGCTTGTACCAGCTGATCGGCACGAAATCGGCTCGTACGACACTCAAATCCAGTTCGTTGGTGGGAAGATACGCGGCTGCGTCCAGCAGTACGTCATAGCCGTGCCGGTGCGCCAGCTCCACCCAGTCCAGCGGATGTTGAACTCCGGTGAAATTACTCTGCGCCGGAAAGGCGAACAAACCGCGCCTACCCGGCTCACCCTTCCGGTACACCCCGGAGAATCGTGGCCGTGTGCGATTGCTCAATGCGGCACGCACAGCCTCATCCGTCGTTCGCAGATCGGGCGTTCCGATCGGAACATGCACCACCTCGGCTCGTTTCGCCTTGGCGAATTCTCGCATTCCGATAATGGAGTTGTGGTTGTCCGAGGTCATGACGAAGTGCGAACCACGCGCGAACGGATAGGCCTCTCCGATGATCCGGCAGGCCGAACTCGCATTGGCAGTGAAGATCGCGCAATATTCGTCAGGCGAGGCGTTGAGGTGCGCAAGCACCGCACGACGTGCCTGGTCTACCAATTCGGTCGCGGCCCGCGAGGTCGGATTCTCCGAATGCGGGTTGCCGAAACAGTTTTCGGAAAGCCGATCCTGGTGCGATCGGTATTGTGCTGTCGCGGCGAGCCCGGCTCCCGCGTAGTCGAGGTATACCAGACCGTTCTGGTCCAGGTACGAGTACTGCTCCTTGCGTATCCGATCGAGCGAACTGGTGGACGCGTAGTCGGGATATACGGCAAGGAATTCCGCTGGGGCGTCGGCTGACTGCACACTGGTCTTGTTCATTACTGGTTCCCTTCTGTCGGAACGTCAGCCGGGCCGTGTCATACCGACAGCGGTTTCCCTGCGTCAGCTGCCGTGGTGGCACAGATGTCCGAATCGCTCCGACCGGAGCAGACGCGCACCCGAGGCAATCGGCGCCCGAGAACATGTCGACGGGTACCGCGGCGGCGTCTTCGAAAACTCATCCGACTCTCCTGATCGAGACGTCGAAACCCCTGGTCAGTACTGCATTCCATGCGCGCAGATGGACGCTACACCGAACGCGCAGCGAGTTGTCGGGCCAGGTTGCCAAGGGTGGGAACGACCGCTCACGGCGGCTACGCATTCCACGATCTGAACTCGTCCACGCAGACAACGCACCTATCGGCGGCGGGTTGCCGTAGGGGCTGCCGGCTTCGAAGAGGGTCTGGAGGGAACTCAGAACAGCGTCGGCTCGCCGAACCCAGAGGTGCGCTCGATTGCCAGAAGCCGTTGTTTGGTGTCGATCCCACCGGGCGCGGAGAATCCGTGCAGCGCATGGTCGGCGGCGAGTACGCGGTGGCATGGGATGATGAGCGGAATCGGGTTGCGGCCCAGGGCCTGTCCGACGGCCTGGGCTGCGCCTGGTGCGCCGACGCGGTCGGCGACTTGGCCGTAGCTGAGAGTGTGGCCGGGATCGACGGCGCGTGTTACGTCGTAGACGGCGCGATGGAACTGCGGAATTTCACCGGTGTCCAGCGGAATCCAGCGCAAGTCGTCGAGCTCGCCTGCGAGGTGGGCATGGATCGCAGCGATGGCCTCGGCGATCACGCCGGTGGGTTTCTCTTCGCGAACCTCCTCGTCCAGGTGTCCGGCGCGACGGCGAGCGATACGTGCCAGGGTCGCTGCCGGGCTCGCCTCGGGGAGCTGGAATCGGATCACCGTCGCGCCACGCCACGCGATCGCGCAGTGGCCGATGGCGGTGTCGAACAGCGTCGCCGCGGTGGGGAGGTTGATGGCCCCCACACGGCCGGGCATCATGGCCTCGGCGGCAAGGCGAGTGAAGTCACTCATGCTGCAAGTCTGCACCGGGCGACCGACAAGTTCGAAAAGGTCCGTCCAGTTATCCGAGACTGGCCTTGGATGCGCCTCCGGGTGACCCGATCGTCAGCGGCTCCGCCTCGGCCTTGTCGCAGTTGATCCGCGGTGGCGGGGATGGCCATGTCATACAGCGTGCGCCCAACTGGCCTTGCCAATAAATATCCAATCAGTCAATACTGGCCTGTATGGCGACGAGAGTGATCGGCGCGGGCAGCTTGGCTCGCGATCTGGGTCGGTGGCGGAACGTGGACAACGGCGAGGGCGATTCATCCGCTCGGCGGTCCGCGCGTCCGGCGTACCTGGCGCTCGCCGAAGGCATCCGGCTGCTGATCCACGACGGGCGCGCGCCGTTGGGAGTCGCACTGCCCAGCGAACGAGATCTCGCCGCCACCCTGGCGGTCAGTCGCACGACCATCACGTCCACTTACGCGCTGTTGCGGGAGCACGGCTACCTGATCAGCAGGCAGGGCTCGCGCAGCACCGTGGCGCTGCCACGCGATGTGCAGCACGACGGCATCAAGCCGGCCAGGAGCATCCTCGCCACGATGGCGCCGCCCGAACTGCCCACCATCGACATGACCTACGCTGCCATGGCTGCCCCACTCGAGATGCAGGAAGCGTATTCGACTGCGCTGCACGGGATTCCGGCGTATCTCGGCACACACGGCATGGACCCGGTCGGTGTGCTCGCGCTGCGCGAGGCGATCGCCCGCCGCTACACCGCGCGCGGCCTGCCGACCGCCCCGGACCAGGTCCTGGTCACCCTCGGCGCGCAGCACGGACTTCGTCTGCTGCTGAACGTGCTCACCGCACCCGCCGCCCGCGTGCTCATCGACCACCCGACTTATCCGAACGCCATCGAAGCGATTCGGGACGTCGGCGCTCGCCCGGTGCCGGTGCCGCTGCGGCCCGAGGACCCGGTGACCCGCTGGGACCTCGATGGAATCCGCAGCGCCGCGCGGCAAACCGCGGCCACACTGGCCTACCTCGTGCCGGATTACAACAACCCGACCGGCCTGCTGCTGGACGCCGACGGCCGTGCCGAGCTGGCTGCCATCGCCAGGGAGACCAGGATGACTGTCGTGATCGACGAGTCCATGGCGGATCTCGGACTCGGCGACGAAGTACCGCCACCTCCGGTCGCGGCGTTCGCCAAGGGCGCCGAGATCGTCACGATCGGCTCGGCGTCGAAATCGTTCTGGGGTGGTCTGCGCGTCGGCTGGATTCGCACCAACCAGTCGCTGATCACCAAACTGCTCGGCATCCGTTCCACGGTCGACCTCGGCACTCCCGTCATGGACCAGTTGGCCACCGTCCACCTGCTCGAGCACGCGGACGTCATCCTCGACCGGCGCCGCGACCAATTGCGTTCGCAGCGTGCCGCTCTGCTCGATTCCCTCGCCGAGGAGCTGCCGGACTGGCGCGTGACCGTCGGTGCGGGTGGCATGTCGGTGTGGGCGCAGCTGCCGAGCTCGGTGTCGACCGCGCTGGCCGCCACGGCGCCCAATCACGGCGTATTGCTCGCGGCGGGGCCGAGATTCGGCGTGCAGGGCGCGTTCGAACGGTTTCTGCGGCTGCCGTTCACGCACCAGGAACCCGAATTGCGCTTGGCGGTCAAGGGTATTGCCTCCGCCTATGCGGCGCTGACGCCACGTGCCGCCGATCCGTTGACGCCGCTGACCTGCTACTGATGGCGGGATGTCCGCGGAGGGCCTTGGCCGGCGGCACTTCCCCTCCGAGCGCCGCCGGGCACGACCGGCCCGCCACCCCTCGGGGCTGGCCCTCGTCATGCGCGGGCGGCGTGCAGAAGGCTGCACGGCGCCGAGGCCTCCAGCAAGCAAGGCGGTCAAGCAGCGGACCGGACGGTTGCCCGTCACGATCAGCTGCGCTCTAGAGCCGCCTGCTCGCCGACAGTATGGCAGGCACAGTGCCGTACTGTCGAACCGGTTGGTATGTTAAAAATTTGATCATCTGCGCAGATCAGCAGATGCCGCGGTGCCCTGGCATCCCGCTCGATGCTCAGTCGGCCCACACCGACTCGATGGACGTGGCCGTGGTCGGTGGTGGGGTGGGGATGCCGTTCGGGGTGCGAGAGAACCGGGGCGCCGGGGCATGCTGGGTGATGTCGTCCAGCTCCAGCAGCGAGCCGCGGGCCGAGATGTGCTCGTTCTTCGTCGCCTCCGCGAAGGTGAGGACAGGCGAGACGCAGGCGTCGGTCCCGACGAAGATCTCGGTCCACTCGTCGCGAGTCTTAGCCCGGAAGCGTTCGGCGAACAGCTTTTTCAACGTCTCCTGGCCGGCCGGGTCGAGCTGGAAGGGCAGACCCTCCGGATCTATCTCCAGTCCGGCGAGCAGCTGCGCGTAGAACTGCGGCTCGATCGCGCCGACCGCCATGTACTTGCCGTCGCCGGTTTCGTAAGTGTCGTAAAACGACATTCCGGTGTCGAGTAGGTTCACACCGCGCTCGTCGGACCAGGCGCCGGCTCCGCGCATTCCCCAGATCATGTGCGAAAGGGCAAGGGCGCCATCGACCATCGCCGCGTCGATCACCTGCCCCTTACCCGAGGTCTGTCGCTCCACCAGTGCGGCGAGGATGCCGAATACCAGGAACATCGAGCCGCCGCCGAAGTCGCCCACCATGTTCAGCGGCGGGACCGGGCGCTCACCCTTGCGGCCGATCGCGTGCAGCACGCCGGTGATGGAGATGTAGTTGATGTCGTGTCCGGCACGGTCGGCCAGTGGACCCTCCTGACCCCAGCCGGTCATCCGGCCGTAGATCAGGCGGGGGTTGCGAGCGAGCGCGTCGTCCGGGCCGATGCCCATCCGCTCGGTGACGCCGGGACGGAAGCCTTCGATCAGCACATCTGCCTTCTCGACCAAGCCCAGCACCTTCTCGAGATCGGCGGGGTCCTTGAGGTCG
The DNA here is from genome assembly GCF_045207455.1 of Nocardia sp. NBC_00881. Taxonomy (NCBI): domain Bacteria; kingdom Bacillati; phylum Actinomycetota; class Actinomycetes; order Mycobacteriales; family Nocardiaceae; genus Nocardia; species Nocardia sp. NBC_00881. Next base: position 5,316,830 of record NZ_CP108798.1, read on the forward strand.
GCCTCGACGATGGTCCGTCCGCGCAGCTGCGCCCGGTCGAAACCGCCGGGCAGCTGGCCCGCGCGCTGCACCCGCACTACGTCGGCGCCGAGATCGGCGAGCAGCAGTGCGGCGTGCGGACCGGGGCCGATACCGGCCAGTTCGATGACTTTGATGCCCGCGAGCGGGCCATGCGCGGCGGTGGATGAAGTGCTCACGCCTACCTCGGTTCGTCGTTGCTCCAGGGCACCGGTGCCGGTGCGTCCTCCCGACGCGAACGGGAGGGCGTATTGACAGTACGACAATAACGACGGTTGGCGCCGCGTGTCACACTCGTACGCCGTTTGCCGCCAGATAGGCCGTGGGCTCGATGGAGCGCCCATTGCGCCGAACTTCGTAGTGCAGGTGGTTACCGGTGGAGTTGCCGGTGGACCCGACGGCGCCGATCACGGTGCCTGCCGGGATCCGGTCGCCGGGCTTGACGCGGATGCTGCCGGCGGTTTGGTGGGCATAGATGGTCTCGGTGCCATCGGCGGAGCGGATGCGCACGTGGTATCCGTAGCCATCGCCCGCATTGCCCGCCTTGACAACAGTGCCACCGGTAACGGCGTAGATGGGGGTCCCCGCGGGGGCCGCGAGGTCGAGGCCGCCGTGATGCTTGCCATTGCGAGGGCCGTAGTGGGAGCTGATTCTGTATTTCCCCGGATCGAGAGGTGCTCGGGGTCGGCCATCACCCGGCCGCGTCGCGCCGGCTCCCTCCGTTCGTTTTCCAGCTATTCCGTTGAGGTACTGGGCGGTGAGCCGGTCGACCATCGCGGCGGTTTCGGTTGCGTTGGCGGCCCCGCCACCGACGATCTTTTGGGCTTTTTCCAATGCAGCGGTGAGGATTTGGTGCACTTTCCGCTGACCATCTTTGGTATAGGCGTTGGGGCCGAGCTCGGCGAGTTGGACGTTGACCTCGCGGAGCAACTTGATGACCGCTTGCCGGTCGGCTTTGTTGAATCCGGCCAGATTCGAGACGTATCTCGCGAGATCGTTGTCCAGGTCGTTGAACGCCCTCGCCACGTTCTTCTGGAACAGAGCCCTTGCCCTGATCGCGGTCGCCCCGGCACCCGAGCCGCCGGCTCCGCCGGGTCTCGACCCCAAGCCATCGGTGCCCGACGGGGTGCCGTCCTTGCCGTAAAGGGCCGCCAGGGTTTCCAACGTGTCCAACGCCCGTTGAGCCTCTGGGGAAAGCCCGCCTCCGGCGGGTGCGGCGGCAGTGGATCCGGATCCAGCACCCGATCCGCCGCCGGCTAGACCGGCCAGCGCTGACGCCAACATCGGCAGTGCCATCAAGGCCATCGAACCGGCCGTCATGGCGGCAGGCGCGAGGTCTGCGATGGTCTCCGGGTCGATCCCGGGCGGCGGTGGCGCTGCGGTCGGAGGTGCGCCAGCCGGCGGTGCGGTCACGCCGGAAGGTACCGCGGCGCCGCCGGGCGGCGGCGCCGCGGCAGCGTTAGGTGCGGGTCCCGGCACACCGTTGGCCGGAGGTGCCGCCGGGCCCACCGCCGGTACGGCTTGGGTGCGTGCGCCTGAATTCGGTGCCGCGCCAGGTCCGCCGAGCACGTTTCGTGCCAGATTCGCGATAGCCGGGACTGCCTGGGCAACGAGGTCGGGCTGTTTCCGGTCCGTGATCGATGTCGATGGCCCATGCGCCTCGGGCTCACCGTCGCTGGTGCCGCTGTCTGTCGCCGCACCGTCGTCCGCGACCAGGTGCGCCACCTCCCCACTAGTCACGACCACCTCCACATGCCCAGAACCCAACCGGCACGTCTCCCGCCCGAGCGCTGGTGCCAAGATCGATTGTGACTTATCGGACATCGGCCCGATCTTCATAGCTGGGAAATAGGAGCTCGGCGGAATCAATACCGCGCAGCGACTTTGGCGATCATTCCTCCGACAATCAGATACGACGGCTCTCGATCCCGATTGTCGCCGTGGCCGTGGCCGTGTCCCACGGACCGGCGCGGTTGACCGACGAGATCAGCATCCTGCCGGCGATAACCGGACCATGGGTCGGCCCGCGAAATCGCCATCCAACGGCCACGGTGCGGTATCTTCCGGCGGTGCGGGGCTGGTGTCCACGGGCGACGATTACGCCCGGTTCGCCCACATGCTGCTCGGCAATGGGCAATTCGACGGAGTGCGGGTGCTGTCGCGGCAGCTGGTCGAAGCGATGACCACCGATCATCTGACCGAGCGGCAACGTGCCGAGCCGCCGTTCGCGCTACCCCTCGGCCAAAATCTGTGGGCCGAGCACGGCTTCGGCTACGGACTGCGCGTGCGCACCCGCCAGAGTGGCGCCGGGCCCAGCGTCGGAACCCTGTCCTGGCCGGGCGGCCTCGGAACCGCCTGGTATGCCGACCCGCACAAGGATGTGGTTGCCCTGCTGCTGCTTCAGTCCCAGAACCTCATCGTCGCCGCGGACTGGCGCAGCACGATCGGCGACGACTTCCGCACCCTCACCGCACGGGCGCTCGAGGACTGACAGCACGCAGATGCCGGTCACAACATCTCGGGCGCGGTGTCGAGGATGGCATCGAGCAGACCGGGGAAATGGGTGTCGAGATCGTCACGGCGCAGGCTGAGCATTCGGCGTGCCCCGCGGACACGTGCCCGCAGCACCCCGGCCTCCCGCAACACGCGCTGGTGATAGGAGAATGTCGAGCGGCCGATGGTCAGGCCCGCGCGCTGCTGCAGCTCGGTACACGCTACCTCCTCGGTGAGCGCCAATACCCGAACCGCCGTCAGTCGCGCCGGATCCGACAGCGCCGCAAGCACTTTCGACAGCCGCAGTTCTTCCGCAGCTGGATGCGCTTCATCGATGACCACGCTCATGCCCGCAGCCTAGCCACGAACCAGCGTTATGTCGGGGATTATCGTACTATTCGATAGTCGTCGACATATGCTGGCCGTCCGAGCAGCACGCCGCTCAGTAGATCGGGTGTTCGCGATAGAAATCGCAGGCTTCCCCGGTGATGTAGCCGTCGGCGCAACCGAAATACGTCTGGATGCAGGCGTTCGACGAGCACCCCAATTCGATCAGCTTCTGCCTGATCCGAACGTTGCGCTCCTGCGGAGTCTCCGACCGCGGCGTCGCCGATACCCGGCTCGTCGCCGACGGCGAACCGGGTATCGGCGCCTGCTGCCCGCTCGAGCAGCCGAGCGTGAGCGCCATCCCCGCCGCAACCGAACATACGCCGATGAAAATCCGCACCATCCGTCCCAACTACCGAAGAAACCCTGGTCGCGTCAGCCTAACAACCAGTTCGCCCCGGCGAGCGGCACAGGGCCGAGACAAGCGCGAGTGCCACACCACGGCCGTTGGTGATCGAGGCAGGTGCCGGGACCGGGATACGCGCTGGTAGGACCCGCACCCTGCCACCAGGCATGCTCAGTCGGTGGCGGAAGACGCGCGCGACCTCACCCCATTGCGGATTCGCCGCGCATCAGGGCGCCGAGGGATTCGCGGGCGGTGACGTCCATCTTGATGCAGGCGCGGTAGAGATGCCCCTCCACCGTGCGCACCGAGACGGTGAGACGGTCGGCGATCTGCCGATTGGACAGCCCCGCGGCGACAAGATTCGCGATCTCGCGTTCCCGCGCGGTCAACGGCAACGGCTGAGCGGCGTGCCGCAGGGCGGGCGTACTCGCTCCGCCACAGGCGGCGGCGAGGCGGTTCGCCGCGGCGGCGGACTCCAGCATCCTGCGCCGGTCCCCGGCCCGCTCGTGTGCCGAGGAGGCCTGAGCCGCGGCGTCGGCCGCCGACAGCATCGCGCCGATGCGCTCGAATTCCGCCACGGCGGCGTCGAGTCCGGGGCCGTCGTGTGTGGCGAGGGCTATCGCGTGTCGTGCCTGCGCCTGCACCAGCCGTCCCTCCACCCGGGACGCCAGGTCGGCCAGCCGTCCTGCCACGGAGTGATCACCGAACCGGGCCGCGGTATGCAGCGCCATGGCCTCGATCGCATGCTGATGCGCGCGTGCTGCCGCGTCGGCGGCGCCGATAGCGATTCGGACGGCTGGGGTGACGGTGCCTTCGGCGGCAGCCTGCCAGGCACGGGCGATTTCGAGCTGAGGCTCGTAGACCGCACTGTGCCGTCCCCCACGCGCGGTGGCGTCCGCGATCGACTCGGCCGCCTCCGCGGCGCGGCCGAGCGCCGAATACGCCTCGGCCAGACGAATTCTCGCCGGAAACATCCAAGCGGCTGCGCCTTCGGCTATCAGCGCGGCCAGCGCCTGTTCCAGATGCTCGATGGCGACCAGGAACCGGCCCTGCGCCACGTCGACGGTGCCTTGCAGAATCTTCGACATGCCCCAGGCCAAGTATTGCCCCGGCGCGGAGTAGCCGAAATAGGCTCCGGCACAATGCCGTGCGGCCTCGAGATCGCCGGTGAAGGTGAGCGCGAGCACCTCCGCGTGCGTGGACATGAAGCGGTTGAGGCCGTCGATGTGCTCTTCCACCGCGTGACCGCGCGCCGCGTACTCCTTGGCCGCCTCGCCCTTGCCCATCAACGCCAGTGCGAGGCCGCCGCCGAACGCGGCCCACCACACCGCCCACGGCGGCGCGCCTTCGGTGGTCATGACCGTTTCCGCCTCGGTGAACGCGTGGTCGACGCGGTTCTCGTTGACCGCCGACGCCGAGGCGAGACCGATGAAGATCGCGGCGATCTTCGGATGCTTCACCCTGCCGCGCAACAGCGTCAGCACTTCGCCTGCGCGGTCGGCATCGCCCATGGCCCACAACAGATTCGCCACCCTGGTGCTGCCCCAGCGCGCTAGCTGCACCTCGTCGAGCTGGTCGGGGTCGAAGCCGGCCAACGTGCGCTCGGCCTCGATCCGATGCCCCTGCCACAGCAGGGCGCGCGCCAGCAGGTCGGCGGCCTCCACGCCGCCGCGCCGCTCCACCGCGGCCCGCGCGAAACGTTCGGCCAGTGGCAGATTCGCCAAACCGATCGCGTCGGCGGCGGCCGCTTCGAGCAATTCCAGATCCGCGGATTTATCACTGTCCAAGGCCAACTCGGCCAGCCGGATCCGGTCGGCGGCGGAATTGATCGCACGTTCTTTGAGCGAGGAGTACAGGCGGCCACGCAATCGTCGTGCCGAGGCGATGCCGAGCCTGCGCCGGATCACCTCGCCGAACAGCGGGTGGTTGTATCGCACGGTGAGCTGACGCGAACTCTCCACTACCCGGATCACGCCGCGGTTCTCGGCGGCTTCCACCGCATCCTCACCGGCCAATTCGGCGAGCACATCGAGATCGATCGGCTCGCAGAAGGTCAGCAGTTCCAGCACCCTCAGCACCGGATCGGGCAGCTGCTCGACCCGATCCTCCAGCAGCGCGGCCAGTTCCGAGGTCACCGCGGCCCTGCCGCGGAGCTGCCACACACCGTTCACCTGGCGCAGTGTGCCCGCCTCCAGCGCTCCCTCGACCAAATGCTTGAGGAACAGGGCATTTCCGGCGGAGGACTCCCACATCAGGTTGGCGGTAAATCCTTCCAGCTGCCCGCCGAGCATCGACTCCACCAGCTTCACGCTCTGCCGCTGGCTGAACGGGCGCAGATCGATGCGCATCAGATGCCCGTCTTTCCACAGCGAGGTGACCGCGTCGGGCACCGGCACGCCGCTGCGGACGGTGACCACGATGTGCGCGGCCTTGTCGATGGCCAGCTGCAACAGCAGGGCGGCCGAGAGCTGGTCGAGCAGGTGGGCGTCGTCCACGCCGATCACCGTGTGCCCATCGGCGAGCAGTGCCTCGCGAGCGGCGGACATGAACGTCACCGGATCGTGCGCCGTGGAGACGCCGACCATATGCGCGAACACCCCCAGCGGAATGCTGCGTGCCGACTCGGTGCCCGCCACCCAGCGAATATTGCCGCCGATCGCGGAGCTGGCATGCCGGGCCAGGGTGGTCTTGCCCACCCCGGCATCTCCGGTAAGCACCACCCCGACATATTCGGGCCCGGTCAGCGCCGCGCGGATCGCCTCGAATTCGCTGTCGCGCTCGATCATCGGCCGGTTCCGAGCCATGCGCTTACTGTAGTTCTTCACCGATCATGGTCGAAGCCGATGAACTATGAAGCGGCACGGGAATTTCGTGCGATCGGGGCCGAAATTCCGCTCTACCGTGGGGAATTCGAACAGGTTCTAGCCGAGGACATCGTGCCGGACGATCGTCTGATCCCGGCCGGGACCGACACCGACACAGGAAATGCGGGCGCCGGCCAGCTCCTCCAGACGCAAAACGTACGCCTGTGCGTTCGCCGGCAGTTCCTCGAAGGTGCGCGCGCCGGAGATGTCCTCCCACCAGCCTGGCATCTCCTCGAAAATGGGCTTCGCGTGGTGGAATCCAGTCTGGGTGGTCGGCATCTGCTCGACCCGCTCGCCGTCCACGTCATAGGCGACGCAGATCGGCACCGTCTCCAGGCTGGACAGAACGTCCAGCTTGGTGAGGAAGTAGTCGGTGATGCCGTTGACCCGGGTGGCGTAGCGGGCGATCACCGCGTCGAACCAGCCGCAGCGCCGCGCGCGGCCGGTGGTGACGCCGACCTCGCCGCCGGTCTTGGCCAGGTATGTGCCGAACTCGTCGAACAGCTCGGTCGGGAACGGACCGGAGCCGACCCGGGTGGTGTAGCACTTCAGGATGCCGAGCACGGTATTGATCCGGTTGGGCCCGACGCCCGCGCCGACCGCCGCGCCGCCGGAAGTCGGGTTCGATGAAGTGACGTATGGGTAGGTGCCGTGGTCCACGTCCAGCAGGGTGCCCTGGGAACCCTCCAGCAGCACCGTCTCCCCGCGCTCCAGCGCCAGGTTCAGCCGCAGCCGGGTGTCGGCGATCCGGTGTTTGAAGCTGTCGGCCTGCGTGAGCACCTCGTCGACCACCTGCTGCGGGTCGAGCGCGCGGCGGTTGTAGATCTTGACCAGCACCTGGTTCTTGAACTCCAGCGCGGCCTCGACCTTCTGGGTGAGGATCTTCTCGTCGAGCACGTCTGCGACGCGCACGCCGACGCGGGCGACCTTGTCCTGGTAGCAGGGGCCGATGCCGCGGCCGGTGGTGCCGATCTTCTTGTTGCCGAGGAAGCGTTCGGTGACTTTATCGATGGCCACGTGGTACGGCATGATCAGGTGCGCGTCGGCGGAGAGCAGCAGGCCGGAGGTGTCCACGCCGCGCTCTTCCAGCCCGGCCAGCTCCGCGAGGAGTACACCGGGGTCGATGACGACGCCGTTGCCGATGACGTTCGTCACGCCGGGGGTGAGGATGCCGGAGGGGATCAGGTGCAGGGCGAAATTGTCCCCGTTGGGCAGTACCACGGTGTGTCCGGCATTGTTGCCACCTTGGTAGCGAACCACCCACTGCACCCGGCCACCGAGCAGATCGGTTGCTTTGCCCTTACCTTCGTCACCCCATTGGGCGCCGATGAGGACGATTGCCGGCATTGTCGTGTCTCCTACGGTTCGACAGGCAACACTGGTGTGTGTTGCAGCTACCTGCCGTACTGAGGCGGTGGCCGGAAGCACAGTCTAGCCGACCCATCCGAAGCGGCGTCGCGTCGGATCTCGCCGTAGTCTCGACAACGGTGTGGTCAGAGCCGGGCAGGGCTATGGTTGCACGGCACGCCGAGCGGCAGCGCGGCGTCAACCGGAGCGGACCACAGGGGGTTCGCCCCTGCGAGGGCCCGACGGTGTCGGCTCGAACCGAGGAGGGTGTACGGCAGCTTGAGTACCCATGTTCTCCGCTGCGCCGGCGCACCCGTACCCATCGCGCTCGCGGCGCTGCCGACTACTCAAACGGGCGCCATCCCCGACACCGCCGAGATCGACGAACTCCTTCCCGTGCTGGCCGCCGACAGCCTGCCGCGCCTGATCGTGCTCGGTGAGGATGCCGCGCTGGCCGCGGTGCTCACCCATCTGATGCGCACCGAGCGGCTGCACGTGGAGATCGGCTACGTGCCGGTCGACAAGACCTACGGCTCGCGCGTCTACCAGACCGGCACCGGCAACGCCGCCGCCAAGCGGGCTCTCGAGGGCCGTGCCACCGAGACGCCGCTGGTCAGGGACGACACCGGCACGGTCCTGGTCGGTCGCGCGGTGCTCACCGGCGTCGGCGGGAAAAAGCTGGAGGGCGAGGCCTATGTCGATGACACCCAGCTGTTCTCCGGCAAGGTGACGGCCATGCTGGTCTCACCGACCTTGGAGCTGCCGGGCATACAGGCGGCCGTACAGAAGGGCATCCGCAGGCGCCGCTGGCTAGAGGGCCGGGCGGCGCAACTCGGCACCCCGGGCGCGATCGTGACCAGGGACGGTATCCGCACCGACCGGCCCGTGCCGCGCTCGAGCTTCTATCGCCACCGCGAATCCTGGCTGCTGATCCGATGACTTCCCCGTTCCCGATCGACCGAAGGTCGCGCGCGGTGCGGCCGAGCCCGGTGTTCCTGCTCGTGGTCATCCTCACGGTGGTCGGCGGCGTGCTGGCCTGGGACGCTCCGGTGGACTCGACCAAGGCCAAGGTCGGGGTGTTCGTACTCGTGGTGTTCGGCTGGATCGTCACGTTGTGCCTGCACGAGTTCGCGCACGCGTTCACGGCGTGGCGGGCCGGAGACCGTGAAGTGGAGCTGCGCGGATACCTGACGCTGAACCCGTTGAAGTACAGCCATCCGCTGCTGTCGATCGTGTTGCCGATGGTGTTCATCGCGCTCGGCGGTATCGGCCTGCCGGGCGGAGCAGTCTACGTACACACCCACAATGTCGCGCCGCGCACGCAACGGATCATCAGCGGCGCCGGGCCTTTCGTGAACGCGCTGTGCGCGGTGCTGCTGCTCGCGGTCGTCCGGTTCGCAGGCAGCGCGAGTGCGCATCCCGCCTTCTGGTTCGGCATGAGTTTCCTTGCGTTCCTTCAGATCACGGCAACTCTCCTGAACCTGATCCCACTGCCCGGACTTGACGGATACGGCATCGTCGAGCCATCGCTGAGCTACCGGACACGGCGCTCGCTGGATCAGTTCAAGCCGTTCGGCATGCTGATCCTGTTCGCGCTGCTGTTCACCCCCGCCATCAACCAGGTGTTCTTCGACGCGGTGTACGCCCTCTTCGAACTGTCCGGCGTTCCATCGAATTGGTCGCGATACGGCAGCTTCCTGACCCGCTTCTGGACCTGAGACCGGAGCCCCGGAGGTCGGGGATCCCGAGCCCCGTTCCGGTCGGTAGTTCCCGCTTGTGGGGCCGTTCCCTTGGACGCATGGGTGGAATGTCCGAATCTCGCCGAGTAGTCCGGCTCACGATGCCGGCGGCACGTAGGGGTTCTTGACCGTCGGGGGCAGCAGGGCCATCGCGGAAATGCGCTGCAAGCCGCACACCTGCATCAGGTCGACCAGCGTCGAACGCACCTGCGCGAACACGACGTGCGCCGAAAGTCCCGCGCCCGCTACCAATTCCGGCCGCGCCCCCTTGGCGACCGAGCGCAGCACGCGGGCGGCCTCGGCCCGGTCGGGCTGCTCGCCGGGGTCGGCGAGCATCATCCGGCGCACCACGTCGACGGCTTGGCCGAGGCGCTCTACCTCGTCGATCAGTCCGGGATGCAGGATTTCATCGTCGAGGACCAGAGTCAGCGAGCGCCGCAACAGGACTCGGGTGTTACGGACGGCGTTGTCCAGCGGGTCCGCTGTGGCCCTGATGCGTTCGAGACGGTCGCGGGAGTTCCAGTACAGCGGGGAGATCCGGCTGATCTCGCGTCCGCCCTCCAGCGTGGCGCGCAACGAGTCGATCTGTGGTTGGGTCGCGCGAACGGCGGTGAGCGCGCGGCGCACTTTCTCCTGGTCCTGCTCGAGCAGTCCGTCGGCGCACTCGGTGATCGATTTCCCCATCACGCCGAGGATTTCCGCGGCCAGCGTCCTCGCGCGGCGTACCGGATGCAATGGGATCGCGGCGACCACCACGACACCGACGAGGCCACCGACCAGCGCGTCGATCATGCGGGAGAAACCGCCGCCCGCCGAGGGCGGCAGCAACGTCGCGACCAGCACCGCGGAACCGGCCGCCTGCATCGTGATGATCGAGCCACCGTCGAGGAACACCACCACAGCCATGGCGACCGCGACCACCAGCGCGATCTGCCACACGCCGGTCCCGACGCGGGAGATGAACAGGTCGCCGATGCCGATGCCGACCGCGACGCCGACCACCAGCTCCACCGAGCGCCGCAGCCGGGCGCCGAAGGAGATACCGATCGATACCACCGCCGCCGTCGGCGCGAAGAACGGCAGCGCGTGACCGATCACGTGATGAGCCAGGAACCAGGCCAGCGCAGCGCCGACCGCACACTGGATGATCGGCAGCGCAGACCGCCGCAGCCGCGCCCATGAGGAGCGCAACCGAACCATGCTGCTCGCCTGGGCGGCGCCGAGACGAGAATTCGGGTCGAGCCCACCCGTCACCCGACCGACACCCCTCATCGAATCGCTACGCGATGCCTCGATCACTACGGTTCAGTCGAGGCCGAGCTCTGCGGCCGCACGGGGATCGCAGTCTTCCAACAGGTCCAGGCAGCGCGCGTACTCTTCCGCCTCGCCGATCGCCTTTGCCGCGCGGGCCAGCGCGCCGACGCTGCGCAGGAACCCACGATTGGGCTCGTGGCTCCACGGCACCGGGCCGAAGCCCTTCCATCCGTTGCGACGCAGGAGGTCGAGGCCGCGGTGGTAGCCGGTGCGCGCGAAGGCGTACGCGGCGACGATGTCGTGGTTGACCGCCTCGTCTCGGCCTTCGCCTCGGGTCAGCGCCGCCTCCGCGAGGTGGGCCCACGCGATCGAGGCGGCGGGATGGTCGGCTGCAACCCGCACCGGATCGGCGTTGTCGAGGAGCGCGTCCTCGGCTTCGGAGATTTCGGGTAGCAGTACCGGTTGCGGTCCGAGTAGGTCACCGAACGAGGTCATGTGCATCATTGTGCACCGCTGACCGACTTGCTCAATAGGCGGCTGCCTCGCCTTCACTCCGCCCGGCGCGGAGCTGTGGACAGACTTCGCCCGGCCGCCCCATCATGCGGCTGCCTCCTTCGGTCGGCCCGGCGCGGGCCGATGACGGACTTCGCCCGGCCGCGCCTATTAGGCTGACCGTCGAGTTCCACTGTTCCGCCTGAGCGAGGGGTGTGCGTGTCTGACGCGAACGACCAGAAAAACCCGGCGCGGGATGTCGCCCGACCGGCCGACGCGGCTGGGGCCGACGCACGCCCCGATGCCGCCACCGAATGCACCCCGATCGCCGGGGCGGGCGACCGGCCTGCTCCGGCCCCGCCCACCGAACCGATCGCGCAAACGCCTGCGGGGACGCGGCGAGGTACGTCGGCGCAGGAGTCGACCGACGCCGCGCCGTCAAGTAGCGAAGCCGCCGAGCGTGGTGCGAATCCTGCTGGTGCGGACGAATCCGGAGCAGGCACCGCGGGCGCGGCGACGCCCGCCGTGCCTCAGGTCAGCACCCCGGATCGGACCGGCGCGCTCGGGAGATGGTCGGCTGGCCCCCGGAAAGGTACGAAGTCGACGACCTCCGGATCGGCGGCCGCGAAAAGGGCGACCGGCGCCGCACGCTCCACGAATCCACCGGCCTCGGATCCCCCAGACGCACCGAGCATCCCAGCTTCCGGTTCAGCCTCCGACACGACCGACCCCGGACCCGCGGGCGCCACGAATACACCTTCATCAGTGCCGGACGACAGCACGACCTCGCCGACGCCGCGATCCGTGGATAGCACAAGCTCACCCACGCCTTCCGGCCCCACGGACAGCAAGAGCGGCCAGGCTGCCGCGACGACGAGCTCGAACTCACCCGCCTCAGGGCCAGCGGGCCAGGCCGACGCACCCACTCCCGGATCGACGAGCTCGACGCGCACACCTCCCGCCGGACCGGCAGGTGGGGTGAACCACACCGAGCCAGGATCGACCGGGCAGAACGCACCCGCGTCCGGAGCCACAGGTAAGGCAAACGCACCCGCCCCCGGATCGACCGCAACGGGCACACCTGCCCCCGGACCAGCGGGTAAGGCAAACACTGCCGCACTCGGATCGACCGGACCGGGACCCTCCGCCTCCGAAACAGCGGGTTCCGGCAAGGCGGGTTCCGGCAAGGAGGACTCGGCGAGCGGTAACCCGGACGCGGCGGCGGGCGCGGGACAACGCTCCGAATCGGGCGGAGCGACCACCTCCGCACCGACCGGCGCCTCGGCGGGGCGCGCCGCGGTACAGGATTCGGACGCGAAAACCGCGGCAACCGAACCGACTTCCCCGGCGACCGACGCAGTAAAGCACAAGGCGACCGGCGGCGGTACTTCCGGGTCCACCGCAGCCGCATCGCGGGCCGGGTCTACGCGGGGCCGATCAGGATCCGAGGCGCCAACCGAGGTCATCAAGCGAGGCCAGGCGAGCTCCGAGGCACCTCGAGATGCCATGCCTGACTCGACGCCATCGGGCCGTCCTGCTTCGAAAGGTACTGCGGCACAATCGAACAAGCCTACCAAGGGCGTGGTGACTCCGTCCGGAACCGCCGGACCGTCCAGCGCGGCAACCGCCGGTGCCGCGGGAGCAGCCGCCGTGGCAGCCGGTTCCTCGGCCGGCGACACCTCAGCTACTGACACCGTGTCGACAAGCGCTGACGCGACACCGACCGGTTCCGCGCCAGCGCGCTCCACCGCTGCCGGTACGGCGGACGAGTCCACGTCACCGAGCGGTTCCGCGTCGACGGATGGCGCCGAGTCCGCAGTGAGTTCCGCATCAGCCGGTGGTCCCCGCGCAGCAAGCGGTACGGCGCCTGATACCGCAGCGGACAAAGCCGCGGCGACGGGCAAAGCCGCACCCCCGAGCGGTTCCCCGTCGACGGATGGACCCGCATCTACGAGCAGTTCAGCCCCCCGAAGCGGTGCGGCGGCTGGAACCCCCGCCGAGGCGGCAGGCGCCTCCGGGACCGCGGGCTCAGAAGCGGAGACAGCGGCGATCCGGCAGAACGACTCGGAGCAGGCGGGCGGCGGGGATGCCGCGACGGAGGTGATGCGCAGGCCGCAACCGCCGAGCGAGCCCGGTGGCCCGGAGGCGGGCAAGGCGCAGGCCGAGACGCCGGCGGCGGAGGATGATCAGATCCCGCCTGGTTCGGACGCGGTGACCATGGCGATGCCCGTGGTCGATCTGGACGACGCGCAGACTGTCGCGCTGCCGATCCAGCGGGCCGCCGACGGCAGCGGCAAGGCAGGTACCGATCGCGTTGTCCCGCGTGCGGCGGGGCCGGTGCCGATCACCAAGCCGCCGAGCACGCCGCGTCCGGCGTCCGGGCCGAAGCAACCTGGACCGCAGGGCCCGGCGACACACCCACAGCATGCACCGGGACCGGTCGGGGAGACTCCGCAACGCCCACCAGGCAAGCCGCGGCAGGGGGCGACAGCCCCCTCGCCCGCAGACGTCCAGCAGACCGTGCCCGCACAGCCACTGGCGGGCCCCCGCCCGCCACAGCCTCGGCTGATCGCCCAGCCGCAGCGCATCGCCCCGCCACCACGGACCGCGTCCGACACCCTCACCTCGACCACGCGATCCAATCGGTGGCTGATCGCCGCGGGTGCGGCAGCCGTACTGGTGATTGTGCTGGTCGCGGTGATCGCGGCGCTTGTCACGAACTCCGACAACTCACCGGAGGCGCAGGTCCGCGCCGCCATCACCGACTACACCCAGGCACTGAAGACCGGCAACCTGGTCACCCTGCGCGAGACCACCTGCGGTCCGCTGCACGACTTCTATCAGGGCATCCCCAATGACCAGTTCGCCGGCGTGCACACCCTGTCGATGGAGCGCAGGAGCATCCCCGTGGTGGACAGTATCGATGCCATCCGCATCACCGACAACACCGCCATCGCGCAGGCCACGGTGTACACCGAAGCCGACCCGACGAAGCGGTCGGCACGCACTTTCGACCTGCAGCGAACCGACGACGGATGGAAGGTCTGCGACCCGCCCTCCAGCACCCAGTGACCACCTGGAGACTCGATAGGAACACACATCGATTCCTGGTCGCGCACGTCACACTTACCTGGTCAATGGTCCGGTTCGCCAGTAGCATGGCCCGGATCATGGGCAGGGAACAAACGATGACGCGGACAGACTTCGACGCCGTGGCGGTGCTGGAGCCGGAAGGACAACGGTTCCGGGCACTCGATCATTACGAGGTCGGCCGGGAGAAGGTCCGCGAGTTCGCCCGCGCGGTGCAGAACCACCACGGGGCTCATCAGCGGGAAGCGGACGCATACGCGCTCGGCTATGACGGGATCATCGCGCCACCGACCTTCGCGTCGGTCGTCGGCATGAGTCGGACAAGGACGCTGCTCGAATCGGTGCTCACCGACTACGACCTGTCCCAGATCCTGCAGACCGATCAGGTCTTCGAGACCTACCGGCCGATCCTGGCCGGCGACCGGCTCGGCTGCGAGATCGTGATCGAGTCGATCCGCAAGTTCGGCGACAACGACTTCATCGTGTTGCGGTTCGCGCTGACCAACCAGCACGACGAGGTCACCATCATCGGATCGACCACGATCGTCGCGCGCCGCGGCGTGCAGGCCGACGCGAACCTCGACCACGTGGCCGAGAACATCATGATGCACGGGCATTCGAACGATACCGAGACGGCCGCACCAGATCTGGCCCACAACGATGTGCTGGTTCCGCTCGGTGTCAGCCCGCTGACCGAGCCGACCGATTACGCGATCGCGCCGGTGTGGACGGTGCCCGCCTTCGACGAACTCACCGTCGGCGATCGGCTGCCCGGCGCCACATTCCGGCTCACCCGCGGCGACCTGGCCAACTACGCGGGCGTCTCCGGCGACGCCAACCCGATCCACTTCAGCGATCAGGCCGCGCACCTTGCGGGGCTGCCGACCGTCGTCGCGCACGGCATGCTGACGATGGGCCTCGCGGGCGGCTATCTGACTTCCTGGCTGGGCGATCCGATCGCCATCCGGAAGTTCAGCGTGCGGTTCTCGGGCTTCGTCCCGGTCGCCGCGGACGCGGCAAGCACGGTGGACTTCACCGGCCGGGTCAAGTCGCTCGACCCGCACACGCGAACCGCGACCATCCTGCTCGGCGGCACTTTCGAGGGCCGCAAGCTGTTCGGCCGCGCGCTCGCCGAGGTCCGGTTCACGTAGGATCACTCGCCCAGCACGGCGCGCATCAGGTAAACGTTGTAGTCGCTCCAGGTCGAGATGGTGAAGTAGAAGTCCGATCCGGACGACCACGGGTGGATGAAGCCGCCGTACAGCTCCGGGTAGTTCAGCACGGTCACCGTCGGCGTGCTCTCCGACCACACGCCCTGCGGTGAATTCGCCTCGCGGACGACGATGGCGGCCTTGGCCGTATCCAGATAGCTCATCTGCCAGACGTCGCGGGCAGCGTCGAAGCGGACCGAGAGTTCACCGGCCGGACCGTTCACAATCGATGTGGCGGAGTCGAATCCGCCGACCGGTGTCCAGCTGCCGTCGCGCCAGTATTGGTAGGCAGTGGTGTTGAGAATCTGGTCCTTGGGCACCCTGGCCAGGCCGACCGCACCGAGGCGAGTGTTGGGCGTGCCGAACATGTACACGTAATCGCCGTGCGGAACCATCGCGCTCACTTGGAAATTCGCGAGACCGAAGATGTTGTCCCAGCGGGCGTGCGAGTCCTTGGTCCAAGTCTGGCCGTGGTCGTCGGAATAGGCGATACCGCCGTAGTTGGTGAAGAACGTGCCGGGAATGCTGTTCCAGGTCCGAATGGACATGTAGCTCAGGTACTGTCGGTCGCCCACCGCGAAACCGGAGGTGGGGATCGTGGTGACCTCGACGTTGTCGAGCTTGCGGCTGGAGAGCACCTCGGCCGCGTGGCACCGGCTGTCGGTGACCATGCGGTCGTAGGTCATCCCGTCGGCCAAGTCGCGGTCGGTGCTGAAGGCGAGCACGTTGCTACGCCAATCCATTCCCATGCCACCCGGTGGATGGAAGCCGCGCCCGACCGTGTCACCGAACGCGGTCGCGATCTCGCCCGGCGCACTCTCCCACATGATTCCGAGATCGGTGCCGTCCACCTGCCAGCGCTTGTCCGTGCGGTTGACCGAGTTCGCGCCGGTCAGTTTGGCCACCTCGCGCACCGCCGCGATCCGCGGCGCCGGCCGGGCAGGCGACTGTGCCGCGGTCTCGACCGGTGGCCGCACCGGCGCGGGCGGCGGAGGCGCGGCGCCGGGATCCGGGCCCGGACCGGGAATCGCGAAGTGGAAAGGCTTGAGATTCAACAGGATCTCCGGAATCCCGACCAGCGCACCGAGTCCGGGTGGCGCACCGGGCAGGTCGGTGAGATCGGGGCACGGATTGGCGCACGGGTCCGGCGGCAGCTCCATCCGTGTCCGCGTCGGTATGGCGTCCGGCTGCTGCGGCGGGAGCACGGTGATCACCGGATACGGAATCGGCACCTCGAGTGTCTTGGGCACCAACGGCTCATGGGCTGCCACCGGATCGGTCGCGCACGGACCAGTGCCCGGCACTCCGACCCCACGGTCGGATCCGGTCGCCCCCGGTGCCGCGGCGGCAGGTCGGTCGGCGTACAGCAACGCCCCCGCCCCGACCACAACCACGCCGACCGCGGCCATCCATCGCATGGCCATAGGTACCCCTCGAAGTCCGTCGGACACGCACCAGCGGAGGCGACCTT
This sequence comes from Nocardia sp. NBC_00881, assembly GCF_045207455.1. Classification (NCBI taxonomy): domain Bacteria; kingdom Bacillati; phylum Actinomycetota; class Actinomycetes; order Mycobacteriales; family Nocardiaceae; genus Nocardia; species Nocardia sp. NBC_00881. Next base: position 5,333,542 of record NZ_CP108798.1, read on the forward strand.
ACCCTGTTCGGTGACAGAAACCGGCCAACCGACACGTCCGGCACCGGCACCGAGGAACGGCGACGCCGATCGCCTGTGATCAGTGCACGGCCTCGAAGGTCAGGATCGTCGCGCCGATGCGAATCAGGTCGCCGTCGGCCAGCAGCGCGCCGGTGTCGATGGGATTGTCGTTGACGTACACGCCGTTGGCCGAATGCAGATCCTTGATGAGCAGCCCGGCCCGACTCGGCATGATGTGCGCGTGGTAGCGGCTGACCTTGGGATCCTCCAGAACGAGGTCGTTGTCGGTCATCCGGCCGATGCGTATACCGCCCTGCGCGATCGCCACCACGTGACCGTCCATCCGTAACTGCCCGCTGCGCACCGCGCGCGGCATCTCGGTGACCGTCTCGGTCATCGCCGCGGCCATTCGTTCGATCTGGCGCAGTTCGACCGTGTTCAGCGGCTCCTGCCGCAGCACCCGCTGTTCCAGATCGACCAGCACAGGCCCGGGATCGATGCCCAGTTCGTCGGCCAGCACCGCACGCACCCGTCTGCACGCGTCCAGCGCGTCGGCCTGGCGTCCGGACAAATACAGCGCGCTGATCAGCTGACCCCACAGCGGTTCGCGCAGCGGATGCTCGGTCGTCATCGCGACCAGCTCGCCGATCACCGAAGACGCACGCCCACAAGCAATTTCGGCATCGATTCGGGCCGAGGCGGCGAGTAGACGCTCCTCGTCCATGGCAGTGGCGAAACCGTCGGCGAACTGCAGACCAGCCAAGTCGGCCAGTGCCCGGCCGCTCCACTCGCGCAACGCCGCGCCGAACAGTTGCGCGGCGCCCGCGTGATCGCCGATCTCGGCGGCGCGAGTGCCCGCCTCCCGCGCCGCCTCGAAACGCCCCAGATCGCAGGCGGTATCGGCGATCTCCAGCCGGTAGCCGGAGGACTCGGTGCGCAGCACCTGCGCCGGGTCCACACCCGAATTCCGCAGTGCCTTGCGGATATTCGAGACGAACACCTGCAGGCTGGCGGCATAGGAGTCGGGCGGATCCTCGTTCCACACCATGTCGGCCAGCGCGGCCGACGACACCGCTCGCCGCCGATTCACGGCGAGCGCGGCAAGCAGAGCTCGCGGCTTGGGCCCGCCCACCGCCACCGGCTCATCGCCGACAAGCAGTCGCACGGGCCCGAGCACGCGCACATCCAAACTCATGTGCTTCAAGCCCCCCGAAGGGTGTAACCGGGTCAGGCGCTGATCGAGCGTCCCGCGGACTTCAGATCATTGCACGCCTCGAGGACTCGCGCCGCCATCGCCGACTCGGCCTTCTTCAGATAGCCGCGCGGGTCGTAGGCCTTCTTGTTGCCGACCTCGCCGTCGATCTTGAGCACGCCGTCGTAATTGGTGAACATGTGCCCGGCGACGGAGCGGGTGAACGCGTACTGGGTGTCGGTGTCGACGTTCATCTTCACCACGCCGAAGCGCAGCGAGTCCTCGATCTCGGACTTCAGCGAGCCCGAACCGCCGTGGAACACGAAGTCGAACGGCTGCGCGTCGGCGCCGACGCCGAGCTTGGCCACGGCGACGCGCTGGCCCTCGGCCAGCACCTCGGGCTTGAGCACTACGTTGCCCGGCTTGTACACACCGTGCACATTGCCGAAGGTGGCGGCGAGCAGATACCTGCCGTTCTCACCCGCACCGAGCGCGTCGATGGTCTTCTCGAAGTCCTCGGGTGAGGTGTAGAGCTTCTCGTTGATCTCGGCCTCGACGCCGTCCTCTTCGCCGCCGACGACGCCGATCTCGACCTCGAGGATGATGTTGGCGGCGTGCGTCGCCTTCAGCAGTTCCTTCGCGATCTCCAGGTTCTCGTCGATCGGGATCGCGGAGCCGTCCCACATGTGCGATTGGAACAGCGGGTTCCGGCCGGCGTTCACCCGCTCCTGGGAGATGGCGATCAGCGGGCGCACGAAGCTGTCGAGCTTGTCCTTCGGGCAGTGGTCGGTGTGCAGCGCGATGGTCACGTCGTACTTCGCGGCGATCACGTGCGCGAACTCGGCCAGCGCGACCGCGCCGGTCACCATCTCCTTCACACCCTGGCCGGAACCGAACTCGGCACCGCCGGTGGAGAACTGGATGATGCCGTCACTGCCCGCATCCGCGAAACCCTTGATGGCCGCGTTGATCGTCTCCGACGACGTGCAGTTGATGGCCGGGAAAGCGAAGGAATTGGCTTTGGCCCGACCGAGCATCTCGGCGTAGACCTCCGGAGTCGCGATGGGCACAGTAAGACCTCCGTGTTGTTGCGGCGAAAGACCTATTTTGTCTGCCATCACCCTAAGGCAGCAGTGTTTGGCCTGGTATGCAGGGAGGGAGTGCGGAGTTGGCCGGCGGGCAATTTTCGCGCACAGCGAGAGCTTTCTCAGGTGTAGCCGGTACTGTGGTGCCGGTAATTGCGCTGGCAGCTTCCGACGCGGTGGTAAGCAAGGCAGGCCAGCCGTTTCGGGACAGGAGGCCACGTGATTCTGCAGGCAGCGACGGAATCGGTGACGAGTAACCTCGCGCTTACCGAGTTACTCGACCCGATGCACCTGCTCACGGAGACGTGGCTCAAGAACGCGGTGCTCCCGGCGATCCTGGTGATCGTCTTCATCGAGACCGGTCTGCTCTTCCCGATCCTGCCCGGCGACTCGCTGCTGTTCACCGGCGGCCTGCTGTCAGCGCAGCCGCATCCTCCGGTCTCGATCTGGGTACTGGTGCCCGCCGTCGCGCTGATCGCATTCGCCGGTGACCAATGTGGGTATTGGATCGGCCGGGCCATCGGGCCCGCGCTCTTCCACAAAGAGGACACCCGCTTCTTCAAGAAGCACTACGTGACGGAGACGCACGAGTTCTTCGAGAAGCACGGTCCCAAGACGATCATCCTGGCCAGGTTCGTGCCGATCGTGCGGACTTTCATGCCGGTGCTGGCCGGTGTGTCCAAGATGGACTACCGCAAGTTCGTCGCCTTCGACATCGTCGGCGCGATCCTGTGGGGCGGCGGCGTCACGGTGCTGGGCTACTTCCTCGGCAACGTCGCCTTCATCAGGGACCACGTCGAGGCGATTTTCCTGCTCATCGTGTTCGTGTCGATTCTGCCGGGCGTCATTGCGGTAGGGCGGAAGCTGCTCGACCGCGGTGGACCCGAGGCGCCAGCGGTCGAGGCCGAGCTGGCCGCCTCGACGAACGAGCCGACCCGCTGAGCCGGTGTCCATGGCGTCGTCGCCCCTAGCTGTGGGCAGTTTCGATCCGCTGATGTCGGCGGGCCCCGCGCTCGTCTGGACAGTGGTGTTGACCTTTGTCTTCCTGGAATGCGCTGTGATCCTCGGGCTGTTTCTGCCCGGCGACTCCATGCTGATCACCGCCGGCATCGTGATGGCGTCCAACGCGTCCAACGAAGCCCACGTGTGGGCACTGTCGCTGGGTGCGATGGTCGCGGCCATCGCGGGCAACCAGGTCGGATACGTGATCGGGCACCGGACCGGTCAGCATCTGGTCGCCCGCAAGGACGGCAGATACATCAACGTCCGCAACCTGCAACGGGTGACGGAGTTGTTGCACCGGCACGGGTTCGTGGCGGTACTGGTTGCCAGGTGGATTCCGTGGGTGCGCACGCTGTGCCCTTCGGTCGCGGGCGCGGCGCGGATGGACCACCGCAAGTTCACCGTGGCCAGTACCGTCGGCGCGATTATCTGGGCGCCGGTACTGCTGCTCATCGGCTACTACGCGGGAAGCTTCCTGGAAGGGATCCCGTGGCTGATGCCGATCGTGATCGGCACGCTGGTGGTCGGCCTTGTCATCGGGACCGCGCTCGGCGTTCGGCACTACCGGCAGGAAATGTCTCGGCCCGCAGAGGATTTCGCGATGGAAGGCGCGCCGAGCGCTCTGCTGGAAACCGAGAGGTGAGGCGCGGGGCGGTCAGAGGCCCGCTGCACTGACCAGGTAGGCCGCCTCCATGAGCAGCCAACCGGACAGCTGCACGGACAGGTCGCGTTCGGGGACCTTGGATGAGGTCACCGAACCACCGGAGGTGAAATATCCGGCCCCCGCACTGCCGCCAGGAAGTTGCGCGGGCCTACTCCAATCGTGCCCGAACAGCGGCTCACCCTCGACGTCGAGCCGGTTCGCCCAGGCCGCCGTGGCGGACGCACGCACGATCGCGGCCGCCGCACGCCGATCGGCGACCTGCTGACGGTCCTCGCCCGGCAGCATCAGCGCGACCAGCGCCAGGTAGCGGACCAGGATGCCATTGAATAATCCGCCGTCGCCGCCACCGCCGCCGTTCACGACACCGCGGGTGGTCATGTGCTCCTCGACGGCGGCGAGCAGCCGGTGCACGCGCTCGGTGTGCCGAGGCTCGCCGGTCTGCACGGCCAACTCGGTCTCCAGTCCGAGTACCACGCCCTGGCAGTAGGTGAAGACGGGCCGTTCGATCTCACCAGACGGCAGATGAATGCCATCGAGGATCAGCCCGGTCCCCGTGTCCCGCAGCGTCTCGTCCAGCCAGTCGGCCATCTCCTGGGCGCGCTCGATCCGTCCGAGTCGCAGTAGCGCGATAGCGGCGGGACCGTTGGCGGGCGCGTTGAAATAATCTGAACCGACGCGCCAAGGCAGGCCGCCGCCGGTCTCCGGCTTCCAACCCGCGTGGAGCGCTTTCTCCAGAGCGACCAGTGCGCTGCGCGCCGCACCGATACCCTGGGTGCGCTCGGCGCGTTCGAGCGCGATCGCCAGCCAGGCCATGTCGTCGTAGTAGCTGTTGGTCCAGCCGGTGATGTTGCGGATCCGATGCGAGCGCGCGAGGGCGGCAATCCGCTTGCGGCGCACCAGAGTCGGCACTCTGTTCGCAGCGTCGGTCACGCAGTCGATCAGATGCGCCTGCCACCAGTAGTGCCACGAGCCGAAAACCCGCTCCCGCTTCGTGGCGGGCCACCCGACGACCCCCAGTTCCGTGCCGGGCAGCGCCCACAGCGCGCGCAGGTGACGCGAGACGATCGCGGATTCGAACATATCCGCCCGTTCGGACCACAGGGTCGGAGACGCCACCGCGTCCCTGCCCGCCTGGGAACGACTGATCGGCGGACGCGGTGCCGCGGGCTGCGGGGCCTGATCCCCGTTCTGCGCGCGCGGCACCTCGATATCGTCGCTCCGCGAGGTCATGGGTCATATAGTGCCAGCCGAGAACGGATTCACGCGCCCGATTTGTTACAGAAGTGATGTGAAATCGTGCCGCTTCCACTTCCCGCAGGAAGATCTCCTGTTCGCGGCGTGCCGCGCGGCTCACCGCGCCGTCGTGAGGACACCAGCCGCCACTGCCGAGACCGGTGCCCGCCGCAGCCGCATCACCGCACACGGTGATGCGGCTGCGGACCGCTTCGCCGACCTCGAACACAGGCCTGGTGACTTCATGCCGCCCACGGCCGCCAGTCCTGCCCGACCGGGTCCATGCCGGCACGGAAACCAGTGGCGCGCCCGCTTCGTTTCACCGCGTGGAAGTCTCCGGCGGAAGCCCGGACGGCCGCTGGGTTCGAGTCGCACTCGCAGGCGGCGCCTCGCCGGTGAGTCGTCCAGTCCGGCTCATTCCGAGGAACATCGAGCCCAGACCGAGCAGCACAGCGATTGCGCCGGCGACCACGTTGTTCCAGATCGTCGATGCGGTATCGACGTCGCCGCTGACGACCCAGGGAGCCAGGATCGTCCAGAGGCCGATGAGCGGAGCAGCCCAGACGATGCCGTGGGTCCGGCCGTACACCGAGGCGAAGCCGAGAGCCAGCATCGCGAGGGCGATCCCGACGATGAGGTTGTTGCCGGTCAAGGTCGAAAACCCGTTGAATCCGACGACCCAGGGGGAAATCGCGATGTAGAGACCGGTCAAAAACAGCAGGCCGGTGACCGCCTGGGCGTCCGGCGCCTCCGAAGCGCGCTCGTACTTCTCCCGCAACTCCACGATGTCGGGATGCCGACTCATCATGGTTTCACTACTCATATTCTCCACCACCCTTCAGACGTAGTGGCGAGTCGAAGCCCTCCCGAGCCGGGGCGGCCCGCGATCGGCCGCGAAACACGGCTCGTCCTGATCGCCACTCACTCGTATATCATGCCGTGATATTATCACTCTATGACGCAAGGGTCCATGTCATCGCCTGAACACCTCACCGACCAGGAGTACTCGAGATTGCTGACGTTCCGCGCCGGGCTTCGCCAGCTCCTACGTTGGAGTGAGCGCCGGGCAGCCGAAGTGGGACTCACCGACACCCAGCACCAACTGCTACTGGCGATCCGAGGGCATTCCGATCCCGGCGGGCCCAGCGTCGGAGAGATCGCCGGATACTTGTGCACCCGCCACCACAGCGTGGTGCAACTGATCGATCGCACCGAGCAACTCGGCCTCGTCGCCCGCAAACGGGAGCAGGGCAAGGACCGCCGCGTCGTCCACCTCACGCTGACCGAGGCGGGCAAGGAAGTCCTGGCCTCGCTCAGCGCCGTACATCTGGAAGAACTCCAGCGACTGACCCCCCTCGTCAGCGCCTTGGACGACACCACCGTCATGCCGCAAGCGGGATGAGAGGTGCCGGTCCGGGCACAAGCCGGACGAGCCGTCGACGGTAGGGGTCGGCGGGGAACGCGTCACGATTGAACGCGACGCCGAGAACTAACAGATCGACCGCGAGGAAAGCAGCACCTGACAACCACATCCGGAGTGTCCGAGAATCGCTGGGTACTCGGACCTCACGACGGCGTGCCGCGCGCTCACCACGCCGTCGTGAGGTCGGCGTGTTGACGGATCCACGCGTGCATCGCGATCCCAGCGGCCACGCCCGCGTTGATGCTGCGCGTGGAACCGAACTGCGCGATCGACACCGTCATCGTCGCCGCGGCTTTGGCGTGCTCGGTGACACCCGGGCCTTCCTGGCCGAACAGCAGCAGGCAGGCCCGCGGCAACGAAACCGTCTCCAGGGGGACGGAGCCGGGCACGTTGTCCACGGCCACCACCGTCAGCCCCGCCCGTTCGGCGAACACCAGCAGTTCGCCGACATCGGTGTGGTGCTCGATGTGCTGATAGCGGTCGGTCACCATGGCGCCACGGCGATTCCACCGCCGCCTGCCCACGATGTGCACGGCCGCGGCGGCGAAGGCATTCGCCGTGCGGACCACCGTTCCGATGTTCGCGTCGTGCCCGAAGTTCTCGATGGCGATGTGGAACGGGTGCCTTCGCCGATCGATGTCGGCGACGATCGCCTCACGGGTCCAGTACCGGTAGGCGTCGACCACATTGCGGCGATCGCCGCCCGCCAGCAGCTCGGAATCCAGACGCGGATCGTCCGGCGGCGGCTCGGCGTGCTCGCTTTCCCACGGACCGACACCGTGCGGATGCGCACCCCACTCCGTCGGCCCGGTCAGGTCCTGCTCGGCCGCGTCCGGCACTGAATGATTCACCACCACGATGCTAATTCCGGCCACCGCGCCGTCGACGGCCTGGTTCAGTAGCTGGAACTCGAGCTTCCTTCGAGGACGCCCAGCACACCGAGTACCACGACCAGCACGACGACCGACAGGCTGAGGATGAGCAGCACCGTTGCGATGATGCCGCAGATGTAGCCTGCGTTGACGTTCCCCCGGCCTCCGATGGCGCCACCCGAGGCGTCGATCTCGTTGAGCGCCCGCTTGCCCATCACCCAGGCAAATGGCCCGACCAGCTGACAGAGCACGAGGCTCAGGATCCCGAGAATAAGAATCGTGGTGGCCTGTGGATGATCCGGTTGCGATCCGTAGGCACCGTAGGCCGGATAGCCGTACGGCGGCGGCTGCGGGGGGTAGCTCATCAGCAGGATGGTAGCTGGTGCGGCCGGCTACACCACACATTCGGCGGTCAGCTCACTCGAACGCCCACGCTACAACCATGGAGTCCATGACCCGGTACGGAAGGGCGCGCGCAGCAGGTATCGGCAAACTCGGTCTCCACCCTCCGACACCCACCACGGCCGCGCCGGCGGTATTGCGACTCAGACGGTGACAACGTGCGGTCGTGTCGGTGGGCTGTGCCAGACTTGGCCACAACGCGGTATCCGTGCGGGGAGGGAGGAAGCGATGACCGTCGACGTGCACTGGCCCGATCATCTGCTGACCCTGGAGGACTGGGTCGCGCTGCCGGAGGACAGCAGTCGTAGTTATGAGCTCGTCGAGGGGATTCTGGTCGTGTCACCGAGGCCGGTGTCGCAACATCAGCGCGCGATCTGGCGGCTTGCCGCGCAACTGGAACCGCAGCTGCCTCGGACCCACGGCGTACTCACTGAGTCGGAAATGGTGATCGAGCCCGGCCCATACCCGACCATTCGGGTTCCCGACGTGCTTGTGGTGCCCGCTGCGGGTATCGACGCCAATCTGTCTCGTTGGGACGCCGCCGATGTCCTGTTGGCCGTCGAAATCCTGTCCGTCGGCTCCAAGCGCACCGACCGCGTCACCAAGTTCTTCGAGTACGCCGAGGCCGGCATCGAGCATTACTGGCTGATCGACCTCGACGAGCCTGCCAGCCTGACTGCCCACCGTCTGATCGAAGGCGACTACGAGCTGGTCGCCGAGCAGTCCGGCCGAGCGACGCTGGATCTCGCCGGGACACCGATCACGATCGATATCACCGCGCTGACCAGTAACCGCGCGGGCCGGTAGCGACGCGGCGCGGGGTGGCACGCGCCTATCCTGGAGGTCTCACAGTCTGGGTGGAGGCTGGTATGGACCACGGGCGGATACTGCGGACGGTGCTCGGCATAACGGCCGCGTATCTCGTGTTGCTCGCGTTCTGGCTGGGGTGGGTGGTGCACCGGACGCCCCCGGGAACCGTGCCGTATCAGATCGTGGCGCTGGTCGGGCTGTTCGGCTCGTGCGTCGGGATCGGGATGATGCTGGCGGTGCGGCCGTCGAAGGAGGACCGGCAGCTGTGGCGGCACGGCTTGGAGGGCTGGGCGACCGTCGAGCGCGTGCATCGGCTGGAGCTTACCGACCACCACACCGAAATCACCGAGTTGGATCTCGAGCTGACCGTACCGGGCTCCGAAAGTTACCGGGGGACAGTCGTTTTCGATGCAGCCCCAGCCGACAAACCCCGGCTCGTTGTCGGCGAGACCATCTCGATCCGCGTCGATCCCGCGAACCGGGACCGCATCATCCTGGTGCTGTGATCCCCTCCGGGACGGCAACCTTCACATGCGCCTTCGGATCTGCGAGCAGATACTGTGCGGCCGCGTAGGTCGCCAGGATGACGCCTTCGGTGATCCGGCGAGCCCGCTCGCCTCGCGTGAACAACCTTCGCAGCACGATGAGCCCGTCCGAGACGGTAAACAGCAGCGCCCCCAATCCTAGGCGGCTGCGCGGATCCGCACCGGGAACATTCACGCCCCCAACGTTTTTCGCCGCGGGTGCCAGTGTGCGATCCGAGGCCAGCACTGCCGCGAACCCCAGGGTGGCGCCATACGCCGTGAGCGGCACCGCCACCGACGGCGCCTTGACCCGCAGCAACCCGGCAGCCCCCACCCATGCGGCCACACGTGGGGCGACGATTCCGGCGGTCGGTCGGCCGCCCATCCGCCACCACAGCGTCGAGTAGCCGGCCTGCATCACTGCGAAACTCGACGCACCCGCGATCAGCCGACGATCGTTGTCCGGGTCGATGAGCAGGATGTCACCGACCGTCGCGGCGCCGAGCGACCCGATGAGCATAGTGCGCTCGGCGGGCGCCAATTCGGTCCCCTCGGTCGCGACATCTGCCGCAAGTAGGGGCATCAGCAGCGGTTTCGCAATCCACTGCGCCTGCTTCCTCCCGGTGACGGCACCGTAGACGGTGATCGCCGCCGCGGCGAGAAATCCGGCTCGGAACGGCCGCATCGGCTAGAAACTCGGCTCGACCGGTGCGGGCGGCAGCGTGACGACCTGACCCGCGTAGCTCAGCCCGGCGCCGAAACCGAGCAGCAGCGCGGTCTGGCCGCCCTTGGCCTTGCCGGTCACCAGCATCTCCTCGACCGCGAGCGGAATCGAGGCGGCCGAGGTGTTGCCGGAGTTCTCGATGTCATTGGCCATCGGGATGTCGTCGGCGAGGCCGAGGTTCTTCTTCATCAGCTCGTTGATCCGGGAGTTGGCCTGGTGGGGGACGAAAACCTCGATGTCCTCCTTGGCCACGCCGGAAACCTCCAGCGCGGTGGACAGCGCCCGCGGCAGAGTGACCGCGGCCCAGCGGAAGACGCGCGAGCCCTCCATACGCAGCGACATCCGGCCGACCGGCTCGGCCTCCGGGTCGAGGCCCTGCATGGACTGCGCCCGGTGCATGTATTCGAGGAAGTCGATGTCTTGCGTGATGGCGGCCGCGTTCTCGCCGTCGCTACCCCACACTGTCGGGGAGATGCCGTTCTCCTCGCTCGGCCCGACCACTACGGCGCCCGCGCCGTCACCGAAGATCATCGCGGTACCGCGGTCAGTGGGATCGAGCCCGACGGTCATCGTCTCGGCGCCGATGAGCAGCACGTATTCCGCGGAACCGGACCGGATCATGTCGGCGGCCACGCCGAGACCGTATCCGAAACCGCCGCACCCGGAAGTCAGGTCGAACGCAGCGATCCCGTTGATACCGATGTCGTAGGCGACCGATGGCGCGCCGTGCGGGGTGAGTTTGAGCCAGGTCGACGTAGCCAGGATCAACGCGCCGATCTTCGACCGGTCGATGCCGCTGTTGACGATCGCGCGCTCGCCCGCCGCTGCCGCGATCGACCGCAGTGTCTCGTCACCGCTGATCCACCGACGGTTGCGGACACCGGTCCGCTCGTAGATCCACTCGTCGGTGGAGTCCAGCACCTCGCACACTTCTACATTGCTGACCAGGCGCTTGGGTCGATAAGCGCCGATTCCGAGCATCGCGACGTTTTCGCGGCTCCTTCTGACTGCAATGCTCACCACTGGTGACTCACGCGACCTTCACCTTTCCCGAAAAACCAGACCATCGTCCAGGCTATCCCAGGGCGAGGTCGTCGAGTCCGAGGATCGACCGGTACTCCAATCCCTCGGCCGCGATCACCTGGTCGGCGCCGGTTTCCCGGTCGACGACGGTGGCGACGCCGACGACGGTGGCGCCCGCGTCACGCAGCGCGCGCACCGCGGTCAGCGGCGAGTTTCCGGTGGTGGTGGTGTCCTCGACAACCAAGACCCGTTTGCCGATGATGTCGGGGCCCTCGATCTGGCGTTGCATGCCGTGTGTCTTCGCCGCTTTACGCACCACGAAGGCATCGATGGGGCGGCCGGGAGCGTGCATCACGGCCAGCGCGACCGGGTCGGCACCCATGGTCAGACCGCCGACGGCGTCGAATTCCCAGTCCGCGACCAGCTCGCGTAGCAGCTTGCCGATCAACGGGCCCGCGCTGTGATGCAGGGTGGCGCGGCGCAGGTCGACGTAGTAGTCGGCCTCCTTACCCGAGGACAGGGTGACTCTGCCGTGCACCACGGCAAGCTCGCGCACCAGCGCGGCCAATCTGTCCCGATCATTGGTAATCACCTGGTTGATCATGGTCTACGTCCTTCCGCGTGCGGCGAACAGGCCGCGATTCAGTCGGGCCGCCAGGGTTCGCGGGATCATTCCGGCGACGGTGGTGAGCGCTTTGTACTGCATACCAGGCACGCTGAGCACCCGGCCCTTCTCCAGATCCGTCAGAGAGCTGGTGATCACCTGGTCGACACTCAGCCACAACGCTTTCGGCAGCGACGACATCTCGATACCGGCTCGCTCATGAAATTCCGTGTGCACGAATCCCGGGCACAAAGCTTGGACCCGCACCCCGGTGCCGACCAATCCGCCCGCCAACCCTTCCGTGAAGGATACGACGTACGCCTTGGACGCCGAATATGTCGAGCCGCGCCCGGGGATCAGGCCCGCGACGCTGCCCACGTTGACGACGCAGCCTTTGGCCGCGGTGATCATCGACGGCAGCGCGGCCCTGGTGAACCGCACAACCGCCACCACGTTGACATCCAGCTGCGCCTGCAACTGCGCGGCGGGCAGGGTCCAGAACTCCCCCGAGTTCGCGAATCCCGCATTGTTGACCAGGAATTCGACGCCCTCACCCAGTCGCGCCGCTACCCGCTCACGGTCGGACTCCCGCGCGAGATCCGCGACGAGCACCTGCGAGCGGGTAGCGAACCGGTTCTCCAGTTCGGTCGCGAGCGCTTCGAGGCGCGGCTCGTCCCTCGCGACCAGCACCAGGTCGTAGCCGAGCGAAGCCAGACGGGTCGCGTAGCCCTGACCGATGCCAGAGGTAGGGCCGGTGATCACGGCGACCGGGCGGGTGGCGCCGGGCAGACGGAGATGCGCATGCTCGGTCATGATCGCTCGATCGGACGGAAGCGTGCGGAAACGGCTACGGCAGGAGCCCAGCCGGTCACTTCGGCACGGGTCCCTGGTAGGGACGGAATCCAGGATGGAACGGTCCGCCGGGCGGCTCGGCCGGGCGCTCCGCGCGCGGTGGCTCGCGAGGCTCGGACTCCTCGCCGGTCCAGTCGTCCGCAGCCGGACGAACGTCCCGCTCCTCGCGCGGCGGCCAGTCGTCGGACTCGCGCCAATTCTCATCGACAGCCCGGCGGTCGTCACGGACTCGCGCGTTCGGCACCACCGCGAGCGATGGGCGACGCGAAGGTTCCGGCGCGGCCTCGTCCGTGAGTGGCGCGCGGTCGTCCTGATCGGCCGCGTAGGAATCCTGCGCGAACGACTGCTCGTCGTATTCGTCCTTGCGTGCCCGTGGCGGTTGCGGCCTGGCGGAACCGGCCGAAGGGTCGTCCCCATGGGTCTCCGGCTCGTCCTCCTGCCGGCGACCGCGCGGACGTGGACGACCCGGGTCGTGTCCGCCGCCGTCGAAGCGCGGCTCGCTGACCGGAGGCAACACGTGCAGCAGGCCGGACAGGCGGAGCACCGCGTCGATCGCGGTCTCCCAGTCCCGCGAGGAGGTACCGACCGACAGCATGCCCAGCGTCCAGTTGCCCTCGCTCCAGAGCATCTGCACGGTGTCGGGCAGCGCCTCGATGAAGGCGACCATCCGTTGATCGACCGCGTGCCTGGCGATCTCGGGATTGGTCGCGAAGACCACCCGGTCGCCGATAGCGCCGAGCAGTTCCAGATCGTGATCTTTGGGCGGGGAGGCGGTCTTCAGCCGCATGTCGACGTCGATGTCCGAGCCGATCTGGCGGCGAACCGCGACCAGCGTCGCGGAATCCTCCAGGTCGAACAGCACGAACTTCTCGCCCTTGCGAATGCCGGAGACCACGTCGACCGCGGAGAGATAGCCCAGTTTGGCCAGCGCGCCACGCCGCCACGTGGAGGCCAGCGCAGGCTCCACCGATACGTAGGTATAGCTCTGGGACTTCGCCCAGACCTGCCGCGCGTGACCGGTCCGCTGCCGCTGGATCCGATCGAAATACAGCAACACGATCGCGCCCACGAGCGCGATCGTCGCCAACCCGAACCACATTGCCGTCATCGCCGCCTAGCCTAATAGGCGCGGCCGGACATGGTCCGCCATTGGGCCCGCGCCGGGCCGAGCGAAGGCGAAGCAGCCGCCTGTCGGCACCGGACGAAGGCCCGTCACCGAGTCGTGGCACGTCGGTTCGCTCATCGCCCGCCTCCCCGTAGCGACGTGCTGACGATGACCTTCGCCTGAATCGATCCGTCCGCGGCCTTGTCGCCCTGGATCAACACGATCTCGCCGTTGGGCAGATCGGAGACCTTGGTGCCGGACAGCGAGATCACCTGGGTGTTCGCGTCGGTACGCACGGTGACCGTGTCGCCGAGCACCGTGCTGACGGTCAGTGTGCCTCCGTTGTTGGCGGTGATGGTGCCCATGGTCGCTCCGAGGCCCTCGATGTCGCCGAGGCCGGGCACGCTCGGGATCCCGCTGGGCGGGGTCGGCCGAGGGCTACGGGTGCCGGGGACGGACTTGCTCGTGGTGAGCACCGACGAGGCGCCCGCACTGCTCGCCGAGGGCGAATCCTTGCCGCCGAGCAGAACACCGGCGACCACACCGACCGCGCCGATCAACAGCACGACGCCGATGGCGAGCGCGATCCACAGTCCGGTGTTCCGCCGGGGCGGTCGCGGTTGCTCCGGAGGCTGCCCGGCGCCGGGCTGCATCGCGGAGCCCACCCTCGGATCACCGTAACTGCCCTGGTAAGCGGCCTGCTGGGGGTCGTAGGCGGGGAACTCGCGCGTGGCGTTCGGCCCGGGCGCCGCCCACGACCCGTACTGCTCGGTCGCGGGATATTCCGAGGGCGCTCCGGTGCCGTACACATCGGTGTACTCCGTGGTGTGCGGCGGCTCGCCGTACCCGGACTTGCCCGGCGGACCCAGGTGCTCGGTCGGCGCATCCTCCGGCCGCTGTCCCCACGGATCGTTCGGGTTGGTCATGGGGTCCAGGGTAGGTGGTGTTCGATTTGCGGCGCCGTGTTGGTTTTGCCGCGCCTGCGGCGCGGCGTGTTCGCGGCCCCCTCTTGGCTCGGGCCGCGAACGGACAATGCTCGGTCTCGCTCCGCTCGGAAGTAGGGATTGGGCCGATGAGGATGCGGTGAGTGGCGATCGTGGTGTTGTCAGTCAGCGCCCGACAATCAGGCCATCACCGTCAGGGCTGACGGTTACCTTGACCGCGTCGCCGTCGGTGATTTCGCCCGCCAACAGCTCCTTGGCCAGGGTGTCTCCGATGGCCTGCTGGATCAGCCTGCGCAGCGGACGCGCGCCGTAGACGGGGTCGTAGCCGCGCACGGCGAGCCAGAACCTGGCCGAGTCGCTGACGTCCAGCTGCAGCCTGCGCTGTGCGAGTCGCTTCTGCAGCTGGTCGAGCTGGATTTCGACGATGCTCTCCAACTGTTCCTCGTCGAGCGCGTGGAATATGACCACATCGTCGAGGCGGTTGAGGAACTCCGGCTTGAACGCCGAACGCACCGCGTTCATGACGTGCTCACGATCACTGCCCGCGCCCAGGTTGGAGGTGAGGATCAGGATGGTGTTGCGGAAGTCGACCGTGCGGCCCTGTCCGTCGGTGAGCCTGCCCTCGTCGAGCACCTGCAGCAGGATGTCGAACACATCCGGGTGCGCCTTCTCGATCTCGTCGAACAGCACGACCGTGTACGGCCTGCGGCGCACCGCCTCGGTGAGCTGACCGCCTTGGTCGTAGCCGACGTAGCCGGGTGGGGCGCCGACCAGCCTTGCGACCGCGTGCTTCTCGCTGTACTCGCTCATGTCGATCCGGACCATGGCGCGCTCGTCGTCGAACAGGAAGTCCGCCAACGCCTTGGCCAGCTCGGTCTTGCCGACGCCGGTCGGGCCGAGGAACATGAACGAGCCGGTCGGCCGGTTCGGGTCGGCGACACCGGCGCGCGCCCTGCGCACCGCGTCGGACACCGCCTGCACCGCCTCGGACTGCCCGACCACGCGTCGTCCGAGCTCCTGCTCCATCCGCAGCAGCTTCTGCGTCTCGCCTTCCATCATCCGGCCCACCGGGATGCCGGTCCAGGAGGACACCACCTCGGCGATGTCGTCCGGGCCGACCTCCTCCTTGAGCATCACCTCGCCGTCTCCCGCTGTCGCGGAAACCTTTTCGGCCTCGGCGAGCTGCTTCTCCAGCGCGGGGATCCGGCCGTATCGCAGCTCGGCCGCTTTGCCCAGATCGCCATCGCGCTCGGCCCGGTCGGACGCACCGCGCAGCGATTCCAACTCCTCTTTCAACACGCGGCCCTGATCGATCGCGCTCTTCTCGTTCTGCCAGCGTGTCATCAGCTGGTTCAGCTTCTCGCGGTCGTCGGCGAGTTCCTGGCGCAGCTTCTCCAGACGCTGCTTGGAGGCCTCGTCGGTCTCCTTACTCAGCGCGACCTCTTCGATTTCCAGGCGGCGCACCGCGCGCTCGACCTCGTCGATCTCGACCGGGCGCGAGTCGATCTCCATGCGCAGCCGCGAGGCCGATTCGTCGACCAAATCGATCGCCTTATCCGGCAGGAAACGGGAGGTGATGTAGCGGTCGGACAGCGTGGCCGCGGCCACCAGCGCGGAATCGGTGATCCGCACGCCGTGGTGCACCTCGTAGCGCTCCTTGATGCCGCGCAGTATGCCTATGGTGTCCTCCACCGACGGCTCCCCGACCAGCACCTGCTGGAAACGCCGCTCCAGTGCGGCGTCCTTCTCGATGTGCTTGCGGTACTCATCCAGCGTGGTCGCGCCGACCATGCGCAGTTCACCGCGCGCCAGCATGGGCTTGATCATGTTGCCCGCGTCCATCGCCGATTCACCGGTGGCGCCCGCGCCGACGATGGTGTGCAGTTCGTCGATGAACGTGATGATCTGACCCGCGCTGTTCTTGATGTCCTCCAGCACCGCCTTGAGCCGCTCCTCGAATTCACCGCGGTACTTCGCGCCCGCGACCATCGCGCCGAGGTCGAGTGCGACGACGGACTTGCCGCGCAACGACTCCGGGACGTCGCCGGCCACGATGCGCTGGGCGAGGCCCTCGACGATCGCGGTCTTGCCGACGCCCGGCTCGCCGATCAGCACCGGATTGTTCTTGGTGCGACGGCTCAAAACCTGGACCACACGGCGGATTTCGGTGTCCCGGCCGATCACCGGGTCGAGCTTGCCGGAGCGGGCGGCCTCGGTGAGGTCGGTGGAGTACTTCTCCAGTGCCTGGTAGGTGCCCTCCGGATCGGGGCTGGTCACCCGGGCGCTGCCGCGCACGGCGGTGAACGCCTGGCGCAGCGCGTCCGCGGTGGCGCCGTACTTCCTGAGCAGTATCGTCACGTCCGAGTCGCCCTCGGCGAGGCCGACTATGACGTGCTCGGTGGAGACGTACTCGTCACCCAGTTCGGTGGCCAGACGCTGGGCGGCAGTGATCGCGGCAAGGGCCTCGCGGCCGAGGTTGGGAGTGGTGGTGGCGCCCGTCGCCCTCGGCAGCCGGTCCACGATGTCCTGTGCCTCGCGCCGCACGGTCGCCGGATCCGTTCCGACGGCCTTCAGCAAGGGTGCGGCTATGCCGTCGGTCTGGTCCAGCAACGCCACCAGCAAGTGCGCCGGACGAATCTCCGGGTTGCCCGCGGAGGAGGCCGCCTGCAGTGCGGCCGTCAGGGCCGCCTGGGTCTTGGTGGTGGGATTGAACGAGTCCACAAGTCACCTTCCTACTAGTCGATTCCCACGGCGCCGAGCGGATTCCGGGTGCGATCACCGATCGAAGCCGTCGCAGCCGGGCGCCGTTCCTTACCGTTCAACGTTGGAAAGGTTGAGTCTGTTCCGCTCAAGTTCAATATTCTTGTTCGAGCCGCTACCGCGTCGATGCCACACCGCCGGATCAGGTCGAACGCTACGCCGCGACGTGCCCGAATGCGACGAATCACCGCGTTGGCACCCTCGGGATGCCTACGATGACCACGGCCGTCAGTTGATGCAGCACTCTTCAGCCCGAATCAAGGAGCGAATGGATGCGCGCGATCGTGGTACGGAAGTTCGGAGCCACGCCAGAGGTGGCCGACATGCCGATGCCCGAACCCGGGCCGGGAAGCGTGCGGATCCAGCTCGAGGCGGCCGGGGTAAATCCGTTCGACCAGCGCATGGCCACCGGATACCTGGACGGCAAACTGCCGCACGACTTTCCGATGATTCTCGGGGTGGACGGCGCGGGCACCATCGCCTCGCTGGGCCGGGGTGTCAGCCGGTTCACCGTCGGTGACCGGGTGGTCGGCAAGTTCCTCACGCCGCCCGCCGGCCACGGCAGCTTCGCCGAGTACGCGGTGCTGCCCGAAGGCGCCACGCTCGTGTCGATCCCGAACGGCGTCCCGACTGTCACGGCGGCGGCATTGCCGACCGCGGGCGTCACCGCGCAGGACCTCGTGGACGCCGCCCGGATCGAACCCGGCCAGACCGTGCTGATCGTCGGGGCCACCGGCGGTGTCGGCTCGTTCCTTGTGCAACTAGCCAATATCGCGGGCGCGCACGTCATCGCGACCGCGCGCGGTCCGGCCGCCGACCAGATGACCAGGCTCGGCGCCGCGGAGACGGTCGACTACACCGCGGGTCCGGTCCGCGACCAGGTCACCGCCACGCATCCCGGCGGCATAGACATCCTGTTCGATCTGGTGAGCCCGCCCGAGGCTCTGACCGAGTTGACCGCACTGGTCCGCGACGGCGGGACCGTCTACTCCACCATCGGGTCTGCCTCCGAGTACGCGTTGCGCGCCAGGGACATCAAGGGCGGCAACATGGAGTCCAAGGGCCGCGCACTGGAATTGTCCCGGCTCATACAGCGCGTCGCCGACGGCGACGTGGTGGTGCCGATCGACGCGACCGTCCCGCTCGCGGACGGTCCCGCGGTGATCGGCGCGCACGGCGCGCGCGGCAAGACCGTGCTCGCCATCTGAGAAATCCGGACCACCCCGCGCCGGGAAAGGCAGCTTCTCGCGCAAACGCCCGGAGGTGTGTGATGAGCACCCGCCCCGCCGAATTCGGCCTGTTCCTGATCCCAGAGGCCGACAACTATCGACAAATCGCCGAACTGACCACGTACGCCGACACGACCGGACTCGACCTGATCGGCATCCAGGACCATCCCTACCAGCGCCGTTTCCTGGACACCTGGACGCTGATCACCGCGCTGGCGGCACAGACCACGCGAGTGAGCCTGTTCCCCGACGTCGCGAACCTCCCGCTGCGCGATCCGGCAATGCTCGCGAAATCCGTTGCCTCCTTGGACCTCATCAGCAACGGTCGAATCCAGCTCGGCTTGGGTGCCGGCGCGTTCTGGGATGCCATCGCCGGTATGGGCGGACCCCGCCGGACCGGCGGCGAAGCTGTCCGAGCCCTGGCCGAGGCGATCGCGGTGATCCGCGCGATGTGGAGCGAGGAACGATCGGTCCGCGTGCCGGGCGTCTTCTACTCGCTCGCCGGTGCGCATCCCGGCCCCCGCCCACGGCACCGCCCTGGCATCTGGCTCGGCGCGAAGGGCCCGCGCATGCTGGAGCTGACCGGCCGGCACGCCGACGGCTGGCTGCCCTCGGCGGCCTGGGCGCCGCCGGAGTTCCTCACCGAGGCCGGCAGGCGGATCGACGACGCCGCCGTCGCGGCGGACCGAGACCCGCTGTCGGTGCGCCGGATCTACAACGTGTCCGGGACCATCACCGCGGACGGTTCCGATCAGGGCTTTCTGGAAGGCCCGCCCGAGCGCTGGGTCGATGACCTGCTTGCGCTGCATCGCGACCAGCGCATCGACGGATTCGTCTTCTGGCCGACCGAGGGGGAACCGGTGGAACAGATCCGTCGTTATACCGAGCAGGTCGTGCCCGCGGTCCGTGTCTGCAGCGAAGGTTGACCGGCCGGAACGAGCCATTCATTCCACACGATGCCGTGTGGTGATCGGCTACGGCCGGACGGCGGCACGGGTCAGCAACCCCCGCGATTTGCCCACCGGTTACCCTTCGGCCGGGTCTTGCCGACCATACTCACACGACCACGGGCTTTTCGGGGATACTTGTTCGGCGGAGGACCGCCGGTAACGGATAACGTCCCCGGACAGAACTGAGGGAAAGGAAGCTCCACGTCGTGGATGCGCGTTCGGCTGCGCTGGTCCGCGCCAATTTCCGTTCGGTGATCGAGTCGCCGAATGGACCCGAGCGGTTGGTCAGTGCGTTCTACGGTCATATGTTCGCCGAGACCCCCCGGCTGCGCGAACTATTTCCGCCCGCCATGGAAATGCAGGCCAAGCGGGTCGTCACCGCCGTCCAGTACGTGCTCGATCACTTGGAGGACTGGGACCGGGCACAGAGCTTCCTGGAACAGCTCGCCCGCGATCACCGCAAGTACGGCGTCCAGGCGGAACACTACGACGTGGCGGGCCGCGCTCTGCTTGCCGCGTTCCGCGCGTACAACGGCCCCGCCTGGCACCGCGGTTTGGAGGAGGGCTGGCGTGACATCACCATCTTGATCTCCGCGTCCATGGCTATCGGCGCCAATTCCGACAAGTCCCAACCGTACTGGGCGGCGACCGTGGTCGGTCATCGCCGCGTGCTGGAGGACCTGGCCATCGTGCGCCTGCAGTCCGACGGGCCGATTCCCTACCAGGCCGGGCAATACCTGCCGGTCACCGTGCCGCAGCGACCGAAGATGTGGCGCTACTTCTCGCCTGCGATCCCGTCCAACCCGTACGGCGAGATCGAGTTCCACGTGCGCAAGATTCGGGGCGGGTGGGTGAGCCCGGCGATCGTCAACGAGACCAGGGTGGGCGACCGGTGGCGAATCGCTGGTCCGCTCGGCGGCCTGCACGTCGACCGGGACAGCGGCCGTGACGTGCTGATGATCGGCGCGGGCACCGGCATCGCGCCGTTGCGGGCCCAGCTGATCGAGATGGGCCAGCGTGGCATCAACCCGCGGGTGCATTTCTTCATCGGCGGCCGATACCCCTGCGACTTGTACGACGTGGAGAACATGTGGCAGCTCTCGCAGAGCAACCCGTGGCTCACCATCGTGCCCGTGTGTGAGCAGAAGACCAACCCGTGGTGGTACCCGCACCCGCCTCAGGACGCACCGTACGGCATGCACCGGCGCTTGATCGGTAACCTTGGCGCTGTAGTCGCGAGCTTCGGCGCGTGGGCGGATCGGCAGATCCAGATCGCCGGATCGGCGCGGATGATCGCGGACACCCGGCGCGCGCTGATCGCGGTCGGTACGCCGGAGCAGATCATCAGCTGCGACCCTGTGTAAGTGAAGGAGGCCCCCTTGGGGGACCCGGGCATGCTCGGTAACGGTGCGCATCAGGCGCCCGAATGGACCTCGACCGTCGTCGGCCATCATCGGCTGCGCCACGACCTCGCGGTAATCCGTTTGATCGGCGAGTTCGTGCCGTTCGCCGCGGGCCAGTCCGTCGAGGTGCAGGTGCCGCAACAGCCCGGCGTGCGGCGCAGGCTCTCGCCCGCCTTGCCGCCCTCGCTGGACGGCAAGCTGGAGTTCCATGTGCGCACCGTGCCGGGCGGATGGTGCAGCGGCGCGATCGTTGCCGACACCCAGCCGGGCGACGCGTGGCGGATCGGTGCTCCGCTCGGCGCGTTCACGGTCGACCCGGACGGCGACGAGGTGGTGATGATCGCGGGCGGCACGGGATTGGCGCCGATGCGCGCGCAGATCCTCGACCTGGCCCGCAAGCCGGACCCGCCGCCCACCTACCTGTTCATCGGCGGGCGGTCGCCGCGCGACCTCTACGCCGCGGACATGCTGTCCCTACTGGCCGGTGAATTGCCATGGCTCACTGTGATTCCCGTGGTGGAAAGTCTGGAGGATCCCGGCTGGGTGGACGAGTGGTACGAGCAGTCCCGCGTCGACATCGGTTTCCCACCGGACGACATGCTGCACGGCACGCTCGCCGACGTCCTCGGGTCGCATGGCGCGTTCCTGAATCACCAGGTGCTGGTCTGCGGCTCACCCGCCATGGTCCAGACCACCCTCGACCGACTGCTCGAAACCGGGACTCCTGCTGAGCAAATCCAATTCGAGGGAATCTGAGCTGTGTTCGGTTTGCCGCGCCCGGGCGCGGCATGCTTCGCGAGCCTCGCGCCGCCGAGGGAAGTCGTCCGGCTCATCAGGCAGGAACCGTACGGCACAGCCCCGGGTCGGACGCACCAGAAATCCCGCGGACCGAGCCCGCACGTCAGAGCAACACGCAACCTCGCACAGCGCGAGTCTTACGAGCGCGTTCGCGGTCAACAATTCAGAACAGCGGGTCGTGGCGGATATTCTTCGCGGGTATCCCGGCCGCCATCAGCCGGAACTTCGTGGTCTGCACCATCGACGGCGAACCGGCGATCTGCACATCCCGGTCGGCCCATGCCCCGAAGCTCGCGACAACCTTGCCGATCTGACCGGTGACCCGAGGTTCCAAGCCGGGCCGAAGTGGTTGGGGTCCGTCGGGTTCGGTATACCACCAAGGGTTTTCGTCGTGCTCGGTGACCGGCGTCACGGTGAGCCAGCGGTTGGCCACCGCCAGGTCGTTCAGCGTCTCCAGGTCGTAGAGATCGCATGGGTTGTGGCCGCCGACGAACAGGTGAACCTTCGGGTTGACACGTCGCTGCGCCATCGCCATGAGCTGTGCGCGTAGCGGTGCGAGGCCGGTGCCGCAGCCGATCATCAGCATCTTGCGCTTGAGGTTGCGCGGTACACCGAGGCCGCCGAGCGGCGAGCCGAGTAGCCACTGGTCGCCGACAGCGGTCTGGCCGACGATGGCCGAGCTGACCCAGCCACCCAGCACGCCGCGGACGTGGAATTCGATCTCGCCATCGGTGTCGGCGGGCACGGCGGGCGAGAGATAGCGCCACATGCGTGGCCGCGACGGAATCTGCACGCTCACGTATTGGCCGACGGAGTATTGCATGGGCTGGTCGAGTTGCAGCCGGACGATGGTCAGGTTGCGCAGCACTTCCCGGCGCTCGATCACGGTGCCGGTCCAGATGGGCGGGGTCGTCTCCTTCTCCGCCGCACCGATCATGGTGTCGGCGATGATCTTCAGGCCCTCGTCCCACGCCTGGTCGACCTCGTCGGTCCACATCTCAGTGCCCGCGAATATCTGCACAGCGGTCTTCAGCGAGGTGGCCACCGCGAGGTAGTGCTCGGCTTGTACGCCGTATTTGCGGTGATCCCTGCCCAATTGGGCGAGGAAGGGAAGCAGCTTGTTCGGCTCCTCCAGCCGGTCGAGAGCGTACGCGATCGCCTTGACGAGGCGATCGCGCTGCGCGTCCATGGCGGCCGGAAAGAAATCGCGGACCTGCGGGTAGTCCGTGAACAAGATCGCGTAAAACGATCTCGCCAGTTTCTCCGACCCCCCTTCCTCCGCAGCAACCGCCTTGAAAGTTGTTCTGATCAAAGCGACAGTGCGCGAATCCATTTGTTTCACAACCCCATTTCGCACTCGAACACAAACCGTGCCGGCGAGTGCGGTGCTGCGGGACACTCGACAGCAGTCGATGGTAACGAAGTGTAGGCGAGGTTTGCCAGCAACGGAGTCATCCGCTCGAATTTCTCGTATGTAATTCCGTCGAAACGAGGACAGGAAACAAGACACGCCAGAGAAACCGACTGGAAGACGGTCGATCTGGCGAAAAATCAGTCGTGCACTCGCCGAATCCACAAGGGTGGCTTGGAAAATTTCATCCCGGTCGGTCTGTTGCAGCGACCTTGGGGCAACATGCGTGATGGGTGAACGGAGATCAGAACGAGTAAACGACAAGGACACCGCCGACCGATCGATGGCCGAATCAACCGGTGGGCTCGACACCGAAATGGCTTGACTCGAACAACTTCCCCGGAACATGTTCTGGTTTACTGTCGGCTAACGCTGAAGTGAGCACCAGCGTCCGGAAACGACAGCGGGCCCCCGGCGCCGAATCGCGGTTCGCGACCCGTGGCCGGAGGCCCATCGGTGTGCCGACGTCGTCAGCGCCGGTTGCGCGGCTTCCAGACAACCAACGCCGTGCTGCGTTGCGGCGGCGAGAGATCGGGCCGGTAGCCCGCCCGCAGCCGCTCCAGCTCTGCCGACAGTTCGGCGACATGCTGGCGCAGTTCCTCCACCTGATTGGTCAGTTCGATGATGCGTTTGATGCCCGCCAGGTTGACACCCTCGTCCTGGGACAGCCGCTGCACCTCGCGCAGCAGCTCCACATCCCGTGCCGAGTAGCGGCGCCCACCGCCCGAAGTGCGTTGCGGCGTCACCAGTCCCAGTCGGTCATACGTGCGCAGTGTCTGCGCGTGCATGCCCGCGAGTTGGGCCGCCACCGAGATCATGAAGAACTCGGCACGCGAACCGGCGGACGCGTTCTTCGGATCCGACGACATCACGCACCCGCCCATCCCGCACGTGGGTCGAATCCGCTCGCCTTCTCCGCCTCCTGGTAGCGCTTCAGCGCATCGATGGCATCGCTGTCCAGCTTCTGTGGCACCGCGACCTTGACGGTGACCAAAAGGTCACCGGCACCGCCGCCGCGCTTGAGTACGCCACGGCCACGCACCCGCAGGATGCGGCCGTCGACAGTACCAGGAGGCACCTTCACGCCGACCCGGCCCTCCAGCGTTGGCACGGAAACCGTTGTGCCCAAGACCAATTCACTGTAACTGACCGGAAGCACCAGGGTCAGGTCGTCGCCGTTGCGGCCGAAGACCTTGTCCTGGCTGACGTGCACAGTGACATACAGGTCACCCGACGGCGCACCGCGCAGCCCCGCCTCACCTTGGCCGGCCAACCGGATCCGCTGCCCGTCACTGACTCCCGGGGGAATCCGCACCGTAATGGTGCGCGTGCGGTTCTGGATCCCGCTGCCGCGGCAGTCGGTGCAGGGGTCGTCGATGATCGAGCCGGTCCCACGGCAATCGTCGCACGGCTCGCTGAAGCCGAACGCCCCCTGGTTGCGGCTGACGACGCCGGTTCCGTTGCAGAGGGGGCAGACTCGTGGACTGGTCCCCGGTTTTGCGCCGCTGCCGTGACACGTAGTGCACGGCGACGGGCTTGTCATCCGCAGCGGAACCGTGACGCCCTGTGCCGCTTCGCGGAAACCGAGCGTTGTCTCGGTCTCCACGTCGGCGCCGCGCCGCGGGCGGCTCGCGGTCCGCGTGCCGCCCCGGTTGAACAGACCACCGAACAGGTCACCGAGGCCACCGTCGCCCGCGTTCGCGCCGCCGAAAATGTCCCCGATGTTGAATTCCTGCGAGAAGCCGCCGCCGGCGCCGGGAGTGAATCCGCCGCGACCGTAACCACCGCCGCCCGCGAAGAGCTTGCGGGTGTCGTCGTACTCCTTGCGCTTGGCCGGATCCGACAGCACGGCATGCGCCTCGCTGACGGTCTTGAACCGCTCCTCGGCCTTGGTGTCGCCAGGATTGGCGTCCGGGTGCAAGTCGCGCGCGAGCTTGCGGTACGCCTTCTTGATCTCATCCTGCGAGGCGGCGGAGGAAACACCCAGCTCCTTGTAGAAGTCCTTTTCGATCCACTCCCGTTGGCTCACCGAGCATCTCCTCCTCTCGCGTTCTTATCGGTCGCTCGTGTCGGCATCAACGTCCGATGCCTCTTCCGTCGGCCGATCGGCGGTCTCCGCCAGATCGGCTACGCCATCGGTTACCCCGACGAGCGCGTGCCGAAGCACCCGATCGCCGAACCGATAGCCCTTGCGCATAACTATGCCGATCACCGGGTCATGCCCAGAGCCCTCGTGCTGCACGGCCTCGTGCAGGGTCGGGTCGAAAGGCTCACCCTCCGAACCGAACTCCTCGAGGCCCTGCTTCTGCAGCGCGGCCGCCAGCTTGTCGGCCACCGACCTCAGCGGCCCGGACTCCAGGTCCCCATGCGCCCGAGCCCGGTCGAGATCGTCGAGTACGCCGAGCAGTTCGGTGACCACCGATGCCTTCGCGGCGTCGGTGGCAGCCTTGCGGTCGCGCTCGACGCGGCGCCGGTAGTTGGCGTACTCCGCGGTCAGCCGCTGCAGATCGGCGGTGCGCTCGGCGAGCTCGCCGCCGATGGTGTCGGCGAGCGTCTCGGTCTGGGGCGCACCGTTGCCCGCGGCGGGGCCGGGTTCCGCCGCAGCGGCGGGGCCGGGTTCCGCCGCAGCGGCGGGGGCGGGTTCCGCCGCGGCGGCGGGGGCGGGTTCCGCCGCGGCGCCGTTGTCCGCGGCCTGCTCGCGGATCTCGCCGGTCTCCGGGTCGACCTTCCGGTTGTCGACGAAGGTGATCGGCTCCTGTTCGGAGTTGCCCTGTGTCACTTCTTCTCCGTGTCGACCGGCTCGTCCACGACCTCGGCGTCCACGACCTGGTCATCGTCCGCGGAACTCGACGCACCGTTGCCGGATGCGGCGGCATCCGCCGCCGATGCCTCGTAGATCGCCTGGCCGAGCGCCTGCGACTCGGTCGCCAGCTTTTCGACGGCCGCCTTGACCGCGGCGATGTCGGTGCCCTTCAGCGCCTCGTTCGCCTCACCGATGGCCGCCTCGACCTTGGACTTCACGTCCGCGGGGACCTTGTCCTCGTTGTCCTTGATGAACTTCTCGGTCTGGTGCACCAGCGACTCGGCCTGGTTGCGGGTCTCGGCCTCCTCGCGGCGGGCCTTGTCCTCGGCGGCGTGCGCCTCGGCGTCCCTGACCATCCGGTCGATCTCCTCCTTGGACAGACCGGAGCCGTCCTGGATCTTGATCCTGTTCTCCTTGCCGGTGCCCTTGTCCTTCGCGGTCACGTGCACGATGCCGTTGGCGTCGATGTCGAAGGTGACCTCGATCTGCGGTACGCCGCGCGGGGCGGGCGGGATGCCGGTCAGCTCGAAGGAGCCGAGCAGCTTGTTGTGCGAGGCGATCTCGCGTTCACCCTGGAACACCTGGATCTGCACCGAAGGCTGGTTGTCGTCGGCCGTGGTGAAGGTCTCCGAACGCTTGGTCGGGATCGTGGTGTTGCGCTCGATGAGCTTGGTCATCACGCCACCCTTGGTCTCGATACCCAGCGACAGCGGGGTCACATCGAGCAACAGGACGTCCTTCACCTCGCCCTTGAGCACACCGGCCTGCAGGGCGGCGCCGACGGCGACGACCTCGTCCGGGTTCACGCCCTTGTTGGGCTCCTTGCCGCCGGTCAGTTCCTTGACCAGATCGGAAACGGCGGGCATCCGGGTGGAGCCACCGACGAGCACGACGTGGTCGATGTCGGACACCTTGATGCCCGCGTCCTTGATCACGGACTGGAACGGCGCACGGGTGCGGTCGAGCAGGTCCGAGGTGATCTTCTGGAACTCGGCGCGGGTCAGCTGCTCATCGAGGAACAGAGGGTTCTTGTCCGCGTCGACGGTGATGTAGGGAAGGTTGATCGAGGTGCTCTGCGAGGAACTCAGCTCGATCTTGGCCTTCTCGGCGGCCTCACGCAGCCGTTGCATCGCCATCTTGTCCTTGGTCAGGTCGATGCCCGAGCTGCCCTTGAACTTGTCGACCAGCCACTGCACGACCCGCTCGTCCCAGTCGTCACCACCGAGGTGGTTGTCGCCGGAGGTGGCGCGGACCTCGACGACGCCCTCGCCGATCTCCAGCAGCGAGACGTCGAAGGTGCCGCCACCGAGGTCGAAGACCAGGATGGTCTGTTCCTTGTCACCCTTGTCCAAGCCGTACGCGAGCGCGGCCGCGGTGGGCTCGTTGACGATGCGCAGCACGTTCATGCCCGCGATCTGGCCGGCTTCCTTGGTCGCCTGCCGCTGGGAGTCCTCGAAGTACGCGGGGACGGTGATGACCGCGTCGGTGATCTCCTCACCGAGGTAAGCCTCGGCGTCACGCTTCAGCTTCATCAGCACGCGGGCGCTGATCTCCTGCGCGGTGTACTTCTTGTCGTCGATGGCCACGGACCAGTCGGTGCCGATGTGCCGCTTGACCGAGCGGATGGTGCGGTCGACGTTGGTGACGGCCTGGTTCTTGGCCGGCTGGCCGACCAGTACCTCGCCGTTCTTCGCGAACGCGACGACCGACGGGGTGGTGCGCGATCCTTCCGAGTTGGCGACGACGACCGGCTCGCCGCCTTCGAGAACGGCGACGACCGAGTTCGTGGTCCCGAGGTCGATTCCGACCGCACGAGCCATGGTGGTTCCTCCTAGTTGACGTACTTATCTGTGTCGGTGCCGGGCGAAGAGCCGCCCAACGGCACCTGGTGGGTGCCGCGAGACCTCGCCCCAAGCACCACACGGAGCACGGTCCCAGCAACGCTGAGCGTGGTCGACTCAATCTTGCACCCATTGGACACCGGGAGTCAACTGAAACTTGAGCCACACACACTCAATGTTGCCGTACAGCTCAACGAGCGACCGCCGCGATTGATTCCCGCGACCCGAAATCAGGGCGGCGCGCAACCCGAAGGACTTCAGCGAGTGCGGCCGGATGGGTGCCCGGTCGAGTCCACTGGCCGTCGCGACCTTCCGCGAGCCGCACGAGCGTCGCGCTACCGAGAACCGCCGGGCTCGGCCACCACTAAACCGACGGCAACCTGACCAACGTGGAACCAGCAAGGGCGTGAACGACCATTGATCGTCGGCCGTAGCAGGAACACAGTGGACGCTCCCGCGGAGCCGTCGGCGCCCCGTTACGTTTCGCCCTCGTGCCCGTTACCGCGCATTAGGGTGGCGGCTGGGTGACCGCACGAGGCGCCCGCCGTGCGCCGCCGATCCGAGGAGTCGCCATGAGGGCCGCCGTCGTCACCGACACGAAGTTCGAGATAACCGACCTGCCGACGCCGAGCCCTGGCCCTGGTCAGGTATTGATCAGCGTGTCCCGCTGCGGCATCTGCGGTTCCGACCTGCACGCCCGGACACATGCCGACGAAATGGCGGATCTGGCCGCTGCCACCGGGTACGACCACTTCATGCGGTCGGATCAGAGTGTGGTGCTCGGACACGAGTTCAGCGGCGCGGTACTCGATTACGGGCCGGGCTGTCGCAAACGATGGAAGGCGGGCACCCCGGTGGTAGCCCTGCCGATCGTGCGGCACGGCAAGCAGCCACACCTGGTCGGCCTGTCGACCGCGGCGCCCGGCGGCTACGCCGAGCAGGTGGTGGTCCAGGAATCGATGACCATGCCGGTGCCGAACGGATTGTCCGCCGAGCACGCCGCACTCACCGAGCCGATGGCGGTCGCCTGGCACGCCGTGCGCAGGGGCAAGGTCGGGAAGGGCCAGACCGCGTTCGTCATCGGCTGTGGTCCTATCGGCCTCGCGGTGATCAGCATGCTGAAGGCCGCGGGCGTGCGTACCGTGGTGGCCAGCGAATTCTCGCCGCGGCGAAGGGAACTCGCGACCGCGTGCGGCGCCGACGTCGTGGTCGACCCGGCCACCGAGTCACCGTGGACGGCCGCACCGAAGGGCCGGATCAACGGCGTCACCGACATCCTCGGCCTCGGCTTCGACACCATGGAACGGCTGCGGCGCGTCTCGAACCTGCCGTGGTGGTACATCTTCCGGCTGGCGCACGCGCTGAACGCGGGACCGGCCGGACCGGTGATCTTCGAATGCGTAGGTGTACCCGGGATCATCGACCAGATTCTTACCGCCGCGCCGCCGCTGTCGCGGGTCGTCGTGGTCGGCGTATGCATGGAAACCGACCGTTTCCAGCCCGCGTTGGCGATCAACAAGGAAATAGAACTGCGGTTCGTGCTCGGCTACGACCCCGGCGAGTTCCGCGATACCCTACACATGCTCGCCGAGGGACAGGTCGATCCGACACCGCTGATCACCGGCACCGTCGGTCTGGCCGGTGTGGAGCACGCCTTCACCGCCCTCGGCAATCCGGAGCAGCACGCGAAGATTTTGGTGGATCCGAGCAATTCCGCCGTCACTCTGGTCTGACGGCCTACCAAGGTCGACCTCACCGCTCGGTGGCGAGTACGTCGTCGGCGATCTTCTCGTCCAAAGTCACGCGCACCAGCGCCGCGGCGAGATCCGCTGCGTGGTCGCGTGCGAGATCGGCCAGCCGATCGGGATCATCCGGAAGCCGGACACGTTTGGCGCCGCGGAGGGCGCGTTCGTCGAAATACGGCCGAACCCAGGTCCAGATGTCCTGGACCTCGCGCAGGAAAATGTCGCTCCCGGTCGGCCCGATGCCCTGGAATTCGCGCAGCAGCTCGGCGGCGCGCTTGGGGTCGTTTCGCGCCTGCTCGCCGAGTTTGCGCAGGTCACCGTGGTACCGGTCGAGCACATGCGCGGCGCTGGCGTGCAGCTTCGTGGCAGTGCTCTCGTCGTAACGGCGATAGTGCGCCCTGCCGAGCGCGTCCACCAGGTCCTGCCAGTCCGCGTCGGCTACCCGCCGCGGCGTGCGGTAGCCGCTATGGATCAGCTCCCGCGCGGCAGCCACCGCGATATCGGCGGAGATCCGGGCGCTGAGCAACACGGCGAGCATGAGCAGCTGGAACAGCGGAGCGGGTTTGTCGTCCAGCTTGATGCCCGCTTCCACGGCATATCTCTTGCCCGCCCGGTCGAGCAACGCGTGCACCACATCCTGCTGACTCATCGCGACCTCCTCTCGTTTACCGGCCGCGTACCCAGCAGGTCCGCCGATACACCACGTCGCCGAACACCGTCGATCGGTGTGTGCCTACGCGGACGGAAACAGCACCCGCCATGCTCGGCTTCTCGCTGCCTGATTTGTCATGCGCAGCCCGAGAGGTCGTGGGCGGCGAAATGCGGGCCTCAAAGGCTCCTGGCCTCCCGTTCCTGGCTCCGCCATTCAGGCAAGGGGCAATTCGTACACGGCCCGGCTGCGGCCCGGCCCTTTGAAATCGGTGACGATCGAGATGTCGTTGATCTCGTGGTCGCCGGGCACGTTGACGAAGCCGAGAGCGGTCCAACTGGAATGCGCTGCCTGGTTGTCGAGCTCGGAGCGCAGATAGAGGCGCTCGCAGTCCCACTTCTCGGCCTGTGATCGCACGCTGCCTAGAAGCGCTAGTGCGATGCCGCGTCGCCGGTGCTGCGGATGGGTCATGACATCCTGGACATACAGGTCTGCGGGGTCGTCTTGGCTTCGGAACGCGATCACCGCTCCGGTGATGGTGTTGTCCTCGCCGATCATGATCGGGCAGGTCGAGGAGAACAGCTTGGCATAGAGCCAGTAGTCGGACAGGGTGCGTGCACGGATATCCGGCGCCGGGCCTCGCTCGCCTACGCAAACGAGTTCGCGGGTTGTGCTGCTCCGCTGGTCCGAAAGTGCCAGAAACCGGATTTCATGCACGGAATGATGGCCAGCACGGCAAGTACCCCAGCGCAGAGCATCAGCATGACCTGCGGCGTGACAGCGGTCGTCAGTACCCCAGCCGAAATCAGGCCGACCGGCGAAAGCAGCGACCCGGAACCTTGCTGCGCGGCAAAGACCTTGCCGCGATCCGCGGAGGGAAAACCCTCCGCGATGGTGTTCGCCAACCGTGGACCGTTGACGGAATCCGAGAACGAGGAGCCGCAAGCCAGAGCTGAAGGAATCAGCGCAGGGAGATGGCATCCGATCGCAGCGTAGGACAGCGGCTTGGTGACCAGGCCCGTAGCCAGCCAGGCGCCGGGCACGGGGGGATCGACGAAGCGAGCGACAAGATTTCCGGCGAACAGAAACAGCACCGGCAGTGACTGGATCAGTCCGATCTGGCCGGGGCTGTAGAGCTCGACGAGCGCGAGCGGAGCCGCGACCTGGCACATGGCCAGGAAGAGGGACGACACGATGCTGGTCGAGATCACCGAACGAAGCCATGGCAACGTAGCCACCGTGGCGTAGATGAGTTTCCAGTTCGCGACCAGGTCGAACTCTTTCACTCGCCGGATCCGCAGCTGCCCCGGATAGACGATCTTCTTGTCCGCTCGTCCCTCGATCTCGGGCAGCCCGACGCAGATGGCCGCGCCGGCGACAAAGGTGACAGCGTCGACCACCAGAACCCAGATCGAAACCTGAGCAGCGACAAGGACACCCGCGGTGGCCGCGCCGACGGCCAATCCTGTCCGGTTGATCAGCGCGTTGGACGCCAACCCCGATCGGCGGGTGTCCTGGTCCAGGATGTCGGTCCAATACGCGGAGAGCGCCGGACGATAGAAACCGACGCTGATGCCGTTCGCCAGTGAACATGCTGCGGCGAGTAGCCACCCACTCGACGTGGGAACCAGTGTGGCTATGGCAATTCCGGCCGTCGCGGCGGCCCGGACGCAGTCGAAGAAGATCATCTGGCGGACGCGGTGGGCTCGGTCGGCTTCGACACCGCCGCGGGCGAACGAATACGACATCCCAAGCCCCAACGCGGCCAGCACCGCCCCGACCTGCCATCCACTGAACGAGGAAGCCAGCACAATCGGCAACGCAACCCCGGTAGCGCCGTTACCGAAAGCCGACGTGAAGCCGGCGACCCGCAAGCGGCCTACTGCACCGATCGCCTGCACACCGATCACTGCTACTCCTGTTCGTTCGACTCGAGCGAATGGACGTGCTCGCTGACGACCGAGCATTGCTGCTCGATGTAGTCCTCATCGACGCCGGCGATGCTCACAGCCGACCGCGCGGCGGGACTCCGCACTACTTTGCCGACCGGACCCCACTGGTCGAACACAGTGTGGGACGTGGTGTCGATCACAAAGAACGGGACATCCCCGCGTGCCAGCTGGTTGGCCTCAGATCGGATGAACCCAGCCGGCACGAAGGGGCGTCGAACCCCTACCAGCTCGTCGACCAGCGTGTCTTCAAGGTCTCGAGCCGAGCTGTCGAGTGGCGCCGTCGAGACCATCGCCGACAATCGGCGATAGCTCGCGGTGGCGTCGATGATCACTCGCGATCTGAGTTCGGGAGCGTGCGAAATAATCACCTCTTCGAGGAGTGATCGGCAGGCCCGGATCTTCCTATATCCGGACCTGAGTCCACTGAGGAAGGTGTCCAGAGAATCGGAGATCGATCCGTATTCGCGGCTGATCGAGGTTTGCTGTCGCTGCCCGTACGCGGTGAATCGGACGGTCAACTCGGCACCCGGTCGACTCTCTTGAATGGTGGGGAAGTTCCTCGACCTACCCGTGCTCCGTGAGGCCATGAACCCAGCGATCACACCGTGGGCAGCATTCGATGGATCTTGTAGAAGTAGCGTCGCGAGAATGCCTCGAACCCGCGGTGCCGGACTCGCCGTCAAAATGGTCTCGTCATCGATCAGCGCAACCGCACCGCGAACGGAAGAGACATTTTCATAATGAATGTCTGTCACAGATAGACAGTCGGCAATCGCCGCGAACTGCCCTGCTCTGTGCCAGAAATCCACATCCGACACCATCATCCCAGCGCAATCGATAGATTCTTGGAGATAGCCGTCCAGCAAAGGGATTTCCGGCGGAAGATACATACACTCGTCCATACCGGTAGCCTGTAAACAGGCTTGCATGAACGCGCGCTTCGAAGTTCTGCCAGGCTTGAAATAGTAGACAGCGTCGGCCAAGACGACCTGCGTCGCCGAGCGACCACCGCAGTGCGGGTCTCCAACCCCCGGACCTACGTATTCGACCTGCATACCCTTGCCTTGAACCCGGTCATGCAGGTCTATCGCCTCCCGGATAACAGCCTCGATCCGAGGCTCGACGAGCCGGGACCAGACAGCACTCTTCCCGGAGAGCACCAGAGACGTGATGTCCGGCAGGAGAGAATCGCTGTTCAGTCTCGTAATGCGCCCCCCGAGTTCCGCCGACATGACCGCGACCTGCGGAATCAGATACCGCATCCAGTCACGTGCGGATCGCCGAAGATCGACATATCCTGGAGTAGGATAATATTCGGCAAGCCATTTATCTAGAACTCTCAAAACCGTAAGATCGAACTCGGAGTATATGGTTATACCGCCACTTCGCTCGAAATCGCCTACATAGTTTCGCGAGTAAAGGCCCGGGTAGGACGATACAAAGACGACCTACCCGAGACCACTACTCGAGCGGGAAATCAGTCACACGTTCCACTGGCGTCATCGACAGTGCCGAGAACGTTCGACAGAATGGTGTCACGTGCGATGTCTGCGAATTCGATCGTCATGTCATCAGCCTCTTTCATCATGTCTTGCATAAATGGTAGAAGAGGAGCTCCCCCACCTAGAACATAAACGCGGAGCCGCAACTTTGGCAATCAGAAATACGCATTCGTGTGACGCATATCACCAGCCATGGACTTTCTCGCTTCAATCGACTAATAGGCTTCGCTCGCGGAGATCACTCGCTAATAGATGGCAATCATCGAGAACTACAGCATCCAGCTAGCCGCGAAAAGCACGAATCGCTGCAGGGGGGCGGCTTCCGGCTGAGTCCGAAAAGTCGAGTTCCCGGTTCGTTTTCGCTGCCTCGCAGCGCCGATGCTGATGCGGAACACCGGGAAGTGCCGCTCACATCCTGCTCAGCGCAGGTCGGCGACATCTGGAGAAGCCAGATTCGAACCGCTACCCGGCACGAGCCGCGAGCACAGGCCGCGGCGCGGCCATGGGGATTCGAAGCATGCACCGGGCGACACCACGCAGCCCTGACAGAGATCGCGGACCAGGAACACTGGCACGATCTGATTGCCCCGGCATAGCCCGATGCCCGCACGAAACGCCTACCTACTCGGGCAGCAGGCTCAGGGTTCCCTCCGCGCTGCGGGCAGCGGTCAGGCAGGCGGTGGCGGTGAACTGGTCAGCGAGGGGATGGCGGGCGCGGGCACGCCACTTCCGGACCGCGGCGACCGCATGGGCGCGCTGCACCGAGGGCGCCGCGTCGACCGGGAGGCCGAGGCGCAGATGAGGGGCGATACCGGTGCCGCCGATGATGCGGTGAAGTTCGGCGAGATCGGTGGCGGGCAGGGTCAATTCGTCGGTTCGCAGTCGGCCGAGCAGACGCAGCTCGGCGAAGCCGTGGACGTCGGCGAGCAGGGTGCGCACCTGAGGCAGCAGACTATCGGCTCGGGTGCCGGGATAGGCGGTGAGCACCCTGGCCAGCGCCGTGAGCGCGGAATGCGCCTTCAGCTGGTCGGCGCGTTGGCCGAACTGCACGTCCAGCACGGACCGTAACTCGTCGACACCACTGCGGATGGTCAATTCGGCGGCCAGCCTGACCGAATCACGCACGCCGAGTCGGATCAACGTGATCGCCATGCGAATACCGAACATGCCGAATCGCTCGGCGAGCTGCGCGCGCAGCTCCGGCCGCACCGGAAGCGGAATGTCGGCACGTGCGAACCGATCCGCCGACAGCAGCGCCGCGCTCAGGTCGTCGACGGGAATACACGCCAGTGCCTCGAACGCCGCGAATTCCTGCTGGCGCAGCGTTGCGGCGGCGAACGCGAGCAGTCCGGCAACCGGAATCACGGCCTGACACAGCCCCGTTCGCTCGAGTTCCGCGGCGAAACGCATGGCGACATCGCGCGCGGAATGCAACGCATCGATCCGTCCTGCGCCGATTTCATCCGCCCGCGACACCACACCGACGACGCCGAGCGGGCCGGGCAATCCCGATGTCTCCTGGGCGTTTCCGGCACCGACTTGCTCCAAGAAGCGCACGTCCGCGACGTCCAGTCTGCGCAGCAAGTACACGATCGCGTCAGCGCCCGGAACAGCGAGATTCTCCTGCACCCGCTCCTCGTCCTCCTCCGGCGTCAACAGCCGCGCGGTGCGCCGCGACACCTCACGTGACAGCGACGACGTACCCGGGGTGTCGATGATCGTCGTGTGCGCGAGCGCCGCCGCGGGCCACTCGACCTCCAGGTGGTCGACCTCACGCGGTGCCGGCGCGTCCCAGTGCAGCCGATCCAAGTCGAAGGTCAGACCGTGCGCTCCGCTGCCGCGCCGGACCACCACGTTCGCGCGAGCGCCGTCGTGGGCGTACGCCGTCACGCTCGGTGTGGAACCGTACCGGTACCAGGTGACCACCCTGGTGCACTCGGTCGCATCGGTCGGGGCTATGTCCTGCCCGACAAGGGAATTCAGCAGAGTCGACTTGCCCGCTTTGAGCGAGCCGGCCAGTGCTACGCGCAGCGGCTGGTCCAA
Source organism: Nocardia sp. NBC_00881 (assembly GCF_045207455.1). NCBI lineage: Bacteria > Bacillati > Actinomycetota > Actinomycetes > Mycobacteriales > Nocardiaceae > Nocardia > Nocardia sp. NBC_00881. The sequence continues at coordinate 5,369,087 of NZ_CP108798.1, forward strand.
TCTGCGGGCGCAGTCGACCAGCAGTGCCCGAGGTCGCGGTTCGCTCGCCAGCGCCGCCCGCGCCGCGCCGACCAGCCGATGCGCCTCGGCGACGATCCCTGGCGCCGCGCCACCTTCACGTGTCACGGGGCTACCGTACCGGCGGGTCCGGTCGGTAGTGCGGCCTGCATGACATCGGCATATCGGCGCAGCTCGGCGACCACGCGCAGCTGCTGTTCGAGCAGCGCCGCACGTTCGGCACGTCGAGTGGTGGCCATTGTCGCCGCTTCCTGCGCCGCACGCAGCGAGTCATCGAGCGAGCGCAGGCTCCGCTGTGCGACACCAGCGTAATGGTCGCGCAGCGCGCGGTGGATGCGGTGCAACCGGTCCTTCGACTCTTTACCCGCCTGGAACGCCACGTCGTCGACGAACCTGCGCACCGCCGCCTTCGCCTCGTTTCGGCGCTTGGCCAGCCTGGCCTGCTTGTCGTCACGGAAGGCCTTGCCGCCGACCAGGACTCCCGCGCCGATCGAGATCGGGTTGAGTAGCGCGAGCCCGGCGAACGTACTGGCCAGCCCGACCATGAGCACACCGCCGTAGGAGCCGCGCATGCCGACGAGCAGCTTGCTGCCGAAGCCGATGTCGGGCTCCAGGTCGGCGAGCGTGCCGGAATTGGTGTGGCCGGTATCGGCCTGCGGTCCGGGACGCACATCCGGCAGGTCGACGGCGCCGATCTCAGAGAAATGCTCCGCGACCCGCTCGGCCAGGTAGAGCGCCCGCGTATGGGTCCACAACAGGTTGTCGCCGAGCGCGGTGTCGATGGTTCCGGTGAGGTGTTCGGCGATGCGTTCCCAGTGCCGGCCAGGATCGTGCTCGTCGATCCACTCCTCGGTGGTTCGTGCGATGGTGCGCAGCCGGTCCCGCAGATCGTGGTCGACATCACCGGCCAGGTCGGTGATGCCGTCGGCAAGGGTCTGCTGCCACGCCGCGGTGCGGCGGTGGAGTTCCTCGGCCGCGGCGCGGGCGGACTGCAATTCGCGAACGGCCGCCGCGCCCTGCGCCGGATCACGCACCGCGACCAGCTCACTGCCCAGCGCAAGCGCCAGATGTTCCGCCGCGGAACGGATGTCGCGGGCCACTGCAGCACGCGTCGCGAGCTGATCGCGGGCGACAACCTGGTCGCGCAGAAATTGATAGAGCACGCCGAAACCGGATTCCATGCCCAGCTGCGGGTCCTGCAAACGCAGCGCGTGGCTGCGCAGCAGCGACGAGACGGCAATCATGGGCACATCGAGACCGGCCCGCTCGAGATGACACCGGTCGGCCTCGTGCACCTGACGCCAGTGCGGGTACAGGTCGGTCTTCGTGAGCAACAACGCGACCGTCGGACACAGCTCCCGCACCTGCCGGAGAAAGGCGAGTTCCGGCTCGGTGAGTTCGGTGGACGCGTCGGAGAGCACCAGCACCGCATCGGCCGCGGGCACCAAGCCGAGCACGTTCGCGGCATAGGAACTCCCGTGCGCGCCGACACCCGGAGTGTCGATCAGCACGATCCCATCGGCCAACAGCACATTGGGCACCTGGACCTCCCAGCGCACGATGCGCCGACCCTGAGCGAGCGGGGAACGCGCGTCGATCCTGCCGATCTCCTCGATCGGCACTACAACCCTGGTCTCCGCACCGCTGGAGTCACCGTGCGCCGCGAGCACCAATTCCGCCCTCGGCTCGGGGCCGTACGACAGCAACATCGGCACCGCGGTGGTCGCGTCGTCCCCGACCGGGCAGATGTCGAGGTTCAGCAGCGCGTTGACGAAGCGGCTCTTGCCTTGGTCCAGAAGCCCGGCGACAACGATTCGCCTGCGCGGGTCGCGGACCCGGTCGGCCGCCACCTCCAGGCGGCCGACCAGGTCGTTGCGGCCCGCGGCACGCGCGGCCGCGATGGTTTCATCGAGTACCGAAAGCAGCGGTACCGCCGGTGGCGTGGCGTTCGGCGCGGGCGTCCCCATCGCGGCATCGACCTCTTTCCGTAGCGCAGGGCAACTGTCAGTGCAGGAAGGCGTCGCCGGTGAGGTCGGCGCCTGCCGAACCGGTGAGATCGGCACCCGCGTGCGTGTCCGTGAACAGACCCGTGTCGGTCTGCGCACCTGTCGCGCTGTCCAGACCCGACCCGAAGGCGCTCGACACGTCCATCGAGGACCAAGTGTGCGCGGTCGATCCGACGCTGCCGCCGAGACCCACCGCCCCGGTGTCGACCGCGCCCTGCGTGGTGTCGCCCACCGATCCGCCGAGACCGGCGCCGGTGTCCACCGCGCCGCCGAAGGTCGAACTCAGCCCGCCGCCGAGATCTGCCGTGGCGCCCAGGCCCGTGGACAGGCCGCTCTCCAGACCGCTTGTCCCGTGCGCGCCGATGCCACTGTCCAGGCTCGATCCCAGCTGTGCCCCCGCGCTCGCCGGGCCTTCGAAACCGCTCGACAGGCCCGCACCGGCATTGCCCGCGGCTCCGAGACCAGTTTCCCAACCGGTCGTCGCGTCAGCACCCGCACCGAAGGCTCCACCCACCGTCGACGACAAGCCGGTCTCCAGGCCGGCACCGGCGTGCGCACCCGCACCGATCGCACCGTCGATCCCCGTGGTCAGGCTGGTTCCGAGCCCGGCACCCGCCTCGAGTCCGGTCGACAGGCTCGAGCCGAGGCCGGCCGCAGCCTGGGCACCCGCGTCGATCGCACCGGTGGGCCCGGCCGCGAGGCCGGTACCTGCCTGCACCGCGCCATCCAAACCGGTGGACAGTCCCGCCCCGAACCCGCTGGACACCCCGGTTTCCAGACCGGTCGTGGTGTCGGCGCCCCCACTGAGCACCGCACCGACTCCAGTCTCCAGGCCCGAGCCGACCTGCGCTCCGGTGTCCAGTGTGCCGTCCAAGCCGGTGGACAGACCGACGCCTAGATCAGCGCCCGCGCCGAGGGCCGCACCGAGCCCCGTCGCGAGACCGGTCTCCAGGCCCGCCGTCGCCTGTGTGCCGAGGTTCGCGGCCCCACCGACAGCCGAGGAAATACTGCCGACGAGTCCGGTGGTCAGATCGCCCGCACCCTGCGCCGCACCGTCGATTCCGCCGGTCAGCCCGGTCGCGGCCTGGCCGGTGGCGTCGAGCGCACTGCCGAGACCGGTCGAAAGGCCGGTCTCGAGTCCGGCACCCACCTGCGCTCCGGCTTCACCCGCTCCTTGCAATCCGGTCGACAGTCCGGCTGCGAGGCCAGCGCCCGCACCAAGCGCTGCGTCGAGACCTGAGGTCAAGCCGCCTGTTCCCTCCACAGCTCCCTCCAGACCGGCACCCAGATCGGCGCCGGCCTGCGCACCAGCACCGAGTGCCACATCCACACCGGTCGTCAAACCAGTTGCCGCGCCGATGGCACCTTCCAGACCGGCACCGGCCTGCGCACCAGCACCCAACGCCGTGTCCAGACCAGCAGTCGAACCGGTCGCCGCATCCACAACACCCTGCAATCCCGCGGCCAGGTCAGCACCGGATCCCAGCACTGTGTCCAGACCAGCGGTCAAACCCGTCGCCGCATCCACAACACCCTGCAAACCCACGCCGAGCACCGTCGTCAACCCTGCGGTAGCATCCACCGCCCCGTCGATGCCTGTGGACAATCCGGCGCCGAGATCCGCGCCGGCGTCCAGTGCCGCGTCGATCCCGGTGGACAGGCCCGTCTCGAGTCCGGTTCCGATGTTCGCCACGCCCTGCAAGCCGGTGGACAGCTCGGCGCCGAGGTCGGTATCCGCACCGATGCCGGTGATCAACTGGGCGCCTGCTCCGAGCAAGCCCCCTACGGCGGCGGACAGGTCCGCTCCGGCGTTCACCATGGTGTCGAGACCCGCCGTCAGCCCGGCGCCGAGGTCTGCGCCGACCTGCAGGCCGGTGTCGATCGCTGTGTTCAGACCGGCGCCGAGGTCGACACCGAGACCCGCGCCCGCGCCCGCGCCGAGATCGACACCGAGGTCGGCGCCGAGGTCCAGCCCGGCGTCCGCCGCGGCGGCCGCGCCCACAGTGCCTGCCGCGTTCACCGCGGCAACCGCACCCGTCTGCGCACCTGCTGCCACGATCGCCTGCAGCTGGGAACCGCCCGATACCAATGCCGACTCGGCGACCATCGGGGCACAGGCCGCGATGTCCTCCGGGGTTACCGCGGAAAGGCCCGCCGCGGCGAGCGCCTGAGTCGGGTTCGCGCAGTAGCCGACTGCGGCCTCGTGGTTCCGCAACAGATCGAGGATGAACTCCAGAATCGCGTTGGGTGTCATCAGAAACATCTCCTGAGATCCGGCGGACCTCATGATCCGCAGTCGTTGGAATGAATTTCACGCTAGGGACACCGCCCGTTACTCCGAAACGGGGCGAACCCCTACACCCGGTTCCCCCGCACCCGTTAGGGGCGGCCGCAGGAATAGGGGAATATCCCGAAACTTTCCCCGCCCGGTAACGGCGGAGTGTCAGCAACCGACAGAGCAGTTGCGTCGGCGTGACAACACCGACCTGCGCACCATCGGACTGGACAGCAGTGACACCGGATCAGACGGTTTCCGAACGGGGTTTTCGAATGACACAGCGCTTGGCGCTCGGCATCACGGTCGGCGCGTCGAATTCGGTCGCCGTGGCGGCAGCGGAGGATGGCAGCGACGACGACACCATTCTCTCGGGCGGCGGTGCGGTACTCACCCACCCGAGCGTGTTGCGGCTGTCTCCCGACGCGGCGCCCACTTTCGGAGCGGGCCCACGCGCCACCGGTCGCCATTCCAGCGACGTGCTGCTGGAGGGCTTCCTCGCCAGGGTCGGCGACCCGGTGGACATGCTCGCCGAGGACGGCTCGGCGCATTCCGCGGCCGACTTGGTCGCCACCGCGATCGGATGCCTGCTCGAGGAAATCACCTGGGAGGCAGGCCGCTACGTCGCCGAGACCGTGGTCGCCTGCCATCCGGCCTCGTGGTCGCGGCACACCGTCGACATCCAGCGCGCCGCCCTCGACCAGGCCGGACTGGATGAGGTGACGCTCGTTCCCGAACCGACCGCCGCGGTTCGCTGGCTCGACGCCGCACACGGTCCGCTCGCGGACGGCGCGGTGGTGGTCTACGACCTCGGTGGATCCGGGCTGACCGTCTCGGTGGTGCGCACCGGGGATCACGCGAGCCTTCTCGGTACACCACTGCGCAGCACGGACATCGCCGGAGCGCAATTCGATCTGTTGACCATGCGCTATGTCCTGGCAAACGCCGTGCTCGTCAATGATTTCGATCCGTTCGACCCCTTGGTGGAACGGGAATTATCGGCTTTGCGCGAGCGCTGCAGAAATGCGAAGGAAGAGCTGTCCATCAATACCGCGACGGTTGTTCCGGTGCGGCTGGATCCGGCCGATCCACACGGAAGCAACGTGCGGCTGGTGCGCGGCGAACTGGAAGACCTCCTACGCGGGCCACTACTGAGCTCGATCGACCTGATTCGCGACGCGGTGCACCGGGCGGGGCTCGACATCGGAGACATCGGCCGCGTCCTACTCACCGGTGGCGGCGGTGCGATCCCCTTGGTCACGGAGCTGATCTCGTCCGAGTTCGGCCTGCCGGTGGTTGCCGCCCCCGAGCCGGAGCACACCGGTGCGCGCGGCGCCGCGTTGCTGGCCACCGACCTGCTCGCCGCCGAGGCGGAATACCTGCCCGTGGCCGCCCCGGTCGCCGAGATCGCGCCACCGACCACAGCGCTTCCCGCGCTGGGCCTTCCGCCCCTGCCCGACGGACGCCCGTCGCGCCGCCGTGCGCTCACCGGCAAGCAGCGCGCCGCCATCGTCGCCGGCGCGGCGGTCGCCATCGGCCTGCTGGCCACCGGCACCGTCGCCATCGGTACCGGCATCCAGTCCAGCTCGAACCATCCCGCCTCGACGGAGCAGCCCACGACCGGTAGTGCGGCGGAGATCGCCGCGACGACCGTCGTGCGGCCGGGCGAACCGTTCGTACCCGTAGCGGGCGTCGCGGCACCGGACACGACAACCTCGGCGGGTCGACCGAAAGCCGAGGCAACCGAGGCCGGTTCCCCCTCGTCCGCGGCCCAGGGCACCACGGTCGCCGTAGTGAACAGCGAGCAGGCCCCTGGCCGGCCTGCGTCCGCGGAGCCGGGTGCGTCGCAACCGGCTCCGCAACCACAGCCGTCCCCACCCCCGGCACTGGCACCGGCACCGGCACCGGCACCGGCACCCGGCATAACCCAGCCCGCGCCGCTGCCGCAGCGTCCGGCGCCGAGCCTGCCGACCGGGGTACTGAACGACACCATCGACGGCGTCGGCGACACCGTCGGCACCGTGCTACGCGCTCCCGGCCAGATTTTCGGGGGCTCAGGTGGCTGATACCGCCCTCGACACCCTGCCGTGCGCGCGTGAGATCTTCCGGGAGCTGGACTCCACCGACCGGCAGCCGCTGGTCTATCTCATCCGCGGCCGCTCGCAAACCGGTAAGTCCACACTGCTCACGGAGATCCGGGCCCGCCTGCGCGCCGATGGCGTCCCGCTGCGGGACGACACCGCCGCACTTCAGCACGCGCACGCGTGCAACGGTTCGTCCGCGATGGCACAGACGCACAGCGCGACCGCCGCCGCCACGCGACCGGCCTTGATCATCGACAACGCGCATACCCTTGGCCGCTTCGACCTCGAATATCTCTGCTCCGTGATCGAATCCGGCCGCTACACGGTGGTCGTGGCGGCGCAGCCGCGCCCACACGACCCGCGGTTGCGGATGCTCGTCGACGCGGCCGCGCGCCGCGGCCGCGTCGTCGATCTGCGCCCGCTCGGCGTCGCCGACATGGCGCCGTTCGCCAGGGAACTCGGCATGATGGTTCCGCGCCAGGTCGCCCAGCACATCCACTTGCAGACCGCGGGTATCCGTGGTGGCGTGGTTGCCGCGCTGACCGCCGCCTGCTCGGCTCGGCTGGACGCGGGCATCGGCGTCGTCGACACCGCCGTCACCGCATGGGCTCGCGCACTGCTGGACGACCTCGAGCCCGACCTGCTGGAAACCCTCGTTGTCGCCACCACCGGGACGGGACTCGACTCCAGCGAGCTCGCCGAAGTACTCGACGTGGAGCCCGCGGCCGCCCAGGATCTCATCGACCGTGCCAGAGCGTGCGCGCTGGTGACGGATGCCGACCTGCTGCTCGAACCGGCCGTCGGCCCGCTACGCACGCTGCTCGGCGATCGCAGGTTCGTCGCGGTGCAGCGCAGGTTGCTCGACGCCAGGCTGGACGCCGGCCTGCTGCGCGACCACACCGCCCTGCAGCTCGCCGAATCCGGCGTCCGTGACCCGCGCCTCGCCGAATTCTTGATCGCCGCGGCGGAGAAGGCCGGTCGTGAGGCGGTCCGTTACTACGCTGCCGCGGCGGCGAGCGGCGCCGACCTCGCTTCGATCGCGCTGCGCTGGGCAGAGGCGGCCGCGCGCACCGGCGACGGTGCGACGGCCATGCGCCTGGCCGAACCGATGCTCGCGCGGCCGGGCGGCACCAGCGCGGAGCTCGCTACCGCCGTGCGGATCTGTGCTGCGGTGCTGACCCGTCGTGGCATGGTCGGCCGCGCGGCGCAGTTGTACTCCTGGCTCGGTGCGCACCGGGTGGGCCTGGACTGGGCGGTCGGCGCCACCGTGCTGTATCTGTCGGGTGACGCGGCGGGGGCTGCGGAGTTGTCCGCGTCATCGACGCGGTGGCCACCCACCGCCGACGCGCACGCCAGGCTGATCGCGACCGCACTGGCCGACTCTATCGACGAGCGTGCGAACGGCACGGCCGCAGCGGTATCCGCACTGGTGCAGGCCGCGCACGCCGACGCTGGTGTCGACCGCTTCCTGCCGTGCACGGCGGTGTCGATCGCCACGCTGCTCTCCCTCGGCACCGGTGAGCCGCGCCGAGCCGGAGACGCGTTGCGGCGCGCCGCGGCCAGCGGATTGCGTTGCCATCAGCTCGACGTGCTTTCGGCATGGACGGCGATGCTCGGCGGCGACGAGCGCGCCGCCGCTGCCATTGTGGCCGAACTGGACTACGACTCCCTCGACGTCCGCGACCGGCTGCTCGCACACGGCGTGGTGGTGGGCCTCGCCCGACGCAGCGGCGACCACACCGCGCTGACCCGCGCGTGGCAGGCGGCCTATCCATTGTTCGACGATGTGCAGGCAGATCTGCTTTCGGTGCTGCCGATCGGCGAGCTGTGGCTGGCGGGCATCCGTCTGCGCGACGAGCGCCGCATCGCGCCGCTGGTAGATACCGCGCTGGCACTGCTTCGCCGCCTGGACGAGCCACCGGCCTGGTCCAACGCCTTCCACTGGTACGGCGTGCAGGCCGCGATCGCCCACGAAAGCCCCGAGGAGTTGCTGCCGCACGCGCATGCGCTGAAGGCGGCGGCCGAGGCAGGCGACCGGCACGCCGCGGTGCTCGCGGACGCGGGCCGCACCTGGGTGCTGGTGCTGCGCGGTCAGGTCGCCGCCGCGCCGGTTCATGCCGCCGTCGCCGCGCTCACCGCGATCGGCATGACCTGGGACGGCGCTCGGCTGGCCAGCGAGGCGGCACTCGCCGCGCCCGACTCCGCGACAGCGACCGCACTGCTCAAACTGGCACGCACGGTCCGAACCGACGCCCGTCCGCAGGAACCGCAGGCCCGGTCGTCCGCGCCCGCCGCACGCGAAGGGGGGCAGGCAACGCCAGCGGCTCCTGCGCAGGCAGCGGCCGCAATCCTCAGCGAACGCGAACGCGAAGTGGCGGAATTGGTGCTGCTCGGACTGACCTACCGGGAGATCGGGGCTCGGCTGTACATTTCGGCCAAGACGGTCGAGCACCATGTCGCCCGCATCCGACGCCGAATCGGTGCCGGCTCACGTTCGGAATTGTTGTCGATGCTGCGCGCCATGGGACACGGTTCACTGCTGGTGTAACCTTTGCGGTTCCGTGACCGCTGGACGGGAAAGCCGAAGCGAGGTACTGAGGATGGCCACTGGGGTGGGCCTGCGCATCGCCGAGGACGAGTGCACGGCGGTAATCGTCACCGATGGCGACGAGGAGCCGCAGTACATCGTCCGCGAGTCGGCCTTGCATATGTCCGAGGACGGTGACGCCGTGCTCGGCGGACCGGTACCCGCGGGGCATTCCCATTCGATCACCGGCTTCGTCCCCGCCGTCGGCGATCCCGCGGGCATCTCGGTCGACGACGGCGAGGCCTATCGCGCCGAGGATCTGGTCGCGACCGCTTTGTTCTGCCTGATCAATCTGGCCGCTGAGCATCTCAACGGTCCTGCGGAGTTCTACGCGACGCATCCTGGGGACTGGCCCGCCGAGCATGTTCGCTCGCTGCGCGAGGCACTGGACTATCTCGGTCTCCGCTCGGTGTTGCTGGTCAGCGAGGGCGACCTGCCCAGCGCCGGAACCGGCGCGAACGGCGGCTCGTTCGCCTACGACGCGGCGCGGGCGGCGTTGGCGGCTGTGCTGGCGACGCCGGCGGGTGCTACCCCGCCGGACCCGTCCACCGCCGAGAACTCGCTGTTGGACACTATCGTCATCCCGGCGATTCCCCCCGCCCAGCCACAGGCATACTCCGCGGCCATTCCGATCGCGGCGCCGGTCGCGGCGACCGAACCGTCCGCACCCGAAAAGCCCATACCGGCAACCACTCCCGCGAAGGACCGCAAACGAACGCCGCTACTGATCGCCGCGGCCGCGGCGATCGGGCTCATGCTAGGCGGTATCGCGGTGGCCGCGCTGTTCCGCGACGACGGTGACACACCGGTGCCGCCACTACGCGACGCCAAGTCCGAGCAGTCGTCGGTGAGCCTCACTCCGCCCGCACCGCCGGTCGAGTTCCCCACGGTGCCCGTCACCACTCCGTCGCCCGAGCCTCCGGTGATCACGGAAACCACAACCCTGGAGACCACTACGCCCCCGGCGCCGACCACCGAGCCGCCGACCACGGCGCCGACCACCACTACACGTCCCACACAGACGCGGACGACCATGACAAACCCCTTCTACCCGCCGATGCAGCCGATTCCGACCTTCCCCGGCTGGATACCTGGTAGTCGGTGATTAGTAGCGTCCTTCCCGGGTTTGTGCCCTAGAGTGATCCGCTGACCGGTGTTGTCGGAGGAATTTCGAACAACAGGTCTGTTGCTGGACGACGGCTGTGTGCCAACGGATTCCGCCTGTGGCCACGGATTTAGCTGGCACGTGCGTGCCGACGAAGGGACTTCATGCGCAAGTTGGTGGCGCGTCGCGCCGCGGTCAAAGCTGTCGCCATCGCCTCGACCGTTCTCCTGGCTCCCTTGTTCGGTACGGCAACCGCCTCGGCGGCGCCCGAGGCTCCCGCGCAGCTCGAAGCGGACACCCTGCCACCGGAACTGGTGCAGGCCATCGCGCGCGATCTGAAGATGACCCCGACGGAGTACCTGGACCGCGCGGCGCGCGCCCAGCAGTTGCGCGATTACGCGCGCGACTTCCGCTCGGAGCGACCGGATGCCTACGCGGGTGCCTGGATCGGCGCCGACGGCAAGCCGGTTGTCGCGGTCACCTCGCTGGACGCCGCCCATGTCGCCGCCGCCGATGGCTACCAGACCAGGCTGGCCCCGGTTTCCGCGGACAGTCTGGAGGGCTCGCTGATCCAGCTGAACCAGTGGATCACCGGCCTGCCGCGGGAGATTTCGCAGGGGATCAACTCCGTTGCCATCGACTTCCTGAACAGCCAGCTGGTGCTCAGCGTCGCTAACACAGCCGCGGGCCACATGCTCAATCTGCCCACCCTGCTCGCCAACATCAAGGTGATCCTGTCACCGAACGGCGGAGGTCCGGTCGAGCGACGGCCGATGGGCGGCGACACCTACATCAGCGCTCCGATCTCGCTGAAGGACACCTCCCTGAAGGGCGTCGACGTCTGCTCGTTCGGATTCAACAGCGTCGACGCGGCAGGCAATGCGTTGAATATCAGTGCGGGCCATTGTGATCCGAATCTGAGTAAGGGCAACCAGGAGGCTACGGTCTACTTGCCTGATGTCCGAGACATACCTTCCAGCCCCGAACTGGGCGCCTTCGTGCGAGCGACCCTCGGTGGCCAGACCGCGCTGGACTACTCGGTGATCAAGCTGAATGACCGCGCGGTGCGAGCGGGCATGGACCAGCCCTCGGTGCGCGCCGCCAACGGCACCACGCTGTCCATCACAGGCACCGCCGAACCGATCACCGGCGCCCCGGTCTGCAAGTCGGGCCAGTCGTCCACCTTCACCTGTGGCTTCGTCGTGGCCGACCGGGTGGAGACCCAGCTGTACACCGCGGAGGGCGAGAGCAAGATCGTGCGCGGCTTCGCCAACTCGGCGTGCACGCTCGGCGGCGACAGCGGGGGCGCGATCGTGTCCGGCACGCTGGCGCTCGGCATCACCAGTGGTTCCAACGCCGCGGACGCACCGAATTGCAACGAGGCCAATATCGCGCTCGCGCAGTACGGCGGCACGGCCTCGCTGGGCATTCCGATCCGGCCGATCCTGGCCGATATCGACGCCTCTTCCGGCGGCGGGCTCGGCAGCGGCATCACCGTGCGCACCCGCCCGAACGCCGGGTGAGCTGCCCGAAGAGATTGTGGCGACCGACATGCGACCGGTTGATCGGCTATCGAACCAACCGGCTTTCCTCGATGAGTAGGCATACCGCGCTCGAGCCCATATAGTCTGGACATGCTCCTGCCACGTATAGGTCCTCTCCGATCGGCTGCGCGACAGACCGGAATCCGAAAAACAGTGATCGCCGCCTCGGCGGCGATCCTGCTGTTCGGCCCCACGGCGGCAGTGGCGACGGCGGAGCCCGATCAGGCACCGAACCTGCCCGCCGAACTGGTGGCCGCGGTGACTCGCGATCTGAAGATCTCGCCCGACGAGTACCTGCACCGTGCGGATGTCGCGCAGCAGGTGGCGGCGTTCGCCACCAACGCGCAGCGGCAATACCCGGCCGTGTTCGCAGGCTCCTGGCTCGACGAGGCCGGCAGGGCTGTCGTGGCACTGGCCCAGGGGCCGGGCGCCGACGAGGCCAAGAAGGCCGCGGAGTCGGCCGGTTTCGAGGTGCACAACGTCGCCAAGAGCGAGGCCTCGCTGCGTGGCGAGAAGAGCGCGTTCGAGCGGTGGCTGGAGGGCCAACCAGAGGCGGTGCGGTCGCTGGTACGTGGCGCGGTGATCGACACCGTCAACAACTCCATCGCGGTGCGCGTCGACCAGGCGGGCTTGCCGATGCCGAACTTCATCGATCCGGCGCGGATCATCGTGATGGCCCCGCCGGTGGCGGGTGAGGAGAGCACTCTGCAGGCCGGCGACATCGCCGGTGAGACGCAGCGCGGCGCCCTCGCGGGTGGCGACGGCTTCGCCTCGGTCTCCGGACGCAGCTCGCTGCGCTGCTCGCTCGGCTTCAACGGCACCGACCGCAACGGCAATACGGTGAATATCACCGCGGGCCACTGCAACCCCGACATCGCGTCGGCGGGCAGCGGCAACGCCGCGGGCGTCTACGAGCTGAACGGCGACCGGCTCGGCGCGCAGCTCGGCGTGTTCCAGAAGTCGGTGCTCGGCGAGCAGGACTACTCGATTGTGCGGATCAACGACCAGACCAAGGATCGCTTCGCCAACAACGGCGTTCGGGCGCCCGGCGCGGCCCCGATCGCGGTCGACGGCGTGGCGACCCCGGTCGTCGGCGCTCCGGTCTGCAAGTCCGGTGCGCGCACCGGCTTCAGCTGCGGCGTTGTCAACGCGGTCGATCAGACCGTGCAGGTCGGCGAGCGTGAGCTCACCCAGAGCTTCTCGGCCAACATCTGCGCGCTGCCCGGCGACAGTGGCGGCCCGATCGTGACCGGCCGGCTGGCGCTCGGCATCTCCAGCGCCTCCTCGGTCGCCGACTACCCCGTGTGCGAGATCCCGAACCTGATCGGCGCCCTCACCGGCAACGTGCCACAGCTGTTCGCGCAGCCGGTGCACGTGGTGCTCTCCGACAACCCGGGGCTTCGCGTCCGCACCAACTAACTGACCAGCAGAAGACGAAAAGGCCGACAGCTTTGCGCTGTCGGCCTTTTCGCTGTCTCCGGCCGCTTTTATCCCTGCCTTTGCGCGGCCTCCGGCGGGGTACCCGGCGCGTGGCCCCACTCTGTTCCGGCATTCTGACTGCATGTGTTTGGTGTTGATCGGCTGGCGCGCCCATCCGGACTACCGGTTGATCGTGGCCGCTAACCGGGACGAGTACTACACCCGGCCTGCCGAGTCCATGCGGTGGTGGCCGGAGGTACCCGGGCTGCTCGCCGGGCGCGACACCGGCGCCGAGAGCGGGGTCGAGGGCGATCCTCCTGGCACCTGGCTCGGGCTCACCGCGCGACCAAACAGCCACAGCCGATTCGCCACGGTGACGAACGTGCGCAATGCGAACGACGAACGCGCCGACGCCCGTTCCCGTGGCGCGCTGCTGATGGATTTCCTGCGCGGCGCCTCCGACCGTCATCCGGCCAGAGCCTTTCCCGGCCCGGAGAGGTATGTGCTCGACCTCGCGGCCGCGCCCGACGACTACAACGGCTACAACGTGGTGGTCTCCGACCTGGAGACGCTGTGGTGGCACTCCAACCGCAGCGCCGCCCGTCCCAGAGAACTCGTTCCAGGCTTCCACGGGCTCTCCAATGGCACGTTCGTCAGCTCCGCGGGTTTGGCGGAGGGGGACCCGGATCCGACCGCGCCCCAAGCCATCTGGCCCAAGGTGCGCGCGGGGCTGACCGAACTGCGACAGCTCGCGCAATCCGATCCCGATGCGGTGGAGCGCTATTTCGCAGTGCTCGCCGACCGCACCGAGGCCCCGGACGACCACCTGCCGCACACCGGGGTTCCCCAGGAGATCGAGCGGACGCTGTCGCCCAGGTTCATCGGACACACCCTGCACGGCACCAGGGCCAGCACGGTGCTGCTCGTGCGAGAGGACGGAACGTTCTCGATGGCCGAACGCTCCTTCGGCAGGCTCGGCCGCGAGATCGGCGAGGTTTCCTTCCGTGGCACGCTCGACCTACCCGGATAACGACCCGCGGCCCACCCTCCGAAGAGAGCGGGCCGCGTGCTGATCGAGCGAGAAGCGTTCGGGCGGATTACTTCGGAGCGACCGCCGTCGCCGAATAGTTCCCTTCCGCCCACTTCGTGGTGCCGTCCGGCGCCTGCAGCGTGTTGATCAGGTCCATGCCCGCAACAGCCAGCGCGGGACCACCGACGGCCACAGTGCCGAGGATGCCACCGATGCCTGCGCCCGCGATAGCGGCGGGGATGCAGCCGACACCGAGGAACGGCAGGCCGAGGATGCAGCCGATCACGCCGCCCAAGACGACACCGACGGCGGTGCCGAGGAAGCCGCCCACGGCGGTGGCGATGCCGAACTGGCTGGCGAACTCGTTCTGCGCGCGCGAGTTCTCGAGCGGCGAGGCGATCGGCTGCGCGACGACGTTGACGGCGTTGATCGGCTTGTCCTTGGGGACGGTGACCCCCTGCTCAGGGGTCAGCTCGAGCACCGTGGCGTCGTCCTTGACGACCGGCTTCACCGGGACGACGGTCTCGGCGACCCGGAAGGCGATCGGGAGCGTCAGAACCGCGTTGCCCTGTCCGTCCTTGATCTTGTAGACGTCGTCCTCCTTGACGTCCTCGGAGGACTTCGCGAGTTCGAACGTGCCCCCCTTGAGTGTCGTCACGACGGTCTTGTCCACCAGCTTGACCGAGTACCGGATGGGCTGGTCAGGTGTAGCCGCCGGCTCGTCGGCATGTGCGGTCCCCAGGCCGATGGTCATCGCGCCGATGACCATCGCGGCAGCCGCGGTGGTTCTGCGGAGTTTCATTCAGTTTCCAATCCATGCATCAGGTCGTCGTTTACCAGCGGATCCGCACGCGCGAGCTCTTTCTCATCAAATCCGGTGGCAGTCCGGATCCTCCCCGAGCAGCGCGCAGACAGGCACAGCAAACAGAACGTCGTGAGCCTAATAGAACGCCGTGTTTTAAGCGAGATCCCTTATCAGGTATGGGGACTAAGCCAATCCTCACCGATTGGCCCCATCCTGCGGCGTTTACGGTAGTTATCACCTGAACGCTCGCCCAAATCGACAAACCGTGACGTTGATCACAGGCGCGTCGCGGGTCAAGCCCCGCCCCACGGGCTACAGCTCAAAGGCCGATACTACGATGGACACCGGTTATTACCGGCGGGTAACTTACCGCCGGTTAGGATACGAGCCAACGGGGCGGCGCCAGAACCGCCCTCGCTCGTGTTGCCTCTAAAGAAAGGTCGCGACATGAATGCCCTGACTGTGACGCTGGGCACGATTGGGGCGACGCTCAGCCTCCTGTGTTGGGCGTCGTTCATCGGCGGCGTCCGCAATATCGTGCGCGCCATCATGGTCGGACAGCCCGCGCCGGATCGCTGGCGGCCGTTCTTCCCCCGGTTCAAGCAGATGATCGTGGAGTTCCTCGCGCATACGCGCATGAACAAATTCCGCACCGTCGGCTGGGCGCACTGGCTCGTGATGATCGGCTTCATCGGCGGCGCCATCCTGTGGTTCGAGGCATACGGGCAGACGTTCGACCCCGAATTCCACTGGCCGATCATCGGCAACTGGGCGATCTACCACCTGTGGGACGAGATCCTCGGCATCGGCACGGTGCTCGGCATCACCACCCTGATCATCCTGCGTCAGCTGAACCACCCGCGACTGCCCGAGCGGCTGTCTCGGTTCAGCGGTTCGAAGTTCGGCCCCGCCTACGTGATCGAGGCGATCGTGCTGATCGAGGGCCTCGGCATGATCTTCGTGAAGGCGGGCAAGATCGCGGCCTACGGCCACTCCAACGCGGCCACCGACTTCTTCACCATGCGGGTGGCCGAACTGCTGCCCGCAAGCCCGACCCTGGTGGCGCTGTTCGCGTTCGTCAAGCTGATGTCCGGCATGCTGTTCCTGCTGCTGGTCGGTCGCAACGTCACCTGGGGGGTGGCCTGGCACCGGTTCTCCGCGTTCCCGAACATCTACTTCAAACGTGCGGACGACGGCGGCGTCGCCTTGGGCGCGGCCAAGCCGATGATGTCGAAGGGCAAGCCGGTCGACATGGAGACAGCCGATCCGGACACCGACACCTTCGGTGCCGGCCGGATCGAGGACTTCTCCTGGAAGGGCTGGCTGGACTTCACCACGTGCACCGAGTGCGGGCGCTGCCAGTCGCAGTGCCCGGCCTGGAACACCGGCAAGCCGCTCTCACCCAAGCTGCTGATCATGTCGCTGCGTGATCACGGCTACGCCAAGGCGCCCTACCTGCTGGCCGGTGGCCGCAAAGACATGGGCGGCGACGAAATCGGCCTGGTCGATGCAGACGGCAAGCCGAACGAGGTCGAGCTCGCCAAGATCTCCGAGGCAGCGAAGGCCGAGGCCGAACGTCCGCTGGTCGGCGGCGAAGACATGAACGGCATCATCGATCCCGAAGTGCTGTGGAGCTGCACCACCTGTGGTGCGTGCGTCGAGCAGTGCCCAGTGGACATCGAGCACGTCGACCACATCATCGACATGCGTCGCTACCAGGTGCTGATCGAGTCGGAGTTCCCGTCCGAGCTCGCGGGTCTGTTCAAGAACCTGGAGAACAAGGGCAACCCCTGGGGTCAGAACGCCAAGGACCGGCTCAACTGGATCAACGACCTAGAGTTCCAGATCCCGGTCTTCGGTCAGGATGCCGACAGCTTCGACGGCTACGACTACTTGTTCTGGGTCGGCTGCGCGGGCGCCTACGAAGACCGCGCCAAGAAGACCACCAAAGCCGTCGCCGAGTTGCTCGCCACCGCCGATGTGAAGTTCATGGTGCTCGGCGCCGACGAGACCTGCACGGGCGACTCGGCGCGCCGCGCGGGTAACGAGTTCCTGTTCCAGCAGCTGGCACAGCAGAATATCGAACTGCTCGACTCGGTGTTCGAGGGCGTCGAGGACCGCAAGAAGAAGATCGTCGTCACCTGTGCGCACTGCTTCAACGCGCTCAACAACGAGTACCCGCAGGTCGGCGGCAGCTATGAGGTCGTGCACCACACTCAGCTGCTCAACCGCCTCGTGCGCCAGAAGCAGCTGATCCCTGTGGCCTCGGTGTCGCAGAACGTCACCTATCACGACCCCTGCTACCTGGGCAGGCACAACAAGATCTACAACGCGCCCCGTGAGCTGATGGCCGCGTCCGGCTCGAACCTGGTGGAGATGCCTCGGCACGGCGAACGGTCTATGTGCTGCGGTGCCGGTGGCGCGCGGATGTGGATGGAAGAGCAACTCGGCAAGCGCATCAATATCGATCGGGTGGACGAGGCATTGGACACGCTCACCGCGTCCGATGGCCGCTCCGGAAGCTCCACGGCGTCGAAGATCGCGACCGGGTGCCCGTTCTGCCGCGTGATGCTCACCGACGGCGTCACCGCGCGCCAGGAGAAGGGCGAAGGTGAAGGCGTCGAGGTCGTCGACGTCGCCCAGCTGATGCTGGACGCCATCGAGCGCGCCGAGCCCGCGAAGCTGACCGAGAACCTCACCGTCATCCAGGAGCCGAAGGCACCCGCGGCGGAACCCGAACCCGAGCCTGCCCCAGCCGCCGAGACACCCACGCCCGCCAAGGCAGCGCCGACCGGCGGCGGTCTGGCCATGAAGGGCCCCGCCAAGGCCCCCGGCGGTCTCGGCATGAAGGGCGCCGCCAAGGCCCCCGGCACCAAAACCCCCACCACCGAA
The DNA here is from genome assembly GCF_045207455.1 of Nocardia sp. NBC_00881. Taxonomy (NCBI): domain Bacteria; kingdom Bacillati; phylum Actinomycetota; class Actinomycetes; order Mycobacteriales; family Nocardiaceae; genus Nocardia; species Nocardia sp. NBC_00881. The sequence goes on from NZ_CP108798.1 coordinate 5,386,852, forward strand.
CCCGCGACGACCGAGCCCGCATCGGCACCCGCCGCACCCGCCAAGGGCCTGGCCATGAAGGGCCCCGCGAAGGCCCCCGGCGGTCTCGGCATGAAGGGCGCCGCCAAGGCCCCCGGCACCAAAACCCCCACCACCGAACCCGCGACGACCGAGCCCGCATCGGCACCCGCCGCACCCGCCAAGGGCCTGGCCATGAAGGGCCCGGCGAAGGCCCCCGGGGGTCTGGGTATGAAGGGTGGCGCCAAGGCGCCTGGCGGGAAGGCGCCGGCTCCCGCAGCCGAGACTCCTCCCGGTATCACACCGGCCGAGGCTTCCGACGCCACGGCAGCTCCGGCCGAGTCGGCGGCTCCGACGGAAACCAAGCCGACGGTGCCCGCCAAAGGGCTGGCCATGAAGTCCGGTTTCAAGCGCCCCGGCGCCAAGGCACCCGTTGTCAAGGCGCCAGCTGCCGAGCCGGCCGAGCCGGAGGAAGCGCCCGCTACGGAAATCCCAGCGGGTCCGGCCGAATCCGCCTCCGAGCCCGAGCGACCCACCAAGGGAACCACCGGAAACGGCGCACCCGAGGTCGCGCCGCCCACCGCCAAACCGGGTGGCCTCGGCTTCAAGTCCGGCGCCAAGGCGCCTGGCCGAAAGAACTGAGTACAGCCTCCGAAGAGAACGGGCCCGGGTTTTAGCGGTCGTCGGCACGCAAGGATCGGGTGATGGGTTGGCGGGTGGCAAAGGTAGGGCCCACCATGCGCAGGCGGGTCTTGGATAATGTTGCGTCGCTCGCCGGGTAGCCTGCCCGGCCCATCTTGACCTTTAGCGTGGTTGAGGTTTCAAGATGGTGCGGTGACAGATAATGGAATCACCCTGATCGACGCGTGGGAACTGCCCGAGGACCGGATCGACGAGTCCATCGCACGCTGGCGCAAGCGCGTCGGACTCATCCACGCCGCCCCAGGTTTCCGGGATGCGCGACTGCACCGCAGACTGTATCCGGAGTCCCGGCTCGGTCTGGTCAATGTGGCGCACTGGGACAGCATCGAAGACCGGGACGAGGCGCTGGCGAATCCCGCCTTCACCGCGTCGGCAGCCACCGCGGCCGGCTATGCCACCGTGCACGGCGGCTGGTATCAGGTGGCGGCCGAATTCCGCACGGCGGGAAACGGTTCGGGCGAACGGCCTGGAATCACCTTCGTCAACGCCTTCGAGCTGCCCGCCGAGCGGATCGATGATTTCCTGCCACACTGGCTCAGCCGCGCAGAGTCGATGAGCGAGGCGCCCGGCTTCCGGGACAACCGGCTGCACCGTGCGGTGGACCCGGACACTCGCTTCCAGCTGGTCAGCATCGCGCACTGGGACAGTCCCGAGGCATGGCGCACAGCAGACAACGATCCCCGCTTCCCACAACACCTGTCCACCTCCCCGAACTTCGCCAACCCCGCACTCTTCCGCGTTGTCGTCGAGTTCTGAGTGCAGGTCGGTAGCGCCCGCGAGTCGTACGTTTCAGCCGCGAGTCGTACGCTCCCGAGCCGTTCGCGCTGGTGGTCAGGTCCGCAATGTAGGCAAAGAGCAACTACCCGAGTAGTCCGAACGGCGGGCGGCGCGTAGCGCGCTGCCCCGGTGTTGTCGTCAGTGGTCGCGGGCGCCACCGTCCTGACGTACTGCGAGCCTCCAAAATTCCGAAATGAGCTGTCGACCGCGCCGATGCCACTCACCCACCGCCGATATGACCAGTACCTAATTGGGGGCGCCATCCTCCTGGGCCGAGGCGCGGAACTGGAACCGCCCCCTAACAGTCCTCGAAGAAGGCTTTGATGTAACCCACCGACTGGTAGACGTAGTCGTATCCCCAACGGAGGGCCGAGAGGTGCGGTTCGGGGTCGGTGAAGAGAAGTTCTCCCTCCCAGCACTTTTCGATGATGTAGCGAGCTCGGGAAATATGCGGGGTGAAGGTGACGACGATGACGCGGTGCCAGTTGTCGGCGCGGGCAAGGCGGGCGAGTTCGCGGCCCTCGCCGCGGGTGGTGCGCGGGGACGGGTCGAAGCAGATGACCTCGAAGCTGTAGCCCCCGTGACAGATCCGGTTCACCAGCGCGCTGTTCTCATAGGGATTTGAGAACAGCACGCGCGGTGCGTACCCCTCGTGCGCCAGGCGAAGGCCCAGTTGTTCGCGCCCGTCGTGCGCGCCGCCCAGGACGAGAATGGCGTCCGCCGGGACGGGCGTGTCGGTGTGCGGGCGTACGTAGACCGGCCACAGCGCCACTACGGCGACGACGACCACGACGAGCAGGGGCCAGCTCCACCGATGATGTCGTCGCACCACCCCGATGCTAGCCGGGCGGCGGAACGATTTCGCAGGTCAAGCCGTTTCGCCGACCCACGTCGCCGCCTGTACATCTGCTGTTGCCCGGACCCTTGCCTCGGTGACGTGGTGCGGCCACCGGCGGGGTTTACCAATCGATCATGCGATGCACAGTCTTCGGAACCGGGTATCTCGGGGCCACGCATGCGGCATGCATGGCCGAACTCGGGCATGACGTCATCGGGGTGGACGTGGACCCTGGCAAGGTCGCGAAGCTATCCGACGGGGTAGTGCCGTTCTACGAGCCGGGTCTGGAGGAGGTGCTGCGACGCAACCTCGACGCGGGCAAGCTGCGGTTCACCACTTCCTACGCCGAGGCGGCCGCGCATGCCGAAGTGCATTTTCTCGGAGTCGGTACCCCGCAGAAGAAAGGCGAGTACGCCGCCGACCTGAAGTACGTACACGCTGTGGTGGACTCGCTCGCCCCGATTCTGGAGCGTCCATCGGTGATCGTCGGCAAATCGACGGTGCCGGTCGGCACGGCCGTGGCACTCGGCGCCCGTGCCCGCGCGTTGAGTGCGACCGAGGTCGAGGTGGCGTGGAATCCGGAATTCCTGCGCGAGGGCTTCGCGGTCAAGGACACGCTGCGCCCGGACCGGCTGGTAGTCGGCGTCGACCACGGCCGCGACGCCGCTGGATGGGTCGAGGAGAGGGTCCGCGAGATCTACGTCGACCTGATCGCCGCCGAGATCCCGTTTCTGCTGACCGATTTGGCCACAGCCGAATTGGTCAAGGTTTCCGCCAACGCCTTTCTCGCTACCAAGATTTCGTTCATCAATGCGGTGTCGGAAGTGTGCGAGGCAACCGGCGCCGACGTGACGATGCTGGCCGACGCCCTCGGCTACGACGCACGTATCGGCCGCCGTTTCCTCAACGCGGGCTTGGGATTCGGCGGCGGCTGTCTGCCGAAGGACATCCGCGCGTTCATGGCCCGCTCCGGCGAACTGGGCGCCGACCACGCTGTGGCCTTTCTGCGCGAGGTGGACAACATCAACATGCGCCGCCGTACCAAGGTGGTGGACATGGCCGCCCGCGCCTGCGGCGGCTCACTGCTCGGCGCCAACGTCGCGGTGCTCGGCGCGGCGTTCAAGCCGGAATCCGACGACGTCCGCGACTCACCCGCGCTGAACGTGGCGGGCATGATCCAGCTGCACGGCGCGGTGGTGACCGTCTACGACCCGAAGGCAGTGGAGAATTCCCGGCGGGTGTTCCCGACCCTGAACTACGCGACCTCGATCACCGAGGCGTGCGAACGCGCCGACGTGGTGCTGGTCCTCACCGAGTGGAACGAGTTCATGGCACTGCGTCCGGAGAACCTCGACCGAGTAGTGCGAGCCCGCAGCATCATCGACGGCCGGAACTGTCTCAATCGTGCCACCTGGAGAGCCGCCGGATGGGTGTACGCGGGACTCGGCACACCGTAGAGTTGCGAGACAAGGTGGGACTACTGGCCGTATGACCAGTCCTGCCTCTAGCACAGCTGATCGTCGACGGTAGGGTCCGTCCAGCGGACCTCCGCCGAACGGACGGCGCAGGCTCGCATGTCGTGACGCATGAACGAGATGGGCAGCTGGATGAGTTCGGTACTGGGAGTTTCGGTGGGGGCCGGCGCTGTCCGTATGGCGCGGCCACACGCCGGGAACCCCCATGGGCATGTCGCGTCGCATTCATTCGACCTGCAGAGCATTCCGGTGCTCGACCAGAGTGTGGAAGAGCTGGCGGCCGAAGCCATCGGGGTCACGCTGGAAGCCACCCAGGGTATCGGCGCTACCGCGATCGCCTATCGCAGTGAGCAACATGCTCGCGCGATCCGCGCAGCGATGGCGCGCCAGCAGCTGACCAACTACGAACTCGTTCCGGAGATCGTCGCGGCATTGGAGTTCGCGCAGTCCACCGGCGACATCCGTGGCATCTCGTCGCTCGTGGTCTACGACCTCGGCAGCTCGGGCCTGTCGGTGAGCGTGGTCGACACTCAGACCCGCGAGGTCCGCCACAGTGAACGCACCAGCGACATCAGCGGCGACTACCTCGATTCGCTGATCAGGGAACAGCAGATCGCATCGGGCCGGATCGCACACCCGCCGAACGCCGCCGGCCTCGCCGCCCTGGACGCGCTGTGCCGGGAAGCCAAAGAGCAGCTGACCTCCAACACCGCGGTCGCGCTGCCCAGTGAGCAGGGCTTGGTGCTCCTGGCGCAGGAGAACTTCGAGTCGCTGATCATGCTGGCGATCGAATCATCGGCGCGGATGACCCGGGACGCGATCGTGCGCTCGGACCGTCCCGTGCACGGGGTGCTCGCCATCGGCGGCTGTGCCCGAATCCCACTAGTCGCCAAGGTTCTCGAACGCTGGATGGGCGTGCCCGTCATCGTCCCGGACAGCCCCGAGACCGTGATGGCCCGTGGCGCCGCGCTGTTGGCCCGGCCGGTCCGCACGGAGACCCCCGCCGCAAGCCCGGCGCTCGGCGACGACGAACTGTCGCCTGCGTGGTTATCCGCACCTGCCGCGACCGGCAAACGCGAGATCAGCGGCGCCGTGCTGACGGTAAGCGCACTCGCCGTGATCGCGGCGATCGGGCTCGGGCTCGGCTACGGTCCGCAGGTGCTGGAACGTGATTCGCACAGCAGCGAGGGGTCACCCTCGGTGTCACCAACCACCGCTCCGCGCACCACCGTTCTCGACCCACAGATCGCGGTCGCGCCGGGCACGACGGCGGAATCAGCGAACGAATCGGTCGCCGCGCCCCCACCGAACCGGCGCCAGACCACCACCGAAGCGCCACCGACGCCCGGCCCGAACACCATCGTGGTGCCTGGTCTTCCGCCGATTGTGGTCCCCACGATTCCGTCGGAGATCTTCCCCTTCCCACCGCCGCCTCCGCGCTGATCGCCCGCAGGCCTCCGCGATTCGCAGTGGACCTCACCGCATAGGAGTGCCGGGGACCAGCCCCGAATGCCCCGAACTCAGGTCCGCGCGTGCCGGGCGTGGCGCGGCGGTGGAGTGGTCTCCTTGCTGCCGAACGGACGGGCGAGCAGGACCGCGATGCCAGTGGTCAGCGGAACCGACAGCGCGAGCGCGATACCGCCGACCGCGGAGCGCGCGATCTCGATCGCCACCGCGTCACCGGTCAGTACATCGCGAATGGATCGCCCAGCCACGCTGAACAGCAGCAAGAGGGGCAGCGCCCCACCGGCGTAGGCGAGCACCAGGGTGTACACGGTGCTGGCGATGTGGTCGCGTCCCACCCGCATAGCGGCGGTGAAAACCTCGCGCCGCGAAGCCGACTGATCGAGGGCCGCCAGCTCGAACGCGGCGGACGCCTGGGTGATCGTGACGTCGTTGAGCACGCCGAGCGAACCGATGATGAAACCGGCGAGCAGCAATCCGGTAATGCTGACGTGCTGGAGGTAGGTGGCGACGTTGGTGTTCTGCTCTTCGGACAGCCCGGTCAGGTGGGTCAGCTCGATCGAGAGCCAGGACAGTGCCGCCGCGACCAGCATCGAGGTCAGTGTGCCGAGCAGCGCTGAACTGGTGCGCAGATTCACCCCGTGCGCCAGATAGAGCACCGCGTACAGGATCAGCGAGCCCGCGACCAACGCGACCGGGATCGCCGGTTTGCCGTCCAGTAGGGCGGGCAGCAGGAACAGCACGAGCACCGCGAACGCGAACACCAGACCGAGCAGCGCACGTAGACCACGCCAGCGCGCCACCACGATGATCACCACCACGAACACCACCACGATCAGCGTCAGCGGCAGCCCGCGCGCGTAGTCTTCGAACGAGTACAGCGGTGTTCCGGTCGGATCGGTCTGGCGGACCAGCCGGATCTTGTCGCCCGCGCGCAAATCGGGTTGACCTGGGCCGGGGGCGATTTCGAATAGTGTGTGGTTGCCCTTGTGCGGCCCGGATTCGATCGTGATCAGGCTGCGTTGACAGGTGTAAGCGTTGCTGCGCGGCGCCTCCGGCTTGTCGACGAACACTTTCCCCAGCGACGAACTGCCGCACGGCCCGACGTCCTGCATCGTCACGGTGCCTGCTTCGGTCTGCACCGCCCCGCCGCCCGCGTTCTGCATCGGCAAGGGGATGTCCACGTGCTGCTTGCTCGGCCACAGCATGATCGCGCCGATCACGACGAGAATGCCGACGGCGGTGAGTAACCCGACGACCACGCGCGCCGCGGTCGCGCCGATCGCGATCGGTTCCGAGTGATCGTGGTGATGGTGGTGGTCGCTCACCGCGCTCCTACTTGTCAGAGTGTCTGCCCGGAGGGAGCTTAAAGGATTTCATTTTCAAGATTGGTGCGGCGCGGCAGGACACGGATACCCAGTCAGCGGAGAGAAGAGGGTTTTTGAGGGGGCGGCGGAGAGCAGGGGGATGTCTCCGCCGCCCGCAGGCCGGCGGCCCAGGGGGGTAGGCGGCCGAACCCGAGATCGGATGCGCCCAGGGGGGTAGGGCATCCGACCAGGCACTCTAGGTGCCGAGGACTACTGTACACAAAAGTACTTCTTTTGCGCTAGCCAGTATTCAAATCTGGCAAGTATCCGTACATCGAGTTTGTTTCAGCGCCGGAAGCGGGGCGCCCATGTGGCCGTGCCCGGCCCTTCCGCTACTGGCGATAGCTGGACAAGAAGTTGCCGAAGCGCTCGATCGCGACCGCTAGATCCCTCGCCCAGGGCAGCGTCACGATCCGCAGATGATCGTGGTCGGGCCAGTTGAAGCCGGTGCCCTGCACCATCAGGATCTTCTCCTGCAGCAGCAGATCGAGGATGAGCTTCGAGTCGTCGTAGATCTCGTGCACGTTCGGATCCAGCCTGGGGAACGTATACAGCGCACCCTTCGGCTTCACACAGGTCACACCTGGGATCATGTTCAACCGCTCCCAGGCGACATCGCGCTGTTCGAGTAGTCGGCCGCCAGGGAGGATCAAATCCTCGATGCTCTGATGCCCGCCGAGCGCCACCTGAATCGCGTACTGCGCAGGAACATTCGGACACAACCTAGACGAGGCAAGCAGGTCGATGCCCTCCAGGAAACCGGCCGCGTGCTCCTTCGGACCGGTGATCGCCAGCCAGCCCGACCGGTAGCCCGCGACCCGGTACGCCTTGGACAGCCCGTTGAAGGTCAGACAGAGCAGATCGGGCGCCATCGTCGCCAGTGAGATGTGCTTGGCGTCGTCGTAGAGGATCTTGTCGTAGATCTCGTCGGCGAGCAGCAACAGTTGATGCTTGCGCGCGACGTCGACCAACTGCTGGAGGACCTCGGCCGAGTACACCGCGCCGGTCGGGTTGTTCGGGTTGATCACCAGCAGGGCCTTGGTCTTATCGGTGATCTTCGATTCGATGTCCGCGACGTCGGGCTGCCAGCCGTTGGCTTCGTCGCACAGGTAGTGCACCGGAGTGCCGCCCCCCAGGCTGGTCATGGCCGTCCACAGCGGGTAGTCCGGCGCCGGGATCAGCACCTCGTCGCCGTTGTCCAACAGCGCCTGCATGGTGATGGTGATCAGCTCGGAGACGCCGTTGCCCAAGTAGACGTAGTCCACGTCGAGTTCGGGGAAGCCGGGCACGAGCTCGTAGCGGGTCACGATCGCGCGCCGCGCGGAAAGAATGCCCTTGGATTCGGAGTAGCCCTGGGCGTACGGAAGCGCGGCGATGATGTCGCGCATGATCACATCCGGCGCCTCGAACCCGAACGGAGCGGGGTTGCCGATATTGAGCTTGAGAATGCGATGGCCTTCGGCCTCCAGCCGTGCCGCCTGCGCGTATACCGGTCCACGGATTTCGTAGACGACGTCCTGCAGCTTCGTGGACTGCTCGAGGACGCGCGGCGGGCGGTGCGGTAGATGACTCGGACTCACCCGTCCCATGGTGCCATCCGTCGCAAGCAGATAAATGCCGGTCCGAGGTTCGATCAGCCGTCCTCGGCTCCGGCACCGCCTGGGTGTGACCAGTCCCTCAGCAAGCCGGGCTTGCCGGCGGGATGCTCCGCGCCGCCGTGGAGCCGCAGAACTCCTCGATCCGCTCGTCCAGGAACCGCGCCTCGACCGCATCGCGAAAGGCCGGGGTGGCAATTCGTCTGCGCACGCCGGTCAGCCGCTCCTCGAGTTGCGCGATGCGTTTGTCCTCGTCGAGCCCGAGCACCGGATGCAGTGCCTCGGCCGCACCGTCCAGGCTGCCGTTGATCAGGTGGGCGGCCGCGCAGTCCACCCGGGCCAGTGCCTCGGCGCCGTAGGACCGCTGCTCGGACGGACCCTTCGAATACAGTTCGATGGCCCGCTGGGTGGCGCTGAGCGCCGGCTCGGCCTGGCCGAGGTGGATGTAGGTGGCACCCGCGTAGTACTGGGCTTTGGCGTCGTTGAACCCGAAGACGCCGCCCACTTCGTCGTGCAGGGTGTCGGTTCCGGCAAGTTCACGAACATCGTCGGCGGCCCGGATGCACCGTTCGGCATCTGCGGCGCTGCCCAGCGCTGACCAGATCCTTGCTTCGATGTTGAGCAGACGCACCTGCGCCGTTGCGGACTCGGCGAACTGCTGCCCGCTCCGCGCCAGCAGCACGGCTCGGCGTGGTCGATGCGACCAGTACTCGATCAGCGCGTGCATGCCGCGGGTCCAGGCACGAAGTCCGTTGTGTCCGCACAATTCCGCGTAGGCCCAGGCTGCTCTGGCCTGCTCGCCCGCCGCGTCGTAATAGCCCAGATCGGTACTCACGTTGGCGAGCAAACCCGAGAGGGTGCCCGCGAGCAGGTACAGGTGGCTCGTGTCCGCGGGCCGCTGATGGCCCTCCAGCAGGCGGTAAACCCGGCGACGCACCCGCAGCATCTCCACCATCATCGGCACCGGCGGAATGTGTACGTAGTCGTTCGCGATGCGCGCCACATCGGCGTCGAGTTGTTCCAGCGTGGTCGCACCCACATTGGTGCTCTCGGCTTTGCCGGCGTGTTCGCTGGCCTCGTGGGCAGCCGCCATGATCAGATCCCTCTCCGAAATAGCTACTAACGCATCACCTCTCATCGCACCGGCGTCTATGAGAGCCAAAAGGTCCGCGTCGCTCGAATATTGAGTCCGCGCCGAGTCGTCGGCACGCGCGTCGAATCCCGGCGGCACGGGTCGATCGACCACCGGCTCATCGATCATTGCCGCGAACCGCGCCCGCACCACATCGTCGGACCTGGCCAGGGAAGTATCCAGAGCGGCTTGGTTGATCGGACGTGGATGGACCCGGACACCCCCGGCCTCCCACTTGGACACCAGTCGTTCGTGCACACCCAGGTGGGCCGCGAACTCTCTGATGCTCATCCGCTTGGCATCGCGAAGGGCTCGAGCCTCTCTCCCTGACCACTGTCTGACCAAGATGTCACCCCTTCCGAACGAACTTCTTGTCCAGAGTACGAGCGGATTGTGAGCAGAGCCACATGTGAAACATGGCCCGTATCAAAGGCAGCGGAAGGGCAGCGGAAGGCGGGCGTGCGGGCAATACCGAATCGCCGGGCGGACCGGGGACCCTTGAGAAGGAAGGCAAGGAGTTCGCCGTGAATGTGGAGAAACTCAGGATCGTGGACGATTGGGTCGCGTTCTACCAGCACGAGTTCGGGCTACCGGTCATCGAGCGTGGCGGTTTCGCCATGCTGCCGATCACCGGCCGGGTCTGCGTTGTCCACCTGCCGACCGCACGCGCCGAAAAGGTAAGGAATGCACTGGAGCAACACGGGTCGAGGGGTCCCATGTTGGCCAGACAGATCCGGTGGAGTTTCCTCGCCGAGCCGGACAGCAGGCCGGGGACGCAGGTACTGGAAGTGCTCAACCGTTTGGATATCGGCCTTCCCGCCATCGGCAGTGCCGTGATGTTGCCGACCGGTCTCGGCCGGTGGACCCGGGAAGGGTGCTTCTGGGTCAATCCGCCGAGCCGCGGCGACGCGCTCCCACCATTGTCCGTCGTCCTCACTACGGCACTGGCGGTGGGAGCGGGCGGCGGGGACTGATCACCTCCGCGATCGGTTCCCGCTGCCGCCCGGGCCGGGTCCGCCCCTATTCCACAGTCGACGTGGCGGATTCGGTCCGGTGCCGCTTATGCGTATGCGGCAGAGAGCATTCTTGGCTCAGCGCGATTCGGCGGCGTCGATCGCCGCGGTGGAGAGCGGGAAGTTGAGATAGGACCGTGAGGGGGTCGGTCCGCGCTGGCCCTGATACTTGGAGCCCGCGACGGCGCTGCCGTATGGGTGCTCGGCGGGACTGGTCAGCTTGATCAGACAGAGTTGGCCGATCTTCATACCAGGCCACAGGGTGATCGGCAGATTCGCCACGTTGGACAGCTCCAACGTGATGTGGCCGCTGAAGCCGGGATCGATGAACCCCGCAGTCGAGTGGGTCAGCAAGCCGAGCCTGCCCAGGCTCGACTTGCCCTCCAACCGCCCGGCCAGATCGTCCGGCAGCGTACACACCTCGAGCGTGGAGCCGAGCACGAACTCGCCGGGGTGCAGCACGAACGGCTCGCCCTCCGCGGGCTCCACCGGGCTGGTCAGTTCATCCTGCCGCTGTGCGGGGTCGATATGGGTGTAGCGGGTGTTGTTGAACACCCGGAACATTCCATCCAGGCGCACATCGATACTCGATGGCTGGATCAGGTTCTCCAAGAGCGGCTCGACGCCGAGACGCCCAGCGGCGATCTCCGCACGGATGTCACGATCGGAAAGCAGCACGCCGACGAGCGTAGCGCCTGCTCCCCGCGGCTCTACACCGTGCTCGTCGACGGCGGGTATCTGGTGCCTATAGTGGGCACCTCGGCTCACGTCCGACTTTCCGGGATGGAACGGTGGAGGGGTGACGTCGCATCGGATTCGGACCGCGATCGTGGTGTTCGCCGCGCTCCTTGTGGTGTTCAACGCCGGTCTCACCCGCCATGCGCTCGATGACAACGGCCGCACCGGGCTCGATCGCGGTGTCACGAACTGGGCCATCGCGCACCGCGACGGTGTACTGACGCCGACTGCGGTGACGGTCAGTGCACTCGGCGGCACCCTCACCATGACGGCACTCGCAACCCTGGTGTGCCTGGGCCTGTCCTGGCGCCGCCGCTGGTCCCAGGCAGTGCTCGTCGCGATCACCGGGCTCGGGGCCGGGCTCCTGGTCCGCGGTGGCAAGAGCGTGATCGGCCGGGACCGTCCGCCCGTCGGGGAGCACCTCGTGACCGTGACAAACCAGTCTTATCCATCCGGGCACAGCCTCAGCTCGTTCGTCGTGGTCGGCATTGTCGCCCTGGTCCTGATCCCCAACCTGCGCCGCACCGCCCTCCGCGCTGTCACCGCGACTCTCGCCGTCATATTCGTTGCCGCGGTGGGCCTCTCCCGGATCTACCTGGGCGTCCATTGGATCACCGACGTACTCGGCGGCTGGTGCCTCGGCGCGCTCTGGCTCCTCGCATGCCTGACCGTCTACCGCTATCTCACCCACCGCAAAACCCGCGCGCCCGCCACCAGGCTCGTCGACACGCACTACTGACACCCCGACTTGGACGGACAGTCTTGCCGCACAAATCTGAGCCTGGCACCGGTGACGCGGAGCCGATGCGGACGCCGTCGGGCTCGCACTGGTCACCGGCGTGATGGCGCGATCTGGGGCGTGCGCCTGACCAAGTGCTGCGTGTACTCCTCTCCCGCGCTGCGAGGCGAGTACCCAAGACCTGTCGCTCGCTCCGGGAGCCGGCAAGCCTCCGGAGCGAGCGGTCCTGGCCGGGCGATGTTCAGCGCAGGTCGCGGCGGTGGAAGGCATACAGACCGACCGTGAGCAGTGCCACGTCGATGAGCAGCATCCAGGCCACCGGCGCGGCCTGGAATTCCTGACCGGGAATCCGAGGTGTGTGGGTGAACGGCTCGAGGTCGAGCAGCCAGTGGGGGAACCCGGAGATCGAACCGAGAAGGAACAGCGCGATGAAACCGACCAGCACACCCCAGGCCACCGGGGTGAATCGCGGGGCGAGGCCGAACAACAGGACGGTGATCGCGGCAAGCATCCAGATGGCAGGCAGTTGCACCAGCGCGGCGCCGAGCACGCCGGGCAGCTTCGCGCCGATATCGTCGGCGGCCAGGCCGTAGACAAGTCCGGTGACAAGCCCGGCGGTCGTTATCGCCACTGCGGGACCGACCAGAGCGAACACGATATGGCTTGCTGCCCAGCGGATCCGGCTGACCGCGCCGGTCAGCACCGACTCGCAACGAAGCTCGCTCTCCTCGTTGTAGAGCCGCAGTGCCGCCGAGATGGCCAGCGCGGCACTACCGACCGCGAGCATCGTGAACGCGATGGTGATGAACGAGTCCTCGAGTGCCTGTGAGCCGCCCATCCGGTTGAGCACGTCCGCGACGGCGTCGCTGTCGCCGATCGCGTCGCCGATGCCGTTGACGACACTACCGATGAGCAGCGCGTACAGGCACAACCCGATCGTCGCCGCGATCAGCACGCCACGATGCAACCGCCACCCAAGCCCGAGTACTCCGCCGAGTGTGGCTGCGGCCGTCGGCTTTCCTGGACGTTCGGCGATGAGCCCCGCGCCTACGTCGCGGCGGTGCAGCAGCAGGTAAGCGACAATCGTGAACGCGACCGCCGTTGCCAGGTGCAGCAGCAGCACCCACCAGCGTTCCCCAGCGTAAGGGCGCACCTGTAGCGACCATCCTTGCGGGGCGAGCCAGGTCAGCACACCGGTTCCGGCGTCCCCGACCGCACGCAGCGCGAACGTGGCGCCGAGGGCGCCGAACGCGATCATGCGGGCGATGCGCGCACCGGCGCTGAGTTGCGCGGCGACCGCGGCGACCGCGGCGAACACAATGCCCGAGCCTGCCAACGCGAGCCCGAACGCCACCGAACCGGCCTTGGGCACGTCTTTGGTGAGCAACCCCGCCGTGCCGATCAATCCGGTGGTCAAGGAGGCACCGAAGCCCAGGAGCAACGTCGCCGTCAGGCTTGCGTAGCGTCCGACGGAGGTGGATTCGAGCAACTCGGCCCGGCCGGTCTCCTCCTCCGCACGGGTATGCCGAATGACGGTGAGTATCACCGCGACCGCGATCAGCGTGTGGAACATCCCGGCTTTCCAGATGGCCACCGCGCCGAGACTGTCGTTGTAGATGACCCCGTACATCGCTCGCTGAGCGGGACTGCCCATGATCGATTCCAGGAACGAGGCGCGATCGGCCGCGGTCGGGTAGACGCTGTCGATACTGCCCACATAGACCGAGGACAGTGGTACAGAAAGCAACAGCACCCACAGCGGCAGGATGATTCGGTCGCGCCGCAGATACAGCCGCAGCAACTGTCCGGTCCCGGAGAGTTCGGAGGAACTCGCCAACTCGGCGGAGTGCCGAGGACCCGCGAGCACCGCGGTCGTCATGCGGTCACCCGCTGCGGCTCGCGACCGTCGGCCTCGTAGTGTCGCAAGAAGAGCTCTTCCAACGTGGGCGGCTGACTCACCAGGCTGCGCACTCCAGCCGCACCCAGTACCCGGATCAGCTCGCCCAGGCTTTCACTATCCACCTGAGCGTGCAGCACATTGCCCTCGATCGAGACATCCTGCACACCGGGGATCTTGCCGAGATCGCCAGGATCGCGAATGAGTTCGGCTTTGATCGAGGTGCGGCTCAGATGGCGCATCGATTCCAGCGTGCCGCTCTCGACCGTCCTACCCGCTCGAATAATCGTGACGCGCTCGCACAGCTGTTCCACTTCCGACAGGATGTGACTCGACAGCAGCACCGTGGCGCCACGGTCGCGTGCTTCGGCGACGCATTCCCGGAATATCTGTTCCATCAGCGGGTCCAGTCCCGATGTCGGCTCATCTAGCAGGAGCAGGTCGGCATAGGACGAGAACGCGGAAACCAACGCCACCTTCTGTCGATTTCCCTTGGAGTAAGTGCGCGCCTTCTTCCGCGGATCGAGATCGAAGCGTTCGATCAGCTCGGTGCGGCGTTTCTCGTCGATACCGCCGCGCATCCGCGCCAGCAGATCAATCGTTTCCCCGCCGGTCAGGGAGGGCCATAACGTCACATCCCCCGGCACATAAGCAATATCGCGATGCAGTTCGACGGCATCAGCCCACGGGTCACGGCCCAGCAGCGTGGCCGTTCCTGACGTTTTCCGCAGAATACCGAGCAGCACCCGGATAGTTGTGGACTTACCCGCACCGTTCGGACCCAGGAAGCCGTGAATATCCCCTTGGGCGACTTCAAGATTCAGCCCATCCAGCGCATGTACCTGGCCGAACTGCTTGCGAAGGTCGCGCACTTCGATCACGTTGCTCATTGATTCTCCTCAGGTGAATCGGGGGATGCGATTCGCTCGCGCTCGGCGAGCAAGGTGTCCAAGGCCATCCGGTCGGTCAACAGACTCTCGGTGTAGAGCTCCACTGCGGGCAGCATCACCTGATCGGCATAGGCACGCAGCGCTTCGCCGTAGTCGATCTTGCCGTCGGCATCCTGGCGTAGCTGTAAGAACAGCATCAAGCCACCGCTGCCGACCATCGCCAGATAGCGAGCCCTAGCTTTCGGATCCCGGCTGGGCCGTATCGTGCCGGCCGCGACGCCCTCGGCTAGATACTGCTCGGTGTCGGAGACCGAACGCTCGAACAACGAGGCGGCAAGCTTGCCCCCAGCTTGATAGCTGCGTGCGATGTAGGCGATCAGTGGGGCGAACTCCTCGATCTCGGCGAGCGAGGTGAGCAGTCCCGCCGGGGTCGGATCGCGTATGTACTCCGACTTCGCTTTGCGGACGACTTCGAGCACGTGCGCGTCACACTCCGCACGCAGGCTCTTCTTGGACCCGAAATGGTGGTTCACCAGGGCCGGCGATACCCCGGCGGCAGCTGCGATAGCGCGAACCCCGATGGAAAACCCTTGCTCACCGAATATCACGATCGCCGTGTCCCGGATCCGGGCTCGCGCGGTCAGGTCGGCATCGGAGGATCGCGCTAAACGCATGTTCAACATACTAAACAAGTGTTCAGCCTCGACGCAAGAGGCTATCCGTGCGTGAACTGCTATCGGCGCCAACCTTCGGATTCCTCGCCACACCGGCCGGTGCACCAACGATCGAGATCCGCGCAGGTCAGAGGCATTTACCTGGACTTTTCCCGTCCACACACGGACTCTGCTACAGTCTCGTTTGACGATGCATCGTCACGCCGATGTAGTTCAATGGCAGAACTTCTGCTTCCCAAGCAGACAGCGCGGGTTCGATTCCCGTCATCGGCTCAACAACATAATGGCCCCGACCAGCAGGTCCCGGTTCGGGGCCTTTCTTACGCTCCGGAGGTCCACCTCAAAATCCACCCTATAGCCCAGGTCTCGACCTCCGGCGATGGGAGCGCGTGGCCGCCGGATACCGAATCCCGCTCACGGACAAGGACAATGCCCGCGACCCCGGCTACCCTTGCGAGGTGCAGGTCACGCCGAAGCGGAGCCTGGCTCAATGAGTGTCGACCCCAGAGGGTCGATCACCATCGACCGCCTCGACGTGCTCGACGCGATGCCGCCCGGCGCCATGATCTCCGACCACGGCCGCGTCGCCGTACGAACCCCTATGGGCATATGGGCGCACTCCGACGGCCAGCGCTGGGAGCCCTCGGTTCCCGTGCAGTTCATCAAGATCCTGGGCCGCTAACCCCGATCCTCGCCGGGCGCACGAGGGGACGCCGGGGTATCGAGCCATGCCCCCTCACATCACCAGGAGTGCAACATGATCGCTCGCCCCGGATTCGCTCCAGGGCGGCTTTCTCATACGTCGGCCACGACTAGCGTGCCGTCCAGCCCTGCATGACCGAACTTCACATCAGCAGCGCGATACGAACCGCCGCTTAGCCAAGTGGGCAAGCGCGAAGGCAGCGAGAAGACCAGTGCCGGTACCGTATGCCCCATGATCGGGGCAGTTGTATTCGATGTTGGGGAAACGCTCGTTGATGAGACGCGCGAGTACGGAACTTGGGCAGATTGGTTGGGGGTGCCGCGACATACCTTTGTATCGGTCTTCGGGGCAGTTATCGCTCGCGGCCAGGACTACCGGAATGTCTTCCAGGTTTTCCGGCCCGGGTTCGATCTGGCCGAGGAGCGAAAGGCGCGAGCGCGAGCTGGTCAGCCGGAAAACTATTCCGAAGACGACCTGTACCCCGACGTCCGGTCGGCTCTGTCGACGCTCCGCGCTATGGGGATTTGGGTGGGGATCGTCGGCAACCAGACTGTCAGGTCAGGACAGATTCTGCGCAGTCTCGACTTGCCCACCGATTTCATTGGCACATCCGATGATTGGGGTGTCGAGAAGCCCTCGCCCGCGTTTTTCTCGAAGGTGGTCGAGGTCGCGCCGTGCAGCGCTGCCGAGATCATCTACGTGGGAGATCGGATCGACAACGACGTAGCACCAGCAAAAGCGGCCGGCATGCGGACCGCCTACATTCAGCGGGGCCCGTGGGGGTGGATCCTTCGCGACATGCCAGAAGTCGCGGAACTTTCCGATTGGAGGATCCGCGACCTCTCCGAACTGCCGGGAATTGTTGCTACGGAAAATGAATGCTAGGCGGACAGTGACCTGATCATTGTGTGCCAGTTGTACAGGTGATCGTCGAGCGCTCTCATCTGCGGCAGCGAGTCCCATTCCCGCAGTGTTTGGCGCACATCCTTCACTCGATCCATCGCGGTGGCATACCACTGTTCGCCGAGCTGCCCAAGTGCTTGCTCCAGGTAGGCGCATGCCTGTTCAGGATCTCGTTCCAGGACGGCGGCTGACGCGAGGTCGGCGAGGTAGACCGCACGCTGCTTGATCTCCTCTATTGGCAGCTCGGCCAGCGCGCGTTCCAGCGTCTCGCGCGCCGCCGCACCCTTGCCTGCCGCCAGCAGGGTGTTGCCCTTGAATCCGGCCAGTCTCGTCGGCGAGAACCAATCCAGCCATGGCGGGCTGGGGTGCCCGTCGGCGTCGTGCTGCTCGTACATCTCCTCGGCATGGGCGATCAGTTCGAGTGCCCTGCATGTGTTGCCGAAACGAGTCTCCACCTCGGCCTCGACCGCGTCGAGCCACGCCAGCATCTCCGCGCTGACGCTGCCCCGGCGGGCGAATGCGCGTGCGCCATGGAGTTTGTCGCGCGCGTCCTCGGCGCGCTCCGGGTCGCCCGAGAAGGCCGGCGCGAACGCCATATGCGCCAGTGTTGCGGCACCTAGCAGCTCGTCTTCGGCCTCTCCTGCGGCCTGGAGCGCAAGGGTGAAGCTTGGCTTCGCCATGTCAGGCTGCTGAAGGTCGAAGAACTCGAGCCTTCCAGCGAGGAGGCTGGACTCCGATACGGCCCGCGCCGTCACTTCTTCAACCGAGAACAGGGGTCACTCGATGTTGAAAGCTTCGCTGCCATACTGGCCACAGCCGCTGCATTGCTGATCGCCGCACCGAGGCCGCCGCCGATGGTCCGGATAAAATCCTGACCGGCTTCCTGGGGGTCTCGCCGGTGCATTCGGGAGCTCCTCCTCCGGCAAGTCGCAGCCGCGATCGCACAGCACGATCTACCCCGACTTCGCCTCATGTAACCGCGAGGCAGCGCGGCTGCGGAAGCCTGGCGTCATCGCCGAATGCAACCCCGTCGGCGGGCGGGTGGCCAGTACCACCTGGTCGTTATGACGCGCTGACCGGCGGTTCAGGTGATCCGCACGTAGGTGTTGGTGCCGGAGTTGATCGTCAGGTAGTTGGCCGTGCCTGCCAAAGCCCGGAGCGTGAGGTCGCCAGCGCCGATGGATACGGTCCCTGACACGGTCACCGTTGCACTGCCGAACGCAGGCACACTGGTTGCTGACCCGGTGGCCCGGTCGACACCATTGACCTGCAGTTTCAGGCTCCAGAAGGGATGATGCCCCAATGAACGCGCACCGTTGCTTGTATGGCGAGCATACTGGCCGGTTCGGCACCGATAGCGATGCCGTCCGCTACGCCTATCTCCTGTCTCCGGCCCGAGCACCGTCAACTGCACGCGTGGCGCGAGAGAGGAGCTCATGGGCCCGTGGTGTCTGGCGGACCTCGAGGTTCTTCCTCGCGAGCTGTAATGCCCGATGGGGGTCGGCACCTGCGTTGAGCCAGAACTCCGCCGCGTGGTCGGCGAAGGCCCCGGGATGTCGCGCGACCAGTTCGTTGTAGCGCGCTGCCGCATGGGCACGCCACTCACGAGCCTCTTCTGCGCGGCCGACCTCGCTCAGTATGCGGGCGAGTTGTGCCGGGTAATCGGGGTCGTCGGAGGAGATCGTCAGCGGGTGCAGCCGGGCGACCGCGGAGTCGGTCTCGCCGAGCGCCGCCTCGACTTCGGCCAGATGGCCTCGAGCGGGGGCGTAGGCCGGAAGGCGGCGATGCGCGGCGCTGAGCCAACTGTGCCCGCGTGGGAGATTCCCCTGCGCGAGCCACATCATGGCGCGCCGAAAGTAGAGCTGCGCCAGCGGAATCGGCGAGACCCCACGGTAGCGATCCCGACTCTCGTCGAATAGATGCTCCGCGGTGGCCACGTCCCCGCTCTCAGCGCAGAGCGAAGCCAGCGCCGCGACAGAGGCGAAATCAGCTCGGCGTTTCACAGCTTCCCACATGAATGTGAGGGCTTCGTCGTAGCGTCCGACCGCCTGGAGGATCGCGGCGTGTTCGGCATCCACCACGGGGGGATCTGCTCCGAGCCGTCGGGCTTCGTCGAGGTCACCCAGCGCATCGGTGAAGCGATGGAATGTGGCTCGCGCCCGGGCTCGAGCGATGAGGGCTACGCCGTCAGCCGGGTGATCGTGCGCGAGCTGTTCGGCCCGTGCTTGCGCCCATTCGCAGTCCGCGATGCGACCGAGGATGTGCCCCCGCAGCGCCACGAGTTCGATGAGCTCGGCTCGATCACCGACATCGAGCCCTCCCGCGAGGGCCATCCGCTGCTGGCCGTCGATCTGCGCTTGCAGATTCGCCAGCGCGAGAGCACCTGTCGTCGTTGGTAACTCGTCATCGATCACCCCGCCGGTTGCTGCCGGGTCGCTGCATCTCGTCATCACCGTCCTCACCCGGACTCGTCAAGGGAAAGCTCGATCTTGGCCGGAGGGTTCAGTTCCGGGGGAACGAGATATGGGAAGGTGCGAGAGGCCCGAACTGCCTGTTGGTCGACACCGTCGCTGATCCGGGCGCCGTTGCCGGCATTGACCAGCGTCGTCACAATGGTGTCTCCGACATCGTCATTGAGGCTTCGGCCACCACAGGTCTGATGGCTGGCGCCGTTCAACAACGCCCGCTCGATCTCGAAGTAGCTATCCTCCGTATACGGCTTCGACACATCGATCACCATGAAATCGGCCAACAGCAGCTCGGTCAGGGGGTGGATGCCGTGCGCGTCCGGCGGCCAGTCGGTCTTGTGGTCGAGGCTATCCCAGAAGCCGAGATTCGCGTTCATCCGCGCCCGATACGCACCAAGGTATGTCGGCCCCAGGTTATATGGGTCCTCCTGGTTATACAGATCGCGAATATCCAGATCCCGGTTGACGGTATCGAAGTCCTTTGCGCCGAGGACGACGCTCTTCATCAGGGGGCGGCCGAAGCGCTCGAGACGGACCGTGATCGGCCCGGGAATCATCGTTTCGCCGACGACGGCAAACAGCGGTCCGGCGTCCGCCCCGAAAGTCGTGGCGATGTCGAGTTCGACGACGATGCTGAGGACGTTTTGGCGGTACTGCCTGCTGTCGCCGGGGCTGACAAACGCCAGCTGTCGGGTCATTATGGTTTGCGCTGCCCTGATGCCGTCGAAGAAAAATGGATCCATCCGCCGTCCGGCAAAGGCGCGCAGGCCGTGAGCCTTTCCACCCTGTTCGTCGTTCACCCGGAAGGACACGGTCTGGCCGGTTGAGGCGGTGCAGGTGCCTTCCTGCGCGAGCGGCGAGCCGGCCTGGTACTCGACTGGGCTCGCAAAACGGAAGCTGAAGATGTACTCCTTCTCGCCGACGGCAAACGCGGCTGCGGTTCCGCGCGGGATCGTGACCGGCCGCAGCCGGAATCGGTAGTCGACCGCATCGGAAAACAGCGCGGCTGGTTCTGCGTTCGGAAACACATTGAGCACCAAGACCAGAAAGCCGGGCTGTTCCGGACTGGGGAAGGCGTAGACGTCGGTGATGTCCACAACGGGATCTGCCAAGGCCCGAGGCCCGGAATTATGGTCAGACATTTCTCACCAACTCCTTCAGACCATCGAAAAGACTCTGGCGGAGCGCGATCTCACCAAACGCAGGCACCGACCATCCCGTCGGGAAGTGCGGGCGGCCCAGGGCGCGTCAGATCGTGCGTTCTCCTCGTCAGATCGCTGCGTTCTCCTCGTCAGGCCTCGAGATCGGCCAACCAGTGCAAGGCGCGCAGGCCGGGCACGAAGAAATACTCACCTCCCCGTGTGACGACGAAAGCCGGCAAACCCTGTAGCCGCCTGCGGATCGGCTGTTGAGGGATGGTGAAGTGATCGCTTCCGTTGTTCGCGCCCGCGATCGGGTCCTTATCGCCGGCAGGGCCATGAAAGAACTGCCCCTTGTTCACCCACTCCGACTGGACGAACTCGAATTGCCGCTCCAAGTTCGCGCCGACAAAGACGAACGCCAACCCTCGTTCGGCGCCATCGTCCTCGATGACCCCGGGCGGAAGCATCGGGCCGTAGCTGGTGCCGCGCCGGATCATGCGATGAAAACGCGCGAAGCCGCTGATGTCTGAGTCGCGCGGATTCAGACGTCGAATGTGTGAGCCGGGGGGTGTTTTCAAGCCCTGCGGATCATCGTTGTAGAGGAAATCATTGTTGAGTTTCGGGTCGGCACCCAACTCGGGGTCATCGCGCATCGGACACAGCGCCAACGGCGCGCCGCTCTGCCAGCGCCCCATCATCTTTGCCGCCAGAAAGTCTTCCTCTTGCGGGCTCGAGGAGTTCGCCTTCAGATACTGGCGAAACGCCGCAACGCGTTGGTGCAGCTTGCGAAAAGCGACATAGGTACCGTTCTTACCCAGGACCTCGGGCCGCGGCATCGGAGGCAGTTCATGCCGCTCATTCTCATAGCCCAGCAAAAACTCACCCGCCTTAAAGGGCTTCTCTTGGGGGTTCGATCCCGGAATGCCGCTTCCTTCAATTGCTGGATGACTGATGCCGTCTCGGAACCCGAAAGCTTCTTTCTCCGTGGGCAGCACGTGACAATCCAGGCTCCATAGAGCGGTGACCCCGGAGAGTTCCTCAAACGCCGTCCGGGCGCGCGCGAGTACGCGCTCGAGTCCGGCCGCGTCGGGTGAGAGCGCGCTGAGCCCGACATGGACCTCCGGGGTCCCAAACGGCTTCTCCCAGTTTTCGGGGGCGCTGTCACCGACATCCCCCAGTTCTGCCGCACGCGCGGCCATGCCCTGCTGGAACGCCAGGGGGAAGCTGTCGAGCGAGTCCTGCGGAACACCCAGCGCCTCGAGGCCCTGGAAACTGAGTCCTGCACTGACCCAAGCCTGGTGGCTTGGATCCATCGGGCTCGTGGCGTCGGCGATCGCCGGAATCAGCCTCCGTAAAAGCTCACGACCAGCGCGCCGGTCGTCGATGCGCAGCACAATATAGGCGCCGACATACGGCGAGGGCCGCGGATGTATGGCCCCGTTCTGGATATCATCCAATTCGAGCACGACAGGCTCTTCTACTGTTGCCATGGATACGCTCGTCTCCATAACCGGTGGCAGCCGCCAACCGTTCCGCCGTGCGAGTTCAGCCCGCCGCTTCCTCCAGCAGCGGCTTCAACGCCGGGTGCTGGAGCGCCTGCGCGGCCTCGGGGTGGTCGAGCACCTGTTGGAACGCCTGCTGCACACGCAGCGCCTTGTCGATCTCTTGCACGGTCGCATCGTTGGTATTGGCGAAGATGTCGGCTTCCGTCTGGGTCTCGACCAGCCAATTCTTGAACGCCTCCCACGACATGGAGTCGTAGCCGCCTTCGGGTGCTTCCACAAGGTGATTCATCCAGCCGAACTTGATCTGGCTCTTGTCGCCGCCGACGAGGGATGCGATGGCGTCGTCGAAGTAGGGGTCGAAATCCAGGTCGAAGCTGATCGTGATGAGAAGTCTCGTGCCGTTGTCGAGGACCACATACCTGGCGTCGTGAACGCCGATCTTCTTGTACATGTCCCGTACATCCCCCCGGCTCGACAGGCCCGCCGCAATCTCATCGATCACCTGCTCGGCATGTCCGGGCTTTATATGCCACAAGGCGCAATACTCGGTCACCGGCCCGCTCTTCTTACCCTTTCGTGGCCGTCTGGCCGGCGTTGCCTGTTGCGTACTCGCCATGGCTATCTCCTTCGTAGTCGGTCACTTCTGACGTGTGACTCACCCTCACCCGTGCGGTTCATGAACCAGACCAGCAAGGGGTTTCGAAGTACCAGATCCTGATAGCCGGCAACGAGAACAAGGCTTCTCGTCACCTACGAGGGTCTCCGTCTGTGTGGAGCCGCCCGTCGCGATCGAGTCTTCCACATCGATCCGTCGCTCACGGCGTTTCCCCTGACGTGAAGACAAAAGTCGCAACTCTCACGGATTCCCGCCTCCTCACGACATTTCCGCGCAATGGCGGGCTGGACTCCGTGGCGCCAACGAACGAGACGGAACATTGACGTATCTGCCTCCGATTGGAGAGATAATTGTTATAGCTCTGCGGAAAGATCACAAGCAAAATGGAGTTTTGATAGCGAGCGTGACAGCCACGTTCACCTGCGGGACCGGTGCGAGAGGACTACTGGGCGGCGGTCCCGCTGTCCCGACTCGCGTCCGGGTAGGCCGGACGCCGATGGATGACGCGCTGAAGGGTCTGCCGTTCGTGACCACCACCGTGGACGGACGGCTATGCCGAGTGGGTGACCGACGACCGGATGATCACGGTTACCGAGATCGACTGGTTCGGACGGCCCGCCGGTCATGTTCGAGACCGATATTCGAGACACTGGTGCTTGCCGCGACATTGATGGGGTGGTTAAGGAGGAAGCATGCCCGCTTTGGCTGACCTTGCCGTGGGGATCGCACCCCTCGCCGGTGGATTGGCTCTCGGTGCAGCGGCGGGATATCTGAGGGGCCCGGATGTCCGCAAGACGATCAAGCAGGATATGGAACTGCTGGACCACCTACCTCCGGAGGAGGTGGAGCGGCGAGCCGAACTCCAACGGAGCATCGATAGTCGCATCGACGACCTGGTCGCGACCGTCAACCGATACCGGCCGCTGCGCACAGCGGCCGCCTCCTATCGCGGCGGCTTGCGCGACATCCTGCTATTTATCTGCGCGATTCTGTTTACGGTGGTCTGGTGGAGCGTCGATCACCATAAGGGCAGCTGGCTACCGATGTTCGTTGTTCTCATTTTGATTTCAGTGTGGGCGGCCGGCTATGCGTTCAGCGGTCTCCGTAGATCCATACTCGGTTTCCGGCAAAGGAAGGACTGATCTACAGCACCGTGCCAGCCGGCATCACTGAGGTACCCGGTTCCTTCCGGACAGTGCTCCTCGCGCGCCCACGACTGCCACTGTAACCACACGCCCCTCGGCATGAGCGCGCAGTCTGAAAGGGGTCTTGCGTCCCGGCACCAACCTTGTGAACAGCCAGTTCCTGCCATGATCTTGACTCTAGACATCGGCGAATCCGGCAGCCGCGTTGTAGACCGCCACCGAGTCCCGGACCTTCGTCGCGAGGAACCGCATCCGGTCCGGCGTGAGGTAGCCGCCTCGAAAAGCAGTCTGGTCCAGCTCAGCGGCCACCTGGTCGAGTGCCAGTCGAGCAAACCGGGTCTGATCGGACATTCTCTGGTTTTACCACTGTGCGCCGACAAACACCGCCACGCACACGTCGTGGCACGTGGCAACGTTTGCGGCGCATCGACAGGCCAGGACGGATGGGCACCGCGCAATCCCCGTTTCCTACGCGCCTTGCGCCTTACTATTCGACGGAAATCAACAAGTCATCCGGATTATTAATCAGATCAATCTCATGACCCTTCGCTGCTATTTGAGTGACTGTTGAATTCGTCTGACACCACAGCAAATCTATTTGGCCGGATTGACCGTCTACCTGAATGCTCAAGTACTTCTGGCGTGGACTAATGGTGTCGCCTACGCTGACGTAAACGTCCGACACGACGAATACTATCGGCGGGCCCACTGAAATACTCATTGAACCTCCAATTCTCGACGTGGTACATCGAAACCCTGTCACGCTGGTCGAGCGGCAATTATCCAGCTGAATACCGTGGACCAGGCGCGATGCCCAACCGCCTCATACCCTGACGAGCGCCGCAACAAACAGCGCACCGAAAAGTGATGGGACAAGATGGGGAGAAAACGTCCGCAGCCACGGTTTCGGATGGCGAGACCTTCATCCGGTCTTTTACTGGCAGACTTTCTAGGCGTGCCGAAGTGACACCCACGGCAGCCCGAACAGCTCGTGGCTGTTCCAGCCACGAGCTGACGTTTCGTCGCGGCCGGGGTCTACCCGTTCTTCAGGGTGCCGCCGTCGATGACATAGTCGGCGCCGATGATGTTGGCGGCCTTGTCTGACACCAGAAACGTTATCAGCGCGGCAACTTCTTCGGGCTCGGAGATCCGGAGCGAGGCAATGGAGAACAGCTCGGGAATGGCGGCGAGGAACTCGTCGTGCTTTGTATCGTTGGCCGCCGCGAGCATCGCACCGAAGCTGTCGACGCCACGCCACAGTGGGGTGCCGACCACGCCGGGGGAAACGGTGTTCACACGCACACCCTGCGGGCCGAATTCCTCGCTGAGCCGTTTGCCGAAGCTGGTGAGCGCGGCCTTCGCTTCGCTGTAACCTACCGGTCCCATCGCTGGTACCTGCGCGAAGATCGAGGACACGTTGACGATCGCGCCTCGTCGCTCGAGGATGCTGGGCAACGCTGCCCGCGTGGCCCAGATGGCGCTGAAGAGGTTGAGATCGAAGAGGTTTCGCCACTGCCGGTCGTCGATGTCGAGGAAGCCGCCCAAGCCGAGTTCCTGGGCGTCGCCGCCACCG
Source organism: Nocardia sp. NBC_00881 (assembly GCF_045207455.1). Lineage (NCBI taxonomy): Bacteria > Bacillati > Actinomycetota > Actinomycetes > Mycobacteriales > Nocardiaceae > Nocardia > Nocardia sp. NBC_00881. The sequence goes on from NZ_CP108798.1 coordinate 5,412,205, forward strand.
ACGTTGTTGACGAGGATATCTATTCCACCGAGTTCCGAAAGCGCCGCGTCCACCACTGCGGTCGCACCCTCGGGCGCCGACAGATCAGCGGAAACAGTTGCCACACTGACCTTCTCCAGCTCCGGAGAGATAGTGCGAGCCGTGCCCAGCACCCGTGCCCCTTCCGCCGACAAGGCTGCCGCGACGGCTAGACCGATTCCGCGGCTCGCTCCAGTGACTACGGCGGATTTGCCGGCAAGTCCGAGGTCCATGAGGTTTTCCTTTCGACCTTCAGATCAACAATTAGGGTGTGAAAAGGTCGGCTGAGCGAGCAGGAAGTAGCCTTTCAACACCGTCGGTGCGAAATACGTTGCGAGCCAGTCGATCACGGCGTCGATCCTCCCACAACTGACAGCTACACGTCCCCGTTCGGCCGTAGCCCGTCCAGAATCCGGCCCAGGTCGGCAATCGCGGGCCGGTACATCGGCGCGTAGCCGGTGCCGGACGCGCGGCGCGGATCCGCGCAGTCACGTGGCCGGGTATGACCCGCTCGGTCGATTCGGCGTAGTGGGCGCGGACCGCGATTTTATCCGTTACTGCGCCCGCTCAGGGTGCGCAACGGCGACTTCGTCTCCGACCTCTGGGCCGCGTTTCCTGGCGACCATGCCGACGAGTGGCACATGGGTGAGGCAAATCGCGAGAGGCGCCTCCATGGTGTGCCGCTCAACGGGGCAGCAGACGGTAGAGGGAGGTAGTTTCGGCTGCGCGGGCGGTGTGGAGGGGTGAGGTGGGGTTGTGGGATCGGGGGTGGGTGGGGCGAGTGTCGAGTTGGGCGGCTATGTGCAGGCCTGCGGCGGCGATGCGCTCGAGCAGTTCGCGGCGGGTTCGGAGACCGAGGTGTTCGGGGAGGTCGGAGAGAACCAGCCAGCCTTCGCCACCTGGGCGGAGGTGTGCGCGGAGGCCGGAAAGAAAGTCGTGCAGCATGGACGAGTTCTCGTCGTACACACCGCTTTCCAACGCTGAGGTCGGCGTGGCCGGGATCCATGGTGGATTGCAGACGACGAGGTCGGCGTATCCGTCCGGAAACAGCGTCGGGCCCTCGACGTCGACCGACGTGCATCCCAACCGATCGAGATTGGCGCGGGCACAGGCCAGGGCGCGGGTACTGCTGTCGGTGGCTTTGGTTCGGGTGACCCCTCGACGCGCCAGCACGGCGGCGAGCACGCCCGTCCCGGTGCCGAGATCGAATGCCGTGTGGACCTCGCCCGGCAGTGGCGCCCGCGCGACGAGATCGACATACTCGCCGCGAACCGGGGAGAACACGCCGTAGTGCGGATGGATACGGGCGCCGAGGGCGGGCACGTACACGCCCTTTTCTCGCCACTGCTGCGCGCCCAGGACACCGAGCAACTCGGTGAGCGCGACTACCGTGCACCCGTGCGGCACGCCGTATGCCTCCCGGCATGCCCTCCGCACATCGGGAGCGCGGCGCAGCTCCAGCGAATGATCGTCCTCGAGGAGAACGAGCAGCTTGCCGAGAACGCGCGCACGGCGGTGCCGCGCCGCACGATGCCGGCGGAACGCTTCGGCCGGATCGGCACCGAGCACGACGTTGCGATCGACCCGCCTACCCATCGCCTGCAACAGTTGCTTGGCATTGTGGAAGTCACCCCGCCACAGCAAGGCTGTTCCCGCCCGAGCCAGGCGGCATGCGGCGTCGGCGGTCGTCCGGTCGTCGGCGATGACCACCGAATCCGGTGGCGGCGCGGTACTTTCGGAATGCCAGCGAGCGGATCGGTGCGTGTTGTCTTCGCTCCAGGAAACGGTGGACACCGGATACTCCTCGTGATCGAACGTGCAAAGATGCGAAAAGTACTTCGACGAGGAGTCGCGAAAAAGACCTGTGCGGTGTACACACAGGAATCAGCTCAAAGCTGTTCTATACCCGCGCCGAAGTGCGCGGGGAGTCGCCGAGAACCATGCCGAGGGTCATGACCAGGCCTTTCAGAGAGACATGTGAGTCTCTCACAGCGTGAGCACGGCAGCACAGCCGACCCGCCCCCGGCGCGCGAGACCCGAATCGGGTCCGCTCGCGGGTGGTCAGGCTGCGCCATTCGTGGGTTCGGCGTGGAGGCGGCGGAAGCGGCTACCGTGGAAGACAAGGGGGTCTACGTCGGCGCGGGTGGCGATGCGGTGGATGCGCAGGATGACGACGGCGTGGTCGCCCGCGGGAACGTTGGCTTCCGGGACGCCCTCGATCCAGGCGGAGGCGCCCTCGATGAAGACGGCGTCGCCGGAGCCGCGGCGCAGATCGACGTCGCGGAAGCGGTCGCCGTCGCGAGCGCCGAGCGAGCGGGCAGCGGCCTGCTGGTCGATACCGAGCAGGCTCAGGCCGAGGTGGCTCGCGGCAGCGAGCTTGGGCCAGGTCGCTGAGGAGTTCTGCACGCAGAACGAGACCAGGGGCGGGTCGAGCGAAACAGGGACGAAAGTGCTGACGGCGAGACCATATGGAGTCCCGTCGATTTCGGCGCACACCGCGACGACACCGCTGGGGAAATTGGCGAACGCACGACGGAGACCTGCTCCGTCGGCAGGGAATTCGAACTGGTCATGCATGATTCTCAGCCTTCGAGCTGGTGGTCAGTGCCTGGGCGACAGAGCGCCATCGATCACTGTACCGGTCGATCTCGCCGTCCTCATGGAATGTGCGGTCGGACAGGTAGAGCCCCGGCAGGGCGGCCGTGGCTCCGATCTCGACCAGCACGGGTTTGAGCAGCAGGTCCGGAGCCAGGGCGTGGCCTGGTCCCGCGCCGAGCATCACCGGAACCGCGAGCACGTCCGCGAGCCCGGTGCCGCCGTCGAACTGCTCGAGGAACAACTTCAGTAGTCCGGTGTATGTCGCCTTGAAGGTGGGGCTGGCGAACACCACGAGTTCCGAGTCCGCCACGGTGCGCGCCGCCTCGGCCACCGCTGGGTCACCCCAGCCGAGCAGACCCGGTCCCAACGTCACGAGATCGATCACAGTGGGCTCGGCCTCGGGGCGCAGCCCCTTCGCCACCAGTGTGGCCGCGGTCAGGGTGCGGGAGGCGGGCTTCGGATTCCCGACGACAACGGCCACTGTCACTTTCGTATCCTTTCGCTCGCATGCTGTTCGGCGGTCAAAGCACGCCGTGCAACGGCGGCGCCGTATCGTGCAGCAGGGCACGGCCGATGTGCTGGTACTTCCAGCGCACAGGGTCATGCAGAGTATGTGTGCGCGCGTTGCGCCAGAAGTGGTGCAAGTTCAGATCCGCCGCGGCGCTGCGCGTGCCGCCGACCTCGAACAGCGCGGCGGAAACGTCGTTGGCCGCGCGATCGGCGAGCACCTTGGCGGTCGCGACCGCCAGGGATGCCTGTGCCGCGCGATCGGCGCCGGGTTGGGTCCGGGTGGCCGCGTCGACCGACCGTCCCGCGGCCGACAACGTCGCCTCGGCGGCGGTCACCGCGACGGACAGTTCACCGAAGCGTTGGATCAGCAACGGGTCGTCGACCGCATCGGCAACGCCCGCCTCGAACCACGGACGACTTCTCGTGCGCACGAACTCCGTTGCCGCGGTGAGTGCTCCGCGCGCAATGCCCGCGTCGACGGCGGCGTGCAGCAGCTGGGCGAACGCGCCGTAACCCTTCGGCGCGTGCACCGCACCCGCCCTGGGAACCACCTGACCGCGGTCCACGACCACACCCTCGAAGGACACCGTTCCACTACCGGTGGTGCGCTGCCCGATGCCGTTCCAGTCGTCGACGATCCGCACCCCGGGAGTGCTCGCCGGAAGGTAGGCGATGTACTCCCCCGGCTCCAGCCCGCTGTGCCCCTCCGGGTCGTCCAGCCTGGTCAGCACGGCGAGCAGGTCGGCGAACAGCGATCCGGTGCAGTAGTACTTCACGCCGTCGACACGGAACCGGTCGCCGACCGGCCGCAATGTGGTCGAGATTTCGGCGATGGTCGCACCGCCGCGCTCGGACTGCGCGTTCGCGATCCGTGCACCATCGAGCACCCGGCTGAAGTACCGCTCGCGCTGCTCCGCCGAACCAGCGAGCCGGAGCAGATTCAGATACACGAAGTGGCTGTGCGGGATCTGGGCGATGTTGGGGTCGGCGGTGGCGAGAATCCGCACCACCTCCGCGACAACGCTCGGGGCCGAACCGGCGCCGCCGTAGAAGGTGGGCACGGTGATGGCGAGCAGGCCGCTGGCCGCGAGCCGGTCGATCTCCGCATGCGGCAGCGTTCGATCCCGATCCCGCGCGGCGGCCCCCGACGCGAAGTCCGCCGCGAGCCGCTCCGCGACCGAGAAAGCCTGCGCCACCGACAGAATGCGGTCGGCGGCGACCGCGGTCATCAGCTGACCGCCGCGACACGCCGCTGCGCGGTTTCCAGCTCGCGAACCAACGGGAGGACTTTCGCACCGAAGTACTCGATCTCCTCCTGGAAGTGCAGGAAGCCGCCGAGGATCAGATCCACACCGAGCTGCTTGTAGGCGACGATCCGTTCGGCCACCTGTTCCGGCGTGCCGATCAGCTTTGTGCGGAAGCCGTCGTTGTACTGCACCAGGTCTTCGAATGCCGAGTCGGCCCACATGCCCTTGCGGTCCTTGGTCGACGCGCCCGCCTGCTGAACGGCGTCTCGGAAACCCTCCACCGCAGGCTTGTTCGCCTTCTCGATAATCTCGCGCAGAGTGTCGCGGGCTTCCCGCTCGGTGTCGCGGGCGATGATGAAGCCGTTGAGCCCGAACTTCACTTCGCGATCGCTGGCACGCGCCACCGCACGCAGATCGTCGAGCTGTTCGGTGACGCCGTCGTAGTCCTTGCCGTTGGAGAAGTACCAGTCGGCAAAGCGTCCGCCGTTGCGCCGGGCCGCGGTGGAGTTACCACCTTGGAAGAGCTCAGGATTCGGGCGCTCGGCGGTGTTCAGCGGCTTCGGCTTCAGCGTGAAATCGCGGATGCGGTAGAAGTCGCCGCCGTAGTTCACGTTGTCCTCGGTCCAGATCCTGCGGATCACCTCGAGGAATTCGGCGCTGCGCCGGTATCGCTCGTCGTGCTCGAGCCATGGCTCGCCGAGCGCGGTGAATTCTCCCGCGAACCAGCCGGATACGACATTGATGGCGAACCGGCCGTTGGACAGGTGGTCGGCGGTGGCGCCGAACTTGGCGAGGACGGCGGGATGCCAGAGCCCAGGGTGGATCGCGGCGATCACTTTCAGCCGCTCGGTCGCGCCCAGCAGAGCCAGACTGAACGACGTGGACTCGTGCTGGTATTCGGCGCCGTAGGAGGCGGTGTAGCGAACCTGTGAGAGCGCGTAGTCGAAACCGTTGTTCTCCGCGGTTTGCGCGAGTTTCTTGTTGTACTCGAAGTCCCAGCCGGTGCGCTGTTCGATAGCACTGGTGACCAGTCCCCCGCTGACATTGGGCACCCAATAGGCGAACCGGATCTGCTCGGCGATCTGCTCCGTAGTCATAGCTGCTCCATGGTGTTCGGGGGGTAGCCGTCGGATCGGAGGCCGGGCACAACCCATGCGCCCGGCGCTCCCTCTACTCCAGCACCGCCACCCGACCGGCACGAGGGTTTGAATCTGCCGGATCGGATCGGCGGCCGAGCTCAGGCGTCGGCGAGGACCTTCGAGAAGGTGGACCTGGTGAACTTCCCCGCGGGCGCGAATCGCCCGAGCAGCACCGCCGCGTCTTCACCGGTGACCTTCGTGATGAATTCGTTGGCCGCGTCCAGCGAATCGACCGGAAGGAACGGCTGGGGGCGGTGCAGCAGGCCGACGAGCGCCGAGGCGAATGTCGGTTCCACGCTCGCCGCGGCGAACAGCGCGTTGCCGATATCGGCCAGTTCGGGATCGCCGAGGAACAGCCGGGTCACCTTGTCGGCCGCGTCAGCGCGCGCCGCGAGGAACGCCGCGTACTGACGCTCGATCCATACCTCATCGAACGGCCCCTGGTGCACGGCCGCCGCCGCGACGAGACGCTGGGCCTGGATCAGGCCGCTCTGTGCGCCCTGCCCCGCGATCGGGTCGTAAGCGACGGAGGTGTCACCGAGCGAGGCCACCACGTGCGCGCCCGCGGTGCGTCCGACACCGGAGCGCACGACCGGGCGCACCGCGCCCTTCAGCCACGAGTGCGGGTCCTCGGGGATGGTCTTCGTGGCCAGCACCTCAGGAAGATCCCAGTCGATGAAGTCTCGGTAGAGGTTTTGCACGACGCGGTGCGCCGATTCGGCCGAGTCCGCCGCGGCGAAGCGCTTCTCCCACTCGCTGCCCGGCCGGGCCCAGCCGAGGAACGCCCAGCTCGGACCGGCGTCCTTGTGCAGGTATGGCCCCCACCAGCCCTCGCCTTGGTCGGCGAAGATGGAGAAGCCGCTGTGCGCGCCGCCGGCGACACTGCGATGCGCGAAAACGCTGTCGTCGTGTCCGATTCCGGTCACGACGACAGTCAACAGCGAGCGCTGCGGGGCGTCGTAGGGTGTGCGCGCGGCATCGATCGGAAACAGGTCGGACAGCCCACCGCGTCCGGTCGCGACCAGGGTCAGGTCGTTGGCGGCGGCGATGGGATCGAGTGTTTCCGGCGTGACCTGCTCGACGACGAACCGGCCGCCGCGCTCCAGAAACGCGGTGAGCCGCTCGTCGACCTTCAATCGGGTATCGACCGCGACACCGACGTATCCGTCGAAATGGCCGTCGAATTGGATCAATTCGGCGCGGTCGGGTCCGGCGATGCGCACGCTTAGGCCGGTGTGCCGTGGGGCGCGCGCGGTATAGCTGTCCAAGCCGAGCGCGGCCTCGGCCTGCTGGGTCTCACCGAATTCGAGTGCTGTGCCGGTCGCGGGAACGTCGTCGCGCAGCGCGCGTTGATCGCGCTCACTGTAGAGGGTGACGGTGAACCCGGCGTCGAGTAGTCCGAGCGCCGCGGTGACGCCGGCTTGCCCGGCACCGATTACCGCGGCGGAACGGGTGGAACGGAATACGGATTGCTGCGATGTCATGTAGGGATGATGCGGGCCGGGCCTCGCTGTCCCGAGGGTTGCGATCAGCGAGAATCAATGGGCGGCGGGCGAATTGGGGGCGCGTACCATTCGGGACATGTCGTTCATTGCCGCCGATCCGACCGGAGACCGTATCGAGCAGTACCACCAGCTGGTGACGCAGGCCGAGGCATTGGTGGCGGGCGAGGCGAACCGCATCGCCAACGCCGCCAATCTTTCCGCGCTGGTGTTTCACGCGCTGTCCGCGGTGAATTGGGTCGGTTTCTATTTCTATGACGGCCACGAACTGGTCGTTGGACCGTTTCAAGGAAAGCCGGCGTGCGTGCGAATCGGCCTCGGGAAAGGCGTGTGCGGAACCGCCGCGCAGACCGGGGAAACTCAACTCGTGCCGGACGTGCACGCATTCGACGGGCATATCGCATGCGATGCCGATACCCGCTCGGAAATTGTCGTCCCGCTGATTCGCGGCGGAGAACTCGTCGGCGTATTCGACCTGGACAGTCCGCAGCCGGGACGCTTCGACGACATCGATCGTGCCGGGCTGGAATCGGTGGCACAGGTCTTTCTCGCCGCGACGTGATTTGTCATCCGGGGCGGCTACGGGCTCGCGATCGCCGCGCCGGACCGTGAGACCGAGTCCGGCAATGCCGTCGATCCCGGTCCGCCCAGACGGTACCGCGCACCACGATGTTCGGGGGGCAACCGATCGCCCGCGCCGAACAATGCGTTGCGCAGCGTTCCCGGCAGGTAGTCCTCGGCGTAGGCGCCACGTGCGGTGAGTACCGGAACCACGTGCTGGACAATGTCTTGGAAGGTCCCTGGCGTGATCGCGTAGGCGAGGTTGAATCCATCGAGGTCGGTCTCCACTGCCCACTCCTGCAGCCGGTCGGCGACCGTCTCCCCCGAGCCGACGAAAACCGGTCCTATGCCGCCGATTCCGGCCCACCGGCCGATGTCGCGCACGGTCCATTCCCGGCCGTCGTCGTCGAATTCCTGGAACGCCGCCACCGCCGACTGGATCGCGTTGCTCTCCACCTGGCCGATCGGGTCGTCCAGGTCGTAGCCGGACAGATCGATGCCCATCCAACCCGACATGAACACCAATCCGCCCTCGACGCTGGCGTAGGACAGGTACTCCTCGTGCTTGCGCCGCGCCGCCTCGTCGGTGACGTCGGTGACGATCGTGGCGAGGGCATAGACCCGCGCCGCATAACGGTCGCGGCCCGCCGCCTCCAGCGCGTCCCTGATCCGAGAAACCGTCTGTGTGAGCACTCGTTTCGACGGTCCCGCGATGAAGATGGCCTCGGCGTTCTCGGCCGCGAAGCGGACGCCACGCGGCGACGCGCCCGCCTGGTAGATGACCGGCGTGCGCTGCGGCGACGGCTCCGAGAGATGGATGCCCGGCACGGTGTAGTGCCTCCCGCGGTGACCGATGTGATGGACCTTGGCGGGGTCGACGTAGACCCCCTGTTCGGCGTCGCGAACCACCGCGTCGTCCTCCCACGAACCTTCCCACAGCTTGTAAAGCACCTCGAGGTACTCATCGGCCTGGTTGTAGCGCTCGTCGTGGTCCAGCTGATCGGCGGCGCCGAAATTGCGCGCCGCCGAAGGCAGGTATCCGGTCACTACGTTCCAGCCCAACCTCCCTCCGGTGAGGTGATCGAGCGTGGATAACCGCCGGGCGAACGGGAACGGATGCTCGAACCCGGTGCCGGTGGTGATGCCGAATCCCAAGTTCTCGGTCACCGCGGCCATCGCGGAGACCAGTAGCAGCGGATCGGCCACCGGAATCTGCGCGCCCTGGCGCAGCGCGGCGATGTCGCTGCCGCCGTATACGTCATAGGTGCCGAGCACGTCCGCGATGAAGATGCCGTCGAAGCGGCCCCGCTCCAGCAGCTTCGCGAGCTCGGTCCAGTAGCTCAATTCCTTGTAGCGATGCGACTGGTCATCGGGATGCCGCCACAGCCCGGGGGATTGGTGGGCGACACAGTTCATGTCGAAGGCATTGAAGCGGATCCGGCGGGTCACTGCGCGGCTCCCTCGGTGGGTTTCCGTTCGCCCGCGCTCCACGCGAAAGGCAGCTCCGTGCCGTTGAGCAGGTGATCGCCGATCGCCCTCGCCTTCTGGATCGCCGGGTTGTGCACCGAGATGGTGCGCGCGTTGCGCCAGTGCCGATCCAGTCGCAGCCGCTCCGATACCACCGACGCGCCACCGACTTCGAACAGCAGCGTCGTGGCGGGCAGCACCAGGTCGATGACCACGAGCTGAGCCCGCGCCGCCGCGAGTTCGGCGGCCACCAAACCTTTTTCGTCTTGCGCACCGCCCGCGAGGACCTCGTCGAGGAGGTCGGCTACCGCCAGCACGGCGGCCTCGGCGGCGAACGCGGCGGCCGACAGCCGACCGATCACCTGCTGCACCAGTGGGTCCTGCCGCGGCACGCCGGCGGCGGCATGCGTGTAGCTGCGGGTGCGCGCCGTGACCCACTCCCTGGCGTCGCGCTCGGCGCGCTCGGCGATTCCAGCCAGCACCGAGAGCTGGACCAGCTGCAGATACGAAGTCGCGTAGGTCCGGCCCGGGGCGCCGTAGCCAGGACCGAGAATCCGATCCTCGGTCACCACCACGTCGGTGAATTCCGTGGTGCCGCTGGCTGTCAGTCGCTGCCCGAAGCCGTCCCAGTCGTCGTGCCGGCGCACCCCGTCGGCGTTCGCGTCGACCAGCACACCCACCCGTTCGCCGTCACGGTCGGCCGCGGCCAGGATGTAGTCCGCGTACAGCGAGCCTGTGCTGTAGTACTTCACGCCGTTGAGCAGCCACCGGCCGCTGTCCTCGGTGAGGGTGGTCCGATAACGGTCCACCGCGCCGACACCGGGTTCGGTGATCGCATTGCCGACCAGCGTGCCCTCGGCCACCGCGTGCAACCAGCGATTCCGCGCCGGTCCCGGCTCGGCGAGCAGTTGGTCCTCGACGAAGGAAAAGTGCACGCGCAGCGCCTGCGGCAGGTTCGATTCGGCGGCGGCCAGCTTGATGAGCAGCCGGAACAGCTGCCGGACGGTGACGCCGTACCCACCGAACTCGACCGGTACGCGCAGCGCACCGAACTTGGCGGCGCGTAACCAGCCGAGTTCCGCGAAGGGCAGCGTGCGATCGATCTCGCGCGGGACCGCGCCGTGGGCGATTCGGTCGAAGATCGGCTCGAAGATCGCATCCAGTTCGGAGTCTGTGGTGGGTTTCGCCTCGGTGGTGGTCATCACCCCACGATCGCGCACCCCGGCGACGCGCTCACGGGTTGCGCGCAGTGCGATCGAAATGCCGTGCGGCGGCTGGTGTCGGTGCGCGTGGCTAGAGTCGCGGGGTGGCTGGATCGCGGTATTCGTTCACGGCGGAGGTGTGGGAACACCAAGGGGAGGCCGCGTGGCACTTCGTATCACTGCCCGAGGATATTGCCGACGAGATCGAAGAACGCTACGCGCATCGCGCGGGCGGCTTCGGCGCGGTGCGCGTGCATGTAGTCATCGGGAAGAGCCGCTGGTCGACATCGCTGTTTCCCGACAAGTCACGCGCGACCTATGTGCTGCCCGTGAAGAAGGTGGTACGCGCCGCCGAGGGGTTGGCAGCGGGCTCGGCCGCGCGGATCGAACTCATCGTCGCATTGTGAGGCGCCGGCAGGGCGCTCCCTGGCCGATCCGTCATCCTGCGGGCCTGCCGACGAGTTCGGCACACGCTCGAACCATCACGTAATGGCGACTGCCCCGCGTGTGTCACATCGGAGAGGCTGATCGGCGCCGTCGTGGAAGCTGATCGGCGGCGCTCGACCGGTACCGTGCCGGCAGCTCGCTCAGCGCGGCTGTGCCGCCGACATGCACTCGCCGGCGATCCGACCACTGGCGGCACGCGCCTTGTCCGCGTCCTCCTTGCTCATTCCCAGCGTCTCCTGATCGGCAGCCTTCGCGTCGTATTTGTCGCTGATCATGACCCGCAATCCGGCCTGCGAAATCCCCTGATCCACGAACACCTTCGCGGCACAGTCAGCAAGCTGCTGGCTCTTGAGGCCCTTGTCATGCAGCGACTTGGCGAGATCGGCCTGCGTGACCGTGGGCGCCGCCGTGTCCTTGTCACTACCGCACGCCGCGAGCACCGGCAGCGCGATCAGCGCAGCGGCAATCATGCAGATCCGCACCTGACTCCTCTTCCGTCGAATTCCCACCTCGGGGGCGTGGCAACCATAATGCCGCGCCGCGCTAGACGGTAGCCGTTCGGGGCGATCGGTGCCGGTTACGTTCTCGCACAACGCGTTGCAGCGGCCGATTCGGTCTCACAGATCCATCGCAGCCCGCAGGGCGGTGTCGAGCCGCTCCACAGTGTCGGTGTCCACTACGTCGACCCGCTCGGTCAGCCAACCGCGGAAGATGCGCCCGATGTTTCCCGCGTGCACCCAGCCGTGCTCCTGTACCGGAACTGCGAGAATGTCCTGTGGGTCCTCGCCGACCACCTCGGCGGCGATCAACCACGGGCGGGGAGAATCGTTGATTCCGTCACTGCTGATCAGCACGACCGTACGGCGACGCGGCGAACCATGTGGGTTGTAGATCCACAGTTCACCCCGACGCACGCATCGCCTCCTCGCCGGCCGCCAGCTCGGCCGCGTCCGCGGCGGCCTCGGAGGTTACATCCGACACCGGACCGACGCCCGCGCGCACCGCCTCGCGGCGCGCGGCCTTCGATATCCACGCCGAGGGCGACATACCCGCGCGGGCCGCGGCCTGCTCGGCATAGGACCAAGCGGCCGCGTCCAGCGAAAGGGTGACCTTACGTGTTGCCATACCAATTATCGTACCGCTGCTCGGGCACCGCACCGCCTCCGCTTATCCGGCAGCGCTCCCGGGGAGCCCTGCGGATCCGAACTGATGGCTGGTGACTGCTGTTACGGTTGATCCATTCGGACGACGAGTGGGGATGACCACCATGACGACGATGCACCATCACCGGGTCGGAGCGGGGGATCCACTCGTCCTGGTGCACGGGGTCGGCAGCCGGTGGCAGATATGGGAACCGATCATCGACACGCTCGCCACGTCACACGAGGTCATCGCGGTCGACCTGCCCGGGTTCGGCGGGTCGGAAGCACTCGCGCACACCACCGTCGACACCCTCACCGACGCGCTCGCCGAATTCCTTGCCGCGCAAGGAATCGATCACCCGCACCTGGCCGGCAACTCGATGGGCGGGCTGATCACACTGAATCTGGGTGCGCGCGGTCTCGCGCGCTCGGTCACCGCGTACTCGCCGATCGGTTGTTGGGACACCGCGGGTCGCGTCTGGTGCCAGCAGTCACTGGGCAAGTTGCGGGCACTCGCGCGCACGGGGCGTCCCGCACTGCCGCACGTCCTCGGCACGGCGGCGGGCCGGACCGCCTTCCTGGCGCTGATCTTCGGCAAACCCTGGGCACTGGACGCCCAGGTGGCGCTGGATACCGCGACCGGCGCCGTGGACGCCACCGGGTTCGATGCGGCGCTCGCCTCGTTCACCGATGCCGAACTGCATGAAATCGGTGCGCTGGCCGATATTCCGGTTACCATCGCGTGGGGCACCCGCGACATCCTGCTCACCTACGCGACGCAGAGCCGCAGGGCACGCGACATGCTGCCGAACGCCAGGCACGTCACGCTGCACGGGAGCGGGCACTCCCCGTTTTACGACGACCCCACCGGCTGCGCACAGGTCCTGCGCGAGACGATCGAGCGCGAGCGGTAGCGTCGGTTCATCCAGCGGACGGATCGAGCTGCGGTTCTATGGTGCCACCGCGTATACCGTCGACGCCGGTTGCCATGTGGATCGGCCTGGTCACCGACATGACGGCGGATCCGGTCGCGGCGGCCGACCAGCTGGCCGCCCGCATCGCGAACCGGCCGCGGCCGCAAAGCGCCTCTTCGACCCAGCCGTGCACGCCTCGACCGCGCACGGCGCCTTCGAGTACGCGACCCAGCCCTCGGATTCCCGGAAGGCCGTCAGCAAATATTCAGCGAAATCGGCTGGCGATCCGCCGGTGTCGCGACCAATTTCGCTGTTAGCATTCTGACGATTTGCCAGCCAGTCGAAAAGTGGTGCGTGGCACACTGCGAAGGGTCTGTGTATCGCGGGACGTCTGTGTTTCGCACTGCTCTCGGCGAGAAACCGGAGGGCTCACAGACATTGACCAAGACCGCATCCATACTAATTTCGGCACTGACGGGTCTCTCGGCCTTGCTCTCGACGGCAGGTACCCCCGCCATCGCCAATCCAAACGCGATCAATCCGATTCCGGTGCTCAACGGCACCAATGGATTGCCGAATCTGGTCGGCCGCAGCAGGGCAGTCTTCCAGGTGACCGGCATGGCCAGTCCGAACAACACCCAGGACTACAACGTGCTCGGCACCGATCTCGGCATCATGTGGGACAACGGGCATGGCGAAATGCTCACCGCTTTCGGTGACAGCGCCGGCATCGGTTTCCCGAACCTGCTCGCGGGCAGCGCATGGGCCTGGCGCAGCAATATCCTGGTCCGCAGCCACACCCAGGATCCGGCCAAAGGCATCTTCTTCGACAGCGTGGTCCGGGATGTGTTCGGCCAGGCTCGCGACCTGATACCCAGCCCGAAGATTCCGTTCCTGGAGATCAGCCGGATCCCCACCGCGGGAATCTCGGTCAACGGCGTGCAGTACATGAGCATGATGTCGGTGAAGAGCTGGGACGACGTCGGCCAGTGGAGCACCAACTTCTCCGGCCTGGCCGCCTCTGGGGACAACGGCGAGACCTGGGCCGACCTGTCGGCCACGAGGCGACCGAACGACGGCGCGAACGCGAATTTCCAGATGAACGCCTTCCTGAAGGACGGCGGATACGTCTACGAATACGGCACCCGCCCCGGCCGCAACCACGCCGCCTACATCGCCCGTGTCCGCGAGACCGACATCGAGAACCTCCGCGAATACGAATACTGGGATGGCCGGGGCTGGCGAAAGAACGACGTGAACGCTGCGGTGCCGATCATGTGGGGCGTCGGTGAGCTGTCGGTGAGCTACAACTCCTATCTCGGACAATTCGTCTCGCTTACCACCGATCCCTTCAATTCCGTAGTTATGCGCCGCGCGTCCTCGCCGGTGGGTCCGTGGAGTGATCCCGAAGTACTGATCGATACCAGGGAATTGCCGACCGCGTACGCGCCATCGATTTTCCCGTACCAAACCGGGCGCGATCTGTACTTCCTCACCACCGTGCACAGCCAGTACAACGTTGTTTTGATGCGCACAACGCTGTAGCTTCCGAGACCCTCCCGGTCCGGACAGGCGACGCACAGGCAAACTGCGGGCATCCACCTGAGGTGGCCCGCCGCGCGAGCATCGTCGGGAGGATCCGCAGGCATCGGCCTGAGCGGGCCGGAAGCGGGTCAGGTGCCAATAAACTCGGGATCATGGATGCGGCGGATTGGGACGAGCGTTACGCGCAAACGGAATTGGTCTGGGGCGCACCGCCGAACAGCACCGTGGTCGAGCACGTCTACGGGTTGGAGCGGCGGACGCCGGGACGCCCCGCCGGCCCTGAAGGCGAACCACCGGAGTTCCCGCGCGCACTCGACCTCGCCTGCGGCGAGGGCCGCAACACCCTTTGGCTCGCGACGCACGGCTGGCAGGTGCACGCCATCGACTATTCCCAGGTCGGGATCGACAAGGGCCGCACCGTGGCGTCGCGACTGTCTCGCTCGGTCCGCGGCCGCATCACCTGGCAGTGCGCGGACGTCACCGACCTGGACGCGGCGGGCATCACCGGCCCGTTCGAGCTGGTCCTGATGGTCTTCCTGCACCTGCCCGCCGAGCAGCGCCGCGCGGTGGTTCGCCGGGCAGCCGACCTCCTCGCTCCGGAAGGCACCTTGCTCGTCCTCGGCCACGACACCACGAACCTGACCGACGGTTTCGGCGGCCCACAGGACCCGGGCATCCTCTTCACCCCCGACGATATCGTCGCTGACCTCGACCCCGCGGCCGCCGCCCACCGCATCCGAATCCGCATCGCGGACCGAGTCTTCCGTCCGACCGAAACGCGCGACGCCATCGACGCCCTCGTCATCGCCACGCGCCCCACCGACTGATCTTCGACGAGCGGGCCGTGGAGACCCTTCTTCCACGATGCCGCGGCCATGGGTCGCTCGTAGGGTCAGCACCAACGAGCGAGCCAGGGGGTGACGGTGTCGGCGATGAGGTCGAAGCCGGCGCGGAAGGCGTGGGACTGGCCGGGGATGACACGGACTTCGGCGGCGTCGGCGGGGTCGGGGATGCCGAAGGGGTCGCTGGCGCCGTTGATGACCACTACCTCGATGCTGCCGGCAGCGAGGAGTTCCTCGCGGCGGGACTTCTCCGGTTTTCCGGGTGGATGCAGAGGGAATGAGAGCGCGAGCACGCCGCGTGCGCGGGCTGCGACGGCCGTGCGGCAGGCGACCCTGGCTCCGTTGCTGCGCCCGCCCTGGATCACCGGGATGCGCTTGCGGCCGCGCAGGTGGGCGACGATTTCGAGCCACGCTTGGTCCTGAATGACTACCGAACCGGGCGCACGGCGACCAGCGACCCGATACGGTTGCACAACCCTGGCGACGGCGCCGCCCAGCCGCAGCGCCGAATCACGGACGATGAGAAGATCTTTCGCATCGACTCCGCCGCCGGAACCGTGCGTGAGCAGCAGCAGGAACGCGGGTTTGCGGAGCTGGTCGAGCTCGATCTCAGCCGGTCCGGCACTCGTCTCGATTCGCACACCACACGGTAAACCAGCCCGGCTCGGCCCCCGCATAGCACGAGCCTGACGAGCGGGGTTCGCACACCAACTGTTTTTCACGTCACATTGAGCCGTCGAGCCTTTGCCACCCCATTACCGGCCGGTAATATGGCCATAAGTTACCCGCGGGTAGTATGCGGAAAACCGGCACGACTACCCCGGTGGAGCGAACAACGGGCGGGAACGGCAACCAACCGACCGCACCCGAACTCAACGGAGAGAGTACTGAGATGGGTCACTACAAGAGCAACGTCCGCGACCTGGAGTTCAACCTCTTCGAGGTCCTGGGCCTCGGTTCCATCCTGGACAGCGGCGCCTATGGCGACCTCGACACGGACACCGTCAAAGAAATGCTCAACGAGGTGCGGCGCCTCGCCGAGGGCCCGCTCGGTGAATCGTTCGCCGACGCCGACCGTAATCCGCCGGTCTTCGACCCCGCGACCCACACGGTCACACTGCCGGAGTCCTTCAAGAAGAGCTACCGCACCATCCAGGACGGCGGCTGGGACCGGCTGGGCATCGCCGAGGAACTCGGCGGCATGCCAGTTCCGCGCGCGGCCTACTGGGCCATCGCCGAGCTGATCCTGGGCGCGCAGCCCGCCGCCTTCATGTACGCCGCGGGCGCCGGCTTCGCGAACATCTTCTACAACAACGCCACCGAAGAGCAGAAAGGCTGGGCGAAGATCGCCGCCGACCAGGGCTGGGGCGCCACCATGGTGCTGACCGAGCCCGATGCCGGTTCGGACGTCGGCGCCGGCCGCACCAAGGCCATCAAGCAGGAAGACGGCTCCTGGCACATCGAGGGTGTGAAGCGGTTCATCACCTCGGGCGACGCCGACGACCTATTCCCGAACATCATGCACTTGGTGCTGGCGCGCCCCGAAGGCGCAGGCCCTGGCACCAAAGGCCTCTCGCTGTTCTTCGTGCCCAAGTTCCACTTCGACTACGAGACCGGCGAGCTGGGCGAGCGCAACGGCGCCTTCGTCACCAACGTCGAGCACAAGATGGGCCTGAAGGTCTCGGCCACCTGCGAAGTCACCTTCGGCGGCCACGGGGTCCCGGCGAAGGGCTGGCTGGTCGGTGAGGTGCACAACGGCATCGCGCAGATGTTCGACGTCATCGAGCACGCGCGCATGATGGTGGGCACCAAGGCCATCGCGACCCTGTCGACCGGCTACCTGAACGCCCGCGACTACGCCAAGGAGCGCGTCCAGGGCGCCGACCTGACCCAGATGACCGACAAGGCCGCGCCGCGCGTGACCATCACCCGACACCCGGACGTGCGTCGTTCGCTGGCCACCCAGAAGGCATACGCCGAGGGCCTGCGCGCCGTGTACCTGTACACCGCCGCCCACCAGAACGCCGATGTAGCGCAGCACGTCTCGGGCGCCGACGCCGATCTGGCCGCGCGAGTGAACGACCTGTTGCTGCCGATCGTCAAGGGCGTCGGTTCCGAGCGGGCCTACCAATACCTGACCGAGTCGCTACAGACCCTCGGCGGTTCCGGCTTCCTGCAGGATTACCCGATCGAGCAGTACATCCGGGACGCGAAGATCGACTCGCTGTACGAGGGCACCACCGCCATCCAGGCACAGGACTTCTTCTTCCGCAAGATCGCCCGTGACCGCGGTGTCGCGCTGGCCCATGTCCTCGGCCAGGTGCAGAAGTTCATCGACTCCGAGGCGGGCAACGGCCGCCTGAAGCTCGAGCGCAAGCTGCTGGCCACCGCGCTGGAGGACGCGCAGGCCATGGCCGCCACGCTCACCGGCTACCTGATGGGCGCTCAGGAGCAGCAGACCGAGCTGTACAAGGTCGGCCTCGGTTCCGTGCGGTTCCTGCTCGCGGTCGGCGACCTGCTCATCGGCTGGCAGCTGCTGCGCCAGGCCGAGATCGCCATCGCGGCGCTCGACGGTGCTGTTTCGACCGACCTGCAAGCAGTCGGCAGCGGTGCCGTTTCGACCGACCTGCAAGCAGTCGGCAGCGGTGCCGTTTCGACCGACCTGCAAGCAGTCGGCAGCGGTGCCGTTTCGGGTGCCGACAAGGCGTTCTACCAGGGCAAGATCGCGGTAGCGCAGTTCTTCGCGCGCAACATCCTGCCGGAGCTGACCGCCACTCGCTCCGTGCTGTCCACCCTGGACAACGACATCATGGAGCTGGACGAAGCCGCGTTCTGACGGTTCGTTCGCACAACCCGTACGACACAACGGCCCGGAGATTTCTCCGGGCCGTTGTCGTGTCGCGGCCGGCCCGAGCAATCGCCCGAACGACCGGGATCGCCCGCCGATGTACGGGACATTGCGGCAGCGAGCAGGCACAATGTCGGGGCCGACCGCGCCAGAGAAGGGACTGTCCGGATGACTCGATCGCTGTCCGCACTCGCCAGAGCCGGCGCGCTCGCCGCGGTCCTCTCACTCGCCGTGGCAGCGCCCGCCATGGCCGACCCGAACAACGTCATGCCGATCCCGGCGCTCAACGGCATCCACGGCCTGCCCGAACTCCCCGGCCCGACAAAGGCCGTGTATCAGGTGACCGGCATGGACAGCCCGAACCGTACCCAGAACGTCAACGTGCTCGGCACCGACCTCGGCATCATGTGGGACGACGGCAGCGGCCGGATGATCACCGCCTTCGGCGACAGCGCCGGTCTGGGTTTCCCCAACTTCCTCGCGGGCAGCATCTGGGCCTGGACCAGCAATGTGCTGTTCCGCAGCTCCGACCACAATCCGTCCGACGGAATCGTGTTCGACAATGTCGTGCCGAATCCCTTGCCGAGCCCCAAGATCCCTGGCATCGAAATCAGTTTCATCCCGACCGCGGGCATTTCGGTACGGGGCGTCCAGTACATGAGCCTGATGTCGGTCCGGGAATGGGGCGACAACGGCAAGTGGAACACCAACTTCTCCACCCTCGCCGCCTCCCGCGACGGTGGCGCCACCTGGTCTCAGCTCGCCACAACCCGCCGCGCCAACGTCGACGGCCACGAGAAATTCCAGCAGAACGCCTTTGTGAAGGCGGGCGGCTACGTCTACCGCTACGGCACACCCGCCGGGCGCAACAACCCAGGATTCGTTTCCCGCGCCATGGAATCCGACATCGCCGACATCGACGCCTACGAGTACTGGGATGGTCGCGCGTGGAAACCCAGCGACGCCAAGACCGCGGCCCCCATCGTCGGAGGCGTCGGTGAAATCTCG
Organism: Nocardia sp. NBC_00881; assembly: GCF_045207455.1. Lineage (NCBI taxonomy): Bacteria > Bacillati > Actinomycetota > Actinomycetes > Mycobacteriales > Nocardiaceae > Nocardia > Nocardia sp. NBC_00881. The sequence continues at coordinate 5,431,195 of NZ_CP108798.1, forward strand.
GTCATGTGGAACGACTACCTCGGCCAGTTCGTCATGCTGACCACCGACCCAGCCAACAGCGTCGTCATGCGCACCGCCCCCGCCCCCGAGGGGCCGTGGAGCGAGCCCCGCGTCCTCATCGACGCCCGCGCCCTGCCCACCGCCTACGCGCCGATGATCTTCCCGTACCAAACGGGCAACGATCTCTACTTCATGGTCACCCAGCACACCCAATACAACGTGCTGCTGATGCGAACGCCACTCTGATCCTGTTCGCCGGAGCTCATTCGCATTTCACCACTGGCACCGGGTCGTATTTGACCGTGCGGACTTTGCGGGAGACTTCGCGTCCCGTCCTGCGGTCGGTGATGATGCGGGTGTCGGAGACGGTGAAGCCCGGGGCGCCCTCGGTGGCGATGCAGTCCTTACCCTTGGGGAGGGTGACGGTGGTGGGCTCGGTCGGCTTGGCTCGCTCCCCGGTGACGGATTCGACATCGACCGTCTTGGTGCCCCACAGCCGGACGGTGACCTCCGAGTCGGTGGTGAAAGCCTCGATGTAGACACCGGTAGCGGTGTTGTTGCGGAATTTCAGGTCGATCGCGCCGTCGAAGACGGTGGCCTCGCGAGCCGCCGGATAGCGCGAGATGTAGTAGCTGTGCTCGGTGTGGCCCCCGTCCTCCAGCCCGGCGAAGTACGCGGCGTTGTAGAGCGTGGTGGCGAACTGGCTGATGCCGCCGCCGACCGCGGTGCTCGGGCGGCCGTGGTCGATGATGCCGGACTCGACGTATCCCTCGGCTGTGCCACGCGGGCCGGTGAAGTCGTTGAGCGAGAACGTGTCCCCCGGCTTCACGATCGCACCGTTGACCTTTCTGGCCACCGTGCGGATGTTGACGCCGGAGGGGCCGCTGAAGCCGCTGGTGGTGAACGAACCCATGGTCTCGACGACGCCGAGGCCCTGGGCCGCTTCGGTGGTCATCTTCGGTTCGACCCGCTCGTAGACCGCCTGCCCCGTCCGCTCGCCCGGCGCGACCAGCAGCGCGGTGAACTGCTCTAACGTCTTGGGCCAGTTGACCTTGTCGCCGACAACGGCGGGAACGACCGTCGCCTTGCCGCCGGACAGCGCGAACGTCGCGTCCTTCGGCTCGACTTCGGAGGGAGTGAGCTGCGGCGCCAGCAGTCCGATGGCGGCATCCTGGTTGACGGTCACGGTGAGACCGCCCTGCCCGTCCGGCCCGAAAGTCAGCACCGAAGCGGTCTGCTCCGGCTCGAGCCTGGCCGCCGCGCCCTTGCCGGCGAATGTGATCGGCGCCTGCACGGCGGGCTGGGCGATCTCGCGCAGCGCCCGGTCGACCGCCTCGGGACGCACGTTCAGCGGCGCGGGTACGACCGGGAGATCCAGCGGTGCACCGGTGATCCAGTTGTCGACCAGCGCCGCACGTGCGGCGGCGATGTCGAGCACCCGTCCAGGAACCGGTGGCACCGCCACGGGTCTGTCTTTGTCGAAGCGGATGGTGCCCTCGACCGACGGGCGGTCATATACCCGCAGGTCGGTCAGCTGGCGGTCCAGGGCGGGATCGTCGATCTTGCTGTCGATCGCGACATCGCGGGTGGTGAAGAAGGAGGTGAGCCTCGTGATCGGGTTGAGCGGCTGCGTACCGATCCGCGACCAGGTACCGTCCCAGTCCACTGCGAGCCCTACGGCACTGGGCACGAGACGGGTCTGCATGTCACCGATGCGCAACGGCAGTTCCCTGCCGGATCTGGGTTCGAGCTCGGCGCGCAGCGCGGCATCGGCCGCGGACTTGTCCATACCGCCGACGTCCACGCCGGCGACAACCGTGCCGCGCGGCACGTCACCCGAGGACAGCACCCAGTCCACCGCATACCCGAGGCCGACCACCGCGAGCACAGCGCCGACCGCGATGCCCGCCCGGCGTACTACAGCGATGTTGGGGCGCTTGGATGGGGGGCTGGCGAGCGGACGGCGTCCGGGTGCACGGCGGGGAGCGGGCGGCACGGGCCGTCGACCGGCTCGCAGGGGCCGGGTCGGCGCCGAACCACCATCCCATTCGACCGATTGGTCCGATTCGTGGGATGGGTCCGACCCGAGGAACTGACGTAGGCCGACGTCACCACCCGATTGTGGGCCGCGGGGTCCGATGCTCGGCTGGCTCGTCACGAACCGTCCTCCCCATTCTTTTGAATTGGAAACTCGCACAACGCAAGTCCCCGCCAACGATAGTGGCCCTGGCCGACAACGTCAGCGAGCGGAATCTGCAGCAAACCCCGCGCAAAGAACCGGTACAACATGCGAAGCGGCTCCGCACAGTTGCCGGGTCGGGGGTCTGGCAACTGCGCGAAGCCAACCTGTTTATCCGACAGCGGGCAGCGGGCGTTACAACACGTCACGCGAATTGTGATCCGACCCACGCGGGACAATCGACCACGACCTCTCGCCACAAGAGTTCGCCACATTACGAGGGAGATGGATGGCATGCAGCTGGGAATGATCGGCCTGGGCCGGATGGGCGCCAATATCGTGCGCCGCATCGTCGAGGACGGACACACCGCCGTCGGCTACGAACGTCGCCCCAAACACATCGACGAACTGCGCGAAGAGCTGGGTGACAGCTTCCAGGGCTCCACTGAACTCGCCGATTTCGTGAGCAAGCTGGAGACACCGCGCGTGGTGTGGGTGATGATCCCCGCAGGCGCGACCGGCGCGGTGATCGACCAGGTAGCCGAACTGCTCGAGCCCGGCGACATCATCATCGACGGCGGCAACAGCCGCTACCACGAGGACCTCGAGCGTGCCGCGCGGCTGAAGCCCAAGGGCATCCACTACCTGGACATCGGCACCTCAGGTGGCGTGTTCGGCCTGACCAGGGGCTACTGCCTCATGATCGGCGGCGAGGCCGAGCAGGTGACGTACCTGGACCTGCTGCTGAAGTCCATCGCGCCGGGCCTGGGCGCGGCCGAGCGCACGCCGGGACGCACCGGTGAACCCTCCACCGCCGAGCAGGGTTACCTCCACTGCGGACCCGCGGGCGCTGGGCACTTCGTGAAGATGGTGCACAACGGCATCGAGTACGGCGCGATGGCGGCCTACGCCGAGGGTCTCAATATCTTGCACAAGGCGAACTACGGCGCCGCGCACGCGGGCGAGTTCTCCGCGGAGGAGACGCCGCTGGAGCACCCCGAGTATTACCAGTACGACATCGACGTGCCCGAGGTCACCGAGGTGTGGCGGCGCGGGTCGGTGGTCGCCTCGTGGTTGCTGGACCTCACTGCGGCCGCACTGCACGCCGACCCGAGCCTGGAGTCGTACGGCGGCCGGGTGTCGGATTCCGGCGAGGGACGCTGGACGGTCGACGCGGCGATCGACACCGGCGTGCCCGCGCCGGTGCTGGCGGCCGCCTTGTTCGCGCGGTTCTCCTCGCGAGGCGAGTCGCTGTACGCGGACAAGGTGCTCTCGGCGATGCGCCTGGCGTTCGGCGGGCACAACGAGCTGCCCGGGAAGTAAGCGGCAACGAACGTGGCCCCGACCGGGACTTCCGATCCGGGGCACGTTCGTCGTGCGGGCGTTACCGCTCGACGATGGCGACCACGCCCTGGCCACCCGCGGCACAGATGGAGATCAGTGCACGGCCGGATCCCCTCTCCGCCAGCAGCTTCGCGGTGGAGGCGACGATGCGGCCGCCGGTCGCGGCGAACGGGTGACCCGCCGCCAGCGACGAACCGTTGACGTTGAGCTTGCTGCGATCGATCGAGCCGAGCGCGCCGTCCAGGCCGAGCCGCTCCTTGCAGTAGGCGTCGGACTCCCACGCGGCCAGGGTGGCCAGCACCACGGAAGCGAACGCCTCGTGGATCTCGTAGTAGTCGAAGTCCTGCAGGGTGAGGCCGTTACGGGCGAGCAACCGCGGCACCGCGTAGGTCGGCGCCATCAGCAGGCCGTCGGGGCCGTGGATGTAGTCGACCGCGGCGACCTCGCTGTCGACCAGGTGAGCCAGTACCGGAAGGGTGTGCTCGGCGGCCCACTCCTCGCTGGACAGCAACACTGCGGAAGCGCCGTCGGTGAGCGGGGTGGAATTGCCCGCGGTCATGGTCGCGTCGCCCGCTTTGACCCCGAAGACCGGCTTCAGGGTAGCCAGCTTCTCGACCGAGGAGTTCGGGCGCAGATTGTCGTCGCGGGTCAGCCCGAGGAACGGGGTGATCAGGTCGTCGAAGAAGCCGCGATCGTAGGCGGCGGCCATGTTCTTGTGCGAGAGGTAGGCCAGCTCGTCCTGCGCCTCGCGGGGAATGCCGAATTCCTTGGCCGTGATGGCGGCGTGCTCACCCATGGACAGACCGGTGCGCGGCTCGGCGTTGCGCGGTATCTCGATGCCGAGCATGCTCGGGCGCAGCTGGCCGACCAGCTTGAGGCGGTCCTTGTTGCTCTTGGCACGGTTGGCGTCGAGCAACCACTCGCGCAGGGCATCACTTACTCCGATCGGTGCGTCAGACGTGGTGTCGGTGCCGCCGCCCACGCCGGCCTCGATGCGACTCGCGGCGATCGCGTCACCGACGGTGACGATCGCCTGGAGTCCGGTGCCGCAGGCCAGCTGCAGATCGTGCGCCGGGGTGTAGGGGCTGAGTTTGCTGCCGAGCACGCTCTCGCGAATCAGGCCGTGCTCCCCGACCCGCTTCAGGACCGCACCGCCGACGACCATGCCGAGCCGCTCACCCTGCAGGCCGAAGCGGCTGACGAGGCCGTCCAGCGCGGCGGTGAACATGTCCTGATTGGAGGCATGCGCGTACGACCTGTCGGAGCGAGCGAACGGAATCCGGTTGCCGCCCACGATCGCGACCGGACGGCTGGTCTTACCGGTGTTGGTGGTGCTCTTCGCCGAACGAGCTTTGCTGGTCACTCGAGTCTCCAAGGTCTCGTGGATGGATGGCCCGGCGGCCCGGCGTCGGCGTGAAGGGTCCACGCAGATCGGCGCCCCGCCATGGTTGTTTACAACAAACTTACTCTGGAGTAAGTTTGTTGTCGATACTGTACCCCGCAAAAGTGCGCCAGCAGACCGCGCCGGGGCGACCCCAAACCGAGAGACAGAACTCAGAAAAGGTAGGAATAGTGGCAGCCAGCAAAAGCAAGGGTGCTCCCAACCTCTACGGATCGTTCGTACACTCCGCCCCCGGCGCGTTCCTGGCCGACAAGCTCGGCCTGCCGCGGCCGGAGAACCTGCGTCGCTACGTCAAGGACCAGCCGCCGCTGCCCGGTCCGGTGCTGATCGGCGGCAAGGGCCGCGTCGCCGAGCCGGTCCGCGCTCTGCTGTCGGACTACGCCTTCGCCGACGCGCCGAGTACCGGCACCAAGTACGGCGCCCTGGTGTTCGACGCCACCGGCATCGGCTCGATCGAGGACCTCTCGCAGCTGTTCGAGTTCTTCCAGCCCGCCATGCGCAGTGTCACACCGTCCGGGCGGATCGTGGTCATCGGCACCACCCCCGAACTGACGTCGAGCGTGGACGAACAGATCGCACAGCGCGCGCTGGAGGGCTTCACCCGCTCGGTCGGCAAGGAGCTGCGGCGCGGCTCGACCGCCCAGCTGGTGTACCTGCACCCGGAGGCGTCGGCCGCCGCCACCGGCCTGGAGTCGACCCTGCGCTTCCTGCTCTCGGCCAAGTCGGCGTTCGTCGACGGCCAGGTCATCCGGGTCGGAAAGGACGACGCGTCCGCCCCCGCCAGCTGGGATCGCCCGCTGGACGGCAAGGTCGCCGTGGTCACCGGTGCGGCGCGCGGCATCGGCGCCACCATCGCCGAGGTATTCGCCCGCGACGGCGCGCAAGTGATCGTCGCCGACATCCCGGCGGCGGGTGAGGCGCTGTCACAGACCGCCAACAAGGTCGGCGGCACCGCCCTCGCGCTCGACGTCACCGCCCCCGACGCCGCCGAGAAGCTGGCCGAGTTCGCCACCGAGCGGTTCGGCGGCATCGACATCGTCGTGCACAACGCGGGCATCACCCGTGACAAGCTGCTGGCGAACATGGACGAGGGCCGCTGGAACTCGGTCATCGACGTGAATCTCGCGGCGCCGCACCGGATCACCGAGGGCCTGGTGGCCAGGGGCGCGCTGAAGGAAGGCGGTCGCGTGATCGACGTGTCCTCGATCGCGGGCATCGCGGGCAACCGCGGCCAGACCAACTACGGCGCCTCCAAGGCAGGCGTCATCGGCATGGTCGACGCCGAGGCGCCGAAGCTGGCGGAGAAGGGCATCACCATCAACGCCGTCGCGCCCGGTTTCATCGAGACCGCGATGACCGCCGCCATCCCGCTTGCCACCCGGGAGGCGGGCCGGCTGATGAGTTCGCTGCTGCAGGGCGGCCAGACCATCGACGTCGCCGAGACCATCGCGTACTTCGCGAGCCCAGCCTCGAACGCGGTCAGCGGCAACATCGTTCGAGTCTGTGGGCAGAGCCTGATCGGGGCATGATGACGCAAACGATCTCGCTGACCGAACCGCCGAAGAACAGCAGTCTGTTCGTCAAAGCCGCGCTCGGCGCGGTGCCGGTGCCGCTGGTATCGGCGCGCAAGTCAACGGTGCCGGACCGCGCTGTCCAACTCGACGGGCTGCGCGTGGATCCGGATCACCTGGCCGCCTACTGCCGGGCGACCGGTTTGCGGTTCGGCGACGCGCTGCCGCTCACCTATCCGTTCATCCTCACCTTCCCGCTGGCTATGCAGCTGGTAGTTGCGCGGGACTTCCCGTTCGTCGCGGTGGGCGCGGTACACGCGCAGAACCTGATCGCGCGCACCCGCGACGTCTCGGTGAGCGAGCCGCTGGACATCCGCACGCACGTCGAGAACCTGCGCGAGCACCCCAAAGGCCTGCTCGTCGACGCGATCAGCGACGTGAAGGTGGGGCGAGAGCTGGTATGGCACCAGGTCACCACGTTCCTGCATCAGCAGCGAACATCGCTGTCGGGCGGCCCGAAGCCGGAGCCCAAGCCGGACGAGGTCCCACCGCCGCCGTTGCGCACGCTTCGAGTGGACCAGAAGACGATCACCCGGTACGCGGCCGCGTCCGGTGACCACAATCCGATCCACACCTCCGCATTGGGCGCCAAGGCATTCGGCTTTTCCAAGACGATCGCGCACGGCATGTGGTCGGCGGCGACCGTCCTCGGCGCCATCGAGGGCCGCATCCCGGAAACGACTACCTACGAAGTCAAGTTCGGCAAGCCGATACTGCTGCCCTCCACCGTGAACCTGTACGCCGACCAGGTCGACGGCGGTTGGGATCTCGCACTGCGCCACCCGAAGAAGGGCTACCCACACCTGGCGGCGACCCTGCGCTGAGCGAACCCGATCACCGGAGCCGTATGTCGATTCGCGTGAATCGGCATACGGCTCCGGTCATTTCCGTGCCCGGCCGGAATACGGGCAACCGGATCAGCAGTCACAGCCGCAGTCGCAGCAGCTACAGCCATCACCGCAGCAGCTACAGCCATCACCGCAGCAGCTACAGCAATCGGCACAGCCGCCATCGCACTCGCAGTCCTTGATCCAGGCGTCTCTGCGTTCACCGGTGCAGGGCTGGGTGTGGTCGGCGCAGCAGGCGTAACCAGTGCAGTAGGCGCCGAGGATGAGCGCGAGGGATTCACCGACACCTGGCCGGCGGGTCGGCGGGCGATGACCGGTGCCGCGGGCGTGCGCATGCGGCAGACCGGCGGTGTCGCGTGCGGCCGAGCAGGTGTGCGCGACGACCGCCCCGATACCGCCGCCGAGTCGTCGCAGCACCGAGGTCAGCGGATCGAGCAGCATCCAGCGCACGGTCGGCACTCGGCTGAGCTCGGCCGCCGCGATCGCCGCGCGCAGGCTCGAATTCGAGTGCCGCAGCAGGTCGTAGGCTTCGGGCACCGTGGTTCCGGTAGCCGCGAGCGGGTTGAAGTGGTTCCGCGCAAGATCGTCGTCATAGTCCGCGACGGCGTCGGCCAGATGTGCGATCCGGCCGAACTGCCAGCCCGCTTCGCGGAGCGCGTCGGCGTTATCCGGACGGTCGGCCAGCACGGCGGTGTGGGCGAAGAACTCCGACGCGCACAGTTGGGTGGGCGCGGTCAGCCGGGTCAGAGGGTCAGCTGACGGCGCCATCGCCGAACGCCAATGCGCCGACGCAGCAAGCGATTCCGGCATGAACCCGGTGGATGCACTCGAATCACGAACGGCAGACTGGCCTTTCGTGGCTTGCTCCAGGTGCACTTGGGTGCCGAGCGCGGCGACGAGCGGTTCGACATCGAGACCGATCCGCACGGCGCCCGCGCGCGCTTCCTCAGCCCAGCGGGTCGCCGCTTTGGCCAACGGCCTGCGAGTGAGCACGGCGACGTCCCCATCGTCCACGTGGTCGCGAATCTTCGCTGCCGCCAACAGCAACGAGGCGGTGGTTGCGAGCTGGACGCCAGGAGAGTCCGCGGTCGCTACCGACGCGCGTCGCATCCCGCGCAGCGGGCAGGGCGCGGCGGTGGTGCGTGCCGCCGAGCCGGACTGCACCTCGGTGAGCATGCTCAACACGAGCGCGTCCTTGTTGGTGGTGGCACGGGCGAGCTGACCGTGCCCGTCCCGCAGCCCGAGACACAACCCGCACAGATGCGTGCGCCACTCGTCCGCGTCGATTCCATACTTCTGAGCACCGTGCGCACACGGCCTGAGCAACCCGAACACTTCCGCCCCGTTTCTCCCGGCTCGCTCGAATGAGCCGGTCCGCGTTTCTGAACTTCAGCACTCTGGCAGGCTGGCGGCCCAGTGGCAACTGGTGCGTTCGCCAACGGAGGGGCGTGCGGACTACTCGGTCTTCTTCCGGCCGGCCAGACCGCGCCAGGCCAGGTCGTCGAGGAGGTCGACGGCCTCCGCGACCTCGATGCGGCCGCTGGACAAGCGGTCGGCGATCGCCTCACCCGCGCCGATCACGGCGACCGCGACAACGTCGAAGTTCGTACCCGGCTCCGCATGCTTGGCACTGGACTCGAGCAGCTTGGCGGTCAGCTCGATGACGCGCTCGCGAGCGTTTTCGATCTCCGACGCGAACGCTTGCTGGCCGATGGCCTGACGGTAGAGCACCTGCCAGGAGCGGCGATTGCGGTCGACGAAGCCGAGGAACCCCTCCAGTGCGGTGCGGACCTGCTCGTGCGGCGACAACAAGGGGTTGCCCGCGGGCGCGACGGACTCGATGAACCGTAGCCCCTCGCGCTGAATGCACGCACGGAAGAGTTCGTCTTTGGAGCCGTAGTAGAGGTACAGCATCGGCTTCGAAATCTTCGCCTCGGCGGCGATCGCGTCCATCGACGTGTCGTGGAAGCCTTTACGCGAGAAAACCTCCACGGCGGCGTCGAGCATCTGCTGCTCACGAACCGCCCGTGGGAGTCGCTTCGTTCCGCCCGCCATCCACACTCCTACCACATGGTGAATCTCATATATTACTCCAAGGTAAGTTCCGGGGGTCCGATTTGCTCTCCCCCCACCCGGCTTCGACGGGCGGCGCGCGTCAGCAGCGCGGCAGCGCACCCTTGAAAGTGGCCGTGCGCAGCACCGAGGCATCCACCTGCGCCATGGACAAGCGCCCACTCGATACGGCCTGTTCCAGCCGGTCGAGCACCTGGGGCACCGCGTCGGTGGTGATCCACAGGGCGTTGTCGGCACCGGCGAGCAGTGCGGCCTCGACCGCGTCCTCGATCGACATCCGGCTACTGATCGCGGCCATGCCGCCCAGGTCGTCGGTGAAGATCGGTCCCTGGAGGGGTCCGGCGCCGTAACCCCGGCCTTCCCGCAGCAACGCCATCGCCTGCGGGCTGATGCTGGCCGGAACGTTCGGGGTGGTCAGGCCCGGCACGTCCAGGTGGCCGACCATCACGGCCGCGCCCGAGCCGATCAGGTCGCGAAACGGCACGAGGTCGACGGTCTGCATCGCGTCCAGCGGCGGGGTACGGACCGCGCCGGTGTGCGAGTCACCGGAGCCGGAGCCGTGCCCAGGGAAATGCTTCATCACCGTGCCGACACCGACCTCGCGCATCGCACGGATGTAGGCGTCCGCGTAGCGGGTGACCACGGCAGGGTCGTCGGAGAAGGAGCGGTCACCGATCACCGCGTCGTCGGGCTGGCTGCTGACGTCGACGTCGGGGGCGAAGTCCACCGTCACGCCGAGGTCCTTCAAGGCCCGACCCCTGGTCAGGGTCGCGTCATAGAACTGCTCGGGGGTCATGGTCTGCGCGGTCACGCGAGCCGACGGCGCGGGCCCGATCAAGTCGCGGACCCGGGAGACGCGGCCGCCCTCTTCGTCGATGGTTACCATCAGCGGCACCTTGGCGGCCTGTTTTACCTGCGCGATCTCACCCGAACCGAGTAGCGCCTGGTCGGTCCAGCCACCGACGAAGATGCCACCGACCTGCTCGGTACGCACTACATCGGTGGCGTCCGCGCCGCCGGTGACGCCGACTGTCAGCAGTTGGGCCAACTTCTCGCGCGTCGTGAACTGCGCGAGATACCCCGCGGTGCAGTCCTGCCGAGCCGGGGATGTGACCGGCACGGCGGCGGCGGTCGTCGCATCCGGTGTGGTAGCCCGCGCCGATGTCGAATCGGTGGAGCTGCCGCCCGAGCACGCGGTCGCGACGGCGGCGAAAACGGCAAGCACGAGCAGAGGCGTCTTCCGCATGGGGATCAACGGTACTCGGGGGGTGATGGCGGAGCCCAGTCGCTACGTCCCTATCGAAACCAAGACCGACCGAGCGCGAGTTCGACCGCGTATGCGCAGGTCTTCCGTGTGCGCACTCGAGGTTCATGTGGCCTCGCTGCGGGTAATCCCGAGGTGTCGCCGGAGTCTCCCCTCAGGAGGTCATCATGCCCTGCGATCTGATGCTCATCGCCTACGACGGTTCGGAGAACGCCAAGCGGGCCATCGAATACGCCGGACGGTTCCTCAGTGCGAATCGGGCGATCGTGCTGACCGCGTGGGAACCCATGGTGCGCCAGGCCGCACGCCTCTCCGGGCTGTCCGGTGTCATGCAACCGGAATGGGTGCCCGACGACGAGATCGAGGATGTGGCTTACGTCGACGCCCGCGCCACCAACGCCGAGGGTGTGCTGCTGGCCGAGCTCGCGGGCCTGAACGCCGAGGCACGCACCGTCGAATGCACGACGACGATCTGGAACGCCATCGTCGAATGCGCCGACGAGTTGGATGCCGACATCATCGTCGCGGGCACCCGCGGCGCCACCGGTATCCGCGCCTTGCTGCACAGCAGCGTCGCCGACGCCGTCCTCAAGCACTGCCATCGACCCGTCCTTCTCGTCCCACCCGGCAAAACCACGTAATCCGCCGACGAGTGGCGCGCCTCGGCGAGGTCTCCGGCGTTTGCCGCGGCATGTGCCGCTCGTGAGATTTCGGTCGCTCTGGGCCGGGTGTGGAGCGCGGGCGGGGTTAGGGTCGGGGAACTATGGATGGATTCCTGCTCGCTCAGCCCGACAGCGTCGTGCGGGCTTACGGCAGCCGGGTCTCCTTCGACGAGGCGGACCGGGCGGTTGCGGCGCTGCGGGACAAGACGGCGGAGTTGATCGTCGGTGCGCTGCCCTTCGACCCGCGTCGTCCAGCCGCGCTGACTGTGCCCGAACGCGCCCAGCACACGGCAGGCCCCTGGCGGCAGGCTGCGCTTCCCGACCTGCCCGCGGTGCAGGTCGTCACCGAGATACCGAGCCCGGCAGAGCATGTGGCGCGGGTGACGAAACTGGTGGAGCAGCTGAATGACTCGGCGCAGCCGCTGCGCAAGGTCGTCGCGGCACGTTCCGTGCTGGCCGAGGCGCGGGCGGCACTGGACCCGGAACTGGTCGCCAGACACCTGCTGACCAGGCATCCCCATGCGAACGTCTTCGCGGTCGACCTGACGGCCGCAGGACGGACCGGGGCGACGCTGGTGGGCGCCACACCCGAGGTACTGATCACCCGCCAGGGCGACACGGTCACGCTCCGTCCGCTGGCGGGTACCCTGCCGCGGCATGCCGACCCGGATGCCGACACCGCGCAAGCCCGGGACCTGTTGGCCAGCACCAAGAATCGGGTCGAGCACGAGTTCGTGATCGACTGGATTCGCGAGCGACTCGGCCCGGTCTGCTTCGAGCTGTCCATTCCGGATGGCCCGGAACTGATCAACACCCACGAAGTGTGGCACCTCGCGACGCCGATCACCGGACGCCTGCGCGACGCCGCGACCACCGCACTCGACCTGGCCTTGTCGCTGCACCCGACACCCGCGGTCTGCGGCACCCCGACCGGCCTCGCGCTCGACACCATCGCGGACCTGGAGGAGGACCGCGGGTTCTATGGCGGAGCCGTCGGTTGGTGCGACGCGAACGGCGACGGTGCATGGGTGGTCGCGATCCGCAGCGCCGAGCTGTCGGCCGATGGGCGCACTGTGCGCGCGTATGCGGGCGGCGGCATCGTCGCGGCCTCCGACCCGCAGGCCGAGCTCGACGAGACCACCGCGAAGCTGCGCACCCTGCTGGGCGGACTGCACTGCACGCTGCCCGCACACTGAGGTCGAGTTCGGCGCCGTCAAGATCATTCCGGCCCACTGGTCCCGAATTTCTCGGCGTCGAGTTGCGACGCCCGTCGCGAGCCATGCGCGGCGCACCGAGGGGATTGCACAGCCTGAACGAATACAAAGACCGGACGCCCTGCTAGGTTGACCGAGAATGTGCCTGCATCGATGTATTGGAGTGCTCCGATGAAGTTTGCTGTCCCTGGTGTTGCGAGTGCGGTTGCCGGCGCCGTGCTGGGCGTGATCGGTGTTCTCCTCATCACCGTGGCGGTCCAGCAGAACTCGCGCCCGGACATCGACCGCAGCGGCGACAAGGACTCCTCGCTACTGAACACCGTTGAGTACGGCAGCCGCTGAGCCGCTGATCTCCGCTGCACCTGCCGACTCGCTCGGATCCTCCGCGGCGCCGGGGCAGCACAGCACTGCGCCGCTCGGTAGGCGCTGGTTCGCGGCGTCCCTCGTCGCGGCGTTTCTGCTGACCTTCGCACAGGCACCCGGACTCACGGTCGCCGACACAAAATACGACCTGGCACAGAACCCAATAGGCTTCCTGGAACGCGCGAGCCATCTGTGGAGCAGCCAGGCACCGATGGGCCAGGTGCAGAACCAGGCCTACGGATACTTCTTTCCGCACGGCGCGTTCTTCTCGCTCGGGCACGCGCTCGGCGTGCCCGCCTGGGCCACTCAGCGGATCTGGTGGGCACTGCTGCTGCTCGCCGGATTCTGGGGGATCATCCGCCTCTGTGAAACGCTCGGCATCGGCACGCGCGGGTCGCGCGTCGTCGCGGCGATCGCGTTCGCCCTGTCGCCTCGGGTGCTGACCACGCTCGGATCGATCTCGTCGGAAACGCTGCCGATGATGCTGGCGCCGTGGGTGCTGCTGGCGCCTGCCGCGCTCGGTATCGCCCATCGCGAGCGGCGACGAGGCGGCGCCGCATCGCCGGCGGGCAGCGCGTTGGCGCTTGCCCTGATGGGCTCGGTCAACGCGGTGGCGACGGTCGCCGCCTTCCTGCCCGCCCTGCTGTGGTGGGCGGCTACCTCGCCTGCGCTCGGTCCGGCGCGGGGCTACGGACGGACTACGTCCGACAGCGCACAACCTGCGGCTACCTCGCCTGCGCTCGGTCCGGCGCGGGGCTACGGACGGACTACGTCCGACAGCGCACAACCTGCGGCTACCTCGCCTGCGCTCGGTCCGGCGAGGAGTACGTCCGGCCGCGCTCGATGGGCGTCGTACCGCCTGAACCGGCACTGGTGGCGGTTCACGGCGGCATGGATTCCGTCGCTCGTGCTCGCCACGTTCTGGTGGGCGGTACCGCTGCTGCTGCTCGGCAAGGTGAGTCCGCCATTCCTGGATTACATCGAATCCTCCGGGGTGACCACGCAGTGGGCCTCGCTCGCCGAGGTGCTGCGCGGCACCGACAGCTGGACTCCGTTCGTCTCGCCGGAACGTATCGCGGGCGCGGTGCTGGTGACCCAGCCCGCGGCGGTGCTCGCGACCGGGTTGCTCGCGGCGGCCGGCATGGCCGGACTCGCCCTGCGGTCCATGCCGTGTCGCGGCAGGCTCGTCCTGATCCTGTGCGTCGGGCTGGTCGGGATCTGCGCAGGCTACGTTGGCGAGCTGGGCGGGCCTTTCGCGGAATCGGTTCGGGTCTTTCTGGATTCCGGCGGCGCCCCGCTGCGAAACGTGCACAAGTTGGAACCGCTGATCCGTATTCCCCTCGTGCTCGGCCTCGCCCAACTGCTGGCCAGGGTTCCGCTGCCCGGCTCGGTGCCGGTGCGGGTGTGGCGCGACGCGTTCGCGCACCCGGAGCGGGATCGCGCGGTCGCGGTCGCCGCACTGATCCTGACCGCGCTGGCGCTGTCCACGTCGCTGGCTTGGACCGGCAAGCTCGCACCGCGCGGTGCCTACGACCGGGTGCCCGCCTACTGGCAGCAGACCGCGGACTGGCTGCGACACAATGCCTCCGACACCCGCGCCCTTGTGGTGCCGGGCGCGCCGTTCGGCAGCCAGGTGTGGGGACTGACCAGGGACGAACCGCTGCAGGCGCTGGCGAGCACACCGTGGGCGGTCCGCGACGCGGTACCGCTCAACCCGCCCGGCACCATCCGCGCGATGGATTCGGTGCAGCGGCTGATCGCCGACGGCAGGCCTTCGGCGGGGCTGGCCGCGACGCTGGCCGAACAGGGCATCGGAATCGTGGTGCTGCGCAATGACCTCGATCCTGATACTTCCAGGTCGACGCGTCCGATGCTGGCGCACCGAGCGCTCGACGGCTCCCCCGGCTTGCGTAAGGTCGCCGCGTTCGGCGACCCGATCGAGTCGGTGGTGATCGCCGACGATCTGGTAGCCGACGGCGATCTGCGGCCCCCATATCCGGCGATAGAGATCTACCGAGTGGACACGAGTCCGCCGGGAACGCCTACCGAGGTGCGCGGCGGGACCGGCGCCCCGGACTCTTTCCCCGGCGCGTATACCGTCCCGCTCGGGCAGGTTCCCGTGGTGCAAGGCGGTCCGGAAGTGCTCGAACGACTGCACCGCGATCCGGAAACGGCCGAGACTCCCAGCTTGCTCGCCGCGGACGCGGCGCGGGCCGGACTGCCTGTCGGCCCGATCACGGTCACCGATACCCCGATGGATCGCGAAGCCGATTTCGGCCGGGTGGACAACCACAATTCCGCGCTCCGCGCTCCCGACGACGCGCGCCGCACGCACAATCTCGTACCTGATTACCCGGTGCCCGGCACCGAGCTGGTGCGCGGCGAGTGGTCTGGCGCGACGATCACCGCATCGAGTTCGGCCGCGGACGCCACCCAGCTCGGTGGCGCGGCGCCGGGCAGTTCGACCGCGGCCGTGGTCGACGGCGATCCGGCCACCGCCTGGATCAGTAACGGCACCGAACGCGCACTGGGTCAGTGGCTTCGGCTCGACCTCGACCGCCCGATCAAGACCGGACAGCTGAACCTGACCACCAGCTCGGCTGCCATCGGCGACCCGGTCAAGTGGGTCGAGGTGCGCACCGCCAACGGCACCGTCTCACTACGAGTGCCTGAACCTGGTGTGCCCGTTTCGGTTTCGCTGCCCGCGGGCACGACAGAATGGCTGACCATCACGGCCATCCGCACCGAAGGTGGTTCCCGCGGCGGACAATTCGGCATCAGCGAACTCGCCCTCAACGACTATTCGGTGCGTGACGCGCCGGTCCGGGTAGACATCCGGCATCGCACGGTACTGCCGCCCACACCGACGGGCGCACAGGTTCGCGCCTGGGATCTAGGGCAGGAATTTCCGGGCCGCAGCGCCTGCTTCGATTCACCCGACCGGGTTCGATGCAGCAAGGGCCTCGCGTTGGCTCCGGAGGAACCGGGAACGTTCGAGCGCACCCTGTCGGTACCGGAGCCGATGTCGGTGACTCCGGAATTGACGGTCCGCACCAGGCAGGGCCCGGCGCTGGAGGCGCTGCTGACCGACCACGGCCGGCCGGTAGCCCGGGGGAAAGCCGACGTCGGCGACCTCCGGGGGGCCGCGTTCGCCGCGACCGACGGCGACCCGCGCACCAGCTGGACCGCGCCGGAGGGCTCCGTCCGGGAACTGACCGCCGGCAGGCCGACGCTCACGATCGAACTGCCCGATCCCGCTCTGGTGACCGGATTGGAGCTGACCCCCTCGCTCGGCGGGCTGCCCGCGGCGCCCACCTCGGTGACAGTGAATCTCGGCGACGGCCCCCAAGTGCGTGAGCTGGACGAAAGTTCCCCGGGTGCGCCGACCCGAATCTCTCTGCACCCCACCATGACCGACCGGGTCGAACTCAGCTTGCGCACCTGGAAGCCGGTGCTGGACCAGACCGCACTCGGCTTCGTGCAAACGCAGCCGCCCGGCCTCGCCGAGGTGGCGGTGCTCGGCCCGGACTACCCCGAACCCGCACCGCTCGGCCGCGAGATCACCGTACCGTGCGCGCTCGGCCCCACCATCAGCGTCGGCGGGCGGGTCCTGCATACCACCGTCGTCGGCACCGCCGACGAATTGCGTTCCGGCGCTCCGGTTCCAGCTCGGGTTTGCGCGAACGACTCCACCGCCGACGAACTCGTCGAGCCGGATACCGCGCCTGACGGCGAGTTCGTCCTGCCGCAGGGCCGGGCCGACGTGACGGTCGGCCCGACCGACCTGTTCTTCGTCGATCGGCTGCGCATTGATCGCAGTCGACCGGAGGCCACAACGCAGGGCAAACAGTTTCTCTCGCCGAGCCAGACCGACGTGACGGTTGCCCCCACCGGCCCGTTCTCGGTCGATCCGCTGCCCATGGACCGCACCGAGCTGACTTCGCCCACGCCGCGACAGTGGGACGCGAATAGCCGCCTACTCGTGCTGCCTCTGAGCACAAATGTCGGTTGGCGTGCTACGACGCCGGATGGGCGCGTCCTCGAACCGGTGGTGGCCAATGGCTGGCAACAAGCGTGGCTGCTGCCCGCCGACGTCACCGGCCCGGTCACGGTCTCCTTTCCTGCCGACCACTGGTACCGACTCGGCATCTTCGGCGGCCTGCTGCTGCTCCTTCCGCTCGCGGTCCTCGCCATTCCTCGCCGCGCACGGGTGCAGAAACAACCTGCTTCCGCCTCCGGTCGCGCCGTCGACACGCAGGCGGAGGAGCTGGGCACAGCAACGGATTCGGCACCGCGCACCTGGGGAAGATGGTGGCCGGCAGCGGTCGGGCTCACCGCCGCGACCACGTTGATCGCGGGCCCGGTCGGCACCGTCGCGACGGTGATCGCCTTGGCCGCGACCCGTTTCGCTCCGCACATCGCTCCACGCGCACTCGTCATCGTGGCGGGTGTCGGCACGGCGTTGTCCGCTACCGCGTTATCCACCGGGCCGTGGCGCTCGCCCGACGGTTATATGGGCGGGTCGCTGCTTGCGCAGTTGCCCGCCCTGCTCGCGGTCGTCGCTGTGGGGGTCGCGGCGCTGCCCCGCCGACGAGGCGCTGGTTAGCGCCCGCGGATCGCCGAACGGATCGCGAACGCATCAAATTCGCCGGGTGCCGCAAAGGCGCTCGTTGCTAACGTGATCACGCGTGAATGCCTGTGCCGAATGCGGTTTCGTCTACAACTTGGCTTCCGCGGCCGACGTGCCGTCACTGGCGCGGGAGCACGAGCCGGACCTGATCGCGGAGATCCGCGAGCTGTGGCGTGGCACCCTGCGCCCGGTCCGGCCGGAGTCGCTGCACCCGGCGCTGCGCGACCAGCTCCGGGACTTCCTGGCGACGGTCGGGTTGCCGCAGGAGAACTGCTGGGACGCCACATTCTTCCACGACCGGCCGCCGCGCGAGCCGCTGCAGGTCGAAGGCCGTGGCCTCGTCGTGGTGGGGGACGACCACGGCATGCCCGTCGCCGTCGACACGGCCGAAGGGTCGGTGTGGTCCGTGGTGCCCGGCGTGCCGCGACCGTTGCGCTTACTCAACTCCTCGCTGCCGGTGTTCCTCTACGCCTTCGGGCGCGTGGACGCGCTGTCGCGCGCTGTCGTGGACTCCCGGCTGGTCGAAGGCTTGCGCAACGAGTTGGCCGCGCTTGACCCGCCGTCGATGGCGGCGGGAGCGACCCAGTGGCCGGACTATCTGGACGAGGTGGCGGGATGAGCTGGTTGCGACAAGGCGGACCGGGACCCTGATGTTCGCCTAGCCCGAGCCGCAGGAGCGTTCGCCGCGTGGCTCGCGCGGCACACCCTGCATGAACTGCGCCACCACCTGCTGGACATGCATCGACAGCTGGATAGCTGACGCCGCGAGACCACCGATCATGGCGCGGGTTCGATGACCGGGGCCTGCTTCGTCCGATCTCTGCCGCGAGCCCAGCGGCGGACCGGCTCCTCGACCAGCGCGTAGCTTGCGGACGCGACGGGAAGGGTGATGGCGACCGTGAGGATCAGGACGTAGCAGAAGTCTCCTTGGAAGGGGAGAATTCCGAACACCGGGAACACGATCGACAGCACCGCGAGATGCCAGATGAAGATGCCGTAGGACCAGCGTCCGATCGTCGCGGCCACCGGCGATTCCAGCCAGCGGTGTTGTTTCGACCGACCTGCAAGCAGTCGCCAGCGGTGCGGTCGCGCCGCCGGGTCCCGCAGCACCAGCGGCGCGAGCAGAGCGAACCCGATGATCGTGCCCAGCCCCATCTTCACCACGTATTGCCACGGTTCGGCGCGGGTGAGCCCGGCTGGCCCGGCCAGATCGGTCGCCGCGAGCAGGAAGGCGAGCGCCGCGACTGCCCACATCAACGGCTGGTTCGCCGCGACCTTCCACCAGTTCGATAGCCTCACGCTATTATCGGCCAACTCCGCTAATAGCATGCCCGCCGCGAACCAGGGGAGATAGCCGGGCAGCCAGTTGTCGGCGTGGATGGCGTCAGGCGTAGGCACCGGAATGAAGTTCCACCCCAGGCTGATCACGCCGAGCGCGAGAATCACCGGCACCCGCAGGCGCGCCGCGGACCCACGCAACCGGACCAGCGCGAACGCCAGTACGGGCAGCACCAGATAGAAGGCGACCTCAACCGAAAGGCTCCACATCTGAGTCAGCCCGTCGGTGAGTGTCAGTGGCACGAACACCTGCAGAAGCGCCAGATTCGACACCCACACCCGCAGGCCCGCGGTTCCGGCCGCGCTCGGCAGCAGCACCAGCACCGCGCATACCACCACCCAATACGCAGGCAGGATACGCGCGGCACGATGCCGCAGGTAGTAACCGACCGACGGCGCGCTGCGCAGTCCACGCGCCGCTGCCGCGTGCGGGCGCCACAGCAGGAATCCGGACAGCGCGAAGAACACCGCGACCGCCATGTCGAACCGCCCCCACACCCGGCCGATGACCGGCGTGCCCGCGGCTCCGGTCTGAAAAGCGACATGGGTCACCAGCACTCCGAGCGCCGCCATGCCGCGCATGCCTTCCAGCGCGGGCACGAACGCGCGCGAGCGCACCCGTTCGGTCGCGGGGGCGGCGGGCAGAGTCGCGGTCATCAGGCTCCAGTCTGTCTTGCCGATCCACAGGTGATAATTCGGCGTTTCAGATCTCACGCTAGACTCGGGCGATTTCTCGGCCGTTTCGGCCTCGACGCCGCATGCTACGACATCGGACTGTTAGTGTCGGGGCTCACGAGTGCCGCGGGCGTGCCCGCAGCACTCGTCGGAACGTCCTGTGTTCTACGACGAGGAGAGTTTGCATGGCACTGAGTGCCGGTACCAGAAGGACGGTGGCCTGCCTGCTCGTGGGTCTCGGCGCGTTGCTGATCGTCGCCGCGCTGATGATTCCGACCTACACCGTCGGCAAACTGTCGAAAACTCCCCTCGACATCGAGATCACCACGATCGCGACGAACCAGCCGGGTGAGGACAGCCTCGTACTCGACGCCAAGTCGCTGACCGCGCCGGAGGGTTCGGCGAAGGTCGACACCAACGTTCCCCTGGTCTCGCAGCGGTTCCTCACCGTCGAAGACCCGGCCGACGCCAATGAGATGACGGTGCAGGCAGGCCAGACGCTGCGTCGCATCGACAAACAGGGCGACACCGGCCTGCTTACCGCGACCATCGACCGGGTGACCATCGACCGGGTGACCGGCATGCCGGTGGACAAGGAGCCCAACGGCTCCATCGCGGTCACCACGACCAAAGAGGGCGAGAACATCGCCGACCCGGTGCAGCACACCGGCCTCCAGTACCGGTTCCCGATCGGCACCGAGAAGAAGAGCTACCCGTACTTCGATCTCAACGCGCGCAAGACCTCGGACGCCAACTTCGTCGAGGAGACCGAGATCAACAACACGAAGGTCTACCACTTCCAGCAGTCGGTCCCGGCCACCAGCCTGTGGGACGTGGTGCAGGCGCCGACGAACCGGCTGAGCCTGCCTGCCGCCAAGTGGGGCGTCGAGGGCGGCGAGACCCCGGTGACCATGACCCGGTTCTACACCAATACCCGCGACATATGGGTTGAGCCCAAGACCGGCACGGTGATCAAGGGCAGCGAGCAGATTCACCTCTACTATGCGCGCAGCGCGGACAAGCCGGAGGTCACCGCACTGAAGTCGCACCTCGTGTTCGACGAGAACACCATCGAATCCCAGATCTCGGTGGCCAAGGAGAACATCGACAAGCTGTCGCTGTACGGCCGGATCATGCCGATCGTGTTCGGCATTCTCGGCGTGATCGCGCTGATCGTCGGCGTCTTCCTCGGTCTCCGTGGCGGGTCGGCCCCGGCGCCGGCCCGCCCCGGCGGCGTCCCGAGCCAGCGTCCCAGCGGATCGGCTCCGAAGCGTGGCACTCCGAACCGCGGTGCCGACGATGCGCCCACCGAGCAGATCAGGATCACCAAGCAGCCCTGATCCCGCTGAGCAGTACCGAATTCGGCTCCCCCGTCATCGCGGCTGGGGAGCCGAATCGGTTTCATGGGCAGGTTCTGGCCGCCGTCAGTGATTACGCGACCAGGTGGCGAACCGGAGCCGGCCGGCGGGATCGGCGGTGCGCAGGACGATTACGGCGACCAGCAGAGTCGTGGTCGCCGCGACCGAAGCGGCCGTCGTGATGAGAGCGGGAACCGAGCGGGCGAACGACACCATCAGCGTGACCTCGACGGCCAGCCCCAACCAGGTCAGCACGGCAAGCGCGGTGCGGTCCACGGCGATGGCCGAGAGCATCGCGCCCTGCAGCACGGCCAGGAGCGCGCCGTGCAGCGCGAACAACCACAGCAAGCCCTGGATCGGGGCATAGTCCTTACCCGCGAGTAGTGGGGCTAGCGGCGCGGCGAGCGCGGCGCCGAGCACCGCGACGATGCCTATCCCGCTGAGCACCGCCAGCGCGGCCCTGATCGCGCTCGCCGAGTGGGTCGGCTGGGCCATCCGCGGATACAGCACGACGCCGACGGCCTGCGGCAGCCAGAACGCGATCTTGGCGGCGATGGTGCCGAGCGCGTAGCGGCTGGCGTCCACGTCGTCGAGCACGATCCGGACCACGATGAGGTCCGCTGACGACAGCGTCATCAGCGCGGCCTGGACCTGGGCGGCTCGCAGGACCGGCAGCACGCCGACGGCCGCGACTGCCTCGTCCTCCCCGGTTCCGGCGCGGACCGGCGATCGTGGTGAACCCGCGACGGCCCTGGCGAAGAGCGCCGCCGCCGCGATCCCGAAGGCCGCCGCGCACAGCGCCGGGGCCGCACCGCCGCCCAGCGCCAGTACCACAAGTGCGGGAGCGACCCTGGCGATTCCCGCCACGCCGAGCACCACACCCAAGGCCCGAAACCGTTTGCTGCCCTGCAGAATCCCTTGCTCCCCGGACAACACCACCAGCGCGGGTGCCGCACCGAGTGCCGCGGCGGCCGCGGCCACACCGACGTTCAGCGCGACAGTCACCAGTGGCACCAAGACTGCCGCGACCACGGCGACGATCACCGCGCACCGCCACCGCAACCCCCGCAGCGCCGCCCCGCCCGCCCCGCGGACCAGCTCTCTGGCCACCACGTTCTGCAACGCCAGCGCGGGCACCGCACACAGCAGCTGAGCCGCCAGCAGACTCGCGAACTCGCTGTACCCGGTGACCCCCAGCCACCGTCCGGCCAGCAATTGCAACAGATACCCCGCGACATTGGCGGTCATCGCCCCGGCCGTGACCAACGTCAGATCCGCCACCATAGGAAACCGACGGGCAGCAGACACGCCGCCCATCGTCCCACCCCGAACCCCCTTCACCCGCCCCGCCCCGCCGGACCTCGAGCGCCGTGTTCGTGCGGACGGTGCGTGGCGGCGAGCCGACCGACCCGACGCTCGTCTCTCCCCCCGCCCACCGACGACATCGGAGGGTGCGGGCAGGACGTAGGGTGCTCAGGCGTGAACGAGAGCGGTCAGAGGCGATGGGTTGCCGCGGTGTACAGCGCCGTGGGGGCACTGATCGTGGCCGGGCCGCTGCTGGGACCGGGGTATCTGCTGTTGCGAGACGCAGTCAGTACACCGCGGAGTTATCCGACCGATTCCGCGCTCGGGCTGGGCGACGCGGCGCCACGGGCAGTGCCGCAGGACGCCTTGCTCGCGACGCTGTCGCCCGTGGTGGACGGAGGGCTGATCGTCAAGGTGGTCCTGGTGGTGGCGTTGTGGGCGGCTGCGTACGGGTCGGCGGTGCTCGCTCGGGAACTGCTGCGGGCGTCGATCGGACCGCAGTTGGTCGCCGCGACGGTCGCGCTGTGGAATCCGTATGTGGCTGAGCGCCTTCTGCAAGGACACTGGAGTCTCTTGACCGGTTACGCGGCGCTGCCGTGGACCGCGTTGGCCGCCCATCGGATTCGTGCGGGGGATCGGGTCGGCCGTGGGTGGGGCGCACTCGCGGGGTCGCTCGCCGCCGCGGGGCTCACGCCGACCGGCGCACTGCTCGCGGGCTGTACCGCGCTCGTCCTGGTCCGACCGCGGCACCTGCCGGCGACACTGGCCCTGTGGATGGCGGCGTCGGCACCGTGGCTGACCGCGACCCTGCTGTCCGGCTCGGCCGCCGCGCCCTCCGATCCCGCGGGTATCGCGGCCTTCGCCGCGCGGGCCGAACCCGGTCTCGGGACGCTGGGCACCTTGGCCGGGCTCGGGGGAATCTGGAACTCGGAGGCCGTGCCGGATTCACGCATGACGCCGCTCGCGGCGATCGGGACGGTGCTGCTGTTGGTAATCGTCGCGTTGGGTGTGCGAGCGGTTGCCACCGATGCCGACGAGCCGGACCTCAGGCACGTCGGCCGCGCTCTGCTGCTGCTGGCCGCGGTCGCGATCCTGTTTCCCGCACTGGGCGCGACGACGTGGGGCATGCACGTGCTGGAGTGGCTGGTCGCGACTGTGCCCGGCGCGGGCCTACTGCGCGACACCCAGAAGTACGTGGCCTTGGCCCTGCCCGTCTACGCATTGTGCGCCGCGGCAGGATGCGCTCTGCTCGCCCGGCGGTTCTCGGCCGACACCACGCTGCCGACGACACCCGCGACCACGCCCAAGACGGCGCGCACGGCTGCGACGGCCACGGTCGCGGCGGTGTTCGTCGCGCTACTGGTGCTCCCGCTCTTCGACCTCGCATGGGGCGTCGGCGGAGCTGTTCAGGCTGTGGCCTATCCGAGCAGTTGGCAGCGGGTCGCCGAACGGGTCGACGGTCCTGGCAATATCGCGGTCCTACCGGGTGGGATGTTCCGGAAGTTCCGCTACAGCGGCGCCGCACCAGTGCTGGACCCGGCGCCGCGCATGCTGCCCAACGACGTGTTGCAGACCGGGAAGCTTCCGGTGCGCGGCCGGACCGTCGCCGGAGAGGGAACCCGCGCCGCAGAGGTGGAAACCCTTCTATTGCAGGGCGGTTCGGCCTCGGATCTGGGGCGCCTCGGAGTCGGTTGGGTGCTGGTCGAACACACCACCCCCGGACCGCTCGGCGCGTCGGCGACGACGCTCGCCCAGCTCGAGCCGAGGTACCAGGACCCGGAACTCGCGCTGTACCGCGTGCCCGGCGTCATCGAGCTGCGCGGATCATCGACGACGCACCGCGTCCTCGCGTGTGCCGCCCACTTCCTTTGGGGCGCGATTCTTATCGCCGGGCCGCTGATCGCCCTCGGCGCACGCGCACGATCGCGAACGAAAACCAGGGGGTAGCCGGATCATCGACCGCGCCCGTGCCGAAAACGGGACTTCGAGCTATTCGGTGAACGGTGCCATTCGGATCATATGCAGGAAGCCCGCGCTGCCGAGCCAGCGAACCCGGCCTTCGGGCACTGCTTTCGCCTCCGCTTCGAAAGCCGCGATCACGTGTCGCTTGAAGTCATGGCGTGGGTAGCGCCGCAGCAGTTCCGCGACCCAGTCCTGGTCCAGTTCGGCCAGGCGCGCGCCAAGGACGTCGACCGACGCGCCCGCGGAGACGAAGCCGCCGGGATCGCTGAGGTCGTCGGCGACGCCGGGGGTGATGTGAGCGGCGATGGCCGCGCCGATCGCGTCCGCGCGTTCGTGGGAAGCGCCTGCGCGCAGGGCCAGCGCGACGGCTCGTTCGCCACCTCTCACCGCGAAACACCTTCCCGGCGTGGGATGTTCGAGCTTTAAGTCGTGGAGCAGGCAGGAGACGTAGACCAGTTCGTCGTCATAGGCCACACCGTCCAGGTCGGCCAGCACCCGTCCGAAGTAATAGGTTCGGAGCGAATGTTCCAGCACATGCGGCGAAAGAAATTCGCGCGCTTCGGTTTCCGCCGCGATGGACAAGGCGGAATCGGGCCGCCGCAGGCCGGCGGGCTCGAGTTTGCCTCGGCCGCGGCGGCCCAACGCCAGCCGGACCCGGTTGAGCACCACCGCGGGCAGCGTCCGGGCGGTCTCGACGGCCAGCCTGCGGCGTTGCTCCTTGGACAGTGCACCACCGGTGCGGGTGGCCCATTCCCAATCCATGCCCGTCGGTGCGGCCACTGCGCTCAGCGTCCGACGACCGCGACCGGCTTCGGCCGTGGATCTCGAATTCGACTGCGGAGCAGGATTATCATTATCGCGGTCACGATGCCAGCGGCGAGCAGATAACCGGCAGTGATCGATGTCGCCCCCATTACGGGCCCGAATATCAGTGACGAGAAGAACTGGCCGACGAATGCGGCGGTTCCCGACAGCGACGTCGCCTGGCCGCGCTGTGACACGGGTGGTGTCTCGCCGATAAGCACTGTCACCGCGGGAAGCAACAGGCCGTAGCCGATGCCGAAGAGCGCCGCGGCGGCGAAGATCGGCACCGGGTGACTGCTCACGCCCAGCAACAGAAAAGTGCCCACCCAGCAAGCCACTCCCGTGCGCAGTACCGCATCGAATCCGGCGCGGGCGCGGATCCGCCCGTAGCCCAGACCGATCAGGCTCGAAGCGAGCGACAATAGCGCCATGAACAGGGAGGAGAAGACCGGCTGGTGGATCCCGATCTGCGCCAGCCGCTGCGGCACGAACACCACCAGGCTGAACATCATCAGTCCGATGCATGCCATCAGCGCGTTCCAGCCGAGCAGCGTGGGATATCGGCGCAACAAGTCGAAAGCGGACAACGGAGTGTGTCCCGAGAGCCGTTTCCGCTCATTCGGCATCAGGAGCAGGGTCGCCACGCCGAAGGGAATCCCTACCAGATAGATAGCGAATGTCGCGTGCCATGAGATCCCGCCGAGGAGCCCGGCCAGCATCGGCCAGATCACCCCGCTCGCGGTCACCGCCGCGGTGCGCCAACCCATGATTCGATCTTGTCGCGCACCCGATCCCGCAGCCAGCAGTGCCACCGTGGTGCCGCTGAAGACCGCGGCCGCGCCGACACCCAGCAGCATACGAGTGATGATGAGTGCTGGAAAGGAACTGGTCACCAAGCCGGCGCCGCCGGCGGCACCGTACAGCACAAGTCCAGCGCCGAGCGGGATACGCACGCCCCAGCGATCGATCGCCCTGCCCACCAGCGGGCTGGTCACCGCGATCAGGGCGCAGTGCGCCGTGGCTACGAAACCTACCGCCGTGACACTGATTCCGAACTCGTTGCGGATGAGTTCGAGGACCGGCATGACAATTGCGCCCGCCATCATGCCCAGGGTGGAGGCGAGCAACAGCACCAGCAGCAGACCGCCGGATACGCCGGGCTGCGGGGCCGTCGGCGGATCAATTGCGTATTCTTCGGATGTTTCCGTGGTCATCGCAGTGAAAGGTCCCGTTCCAGTTCGTCGACCACGAACATCGGTTCCACCGCAGCGCGGATCTCACGCATCCTGGCAGCGATCGGCTCAACCGTATTTGCCTCGATGAACAGGTATGCGGCGGCACCGATGGAGCCCAGTCCGCCGCCGTACACATCACCCTCGTGGACCCGCACGTCCGCGCGCAGGACTCCGGGTAGACCCTCTAGGTCGGCCTGTGCCGGTACCTTCCGCACCTGTCCCGGCGCCAGCGGCACACCGACGACGGCGACAAAGGGGTGGGTACGAGCGCGTGCGCGGGGCGGCTCACGGTCGACCGCGATATCGACGCCGGCGCGAATCGTGTTGACGCCGAACAAGATCTCCGAAAGCAGCGGTAGCGCGGCGCCGCCCGCTCGACAGGCGATCTCTCCCAAAACGTAATCACCGGCACGGGTGCGGAAGATCTCGCAGTGCACCTGTCCGCTGGTGAGGCCCATGACCTCGATCGCGCGCAGGGTCAGACCCCGCACCGCCCGTGCGGCCGGATCGGCGGCGGGTAGCGCGATACCTTCCCAGACATTGCCGGTATCGATCGCATCCAAGACTGTGACGGGGTATTGAGTGGTCAGCGTCAGGTACGGCTCTGCCTGCCATACCACGATGTCACAGCTGAACTCCGCATCGACGTCGATGCAACGTTCGACCAGGAACCCGTCGCGGGCGGCGGTCAGCCCGTCATACACACCGGACGCTTGCAGCATCCGCTCGGAATCCCCGGCCGGAACCCGACCGTCGAACTTGCCCGCGGCAACGAATTCGTCCAGTTGCCGGGCCGAGGTGACCTTTGTGGTGCCCAGCGCGCAGAAACCGCGGCGCGGCTTCACGACAACCGGCCACCCGATCTCCTCTGCCGCCTGCGCGGCCTCGGCGAAGCTGTGCGCCACCGCCCATCGCGCCACCGGAACTCCACCCTCACGCAGGCGACGCTTCATCACCGCCTTGTCCGTGAACGCGATCGCCTGATCCCAACTTTGCCCGGGCAAACCCAGCAGTGAACGCAGGAAACCCGCTGCGGCGATGGTGAGTTCGTCGGTGCCGATGACCCGGGCCACCGGCAGCTTCGCGACCACGGCGGCGAGATCGTTGTAATCGGTCCATGACGCCACCGGATGCAATGGCACATCCACTCCGGCGGCGCGCCAGAGATGTCCGGTTTCGGCCGGAATCAGGAGGTGCACGGGGCCCTCGATCCGCTGGAGGAACAGCGCGGCGATGGGGGGCCTCGACGCAACAACAAGAGTAACCACGATTTTGAACCTTTGATGAAGCGAAAATGTTCGATACGTGCGCAATTCACCCCCCCGAGGGCCGATACTTACGGCGTCCGCAACACCTCCAATCGTCGATAGCCAACTCTTCGCCGAAAGCTAACTGTGCACTAGCTAGGTTTGATCAATGAGATGCGCGGCAGTGGCGCGCGCTCCAATGAAGAAGTCATCGCCGACCGGACCCGACGAGCGATCCGTCGAACACCTGGATGCACGTCGAATCACGCCCCCAGAAACATCATTGGCGCGAGCGACCGGAGCGGTCACGGATGTCATAGGAGGACTCTAGATCAGATGACCTACAACGCCGGCCGACGCCTCTTCCCACCGTTGGGGTCAGATGGTTGCCTTCCTACGACGAAGCTCATTCCTAACCATCCGTTAACCAGTTCTTTGCTAATTCATTAACTAGGCGGTGTCAGTTGTCGGTTCACTGCACGTGAGAGACGAGACCCACTCGCGTTCACAGCCATACATTCGGAAGTCTCATCCAGGACTGCCTGTTTGGTTGACTGCTCGACCCGCCCGAGGTTCGGTACCCCGATCAGCAAAACCACTGCGGCACCAGGGATGTCGCGATACCGGGCGGTGCAGCGACGACGCTATCCTTCGTTGTCGGACACTGTTCGCTTCAGTCGGGCGCGCGGGTCGGCGACGAGCGGCGAATATGACAACAATTGCGGGGATCACGCCGACCGGGTCCTGATGAAGAAAGTGGTCGTGCTCGAGCTGGACAGTGTCACAGCCTTCGATCAGCCTGCTCGCCAAGCCTGTCGCCACGCACGTCAGCCCCGACACAATCTTCCGGGTGCTGCGGACGGCCGACTTCGCCGACACGAGGGCCTGGTTGCCGCGCTGAGCGCCGAACCGGCGCCGGCGATTTCAACCTCGTCACCGCGCTCCGGGTGCACGTGCGGGCAGCGACGGAAGGCACCCCGGCGACGTGCGAAGCCACGGATGCCGTTGCGTGGCCGCATGATTCGGGCAACGAGAACTCGTTCTCTGATCCCGCCGACCCGACAATGCTGGTTGAACGGTCGCGAATTTATGCCTGCGAATGGGTTTACCGCGACGCGTCGAGGGGTAAAGCCTTCCAGAGGATTCGCGTATCCATATCTTATGCTTACCGTGTTCTCCGTTCCATGAGCGTCCAGTAAGATCGCTGATTGTTAACCAATCGACTGAACTACTTCCCTACCGACATCGGATCCCGCGATTCCCGCGGCGAACGTCGTGATCGACGCGCGAGAGGTGGTTGGAGCATGGCTGATCTGGAGACGGCGGCATCCATTGCCCCGTTGGTTACTGGAGTCGAGCTCGCGACCGCGAGCACCCCACTGCGCCGCGCCGCTGGGCGTCTGCAGTCGGTGCTGCCGCCCGGTTGGCATGTCGAGATCGTCGACGCACCGAACCGGCCGGACAGCGACGGATCCCCCGTCCTCCGGGTGGTCATGCCGACCGGCTGATCATCCCGTCCAGCCGAGCGGCATGAGCAGCGACTTCTGCTCGCAGAACGAGTCGAGACCCTCCGGGCCGTTTTCCCGCCCGAGTCCGGAGTTCTTGTAGCCGCCGAACGGTGAACTCGGGTCGAAGGCATACCAGTTGATCGCGTAGGTGCCGGTACGCACCCGTGACGCGATCTCGGCGCCGTGCTCGATATCCGTGGTCCATACCGACCCCGCGAGGCCATAGACCGAGTCGTTGGCAATGGCGACGGCCTCGTCCTCGGTCCCGTACGGGATCACCGACAGCACCGGGCCGAAGATCTCCTCCTGGGCGATGGTGGACTTGTTGTCCACATCGGCGAAGATCGTCGGCTCGACGAACCACCCCCGGTCCAGACCTTCCGGACGACCGCCACCCAACACCAGCCGCGCGCCCTCGGCCTTGCCCTTGGCGATGTAGCCCTCGACCCGGTCGCGCTGGCGTTCGGAAACCAGCGGACCCAGCTGCACACTCGGGTCGGTCGGGTCGCCGACCTTCATCGTCTTCACGTGTTCGACCAGCGCCTCGAGGATTTCGTCATATCGACTGCGCGGGGCGAGAATGCGGGTCTGCGCCACGCAGCCCTGCCCGCTGTTCATCAAGCCGGAGAATGCGAGCACCGGAATACCGGCCGCGAGATCCATGTCCGGCAACAGGATCGCCGCGGATTTGCCACCGAGTTCGAGCGAGACGCTCTTGAGTTGTCCGGTGGCGATCGCGCCGATCTTCTTGCCGACCGCGGTGCTTCCGGTGAAGGTCACTTTGTCCACGCCGGGGTGCGAGACGAGGTATTCGGCCGCGTCGGGTTCAGCGGGCAGGACCGAGAGCACGCCTTCCGGCAGGCCGGCGTCGGCGAAGATGTCCGCGAGCAGGTTGGCCGTGATCGGCGTCAGTGGAGCAGGCTTCAGCACTACCGCGCATCCCGCGAGCAGCGCGGGCGCGAGCTTATTGGCCGCGAGGAACAGCGGAACGTTCCACGCGGTGACCGCGGCGACGACACCGCGCGGCTCGCGAGTGACCCGGGTGGTGCCGAACCCACCGACGCGGGTCTCGCGCCACGGGAACGACTTCGCCAACGCCGCATAGGCGTCCAGCACGGCGACCGAGGGGAGCTGGTTCAGCGTCATGGCCATCACTTGCGGCGTACCCACCTCCGCGACGAGGGCGGCCAGGAGATCGGCGGAGCGTTGTTCGATCAGTCGAGCGGCACGGGTGAGCACCTCGGCGCGCTCTTCCGGCGGCGTGGACGGCCACGGGCCGTGGTCGAAGGCATGACGTGCGGCGGCGACCGCGGCGTCGACATCGGCCCGACTCACCGCGGGAACGCTGCCCACCGGCTCGACTGTGGCAGGCGACAAGACCTGGACGCGCTCGGCGGTGGCTGGCGCCGTCCAGCGGCCGCCGATGAACAAACTGTCGTAGTGCATGAGAACACGTTACAGTTTTACGCTCCAGTTGTCTGTAACCTGTTCTAGTTTTTTCTCCAGGCAACGCTCTGAGCAGTGTGAATTCCGACCTCTCGGTTCGCTTTTCGCAAAACGCACTATTGCGTTCTACTGCTGGACAAGGGATGCTGTAGCTACTGATCAGCTCGCTCGATTCATGAACCGATACCGTAACTGGGGAGTCCGAGTCATGGCTGTGCAAGTGATCCGCCGATCGCTGATGACCAGCGATCAGACCGAGCATCAAGCGAAGTGCGTCGGCAGTGGGGGATGGGTGGTCTCTTTCCTACCCGGACGCACCCTGACGATCGAGCAAGCGACCGCGGCCATGCAGGCCGCCGAGGCCGTCGCCGCCGTCAGGACGCTGGCCGATCTGGTCGGGCTGACCCCGCTGGAGACCGTCGGACTCGCCATCCTGGAATCGCCGTGGAGCGAGCCGCTGCGCGCGCCCTACAACAAGCGGCGCTGGCGTAGCGGATGACTCGAGCATTAGCTCGGCTAACTTTTAGCTGCTACAACGACTAGGTTGCTCACCAGTAACTCACGCACGGCGGGAATGCGAACCAACCACCAGGCCCACCGGGGGTGATATCGGGGAAAGACCATACGTACGTCGGCGGTAGTGCGCGCCGCCCAACGCAATCCATCCGCGGCGCGCACCGCGAACAGCGAGCTGCCGAACCGGTTTTTCGGCTCTCGTCCGTGCTTGCGCCGATACCGCCGCGCGGCGTACTCGCCGCCGAGGTAGTGCCACGGTCCGGTCTCGTGCCCGCCGAACGGTCCGTGCCAGACCGTGTACGACAGCACGATCAGCCCCCCCGGTCTCGTTACTCGCACCATCTCGTCGGCCATCACCCAGGGTTGTGACACGTGTTCGGCGACGTTCGACGAGAAGCAGATGTCCACCGCCTCGTCGCGGAACGGCAGCGCCATCCCGGATCCGCGTACCGCACCCGCCACCGAGAGCCCCCCGGCATGCATCTCCGAGGGGTCCGGCTCCACCGGGATGTAGCGCGCACCCGTCCGGACGAACGCGTCCGCGAAGTAGCCCGGTCCGCCGCCGACATCGAGGATCGTGGCGCCGTCCAGCGACCGGCCGGTGAGGTCGGCGTAGAAGTCTGCGATCATCGTCGTGCTGTCGGCGGCAAGATCGCCGTAGAACAGCGCGGGATCAGTCTGCTCGAACCGGAAACTGCCGAGCAATCGGAGCGATCGGCGCAGGGTCGCCCGACGGGCGAACCGGGGCGCGTTGCCCCACGTGGGCACTGTTTCGGCTTTGAGCACGGCGCAGAGTTTCGCACAACCCCGACGGTCGGCCTTCTGGGCGGGTGCTCGGGTTAGGGTATACCGCGATATTCGACGTCCCTGCCGGACCACCTGACCGAGAGAAGCTCCACCGTGCGCGAAGTCCTCCTGCTCTGCTGGCGTGACACCGGGCACCCGCAGGGTGGCGGCAGCGAGCGGTACCTCGAGCAGGTCGGCGCACAGCTCGCGGCACGCGGGATCAAGGTCACCCTGCGCACCGCCGGCTATCCGGGAGCGCCGCGGCGGGAACGCATCGACGGCATCGACATCAGCAGGGCGGGCGGACGCTACACCGTATATCCGCGCGCGCTCGCCGCGCTCGCGCTGGGCAGGCTCGGCCTCGGTCCGATGCGCGGTGTGCGCCCCGACGCGGTCATAGACACCCAGAACGGCATCCCGTTCTTCGCCACCGCCGTCACCAAGGCGCCGTCCGTGGTGCTGGTGCACCACGGACATCGCGAGCAGTGGCCGGTGGCTGGGCGACTCGTCGGTCGAATCGGTTGGTGGATCGAGTCGCGGCTGTCGCCGCGCGTGCATCGGGGCAACCAATATCTGACCGTTTCGCTGCCTTCGGCCGAGGAGCTGGCCACGCTCGGCGTGGATCGTTCGCGTATCGCGGTGGTCCGTAATGGAGCCGAACCGGTTCCAGTCGACGCGCCCACCGGAGCCGAGGAAACGCGCACAGCCGCACCGACCGTCGTGGTGCTCTCACGCCTGGTGCCGCACAAACAGATCGAGGACGCGCTCGCCGTCGTCGCCCGGCTGCGGGACCGCGTTCCCGGGCTGCGCCTCGACGTGATCGGCGACGGCTGGTGGGCAGACAACCTGAAGGACAACGCCCACGAGCTCGACATCGCCGACGCCGTCACCTTTCACGGCCACGTCGACGAACGCCGCAAACACGAACTGCTCGCGCGTGCGTGGGTGCACGTGCTGCCCTCGCGCAAGGAGGGATGGGGACTCGCGGTGATCGAGGCCGCCCAGCACGGCGTGCCGACCATCGGCTACCGGAGTTCGCGCGGGCTCACCGATTCCATCGTCGACGGCGCGACCGGCATCCTGGTCGACGACGTCACCCAATTGGCCGATGCCGTAGGTGATCTGATCGACGATCCGGCGGCGCGCACAGTCATGGGGGAGAAGGCTCGCGCACGCGCAGGCGAGTTCTCTTGGGAGCAGACGGGAATTGGCGTCTACGAGGTCCTGTCCGCCGCAGCCGGTGGCAAGCCCATCGCGGGCTTGATCGCGCCACGTCCAGTCGACTGATTCGGCAGGAAAGCCGTTCTCATATCGGTCGCGTGTACCTCTCGGCTACGGCCTAGCCATTGCTATCCGCGCATCCGAATTACGAGGTTTGTCGGTAATGTCTCGACACACCTCGGGTGACGGCGGTTGCGCTTATTCAAGTCCGAGGATTCTCACTGCATCGAATGGAAGTCCTTCGTGCCCGACTCGCTCCACCGACGCCGTGCGTTCCTTGTCGGCCGTACGGTCTAGAGTCGGCAATTGCCGCAGCAGGTTTGAGGTCGCACCCAGCACGGATATGTGTTCGCGGTCTCAGAATTTTGTCGGGACACATTGCCACACATCGGCTTTCGTCTACCTCTGGTAGATTCCCAAACCATTACCGCTGATGGGAAGCTCGTGGACAACGAAAATCGTTTCCGTTAAGTTACCTCCCTGAAGTCGAGAGCTCAGTGGACGGCACGGAAAACAAAGGAGGTTCGTCGGTGTGGTGCGTACGGATGATTCGCACCCATGATCGGCGAAATGCTCAGCTACGGACCGACCGAGACTGCGCAGTCAGTGCATATCAGAGATAAGGGCCTACATGAATAAAGTCACCCGCGCTACCGTTATCGCCTTGACGGTTGTGAGTGCCGTGGGAGTTGGGTCCGCTACCGCGGTAGCCGAGCCCGCGATGCCGGACGGGCGCACATTGAGCACCGAGATCGTCCCGGGTGTGCAATACACCAGCAACACCCTGGACGAGTCCGTGGTCATCGAGACCGGGATGTCCACCCTCATCACCCAGGGCGGGCAGTTTCAGGTGAAGGACGCGGCCGGCACCACGGTGGCCGGCGTTGCGTCTTTCGCGGTCGAGCCGAAAGCCCTCGAGGCCGTCGAGGCTCCGGCGGAGGTGAAAGCGGCTGCGCAAGCCGCGACGCCGGATATGCATCTCGACGAGATCAGCGGTGATCCGCACACCGAGCGGTTCGACGCGGCGATACAGGCCGCTGTCAACGAGTTCCAATTGGCCACCGCGACCGGAACTCTGGCTGGTGGTGCGATCGGCGTGGCTGTCGGCTGCGGTATCGGCGCTGTGGCCGGTGGGGTCGTCGGGGCGCCCATCCTCGATGCCGCAGGCCTCACCATCATCGCAGGCTGTCTTGCCGGTGCCGGTCTGCTCGGTGGGCTGGGCGCCATCATCGGCGCCGCGGTGCTCGGCATTCCGGTGGGCATTGCCTCTGCGATCAAGTTCCAGAACACCATGAACCAGCCGTACGACGAGGAAAAGCCAGCCGGCGACAAGGAGTGAGGTTCCGACTCGGCCTCGGCCCGCCCCTACCGAAAGGCGTTGCCGGGCACGGGTCGCGCGGAAGACCGGTACGCCCCCACTCGATGACCGTAGACCCCTTCGCGTGTCGGGCGCGATGGACACACGTCGATCAGTGATGACGACAACCGGACTCCTGGTGCAGCATCGACTTCAACAATCAGTGCTTTATCAGGAGTTCGCTCGATCTCGAGCTTCACACACCCAATGCCTGGGTTGAGATGCGCGGAAGCCCGATGAAAGTTTTCACCAAGTGCCCCCGTCGCCCGTCTTCGACACGGGAATCGCCTGCCGCGCAAAAGAAACCGCCCGCGTCATCTGCCAGATGACGCGGGCGGTGCTACTTTTGGAGGAGTGTCAGCCCAGACGCTGTTTGAGCGCCTCGAACTCGTCACGCACGCCGGAAGGCAGCTTGTCGCCGACGAACTCGAACCATTCCTCGATCAGTGGGATCTCCTTGCGCCACTCGTCGGCGTTCACCACGAGCGCCTCGTCGACGTCCTCGGCGTCGACGTCGAGGCCGTCCAAGTCGAGCTGCGCGGCGGTCGGGACGTTGCCGATCGCGGTCGCCTCGGCGTCGGCCGACCCCTCGATGCGCCCGATGATCCACTCCAGCACGCGGGAGTTCTCACCGAAGCCCGGCCACAGGAACCGGCCGTCGGCGCCGCGGCGGAACCAGTTGACGTAGAAGATCTTCGGCAACTTCGCGGCGTCCGCGTTCTTGCC
Source organism: Nocardia sp. NBC_00881 (assembly GCF_045207455.1). Lineage (NCBI taxonomy): Bacteria > Bacillati > Actinomycetota > Actinomycetes > Mycobacteriales > Nocardiaceae > Nocardia > Nocardia sp. NBC_00881. The sequence goes on from NZ_CP108798.1 coordinate 5,466,229, forward strand.
GACGTTGATCCAGTGGCCCAGGTAGTCACCGACGTGGTAACCCATGAACGGCAGCATGGCCATCGGGTCGCGACGCACGGTGCCGACCTTGCCCTCGGCGGCGGCGGTCTGCTCCGAGGACAACGTGGCGCCCATGAACACGCCGTGCTGCCAATCGAAGGACTCGGTCACCAGCGGGACCGTGGTCTTGCGGCGGCCGCCGAACAGGATCGCCGAGATCGGCACGCCCTGCGGGTCATCCCACTCGGGAGCCAGGATCGGGCACTGCGCCATCGGCGTGCAGTAGCGCGAATTCGGGTGGGCGGCAAGTGTTTCGGTCTCCCGGAGGTACCAGTCGTTGCCCTTCCAGTCGGTCAAGTGGTCGTGCTCGCCCTCAAGACCTTCCCACCAGACGTCGTCGTGGTCGGTCAGCGCGACGTTGGTGTAGACGGTGTTGCCCGCGTCCATCGTGGCCATGGCGTTCGGGTTGGAGCTGCGGTTGGTGCCCGGCGCGACGCCGAAGAAGCCGAACTCCGGGTTCACCGCGTAGAGGCGGCCGTCCTTACCGAAGCGCATCCAGGCGATGTCGTCGCCCAGGGTCTCCGCCCGCCAGCCCGGCACGGTCGGCTGGATCATCGCGAGGTTGGTCTTACCGCAGGCGCTCGGGAACGCGGCGGCGATGTAGTAGGCCTTGTTCTCCGGGGAGATCAGCTTGAGGATCAGCATGTGCTCGGCCAGCCAGCCCTCGTCGTGGGCCATCGCCGACGCGATCCGCAGCGAGTAACACTTCTTCCCCAGCAGTGCGTTGCCGCCGTAGCCGGAGCCGTAGCTCCAGATTTCCCGGTCCTCGGGGAAGTGGGTGATGTATTTGGTGTCGTTGCACGGCCACGGCACGTCGGGCCGGCCCTCGTCCAGCGGCGCGCCCACGGAGTGCAGCGCCTTGACGAACGGCTTGTCGGTGCCCAGCTTCTCCAGGGCGGCGGTGCCCATGCGGGTCATCACACGCATCGACACGACGACGTACTCGGAGTCGGTGATCTCGACACCCAGCTTCGGGTCCTCGGCGCCCAGCGGCCCCATACAGAACGGCACCACGTACATGGTGCGGCCCTTCATCGAGCCGCGGTACAGCTCGGTCATCGTGGCGCGCATCTCGGCCGGGTCGACCCAATTGTTGGTCGGGCCCGCATCGGCCTCGGTCTTGGAACAGATGAATGTGCGGGATTCCACCCGGGCCACGTCGGAGGGGTCGGAGAGCGCGAGGAAGGAGTTCGGCTTCTTCTTCTCGTCCAACCGCTTGAACGTCCCCGCCGCGACGAGCTGCTCGGTCAGCCGGTCCCATTCCTCGTCCGAACCATCAGCCCAGACCACTCGCTCCGGCTGAGTGAGTTCTGCGACCTCCAGTACCCAGGCGAGTAGTTCGCTGTGTTCGGTCGGCGCCTTGCCGTCGGATCCACGAAGACCAGGAATGGTCGCTGAGGTCATGAAAAACTCTCCTGAGATGGGCGGCTGTTCGATGCTTCGCCGCCTGGCCCTAGGCCCATGACCAGCGCGAACACACCGAGCGCCACCGTTGGCGGGAAGGCACCCGCTACGACCAGTCGAAAGCGCACCCAGGATGGGCGGCGTACCAGGACTTAGCGGACGCCCAAGTTCCTGATTAGAGATTAACGCGATGTGACGACCGGTACGGAATCGGGTTCCTCACTGTGCACCCAATCGCTTACTTCCTTCAACAGGCAAGATCCAGCGATCGATGATTCGGATATCGCGCTCGCATGCGGCGAGCTGTCCCGGTTGTTCGGCCGCCATCCGTCGCAGCCGGGCCTCCAGTTCGGTAACGCGGCGGTCGGTGTCGACCATTCGCGCGGTGCTTGCCTGCACCACGCGGTCGGCCAACGCGGTTTCGGTTTCCACGAGTGCGGTCGCCACCCGCTGCTCGAGCTGGGCTTTTACATTGACCAACGCGTCGGCCACCCATTGCCGGATGTGCGCTCGATCGGCCAGCTGTCCGCGTGCACGGACCACCCAGGCCGCGGCGCCGCCGCCGAGCAGCAGAGTCACCGGGACACTGGCGACGTCCAGCGCGGGCAGCAGCGACAGTGGAGCAACCAACAGGCGACCGAGGCCGACGCCGGCCGACGCGCCCAGCGCGATCATGAGGTGATCTTCGACACCTCGATGTCTCGGCTCAGGGTCCGGGCCGACACGCGGGGCCGGATCACGCCGTCGCGGCGGCACGCCGCCCTCGACGCCATCCATCCGAGCGCGTAGTTCGGCGAGACGGTGGTCGATGGTGCGGTCGACGGCGCCCGCCAGTTCGGTGACGGTCTGCTGGAGCCGGTCGGGGTAGCCGCGGAGTTCGGCGCGGCGCAGCCGTTCGAGTTCGCCGCGAGTGGTGGCGTGCAGCGCACGGACCTGCGCGCCGATGTCGGTCATCAGGTCGACCCTGGCCAGATGCAGTTGCCCGCGCAATGTTGACATCGCGGTGGCGCGTCCGCCGTCGCGCCCCGCGAGCAGCACCGCCCGCTCCTCACGCGCCCGCGCCGATTCGGCGCCGGAGCGCAGCGCGGACACCTGCTCGACCACCCGCTGACGCGTGTCGGACAGGACCCGCCCGGTGACCGCCGCGAGCCGCTCACCGCTTGCCGCATAGGCGCCGGAGGCCGCGGCGGTCAGCTCCGCATGCAGCGCACCGAGGCCGGAACGATCCAGCAATCCCGCGTCGCCCGCGGTGCGGGCCGCCACCGCGAGCCGCGCCGAGACCGGCACGATGGCCAGGTCGGCCGCACCCTGGGCGGCCAACAGCTCCAGGTTGCGCGAGCGCACGGCGCGCCAGTCCTGGTAGGCGTGGATGCCGTTCATGGCGAGCAGGATTCTCGTTCCGTCCGCGCGCAGCCTCCCGATCAGGCCGAGCATGTCCGCGCCGATGGCGGTGCCCGCGTCCAGCAGGATCAGTGCGACCGCCGACGGCACGCCGACCGAGGGCGAGGTAGTGGTCTCCACCGTCGTGCTCGCGGCCGGCAGCGGCTCGGAGAGTTCGACGCGCGGCTCGAACCGAGCCAGTTCGGTCCGCAGCAGCGTGGTGTTGGCATCAGAGGGGCCGATCACCGTGACCGTGACCGTGACCGCGGCGCCGGACCCGTGCACCGCGCGCAGCAGGGCGATGCCCTGCGGGTTCCATCGAGCCACCACCGCCTCGACCTCGGGGGACGGCGCGAACGCTGCTCGCTCGGGCGGATCGGCGGCGGGGCGGACGACTGCTTGCTCCGTCTGCTCTGTCGCAGCAGGCCGCTCGACGTCGGACTCGGCCGTCTCGCCATGGGACGTCACCGTCGGCGGCTCCGCAGGTTCAGAGTCCGGCACTGCTCATCCGTTCCCATAGTCGGACGTAGCCGTTGTGCACGCGAAGTGCCGCACGGCGGGCGGCGGGGGGCATGTCGCTGGAGACGACGGCGCGCCACCGGGCGGCGCGGGATATCGCGTCGTCGGCGTCGGAGGGCGCCGGGGACGGATAGCCCGCGGCGAGGTGTGCGACCTCGGGCCGGGCCAGACCCGCACAAAGTCCGAGCCAGAGGGCGTCGTCACCGAAGAGATAGGACTCCAGGACGTCGCGGGCGCGCTCGCCCTCGCCCGGCACCGCGCGGGCGGCGAGCCGGGCCAGGTCGTCGAGCAGTTCGCCGTCGCGCAGCGCGGATACCTGTTCGTAGCGACGCTGTAGAAGCCGGTGCAGCGCGTCGATTCCACTCGCGGCGTGCAAAATCTGCAGCAGCGCCTGCGCAGCGAGCTCCGGGTCGTGGCGCAGGGCGGCATAGGCACAGACCACGCCGTACAGGTCCCAGCGCTGCAACAACTGCTCGCGCTCCGCGAGATCCGGTCCCGGCGCGACGAACAGATCCGGCGAGAGAATCAACGACGGGTCCGCCTCGGCGGCGAGCCTGCGCAGCAGGGCGAGATCGTCGCCGGTCACCGCACCTGCCCTGGTGTGCGCGGCCAGCGACGCAACCACCGGAAGCACCGGGATACCGAGCTCCCTGCCGTACTGCTCGGCCGCGGCTACCGCGTCACCCCAACGGGCGCCGATCGCGTCGGCCTTGTTCAGCACCACGACCGTCCGCCCCGGCGGCAGCGTGGCGAGGATCCTACGGTCGGCGGGTGTTGTCGCGGCCGACACCACGTACACGACGATGTCAGCGTCGAGTACCGGATCGGGTAGCCCCGGCTCGTCCACCGGCTCGGTCTCCACCGCGGACATGAGCGCGAGCGCGTGCAGCACCGTGGTCCGTCCCGCGTGCGCGCGCCCGGTCACCTGGATGCGTGGCGGTTTACGCCAGGCGCTGACGGCCGCGGCCGCGGCATACCCGATCTGCACGTCCCGGCCCGTCCCGAAGCGCAACTCGGCGAGCAGTTTGTCCAGCTGGTCGCGTTCGGACGCTGGTACGCCGCGCTCCCGCAGCGGCCCATGAGATTCGGTGGCTGTCTGCATGCTGCACACCCCCTTTACGGGGCGTAATTCTGTCAGAAGTCGGGTCGCGGGACAGGCTCGACCGCTCAGCGGCCGCTGAAGTATTTGTTCACGGTCCGCACCGCCCAGTTCGGCGCGTATTTGGCGACGGTCGCCAGTACCTTTGCCTGCGCGCCGATCTCGTAGTGCACCTTGGGCAGCCGGCCGCGCTTGCGCGTGGCGTCCCAGATTCCGGCGGCGACATCATCCGAGGTCAGCCGCACGCCCAACGACTTCGTCGTCCCGGTCGCCACGCCATCCACCATCGCGGTCGCCACGAACAGCGGCCAGATCGCGATCACGCGGATGTCATGGCGTTCCCATTCGAGATCCAATGCCTCCGTGAGGCTTTTGACCGCGGCTTTGGTTGCGCCATAGCTCGCGAGCTCGGCCTGGCCGTAGATCGCCGACGCCGAACACAGGTTGACCACCTGCGCGCCGGGTGTGTCGCGCAGGTAGGGAAACGCGCAGTGGGTTCCGGCGAGCACACCGCCCAAGTTGACTTCGACGATCGCTCGGTGGGCGGACAGCTCGATGGACTCGAACGACCCGGCGCGCAGGATGCCCGCGTTGTTGACCAGAATGTCCAGCCGCCCGGCCTCGGCGTGGAACTCGGCCAGCCGCTGCCCCCACTGCGTGCTCTTCGTCACATCCAGCACCCCGGTGCGCACGCTGCCACCTTTGCCGGTGATGTCGGCAGCGAGCCTGGTCAAGCCCACTTCGTCGATGTCGTAAGCCCCGACGCGGTATCCGTGCGCAGCGAAAAGCAGGGCCGTGGCCCGTCCGATTCCGGCCGCGGCGCCGGTGATGAACACTGTCGGTCCGCCTATGCCGAAAATTCTAGTCCCGCGGCCTTGTACCAGGGGGTTCCCAGACCTGCCGTCGGTCATATACCCTCCTATGGTCCCGCCGTTATCAAAACGCAATGTTCGAATAACGCTTCGATCAACGCACCCTTCGAATGCAGCAACCGACTCGACGATGAGGAGGTGTCATGACCGCGAATGTCATCGGCACTGTCGATCCGGAGCCCGCTTCAGCCGCGGACCACAAGCCCCCGTTGCCGAGCCAAGATCCATTCCACCGGCCGCCGAAGGGGTTCGGGGCGAAGATGCCCGGCACCATCCTCCGCAGCAGGAAGATCGATCTGGCGCTTTTCGGCATTGTCCCGCAACAGGTCTCGGCGTGGCAGCTACTGTACCGCAGCTGCGACCTGCACGGCGCCCCAGAAGCGGCGGTCACCACGGTCCTGCTGCCGATCGGCGCCGAGCCGGACGAGGACCGTCCACTGCTGGCGTTCCAGACCGCGATCGACGCGGTCACGGAGAAGTGTTCGCCGTCGTACGCGTTGCGCCACGGCGCCGACGCGCTCGGCTCGGTCACCCAGCTCGAATGGCTGCTCGTCGCGAACGCGCTGCGCCGCGGCTGGGCGGTCACCATCGCCGACCACGAGGGCCCGCACGGAAACTTCGGAGCCCCGCGCGAGCCCGGCTACCGCACGCTCGACGGCATTCGCGCCGCCCTGCGGTTCGCCCCCCTCGGACTCGGCGCCGACACCCGCGTGGCGGTGTGGGGGTACTCCGGCGGCGGCATGGCCAGCTCGTGGGCAGTCGAGATGGCGCCGACGTACGCGCCGGAGCTCGACATCGTCGGCGCGGTGCTCGGCGCACCGGTCGGCGACCCTCGCCAGGTGTTCGACCGCCTGAACGGGACACCCTACGCGGGCCTGCCCGCCATCGTGATCGCCGCACTACGCAGGCTGTATCCGGCCCTGGCCGCGGTGATCGACAACGAGCTGACGCCGGAGGGCCACCGCTTCGTCGTCCGCGCGGAGAACGCGACACCATTGGGCGCGATCCTCGGGTTGGCCAACAAGAAGGTGGACGACTTCCTCAGCCGCCCGCTCACCGAGGTGCTCGACACGCCGCAACTGCGGGCGATGTTCGATGATCTGCGGCTCGGCAACACGACGCCCACCTGCCCGCTGCTGGTAGTGCAGCCAGTGCACGACCAAATCATCCACGCGGACGGCATCGACGGTCAGGTAGCGCGTTACCGACGCGGCGGCGCCGTGGTCACCTACGTGCGCGACCGGCTCAGCGAGCACTTCTCGCTGCTGCCGCTGTCCACTCCGATCAGTCTGGATTGGCTGGCCGAGCGTTTCGCCGGGCAACCGGTGAGCGACGACGGGGATACGACCGTATGGTCGGTCGCGGCCTCCCCTGCGGGAGTGCGCGGCCTGCTGAGCATGGCGGTGACCGCGGCCAAGGTCGCGCTGGGCCGTCCGCTGCGTGAGGAGCAGGCGCCCGCGGCACGGATCGCACCGGCGCGTGCCGCCTGACCTCCTGCTCAGCGATCCGAGCGCGACCGACTGACGCCTTGATCGCTCGATGCTGGACAATGGACGCCGTGAACGACGCCGCGAACCATACTGCCGAGTCAGTTCCGGGCCCGCCGTCCACAGCTTCGGCTCCGGCTGAAGGCGGGCCCCGACGCAAGACCGGCTCCCGCCTGTATCCACGGGTTACCAGCTTCCGGTCCCGCCGTGGCGCGCTGACCGCGACCCAGCAGCAATCCTGGGACCGGATGTGGCCGACGATCGGCCGCGAAGTCGCCGACGAGCCGTTGGACGCGTCCGCCTGGTTCGGCCGCGACGCCCCGCTGGTAATCGAAATCGGTTGTGGCACCGGCACCGCGACCGCCGCCATGGCACAGGCCGAACCGCACCTGAACCTGATCGGCATCGAGGTCTACCAGCCCGGCCTCGCCCAGCTGGTACAGCGCATCGAGCGCGAGCGGATCGAGAACATCCGGCTGCTGCGTGGCGACGCCGTCGATGTGCTGGAGAACATGATTGCCGCGAAATCGCTCACGGGCGTTCGCGTCTTCTTCCCCGACCCGTGGCCCAAGGCGCGGCACCACAAGCGGCGGCTGCTGCAGCCGGCGACGGTCGCGTTGATCGCGAATCGCCTTAAGGCCGGCGGCGTGTTGCACGTCGCCACCGACCACGCAGGCTACGCGGAGCACATCTACCAGGTCGGCATGGCAGAACCAATGCTGAGAGGACTGAACGAAACCACGGGAGGGGTCAGCGCCGAGCATCGAGCGACCGCGCCGATCGGCTTCGAACGACCGGTCACGAAATTCGAAGGCAAGGCACATCGCGCCGGCAGCGCCATCACGGAGCTCATATGGGGGAAGATCGACCGATGAGCGTCAGTGCGATGGCCCACGAAGTGGTCGATGTTGCCGGGGAGGTGCAGGGGGGCGGAGCGGAAGGGCTCGGCGGTGTGACGCCGGACGTCCGCCGGGCCCTGCTGGTGTGGGACGCCCCGAACCTCGACATGGGCCTCGGCGCCATTCTCGGCGGGCGGCCGACCGCCGCCTACCGCCCCCGTTTCGACGCGCTCGGCCGATGGCTGCTGGCCAGAACCGCCGAACTGTCGGTCGGCAGCGCGCGCCGGGTCGAGCCCGAAGCCACTGTCTTCACCAACATCGCGCCGGGCACCGCGGACGTCGTGCGGCCATGGGTGGAGGCTCTGCGCAACGTCGGCTACGCGGTCTTCGCGAAACCGAAGATCGATGAGGACTCCGATGTCGACGCCGATATGCTGGCGCATATCGCGCTACGCAGTCGCGGTGCGGGCCTGGCCGGCATCATGGTCGCCTCGGCCGACGGCCAGGCATTCCGCGAGCCGTTGGAGGAACTCGCCACCACCGGCGTGCCGGTTCAGGTACTCGGCTTCCGCGAGCACGCGAGTTGGGCCGTAACATCCGATACTCTCGAATTCATCGACCTCGAGGACATTCCGGGCGTGTTCCGTGAACCGCTGCCCCGAGTGAGCCTCGAATCACTGCCCGACGAGGGTGCTTGGCTGCAGCCGTTCCGGCCGCTGTCGGCACTGCTCACCTCTCGCCCCGCCCAAGGAGTCGCTTAGTGTTCACACGCTGGGGCGATCTGGTCTACCGGCTGCGCTTCGCCACCATCGGCGTCCTCATGGCCGGGCTCCTTGCTCTCGGTGCGTACGGCCTCGGTCTGGAAGACCACCTCAGTTCCAGCGGGTGGGATGATCCCACGTCGGAATCCGCACGTGCGGCGAAGATCAAGGACGGGGCATTCGACCGGGACCACAACTCCGACGTCATCGTGCTGTACACGGCGCCGCAGGGGAAGACCGTCGACGATCCCGAATTCAGCAGCAAGATCGTCGCCAACCTGAACAGCCTGCCGCGCGATCACCCGAACGAGATCACCAAGATCAACGGGACGTACTGGCGCACCGAAGCGGCGCCCGCGCAGACCAGCCTCTTCGGTTCGAAGGACAAGAAATACGCCTTCGCCTCGATCGCCATCAAAGGCGACAACGACACCGAGATGGTGCGCAACTACCGCAAGGTGAAGGACGTCTTCGACATCCCGGGCGTGGACGTGCAGGTTGCCGGGTTGCAGGCGGTCGCGGGCACCTTGAACGACACCATGGCCGACGATCAGAAACGGATGGAGATCCTCGCCATCCCGGCCGTGGCCGTGCTGCTGTTCTTCATCTTCGGCGGAATCGTGGCCGCCGCACTGCCGCTGATCGTCGGTGGGCTCACGGTGATCGGCGCGTGGGGCATCGTCCGTTTCATCACCGAGTTCACCGAGGTGAATTCGTTCGTTTCCCCGGTCGTCTCGATGATCGGACTCGGGCTGGCCATCGACTACGGCTTGTTCATCGTGAGCCGATTCCGGGAGGAACTCGCCGAGGGGTACGGCACCCGGGCCGCCGTGCGCAGATCGGTGATGACCGCTGGTCGAACGGTCGTGTTCTCCGCGACCATGATCGTCGCCAGCCTCGGCGGGATGCTGCTGTTCCCGCAAGGCTTTCTCAAATCGGTCGCCTACGGCGCGATCGCGACGGTCACGCTGGCGGCGCTGACCTCGATCACGGTGTTGCCCGCCATGCTCGGCGTGCTCGGCAAGCGCGTCGACATGTTGGGCTTCAGGAAGTTCCGCAAGACCAAGACCGCCGAGGAGGTGGAGAGCGGGTTCTGGGGTCGATCCACCCGCTGGGTGATGAAGCACCCGCTCAAGATCGCGATCCCGCTGTGCATCGTCTTGCTGCTGCTGATCATCCCGGTCAAGAATCTTCAGTTCGGCGGCATCAACGAGCGTTACCTGCCGCCCGACAACGCGACACGGCTGGCGCAGAAAGAATTCGACAGCGTCTTCCCGCTGCGCAAGTCCGATCCGATCGAACTGGTCTTCGTGATCGACAGCACCGACCTGACATCCGCGGTCGGTCAGGCGGTCAAGAGCGCGAGCCAGGCGCCCGGGCTCGCGGGAGAGTTCGCCTACCCGCCGAGTACGGCGCCGAACGATCGCACCATCTTCAAGACCGCGACGACGCTGACCGATTCGGAGCACGCCGATCCGACCATCGAGTTCCTACGCTCGATGGAACTGCCCGATGGCGTCACGATGCTGGTGGGCGGCCAACCGGCAATTCAGAAGGACAGTATCGACGCGCTGCTGGGCCGGATGCCGCTGATGATCGGGCTGGTGCTGCTGGTCACGACGCTGCTGATGTTCCTGACCTTCGGATCGCTGGTGCTGCCCATCAAGGCGGCGCTGATGAGCGCGCTGGGACTCGGGTCCACGCTCGGCATCCTGACCTGGATCTTCGTCGACGGTCATGCCGCTCGGCTGTTGAACTTCACGCCCCAGCCGATCATGTCGCCAGTGCTGGTGCTGATCATCTCGATCATCTACGGTCTGTCGACCGACTACGAGGTCTTCCTGATGTCGCGCATGGTCGAGGCGCGTGCCTCGGGGGCGAGCACGACCGAGGCGGTCCGGATCGGTACCGCGCAGACCGGTCGCATCATCACCGCGGCGGCACTGATCCTGCTGGTCGTCACCGGCGCGTTCGCGTTCTCCGACCTGGTGATGATGCAGTACATCGCCTACGGCATGATCGCAGCGTTGTTCATCGACGCGACGGTGCTGCGCATGCTGCTCGTTCCGGCCACGATGAAACTCCTGGGCGACGACTGCTGGTGGGCGCCTGCCTGGATGAAGAAGGTGCAGGAGAAGATCGGACTCGGCGAACCGGTTCTGGACGACGAGCGTGTCGGCGGCGGCGAGCTCGTCGACCTGGTCAAAACCACTCCGATCACCGACCCGGTGACCATGCAGATGGCCGCGGTCGCCGACCCGAACAAGGTGCCGCGTAAGCCGCGCAGGCCGCGCACCGTCGAGGAGATCGAGGCCGAGGCACCCACCCGGCGGTTGGACCGGATGCCGCCTGCGGCAGTGCCCGCACCTTCCACACCGCAGGCGCCCGCGCCCCTGGACCCGACCCGGCCGCGACCGACACCGCAAGCGAACTCCCTGCCCCCGCAGGGTGATCACCCCCGCCCGTGGACCCCACTCGGCCCGCGCTCCGCGCCGGCCGAGCACGGTGACCCACGACCGCCGTCGATGCCCGCGATTCCGCATGATCCGACGGGCCCGCGATCGAGTCCGTCCGCGGGCCTGACGTGGGAGCCGAACGTGCCACGCGGAAGTGGGCCCTCGATGCCCACCCCGGAGAACAACCCGCGCCCCATCGCGCCGTCGGTCCTGCCACCGGAACCGCGGTCGACCCCGACGATCGCGGCCGCGCCGGAACCGCAACCGCTCTCAGGCACAGCCTCAGAACCCCACCCACTCTCGAGCTTCGCCCCAGAACCGCGCCCCCATTCAGACACCGCGCCAGAACCACATCGATACTCGGGCACCACCCAAGAACCGCACCGGCACTCGGGCACCGCGCCGGAACGGCACCGGCTCTCGAGCACGACGCCGGGACCGCTCTCGGACCTGGCACAGGTTCCGACAGTCGAGTCGGGCATTGCGCACGATGGGGCGCCGCGGCGGTCCACCACGCCGCCGGAGCCTCGACCACCCGGTACCCCGGGCGACGCCACCAGTAGTCCCGCCCAGCACGCGGCCCCCGACGCCGAGCCGACCGCGGAGTCCGCTGCCGGGCCGGACAGCAACCGCAGCAGCATCGAGAACTGGATGGCCGAACTCCGCTCCTCCCGTCGCCCCATCGGCAAGCCCGACGAAGGCCGCCACCATGGCGGCGATGGACGCACGGTCAGCGTGAACGAACTGCTGCGCCGCCGCGATCGCGAGTGAACAACCATCTCCGTCGAGTGTGAGGTTCGGGCATCGGTGAGCATCGCTGTCCGTGGTCTGGGTCGTGTCAACGAGCCGCCGCATCACCTGAATCGCGGCCCGCTCCCACCTCGGCGAAGGTGCGGGCGTAGCGAGTTCCGGCCAGGAGGAGCAGGACGCCCACGATCAGGAACGCGGCGACGCGGACCAGACCGTCCAGGGTGGCCAGGTCGAAAAGGAAAAGCTTGGCCAAAGCGGCTGCGGTGACCAACAATCCGGAGCCAAGGGCGAGTCTCGTCACGGCGGGTGAGCTGGCGAGCCTGCGGAGGCCGAACAAAAGGGCGGCGGTGGCGCCTGTCATCCACAAGATCGTCGCGGCACTGTGGCCGATGAGGAATCCGTTCCGCGCGCCGGTCGCGACACCGATGGACACCGTCGTGGCGGTCACGGCGTAGAGACCGGCGGCACTCGCGGCGATCCACTGCACCCCGCTGCTCGTCGCCGTGCCGGGCAGTCGCCGCGCACACCACAGCGCCACCGCGACCACCTCGAGCGCGAGCACCGCGCCGAGCACGGTAGCCACGCCGAGGATCATCTCCGAATGCTGTTGCGAAGCAAGGATTCCCGGCCCTGCGACGTTCAGCAGCGCGAACCCGCCGAGCACGGCGAAGATCGCTCCGATTCCCGCCGCGACCCGGGACCGGTGTTGGCCGGCCACGCCGAGGAAGGCCAGCGCCACCAGGAACCAGGCGATGGGCAAGGTGTGCGGCCGGGTCGCGCCGAGGCACGCCTCGAGCACTGCGATCGAGCCCGCCACGGCGGCGACCCCGGCCGTGTGCGCCGGAATCCTCGCCTGTTCTCGAAGTTTCGGCACCATGGGCACCGCGGCGACGAGCAGCAGCACCGCGGCCGTGGCGGACGCGACGATCACCGCGCTGAGTCGCTGGTGGTACATACCCGGCGCGGTCAGCATCGGCACCGTCGCCAGTGCTGTCATCAGCGAGGCGGTGAGGTCGGTGGGAGCGCGCCGCACGACGACGATCGTCCCGGCGAGCCCGACCAGCGCGACCGCCGCTGCGGCCGTGAGCAGCCATACCCGCTCCCCCGGAGCGGGACTGTCGAGTACCGCTCCCGCGACGAACACGAACGTCGCCAGCACGGCGGGTACCGTCCGCGCCGCGTGCAGATACGGCCACTTCCGAACCATATGCACCGGCATGCAGGCCAACTGCAGCACGATCAAGAACGCGAGCAGTACCAGCCCGGTGGTCAACACCGGCGAGAGGAGCGCAGCACCGAGCACGACCAGCACCGCCAACGGCTGCGACCGCCACTGCATCGCCACCCCGACGCCGCCGGCCGCGACACCGAGAGCCACCGCAAACCCGAGCACCGGGTGCAGCCAGTGATAGATCGCAGTCACAGCGACGACATCCAGGTATGCGCCCGCGATACCGGTGGCCGCCAGGGCGATACCGCCAACCCGTCCTCCGGTCCGCCCGAACACGCGCGCACCCGCACCCACCAGCACCGCCGAGAACACCGCACCGGCAGCAACCCTCGGCACCGGCCCGAAGAATCCGGCTTGCGCGGCAAGTACCAGCAGCATCACCACACCGATCAGGGTCACCGCAACGCCGGCCACCGCCAGAATTCGACTGATCACACCGTCCCGCTGCCACCATGGGGTCCGCGGAGCGCGAGGCCCACGTGCACGCGGCGGGACGGGCGGACGCGGCGGCACGACTCCCGGCATCGGCCCGCGCGCATACGGCGACCACGAAGCACCTCCACCCCAGCCACCGCCGGGCGGCGCGGCGAAACGCGGAACGTACGCAGGCGACACGGGAATCCCCGCTCCGGCAATCGGAGCATGCCCGGGCCAAGGTGGTGGCACCGCCATCGGCCCACCGGACGGGGTCGAAACCGAGCCCCGCTCTCCCACCGGTTCCTCGAGCCCACCGGACGCAGAAGCCGCATACCCACGGGAAGCGGACGCGTCAGTCCCACCCGACGCCAGACCGCCCGCATGACCAGGAGCCTGGCCCCTCTGTACTGCAGCCGAACCCGTCGCCACCTGCTCACGCAGCAACTCCAGATCGCGCCCGAGCACACCCATCTGCGTCCCCAACACAGCGAACTCACCGGAAAGCCGCGAAATCAGCGCCGGATCGATTGATGTAGTCATAGCCCTATGCTCAGTGCCGCCGCCTCTTCCGAGCATGAGTAGAAACCCCCGGTAGACAGCCGATATCTACCCGACATCCGCCATGTCGCCCATTCCGCCCCACAATGTGGCCGTTTCGAAACCGGATCCGATGGTCGCCACCGACTTTCAGCACGACCGGCGGGTGCCGCTGCGCACGTTCACACGGCGCCTTGGGGTCGACACCTAGACCGTCGGGTCGGCCGCCCGATCGATCACCTCGTCGAGCACTTCGCGCGAGCGAACGAGATCGGCGATGGTGCGGGTGATGCGATCCCGCTCGGTCTCCAGCTCGGCCACCAGTTTCGGGGTGGCGTACTGGTTGGGGCCGCCGTCCGCGTCCCGCATGCAGGGCAGGATCCGTGCGATCTTCTTGCTGGTGAGGCCCGCCGCGAGCAACTCCTGAATGTGGATGACCCGATCCACCGCCCGTTCCGGGTAGTCGCGATGGCCGCCGGGCGTGCGGTCGGCTACCAGCATCCCCTGTTCCTCGTAGTAGCGCAGCGACCGCTCGCTGACGCCGGTGCGTGCGGCAAGCTCCCCGATGCGCATCTCACACCACGCCTTTCACATTCCGGCTTGAACCTCACATCTATGTCAAATTTGACCATACCTGAATGCCACCGCGACCAGCGCTGATCCGACAGGGACTGCCGCTCCGCAAGGAATGGCTGCCTGAAATGAGTCGCCATCCAACCGCTCACGATTCGGGCAACGGCTGCACCGACTATCCGACGGCGCGGAACAGACGGCCGTCTGAACTCCGGCTCAGCGGCCCATCAAACCGCGCCAGTGCGCGATGAACGGGTGCTTGGCGGTCACCGACCCGAACCGCATCCGCCCGTGCACCACCAGGTGCAACGGCCCCAGCGGCGGTCCGGTGCGGACCTTGTTGTTCACACTGGAGCCGAGCAGGTCCAGACCGTTGAGGTCGACCGTCGCCGCCGCGGGCACGATCAGGTTGAGCGAACTGCAGTAGTCGTCGACGCGCAGCACGACGACCTGGGTGGACATGATCGCCTCGGTGAAGTCCAAGGTGACGCCGGACAACCAGGCGTTCAAGTACAGCGAGGGCGCCACCTGCCACGGGCCGCGCCGGTGCACCCCGGACATCCGGGCACGGATCACGCTGCCCGCGTTCACGGTGCCGGGCTGGTTCTTGACCAACGAGGGTGACGTGTTCACGAACGTCGGGGGCGATACGACAGGCCGGCCGACCAGCCGGACGCCGGGCAGATCAATGAGCACCGCGTTCAGTTCCCCGCGGGTCTTGGCGACCAGCGCGGTGTCCATCCGCTCGGTGAACTCGCCGAGCGAGAGCATGCCGAGCCCGACGGCGCGCTGCAGCAGTTGACCGACGTGTTCGCGCTCCACGTCGGATACGCGCAGGTCCCGGTCGCCCACCCCGCCGCAGGAGCCGACCGCATTGGATACCGATTCGGGGCCGCCCATGCTATCGAGGTTACCGAGCGTTCGGCTCCGGACACATCAGGGCGATCCCCGATTCACGGCGCCTCCGCGGGTCACATCCTCCGATTATTCGAGCCCCTGCTCGATGGCGTAGCGGGTCAGTTCGACCCGGTTCGCCAGCTGCAGTTTTCGCAGCGTGGCCTGTACATGGTTCTCGACCGTGCGATGGCTGAGTCCGAGCCGTGACGCGATCTGCTTGGCGGACATTCCTTTCGCCACCATCCGGAGCACCTCGGTCTCCCGTTCGGTGAGCGCGGGCCGGTGCGGCTCGTCTGGCTGAGCCGGTGCGGTGGCCATCCGCCGGTACTCGCCGAGCACCAGCCCAGCAAGTCCAGGCGTAAACACCGGCTGACCAGCGGCGGTCGCGCGCACGGCCGCGATCAGCTCCGCCGCCGACGCACTCTTCACAAGGTATCCCGACGCACCGGCCTTGATCGCCTCGAGCACGTCGGCGCGCTCGGCCGACGCCGAGAGCACCAGCACCCGGCTCTCCGGCGACACCCGAAGCACCTCGGCGGTGGCCTGCGCCCCGTTGCCGTCGGGCAGCTGCATATCCATCAGCACCACGTCCGGTCGCACCGCCGCGGCCCGCCTGCTCGCCGCGCCGACGCCGTCGGCCGTCGCCGTCACCCGAAATCCGGCCTCGGCGAGGTCCCGGGACACGCCTTCCCGCCACATCGGGTGGTCGTCCACCACCATCACCGAAATGGTCCGAGCCGCCTCGTCCATCATCCGCGCCTCCTGTCGTTCGCTCATCGGGGCAGCTCGCCGGCGCTCGGCTCCACCATGACCGAAAACTCGGGCTCGCTCATGTCCGCGGCACCCGGAATTCCCATTCGGTGCCGAACCCGACACCGCCGTCGATCTCGGTCAGCAGGTCCGCGCTTCCGTCGAGCGCCGCGATCCGCCCGACGATCGACCGCGACACCCCCATCCGCCCTTCGGCTTCCGCCTCGGCAAGCCGTCCCGGCGGGATGCCGATGCCGTCGTCGCGCACGGTGACCACCAGCTCGTCCCCGGTGTCCTCCAGCAGCACATAAGCATTCGCGTCGTGACCGGCGTGCAGGTCGACATTCGACAGCGCCGTGGCGACGGCCGCAGCGATCTCGTTCGCCGCCCATCGGCCGACCTGAACCGGAGTGCCGGGCGTCGACACCGACACCTTCGGCGTGGCTTGCGCGGTCAGCAAAGGCCGAAGATCGACCTCGGCCCCGCCGGAGTCGCCGCGATCGGCCTGTTCGGAGAGCAGCACCCGCAGCGCCACTTCTTGTTCGCCAGCTCGGTGCGCCAATTCCACGGTGCTGCCGCCGATCTCGATTCCGCGCCGCTTGATGTAGCTGAGCACCTGCAACACGCCGTCGTGCACCTCGCGCGAAAGACGTTCGCGCTCTTCGGTGGCCGCGGTCAGGCGCACGGCACGCTCCAACTGATCCTGGGCGCGGCGCGCGGTGTTGGCGGCAAGCCCCAGTGCCAGTCCGACCGAGACGAGCACTGGCACGGTCGCATCCGCCCACACGTCCTGTCCCCACTGGTCGCGTACGGTCAGCGCCACCGAGGAGATCAGCGCGCCGGACAGCACGCCTGCGATCGGACCGCGCAGGATCGCGGCCCCGATCACGGCATTGGTGGCCCAAAGCGTCGTCGGCAACGTCTGATGCCCGTGGTACCAGTCGTAGTCGGCAACCAGCCGCGTGGCGGCCATCATTCCGATCACCACCATATGGTCGCCGGCCACCACCCAGCCGCGCAGCCGGACCACATCGGGGAAATGCCATTGCGCCGACATGATCGCCGATACGCCCGACCACACCGCCATCAGTGCGATGAGCACCCAACTCAGCCGCTGGTTCGTGTAGTACGGCGCCGAGGCGATTTGCTGGCCGACCGCGTACAGCAGCGTCACCAGCCGCAGCGCCTGGGCTGCCCGCCACAGCGGCGTGGTCGCTACATCGGCCGAGCGCGGCTCAGCTCTTCGACGCGCCGTCATCGGGTTCCGTACCGGTGGCCGGGGACTCCGCCTTCTCCGCCGCCTCCACCAGCGTCGCCGCCACGTCGAACCGGCCGGGATCGGGTTGATCCGGTTCGGCCGAATACAGCTTGCGGTGTTCGTCGCCGGTCCGCAGTTCCTCGAACAGCTCCTCGGGACTGTCCGCCAGCAGCGACCGGATCGCCGTGTTCATCACCGCGACGAACGGCACGGCAAGCAGACCACCCGCGATACCGCCGAGCACAACGCCCGCGGTGATCGCCAGCACCACGGCGAGCGGATGGATGCTGACCGCCCGGCCGAGCAGTAGCGGCTGCAGCACATGGCCCTCGAGCTGCATCACCGCGATGATGATGCCGAGCACGATCAGGGCGGTGACCAGGCCCTTGGTCACCAGCGCGATGAACACCGCGATGAACCCGGCGAGGAAGGCGCCGATGATCGGGATGAACGCGCCGATGAACACCAGCGATGCCAGCGGAAGCGCCAGCGGCACACCGAGAATGCCGAGCCCCGCACCGATGCCGATGGCGTCCACCGCCGCGACCGCCACGGTCGCGCGGACGAACCCGACCAACGTCCCGAACCCGAGCTGCCCCGCGGTGCGCACACGCTCGCGCTGCCCGGTTGGGATGATCCTGGTGACGAACTGCCAGATCTGATCCCCGCTGTAGAGGAAGAAGATGAGGATGAACAGTGTCAGAAAGATACCGGTGAGCAATTCGCCGATGACGGTCGCGGTAGTGAGCGCGCCGCTGGTCAGGCTGTCCTGATTGGACTGGATGGCCTTGACGATGGTGTCGCCCGCGTTGCGGATTTGCTCGTTGCTCATTTGTAGCGGCCCACTGATCAGCCAGTCCTGGATCTGATGGATGCTGTGGGTGAACTCGTCGGTCAGCTGCGGCACACCGGCGACGAACTGCTCGACAACGAAGGTCATGATGCCCGCGACCACGCCGAGCGACCCGACCAGCGCGACGAAGACCCCCACCGCGCGAGGCACCCCCAGCCGCTGCGTCCAATCCACCAATGGCGCGAGCAGCGCGGCCGCGAGCAGCGCGATGGCGAGCGGGATGACCACCGTGGCCAGTCTTTGCACGATCGTCGCGAGCGCGATCGCCAGCGCGAACAGCACCAGCAACCGCCAGCCCCACTCCGCCGAGACGCGCACGATCGGATGCACCGCTTCCGCTGCGGGCCCCGTCAGGCCGCCCTTCCGCGGTGAACTGGACTTCGGTTCGGTCATCTCCGTGAGCCTAACGGGCGCAGCCGGACTCTGTCCGCCATCAGCCGCGCCGGGCCGAGCAAGGCTGGGGCAACGCCCTGATGCGTCCAGCGCCGCGAACATGCTCACATGATCGAAACGCTAGATTGGTCTCGTGTCGGCGCCTTTGGAAGCGGTCAAACAGACCATGCGAACGCGCTGGCCGCTGTACCTGACATCGATGCTGCTGGCGAATGCTTTCGGCGCGGTTCTGGTGTGGGCGTTCATCCAGTACGGGCTACCGGTCCCCGAGGGTGAGGCCTCCGGTGCCAGGCGCACCGGCCTGTTGGTTCCGGCTCTGGTCTTCGCGACCGGCGGCCTGCTCAGCATGGCCGCCTCCGCGCTGATGCTGCGTCCGGTGATGCGCTGGCAGATGCGCGGCGGACCGCCCAGCCGCCAAGAGCAGATGGCCGCGCTGCACGCGCCGCTACGCCAGGCGATCCTGCATCTGGCACTGTGGCTGATCGGCGGCGCGATCCTCGCGGCAGTGATCATCAAGGACACCCCCGCGCTGGCGGGCGCGGTCATCATCACCGAATGCATGGCCGCCACCATCGTGTTCGGCTTCACCTACATGCTGGGCGAACGCATCCTGCGCCCGGTCGCGGCCCAGGCGCTGACCGAGGGGATCTTCGACCACACCCTCACCCCGGGCGTCGGCACCAGGATGGCGATGACCTGGGGCATGGGTACCTTCGCTCCGACCATCGCCATCGTGCTGCTGTGCGTCACCCAGATCTCCTCGGAGGTGAAGTTCTCCGCGCAGTCGCTGGCCATCTCCATCCTGCTGCTGTGTGGCGTGGTGATCATGCAGGCCCTCGCGCTGTCCATGCTCACCGGCTCCAGCATCTCCGACCCGGTGCGACAGCTCAGCCAGGCCATCGACCGGGTGCAGGGCGGCGCGCGTGACGTGCAGGTCGAGGTCTTCGACGGCAGCGAGATCGGGCTGCTGCAGGTCGGCTTCAACAGGATGATGGAGGAGGCCGCCAAGCGCCGTCAGCTGCAAGAGTTGTTCGGCCAGCACGTCGGCGAGGAGGTGGCACAGCGCGCTCTCGACTACGGCACCGAGCTCGGCGGCGAGACCAGGTTTGTCGCGGTCCTGTTCGTCGACATGGTCGGTTCCACCGCGACCGCGGCCGAGCGCCCGCCCACCGAGGTGGTGAGCCTGCTCAACGAGTTCTTCCGCATCGTGGTCGATGTGATCGACCGGCACAACGGCTTCGTGAACAAGTTCGTCGGTGACGCGGCGCTGGCCATCTTCGGCGCACCGCTGGACCGGCCGGACGCGCCGACCGCAGCGCTGGCCGCCGCGCGCGAACTACGCGAAACGTTGCGGGAAGTTCCGGGTCTCGATATCGGAATCGGTGTTTCGGCGGGTCTTGCCGTCGCCGGAAATATCGGTGCCGCAAACCGTTTCGAATACACCGTGATCGGAGACCCGGTCAACGAGGCGTCCCGACTCACCGAACTGGCCAAAGACCGGCCCGGCCGGACACTTGCCTCGGGCAGCGCACTGTATTTCGCCGATGAAAGCGAGCAGGACCAGTGGGAGACCGGCGACGAGGTACAGCTGCGCGGCAGGCGCAGAAAAACGCTGTTGGCCTGGCCGAAAGATGGGGCCGACGCGCGCGACGATGCAGACGTCGAAACGGTGCGTTCGTTAGGCTGACGGCGTGACGGCCAACGGGGAACTGGCAGGACAACCTGCGCCGCCGCCCACGGAGAATTCCCGCCGTGGCAAATTCTGGTGGCTCAAATGGGTGCTCGGCGTCGCCCTGCTGGCGTTGCTGATCGCCGAGGGCGTGTATCTCTGGCCGCGTCTGCATGAATCCTGGCGAAAACTCACCGAGATCCATTGGGGCTGGGTGGCGGCCTGCATCTGGATGCAGGCGTTGTCGATGAGCGGTTTCGCGAGGGTGCAGAAACGACTGCTCAATGCGGGTGGCGTCGCCGTCAGCCAGCGCAAATCCGTCGCGGTGCTCTACGGCGCGACCGCCATGTCGGTGACCCTGCCCGCGGGCCAGGTGTTCTCCACCGCCTTCACCTATCGGCAGACCAGGCGCTGGGGCGCGAGCCCGATCGTCGCCTCGTGGCAGCTGGTCTTCTCCGGCGTGGTCGCGGCGGTGGGTCTGGCGCTGCTCGGCGTGGGTGGAACGCTGCTGGCCGGTGGCCGAATCGGCCCGTTCAAGCTGATCCTCTCGCTGGCCGCCGTCGCCGCTTTGGTCTGGGCGGGCAACCATGTGTCGCGCCATCCCGGCTCGCTGGACACGCTGCTGCGCAGGTTACTCACGCTGGCCAACCGGTTGCGCAAGCGGCCGCCGGACGAGGGCGCCGGCAAGATCGCCGATGTGCTCGGCCAGCTGGAATCGGTGGACCTCGGCAAACGTGACGGCGCATGGGTCACGGTGTGGGCGCTGGTGCACCGGTTCGCCGACGTGGCCTGCCTCGGGGCGGCGTGTTACGCGGTGGGCGCCGACCCGCGGGTCGCAGGCCTGCTGCTCGCGTTCGCGGTGGGCAAGGCGGTCGGCTCGATTCCGTTCGCGCCCGGCGGCATCGTCTATGTGGACGCGACGCTGATATACGGACTCACCGCTGCCGCAGGACTGCCCGCCGCACAGGCAGTCGCCGCGGCGTTCGTGTACCGTCTGGTGAGCTTCATCCTGGTCGCCATCGTCGGCTGGATCGTCTTCCTGTTCCGGTTCCGCACCCGGCAGGCCGATGACGCAGAGTTCGAAAAGGAATTCGAGCAGCGGCGACTGTAATCCAATGCGGTAGCGTTCCGACGATTGACCACCGGCAAGCAAACCCCGCGACCGTGGTGTCGGAGGGTGCGGTCCGGGTGTGCCCACTACGCTTTCCCCGTGAGGAAACTGGTGCCGCTGGTGGCAGACGCGCTGCTCGTCGTCCTCTTCTGTGTGATCGGCAGGCGCAGCCACGACGAAGCGATACTCGCCGGACTGCTGCGCACCCTGTGGCCTTTCGCGATCGGACTCGCGGCCGGCTGGACCATCGCCGCCGTGGTCGGCCGACAGATCGGCAAGGTCGGCCATGAGCGGTTCGACGGCATTGCCCCGTGGCCGACCGGGGTCCTGGTCTGGCTGGGCACCCTCGGCGGCGGCATGCTGCTGCGTGCGGTGAGCGGTCAGGGAACAGCATTCAGTTTCGTGCTGGTCGCGAGCGCGGTGCTCGCACTGTTCCTGCTCGGCTGGCGCGCGGCGATCAAAGCCTTGAACTGATCAAGGTTCTGGAGTCGCCAGCGCCTGCAACATCCTGGCCGCCATCCGAGCGGTCGCGTCGCCGCTGTCCACGTCGCTGATGTGGATAGCGAAGGCCAAGTCGCCCATCGTCCCGATGAGCCAGCTGTCCGGGCCCGCGGTCGCGGCGAACGCGTTGATGTCCCGGTAGCGCCGCACACTGGCGAGTTCGGGCGCGTTCGTCGCGTCACGCAGCCTTCCACGCAGCCGGTCGATGGCCTCGGGCGACAGCGGACCGAGCTGGGCGTCGGTGGTGCTCGACCGGGCGACCTCGATCATCGGCGGCGGCACCGAGCCGCGCGCGATGGCTGCCGCGGCGATCGCCATCCCGAATGGGCTGGCCAGCACCGCGTCCGAACCGCCGCCCTGGCGCACCTGCTCGGCGCTGCGTCCCGCGATCGCGAGCCTGCCGGTCACCTCATCGAGGCCCGGCACTTTGAAGTCGATACCGACACCGAGGCTGGTCGCCGCTTCGGCCGCGTCCTGCACCGAAACGTCCTGCGGCGGCTTGCCTTTTGCCACCGCGGCGACGAGACGGAACAGCTCGATGTTTCCGCCGACCGGGTAGAGCCCGGTGAACGCCACCGGGCCGTGCTCGGTGGCGTAACTGTTCTGCGCGACCGAGACCACCGCGCCGCTGGAGGGCTGGATCGCCACGATCGAGGCGGGCGTGCCCACGCTGACCACCGCGTCCTCGGCGGCGCGCTGCAGACGCTGGTCCATGGTGCCCGCGATGTCCGGCCCCGGCGGGCCCTGCTGGCCGGCGAGCTGACCGACGAACCGTCCGTCCTGCTCGAAAAGTTGGACACCCCACCCCGAGTGCGCCTCCTGGCTCTCCTGCTGCACCTTGCGCAGCGCGTCCAGCATCGGCGACCAGACCCGGCGGTCGGCGGAGATCAGCCGCGGCTGCTTCTCCATGACCACGCCGGGAATCGGCGCCATCCGCGGTTCCAGGATGGCGAAATCGCCCTCACGCAGATTCACCGCGACCACCGGCTTACCCTGCGAGGCGGCCAGCTGTTGCATGAGCGATGCCCCGGTGATCAGCGGCGCGACCGGCTCGATGGCCCTGGCCAGCGCGTCGGTCGAGGCGACCGGGTCCGCCGTCTTCGCGGGGTCGAGCTTGATCACGTTGATGGCCTGCTCGGTCATGAGCGGCTCACCGGCGATATCGTTGACCCGAGGCGCGGGCGACGGCAGGGTTCGCACCAGCCGGACGGTGCGATTGTGTGAAAGCTGCGGCATGGCGAGCGTGGGCTCCCAGGAGATCCGCCAGCCGATGGCCAGCTTGCGGACGTTGCCCTGCAGGCTGTAGTTCCAGGTCTTCTGCTCACCGAAGGTCCATTCGACATCCATGCTGAAGATCGCGGACTCGGCGTCGAGACCGATGAATTGGGTCTTCCGGTAGTCGACCTTGCCCGGATGGAGGCCCTCGAACATTTGCTTCAACGTTGCCGAGGCCGCCGTGGGGTACGACGTCAGGTCCGCCGCCTTGGCGTAGTCCTGATCGTCGAGCAGATCGGTGAAGCGTTCGACAACAGTCTCGGCTTCACTCTGCTTCTCGTGTATCCCGCACGAGCCGATCCCGATCGCGAGTAATGCCACCCCCATGAGTGCCATTACGCCCCGAACGCGAAAGCGGCGAGATCCCCACACATCCATGTCGCCCACTCTTCACTCTTGTCACTTCAGTAACAAGACCACCGTACCCGAAAAGACCTACCCGTTTCGCCTCCGTAGTGAGGACGTTATCCATGCTCAGGATCCTGATTGTGCCCGAAACCCTCCATCTCGGGAGACCGTTCACGATCTTGCCCACCTACCCGGCGCCGCTACCGTACCGGCCTCCGCGCGAAGTCGTGCACTTGGTCCCACTCTCGGCGATTGTGTCTTTCTGTGTACCCCGAGCGCGCCGTTCCAAGCGCCGAAGTCGAGGACCGAATCCTGTTCGCGCAGGGCGGAACCACCAATGCGCTTTGCGACGTAATCTTGTAATCAACGACAGCGCAGCACCATAGTAAGTAGGTGATCCTCATGAGAAACGCACACCGCGGACGGGGTTTCGGACGACCAGGAGGCTGGCAGCAAGCCGACCTTCCAGACCCCGCGGATGTGTCCGACTGGTTCGCTGGACGGTTGCCAAGCGACTGGTTCACCGGTCCGCCGGTCATCGAAGTGGACCGAGACGAGATCGTCGTCATCGGCGAGTTGCCGATCCCCCAACCCGAGAAGCCACCAGCCGCCGGCAAAGGTGATGCGGAAGCGCCGACCGACGAAGTTCCGCGCGCGACCAAAGAGGGCGCCGTCGCCCGGTTCCGCGAGTCCACTCGTCCGGCCCGCATGCAGATCGCGAACGAGGCGCAGCACCGCTACCAGCGCAATGTCGCCTGGGGTGTCTCGGTGGACGGGGAACGGATCATGTTCACGCACCTGGCCGTTCCCGTCATGACCCGGCTGCGTCAGCCGGAACGAAAGGTGCTCGACACCCTGGTCGACGCGGGTGTCGCCCGTTCCCGCGCCGACGCGCTGGCTTGGACGGTGAAACTGGCGGGCAAACACGCTGAGTCGTGGCTGGCGGAACTGCGCGACGCGATGCGCAAAGTGGACGACCTGCGTTCGGAAGGGCCGCAGGGATTGTAGGGCGGTCGGGTCTAGCTAGGGCCAATGCTGCGGCGAGGTCGATGCGGGCTGTTGTTGTCAGTGGCTGGTGGCATGCTGCTGATGTGGTGCGGCACACATCATTCCGGTTCTGCTTGGACCCGACGGTCGAACAGCGGACAGTGCTGTCGCGGCATGCCGGGGCGGCGCGGTTCGCGTTCAATCAATGCCTGCATGCGGTGAAGTCGGCGTTGACCGCCCGCAAGACTGAGCCCGGGGTGTCGGTGCCGTGGTCGGGGTTCGATCTGATCAACCATTTCAACCGGTGGAAGAAATCCGAGGATGCCGGGCGGGTCTTCGCCGTCGATACCAACGGCACCGCCACGGTGGTGGTGACCGGTTTGGTGTGGCGTGATCAGGTGTGCCAGCAGGTGTTCGAGGAAGCGGCCATCGATTGTGGGCGGGCGCTGGCGAGCTGGGCGGACTCTCGTCGCGGTACCCGCAAGGGCCGTCGGATCGGGTTCCCTCGGTTCAAGAAGAAGACCGCAACATCTCGCTCTTTCCGGTTGCGCAACAAGCACTCCCAGGGACGTCGCCCCGCGATCAGGGTCGGTGACAACAACTGTCCACGATCGGTGACCCTGCCGGGAATCGGAACGGTGCGAGTGCACGATGACACACGCCGCATACGGCGGATGCTGGCGACCGGTCGAGCGAAGATCCTGTTCACCACACTCAGCCAGAGGGCCGGGCGGTGGTGGGTCACGCTGAATGCTGAAGCCGCCGACCTGCACCCCGGCCGGTGTCACCCATCCCGCGGGGATGGGGATCATGGTGGCTGGGTGGGGGTCGATCGCGGGTTGTCGGCGTTCCTGGTCGCCGCGACCGGAGACGGGCCCGAGCTCGCGCGAATCACTGATCCACCGAAAGCGTTGGCAGCCGGGATGCGCAAGCAACGCCGCCTTGCGAAGGCGGTGTCACGGAAATTGAGGGGTTCCGGCAACAGACGACAGGCAACCGCCCGGTTGGGTCGCCACCACGCACGCGTCCGCGATATTCGCCACCATTTCCTGCATCAGGCCTCCAACAAGCTGGTCAAAACCCACGACCGGCTCGTCCTGGAAGACCTGAATACCGCCGGAATGCTACGCAACCGGCATCTGGCGCGGGCGATCAGCGACGCGGGGTGGGCTGAATTCGCCCGCCAGGTCTTCTACAAGCAGGCTTGGCGCGGCGGCACAGTCGTCCTCGCTGATCGCTGGTATCCCTCCAGCCAGCTCTGTTCTCGCTGCGGAACCCGAAACCGTGAGCTGACACTGGCCGACCGGGTTTTCCGGTGCGGGAGCGGACACCATCTCGACCGCGATCACAATGCCGCGGTCAACCTCGCCGCCTGGGGCGAACAACACCATGTCTCCCAGGTCCGGGAGCCCGAAGCGCGAGCCCCGGTCACCAACGCCCGCCGACGGGAAGGCACTGGCCCACACACTCGTGTGGGTGAAACCAGCCCGAATGACGCGGGAACCAACACCCACGCCATATCGGCGTGAGTAGAGGACGTCCGAGAAGGACGGTGTCTACCGACCCTCACCAGGAGACACGCTGTAGTGTTGCGTGCATGGCTCCGGCGACCGTCGACGCGACACCGGGCCTGATCCTCGTCCTCAACGGCCCCAATCTGAATATGCTCGGCACCCGTCAGCCGGAGGTGTACGGGTCGGCGTCGCTCGACGACGTCGTGGAACTGTGCAAGCAGACTGCGGCGAGATTCGACCGGGAGATCGTCGCCTTCCAGTCCAATTCCGAGGGCGCGCTAATCGATCGAATCCATCAGGCGCGCGGCGTCGAGTCGGGCATCGTCATCAATCCCGGCGGCCTCACCCACACCTCGGTGGCGCTGCGGGACGCACTGGTGATACCGGAGCTCCCGATCGTCGAGGTGCACATCAGCAATGTGCACGCACGAGAGGAGTTCCGGCACCACTCCTACATCTCCCCGATCGCCACCGCGGTGGTCGCGGGTATGGGAATCCAGGGCTACGCCGCCGCGATCGAATTCCTCGCCCGCTCGGTGTGAGCCGGTCGAGTTCGCCTCGATCGGGCTTGACGACACCGGCGATTCGTCACTTGATCTGGAACACCGGAAAGCCGGGCGCGATGGCGGCAAGCTCCTCGTCGGTCGCGTCTTTGGTCACGCCCTCGAAGAACTTGCCGACCTCCCAGCCCCACTTCCGCAGGTAAAGCCGCAGCAATGGCACCTTGTCGGCGTCGGCGATCTCGGTGGCGGTGAACGCCTCGACCTTGCGGCCGAGCCGCAGCTCGCCGCCACCCGCGACACGCAGGTTGCGCACCCACTGTGTGTGCCCTCGCGGTGCGACGAGGAAGCGGGCGCCGTCCTCCCGCACCATCAGGTTCACCATCGTGGTCCGCCACTCGCCGCTCTTGCGTCCCCGAACCGCGAGCAGGCGCGATCCCATCACGCTTATCCCCAGCTTGGGCAGCAGATTAGCGATCCGGTTCATGATCGGATCGATGCCGGAGGGGCCGATGTAGCGGGTGCCGAGGTCCATGACTTACTCCTTATTTGTGATCACTGCTCTCTATAGAGAGAAGTGTTCCACCGACCGGACCCAAAGTCAAGAGCACCGCTCTCTCTTCTCCTGCCCGCCCACCAAACGACGAGAGGCACACCACGGAGGCCGCGCTCACACTTCGCCTCCACCATGCGCCGCTCGCACGGCTTCTTCAGTGGCTGTTCGCGGAGCCGGTGTCGTGGCCACGGCGGTCCGGTTGATCTTGGTCGCAGCGGTGGCCCTGGCCGCGAACGGACACGAGGACCGCGAGTACATCCGCACGGGCGCTGCGATATTCATCGTCCCCGAGCAATAATGCTTGGCGAAGACGCTCGGCCGAACGATCGCCGTGCGCCAGGTCGCCGACGCGGAAGAAGCCCACTTCGCTGGCGGTGCGCCAAAGGTTCTGGCGGATCCCAACGTCGAAGGCTTCTTCACGAAATCCCTTGATCTGCGGTCGAAGACAACGCTCGGAGCCGTCGTCCCCAGGTCGGCGCACGTAACCGGACGTGCACAGGAATGAAAAAGTCGACTATCGCGAGGGATTGGTTCCGCTGGTTCGGCATCACGGCCCCCGCACCCGACACGACGAACCCGGCAGACGCCAGGGCATCCACCGGGCCCCATGAGCTGCTGACAGGTCTCAGGTATGAAGCGTTGTGCGGATTTCGTTTGCGAGTTCGATATTTCCGGCAGCAATGAATTTTTGACGTCGCTTCATTGCGCTCTTGATTTCGGACAATGAGCCCAGATCATAGTCCAACGGAATCAGCGCTCCGTAAAGATCGATCACGCTACCCCCTGCAGCGTGCAGAATATAGTGCCCTGGGGATAGGTCCCAGATTGCGAATCCCTTTGCGAATTCGATCATAGCGTCGGAGAACCCGGCGGCTACGTGACACAGGCCAATCGATCCGAAATCGACACCGATACGACCCCTTGCTTTTCCATCCCGAGCCGGTGCGCTGAGCGCATTTATGAACTCCTGCTGCTCGGCAAGTGGCTGGAATCGTTGCTCGGGGCGCATCATGTAATTGGTGACCAATGCCTCGGTAAGGCTCGCGCTCGACGGCCTGTCGAGAAGGTGCTCATCGCCGTCTTCGGTAATGATGAACGCGCAATCGCCACCACTGACATCGCGGAACGCTAAATATATCTGAACATGATGAAAAATATCGCCGACCACAGCGGCAACAGGCCGAGCCAGAGTACGTGAGTAGACCATTATATGCGTGTAGCCGTATAGTCCACGCACGGCCAACTCACTGGTATCCAGAGGATCGACCAGCACGCATAAATCGGGATCGGCTTCATCTCCAATGACTTCTGGATCGGCTTCCTCTGAGGCGTAGAATGAACGAGGGTATGTGTTCGACTAACACCTCTTTGTAGCGTTCATGCATCCACAGGTCATAATCGGACAGGAAATTGTCGGAATGGCGCAAATTCTCATTTCCCGCGCGACGACCGGTCAGCGCAGCATCGATCAGTTGTGGCCGGATTTCTCCCATCATCTGGCGAACCACACTGGCGATACGTTGCGCGAGGTCTGGGACTATGTTCACACTACTCATCGGGCAACCGCCTCTTTTCCGTGTCATCGCAAACTCTAGCGGGGGTTCGATACCGGGAGGGCTCATCGTCGCTGCGATGAAGATAGCTTCGAACTCGGCGGCGCGCATTATTTTGGCCCCGGTCAGATCATCGAAGCTCGCCACTTTCAAGTCACGCCCCTTGGTCATCGCCCCGAACACGGCGAAATACAGCTCGGCTTTCGGGTACCGCTCCCGAACCCGGCGAGCGATATAACCGACAACATCGGCGTGTTTGACTTCGAAGCCGCAGATGAATATTGTAGGCGCATCCCTGGTTTCGGGAAAATATGATGCAACATCCAGATCGAGGCCGTCACGGATTTTGCTGCAACGGAGGTAGCCTATCTTACAGCGGGAGAACCGAGACGAAGCGAGGAAAGTTGCCATCACTAGACCAGCATCATTCACGCCGAAGCACACGTCCACATCGAGGCGCTTGCCAATATTCTTTATTTGCCGTGACAACCGTTCGATTCCGGTTCCGAATGTCTCCCACGTCAAATCCAATAACTGACCCGGTTGCGGATTGGGTAGAGAGCATACAAGAATGTCGGAGTTGCCATACTCGACCGTGGGCACCGAAAGGGTGAACTCTCCGCCCATCTGACTTTTCATTCCCTCGGAAACCGAGACAGGCTCGCGTGTCCGCAACGTCGCATGTGACGGTTTACGACCGCTTTGCGATCGGGCTTCATTGTTTGCAGTGAACTGCTTGAGCGACAGCTGATCCTCGATAGGCAGGCGTTCGTACGCCTCGGCAATCAACTCGGTCGGCGACACATATTCTTCCGCCGCTCCAAGGGGACCACGGCCATAGGCGGCGCACAAGATCAGCACGCTCGACAACGACGGGGGCGATCCTTGGCCACGCCCTCGCGCCCACGTTTCCCACGCGTTGATAGACGTTCCGCCCAGGCTTGTCTGATTCCCTGTGACTTGGTTGTAACGCTCAGCTGCAAGATCCTGAGATAAGCCAGCTGCGTACCTGTATTTCACCCCGCCGGGTGGCGTGCAACCAACGACAGGCTTACACGGCAGGGGTGAACGTGATGGGGTTCAACTGGTGGCGAGAGGCCGAGCCAGACGACGCATCAGTGCAAGCAATCATCGATCGCGTACAGGACGAGTGGCGAGCGCAAAGGCGACGCGAACGGGCTCGCACCGAGCGGCCCGACGCTGGGGTGTGGCCTACTGGATGGCCGCATGAGGCACCGGATCTGTCAATGGCCACTTTCAGGTCGCCGCTGGTGGCCGGGGTTGAAGTCCCCACCCCTTTGCTGGGGGTGGGGTGGTTAGTTCAGGGGCGGTCACCTCGTTTGTTGCGGTGTTTCATGCGGTAGGAGTCGCCGTCGGTGATGACGACGGTGGCGTGGTGCAGGAGCCGGTCGAGGATGCTGGCGGCGGTGGTGTGTTCGGGCAGGAACCGGCCCCATTGCTCGAACGGCCAGTGCGACGCGACGGCCAGCGAGCGGCGTTCGTAGGCGGCTGCGACCAGCCGGAACAGCAGCTGGGTGCCGGTGTCGTCCAGTGGCGCGAACCCGATCTCGTCGAGGATCACGAGGTCCGCGCGCAGCAGGGTGTCGATGATTCGGCCGACGGTGTTGTCTGCCAGGCCGCGGTAGAGGGTGTCGACTACATCGGCGGCGGTGAAGTAGCGGACCTTGTGGCCGGCGGTGACCGCAGCGTGGCCGAGCCCGATCAGGGTGTGGCTCTTGCCTGTCCCCGGTGGACCGATAATCGCGAGATTGTGTTGCGCGCGAACCCATTCCAGACTCGACAGGTAGTCGAAGGTGGCTTGCGGGATCGACGACGCCGACACGTCGAAGCTGTCGAGAGTCTTGGTCACCGGGAACGCGGCGGCCTTGAGCCGGTTGGCCGCGTTGGAGGCGTCGCGGGCAGCCAACTCGGCCTCGATCAGAGTCCGCAGCACCTCTTCCGGTGTCCAGCGCTGGGTTTTCGCGACCGCCAGCACCTCCGGCGCGGTGCGCCGGACCGTGGCCAGCTTCAACCGCCGCAGCCCAGCGTCGAGATCGGCGGCGAGTTCCGGAATCGGCTTGGGAGCGACGATTTTCGATCGAGCTGTGGTCACGAGGCGCTCCCGTCACGAGTGATCTTGTAGGCATCCAGGGACCGGATCGGTGCGGTGGGCAGGTCCAGCACCAGCGCGTCACCGGCCCCCCGCGGCTGCGGGGTGCCGGTGCCAGCGGCGAGGATGGAGCGGACGTCGGCGGCGCGGAACCGCCCGAACGCGACCGCCCGCCGCAACGCCGCGACCAGCGCGGCTTCGCCGTGGGCGGCGCCGAGCGCGAGCAGGATCTCCAACTCGGCGCCGAGGCGGGTGTTGCCGATCGCGGCCGCGCCGACCAGGAACGCTTCCGCGTCCGGCCCGAGGGCGCAGAACTGCTGTTCTGCAGTGGTTTTCGGACGCGGCCCGCGGTTGGGCGCGGGCCGGGGCCCGTCGTAGTGGTCATCGAGGATCGACGCGTCACCGGGAGCGACGAGTTCGTGCTCGGCCACGATCACCCCGGTCGCCGGTTCGAGCACCAGCAGCGCGCCGCAGTCGAGGACGATCTGCACTTTCTCACCGATCAGGCGGGTCGGCACCGAGTAGCGGGCCGACCCGTAACGCACACACGAGAGCCGGTCGACCGTGCGCGTCACCGCCGGTGCACCGACCTCGAGCCGCAGCGACGGCAATCCCCGCAACAACTCCCGCTCGACGACCAGGCGTTCGTCGGGGACGGCACAGATCTCCGAATGCACCAGCGAGTTCACCTCCGCGCACCAGGTCCTCGCCGCCGCGTTGGCCTCGCGCAGGCTCACGGCCGTCCCGGTCATCGCGGCCTCGGTCAGCAGCGGGACCGCCAGATCCCGCTGGGCATAGCCACACAGGTTCTCCACGATGCCCTTGGACTGCGGATCGCTGCCGTGACACCAGTCGGGACGAAAACCGTAATGTGTTGCGAACCGAACGTATTCGGGTGTCGGGACGACCACGTTCGCGACCACCCCGCCCTTCAGGCAGCCCATCCGGTCGGCGAGCACCCGGGCGGGGACGCCGCCGATCGCGGTGAACGCTTCGGCGAGCATGGCCAGGGTGGTCGACTGTTTCTGGTCGGTGGCGAACGCGGTGAACCGCCACCGCGAGAACGCCAGCACCGCACAAAACAGCTGCAACCCAGGCGCGGCCTCGGCCCAATCGATCACCAGATACTCACCCGCCGACCACACCGCCGGACGACGACCCCGATGATTATCCTTGCGCCACAACGCTTTCTGCTCCGACACCAGGCGCCGGAAATTCCGTGGCGACCCCTCGTAACCGGCAGCGCGAGCGGCCGGTAACAGCCGCTTGGCCGAGATCCGGCCCTTCGACTTGGCGACCCGTTCGGCGACCAGATCCTGCACCGAGTCGTAATTTCGGGACCGCGGTGCCCGCTCCGGCGGCCGGCCGCCGGCCTCGACACGCTCGACGACCCGTTTCACCGTCTTGTGCGTGGTGCCGCACAGCTCGGCGGCCCCCCGATAGGTTCCGACCTCTCGATAGGCGGAAATGATGTCCATTCGCTCCCTCGCAGACTTCAATGGAACTCCCTGGGCAGTGACGGAATGACAGTTGGCGCTATCACCGTCACCGCCCAGGCCATGAGCTCCGGGCATGACACGACGAGCAAGAGGAATGGGGACTTCTACCTGGCCGCCAGCGGCGACCTACAACCAGCCACCAGCGGGGACTTTGTCACGGCCATGGACAGGATCACTCGCTCAGTATTCCCGAAGCACACTTGACCATGCAGCGGCACAGAGACTGTCGCGCCGACCAATGCCCGCGCAAGGCAGCAGCCCGCCGAGCACTGATCGACACCGGACGAATGAAGCCCGACACGTCCAGGGAGGCTCGGTGACGTTCGTGCACGATGATTTGCCGCTCAACGAACGATGGAGGCATAGGGCGCCCGACGGGGGCACAGCGCCCAGGCCGAGCCTGGAACTGGGCCGCGCCGAGCGGCCGACTCAAAGGCGGCGGTGAGGTCGTCTTCTCCACCGCCACCACTTGTCGAATCCTGCTGAGACCTCGGCGTTTACCCGTCGCCACGCATCAACGCATACGTGGAGACCGCCGTACCCGCCTGCTCACTAGCGGCAACGGCCTTGCGCCAGAACGCCTGTGCCGTATGCGAGAACGTGGCGTCGACGCCGACTTCCTCGCTCGCGTCGATGATGTGCTGCGCGCCCGCGTCCATCATCTTCAGACTCGCCAACGTCGCCCAGCCGCCATTCTGGTTGGCCACCGAGAATTCCTCCATGAAGTAGGGGAACGCGGCGGCCGAGCGGATCGCGAACGGAACGAACTTCGCGATGTCGTGGCCGGAGCGATCGATCACCGCGGTCGCCTGGTCGAAGGCGAGCAGCCAAGGATGGAAAATGGTCAGCAGGGCCTGGTAGAACACCTGCGCCAGACCGTCGTCGGCCCCGAGGTACTCCTGCGGGCTCAGCGGGCTCAGCAGCTCGGCGTACGCGTCGAACACCTCGCGTGGACCGCTGTAGAAGATGTACGACGCCGGGTGCGTGATGTTGTCACCCGCCGACATGACGCCGCCGGAGAGGAACTGTGCGCCGTGCGAGCGGACCCACTCCGCACCCTTTCGCGCCTTCTCGGGGGAATCCGAGGACAGGTTCGCGATCACCTTGCCCTTCAGGTGGTCGGTCGCCTGCCCGAGCACGTCGTACATGGCGGCGTAGTGGGTGAGGCTGAGCACCGTGACCTCGTTGGCGTCGAGCGCGTCGGCGACGGTCGCGGCGCGCTTCGCACCGAGTTCGACCATGGCGTCGATCTTGTCGGAGCTACGGTTCCATACCGTCACCTCGACACCCGCGTCCAGGAATGCCCGGACCATGGCCTGGCCCATCGGACCGAGGCCTATGACGGAGACGGAGCGGGGGGTCTGCTCGGACATGAGGTGTCCCTTCGATTCTCGTTCGGTTGTTTGTCGGCGCCGCGATCCATGGTCGTTGCCGCAGGTAGAGTCGGGAAGACCGAACGTCGGGGTGTGGTTGCTTACCTCGAGGTTCGACATGAGGTCAAAGGAGCGCGGTGGACATGAGCAGTGACGCAGATCACGATGTGTGCGGGATGACGGTCGCGATCGACGTCGTCGGTGGCAAGTGGAAATTGCATCTGATGTGGGTGCTCGGCGCGGGCCCGCAGCGCTTCGGCCAGATCCGCCGCCTGCTCGACGGCGTGAGCGAGAAGGTCCTCGCCGAAAACCTGCGTCAACTCGAGTCCGGCGGTGTAGTGCACCGCGAGGTGTACGCCGAGGTCCCTCCGCGCGTCGAATATTCCCTCACTCCGCTCGGCGAGGAATTGGCCGCCGCCCTGCGTCCGCTGGAGGAGTGGGGCGAGCGGCATCGGCACGAACTCGCCGCCAACCTCTTGGCGTCCGCGGGTTAAACCGGATTGTCGACCGCGATTCGCGCACCGATGCGCTCGAGCAGTGCCGCCGCGTCGGCCATCGAGCGGCCGGGATCGGGTTCCAGGTCGGCGAGCGCATAGCAGCGCGCGAAGCCTGCGTCCCGGATCTCTTGGGGCGCGAGCAAAGTGCGGCCGACAACGGCAACCGCCGGGACATCCGCTTCTCGGGCCGCCGCGCACACGCCGACCGGCGCCTTGCCGTGCAGACTTTGCCGGTCCAGCGATCCCTCGCCGGTGATCACGAGGGCGGCGGTGGCGAGCAGCGCGGGGAAGTCGAGAAGTTCGAGCACGACTTCGATCCCGCTGCGCACCTGCGCATCGAGCACGGCGAGTGCGCC
This sequence comes from Nocardia sp. NBC_00881, assembly GCF_045207455.1. Lineage (NCBI taxonomy): Bacteria > Bacillati > Actinomycetota > Actinomycetes > Mycobacteriales > Nocardiaceae > Nocardia > Nocardia sp. NBC_00881. The sequence goes on from NZ_CP108798.1 coordinate 5,500,614, forward strand.
GAAACCGGTGCCGCCCGCGGCGCCCGCGCCCGGGCGGAGTGCGAAGTCGGGGCCTGTGACGCGCGCCCAGGTGGCGAGCGCGGACTCGAGGACATCGAGTTCGGCGGGGCCCGCGCCCTTCTGCGGTGCGTACACCTCGACGGCGCCGGTCGGCCCGAGCAACGGATTGTCGACGTCGCAGGCCAGGGTGAAGGTCGTGCCGGCGACCGCGGGATGCAGCCCGGAACGGTCCACGCGCGTGGCGCGTGCCAAAGCGGCTCCCCCGGGGGGTAATTCCTGCCCATCGGAGTCCAGAACGCGGACGCCGAGCGCTTGCAGCATGCCCGCGCCGCCGTCGGTGGATGCGCTGCCGCCGAGACCGAGCACGATGTCGGTGACGCCGTTGTCCATGGCGTGCGCCACAACCACGCCGAGCCCGTAGGTGCTCGCGCCGAGCGGATCATGCTGCCCCCCAGGCAGTTTCGCCAGACCGACCACCGCGGCCAGTTCGACGACCGCGGTCGCCTCATGCCTAGCGTAGGCGGTGCGGCACGGCACACCGGTGGGCCCAGGAGCGGTCAGTTCGACGCACGTCCAGCCCCCGGCGACGAACGCCTCGACCGTGCCGTCACCGCCGTCGGCGACCGGCACCTGCCGCATGACGGCTTCCGGCGCGACCCGCGCGAAACCCGCGGCAAGGGCCGCCGACACCTGCGGTGCGCTGAGCGATCCTTTGAATTTGTCCGGGGCGAGAATCACCCGGGGTGCGGACATGCGCGTCATCCCCATATTGTCGGGCGCCGCCGGGGCAACCGCACGACGGCCCTCCATCAGCTCGCGGGCAGCGGGGCTTGGTCGGCCTGGGTGATGGTGACCTGCCCAGTCCGCAGATAGGTCAGCACCGCCTCGTCCACGGCGGCATTGCCGCGACCGAAGGTTCCGTGGTCGCCGCCGTCTACGGTGATCAGCGCACCGTTCAGTGCCTTCGCCATGGCCGGGCCACCCTCGTATTTGGTCAGCGCGTCGTGACGGCTCTGCAGTACCAGCGGCGGGGTGCGCAGGCCGGCCCCGGTGATCCGTACCGGCTTAGTCACCGGTTTCCAGGCACCACAGGCCATCCCGGACCGGACCAGGTCGGCGCGCGCGTCCATGGCGTCGCCGCCGGAGGCGATGGTGCCGACCGCGGCGCCGAGCAGCTCCGGCCTGCCAGGCACGGCGTTCTCGTTGCAGGTGACGGCGGCGAAGACGAAACGCCCGGTGGGGTCGGTCGAGGTCGCGCCTTCGATGGCTCGCAGCCGCTGCACGTTCGCCGGGTCGACGGCCACGTCGGCCATCGCGCGGGCGAAGATCGGCCAGAACGTGCGCGTGTAGGTGGCGACGGCCGTCGCGCCGAGCAGCGGCACCTGCGCCGATACACCGCCGGAGACCAAGGTGCGCAACAGGTTCTGCAGTTTGCCCAGCTGTTCGACGCTGCCGTTGTAGCCGTCACGCGCGATCTCGGCGAGCGGCTCGGGCAGCGCGCCGGGCAGATCGGCGACACTCGCGGGCGGCGGGGTCAGGTTGGCGTACCAGCCGCCGCCCTGATCGGCCGCCAGCCGGACCCAGTTCCGGTAGACCTGCAGCGCAGTCTCGCCGAGGTGGTATTCGCCGTCGTGCTCACCGATCCAAGCGAAAAGGTCGTCGAGGCGCTGTTTGCCTGCCACCTGTTGCTGGGCGAACTCCTCGGTCCACACCCAGTCCGGGTTGACATTGGAGTCCAGGATCATCCGATCCACCCGTTCGGGGAACAGCGCCGCGTACACCGCGCCCAGATAGGTGCCATAGGACGTGCCGAGGTAGCTGATCCGCTCCAGCCCGAGCGCGGCGCGCACGGCGTCCAAGTCGCGCGCGGTGTTCTCGGTGGTGATGGTGTCCAGGTAGCCGGGGCGTGCGGCGTCGCAAGCCTTCTTGATGGCATCGCGGTCGCCGCCACCAAGTGAAACTCGCTCGCCCTCTTCGGTTTTCGTACCCGCCGCGCAGTCGAGCGGCGTAGCCCAGCGCAGCCCGCGCGGCTGTACGGCGACGAGGTCGTAGTGCGCGCCGAGATCGAGGGGGAATACCTCGGACCGTCGTGCCCAGTAGTCCAGTGCGTCGGCGCCGGGGCCACCGGGATTGGCGAAGAGAACGCCCGCGCGCTCGCCGCTGGCCGCGATCCGGCTGACAGTCAGCTCGATCTTCGGCCCGTTCGGCTCGGCATAGTTCATCGGCACGCTGACGACAGCGCACCGCACGCCGCGATCGGCCGTCACGGCACGGTCGGGGCATGCCCCGAACACCATGCCCGGCTCGGCCTGCGCAAGGCCGGTGACGAGTGATCCCCCGAGCAGGCTCGCGGCGACCACGGTTGCCACGACCCGCGATATGCGCAGCGTCCTCATCATGTTGTGTACCTCCCGGGCCTGCCTCGCTCGGGTGCGGACGCCTCGATCAAGAGCATTCTGCGCAGACTCGCGTCGACAGACAAGTCGGCGGCGGGATTTCGCCCGGTCGACCTGGTGGTTACCCGGTTACCGAGGCACCGGAGTAGCTTCGAGCCATGTCGACCGAGGTCAGCAACAACACCGCACTGGAACGCTTCGAGATCTACGTCGACGGTGCGATCGCAGGCTATGCCGAATACCAGGACACAGCATCCGAGCGGGCGTTCGTGCACACCGAGATCTACCCGCGCTACGAGGGCCAGGGCTATGCACGGCTGCTGGTCGAAACCGCGCTGAACAGCACCCGCGACGACAAGCTCGGCGCGCTGCCGATGTGCCGGACGGTCCATCACTTCATCGAGACGCGCCCCGAATACTTGACGATGGTGCCGCACTGGGCCCGGGACCGGCTGAACCTGCCCTTGTGAGCGACGCGGCCGCCGACGCGCTCATGCCGGAGCCGAGCGGCATGAGCCCTCAGTACGCCGCGACGGCGCCGTCCAATGCCTGTTGCAGGTCCGCCCGCACCAAGCGGGCGATGTCACCGGGCCGGGTCGGCAGGTCGAGCACCGGCACGCTGAAGTAGAAGCTGGCCGACTTCGCCTCTTCCCTCGTCGGCGGCACCGTCGGATCCTGGCGCGGCCCGTAGCTCAGCCCGACGGACACCAGCACCGGCTCGGCATCGAGCTTCATCGCGCGGAACGCGATGTGCCCGATCCCGCTGCCTACGGTCTGCACCTTGGTCGGGTCGACATCGTTGCAGGTGCCCTCAGGGAACACCGCGACGCCGTCGCCGCGGGCCATCCGCTCAGCGCAGATGTCCATCATGCGCTGACCGGCCGCGTTCACCGCGCGGATGCCGTGGTCCTTGCCACGGAACACCGGGATGCCGCCCATCATGTCGATCTTGCGCCGCTGGTCGGGTTCCACGAACAGCTCGTCCTTGGCCAGCACGCGCACCCGCCCGATCACCGGCCGCAGCCCGCTGCGCCAAGCCGCCGCCGCGACGGTGTACGGGTCGTTCTCGGACAGGTGGTTGATGGCGATCAGCAGCGGCCGCCCCTGCTTGATCACCCTGCGGAGCAGTTCGCGCGCACCTTCGGCGTAGGCGACACGCGGATGGTATCGACGGCCGAGAATGGCGTACGCTCCCCAAGCCTGCAGTCGATTCTGGCGATGCTCGCGATAGAAGTCGTACACGCTGTCGCTGTTCTCGAGTCGCACCTCGGGCGGTTCCATGATCTGGACTCTACGATGCCGGAAAACCGGTGCGGCGGGCGCCGACATCCGCTCGGGCAAATCCGGAAGACAGAAGTCGGTCGCAGAAGGCGCATTGCGGGCGAACAGCTGAGATGATGTCGTGGTGGCACGCGCAGAAGACCCGGACGATCGGCAAACTCGCGGCGGGCATGGTGACCGCAAACGACGCGATTCTCGGCACGGCGAACAGGTGGTGCGCGCGGGAACACTGCTGGTATCGGCCACCGAACTGGTCGAACCCACCTTCCGGCGCACCGTCGTCTACATCATCGAGCACAACGAGGCGGGCAGCCTGGGGGTGGTGCTGAACCGTCCGAGCGATACGGCCGTGCACGACGTGCTCCCCCGCTGGACCGACGCGGTCGCCGCGCCGCGCACGTTGTTCATCGGCGGCCCGGTGAAGCGGGACGCGCCGCTGTGCCTCGGCACCGTCCGGGTCGGCGCGCGGATCGAGAACGTACCCGGACTCCGCCGCATCGACGGCCGAGTCGTCCTGGTCGACCTGGACGCCGACCCGCAACGGATCGTCCCCCTCGTCGAGGGCATCCGGGTGTTCGCGGGCTACGCGGGCTGGACCTTCGGGCAGCTGGAAGGCGAGCTGGAGAACGACGACTGGATCGTGCTGTCTGCGTTGCCGTCCGATCCGATCAGCACCGGCCGCCCCGACCTGTGGGCACACGTGCTGCGCCGCCAGCCGCTGCCCCTCTCCTTGCTCGCGACGCACCCGATTGAACTCGAACGCAACTGAGTACGTGTACTCCTCGAAGGGATAGCAGGAGACACGGTATGAGACATGACGACTGATCCGGCAGAACATGAGTAACTTATCGCTTACGACCGATAACCAGCCCCGCAACACAAGCAGAGAGGCACCTACTTGTGCGCAGAATACGCGGAGCGGCGGACAAGCCGGACGATCAAGCGGAGCTGATGCGGGTTCTCTATCGCGATCACGCCACCGCCTTGTGGCGGTACACGCTTGGTTTGGTCCGAGACCCGGGGCGGGCCGAGGACATCGTGCAGGAGACATTGCTGCGTGCGTGGCAACGCCCGAACGTCTTGGATCAATCGACTACGTCGGCGCGTGCGTGGCTGTTCACCGTGGCACGCAATCTCGTGGTGGATGAGCATCGCAGTGCCCGCAACCGACGCGAGTTCCGCACCGACAGTCCGCCCGAACAGCCCACGCCGGACCAGTCGGACCGCGCGCTGGACGGCTGGCTGATCGCGGACGCTCTCGGCCGGCTCAGCGGCGACCACCGTGAGGTGATCGTGCGGGCCTACTATCGAGGGCTTTCCACTCATCAGATCGCCGAAGAACTCGACATTCCGGCAGGCACGGTGAAATCCCGAATGCACTACGGCATGCGGGCCTTACGACTGGCACTTCAGGAGATGGGGGTGACGAATCAATGACGGATGTCACCGACGACTACACCACGTGGGATGCGCCGTATGTGCTCGGCTCCCTCACCCGGGCCGAGCGTCAGAAGTACGAGGAGCACTTGGCGGGCTGCCCCGACTGCCAGGCCGCGGTGACCGGACTCGCCGGGCTGCCCGGCATGCTCGCCTTGGTCGACACCGAGACCGCGCTGTCGATGATCGGGCCGACCGAGGCCGCAGCGGCCGAGGCCGCGCCGCCGATGCCGCAGCTGCTGCCCCGGCTCGCCGACGCGGCCGAGCGCCGCCGCCGCCGCAGCCGGTGGGTGCCCATCGGCACGGCGGTGGCGGCGGCCGCCGCCGCGGTGGCGATCGCGGTGCCCATCGCCGTCACAGTGACCGGGTCGGACACCGGCACCTCCGAGCAGGTCTTCGCCGAACGCCGGATGGAGCCGCTGGAGCCGACGCCGGTCTCGGCGAGCTTCAAACTCGTTCCCGCCGGAGACAGGACGCGCGTAGTGATGTCCTGCAGCTACGCACCGAGCGACCAGCGCTACAACTGGCCCCTCGCCCTGTACGTCACCCGCAACGACGGACAGCAGCAGGAACTCGGCCGCTGGCCCGCGTCCCCCGGCACCGAGCTGACCGTCGATTACACCATCGACGGCCCGCCCGACCAGGTTCGCACCGTCGAGATCCGGTCCGCGGCCAGCGGCAAGGTCTTGCTGGCCGGAACGGTCTGATCGATCGAACGATCCCCCGCCGATACTTTTCGGCGGGGGATCGTCGGTGCGGCAATCGATCAGCGCGTCTGCCGCCGGAAGATCGAGGACGACCACGCATATCCGACCATCGCGATGCCCACGCACCAGGCGATCGCGCCGCTCCCCCGGTGCGGCGCTTCGATGCGTTACTCGATTGTCGTGCTGGGCGATTCGACTAGATGTCGAGATCCTCGATCTTCGGCCCCTCTGCCACGTCCACGACCCGCTGGTAGAACTTGTCGGGCAGTTGCCCCTTCAGTTCGTCGAGCGAATCCACCACAACGAAGAGGAACTCGCCCCAATCCTGTTGTCCGACACCGAGCAGACGGCGCCAACTCTTCGGATCCTTCCAGTCTTTGAGCAAATTCGCGCCCGCGTCGGCGGGATACTCATCCCAGTTCGAGTACTGGGCGTGCATCACGTACTTGCCTTTGCGGGTGCGATACACCCGGACGTGCTCGATGCGAGTGTCGTTGACGTCGCGCCACTCCCCGAGCAAGGTGCCGGAGAATCGGACCTGCCGGACACCGTCGCGACCCACGCCGAGCACAATCTCGTCGTAGCCCTCCAGTCGGCCTTCTTCGAGTTCGATGAACCGGCGCAGCGCCGTGACCACCGCCCCGGAGAGGTTGCCACCGACCAGCTCCTGCGCGCGCTGGAAGAGCGGGAGGTCGTCATCGGCAACATAGATCGTCTTGTTCGGCATGAACCTACTATACGTAGATGTATACGTACATACAAGACTGACTACGGTCAAGGGTTGAACCATCCGGCGTTCTCACCCGTATCACTCGTGTACGCAATCTCGCGTGTGCTCGGCAACACGCCGTGTACAGGAAGGAGTGCCGATGCAGAACCGGGTAGTCGACTATCTGGTGCGAGCAGTTTCAGCACTGGGCGTGCGCCATATCTTCGGGGTCGACGGCGCCAATATCGAGGACCTGTACGACGCGATATTCGAGGCGTCAGGCGATCTCACCGGAGTGGTCGCCAAGCATGAGTTCTCCGCGGCCACCATGGCCGACGGCTACGCCCGCTCGACCGGCGGAATCGGTGTGGTCGCGGCGACATCCGGCGGCGGCGCCATGAATCTCGTCGCCGGACTTGCCGAATCGTTCGCCTCGCGGGTTCCGGTGCTCGCACTTGTCGGGCAACCGCCGACCGCACTGGAGGGCAACGGCGCCTTTCAGGACACCAGCGGGCGGGCAGGCACCATCGACGCGGTACGCCTGTTCGGCGCGATCAGTACCTACTGCGCGCGAGTGGAGACCGGCGCCGACCTACCCGATCAGGTGGCCAGGGCGGTCGGCGCCGCCCGGCGCGGCGGGCCCGCGGTCCTCCTGCTGCCCAAGGATGTGCAGCAGGAGGACATCGGCGACGTTCCGCCGCTCCGGTTGCCCGCCGAAAACTATCGGCAGGACAAGGCCGGACTCGCCGAGGTGCGCGCCGCGCTCACGGCGGCCCGGCGCACCGGGAAGATCGTGATCATCGCCGGTGACCAGGTCGCACGCGACAACGCGCGCGAGGCGCTCGCCCGCCTGGCCACCGTCCTCGACGCCGCCGTAGGAGTCACCCCCGACGCCAAGGACACCTATGACAACACCGACCCCGGATTCCGCGGCGTCGCAGGCACCATGGGCCATCCCGAGCTGATCGTGGCCGTCCGCTCCGCGGCCCTGTGCCTGCTGGTGGGCACGCAACTGCCGGTCACCGCACGTTCCGCCCTGGACGGACTCGACGGCACACTGGCAAGCATCGGCGTCGCGCCGCCCTATCCCCCCGCCATCCACGCCACCAGTACCGACCTGTCGCGCACACTGTCCGACCTTGCCGACGAACTGGACACTGGTGCGACGGCCTCCGAGCGTGATCACGCCGCACCTCCACCGACGCCGTTGCGGGTGCCCGAATCCTCCGGTCCCGGCCTGCGCTACCGGGACCTGGTCGAGACGATCGACGCCGCACTGCCGGATGGCACGGACGTGTTCGCGGACGCGGGCAACACCGGCGCCTCCGTCGTGCACCACCTGCGGGTACCGCGGGGCGGACGGTTCACCGTCGCGCTCGGCATGGGCGGGATGGGTTACGCGTTCGGTGCCGGGATCGGCTCGGCCTTCGCGCGGCACCGGACAGCGAGCGGCGTTCGCCGCACCGTTGTCATCGCGGGCGACGGGGCGTTCTTCATGCACGGCATGGAGGTGCACACCGCGATCGAGCACGCGCTGCCGATCACGTTCATCGTGCTCAACAACAACGCGCATGGCATGTGCGTGACCAGGGAACAGCTGTACTACCGGGATCGATACAGCTTCAACAGGTTCCAGCCCGCGCATATCGGTAAGGGTGTCGGCAGCATGTTTCCCGGACTGTCCACATTCTCCGTGGGCGACGCCGACGAACTCGCCGACGCGCTGCGTCGCTGCTGGGAAACCGAAGGGCCGTCGTTCCTTTCGATCGACTGCGACGCCGACGAGATCCCTCCGTTCCTTCCCTTCCTGACGACCATCGAACAATCCGGGGTTTCCTGATGAAACACACTCGCGACGCCCTGGCCGGGGCCGATCGGGTGCAGGAGTCCACCACTGTGAGGAGTACCACCGTGACCACAAGTTCCCTGCCCGCACTCAGCGACATCGCGGAGGGTGCCGTTCCCGGCGTGCTGCGCATCGAGAACTCCGACAAGGACGCGACAACCCCGATCATCATGGACATGCTGCGGTCGGTGTATCCGCACGACCAGATCTACGGCGAATACTGCCCGGTCCAGGCGTATATCGCCGCACCGCCGCGCGAGGTGTACGAGTATCTCGCCGACACCCGGTCGCTGGAGGAGTGGAGCTACAGCCTGCGCGGTTTCGTCGAGACCGAGGAACCCGGGCTGTGGCTGGCCTACGACCGGCTCGGCGACGCGACCAAGATCTTCACCCGCACCATCGCGAACCCGGATGCCATGACGGTGGACTACCACTGCGCCTGGGACCAGGGACAGCACCTGTGGATGATCTACCTGATGCGCGTGGTCGACGCGCAGGTCGTGTTCAACAAGCCGGGTTCGGTGGTGGTGTGGGTGAATTGCAAGCATCCGTTCTACGACGAGAACCCCTATCCCGAGACCGCACCGCCGAAGCGGCCGGTGTGGGTGGGCGACTTCTGGGACATGTTCTCGGCCGGCCACCAGCTGGAGATGGACAACCTCAAGGCGATCTGCGAGTACCGGGCATCGCACGGCCTGCCCGTCAAGCCCGACTGGATGAAGTGAGGCGTCACCGATGAACTCCACGAACCCCCCTGCTCTGCCCCCGGTCAGCCTGGTCGACGTGGCCAGCTACCTGCCCGGCGACCCGGTCGGCACCGAGTACTTCACCCAGTTCGCGCGCTCGGAACGGATGGCGAAGAACGTCATGTTCCGCGCTCCCAAGGGCCGGCACCACGTGGCGCGAGACGAGACAGCGGTGGACATGGTGGAGCGAGCGGTCGCGCCGTTGATCGACCGCCACGGCGCGGACACGATCGCGAATGTCGACGTGCTGATCACCCACACCCAGCTTCCGGACAATCCGGTGCTCGGCTGTGGCCCCGAGGTGGCGCGGCGGCTCGACATTCGTCCCTCGTTCGTCTACGACGTGCACAACGGGGGCTGCGCGGCATTCGTGCACATGATGGCGATGGCTCGCATGGTGTTGCAGACGACCGACGCCCGCACCGCGCTGATAGCGGCGACGCAGAATTGCTCCGGACAGGTGTTCGCCCAGACCGAGATCCGCAAGCTGGCCCAGGCGCCGGTGCCCGGTGACGGCTGCGGGGTCGGTCTGCTGGTGAAGGACGACAGCGCGCCGATCCTCGACATCGAATGCCAGACTTATCCCGAGTTCGCCGGGGACATGGACTTTTCCACCAATGGAGAGCGCAAGTACTGGGAGCCGGGCGAGGGGCAGGCCTGCGTCAGCTTCACCGAGTCCAAAATCACCAAGGTGTTCGCCCGCGGCAACCGCCTGGTCCCTGAGGTGGCGCTCGCGGTCTGCGACCGGATCGGGGTGCGTGGACGCGACATCGATACCTTCGTCACCAACCAGCCGAACCGCTTGTTCCTGCGCAACTGGCACGACGCGCTGGAGCTTCCGCCCGAACGGCACCCGGACACCTTCGACTCCTGTGGCAATCTCTTCGCCGCGGGGATCCCGGTGACCCTGGACGTGGAGAACCGCGCGGGCAGGCTGCGCAACGGATCGCTGGTGCTGATGGCGGCGTTCGCGCATGCGGGCGACTTCGCGGGCGCGGCGGCCGTCCGCTGGGGAGCCGCGCGATGAGCCTGCGTCTCGCCGACGAGCCTGGCCGGCACGACACCAGGCCTTCACGCCACCATCGATCGCCGCGCGTGCAGCCCCTCTTCGACCTGAACTTGAGCGAGAACCCGTTTCCACCGCTGCCTTCGGTGTTGCGGGCGGTGAATACGGCGCTGACGCAGGCGAACCGGTATCCGGAGTTCCTGCCTCGACGGCTGCCTGCGGTGATCGCACAGCATGTCGGGGTGCGGTCGGATCAGGTGGTGGTCGGGTCGGGCGCGACCGGTGTGGCAATGCAGATCCTCCAATCGGTAGCCACGCCGGGGGCCGAAATCGTCTACGGCGCACCGACTTTCGACGGCTATCCGATCCTGGCCGAAATGACCGGCGTCGAGGCCGTGCCGGTACCGCTGGATGTCGCGGGCAATCAGGATCTGTGGGCAATGCGGCGAGCCATCGGCAAGCGGACCGCGCTGGTGGTGGTGTGCCGGCCGCACAATCCGACCGGCACCGCGATCCCGGCGAGCGAGCTGAAGGCGTTCCTGTCCGGTGTTCCTACCCGGGTGCCGGTAATTCTGGACGAGGCCTATATGGAATTCCTCGGTGCCGCCGAATACGTCGACCCACTGCCGCTGATCAGCAGATACCGCAATCTCCTTGTGCTGCGCACGTTTTCCAAGGCGTACGGGTTGGCCGGACTGCGTATCGGGTACGCGTTCGGCAGCAGCGAGCTGATCGCGCGGGTCCGCAGGCTGCAGTTGCCGTTCGGGATGGGTGCGGCGGCGGTGGCCGCGGTCTGCGCGTCCTACGCCGCCGAACCCGAACTCGCCGAGCGGACCCTGCGGATCACCGCGGAGCGCGACTCCCTGCGCAGCGCGTTATGCGACCGCGGGATGGCGGTGCCCCGCAGCCACGCCAACTTCCTGTACCTGCCCGGCCCCGGCGTCGCGACGGCGCTGCGCCGGGCCGGTATCGTCGCGAAGTCCTACCCCGACGGGAGCGCGCGGATCGCGGTCGGCGATCCAGACGCCGGTCACGCGGTATTGCGAGCGCTCGATGGAAGTCGACCGGTTGCGGAGGTCGATTTCGCGCCGTAGATGGTTTGGTGGGACTCGCTGTGGGGCATGCGCGTGGGCTTCTTTAAGCTCCTGCTCCTATGGCCCTCAGCGCAACTCTGCACAGCTTCGCCGTTCAACTGGCAGACGTCGACCGTGATGTCTATCAGGATTTGGAGTTGCGGGTAGCGCGCCACCCGTCCGAAACAGCCGAGTTCATGCTGACGCGACTGTTGGCCTACTGCCTCGAGTACGAGGAGGGGATCGCCTTCAGTGACGGCGGCGTTTCGTCGACCGACGAGCCCGCAGTGCTGGTGCGCGATCTCACTGGGCGCCTCACCGCCTGGATCGAAGTCGGCGCACCCGACGCGGAGCGGGTGCACCGAGGCAGCAAACTGGCTGAACGCGTCGCCATCTACACCCATCGCGAGCCCGCCAAAGTGCTGGCGCAACTAGGCGGCAAGCGGATCCATCGCGCCGACTCGATTCCCCTCTACAGCTTCGATCGTGCCTTCGTCGATTCCGCCGTCGCTGCGATCGAACGTCGCAACACCGTCACCCTGTCGATCACCGAGCGCCTGCTGTACCTGGACCTCAACGGTACGGGCCTGAGCACATCGGTCGACGAGCACCGACTCTGACTGTCGCTGCCTCGAGTCGGCGCCGGTGTCGATGATGTGACCCCCGAAGACGACATGGGGGGCACATGTGCGACGGATGCGTAATGATGGTGCGTCGTGGTGGATTACATGACGGTCTTCGACCGGGTCCGGGGTTCTCTGCTGGGTGGGGCGGTCGGTGATGCGCTCGGGTGGCCTATCGAATTCCTGCAGCTGACGCAGATTCGCCAGCGGTATGGCGCCGAAGGCGTGACGGGTTTTCTACCGCAGTATGTCGAGGGGGCGGCGCAGCAGATCACCGATGACACCCAGATGACGCTGTTCACCGCGGAGGGACTGTTGCGGGCCGCGCCGGGCGCCGACCCGGTGCCGGCGCTGCGACGGGCTTATCTGCGCTGGTTACAGACCCAGAGACAGGAGGCACCCACAGCCGAACCCGATGGGTGGCTGGCGAGCCTGCCGTTCCTGTATGCGGCGCGTGCGCCGGGAAACGCGTGCATGTCCGGGCTGAGTCAGCAGGCACGAGGATTTCTCGAGCCGGGTCCGTTCGGCGAGAATGGACAGGTGAATCCGGGGTCGAAGGGATGCGGCACCGTGATGCGGTCCGCGCCGTTCGGACTGGCCGGTGCGGGACCTGATCATGCATTCACTACGGCCGCGCGGGCCGCGCAGTTGACGCATGGGCATCCCACGGGATATGTCGCGGCGGGCGCGTTCGCGGCGCTGGTCGATCGCGTGGTGAGCGGTATCGAGCTGCCGATCGCGGTGCAGCAGACTCTCACTCAGCTCACGGCGTTCCCCGCCGGTGCGGAAACAGTGGCGGCACTGACACGAGCCGTCGAGTTGTCCGAGCATCCGGCCGGCGCCGAACAGGTCGAGCAGGTCGGTGCAGGGTGGATCGCCGAGGAGTGCCTGGCCATCGCGGTGTACTGCGCCCTGCAAGCAGCCAGGACCGGCGATGTGCAGGCAGCGCTGCTGCTGTCGGTGAACCACTCCGGTGACTCCGATTCCACCGGCGCGGTCGCGGGCAACCTGCTCGGCGCCATCCATGGTGTCTCCGGGTTGCCGAAGGATTGGGTATCCGCGGTCGAGGGACGCGATGTGCTGGTCCAGGTCGCCGATGACCTCGTGATGACATTGTGGCTCGGCGACCGGTCGGCTCTCGGTGCCCGATATCCATTCGACGAGGGCCTGTGAAGGTCGCGATCAGCCGCGCCTGCCACGCAGGTAGTCGCTGACCACGGCCGCGCCGAGACCGTTGAGGTCGGGGGCCACGACACGGCCACCGCTGCGGCGGGCCACCAGGTCGACGAACGCGGCCAGCCGGGGGTCATCGCCGAGCATGAAGACCGTCACCGACGCGCCGAGCTTGGCCACGGCATCCACCTGGGCCATGGTCACGGCCAGAGTGCGCGGCTGCGGCGGCCAGCTGAAGTACGCCGCACCGTTCGGCTCCAGGTGAGCCGTCGGCTCGCCATCGGTCACGACGAGCACAACAGGCACGGCGTCCGGATGCCTGCGCAGGTGCTGTGCGGCCAGCAGCAGCGCGTGGTGCAGGTTGGTGCCCTGTTCCCACACCGCTTCCAGCGCGGTCAGCTCGCCGATATCGACGGTGGTGGCCTGCCGGCCGAAGGTGATCACGCGGAGCGCATCGGAACGGAAACGCGTGCCGATCAAGTGGTGCAGGGCAAGGGCCGTGCGCTTCATCGGCACCCACCTGCCGTCCTGCACCATCGACCAGGACGTGTCGACGCACAGTGCCACGGCTGCCCTGGACCGCTGCTCGGTTTCCATGATTTCGACGTCGGATACGTCCAGCGCGACACGGCGACTGCTCGTCGACGCCGACCGCAGCACGGCGTTGCGGACAGTCCTCGGCACGTCCCACGGCTCGGTGTCGCCGAACCGCCACTTCCGCGCGGAACCGGTCGGCTCGCCGGCCGCACCCGCCAAGGCGGTGTCCCGCTCACCGCGCCGGGACCGCAACTGCCCGACGACTCGGCGCAGCGCCACCTCACCGAGCCGCCGCAAAGCCCTGGGAGTCAACCGAAGCGAGCCGTCCTTCGTCCGCTCGAACAGGCCCTGCCTGCGCAGTTCCCGCTCCAGCTCGGCCAGCCGGGCCGCGTCGACGCTCGCGTCCTCGCCGAGGTGGCGGGCCAGTGTGTCCAAGTCGATGTCCTCCAGCCGGGCACCCGGGTAGGACTGGCCGAGTTGCTCGGCTAGCGCATCCAGTTCGGCGAGGTCCTGCAGGGCTTGCGCGCCGGCCCCCAGGCCGAGCGGGTCTTGGCCGCGGAACCGCTGCTCGGAGTCCCAATCCTCCCCTGGACGCAACGCCCGCAGATTCGCGTCCAGCGCGGCGACCTGCTGGGCGACGCTCGGATCGCCGAATGCCTGGCCGATCAGTTCGGCCAGCTCCGCTCGCTGCTGTGCGGACATCGAGTTCATCATCCGTTGCGCGGCGGCGGCACGGGCGGCGAGCGCGTCGATCAACTCCTCGGTACTGCTGGGGTTCTCCGGGAAGAACTCGCCGTGCTCGGCCATGAAGTCGGCGAACCGCTGTTCGGTGTCCTCGCCGCTGGCATGTGCCGCGAGCAGGTCATTCAGGTCGGACATCATCTGCCTGACCCGCTCGACATCTTCGGGCCCGGTGTTCTGCAGGGCCTGTTTCATGCCCTGGAAACGGGATTCCAGCAGTTCCTGGCCGAGCAGGTCGCGGATCTTCCCGTAGTTCTCGCGGCCGGTTTCCGATCGCCAGTTGTAGTCGGTGAGCTCGTTGACGGCGGCCGCCGTGCTCGCTGGCAGTGCGTCCAGCTGCGCTTCGGCGAATCTGGCGTCGTCGGACGGGTCGGGGAACAGTGCACCACGCTCGGCTTCCAGTGCCCCTTGCAGCAGTTCGCGGACTTGTTGCAGGGTGCCGTCCAGCCGGTGCCGCCGGGATATCTCGGAGCGGCGCTGCCACAGCCTGCGGGTCAGCTCCTCCAGTCCCGGCATGGTGCTGGTGCCACGCCGCAACAGCTCCTGCAGTGCGGTGCGGGGCGAGCTGCCTTCCATCACCTCGTTCCCGATCTGGTCCAGCGCCTCCCGCAGGTCGAGCGGCGGCGCGAGCGGATCGGGCCCGTCGTGATAGGGCCCGTAGGAGTAGCGGTCAGCGCTTGTCATGGTGCCTCCCGGGATGCGGCGGCGGTCACCCGCCGTACACCGCGATGTCGTCGTCGGAATCCTTGGCGACTTGGCGAGCCAGGTAGAGGGCTTCCAGGGCGAACTCGACGGCTGCCGCGATCCGGGCGGGCGGGTCGGTGGCGCCGATGCCGAGCCGACCGGCGACCTCGTGCAGGACGGGCAGTTCGGGCAGCGCGGACAGGACCTGCTCGCCTGGCACACGTTCGCCGGTGGTGACCAGGTGACCGGCACCGACCGCCTCGGCCAACGGCCGCAGATTCAGACCGCCGAGCAGTTCCCTCGCGGTCTCGGAGAACGAGCGCCGTAGGAGGTGGGTGAGATGTTCCTGCTCGCGTCCCTCTTCGCCGGACTCGAACTCCAGCTTGCCACGCAACACCGCGGGCACGGATTCGAGATCGACCGGCCGGGCGACGGCGGGATGTTCCCCGGTGAGCGCGGACCTCCGGAGCGCGGCGGCGGACACCGTTTCGGCCGCGGCGACCGCGAACCGCGCGGACACTCCGGACCGCTGATCGATCGCGGACGACTCGCGCAGTTGCCGCACAAATCGAGCGAGCACCTCGATCAGCGGATCCCCTACCTCGGCCACCAGTTCGGCCTCCTGGCGAACCAGGGCGACCTCGGCCTGAACGCTGAGCGGGTAATGGGTGCGGATCTCCGCGCCGAACCGATCCTTCAGCGGCGTGATGATCCGGCCCCGGTTGGTGTAGTCCTCAGGGTTGGCGGTCGCGACGAGCAGCACGTCCAGGGGCAGGCGCAGGGTGTAGCCGCGAACCTGGATATCGCGTTCCTCCATCACGTTCAGCAGCGCGACCTGGATGCGTTCGGCGAGGTCGGGCAGCTCGTTGATCGCCACGATGCCGCGGTGGGCGCGCGGCACGAGTCCGAAGTGGATGGTTTCGGGATCGCCCAGGCTGCGGCCCTCGGCCACCTTGACCGGGTCTACGTCACCGATCAGGTCACCGACGGACGTGTCCGGCGTGGCGAGTTTCTCCGCGTAACGCTCCGAGCGGTGCCGCCACGCGACGGGCAGGTCGTCACCGAACTCGGCGGCCAGCCTGCGACCGGCAGGGCTGATCGGGGCGAGCGGGTGCTCGCCCAGTTCCGCGCCGGCGATCACGGGTGTCCATTCGTCGAGCAGGCCGACCACGGTGCGCAGCAGCCGGGTCTTGCCCTGGCCGCGCTCACCCAGCAGCACGAGGTCGTGACCCGCGAGCAGCGCGCGTTCCAGCTGCGGCAGGACGGTCCGGTCGAAGCCGACGATGCCGGGCCACGGGTCGCTGCCGGAACCGAGAAGGGCCAGCAGGTTCTCGCGAATCTCGGTCTTGACCCCACGCGGCAGGTAGCCGGCCGAGCGCAGCTCGCCCGCGGTCGTGGGCAAGTGTTCTGGAATTGTCACGACTTCGACGCTACGTTCATCCGGCGATCCGGTCGACGTAAAGCAGCTGAAGGAAACATGCCGGAAAAAACATTGACGCCGCCACTAGGTTATGGCAGTTATATCTGACTCGACCTAGCCGAGCACCATCGCGACGCCTTTTACCCGAGCTTGCGACCAGCGCGAGCGACCTCGGTAATCCGGTGAAATCGGCGGTGAGAGAAAAGAACTCGGCGCCGTCTCGGCGGTGTGTTCGCTACGTCTATTCCATCGGCAGCCCGCGGTCGCGCCGTCGGCGTGTGCCGACCAAGGGGTGGTCAGCTCGCGGGCTGGCAGGCGTCGCGGAGCGAGCACGCGCCGCAGGAGCTGCCGCAGCCGCCGACCTCGACGGGCGGGGCAATCGCGTCGGCCGCCTGCGCGGCGGCGGTGGCGCCCGCACCCAGGGTGAACAGTGCGACGGCCGCGGCAACGGCCGCGACCAGGAGCGCGACGATCCCGCTGGCGGCCAGCGCGACGAGACCACCGGCGAACAGCAGCGCCCCGGCCGCAAGGGACGTGGGAGCGGCGACGCGGTTCGCCAGACGGAAGCTTTCGTCGTTCGACAGCACGGCCTCGGTGTGCACCCCGACGAAACGGTTGCGGGGCAGCCGACCGGTCAGTCCGAGTGCGCCGGTTGTGATGGCCACGACAGCCGGCACGAACAGGATCAGAGCGACGACGAACACCTATGGAGGCTAGCGCATCCGTGCCAACCGGCCGCTGCCGGGCCGTGCCCGGAGCGCCGCGAAGGATATCCAGGCCAGCCCGATTTTCGGTCCTGGAGACCGGACGTTCTACGCTGATAGACGAAGTTTGTCCAGGATCGGCGATCACAAGAAGGCAGGACCGTGCAGGACACACGTGCAACCGAAAGCGCTGGGCCAGAGCACCGGTACAGCGCGGCGCTTGCCGGCCGCATCGAGCGCCGGTGGCAGCGGACGTGGGATGAGCGCGGAACCTTCCACGCGCCGAATCCGGTGGGCCCGCTCGCCGGGACGACCCCGGCCGACAAGCTGTTCGTGCAGGACATGTTTCCCTACCCCTCCGGCGCCGGTCTGCATGTCGGGCATCCGCTGGGCTATATCGCCACCGACGTCTTCGCCCGCTACCACCGCATGCACGGCCGCAACGTGCTGCACGCCCTCGGCTACGACGCGTTCGGTCTGCCCGCCGAGCAGTACGCAGTGCAGACCGGCGCGCACCCGCGGGTGACCACCGAGTCGAACATCGCCACCATGCAGCGTCAGCTGGACCGGCTGGGTCTCGGCCACGACCGGCGCCGCTCGTTCGCGACCACCGACCCGGAGTACTACCGCTGGACCCAGTGGATCTTCCTGCGCATCTACCACGCCTGGTACGACCAGGAGTCCGATCGTGCCCGCCCGATCGCGGAACTGGAAGCCCAATTCGCCTCCGGCACGCGGCCTGCCCCCGGCGGGCAGGACTGGGCCACCATGACCGCCGCCGAGCGCAGCGCGCTACTGGATTCGTATCGCCTGGTCTACCAAACCGATTCGGTGGTCAACTGGTGTCCGGGCCTCGGCACCGTTCTGTCGAACGAGGAGGTCACCGCCGAAGGGCGCAGCGAGCGTGGGAATTTCCCGGTGTTCCGCAAGCGGCTGTGGCAGTGGATGATGCGCATCACCGCCTACGCCGACCGGCTGGTCGACGATCTCGACGACCTGGACTGGCCGGAGAACGTGAAGGCCATGCAGCGCAACTGGATCGGGCGCTCGCGTGGTGCGCGGGTGAAGTTCGACGCCGATGGCGAGCAGATCGAGGTCTTCACCACCCGGCCCGACACCCTGTTCGGTGCGACGTACGTCGTGCTGGCACCGGAGCATGAGCTGGTCGACAAGCTGACCGCCGACGCGTGGCCCGAAGGCACCGACCCGCGCTGGACCAACGAGGGTGCCGCCACTCCCGCGGATGCCGTCGCGGCCTACCGCAAGTCGATCGCGGCCAAGTCGGATCTGGAGCGCCAGGAGAGCAGGGAGAAGACCGGCGTCTTCCTCGGCACCTACGCCACCAACCCGGTCGACGGCGCCCCCGTGCCGATCTTCATCGCCGACTACGTGCTCAGCGGGTACGGCACCGGCGCGATCATGGCGGTGCCCGGCCACGACCAGCGCGACTGGGATTTCGCCACCGTGCTCGGCCTGCCGATCAAGGAGGTCATCTCCGGCGGCGACATCACCGCTTCGGCGCACTCGGGCGATGGCGAGCTGGTGAATTCCGACTACCTGAACGGGCTTTCGGTCGAGGATGCCAAGGCAACGGTGATCGCCCGGCTGGATGCCGACGGTCACGGCACCGGCACCATCCAGTACAAGCTGCGCGACTGGCTGTTCGCCCGCCAGCGGTATTGGGGCGAGCCGTTCCCGATCGTCTACGACGAGCAGGGCGCACCGCACGCACTGCCGGAATCCATGCTGCCGGTGCGGCTTCCGGAGCTGGACGACTTCGCGCCGGTGACCTTCGACCCGGACGACGCGTCCTCCGAGCCGTCGCCGCCGCTGGCCAAGGCCACCGACTGGGTGCACGTCGAACTGGATCTGGGCGACGGGCCGAAGCAGTATCGGCGCGACACGAACGTGATGCCGAACTGGGCGGGCAGCTCCTGGTACCAGCTGCGCTATGCCGACCCGACCAACACCGAGGCGTTCTGCGCCAAGGAGAACGAGGCGTACTGGCTGGGCCCACGCACAGCGGTCGGCGGCCCGAACGACCCGGGTGGCGTGGACCTGTACGTCGGCGGCGTCGAGCACGCGGTGCTGCACCTGCTGTACGCGCGCTTCTGGCAGAAGGTGCTGTTCGATCTGGGCGATGTCACCGGCTCGGAGCCGTACCGGCGGCTGTTCAACCAGGGCTACATCCAGGCGCACGCCTACACCGATGAGCGCGGCGCGTACGTGCCCGCCGCAGAGGTGGTCGAGCGGGACGGCACGTTCTTCTGGACCGACGCCACCGGCGCCGAGATCGAGGTGTTCCAGGAATACGGCAAGATCGGTAAGTCGCTGAAGAACGCCATCTCTCCGGATGAGATGTGCGATCTGTACGGCGCGGACACCTTCCGCTTCTACGAGATGGCGATGGGTCCGCTGGATACCTCTCGTCCGTGGGCGACCAAGGACGTCGTGGGCGCGCACCGCTTCCTGCAGCGCTTCTGGCGACTTGTGGTGGACGAGGAGACCGGCGGTGTGCGGGTCACCGACGCCGTGCCGACCGACGAAACGCTGCGGTTGCTGCACAAGACGATCGCCGGCGTGGATGAGGATTTCGCCGCGCTGCGTGACAACACGGCGGGTGCCAAGCTGATCGAATTGACCAACCACCTGACCAAGACCTACCCGGACGGCGCGCCGCGCGCGGTGGTCGAACCGATGGTGCTGATGCTGGCTCCGCTGTCCCCGCACATCGCCGAGGAGCTGTGGGAACGCATGGGCCACACCGCGTCGCTGGCGCACGGCCCGTTTCCGGTCGCCGATCCGGCGCTGCTGGTGGATGAGTCGGTCGAGTACCCGATCCAGGTGAACGGCAAGGTGCGCAGCCGAATTCAGGTGGCCGCCGATGCCGACAACGCGACTATCGAGGCTGCCGCGCTGGCCGACGAGAAAATCGCCGCGCTGCTGAACGGGGCCGCGCCGCGCAAGCTGATCGTGGTGCCCGGCCGGCTGGTGAACATCGTCGCCTGACCGCGCTGGGGAGTGTGTGACGCCGGCCTTCTCGGGCGTCGAGGTCACGATCCAGCCGTGTCGCGAAGCGGCAGGTCAGCGGGCCGAGCAGGCGGGATCAGTAGGGACGGAGCACGATCTCGGTGGGGTGCCCGTCGCGCGGAGTGTCGATGGCGGCACGCACCGCACCCGCGACCGTTTCCGGAGTGAGGAACTCCGCCGATTCGTACTCGCGGCCCTCGTCCGCGACGATCTGGCGCTGCATGTCGGTGTCGATGCGGCCCGGGTGAATCGAGGTCACCCGCAGCGCGGGCTCTTCCAGCCGCAGTGCGTCACCGAAGGCGCGCAGCCCGAATTTGCTCGCCGCGTAGGAGGCCCAGCCGGCGTTCGCGCGCAGTCCGGCGCCCGAATTGATCAGCACCACATGGCCATTACTGGACCGCAGCGCGGGAAGCAGCAGCCTGGTCAGCTCGGCGACCGCGATCAGGTTGGCTTCCAAGGTCTTTCGCCACTGATCGACGGTGGATTCCGCGATGGCGCCGAGGTCAGCGACTCCGGCGTTGTGCACCAGCACATCCAGACGTCGGATCGGCGCGACCGCCGCGGCGACCGCGGGATAGTCGGTCAGCTCGACCGGCCACCCGGTCGCGTCGGGCAGCTCCGCCAGGATGTCACGCAACGCGTCCGCCGAGCGGGCACCGAGCAGCAGGTCGTGCGTCGGCGCCAATGCACGCGCGATCGCGGCGCCGAGCCCGCGGCTGGCGCCGGTGATCAACGCGGTCGGTTTCCGGGTCACGGCGGAGGTCATGGACCCCACCGTAACCATCCGAGAAAGTGCGCGTGAACCCCATAGCACTGGACACCCCGCAGAGTGACGAGGGCGACTCGGACGCCGCTGAGCGGGCATATCCGCGAGTGGCATCGCAGAATAGGGGGATGCAACACGCGGGCTTCACCCCAACCCAGCTCGCAGCCCGCGCCGCCTACCTGCTGCGTGGCAACGACCTGGGCACGATGACCACCGCCGCGCCGCGGCTGTATCCGCACATGTGGAGCTGGGACGCGGCGTTCGTCGCGGTCGGGCTGGCTCCGCTGAGCGTGGAGCGGGCGGTGATCGAGCTCGACACCCTGCTCTCGGCGCAGTGGAAGAACGGCATGATCCCGCACATCGTCTTCGCCAACGGCGTCGACGGATACTTTCCCGGCCCATCCCGCTGGGAGTGCCGTGAGCTGGCCGCAAACGCACCGGATGGCCCGGACACCTCCGGGATCACCCAGCCACCGGTGCATGCCATCGCGGTGCAGCGCATTCTGGACCACTCCCGCAGGCATGGCCGCAGCACCCGGTCGGTGGCCGAGGGGTTTCTCAACCGGCGCTGGCCGGACCTGGTGCGCTGGCACCGTTGGCTGGCGCACGCCCGAGACCCCAAGGAGACCGGCCGGATCACGCTGTATCACGGGTGGGAGTCCGGCATGGACAACTCGCCGCGCTGGGACCGCGCCTACGAGAACGTGGTCCCCGGCGACCTGCCTGCCTACCATCGCGAGGACTTGCTTGTGGTCGCTGATCCGACCCAGCGGCCCACCGACCGCGAGTACGACCGCTACCTGTGGCTGGTCGAGCAGATGCGCCGCGCGGGCTACGACGACTACCAGCTCGCCTCCACCATGAGCTTCGCCGTCGAGGATGTGTTCGTCACCGCGATCTTCGCGCTGGCCTGCGAGGTACTGGCCAATATCGGCGAGGAGTACAAGCAGCCCAACGCCGACGTGCGCGACCTGTACACGTGGGCCGACCGGTTCCGCGCGGGCGTCGTCGCGACGACCGACGCCCGCACCGGCGCCGCGCGCGACTTCGACGTGCGGTTGGGGCGGTGGATCGGCACCGAGACACTCGCCATGTTCGCGCCGCTGCTGTGCGGCGGCCTGCCGCGCAACACCGAACGCAGCCTGCTGCGGATATTCGAAGGCCCGCGCTTCTGCGGACATCCGGACCTGCGATACGCGCTGCCGCCCTCCACCTCACCGGTGTCCAAGGACTTCCGCTCCCGCGAATACTGGCGCGGCCCGGTCTGGCCGGTGATGAGCTGGCTGTTCTCCTGGGTCTTCGCCCGGCGCGGCTGGGCCGAGCGCTCCTTCATGCTGCGCGCCGAGGGATTGCGCCAGGCCAGCGACGGCAGCTTCGCCGAGTACTACGAGCCGTTCACCGGAGAACCGCTCGGCAGCATGCAGCAGTCCTGGACCGCGGCGTCGGTATTGGACTGGCTGGGCTGAACCGCTTCCGGTGCGGACGCGCGCCATCAGGTTGCTCTGCCCAGCAGATTCCCTGACTGCCTTGGGCTAGCTTCTGTTCTCACGTCGTGGGTGCGTGCGGACTGCTTGCCAGGCGCTGTGCCAGGGGAACAAGTGTCGCGTGCTCTCGCCGGCTCGGGGCTCGTGTCCGGTGTGGTCGCCGAGAACGGTCACGCCCCAGTCGGCGAGATTGCGCATGGCGTTCTGAATGGGTGGAAATCCGAGTTGCGCCCGGTTCGAGTAGGGGACCGCGACGACGGGCAGGCCCAGTCCGACGGCTTCGACCAGCAGGCCGAGGGGCAGCGTGTCGGAGATTCCCGCGGACCACTTCGCCAGGGAGTTGGCGGTGATCGGAGCGGCGATCATGGCGTCGGCGGGTGGAAGCATGTCCGGTGTGCCGGGTTCCTTGTACTGACTGCGCACCGGATGGCCGGTCTTCCGTTCGAGTGCTTCGGCGTCGATGAACCGGTAGCCATACGGCGAGGCGATCACGCACACATCCCAGCCGTCCGCCTGTGCCAGATCGACCAACGTGCCGACATCGCGGGCCAGGGGCGAGCCGGTGACGATCGCATACAGGACGAGATCTCCGTTGTCGTTCATCGCCCCATCGTGTCAGTTGCAGCGCGACACGTCCGGTGTCGGCGCTTATGCCGGAACAGCACCGACTCGTTTGGCCAGTCGCCCCAGATCACCGGTCGTCAGCTCACGGCGAGCCGTTCGCATCATGTGTCCGACCAGTTCGCGCACGTGGCTCATACCTCGAACCTGTTGCGGTGCAGTGTGTTCGGCACGCAGTAGAGCGTGCAGCGATTGCCGGTAGTCGCGTCGGAGGGCATGGGCGCGGCCGATTTCCACGAAGTACTGCGCCCGGCGTCCTTCGGCGGCAATCGTTTCGGGGGCCAGGGTGGGTGCCAGCTCCAGGACCTGATCCGGCTCGCGCCGTTCCATCGCGGCCGACATGCGCCACAGCGTGACATTGGCCGCGCCGAAGGTGGGATTGCGCAGTATCGACGCTCCGGTCACCGACCGCTCGAGCCGGTCCACCTGCTCGCTTGCCTCGTCCAAGTGCGTCGCGGGATCGCCGCCGAGCGCCGCCGTGGCGAGAGCGGCTTGCAGATGCAGCATTCCGTAGGTTTCGACTTCGCCGAGCGTACGCACATCCGGCGCGAGGCGCTGCGCCGTGCTCACCGCGCGGTCCAGGGCGGCGGGCAACGAGCCTGGGCGTGAGAGAAGAATCTGACTGTGGGTGAAGGCCGCCGTCGCCGGACCTGCCGTGCCACCGATGTTCGCGGTCGCCCGCTCGATCTCCTGCGCGGCGGTCCATGCCAATGCTGAATAACCGCGACGCGATGCCGACTGCGCGGTTATGTACGCAACGGTGGCAAGCACATCCCATGCCGTATCACGGTCCGTTCCGGTTGCCTCGCGGGTGTGCTGGTAGCAGTCAGTGAGCAACGGCGCCAGCATCGGCCCGAGCGCGGCGTAATCACAGGCACGTCGCAGATGGGCAGCCTGCCGCGCCGTCGCCTTCAGCTCCTCTAGTCTCCGCAGCGGGCTCGTGCGCGTGGTGTTCCCGGCCGTCCACAGCGCGGTTTCGATACTCGGCACAGCGGCGTGGAACCCGGCCGAAGACGGGTCGAGCCGGTCCTGTTCGTGTCCGGTCAGGTCGCCGATCGAGACACCGAGCGCTTGCGCCAGCGCATGCAGCGTCCGTCGCGAATCTACCGGCCGTTCGCCGTTCTCGTACTTGGCGATCGCGCCGCGGCTGATACCGACTCGGTCGGCCAAGACCTGTTGAGAGATACCGCGCCGGGCGCGAATCACGCGCACTTGGCGGCCCACGTATCGGCCTTCGTGCCTCTGGTGTTCGCTCATCTGCTCATCCTCAACGAGTACTGGCGAAACCCAATGCTAGATGGGTAGGCAGTTGTCCCGCAGCGGGACAGTTTCCGCCGACCAGGCCGTCACTGTTGCCCAGGCACCCGGCGCCGGGTCGATGCCGTTGCCCTAATCGGCACACCGGCCAGCAGTGAGCCGCCAGCCGGTGGCGAAAGCCCTCGGCGTCGGATGCCACCAATGACAGCGAACACGGCAGGGGTGAAGCGGTGGGGTTCAACTGGTGGCGAGAAGGCGACTCGGACGGCACGTCGGCGCAAGAGATCGTGGATCGCGTACAGGCCGACTGGAGAGCCGAACACCGACGTATCCGGGCCGAGGACGCCCACGCCGGGCTGTGGCCGCACGGGTGGCCGCACGAGCCACCCGACCAGCCGCTGAGCGTGTCCGAAGCGCACTGGACCATGCAGCGCCATCGCGGGTGCCGGGTACAGGACTGCCCGCGTAAGGCAGCGGCACGGCAAGCGTTGATCGCCGCCGGGCGTATGAAGCCGGACACGTCGCGGGAGTACTGAGCGGCGGGGGTAGCGGCCGCCGTCCTGGCAATCGGTGCCGGGCCGGTCGCCGCCACACCGACACCAGTAGCCGAGCCGGTTTGCGACTTCTGGACCACCTTCACCAAAACTACGCTGCTGCATCGGGTGCGTTGCTGCGCGGTTCCCGTACACAACTGTCACACCTGCACCACTGGTAACAGCTAGAGCAAGTCGCTATCGTCAAATGACATGGACAACTCTTGGTGGGCCTCGACCATCCGTCGCCAAGGTGCGGCGCTATCGCTGATCGCCCTGATCGGCAGCCTTTCAGCTACCCTCCCGGTCGCCACGGCCGCGCCGAGCGGGCCGGATGTCTCGTCCTGGCAGCACGTCGACGGACGGCTGATCGATTGGTTCGCGGTCAAACGTTCCGGCCACGACTTCGCCATGGTCAAGGCCACCGAGGGCCTGAGCTACATCAACCCCTACTTCGTGCCCGACAGTCTGCTGATGCGCGCGGCCGGCATAGCTCGCGGTACCTATCACTACGCCCGGCCGAATTTGCCACCCGAACCGCAGGCCGCGATGTACGCGGCGGTGGCGCTCGGGCAGAACGGCCCGCTCGATATGCCGCCGGTCCTCGACCTGGAGGACGCCGGCGGGCTCAACCCAGCGGCCCTGATCGACTGGACTCGCCGGTACCTCACCACCGTGCAGGCTCTGACCGGCCGCGTCCCCATCATCTACACCTATCCCCGGTTCTGGCAGAGTGCGATGGCCGACACCACCGAGTTCACCAGATACCCCCTCTGGATCGCCGACTACCGCGGCAACGCCCAACCCGAGGTCCCCGGCGGCTGGCCCACCTGGACGTTCTGGCAGACCACCGACCGCGGCACCATCCCGGGCATTGCCGGTCGCACCGACCTCAACGTATACAGCGGAGCCCAAGGCGATTTCGCCCGGTTCGCCAACATGGGCGGACTCACCGGAAGCGGGTAGCACGGTGCGTCTTCCGACATCGCGATCGAGCACGGCCGAAAACCATGCGACAAAGTCGATTGCGACACACCACAAGTTCGCTGCGTATTGATTACGGACACAAGGCCGCACGGGAATCAGCTGTTTCTGGTTGGGTCGCCGAAAGGCAAAGGAGCTGACGGACATTCGAAGAAATGTTATTCGAGGAAGCGCTGGCCGAGCCGCAGCTGCGGCAGGCGTTGCCGGAATTCGCGACACGACAACCGCGCGGACGGCATGTTCGGGTGCTCGCCGAAAACGAGCTCGACGCTGTGACCCGGCAGCGGTTCACTTGGGGCGATAGTTCGCCCCTGAGCAGGGAAAATGAGGGCTGCGACGGGGATATGTTTCGCGAAGCAGCCTTTGGCTACTCGTGGGGAGAACGTCGCGCTGGTGGTAGGCACCGGCGACGATCACGTTGGGGACCGGCCCGCGCAATCCGAGTCGGCCATATTTCTGATCGATTGTCACGACAGCGGAAGGAAATAGACACATGTTGATGCTCACCCCCACTGCTATCGAGGTCGTTCGCAGTATCACGTCCTCGGAGGGGACGCCGGAGGATGCCGGGCTGCGAATCTTCACGGCGGACGGCGCGCAGACGCTGCAGCTCGCGGTTGCCGCCGCACCGGCCGAGCAAGACCAGGTCCTGACTGCCGAAGGATCACGGATCTTCCTGGACCAGCAGGCCGCCGCCTTCTTGGACGACAAGATCCTCGACACCGGACGGGACCCGGACGGGCAGGACACCTTCGTCGTTGCACCGCAGGACCAGGACACCTCGGACACCTGAGGCGAAGTTCACTATTGCTACGTCACATGGCCCGGCCCATAGACCAGCACACCAGCCGGGCGAAAGGTGGAGGTCAAGATGTGAACACGCAACTCAAATAGCTCCTCGTGAGGTACGTGCTGGTGTTGGGATTCAGGTAATCGGAGTCACCGCGGCCATCCGTCCCGGTATACAGACGTACGGTGGCGTTGGTTTTGTTTTCAATCGACCCGTTCCCGATGTAGATATTGTAGGTTCGATACTCGTCAGGATCGTTGATACGGTCGGAGTAGCCTGAGGAATTCTGGTAGATGAATGTACCGACAGCCATGTCCTTGCCTCCATTCACGGCGCAAGCGAACCAATGTTGCTGCATAATAGCTCACCATCGGAGTCGATCCCTGGATCTACAGAGACCACGGCAGCGAGTCGCGCGCATACCGGATCGGAGCGATGCGAACAGCTGTGCGTTAAAAGCCTGCCCGACATGGCCGTAATTCGTTACGCTCCATAATTTTGCCCGGGGTCGGAGCCGTAGCCGCGATTGGCGCGATAAGCTGTGTATGTTGGCCAGATCATTGCCGCCCGAGGTCGAGCCGACCACGAGCAGAAGTGTTGATCGCCATGACGTACGGCGCCACCAGCGGCTGCACTCGGCGCCTGATACCGGTCTATCTATGTATTACCCAGCGCAGCTCGGTAATACATTGTGTTGCCATTCGGATCGCAGCGGAATAAAACAAACAATTATATGATCCGGCGACTGCTACAGTATCGCGACTCATGACAGGTAATCCTTTATCGGCTCTCCGCGATTCCTCGGCTGCACTATCGGCTTGCCTGGCCGCTGGGGGAACCATCACCGCTCGCCAAACCGTGTCGCCTACTGACACGACTGTCGTATCCGCAGGTCAGAGCTCTGACATTTTCGTGTCGCCTAGCACATCGCCCCAGCTGAAGGCACTTCGGGCATCGCTGAACGGCGATGACTGCCGAGCAGATCCGCCAGGCCCGCGCCATCCTCACCCGCCCGGAAGAAACGGTGTCCTCGGTCGCGCGGCTGCTGGGGGTCTCCCGCTCGACGATCTACAAGTACCTGCCCGAACTCAGCACCGCCGCCACGTCCGGCCAGCCCGTGGTGACCGTAGGAGAGGGCCGGCCCGCTGTAGTGTGATCAGGCAGTTCGTTGCGCGAGTCCGGCCGTTGAGTCTTGTCGACATCCCTAGGAGAGGCTATGGAGACCGGCACGGTGAAGTGGTTCAACGACGAGAAGGGCTACGGATTCATCACACCCGACAGTGGTGGTGAGGACCTGTTCGTTCATTTCAGCGAGATCCAGATCGTTGGATTAAAAACGCTGAAAGAGAACGAGAGGGTCATGTTCGAAGTCAAGGTTGGCCCCAAGGGCCCGCAAGCCGCCGACATCATGCCGTTATAGGACCCCCAGCAGTTGCGCGCCGCACACGGCCACCGACTGCTGACCGGCAGGTACGGGATTCCCGACCACGGATCAGAAAGGTCATGAACCCAGCCGCACAGCGTCAGAATGACGCGAACGGCACCTCAGCCTGACGCTCCCGCGTCGTCTCCCGGTGTGATGTTGGCCCGTACCTCAACTTGGCGCCGAGGCTGTGTCGGAACGATTTACAAGCGCCTGCCGACCTACCCGAGCCCGCACCAGCGCAGAGCGCGGCTCAGCGCGCACCTGCTGACCGTGGCTTCGCCGCCGCTAGTGCGGCTGCCGGCCGACCAGCCACCGTCACGCGTGAAGACCCGCCCGGTTCCGCCGCTGTGGTCGTTGGGCGTGCCTGACCAACACCGGCGTGGACACCGGGAATCGCATCGGCGACCACCCCTGGCCCTGCCTAGCCGCAGGATGCCGAGCAGGACCAGGGGTAAGCCGTTCTCATGCGGGCCACCAGCGCCGTGACGGCCGCTCGTGACAGAAGGGATGCTAGGACTCACCGTTGCCCGGGTACCCGAAACCCAAGGTCACACGTGTCCGCCACGATTGACGGCGGTGGTGCCTGCTATGGCTGCACCGACGCCCGCACCCCAATTCGCCGATGCAGGCTCGCGTTATGAGTGCGAAGCGCCTAGCAACAGGGATGATCGCCGCTGCGACCATCTCTGGTTCAGTGTTGGTCGGCACCACGTTCGCTGCCGGCCCCGCATCAGCCGACCCGTGGAAGTGTGAGTCCGGCAACTGCTTCGGGGGGCAAGGCTTCCCCGGCTCCGGTTCGGCAGACTTTCCTGGACGGGGAAACATCCCAGGGTGGGGGAATCTCTTCCCCTGGGGCCAGCTCCCGGAAGGTTGGCATTAGCCAAGCGGTGCGGAGCCCGACTCGGTCGACATGGCAATCGCCATGACCGTGAGGCTGCTCTCCAGCAACGTCACCGACGAAGTCGAGATCGCAACGCGGCAACCGGGCCATTGGCCCCTGCGTGTTCAGAACGCGCTTCCGGTCCCCGGCAAGGGAAGAAACCCTCCGGACCTACCCCGGCCGCTGCCCCAGTCGCCGCGGTCCCAATCTCCGCGCCCCCGGTCCCGATCTCCGCGCCCCCTATCCCCGCGGTCCCAATCTCCGCGCCCCCTGTCCCCGCGGTCCCAATCTCCGCGCCCCCTGTCCCCGCGGTCGGCAGCGTCGAACTCGTCTGCTGGCGAACTCGTCTGCTGGCGTAAGCGCCAGTGGCTCGGCGAGGGCGGGAACTGCGACGCTGGTAACCGGAGTCACGACTATTGCCGACGCGATGACAACACGCGTAAGAATTCGTCGCGTATGTCCGTAGCGACTGTCTCGGGTCATCGGAATATCCTCACTCGATACGGATCGGCCGGGCGTGACCACTCCGACTGGTCGGCTTGGTATCGATTCCCAGCAGCAGCCACAAGACGGTGCAAGGCTTCCCAAGCGCACAGTCGAGAAATGAGATGGGAGAGAAGGTATCTCATCGTCCAGGCCGATGTTCAGGGTCAGTTGGTGTTTGTCATCCCTGCGGGGAGCAGGGCACGTCCATACTGTCCGAATTGCCCGGATATGACAAAGCGCCGCGAACCGCTGCCCTCGCGAGCGGCAGCCCGGGGGTCGCCATAGCATCGGCCGGAATTCTGGACAGATATGGGCCTACGCACGGGATACCGAGGAGTCGGTCGCGAAACACGTTTCGACGGCAGGCATTACAGGTTCGACATGCGGAAATATCCTGCCGCTGAAGATGTCTCGCGAACCGAGGTCTCCGGACACCGTCTTGGCGCGGACTCGCATCTGACGCGACTTTCTCGCATCTGATGCGGACTCTGTCGACTGCCGATGATCATGCCCTGATCAGAGCGTATGCCGAACACCGTTGGATTTTCGACGAGTTCTACCGCAACCCCAGGCGAGATCCCCCAACTGGCGAGTCAGTGCCGCCACCACCCACTGGCCACACCCGGCACACCCCAGGACGGCACCAACCGTCAGCACGCCCTTTGCACCAACACTTTCTGGACTAGGCCGCGCAACTCGGCGGCAGCTACCTCCTCGACTCTCCCAGGAGAAGGGGGTAGGGGCGCATCCGCCGGAAATCCGGCGGTAGGCAGCTGACTCGGCGAGCGACGTTGCGCGTCCTATGCGGCTGGGGCGTCGAAATACCAGCCGTGCGAAGCTGGGCGGCGTGACTTCCGACATTCTGCCGGTCGGCGATCGCCTTGACCGCATCCGCGCTTTGCTGTCCGGCTCGAGCGGACCGCTCGGCAATGGGGAGATGCACGCGTGGGCGAATCTCGGCGATGCAGCGCGGATGCCACGTGATGTGTTCGACCTGATCGAAGGTCTCGGTGTTCTCGAGCGCTGGTATCCCAACGTGTCCGTCAACGTTCCGGAATCCTCTGCGGAACTCGCTGACCGCCTCGCCGAGATCGATGGGGATGGCGCTGTGCACCGGCTGATCGGCATCGCCTCGACCACGCTCGCCTACGGCTCGCGCGGACGCTATGACCGGGTCAAGGCAGCTGAGGTGTTCGGTTCGCTGGTCCGTCTCCTCGGCCATGGAAGCCGCTGGTGGAGTAACACTGACGGCACCGGCGGCTGGAACCCGGTGACACGGCACGTGTTCGACACGATGGTGATCGGCGTAGGCAGCGGGGTCGTTGTCACGATCCTCGTTTTCGACGAAGACTGATCCGTCGGCGATCGGACACCGAAGCAGTTCGGGCCCGTTCCGCTTCTCAGGAGCTGGGGTTCCGGACTCGCCGAAAATCCAACGAAGTTCGACTCCGCGACCACGGCCCTGCCGCAGCGTCCGCCGGAGGAAGTCCTCCAGCGGGTGCGGCGCTGATGAACGGCCCGTAATCCGCCACGCGGGCCCAGTATCCGCAGGGGCCCACACCGCATCACGCCATTGTTTCCACAGTACGCCCCCCGGCAGGCAGGTTCCTCGCCGTGGGGTTCGAGCTGTGCAGGCGGGTTGGTGGTCGGCTCCGTTAGTGAGCGACGTGGCCGCGAGCGATGTTGTCGAAGTGATTTCGGAGGAGTGTGCGGGGTGTGGGCTGCTGTTCGAGCGAGACCTCGAGCAGAATGACCGGCGCGGTTTTCGTGCGTGTGGGGCCGAGATTCACCAGGTGCGGAACGTTGCGTTTGGTCCGCTGTAGGCTCCATCGACCGCCCAGCCCGCGGCGGAAGGTTTCGCCGATGTACCAGGTGGCGCCGTCGTGGAATCGGCTGTTGACCGGTGCGTTCAGTTGCTGCACAGTTGGCGTGACCCGGTGCACCAGTTCTTCCACCATGATCAGCGAGTCCCGCGAGAAGTCCCACCGACCATCCGGCGCGTACTCGGCTGTCCAGCCCGCGAAGGCGGCGAGGCGTTCGGACAGCCACTGGCTCATGCGATCCGGCTGGACGATCGCCGCGCCATCGGTGGGACTCGTCGCCTCACCGCCGAACACCAGTCGTCGGAGCACGCCTTGGCCGAAGTTCTCGAATACCTGGGTCAGTTCGATGGCAGGTGTGTGCCATATTTTGGAATCCTCTTTTTTGACATAGCAATCCATCATCCAGCGACCGTTGTAGTGCCAGTGCATATCCTTGCCTCGGCACAGCACCTCACCGAGATACCAGGCGGCGCCGTTCAGGAACGCTGCGTTCTGCCCGTCTATCAGGAGGTCCGACGGCGTGCGGGTGGTCCGGCGGATCACCACGTCCAGCGAGTCGAGCGACTCCGGGGAGAAATCCCAGGTAAAACCACCCCCGTGGCGCTCGACCCAGGTCGGAAAACGTTGCTCGCAAGTGGCTGTCCACGATGCGAGATGCACGGTATCCGGCTGTTTCCGACTACCCCGCCGGCTCTCACGCCACCTGGTGACCTCCTTCACCCGCGCACGCATCTCGTCCAACGCCCACCGATCGTGCTCGCGTCGCAAGATCGTGGGATCGCCGTGGTGCAGCATCTTGCGCAAATTCTGGGCCGGGCAGTACGGGCCGTCGCGCCGGACCCGTTGGAGGTCGCTCAGCTGCAGGTTGTCGTCCCATATCGACGGTTTGACGCGACGCATGATCTCGCCCAAGTACCATGTCGCGCCATCCAACAGCATCGCGTACTCGATAGCGTCGAACGGGTCCTGGCGCCCCGACACCACGCGTAACACGACTTCCGCCAACGCATCCAGCGAGTCCCGGGAGAAGCCCCAGCTGTAGCCCGAGCCGAAATGGACAACCCAGTCCGGGAACTCCCCTTCTCGCTCGGCCAACCACCTGTCGCAGAGTCTCGGCGTTGTCGGACGCGGTCTGATGTCGGGTATCGAATGATTCGTCGGCCAGTCGGTGCTGATAGTCCGGTGCCGGGTCTCGTAGACCCGGGTCAGCATGCGCGCGTCTCGCATTTCCCGCGCGAATCGCACCAACTCCATCGGTGACACCTTGTCGATGCCCCCGAAGTCGAGCATCGGCTTGTCCATCCAGGTCCAGCGGCCGCGTCCGGCTCGTCGCAGCATCTCCCCCAGATATGCCGCTACTCCCTCGAGGAACCCCGGCTGTTCGCCTGGATGGTCCACCGCGACCTCCGCCACCCGTCGCAGCGATTCGGACGAGAAGTCCAACACGATGTCGCGAGGCAGGTAGGTTGTCCTGAGGTTTTCGAGCAACCTCGCGATCGAGTTCACCCAGGCATCCCTCTGCTGCACCCAGTCGCGACCGGTCCAGGCCCAGCCATCGACGCCCGCTACATCGAGGTCCGGCCGGTGATGATCTTTGTCCTGCACCTTCGCACCGGGCAGCACCCGTCGTAGTTCCAGGGGATTGCCACGTCTCAGCATGCCGTCCAGAAGGACATACGGGCTGAACTTTTCAGCCGTGTCATACGGCGACCACAGTTGGAAGCGGCGGATGGGGTGCTCGTTTTCGCGGTAGCACCACCTCCAGTGCGGCGGCTCGTAGCGGCGCACGGCCTCGCCCAGGTACCAGACCGCGCCTTCACTGAATTCCCTGTTCTCCGGGGCTTCCAGGTCTCTCGCGGCGGCGAAGTTCCGAAACAGCACCAGTGCCAGCGAATCGAGTGACACGACCGAAAAATCCCAAGTAAAGCCGGTCCCATAGCGGGCAATCCAGGCCGGAAACTCCAATTCTTGCTTGGACACCCAGGCTCCGACATCGACACAATTGGCGTAGTGCGCAGTCAGGTATCCCGGTTCCTGGAGTGCGATGACCAGTGCGTCGCCGGGCGTGCACCTGGTGTCTTGCCTCGGGTCGGTCCGTTTCTGTTGCCCAAGAGGCTCGATGCAGGGATTGCTGGGAATTCCGGTCCATCGTCCATTGATCCCCCGACGGAAAATTTCACCGCAGTACCAGACCGCGCCCTCCCTGAAATCGTCGTAGGAATCATCCCAGTTCAGCACCTTTTCGGTCGGTGTGGTCTGGCGTACCAGCTGTTCCAATGCCGACAGCGAATCAGGTGAGAAGTCCCATTCTTGCTCCGGTGACCAGGTTTCCACCCACTCCGGGAAAGCGTCGATGCGCCCCTGCACCCAGGAGACCAGGCCGTCTGACATACTGCGATGCCACCACGGCGGCCGACTCTTGGTCGCTCGTTTCGTTGAAGGCTTCCGCGGCCGATTCTTGCTCGCCTGTTTCGCTGCGCGTTCCCAGCGCCGATAGAGCCCGGCGAACTGGATACCGTCGTTGGCCCGGTACGCGTCGCTGATCGCCTGCTTCGGTGAAAACGGTGCCAAGTCGACCGAGGGGTCCGGCAAAACGAACGGCAGTCCCTCGGGAAAGTAGACTGGATCGGCCTCCGGATCCCATTCCCACGACCCGCCTGCCACTCGGATCAGCGTGTCGCCGAGATGTCTGGCGATGATCTGGGCGGGGCTCCCGTCTTCTCCAGACCAGCTCGGATAGCCGCAGTCGACGATGTATTCATCCAGCTGGCGCAATGCGTCGATCGACATGTCGAAGGTAACATCGTCAAGTTCGGGCACCAGGTCGCCCGCCATAGACTTCAGGACGCTACTCATGTGCAGCCAGTCATCGAGTCGGTTGCCCGCGTCGTCTGTCGCCATAGACAAGTTATCCTCGCTCGCACCTTCGAGTCGCAAGGCTGCGTTGAACTTCTGAGCATCCCTTAAGGAATGCCATGTGGTGCGACGAGATCTCTGACCGCATCAGTGAAGAGGCCCAAAGCTTTTTCGGCGATTACTACCGGGAGCCCGGTAAAGTACAGGGCGCCCCTCCGGTCTCAGGTGCCCACTCGACCGCCGTTCTTCTTCCACACCACCGCGACTGACGGGCGCGGCTGAGCGGCTCCGCCGTCCGGCCAGTGCGAGAGCGGATTTTCCGGGCTCGCGTCGTCGGCCTCGCCTGGGTGCTGCACGCACACGATGACCCGCGACTCGGTGACCACCGGGCCGCAGGTCTCCGCGCCGCGGGGGACGGTAAGGAACTGTTTGGTCGCGCCGCGGTTCGGGCCGTCGAGGACGACCGAGAACAACCCGTCATTCGACTTCAGCGCGTTGCCGTCGGTGGAGATCCACAGGTTGCCGTATGGGTCGAAGGCCAGGTTGTCGGGGCAGGAGATCGGGCTGACCTCGGCCTTGTCGTATCCGGCGAAATAGGTGTCCGCGGCCGCGGGATCGCCGCAGACCAGCAGGAGCGACCAGGTGAACGTGGTGCCGGTGTGGTTGTCGGCGATCTCCAGGACCTGGCCGTTCTTGTTCAGATTGCGCGGGTTCGCCTCGTCCGGGCCCTGCTTGCCCGCCGCGCCCCGGTTGTCATTGTTGGTCAGCGCGACGTACACCTTGCCGGTGTAGGGGTTGGCCTCGAAGTCCTCCGGGCGGTCCATCTTGGTCGCACCGACCTTGTCCGCGGCCAGCCGGGTGAACACCGCTACCTCTTCGGCACTCATGCCCTCGACCAGCGACGTGCCTTTGCCATCCGCGCCCGTCTCGAGCAGCGGAATCCACTGGCCGGTCCCGGTGAAACCCTTGTCCGACGGCTTGCTTCCGGTGCCGTCGATCTTGTCCGCGTGGTCGCCGTCGAGCTTCGCGGCATACAGTGTGCCCGCGTCCAGGATGGTCAGGTTGTGCCGCATGCTCGCGGCGCCGGTGCCCGGCTGGATCTTGCGCGATGACACGAATTTGTACATGTAGTCGAACTTTTCGTCATCGCCGGTGTAGGAGACGACATCGCCGTTCTTCGTAACGTAAATGGTGGCGCCCTCGTGCTTGAGCCGTCCCATCGCCGTGTGCTTGATCGGCGTCGAGGTCGGATCCCACGGATCGACCTCGATGACATAGCCGAATCGGTTGGCCTCATTGGGTTCCTGCGCCAGATCGAAACGCTTGTCCGCCCGCTCCCACTGGTTGACGGTCTTGCCCGCGGCGACGCCGTACCGTTTCAGTCGCGCCGTGGCGGCGGATTCGGTCACCTTGGCGCCGTTGGCGAAGTATGCGTTGAAGTTTTCCTCGCCGGAAAGCACTGTGCCCCAAGGGGTAAGACCGCCAGAACAATTGGCGAAGGTACCGAGCACCTTGGTACCCGTCGGGTCGGCCGAGGTCTTGACGAAGTCGCTGCCCGCGGCGGGACCCGTCAGCTCGAACTCGGTTGTCGCGGTGATCCTGCGGTTGTACTTGCCGAAAGCTGGAACCAGCTTGCCCGACCCCGATTCGCCCTTCACCTCGACCACGGTCAGGCCGTGCGCGGCCATGGTGATCGCGATCTGCTCGTCGGTCGGTGCGTCCCTGTTGTAGCCGCGGAACATGTGCGGGGAGGTGGTGTACTCATGGTTGACCACCAGCAGATAGCTGTTCGCTACACCCTCGATCGGCAGCAGGGCGGCGAAGTCGTTGTTGTAGCCGAACTGCTTGGCCTGCGCAGCGGCGGTCTGCTTGTCGAAGTCGAACGCGGGCGCGTCGGCGAACAACGGATCGCCCCAGCGGATTACGACGGACTGCTCGTAGCCGTCCGGAATCACCACGGCGTCTTCCTTGTTCGGTGCGACGGCCGTGAAGTCGGTCCCGGTTCCCGGCGGACCCGCAGGCGAGGTGGACACCGCCGCGGCGGGCTCGCTGTCGTCGCCGCAGGCCGCGAGGGCGCTGCCCGCGCCGACCGCGAGCACGGCGGCCGCGCCGCCCTTGATCAACCCGCGCCGGTTCAGCGAGCCGACGATGTCACCGAAGTACGCACCGGCGGAGGTGTTCGGCGCCTCGTGGAAGCACGCGTTCGCGCACTTGTATTCACACGTCACGGCGGCGCGCGACGACTTGCCGTCGTGCTGCACGAAGAGGGCGAGTGGCTGAAGACTCACGGCGACTCCTGGGTTGGACCGACGACCCGCACGGTAGACCATCCGGACAATCCGGAAAAGACGCCAAGGTGAACAGCCGCCCAACTCGGCAACCCTTGAATTGCCTGGCCACCGGAAAGCAAAAACGAATGCCGCGTCGTTCGACAATCTCGAACCGACGCGACATTCGCTGTGGCGGCTGGCGGCGGCCAGCATGCTCACGACCTGCATGGCCCGGCGTGGGGCCGCGGACGAATTTCGTCCGGCTGTGCCCATCAGGCATTGACTGGGAGGGCGATGACGACCTCGCTCTCGTTCTCGGGCAGGTAGTGCACCCGCAGGACGCGCCCGACCTGCACTTGTCCGACACTGTCCGGCGCGAGGAATTTCGTCACCCGGGTAGCGAAGGCCGACCCGTCCGGCCGGGTGACCACCAAACCGAGCTCGACTTCGGAGTGGCCGTCGCGAATCGTGCCAGTGACCGACAGCGACCGCACCACCGCCTGGGTGGCGATTCCACGCTCGGCGATGTCGAGCTTGTGCTGGGTGGTGATGCCCTTGCGGATCAGCGACTCGTTCATCGCCCGCTGCGCCGCGGACGCGTCGCCGGACAGATCGACCTCGACCTTGTCGGTCCGCTCCGGCAGGTAGCGCACCGGAAGCACTACACCGGGCCGCAGCAGCGCGAGCTGGGTGAGTGGAACGATGATCTTCGCGCTGGAGTGGAAGAACTTGCCGTCCGCGCCCTCGACGCGGAATTCGATGCGGATCTGCGGCTGATCGTTGAGCGTCAGCCCGGTCTGTGCGAACGATTCGACGGTGCCGAGGCCGGTCAGGCCGTCGCGGAATCCCGCGCTGTTGTGGCCGGTGAAGGCGGCGACGATGCCTTCACCAGTGAACGCGAAGACCAGCACGATCAGGGTCGACGCGAGGATCGGCAACGCCATCTCGAAGCCGAGCCAGCCCATTCCGGGGGGTTCGTATTCGCTCGTCGGGACGTAGGTCACGGCGTGGTAGACGTAATAGCCGACCATCAGGGCCGCGAGAGCCGAGGCGACTAACCGGATCTTTTTCATGATGTTCGTTCCTCGGTAGTTCGATGTGTTCGGGTCGATCGCGCGCCGTCATCCCGGCGAAGCGACCGGGATGACGGCGCGGAGTGAGAGGGACATGGAAGAGAGTCAGGCGCCGACGATGGTCGAGCAGGCGAAGGTGATGTCGAACTTCGACGACTTCGGACCGGCCAGCGGGTTGGCCAGATCGGGGCCACCGATGCCCTCGCCCGTGACCTTGTAGGTGTTGCCGTCCTTGACGACCTTCGCCGAGCCGCCCGGCATGCCATTGCCGAAGCCGACCGCGTAGGGCAGCCCGTTGTCACCGCCCTTGCTGCCCGCGATCGCGACCGCCTGCACGGTGTCGGCGTCGGTGATGGTCGCGCTCACCGAAAGGTTGCCGTAGGAGCCGTTTTCGGTATCGGTCAGCGCGAGCGCCAACATCCCGCCCTGCTTGGCGCAGGTGGTAGTGAACTTCGCATCGAAGGCCTTGCCGTCCACCGACGCGATCGACTTGCCTGCCGGGGCGGCCGGACCCGCCTTGGCCGAAGAGGGCACGGGCGCGACGGGGGAGTTGCCGGAGTCGTCGCTGCACCCGGTGACGAACAGTGCGACGGCGGCGGACGCGACGAGAGCGAGGGAGGAGATGCGGACCGAAGTGGCGTTCATGATGTGTCCTCGTGGTTCGGGGGGCGACGCCCCGGCCTTTTTGTTTCGTTCGGCCCCCGGTGTGGAGCCGATGCAAGAAACCTAAGAGCGGTTCGCTCCCTACCGATCCCAGGTTTCCCGCGGCCTCTACTGCCGGTTCAGAACACCGGCCGGCGGCTCGACGGCACCGAGGTTGATCACTCTGGCCTATCATCTGGTGTTGTGAACTTGACGGCTGCTCGTTGCACCGCGGTCTGCGCAGCCATGATGATCCCGACATAGGCCGCTGGTGGGGTGACTGGGTGAAGAAGGCGTTCGATACTCTGCGGACGTTCTGGGAAGTGCTGCTATCGGGAATATTTTCGGTGGCGATCGGTACGGCGGTGCTGGGCTCTATCGCCGATCCGATACTCACGAACCTGTTCCATCTCGAGTGCAACTCGTGGTTGCCCCATGTCGTCAGCTTTGCTGTATCGGCAGCCTTTGTCTACGTCAGGCGCATAGTTTGGGCGATAAGCCACGAGGGCAGGCGAGATCACCGCACTGTGATAGCAGTATCAAAAAGCATCGCCTGATCGCATCCGGCGAGTACGGTCCGAGGCTGCCTTCGCAGCGTTAGCCGGAACCTGCCCGGTCCCGGCATCATCGGCAAACACGGTGCACACGGGCTCAATCGCGGCGGCGACCGCCGCCGAGCACTGACGACCATCGTTATCGACCATAACCGAAGACATAGCGATTCCGATGGACCGGCTGACATTGCCACCGCAAGCTGCTTTCCGCCCACCTATGGGTTACGGATGTGGTGGCGCAGACAAACGATCATGCTCGCAGTCATGCAGTGCAGCAGATACACCGACCGACGAACCGGCCATCCGCTGCGACTGAACAGACAGTGAAGGGATACCGGCGACACGAGAAGTGATAAGAGATGGCGGCACCAAAGGACTCTGGTTCCAGAATGACAGAACAGAATCGAGGTCCGCGAACTCTCGGCTCGATTACGGAACATACCTCTGTGTCCGGCCGTGCACGGCCGGATAGGGGGCTGGGCACAATTCTCTACTGGGCTGTCGCTGCGATCGGCCTGCTATATGCGCCTCTAGCGTTCAGCTATATGTGGCACTTCTTCGTGCCAAGCGCGCCACGGCTACAAGATGCTATCACCAGCGCCGTCGGCGGCAATGAGTATGCGGTCGGGCAGTACTCGGTCCAGTGGGCACGGGCAAACGACTACACCGATCATCGGGTAGTGATGTTGCTGCACACCTCGCTCGCCGCGCTGGCGCTGACGATGGCATGGCCGCAATTCTCTCACCGACTGCGGACACGACGCCCGGCCGTGCATCGGTGGTGCGGCCGTGTGTATTTCACGCTGATGACCGCCAGTATGGGCACCGCCATCGGTTTTCTGTTGCTGCGCGCGCCCGCAGACTACCCCGGATTCACCGCATTCGATTTGCAGCTGTGGGTGCTGGCGCTGGGGACACTGTTCACCGGTGGGGTGGCGCTGCGAGCAATCCGGCGTGGCGATGTCCTCACCCATCGGGCCTGGATGGGATACCACATCGCGATGATGATGACCGCCCCGCTACTGCGGGTGCTGTGGACTTTCCTAGCTCCACTGCTGCCGGAATACCGTTTGCTGACCAATCTCGGTGCCGGGTCGATCATGCTCGGGGTGATCGCTCCAGCCGGCGGGGCCGTCGCCTTCATGCGCACCCATCGTGACCGCGGCGCCGGCGCCGAAAAGCTATGCGGGCCAACGGTATACCTGGCACTCGTCATCGTGGCAATCGTCGGCTCGATACTTTTCGCGATGCGCTACCAGCCGCTGCTCGAAATGGTTCCCGCTGATCTCCTGGGTATCCATCTTGTCCCGGCCTGGGGCTACCTATCGATCTGCGCGATCGGGGTCTATCGGGCCCGCCGCGCTGGGTTCCCAGTGCAGGAACAGCTGTGGCGCTGGATGATGATCGGCGCCGCTCTGACCCCGTTGACCGCCATGCTCCTCGGCCTGGTTCGCGACGCCCAATACGGCAATCTGGACGGTTTCGTCGCCGGCGCCATGATTGGCCCGCCCATTCCAATCACCCTGTCATTTGCGCTGGTCGTGCGCAGTGCGGCAAACGCGATACCGATCGCAGATCGTATCTTCTCCGCACCGATAACGTCGCTGCTGCCCGACCGCCGCGCCGGGAACCGGCGGCAGGCACCATCGGCGGGCCATGACCGTGGTGCATCCACCGATAACCGACTCTCACCTCGGATGGACCACTCCATGTACCCCGGTCACCAAGCCGAGGTCACAGAAGTGTTGGATGCTACGGAAGCTAGGGGCAGTTGAGACCAGGCACTATCGAGAATGTTCCGGCAGCCCTGCTATGGGGTCGAGTCGCCAAGGCCGGTGCTGGGATCACAACTGTGGGCACGTTCGCCGGCATCGCGAGCCTTCGCGGTGAGGTGCCATGGTTGGGGTTCGGTGTTATCGCTGCTATCGGCGCGACAACCTGGCTCATAGCCGTGTTCCGCCGACAGCGGACGCACATCGCTGAACTCACCCTTCTCGGAGCATTGGCTCCGCTGCGGGATATCGCATCGCACGAGGACGAGGTGGTCACTAGTTGTCGAACTCTGGGCGATCGGCATCCCCGAACTTTTGCTGCGCGTCTCGTCCTGGCCGACGCTTACTGGGTTGCCCATGAACATGGCAGGGCACTCGACCTCTACGAGAAAACGCTGACCGACTGTTTCCATGTCCTCGGACCCGACCACCCATTGTCGTGGTCCGCCGAGGCGCGCCTACGCTACACCCGCCGCTGGAGGTCGTCCTCGGACGGTGTTGAAGGCACTCGGCCCGCATCAAAACCTCAGTACCTTCAGAAGTTGACACCCAGGTTGTGTGTCCCTGATCGGATCGTGGACATCGAAACCTACCTCAGTTTCGTCGTTCCATCCGACTGGACGCTGATCACGCCATCGCTACGGCCCGTAGGACACGCCGTGTTGTGGCATAAGTACGTTGCCGGACTGATCCTCATCGGCAACTGCACCGATTCCCCACTCGCCCAACATGATGATGCCCTGGCCGAACATATCGCGAACAACCTCACAACGATCTTCCCCGCCCCCAGCCGATGCGCCGACATCGAGACCCGTGCACTGAGCGGCCCTGGAATAAACGGCCGCTCGGTCTTCTTCCGTCTCGACTTCGGTCCCGATACTCCCCTACTGACCGGAGAAGTGTATGCCGCTGTAGTCCATACCGGCGCGCAGCGATGGTTCGTCGGTTGGCTGGGTGACTCCAGTGCGCCGGTGGACATCGAGGACGCGCAAATCCTCGCCGAGTCCCTCCGCCCCTATGAAGATACCTCGCACACGAACGCACCATCCGATCCTGTGCTCGACAGGCACCGCGCGGACCAGCCCAAAACCGACGAACCCCACAGAACAGAGACTTTCCAACTACCTCGACCAGAAGTTCTGGCACAGTTGTCTGAAATGTTCCGAGACGACGCGCCAACGAGGTAGTCGAAACTCAACGCGAATCCCGGTGAGCCGGTTGGCACGTTCGGTGCGCATCCACGCCAACGGCTGCACCTCGTCGCCGAATTCCCGCGCCACCTCCTCCTGCTGGATGGCGGGGTGTGGGTGGGCAGGTACGACGGGTGCCGGCACAGCTAACCTGGTCGAATGCGACGACCGCGCGCCATGGTGCTCGACGAGGTGTGGCGCAGGATCGAGGGCGTAGAACCGCTCAGTGGCCCGCACGGCGGTCCGTTGCGTCGCACCGTGAAGCTCGTGCTCGACCCGCTGGTGATCCGCCCCGTGCAGCATCCGCTGTGCGCGGGCGCCATCCTTACGGCCGACGGTGCTGTACTGCTGGAGGCGCGTGTTCAGGCGGCGGCCGACGTGCTGCGCGCCACGGCGGCCTGGTTCACGGTGCTCAAGCAGGTCCGGCGGGCGTTGCGGATCACCGAGGGGCATCCGCAGGATCTGTACTTCCAGCGCTGCTTCGAGCTGGCGACCACCTCCGGCATGCCGAAGGTGGCGCGGGC
Source organism: Nocardia sp. NBC_00881 (assembly GCF_045207455.1). Taxonomy (NCBI): domain Bacteria; kingdom Bacillati; phylum Actinomycetota; class Actinomycetes; order Mycobacteriales; family Nocardiaceae; genus Nocardia; species Nocardia sp. NBC_00881. Next base: position 5,542,658 of record NZ_CP108798.1, read on the forward strand.
GCGTGCCGTCGCGGAGGCCACGCTGCGCGATATCCACGAGTACGCCGCGGGCCGCACTACGCAGGCGCTGAAGACATACCTGGCCGACCACACGCGGGAGCGGGAGTTGACCGAGCTGCTCGACATCGCGTGGCGGCGGCGGCCGTTGACCGGCCCGGCGAACGGCAATCATGCGGCGCAGATGCGTGACCTGCTGAATGCCTGCGCCGCCGCGCGGCTCGGCCGAGACGCGGGCGACGGGCAGCCCGTGCTGGATGGTCTCGTCGCCAGGCATGCCGGAACGCACACTGGAATTCGGTTGTGGCAGATCGAAGCCGGGTACTCGGCAGGGAAACTCGGCCTCACCACACATCCGGTGCCACGACAGCCCGCGATCGGAGCCTCCGCCTCGAAATCCACGTTGGGACTGCCGTTCGACCGCACCGTCTACGAGCGCGTGTTCACCGTCCTGCAGGCATCCAGCGACCGCGCCGAGCTGCCGCCGATCCCGGAGCTGGTCGCCGCCGAGATCGCCAGGAGTTGTGCACCGTGGGCACTGCTCGACGAGTCGCTGCGCGTCGCGGCCACGGCGGGGACAGAGCTGGCGGTCGGCCTGGTGCCGATCGATCACCGGAAGCAGCGGCCGTCGGGCGACCGGCATCTGCGCCTGGCCGAAACCGATTCCGGCATAGTACGGACCGCGGCGCATCAGGTGGTCAACAGTCGTTGGCAGCGGGAGGCATACGTGCTGCGGGCGCGGCGGCTGGTGGTGTGTGCGGACGACGACGCCCGAGCGCCCACCGGACCGCTCGCGGCCGTCGCCGCCGAGCTGACCACGCCATGGCGGCCATACCTGCGACGGCTGTGGGTTCGTCTGCACGGCAGGGATGTCCGGGAGTTCGCGATCTACGATCCGGACGAACTGTGGGATCTGCTCGACGGCGTGGCGCGCTCGGTCATTCTGGACCATCGAACGCGGGTCAAACAGGCCCTCAGTGTGCGGGCGGACGCCGGTGAACCGGACGCGGCGGAATCGAGGGCGAGCTGATGAGCGCGACCGTACGCATCCGGCATCGAGACGGCCTGTGGATCATCGGGCCGGACGGTGCGCCGACGGTGCTGGACAGCGCGGCCGGGATCGATGTGCTGGTGCTCGAGGTGGCGGGCGGGCATCTGACCTGGAGCCTGCTCGGCGGACATTTCACACCGGCGGCGGTGATCGACGACCGCACGCTCGCCCAGGACTGGATCTGGGCCGTATTCGGTGCGGAGGTGGCCATCGCACTGGACGAATTCAGTGGAGGCGAAACGGAATTCACCGCTGCGCCCGCGCTGCCGGAACTCGCGGCGCGCGCATGGCGGCTCGGCTACGCTCACTGGGCGGCGCGCTGGTGGCCCGCGTCGACCCTGGACGGCATCGCGCCGCTCGACGCCCAGCTGCTCGCGGACGAGATCGCCGCGTTGAGCGAGGAATGCGAGCTGATCGTCGACGGAGCGGACGCGCGGCTGGTCGAGGAGCGCGAGATCGCCGATGTCGCGACGCGTGCCGAAGACTACGCGTTGGCCGCAGGACGCGCGACCGCCGCGCATGGCGAACTGGTCCTGGCCAGAGGGACCGGCGGGTGGAACTGGCGCCGATGCCCGCCCGGTCTGCTCGATGCCTCCGAGCGCGCGGTGTCCTGGGCGGTGGTGCGCGAGGCGGGCAGCACCATCGTGCGAGTGAACGCGGTCGCCGCGCCGCTCTCGCCCACGGATATGCCGCCGCACCTGCATCCGCACGCTGTGATCCGGACCGCCACCGACGCCGCCGAGCTGCCCCTGACTCGCGACGGCGAAGTCTGGAACGCCTCGACAACGGCCCCGGCAGGTGCGGAATCGGGTGTGACCGTGGACATCTACGTGCCCGGTGTCGGCGTGGACGAGCCGGAGCCGGACGCCGCTACGCGTCGTGAGCAGGTGCGCGAGCTGGTCACGGCGCGGCTGCGCCGCACGGCCGACGCGCCCGACAACCCCGTCGAAGCTCCTTTGCTCGCCGAAATCGCCGCCGCCGCTTCGGATTCGGATTTCTGACGTGGCCGACGAGACTCCAGACGATGGTCGCGAACTGCTGGCCGCGGGCGCGGAAGCGTACACCCGCGGAGATGCGGCGGCGGCCAAACGCCTCTTCGAGGACGCCGCAGCTAAGACCACGGGCGACATCCGGCTCGGCGCTGTCATCAACGCGGCAAGCATGGCCGACGAACTCGGCGACCACGCAGCCTCCCTCGCCCTGTACCGCTCGGCGCTGGCCGAAATGCCACAGGACGCGCCGCGATTGCGGCCGAACGCACTGGTCAATATGTCGCAAGCGTTGCAGCACCTCGGCGAACTCGACGAGGCGCAGGCAGCGCTGGAGCAGGCGCGGGCACTGCTCGCGGACAATACCGACACCGACCTCGGCGTGCTACGCGTGGCCTGTCTGCTTTCCCTGACCGCGGTCGCACTGCATGGTCAGAACTGGGCCTACGCCGCCGAGCTTGCCACCGAATCACTCGACGCTGCACTGCGTTTCGCGCCGCAGCTGGCCGGGCACCCGCTGATGAACCTCGCAGCGACCTATTTCGAGACCGGCCGCCGCGACCTGGCCGTCGACTTCGCACAGCAGGCACTGGCCGCGTTCGAAGCGGCAGGCGACCGCAACGCCGTCGCCGAGACCGAACAGAATCTCGCCACCATGCTGGTCCGCGACGAGCGGTACGACGAAGCGGAACAGCCACTGCGGTCCAGTCAGGAATATTTCGAGCGGGCCGGGCTCGGTTATCGGGCCGGAGTCGGGCTCAAGGCCATGGGATTCCTCGCGGAGGGCCGCGGCGACCTCGAGGTGGCGCAGGACTTCTATCGTCGAAGCCTGGCGTATTTCGTCGAGTCCGGCGCCGTGCTCGACGCCGCCGACCTCCACATGCGGCTGTCCACGGTCGCCTTCAAGACCGGCCGTCTTGCCGAGTGCGAAGAACTGCTGGCCGCGGCGTTCGTGACCTACGCCGAGCGCGGTCTCGGCCTGCACTGCGCCCAGCTCGATTTCTGGCACGCGACCCTGGTGGAGGGCGCCATCGCCGCGACCGAGTCGCCGACCGCCGAATTGCTTACGCAGGGAGTGCATCTTGCCGTTCCTGCCGCGCTGGCCATCGACGCCGTGCGCTATACCCTGCCGAACGGCAGCCAGCGCGAGCAGTGGAACCGCCGGATCGCCGATCCCGCCATGCGGTTGGCGTTCCGCTTCGCCCACCTGTCGGGCAACGGCCTGCTCCTTGCCGATCTGATCGAAACGCAGTGCGCGGGAACCACCTTGAACGTCGATCGCTCCAAGCGCGACCACCCGGTCCGGCTTCCCTACGAATTGCTCGACCCGCCGGAGGATGTCGGCGATCATCCGGGCAGCGCCGCACTTCAGCTAGGCGCCGCCCTCGCCGGTGTCGCGGCGAGCGCGGGCCTGCCGGTTGCGCCGCCGCCGCGCCTGGCGCTGGCCGCGGAGGGCCGGATCGCGCTGGCGCCGTTCATCGCCGCCGCCGAACAACGCTACGGCCGGGTGATCCGGGACGATCGGGTGCTGACGGTATGACGCGGCCGACGGTACTCGTCCGCATGGCGGACGCAGGGGACGTGTACGTGTCGTGGCGGTGGGTAGCCGACAGCGCGCCTCGGGGCGCGAGCGTGCTGCCCGAAGAAGCGGCCATGCAGGCCGTGAGCATGCTGGCCGCCGCGCTTCCGCGGCCCGCCGAGCCCGGCGGCCTGGAACGCGCGCTGACCACGGGTGCTTTCGCCAGTTACGAGAACGAGTACCTTGTCGCACAGGCGCTTTCCCGAGCTCTCCTGCCCTACGGCCTCGCCGCTCAGCTCTACGAGCTGTCTCAACGCGGCGTACGGCCGCACATCCGGCTGCAACCGTCGCCCCGGGTCGCCCAGGTGCCGTGGGAGCTGATCGCGCCGGACCGCGACATCCGGCTGATCGATATCGCGGACGTCAGTCTCCTCGCTCCCGCGGGCATCGTGCAGGCACCGGCCAGGGTCGCGCGCAGCTGGGCGCGAACGCGCGCCGGTCCGGTCATCGCGGTCCTCGATCCGCGAATCCCCGGGTTCCGCGCCGACTCGACGCTCGGCTCGGTGCTGGGCAGGATGACCGCGGACACCCCACTCGCGCAACGCATGGCCGGCTATGCCGCGGCCGGTCGGCTGCGGCCCGCGGCGCACGACCCGATCGAGGTCTTCCGGCGGACCGATCTCGACCGCACCTGGCTCGGCGCCGCCTTGAGCGACGGCGCCAGCCGCCTGATCTACGTCGGTCATGTCACCGCGGCGATCCCGGAATCCGGCCAGAGCGAGGACGCCGAACTTCACCTGGCCTGCACGGCCGATGCCGTCGGCTTCGCCGCACCTACCCACACACACCGGCCGCTTTCGGCCAAGGACCTACTCCTCGGCACGCACACGCTCGACACGGAACCCGTTGCTGGACCGGCACTTTGGCCGATACCGAGCCGGGTAGCGCTGATCGCGTGCGAGAGTGGCGGCGACCTGCGTTTCAGCGAAGCGCTCGGCCTGACCGCCGCCATGATCAACGGCGGCGCCGAGTTGGTTACCGCGAGCAGGTGGGCGCTGCCGACCGATCTGGCCTTCCAGCGCATCGCGGGCGCACCACCGGAGGCCCACCCGCTCCAACAGGCCATCTGCGCCATCGACGCCGCACACGAACAGCCCGACCCGGTGACCGCCCTCGCCGAATGGCAGCGCGCGCGGCTGGCCGCGTGGCGCGACGAAGGCAGGATCGAGCACTCACCGATGCTCTGGTCGGCGTTCGCGACCGTGTGCGCATAGCGTTGCGGCGATACACAATGCGGTGCCGAGTCATACCTTGGTCAGGGCTACCACCGGGATGATGCGGGCGGTGCGCATCTCGTGCTCGGCGAAGAACGGGTAGGTCTGCTTGAGCATGGCCCAGGTGCGCGCGCGGTCTTCACCGATGAGCGGGGTGGCCAGCGCGTCGCGCGCCTCCTCGCCCACCTCGACGAAGACGTGGTGGTTTTTCTCCAGATTCAGGTACCAGTCGGGGTGAGTGGAGGCGCCGACGTTGGACCCGACGATCAACAGGCGGTCGCCGTCGTGATGGAACATCATCGGGGTGGTGTGCGCGGCGCCGGATCGACGGCCCGTCGTGGTCAGCAGGATCAAGCGGTCGCGGTGCATGCCATCGATGTCGCCGCCCGCCCGGAACTGAGCGATGGTTCTTCGGTTGATTTCGTGGACGTCCATATTCTTCACCTCGCTCGGGTCCGTCGGGCCGGTTCCAGCTTTCACCCTGGTCGAGCGTCATGTCAGGGAAACGCCCGGATTAGCGCCGCGACCTGCACATCTATGCACGATGGGCGAGCAAGTGTCGCATGAGCAGTCGGGTCAGGGCCTCGGGCGCCTCTTCGGGTACCCAGTGCGAGACGTCTTCGAGCATCTCGAAGCGGTACGGGCCCGATGCGTATTTCTGCGTGGCCAGCGCCGCGGTGGAGCCTATGGTCACGTCCTCGGTGCCCCACACGTACAGGGTGGGAACGCTCACCGGTCCGATCGGGCCCGCGAGATGCATCGCGCGGTACCAGTTGAGCGCCGCGGTGAGCGCCCCAGGCTGCTCGAGCCGGCGCACATAGTCCTCGACGTGCTCCTCGGACACCTTCCATTCGAAGATCCTGCGCAGACCGGCGCCGTCGTCCGCGAGGAGGATCCGCTCGGTCGTGCGAGGCTGGCGCAGCGTCGTCAGATGGTGTGCCCGCTGTGCCTGGTCCTCGTCCTCGGCCATGGCGTGCTCGAGTGCGGTGGGATGCGGATACGACACCGCGCTGAACGTGCGGACCCGCCCCGGCATCCGGTCCGCAACGGCCCACCCCACCAGGGCTCCGCAGTCGTGGCCGATCAGATCGAACCGCTCCCACCCGAGCTGGTCGGCGATCGCCACGACATCGCCGACCAGTTCCTCGAGTCGATACTCGGCGGCCCGCTCCGGCCGCACCCCTGGCGAATACCCGCGCTGATCCGGCGCCACGGCGTGACATCCTCCTCCGCCGAGCGCTTCGAGCTGGAACTCCCACTCGACCGCGGCCTCAGGGAACCCGTGCAGCAGCAACACTTCGCGGCCGCCGGGCGATCCGGCGGCCAACACGTCGAACGTCCCCGCCGCGGTGTGAATCTCGAGTTGTTCGATCACCCACCCGACTCTAGAGCCGAATACCGACAGTCAGTGCTCGTCGTAGTGCCCGTCGTGGGCGGCGTGGCGGTGGCCGTCGTGCAGGTAGTCGACATGGTCCCCGTGCTGGACCGCGTCGTGGCCGCAGTTCGGCCCGTGCTGGTGCTGGTGTTCGGGGTGTTCGGTATGCCCGGACGGTTCGCACTCGTCGTAGTGGCCCTCGTGTTCACGATGCAGGTGGCCCTCGTGGGCGTAGTCGACATGGTCTCCGTGCTGGACCGCCGTGTGGCCGCAGTCGGGGCCGTGCTTGTGCTCGTGGCCGGTGTGCTCTACGTGTGTTGTGGCCATCAGACTTCCCCTCTTTCCTTGCTCGGACAGCTGGGTATATGTCTCATGACACATTACCAGATGCGCATCTGTGCAGATAGCCAGCGGTGTGCTGGCCGAGCGGAAGGGATGCTTCAGAGCACCTGGGAGAGGAAGCGCTGTAAGCGCGGCGTCCGTGCGGCGTCGAACAATGCGTCGGGCGAACCGGTCTCGACGACCTGTCCCTCGTCCATGAACACCACGCTGTCGGAGACCGTGCGGGCGAAGCCCATCTCGTGCGTCACCACGATCATCGACATACCGCCGGAGGCGAGGTCGGCCATCAGGGCGAGCACGCCCTTGACCAGCTCGGGGTCCAGCGCCGAGGTGGCCTCGTCGAAGAACATGATCTCCGGCTTCATGGCCAGTGCTCGCGCGATCGCGACGCGCTGCTGCTGGCCACCGGAGAGGTTGGCCGGTCTGGTGTCGGCCTTCTCGGCCAACCCGACGATCTCCAACTGCTCGACCGCGAGTGCCCGCGCCGCGTCTTTGGACAGCCCGCGCAACTTGCGGGGCCCGAGCGCGACGTTCTCCACAACGGTCTTGTGCGGGAACAGGTTGAAGTGCTGGAACACCATGCCGATGCGTTGACGCAGCTTGTCCGGGTCTTCGGTGAGCACGGACTCGCCGTCCAGCAGCACGTCGCCCTGGTCCGGCTCGTGCAGCCGGTTCAGCACGCGCAGCAGGGTCGACTTGCCGGAGCCGGATGGTCCGATGACGGTGACGGTCTTGCCCGCAGCGACATGGATGTCGATGCCGCGCAGCACATGGTTGTGTCCGAGCGTCAGGTGCAATCCGGTACCGGTAAGGGAGGCACTCATCTATCCGCGCCCTTCCGTGATCGTGGCCGCCTCGACCGGGTCGATGGGCCGGTCGGGGCGTCCGGTGCGCATACGGCGGTCGATGTAGTTCACCAGATGGGTGAGCGGGACGGTCAGCAGCAGGTAGACCAGGCCCGCTGCCACCAGCGGTGAGAGATTCCCGGTCTGCGCGTTGAGATCTCGGCCGACCGCGAACAGCTCGCGCTGGGTGGCGAGCAGACCGAGGAAGTAGATCAGCGAGGAATCCTTGATCAGCGCGATGAACTGGTTCATCAGCGCGGGCAGCACCCGGCGCACGCCCTGCGGGATCACCACCAGCGTCATCGACTGCCGATAGCCGAACCCGATGGCGCGCGCCGCCTCCAGCTGACCGGCCTCGACCGATTGGATGCCGGAGCGGAAGATCTCGCCGATGTAGGCCGAGGCGAGCAGCGCAAGGGCGACGGCGCCGAGCCAGTACGGGTTGTTCCCGGTGACATTGCGCGCCACCGGACCGATACCGAGGCCGATCAGCAGGATGATCACCACGGCGGGCAGGCCACGGAAGACGTCGGTGTACATCCGCGCGGGCCAGCGCAACCAGCGAGTCCTGGAAATACCCGCGACCGCGAGCAGCATGCCGAGGACGGTACCGAGCCCGCCCGAAACCACCGCGAGGATGAGAGTATTCGGCAGCCCGGTCCGGAACAGATCGGGAAAAGCTCTGCGGTACAAAGACCAGTCGAAGAATGTGTCCTTCAACTGACGCATCGTGGATTTCGGTGCGTTCTGCGCCGGGTCACCCTGCTGTTTTCCGGCGGCGAACGCGGCGAAGTCCGGCAGCTGCGGCGGCGGCGCTGCCTTGGATCCCGGCTTCCAGCCCGGCGGCAGCTGGCGCGGCACCCAGTCGCTGTAGAGCCTGGCGTAGGTGCCGTCGGCGATCACCGCGTCCAGGCCGCTGTTGAGCGCGTCGATCAGCGGCTGGTTGTTCTTGGCGACCGCCCAGCCGACGAAGTTGTCCAGGCTGAAGGTGTTCTGCGATACCGAGGTTCCGTCACCCGGCGCGATCGCGCCCTCCGCCTGCGCGGACGGTGCGACCCAGGCGTCCACCTGGCCGGACTTCAGGTTGGCGTAGGCGGTGTTGTAGTCCGGGAACTTCACCGGGTCCAGGTGCAGCTGGTTCACTACGAACTCGTCCTGCACGGTGCCCTGTACGACGGCGATCCTGGTGCCGCGGTTGAGGTCCGAAAAACCTTTGACGGCACCGTCATTCGGCACAACGAGGGAGAAGTAGCCGAAGTCGTAGCCGTTGGTGAAGCCGACCAACCTGCGCCGCGCGTCGGTAGTGGTGATGTTCGACGAGCCGACGTCGAAGCGGCCGCCGGACACCTGGGCGAGCAGCCCGGCGAACTCGGTACCCGAGAATTCCACCTGCAGGCCGAGCTTGGCGGCGATCGCCTTCAACAGCTCGTTGTCGAAGCCGGTGAACGTTCCCTGCCTGTCGACGCAGATGCTCGGCGGTGCGTCCGAGAGGGTCCCGACGCTGAGCTTGCCCGGGGTGATCAACCCGAGCTTGGATACGTCGATCGAGGTCGGCGACGCGGTCGTCGCGGTGGTATAGCGGTCGGTGCCCGCGGCGTCCGACGAGGCCAGGTTGGTCGGGGCGGCCGATGCGGCGGACAGGCCGGGCGGGGCGCACAGGTTGCGCTCCGTCGACGCATCATCGGAGCCGGACCCGCAGGCCGTGACGCTGAGACCGACAGCAAGCAATATCAGGGCGATCAACGAACGAGACCGCACAGCGGGCAGACGAGCCATGCTGGAACCCTAGCCGGATGAAGCAGTTGATCCTCGGCTACCCGAAGGCCGACGGCGTGAGAACCCTCGGCGCGCACGGCGGTCGATAGTTCGAATCACCCTGATGCGAAATCCGCGCCGACCTGCGTCTGCCGACCGGCAATCCGGCTCAGGCCAGCCCCCGGACCGGCTCCGGGTTGACCTCGTCGCGCCAGCGGACAGCGCGCTCGACCTCGCTCAGGTCGTAGTCCGGTCCGCTCACTCCGATGGTGAACGTCGTCACCCCGGCCGCCACGAACTCCGGCGCCTTCGCCGCGCCCGGCCACTGCACGGACCGTTCGATACGACCCTGGTCAGTGCCTACGGTGGCGCAGTGCTCGGCGAGCACCTTGTTCTTGTGCGCGAGCGCGTCCAGGTCGGCGAAGGTGTGCCAGACGTCGGCGTACTCGGCGACCAGCCGCAGCGTCTTCTTCTCGCCACCGCCGCCGATCAGAATCGGAATCTCGCGGGTCGGCGGGGGGTTCAGCTTCCGCAGGCGGGCGGTAAGCCGGACCAGATTGTCCTTCAGCAGGGTGAGCCTGCTGCCCGGCGTGCCGAACTCGTAGCCGTACTCGTCATAGTCCTTCTGGAACCAACCCGCCCCGATACCCAGAATGAGCCGGCCGCCGCTGATGTGGTCGACAGTGCGCGCCATATCGGCGAGCAGGTCCGGATTGCGGTAGCCGCCGCCGGTGACCAGCGCGCCGATCTCCACGCGCTCGGTCTGCTCAGCCCAGGCGCCCAGCATCGTCCAGCACTCGAAGTGCGCCCCGTCCGGGTCGCCGGTGAGCGGGAAAAAGTGATCCCAGTTGAACACGATGTCGACGCCCACGTCTTCGGCCCGCAGAACCGCGTCGCGGATGCGCCCGTACTCGGGCGCGTGCTGCGGCTGCAGCTGAACTCCGATACGAACTGGACGACTCATGACGTGCTCCTCATCGCTCGGTGGCTACCCCGATCGAGGCTACCGGCGCGGTCGTTTCCACGCAGAAGCGCGAAATGCTGGACTCGGCCGGGCCGGCTACATTGCTCCCTGATCGCAGAGCAGCTGCGACATCGCGTTTATTGTCGGGTGGTCGCGAATGACGTCGAGATCCACAGCTATGCCGAATTCTTCCTCGATATCGCCGGCCAGGCCCGCCACGATCACCGAGGTGATCCCGTACTCGCCGAGCGAGCGACCACGGTCGAGTGACTCCGGCGCGATTTCGAGCTGTTCGGCAACGAGGCTGGTCAACCGACCAGCCACAGTGATGTCGGCGGTCTTGTCAGTCAATTCATTATCCTTTCGAGAAGATGACCGTTAGAGCTTGATGTTGATCCGAAAACTATTCAGTGGTAGCGATCGGCATGATGCCACCGGTTTCGTAGAGTTCACGCATACGAGTCCGCCGTATTTTTCCGCTCGATGTACGGGCGACCGCACCTTTGGACACGAGAAGCAAGTCCGATACCGCGGCACTACTCTCCTCCCAGATAACGGCGCAGATTCGGCCTGACAACGACTCGACGGTGTCGGCCTCGAGAAGACCAGGGTCTATTTCGTGGACGAGAACCAGCCGCTCGGGGCTGTCTACGGCGAACGCCGCTCCGACACCGGAAGCAACTGCCGGTGATGCCCTGCGCGCCGCCGATTCGATATCGTGCGCGTATAAGTTGCGACCATTGAGGATGATCGTGTCCTTGATCCGTCCGGTGACGAACAGATGGCCGTCCAGCATCGCGCCGAGGTCGCCGGTCCGTAGCCAACCGCCGTGGCCGCGCAGCCGACCATCGAAGGTGTGGGCCGACTCCTCCGGCATATTCCAATAACCACGGGCGACGCTGCGCCCGTGCACCCAGATCTCACCGACGTGGTGTGGCGCGCATTCGCTACCGGAGTTCGGATCGACGATCGCGACATCGAGCGACTGCGGACGGCCGCTGCTGACCAAACGCCGCGTATCCGTGGCATCGATCGCTTCCTCGAGGACATTCTCGGCCAGCAGCCGGGCACTCGCCTCGAATTCGACGGAGCCGGCGGATATCGGTGTACCCGTGACGAAAAGGGTTGCCTCGGCCAAGCCGTATACCGGCGTCATAGCCTGCGGCTTCAGCCCGCACGGCGAGAGCAGGTCGACGAACCCGTGAATCGAGGCGGCTTGTACCGGCTCCGCCCCGGTCAGCACAGTTGCGACCGAGCTGAAGTCGAGGTCACGTATCGTCTCGGGCCGGACTCGACGCACGACATAGTCGAAAGCGAAGTTCGGTGCCAGCGTGATTGTGGCCCGATATCGGTGAAGTGCTTCCAGCCACCGCCGCGGGCGTTTGAGAAACGTCACCGGCGACATGAAGACCAGGCTGGCGCCACACCACAACGGGTGCAGGGTCATCCCGATCAAGCCCATGTCGTGAAACTGGGGGAGCCAGCCACATACGATGATGTTCTCATCCGTACCGAGTGCCGCGCCGATCTCCCGCTGGTTGTCGCCGAGGTTCTCGTGGGTCACGATGACCCCCTTGGGCTCACTGGTCGAGCCCGACGTGTACTGCAAGAACGCGTCGGTTTCGCCATCGATATCCACGGCGAACCAGTCCGCGGCATTCTCGACCGCCACCGAATCGGTGGCCAACACCCACGGATCCGAAGGCAAATCCGACGCCCACGATCGAACAAGCGGAGCGAAAGTAGCTGAAGTAAGCACCGCCGTCACGCCTGCGTCCAAAGCAATGCGCGTCAGCCGCTCCTGCCCCGTCGCGCGACCGTCCGGCACCGGCGCAGGCACAGCGACCACTCCGGCCATCAATGCACCGAGGAATCCCACAACGAAATCCGGCCCGGGAGGATATAGAAGCAACGCTCTCTCGCCGGGTGTCAGATGCGAGCGGAGGACGACCGCCACCGCGCGCGCTCGGCAATCCAGATCTGAGTAGCTGAGAGCCGACTCCACGACGGCACCGTCGAGAACGTCCAGGAATATCAGCGCTTCCTTGTCGCCGCTGCGTTGGACATTGTTGCGAAATCTATCGATGTACGCTGTTGCATCAGGCATGAAACTGGATCGAACTCCAAGTAAGCGGGATGGGGTCAAGCAGTGAAGACAGTGGCGTGAGCGGCCGAATAAACTGGCGGCGTTCCGCGCAGACATGACTGCCGATGCGGCCGGATCGATGCGCGCGACATATGTGTAGCCGGTATCGGCGAAATTGTCGTTCTACGACAGCGACAGATTCCTTCCGGTCGAGCATCCAGTACGTCAGATATCGCAATTTTCAGCCATGGCGGTCATCCGCACCTCTTGCCCTATCCGGCGCAAGCCGAGTAACCGGTGAAGCCATGCGATGTCATCTTCAGCGTGCTTAATTTACTCCTGCTTGATATCCACCCTTGGAAAAGGGACTATAGCCGTACTTGCAATAATCGCCACCCGCAAGCGCGCCGCGCCGCGCCGGTCGACCGTACTCAACTCCTCGGTGACTACACATCAGTAGCCGATAGGGTAATGCACCTACATGGATGCCCTCCGAGGCCATGCGAGACACCGACGGGTTGCCGAGGATCCGCGTTCCACGGGGTCGGCCACCTCGGTGCCCCCGAGGTGATCCTGGTGGCCGACGAAACCGGTGATGTGGAGAAGGGCACCGACACCGTCGGGGTGCAACGCTAATACACCGGAACCTCTGGCCGGATCGAAAACTGGCAAGCGGCAGTGTACTGGTCTATGCGACCACCGAAGGACACTGATCGACGGCCGCCTTTACCTGCCGAAATCCTGGGTCGAGGACACCCGAGCCCGCACCCGCCACCCATCTGGTGGCTTCATGCGTTCGGCGCATCGATACGCCCCAGCGGACGGGTCTAAGTTGAAATCTCGACGGCCCGAGAGGGCGGACGGAGGTGTCGGGTGTGGCCGAGCGTTGGCGACGATGTGGTGCGCGGAGTCGCGAGGGAGATGCTGCGGAATCGCGACCAGTTGATCAGCGATCTGTCATCGCAGATTCGCGCACAGGTGGAGGCGCTGGACCTGGACACGCGTATGCGGGAGCTGTTCGAGGCAGGCACCACCGATAATCTGATGGCGGTCCTCGACTTCGTACAGAACGACGCTGATGAGAAAGAGGTGCAGGCTCCGACCAGGGCGCTGGTCTACGCGCGAACCCTCGCACAACGTGATGTCCCGGTGTCAGCGCTCATTCGGGGCTACCGCATCGGGCACGCTGAGTTCCTCGATGTCGCGATGCGGTCCGCCGTGGAGTTGGGTGGCGCCGACGGCGCAGCGGCCATTGTCCGCCTCGTCAATCGCACCGCTGTCTACATCGACCGGGTCTGTGAGCAGGTCGGGATCGCCTACGAGCAGGAACGCGACCGGTGGGTGAGCAGCCGCGGCGGGCTGCGTCAAGAGTGGGTGGCGCGCGTGCTCGACGGCTCGGTCGCCGACATCGGCCAGGCCGAGCAGGTACTGCAGTATTCGCTGTGCGGCAACCACGTCGCGCTGAATGTGTGGACCGGTCCCGAGATCTCACCGCGGGCAGCGGTTGGCGTCCTGGACGCCTTTCGCGGTGCGCTGATTCCGCTGTTCGACGATTCTCGGCGGCCGTTGCTGGTGCCGACCGACGAACACGAGGTTCGGCTGTGGTTCTCGGTTCCCCGCAAGTTCGCGATCGACGTGACCGCCATCGAGCGCGCGATATCGGCGCTGCCCGGACGCGTGGCGATCGGCGAGTGCGGAGTTGGTGTAGCCGGTTTCTGCCGTAGCCTGCGCCAAGCCGATCGGGTCCGAGAGATCGTGCTTTTGGCCGGCGAGCGCGCACCCCGGGTCGTATCGCACGCCCAGGTAGCGGCCGTCGCACTGATGGTCGGAGATGTCGAGGCGCTGCGTGAGTTCGTCGCCGATTGCCTGGGTGAACTGGCCGTCGACAACCATCGCAACGTGTGGTTACGGGAAACTCTGTGCGTCTTTCTGGCCAACAACCGCAGTTTCGCCGCCACCGCGCAGGAATTGGCCGTACACCGCAACACCATCCAGTACCGCGTGCGGCAGGCGCTGGACGCGATCGGGAACGTCTTCGACGATCATGACCGCACACTGCACCTGCATCTAGCGCTCCAGGCCGCACGCTGGCTGGGGCCCGCAGTCCTGAGACCGACCGCATCTCGCTGACCCGACGCCCCTCGGTGCGGCATCCGAAAGAGTTTCCTCAGTTATGTGCGCTCCGCACAAAAGATGTACAAACTTTCATTCGCACAGGATATAGTCTGGCTCACAGTACGGCCCTAGCATGTGTAATACACGCAGCTCAACGCGGGTGCGCAAAGGAGACTTCAGGAAACACTCGACACCGTGAGTTATGCGTTAGACCCAATTACCGGCTAGGCGATTCGCCGAGCTGAATGACCTTTCATTCCTCGAACCATCCGATTGCGGAGGGGCAAGCGCTCGTGGAGTTGGGCTTTGCCCTGCCGCACGGCCGGCGGCTGGTAGAAAACCCCTTTCCCGTAAGGAGACAACCGCTGTGACACGGATCGAAACCGTTCGCGGAGCTATCGACACCGCCGGTCTCGGCGTGACATTGATGCACGAGCACATCTTCGTGCTCACGGGGGATATCCAGCAGAACTACCCGGCCGAATGGGGTTCCGAAGACGAACGGATCGCCGACGCCGTCCGGCGACTGCGCGGCGCCTACGACGCGGGCGTACGCACGATCGTCGACCTGACGGTGGTCGGCCTCGGGCGCTACATCCCGCGGATTCAGCGGATCGCCCAACAGATTTCGGTCAACCTGGTGGTCGCGACCGGCGTCTATACCTATGACGACGTCCCGTTCTACTTCCACTACCGGGGGCCGGCGCTGAACGCGATGATGGGCGCGCAGGTCCCCGACCCCATGGTCGACATGTTCATCGGCGACATCCGTCACGGTATCGCAGGCACCGGGGTCAAGGCAGGCATGCTCAAGTGCGCCATCGACCAGCAGGGACTCACCTCGGGAGTCGAACGTGTCATGCGTGCGATCGCCAAAGCCCACCTCGAAACCGGCGTGCCGATCACCGTGCACACCCACCCGGATTCCCGCACCGGCCTCGACGTGAAGCGCGTCATGTGCGACGAAGAAGGCGTCGACCCCGGCCGAATCGTACTCGGCCACAGCGGCGACAGCACCGACTGTGATCACCTCTCCGAACTGGCCGACGCGGGCTTCATCCTCGGCATGGACCGCTTCGGTATCCACCTCGAAACCACCTTCGAGGCCCGCGCGG
This sequence comes from Nocardia sp. NBC_00881, assembly GCF_045207455.1. NCBI lineage: Bacteria > Bacillati > Actinomycetota > Actinomycetes > Mycobacteriales > Nocardiaceae > Nocardia > Nocardia sp. NBC_00881. Next base: position 5,558,085 of record NZ_CP108798.1, read on the forward strand.
ACACCCTGATCGAAATGGTGCGCCGCGGTTACACCGACCGGATGGTGCTTTCGCAGGACGCGAACTGCTACATCGACTGGGTCGAACCAGCCGCGATGGCCGCTCTGCCACAATGGCACTACACCCACATATTCGACGACGTGTTCCCCTACGTGCTCGAACGCGGCGTCAGCAAGGAACAGATCGGCACCATGCTGATCGACGTTCCACGCGCGTTCTTCGAAGGCCGCTGAAGGCGCCGGCCCACGGCGCGCCGGAGTGGCATCTCCGTGGCGTGCCGAACGGTGTCCGATGTCACCGTTCCAGGAGGCCGAGCAGCCGGACAAGCGCTCGCCGAAACACCGGCCGCCAAGTAGTATCACTCCCCGCCCTTACTCGGATCGTCCGGCACGTTCCTGCCGGGATGGGATGTGCATTCACCATGGCCACTGTGACCTTCGACCGCGCGACACGGCTATACCCCGGCGCGACCAAACCCTCCGTCGATCAATTGGATTTGGAGATCGAGGATGGTGAGTTCCTTGTTCTGGTCGGTCCGTCCGGCTGCGGCAAATCGACCTCGCTGCGAATGCTCGCCGGGCTGGAGGAGGTCGACGACGGGCGCATTCTGATCGGCGCCAACGACGTGACGCATGCCGAACCCAAGGAACGCGACATCGCGATGGTGTTCCAGAACTACGCGCTCTACCCGCACATGACCGTCGCGGAGAACATGGGTTTCGCGCTCAAGCTGGCCAAGGTAGCCAAGGCGGAGAAGGAGAAGCGGGTCCTGGAAGCGGCCAAGCTGCTCGATCTGGAGCCCTACCTGGACCGCAAGCCGAAGGCGCTGTCCGGCGGTCAGCGGCAGCGCGTCGCGATGGGCCGGGCGATCGTGCGTCAGCCGCAGGTGTTCCTGATGGACGAGCCGCTGTCCAATCTCGACGCGAAACTGCGTGTGCAGACCCGCACCCAGATCGCGCAGCTGCAACGGAGGCTGGGCACCACCACCGTGTACGTCACGCACGACCAGGTCGAGGCGATGACGATGGGCGACCGGGTCGCCGTGCTGAAGGACGGCGTGCTGCAGCAGTGCGCGACGCCGCGTGATCTGTACCGCGATCCGGCCAACGTGTTCGTCGCGGGTTTCATGGGCTCGCCCGCCATGAACCTTTTCACGCTTCCGATCACCGACGGTGGCGTCGAGCTGGGCGGACATGTGCTCCAGGTGCCGCGTTCGGTGGCGGACGCGGCCGGGAACACCGTGACGGTCGGCATCCGGCCCGAGCACTTCGAGCTCGGCGAGGGCTCCGGCATCGAGATGGAGGTCGACGTGGTGGAGGAGCTGGGCTCCGACGCCTACATCTACGGCCGCACCGTCACCGAGACCAGCAGCGCGGGGGAAACCATTGTGGCGCGGGCGGATTGGCGCAACCCGCCGGCCAAGGGCACCAGGCTGCGGCTGTCCGCCGACGCCGAGCACACCTACTTCTTCGACACAGCCGGCCGCCGCCTCGACTGAGTTCGTCGCCGAAAGGGCCCGTTCGCACCAGTCCTATGGGCGGTCGGGCTCGATCGGATCAGTTTTTCGTGCCGGAGCGCTGGCGCACCTCCTCGGCGTACTCCTCGTTGAGCCGCACGCCCAGCTCCTCCAGCTCGATCTCGCGCCCGGTCTCGCTGCGTACCTGCACCCGCACTGGAGCGCCGGTGGCCTCCTCGACCAGCAGTAACGGCGCGGGACCCGATTGCAGATACGCGTCGCCCCATTGCATGAGCGCGAGCACGGCCGGAAGCAGATCCCGTCCCATTCCGGTGAGCACGTACTCGTGCCGCGTGCGCTTGCCTTCCTCCTGGTACGGCCGCTTCGTCAGTAACCCGGCCTCGGTGAGTTTGCGTAGCTGGCCCGCTGCGGCCGCGTCGGTGATTCCCACCCGGCTTGCGAACCCGTCGAACCGCCGGGTCCCGTAATAGGCCTCGCGCAGGATGAGGACCGCCGAGCGGGTGCCGACGATGTCGAGTGCCTTCGCGATCGAGCACTCCTCGGCTTTCCACGAGCTGAGATCGGCCAACGGTCCTTCCATCACTGCTGCCATGACAAACATCATACCGATGCTGACTTTCCTTAACTATCGCCAGAGGTATTCTGACTATGTGTTGATAGAGTCAGGCATGGCCGCCCGGCTCTCGGCCCGAGAGGAAGCCCCATGAGAGACGCGGTGATTGTCGAAGCGGTACGTACCCCGATCGGCAAGGGCAAGCCGAACGGCGCACTGCATAACGTCAATGCGGTGGACCTACTGGCCCACAGCCTGCGCGAGATAGTGGATCGCAGCGGCATCGATCCCGCGCTCATCGACGACGTGATCGGTGGCATCGTCACCCAGGTCGGCGAGCAGGGCGCCAACATGACCCGGAGGGCCGCGTTGGCCGCCGGGTATCCCGAATCCGTTCCCGCGACCACCGTGGACCGGCAATGTGGCAGCAGCCAGCAGGCGATCCACTTCGCCGCGCAGGGCGTGATCGCGGGCGCCTACGATGTCGTCGTCGCGGCGGGCGTGGAGTCGATGGGACGAATTCCCATGGGCGCCAACCTGATCGGATCCGATGATATCGCCGGCGTCGGTTTCGCCGAGCGCTACCCGGAAGGTCTGGTGCCGCAGGGCATCAGCGCCGAGCTGATCGCGGCCAAGTGGGGCCTGACCCGTACCCAGCTGGACGAGTTCGCGCTCGGCAGCCACGAGAAAGCCGCGCTCGCCACCAAGAACGGGCTGTTCGCCAGGGAGCTGGCGCCGATCAATGGGCTCAGCACCGACGAGGGCATCCGGGTCGGCAGCACGCCAGAAACCCTGGCCAAGCTACGCCCCGCCTACTACGACCCGGCCATGGCCGCCCGCTTCCCGCAGATCGACTGGAAAATCACCGCGGCGACCGCGAGCCAGGTCAGCGACGGCAGCGCGGCGGTGCTGATCATGACCAGCGAGCGCGCCGAGGAGTTGGGCCTGAAGCCGCTGGCCCGGCTGCACAGCTTCGCCGTGGCCGGTGACGACCCGCTGCTGATGCTCACCGCGGTGATCCCGGCGACCGAGAAGGTGCTGCGGCGAGCCGGACTTCAGCTTTCCGACATCGACCTGATCGAGATCAACGAGGCCTTCTCGCCGGTGGTGCTCGCCTGGGCGCACGACACCGGGGCCGACCTCGGCAAGGTCAACGTCAACGGCGGCGCTATCGCCATCGGGCACCCCCTCGGCGCGTCCGGCGCACGCCTGATGACCACGCTGGTCCACGCTATGCGGGATCGTGGTGCCCGGTATGGTCTGCAAACCATGTGCGAGGCAGGCGGACTGGCGAACGCCACGATCCTCGAGCGGCTTTGAGTTCTCGCGCGGTACCCGTCCCGGATCGGGTACCGCGCTCAGATCGAGACGAGCACGATCGCGATCACGAATCCGACCAACCAGGATTCGACGATCAGCGGCACCGCCACCAGCGGAGTCCATGCGATGGGCCTGCCGTCGCGCGCCTTCTCCACCATCGAGACCGCCGCGGCGATCACCGAGGCCACGATCCCCGTCCACGCGACGACCTGCGCCCACGGCAGGTACCCGACGCAGCGAGAGCCGTCCGCATCGCGGGCGAGCATCTCGTAGAGCGGGACAAAAGAGGCGATCAGCCAGCCGAATCCGACGGCGATCACCGAGCCGAGCGCCGCGCGCAGGAAGTCGGTCAACCGCCGCCGTGGATGCCACGCCATGTCTTCAGCATGACTTGTCCACGGCTGCACGGCATCTCGACCACTCACGGTCCAATGTAGACCTGGGCGGCCAGCGCGACCCCGCCCAAGAACGAGCCGGCGATCAGCAGTATCGCCAGCACCGGCCAGAACCACAGGTACCAGCGCTTGACCACGGCTACGCCGAGCAGCGCGAGGGAGCCGAGCAACGCGAGTGCAGTCCCGCCCCAAGACACGACGAACGCCCAGGTGAGGTACTCGGTGCGGCAGTTGTCCCGCGTGCACGGATCGGTCGCGAAGACGAAGAAGAGGGTGAAGTAGGCGGCGACAAGTCCGAGAACCGCCGCGCCGCAGTACAACAGGACGGCGAGTACCAGATCCCAGGTCCGCACCTGCTGCCGACCGGACCCGCTCACCGGCTGGGGAACCGCGTAGTAGGGCGGCCAGGCATCGGGCCGCGGGGAGCTTGTCTCGATCATGTCGTCAACAATCCCGGTTCGCGCTTTCGGCCGACTCCGGGAAACTACTCGAGTTCACGTGCGCAATACCTCGAATAGGCTGGGCGGCGATGAGCGATTCCGTACCACAGAGCGTCGTCTACGCCATTCCGATGCGCACCCGTTTCCGTGGCATCACGGTGCGCGAAGGGATGCTGATCCAGGGCCCGCTCGGATGGGGCGAATTCTGCCCGTTTCCCGAATACGACGACCAGGAGGCCGCGGGCTGGTTGGCCACCGCGCTGGAGCAGGTCACGGTGGGATGGCCGAAGCCGATACGGGATCGGATCCCGATCAACTGCACCGTGCCTGCGGTCGATCCGGAGCATGCGCATGCCATCGTCGCCGGGTCCGGGTGCCGCACCGCCAAGGTGAAAGTCGCCGACCATCCAGAATCGCTCGCGGAGGATGTGGCCAGGGTGGAGGCGGTGCGCGACGCGCTCGGCCCGGACGGTGCGATTCGCGTCGATGCCAACGCGGCGTGGGACATTGATACCGCCGTCGCGCACATCAGCCGGATCGACAAGGCAGCGGGCGGTCTGGAGTACGTCGAACAGCCGTGCCGGACCATCGAGGAACTCGCCGCCGTGCGCCGCCGGGTCGAGGTCCGCATCGCCGCCGACGAATCCATCCGCCGCGCCGAGGACCCGCTGCGGGTGGCGGTCGCCGGTGCCGCCGATATCGCCGTACTCAAATGCACGCCGCTGGGGGGCGTCCGCCGCGCCCTTCAGGTGGCGGAGGCCGCAGGCCTGCCGTGCGTGGTCTCCTCAGCCTTGGAAACCAGCGTCGGCCTCGCTGCCCAGCTGGCGCTGGCCGGTGCGCTCCCCGAACTCGACTTCGCCTGCGGCCTCGGCACTTTGAGCCTGCTCACCGGCGACCTGGTACCTGACTCTTTCCGCCCGGTGGACGGCTACCTCACCGTCCCGCGCACGCCGCCTCAACCAGGCCCAGCGCTACTGGAGCGCTACCGCCACCCCGACGACACCCGCACCACTTGGTGGCAGGAGCGATTGGCCCGCGTCTCGGCGTTGGTCAGTGAGAGCCCGACGGCATAGCGCTGACGACACCGCACCCCAACGACACGACCCCACCAAACCACACAGCCCGGTCCACCGACCGCGTAGCCCGGCCGACCAACCCACGCTTGCCCCATAGTCAAGACCACCGGCCCTCGTAAGCAGGTTTCGCGTCGAGAGGCCCAGCATAGAAAGGTACCGCCTGGTTGGATCAGGTCCGGGTTGAACGGTTGGCCGCCCGGAACTGGCACGGATTGTCGGCCCCAGCGCTGACGCGCCGTGGACGATGACGGTCACCAACACCTCCACCTACGCCATCGCCCGGGTGGGTGCACAGACCAGCGGCACCAGCGTCACATGCCGGGTCACTGTTGACGGGCGCGTGAAGGATGAGACCTCGACCCGGAAATACGCGGTCGTCGACTGCACTGGTAGTCCCCGAACGCAAAGAAGCCGCCCCGGATTCCGGGGCGGGCCGCGGCCACCAACATCAGGTCCAGCTGTTCGGTGGTTGCTACCGTCGATATGTGAGCCGAACTCAGTGGACTATCCACAGTGAGCATGTCGTGGACGAGAATCGTCATATTCGCCTGTCGACAGTGGATATCGAACTCCCCGACGGGGTGAAGTTCACGCAGTACGTGGCGCGGCTGCCGCGCTGCGCGATGACCCTGGTGCTCAATGACCGCCGGGAAGTTCTGCTCATGTACCGGCATCGCTTCATCATCGACCGGTGGGTGTGGGAACTGCCCGGAGGCTACGTCGACCACGCCGAGGACATCGCCGTCGCCGCAGCGCGAGAAGTCGAAGAGGAAACCGGTTGGCGTCCCAATACTATGGAGCACCTGGTGGCGTTCCAGCCTTCTATCGGCACCTTGGACCAGCCGCAGGAGATCTACCTAGCGCGCGGTGCTGAACTGACCGACACGGCCCCAGACATCAACGAGGCTGAGGACATTCGCTGGATCCCGTTAACGGAAGCAGTCGAGATGATCGACCGCGGCGAAATCGTCGGCGCGGCGACGGTGGTCGCGGTGTACCGGGCGCTCAGTCTGTCCGCACGGTGAGCGCCAGAACTTGCCTACGGAAGTGATCCACGTCTGACAGTTCGACGTATGGCGTGAGCCGGTGGCGGAGTTCGCGGAGGTATGCGTGGGCCCGCCGCGACTCCAGGCCACGCGCGAGTTCGAGGGCTTCGGTGCCGACGCGCACTGCCTCGTGCGGATCTGACGAGGCGTGGGCTGATGCCAGCAAACAGAGGTTGAACGCACGCCCACGGAGATATCCGTCCGACATGTTCAACGACTGCTCGGCGAACCTTGCGGTCCGTGCGTAGTCGCCGAGGTCCCGGAAGCAATGCGCCGCCTTCGCTGACATGTAGGCGACGTCGAAGTAGTCGAGCCAGCCGGGGCGGGCAGAATCGGCGCGGCTGAATGCTCGCTCAGCAGCATTCATGGAGATGCCGCAGGCCGAACCGTCGCGGCGCGCTGCGTGGCCGTGTGCCTCCACCATGTGGCATTCAGACTCCAGTACCGCCATGCCGGCTGTGCGGGCGGCGACCTGGGCTGCGCGTGCAAGGTCGACCGCATCGCCTGGCCGTCCCACGTAGGTCGCTTGATGGCTCATGGCTGCAAGGATTTCCGCACCGAGCCCGGCGTCTCCCGCTGCCCGGGACATCCGAAGAGCCTGGATCAGATACCGCTGTGCGAGCCCGTGTTCCTCTTGGTCATACGCAGCCCAGCCCGCGAGCTTCGTCAACTCCGCTGTCGTAGCGAAAAGTTGACGCCCGATCGGCTCGTTGTAACTCCCGCGCAGAAGCGACGCGACGGAGCTGTGGAGATAGTGGACGATTGTTGATCGGACCTTGCCGCCACCTACCCGATTGTCCAGGTCGCGGAACGCCGTGGCCATCGTTCGAACGGCATCGACGTCGGCCTGCCCGATACGCCGAGATCCTGCCGACACCGGGTGTTCGGGTCCGGGCAGGGTCAACCATCGCATTGAAGCGGCCGGGTAAGCGGCCACCGCGTACGATGATCCCACCAGGAACCGCCTGCGCTCCACGTCACTCCTCCACAGCGCAGTCGCAGCGGCAGTGGCCTCCGCGAGGCTCAACGAAAACTCCAACCCCATGTCCGCTGTTGCCTGTCCCGCGGACATGCCGCAGTCGGATGGAACCAATCGGCGGCCCGCCACCTCCGTCATGACTTCGGCAACCAACTCCGGTACTGGCGAGTTCGGCTGTTCCCCAGCTAGCCATCGACCGACTGCGGTGTGGTCGTAGCTGAGCTCCACGCCCACTCCACGACCCCGCTCAATTATTCTGCGCGCGAGGCCTTTTCGGGTAAGCCCGGTCTCGTCCAACAACTCTTCGAGTTGCCGATTGGGCTGCTTGGGCTGACGTCCCATGCCTAGGAGTGTGGCACGGGTGACAGTGCCGACACCACGATTCCACCTCCGCGCACACCCCCCCTGCACACACCCGCCCGTCCCGCACGCCTTACGGGCGCGTCGCTGGGTGAGGTCATCTGTAGATGGCACTCGCCGCCGGGTTGATACCCCCCGAAGGTTCCGGCATCGGGTGCCCTCCAACCGAACACACAACGCGCCCGGGGGTATAGCCGAAATGCCCATAGCTCTTTTGATCGCCTTCACAGTCGCAGCCTTCATCTACGCCACGATCTGTTACTTCGATCGGCCCGTGAAAGTCGCTGATAAGTGCCACCCCGCACCCGACGTCCCGTACACCACGGAGGACGCGCATCTGGTGTGGCAGGCGCGGATCGGCTGCGACACCGAAACGTGCGCCGACAAGGCCGCCGCACTCGATGTCCTCATCGAAGCCAAGATTGTCAAGCCGTGGCGGGCCGTCCGGTGACCACCCTCGCCGACGCCGAACAGTGGCGACACTTCCACCGAAACTGCTGGGAAGACCCCATATTCCGTTCGCTGGACCAGGCGCAGTTCGTCATCAACATTCACGCGGGCCACGGCCACATGTGCGTGCAGTATGTCGGCGCGATGGCATACATCATGGGCTCCGGGGACGGGGCAGGCCATGACTCGTGACGACACATGGTCCGTCGTCGGCCCGGACGGTCGCCCTGTCGAGGTCCGCTCCTATGGCGAGCCGGATGCCGCCCTCGGCGCGCCCGCGCTCGACCCGCACAGCGTCGCCGACGTCGAGCTGTTCGGCCGAGCGATCCGACAGTGGGTAGCGGAGGCGACAGCATGAGCTGGGCCCACGACCACTGCACCGACAGCAACTGGCCCGAAGACGTCGATCACGCACAGGGGCTGCTCCAGTTGCACGAGAAGTGCGACCCGCCATGCCCCCGGAAGACGGTCACCCGCGCGTGGCTGGAACGCCGCGGCATACAGGGGGGACGCGGTGGCGCTCAGTAGATCGCAGGCGATGGTGCTTGGTGCTCTGGCCCAGGGCGAGCCGATGACGACGCAGGAGTTGAGCGTCCGGACGGGTCTCGCTGCGACGACCGCGCGGACCGCCGCGACATCCCTCGCTCACGGCGGATGGGCATCCGGCACCGACAGGGTTCCGACGTACTGGCGGATCACCGACTGCGGCAAACGCCTTGCCGCGACCCGACTTTACCGCGGTTACCGGACTGCCAACGCCTGACCGCAGGCGCCCCCATAGAACGTCCCGGCAACGGGATACCCGAGATAGGCAAGGAGATCGCATGAACGAGCTTTACAGTCCTGGCCCGGATGGCGCCTCGATCGACGTTTTCACCGAATAGAACGTCCAAGGCAACGCGGACGACGGCCAGGACTGAGCTCTACACGCGAGAAGACGTCCCAAGCGACCCGGAGGGGCGTTCATATCAGGAGGGGAAATCAAATGGACTGCAACATATTCGGTGCCCGCATCACGCACACAATCGGCGCCGCGCTAATCCTCGCCGCCGCGCTTACGGTCGGTCAAGGCAGCGCCCACGCCACACCAACGCCTGCCGCGGACCACGTGGTGTGCTTCCCCCACGCGATCGAGCCGTACAAGACCGGCCACAACTCGATCGCGTCGATCAACTTCGGGTTCAAGATCCACTGCGTCGGCAGGCCCACGCTGCGGAGTGTCACCACGAAGCTGTGGCGCTATGACGCGTCGGACGGCGAGCGCTACGTACACTCGGAGCGAAACGACTCCTCGACCGACCCGGACGTGGAGACACTGTACTCCGCATCGTGCTCGTCTGCGGGAATCCTGTACCAGTTCCACACGCAGGTGATCGTGAACGCGTTTAATGGCTACTGGGACCGCGGCGGCGACGACAGCGCCACCATCGCAGCGATCTGTTGACGCAGGAAGGGGATAGCTAATGGACAGCCATCCAGCGGTCACCGCGGCAATCGACGCCCTGGCAGACGCCGACAAAGACCTGACGCCCGTTACCGCCATAATCCGGGACGAGATCGTCGCCTCAGTCATTGATGGAGCGATGGGTCGCTGGATCGTGTTCGCGCTCCCCTGCGGCCGTGACTGGGTCGTGACAGGCACCACGTATGGGGCACCGCGACCGGCCGGGCCGCGTGCTGACCGGACGCCCAATTACCTGCCGCTGCAACGGATGGGGACAAGGTTTCGTCAAGACGACACAGGAAGCGACGGCTGGTACGCGGTAACCGGTCTGGCCGCTCTTGACGCGGTGTCGGTGGCGGTGGCGTCCGAACTGGAGGAGTCCGTCGTACCGATCGGCGAACACGGCTTAGCGTTCACCGTCGTCCGCGCCAGCTCCACGGAAGACCCGATCGTCTACGTGCACACCAGCGATGGGCGGCGCGTATCGGCGTCGCTGCCACAGGCAGGGTAGACACGTCGAAACGCCCCGGTCTGTTGTGTGAAAAGCAAGGATCGCCGCTCATGAAGCCGAGAACATAAACGTTGGGTATCTGTTCTTTCGCATGTAAGCGGTGGCGCCGCATGGCTGGTCGCAGCTTCCTCGGGCGGGCCAAGCACGCTCACCCGAGTCGCACGCCGCAGCCGAGCATCGTGGCGCGCAAGAGCAGCGCCGCTTCGGGGCCCACGACGCCGTCGACCAGGTCCAGGTACCGACCGCAGAATTCGGGGCCGTGTGGGGCCACCTCGGCGGGGGCGGACTCGAGGTGATGCGCCAGTTCGTGCAGAACCACCAGCTCGCGCAGGGCCCAGGCGGTACCGCCGGTATGCAGCGGCACCGCGAGGACCGCGTCGCCCGCCTGGTAATGGGCGGCGGCCGTTCCAGCACGTGAACGGACGCGGACCGAAACGGCGGCACGAGCCCATTGGGCTCGAACCCAATTGAGAGCGAGCACCTTGTCGGCATAACGCTGCACCGACTCGACGGAGGCGAATCGTCGCTCGATCGGCAGTGTGAGCTGGGAGCCATAGAGCTCGACAGTGCGGACGCCGTGCTCATCCGCACGGTCGAACACCCCGCGCACCAGCTGTTCGGCGTCGTACACCTTGGCGCGCTGGGTGTCGCGCACGGTCACCGGCACTGCCGTGTGCATGTCGCGACCGACCTCGGACGAGTCGCCTCTCGTGAGCCGACGACGAACACCAGAGGTGCACGCGCGGCCGACCGTGCGGTCGTCATCGTGGAGTACTCGCAGCGCGGCTCGGGATCGTCGCCCGTGACGAACTGCCGCCAGCCGTGCTGTCGCCGTAATGCACGGTACTCACGCGGATCCGCCGGGCGTGTCGGGCGAAGCCAATTGCCCACGCGCAGCGGGAAGTTCGGGCGACGTGCCGATCCGTGCGGCCATTCCCGCGCGGTCACCCGCCCGTCGTGCCGCGGCGGAATGTCCGGCAGAGGCCTGCGGCCCGCGCCAGGTGCCGCGCGCCTGCGAAGTCCGCGAGTAGAAGTCCGCGAGCTGGATTTCCTTGTCGCGCAACGCCAGCGCGGTACCGGTCGCCGTGCTGCCCTCGGGCAACGCCTCCGCTTCCACCTCTGCCTTCACCGCGGCCAACCGCTGACCGATGCGCGCAGCGAACGCCATCTGGAAGTTCAGCCGCGCCGTCACGCCTGCGAGCGGAGCCTGCACCCGGCGCCGAACCTGCCGCCCCCACCGCTTCTCCACGACAACCTTCTCCACGGTTGCCGACCGGTAGGCCCCCGACTTGATGTACCGGTCGGACGCCCGCACCATCTGCACCAGCAGACTCGTGTACAGCGCCTCGCAGGTATCGATGTCCGAATCGAAGCCGTAGGCGAAGACCTGCGTCGAGGTCCTGGCGACATCGCAGCGCACGTCGTTGGCCGATGCGATCGCGACGAACAACTGGACATAGGTGCGCAACCCGCGTTTGCCCGGCTCGCCGATCGGGATGATCCGCTGCACCGGCGTCGGCCTGCGCTCGCGTCCCGCGATGTGCGCCCGCGCCACCGCGAGGTCGATGGAGGACCTGGTGGCCAACCGCTGGGCCGCCGCGAGGAACGCTTCGGCCTCGTGTTCGTTGTCGGTGGATTCGGCCTTACGCAGCAGTCCACCGATGCGGGTGAGCATCCGATCAGGGACCGCGTTCGGCGAAGTCATCACACGCAAGCCTAGCGAGGACTTCCCGCCGCAATACCGCATGTCATATCAACACCATGTATCTTGCCTTGTGCACCGGCAGGGTGTGCTGCCGCTCACGAATGATCCTGGAGTGTCCGCGATGGCTGTGAAAAAGGTGTCGACCCTACGTTCGGCGCTCGTACCGCGTGCCGCGGTGGCGGCCGCGTCGGTCGCGCTGCTGGCCACGACGTTCACCAGCGCCTGCTCCAGCGACAACGGCGGCAGCCCGACCAGCCAGAACCTCACCGGCCGCGGCCCGATCACCTATGTCGAGGGTAAGGACACCTCCGAGACAGGTGCGGTCAAGCAACTGGTCGAGCGGTGGAACGCCGCGCACCCGGACGAGCAGGTGACGTTCAAGGAGCAGTCGAACGACGCCTCGCAGCAGTACGACGACCTGGTCGAGCACATGCGCTCCAAGCAGTCCAACTACGACGTGGTCGCCCTCGACGTTCCGTGGACCGCCGAGTTCGCCGCCAAGGGCTGGATCCAGCCGCTGAAGGACTCCTTCACGATCGATACCTCCACGCTGCTCTCCCCGCCGGTCGCCAGCGCCACCTACAACAACACCCTCTACGCCGCCCCGCGCAACACGAACGGCGGCCTGCTGTTCTACCGCAAGGATCTGGTGCCCAACCCGCCCAAGACCTGGAACGAGATGCTCGCGCAGTGCGCCATCGCGCGCGAGCAGAGTATCGGCTGCTACGCGGGCCAGTTCGCGCCCTACGAGGGCCTGACCGTGAACGCGGCGGAGGTGATCAACGCCTACGGCGGAAGCTTCGTCGGCGCTGACGGCAAGACACCCACGGTGAACAGCCCGCAATCGCGCGCCGGACTGAACGTCCTGGTCGACGCGTACAAGAACGGCGACATCCCGAAGGAAGCCATCACCTTCAAGGAGCCGGAGTCCAGCAACGCCTTCGCGCAGGGCAAGCTGATGTTCATGCGTTCGTGGCCGTCTACCTTCGGTGATGTGGGCGGCGAGGCGTCCGCGGTGAAGGACAAGTTCGCGGTCGCGCCGCTCCCCGGCGAGAACGGCGTCGGCGCCTCCACCCTCGGCGGCTACAACGCGGCGATCAGCGCCTACTCCAAGAACAAGGCCACCGCCCTCGACTTCCTGCGATTCTTGATCAGCGAGGACGCCCAGCACATCGTCGCCTCCGGCGCGCTGCCGTCGGTGCGCGCGTCGATGTACGACGACCCTGCTCTGATCGCGAAGATGCCGTACCTGCCCGCGCTCAAGGACTCCATCACCGGCGCGGTGCCGCGCCCGGTGACCCCGTTCTATCCCGCGGTGTCGAAGGCCATCCAGGACAACGCCTATGCTGCGTTGAACGGAACCAAGTCCGTGGACGACGCGATCACCGGTATGCAGAAGGGCATCGAGACCGCCGGATCGTAAGCGGTGAGCGCAACGGACCCGACAAACCCGCAGGAGAGAAACGGTGTCGGATCCCTCCGGAGCCGCGACGAGCGTGCCGAAAGACGAATCCCTTCCGATCAGGCCGGGCTTCGGCGCGACGGTGGCCCTCGAGCTGCGACGCTCCGGCAAGGCCTGGCTGTTCGTCACGCCCGTACTACTCGCACTCGCGGTCGTCATCGGGTATCCCGTGTTCCGGGCGCTGTGGATGTCCTTTCAGAAGGACCCCGGGCTCGATCCGGCGACCGGCATGTTCGTCGAGGGCGGTAGCGCCGGAATTTCGAACTACACGCACTGGCTGCTGCAGCAGTGCCAGGTCGTCGGCGACGAGATGGTGTCCTGCCCGACCGGCAACCTCGGCTCGCAGTTCTGGCTTGCCGTCGGAATCACGCTTTTCTTCACGGTCGTGACCGTGACGCTCGAGGCGACGCTCGGCCTCGGCATGGCCACGGTGATGGGCAAGACCTTCCGCGGCAGGGCGCTGCTGCGCGCGGCGGTGCTGATTCCGTGGGCGATCCCGACTGCCGTCACGGCGCGGTTATGGGAGTTCATGTTCCAATACGACGGCGTGGTGAACCGGGTCCTCGGCACGCACATCCTGTGGACCTCCGACGCCTGGCCCGCGCGGTTCGCGGTGATCGCGGCCGACGTGTGGAAGACCACCCCGTTCATGGCGCTGCTTCTGCTCGCGGGTCTGCAGGTGATCCCAGCCGACGTATACGAGGCCGCGCGGGTCGACGGCGCTTCGGCCTGGCAGCGGTTCACTCAGATCACGCTGCCGCTGCTGAAGCCCGCGCTGCTGGTCGCGGTGCTGTTCCGCACCATGGACGCGCTGCGCATGTTCGACCTGCCCGCGATCATGACGCTGGGCAACCCATCCACCCGCACGGTGTCGATTCTGGTGGTCGAGCAGGTGCGGCAGGGCCCGAACAGCGCGGCCGCGCTGTCGACGATCACCTTTCTTTTGATCTTCGCGGTGGCGTTCGTGCTGGTGAAGATTTTGGGCGCCAATGCGGTTCGGACCCAGGAAGAGCAGCGGAGGGCAGGATGAGACATCATCGCGCAGCACTCATCTTGCCCGACCGGGTGCGGGTGTCCCGCATGACACCGGAGGGCAGGATGAGACATCATCGCGCAGCACTCATCCTGCCCAACCGGGTGTCGCGCATGGCACGGAAGGCGCGCTGATGTCTTTGCAGACGACGGAAAAGCCCGCCACGCCCGCGGTTGCGTGGACCAAGCGGATCGGCACGGTCCGGCTGTACCTCGGCGCTCTGATCGTGCTCGTCTGGGGTCTCGCGCCGTTCTATTGGATGGCGGTCACCGCGTTCCGCGACCCCGAATACACCTTCGACAACACCCCCTGGCCTACGCATATCACCTTGGAAAACTTCCGCAACGCGTTCGACACCAGCCGCGGCAACGACTTCGGCAAGGCACTGGTGAACAGTGTGCTCATCGGCGCTGTCACCACGGTGATCGCGCTGGTGCTCGGTGTGTTCGCCGCGTACGCGCTGGCGCGGCTCACCTTCCACGGCAAGTACCTCGTGTCGGGGCTGATTCTCAGCGCGTCGATGTTCCCCGTCGTCGTGCTGGTGACGCCACTGTTCCAGCTGTTCACCAGCCTCGGCTGGATCGGCGAATACCAGGCGATGATCATCCCGAACATCTCCTTCGTGCTGCCGATGACGGTCTACATCCTCGCGTCCTTCTTCGCCGAACTGCCGTGGGAGCTCGAGGAGGCGGCGCGGATCGATGGCGCCACCAAGATGCAGGCGTTCCGTCTGGTCATGCTGCCGCTGGCCGCGCCGGCCGTTTTCACCACCGCGATCCTTGCGTTCATCGCGGCAGTCAACGAATATCTTTTGGCCCGCCTGCTTTCCAGCGACAAGACCGAACCCGTCACCGTCGCGATCGCCCGCTTCTCCGGCAACAACCCGCTGGTGCAGCCGTACGCCGCGATCATGGCGGCGGGCACCTTGGTCACGATCCCGCTGGTCATCATGGTCCTACTGTTCCAGCGCCGAATCATCTCGGGCCTCACCGCAGGCGGCGTGAAGAGCTGAGCGCACTCGGCGGACACCTGCCGCCAGACGAATTCCGCACTGCCCGAGACAAACGGTGCCGACCGATCACGACGACGTGATCCACGAGCACCCGCTCCGTCCAAGTTTGCGTCACGCTGGCCCGCCTCTCGAGACAAAATCGCCAGCGGCGGAAAGACTGCGGTCGCCGCCCTGACGACCCGCCCGGTCACTGCGCTACAAGCCCACCTGCACGAGAGGGCCACCAGCCCACCGACCGACCGACCGACCGACCACAAAACATACCGCCCGTTTTCACCCCGTCAACCCCCCGAAAGTGCGAATCTTACGAGCACTATTCGCGGCCCGGCTCGCGTCCGAGCGGGTGAAGCGCATGCGACGCGGTCGCGAGTCTCGCCCGCTCGGACGCGAGCCGAGAGGGGGCCGCGAACACGCGGCGCCGCGGGCGCTGCAAAATAGACACAGCTCGTTTCCGATCGTGTGTGCAGGTGTTGTCCGACGCTCCGGGAGGAGATGATCGTGAGCTCGTTCCGCAAACCGCGAGAGCATAGGCGCGGCTCCAAGGGCACTCCCCCGACCGCATCATATGCCTCGATCGCGGGCTGGAGCGAACGGCCGAACGCGACAAACCGGAACACCCGAGCGATACGCGAGCAGAAGGCGACTCGCCCGAAGTCGCGACCTCCCGCCGCACGACCGGCACCGGATCCGAATCGGCGGCCGCCCAGCAGAGGTGAACGCTTCCGTCGGCTGCTTCTGGCCTTGTTCATCCTTTTCGGCGTGGTGCCCGCGCTGATGTCGGTGCTCGTGTACTGGAGCGCGGAGATACCCGATCCAGCCGCGATGCAGACGAATCAGGCCGCCACCATCCTGGCCGCCGACGGCAGCACCGTGATCGCGAAGGTCGTTCCGCCCGAAGGTAATCGCACCCCGGTCCCGCTGTCGGACGTGCCCCGGCCGGTGCGCGACGCGGTGCTCTCCGCCGAGGATCGCAACTTCTACACCAATCCCGGCTACTCGTCCTCCGGCTTCCTGCGCGCAGTCCGCGACAATGTGCTCGGGCGCGATGACGCGGGCGGCGGCTCCACGATCACCCAGCAATACGTGAAGAACGCCTTCCTCGGCTCCGAACGCACGGTCACGCGCAAGATGCGCGAGCTGGTCATCGCGGCGAAGATGGCGCGGCAGTGGAGCAAGGACGACATCCTCGCCGCCTACCTCAACACCATCTACTATGGCCGCGCCTCTTACGGGATCGCCGCGGCGGCACGGGCCTACTTCGACAAGCCGGTGAACCAGCTGACCCTCGCCGAGGGCGCCGTGATCGCGGCGCTGATCAGGACACCGTCGATTCTGGATCCGGAAACCCATCTCGCGGACCTGAAGGCGCGCTGGGCATACGTACTCGATGGAATGGTCGAGATGGGTGTGCTCACACGGGGCGATCGCGACGCGGTGGTGTTCCCGTCGATCATCTCGATCGGGGAGATTCCCGACGACAGCGTCGCCCGCGGTCCGGAGGGGCTGATCCGCAACCAAGTGCTGCGCGAGCTGCGCGCCTCCGGTATCAGCGAGCGGGAGCTGAATACCGGGGCACTACAGATCACCACCACTATCGACGCCAGGACCCAGCAGGCGGTGCTCGGCGCGGTGCACGACCGGCTGGCCTCGCAGCCGCCTCAGCTCCGCGCCTCGGTGGTGTCGGTCGACCCGCGCTCCGGCGCGGTGCGCGCGTACTTCGGTGGCGACGACGGCATCGGTTACGACTTCGCCCAGGCACCGCTGCAGACCGGGTCCGCGTTCAAGATCTTCGCGGTGATCGCCGCGCAGCAGCAGAGCATTCCGCTGACCCGTGTGCTGGACAGCTCCCCGCTGACCGACCACGGCGTCAGGATCACCAACGTGGACGGCGAGTCGTGCGGCAAGTGCACCATGTCCGAGGCGCTGAAGCGCTCGCTGAACACCAGTTTCTATCGGCTGACCATGTCGATGTCCGACGGGCCGCAGTCGATCGCCGACGCGGCGCACGCGGCGGGCATCCCCGAGCGGATCCCCGGTGTCGCGGGCAAGACCCTGGCCGAGGACGGCGGAAAGCCGCTGAACGGCATCGTTCTCGGCCAGTACGTGGTACGTCCCATCGACATGGCTTCGGCCTACGCCACGGTCGGCGCGTCGGGCGTCTACCACCAGCCGTACTTCGTGCAGCGGGTGGTGACCGCCGACGGCCGGGTCCTGCTGGATCGCGGCGCGCCCGACCAACAGGTCGGCAAGCAGATGCCGTCGGGACAGCAACGCATCCCGCGCGCGATCGCGGAGAACACCATCCAGGCGATGACCCCGATCGCCGCCTACTCCAACGGGCACGCGCTGGCGGCCGACCGCCCCTCGGCCGCCAAGACCGGAACCACGCAGCTCGGCGAGAGCGACCTGAACAAGGACGCGTGGATGATCGGCTTTACCCCCTCGCTGTCCACCGCGGTGTGGATCGGCACCGAGCAGTCGGAGCCGATTCGCACCGCACGCGGCGGCGACATCTACGGCTCCGGCCTGCCCGCCGACATCTGGAAGCAGGTGATGGACGACGCGCTGGAGGGCACCCCGATCGAGCAGTTCCCTGGCACGCCGAGCCCGGCGCAGCCACTTCAGAGCAAGCCCTCCGGCGGCGCCTACGACATCCTGAATCCGCCGCAGACGTCAGCGCGCGAACCCGTCGTCACCGTCCCGCCGACCACCGAGGCGCCGAAGGAAGTCGAGATTTTCCCCGGCCTGAGCATCCCCGTGCCGGGATAGCGATGATGCTGTGACCTTCCGTGGCCCGGGGGAACGCATGACATGGCAGCATCGTTTGCCAGAGTGAGAGCGAACAGCGAGTGCGTCGGAAACAAGCCGACGCCGATACCGCGGGAACGATGCGGGAGGATATGCGCTCGAGCGACGACGGAAGACTAGACATAGGGGCTACGCCGGTGGATTTCAATGTCGTTGACCAACCCGAGACGCTGGTGGCGGGAACAGTGCTTCGCAGCCCCGCGCTCGCGGTCGAGGGGCCGCGACGCGCGAAAGTCGAAGAGGCTTGGAAGCGCAATCTGGATCGCGAGCTGCCCGGACCGCCGACCACGGCGTACGTCGACCATGCGCCGGAGATCAATTCGTACCTGACCCATATCGTCGGCTACCGCTGCCACAGCCTTGCCGATTTGCTGCCCGGTGACGTGCTCGCCCGAGTGCCCGGCGGCCGGTTCGCCCGATTCATCGCCAGCGGCGACAACTTGGGCGACACCATCGTGAGCATCTGGCGGGCGGTCTGGGACGCCGAGGCCGCCGGCCGACTTGTGCGTGCCTATACCGGCGACTGGGAGCATTATCCCGACGCCCGCACGGTGGAAGTCTTCGTGGCACTGGCAGACGATCAGATCGACGGGTAGGAACGGACTGTGGATTTCGAGATCGTCACTTTGGACCAGAGCATGGTCGCGGGACTCACCATTCCGCTCGCCGGCCGCGAGGTGACCGCGCGCGACCTCGACCTGGTGAACTTCACCTGGGATCGGTACCTGGCGCGGGAAAAGAACGTTCAGAGGGTGGCCGCCTATATCGACCAGAACGACCATGCCGTCGCCGTGCTCGGCTACGAGGTCTCGGCCATGACCGACATGGACGCGGGTGACGTGCTCACCATCATCCCGCAGGGCCGCTATGCGCGGTTCGTCGTCTCGGACAAGCCCTACGACTTGCTGCGCACCGCATGGGCCCAGGTCGCGAAGGCGGAGAACGCGGGAACCATCACCCGTTCACACACCGCCGAGATCGAGCGCTACACCGGGCCGGCCTCGGTAGAGGTATACGTCTCGCTGGACTGACGCAATGCGTATTCTCACCGCGCTCACAGCACTCGGCGACGACCCTTACGCTCCGGGCTCGGACGTGATGAAGTTGTCCGGCCACGACGACCTGTACCGCCTGCGGGTCGGCAGGTACCGGGTCGCCTACCGGGTGGACAACGGCGTGCTGGTGATCCTCGTGGTGAAGGTCGGCTGGCGCAAGGACATCGGGGCCATAGCTCCTCGGCAAGTCGGCCGAAGGCATTTCGCCTCCGGCCGACGCCTCGTGAGATAGTCCGGTGAATTAGTCCGCGCCGATGATGAACGCCTCGAGCTGTGTCCGGGCGATGTCATCGGCCAGCTGCTTGGGCGGGGACTTCATCAGGTAGGCCGAGGCCGGGATGACGGGTCCGCCGATACCGCGGTCTTTGGCGATCTTCGCCGCGCGGACCGCGTCGATGATGATGCCCGCCGAGTTCGGCGAATCCCACACCTCGAGCTTGTACTCCAGATTCAGCGGTACGTCACCGAAGGCGCGGCCTTCCAGGCGGACGTAGGCCCACTTGCGGTCGTCCAGCCAGCCGACGTGGTCGGATGGGCCGATGTGCACGTCGTTCGCGCCGAGTTCCTTCTTCAGGTTGCTCGTGACGGCCTGGGTCTTGGAGATCTTCTTCGACTCCAGGCGCTCGCGCTCGAGCATGTTCTTGAAGTCCATGTTGCCGCCGACATTGAGCTGCATGGTGCGATCGAGCTGCACGCCGCGGTCTTCGAACAGCTTGGCCATCACGCGGTGGGTGATGGTCGCGCCGACCTGGCTCTTGATGTCGTCGCCGACGATCGGGACGCCGGCCTTGGTGAACTTCTCCGCCCACACCGGGTCGGAGGCGATGAACACCGGCAGCGCGTTGACGAAGGCGACGCCCGCATCGATGGCGCACTGCGCGTAGAACTTGTCGGCCTCCTCCGAACCCACCGGCAGATAGGACACCAGCACGTCGACGTCGTTGTCCTTCAGGACCTTGACCACGTCGACCGGTTCGGCCTCGGACAGCTCGATGGTCTCCGCGTAGTACTTGCCGATGCCGTCCAGGGTGGGGCCACGCTGCACAACGACGTCGCTCGGCGGCACGTCGGAGATCTTGATCGTGTTGTTCTCGCTGGCGAAGATCGCCTCGGCCAGATCGAAGCCGACCTTCTTCGCATCCACGTCGAACGCGGCCACGAACGTGACGTCGCGGACGTGGTACGGCCCGAACCGCACGTGCATCAGACCGGGAACCGTCGCGGACTCATCCGCGTCCTTGTAGTACTGCACGCCCTGGACCAGCGAAGAGGCGCAGTTGCCCACACCTACGATGGCGACGCGAACTTCTGTGGCGTTGTCAGCCTTATTGACGTCACTCATGGCCGATATTTCCCTCTTTCTGTGGTGCCGCCTTCGTCGATTGCTCCGCCGCAATCAACTCGTTGAGCCAGCGCACTTCGCGCTCGCTTGATTCGAGTCCGAGTTGATGGAGCTGCCGGGTATAGCGATCCAAGGACCCGCTGGCCTTCTTGATCGCCTCCCGAAGCCCCTCTCGGCGCTCCTCGACCTGACGTCGCCTGCCCTCCAGAATTCGCATCCGCGCTTCCGCGGGGGTGCGACTGAAGAAGGCGAGGTGAACGCCGAAGCCGTCGTCGGTGTAGTTCTGCGGTCCGGTGTCGGCGAGCAGCTCGCTGAACCGCTCCCGGCCGGTCGGAGTCAGTTGGTAAACGCGGCGCGCACGGCGTGTCGTCGCGCCCGCCGGCATCTCCTCGGCGATCAGCCCGTCCGCCTGCATGCGGCGCAGCGTCGGGTAGAGCGACCCGTAGGAGAAGGCCCGAAACGCGCCGAGCAGGCCCGTCAGCCGCTTGCGCAGCTCGTAACCGTGCATGGGCGATTCGAGGAGCAGCCCGAGAATTGCCAGTTCGAGCACCGAGCTTCACCCCCTGACTATGTACAGACCTAACCGATGGATGCGACTTTCCACTATATCGGAGCGATACATCTGTGCTGTGTCTGATTGGCAGCGCCTGCGGCGCTGCGTGTTCGCGATGCTCGGCCTCGCTGCACTCGGAAGCGGGGTTGGGCGGATGTGTTGCGTTGAGGTGGCAGCTCGCGGGTGGTCACCTATGTGCGGACTTCGCGAGGGGGTCAGCGGGAGGGTGGGGAGACCTGAAGCGGCTCGCCCGTGAAGGTGGCCGTCATGTACCCGAACGCGCCGCCCTTGTTCTGCACATAGATCTTCAGCACCGGACCGAGGTCGACCGAGCCATGCGACTCGAAGTCCACAATGATGTGCGCGACGGTGCCCCCCGGGGACTGCAGCGTCTGCGGCGCTCCGGCCAGCAGCCGGGCGATGGCAGGCACGTCGAGTGCGCCGAGATCGAAGGTGCGGGTGTCGGACTTACGACGCGACGTGGTCGAGGTGCTGAAAGCGCCGTTGTAGTAATAGTCGCCGGTCTCGGCCGCATTGCGCTTCGCCTGCCGGTCGACGATCACGTACTTCGGATACAGCGTGACCTCGTCGGCGATCAGGTCACCGAACTCGCCGTGGTATTCGTCGAGGAAATAGGCCAGGCCCGCACCGGTGGTCAGCGGAGGGAACTTCTCCGACGGGCCGGACAGATCGGTGCCGCAGTGGCTGATCGCTCCGACGATCGCACCGGCCACCGCGGCCGCGACGATAATCGAGGCCGCCGCCAGCCAGCGCCGAGGGCGGCGCCGGTCGACCCGGACCACCGGGGCGTCCACGAGCTCGTCCGGGATCTGCAGATCGCCGATCAGCCCGTCGAGCTCACCGAAGGACTTGGCGCGCATGGCCGTAGTGGTGCGCTCGGCGTACTCGTCCGGGGTGAGCTGTCCATCTGCCACCGCGGCGTCGAGCAGCCCGCATACATCGGCGCGGTCGGTGTCACGGGCCCGGATGCCACCGTATCGGGTTGTTGCCATTCTCTTATCCCTCGAACGCCCAGACGCGGCGCACCTCGCCGGCGAGGGTCATTATGAAATGACCCGACTCCTTGACGGAGTTGCTCACGTAGACCTCGACGACGGGCTGCCCCTTGCCGATGCCGAATTGGGCATAGAACGCCACATCGTTCACGCTGACCTCGAGATGCGAAACAACGCCGTCGGGCACCCGGACGGCCGCGGCCGCGTCGGCGAGAGCACGGCCGATCGCCTCGACATTCAACCCGCCCAGATCCACCGTCGGAGTGTCGGTCTTGCGCGTGGCGATCTCGCTCGACTGCTGGAATCCACCGCGGTAGTCGTAGCCGACCTTCCGGTTCGGCTGGCCGGGCACCGCGCGTGTAACCGTCCCGAAGTCGGGGAACAGCCGGAGCTCGTCGACCTGGAGATCGCCGAATTTCGCCTGATAGTTACGGAGAAACGTGGTGATCCCCTCGGCGGTGACCAGGTTCGGCGTCGCGATCACCAACGGCTGAACCGAGCGCAGGTCCACTGCGGCCTCCGTGCGTGCCACCGACCGTGGCTCGTCCCTCTCACGTGCAACCGCAAGGAATCCCGCCGCGGCGGCCGAGACGGCGGCCACGGTGACCGCGGCGAGGTACCAGCGGCGGCGGTGCGAGCGCGGTGGCCTCGGCGCGGATGTGGCGGTCGCGGGCCGTTGCAGGTCGGCGACCAGGTCGGCCAGGTCCCCCAGCGTGCGGGCCTCGCCAGCGAGTTCGGTGAGCGGGTCGTACTCTTCCTCGGACAGCTGGCCCTCGGCGCGGGCGAGGTCGATCAGCTCGCGGGTAGTGGCGCGATCGGCATCGCGCGCCCTCGTGTGACGAGGATAACTTCCGGCAGATCTGGCGCGGCGCAACGCTTTTCGCGTGATCGACGGCCGATCGGCGCCGAGTTCCCGCGCAAGGGCCGGCGTCTGCAGATCGGCGGTGAGCCCCTGCAGTTCGCCGATCGTCTTCGCGGCGGCGGCCTGCGCCGTTCGATCGTGGTACTCGTCGGCGCCGAGCTGTCCCTCGGCATAGGCGGCATCCAGTAGACCGGACGCGTTGGCGCGGTCGAGATCACGCGCTCGAATGCGCCCTGCTGCGGTGGACACAGACGAATCTTAGTCGACTGGGCGCCCGATGCCCGTTCGAGCGCGCATCTAAACCAACCAATCTGCACAGCCCGGGGCGGGGCGATTGCAACACCGCTACTCTGGTTCTCGTGCGAATTCAGCGGCAAGTGGTCGACTACGCCCTTCGGCGCCGGTCGTTGCTGGCTGACGTCTATGCGGGCCGTGTCGATGTCGCCGAGGTGTGTGATGCCAACCCCTACCTGCTGCGGGCGGCGAAATTCCACGGTCGGGGGAGCGAGGTCACATGCCCCATCTGCCGGAAAGAACAGCTGACCCTCGTATCCTGGGTCTACGGTGACGGCCTGGGATCGGTGGCTGGATCGGCTCGCACGCCCGAGGAGCTCATGCGCCTCGCCGAGACTCGCGAGGAGTTCTCGGTGCATGTCGTCGAGGTATGCCGGTCCTGCAGCTGGAATCATCTGGTGCAGTCCTACGTGCTCGGCACCACGCCGGCACCGTCGCGCCGCCGCCCGGGGACGCGAGCCAACCGGCGCACTGCCGCCGAATGAAGTACCTGGTCATCAGCCCGTCGGGTGACTCGCGGAGCCAGTACGCGTCCGCTGCGGTGCGTACGTCCGCTAGCCACCTCGACCGTTACGAGTTATGGAGATCTTGTCAGTGAATTCGCCCTACGAGACTTCCCCCCACGGCGATGAACCGCACGGCGGCCGTACTCAACGGAGTTCACATCCAGGTCCCAACCCATACCAGAACCCTCGCCCCGGGCCCCCGCCCGGCGCCCGGCCGGGCCCGCCGCCCGGTCCGCGCCCCGGCGGACCGGTCCCGGGCGATCCGCGCGGGCCGCAACCGCCGCGTCGTCCCGGTCCTCCGCAGCAGGGCCGTCCGCCGCAGCCGAATCGCGGCGCACCCCCCGGCCGCCAGGAAACCCAGAAGATCCAACGCCCCGGTTCGCTGACCGAGGCGGTGGCCGACCGAAGCCGGCGCGGCCCAGTTACCGGGCCGAGTCCCACCACCGGCCCGCGGCCCGGCGTGGACCGTACGGCCCGTCGCGTCCCGGGCAACGGCACCACCGGCGAACGCAGGCAGTCCGCGGGCGGCCCGCCGTCCGGCCCGCCTCCGCGCCGGGGTGGTGGTAGCGGCGACGGCTCCGACGGGCCGGGCAGGCGTCGGCCCGCGGCGAAGAAGAAGTCGCCGTGGCGCATCGTCCGCCGCACCCTCTACGTCTTTCTCGCGCTGGCCATCCTGGTGCCCAGCGGCATCTTCCTGGCCGCGTACACGACGGTGTCGGTGCCCAAGCCCGGTGACTTGAAGACAAATCAGGTCGCGAACATCCTCGCCACCGACGGCACCACCGTGATCAGCAAA
The DNA here is from genome assembly GCF_045207455.1 of Nocardia sp. NBC_00881. Lineage (NCBI taxonomy): Bacteria > Bacillati > Actinomycetota > Actinomycetes > Mycobacteriales > Nocardiaceae > Nocardia > Nocardia sp. NBC_00881. The sequence continues at coordinate 5,582,580 of NZ_CP108798.1, forward strand.
GTCGTTCCGCCGGAAGGCAACCGGACCGACGTCACGATCGACCAGATCCCGCCACATGTGCGCAACGCGGTGATCGCGGCCGAGGACCGGGACTTCTACACCAATCCCGGCTTCTCGATCTCCGGGTTCGCGCGCGCCGCCAGGGACAACGTCCTGGGCAGAGAGAGCGCCGGCGGTGGCTCCACGATCACCCAGCAGTACGTGAAGAACGCGCTGGTCGGTGACGAGCGCTCGCTCTCCCGCAAGATGCATGAGCTGGTCATCTCGGCCAAGATGGCGCGGCAATGGAGCAAGGACGAGATCCTCGCCGCCTACCTGAACACCATCTACTTCGGCCGAGGCGCGTACGGCATCGATGCCGCCGCCAAGGCCTACTTCGGCAAACCGGTACAGGAGCTGACCGTCGCCGAGGGCGCGGTACTCGCCGCCACCATCCAGCAGCCGTCCGGTCTGGATCCGGAGAAGAATCCGGAGGGCGCGAAGACTCGCTGGAACTACGTGCTCGACGGCATGGTCTCCGGCGGCAACTTGTCCGCGCCGGAGCGGCAGGGCCAGCAGTTCCCGCAGGTCGTCCCAGTCACCTCGACCAAGGACAAGGGCTTGGACAGCGGCCCGGAGGGCCTGATCAAGACGCAGGTGCTCAGGGAGCTGGCGGCCGCCGGCATCAGCGAGCAGCAGATGAACACCGCTGGTCTCGAGATCACCACCACGATCGACCCGAAGGCCCAACAGGCGGCCGTCGACGCGGCGACCAAGAAGATGGAGGGCGAGCCGGACCAGCTGCGCACCGCCGTCGTCTCGGTGGATCCACGCAGCGGCGCGGTGCGCGCGTATTACGGCGGCAACGACGGTCAGGGCTACGACTTCGCCAACGCGGGTCTGCAGCCCGGTTCCTCGTTCAAGGTCTTCGGCCTTGCCGAGAACCTGGAGCTCGGCATTCCGCTCTCGCAGATGTACGACAGCTCACCGATCACCGTGAACGGCATCAAGATCACCAACGTCGAGGGTGAGCAATGCGGCATGTGCACGATCGCCGAGGCGCTGAAGCGGTCGCTGAACACCAGCTTCTACCGTATGCAGATCGACATGCAGAACGGCCCGCGGAAGATCGCCGACATGGCGCACAAGCTGGGCATACCGGATACCATCCCGGGCGTGGGCAAGACGCTCACCGAGCCGGACGGCTCCGGCCCGAACAACGGCATCGTGCTCGGCCAATACCAATCGCGCGTGCTCGATATGGCCTCCGCCTACGCGACACTGGCGGCCTCCGGCGTCTACCACGCGCCGCACTTCGTGACCAAGGTGGTGACCGCCGACGGTCAGGTCTTGCTCGACCGCGGTGAGGTGGCGGGCGAGCAGCGTGTCTCGGCAGCGGTGGCCGATAATGTCACCGCCGCGATGAAGCCGATCGCGGCCTGGTCGCGCAACCACAACCTGGCGGGCGGCCGCGAATCGGCCGCCAAGACCGGTACCGCCCAGCTCGGCGACACCGGCGAGAACAAAGACGCCTGGATGGTCGGTTACACCCCATCGCTGTCGACCGCGGTGTGGGTGGGCAGCATCGACAACTCGCCGCTGCGCAACTACAGCGGCGGCATGATCTATGGCTCGGGCCTGCCTTCGGACATCTGGAAGGCCACGATGGACGGTGCCCTACAGGGCACCACCAACGAGACGTTCCCGAAGCCCGCGCCGATCAAGGGCCAGGCCGGTGTCCCGGAGTGGACGGCACCCTACACTCCGCCGTCCGCCGCCGATTCGCCGTTCCTGCCCCCGATCGTGGTCGCACCGACCCAGGTGGAGATCTTCCCCGGGGTCATGGTCCCGGTCCCCGGCATCCAACCCGCCCCACAACAGCAGCGCCCGCAACAGCGTGACGAGGGCCCCGGACCACTCCCCGGTCAGCCGGTCGCACCGACGGACGGCTCCGCGCCGACCGTCACCGGCGCACCCAGGCCAGGCAATACACCCAACTCAGGTCAGGAGGGAACTGCGCCCACTCGCGGCAGGTAGTCCGACCTGGCCTGCCTTCGCATGGATGAGCGGGGACGACGCGCTCCCAACCACGAGCCGCGCTCCAGGTAGCCTCGGGTGCCGTGACCGATCAGGAACTGGTGGACCAGCGGATGAACGGGAGCGTGCCGCAGACGAGTAGGGCGTCTTCCGACGGTCCGTACTATGTCGCCCCTGGACCGCTCGCGCCGGATCTGCGGTCGGCGGACGCGCGCGATCGGCCGAGCCGCAACGATTCGCTGACCGCCCAGCTGTCCACGGTTATCGGGGGGCCGGTCGGTGATCACGCCCTGATCGGGCGGGTGCGGTTCTGGACGCCGATGCGGGTGCTGATGGCGTTCGCGGTGGTGTTCCTCGCGCTCGGCTGGTTCGGCAAGGCCGGCTGCATCCAGCAGACCACCGGCACGGACGGCGGCCTGACACTCGACTGGAGCGACGGCCGCCAGTACGTGGCCATGTGCTATTCGGACACCGTCCCGCTCTACGGTGCGGAACGGCTGAACGAAGGCGCCTTCCCATACAAGAAGCAGTGGACCGAGTCGGCTCCGGACGGTGGCCTGGAAACGCGGTACATGGAATACCCGGTGCTCTCGGGCCTGTACCAGTATCTCTCCATGCGGATCGCCAAGAGCTGGGACGCTTCGCCGTTGCCTGGCGCGTTGCAGGTGGTCGTCTACTTCAACGTCGTCGCGTTCGGCCTCGCGATGGCTTGGCTTGTTACCGTCGGGGCGACCGCTCTGCTGGCCGGGCGGCGGATCTGGGACGCGGCCCTGGTCGCCTGCTCGCCCTTGGTGATCGTGCACGCGTTCACCAACTTCGACGCCCTCGCAACAGCTTTCGCCGCGACCGGTCTGCTCGCCTGGGCCCGGCGTAGGCCTGTGCTCGCTGGAATGCTGCTCGGTCTCGGCGGTGCCGCCAAACTGTATCCGCTACTGCTACTCGGACCGATCCTGGTGCTGTGCCTGCGCGCCGATCCGATGCAGCGCACGCCGCGCACCCACCTCGGCCTGCGCATCCGCGATATCGACTGTTGGTCCACCGCCATGGCGTGGGTGCGGGAGACCCCGTACCGCGTCCAGTTCCTCAGCGCCCGCCCGCTCGGCGCCGCGATCGTCACGGTCGTCGCGGCGCTGACCACCTGGGTGGCGGTGAACCTGCCGATCGCGGCGCTGTACCCGAGCGGTTGGCGAGAGTTCTTCCGGCTCAATACCACCCGGCACGCCGATCCGGACTCGATCTACAACGTGATCGCGTCGTTCACCGACTGGCCCGGCTTCGACGGTGCGCTCGACTCCGCGCAGCAGCCCGTCATCCTGAACGCTGTCTCGTTGCTGGTGTTCGTCGTGGCGTGCGGGCTGATCGGCTACATCGGCCTCACCGCGCCGCAGCGGCCGCGCCTCGCGCAACTGTGCTTCCTGGTGGTCGCGGCGTTCCTGCTGACGAACAAGGTGTGGAGCCCACAGTATTCGCTGTGGCTGGTGCCACTGGCTGTGCTCGCGCTGCCACACCGGCGCGTCCTGCTGGCCTGGATGACCATCGACGCGCTGGTCTGGGTGCCGCGCATGTTCTACTACCTCGGCCTGGACCGCAAAGGCCTGCCCGAGCAGTGGTTCACCGGCACCGTGGCGCTGCGTGACCTCGCGGTGGTCGCCTTGTGCGCTGTGATCGTCCGCCAGATCTATCGTCCGGCGGAAGATCTGGTGCGGCGTGACTACCTCGACGACCCGGTCGGCGGCATCGTCGACCGCATGCCCGATCCCCTGCTGCCCTGGCTGCCCGAGCCGCTGCGGCCGCACGTGGCGCTCACGCGCGGCTGAGCGCTCACCGGGTGCGCATGAAACGCGCCTGCCGTTCCGGCTCCTGCGGCAACATGTCCAGATCCAGCTGCCACGCGCTGCCGGTCCATGGATCGAACAACGGGGCGCCGCCGACGGTGGGCAGGTGCCTGCAGGACTGCGAGAGCATCGCCACCGTCGTGTCGGTCGAGTCGGATTCGTTGGTCCCGACGATCACCGTCGACAATCCGATCAGGTCACCACGCGCGATCAGGGCACCGATCCGCTGTGCGTCCGAGGTCTGGTACCCGTGCGGAAAATCCGCAGCCAGCAGCACACGATGCTCGCTGGGCGGGGTGAAAACGCCGCTGCTGTAGGCCAATTCGGCGAGTTCGGCAGCGTCGACCAATGCCTGCAACCGCGCTGAGATGTCGCTGTGATCGGTGATCGGTGGTCCGTTCAACACCGGCGCGAGCAGGCTGGTGAACCCGCCGAACGCGTCGGTGAGATCGATGATGTCGACCAGCGCCCGTCGCTCCGGCGCCGCGGCGAGCAGCCGCGCGAGCAACGCGCCGACCACCGGCGCGACCGCGCGGGTCGACTCGGTATCAATCCACAGCGGACGATTCAGCGGTACCGGAACGCAATACGGAATCCGCAGCGGCCCGCGGTCGAGCGCGTAGAGCTCACCGAGCCGAAGGCCGTCGCTCGGTGCGACCGGCTTGTCCCAGGCGGGTGCGTCCCAGGACGCCAGCGACGGTGGGAGCACCTGGTCGGCGTCGGCAAGCTCGCGCATCAGCTGCTCGGTGTCGCGCTGGTGGTTGTGCTCGGCGGTGGCGATCAGCTCGTCACTGCGTTGCTGCGCGGCGCGACGGGCTTCCTCGGCCGCCGGGGTGTTCCTGGTCGCCGGGTCGGAAACAGCAAGCGACAGTTCGTGATCCAGCCGCTTGGCCGCATACTCCCGCGCGGAGACCAACGCGGCAGCCGATCGCGCGGCGTCCTCGAAGACCATCCACAGCCGTTCCAGTCCATGTCCGACTTCCAGCGGCGCACCAGCTGCGGTCCGCGCGTCGCCCGCCATGGAGTCGGTCATCGTGTGCGCCCCCGGACCGGGCTGCGCAGGCCGGCTCTGCGGCGACTCGCCGTCGACATCGACACCGTGTGCCGTGAGCAACACGGCGAGACCGCCCGCGTAACCCTGACCGACGGCACGCAGCTTCCAGTCGGCGCCGCGCCGGTACACCTCGAGGCAGATCAGCGCCGTTTCTCCCGCCGACGGTGTGACCGCGAATTCGGCTGCCACGGTGCCGTTCTCGAACAGCGTCGCGGTCACCGGCCCGAGCCCTTCCGCCCGCGCAGGCGCGGCAGGGTCGGCGCTGACCACCAGCAGCACTGCCTTGGCGTCGGCACGCACCTCGGCGAGGGTGACCGTAACCTCGGCGGCGGCCAGGGCGACCCCCGCCGTGACGGGCTGGTTGTAGAAGACGAAATCGCCGCTGGAGAACACCTTCAGGTTCTCCGCGACCACCAGCGCGGAAACATCGAGGGCAGCCTCGGCTTTCGCACTGAATCGGACGACATCACCGGTCAATGGAATGTTCTGACCGGCCTTCAGTTGAATCACGTTGTCTGCCTTGCTGCTCGCGCCGCTCCCGGTCAACCGTTCACAAGGAACCGGCCGAGCTGCGGCATCGCCTCACCGGGATGCTTGGCCTGGAAGCCCTCGCCGAGCGCCTGCAGTTTCCAGTCGTTGCCCACCCGGAACAGCTTGGCCATCGCCATCCCGGTGAACGGCATGCCGCCCGCCATCGTGTACCTGGCCAGTTCACCGTTGTTGACGCCGTCGACCAAACGGCAGAACGCATTTTGCACTTGTTCGAAGGTGTGACCCTTGTAGGAGGTCACGATGAACACCAGCGTGGTCACGTGCGCCGGGATGCGGGTCAGGTCGACGAGGATCACCTCGTCGTCGCCCTCGCCCTCACCGGTCAGGTTGTCGCCCTGGTGGCGGATCGAGCCGTCCTTGGAGGTCAGCTGGCCATAGTAGGCGACGTCCACCGGGTTCATGTCGGCGAACAGGATGACTGCCGCGTCGAGGTCGATGTCGACCGTGCGGTTGCCGAACATACCGCGGCTGCGCACCGGGTCCCAGCCGAGGCCCATCTTGACGAAGGTCAGTGCGTTGCCCTCCTTGCGGAGGGTGACCCGCTGGCCCTTGACCAGGCTGACCGGGCGGTCCTTGCTCAAACTGACCTCAGCCGGTGGCTGCTGCGGCACGGGCTGATTCGGAGGCGGGTAACCGGCACCCGGGCCCGGCGGCGGGTAGCCAGGACCGCCCTGCGGCGGGTGACCGGGGCCGGGCGGCGGCGGGTACGCACCGGGCGGCGCGTACTGGGGAGTCTGCTGCTGCGGCGGGTAGGCCGGAGTAGTCGGCGGCGGGTAGTTCGGTGGCTGCTGCGGAGGTGGCGGCGGCGGCGTGGCCTGCACGGGCTGCGAGGCCTGGGCGGGCGAGTCGTCGACGGACACGCCGTGGTCGGTGACAAGGGCGGCGAAGCCACCCGCGTAGCCCTGCCCGACCGCACGCACTTTCCATGCGCCCTGGCGCCGGTACAGCTCGAGCGCGATCACGATCGACTCGGAGTTCAGCCCGTCGATGTGGTACTCGTACAACCGATTACCAGCCGAGTCCGACACGATCGCGGTCGGTGCGGGGAAACGACCGAAGTTGCTGTTCGCATCGTCCAACGTGATCACCGCGCGGATCTGATCGATTTCGGCCGGCACCGCGTTCAACGACACCGCAAGCGACGCGGGCTGTCCGGCGGGCGCGGGCTGCAGGTTCACGCCAGGGCCGGTCGGTTGGTTGAAGAAGACGAAGTCCGCGTCGGTACGGACCTTGCCGCTCTCGGTGACCAGTAGTGCGGAAAGATCCGCGGGCGCCGTGAGCTGGATGGAGATCACCACGTCGTTCATGGCCAGCGGACCGTTCTGACCCTTGGCGAGTATTGCGGACAAGTTCGACCCTTCGCTTGTCGGTGCGTTCGCCTGACACTCTACGAGAAACACGCTTCCCGCCGCTCGTAGGTAACGGTCGCGATAGTCGGATACCCGCGAAATGATCGGTTAGTGTGACGGCACGCAGGTGCAGTACGGCAATCACATCCCCGTGTTCGGCGATCGAGACAGCAGGCAATACACCCTCATGGCGCAACTGTTCGAACAATCGAAGAAGGTGATCGAGGCTCACCTTGCCGGAACCAGCCTCCGCGCGATCTCCGGTTCGATGATCGCCTACGAAGGCAATGTGCAGTTCAAGACGGCCGGGTTCGGCGGAGGCGACGGCGTGCTGGCCGGCCTCAAGCGGCGGGCTACCGGCGAGAAGCTGTCGCTGATGGAATGCTCCGGCCACGGCAAGGTCTTCTTCGCGGTGAACGGCCAGCACGTCACCGTGGTCGACCTGAACAACGAGACACTCCAAGTGGAGTCACAGCAGCTGCTCGCCTTTGTCGGGAACCTGCGCACCGACGTGCGCTTCGCAGGTCTGCGCGGCGCGTCCAGTGGCCAAGGCTTGTTCACCACCACCGTGTCCGGGCAGGGACAGGTCGCGCTGCTCTCGGCGGGCGGACCGCTCATCCACCTGGAGGTGTCGCCACAGTATCCACTGGTGGTGGACCCGGACGCGTTCGTAGCCGCGCGGGGCAACCTCAACCAGTCGTTCGTCACCGACGTCTCGTGGCGGACCGCGATCGGCCAGGGTTCGGGTGAGGCGTTCTCGCTGCGCTGGGACGGTCAGGGTGTGGTGTTGATCCAGCCGGCAGAACGGTAGGGCGAGCGATGTTCGAGAAGGTCAACGGCAAGGTCGTCAAGGTCGACGTCGGGATGGCGGGCGGCGTGGTCGCCCGGAATGGCGCGATGCTCTTCTACACCGGCGACGTTTCCTTCGCACCACATCAGGTTCCGGGTGCCCAGGGGATGGGCGGCATGGGTGGGCTGATGCGGATGGCCGGCCGCGCGCTGGCGGGCGAGCACGAGCGCACCATGCTGGCGCAGGGCACCGGCGAGGTGCATTACGGGTTCGCGGGCCTGGAAGTCCACGTGGTGCATATGCAGCAGGGCGCGACGCTGCGTGCCGAGGCCTCGCGACTGTTGGCCAACACGGCTGGGTTGCAGAGTTCGGTTGTCTCCGTGCTGAGTTCGGGCGGTGGCGGAGGCGGCGGCCTGATGGGGGCACTGCGCGGTGCCGCGACCGGCGCGTTGACCGGCCAGGGCATGTTCACGACACAGCTGTCCGGGCAGGGCGCCGCGGTGCTGCTGGCGCACGGCGGCTTCCTGGAACTGCAAGTGGGCGGCCCGCTCGGCTCATCTGGGGGACACCCCCAGACCCCCGGGCAGGTCGTAGTCGACCCGCAGGCCTTCGTCGCCGCGTACGGCAATGTGCAAACCGAGCTGAAGACGGCCCTGAGCTGGCGCGACGCGGTCGGCCGTGGTTCCGGCGAGGCGATGCAGTTGCATTGCGTCGGACAGGGCGTCGTCTACGTTCAGGCCTCCGAAGAGAAGTTGTGATTATGAGTGAGCGAATCATCAACGCAGCGCCGATGGGTATGACGGAGCCGAGCGCCGGCGAGGCGGAATCATGACCCAGATCCTCAATCCCATGAATCTCGGTGCGAGCGACAACCTCCCGGGAAACAGCTACGCGTACTGCATCGACCTGAACAAGCCGTGGTTCATGCGCAAGGGCGCGATGATCGCCTACTACGGCGACATGCGGTTCCAGATGCTCACCCACGGGCTGCAGGGCGGCCTGCTGCATATGGTGTCGCAGCAGTTCTCCGCACCGCTGTTCACCGGGGACTACGTCGTCGCCGAGGGGCACGGCAAGCTGATCATCGGCGACCGCGGCTACGACATCAATTCCTATGACCTGGAGGACAACGGCAACCTGACCATTCGGGCGGCGAACCTGCTCGCGTTCGAGCCGGGCCTGTCGCTGAACCAGTCCATCGTGCCCGGCTTCCTCACCCTCATCGGCACCGGCAAGTTCCTCGCCTCGTCCAACGGGCCGGTCATATTCGCCGAGCCGCCGCTGCGCGTCGACCCGGAATCGCTGGTCGGATGGGCAGATTGCCCCTCACCCAGCCACCACTACGACCAGCGATGGATCTCCAACTTCCTGGCCGCAGGCGCAGCGGCCTTCGGCGCGAACTCCGGCGAGGAGCGCCAGTTCGACTTCACCGGCGCGGGCACCGTGCTGATCCAGTCCAGCGAGAAGGTGCTCAGCGACTCGATGCTGGTGCGCACCATCGAGGGCCAGATCCAGAGCGGCATCACCGTCGGCGGCCTGCAACGACTGCAAGGGATCATCGCCCAGCAGTTGGGCGCCCAGCAGCAGTACTGATTCGGGCCGAACCGCGTCAGCGTTTCTCTGATCGTCGGGCGGACCAGCTATCCGAATGCCGATACGTTCGACATCGGTCACAATCACCGAGACACTGGGCCATGAACGTGGTCGGCACCGGTCAGTTGACACTGACCGTCGCCACACGAACTCTGCAGCCGGCCCCTCGAGACGGTCTGCATCAGACCGATCGCCCAGCAGGTCGGGCATCCGCGCAGCGCGAGCAGACCAGCCGGTGCGAGCAGCAAGCTGAATGCCCCGAATACCGGCATGAGCGCGATTGCGCCGATCAGCGTGCCGAATCCCACGAGGCCACGTGCCAAGTGCCGGGCCACCGAGGCGCTGGCGAAGCTCCGATCGTCAGTCATTGTGTCCGCTCCTTTCCTGAGTTGGGTGTGATGTGTTCCGCAGCTGCTGATGGACCGTTGCTCGGGCGCGGTGCAGCCGCGACTTCATCGCCGCGACGCTGAGGCCGAGCACGTCGGCAACCATCCGGCCGCTGTATCCCTGAACGTCTCGCATGATCAGCACCCGCCGCTGGTCGGTGGGCAACGCAGCGATCACCGCCGCCACCCGGCCGGCTTCGAGCCGCCGCACGGCCTCGTCCTCGGCCGACGCCACGGCGAGATCGGGCATCGGTTCGAGCTGCCGTGTCATCATTCGCCACTGCCGCAGGCACTCGTTGCGGACGATGCGGAACACCCACGACGCCAGCGCGCCCGAGGCACGCAATGTCCCGATCTTGCGATAGAGGATGATCAGCGCCTCCTGCGCGGCGTCTTCCGCGTCTTCGGCGGAGGCGCACAGTGTGTGAGCGAAACGCCGCACATGCGGGTAGGAGCCTGATACCAGTGCTGCGATCGCCGCGCTTTCGCCTTCCCGAGCGGCCGTGACCAACCGCTCATCAGGCCAGGTCTGGTCAGTCACGGGAGCGACTCCGGCGGCGAAGCAGGGTAACGCTGCACCAGCCGACCAGCACGGCAACGACGACGATAGCGGCAACGATCACGACGACCTCCTCGATCTGTGCCGACCTGGTTGTCGGCACAACTATCAGAGGACCGAGCACCATCAAAGGATTCACACACCACGACGCAGATCCACAGTGGGTGGACGTCAATGGCACCCATAGATCGTCGATCCCCTGGTCGAACCGCTACGGCGCCCAGTGCTGGCTGCGACGTCGATCGGCACCTCAGGTCAGCCGACACGCTGGAATTCCCACGGGTCGTGGGCGCTGATCAGCGTGACCTCGTCGCCGTGATCGCGGTGTAGTTCACGCAGGCGTGCTTGGGTACCGAGGCGCAGGTCGTGGTGCACCTCGGAGGTGGTCTGCACGATGTCGAGTATCGGGTGCGGCTGCGGGACGGGATCGAGTTCGCGGTGGTAGTAGTAGGCGTCGCCGCAGTGCAACAGCCAGCGATCACCGTCGCGGACAGCGACTCCCGTATGGCCTGCTGTGTGGCCGCCCAGCGGAATCAGCTGGAAGTCCGCCGAAAGCCCCTTCGGTTGCATCGCATTGAAACCGAACCAGTCCCCGGTCTTCTCCGATGCATAGGTGATCCAGTGCGGGTCGTGCGCCCAGTGCGCGGGGCGGTAGCGGAAACTCGGCGCTTCGACCAGCGCGGCCTCGAGTTCGGCGGCGAGGACATGAACCCGCGCGTGTGGAAAGTCTGGCAGCCCACCGCAGTGGTCCACGTCGAGGTGGGTGAGGATGATGTGCCAGACGTCGTCGGCGGCATAGCCGAGCCGCTCGACCTGCCGGATGGCGGTCTCTTCTTCGGAAAGGACCGCCTGGGACATCGCCACCCAATCCGCGCCGAGGGTCCCCTCCGGGTCACGGACATCGTCCAGCCCGATGCCCGTCTCGACCAGGACCAGCCCGTCGGATGCGGTCTCGACCAGCAGGCAATGGTTGACGGCGTGGGCAGGCGGGAGCCCGTCGTAGGTCGCCTCGATCTGTCGGACCGATCCGCAGTTGAGGTGATGGATTCTCATGCGAGCTAGTCTGTGACTTGAAGCGCGGTTCAAGTCAAGGAGACGAGAGATGACAGACGTCCTGCTCGATATCGCCGAGGTGGCCGACCACGTCGGCCTCGCTCCCTCCGCCCTGCGCTTCTACGAGAAACGCGGCCTCATCACCTCGACCGGCCGCAACGGCCTGAGGCGCACTTACCACCCCGACATCCTGAGCCGCCTCACCCTCATCACCTGCGCCCGCGGCGCCGGTTTCACCATCGCTGAGATCGCCCGTTTCCTGCGTGCCACCCCCACCGACACCGAGCTCCGCGGCCGCATGGCCGAAAAGGCCCGTCAACTCGACGAGGACATCGCTCGCCTGATCCGCATGCGCGACAGCCTCCAGCATGCGGCTACCTGCACCCATAACCCCCTGGTCGAATGCCCGGACTTCAAGTCCACCTTCGAACCCGCAGCCGAGCCGGTGTGATGGTGGCGGCATCAGCTCGGAATCGGAGCAGGCGATCTCACAACCCAGCAGTACACGGACGCGGTACTGGCTGGTCGAATTATGCAGGGGCCGACTCGAGGAACCAGTTGATGATCTCCTCGCCCGCGAGGATGCCGGTGGCGCGGGTGATGGTGAGGTTGGGGTGGGTCCAGTTGAGTTGTTCCAGTTCGCCGTGCCGGGGGCGGATGGCGAAGTCCGCGGAGCGCAGCATTTCGGCGTCGAGGGCACCGTCGCCCGCGGCGAACGTTTTTGCCGCACCGGCGAGTTCACCGGTTTCCCAGAGCCGGCGGCGCACCTCGGCGACCGCGCGACTCTTGCAGACGGCCAGCGGCATGGTGTAAATCTTGCGGCCCTGCTGGGACGCGGACCAACCGCGTTGACGGCACCAGGCATCCCATTCGGTGACGAAACCCTCCGGGACAGCCTTGGGTTTCACCACCAGGTAGCAGAACAGGTGGTCGGCTAGGCGGAACTTGGTGACCCACGCATCATCGATGCGCGTCCGCAGCTCCGCGCTCACCTCCGACAAGGTCGCGCCGCCCGCACGAACCTCGGCATCGACCTCGATGCGCCAGCGCATGTCGGGAACGCCGTCGACGAGGATGTTTCCTCCGTTGCTCGTTACCGCGTAACGCCAAGGCGCACCGGGCAATTGGATGCGCCCGAACTGTTTGACAGTGCGGGTGGTGGTGGGAATGACGGCGGCCGGTTCGGTAAGGGACTGCATCCGCAGCGCCGCCGCGGTGGTCATGAACGACAGCGGGGCCCCCTCGAGATGCTCCACACAAACCATCGGCACCTCACCGGCGGCGCTGAAGGCGTTACGCGAGTAGATCATCGTGCGGTCCAGGTCGGTCGCGATCAGTGCCCGTCTTCGTGGTCTTCGGGCCAGGTTCACTGCTGTACGTCCTTGATCAATCCCATGCATGAATACGCCAGGTCGGCAACGACCTCCACCGGTACACCCCGTGCGGCGGCGAGCATCCTGATGTGCGCGTGCTCCGGCGCGTCCGCCTCTCGGACCAGCACCCGCCACGGTACCCGCCGCAGCAGCACCCTGGTGGTCTCGCCGACACCTGGTTTCACAAAGTTCACGCTCGCGATGCCGTACTGTGCGCGCACGTTCTCCACCGAGGCCCATCCAGCCCAAGTCGGTGTCCGGTCACTCGCGCGGAGCGCGGCGACTTCGGCGGCGACCCGGTCACAGACCGCGTCGAAGGCGCCGCTCACGGTGTCGAGCAGCCGTCCGGACACGTCGACGCCGATCAGCTCGCGGTAATACTTGGCGCCGTGGAAATCACCGGGACCGATCAGCGTGTCGTTCAGTACGGTGCGCGAAACAAGACCGGAAACAGTCGAATTCAGGCATGCCGAGGCGATGAGAAAGTCGTCACGGGTGCCATAGGTGCGCACACAGTGTCCCGGATCAGCCAGCACCGCCAGCTCGTGGTCGAACTGTGCGCCACCAGCCGCGTGATACGCGTCGAGCGCTTCGGTGAGCTCGCGGGTGATCGCACCCTTGCCGGTCCATCCGTCCACGAACACGACCGAAGCCGGATCATGGTGCTCGGCCAAATAATCCAGAGCCACCGCGTCGATGCCCCGATCCCGCACGATCGACACCGCGTAGTGCGGCACCTCGAGACTCGGCCGCCGCGACCGCAGCCAGCGGCGCATCAGAACACCGACCGGCGTCCCGGCCCGGGCCAGCGACACCAGCACGATGTCATCGCCGCGTTCGGCGACGACGAGTTCCGACACCGTCGCGACGGCGAGCGCGAGCCGCTCGGCGCTGGCCGCCAGCACCTCGTCGAACAGCATCCGATACGACGCGTCCGGCTGGTACTCGATCGGCAGAGACTCGGCGTAATGCGCATTCCCGGCCTGGATCTTCCGCTCCCGCTCGGCCACGTCGGCTTCGAGGTCGACATCGGACAGATCCTTCAGCAGCCAGCCGACCTCCTCGGCCGGGTAGGACCCGAACTCCGGACCGTACAGCGGCACAGCGCGCCCCGCTTTCGACGTGACGACAGACTCGGACAGGTCGGCGACGCGTGACCGCCCGGCGTGCAGTTGCCGCGGGTCGGCGTCCGGCAGCACCGCGAGCAGCACGTCCGCGCCGGAGGCGGTCAGCACATCGATCAGGCCGCCGTCCGCGACCAGTTCGGGGGTGTCCGCGGGGGAATCGATCACCACGAGCAACACCGGCCCGCCTGAGCCGAAATCCAGCTCTCCGGGGAAGGACTCGACATCGCGCGCATCGATGTCCACCGATGCGAAATCGGCGGCCGGTGGTTCGGCGACAACGTCACCGGTAGCCCCCGCGAACCCGGGGGACCACCGCGCGTTGTACAGGTACCGCGGCTGCCCGGGGTCGGGCTCAGGAGCGTGGAACCGGAAGCCGCGGCGCAGCGGATATCCCGGCTCGTCCAGCACATACGCGGGCGATCGAGTGGTGGTCTGGAATCGGGTCGGAGTCCCGGATTCGGCGAGTTCCACCGCGATCCGCAGCGGCAGGTACATCAATTCCTCGTGCCCGAGCACGATGACGGGCCGTCCCGCGAAGTCCGCCGCGAGCCAACCGCGCACCGTGGCGGCGGCTTCGGCGAGCGCCGATTCGAACGCCGCCGCGTCCGAGGAGAGGATGCCGTGCCTGCCTCCCTCCGGCACCGATCCCGGCCACGGAAGCATCCCACGAACGAACACACCGGGCTGCTCGGCGACCGGATTGAGCTCCGGTTCGGGTAGCGCCGCGACCGCCTTCGGCAGACTTTCCGGCAAGACGGTGCGCCCGGACGCCAGGCAGACCGTGTCGATCGTGGCGCCGAGTTCGGCGGCGACAGTGTCGAAGACGACGCGGTCGTCCGCCGTACGCATGTCGACCAGTGCGGCGAGCACGTAGTGCGCCCGGGGAGCGAACGCGTGCAAGGCGCGCACCGCGTCTATCGCCGTCGCGCCGGTGGAGATCTCGTCATCCACCAGCACCAGCGGAAGGTCGTTGACGAAGATGCCGGCGGGCACCGGTTGCAGCAGGTGGGAGGTGGCGTGCGAATGCCCCTCCTCGAATCCGGTGAGCGTATCCGCGGCGGCCGCCGCACGCCGCGTCGAGTGCAGATAGCAGTCCGCCCCGATCCGTGCGGCGACGGTGTGCCCGAGTCCGGTGGCGGTTTCGGCGAATCCGAGCACGACCGCTCCACGTTCGCCGAGTGCGGCACGGACCAGATCACCCAGGTGATCGCCTGCGGCGAGCACCACACGCGGATCGGTCGGCAGATGCTTGCCGAGAACCGTCGACACCAACAGATGCGCCCGCCGCGGATTGCGGCGCAAACCGGGCTGGATCAGCGCGGAAATCGACGACACGGCAGGTAGCGCGCTCTCCGATCCGGCATGGCCGTGCGCCTGTTCGTGATGAAGTTCGATACCTAAAACTTTTGTAGCCCAAGGAATTCTATGCTGGCCGAGCTCGGCCGCGGTCTGGCTCATACGGTGACCAATGCCTGCAACAAGTCCACGAACGACACTCCCTTGTTCGCCACGCCGAACACCCTGGCCCGCAACAGGGTCTGCCGGGCCCAGCTGCGGTGCGGCCGCATCTCATTCATCTTGTTCCGGTAACCCGAGGCCGCGACACCGCCGACGTCGGCCCGCAGGATGTCCAGGGCATCCGAATACTCCTCGTGCGACACCACCGACAGGGCGTGCACGGCGGCCACATGCGACGGATGGATCACTGTCTTGCCCTGGATGCCGTTGGCGCGGTCCAGGGTTATCTCGCGCAGCAGTCCGTCCAGATCCCGGCTGACCAGGTACTGACGGAACGGCACCGCGTCCGATTCCTCGAACGGCGCGGTGCGCAGCTGCGGGCGGAACATTCGCTCGTGGTCGGCGAAGTACTCCCACACCGGCCCGGTGATGACGAACCCGGTCCCGTCCGCGCGCCCCAGATAGTTCACGATGTCGGCGATCACGTCGGCGACCACCCGGACGTCGTAGATCGTCAGGTCGCGATCACGCCGGATACCGAACGTCGAGCACATGTCGGTCGCGCCGACCCGCACCGCCAGCACCCGCTCCCGATGCGCGGCAAGCAGCGCCGCGATCCGGACGAGCTCGCCGTCGCGGGTCTCCCGGTGCACCAGGCCCGCCGATTCGAGCACCGGCATCCCGTACAACGGACGGTCCAGTCGCTGCGCGGCCGAATTCAGGGCATTCAGGTACTTCGGTCCCGAAATGCTGTCGAACTTCGGCAATACGAACCCGGTCAGCACTGTGGCGCCTGGGCCCAGTTGTTCGATGATCTCGGTGATCGTGTCCGCGTCACGGACCCGCACGAACAGCAGCGGATTGGCATCCTGGCTCGCCGCGAGCAGATCGAGCACCGCGACGGTCTGTCTTTTGGCGTACTCCACCTCGTCATCGGCGACAGCGTCCTCGAGGTCGATCACCATCGAGCACACGCCGCGCTCGGCGCGTTTGCCGATCGTCAGCGCGAGGTCCGGTCTTGTCGCGGGCGCGTACAGGGTCGCGCCGAGCCCGATCGCCAACAGTTCTCGGTCGGTGTAGTCGTCGCCGAACGGTTCGGGCTGCCGGTGGAAAAGACGCCTCGCCTCTGGGCCGTGTAACTGCCGGAAGTGGCGCAGCGGCATTCGCTTCCGCAGGGATACCTCCTGCTGGACGGCGATGCCTGCGGTCATCCTTGCCCCATCCTCATTCTCGTCGTGGTCCTGCTTCTTTTCTCATTCGATCCACTACCCCGGCTATGAATTGTGTGACGGCATCGAGTTCCGCCACATAGGCCCAGTAGTCGGGGTGACGCCCCGACAGTGTTTCGCTGATTCTGTCGATCCGTGCGGCCTGTGCGTCGAGCACCGATCCCCATTCGGCGACGAGCCCGCGGCTCATCGCGAGCATTTGTGCATCCCGCAGCCGAAATCGTACGGCCTTCGCCTGTTCTTGCGGGTTGGACCGGACGTCGCGCAGCACAGCGAGCCGTTTGGTGACGGCACCGACCTTCTGCTCGGCCTCGGCGAGGAATCCGCGCGCGGATGTGGTCAGATCAAGTGCAAACTCCGGGTTGTTCTCCGCCGCTGCCGTGCGCGCCCTGCCGAGAGCCGCGTCCGCGGCATCGATGGCTCGCTGACTTTCCCGCTCATTGTTAGCCAGATCGGCCGAACTCGCAGCGTTGAACTCACGAAGCAATGCCGAGTACGCGGGCGCGATCCCCCCCGCCCTGGTCCGGACAGCGGCGATGCGGGTGCTCACCGAGGAGATCGCGGTGTTTGCCGCAGCGGCCCGCGAGGGGGCGTGCGCCAAGGCGTCCGCGAGTTCTTTGGCGGCCGCCTCCAGCCGGTTCGCGGCCTCGCGCAGAGTGCCCGCCCGCGCACCGGAGCCTGCCGATTCCAAGGTGACCACAGCGTCGTCCACCGCGGCGGCGCGGTCGCGCACCGAGGGATAGTTCGCGAACTCCGATTCGGCGGCCTGCCCGCGCACCGTCGCCGCGGCGATCTTCACCTGGCGGACCAGCTGCGGCACCGTTCCGAGGACGGCGACCGCGTGTTCGAGCTGAGACTGATTGCCACGGTAGAATTCGTCGACGGCCCGGGCCGCGTCGGTCAACTGCCGCACCACGGCATCGGTGCGCTGCCGGTCGTGCTGCACCGGTGGGCCCTCGCGCTGCGCTGCCTCCAACTCCTCGGTCAGCGCCAGATATACGCCCGCGGCGCCATAGCACTTGTCGCGCAGCGGTTCCCAGCGCGCACCCATCCGCCACTCGGGAAAAACCTGGTCGGAGGCAAGCACCGCCGCGTCGGCCGCGCTCTGGCGTCGATCCATGTCGAGGAACGCCGATGCCAGCGCCGTACGTGCTTGTTCGATCCACTCGTCGTCCCCGGACGAGCGGAACCATCGACGCCTTCGGCCTGCCACGCCCCGATGGTAGGAGATGTTCCTGTTCGCCGAGGGTTGCGCCGGTTCTTACGCAACTTCGCGGAAACCTACTACTGTCGTAAGGCGTACCCGGCGATTCGGACATGCTGGGAACCAATGACGGACTATCGAAAGGGAATCCCGCATGGGTGTCAGTTTGTCCAAGGGCGGCAATGTCTCGCTGACCAAGGCGGCGCCTAACCTGACCGCTGTAGCTGTCGGCCTCGGATGGGATGTGCGGACCACCACCGGCACCGACTTCGACCTCGACGCGAGCGCCATCGCCACCGGCGGGGACAAGAAGGTCGTGTCGGACCAGCACTTCGTCTTCTTCAACAACCTGCGTTCGCCCGAGGGGTCGATCGAGCACGTGGGTGACAACCGGACCGGCGAGGGCGAGGGCGACGACGAGGTCATCAACGTCGACCTGGCCGGCACCCCGCCCACGATCGAGAGCATCTTCTTCCCGGTCTCGATCTACGACGCCGACTCCCGGTCGCAGTCGTTCGGCCAGGTCCGCAACGCCTACATCCGCGTGGTTGATCGCAGCAACGGCGAGGAACTCGCCCGGTACGACCTTTCCGAGGACGCCTCGACCGAGACCGCCATGGTCTTCGGCGAGCTGTACCGCAACGGTGCGGAATGGAAGTTCCGCGCGATCGGCCAGGGCTACGCCTCCGGTCTGGCCGGCATTGCCCGTGACTACGGCGTGAACGTCTGAGGAATACTTCGCTGTTCGCAGGGGGTCCGGCGACGGGCCCCCTCGTCATGTGACCAGGCAGGCCGGCGCCCTGGAAGCTACGTTGGACAACCGGCGGTTCAGCGGCCACGCTGGTAGCAACCGTCGCCGACTCGTTTTTCACTTCACGAAAGGTCCCAGCGTGGTCCTGCGCATATTCGGCATGTCCTTCCTAGTCACGGTGGTCTCACTCGTCGTGGCACTGCTGTACGGCGGGCCGACCGCCCTCGCGCTCGCCGCGATCCTCGGCATCCTCGAGGTGTCGCTGTCCTTCGACAATGCCGTCATCAACGCCACCATCCTTCAGCGGATGAGCGATTTCTGGCAGCGAATCTTCCTGACCATCGGCGTGTTGATCGCCGTCTTCGGCATGCGCCTGGTCTTCCCTCTCGCGATCGTGTGGATCACAGCCGGGCTGGATCCGGTGCGGGCCTTCGACCTCGCGCTCAACCCGCCGGCAAACGACGCGGTGACCTTCCCGGACGGCAGCCCGAGCTACGAGAAGCTGCTCACCGACGCGCACCCGGAGATCGCGGCGTTCGGTGGCATGTTCCTCGCGCTGCTGTTCCTCAACTTCATCTTCGAAGAGCGCGACATCACCTGGCTCGGCTGGCTGGAGCGGTCGCTGGCCAAAGCGGGCAAGCTGGACATGCTCTCGGTGGTCGTCGCGGGTGCCGGCCTGATCCTCACCGCCGAGTACATCTCCGACGAAGCGCACCGATCGACCGTCCTGGTCGCGGGCTTGCTCGGCATGATCACCTACATCGCGGTCGACGGGCTCGGCTCCATGTTCCACACCGAGGAGCACACCGGAGGACCATCCGATCTGGTCAAGGCCACCGGTAAGGCCGGCTTCTTCCTGTTCCTGTATCTGGAGGTGCTCGACGCGTCGTTCTCCTTCGACGGTGTGATCGGCGCGTTCGCCATCACCTCCGACCCGATCATCATCGCGCTCGGCCTCGGCCTGATCGGCGCCATGTTCGTGCGGTCGATCACGGTGTACCTGGTGCGCAAGGGCACCCTGTCGGAGTACGTCTACCTGGAGCACGGCGCGCACTGGGCGATCGGCGCACTGGCGGTGATCCTGCTCATCTCGATCGGCGTGCACGTCAACGAGCTCGTCACCGGTCTGGTCGGCGTCGCGTTCATCGGCGCGGCGTTCATCACCAGCATCGTCCGCAACCGGCGCGAGGACGACGAGGAACTGGACAGCGAACGGGAGGCGACGCCGGTAGGCTGATTCCCGGCATGCAGCCGAAGACCCTGTGCGGCAGCGGCCCTATCCCATCGGATGGCCGCTGCCGCTCTCGTTTCGATTGAGGGGGGATCGCGCCATGGCGATCGACCACAACCCCGGCGGCGTCAACCTGTCCAAGGTGACCCTGTCGAAGGCGACACCCAGCATCAACCTCACCAAGCCTGGTGAGCAACAGGGGACCATGAGGGTGAACCTGAACTGGTCGAGCGGGTCCAGGGGGTTCTTTCGCCGATCCAAACCCGTCGACCTCGACCTCGGCTGCTTCTACGAGCTGTCCAACGGAGCGAAGGGCGTCGTGCAGGCGATCGGCCACAACTTCGGTGCATTAGAGGCCGAGCCCTACATCGAACTGGACGGCGACGACCGCAGCGGTTCCGTCGAAGGCGGCGAGAACATGCGCATCAACCTCACCCGCCCGGAGCTGTTCCGCCGCATTCTGATCTTCGCCCTCATCTATGAGGGCGTGCCGAACTGGGGCGCAGCCGACGGTGTGGTGACGCTGTATCCCACGGCGGGCCCGCAGATCGAGGTCCGCTTGGACTCCCCGGTAGTCGGCGCCCGCTCATGTGCCATCGCGCTGCTGCAGAACCAGGGGCCCGGGATCACCGTGTACCGGGAGATGCAGTACGTCAACGGCGCCCAGCGTGAGATCGACCAGGCATACCGCTGGGGTATGCAATGGCACAGCGCACGCAAGTAGGTCAGCGTGCCGCGACCGCGGGCCGCCGCGCCGCGACCGCGGCGGAGGGAGCCGAGGGCTTGCGTGACGCGAACACCAAACCGACGAGGCCGACACTGAGCCCTGTGATCGTGAGCGGCCGCAACGGCTGATCGATCAGCAGCCAGGCCAGGATCGCGGTGACCGCGGGCGTCGCGAAGAACAACCTGCCGACCCTGGTCGCGTCACCGTGCCGCAGCATCACGTTCAGCAGCAGGACCGCCGCTATCGAGTTCACGAGCACCAACCAGGCGACCGATCCAGCGAACCGGCCGACGTCCGACACGTGAACCTGACCGGTCAGCCAGGCCAGCAACCCGGCGATGGGCGCGCTCACCACCATGTGCAGCGTCGTGGACGCCCGCGGGTCGACCGTGGGGACGAACCGCTTCTGGTACACCGTGCCGATGCTCAGGCCCAGCAATCCGACCGAGCACAGCAGCAGTCCGACCGGCGAGAAGTGAGACTGGTCGACCACCGCCAGCGCAACCCCGATTCCGCCGATGCCGAAGCCGAACCACTGTCGCACCGTGACGGTTTCGCCGAGAACCCCTGCGAACAGCGCGATGACCACCGGGTTCAACCCTTGCACCAGCGCGATCACCGCGGCTGAGACATGATCGCTCATCGCCATGTAGAAGGCGCCGAACTGGACAATTTGCATCAGCAGCCCGGCGACGAGCACGTGCGGGACTTGGCTTCCGCGCGGCCGGGTCGCCCGCACCGCGAAGGCGTACACCGTGAGCAGAACACCCGCGAGGGCGTAGCGCGCGAACAGCACGAGCATCGGCGGCGCGGCGCCGACCCCGATGATCCCGGCGATGCAGGCGCTGCTCCACAACAGGACGAACAGCGGCTGCGCGGCCACCGTCATGAACTGAGCCTTCACGGACCCTCCCGGAATAACCGCCTTGGGTGGTTATCAAGGTGATATCCCAAGGTGGTCAGTATGACGGGGTGTCCACCTTCGTGCGTGGCGGAAACCTCGCACTGGATTTCCCAGGTACCGTCCAGGCCCGATCGCCGACCTGCTCGATACCCCCGGCGCTCTCCGAATGGATCGTCGCGACCCTAAGCCACCGGAACCAGATCACCCGGGTCGTACCGCGGCACCGGCGGCGGCACCGGGCGATATCCGCGCGGCAGCGCCCACAGGAACACGAAGAACAGCACTACCAGCAGGCTCGCCCGGCCCCACACCCCGAACTGGACGATGTTCTCCATCAGATCCACGGAGGTGCCCGACCCCATCGAGTAGAAGTACCGGAATACGCCGATCCCGATGGCCGCGTCGGCGACGAGATAGCTGCCGATCAGCCACCACGGCACCTCGAGCAGCACGAGGAACGGCACCAGCCACAGTGTGTACTGCGGCGAATGCACCTTGTGGAACAACAGGAATCCACACAGCATCGCGCCACTCACCCCGACCCACGGGAAGACGCCGGTCATCAGGTATCGCCGCCAGCCGAGCCACATGGCCAGCACGAACGCGGCGATCACCAGCATCGGGGAGGCGATCGACACCACCTGCTGGAACACCGCCTCGCTCTGGACGTCCTGGGCGAACATCGGCCGCAGCCCCCAGTACCAAATGGAATTCGTGGTGATGTCGGCCTGGCGCAGCTGTTGAAAGGTGATCGACGCGCGCCACCCCTCGTAGCCTGCCACCGCGAACGGCAGGTTCACCGCGACGACAGTGCCGACGGCCGCCGCGGCGGCGAGCAGCGCGCCGCGGACGTCGAAATCGCGATCCGACTGATCCCGGTCGCGTTCGACTCCCCCGGTGAGCACATACGCCATCAGTGGCAACACGAAGATCCCCGGGTACAGCTTCAGACAGAAGCCGAGCCCGAGCAGCACCGCGGCCAGAATTCCTCTGGTGCGCAACGGATATCGGGTCAGGGCGCCCACCACGTAGACTGCCGCCACCGCCGTGCACACCACCGGGAGCTCCCAATTGTGGAAGGCGTAGAGCACCAGCGGCGGTCCCGCCGCCCACAGCAGCGCGGCGCGTCCGGCGAGCCGGGCCAGCATCCACGCCGTCAGCAGCGCGAACGGCGCGAGCAAAAGTGCGGAGTGCAGCAGGAACTCGGCATCGTTGTCCGCACCGACCGCGCCGAGCCACATCAGCAGACCACTGAGCACCGGATATTCCACCGCGCCTCCGACCAGCGCACCATCGCGGGTGATGCCGCCGCCCAGATAGGGAAAGACGTGCTCGTTGATATCGCGGCCGAGCCAGAGGAACTGGATGTCGGAATAGCAGACGTCCGAATCCTTGGCGATGTCGAAGACCGTGCTGCGACCGTCCGCGTCGAACGGCGCACCCGCACACCTGGCCTTGTTCACATACGCCAGCGCGAGTGTCAGACCGCACAGCAGCACAACCACCGCGGCCAGCGCCGCGCGACGTCCCACGCGCCCTGCGAGCAGGTCGCGGGCGGCGAGTCCGGTCGGCATAACAACCACCCTAAGCGGGACGACCGGAGCGCGGCGATGTTCCCCCACCGCAACGACTGATTTCGTGCGCATATGGGTAACTCGCCGGGCACCGGCTCACTCGCCCGCCACCTCACCGCCCGCCGCCGACGGCACGGCCGCGACTGCCGAGTCCGGCATGAATACGCGCAGAGGCACGAGGCGGGGGAGTGGGGCGTTTCGCTGCTCACCAGCCGTTCATGTAGCCTTGTCGGGTTGCTGACGCAACGACCCTCCTGCCACGGACCGTCCGTGGCCGTTTCCTAGTCCACAGGAGGTGATTGGTCCGTGCGTCATTACGAAGTGATGGTCATCCTCGATCCAAGCCTGGACGAGCGCACTGTTGGTCCGTCGCTGGACAACCTGCTCAGTGTCGTTCGCACCGATGGCGGCAAGATCGACAAGGTCGACATCTGGGGCCGCCGCAGGCTCGCCTACGAGATCGCCAAGCAGGCCGAGGGCATCTACGCCGTGGTCGATCTGACCGCCGAGCCCGCCACCGTGAGCGAGCTCGACCGGCAGCTCGGTCTCAACGAGTCGGTACTGCGCACCAAGGTTCTGCGCCACGACAAGTAGTTCCGCAACTCTCGTTTGCGTCAGAGCCTGTGCCTAGGCTCTAGCGCAACACCGAGACGCGGACTGCACACCGAGCAGGAGGAACCAACCACATGGCAGGCGACACGGTCATCACCGTCATCGGAAACTTGACGGCCGACCCCGAGCTTCGATTCACGCCGGCGGGACAGGCGGTGGCGAATTTCACCGTCGCGTCGACACCCCGTGTTTTCGACCGTAATTCGAACGAATGGAAAGACGGCGAAGCGCTGTTCCTGCGCTGCAATATCTGGCGCGAAGCCGCGGAGAATGTTGCCGAAAGCCTGACCAGGGGTTCCCGCGTCATCGTGAGCGGACGGCTCAAGCAGCGCTCCTACGAAACCCGCGAGGGCGAGAAGCGCACGGTCGTCGAGCTCGAGGTCGACGAGGTCGGTCCCTCGCTGCGCTATGCCACCGCGAAGGTCAACAAGACCAGCCGCGGCGGCGGGGGCGGCGGCTTCGGGTCCGGCGGCAGTGGCAGTGGCGGTGGCGGTAATTACGCCTCCTCCGGTGGTGGCGGTGGGCGTTCCGGCGGTGCCGAGGACGACCCTTGGGGCAGTGCGCCCGCGGCGGGCTCCTTCGGGGGCGGCAGCCGCATGGATGACGAACCGCCGTTCTGAGAACGGACACATCGGCCCGCATGATCCGGGCCATCAAGGATTACGGAGTACACGACCATGCCTAAAGCGCCAGCGCGCGAAAAGGTGCTCAAGAAGAAGGCTTGCGCGTTCTGCAAAGAAAGCAAGACCGGAATCGTTTCGATCGATTACAAGGACACGACGCTGCTGCGCAAGTACGTCAGCGACCGCGGCAAGATCCGTGCCCGCCGTGTCACCGGCAACTGCGTGCAACACCAGCGTGATATCGCGGTCGCGGTCAAGAACTCGCGTGAGGTGGCTCTGCTGCCTTACGTGTCGACGGCTCGCTGAGAAAGGGAGGCACGCAAATGAAGTTGATTCTGACTGCTGACGTGGACAACCTCGGCGCCCCCGGCGACACGGTGGAGGTGAAGGACGGCTACGGCCGCAACTACCTCCTGCCGCGCGGCCTGGCGATCGCGGCCAGCCGCGGCGCGCAGAAGCAGGTCGAAGGAATCCGCAGGGCGCAGGACGCCCGTCGGGTTCGCGATCTGGACCACGCCAACGAGCTGAAGCAGGCCATCGAGCGCCTCGAGTCGGTCTCGCTGACCGTGAAGACCGCGGGCACCGGCAAACTGTTCGGCTCGGTGACCCAGGCGGACGTCGCCGCGGCCATCAAGTCGGCGGGCGGCCCCGTCGTCGACAAGCGCAGCATCGATCTGCCGAAGGCGCACATCAAGACGACCGGCAAGCACGGCATCGTCGTGCACCTGCACCCGGATGTGGTGGCCAAGTTCGACCTGACGGTCACTGCCAGCTGATTCAGGCCTACGTCGAAAGACCACTCCCGTGTCCCGCACAGGAGTGGTCTTCGGCCGCGCCGTGGTGGACCACAGAATTAGTTAGCTGTCAGTTTGCCTATTGCCAAGTGTTTCGCTCGGGAAATTCTTGGCAAATCGGTCGCCGGCCACCGGTCCTCTAGCCGTTCGACCTGTGGATCACCGGCGAAATAAATCGGTAGCAATGTGATATGAGTCATGTCCCGCTTACGCGCTGTTCACTCAACACGCCCGACTCTTCAACTTGGTCGACACGCCGGTGCTTGATTCATCCACATGCCGAGTGATGCGAAAATCCATGTCTATCTGGATGTTTGTCCGCAGCGACCTGGGTTTTCCCCAGGTTGCACACAGGGGGTGCACAACACTGGGGGAAACAGTCCCCAGCTTATCCACAGCCGTGTGCACAGTCCGGTTTGGCGGACGACTGCCGGGTCACCTAGGTTCATCGCATTGCCGCGCGCGAGCTGCCACCCGACCGGCGGAAACCGGCAGGCCGCGGCGGTAGCTGGGACCTGGCCGATCGAGGCGAAAGTGTCGGTGCCCGGGAGTAGAACGAGTCATCAATAGGGGCAGAACCCGGTCGTGGGGTAGAGAGGACGGTCGAGTCTGGTGACAGCCACCGATGACCGCCGCGAGCACACGAATTTTCCGCCCGAACCCCCCGGCGAAGACTTCGGGCGCCAGCCCCCGCACGACATGGCGGCCGAGCAGTCGGTATTGGGCGGCATGCTCTTGAGCAAAGATGCCATCGCCGATGTCGTCGAGGTGATTCGCCCGGGTGATTTCTACCGTCCGGCTCATCAAGCCGTCTACGACACCATCCTCGATCTCTACGGCCGCGGTGAACCCGCCGACCCGGTGACCGTCGCCGCGGGCCTCGACCGCCGCGGCGAGCTCAAGCGCATCGGCGGCGCACCCTATTTGGTCACGCTCACTCAGACCGTGCCCACCGCCGCCAACGCGGGCTACTACGCCGAGATCGTCGCCGAGAAGGCGATCCTGCGCCGTCTGGTCGAGGCGGGCACCCGGATCGTCCAGTACGGCTACGCGGGCGCCGACGGCCAGGACATCGCCGAGGTGGTCGATCGCGCCCAGGCCGAGGTCTACGAGGTCACCGAGCGCCGCACCACCGAAGACTTCCTCCCGCTGGAGGAACTCTTGCAGCCGACGATGGACGAAATCGATTCCATCGCCAGCCGCGGCGGCATCTCCCTCGGCGTCCCCACCGGCTTCACCGAACTCGACGAGGTCACCAACGGCCTCCATCCCGGCCAGATGATCATCGTCGCGGCAAGGCCCGGCGTAGGAAAGGCCCTGGCTCTCGACACCCCGCTGCCGACATCGTCCGGCTGGACAACGATGGGCGAGGTCCGAGTCGGCGACGAACTCCTCGATGCCCAGGGCCATCCCACCCGGGTGGTCGCGGCAACCGACGTACTGACCGAACGCCCGTGCTACGAGATCGAATTCTCGGACGGGACAGTGATCATCGCCGACGAACAGCATCAGTGGCTCACCGTCGCCCGCTCCGACGAATCTCGGCCTGCGGTGCGCACGACCGGTGAAATCGTCCACACGGTGCGAACCGAGGACGACGAACCGAATCATTCCGTGCCCAGCACCGCACGTTCCGAGTCTCGGCGCATCGTGGACGTTCGCAAGATCGACTCGGTCCCCGTGCGATGCGTGGAGGTCGACAACAGCGACCACCTGTACCTCGCGGGCCAGACGATGGTGCCAACCCATAACTCCACACTGGGCATGGACTTCATGCGCAGCTGCTCGATCAAACACGGCCTGGCAAGTGTGATCTTCTCGCTGGAAATGAGCCGCACCGAGATCGTCATGCGCCTGCTCTCCGCCGAAGCGAAAATCAAGCTGGGCGATATGCGCTCCGGGCGAATGAGCGACGACGACTGGACCAAGCTGGCGCGGCGGATGAGCGAGATCAGCGAAGCACCCCTGTTCGTGGACGATTCGCCGAACCTCACCATGATGGAGATCCGGGCAAAGGCGCGCCGACTCAAGCAACGCCACGATCTGAAACTCGTTGTGGTCGACTACCTCCAGCTGATGACCTCTGGCAAAAAAGTCGAATCCCGCCAGCAGGAAGTCTCGGACTTCTCCCGAAACCTGAAATTGCTGGCGAAGGAACTCGAAGTTCCGGTAGTCGCGATCAGTCAGCTGAACCGTGGTCCCGAACAGCGAACCGACAAGCGCCCCATGGTGTCCGATTTGCGTGAGTCGGGCTCGCTCGAGCAGGATGCCGACATGGTCATCCTGTTGCACCGCCCCGATGCTTTCGAGCGCGACGACCCGCGTGGGGGCGAGGCCGACCTGATTCTCGGCAAGCATCGTAACGGCCCGACAGCGACAATCACCGTCGCACACCAGCTGCACCTCTCGCGGTTCGTGGATATGGCTCGCGGCTGAGGCTTGCTTCTGGACGCCGGCGCCGCGTCGGTATTCCTGTGTCCAGGGAATGCCCAGGACATCGACGCGGCGATTCATGTCCCTATTGATCACTGACACCGATGGCGCAGTGTGCGGTTCGGCGGTGCCGGTCATCGGCCTGGGAATCCGGCAGTACCCGTTGACCGGGAAGAACAACGCCTTTTACCCCGAAATCAAGATCAACAAACAATCCGCGCAGTAACGCTCGACCCCCCAACCACGACGTCCTCGGTGACGCATGGCCCTTCGGGGGGGCCTGTCCGTCCACTTGTCAGTTATGGATAGGGATCAGGCATGGCTCTTCGCGAGTTCTTTGTGCGGCATCGCATCGCTTCGGCTGTTGCCGCGCCGGCAGTGTTGGGGGTGGTGGCGGTCGTCGCTGCCTCGTGGGCACTGACATCAACGCCGCAAACCAGGAATACGCAGCTCACGGCGTCCGTTACGGAATGCCACGACATGGTGACCATCTCGGTGGCCGGCCGCAATGACACTCCGGTCGCGGGGACAACGAAGATGCTCGTCGGTGCCAACGGTGAAGAATTGCCCGCAGCGCTGTCCGGTGACCATCGCAGCGACTGGGTCGATCCGGTCGTCAACGCTCCGGCCGATGCCGTCGATCCCGGATCGTACGCTGCTGTCTACATCGCGTATCCGGCGAACATGGCCACCTACGAAGACGCGGTCACGACCGGTGTCGCGAATACCGAACAGGTGATGCGGGAGATCGCGAAGGCATGCCCTGACACCAAGTTCTCGGTCGTCGGATACAGCGAGGGCGCCGATGTCGTCCGCCGCGTCGCGATGAACATCGGACATCAGGATGCCGACCGGGACGGCGGATACGGGATCGTCGATCCGGCCGATGTCGTCGGTGTCGTCATCCTCGCCGACGCGGGTCGCACGGCGGGAGAGGGGCCGTTTCCTGGCGCCGAGGACCCGTTCGGCAATCCTGACGGCTTCGACCAGCGGTATCAGAACGGGACGAAACCAGCGCCTGGTCAGGGTGCGCTGCCGGGCACCAGCGGTGACTTCGGTGCGCTGAACGGCAAGATCGCGTCGTTCTGCTCCGACGGCGATCTCACGTGTGCGGCCCCGGAGAACATTTCACTGCTGCAGTTGGCGGTCAATGTGGGCCGGCAGTTGAACGTCGACGCACTCGAACGAGACGGGCTCACGCCGGCCACAGGGCAGGACGTCGCTGTTGCCCTCAGCCGTATAGCGCTTGCGGCGTTCGCGGACATTCAGTCGCAACCGAACTGGATGCAGAGCGACGAGACCTTCCTCCAGGTGCTGCTGAGGGTGTCGGACCCGGCATACAAGCCAGGTGAGACGCCGAAGGCCCCGGCGAAGGCCGAGTCGATCTCGACCAGCGCGATGTCGCCCCTGGCATACCTGCCGCAGAAGGTGCTCAACGAGATCATCGGTCTCATCGTGACGAACCAGAACACAATCCCCGTAATCATGAGCGACCCGTACCAGCTCACCCTCGGGCCGAACGGAACCGGTCACCACTTCGACTACTGGCGTGACGCCAACCCTTCCGACGGTAAGCCACTGACATCCGCCGAGTATGCGGCCGCCTGGCTCACACACCTGGCGAAGCAGGCGCAGGCTGGTGAGCCGGTCGACACGACCGCCAAGCTGGAAGCGGCGGACCTCGCCGCCGCATACAAGGCGGTGGCGGCCACTTCGGCAGCGCCGACGAGTGAACCGACCAAGGACGCGGCCGCGTCACCGAAGACCACCAGCGCCACCCCCACGAAGACCGTCGGCGCCACCCCCACGAAGACCGTCGGCGCCACCCCCACGAAGACCGCTATCAGCAGTGAACCGACGACCCCGGTGCCGACGACTTCGGCGTCGCCGTCCCAGACCACAAGTACGGCAGTCACACCGAAGGTGGCAACCCCACCGACTCCGTCTTCGGTCGCGGCGACCACTGAGACTACGAAGCCGACCACCGCAGCGCCGACGACCACGACGACGGAATCCGCAGCGCCGACCACCACCAGTGCGAGGTGAGGACAGCACATCAACTGACTCGTCTCGGATCCGTGGGCCCGCGAGCGTAGCCGCGATTGTCGGCGCCGTGGGCCACCGCCGATGTCTCCGGAGTTCGGCACGGATCGCGGCGTCGGTGGTCGTAGGATGACACGCACTGGTCGAATTCCCTCAGGCGAGCCGGAATTCGGTGTCCGCGTCGGCGACGAAGATCTGGCGCGGCCTCGGAGAACCGCGCGGGTATGCCCGCCGTACTCGACCTGCTCGATGCGAGCGCGCAGGATCGGATCCATACGGGTGGCGGCCTCGAATCGGCCGACAATGCCGCCGGCTCCCGACACCGAAGAGTGGGATGTTCGTTTTCCGAACGCGAACGACACAACCAGACCCCCTACACTCACCGGGTCGCGAATCTACGCACCGCGATCGATTCGCCGCCCTGACCTGTCGGCGCTGAACGCTGAAGAGCCTGGCTCGGCGGGGTGTCCTGGTCAGGGACGACGATCGGTTAACGGTCGGTCGCCAGTCTTCGCAATGATGCGTCCAGTTCCCGCAATAGCTCTCCCGCACGGCCGCGACCACTCGGAGCGTTTGGGTAGCGCGTCAGGACACTCACCACGATGGAGCTGGCTAGATCTCTTACCTTCTCGATGTAGTCGGCGCCGACATTACGGTCGTCACCGGCATCGAGCTCGAAGGCTCGAGCCGCGTGGGCGGCCGGTCCGAGGATGTGCAGGACCTGAGTTGCTTTCGCCAGGGGATGCAGGAACGCCGCACTGGCCGCGGCAACGGCCGCGCGCGCAGCATCGCTCGCCGCAGCCTGCCCTCCATCGCGTGTCTGTTGATACGCCCGGTGTGCCGCCCACGCGCTGTCACGGATCGCCTTGGTCCGCTTACCTCCGTCCGCGAACGCCTGCGCAGCGTCGATCGCGGCTCGTGGGCGCTGATCGTCAGGGCGTTCACGTTCGAAGATCGCCAAGGCGGGCTCCGCACAGGCCACGGCATAGCCCGTAATCTCGCGCAATTCAGCCATGCTGAGTTCGATCATCAGATTCTCGTCAGCCACATTCACGACACTTCACATTATCGTTGAACCGACGGTTGAAACTTTCTAGCGATATCGGCGGGAAATAACGCGACCAGGTCGTCTCGGTCGGCCGGCGCGGAGCTGAACCCGGCCAGGATCGGGCTCACGGCGAGCTCGACCGAGAAAAGCCCCAGCATGTCCTGGGCGTTGACCTCCACCACCGGCCTCCGTGCCGAAAACCGTTGTCGCGCATCGCAGCAGGTACCGACAACACCGCGTCCACCGGAGATCAGCGGCGGACTGCGCGACCAAGACCACCACTGATCCCACTCGGAGCCTGGGCATTTCGGACCTCTGTAACCGGGCGCCTTCTCGGTGATCAGGATCGCCCTGCCCGCCGAGGCAACAGACGGCAGGTCCCGAGAGCTACCGGAACACCGGCTGGCGCGCCCACACTCGCGCCTACGCCGCCAACGCCGAAGTTTCCCTTGCTCGCGGCGAGCCGAGTTCGAAAACTCATGGCTCCGTGCACAATCAGACGACGCGGAGGTTCGCCGGCTGCGGAACAGGCGCGAACGTGGCCTCATTCCTGCCGGGAACCGGAGCTGTCGGATCAGTTGTCTAAGCTCCATTCGATCGAAAGCGAGCGGAGCATGTCAGACACCGAGATCTTTCCCCGTCGTCCGTGTGAATCGGTGGTCGCGCGATGACGCGACGCGGGTGGGCGCTGTTCCTGGTGATGGGTGTGATCTGGGGCGTGCCGTACGCGATGATTCGGATCGCGGTGCAGGATCTCGACCCGATCGTCGTCGCATTCGGGCGCACCCTGATCGGCGGGCTGCTTCTGTTGCCGATCGCGCTGTACACCAAGGCGCTCGCACCTGTGTTCCGCCGCTGGCGGCCGCTACTGCTCTACACGCTGGTGGAGATCACGGGGCCGTGGTTCCTGATCGGGTATGCCGAGACCACGCTGCACAGCTCGACCGTCGGGCTGCTGATCGCGGCGGTGCCGCTGATCGCCATGGTGATCGTGACCAAACTCGGCCACGAGCGGTTCGACGCGCGCCGAGTGGCTGGGCTGATGGTCGGGTTCGCCGGCGTCGCCGCGCTCGTCGGCCTGGACATCGACCTATCGAATCCGGCTGCCGTCGGCGCGATCGGGCTGACCACGATCGGGTACGCGGTCGGCCCGATCTTCATCGACCGCGCGCTGGCCGACCTGCCTCCGATGGGCGTGGTAACCGGGTCGCTACTGCTCGCCGCGGCGATCTATGCCCCGTTCACGGGCTGGGTGTGGCCGTCGCACATCACCGCCGACTCGGCCTGGTCGGTGCTCGGCCTCGCCGTCATCTGCACGGCCTCGGCGTTCCTGTTCTTCTTCGCACTGATCGCCGAGGTCGGACCGGCACGCGCGACGGTTGTCACCTACATCAATCCGGCGGTGGCGATCCTGCTCGGCGTCACGGCACTCGACGAGCCGCTGACCGCCGGCATGATGATCGGCTTCCCGCTGGTTGTCCTCGGCTCTATTTTCGGCACCGCCCGCAGCCGCGACGAGGCAGGACCCGACGCGGTCCCCGACGCACCGAAGGCCGTCGCTGGATTACCCGAGAGGTAATCGCCTCGCGGCGCAGCCGTGGCCAGAATAAGAGGACGCGCCGCGGATCGACGGGGCGCTCGTTTCGAGAGGACATGCCGTTGTCGTCAGTCACATCGTCGACTACCCGCGTAGTGGTCGAAGAGCTGTTGCGCCGCATCGGTTCCGGCGATCCCGAAGCCATCGCCGAGCTGTACGCCGAGGATACGGACTGGAAGCTGGACTGGCCGCAGGCCGAGCACGGTCGCGCGGCGACACCGTGGATCAGGCACCGCTCGACCAGGGGGGACGCTGCCGCGCACTTCCGCTCGCTCGCCGAGCACCATGTGCCGGAGGAGGCTGCGACGCGCGTCGACCGGATACTCGTCGACGGCGACGACGCTGTGGTACTCGGGGAGATCCGGCAGACCGCGCGGCCGACCGGACGCGCCTACCGTGCACGCATCGCATTGCACCTCACGGTGGAGCACGGTCTGATCACCCGCCACCACGTGTACGAGGACAGTCTGTCCGTCGCCCAAGCTTTCGATCCGACCGCGTAATACCCTGCACAGCGTGCCTGATTCCACCGGCGATCCCGCGGCCACCGAACTTGCCGACGTAACGACGACCCGCGCCGCCTATGACGGCATCGCCGACCTTTACGCCAACGTTTTCAAGCACCGACTGGAACGTCAAGCGCTCGACCGGGCGATGCTCGCCGCGTTCGCGGAGTCGGTGGCGGACAACGGTTCCGGGGCGGTGGCCGACCTCGGTTGCGGCCCTGGCAGGGTGACCGCGCACCTCGCGACACTGGGTGCGGAAGTCTTCGGCATCGATCTCTCGGCACGCATGGTCGCGCTCGCTCGGGCGGAATTTCCACACCTATCCTTCGCCCAGGGTTCGCTAGAGCAGCTAGCGATCGGCAACGGCACACTCGGCGGCCTCGTCGCCTGGTACTCGCTGATCCACACTCCGCCCGATCGCATCCCGCAGGTGTTGCGCGAGTTTCATCGGGTTCTCGCGGCTGAAGGCCACGTGCTGCTGGCATTCCAGACGGCCGACCTGCCCGACGCGGTGGAGGCCTTCGACCACAAAGTCACTCGCGCCTACCGGTGGGCGCCGAAAAGGCTCGCCCGTCTGCTCACCGAGGCCGGGTTCACCATGATCGCCCGCATGGTCCGCGAGCCGGTTTCCGGCGAACGGTTCGGTCAGGCCTATCTGCTGGCGTCGAAGGTTCTGTGATTCACCGAACATAGTTCATCCGGTCCGGGTAGGTTGACGGTGTCGCGCTGGTTCCCTGGCTGCGCGGGCCCCGCCGACAATGTGGTCGATCTGAAATTCCAACGCTTTTCACCACTGTCGTCAGGGGGCGACTCACTATGGAATTCATCGCGCCGATCGATGCCGTCTTTCTTCTCGCCGAATCCCGCGAACACCCGATGCATGTCGGTTCGCTGCAACTCTTCGAACCGCCGGAAGAGGCGGGCTCGGACTTCGCCCGGCAGGCATACGAAAAACTAGTGGGCCACAAGGATATCGATTCCACCTTCCGCAAGCGTCCGGCGACATTTCTCGGGGCGCCGCAGCTGGCGTGGACGCAGGACAAGGCCGTCGAGCTCGACTATCACGTCCGGCGGCTGGCCGTTCCCGGTCCCGGCGGGATCGATCAACTGGTCGAGCTGGCCTCTGGCCTGCACAGCACACTGCTCGATCGGCATCGGCCGCTGTGGGAGATATATCTGATCGAGGGTCTGACCGACGGACGGTTCGCGGTGTATTCGAAGATGCATCATGCGTTGATCGACGGCGTCTCCGCCCAGCGCCTCTTGCAGCGCACGCTGACCAGTGACCCGTCCTCGGCCGTGACGCGGGTGCCATGGGACCTGCCGCGCAGGCGCGCGGCCGCGCCATCGGGTGTGCGCGACCCAGCGCGAAATCTGATGTCGGCGGCGGCTTCCGGCACGTCGCTGCTCCGCGCCGCCCGCGCGGCTCTGCTCCAGCAGCGGTTGACCCTGCCGTTCGAGGCCCCGCGCACCATGTTCAATGTGCCGATCGGGGGCGCGCGCCGATCGGTGGTCCGGTCCTGGTCGCTGGAGCGGCTCCAGCAGGTGCAGAAGGCGACTCGCACGACGGTCAACGACGTCGCGCTCGCCATGTCGGCGGGAGCGCTGCGCAGGTATCTGATCGAGCGAGATGCCTTGCCGGACAAGCCGTTGATCGCAATGGTGCCGATGTCGCTGCGGGCCGACGAGGACCACGAGACCAACGGCGTCAAGGTCGGCGCTGTCCTGTGCAATCTCGGCACGGATGTCGCCGATCCGCTGGACCGGCTGCGCGTGGTCGGCGAATCGATGCGCAAGAGCAAGGAGGTCTACCGCTCGCTGTCGAGCAACCAGGCGATGGCGCTGTCCGCGCTGCTGCTCAGCCCCCTCGCCGTCAATCTCGTGCCCGCGCTCATCGCGTGGGCCAACCCGACGTTCAACGTCGTCATCTCCAATGTGCCGGGCCGGCGTGAGCCCATGTACTGGAACGGCGCGCGCCTCGACGCCAACTACCCGTTGTCGATCCCGTTCGATGGCCAAGCCGTGAACATCACGCTGACCTCCACCGCGGGCAATCTGGACTTCGGTCTGGTCGGCTGCCGCCGCAGCGTGCCGCAGCTGTACCGGCTGCTCGATCACCTGGAGGACTCCCTCGCCGAACTGGAGCGGGCCGCCGCCTGAACGGGCCGATCGGAAGTTGCCTCCGAACCAGACCCCCCCCAGAAACTAGAACGTGTTACTGTCGACGCATGGTGCATGAGCCAGTCGAGGAAGCCGCGGCCGCGTCATGGCGATATCTGCGGCTTGCGGCTGATTCGACCTGGCGCGGCCACCGCAGAGCACGCGACAATTATGCAACTCGTTCTAGGACATCTGCGCCGCGCCGTTCGCGGCGGAGCAGTTAGGGAGATCAGCACGCCATGCGTACCGAAATCTGCGAACGACTCGGGATCGAATTCCCCATCTTCGCGTTCACCCATTGCCGCGACGTGGCGGCCGCGGTCAGCAACGCCGGCGGTCTCGGCGTGCTCGGTGCGGTCGGCTTCACCGCCGAGGAGCTCGAGGTCGAGCTGGCCTGGCTCGATGAGCACGTGCACGGCGTCTACGGCGTCGACCTGGTGATTCCCTCCAAGTACGAGGGCAAGGGCGTCGACGGCCTTACTCCCGAGCAGTTGGAAGCCAAGCTGGCCGAACTGGTTCCGCAGAGACACCGCGAATTCGCCGAGAAGATCCTCGCCGACCACGGCGTGCCTCGGCTGCCCGAGGGCGAACATCACAACCAGCTGCTCGGCTGGACCGCGACCACCGCGGGCCCGCAGGTGGAGGTGATCCTGCGGCATCCGAAAGCGAAACTGGTCGCCAACGCACTCGGCACCCCACCTGATGACGTGATCAAGCAGGTACAGGACTCCGGCAGGCTGATCGGCGCACTGTGCGGCTCGGTCAAGCACGCGCTCAACCACAAGAACGCCGGCCTGGATTTCGTCGTCTGCCAGGGCACTGAGGGCGGCGGGCACTGCGGCGAGATCTCCTCCCTGGTGCTGTGGCCACAAGTGATCGACGCCGTCGGCGACCTGCCGGTGCTGGCCGCGGGCGGCATCGGCAACGGCCGGCAAGTTGCCGCCGCGATGGCGATGGGCGCGGCGGGCGCCTGGACCGGCTCGCTGTGGCTGACCGTCGAGGAGGCGAATGTGCCGCCAGCGCAGATGCAGACCTACATCGACGCCAGCAGCCACGACACCGTGCGTTCCCGTGCCTGGACCGGCAAGCCGGCTCGCATGCTGCGCAACGATTGGACCGAGGCCTGGGAGCAGGCCGACAGCCCGGACCCGCTGCCGATGCCGCTGCAGATGATGGTCGCGCTGGACGGCGTCAAGCGCGGGCACCGTTACCCCGAGGCCGCCAAGGACGTCAATTTCAATCCGGTCGGCCAGATCGTCGGAATGATGAACCGGGTGGAGCGTTCCGCCGACGTGATCAATCGGCTCATCGAGGAGTACGTCGAGGCCTGCGATCGTCTCAACAAGCTCAACGGCGGTCTCTGACTCGGGTCGGCCGCTCGATCGGGCTGGCGATGCCGCCGCCGACGAGCTACCCGGCATCCCACCCGGTGAGCTCGAATCCGATCGGTATGCGACAAAGGCAAGTTCGCGAGCGGATCCGTCGGGCTGCCGACCAATGGACTATCGCAGACCGAGATGCGGCGATTCGTTTGCGGCCGAGTCATATTCGAGTAGCGCTCAGCCCATGATTCATTCGCGACTCAGACAGATTATGAGGTGTACGAAATACGACTACGCCGGGAAGGCGTGCGCCGCGCGCGACTGCTCATCGACCCCGCCGACGAGTTTCTCGAACCGCAGGACCACCTTCTCGTGGTAGCTGCCGAGCAGGTCCTCGAACAGGGCGATCTGCGCATCGGACGGGCCCGAGCCGGAGTCCCACACCGCGGCGAGTGCCCGCCAGACCAGCACATGCAGATCCGGCGCGCCGGCGAAGAACGCCTCGACCGCCTCCGGAACCCCGAGCACCAGCTCGCCGATCGAGTTCAGGATCGCCCGCTGCATGGTGTGCCCGAGCGCGGTGAGCAGCCTGCGCACCAACATGACCTCGATGGCCAAGATCTGCCGGAGGTCCGGATCCGCCTGGCGTGCCAACGATTCGAGTTCGTCGATCGAGGTCTTCAGCTCGGCCGGATCGACCTGCTGCTCGCTGCCGGTGTACGCCAGCAGCGCCTCCCGCACAAGGCTGCGCTCGACGTCGACGATGTCGCGGAACATTTCGACCGCGATGCCCGGCATCGGAATCGAGAAACGGAACAGCTGGCGGTACACGTCGACGCCACCCGCTTCGCGGACGTCACGGATCGTGAACCCCTTGCCGCGCTGTGCCTCGACGAAGCCGTACGACTCCAGCCGACCGAGGGTCAGCTGCGCGGTCGCCCGGTTCATCTCGAACTCCTCGGCCACCTGACGCACCGACGGGATAAGATCCCCCGGCTGATATTCCCCTGCGGCAACCCTGCGCGCCAGCTCATCGGCAACGTCGGCGACCACCGTCTGGGACCCCATCGAAAGTCACCTTTCACTACATGCCAACAAACGTCCCAGAAGCCTAAGCCCTACTGTGCGGTAGTACACCACTGTCACACTGCGGGTGCAGCAGCGTGGATAGCCAACCTCCTATCCCGCGGTACCACACTCGACAGCGCCTGCCGCCGGTAGCGTTCTCGCACAACAATGATTGTGGCGTGCTCGACTTCGTCGGGACGCCACGTTCTGAAAGTGGTTGAGTCCAAGCCTGAATCGCGAGGAGAACCATGCGTTTTGTTCCGTCGTTCCAGCGCCTCGGCTCGCTGGCGCTGGCCTGTTCGGTGGTGATGATGATCGCGGCTTGCGGGGCGGAGCGTCATGCCGATACGCCGGTGACAGGTGAGGCGGCATTCGTTTCGATCACAGATGTCGACCCGACGATCATGGTCGAGGCTCGCTATTTCGGGCAGCACAACTTCCTCGGCACCAGGGTTACCGGCTACGAGGGACCCCACTGTCTGTTGACTCGGCAGGCGGCGGCGGCTCTGGCACGGGTGCAGCAGGAGCTGCGGCCGATGAACCTCACGCTGAAGACCTATGACTGTTACCGCCCGCAGCGTGCCGTCGATCGCTTTGTAGCGTGGGCCAAAGATCTCGGTGACGTGAAGATGCAGAAGGAGTTCTACCCCACCGTGGACAAGGCGAACCTGCTCCGGGACGGCTACATCGCCGAGAAGTCCGGTCACAGTCGCGGAAGCACGGTGGATCTCGCAATCGTCGCGCTGCCCGCGGCCGCACCCGAACAGTATCGAGACGGTGATCCGCTACGCGAATGCTTCCTCCCCGCCGATCAGCGGTTCCACGACAACATCCTCGATTTCGGCACCGGCTACGACTGCTTCGACCCCTTGGCACACACCGCAACCCCGGCCGCCGGCGGCACCCAACGAGCACTCCGCACGCTCCTGACAAATCTGATGGACGAACATGGGTTCGCCGGCCTCGCCGAGGAATGGTGGCATTTCACCCTGAAGGAAGAGCCCTTCCCGCAGACCTACTTCGACTTCCCCGTGCGCTGATGGGCGCGTCAGTAGAAGCTGCGGCCGCCGATTCCGCCGGATACCGACCAGACCTCGGTGATGACACCGTTGGTTGTGCGTAGGATATCGGTTCCGCTGACGGCTACAGGTGCGCCGCCCGCACCGGTGAATTGTGCTCCATAGGGGCGGGCAACGAAACCTGTTCGGGAGTCGTCCATCTCGATGACTGCGTCACCCTGAGGGGCGAAGCGAAGACCGGGGATCGACTCACGCGAGGTGGCGATCTGGGTGGCGAGGGCCCGCGGGTGGTGGATGTCGTCGTAGACGGTGGCGCCGGGCTGGGCATAGCGCAGCGTGAACACGGGGGCCATGATCTGTTCGGCGAGCGCCAGGTCACCGTTCCACATCGCGGTCCATCGGTCGAATAGGTCGATGCCGAAATCGCGCATCATCACTCCTTAATAGTCTCAGTGATACGGTACCACTGAAATTAACCTATAGTCTCGGTGATACGGTGTCAACGGGAGTGAGGGGCACTATGCCGGAACTCGGACCGCAGGACCACATCGTGCTCGGGTTCATCGCCCGGCACGGGCCGCTCACCCCTTACGAGCTCAAGGCCGAACTCGAGAAGAGCGTCGACTACTTCTGGCCTGTGCCGCATGCGCAGCTGTATCGAATTCCCGTGCGTCTGGCCGAGCATGGCCTGCTCAACGAGGAGGCCGAGCAGGGAGGGCGGCGGCGGCGACTCTTCCATCTGACCGAGATGGGCCGGGCCGAACTGAAGCGTTGGCTCGCCGACCCGAAGAGTCCGCCCGCGGAGACCCGTGACCCGGCGCAGCTCAAGCTCTTCTTCGCCGATCTCGGCGCCCCACGAAATGTCCTGGCGCTCGCCGAAAGCCAGGCCGCGGAACATCGCCGCCTGCTCGATCTCTATCGATCACTGCACGCCGAGATAGACCGGACCGACCGAAGCCGGGCGGCATCGCGGGCACGCACCCTCCGGCTCGGCATCCTGCACGAGCAGGCATACGTCGAGTTCTGGGAAGACCTCGCCGCCGACCCCGACGAACACGACCGGCAGAGGTAGCCGCGGAGCGACACAGGCGCACGGGCACCGGAGCACTGGGCTCGTGAGCGTCGAAAAGATCAGCGCGACAACCACTCCCGCCACAGCGGGGCGATCAGCGCCGTCATCTCCTCGTAGCCAGCCGCGCCCGGATGCGCGCCGTCCCCTGCACGTACCTCGCCAGCCCACACCTGGTTCGCGCGCAGCTGTTGATGGATGCGAACGTACGGTACTTGCGCCGTCGCGCAGGTCCGCGCGAACCGCTCGTCGAGCGCCGCGGTGCGGACATTGTGTTCGGCGTCGTCGATCGGCGGCGGCGCGACCATCAGCACCGGCCAGCCGTGTTCGGCGGCCCGCTCGAGCAGCTTCGCCAGATTTGCCACCGACTCCTCCGGAGTCGTACGTGGACGGCCGTTCTCATGCGTGGCGTCGTTCACGCCGAACGACAGCACCACCCTGGCGTCCACGCCCTCGGGGAGCCGGGGAGCGCACTCGGCATGCCAGCGGGCGAGGATCTCCGCGGACGTCTGTCTGCGCACCCCCAGGTTGTAGGCGGTGAGCGGCACGCCCTCCGCGTGGGACATGGCCGCGAGACGGCCTGCCCAGCCGAGGCAGCGTGGGTCGCCGACACCGGCGACGAACGAATCTCCGACGAAACACACACGCAGGTCACCGCTCACCCCGCGATTCTCCCAGCGTGGATGCCCGCCCGCACATCCCCAGGTGCGGGCAATATGATCCGAAGGGTTCGACCGGGAGGGAGTGATGGCGGTGGTGGTGACAACCGAGTCGGTTCCGCAATGGTTCGCGGAATTGTTCGCGCACCGGCGTTGGATTCGCCGCGTTCAGCCGTTCCCGCACGTGTACGCCCGCGACGTCTTCGTTCCCGAGTTCTATCAGCGGCTGACCGACCAGCTGGACCGGGTGCGCCGCGAGCGCCCCGAGGTCTTCGGGCCGATCGCCGAGGGCTACAGCGCCAACGGGATCCGACTGGCCGAGCTGCGCGACGGCCCGCTCGCCGTATTCACCTCGCGGGAGTGGCACGACCTGGTCGCCCAGCTCGGCGGGGTCGCGGCAACCGGTGATATGGAAGGGTCGGTGCACCATCACGCGCCGGGCAGCCCGTTCGGCTGGCCGCACAACGACTTGAATCCGGCCTGGTTTCACGGAGAACCGCCCGGGCACGACGAGGTGCGGGTGCCGGACGGCACGGTGGATACCAAGACCGGGGCTCACGCCCCGGATGTGGTCGCGCGGGAGACCGTGCGCGCCGTCGCGGTGCTGTTCTATCTCGGCAATCCAGGGTGGGCACCGGGCGACGGCGGCGAGACCGCCCTCTACGACCACGTCGCGGACGGGAATGCGCTGCCTTCGGTGACCCTGGTTCCGCCGCTGGACAATTCGCTCGTCCTGTTCGAGGTCACGCCGCGCAGCTGGCACACCTTCGCGGGAAACAACGCCAAAGACCGCAACAGCGTGGTGATGTGGGTCCACCGCACACGAGCGGACGCCGAGCAGCGCTGGGGAGGGGATCGGATTGTCCACTGGTGAACGCCGCGTCTGTCTGCTCACCGGCGCGAGCGGCACACTGGGTGACGCCTTCTGCCGCGCCTACTATCAGGACTACGACATCGTGGCCGTGTGCCGCACGCGCACGCCCGCCGCACCGTCGCAGTGGGAATGGTACGTAGATCCACTGGTGCCGAAAACGCCGGTGCCGGAGAACGAGTCACGCATTTTCGTGGTACGCGCCGACCTGACCCAGGCGGGCGAGGTCGAGCGCGTGGTGGACTTGGCGCTGGCCCGGTTCGGCCAGGTCGATCTGCTGGTGAACAATGCCGCGCAGGTGCGGCTGCACCCGCGCGGCATCGTCGACGGCGACGCGGCACTGGAACAATTCGACCCGCATTTTGCACTGAATGTCGGTGTACCGCTGCGGTTTTCAGCACGACTCGCGCAACGCTCCTGGCTACACGCGGACTACGAGAACCGCGCACGCAACCGCAATATCGTCAACGTCTCCAGCATCTCCGGCTCCGAGGTGTACCCCGGGCAGACGGTGTATTCGGCGTCGAAGGCCGCGCTCGATCACCTGACCCGCGGTATCGCCGCCGAGTTCGCGGAGTTCGGCGTACGGGTGAATGCCATCGCGCCCAACAGCTTTCCCGCCATAGTGCCCACCGAGCGAGTCGCACAGGCGATCGTCGAGCTGGACGCGAGCAGTCTGTCCGGTGGCGTGTTCGGGGTCGGCCTCGAGCCGGACGAGACGGCCGAAAAACGCCGAGTCGGGCTCGACGCCGAATCGTACTGAGCGATTCGTCTGTTATCCGGTCGATCCGATACCCGTGACCTGCTCGGACAGTGTCCACAGTCACCGCGCGAGTTCCGGGTCGACAGCCTGCTTGTTGCGCGGCGGCTCCAGCTCGAGGCGGTGGAAGTACCGGCCGTTGATCGCCGCGCCGTTCTCGGTGGTGGCCAGGGTACGGCTAACTGAACTGATGGTCATCGGATCGCGTGGATTCGGCAAGACCCGACGCGCCCGCGTAGTGTTCGGCGATCTCGTCGCTGGTCGTCAACCAGACGCCGGGGTGGTTCGCCACGGCATCGAGCGCCTGGTCGAGGTATTTGATCCGGAATGCCTGCCCGATAACGAACGGGTGCAGGGCAAGGGCCATCACGCGGCCGCTGTCGGCCGACTCGGCGTAGAGCTGGTCGAGCTGGTCCTCGACGATCCGCACGAAATCCGGGCCGCTGGTGGCCTTGCCCAGGAACAATGCGTTGTCGTTGAGCTCCACCGAGTAGGGAACGCTGAGCACACCCGGCACATTCAGTCGGTACGGCTGGTCGTCGTTGGTCCAGTCGAGCACGTAGTTCAACCCGAGTTCGGCGAGCAGCCGCGGGGTGTGGAACGTCTCGGTGAGCGCGGGCCCCATCCAGCCACGCGGCCTGCGGCCAGTCGCCCGTTCGATGGTGGCGACGAGGTCGGCGAGATAGGCGCGCTCGTCATCCACCGACATGTCGGCCTGGAAGATCGAGTTGTTCTTGCCGTGCGCCAGCCACGCCCAGTTCCGCCGGACGCCCGCCGCGATTATCTGCGGATTGCGCTCGGCGACCTCGGAATTGAGCAATACGCTGGCTCGGAGACCATGCCGGTCGAGCACCTCGATCACCCGCCAGATACCGACCCTCGGCCCGTAATCGCGCCAACCGTAGTTCAGCGGATCGGGCGCGAGTCCCGCGGTGCCGGAAAAAATGCTCGTGGACGGGCGGTCCACCTGGTAGTGCTCGACGTTGAGACCGACATAGAACGCCACCCTGGCACCGCCGGGCCAGTGCAGCGGCGCGCGGTCGACGATCGGGCTGTAGTCGAAGAGTTCGTTGTCCATATCCCCATGCTTGATCCTCACACCAGTGTGAGGATCAATCGCGGACGTAGTGACATCGGGCACAATATGTCGCCGAGCCACGACACCGGTGGGATCTCCGCGAACTTCGACAAGTGCGCTGGCCAGTATCGTCCTTCGAACGTAACAACTGATCTCGTACGCACATGGGTAACTCGCCGGGTACGCCCAGAACACGAGTGGAACCCCACGCAGGACCTGAACGCAAATCCTGCGCCACCCGACCAGTACGGCCTGAAGACCCGGAGAGGCGGAGGAGACATGCGAGTCGACGGGCGGGAGATCCCGGTCACAGGCAGCCTGCTACAGCCGCTGATCCGTCGGACAAGTGACATCGTCCGTGTCGTCATCGCGGCGCTGTGGGTCGCGGTCGTCATCGCGGCGTCGCTGATCACCCGGCCGGAATGGCTGGCCTTGGAGCGCTCGGTCTCCAATATCGTCGGTTTCCTCAATCCTGACCAGTCGAACCTGGTGTACCTGGTCTACGGCATGGCGATCCTGGCCCTGCCGTTCGCGATCCTGATCGAGCTGGTCATCGGCCGGCAGTGGAAGCTGCTGGCAGGCTATGCCGCGGCCGGGCTGGTCGCCGGGCTGCTGCTGTCCATCACCGGCACCGGGCTGTCCACGCCGAAGTGGCACCTGCAGGTGCCGGACCGATTGGACACGTTCCTCTCCCAGTTCCTGGACGACCCGCGCTGGATCGCGATGCTCGCGGCCGTGCTCACCGTCTCCAGCCCGTGGCTGCCCACCCGACCGCGGCGCTGGCTGTGGTTCCTGCTCCTCGCGTTCGCACCGATTCACCTGGTGGTCAGCAGCGTGGTGCCCGCGCGGGCGATGTTCGGCCTTGCGGTCGGCTGGCTCGTCGGCGCGGTGATCGTGCTCGTGGTCGGCACACCCGCGCTGGAAGTCCCGCTCGACGCCGCCGTCCGGGTGCTCGCCGAGCGCGGGCACACGGTGACCGGGTTCACCGTGTTGCATCCGGCGGGACGCGGACCGCTGGTGCTCGCGGCGGCCATCGACGGCCCGGAACGCGAGCTGATCGTCGAAATGTACGGCAAGAACCAGCGTAGCTTCGGCGCGCTGCACCAGCTGTGGCGCTGGCTCACCTTCCGTACCAGCGAAACCGCCGCGCTGCACGGATCCATGCATCGCGCGGTGGAGCATCGCGCGCTCATGGCGATCGCCATCGGCGACCTCGGACTGGCCAGCTGCACCCAGGTCGCGGTCGCGGCGCTCTCGCGCGGCTGGGTGCTCTTCGCGCACACCCAGCCGCGGGGCACGCCGATCGCCGAAGTATCCGGCGACGTACTGCCCAGCGTGTGGCAGGCGCTGGATACCCTGCACCGGGGCAAGATTTCACATGGCGACCTCCGACCGACCGACATTCGAATCGCGGACGGCAGCACCGTGTTCGGCGGCTTCGACAGCGCCGAGTTCGGCGCGTCGGACAAGCAGATGCAGTCGGACGTCGCCCAGTTGCTCGTCGCGACAACCGCGGTCTTCGGCAAGGAACCCGCCGTGCGCGCGGGCATCGATACGCTCGGTGCGCAGCGAGTGCTCACCGCGGCGAGCCGATTGACCAAGTCCGC
Source organism: Nocardia sp. NBC_00881 (assembly GCF_045207455.1). Taxonomy (NCBI): domain Bacteria; kingdom Bacillati; phylum Actinomycetota; class Actinomycetes; order Mycobacteriales; family Nocardiaceae; genus Nocardia; species Nocardia sp. NBC_00881. The sequence goes on from NZ_CP108798.1 coordinate 5,626,614, forward strand.
CATACCGCTCGGGATCCGCAAGGCGGTCCCGGAGTGGAAGGCCGCGCTGTCCGGGGCCCGCGACGAAGTGCGCAAGCAGACCGGGCAGGACCGGATCGAGGCCGAGCAGATCACCCGTTTCTCCCGCAACCAGATCATCCAGCTGGTGCTGCTGATCGGCCTTGTGTACGTCGCCTATCCGTTCATCAGCGCGGTCCCGACCTTCTTTACTCAGCTGAAGACGGCCAGCTGGTGGTGGGCGCTGCTCGGGCTCGCGGTATCGGGGCTGACCTATCTCGGTGCGGCGGCGGCGCTGTGGGCCTGCGCGTCCGGCGCGGTGAGCTTCCGGAATCTGGTGATCATGCAGATCGCCAACACGTTCGCCGCGACAACCACCCCGGCTCGCGTCGGCGGGCTCGCGTTGAGCGTGCGTTTTCTGCAGAAGGGCGGCATCGGCGCGGTACGGGCCACCGCCGCCGTGGCGCTACAGCAAGCGGTGCAGGTGATCACCCACGTCAGCCTGCTCGTCGTGTTCAGCATCGCGGCGGGCACCTCGACGGATCTCTCGCACTTCGTCCCCGACGCCACGGTGCTGTATCTGCTCGCCGGTGTCGGCGTCGGCATTGTGGGCACCTTCATGTTCGTGCCGAAATTGCGCCGGTGGCTGAACACTTCGGTCCGTCCGCAATTGCAGGAGGTGCTCGGCGAACTCGCCGACCTCGCGCGCGATCCCAAGCGGTTCTCGGTGATCATCCTCGGCTGCGCGGCGATCACCCTCGGCTTCGCCGGCGCACTGTGGGCCAGTGTGCAGGCATTCGGCGGCGGCACGACCTTCGTCACCGTCACCATCGTCACCATGATCGGCGGCACGCTGGCCTCGGCGGCGCCCACCCCTGGCGGTGTGGGCGCGGTCGAGGCCGCGCTGATCGGTGGTCTCGCCGCCTTCGGCTTGCCAGCGGGCATCGCGGTACCAGCCGTGTTGCTGTATCGCGTGCTCACCTGCTGGCTTCCGGTGTTCTGCGGCTGGCCGACCATGCGCTGGCTGGCGGCGAAGGATCTGATCTAGTTTCCGTACTGCGCGGTCTCGCGGCGCTCGATCGGAAGCACCTGCGCGGTGTCGTCGGCGACCGGCCGATGCCGCACCCTTTCGGAACCACAAACAGCTCGCCCGCCGCCCGTGCTCGCAATCCGGCCGCATCGACGTTCCAGACGACCAGCTGTCGGCGGCGGGCCTCACCGATTTCCGACGAGTTCGAGCGCGTGTGACGCGGTCACACTGCCCGCTGTGACGAGTTCGAGGTTGGTCAACGCCGCTTCGTGCGCTCCCGCGCCGGCCGCGGCCACGCAGTCGGCGACGGGATGCACCGTGAACCCTAGATCGGTGCCGTGCCTCGCGGTCTGCTCGACGGTGAGATTGGTCGCCACTCCCGTGATGAAGAGTGTCTCGATGCCCCGGTCCGCCAACCAGTCCGGAAGTTTGCTGCCCGCCAGACCGGACAGCTTCTGGTTGTCGAATACTTCCGTCGGCTGTGCCACCATTTCCGAAATGATCGCGGTGCCGGCCGAATCCGGCCGGAACTCGGTCTGCGCCGCACCGACCGAACGCATGAAGCCGGTGTTGCGCACGAGTTCACCCTCACCGATCGGGATGGTGAACCGGGTGAAGACCACCGGCAGCTCGAGCGCGCGCGCCGCGGTATGGAAGTTTGCCGCACGGGTCACCACGCCACTGGCGGCCACGGGGGAGGCCAGCATCGGACCGAAAAAGCCCTCCGGCCGAATGACATTCACCTGCCAGTGCAGCGCCAGCACGGCGGCGCGGATACCTTGGATCGCCATCTGCCGACTTTACGCATCGGTGTCGCTCGCTGGAGTTCGATTCACGTGAAACAAACCAGCGGTCAGGACGAATAATCGTTGCGCAGCTGCGTTTTCACAACTTTTCCGCTGGCATTGCGGGGCAGCTCTGGCACCAGCACCAGGTCTTTGGGATGCTTGTAGCGGGCCAGGTTCTCGTTGAGGAACGGCTCCAACTCGGCCAGGGTCAGCTCGTCGTCCGGATCGCGCAGCGTAACGACCGCGACCGGCACCTCACCCCACTTCTCGTGCGAGCGGCCCACCACCGCGGCCTCCCGGATCTTCGGGTGCGCGAAGAGCACGTTCTCCACCTCGGCGCAGTAGATGTTCTCACCGCCGGAGATGATCATGTCCTTCTTGCGGTCCACCACATAGACGAAGCCCTCCTCGTCCTGGCGGACCAGGTCGCCGGAGTGGAACCACCCGCCCGCGAACGCGCCCGCGGTGGCCTCCGGCTTGTTCCAGTATCCCTGCATGAGAGTTGGTCCGCGATAGACGATTTCGCCCACCTCGCCCAGCGGGACGTCATTCATCTCGTCGTCCACGACGCGCGCCTGGATGGTCGGGATGGGTTTGCCGACCGAACCGAATTTGCGGATCGCGTCCTTGCCCTCCAGCACGCAGGTAATCGGTGACATCTCGGTCTGGCCGAACACCGCGACGTTGAACGCGTTCGGAAAGCAGTCCGCCATAGCCCGTAGCACGGTGTCCGACGCGGGTGCCGCGCCCCAGCTGAGCACCTCGAGCGCGAGCTTGCGGTCTTTCACGGTCGGGTGATCGCAGACCAGCTGCCACTGCGCGGGGACGCAGAAGGCCGAGGTGGCCTGTTCGCGCTCCAATGCGTCGAGGAACTCACCGGCGTCGAACGCGCCGAGCGGGTGCAGCACGGTTTTCGAGCCGAGCAGGAAAGCCGGTGCGACACTGCCGAGTCCGGCGATGTGGAACAGTGGTGAGCTGCACAGCACGACCGAATCCGGTTCCAGCGCGAGGGCCCGTACGCAGGTGAGCGCCTGGGCGTTCATGTTCGCGTAGGTCAATACCGCGCCCTTCGGGCTGCCCGTGGTACCCGAGGTGTACATGATCAGGCTCGGAGTGTCCTCGGGAAGGTCCAGCGGGATGTGCGGTTCACCCGCTTCGGCGAGCAGGTCGTCGAAGCAGATCACGCCGTCGCCGGACTTGCCGCCGATCACCACGCAGGTCGTCAGGGTGCGCGCTTGCGCCTGCATCGCGGTGGCCAGCGGCTGCAGCAAGGTGTCGGTGACGACCGCCTTGGCGCCACTGTCGCTCACGATGTAGGCGACCTCGGGCGGCGTGAGCCGGAAGTTGACCGGGACCGCGATGGCGCCGAGCGCGTTGATGCCGAAAACCGCCTCGAGGTATTCGGGGTAGTTCAGAGCGAGGATCAGGACGCGGTCGCCGAAGCCGACGCCGCGGCGCGCGAGCCCATCGGCGAATTTCAGCGACCGCTCGCGCAGCTGCCGCCAGGTGGTGTCCACGCCACGGAATCGCACCGCGACCGCGTCCGGGCGCATCTGCGCGTGCACCGCGATCTGGTTGTTCCAGTGGTTACGCCGCGACCTCATCGGCTCGTCGAGCACTGCCGCATCGGTGGTCATGCCACGAACTCCTCTCGGACCGCCACCGGGGCCGTCGGGACATCCGACGGCGGTGACAGACTGAACCGAGGGCAGAATAACAACTAACTTAATCGTGCAGCAAGAGATCGAGCAATGAATCCACGTTAATCAGCCAAGCCGAAATCTCGGCAAGAATAGCGGACTCTACCTGGTATTCATCGCGTATCCGCGCTATTCCCACGCAGAGGCAATCACAGTGCAGGTCACTAAATATGCGAACCCAAGCTTACTTATGAGGTGAATGCACGGCGATCCGCGTGTCACCATCGAGGCCGACGGGCGCACCCCGCGCGAAGGCATGGAGAAGCGCAATACCGCAGAAGGATCGTCGCGAACTCCGAGCGCGACACCCAACTCGTCTTCCACACCAACACAGCGCGCGTCGCGGACAACGAGATCAGCCGCAAGGTCGTCGAGATCGAGAAGGCTGGAGGCACCTTCGACGACGTGCGGGATCCGGTCTCGGGTGCGCGCGGGCGCCGCGTGTTCGAGGAGGGCGACCTCGACGCGGGCATCTGGTCGGCCTGATCCACGACATCCCGAGCTGATCACCCGGATGGTCGCCGCGGCCGAGGAGCTGATCACCGCCCGCCTCGGCGAAACCGTCGTCAGCTGACGGCTCCGCTTACCTGGACGCGCGCGCGGTGACGGCCGCGTAGTCGTGACCAGCGATCAGTTCGATGCCGTCGGGCAGCGCGTGCAGGCGATGGATCGTGGCGAAGGCGGCGTCCCGGTCGGCGTCGAACAGGCGGCCGGGCATCGGCGCCTTCTCGCGCAGCAGATCGACCTGCAGCTTGCTCCAGACGGCGTCACCCGCGAACAGCACCCGGCTGCCGTCGTCCACCGCGAGCAACACGCCGATGCTGCCCGGGGTATGGCCCGCGAGATCCACCAGCAGCACCGAACCGTCGCCGAACAGATCCTTGCTGCGCGGAAAACTCAGCACCGGCGGGCCATCCAATTCGAAGCGGTCGAAGGACCGATTCCGCAGCGGGCCGCGCGCCACGCCGATCGGGGCGTGCGAGCCACCCATTGCCCAGTCGTATTCCACTGCGGGCAAACGAATGTCGACCGACGGCGGCAACTCCAGTAGACCCGACACGTGATCCCAGTGCAGATGGGTCGGCACCACGAAGTCGATGTCGGAGCCCGCGATATCGCGGGCGGCGAGCGCGTCGGACAGGCCGAGCACCGGCTTGTCCGGTGCGACGAGCAGCGGAACCGGGAACGGGAGTTCGGGAATTACCCGGTCGTGCACGCCCGCGCACAACGCCGGATCGACCAGGAAGCGCGCCTTGGGATGCTCGACCAGGAACGCCGCCATCGACAGCCGCATCTCACGCAGGCTGCGCACACCCTCGGCCACGATGGTGGTCGGCACCGACATGGTGGCCTGTGTCAGCACGGTGAGCCGTACGGCTGCGCTCGCCGAGGGAAGTGGCGTCACCTCGAGGTTTGCCAGCAGTGCGGTATCTGGGCGGCGCGGGCGCAGCAACCGGCCCGGCGTGGCGGCCAGCGCGGCGCAGCAGCGCAATACGGTGGGCAGGGTCGGGGTGCGCTCGGCGCGGGCTCGGGCACCGCTGTCCGGTTCGGTCACGGTGCCACCGTAAGCGATCACCCGCTTCGGGAAAGGACCGGGCAGGCAGCGCAAATGCGTCCTTGCCCCGAAGGAATTCTCCGGCATAATCGCGTAGGTACCGTTCTCTGTGGACAACAGCAACCGGGAGACGGGTAGGGAGGACGCGATGCGACCCAGTCTGCCGGACGGGCGTAGTGGTGCGGAGGAAAATGACGGTTCGCTCGGCTGTCGCCGACGCACCGCGCTGACCTGTACCACCGTCTCGGCCGTCGCTGACCTACTCGGCGTCGACGCCGCGTCGGTGTCGACGGATTCTCCCTTCACCGATCTCGGCCTGAGCTCCACCCAATTGGCCAGGCTGACCGCACATCTCGAAGACGCCATGGGAGTGGAGGTTCCACTGACCGCGATCTACGACCATCCGGACATCGAACAGCTTGTCGAGTATCTCGCGATGCGATGAGCACCGCGCCCCCTGACTCCGGCGGCCCGCATCCACCCGTCTCCATCGTCGGCATCGGCTGCCGACTACCCGGAGCGGCGCGCCTCACCGACTTCTGGCGACTGCTACTCGACGGCCGCGACGCCACCGCCACACCGCCGGCCGGACGGCGCGGCCACCGGCACGGCGGCTACCTCGATGATGTCGAGTCGTTCGACAACGACTGGTTCACCATCTCCGATCGGGAGAGCGCCGTCATGGATCCGCAGCAGCGGCTCGCGATGGAGGTCACGGTCGAGGCGCTCGACGACGCCGGGATCGGTTATCGTGCACGGGGTTCCAGCGCGGCGGTGGTGTTCGGGGCGTCCGGTTACGACCACGGCATCGCTGTGCTCGGCCGGCCGGGCCACGACGCACCGTATGCGGTCACCGGTTCCGCGCTCAGCATCATCGCCAACCGATTGTCGTATGTGCTCGATCTGCGCGGGCCGAGCCTGGTGCTCGACACCGCCTGCTCGTCCTCGCTCGCCGCGGTAGACCTCGCGGTCCGGCTGCTCGCCGACGGCACGGTACCCTTCGCGATCGTCGGCGGCGTCAATCTCATACTGTTGGAGCACACCTCGAACTACCTGGCCGAAAGCGGTTTTCTGGCGGCGGGCGGCCGAGCAGCACCGTTCGACGCCGCTGCGGACGGCTACACCCGCGGCGACGGCTGCGCGGTGGTGATCCTGCAGCGCACCGTGGACGCACTGCGCGAGAACAACCGGGTGTACGCGGAGATCGTCGGCACCGCCGTCGGATCGGACGGACGCTCGAACGGGCTGTACGCGCCGAACGGCCGCGCGCAGCAGGAGACGCTGCGCGCCGCTTGGTCACGCGCCGGACTCACGCCGCGCAGTGCCCACTACATCGAATGCCATGGCACCGGAACGGCTTTGGGCGATGCGGTGGAGGTCGGCGCGCTCGCCGAGGTACTCGGCGACGATGCCGGAGATCCGATCTGGATCGGCTCGGTGAAATCCAACATAGGGCATCTCGAGGCCGCCGCCGGGGTCACCGGAATGGTGAAGACCGCGCTGTCCATCTACCACGGGGTGATCGCACCGACGATCCACTTCCGGACGGAGCACCCGCTGCTGAAACTGGCCGAGCGTGGACTGCGGGTTCCGACCGAACCGGTGGACTGGAGCGACGTACCCGCATCCGAGCGCGCCGCGGGCGTCAGCTCGTTCGGGTTCGGCGGCACGAACGCGCACGTGGTGCTGCGCGGGTTCGAGTCGGGGCGGCACGACCGTGGCGACCAGCCGCCGGTGCTGATCCCGCTGACCGCCCGGGACGACGCGGAGCTGCGTGAGCGCGCTCTGCGGCTGGCCGACGAGCTGGACGCGGACACCGCCGGCGGCCCGACACTGCGCGAGTTCGTCTCGGCCACAGCGCGATTACTTCCAGAGACGATTCGCGCCGCGGTCCTGGTGAGCGACCGCTGCGACGCGGTGGATCGGCTTCGCGCCGTCGGCCGCGGCGACGCCGATGCGGCGCTGGGTCCCATGACGAACCACCGCCGCGGCGGCGTGCTCTTCTTGTTCTCCGGGCAGGGCGGGCAGCATTCGAAAATGGGCCGGTCGCTGGCGGCGAGGTATCCGGTTTTCGCCGGCGCACTCGCCGAGGCTTCCGACGCCATCGTCGCGGCGGGTGGACCGCGAATCTGGACTCCGCGGTATGGCTTCGCGCTCGCGCCGTCGGGCGCTGCCGGCGCGCATGCCACCGATTTGGTGCATCCCGCTCTCTTCGCCTTCCAGGTCGCGCTGGCGACACTGCTGGCGGCATGGGGGATTCGGCCGGACGCGGTCGTCGGACACAGTCTCGGCGAGATCGCGGGCGCGGTCGTCAGCGGCGCATTGTCCCTCTCCGATGCGGCGCGCGTCGTGGTGCTGCGAAGCGCGGCCCTGGCGCCCCTGGACGGCCACGGCGCGATGGCAGTGCTGGAAGTGGGCCCGGTGGAGGCGGCGAAACTGGTCGAGCCGATGCACACCGAAGTGGGCATCGCGGCGGTCAATGGCCCCCGGTCGGTGGTTGTCTCCGGCACGCCACGCTATATCGACATCCTGGTACGACGGGCCAGGCGCCGCGATATGTTCGCGCGCACGATCGCGGTCGACTTCGCCGCGCACAGTCCGCAGGTCGCCGCCGTACTCCCGTCGTTCACCGCGGCACTGAGCGAACTCACGCCGTTGGCGCCGCGCGTCCCGGTGTACTCCACCGCCCGGCGTGGCGAGAAGATCACCGGCGCGGTCATGGACCGCGACTACTGGGCCGACAATGTCGCGGGCACAGTGGAACTCGCCGCCGCGGTGGAATACGCGGCCGCGGACGGGATCTCGACCGTGATCGAAGTCGCTCCGCATCCGGTGCTGATCTCCGCGCTGCGGGAGTATCCGGACTTTCGCGATGCCGCGCACCCCGCGGCACTCCGCGAAGACGAGGCTGGCGGGTTTCTCACCTGTCTGGCGCGGCTGTACCTGGAGGGGAGGCCGGTCGACTGGTCGGCGCTCGGCCCCTTCAGCGTGCCGTCGCCACGCCGGTGGCGCAAGCGGCGGTTTCCCCTGCTGGTCTCGATGACTCCGCACGTGAAAACGGCCGAAACCGTTTTCGCCGCGGAGGATCTCACCGATCACATGGTGCAGGGCCTCACCACGGTGCCCGCCGTGTTCTGGCTGCGCAGGCTGCTGCGCCTGGCCCGCGACACGGCCGCGGCGGCCACGCTCGTCGACTTCGTCGTCCATGAGCGGACCGAGCCGAGCGCACTGCCCGAAGTCACCTATCGCGGCGACGGAACAGACGCAAGTGTGCGGGCGGAGGTCACAGGCACCGGAACGCTGGCTTCGGCCCGGCCCGCCGGTGACCCCACACCCGCGGACATCGTCGCATGGATGCGGGTGGTAGACGCAAATCGGGCCGCCCGACACCGAATGCGAGTCATCGCCACCGGCGCCTTCTACGAAGAGCTGCGCCGTAGACAGCTGGAGTATGGTCCGCGTTTCCGGGCGCTGCGCGGCATCGCCGCGGGCACCGAGCGGGCCATCGGTCTGCTCGACGCCGCCGAATTGCTCAACACCGCAACCCTGGACGCTTGTCTCCAGCTGCTCGCCGCCGCGGTGCTCGATGACCTGCCCGCCGCGGCGGTCCCGCTGCCGGTCGGCGTGGACTCCGCCTGGCTGTCGAGCGAACCGAATCGCGTCGTGCTCGAGGTGCACGCGCTGATTCTGGAGCGGACCGGAACCGGACTCGTCGGCGACGTCATCGGCACCGACCAGTACGGCGTTCCCTGCCTCGCCTTCTCCGGCGTGCGCATCCGTTACACAGACCCCGGTGCGACGGAGGATGTCGGCACACAGTGGGCACCGCGCGGCGAGCAGCCCGCGCCGTTCCGGCAGGAAACATGGGAGCCGCGCGATCCGGAGTCGGTCGGGCTCGGTGGAGCGCGCGAGGCGTGTGCGCGGCGTGCGTTGGTGATCGGCGCCTCCGACCTCGCGGTCCGGCTGGCCAAGGCACTGGACGCCGATATGCCGACCGAGCGGATCGCACGAGAACCCGACACAGCGATCGCGATCGTCACCGCCGTGCTGACCGGTCGCGGCGGCGCAGCTCCCACCGCGGTGGTGGTGGTCTGGCCGCCCGACGCCGAAGCAGCCGAACCGATAGGGGCCGCCACGTCGGTCGGACGGGTACTCGAGCTGCTACAGCGCGTCCACGCCGAGGACAGGACAGCATCCGTGACGATCGTGCTGCCGGACCGCAGCGGCACCCGCACACTGCCGGACGAACCCCGCTCGCGAGCAGCGGTCGCACCGGCGGCGATCGCGGGACTGGTGCGTTCGCTGCAGCTCGAGACGGGCCGGGCGGTGCGCCTGGTCTGGGCGGACGCCGACGCGAGAAATTTGCCGCTGCTGTGCCGCCTGGCGACTGCCGGGGACTTGGCGATTCCCGACGAATTGCGTCTGTACTCAGGTGATATCGCCGTTCGGCGCTTCACGCCCGCACGACCGCGCGCGCTGCCCGTTGCCACCATCGACGCCGGAGGAACCTATGTCGTCATCGGCGGGCTGGGGTTGCTCGGCTCGGTGGCCGTGCGCTGGCTGCTCGATGCGGGAGCGCGGGATGTCGTGGTGCTGACGCGCGCGCCTCGCCCGGTGCCCGCGCTGCTCGACGGTCTGGAGGATCGCATCGTCGTCGTTCGCTGCGATGCCGCCGACCCGAGCGATCTGGCCAACGCGCTGCACGATATCCGCGAATGCGGCTCGACCATCCGTGGCGTCGTGCACGCCGCGGGCGCGCTGGAGGATGCCGCGTTCGATGCGGTCACAGCGGGACAGCTAACCAGGATGCTTTCGTCCAAGGCCACCGCGGCGGGCAATCTGATCGAGCTCACCGCGACGGACCCCACCGACTTCGTTCTGCTGTTCTCCTCGGCAACCGGCGCGCTCGGCGCCCCTGGTCAGGCCGCCTACGCTGCCGCAAACGCGGCCATGGACTCGTTGGCACCGACCGCTCCGGGCCGGCGGGTTCTCAGCATCGGCTGGGGCGTCTGGGATTCCGGTCTCGCCGCGGCGGCGGGCGGTGCGAGTTATCTGCGCCGGGCGGGCATCGCGGCGTTCGACGTGCGCCGCGGGATGACCGTGCTGTCCGAAGCCCTGCGCTACGACGGCCCGTACCTGCTCGCACTGGATTACTCCCCGACGGCCGACCCGTCACCGGTGGCGCTGCGTCTGATGAATCTCCTTGCCCCGAACAAGAATTCAATTCGTATGCCGAGTGTGGACGGCAGGCCCGAGTCCGACCGGGCGCGGAAAGCACCGGACACCACCGAACCGCTGACCAGCACCATCCGCCGCGTCCTCGCGAGCACGCTGGATCTGCCCGCCGAGCACATCGATCCCGCCGCGGACTTCAACGATCTCGGGCTCAGCTCGCTGCTCGCGATCGAGATGCGCCGCAACCTGGAAGCTCGGCTACGCATTCGGATCTCCACGGCCGAACTCTTCAAGCACCCCACCATCAACTGTCTCGGCGCCGCCCTGCAGGATCGGTTCGCCACGAATACCAGCGGGGCATCGTGACCGACTGGCCCCTCGGCAACATCCTCGCGACACGCGTGGCCGAATGGGCCGCGGCCCGGCCGGACGAAGACGCCTTCACCGAACTGCACTTCCGCATGCAGGAACGTCTGCCAGTCACGCTGACCTACGCGAGTCTGCATGCCGCCGCGGGTGTGCTCGCCGCACGATTACGAGAAGAAAGCGTGCCCGGTGACCGGGTGGCCATCCTCTGCGCGCACGGAATCGACTACGCCGTGGCCTTTCTCGCGTGTCTGTACAGCAATCGCGTCGCGGTCCCGCTGTTTCCGGCCGCGGCCGAACGTCATCGAGAACGGTTGCAAGCGGTACTCGCCGATGCCCGGCCCGCGCTCACGCTGCTGTCGGCGCACGACGAGGTCAGCGCCGCGACGCTCGGGCAGGCAACCGGGCGCGTACTGGTGTTGCCGCCGGATATGACCGTTTCGGTGCCGGATGCGTCCGATCCGGTTATCGACCCGATAGGCGATGACCTCGCCTACCTGCAATACACCTCCGGTTCGACCAGATCCCCCGTCGGGGTCCGCGTGACGCACGCGAATCTGGCGACGGCGCTTTTGCAGCTGCGGCAGGCGTTGTCCACGGCGAGGGACCGGCCGATCGTGACCTGGCTGCCGTTCTTCCACGACATGGGCCTGATCCTCGGCCTGTCTCTGCCGCTCGCGCTCGGCGTCCACGGCGTCACCCTGGCGCCCGCGGAGTTCGTCAAGCGCCCCATCCGATGGCTGCGTGCGCTCAGCGACTACCGCGCCGGCCTGACCGGTTGCCCCAATTTCGGTCTGACACTGGCAGTTTCGGGCACGACGCCCGAGGAGCGGGTCGGCCTCGATCTGTCCGGACTGGCGATTCTGCTCAACGGCGCCGAGCCGGTCCGCGCCGACGCGCTGAACGAGTTCACAAGAATCTTCGGCCCGTATGGCTTCCGCCATCACGCGCACACCCCCGGCTTCGGCCTAGCCGAGGCCACTCTGACGGTCACCCTCTGCGACCAGCGGGACGAACCGGTGGGGCGCTACTTCGAACGCGGCGCACTCGCCGAGGGGCGTGTTGTTCCGATGCCCACCGGCGGCACCGCCGAAATCCAGGACGGTGTGCCGCTCGTCGGCTGCGGCACGCCCGCGGGGCAGGCGGTGCGGGTGGTCGACCCGGTCGAACGGACGGTGCTGCCGCCGGGACGAGTCGGCGAGATCTGGGTGACGGGCAGCAATGTGTGCGACGGCTATTTCGGCAGGCCCGACGCTACCGAGGAAACCTTCGGCGCCACCCTCGCCTGCGAGGGCGGCCGTTGGCTGCGCACCGGCGACCTCGGCTTCCAACACGAGGGCGAGCTCTATCTCGCGGGACGCCGCAAGGACGTCATCGTGGTCGACGGCCGCAACCACTATCCCGCCGACATCGAGATGACCGTGGAGGCCTGCGCCCGGGGAATCAGGCCAGGCCATGTAACGGTGTTCGGACATGACGACGGTCGGCGCGAAGATCTGGTGGTGGTCGCCGAAATCACCACCGCGGCCGACACCGAGCCCGCCGAGTTCTTCGTGCTCGCACGTCGCATCCGCACCGTCGTCGCCGCTACGCACGAGGTGATGCCGGGCGCGGTGATACTCGTCGAGCCGGGGCGGATTCCCAAGACCAGCAGCGGAAAGCTACGCCGCGGCGAGTGCAGGGCCCACTATCTCGCGGGCCGTCTTCGGCCGATCGCGATGATCTGACCGGGGCGCTGGCGCGATGCCGACCAGGGCGGTGGTTGTCGGCTCATAGCGCACATACCGGAGCCGGGAAGCCGTCTGTGTGCCATCGGCAGCGGTAACGTGAACCGCTAGCGAATTCAGTGCTCGGTCCGGCCCAGGAGCCGATCGGTCTCGCGTCGCTCGCGCTTGGTCGGCCGTCCTGCCCCGCGATCTCGACGGGGCATGGTCGCCGCAATCTCCCGCGGGGGAGGGGGCGGACTGCGGTCGATCAGGCACTGCGCCGCGATCGGAGCACCGACCCGCTTGGTGACGATCCGCTCCACGATGACGATGCGTTCGAGACCGCCCATCCGGATCCGGACCTCATCGCCGGGACGCACCGGTTGCGCGGGCTTGGCCGTCGAGCCGTTCACGCGAACATGTCCGCCACGACAGGCCTCCGCGGCAGCGGATCTGGTCTTGAACAGACGCACCGCCCAGGTCCACGAGTCGACTCGGGCCTGCGTCGCGTTGTTCTTGGTGCCGTGTTCGGCGCGAGCCACTCGTTACACGATACGGCGTGCGGTGACCACCATGTCGGGGCGCAGGGGGGTGTAGGAAACCGGCGTTCCTGACTGCACCGCGTTCAGCAGCTTCCCGTCGCCCGCGTAGATACCGACATGGCTGCCGTTGTTGGTGACGACGATATCGCCAGGCTCCAGGTTCTGGAATGCCACCGGAGCGCCGACGTGCGACTGCTCGAAGCTGGTACGGGGCAGTTCGACTCCCGCCTGGCGGAATGCCCACTGGACGAGTCCGGAGCAGTCGAAGGACCTGGGTCCCGCGGCGCCCCAGGAGTACTGGGCGCCGACCTTACTCTTGGCGGCGTCGAGGGCGATGTCACCCGGGTTGCTCGGCTGGGCGAACAGATCCGGCAGCAACGGCGCGAAAGCGGGCGGCTGAGGAGCCGCCTGCGGCGCGGCGGGGGCAGCGGGGGCGGCCGCAAGCGCCTGCTGGATCTGCTGGCTGAGCTGCTGGGCCGGCTGCTCGTATTCCTGCGGGATGTCGAAGTTGCCGACGCCGGGAATGTTGATGGTCGCGGCCATCGCCGGAATCGCCGGCATCGCGCCAGTCGCGGCAACCGCACCCATCACAATGGCGCCCTTGACGGAATTCGGAACCCGAGAATCCCGCTGCAAGCTGTGTTTACCCACCGAGCTACTTCTCCGATCTTGCTGCTCTCCCGCCGACCGGGTTAGCTGACGGGTTCGGGCCGGGAGAACGGCCCTACCTCGCAACCGAAATGGCCGCAAGGATTCACCCCAGACGAACCTGTGGGTCCCCGGCACGACAGCCGAGACCGATTGGCCTCGACAGCCGCTTAGGCGGTAACTAGTGGCGCCGTTTCTCTTACGAAGCGACTGACTCCACTAAGTCACGAAGAGATTACGACGCGAACGCGGTGTTGTCCAGCGCACAGAGCTGCGTTTCTCCATCGACACCGAAAAGCCTGGATGATCCGACGAAAACCGCACACCCCGATGGTCACGACTCGATCTCAACCTTCGACGCTCGATCACCGAACGGACATCTGCGGCGAATCGCGGTCGTGCGATCAGGATTCGGCGGGGCGCGTCCTGAGCGCGCGCTCGAGCTCATCGATCCTGCGCCGCGCGTCGGCCAGATCGACCTCGAGTCTGCCCAGCGCCATGACCAGCGGGCCGACCGCGAGGTCCGCGACGAGCTGGGGGTCGTCGTAGCCGCGTTCGATCGCGACGAGAATGTTGGACCTGATGCGCTGCGCCACCGTGGCGCCCGCCGGCACGTTCCACGACTCGACCACCTCTGCGGTGGTTTCAGCGATGGGTTCGTCGGACATGCCCCTCCGTTCCCGCGCGCGGTAGCGCGCGACCATTCTGGCCGAACCGCCATCAGCGTAGAAGTTCGACGGCGCGAGCACTAGTGCAATACCGTCCGCTAAGCATCTCTAGGACACGCCGTAGACAGACCCAGATTACGGGGACAAGACAGGCTACGGTGTCCGGGCATGGACCCCGTGCGGAATCCGTATGCACCCGGGGCGGGACAGCGCCCGCCCGAATTAGCCGGGCGCGACAAACAACTCACCGCGTTCGACATTGTGCTCGAACGTGTCGCGCGCAGTCGTCCGGAACGGAGCGTCATGCTCACCGGCCTGCGCGGTGTCGGGAAGACCGTGCTGCTCAACCAACTTCGTTCCGCCGCGATCTCGCGCGGCTGGGGCACCGGCAAAATCGAAGCGCGGCCGGACCAGGAACTGCGCCGCCCGCTGTCCTCGGCGCTGCATATGGCCGTGCGTGCGATCGCCATGGCACACCGCGATCCGGAGCGGGTCGACGACTTCCTCGGCATCCTCAAGGCTTTCGCGTTGCGGGCCACCGCCGACAAGGGTATGCGGGAACGCTGGCAACCCGGCATCGACGTGCCCGCCGTGACCGGTCGGGCCGATTCCGGCGACATCGAGATCGATCTCGTGGAACTTCTGGTCGAGGCCGCCGCGCTGGCCAGTGACATCGGCGTCGGCATCGCGCTCTTCATCGACGAGATGCAGGATCTCGGCGCCGCCGACATCTCCGCGATCTGCGGCGCCTGCCACGAGCTGAGCCAGGACGCGGCGCCGCTGATCGTGGTCGGCGCAGGCCTCCCGCACCTGCCCGCGGTGCTGTCCGCCTCGAAGAGCTACTCCGAGCGACTATTCAGCTATCACAGGATCGACCGGCTCGACCGAGAGTCCGCGGACCAGGCTCTGATCGCGCCCGCTCAGCGCGAAGACGTGAAGTTCACCGACGAAGCGCTCGATGCCCTCTACGACAAGGCCGATGGCTACCCCTATTTCGTGCAGGCGTATGGGAAAGCGGCCTGGGACCAGGCGCCGGAAAGTCCCATCGGTGCCGACGACGTCGAGGTGGCCGCCCCCTCCGCGGAGGAGGAGTTGGCGGTCGGCTTCTTCGGTTCCCGCTATGAGCGCGCAACCCCCGCGGAGCGTGAGTATATGCGCGCCATGGCCGACCTGGCCGGTGACGACGGCCCGGTGGCGACCGCGGCGGTGGCCAACGAACTCCGGCGCAAACCCGCCTCGCTGTCCCCGGCGCGCGACGGCTTGATCAAGAAGGGCCTCATCTACTCGGCTGAACGCGGGACGGTCGGTTTCACCGTGCCGCATTTCGGCCGCTACCTCCGCTCGGTCTGACGGCGGAGGCCGCGGCCGATGACCGTGTGGATCGGCCGTAGATCGATTTCTCTCGCAAAATGAGTAGATATTCGTAGATTTCTCTCGACGCGAAGACCTACCAGCGGGTAACAAACCCTCCTACACTGGGATGTGATCCCGATCACGTCCTAGGAGGGCATCATGGCGACAGCCGCGAAAGTCGACGCGACCGAAGAACAGGCCCGCGCACTAGTCGAGGAGTCCCGCGAAACCAGCTGGGCCAAGCCATCATTCGCCAAGGAGATGTTTCTGGGACGATTCCGGCTCGATCTGATCCATCCCTACCCGCAACCCGGCTCAGAGGACACCGCACGCACCGAGGCCTACCTGGCCCGGCTGCGGCAGTACTGCGAGACACTCGACGGATCGGTGATCGAATCCGAAGGCCGAATCCCGGACGACTATGTGAAAGGCCTGGCCGAACTCGGCTGCTTCGGCCTGAAAATCCCGGAAGCCTATGGCGGCCAGGGCCTTTCCCAGTTCGGGTACAACAGGGCGCTGATGCTGATCGGTTCCGCACACCCGAGCCTGGGCGTGCTGCTCTCGGCGCACCAGTCCATCGGAGTACCAGAACCGCTGAAGCTGGCGGGCACCCCCGAGCAGAAGGCCGAGTTCCTGCCCCGCTGCGCGGCGGGCGCGGTCAGCGCGTTCCTGCTCACCGAGCCCGACGTGGGCTCCGACCCGGCCCGCATGGCCAGCACCGCGACGCCCATCGAGGACGGCGAGTTCTACGAGCTCAACGGCGTCAAGCTGTGGACGACGAACGGCGTAGTCGCCGAACTGCTCGTCGTGATGGCGCGCGTACCCAAGAGCGAGGGACATCGCGGCGGCATCTCGGCGTTCGTGGTCGAAGCCGATTCGCCGGGCATCACGGTGGAGCGGCGCAACGCGTTCATGGGCCTGCGCGGCATCGAGAACGGCGTCACCCGGATGCACAACGTCCGGGTGCCCAAGCGCAATTTGATCGGCCGCGAGGGCGACGGCCTCAAGATCGCACTCACCACCCTGAACGCGGGCAGACTCGCCATTCCCGCCTTGTGTACCGCGGCAGCGAAGTGGTCGCTGAAGATCGCGCGGGAGTGGAGCACGCAGCGGGTGCAGTGGGGCAGGCCGGTCGGCGAGCACGCCGCCGTCGGCGCGAAGATCTCGTTCATCGCGGCCACCGCCTTCGCGCTGGAGGCAACGCTCGACCTGTCAGCGGCCATGTGCGACGAGGCGCGCAACGACATCCGGATCGAGGCGGCCCTGGCCAAGCTGTGGGCCAGCGAGATGAGCTGCCGGGTCGCCGACGAGCTCGTGCAGATCCGCGGCGGTCGCGGATACGAGACAGCGGCCTCACTCGCCGCACGTGGCGAGCGTGCAGTCGGCGCCGAGCAACTTGTGCGCGACCTGCGGATCAACCGCATCTTCGAAGGTTCCAGCGAGATCATGCGACTGCTGATCGCCAGGGAGATGGCCGACGCGCACATGGCGGCCGCAGGCGCGCTGGTCGACCGCAAGGCCGAGTTGAAGGACAAAGCCAAGGCTGCCGTCGGCGCGACCGGGTTCTACGCCAAGTGGTTCCCGCAGCTGGCCGTCGGGGCGGGCACAGTGCCAGCGGCCTATCCTGAATTCGGCCCGTTGGCACGTCATTTGCGGTTCGTCGAGCGCAGTTCGCGCAAGCAGGCCAGATCGCTGATGTACGCGATGGGCCGTTGGCAGGCCGGCCTCGAGTACCGGCAGAACTTCCTCGGCCGGATCGTCGACATCGGCGCCGAGTTGTTCGCGATGTCGGCAGCCTGCGTACGTGCACAGGCGCTGCGCAGCGCGGGCGCGCCGGAAGGCAAGTCCGCCGAGGAGTTGGCGGATGTCTTCTGCAGGCAGTCGCGGGTACGCGTGCGCAAGCTGTTCGACGCGCTGTGGGACAACACCGACGACGATGATCGCACCCTCACCCGCGGCGTACTCGACGGTCGCTACCAGTGGCTGGAGGAGGGCGTGCTCGATCCGAGCGAGGGGACCGGGCCGTGGATCGCCGAGTGGCAGGTGGGTCCGTCGACCGAGGCGAACCTCCTGCGCCCGTTCCTCCCCTCGACCCGCAGCCACGCGGGCACATAGGCGGCTGCCTCGCCTTCGCTCGTCCCGGCGCATCAGCGCCACGGGCCCTCGCACAGCCAGGCGCGGCCTGCCGGTGGACAAACGTCCTCGCGCATTAGGCGAGGACGTTTGTCACGTTCGAGGCGGTACCCGAACGTGACGCCGCGGGTTCGACGCTCGCACGATATTCGGCTGTATAGGAATGTTTGTAGAGAGGCGCAGATTTACCGGCCATCAGCGACGGCCCGTTGGATGACAAAATCTAGTGGACTCTAGGAGAACCACTCGATTGGTCGATAGAGAGACAAGCGGCGGATTCCCGGACTTGCTACGGAATTCGACTTCCGGCCCACTTTCCCGGATTCCTCGGCGAGCGCGACGGCGGGACGAGGTGTCGTTCGCCGTCTCCCGGTGGACAACGGGTCCATAACGGCGGGTATGCGGCGTTAACGGCACGGAAATCCGGATCGACAACCAGGCAAGAAGCTCCGTCAGGTGCTCGCCCTCAGGAGAGTGTCATGTCCACGACGATCGCCCGCCGCGCCGCCGATTACGACGGCCGACATGTCACGGTGTCGGCCGATGACGGTGTCCCTCTCGCGGTCCGTCTCTTCGGCGCCGAGGACGCTCCCGCGACTGTCGTCTTCGTGCATGGTCACTGCTTACGCACCGAATCCTGGTCCTTCCTGCGTGACCAACTGCTCCGGCAGTGGGGTAGCGACACCAGGATGGTGTTCTACGACCACCGAGGCCACGGCGAGTCGGGAATGGCGGATCCGTCGACCTACACGATCGACCAACTCGGACACGACTTGGACACCGTGCTGCGGACGGTCGCGCCGACCGGTCGGTTGATCCTGGTCGGACACTCGATGGGCGCGATGGTGGTGCTCGCCTATGCTCGGCTGTTTCCGGAGGCCATCGGCACGCGCGTCGTCGGCGTCGGACTGCTCGCGGGAGCCGCCAACGGCGTCACCGAGGTCGGGCTCGGCCGCTTCCTGAGCCGGCGTGCGGTGATATCGCTGCAAGCCGCCGTCACCCGGGCGCCCCGGACGATGCAGGCGTCCAAGCGACTGTCGCGGCGGTTGTTCGAGCCGATCATCCGGGAGGCCAACTTCGGTACCAGGAAGGTGAATCCACGCATCGTCGCGCTCGCCACCGCGATGCTCAACGACACCTCACTGCTGACGATGTCCAGCTTCCTGCACTCGTTGATCACTTTCGACGAGACAGCGACACTGCACCGCCTCGGCACAATCCCCGCGCTGGTACTTGCGGGCTCGGCGGACATCGTGATTCCGTTCGCGCACTCCGTGGTGCTGGCCTCCCAGCTGGCGAGTTCGGAGCTGGTGCGCCTGGAAGGGGCAGGGCACAGCGTGATGCTGGAGCGGGCCGACGAGGTCGCGCTGTCCATCGTCGGGCTCGTCGAGAGAGCCTTCGGCGCGGCGGGCCGAGGATCCGAATTCGCGGCCGCGGGCTGATCGCCGACACCCGTAAAACACGCCACAAGCGGCGGGATCGACTTCGAGCGAGCAAGAATCGAAATCATTCGGTACTGTGTTGTAGATCACGTTGTGTGGTGGGTCACACAACTCGGTGGAGCATGGTTCGAGACAGGCGGAAACCACGCATTACCCGCCGAGTTCGACTGTCCGCCAAGGAATAGAGGAGGCATCGATGACACGCAGCGATTTCGCGGAACTCCGCTACGCGGTCGGCCAGCTCCGGCAATCCATCGGCGCACTGCGCACCCACTATGGCGACGCCAATACCGTGCGCCGCCTGGAGAACGATCTCGAACGGCTCGTCATAGACGCCGACGAACTCGAGCAGTCGCCACCCCCGGAAGTGCCGCGCCGACCGCAGGACACGATCTACGTTCCGGACAGCAAGTCCGACGAGGCCGCATGGATGGGCGCACAAGACGAGGGACTCGGCTTCCACTCCAGGCCGCGGACCAAGTAGCCCCGCAACGCCAGCGCATCACGGGTCCGCCCGTCACCGGCCGGGCCCGTGATGCGCTTGCACGGGACAGAACAACAGATGCCGCTACCCGGTATGTGAGCCACTCCCCGAGTCAGGCAGCAATTCCTCAGAAATGGCAGTCCGCGCCCTTCCGACCGGCCGGGGTAGACGCTTCCACGCCACTGCCTCCCCGGGGCGGGGGACGTCTGGTCGACTCCGCGTCATTCTCCGGCGCGATGACCGGCGGCCGGGCCACTCCCGGTACCGATCCCCGATTCTCCGCCGACGACGGCACCGCCCAGAGCGGGCGGCAAACAACAACTGAGAACCATTCGATTGCGGCAGCGTGGTTTTCGCTCCCGCTGTGTGAAGCTATCCCGGGCAGCGATTCGAACATACATTCGCAGGCGATTCTGGGCTTTACTCGCATTTCTACGAGCAGTTCGCAACCCATCGCGGGGGTTCAGGCGCGATCCATTCCGGCCGAGCCCGTGCGACGACGCCACATCAGCGCACGTCAACAGGTACATCTCCAGTAGAGGTAACGATACTTTTGCTGCCCGGGCATCGCGTGCCGGCGTGATATTCAACCTCGAGCTTCCTTGACGCGTCCGCCCGCCGGACCAACTCCGTTCAGGCGAGTTCGAAGTGTTTGCGGTGCATTCACCGACCTCGGCGACTCGGCGACGCGACGCCGGATGTGGCACAAATCACGGACATATGAGCGGGCGGGTATTGCCGGGACCCCGCTCGCTCGATAGCACGTGTGTCGTATGGTGCTCAGCATCACATTCGATTGCGGAGGTAACGATGACCACCCGCACACCAGATCAGCGAGGCATCCCAGTGAGTGCCGCACCGACCGCCGCCTCGGAGACGGGCACCGGCGTCTTCAGCAGAACAAGGGCCCGAATCTCCGAACGTAGTTTGCGCACTGACCGATGGTGGGTTCCCCCACTTGTCACGGTGCTCGGGCTAGCCGCGTTTGTTATTTACGCGACGATCAGATCGTATGTACGCACTGCATATTGGGTTTCGGAATACCACTACCTGACACCGTTCTACTCGCCGTGCCTGAGCACCTCTTGCGTCGAGGGATCGAGCCATTTCGGCACGCCGTTCGGCGAGCTGCCCGTGCTCCTGCCGCTCGGCTTCGTGGTGCTGCCTTTCCTGCTCGGCTTCCGGCTGACCTGCTATTACTACCGCAAGGCCTACTACCGGGCGGTGTGGTTCTCCCCGCCCGCCTGCGCCGTAGCCGAGCCGCACGCCACCTACACCGGCGAGACGAGGCTGCCGCTGATCATCCAGAACGTGCACCGCTACTTCTTCTATGTGGCCGTTGTGGTTTCGGTGATCAACACCTACGACGCGATCGTCGCGTTCCACGGCAAAACCGGCGGTTTCGGTTTCGGCCTCGGCAATATCGTGCTGTTGGTCAACGTGATCCTGCTGTGGGCCTACACGCTGTCGTGCCATTCCTGCAGGCATATCGCGGGCGGACGGCTCAAGCACTTCTCCGCTCATCCGGTGCGCTACTGGTTCTGGACCCAGGTCTCCAAGCTCAACACCCGGCACATGGCGCTGGCCTGGACCACCCTCGGCACGCTCGTGCTGACCGACTTCTACGTCATGTTGGTTGCCAGCAAGACGATTTCGGACCTGCGGTTCATCAACTGACCGCCTCACTGAGGAGTTTCTCTGCATGGCAGAAGTGGAACGGCACAACTACGACGTCGTCGTGATCGGAGCGGGCGGCGCCGGATTGCGGGCGGTGATCGAGGCAAGAGAACACGGTCTGTCCGTCGCGGTGGTGTGCAAGTCGCTGTTCGGCAAGGCACACACCGTGATGGCCGAAGGCGGCTGCGCCGCGTCCATGGGCAATGCCAATGAAAAGGACAGCTGGCAAATTCATTTCAGGGACACGATGCGTGGTGGCAAGTTCCTGAACAACTGGCGCATGGCCGAATTGCATGCCCAAGAAGCACCCGATCGGGTGTGGGAACTGGAAACCTATGGGGCGCTGTTCGATCGGACCCCGGACGGCCGCATCAGCCAGCGCAACTTCGGCGGCCACACGTATCCGCGGCTCGCGCACGTCGGTGACCGGACCGGCCTGGAGATCATCCGCACCATGCAGCAGAAGATCGTCTCGCTGCAGCAGGAGGATTTCGCGGAGACCGGCGACTACGAGTCGCGGATCAAAGTGTTCGCCGAATGTACGATCACCGAACTACTCAAGGACGGCGACCGAATTTCCGGCGCGTTCGGGTACTGGCGCGAATCAGGCCGCTTCATCCTGTTCGAGACGCCGGCGGTGGTATTGGCGACCGGCGGCATCGGCAAGTCGTACAAGGTGACCTCGAACTCCTGGGAGTACACCGGCGACGGGCATGCCCTCGCACTGCGGGCGGGCGCGACGCTGATCAACATGGAGTTCCTGCAGTTTCATCCGACCGGCATGGTCTGGCCGCCCAGCGTGAAGGGCATCTTGGTCACCGAGGGCGTTCGCGGCGACGGCGGGGTGCTGAAGAACACCGAGGGCAAGCGGTTCATGTTCGACTATATTCCGCCGGTCTTCAAGGGGCAGTACGCCGAGACCGAGGCCGAGGCCGATCAGTGGTTGCGCGACAACGATTCCGCACGCCGCACCCCGGACCTCCTGCCGCGTGACGAGGTCGCGCGTGCGATCAACGAGGAGGTCAAGGCTGGCCGCGGCACCGAGCACGGCGGTGTCTACCTCGATATCGCCTCCCGGATGCCCGCCGAGGAGATCGTGCGGCGGCTGCCTTCGATGCATCACCAGTTCAAAGAGCTCGCGGACGTGGACATCACGAGGGAGCCGATGGAAGTCGGCCCGACTTGCCACTACGTGATGGGGGGCGTCGAGGTCGATCCAGATACCGGCGCGGCTACCGTGCCCGGTCTGTTCGCGGCAGGCGAGTGTTCCGGCGGAATGCACGGATCGAATCGGCTGGGCGGGAACTCGCTGTCGGACCTGCTGGTGTTCGGCCGCCGCGCCGGACTCGGCGCTGCCGCCTATGTCGAGGGCCTCGGCGAGCGCCCGTCGATCTCCGAGAACGACATCGCAAAGGCCGCGAAAGTCGCACTGGCCCCGTTTGATCCACCTACCGAGGACAGCGGCGAGAACCCCTACACGCTGCACACCGATCTGCAGCAGTCGATGAACGACCTGGTCGGCATCATCCGCAAGGAACACGAGGTGCGCGAGGCGATCAGCAAGCTGGCCGCGCTGCGGGCCCGGTTCCGACAGGTCACCGTGGAGGGACACCGCCAGTTCAACCCCGGCTGGCATCTCGCCCTCGACCTGCAGAACATGCTGCTGGTGAGCGAGTGCGTCGCGCAGGCCGCCCTGCTGCGCACCGAAAGTCGCGGCGGGCACACCCGCGACGACCACCCGTCGATGGATCCCGACTGGCGCAACAGGCTTCTGGTCTGCGCGGTGGACCCGAACACGGCCGACGACCCGATCCCCGCCGTCACGGTGACGCCCAAGGAGCAGGTTCCGATGCGGCGCGAGCTGCTAGCTCTGTTCGATCTCGACGAGCTCGAAAAGTACTACAGCCCGACCGAACTCGCCGGGCATCCGGCGGCGGCCGGGAATTCCACTGAGCGAGAGGCGTAGCGATGGGTTACGACGCCGAGTTCCGCGTGTGGCGCGGCGACCTCGAGGGCGGTGCACTGCACGACTTCACCGTGCTGGTGAACGAGGGCGAGGTGGTGCTCGACATCATTCACCGGCTGCAGGCCACGCAGGCACCCGACCTGGCTGTCCGCTGGAACTGCAAGGCGGGCAAGTGCGGTTCCTGTTCGGCCGAGGTGAACGGGCGTCCGCGCCTGCTGTGCATGACGCGCATGTCCACCTTCACCGAGGACGAAGTGATCACGGTGACGCCGATGCGCACCTTTCCGGTGATCAAGGATCTGGTGACCGATGTTTCCTTCAACTACGAGAAGGCCAGGGAAATCCCGTCGTTCACGCCGCCTGACGATCTGAAGCCGGGCGACTACCGGATGCAGCAGGTCGACGTGCAGCGTTCGCAGGAATTCCGCAAATGCATCGAGTGCTTCCTGTGTCAGGACACCTGCCACGTGGTGCGTGACCATGAGGAGAACAAGACATCGTTCGCGGGGCCGCGGTACCTGATGCGGATCGCCGAGTTGGAGATGCATCCGCTGGATGTGGCCGACCGCAGGGGACTGGCACAGGACGAGCAAGGACTCGGCTTCTGCAATATCACCAAGTGCTGCACCGAGGTCTGCCCGGAGCATATCAAGATCACCGACAACGCGTTGATTCCGCTCAAGGAGCGGGTGGCCGACCGGAAATACGATCCACTGGTCTGGCTGGGCAACAAGCTTTTCCGACGCTAGCACGCCGTGGCAACCGGCCGGGAGCACACCCGGCCGGTGGGCGCACGCTTACAGCGTCGCCACCACACCGATGGCGACGATCCACACCAGCAGGCCGACGAACAAGGCCGACAGCACCGAGCTGGTGAGGATGAAGACACCGATTGCCGACACCGCGAACAACAGCGCGACGATCAGCCATTCGACCCAATCCCCCGGACGCAGTTTCTTGTAGCGGGGATGGGAACTCTTGAGCCCACGGTCCACAACAAGTTGTCTACCCGTCAGCAGCCGGGGCAAACATTTTTCGTTGTCGAATCTCTGTCATTTCGTGATCTGAAAGTGCAGAGTGTGTCACATCGTGCGCGCGTATCGGGGGTATTGTGTCCGTCCGACTTCGGCCCGGCAGCTCGTCACCCGCCGCCGGGCCGTGCCATCACTATTCCGGCCGGTCGAACTCACCGTCGTGGACGCCCGCGGTGAAGGCCGCCCATTCCCCCGGGGTGAAGATCAGCACGGGTCCGTCGGGATCCTTGCCGTTGCGTAGGCCTACGTGCCCGTCGGCGAGCAGCGCTACCTCCACGCTATTGCTCGCGCCTTCGCCCGCCTTACGCCAGGTCGCGCCGGCCAGATCGACGTTCGTGTTGCCTTGGATGCTCACGACATGGACTCCTTTGCTCTCTCTGCTGCCCTTATGAGCGGACGAACTCTCCACCGGTCACACCGGCGGTGAACGCATCCCATTCCACTGGTGTGAACACGAGGGCTGGTCCGCCGGGGTTCTTGCTGTCACGGACGCCGACGTGGCTACCGTCGAGGAAAGCCACCTCCACACAGTCCTTGCCCGCTCCACTGCGGGTGCTCTTGAACCACTGCGCTCCAACCAGATCGAAACTCATGCCGCATACTCCTTCGCTACCTGCCGAAGCAGGTGTCTACTCGACTGAATATCCAGCGCACAGCGCTGGAGGCACTCGTGCGCCCGATCGTACCGCCGCACATCGGCACGTCTTTCCAAGTAAAGATCTCCGGTGAAACCTTCCGTGTACACCACTGACGGTTCGACCGGCTGCCCTTTGCTATCGGTTCCGAACTCGAGAACCGTGAACGGACCGGTGGATACTCCGAGCGGGACACCAGCCGCGAACGGCAGGATACGCAGCGAGATATTGCTTCGAGTACTGAAATCAGCAAGATGTCGTAGCTGCGCCGCCATCACTTTTACGCCACCAACTACTCTGCGCAGCACGGACTCGTGCAAGACCACGTCAACGGTGGCGGGCGACGCCTTCCTCGTGACCAGGGCCTGCCGCTGTAAGCGCAGCTGGACCCGCCGATGGAGTTCCGCCTCCGAATCATCGGGATAGCCCAGACGATTCAACGCCATGGCGTAGTCGGCGGTCTGCAACAACCCGAGGACGAGTTCGGACTGGTAGGAGGTGAGGTGGCGGGCTGATGCCTCCAGACCGACGTAGACATCGAAGTTTTCGGGGATCAGATCGCCGTAGGCGTGCCACCAACTCTTGACCGCCGCCTGCTGGGCCAGACCCTTGAGACCGTCGGCCAGGTCGTCCGGAATCCCGTAGATCCGGCAAAGTTCCTGGATGTCGATGGTGCGGATGCGATCGGCTTGCCCCTTCTCCATGCGCTGCAAAGTACTTGCGCCCCATTCCATAAGCTTCGACGCCTCGGCGATGGTGAGCCCCGCCTGAGTGCGCCAATCCCGGAGGTATCTGCCGAGTTGCCTGCGGGGTAGGGTTGAGGAGGGATTTTCGGAACCGCTCGGTTTGTCGGACCCGCAGGACGCTTCCTGGGAATTCGCTGACGCTCTTACCGAACTCTCTGACACAGCACGCTCCGTTCTGTGTTCCGATTACCGCCCGAGGGCGATCTGGGTCGACCCACAAGCTCGGTTCCCCGTCGCTTCGCTTGGGCGGAGGGCTCTTTCGTCCACTATGGAGAATCCTCTCCTCCGAGCTGGATTTCGTGCTGGGAATTCGCGCGAAAATCTTGGATATCCACGATGATCGTTGTCCCACAGTCGAGGCGGTGGTGTGCTGGAAGTATGCCCGGAAGGTCTCCGGCCCGTTCGTCGCCCACTGCGAAACCCACGGGCACGCACTGGAGTCGCACGCAGAACGAGGAGTCATGGCAGCACACGTCATAGCGTCGTCGTTGATGACCAGCGATCTCACTCCGCATCGGGCACGTGGAATCGGACAAGAGAGCTGGGTGGTGCCTTCCCTGGGCCTGACCTGCGCGCAGGCGATCGCCGCCCTGCGTGTGGCCGAAGTCCTACCCACCCCGCTTGGTTCAGTGGGCGAGCCGGCCGACGAGGTCGAAATGACCGCGCGCCGACCGCGGGGGCTCCGTCCCGCCCCGACCAGGTATCGCCGGATCGTCGGCGCCCGCGGAAAGGGAGTCGCCTGATGCCGCTGACCGAGGTGAACCTACAGGTCGCCGCACTGCTCGCCTGCGGAGCCGATCCTGGTGCGATGAGCATCGAGCAAGCCCATGCCGCAATGCAATTACATATCGACTGCACCGTGGACCGGTGCCAAGTGCGCCGCCGCGCGCGCACGACGCTGGTAGAGGCGGGCAAGTGCGTGCTCGACGAGCGCGCGCTGCCCAGCTGAGTAGTTGGCGGTCTCCTCGGCCGATCACGCGCCCCGGCGCAGGTCGCTCAGTGCCAGGTGTGGTCCGTCAGCGGCGTGCGCGGGCCGAACTTCGGCTTGTGGAAATGTCCGCTGATCTCGAGCAGCCGGATCGCCCGATACCGATGCGGGCGTAGCGGTTCCAGGTAGTCGACCAGCGCCTCATCATCGAGTGGGCGACCGAGCAGGGTCCAGCCGACCGTCGCGGCGAGATGGTAGTCGCCGACCGACAACGCATCGGCGTCACCGAACGCCCGCTGTGCTATCTCCGCGGCGGTCCACACCCCGATGCCGGGGATGGCCCGCAGCATGCGCGCGGCCTCGGCCGGATCGGCCTGTGCCGCTCGCTCCAGCGAGCTCGCCACTCGGGCCGCGCGCACGATGGTCTGAGCCCGCTGCGGGCCGACGTTGGCGCGATGGTAGGTCCAGGACGGAATCCGCCGCCAGGTGTCGGCGTCCGGCGGCAGTCGCATCTCCTCCGGCGCGGGCCCGGGCGCGGGCTCCCCGAACCGCCGCACCAGTGTTCGCCACGAGGCGCGAGCCGAGACGGTGTGCACTTTTTGTTCCAGCACGGCAGGTACCAGCGCCTCGAAGACCAGTCCGGTCCGCAGCATGCGCAGACCTGGATAACGGCGGTGGGCGTCGACGAGCTTCGGGTGATCGGGAGCGAACGTCGAGAGGTCCTCGTCCAGGCACAGCATGTGCTCGAGGCCGTCTAAAAATTCGGCCGCGCCGGGGCCCCAGGCGCGGGCCTCGACAACGCACTGCCCGGACTGGGTCAACCGGTAGGTGACCGGACCGGTGGGGAGGCGGCAAGCGTGCCAGTGCGCGCCGTCGCTGGAGACCCGATGGCAGGGGTCGCCGTTGCCACGGCCGAGCGGGGCGAGGGTGCACGCGAGATCGATCGGCCGATCCGCTGTCAGGGTCCTGGACGAACCGGTCCGGCCCGCTCCCGGCTCGACCATCGAGTTGCGCACCCGGATCATTCTGCCCCGGTGTGGGCTCGGGACGTCGTCCGCCACAATCGGCCGAGAATCTCCTCCCCAGGCAATGCCGCACCATTCGATAGCGATTCCGCATAATGCCTGAACGTAGGCATTTTGTAACGCGAAGAAATAGCATGCCGATACTGATTTCGATTGGCAAACAGCTGGCAGTCGCCATTACGGAGGTTTCTGATGATCACCAATGTGCTCAACTGGTTGCTCAACGCCTGGGGCGGCGTTTCCGCGGGCAGCTCGGGTTACCAGATTTCGCCCGGCACCCTGCCTTTCGGCAGCTGAGCGACGTGGCGCACTCGCCGCGGCCAGTTGCGGCGGGTGCGCGAAAGCCTCATTGCCCCAAGAGGAACTGGGCGAGATGCCGACCTCTGCGCCCGGCCAGGACAACGGCCTGCGTGCGACAGGAGAATCCGTCGGCGAGGAGTATCGCGTCGTCTCCCGAAGTACGCAAGGCGGGCAACATGCCATTCTCGGCCACCGCGACCGAAATGTCGTAATGGCCGGTTTGCATTCCGAAGTTTCCCGCCATGCCGCAGCATCCGGTGATTTCAGTCACATTGATGTCCATATTGGTTAATAACTGGCGATCGGCATCGAAGCCGAGAATCGCGTGCTGGTGACAATGCGGTTGAACCACCACCGACTGCCCGGTCCGCAATGGCGGGCGCCAGTTCGGCTGCTCGGCGAGGAACTCGGCCAGCGTGCGCACCGCCGCCGCGATAGTGGCCGACCGCGGGTCGTCCGGAAGCAGCTCTGGCAGGTCCGCGCGCAGGACCGCGGTGCAGGACGGTTCCAGTCCGACCACGAGGCCGCCCGCGCGCACGTGCGCCTCCAGCGCGGCCACGGTGTCGCGTAGCCGGGCACGGGCGCCGTCGAGCTGCCCCGTGCTGATCCAGGTGAGGCCACAGCAGACACGGTGCTCGGGAATCCGGACGCGGTAGCCGAGCGCGGTCACCAACCGGGCCGCGGCCAGTCCGATCTCCGGGTCGAAGGCGTTGGTGAAGGTGTCGATCCACAACATCACCTCGCCCGAGCGGTTGTCGGATCGGCCACGGGCAGTGCTGTCCTCGAGCCGATGGGCAGAGCGGTCCCCGAGCAGGTCGGGTGCGTCTCCCAACTCGGCGAGCCGAGCGCCGTCGTCCAGGTCACGCCATACGCGGCGGAAACTTCGTTCGGCGAGGCGCGGCACAGTGCGGCGCGGATCGATTCCCGCCGCCCGCAGTCCGAGTCGGCGCAGCACGGCACGATCGGCCAGCGCGTTGACGACCCGAGGCAGCCGGCTCGCGACGGCGAGCCACCACGGCAGCCAACCGAGCGAATAGTGATCGGCCGGGCGCGGCCGATGGCGGTAGCGGCGGTGCAGCGCCTCCGATTTATAGGTGGCCAGATCGACGCCCGCCGGACAGTCCGAGCGACACGCCCGGCAGGACAGGCACAGATCGAGCGATTCGGCGACGGCCTGCGACGACCACGGCAGCGCACCCCGCACCGCTTCCTGCAGCACCCTCGCCCGCCCTCGCGTGCTGTCCTTCTCGTCCCTGGTGGCCAGGTAGGACGGGCACATGAAGCCGCCGTCGGCGCGGCACTTGCCCACGCCGACACAGCGATGGACGGCTGTGCTCAGATCGCCGTCGTCGTGTGGGAACGCGTATCCGTTCGACGACCCGACAACCGGCAGCCCGGCGAGCCGCAGATCGACATCGATCGGACGCGGCGCGACCAGGACACCCGGGTTCAGCACATCACGAGGATCGAACAGCGCCTTGTACCCGGCGAAGACATCGAGCACTGCGCGGGAGTACATCACCGAGAGCAGTTCCGAGCGGGCACGACCGTCGCCGTGCTCGCCGGAGAGCGAACCGCCATGCCGCACGACCAGCTCGGCCGCGTCGAAGAGGAAGGCGCGAAAACGCTGCGGCGCGTCGGCGATCGGCAGGTCGAGGCGAACATGGATGCAGCCGTCGCCGATATGCCCGTAGAGCAGCCCGTCCACATCGTGATCCCGGGTCAGCGCGGCGAAATCGCGCAAGTAGGCACCGAGCCGTGCGGAGGGAACGGCCGCGTCCTCCCACCCCGGCCAGGCCGGGCGGCCGTCCCGCGTGCGACCGGCGAATCCGGCGCCGTCGGCCCGAATCTGCCAGAGGGCCGCGGCGGCAACAGGATCGGTGACGATCCTGGCGTCGAGTGCACCCGCGGTCCGGCACAGCCGCTGTGCGACCGCCACCGCCTCGATCTGCGTCGCACCCGCGGTCTCGACGAACAACCATCCGCCGCCGGAGGGCAGTTCGGGGACCCGGCCCCGATGGGCGCGGACCACGTCGACCAACCGCGCGTCGATGCCTTCGACCGCGATCGGCGCGCAAGCCATGACGGCGGCGACATCGTCGGCCGCGGTGGCGATGTCGGGGTATCCGAGCACGGTGAGCACGGTCGCCGCGGGCAGCGCGACCAACTCGACCGTCGCGTCTAGTAGCAGGCCACAGGTGCCTTCGCTGCCGACGAACGCCTTCGCCGCCGACGCGCCCCGCTCAGGCAGAAGATGTTCGAGACCGTAGCCGGAGGCCTGGCGGCCGAAACGGCCGAGATCGGTGCGCAGCACCGCGAGATGCGCCTTGGTGAACTCCGCGAGTCCCGGCACCGCCGACAGGTCGGCGGCCAGCCTGCGCTCCGTGTGGGTGCCGTCCAGAATCCGCAGTTCACGTACGGTGTCGGAGGTGCGGCCCCAGGCGACGGCCCGGGGCCCGCAGGCGTTGTTGCCGATCATGCCGCCGAACGTGCAGCGATTCTGCGTCGACGGATCCGGCCCGAAGCGCAAGCCGAGCGGCCGCGCCGCGGCCTGCAACTGCGAAAGCACCACACCCGGTTGCACCGTGGCGACCCGCGCCGCAGGATCCAGCGCCAGGATCCGGTTCATGTGCCTGCTGAAATCGAGCACGAGCCCGGGACCGATCGCGTTGCCCGCCACCGAGGTTCCTCCACCACGCGCGGTTACCGACAGACCGTGGTCGCAGGCGAACTCGAGCGTGGCCGCGACGTCCGCGTCGGTGCGGGGGAAAACGACCGCTGCTGGCAGAACACGGTAGTTCGAGGCGTCCGAGGAGTACTCCGCACGGCGGCGCGCGGAGGTGTCGACCTCACCCGCGATCCTGCCGCGCAGTGCCGCCATCCGGTTCTCGGTCACCTCGCCAGCCTAGAAGCTGTGTTTGTCGGCCGTGCGGGCGCGGCATGCTCGCGGCCTCCTGGTGGCTCGGGCCGCGAACGGGGAATGCTCGGTCTCGCTGCGCTCGGAAGTGGAAGCTGAGCCGATGTGGTTGCGTGGGGGCGGTATCGGCGGCACTGGGGTGTGCCACGCTCGGATGGCTCGCAGCTGGGGTGACTGCCACTGGTGACTCGTCGCGGACGCGGCGGACACTTGGACGCAAGCAGCTGCCTCGCCTTCGCTCAGCCAGGCGCGAGCCGATGACGGACAGAATCCGGCTGCGCCCGATCGGAGACGGCGACCGGTTTCGCTGTCGGCGGAATGAGGTCGCGCCCGGAATCGACTTGAACTCAACCGCTGTTGAGGTCTTAGTGTCGGTGGCCATGGCTTTGATGGGTGGGGAGCGAGAGGGAGAAACGACGTGAGTATCGAATCCGTGGCGTGGAGCCAGATGTACCGGCGGGCGAACGCGCCGCAGGAGCAGCGGCCGTTCCGTCTGGCCACCGCCGAGCGGATCATCCGGTTCGCCGTGCCGCATCGGCGACGGATCGGCGCGTTCCTACTGTTCAGTGTGTTGTCGGCGGTGCTCGCGGTAGCGACGCCGGTACTGGCGGGTCACGTGGTCGACGACATCGTCGGCGGGGCGGCGCCGCGCGTAGTGGTCACCCTCGCGCTGGTGATCGGCATGCTCGCGGTGTTCGACGCCGGGCTCGGGCTGGTGATCCGCTGGCTGTCGTCCCGGATCGGCGAGGGACTGATCCTCGACCTGCGCACCGCCGTGTTCGACCACGTGCAGCGGATGCCGGTCGCCTTCTTTACGCGGACCAGGACCGGTGCGCTGGTCAGCCGCTTGAACAACGATGTGATCGGCGCGCAACGCGCGTTCAGCGACACCCTCTCCGGAGTTGTGGCCAATCTGGTGACTCTCGCGCTCACGCTCGGCGTTATGGTCAGCATCTCGTGGCAGATCACACTGCTCGCGCTGGTATTGCTTCCGGTGTTCGTGGTCCCCGCGCGCAGGATGGGCAATCGCCTCGCGGGCATGCAGCGCGAGGCGGCCGGGTTGAACGCGGCGATGAGCACCCAGATGACCGAGCGGTTCTCCGCGCCCGGCGCGACGCTGGTGAAGCTGTTCGGCCGTCCGGAGCAGGAATCCGACGAGTTCGCGATGCGGGCGCGCCGGGTACGAGACATCGGCGTGCGCACCGCGATGCTGCAGACCGTGTTCGTCACCTCGCTCACACTGGTGTCGGCACTGGCGATCGCCTTGGTGTACGGGCTCGGCGGCTGGTACGCCCTGCGCGGACAGTTGGACGCGGGCGCGGTCGTGTCGCTGTCGCTACTGCTGACCAGGCTTTACACCCCACTTACCGCACTGGCAAGCGCGCGGATGGAGATCATGGCCGCGCTGGTGAGCTTCGAGCGGGTGTTCGAGGTGCTCGATCTGAAGCCGCTGATCGAGGACGCGCCCGGCGCGAAGCCGGTGCCGGAGGGACCGGTCGCGGTGGAGTTGGACGAGGTGAGCTTCGGCTACCCGTCGGCCGACAAAGTGTCGCTGGCCTCACTCGAGGACGTGGCGAATCTGGACACCCGCGGCGGGGTGGAGGTGCTGCACAAGGTGTCGCTGCGTGCCGAGCCGGGCCAGCTGATCGCACTGGTCGGGTCGTCGGGCGCAGGAAAATCCACTGTCGCCCAGCTGGTTTCCCGACTCTACGACGTCGACGGCGGCGCGGTGCGGTTGAACGGCACCGATGTGCGGGAACTGACTACCAGGTCGATCCGGGAGACGGTCGGACTCGTCACCCAGGACGGGCACCTGTTCCACGACACCATCCGGGCCAACCTGCTGCTCGCCCGGCCGGAAGCGACCGAGGACGAACTGTGGGACGCGTTGGAGCGCGCACGGCTGCGGGATCTGGTCTCGTCACTGTCGGACGGGCTGGAAACGGTGGTCGGCGAGCGCGGCTACCGGCTCTCCGGCGGTGAGCGCCAGCGCCTGACGATCGCCCGGCTGCTGCTCAAACAGCCGCGCGTGGTGATCCTGGACGAGGCGACGGCGTCGCTGGACTCGACTTCGGAAGCCGCCGTGCAGGAGGCACTCGCGGAAGCGCTGGACGGCCGGACCGCCCTAGTGATCGCACACCGCTTGTCGACGATCCGCACGGCCGACCAGATCTTGGTGCTGGAGGACGGCCGAATCGTGGAGCGCGGTACCCACACTCAGCTGTTGGCCGCCGACGGCCGTTATGCGGAGTTGTACCGCACCCAGTTCGCCGACGAAACCGTAACGGTCGCCGCTTGACCGATCCACCGGCCCGGATGAGACCGACCATCCTGGGTCAGCGGTGCCCGCCTACAGCGCCGGCTGATCCGCGTAGCAGGTGATGTCGGTATCCGGCAGACTTCCCACGCCGAAGTACGTGTTGATCGCGTTGTTCACACAACTGCTCAGTTCGGGCCGGAATGTCATGTGGATACGGACATCCTGCAGCGTCACCATCCGCGACTCCGACAAGTCCTGATGCAGTCGGACGCCATGGGCATAAGGAGTTCGGGCATCTCCCGTTGCCTGCACGATGAGCGCGGGCACCGAATTCCGTACCACAGTCGGAGGTTCGACCGGCCGAGGCCAGAAGGCGCACGGCTGTATGTTGCCCGCCAGCGCGCCGAACACCGGTTGCGTGGCACGGGTCTCCTCGATGTTGCGCCAATACCAGGTCGGGTCGATCGGTGCCCCGACATCGCCGCAGGCGATCTGCGCCAGCACCGAGTTCTCGTTGTCGCGCAGCGCCTGCACGATGGCACGAAGCCGAGGCGTCCGCGAAGTCGTGGGCGGACCGCCTGCGGCATCGGCGATCTCCCGCACAGTGGTGGCCAACGCTTCGTTCAGCCGGAAGCTCGTCAGCAGGGAGTGCAGGATGAACGGAAACCAGTGATCGTCGATCGCAAAGCCATCGATGATAATCGGTTGACGTGCGGCGACCCGAACGAGTTCCTCGATCTTTGCCCGCACCTGCCGTGGAGTCGCACCGAAATGAAATTCGCCATCCCGAACGGCGACCCACCCTGCCCAGTCGTCCAGCGCGATCTCTTCTGCCGGACCCCAATCCTGGACCAAGCCCTCCCAATACCGGTCAGGATCGATCGCACTGTCGAGCACTACCCGGTCACTGCGCTCGGGGAACATCTGCGTGAACACAGCCCCGAGGTACGTGCCGTACGACAAGCCGTAGAAGTTGACTTTCTCCTCACCCAGGACGCTTCGCACAATGTCGATGTCGCGCGCGGTGTTGCGAGTGGTGAACTGCCGCAGCTTGTTCGGATCACGAATCAGGCAGGTCGCTGCCATCCCCGCGGACTGAACGGTGTCGTGCACGAATCCCAGCAGCTCCAGACCGGCCGACCGGATCATCTCGCCTACCGGCCACCCGCACCGCGGACTCCGACCGGATTCGCCGACCCCGCGCGGATCCATGCCGATCAGGTCGTAACTCGCCAAGACCTCCGGCGATAGCACATCACCGAGCAGATCCATGCTGTCCAGGCCCTCCGCACCGGGACCGCCTGGATTGGACAGCAGAATTCCCCGCCGCCGCGCCGGATCGCCGGCCTTCACCCGCGAAATCGCCACGGTCATCGTGCGATCGTCGATTTTCCCGTAGTCGAGCGGCACCAGTACGTCCGCGCACTCGCCACCGGCCTTGTCTACATTCTCGACGCCGCAAGGCTTCCACTCGAGCCGCTGGTGATAGAACCGGTCCAACCCGATCGGGTGCGAGTCGTCCGCCGGGTCGGCCTGGCTGTACGCCGGCACAACCATCAGCAGCGAAACTGCCACTACAGACATCGAACGCCAGAACAAGTTCACCGACAACAGACTTCGCCTCTCGACATGAGCGCTCACGCAGGTTGGTGCGACGTGAACCGTAGCCGATGCGGCGGTTCGGTTGTGGTAACCCACACCCACTCAGGGTGAGTCAAGCATTTCGGCGCGCATCGAGTCCGTCCAGCACGCGGTCCAACCCATAGCGGAACTTCCGCTCGCGCATCTCCGCCGGGTCTCTGTCCCAATCGGCCTGCTGAACTCTCGGGAACTCCAGCGCCGCTTGCTCTACGGCGGGCCGGAGATCGGCGATGAGCTCTTTCTCGGACTGTCCGCTGCGCGCCAACATGCTCAGCCATGCCGCTTCGGTGATGCCCATTCCCACCACGTAGCTGATCACCGTGCCGATGCCGTCGCTCGCCTCGTCGCCGGGGAATCCGCCCGCCTGGAACAACCCGACCATCCGATCATTGAGCCGCATCACGTTCGGGCCCAGGTAGGACAGGCCGACCTGGCCTAGCGTCGAGGCCATCCACGGGTGCCGCAGGATCATCGCGCGCAGGCTTCGCGCACACTCCTGTGTCGCCGCGCGCCAGTGCGTCGGATCGTCGATCTCTGGAACGCTGATCTCGCCGTACACCTCGTCGACCACCAACTCGACGAGCTCGTCGCGATTGGCCACGTGTCGGTAGAGCGAGGTGGCGCCCGCGTTCAGACGCGCACCGAGCTGGCGCATGCTCAGCGCCTCCATTCCCTCCGCGTCGAGCAGTGCGACCGCTTCGACCACGATCTGTTCCCTGGTCAGGGCCGGCTGTTCCCTGCCGCGTCGCGGGCGCGTCCACACCGAACCCACTTGCTGTTTCTCCACGGGCATGTGATTCCTTCCGTTGCGTGGAGCCTAGCGCACGATGTTCTCACTTGCGAACGTTAGAACTTCATGCGTACAGCGTTCACAAAACGAGACACTACTGCTGGAAGAGGTTTCCCGATGGACGCGGCACCGACCCGCGACCCGAAGCGCTGGTGGATCCTGATCGTGCTGTGCCTCAGCGCGCTGGTTCTGGGCATCGACAATTTCGTCCTGGCCGTGGCGGTGCCGCCGCTTGCCGAGGACCTCAACGCGTGGAGAAGCGGGTGGCCCACCCGATGGTTCCGCTGAGCCTGTTCCGCAACCGCGATTTCAGCGGCGGCAGCCTGTCGCTGACCCTGGTCCAGGTGGCCAACGGCGGTCTGCTGCTGGTGCTGACCCAGTATCTGCAATTCGTACTCGGCTACTCGGCTACTCGCCGACCGAGACGGGCCTGGTATTCATCCCGATGATGGTCGTCCATCGTGTTCAACGGGCTGGGCGCGGGAGTCGGCAGCCAGGTCGGCAAGCGGACGCTCGCCGACACCGGCATGCTGATCTCCGCGGTCGGACTCGGTCTATTGGCCGGCATGTCGGCCGACAGCGGCTTCGGAACCTCGCCCTCGCCGCCCGGACCGACAACACCGAACTCGTCACCACCGCCCGCGATGCCTTCACCTCCGCCATGTCGACCAGCTTCCTCGCGGGCGGCGTAGGCATCCTCGCCGCCGCGATCGTCGCCCTGTTCCTCATGCGCAATACCAAGCCGCCCGTGCGGACCGGGCCGAGAAATCCGCCCCAGGCGGCTGCACTGGCCGAGTAGCAGACACCCTCACGACGCCCGGCTCGTTCACTCGAGCCGGGCTTTCGCAATGCGGTCCGGCGCGGGAATGGCCGCGCGACAGGCCGATAGCGTGCGAGAACGACGGCCCTTACGATCAGAATTCGCCCGCTACTCCGAGAACCGTTCGGCCCGAGTGGGTTCCGTCCCTGATCGAGTGCAGCACGCGCTCCGCATCGGTGATCGGCGCATACCGCTCCAGGGCCGAAAGATGTTGCGGGCGCAGCTCGTTGCCGAGCCTGGTCCACAGCGCGCGGCGCTTCTCGATCGGGACGTTGACCGAATCTATGCCGAGCAGCGCGACCCCACGGAGGATGAACGGCATCACCGTGGTGGGCAGGTCGGATCCGCCGGTTAGCCCGCTGACCGCGACTGCGCCGCCGTAGCCGATGGCGCTGAGGATGTAGGAGAGCGAGGTGCCGCCGACGCTGTCCACCGCCGCCGCCCACCGTGCCTTGGTCAGCGGCCGAAGCTTGGCGTTCGGGTCTTCCGGCAAGCGACCGATCACCTCGTTGGCGCCGATCTCGCTGAGGAAGTCGCCCGCATCGGACTTGCCGGTGGAGGCGATGACCTCGAACCCCAGGCCGGAGAGAATATCCACGCTCACGCTGCCTACACCGCCGGTCGCGCCGGTGACCAGCACCGCGCCGTCGTCCGGGGTGAGGCCACGGTCGAGCAGGGACTGCACGCTCAGTGCCGCCGTGAAGCCCGCGGTGCCGAGTGCGGCGGCATCGCGCGGGCTCAGCTCCTCCAGCTTGACCACCCAATCCCCGGGAACTCTGGCGTATTCCGCGAAACCACCGTTGTGCGAGACTCCGATCTCGTAGCCGTGCGCGACCACCAGGTCGCCGGGAGCGAAGTCGTCATCCGAGGACGAGACCACCTCGCCGGTGATGTCGATGCCGGGCACGATCGGGTAGTCGCGGACCACACCGCCCCCCTTGGTGATCGCCAGGCTGTCCTTGTAGTTCGCGCTCGAGTAGTGCACTTTGATCGTCACTTCGCCCGGCCCGAGGAATTCCTCGTCGACCTGCTGCCGGGTCAGGACGATCCCGCTGTCCGATTCGTGTGCCACCATCGTCCAGAACTCCATGCCGACGAGCATACGAGTGCGGGGCCCCATGCCAGGGGCGCCACGACTACTCGGGGACGAGTTCGAGCCGGACGCCGAGCAGTCGAACCGGGCGGTCGAGCTCGAACCGATCGATGATGTGCAGCGCGGTCTCCGCGATCCGCGCGACGTCGATGGTCGGTTCGGGCAGCTTCTCCTGCTTGCTGCGGGTGTAGAAGGTGTTGGTCCGCACCGTCACGGACACGCGGGTGCCGACCCGGCCCGCGGCGGCCATCTCCTCGGCGACCTCGGTGGCCAGCCGCGCCACCTGGGCACGGATCTCGCCAGGATCGGTGAGATCGTGCGGGAAAGTCTCGGATTTGCTGCGGCCCACGGGAACTCGCGGTTCAGTGGTGACATCGGTGTCGCCCTTGCCGTGGCCGAGCACCCA
The DNA here is from genome assembly GCF_045207455.1 of Nocardia sp. NBC_00881. Taxonomy (NCBI): domain Bacteria; kingdom Bacillati; phylum Actinomycetota; class Actinomycetes; order Mycobacteriales; family Nocardiaceae; genus Nocardia; species Nocardia sp. NBC_00881. The sequence continues at coordinate 5,664,439 of NZ_CP108798.1, forward strand.
GAGATACGGGCCGGTGTTGGGCCCGAACTCGGCGGCGAGGCGATGCCGGTCCGCTGACATCAGATCACCGACGGTGTCGATGCCGAGGTCGGCCAAGCGGGCGGCGATTCGATTGCCGATGCCCCACAGTGCGTTGGTCGGGCGGTGGGCCATCACCTCACCCCAGTTTCCGGCGGTCAGCCGGAAGACGCCCGCGGCGGCGCCGGCGCCCGTGGCCGGTTCGGCCGACGACTTTCCCGACGACTTGGCGAAGCCGGTGGCGAGTTTGGCGGTGAGCTTGTTGTCGCCGATGCCGATCGAGCAGGTCAGGTGCAAACGGGCGATGGCGGCGCGAATCTCGTGTGCGAGAACCTCCGGATTGTCGGTGTCGGCGGCGAGGAACGCCTCGTCCCAGCCCCACACCTCGACCCGCCCCGGGAAAGTCCGCAGCAGCGACATGACCTCGTCGGATGCCTCCTCGTATGCGGCCATGTCCAGCGGAAGGAACACACCCTCCGGGCACTTGCGCTGCGCGCTGCGCAGCGCCATCCCGGCCCGCACGCCGAACGCACGCGCCGGATAGGACGCGCACGTCACCACCTTGCGGGGCTCGGTGGGGTCACCGTGCCCGCCGACGATGACCGGCAGGCCGCGTAGTTCCGGATGGCGGCGGAACTCCACCGCCGCCTGGAACTGGTCGAGATCGACGTGCAACAGCCACCTGGCCACATGCCGTTCTTACCGCAGTGGTCCGACAAGCCGTCGGATTTCCGGCGGGATCGACCAGCATTCCGCACGGCGGCTTCTGGGCCTGGCTGCTACGCCGGCCCCGATGGGCTGACTTTCCCCTGCTGAAAAGGTCTCCCATGCATTGCAGCGCGCACAAAACAGAACTGAATTGGCGGCTGCACTCGGTTTCCGAACCGCCATTTCCTCCGCTATTCGCCGGCACACGGCACACACGAACGGGCCGGGCGCGGAAACGTTCCGTGCCCGGCCTGGTTCTGCTTGTCAGGCGGTGGCTGCGAACGCCGGGCGTTCCACGGCCGGTTCGGCGACCGGCTCGATGGCATAGGCCAGGATGTCGGCAACGTCGGCAACGGGGCGGACCTCCACCGCGGCAAGCACTTCCGCGGGGACGTCGTCCAGGTCCGGCTCATTGCGGGCCGGGATGAACACCGTCTTCAGCCCGGCCCGTTGGGCGGCGAGCAGCTTCTGCTTTACGCCGCCGATCGGCAGCACCCGTCCATTCAGCGTGACCTCGCCGGTCATGCCGACATCCGAGCGCACCTGACGATCCAGCGCCAGCGACACCAGAGCGGTGACCATGGTGACGCCCGCGGACGGCCCGTCCTTAGGCACCGCACCGGCCGGGAAATGGATGTGGATATTGCGATCCAGTACCGACGGCTCGATGCCGATCTCCGCCAGGTGCGAGCGCACGTAGGTCAGCGCGATCTGCGCGGATTCCTTCATGACGTCGCCGAGCTGGCCCGTGAGGGTCAGCGAGCGCTCGCCCTCGGCGGCGTTGGCCTCGATGTAGAGGACGTCGCCGCCCGCGCCGGTCACGGCGAGACCGGTCGCCACACCCGGAACGGCGGTGCGTTCCACCGAATCGGGGGTGAAGCGCGGACGACCCAGGTAGTCCTTCAGGTCGCCGAGACCGATCGTCACGGATTGCGCGGAAGCGCCACCGTGCTCGGACTTCACCAGCGCCTCATAGCCCAGTTCGGAGTCGTAACCCGATCCGGCCGGAGTAGTTCCGTCCTCGGACTTCACCAGCGCGTCGTAGCCGAGTTCGGGGTCGTACCCCGATCCGGCGGGGACGATTCCGCCCTCGGACAGCCGGGTCGCCGCCTTACGCAGTGCCTTCGCGATCAGCCGCTCCATCTGCCGGACACCGGCTTCCCTGGTGTAGTTCGCCGCGATCTCGCGAAGTGCCTCCTCGGTGATGGTCACCTCGTCGGCGGTCAGCGCGTTGCGCTCCAGCTGCCTGGGCACCAGGAAGTCGCGGGCGATGGCCACCTTGTCATCCTCGGTGTAGCCGTCGACGGTGATCAGCTCCATCCGGTCCAGCAGCGGGCCGGGGATGGTCTCCATCACGTTCGCTGTGGCGATGAACAGCACGTCGGACAGGTCCAGGTCGAGATCGAGGTAGTGGTCGCGGAACGTGTGGTTCTGCGCCGGGTCCAGCACCTCGAGCAGGGCGGCGGCCGGGTCGCCGCGGAAGTCTGAGCCGACCTTGTCGATCTCGTCGAGCAGGACGACGGGGTTCATCGAGCCGGCCTCCTTCATGGCGCGCACGATGCGACCCGGCAGAGCCCCGACGTAGGTCCGCCGGTGACCACGGATCTCGGCTTCGTCACGCACGCCGCCGAGGGCGACGCGAACGAACTTGCGGCCCAGCGCCCTTGCCACGGACTCCCCGAGCGAGGTCTTGCCGACGCCGGGCGGGCCGACCAGCACCAGCACCGCGCCAGAGCCGCGTCCGCCGACGACTTCCAGGCCACGGGCGGCCCGACGGGACCGGACGGCCAGGTATTCGACCATGCGGTCTTTGACCTCGTCCAGGCCGTGGTGGTCGGCGTCCAGGACCGCGCGGGCGGCCGAAACGTCGGTGCTGTCCGTGGTTTTCACCGTCCACGGCAGCTCCAGCACGGTGTCCAGCCAGGTCCGGATCCAGCCGGATTCCGGGCTCTGATCGCTGGCCCGCTCCAGCCTGCCGACCTCGCGCAGCGCTGCCTCGCGGATGTCGCCGGGGAGGTCGGCCTGCTCCACCCGGGTGCGATAGTCGTCGGCACCGTCGGGCTCGTCTTCGCCGAGTTCCTTGCGAATGGCGTTGAGCTGCTGGCGCAGCAGGAACTCCCGCTGGCTCTTCTCCATGCCCTCGCGGACGTCTTCGCTGATCTTCTCAGTGATCTCGGCCTCGGCGATGTACTCCTTGGTCCACTCGACCAGGGTGGAGAGCCGCGTGGCCACGTCGGGGGTTTCGAGCAGTTCCCGCTTCTGCTCGGCGGTCAGGTACGGCGCATAACCGGCGGTGTCGGCGATTGCCGACGGGTCGGTCAGCTGATTGACCGCGTCGATGATCTGCCAAGCCTCGCGGCGCTGCAGCACCGAGACGACCAGCTTCTTGTACTCGGCGGCCAGTTCCTTGGTCCGGCCATCCGGTGCGGGAGTGTCGACCGGCTCGGCCTCGACCCACAGGGCGGCGCCGGGTCCGGTGACCCCATGTCCGATCTTGGCGCGCCGTTCAGCTTTCAGGACGGCCGCCGGTGCTCCACCGCGCATCCGGCCGACCTGTTCGATGGTCGCGACCACGCCGTAGGCGGCGTAGCCCTCGGTCAGCCGCGGCGCGAGCAGCACGGCCTCGGTCTTGGCGGCGCGTGCGGCGTCGATCGCGGCCTGAGCGGATTCGTCCAGTTCGATGGGCACGACCATGCCCGGCAGCACGATCGGATCGGTCAAGAACAGCACCGGCAGGTTCTGTGGTGTAGTCACGTGTTCGACCTTCCAAAAAGTTGAGCGATGCCTACTCAACCCCGGCGTTCCCGGGTTTGTTCCGCCCTGTTCAGCTCGTTCGCTTCGGGCGAAACTGTAGGTGTCGGTGTGTTGAGCCGGTTTCCGGATTTCCTGTCGATCGGAGTGCGTCGTGAGACTGTCGGCCATGTCGTGGGCCGATGTCGAGGTCAGGTACGTCGATGGATCCGGCCTTATCGCCGAGGGGGTGGCGATTCCGCAGACCGCGTTGGCCCGCGACCAGCTGGGCGAATACCAGGCCCAGGCCGCGATCGCCGCCCTGAGCACCTCCGAGACGGACTGGGTACAGATCGTGGAGTGGTACGACGAACTGCTACTCCTCACCGTCGGCCCGGTAGTGCGGCTGAACCGCGCAGTAGCGGTCGGTGAGGCCGACGGACCCCGAGCCGAACTGGCCGAACTGGCCGAACTGGACCCAGCGCTGCCCCGCCACACCGCAGTCCGGGCCTACCTCCTCGAACGCGCCGGCGATCTCGAGCAGGCCGCCGCCCACCAAGCCCGACAAGCGCATCAGGAGGACGTTCCCTCGTCCAGACACCCGGCGCATAGAACGTCTTTCTATGCCGCCGGGCGGTCGTAGGCGCGATCCTGCTCGGCCAAAGTCGCGGGCGCCGGGGATCTGTCGAGCAGATAAATGTTGTGTGATCTGATTACACAACATTTAAAGGAGGAGGATCGGCATGCGACCCGCTGAGGAACTGCGCTATCTCATCTTGGCCATTCAGCGTGAGGGAAATCGAATACTCTCCGCGGATCTGCGGCCATTGGGTTTGACCCCGTCCCAGGCCGAAGTTCTCAGGGTACTGACCGATCATCAACCACTGACGCTCGCCGGGCTCGGTGAACTTCTGGTCTGCGAGACCGGTGGTAGCCCGAGCAGGCTTGTCGATCGGCTGGTCACCTCGGGCCTCATCAAGAGAGAGGCCGCGCTCGACGATCGGCGCCGGATCACGCTCACACTCACGGCGGAGGGAGAACAACTGTCGTCGAAAGTCGCGGAGATCGAAGAACGGCTGTATCAGACGATCGACGAGGTCACGGACGGCCAATCCATCGACGAGGCGCTCGAGCTGATGCGAGGTTTCGCCCGCTATTTTCCTGCCGTGCGAGCCGTCGGCCGCCGTGCCATCCTGCGGATCGCCGAGTCGGCCGAGTCGCCCAGTTGATCCTGCCGCTCGCGCGTTCACGCCCCCGGACGGGCCGCTCGAGAACTGCCGACATGGGTGCCCGCGCCACGTTGACACCCCTCCAACGCAATGAGAGTGTGGGGGCCTCGATATGTCATACCGGCGGTTCCGCCGGCTCGGCCCAGGGAGTCCCATCGATGTCGTCGCTCGCCGTCGGCGTGTTCATCGACTGGGAAGAGTTGACCGGACAGTCGAAGTTCGTCGTCGACCTGATCACGTTCCCGATCTTCAGCTCGCTGGCGGGCTGGCTGACCAACTGGACCGGCGTGCTGATGCTGTTCTGGCCGGTGCGGTTCCGCGGCGTTCGCGTTCCTGGCCTGCCCGTGCTCTATCCCTACTTCCCGCGCCGGGTCCAAGTGCTGCCGACCTTCTCCGGTGACGGGCGTCGCCTCGGATTCCAGGGATTCATCCCGGCCCGCGCGGAGAAGATGGCCAGCATCTGTGTGGACAAGGCGCTGATGCGGATCGGCAGCCCCAAGGACTTCATCCACGAACTCGACCTGGACGGCATCGCCGACTACATCGCGATGCTCGCGCGCGAACAGGTGCAGTCGCTGGTCGACGAGCTGATGTACCGGGAGAATCCGGACCTGTGGCGTACCGTGCCGCGCGCCGCCAAGCAGATGATCTACCAGCGGGTGGATCGCGAATTGCCCGCACTGTCGCGCCGGGCGTTCGAATCGCTCGGCGACAACGTCGACCAGCTGATCGACATCAAGAGCTTCGTCATCCGCTACCTGCGGGAGAATCCGTCCATCCTGAAGGATCTGACCACCACGATCGCGGCACCAGAGCTGCGGTTCATGGTGCGAATCGGGTTCCTCGGCGCGCCGTTCGGTCTCCTACTGGCCCTGTATATGCATGTGCACCAGCACATTCCGGTGATCGGCTCGGTGCCGGGCTGGGTGATCGTACTGCTCGCCTCAGCGGCGATCGGCGTGATCGTGAACGTCATCGCCGTGAAGATGGTGTTCGAGCCGGGCGACCCACGGCCGAGGTACAAGTATCTGTGGAAACAGGCACTTCTCGCGAAGCGGCAGCCGCAGGCGGCTACCGACCTCGCACACATCCTGGCCTACCAGGTGTTGACCCTGCCGAATCTGTCGAAGGAGCTCCTGGACGGCCCGAACGGGGACAAGACCAGGCAACTGCTGGAGCACCTCATCGCCGACGAGATCAACCGCCGGCTCGGGCTCACGACCTCGTTCGTGCGGGCTGCGCTCGGCCGCCGCCAGTTCGACAATCTCAAGGTTGGAGCTGCGGGTGCGGCGGTCGGCCTGGCGCCGAGCCTGGTCGAGGACGAGGAATTCACGCTCGAGCAGGCGAAGACCATTGACGAATTCGCCACGCACAAGCTCCGGCGGCTGACGCCGGGGGAGTTCATGGAGATGTTCTACGCGTCGGTCGAACAGGATGCCTGGCTGCTCTACCTGCACGGCGCGGCCCTCGGTTTGGTCGTCGGCACCGCGCATCTAATCATTTTCGGCTGGTAGCCGGTCCGCGCACCGCGCGGCCACAAGGACGGGGAAAATACAAGCACGCACGCTTGCATTTTTCTCGGCCCGCTGCGAAGCTGAACCGCGAAGGCACCCGAGGCGGTGTGCCCCGATCGGGAGGGGAACGGATGGCCGACCTCGAAGTGCTACTCGGCGATTTCGCCGCCGAATGCGCGGATCTGGAACGGCTCGTCGCCCCGTTGTCACCGGCGGACTGGGCGCAGCCGACCCCGGCGGCCGGCTGGACCATCGCACACCAGATCGGCCACCTGGCCTGGACCGACGAGGTCGCGACCATCGCCGCCGCGGCCCCAGGCGGCTTCCAGAAACTGATAGCCGATGCGGGGCCACGTGCGCTCACCTTCGTCGATGAAGCTGCCGAGGAAGCCGCGGCCGCACCACCCGCCGAACTGCTCGACCGGTGGCGGCACGGACGCACTACCTTCACCGACGCGCTGCGCGCAGTGCCCGTAGGCGTCAAGCTGCCCTGGTTCGGTCCGCCGATGAGCGCGGCTTCGATGGTCACCGCCCGCATCATGGAGACTTGGGCGCACGGGCAGGACGTGGCCGATACCGTCGGAGTCGCAAGGACTCCCACCACGCGCCTGCGCAGCGTGGCGCACATCGGCGTGCGGACCAGGAACTTCGCGTACACGGTGCGCGAAAAGACCCCGCCCACTGAAGAATTCCTGGTTGAGCTGACGGCGCCCGATGGTGCGATCTGGTCTTGGGGTCCAGAGAAGGCCGTGCAGCGAGTAATCGGCCCCGCAGTGGACTTCTGCCTGCTGGTGACGCAGCGCCGCCATCTCGACGACCTCTCGATCGAGGTGCATGGCGAGGACGCCGCCGAATGGCTCAGCATTGCACAGGCTTTCGCGGGCCCGACGGGAAAAGGCAGGACAGCGGGCCAGTTCGCCTGACCCGCTGACACCCGACCCGGTCCGAAGATCCGGGAGCGGGCGAGCGCCACACTTGGGTGCGCCGTTCGTGTCGACGGCCGGACGCCATTGGCCGGGTGTCTCAATGTGGCAGTCGAGAATGACGCTCGCCAGCTACGCGATTGTTTACCCGCTGTTGTGCCGTCGGAAACATTCATAGGCCCTGGCATCGGTGCTCGACCGTCCGGCGCGGCAGCTCTGGCGGCACACATTGTGATGCCGATCTCCCTCACGCGGTGTAGCCACCGGCCACGCCGGTAACCTGGATAAGCGTGCGACTTCCGATGGTGCGGGTCGTTCTGTCGAGGAGCAGCAACGCAGACGAAGGACGCATCGTGACAGCACATAGATCTGCCCAGTTCGCACGGCACGCCACCATCGTGCTCGCCGGCGCCACCAGTCTCAGCCTGACCGTCGTCGCGGGTGGGTACATCGTGCACCAGATGGCCGATGCGCAACGCCCCGACAGGGAGTTTGCCGCACCGGTCGCTCCGACCGGGCCGAAGGATATCCACCGCGGCGGTCCGGTCGGCTCCGGTCCGAGGCTGACCAGCCGCAGCTTCGCGCTGCCCGCGGCGTACACGCGACAGCTGGCAACCGAACCGACACGCGCGGAACCGCATAGCGATTCGACCCAGCGCGCGCCGACGAGCCGTGGCGGCAAGGTCAGGTTGGGCGACGCCTTTGTCGAAGCGCGGATCGCCGAGGCCGAGACGGACACCGTCTCGGTCACGGTGGGCACCAACGCGTTCGCTTTGCTCACCGGCTACCTGCCGACTCCGGTGCCGGAACAGCTCGGCACGGCACCGTCAGCCGTGACCACGGTGCGCACCGATCTCGACATCCACCGCGGTGAGGTGCGATTGGCGTTCTCCGACCCGACGCTCGGCGAGCACGATCTGCGTCTGAGCCGTTGCCCTGAGCCCGTGGCAACTCCGGAGGAGACACGCCCCACAGGCATGGGTTCCGAGCCTGCCGGCCCCGAGACCACGGTTGCGCTCCCGCGCGGCGCCGACCACGCCGTCGCGGTGTAACCCGATCGCGGACACCTCGTCGACCAGCTTCGAGGCGGCGGCTCACACCCGAGTTCTCGAGCAACCGTCCAGTCCATATCTGGCAATACGTCGCACCAAATTCCGGCCATCCCCTCGAATAAAGAGGAGAGCTGTAGTACTTTTAACGCCAGTCGTGGGACAGGGAGGGCCTATGGGCCACATCAAGTACGCGAGTGACGTCGGAGCGCCGGTAGAAGTGGCATTCACTTACACGGACAACCATCTCTTCGTACCGAACTGGATGTTCGGCATCGCGAACTTCGAGCCGACCGGCGAACTCGACCGCGGCCTCGGCGCAGCCTTCGCCGCCCGTCTCGGGTTCTGGCGACAGGCCGTGACATGCGAGATCACCGAATACCGCCGCAACGCGGTGATCGGGTATACGCTCCGTGGGCGTTTGACCTGGACGTTGACGCTGCGCTTCGACCCGCTCGGCTATGGGCGGTCGGTGCTGACGTCCGAGGCGGAGTACAGTCCACCCCGCGGATTCATCACCGGGCGCCTGTGCGCCGGTCCGATGGATGCCGCCGTGAAGTCGGCACTCCGCCGCACTGAAACCCAATTGCGAAGGGAGATAGAGGAATTCCACGGTACCGATCTTGTCGGTCGGATTGCGTAGGGTGCCACCCATGATCATCGTGAGCACCGACGGATCCTGCCTCCGCAATCCCGGCGGCGCCATCGGCTGGGCTTGGGTCAATCATCAGGGCTCCTCGGCGAGCGGAGGAGCCGCGTCCGGAACCAACCAGGTCGCGGAATTGCGTGCGGTACTGGAAGCGATTGTCGCCCATTCCGGGTCCGAACCCCTTTTCATCGAAAGCGATTCGCTGTACGCGATCAAGTGCGCCTCGGAGTGGGTGTCGGGCTGGCGGGTCAACGGCTGGCGCACATCCGCCGGGGGTGCAGTGAAGAACGTCGAACTCATCCGGCAGATCGACCGGGCCATCGCGAGCAGGCCGGGTCCGGTCCGGTTCCGCTGGGTCCGTGGGCATGTCGGCAACTACTTCAACGAGCAGGCCGACGCGCTGGCCGGCGAAGCGGCTCGGCGGGCTGCGGTCACCGCGGCCGTCGCCGAGGTGAACACCGTGGAAATCCCCGCGGTGACTGTGGAAGAAGCGTCGGCGGCGCCGGAAGCGCCGAAGGACAAGGCCGCGGGGAAGGCGGCCGCGCCGTCGGCGCCGCAGACATTGACGCTGTTCTGATCCGCTCGCGCGGATCGCGAAGACTGCCCGAATAGCCTCCGGCGGTGGTGGCTCGGCCCACCGCCGGAGGCACTCGGCTAGTTGCCCGGCTGCGGCGCGGGCTGGCCCGACGGCGCGGGCTGCTGGCCGTTGCCCGGCGCGGGCGCACCAGGCAGGCCGTTTCCCGCCCCCTTCAACATAGGCGAGTCGAGTTTCTCGACCAGCCACTTGTCACCCGACTTCTGCAGCTGGGCGATCACCACCACAAACTGCCGCTCCGGGTTGGGCTGGGTGAAATTCGTCCGGTACTGCGTCAGGGTCACCAGCACCTTGGCCGAGGTCTGGTCCCCGGACTGGTAGCCGCACTGCACGTCGTCGGCCCAGGACTTGACCTGCGCCTGGACCATGGCATCCCTGAGCGCCTTGGTCGCGTCGTCGAACTCCTTCAGGAACTCGCCGGTCGCGCCGGCCTTCACCGTCGTGAAGTAGTCGTCGAGGTTCTTCGAGTAGTCGTAGACGGAGACGTCCTTGCCGAACTTGCACGCGGCACTGGTCGAATCGCGGATCGCGTCGAGCTTGTCACCGCGGTCCTTGCCCTGCAGGAAGAACACGACGACCGCCGTGATCGCCGCCACCGCGAGCACACCGGCCACGAATGCAGCCACCAAGGGCAGCGAAGTGGATCTCTGCGGCGTGGCGGGACGAGCGCCCCCCTCGGGTTCGCTCTTCTTGTTCGTCTTCTCCTTGTCCGCCTTCTCCGCCTTGGACTCCTCGGCCTTCGCGGCGGCGGCGTCCTCCGATTCGGCGGTCACCTCGTCGGTGGCCTCGTCGTTATCGGCGGCCTTGGTCTCGGCGTCCTTGTCGGTCTCGGCGTCGTCGGTAGACATCGATACAACCTGCACTTTCCCGACGCGCGTCGGCGCGCCGATTGGCTGACCGGCCCGCAACAGAGGCGAACCGTAGGCGTTCAACCGGCGAGTATGCCCGGCCGACGGGATGGCCACCGGGCCGGGTACGAACTCACCGCACCGGAGGACGGGTCCGCTCGTTCGGATCCACACCCGGCGGTATGTGCGCGCCGTTGTTCGGCACATCGGGACGCGGCGCGTTGGCCGCACCACGGATCAGCTGACCCGGCGGCGGGTTCTCGCAGTAGTTCCACTTCGGAATCGTGCCGTCCTGCACGACCTCGTTGCGGATCTTCGGAGTGTTGTAGGTGCAGAACGGCCGCGGCCAGATGTCGACGATCGCGTGGAACTCACCGTCGTGCGCCGGGATTCCGAGCGCCTCGCCGCCGAGCGCGAGCGAGGGGAACAGCGCACGCAGCGCGGGCAGCCGCAGCTGCGCCGCCTTGGTGATCGCCTGAAAGTTGGTCGCCAGGCTGGTGATCGGGTCGGCCGTCTTGTCCAGCACCGCACCGAGGCTGGTGAGCTGGCCTGGCGCCTGCTCGAGTACGCGCTGCAGCTCCGCGTTCGCGTCGTTGAACTGCTCGAACAGCGTTCCGGAGTTACGCGTCAGGGTGGCGAGATCCGGCTGCGCGTGCGATGTGGTCTCGGAGATGGTGCGCAGGTTGGTGATCAGGTTCGTGGTCTGTGGCAGCAGCGAGTCCAGGCCCGCCGCGGCCAGGCTGATCCCGTTGACCATGCCGCGCAGTTGATCCGGTCCACCGCTGAGCGCGATGTCCAGCTCGTTCAGGATGACCTTGAACTTGCCCGGCTCGATCTGTGCGATCAGCGCACTGGAGTTGTCCAGCACCGACCACACCGGCGTCGGCGTGTGGATCTTCTCCGGATCGAATTGGATCACCGCGCCGTTGGCCAGGTACGGGCCCTGTTCCGCGTTCGGCCGGAAGTCGATGTACTGCTCACCGGCGCCGGAGAGCGCCTGCACCGCGATCGCGGTGTCCACCGGGATCTTGTACTTCGACTCGATCTGCGCGGTTGCGGAGATGGCCTGGCCGCGGTCGGTCAACTTGATCGAGGTGACCTTTCCGATCCGCCATCCGCGCAGTGTCACGTCGTTACCCGGTTGCAGGCCGCCGGAACGGTCCAAGTTCACGGTGACGGTGTAGTTCGAGCGCAGCGGATTGATCCGCATGACATTCACCATCAGGTATGCGGCCCCGACCAGCAACACAAGAATCAGGCCGAGATTCGACAGCAGCAGCTTGCGCCCGAACAGCTTGGACAAGAAGGTCATCGGTGCCCTCCCGTCACCCGGCCGTACACCAGTTGCAGCACCTGGATCAGGCTGCCCGCGAAGTCCTGCAGGTCGTTGAGGTCCGGGAGCTTGCCGTGCTGCGGATCGGTGAGCGCGCTGAGGTCGAGATTGGTGGCGGTCGCGTACACCGCGAAGCTGTTGCCTCGGAACGTCGCGTCCAGCTTCGGCCGCAACACCCGCATCCGCTCGAGCAGCAGCCCGAAGCCGTCGCCAGTCCTGGCCAGTGCGTCCATCAGCTGGCGGGTGTTGTCCAGCAGGCTGCTCAACTGCTGGCTGGTGGTGTCGGCGTAGTCGCCGAGGGCGGCGCTCGTGGTGGACACCTTGGTCAGCAGTTCACCGATGGCCCTGTTGTTCTCGGCGATGGCACCGATCATCTGCGGAAGCGTGTCGGCAACCTCGCCGAGCTCGGCACGACGCGACTCGATGGTCGTCGCCAGGGTGCTGAACTCGTTGAGCACGCTGTCGACCCGGGCGGTGTTGTCGTTCAAACTGCCGACCACACCGGTCATCTCGGTGATCAGGTGGGACAGCTGACCGCCACGCCCGCCGACGATCGAGTCCAGCTCCGCACCCAGCTTCGACAAGCTGGCGATGCCGCCGCCATTGAACAGTAGGGAGACCGAGATCAGCAACTGCTCGACGGTCGCGCCCGCGGACGTGCTCTCCAGAGTGAGCGTGTCGCCGTCGTGCAGCGTCTGCGTGCCGGGCTCGGTCTTGGGCTTGGACACCGCGACGAACACGTCACCGAGCGGGGTGGCCTGGCGCAGTTCCGCCGTGCTGCCCTTGGGCAGCTCGATGTCCTTGCTGATGGTCAGATCGACAACCGCCTGGAAGTTCTTGGTCTTGATGTTGGAGACCACGCCGACGTCCGAGCCGCCGATCTTCACCTTCGCCTGGTCGGGCAGGTTCAGTGCGTTCTCGAACACCGCGTGCACGGTGTAGGTGTCCCCGGACATGCCCGGCTTGGGCAGTGGCAATTTCTCCACCGTGAGCCCGCAGCCTGAGGTGACGCCGACAGCGGCCACCGCTGCGGCGGCGACCAGCGCCCTGCGTGCCTTGATCGTCATGCGGTACGTCATTTCGTCAGTCCGAGCAGCGCCGCGGTGAGCCCGTAGTCGGGTCCGAAGTCCTGCATGTTTCCGGTACGGCAGCCATCCGCCTTCATCTGGATCCGTTCGCAGAACAAGCTGACGATCTCACCTGAGAGCGCGGTGCCGATCACCCCGTGCAGCCGGACATAGCTGTGCTCGCGGTTCACCATGCCATCGATGTTCTGCATGACCATCGGCGTAAGGTCGACGACCTCGGTGATGCCGTAGGCGTTGTCACGCAGCTGCTGGGTGACGTTGGTCAGGCCTGTCATGGACCCCGACAGCTGATCCCGATACTGCGACAACGTGGTGCTGGTGTTCGCCAGGAAGGCGTTGAGCTGATCCAGTGTCGCCTGCAGGCCGGGGGATTGCTCGGCGAGTAGGCCGCTCAACTGGGTCATCCGGTTGCTGAAATCGCGCACCGATTGGTCATTCTCGGCCAGCATCGTGGTGAGATCGTTCAGCTTGACGATAATGTTGGACACCGCATCCTTATTGTCCACACCGACCTTCAGCGCGCCGGACAGCGCGTTGAGGGTGTCGCGCATTTTCGCGCCGTTGCCGTTCATCATCGGGTAGAGCACCCGGCCGGACAGCGGGCCGAGGCCTTCCTGACCGGGCTCCGGCTTCAGCGCGGCCGCGAACTGATCAATCGTCTTGATCATTGTGTCCAGCTCGACCGGCGTCTTGGTGCGGCCCTTCAGCAGATGCGCGCCGTCGGACATGGTGTCACCGGCGGTGTAGACCGGAGTGAGTTCGATGTGCCGGTCGGTCACAATGGATGGCGAAATGATCGCTGCCATCGCGTCTTTCGGGATCTTGACGTCCTTGTCGATGGAGATGTGCACCTCGATGAGGGTGCCCTTCGGCACGATCTTGTCCACCTTGCCGACGTCGAGTCCGAGCACCGTGACCGGGTTGCCCTCGTAGATGCCCGCGATGTTCTCGAAGTCCGCGGTGATCCGCATCGTCGTGCCCAGTGCGTCGTTCACCGAACTCGGCAGCAGCGAACAACTGCCGACCGCCAATGCGGCGGCGCTGATCATCAGTGTCTTCGCGACTGTCTTCAGCTGGAAAGCGCTGCGGAGTTTCATCCCTGGCACCCCTCGATAACTTGGGCGAAGCACAGCCAGTTGTCCGGGAACAGCCACGGCAGGCCGACGTCACCGTACGGACCGCTGCCGCCGTAGGAGTTCGCCAGGTAACGCAGGGTCGGCGGCATCAGCGACAGCATGCGATCCAGGTTGTCCTTGTTCTTCTGCAGGCCCTCGGCCATGGTGTTCAGCTGCTGGATGGTCGGGCCGAGCTGATCGTTGTTCTCGGCGCCGATTTCCTGCAGCTGCTTGGTCAGCGCCGCGATGTTGTCCAGCAGCTGACGCAGCAGGCCTTGGCGCTCCATCACCCGGTTCGCGATGGCCTCGCCCTGGGTGATCACCAGCAGCACGCTGTTGCGATTGTCCCCGAGGATCTGGGTGACCCGGTCCAGGTCCTTGAGCAGACCGTCCACCTCGCCCTTGCGGGCATCTATCACCTTGGCCAGCGCGCCGACGCTGTCGAGCGCCTGCACCATCAGTTCGGGCGAGTCGCCTATCTGCTTGTTGATCAGATTCAGCGCCGCCGCCAGCTTCTCGGTGTCGAGCGCCTCGAACTTCGGGGTGCCGACTTGGACCACATCGGACAGGTTGTAGGGAACCGAGGTGTTGGACACCAGGATTCGCCCGCCCTTCAGGCCGGAGCCGTCGCCGGGATCGAGGTCGACGAACCGTGCTCCGAGCAGCGTCGCCATCTTGATCGAGGCGCGTGCGTCCGGGCCGAGCTTCACATCATCGCTCACGTTCAACGTCAGCAGCACGTGGTCACCCTCGAGCTTCGCACCGGCTACCCGGCCGGAGCCAACGCCCGCGACGTTCACCTTGTCGCCGACCTTGATGCCGGCGGCCTGCACGAACTCGGCCTCGACCGTCTGCTCGCCCACCCCGACGAGCTTGTAGACGCTGGACACCAGCAGCAGCACCACGATGAGGACGCCACCGAGGATGCCCAGCCAGAAGTACCGGTTGTTGTCGAACCTGGACCTGAGCTTCGTCATCATGGGCGGCACACCGCCGAGTGCGAAGTGCCACCGATTTGCGAGAACAGACCGCGGGGGAAGAGGACGCCGTACAGCGAGACGTCCACGCCGCAGAGATACGCGTTGGCGTAGGCGCCCTCGGAGGCATGCCTACCCGCGGCGGCCAGGACGTTCGGCAGGTCGATCGCCGCCTGGTCGAGCTTGGCGCCGTTGTCCAGCAGCAGGGTCAGCGCCGCGCTGGTGGAGTTCTGCGCGGTCTGCAGCTTCGGCTGGATCTGGCCCATCATGTCGACCAGTGACGTCGTCGCGCTCGCGATCTGCACCGTAGAGGCCTGCAAGGACTGCCCCTGCTCGTACAGCCCGCCGATCAAGGCCCGGGTCTGGGTCACCAGGGTCTCCAATTCATCACCTCGCTTGGCCAACCCCGACATCACACCGGACAGGTTGGAGATCACGTCGGACAGGATCGCGTCCCTGCGCTGGAAGTCGGTCGCCAGCTGCGCAGCCTGAACGATGAACGCGCTCAACGAGACACCATCACCCTGCAACGCCTGGATGAAGGTCTCCGACAGCCGGTTGACCTGCTCGGGCTGCAGCACCTGGAACAGCGGCTGGAATCCGTTGAGCAGACCCGATACATCGAACGACGGCTCGGTCCGCTCGATCGGAATCGAGCCCTTGTTCTTCAGCGCCGCCGGGCTCGACTCCTTACCGGGAGCCAGCGCCACATACCGCTGACCGATCAGATTCTGGTAGCGGACAAGTGCTTTGGTGTCGTCGAAGAGCGTCTGGTCGCGCTGCACCACGAAGGTCACCTTCGCGACCGACTTCTTCAGGTTGGTGTCGCGACCCAGCTCGATCTTCTCGACCTTGCCCACCCGCACGCCTGCCATTCGCACGTCGTCGCCCTCGTGCAGACCGAGCACGTCGGAGAACGTCGCGGTGTAGGTGTTCGTGTCACCGCTGACGATGCGCGCCAACGTGTTCCACACGACCACCGTCACCAGAATGGACACGATCGCGAAGATGCCGAATCCGATCAGCGGCTTACGAATGCTCATCGTCCGGCACCATTGTCGGACACCTGCATGGTTCCGCCCTTCAGAATCGAGCTCAGCAGCAGATATTCGGCGGTGGTCGGCTTGCGGCCGAGCAGCGCGACGATCGCGGAGTCACCCTGGTAGGAGATCGGCCGGGCCGACGGGGTCCCCTCTGGCGCCACGGCCGGAGCGGCGGGTGCCGGCACCGCCGCGGCAGGCGGGAACAGGCCCGGCGGCAGCATCGGGAACAAACCCTCCAGCGGAGTGCCCGCGAATGGGGCGAGTGCGCCGCCGGTCGGAGCGGCCGTGGTGGCCCGGTTCGGGTCCGGGGTGGTGACACCCGGAATCAGCGGCAGACCTGGCATCGATACCACCGGAGGAAGCCCGGCGGCCGAGGCCAGCGCGCGCGGCTTCAGCTGCTCTGGGAGCTCACCGACGTCTGCGACCGCGGGGGCCGTCAAGCAGCTCGGGCCCGCCATTTCGCCGTAACGTGGGCAGTCGGCCACGGTGTACGGGCGGTACGGCGTCAGCGTGACGCCCGCGTTCCAGACCTGCTGCTTCTGCGGACCCCAGGTGAATGTGGTGTCCATCCGGCGCATGGTCTCGCTCAGGTTGAGCAGGCTCTGGGTGATCGCGTTCGGGTCGGCGGTGATCGCACCGAACATGTCGCTGGTCCCCGCGGTGACCTCCTTGCCGACATTCGGGTTGCGGGCGAACAGATCGTTCACCGTGTCCACGGTGCCGCTTGCCCCGGTGATCAGCGCGACCAGCTCGCTGCGGCGATCGGCGATCGTGCGCGCGGTCTGCACCGAGGTGCCGAGCACGTCGACCAGTTCCGGCGCGGACTGGTTGAGCGCGTGGAACGACGCGGAGAAATCACCCAGCAGTATGCCGAGATCGGGGATCGAGTCATCGACGGCCTGCAGCCAGCGGTCGAACCGCTCGATGGTCGAACCTGGCATCCGGCCGCTGCCGTCCAGCGCCTGCGACAGGGTGCCGAGCACCCGGCCGAACTGCACCGGGTCGATCTCGTCGAGGATGTTGCGCACCGTGGTGAGCGTGTCCTGCAACGCGATGGTGCCCTGGCTGCGGTCCTCGTCGATGGTGGAGCCCTCGTGCAGGTACTGATCGGCGGGGCCGTTGAAGACCAGCTCGACGGAGGTGACGGCGAACAGATTGCTCGGCACTACGCGGGCGGTCACGTTGGCCGGGATGTCGCCCGCGAATTCCGGCTTCATCTCGATCCGGACCTTCTGCAGCTCACCCTTGGCCGCGATGTCGACGTTCTTCACCGCGCCGACGAGCACGCCGCGGAACTTGACGTCGGCCTGCTCGGGCAGGCCGTCACCGGTGGTGGTCAGGTTCGCGGTGACGTTCACCTTCTCCTGGAAGAAGCCCTTGTAGCGCAGCATCAAGAAGCTCAGCACCAGCGCGAAGACGACCAGACCGCACACGCCCGCGATGAGCAGCTGCCGCATGGTGGGTCCACGCCCACTGGGATCGATGATCATCTGGTGATTACCCCGAGATCCGGATGCCGGGGGTGATGCCCCAGATCGCCAATGTCATGAACAGATTCGCGAAGACGACCGCGATGATGCACATCTTGATCGCCCGGCCGGCGGCCACGCCGACACCCTCCGGACCGCCGGAGGCGAAGAAGCCGTAGTAGCACTGGATGAAGGTGGTGATCGCGACGAACAAAATCGCCTTGATCAGCGAATAGATCACGTCCGTCGGGATCAGGAACTGATAGAAGTAGTGCTGGTAGGTGCCGGTGGCGGTGCCGCCGATCAGCTGAACGGTGAGCGCGCAGGAGATGTAGGCCATGGCCAGGCCGAGGCAGTACAGCGGGATGATGGCAACCATCGCCGCGAACATTCTGGTGCTGATCAGGTAGGGCAGCGGCCGAATGGCGATGGACTCCAGCGCGTCGATCTCCTCGGAGATGCGCATGGCGCCCAGCTGCGCAGTGAACCGGCAGCCCGCTTGCGCGGCGAAGGCGAGCGTCGCGAGCAGCGGGCCGAGTTCGCGGGTCGTCGCGAAGGCCGAAATGGCACCGGTGATCGGGCTCAGGCCGAGCAGGTTCAGTGAGTTGTAGCCCTGGATGCCGACGGTCATACCGCCGAAGGCGCTGAGGATGACGACTACGCCGATGGTGCCGCCGCCGACGACGAGGTTGCCGTTGCCCCATGTGACGTCGGAGAGCAGGCGCCACACTTCCTTGGGATAGTGCTTGAGCGCCAGGGGAATCGAGCCGATCGAGCGCAGCAGGAAGAACACCTGGTGGCCGAGCCTGGCGAGCAGATCAACCGGCACCTGAGCGGATTTCCGGATCGTTTGGAAGGGCCGCAGCAGCGGAGGTACATAGGTTGATGACACTGGTTCAGACCACCTGTGACGGGAACAGTGCGTTGTAAACCTGGGTGATGATGAGGTTCACCCCGAACAGCATGATGGCGGAACTCACCACCGCGGAATTCACCGAGTTCGCGACACCGCCCGGACCACCACGAGTGTTCAATCCGGTATCGCAGGCGATGATTGCCGCCAGCAGACCGAAGATCAGTGATTTCACCAGTGCGACAAGTAGGTCGGTGGTCACCGCGAACGACGAGAAGGTGCCGACATACGAGCCCGGTGTGCCGTTCTGCGCGAAAATATTGAAGATGTAGCCGGTCAGAAAGCCGACGAAGACGACGAAGCCGCACAGCAGCACGCTGACGAGCATCGCCGCGCCGAGCCGGGGCGCGACCAGCCGTCGCAGCGGGTCGACGCCCATCACCTTCATGGCGTCTATCTCCTCACGGATGGTGCGCGAGCCGAGGTCGGCGCAGACCGCGGAACCGACGGCGCCCGCGATCATCAACGAGGTGACCAGCGGCGCACCCTGCTGGATGATGCCGAGGCCGTTGGCCGCGCCGATGAACGAGGTGGCGCCGACCTGACCGGCGACCGAACCGACCTGGATGGAGACGATCACGCCGATCGGAATGGCGACCAGCAGCGTCGGCGCGGCGGAGACGCTGGCCATGAAGGCACACTGCCGGACGAACTCAGCAAAGGGAAAGCGCCTGCGGAAAATCGCGACGAACAGTTCGGCGACGGCCGCGATGCCCATCGTGATCTGCCGACCGAAGGTCTCCAGCGAGCGTTTCGGATGATTTTCCCAGTACGACTTCGTCCAATCGACCGCGTCACCGAACCGTGACCCTGTAGGCGGACTGTCGGTCGACTGCACTGGCTAAACCCCTCTCGACGCCGGTTGGATGCCCCGACGACTCGCTTGCTTGAGGCACCTTACTACGGAGTAGCGCAGAACACACCAATGACTAGTGATCGCAGTCATAGATGTCTGTCACCCTTCATGAAAAGCAAAGAGATGGGGCGGCGACCTTGGGATTTATCCCAAGGTCGCCGGTCGGACTTCTAGAACAAGCTACAGCCCGCCTGCGCGAATCCCGCACTGCACCACGCGGTACACCGAATTACTACGGATAATATTCATTTAAATTCGCATTCGATTCCGAGGACGAACAGGTCGAGCACTTCTACCCTGGTGAGACAAATCGAACTCGCGCTTTCGCAATTTCGATAGCGACTCGCTATTGTCAGCGCATAAGATACTTTCGAACTAACATGTACAAAATAGGGTTGAAGCAGGTCGCTGGCGGACAACCCGTGTTAGGTGACGCGCCCGGAGCAGATTACTGACACGATGGGTGCGACAAGATTGATATCGTGCCGGCTTCCGACGTCTGGAGGGACATGTTCAGCAAACTCGCCAAGGTGGCAAATGCCGCCTTCGCCGTCGCCCTTGGCGCGGCGCTGCTCGGTACGGGCGCAGGGGCCGCCAACGCCCAACCGGGCCCGCCGGTCGTGGGAGGTGGATCCGGGATCATCATCGACAACCAATTCGAGTGCACCGTCACCACCGTCGGCCACGACAACGCGGGGCGTCTGGTCGGCCTGACCGCTGGACACTGTGGCGATCCCGGCGCGCAGGTGTACTCCGAATCCGACCGGGGCGCCGGCCTGATCGGCCGGTTCGCGTACTCCAACCACGACCTGGACTACGCCGTCATCCAGTTCGATCCGGGCAAGATCATCCCGGCGAACCGGGTCGGGAACGTCACCATCACGGGGATCGGCGCGCCGGCCACCTTCCCGCAGATCGTCTGTAAAGAAGGACGCACCACCGGCAACACCTGTGGCATCGCCTGGGGTGATGTGTTCCAAACCAACGTCGAGACCTGGAGTCAGATGTGCGTCGTGGAAGGCGACTCCGGCGCGCCGGTGGTCGCCGGCACGACGCTGGTCGGCATGGTGAACGCCTACCTGGCCGTCGCCTGCTTCGGCCCGGAGGTAGGCACCAACATGAGCGCCATCATGGGCGACATCAACGCGCGCGGCGGCGTCGGCGCGGGTTACGTCCCGATCTGATCGACGCCCGACATACCCCGATGAGCGGCCCGAACGGATACCGATCCGTTCGGGCCGCTCATTCTTCGTTGTAAGCCGGTGCGAGCGCCGGTCCTGCCACCGCGCACTGCGGCAGGCAGTCGATGTTGTCCAGGACGGGCGCGTGCCGGGTGGGCCGAAGCAGGACCGCGGCGAGTACCGCACCCGCCACCAGAAGGCCGACACAGATCCACATCGCGGAGGCGAAGCCGTCATCGAACGCGGCCGGATCGCTGAACTCACCGGAGATACCGGCGAGCCCGGGCAGCGCGGCGACCGCGAGCAGCTGCGCGGTGCGAGCGACGGCGTTGTTCACACCGGAGGCGATGCCTGCCTCGCTGGAAGGCACCGCACCGAGCACGGCCCCGGTCAACGGCGCCACGAGCACCGAGAGCCCGAGGCCGAAGACGAGCACGCCGGGCAAGACGTCGGTCAGGTAGGCGGTGTCGGGGCCGATGCGCAGCAGTAGAACCAAACCCGCCGCGGCCAGCAGCGGGCCCGCGGACATCGGGAGGCGCGGGCCATGCCGCTGCGCCCAGCGTCCGGCGGGCGCCGAGAGCACCAGCATGATCAGCGTAATCGGCACGGTCGCGACGCCGGACAGCAACGGCGAATAGCCCGCGACCAGCTGCAATTCCAACACAAGTAGGAAAAACACGCCGCCGAGAGCCGCGTAGACCGCGAACGTCACGAGGTTGGCCGTGGTGAACACCCGCGAGCCGAACAGCGAGGGCGGCACCAGCGGGTGGTCGCTGCGCACCTCGATCGCGACGAACGCGGCCAGCAGCACGACGCCAACGCCGACGAGCAGTGGCATGGAGTCGATCAACCCGAAGGTCAGCGCGCCCAGCGCCCCGGCGACGAGGCAGGCGCCCGGCACGTCGAGCCTGGTCACCGCATTCGGATCACGACTCTCGGGCACATGCTTCAGTGCGACCAGCACGACGACCAGCGTCAGCGGCACGTTGAGGAAGAAGATCGACCGCCAGCCCGCCAGCTCGATCAGCCAGCCGCCAAGGAACGGACCCAGCGCGCCTGCCACGCCGCCGAAGCCGGACCACAGGCCGATCGCCGCACCCTGGTCGCGCTGATCGATCGATGAGGAGATCAGCGCGAGGCTGCCCGGCGTGAGCATCGCGCCCGCCACGCCCTGCAGTATGCGGGCCGCCACCAGCATCTCGATGTTCGTCGCAGCCCCACACAGCACCGAGGCGATCGCGAAACCGATGGTGCCCCAGATGAAGACCTTGCGCCGCCCGAGTCGATCGCCGAGCGAGCCACCGAGCAGGAT
This sequence comes from Nocardia sp. NBC_00881, assembly GCF_045207455.1. Taxonomy (NCBI): domain Bacteria; kingdom Bacillati; phylum Actinomycetota; class Actinomycetes; order Mycobacteriales; family Nocardiaceae; genus Nocardia; species Nocardia sp. NBC_00881. The sequence continues at coordinate 5,685,989 of NZ_CP108798.1, forward strand.
GAACGAGGCGAGGGTCAGCGTGTAGCCGTTCAGCGTCCACTGCAACCCGGCAACGTCGGTGTCCAGCGACTCCCCGATGCGCGGCAGCGCGATGTTCACAACTGTCGCATCGAGGGAGGCCACCGACGACCCGAGAATGGTGGCCACCAGAATCCAGCGCCCGGTGCCCGATTGCAGTCGGGGAAGCTTGGTGGCACTCATCGAAACCAACCTAGCGGCAGGCCGGAGACACGGTCAGAGCTCCTGGACGCAGACGACGAAGCGGCGCTTGTCGTAGACGTACCCGGTACCGCTGCCGCAGACGCTGACGTCGTCGGCGTTCTGCTGGATCTTGACAACCTTCACGCCCTTCGCGGGGGCCGAACCCGTGCAATCGATGCGCTTGGGATCGTCGCCGCCGACATCCATGCAGCCCCCGACCACCCAGTCGATGTCCAGGCAGAACGCGCCTTGCTCGATGCCGTTCACGGTCTCGGCGTAGTAGTTGTCGGCGTCGCTCACGCACTGCGAGCTCTTCGGCTTCTTCTCGACCACCTTGTAGTTCGCCGCGCGGCTTCCACACGACGACTTGGCGATGGTGGCGTTGGTGGTAGTGCCGCCGAGCGTCACACAGTCGCCGACGTTGGCTTCGAAGTCGGTGTTGCCGCCCTTGGTGGTCGGCGCCGGCTTGCTGGTGCTCGGAGTGGGTTTGCCCGAGGACGGCTTGGGTGTGCTGGTGACCGAAACGGCGTCGATCGTGCCGTTGTTCACAGCCGGCTGGGCGGTGCCGTTGATGGTCGAGCTGCACCCGACGACCACCAGCCCCGCCGCGACGGCGAGTCCGGCGAACACGAGACGACCCCAGGTCGGTTGACGAGACACGTACAGTCCTCCCGAGCTGTAACGCTCCGAACTCACACCCCCGCAAGAATCCGAAGTTGACATGGCTGAGCTTGAAATACCACGCCATGAATACACCATGGACCGAGTACACGTCGAGCCGAAGGCTGGAAACGGACCGTCGGCAACCGATCTGGGTATGGTGGAATTCCGGTGCGAGAGGAGTTCTCCGTGAAGCTGATCAGCGCCATCGTCTGCTCGACCGCAGCTGTCCGCACCTCCCTCGTGCTTCCCGCGATCCACGCACGTCCAGCCCTGTCGAGGTGCGAGTCTTACGAGCACTGTTCGCGGCCGGGCCTGCGTCCGAGTGGGCGAAGCGCACGCGCCGCGGGAAAGAGCCTCGCCCGCTCGGACGTCAGCCATAGGTGGGTCGGAGACACGCAGCGCCGCACGCGCTGCACAACCGAGACGACCTCGGCTGCCGACGTGCACGGTGACTCCGCGAACGCGTCCGACATCACCGCGACGTTCCTCGTCACATCCTCGAGTAGCTGGCAGACGGTGTAAAACCGGTTACCCTGATGGACCGGCCCGACGAACGGCGGTCAGGAGGTGACCCCATGGTTTCGGCAATGGCTGCGGATGAGTTCGAGCCCGACGACTCGGCGGACAGAAAACCGACCGCGCCGCGCGAAATGCTGGTCGACCCGCGATTTATCCGGCTGGCCGATCAGTTCTTCGGCATGTTCTCCCAACCCGCGCGCGGCGGCGGTGCACTCACGGTCTATCTCGACGGCAGGCCCGTGGTCGACATCTGGGCCGGCTGGGCGGACAAGGGCCGCCGCTGGAACGGGGAGACCATCGCACTCACCTTCTCCACCGGCAAGGGCGTGGCGTCGACCGTCGTACACCGACTCGCCGAACGCGGCCTGATCGGCTACGACGTTCCGGTCGCCGAGTACTGGCCGGAATTCGCCGCGCACGGCAAGGACGACATCACGGTGCGCGACGTGCTCTCGCACCGGGCGGGCCTGCACCGGGTGCGCGGCCTCGTCCCAGGGCGCGAAGGCATCCTGAACTACGACAAGGTGGTGCGCGCGCTGGCCGAGAGCCCGCCCGACCCGCGCCGCATCCGAACCTCGGGCTACCACGCGATCACCTTCGGCTGGCTGGTCGCCGAGATCGTGCAACGGGTAACCGACATGGCGTTCATCGAGGTGGTACGCGATGAGATCGCCGATCCGCTGGGACTCGACGAGTTCTGGTTCCGGGTGCCGGAATCCGAGCGACACCGGATCGCCCGGATCTTCCGGCCACTGAGTCCTCCAGGAATCCGCTGGAACACTGCCTCGTCGGTGTTGTCCTGGGTGCGGCCCGTGCGCGGGCTCGCCGAGGCAGGCATGCCGGAGAGCTTCGACGAACTGGTCCGCGACCCGCGCGTGCACGACGCGGTGATGCCCGGATGGAACGGCGTGTTCTCGGCTCGTGCGCTGGCGCGGATGTACGGCGCGCTGGCCAACGGCGGCGTGGTCTACATCGACCAGCCCGAAGGCGTTCGCGGCATCGGCGCGGCCGGGCAGGAGCGCGTTGTGCGCCTCCTGCGCCCGGAGACGATCGAGACGATCGGGCGGGTGCAGCCGACGGAGAGCCGCGACTACGTGCTGGGCGTGCCGATCCGCTTCACCCTCGGCTATCACCGCCCGGTGCTGATGGCCAAGCAGCAACCGCGAAAAGCGTTCGGCCATTACGGCATGGGCGGGTCCGGCGCCTACGCCGATCCGGAGCTCGGCATGTCGATCGCGTTCGTGACCAACCGGCTCGGCGGCGCGGTGACCGCGCTCGGTGACGCCAGGCTCGCGCGGCTCGCGGCGACGGCACAGACCACGGTGCGAAGGCACAAGCTTGCCGGGACGGAACGATAGCGCTGGTCCCCGCGCGGTAGTCCGGCTGGCCGAACCCAGCCGGGGCCGAGTACGTATCTACTGGAATGGATGTGCGTGTGCCGCGGACCGACGCCGGCGAGGAAGGCGCACAGCCGCGCGTGCCGCGGCTGACCGCGCTGCACGCACTGGCGGCGAGCATCGATTTCGAGCGATACTTCCGGTGGCGCAGGGCGCACGAGGGCGATCCGTTCTACGTCCGATTTCCGGGGTTCGGCGCGGCGCTGTTCACGGGGACAGCCGAGGGCGCACGCGAAATGTTCCGAGCACCGGTCGAGTTCCTGGAGCCACCGCGACCGAATCCGATCGAACCGCTGGTCGGTGCCGCATCGCTGATCCTTACGTCGGGTGAGCGGCACCGCCAGGACCGAGCGCTGCTCGCGCCCGCGTTCCATGGCGTGCGGATTCGCGAATACGGCGAGATCATCCGGGACTCCACTCTGCAGGAGATGTCCGGCGAGACCGGCCCGAAGTGGCAGCCGGGCGGGCGCATCGATTCGCGGGCGGCCGCGCGGGCGATCACCCTGCGGGTGATCCTGGCGGCGGTGTTCGGAGTGGACAGCCATGAGCAGCGGGTGGAGTACACCGCCGGCGTCGCGGAGTTCCTCGCATCGTTCTCCGGACCGCTGATGCTGGTGCCGGCGCTGCGGCATGGACTGTTCGGGCACGCACCGTGGGACCGGTTCATCGTGGCGCGCGACCGGCTGGACCGCCTGATCCGCGCCGACATCGCGCGCAGGCGGCAGGGCGTCGACGCCCGGTCCAGCGACATCCTCGGCATGCTGCTGTCCACCCGGTACGACGACGGCACCGCACCCACCGACGACGAACTCTGCGAGCAGTTGCGCACGTTGCTGGTCGCCGGTCACGAGACCACGGCGACCACCCTGGTGTGGGGGCTGTTCCACTTGCACCGTGCGCCCGAAGCGCTGGAACGGCTGCGGATGGAGCTGCGCGAGGCCGGCCCGGGTATGAGGCCGATCGAGCTCGCCGGATTGCCATACCTGGACGCCGTGTGTCAGGAGACGCTGCGTCTGCACCCGCCGGTACCGATCATCCTGCGCCGCCTGACCGGGCCGTGCACGCTGCGTGGCGTAGCGCTCGCACCAGGAGACACGATGGGGGTCGCGGTCCCGTTGCTGCATTCGGACCCTGATGTCTGGTCCGACGCGGCACGGTTCGATCCCGACCGGTTCGTCGAGCGCAAGTATCGGTCGTTCGAGTTCGCTCCGTTCGGCGGTGGCCACCGCCGCTGTGTCGGCGCGGCGCTCGCGGACTACGAACTGCGGATCGCGCTGGCCACCATCCTCAGCCGGGTGCGCCTGCGGCTCTCGCCGCGCTACGCGCACGGACCCGCGCCGGTTTCGGTGCCGCACAACATCGCGACCGGTCCGCACCGCTCGATATCATTCGATGTTTTGAGTGATTTACCTCACTAACACGTTTGGTTGACCCACCTTCCATCCGTCCATCGAAAGCCAGCCTCGCACCGCACTCACCCGTGTGACCCGGATGTTCAACCGATTCATGCCCACCTACCACATGTGTGATGGATGACACAAAGTAACGCACGACCGAATCATTGTGAAACACCACTGGCTTCGGGCCGCGCCGGGACGGTAGGAAGGGTGACAGGGGTCGGGCCGTCAATACCCGTGGAGCGCTCTGCCGGCTCCGCTCACGAATGAGATCTCGCTACGCGCGCGTGCGAGAAATGGAATGGACGAGAAATCTATGCATGCCGCTTTGCACACCGGGTCGCTGCCTGCTCGCCGTCACAGAGGCCGGCTGACCCGCCGGATGCGCGAGGGCGCCCTGTTGTCCGCCGCGATCGCCGCGGCCGGTGTCATGCTCGTCGCCCCTGCACAGGCGGAACCGATTCCTGGCGTCGACACAGGCTCGGCCGCGGCGGCCACCGATCCGCAGGCGAACTTCGCCCCGCCGGCGATCAACATCGCCGACGGTGAGGTCGTCGGCGTGGCGCAGCCCATCATCCTCACCTTCAAGGACCCGGTGACCGATCACGCCGCCGCCGAGCAGTTCATCAAGGTGACCTCGTCGAAGCCCGCCCCCGGTCACTTCTACTGGCGTGGCGACAAGCAGGTGCGCTGGCGGCCGGACGAGTTCTGGCCGGACAACACCGACGTTCAGGTGCAGGCCGGTGGCACAACCAGCTCGTTCAAGATCGGCGACGCGTTCGTCACGACCGCCGACGACAACACCCACACCATCACGATTACCCGCAACGGCGAGGTGGTGCAGGAGATGCCGACCTCGATGGGCAAGCCCAAGCACGAGACCCCGAACGGCACCTACATCGTCGGTGAGCAGCTGCGCAAGATGACCATGGATTCCTCCACCTACGGTGTGCCGGTCACCGACCCCGAGGGCTACAAACTCGAGGTCGAGTACGCGACCCGCATCTCCAACAGCGGCATCTTCGTGCATGCCGCGCCGTGGTCTGTCGCTCAGCAGGGTGTGTCCAACGCCAGCCACGGTTGCCTGAACGTCAGCACCGAAAACGCCAAATGGTTCATGGAGAACTCGCGCAAGGGCGACCCGGTCATCGTGGCGAACACCCAGGGCGGCACGCTCAGCGCCGGCGACGGCTTGGGCGACTGGAACTGAGCTGAGCCGCCTCTCTGAGCCGCCTCTCCGGGTATTCAGGCCGTACCAGTTTGATGCGTGGTAGGACAGGCGCAGGTCCTGCGTAAGTACCTGGCTGAGTTTTGGGCGTGCCCGATGAGTTACCCATGTGCTCGCGAGATCAGTTGTCGTGTCGTGTCGCGCCCCTTCGGGGGCGCTGACGAACAAATAATGCGAAGTCGATCACCGGCATATCCGGTGTTTGCTTCACTTGGCCGGTGCGCGAGAAGTTCAGCCCATCAGTGAGCGATCGTCACCGGCTGTTTGCTGCGGTCCGTAGAGTCTCGGCCGTGCGTACCAGGCCGGAGCGAGTACTGCCGCCGCCACGCGGCGGTAGCTTGAAAAACCGGCCGTGGCAGGACTATGCGCTGTTCCTGGTGCTGGTGCTGCCGAATCTCGCCCTGCTCGCGATGTTTGTCTATCGACCGCTGATCGACAATATCCGGCTGTCGTTCTTCGACTGGAATATCTCCGATCCGATCGCCACCTTCACCGGGTTCGACAACTACCGCGAATGGTGGGGCCGATCGGACTCCTGGGATATCGTCACCAACACCGTGGTGTTCACCCTGGCCGCCGTAGTCGGCAGCATGATGCTCGGGCTGGCGCTGGCCCTGCTACTGGATCGGAAGCTGTTCGGCCGCAACGTGATCCGCTCGGCGATCTTCGCGCCGTTCGTCATCTCCGGCGCCGCCATCGGCGTCGCATTCCAGTTCGTCTTCGATCCGAGCTTCGGCCTGATCCAGGACGTTCTGCACCGCGCCGGCGTGAACGACGTACCGGACTTCTACCAGGACCCGCACTGGGCGCTGTTCATGGTGACGGCGACCTACATCTGGAAGAACCTCGGCTACACCTTCGTCATCTATCTGGCTGCCTTGCAAGGGGTTCGGGCCGAACTGATGGAAGCCGCCGAGATCGACGGCGCGAGTAGCTGGACGACCTTCACCAAAGTGTTGTTGCCGCAGTTGCGGCCGACCACATTCTTCCTGTCCATCACGGTGCTGCTGAATTCGTTGCAGGTGTTCGACATCATCAACGTGATGACCCGCGGCGGCCCGCTGGGCACCGGCACCACCACCATGGTCTATCAGGTCTACCAAGAGTCCTTCCGCAACTTCCGCGCCGGATACGGCGCGACCGTGGCCACCATCATGTTCCTGGTGCTGCTGGTCGTTACGCTGGTGCAGGTTCGCATCATGGATCGGGGCGACCAGTGAAACACCCCGGCGTGGAAACGCTTTCCTACCGACGCAGGCAGCGCGCCGTGACCCTGCTCGGGTATGCCGCGATGGTGTGCGTGCTGATCATCGTCGGCGTCCCGCTGTTCTGGATCTTCATCACCTCGTTCAAGGCGCGGCCCGACATCTACGTGCAGCCCGCCGCGTACTGGCCGCACAGCTGGCATCCGGCGAACTACGAGGAAGCCACCACGACGCTGCCGTTCTGGACATTCCTGCGCAATTCGCTGATCGTCACCGGGATCGTCTCCGCTGTGAAGTTCGTGCTCGGCGTGTTCAGCGCGTACGGCCTGGTATTCCTGCGGTTTCCCGGCAAGACGGCCATCTTCCTGGTCATTATCGCCGCGTTGATGGTGCCCAACCAGATCACTGTGATCTCCAATTACGCGCTGATCGCTCAGCTCGGCTGGCGAAATACCTTCCAAGGCATCATCGTTCCCCTCTGCGGTGTCGCCTTCGGAACGTTCCTGATGCGCAATCACTTTCTTTCGCTGCCCTCGGAGGTGATCGAGGCGGCGCGGATGGACGGAGCGAACTGGTGGCGGCTGCTCACCAGGGTGGTACTACCGATGTCCGGGCCGACCATGGTCGCGTTCGCGGTGGTCACGCTGGTGAACGAATGGAACGAATACCTCTGGCCATTTCTCATGGCCGACGACACGACCGTCGCCACGCTGCCGGTCGGCCTGACCCTGCTGCAGAACACCGAGAATCCGAGCGTCACGAACTGGGGCCCGGTGATGGCGGGCACGCTGTTGACGATGCTGCCGATTCTCCTCGTCTTCCTGATTCTGCAACGCCACATGATCAAGGGCCTCACCTCCGGTGCGGTCAAGGGATAACCGGTACAGGAGATCCACGTGTCCACTTCACAGTTCCCCCTGCCGGCGGGCAGGGGCGCAGCGACAAGGGGATCAGCGCCGGCGGGCAGGAGCGCAGCGACAAGGGAACCAGTGCTGACCCGGCGCGGATTCCTCGGGCTGACCGGGACGGTCGCCGCGGGCGCGGCCCTGACCGCGTGCGCGGGCACCGGAGGTGGATCCAAGCAGCCCGGCGACGGCAAGACCCTCACCTTCTGGTCCAACCACCCCGGCACCTCGAAGGGACTCGAGACCGAGCTGATCAATCGGTTCCAGGCGAAATATCCCGACCGGAAAGTGCACCTGGTCGACGCGGGCAAGAACTACGAGGAGGTGTCGCAAAAGTTCAACGCGGCGCTGTCCGGCGGCGACCTGCCGGATATCGTCGTGCTGTCTGATGTTTGGTGGTTCAACTACGCGCTCAACGGCACCATCGAACCGCTGGACAGCCACTTTGCCGACACGGACGTGCAACTGGACGACTATGTCGACTCTCTGGTCGCCGACTACCAGTTCAACGGTAAGCACTACGCACTGCCCTACGCCCGCTCGACTCCGCTGTTCTACTACAACAAGGATGTGTGGAACCGCGCTGGTCTGCCCGACCGCGGCCCGGAGAGTTGGCAGGAATTCGACGAGTGGGGACCGAAGCTGCAGGAGGTCGTCGGCGCGGGCAAGCTCGCACATGGCTGGGGTGACGCCAAAAACTACCTTGCCTGGACCTTCCAGGGACCGAACTGGACCTTCGGCGGCGCGTACTCGGACAATTGGACGTTGAAGTTCAACGACCCCGGCACCCTGGCGGCGGGAGCGTTCCTACGCAACATGATCAACACCAAGAAGTACGCGGGCATCAAGCCGCAGATCGCGGTCGACTTCGGCACCGGCGTGATCGCCTCCACCATCGCCTCGACCGGCGACATGCAGGGAATCCAGAAAAACGCCGAGGGCAAGTTGACCTTCGGCACCGCGTTCCTTCCGCACCCGAACGGTCCCGGCGTCACCACCGGCGGTGCGGGGCTGGCCATCCCGGCGCGCATCTCCGACGAGCGGAAGGCGAGCGCGCTCGCGTTCATCGAGTTCGTCACCAACGCACAGAACACGGCGTACTTCTCGCAGGGCACCGGCTACATGCCGGTACGCAAATCGGCCGTGCACGACCCCAGCGAACAGGACTTCCTCACGAAGAACCCGAACTCCAAGGTCGCCATCGAGCAGCTGTCGCTGACCAAGTCGCAGGACTACGCACGGGTATTCGTGCCGGGCGGCGACCAGATCATCGGCGCCGCCCTGGAGCGGATCGGCCTGCAGAACGCCGACGTGGCAGCCACCTTCGCGAAGGTGACCAGCCAGCTTCAGGCGATCATCGACCGGCAGATCACCCCGAAGCTGCCCGAGTAGTACCCGTTGTCCGACGCCAGGAGACCGACAGCATGACCACCGTGCAGTTCCAGGGTGTGACGCACCGGTACCCCGGTGCGCAGTCGCCCGCCGTCGACCAGCTCGAACTCGATATCGCCGACGGCGAGTTCATCGTGCTCGTCGGCCCGTCCGGCTGCGGCAAGTCGACCAGCTTGCGCATGCTCGCCGGGCTGGAATCCGTTGCGGCCGGCCGCATTCTGATCGGCGACAAGGACGTAACCGGCCTGCCTCCCCGTGCTCGCGACGTGGCGATGGTGTTCCAGAGCTATGCGTAGTATCCGAATATGACCGTCGCGCAGAATATGGGTTTCGCGCTGCGCAACGCGGGCATGAACAAGGCCGACACCCAGCTCCGGGTGCGGGAGGCGGCGCGGATGCTCGAGCTGGAGCAGCTACTCGATCGCAAGCCCGCGAAGCTGTCCGGCGGCCAGCGGCAGCGAGTTGCCATGGGACGCGCCATCGTTCGCCGTCCACAGGTGTTCTGCATGGACGAGCCGCTGTCCAACCTGGACGCGAAATTGCGGGTGAGCACCCGTTCGCAGATCGCCGCGCTGCAGAAGCGGCTCGGCACGACCACGGTGTACGTCACCCACGACCAGGTCGAGGCGATGACCATGGGCGACCGTGTGGCGGTGTTGCGTGAGGGCAAGTTGCAGCAGATCGCCGCGCCCCGCGAGCTCTACGACAACCCGGTGAACACCTTCGTCGCGGGATTCATCGGTTCGCCGGGCATGAACCTGCTGGAGGCGCCAGTGCATGACGGTACCGCCGTGCTCGGCGATCTGCGAATTCCCCTGCCGCGCAGCGCTGAAATCGGCGACCGGGTGGTCCTCGGCATCCGGCCGGAGTCGTGGGAGATCACTACCGACACCGACAACAGCCTGGCCGTTGACGCGGAGTTGCTCGAGGAACTCGGCGCGGAGTCGTTCGTCTACAGCCATGGTGTCGCCGAGGGGTGGACCAGCCGTTCCGAGAAGGTGGTCGCGCGCGTCGATCGTCGCTTTCAGGTAGCGCTGGGCGACCGACTTCGCCTGCGGCCCAAGGCGGACGACGTCTTCTTCTTCGACGCCGAAACCGAGGACCGCGTGCGCTGAGAGTCGGCCGACCGTACCGCTTCGGCCGTCTGGGCTACCAGATTTTCACACGCTCCGACGGGTCCAGATACAGGGCATCCCCGGGTTCGACGTCGAACGCCGTATGGAAGCTATCGATGTTGCGCACCACTGCGTTGCAGCGGAACTCGGGAGGGGAGTGCGGGTCGACGGCAAGACGGCGGATAGCCTCCTCCGTCCTCGCTTTGGTGCGCCACACCTGCGCCCAGCCGAAAAACACCCGCTGTAGACCGGTCAGACCGTCGATCTCCGGCGCCTCGCTACCGTCCAGCGAAATCTTGTATGCCTGCAGCGCGATGGACAGTCCACCGAGGTCGCCGATGTTCTCGCCGATGGTGAACTCGCCGTTGACGGTGTGCTCGTCCGGGAGCGCCTTGGGCGAAAGGGCATTATACTGGTCGATCAAAGTCTTTGTCCGCTTGCCGAATTCGGCGCGATCCTCGTCGGTCCACCAGTCGACCAAGTTGCCGTCGCCGTCGTACTTCGCGCCCTGGTCATCGAAACCGTGGCCGATCTCGTGCCCGATCACCGCTCCGATACCGCCGTAGTTGGCGGCATCGTCGGCGTTCATATCGAAGAACGGCGGCCGCAGGATGGCGGCGGGAAATACGATCTCGTTCATACCGGGGTTGTAGTAGGCGTTGACCGTCTGCGGGGTCATGAACCATTCGCCGCGGTCGACCGGGCCGCCGAGCTTGTTCAGGTCCCGATCGTGGTCGGCGGCGTAGCCGTTACGGTAGTTGCCGACCAGGTCAGCTGGGTCGATCACGACGGCCGAGTAGTCGCGCCACTTGTCCGGGTAGCCGATCTTCGGGGTGAACTTCTCCAGCTTGGCCAGCGCGGCGGCCCTGGTGTCCTGACCCATCCAGTCCAGCTGAGCGATGTTGCGACGGTAGGCCTCCTGCAGGTTGGCCACCAGCTCGACCATCCGAGCCTTGGCCGCGGGGGGGAAGTGTTCGGCGACATACAGTTTGCCGACTGCCTCACCGAGCAGGTCCTGCACCAGCGAGACGCCACGCTTCCAGCGCTCCCGGTTCTCTTCGGCGCCGGTGAGAGTGCGGCCGTAGAAGTCGAAGTTTTCCTCGACCAGCGCGTCGGTCAGGTACGGCGCGCGCGAACGAAGCACCCGCCAGGCTGCCCAGGCACGCCAGTCGGCCGGCGATTCGGCGGCCCATACCTGGGCAAAGGAGCGCAGGTAGTCGGGCTGGCCCACGACCACTTCCGCGAACAGCTCGGGTCCGGTGCGGTCCGCGCCCTCGGCCAGCGCGCAAGCCCACGCGACCCAGTCGAACTCGGAATTTTCCTCGGTCAGCGCCTGAAACGTGGTCAGGTTGTAGCGCAGTTCGGCGTCGCGGCGGCGCACTACGTCCCAGTGCCCGGCGGCCAGCTTCTGCTCCAGCTCGAATACCCGCTGCCCGATGGTGTCCAGGTCCGCGGGCAGCAGAGCCGCGATGCGAGGGTCGACTGCGGCGAGGGCGAACATGCGGCCGATATGCGCGATGTATTTGGCGCGAATCTCGGCGAACTCGTCCTGTCGGTAGTAGGACTCATCGGGAAGGCCGATGCCGGATTGAGTAGCGTGCGCCAGGTAGCGGTTGGAGTCCTTGCCGTCGGTGTCGACGTAGACGCTGACGGCACCGCCGACGCCGGTGCGCTGCAACCGGCCGAGCAGCGCGGCAAAAGACCCCTTGTCGGCGACCTCGTGGATGGCGGCCAACTCGGCGGAGATCGGCTCGAGACCGGCGGCGGCGATCGTGTCGGTGTCCATGAAGCTGGAGTACAGATCGCCGATCTTGCGGGCGTCGCTACCCGGCTCGGCATCGGTGGCCGCGGCATTCTGGATGATTGCCTGAACGTCCAGCTCAGCTTGGTCGTACAGCGTTCGGAACGCGCCGTCCACCGCGCGGTCCGCCGGTATCTCATGCTCTGCCAGCCATTTGCCGTTGACATGCGCGAACAAGTCGTCCTGCACGCGCACGCCCTGGTCGAGATGGGACAGATCGATACCGGAAGGACGAGTCAGTTCGGAAGTCACGGCATCCAGTATGCCGATACGCGCGCGGGTCGGCCCCCGGCCGCTTGCGGCCGGGGGCATGAGCAGCCGAATCAGGCAGGCAGGTCGATGTGGTCGAATTCGCCGTCGCGAGCGCCGAGCAGGAAGGCTTCCCACTCCTCAGGGGTGTAGGTGAGGGTGGTCTTGCCATGGCGGAGTGTGGTGTGGCCATTGGCGGCAGTGTGCGTACTCAGTTCGCCCTCCGGTCGCCCGTGGGTGCGCAGGAGATCGAGGAAGGCGGTCCATTCGGCGGCGGTGACAATGATGACGGGCTCTTCGGCGGTGCGATGTGCCGGGTTGCGGCGATACTTGCTGTCACGGATGAGCACCGCATCACCATCGAATCGAACTTCGACGCATTGATTGCCGTTGTTCGATCGAGTCGATGTGAACCAGCCGGTGGATACCGGCATGGGGCTTACGGTGGTGGCCATGGGCAGGATTTTACACGCGGGAATAGTGCCTGATCAGGGCCAATGACTTCGTACGTTCAAGTGATTGCTCGAGCGCCTGCACGTACGCGAAGCCGAGATCGCGCACCAGATCCGGGTCGTCGACCGCCCCGCCGAACACCGCGCTCTCCGCCCAGCCGAAGGTTGGCAGCTGCTCGCCCGCGAAGTCGATGAGGTGGAAGCTGGAGCCGCCGAGCACCGCGCCCGCCGTGGCGGCGAACGGGATCACCCGCACGTCCACTGTCTCTAGTTCGTCGATCAGGTCCGCCAGATAGTTCAGTTGCCCGCGAAGCACATCCGGCCCGCCGGTCTGCTGCAGCAGGGTGCCCTCGCCGAATACCGCGGTCAGTTCGACCGGGTCCGGGCCGCGCAGCCGCTCCTGCCGGCGCATCCGAATCGCCACCAGCTGCTCGACCTGCACTGGGCGGATCATCACGTCAGCGCTGATCAGCGCGCGGGCGTAGTCCTCAGTCTGCAGCAGGCCAGGCACGACCAGGCTGTCGTAGCTGCGGATGCTCTGCGCACCGAACTCCATCCCGTACAGCCGCTGCAGCTCCGGTCCGATCAGCGCCGACGACTTCGCCCACCACCCGCGCTGCTTGCTGGCCTCCAGCAGGGCAAGCAGCTCTTCGCGCTCCTCGGTCTCCACCTCGAGCAGCTCGAGCACCGGTCCGATGGTGCTGGTCGTGAGCACGCGCCTGCCCTTCTCCACGTGCGACCAGTTGGCCGGGGTGAACCCCACTCGCTCGGCGAAGCCCGCAGAGTCGAAACCGCGCTGTTCCCGCAGCTCACGTAGCCGAAGCACCAGTTCCCAGCGGGCGACGGTCGGCGACACGGGTGCCATGCCTGGCGATGCTACGCCCCCCGCCGACGCGCCCAAGTGTGACTATTGTCAACCGGATTGCACCGGACTAGGGTCGGTAGCAGCGGTCGGTTTCCCAGCGCACGATCCACCCGCATCGAGGCGAGGTTGTTCGTCATGACTACATCCCGCACCGGAACAGGCGGCCATACCGGGCCCCTGGATTTCACGGAGATCCAGGACGCGTTCGATCGCTGCCGCCGATATGGCACGGAGCACGGGCTGTACGGCATCGTGGACCCGGCCCTGGGGCGGATCATGCTGGAAGTCGGCTCCGTGGGCGCGGTCGTGATGCCCGCCGCGTTCGGCAGGCAGGTGCGCGACCGGCTGACCTCCGGACCCGAACACCGGCCAGGGCCGATCATCGCGCATCCGCGCTCGGACCGCTGGACCTTCCTCACCGGCCCGACCGATAACTCATATCTGGATACCGCGCTGTTCGCCGATCTGTTCCGGGTCTGCGCGTCGATCGCGCTGCCGGGCAGCCACATCGTGCTGCCCTCACCCACCGACGAACGCGGCGGCTATCGGATCTGGGTCGCAGCGCCCGAGGAGGACTTCCGCCGCGAGCTCACCGAGGTGATCACCAATACCCGGGGGTGCGCCGCGGTCAGCGGGGTGTAGGGGCGGGCGGCGGAGTCAGTGTGACGCTGTATTTGTCCTGTAGCTTCTGGTTCCACTCACGTTCGCACTGATCGATCTCGGACTGGTCGTTGCCCGCCTTACTGATGCAGTCGATGAAGTCCTTGCCGCCGGAGTCGACGAAGAAGCTGTAGCCCACGACAGTGATCACGATGGCGCCGATGAGGCCCAGCACGCCGAGGACCAGACCCGCGATCGCCATGCCGGTACCACCGGCGGTGCCCGAGCGGGCCTTGACCAGCGCCACCACGCCGAAGATCAGAGCGAAGATGCCGAACAAGTAACCGCCGACGACCGTCCAGCAGCTCAGCAATCCGAGGATGCCGAGCACCAGCGCGGTGATCGCGAGGCCCCTGCCTTTGGGCGACTCCTGCCAATAGGCGGGCTGGCTCGGCGGCGGGTACTGCCCCGGGGGCGGCGGATACTGGCCGGGCGGGGGATATTGCGACATGAATTCCTCTCCGTCAGTGCCTCGCGATGCTCGGTCCGGACGAGGTGGTCCGCGGTGGTCGCCTACTGATCGCGTTCCCGACGGACGGACGCCGATCGAAACGACTACTGGGCGCCCAACCGCGCGTGCATCTCCCACACCAGGATCTCCGAAGGCTGCCTCGCCACTACGCGCTGCCCTCCGGCCCTGGTCAGACGCACCGCGTCGCCCTCATAGAGCGGGCCGACCCCCTCCATTTCCACCTCCCCGCGCGCGACGAACAGATGCAGGTACGGCGCGTCGGGCAGGTCGACGACCGATTCGACGCTCGGCTCCGCACTTGCCATACGCGCCGCGTGCAGCGCCGAATGGCTGCTGTTGATCGCGATGGCGGTGCGGTCGCGGTAGCGCGGCAGGCCCGAGGCGACCGTTACCAGGCCACCGCCCGCCAGCTCGTCATCGATCTCGAGCTGTTCGTAGCCCGGGGTGAGGCCTGGTTCGTCGGGCACCACCCACATCTGTACAAAGTGCACCGGTTCCTCGTGCTCGGAGCCACGGCCATCCAGCCGCCAGGAGTCGTTCTTCTCCGAGTGCAGGATGCCGGTGCCCGCGCTCATCCGCTGGGCAAGCCCGGGGTAGATGATGCCGCGGTGGCCGAGCGAATCCTGGTGGACCAGGCTGCCGCCGAGCACCCAGGTGACGATTTCCATGTCGCGATGCGGGTGGGTATCGAAGCCCTGACCGGGAGAAACGATGTCTTCGTTGTTGACAAGCAGCAGGCCGTGATGCGTGTTGTCGGGATCGTAATGCTCGCCGAACGAGAACGAGTGCTTCGAATCCAGCCACGAGATCCGCGTCTTCATACGGTCGCCGCCGCGATGAACATCGATGTGTGGTGTCGTGAGTGTGGACATCAGGTCCTCCTCTCGGGACCGTGCACCGATCGCCGTCCAGGGTAGGAGCACGTCCACCGCGGTACTCCACATCCTAGTAAATTGTCCTGCACTCGGCATTTTACGCGAGCGACCACTGGGTGAACGGCAGGCGAGCAGAACCAACGGGTACGTCGAAACGCCGGGCCATCTCGCCGGATAGCGCGGCCGGCGTCGATCGCCAACCGCCACAATGGAACCGGAGGTGACGACGTGCTGGGACCCGATGAACTCGCCCGGATAGAGCGGCAACTCCGCAGCGAAGCACACCGCGACGGCATCGCACATTTCGTGATCGGTGTCGCGGTGTTCCGCGAGCGCAGACTTCTAGTGGTGCGCCGGGTGCCCGACGACTATCACGGCGGTATGTACGAACTCCCCGGCGGCGGTGTGGAATCCGGAGAGACATTCGCCGAATGCGTGGCGCGGGAATTGCTGGAGGAAACGGGGCTGCGGTTACGCGCCATCACCGGCTTCCTGGCCGGATTCGACTACGCGACCCGGACCAAGGCGAAAGTGCGCAAATACAACGTCGTCGTGGAGGCGGAACCCGGCGATGTCGCCCTCACGCCACAGGAGCACGACGCGTTCGCCTGGATCGATGCGGGGGCGCTCGCCGAGCTGCCGATGGCCCCGGATATGCGAGCGACGGTGAGCACGCTTCTCGATCGGGTTTGAGCCGGTCGGCCATTGTTCGCTCGTTATCGAGCGAACGCAGTACCCTCGCGAACGTGTCGACTGGTCGCACCGAAGGTCTGAGCCCCGAGGAGGAGCGGCCCGTTCCGCTGCGCACCGCGCTGCGTGAAAGCCCGGGCGTGTCGCGGCTGGCCGTGGTCCGGTTCGCTGGGCAGTTCGGCGACGGGATGTTCCAAGCGGCGCTGTCGGGCGCGATCCTGTTCAACCCTGAACGGCAGACCGATCCGCTGGCCGTCGCGGCAGGCTTCGCGGTGCTGCTGTTGCCCTATTCCCTGATCGGGCCGTACGCGGGTGCACTGCTGGATCGATGGGACCGGCGCGCCGTGCTGCTGGCGGCCAACGTGTTCCGTGCGGCCTTGATCGGCGTGGTGAGCGCGGGGCTGCTCGCGGGGATGGGGGAGACGCCGCTGCTGTTGCTGGCACTTGCCGTGGTCGGAATCAGCAGGTTCGTGCTGGCCGGTGTCTCTGCGGCACTGCCCCGGGTGCTGCCGCAAGCGTGGCTGGTGCCGATGAACTCGGTGTTCACGACGGTGGCCTCCGGGTGTGCCGGGCTCGGCGCGGCTACCTCGGTGGCGGTGATCGGTCTGATCGGGGCGGGGGATTTCGCTTCGGCGGTCGCGGTGGCGCTCAGTGGTGCCGGGTCGGTGCTCGGCGCGGTGCTGGCGGCCGGGTTCCGCCCGCGGGTTCTCGGTCCCGAAACCGAGGCGAAGCCTGGGGAGAAGAACACCGTGCACGCCATCGCCACGGGCCTGCGCACAGGCGCCGCGGCCGTCTGGGAGTCGGTGCAGGTCACCACGGCGATGCTGGGCATCGGCACCCACCGGATCGTGTTCGGCGTGAACACGTTGATCATGGTGCTGGTATTGCGCCAGGCTCCGCTGGACAGCTCCGGGCTCAGCGGTGGTCTGGTCGGGTTCGGCGTCGCCATCGCCGCCACCGCGGCGGGCATGCTGGTCGCCGCCGTCGTCGCGCCGCTGCTCATACCCCGCTTCGGGCGCCCGCGCACCGTGGTCGCCAGCCTCCTCGTCGCGACGCTGGTGCAGCTCGTACTCGTCACGCCGATCGCGGTCGCTGATTCGGCAACCACGGTGCAGCATGCGCATCAGCTGCTGCTGGTCGGTGCGTTCCTGCTGGGACTGGCCGGACAGACGATCAAGCTGACCGGTGACGCCACCATGCAGATCGACATCGATGACGCTCGGCGCGGCCAAGTATTCGCGCTGCAGGACACCGTCTTCAACATCGCCTTTGTGCTGGCCATCGCCCTCGCGGCGCTGGTGATGCCGGAGGATGGGCGATCGCACGCCGTGGTGCTGGCCGGCGCCGCGATCTACTGCGCGGGAATCGCGGCAATCGCGCTGAACACGCGCCGCGGCACGCTTACGCGATGATCGGTTCGTCGCCGAGGTTCCGACCATCGCGGCTCAACCAGCGCGCCAAGTGTACGGGGAGCGTATCGGCCGGGTAGGGGGCACGATCGGGCAACGCCGCCGGTTGATCGCTGTCCGGGCGCGGGGACGCCGAATCCGGTTGCGGCGCATCGGTCACCGGACGATCGGGCTCATCCGCGGTGCTGCGCACGATCCAGTCGAACGGCTCGCTCGCGGCATCGGCCGATAGTCCCGTGATCTGGTGATCCCAGGTGCCGAGGCCGGTGGGGTCGGTGAAGAAATGGTCGAGCACGCTGTCGTCGTCGAGATCCAGTGCCGCGATGTCCGCGATGCCGGAGCCGCGCGAGTCCCACAGCGCGTCGTCGGCGAAGCCGTCACCGTCGAAATCCAGCCCTACCGCGTCGGCCACGCCTGCGCCGGTGAGCTCCAGATCCGCCTCGCTGGTCCAGACGTGCGCCCTCTCGTCACCGGTACCGAACACGTACTCGATCTCGTTCATATGTGTTTTGACGCGCAGACCGTGGCACCGGTTCCATTTCGCGAGTAATTCTCCGATTCCGTCGTCCCACATTTGCAGACGTTATTCGGGTAAGTTGCTCTTTCTGCGGCCCGATTCGACAGGAGTCAACACGAGATGGGTTTTTCTCCGAATAATCCCGACGCGGTGCGAGAACTGCTGGGCGCGTGGAAAACCCGATCTGTCCTATCCGTCCGGGATGCCGGATAGTCGATCGACCGAACCGACGTGATGCGCGAATCCCGAATCACCTCCTCTAGTGCGCCCGCAATGTTCGGCGCCCTGCTCGCCGGAGTCCTCACCCTGCCGATGCCCGCGGCGCAGGCCGCACCGTTTCCGTGGGCGCCACCACCGGTGAACAGCTGCGGCGAGACCGGATTCGACCCACGCAATCGCGAGCCCGATCCCGCACAGCCGCCTCCGCCGCCACTGCCGCCACAGATCGACATCCCGGTGCCGATTCCGGAGCTCACACCGGTTCCGGTGCCCGACCCACCGCAGGACAACACGCGAATCGTCCCCGCCCCGCTGCCGACCGATCCGTGTGAGAACCCATGCCCCGACATCCGGGACACCCCGAAGCCTCCGGAATCGAATCCCGACCCCAGCCCGACGCCGAACAACAGCATCGATGACGGGACCGGCTCGAGTTCGGGTTCCGCCTCCGATTCCGGTTCGAGTTCCGGCTCCGGCAGCGGTTCTGGTTCTGGTTCGGGCTCCGGAAGCGGTTCCGGCGAGCCGATCAAACTGCCGCGCATCGAGTTTCAGCCGGAAACCGAACCGATTCCGATCCCGGTGCCCGGCGGCCCCGGCGAGGAACCGCAACCGGCCCCTCCGCAGGTGGTGCGCCCGAGTGCACCGGGTCCGCTCGCGGCGCCGATCGACGCGCCACGCGTCGAGTCGGTGCGACTGATCGGGCAGGTGACCGGGCACGGCTCGGAGAATCGGACCGACATGCGATGGCAGGTCGACGGCACCGACCTCGGTCTCATGTGGGAGACCGGGCCCGGCGAGGTCGCCGTGGTCTTCGGCGACACCTTCGGCAAGGGTTGGGGCGGCGGTGGCGCGGGCCACGACGACCAGGACTGGCGCAGCAACGTGATCGGCTTCAGCTCCGACCGCGATCTTTCCGACGGTCTGACCTTGGACACCTTCGCGCAGGACACCCGCTGCCACGCCGCGGAGATCCTGGGCAGCCGCAAGGTCAAGAACTGGGAGACCACCACCATCCCCACCTCCGGGTTCGCCATCGGACACCGGCAGTATCTGAGCTATATGTCGGTGAATCGGTGGAGCCGCATCCCCGGCCTGTGGTGGACCAACTACGGCGGCCTGGCCTACTCCGACGACAAAGGGCGCACCTGGAAGAAGGACCAGCATGCCAAGTGGGACAACCTCTTCGGTGTCGGCCGGTTCCAGGTGGCGGCGATGGTGCCGCAGGGTGACTACGTTTATATGTTCGGCACGCCCAACGGTCGTATAGGCGTGATCGGGCTGGCCAGGGTACGGAAGGACGAGGTGCTGAACAAGTCCGCCTACCAGTATTGGGTCGGCGGCACCTGGGCGCCCGCAGCCGAAAATCTGGCTACTCCCCTGGTGCTCGGCATGGCCAGCGAGCTGTCGGTGCGCTATGACCGGGAAGCCGCGCGGTGGCAGATGGTCTACCTCGATTCGGCGCGGGGCGCGATCGTGCTGCGCACCGCCGCGAGCCCGCAGGGCGCATGGACAGACGCGATCCCGCTGGTGCCCACGAATGACTACCCGAAGTCCTACGGCGGGTTCATTCATCCGTGGTCGACCGGCAAGGATCTGTACTTCACACTCTCGGCGTGGGACAGCTACAACGTGTATCTCATGCATGCCCAGCTGGATCCTGGCCGCTGACCGCGCGGACGAACCGGACGGGCTGACCGGGCCGCGCCTGCGCGACGGCGTCGACGTCCGCATCGATGATTACCGCGACCACCGGGTAGCCACCCGTGATCGGATGATCGGCAAGGAACACCACCGGCTGCCCGCTCGGCGGCACCTGGATCGAACCGAGCGTCACGCCTTCGGTCGGCAACTCGGCCTTGTCTTTTCGGGTCAGCGGCGGGCCGGTGCGGCGATCCAACCGGGCACCGATCCGGTCGGTATCGGTGGAGATTTCCCAGACGCCGTCGAACAGCGCCGCGGCATCGGTGAACCAGTCGTCGCGTGGCCCGAGCATGGCGTGCACCGCGACGAGGTCTGCCGGTGGTTCGGCCACCGGAGCGAACTCCACGGTCGGAAGAGTGCGCGGCGAGGGTCCGATCGGCAGCCTATCGCGCTTGGCCAATGGTTCCGGGCCGAGCCCGGACATGGTGTCACGGCTGCGCGAACCCAGCACCGGCGGCACATCGACGCCACCGCGCACCGCGACGTAGCTGCGCAATCCGACCGACGCGTAGCCGAGCCGAAGTACCTGCCCCGCCTCGAGTTCCAGCACGCTGGCGTGCCCGACCGGCGTGCCGTCGACAGTCGCGGGCGCGGGGGCACCGGTGACGGCGAACGTGGCGTGCTCTTCGGCGCGCAGCGCGAGCCCGCCGAGCAGCACCTCGATCGCCGCGTGCCCCTCCGGATTGCCGACCAGCCGATTGGCCAGCCGCAGCGACGAGCGGTCCGCGGCACCGGAGGGCCCGACACCGGAATCGAACCAGCCCGGCCTGCCGAGATCCTGGATGGTCGCCAGCGGACCAACCTGCTCGACGACGATCATCCGGCCGCCTCGACGAATCGGACCGTGTCACCCACGCGGATCAACGCGGGCGGGTCACGTTCGACGTTCCACATCCTCTGGCCGGTAGTTCCGATGAGCTGCCACCCGCCGGGCGTGCTGCGCGGGTATACCGCACTGTAGCCACCGGCGAGCGCGACGGCGCCCGCCGGAATCACGGTGCGGGCCTGGGCACGGCGTGGCACGGTCAGCCGACCGTCGGGCGATTCCAGATAGCCGAAGCCGGGGGCGAATCCGACGAAGGCACACCGCCAGACCGTCCCGGTGTGTGCGGCGATCACCTCCGCGACGCTGAGCTCCAGCAGCCGGGCCACCTCGTCCAGATCGTCGCCGTCATAGCGGACCGGAATCAACACTGGATCCGTAGGAGATGAGTTGTCCGGCAGTGTTCCACGGGAAACACTGTCCAGGTGCTCGTCCCGCAGCGCGGCGAGCAACGTGGTCACCACACGACGCACGGCCTCACCGTCGCGCGATGAATGCAGGGTCAGCAAAACGGTCTCCGCGGCAGGCAGCACGTCCTGCACACCGGCCACGGGTCGGTCCCGCAGCGCCGCGGCCAGGTTCGCCACCATATCGCGCCGGTCCGGCGTCACCAGCAATGCCCGATCCCCAGCCGCGCGGATCGCCCGCTCGGCCGCCTGCCACGCCGTGTCCTTCGTCGTCATCTCGCGGCCTCAGCCGAACGGCTCCACCGGCACACCGACGTTGTCCAGCGCGCTGCGGATCAAGCGGGCCATCTCCACCGCCGCGGGCGAATCACCGTGCACGCAAATACTCGCGGCGCTCACCGACACCACGCCGGACCCGTCGACCGTGCGCGCGGTGCCCGACATGGCGATCGAAACCGCTTGGGTCACCGCCTCGTTCGGTGGCAGCACCGAGCCGGGCACACTGCGTGCGGCGAGCATGCCGTTCGCCAGGTAGGCGCGGTCGGCGAAGCCCTCGCCGACGAATCGCACCCCGGCTTCCCGTGCCGCCCGCTCCAGCTGGGTACCGGCAGGCCCGAGCAGCGTGAGTCGCAGGTCGTACTCGGTGATCGCGGCCAGCACCGAGTCCGCGAGTTGCGGGTCGCGCGCGGCCGAATGATAAAGCGCCCCATGCGGCTTGACGTATCGCACCCGGTCGCCCGCGGCCTTCACGAAGGCGTCTAGACCGCCGATCTGGTACAGCACCTCGTCTCGGATTTCGGCGGGCGCGACGGCGATCTCGCGTCTGCCGAAACCGGCCAGGTCGCGATAGCCGACATGGGCGCCGATCCGCACCCCCTTCTCTACTGCGAGCAGGCAAGTCCTGCGCATGATCGTCGGGTCGCCCGCATGGAAACCACAGGCGATGTTGGCGCTGGTGACGATATCGAGCATCGCGGCATCGTCACCCATCGTCCACGGCCCGAAACCCTCGCCGAGATCACTGTTGAGGTCCAGCGGCATGTGCGTCCTCCCACCGGCATTGTATTGCGGACGGACCTCTGATTCTGGTGCGGAGGTGATCGTCGGGCAAGGAGCCCGGCAGCACACCTGGATCACAACGCGATAGTTCCGCTCGGCGCCGCCAAGTACGCTCGGAGCAATCATGGCCATGTATTTCGATCCGAAGTCCTGGTCGCCGTGGCGCGCCGTCGATCTCGGGAAACGCCTGTTCGATCGTTCTCGGCTGGAGCAGTGGATCTCCTTCGGGACCGCATGGATGGACCCGGTCGCCGATCTCGGCGCCGGGACCGCCACGGCGCTGCTCCCGGACATCCTGATGACGATGCTCAGCGAAGGCATCCTGAGCCGGTTCGGCGGGCAAGAGGTCAGCGCGACACTACTCGGCCACGACGTCGATGCCACCCTGCAGGTGCTGAAGGTGCGCCGGCGCGGCGCGCACTTCCAAACCAAGACAGTGTTGTCGCGGCTGCGCTGGGACGACCACCGGATCGAGGTCGTGACGGTTATCGCCCACGGAGTCCGTTTGATCCCCGGCGTACCGACCAAGTTGCGCGCAGCACAGCTCGACATCGACGGCACCGTCACCACCGCCGCAGTGGTCGGCTGGCTCAACACCCAGCCGCTGGGCTGGGCGCTTGACCTGCACGAGACCGGATTGATCCGGGCACGGCACCGCCGAAAGCGAATGACCGCCCTGATCGATGCGTCCGTGACGAACAACCGCCTGGGCATCGAAGTCCGCAAGGCAGCCTGGTTCGGCATCCGGATACCACGCAGGATGGTCGGCATTCCCACGATGCCGCTCAACCGGCTGCCCAACGACGCGCGGATCGTCTCCACCATCCGCGAGGACGATCTGATCCGGTTCCGGATCGAGCTACCGGAGATCACCGGTTCGTTCGATCTGGCCCAGATCCGCTCCGCAATCCTCGCGGGCAGCACTCTGATCGTCTTCTGATCCGGTCAGTTCTGCGTCTTCCACCACTCCAGCAGCGCCGATTCGGCCTCGTCCCGGGTGAGCGGACCGCGATCGAGCCGCAGCTCCTTCAGATAGTTCCAGGCCCGGCCGACCTCGGGGCCCGGCGGCAGGCCGAGCAGCTCCATGATCGCGTTGCCGTCCAGGTCCGGGCGAACCTGTGCCAGGTCCTCCTGCTGGCGCAGCCGCTCGATCCGCCCCTCCAGCTCGTCATAGGTGGCGCGCAGCGCGGCGGCCCTGCGCTTGTTGCGGGTAGTGCAGTCGGCGCGGACGAGTTTGTGCAGGCGGGGAAGCAGGTCGTCGGCGTCGGTGACATAGCGGCGCACCGCCGAATCGGTCCATTGCCCCTTGCCGTAGCCGTGGAAGCGCAGATGCAGGAAAACCAACCGGGCAACGTCCTCGGTGAACTGCTTCGGATACTTCAGCGCCCGCATACGCTTGCGCACCATCTTCGCGCCCACCACCTCATGGTGGTGGAAGCTGACACCACCGCCCGGCTCGTTGCGCTTGGTGTCGGGTTTGCCGATGTCGTGCAGCAGCGCGGCCCAGCGCAGCACCAGGTCGGGGTCGCCATCCTCCTGGTCGATGGCCTGCTCCAGCACGGTCAGCGAATGCCAGTAGACGTCCTTGTGCTGGTGGTGTTCGTCGATTTCCAGCTTCATCGCGGGCACTTCGGGCAGCACTCGCTGGGCCAGCCCGGTCTCGCACATCACGTTGATGCCGTCGATCGGATGCGCACCCGCGATCAGCTTGTCCAGTTCGACGCGCACCCGCTCGGCGGCGATCCGATCGATCTGATCGGCCATCGCGCTGATCGCCGCCCGCACCCGCGCAGGCAGCTCGAATCCGAGCTGGGATACGAATCGCGCGGCGCGCAGCATCCGCAGCGGGTCGTCGTTGAACGAATCCTCCGGCGCGGCAGGCGTATCGAGCATGCCCTCGAGCAGGGCGTTCATCCCGTCGAGCGGATCGACGAACGACAAAGAGCCATCCGCGCCGATCTCGACAGCCATCGCGTTCACGGTGAAATCCCTGCGCACCAGGTCATCTTCGAGAGAGTCGCCGAAGGTCACCTGGGGGTTGCGGGACACCCGGTCGTAGCTGTCCGCGCGGAAGGTGGTGATCTCCAGCTGCTGGTCGTCCTTGGCCGCACTGACGGTGCCGAACGCGAGGCCACCCGTGTCCCACAGATGATCGGCCCACCCGCGCAGCATCTCCTGCACTACCTCCGGGCGGGCGTCGGTAGTGAAATCCAGATCGGTCCCCAACCTGCCGAGCACCGCGTCCCGCACGCTGCCGCCGACCAGATACAGCTCGTGCCCCCGCGCGGCGAACAACTCGCCCAGAGGCGTCAGCACATCGGACAGCCTCCCGAGGGTCACCGCCGCCGCGGCCAGCAATCGGGTACGTCTATCCAGCGCAGCGTCCTCAGACTTGGGCGAAACCACGAATGAGCAGCTTACCGAGCCGCAGCAACGTATATCGCGGCGCAGCCCGCGCAGCACCCCCAGATATATAAGGCCATCCGCATCAACCGAGCCAGCGGCGGTCGCGTCCTGTGCAATGCGACGAGCACCACTCTCACCCGATTACCGCGCACCGCCAGCCCCAGAGGAGATTGTTCGCGACTCACCTACGACACCGGGCACCAACCCTCCCGACAAACACACCGCATCGAGACAGCGACCAGATCTCCCGCTGGACCGGTGCCGCAGTTGCCCACCCAACGCATCCACTCGGCCCGACCCTCGGTTCCGAGCGCAGCGAGACCGAGCATTCCCCGTTCGCGGCCCGGCTCGCGTCCGAGCGGCCGACGCGTCCGCGACGAAGTCGCCAGCGGCGGTCGCTCGGACGCGAGCCTCAAGGGGCCGGGAACACGCCGTGCCGCAGGCGCGGCCAAAACCAACACAGCCACAGGCGCGGCAAAACAACACAGTAGGATTGCCAGGTGTCTCCGGCCGATCGTGCGAACAGTCGACGCCGCCAGCCTCGGCGCCGCGGTTCGGCCGCCAATGCCGCGAAGCCGCGGATGCGAACAGTCCGCGAGACCTCGGCGGGTGGACTCGTCGTCGACGGCTTGGACGGTCCCCGGGAAAAGCGCAGCGCGGCCCTCATCGGGCGCACCGACCGCCGCGGGCGGCTATTGTGGTCGCTGCCCAAGGGACATATCGAAGAAGGCGAGACCGCCGAGCAAACCGCGATCCGCGAGGTCGCCGAGGAGACCGGCATCAACGGTGTCGTTGTCGCCGAACTCGGCAGCATCGATTACTGGTTCGTTACCGACGGTCGGCGGGTACACAAAACGGTGCATCATTATCTGCTGCGATCGGTCGGTGGTGAACTGTCCGACGCCGACGTGGAGGTCACGCAGGTCGCGTGGGTTCCGTTGAGTGAGTTGAATTCTCGACTGGCCTACGCCGACGAACGGCGACTGGCCGAGATGGCGAATAAACTGATCGACCGGATGGAGACCGGCAAGCGATGACGCGTGGACTGTTCCGGATCTTCGTGGCGGTCCTGACCATCCTCGGCCCGACCACGCTGCCGCTGCTGATTTCGCCGGCAGCCGAGGCGCAGCCCACCGGGTCCGGATCCTCCTCGAACCCGAAATTCCTCAAGCTTTCCCTGGATTCGGTGTCGCCGACCGCGGTGACCACCACCAGCGATCCGCTGCTCACCGTATCGGGCACGGTCACGAATATCGGCGACCGCGTGGTGGACGACATCAGTATCCGTATCCAACGAGCGGCCGCGATCACCGCGCCGAGCGGGCTGCGGGCGACGCTGCGCCTCGACCAGATCAACTATGAGGTGACCGGCCAATTCGAAGATGTCGAGCAGCGGCTGAATCCGGGCCAGCGCAAGCAGTTCACGCTGAGCATTCCGTTGCGCTCCGAGGGCGGCTTGCCGTCGCTGAACATCAATACCCCCGGCGTCTACCCGCTGTTGCTGAATGTGAACGGCGAACCGGCGTACGGCACCCAGGCCAGGCTCGACGACGCCAGGTTCCTGCTTCCGGTGCTCGGCGTACCGCCCGCGTCGAGCGACGACTCGTCGGGTACGGCCACCGAGCCGGTGTCAGCGCCTACCGGCGCCCCGGTCGCGACGACGTTGCTGTGGCCGCTGGCTGACCGCCCGAGGCAGGTCGCGGGCCATCCGGGCAGTGGCGACGGCAAGGTGGAACTTACCGACGACGAACTGGCTGCCTCGCTCGGCAAAGGCGGCCGCCTCGATCAGCTGCTTGCCGCGCTGGAGGGGATGCTCAGCGCCAACGGCGGGCGGGACCGCACTCTGGCCTCGGCGGTGTGCCTCGCCGTAGACCCCGACCTGCTCCTCACGGTACGCGCGATGACCAGGGGCTATCGCGTGCTGGCCAGTCCGTCCGACCCCGACGGCGCGACCAGGGCGGGCGCAGGCGCCGAGCAGGCACAGTCCTGGCTTGATCGGCTGCGCGCGCTGGCCGGGTCGATGTGCACGGTGGCGCTGCCGTTCGCGCAGGTCGATCTCGCGGCGCTGGCCGCGGTGAACGATCCGGCACTGTCCGCGCGCGCGATCAACGAACCTGCCGACATCGTCGACTCGATTCTGACCACCCGCTCGGTGCGCGGGGTCAGCCTGCCGGATTCCGGCAGTATCGATGACGGCGCCGGACTCCTGTTGCGAAGCCATGGTTTCGGGACCGCTGTGCTCGCCGACACCGCGACCGTTCCGGAGGGCACGGCGGACTCGGCACGGTTGAGCGAAAGCAGCCAGTCCACCGGCAACGCGAATTCACTTCCCCAGACCGCGGACCCCGCGGGCCCGGAAGTCGTCAGGATGCCCGAGATCACCGCGATCCAGCCATCCGCCCCCCAGGAGGCCGTGCCGCCGGTCAACGACACTGCGGCGACTTCGCCCAGCCCGGCGGCCGATCCTGCGCTGCACACCGCGACCTTCGATATCTGGTCCGCGACGGCGCTCGCCGCGGTCGGCTCGAATCCGCCGACGCCGTCATTCACCCCATCCAGAGTCCGCTACGACGTCACCAACGATTCGCGTGCCGCGCGGCTGCAGGACGCGCTGGGTGCGGTGTCCTGGAGCGCACTGAACCCGGAGGCGAACGGCCCGCGCTCCCTGTTGCTCGTCCCGCCGCAGCAGTGGGGTGCGAACCGGGACGAGGCGACCGCGCTGCTGCGTCAGGTCGACCTGCTGCTGCGCGCCGACCTCGCCACCGCTCGACCGTTCCCCGACCTGGTGACGCTGCCGCCGGATCCGCAGCCTTACGAGCTGAACTATCTTGCGCAGGCCGCGCAGGACGCGGTGCCGGGCCGGTTCGTGCTTCCGGTGCGCGACCAGGGCCGCCGAATCACCGAGATGATGCGTGCGCTGGTCGACGTGCCGGAGGCCGAGCCCACGTCGCACGACTTTCTGACCCCGCTGCGAGACGACCTGATCCGCGTGCTGAGCTTGTCGGATCGGCGCACGGGCGACGCCGCCCAACCGGACACCTTCGCCCAGCGAAGGCTGGATCAGACGACCCGGACGATGAACAGCCTCTACCGTTCGGTCACCGTACTTCCGCCGGGCGGGGTGTACACGCTGGCGTCCGAACAGAGCCCTTTGCTGCTGGTCGCGCGCAATGACCTGCCGGTTGCCATCCGGGTCCGGTTCCGGATCGAGGCCCCTTCCGAGACGAAGATCACCGATCCCGGCGAGCAGCAGCTCCCGGCGAAAGGGACGCGCTCGTTCCAGGTTCCGACCGAGGTCAGTGACAGCCGCAACCTGGTCATTCCCATCTCGCTCACCTCGCCCGAGGGGATCCCGCTCGGTAATCCGACGCAGGTCTCGGTGCGTTCGAACGCCTATGGCCAAGCTTTGGCGATAATTACCGCATGCGCAGGACTCCTGCTGTTGTTCCTGGCCGGCCGCCGTTTGTGGCGCCGGTTCCGCGGGCAGCCCGATCCGGCGGACGAGGGCTTCGACCCCGGTACCCGGCGGCGGGTCAACCGCTATCGGCGCGCACGGAGACGGGTTCTGCGAGAGCAGGAGCAGCACCAGGAGGCACGGTGAGCGAACCCGCACGGACGGGCCCTCGCAAACCGCTTTCACCTGCGTGGATGTGGTCTACCGCAGTGTCGTATGGCACGGTGGGGGACAATCACAGTGTTCCCGTGCCGACACGGACCGGAGGGCGGCGATGGGCAAAGCGTTCACCGGTTACGGCGTCGGCGAGACGCGGCTCACCACACCGACGGGGATGCGGATGTCCCGGCGGGTACAGGAGGCATGATGAGCGACGATGACATATCGGCTCATCGGCCTGTACCAGGCGATCGGCGTGACGGGCCACCGCCCCGCCGGGCGCCCGTCGCGCCATGGGAACGCCGCCCGCCGCTGCCTCAGGCCGATGCCGAAGAGCCGGACGTGAACGTCGGCCCCTACAGCGGCCCGATGCCGCGGGTACCGCAGATCAGTCATCCCCCGGCCCCACCACAGCAACCCAGGCCCGGCCAGCGCATCCCGCCACCGCCGCCACCACAGCAGCAACCGAGACCCCAGCGGCCACCGATGCCGCCCCAACGTCCCGGTGCCGTACCGCACCCCGGCCAGCGGCAGTACCCGCCCGGCCACCCGGGCCCAGCACAGCCACGCTCGGTGCCGCCCCGTCCGGGACCGGGGCAGTCTGGCGCCCTACCCATGGGACCCAGGCCCGCGCAATCCGGCCTGCCCCCCGCCGCCGTGCCGCGGCCGCAGTCGGGCCCATCCCCGGCGCCCCCGCCGCGGCCACCGCAGTCGGGTCCGATTCCGGCGGCCCCGCGTCCACCGCAGTCGGGTCCGATTCCGACCGCCACGCCGGAGTCCGGCCGCGTGCCACCACCGCGATACGCCCCACCGCAGCCGTACCCTCCGCCGCAGCGTCCTCCCACTCCCGTCCGACGCGAGCCCGCCTCGCCGCACCGCCCCCGGACCCCGGAGTGGCCCGCTGCCACCGAGACCGTGGAGAAGGCCGCCGAGCCGAAGCAGACTTCTAGCTCCCGGCTGCTCAGCGACTCCGGCTCGATCGCCTTCGCGACGCTGATCAGCCGCATCACCGGGTTCGGTAAGCAGCTGCTGCTGCTGACCGTGCTCGGCCCAGCCATCGCGAGTGCGTTCACAGTTGCCAGCCAGATCCCGAACATGATCGCGGAGTTGGTCCTCGGAGCGGTGCTCACCGCGATCGTCGTGCCGACCCTGGTGCGGGCCGAGCAGGAGGACCCCGATCACGGCGCGGCATTCGTCCGGCGCCTGGTGACCGCCGCCTTTGTGGTCCTTGCCACGGCAGCACTGTTGGCAACCGCGGCGGCACCGCTGCTGACTACGCACGTCTTCCTCTCCGACGACGGCAAGGTGAACACCGGCCTCACCACGGCGCTGGCTTTCCTGCTGCTGCCCGCGATCCTGTTCTACGGAATGTCGGCGCTGCTTACGGCCATCCTCAACACACGGCAGATGTTCAAGCCCGGCGCGTGGGCTCCGGTGCTGAACAATCTGGTCGTCCTGACCGTGCTCGGTTTGTACGTGCTGATGCCCGGAGAGATCACGCTGGACCCGGTCCGGATGAGCGACCCGAAGCTGCTGGTGCTCGGCGTCGGCGTCACGGTCGGTGTGGTGGTGCAGGCGGTCAGCCTGGTGCCGGCGGTCCGCAGGGCGGGCATCGACCTGCGCCCGTTGTGGGGTATCGATGCGCGGCTCAAGCAGTTCGGCGGCATGGGCGCTGCCATCATCCTGTATGTCCTGATCAGCCAGTCGGGTTTCATCTTCGCCACCCGCATCTCCTCGCATGCCGACGCGGCGGGTCCGGCGATCTACAACAACGCATGGCTGCTGCTGCAACTGCCCTACGGTGTGCTCGGTGTCACGGTACTCACGGCGATCATGCCGCGGCTGAGCCGCAACGCCGCGGCCGATGACACGCCCGCGGTGGTCGACGATCTCTCTGCCGCGACCCGATTGACCATGATCGCGCTGGTCCCGGTGGTCACGTTCCTCACGCTGGCAGGCCCGCAGGTCGGCCAGGCACTGTACGGGTACGGCAACTTCGGCGGCTCCGATGCCGAACGTCTCGGCCTCGCGGTCAGTTGGTCGGCGTTCGCGTTGATTCCGTATTCGCTCGTGCTCATCCATCTGCGCGTGTTCTATGCCAGGGAGCAGGCGTGGATTCCGACCTGGATCATCCTCGGCATCACCGCCGCGAAGATCGTCTTCTCCGCGCTTGCCCCGGTCGTCACCGATGCCGATCATGTGGTGATCGCCTTGGGCGTCGCGAACGGCCTCGGCTTCGCGGTCGGCGCCGTGGTCGGCGGCTATCTGTTGCACCGCAGTCTCGGCGATCTCAGGATGGCCAACGTCGGCCGCACGGTGACACGTGTCGTCCTCGCGTCACTCGCGGGCGGGGCGGTGATGTGGATAGTGGACCGGGTACTCGGCCTGGATCGGCTGACCGCGTCCTTCGGTGGGCCTGGTTCGCTGGTTCGGGTGGCGATCACCGCGATCGTCATGTTGGCGGTGGCCTTCGGCCTGATGCGACTCGCCGGTATTCCGGAAATCATCGCCATCACCGTGGCCATCTCGCGGCGCCTCGGCTGGACCCCGCCCGCACCGGATCTCGATCTGGAGAGCCCGGTCGAAGATCCTTATGTCACGCAGGTGCTCCGCAGGCCCGACCCGTATCTGGCGTACCCGCGCTTCGACGCGTACATGGACGCCCAGACCATGGTGCTGCCAGTGATCAGAGCCGACGCCGTTGACATCACCGGTGTGGGCGAGTTCCCGTACCCTGTTCGGCAGAGAAGCACAAGTGGCGAATTCGCCGAAACCGCGACATATCAGGGCGAAGGAGGACCGAGGGTGAGCGACGACGCGGTGGGCGGCGTCCCAGCCGCCGATTCTTCTGCGACCACGGCCGGCGGACTGTACACCGATGTTCCGCCGACCGCGGGGGAGCCGTTGGATCCCGCGTACGCGAACAAGGCGTCCGGGACGGCTCCGCCGAATCAGGATGCGGCGAGACCCCAGGACGGCCATATGCCGCCGCGCGATCCGATGTACGACACCGGGATGATCCCGATCGGGTCGCCGGAAATGCCGCCGATGGGCGGTGAGAACCTGGGCGCACGGCGAGTTCCGCGCGGCCCCAAGCTGATTCCTGGCGCTTCGGTTGCCGGTGGCCGTTACCGGCTGCTGGCCGGCCACGGCGGCGCACGCGGTCTGAGATTCTGGCAGGCGCTGGACATCAAGCTCGACCGCGAGGTGGCTCTGACGTTCGTGGACGCCGACCAGAAGGCCACCGACAACTCCGGCCACGACGGTCCGCAGGCGATCCTGTCGCGCACGCTCCGCCTCGGCCGGATCAACTCGCCCGGCCTCGCCCGTGTGCTCGATGTCGTGCGCGGCAGCTCCGGCGGCATCGTGGTGGCCGAGTGGACGCCGGGCCGTTCGCTGCGCGAGATGGCGGAGACCGTGCCCTCGCCGATCGGTGCGGCGCGTGCGATCCGCGCTCTCGCCTCCGCGGCCGAGCTGGCGCACCGAGGCGGCGGATCACTGTCCATCGACCATCCGGATCGGGTACGCATCAGCGCGTCCGGCGACGCGGTGCTCGCCTTTCCCGGCACGCTGTCCGACTCGGATGCCCAGTCCGATGTGCGCGGTCTCGGCGCGATGCTCTACGCGCTGATCACTGCGCGTTGGCCGATCCGCTTCGGCGGGGTTTCCGGCACCGCAGCGACGATCGGCGGATTACACCTCGCGGATCTCGGTCCGGACGGCACCCCGGTCGAGCCGAGGCAGATCCGTCCCGAAGTGCCGTTCGAGATCTCCGCGGTCGCGGTGCGGTCGCTGGAGTCGAACAAGGGGGTGCGCACCGCCGCCACCGTGCAGCATGTGCTCGAGCAGGCGTCGGTAGTCGACCAGAAGACCGATTTCATCCCGGTGCTGCGACTGGGCCAGCGCGCACCCGCGCGCACCGACGACTCGCTCGCCGATCCGGAACTGCTTGCGGCGGAGCGGGAACGGTCTCAACGCATGATGTGGATCATGGTCGGGCTCGGCATCCTCGCCGCACTGGTTGTCGGCATCGTCATCTGGTGGATGGTCAGCGTGTTCGCGCCTGGTGCGTCGGACGCACCTTTGAACGAACAGCGCAATATCGGTCTCACGACGAACAGCCAGCCCTCACCGACACCGGCAGCCGCGGGCCCGAACATCGCGTCGAGCGGCGTCCCGGTGCCGGTGACCGGCGTATCTGTGTTCTCCCCTGAGGGCACTCCTGATGGCGTCGGCCACGTCCAGGCGGTGCTGGACAACGACCCGGGGACCGAGTGGCGCACGGATCAGTACTTCCAGCAGTTCCCGGCCCTCAAGAAGGGGGTCGGCCTGCTGGCGACGCTACCAAGCCCTACCAAACTGACGAACGTCTCGATCAACTCGCCCAGCTCCGGCACCTCGGTGGAGATCCGCACCTCGCCTACCGGCTCACCGACCCTTGATCAGACTCAGCTGATCGGTTCTGCCCGACTGGGCGACGGCGTCACCGACATCCCGGTGCACGCCGACCAAGCCGCCCGCTACGTGCTCGTCTGGATCACCGGACTGGGGAACTCCGGCGGTCAGTTCCAAACCGCTATCACCGACATTCGTTTCGACGCCGCGCTTTAGCCCGGCCCACGCACGACTCTTGCCGCACGCATCGTTCGTGCAGGCCATTCGCTCGCGCGACGCGTGTCGCGCACTCCATCATCATCAGCCCGATCGGTTTGGTTGCTGCCAAATCGTTACTGGCGATATGATCTTGTCGCGCTCTCAGCAGGGGAGCTTCCCGGGTTCTGGTGTCTCGTTCCTGGATGCTGCGAAATTTCGGCGATGGTCTACCGTGCCCGTCGCTGCCGTGAGCGCTGTCCAAGGGGTTGGCATTGTCGTCCGAATTGAACGAGGAACTTCGCGGGGGGACGTCGCGGCCGGTCGCGCACCGCGAACGCTCGTTCGTACCCGACGAATACTCTGATATCGAACTGCTGCAGGCGCATGTGCGCGGCCAGCGACACGCGTTCGCGGAGCTGCTGCGCAGGCACAACGACCATCTCTGGCAGACCGCCCTGCGCACGTCCTATACCCGGGAGGACGCGGCCGACTCGCTACAGGACGCTCTGTTGTCCGCCCACCGCAGGGCAGCCTCGTTCCGCGCCGAGGCGGAGGTGCGCAGCTGGCTGCACGCGATCGTGGTGAACGCCTGCCTGGACCGGATCCGGCGCAACAAGACCAGGCGCGCCTTCTCGCTCTCGCCCGAGACCATGCCCGAGCCCAGCGATGACCGGGACGAGATGGCCGAGCTGGAGACGTCCATGATCATCGATCACGCGCTGTTCTCGTTGCCGCCGGATCAGCGCACCGCGCTGGTGGCGATCGATCTGGAGGGGTATAGCGTGTCCGAGGCGGCCGCGATGCTCGGTGTGCCCGAGGGGACGATCAAAAGCCGGTGTGCCAGGGCGCGGCAGCGTTTGAAGGAGCGGTTGGAATTTCTGCGTGATCCGGGGAACCGGAGGTAGCTGAGATGCGTCATTAATAGTGACGAACCACTGAACGATGTCCATGTAGTCCCCGTCGTCGAGGGATGCCCGCGATGTCAGATCCAAACAACGGAGGTGCGATGGCGACCCGGTCCGTGCCGCAGCCTCCATTCACCGCCGACCTGCTCGCCGACCTGCACGCCGGCAATGTGACGCCGGAGCAACGCGAGCAGTTGTGGCCGGTGGTGTCGCGCGATCCGGAGGCATTGCGCTTCCTGCGCTCGCTCGACGACGTGACCGCCGAACTGCGCGCTTTCGGCCGCGACGAGCACATCATCCACGTCATGCCCGCGGACGTGGCCGCACGACTCGCGCGGGTCGTCGACGAGTTGGACCTGTCCGAGCCGCCTGCCGAGCCAGGGACCACGATCCACCGGCTGTCGTCCGATCCCCAGGCCGAATCCGATGGGAAATCCATGGTTTCCCAATCCGTTCCCGCATCGCTGGTCTCACTCGGCCAGCGGCGCCGCGGCAGCCTCCGCTGGCTCGCCGCGGCGGCCGCGATCGCGACGGTGGCGTGCGCGGGAGTTGCCGTGACGACGCTGCGCGGCGACGACGTCGCGCCCACCGCTCAGCCGACCGCCCCACCGATCGTGAGCAATAATGACGAACTGGGCGACGACCTCACCGCCACCGCCACGCTCGGCGCGCTGGGCCGCCATGACATCTCCGGCTCGCTCGCGAGGCCGGGAGCGCTCGACCGCTGCGTCCACGCGAACGGACTCGATCGTGCGGTGCTCGGCTCGACCGACATCAGATTCCAGGGCCGCGACGCGGTTCTCATCCTGCTCACCGGCCCGCGTCCGCCCAAGATCACTGCTCTGGTCGTCGGGACCGGTTGCCGCACAGACGATCCTCAGCGGAGGGCGCTGCAGGATATCGGCTGACATTGCGATATCGGCCACGCTCGTGGTGTGACCCAGTCAACGTGGGAACAACAGCCATTACCCTGTTGTTGACCGCTACGTCCACCGATTCTCCCCGGAAGGCCCCATGAGCACGCCAGTTTCCGACCTGATCATCGTCGGCTCCGGTCCCGCCGGCTACACGGCTGCCGTGTACGCGGCCCGCGCGGAGCTCCAGCCGCTGCTGTTCGAGGGAACCCAGTTCGGCGGCGCACTGATGACCACCACCGAAGTGGAGAACTTCCCAGGGTTTCGCGACGGCATCATGGGCCCGGATCTGATGGAGGAGATGCGCGAGCAGGCCAAGCGATTCGGTGCCGACATCCGCACCGAGGACGTAGATGCTATCGATCTCAACGGTCCGATCAAGAAGATCACCGTCGGCGACCAGACCTACCATGCGCACGCCGTGATCCTCGCCATGGGCTCGGCCGCCCGCTACCTGAATGTGCCGGGTGAGCAGCGGCTGCTCGGCCGCGGTGTCAGCGCTTGCGCCACCTGCGACGGCTTCTTCTTCAAAGGCCAGGACATCGTCGTAGTCGGTGGCGGCGACTCGGCGATGGAGGAGGCCATTTTCCTGACCAAGTTCGCCTCCAACGTCACCATCGTGCACCGCCGTGAGGAGTTCCGTGCCTCCCGCATCATGCTGGAGCGGGCGAAGGCGAACGAGAAGATCAAGTTCGTGCTGAACGCCGAGGTGATAGAGGTGCACGGCGAGAACAGCGTCTCCCACCTGACCCTGCGCGACACCCGCACCGGCGAGACCTCCGGACTGGCCGCGACCGGTCTGTTCGTCGCGATCGGCCACGATCCGCGTAGCGAGTTGGTCGAGGACCAGGTCGAGCTGGACGACGAGGGCTACGTACAGGTGCAGCACCCGTCGACCGCCACCGATGTCCCCGGCGTGTTTGCCGCCGGCGACCTCGTCGACCACACCTACCGCCAGGCGATCACCGCCGCGGGGACCGGCTGCCGCGCGGCCATCGATGCCGAGCGCTGGCTCGCCGAACAGGGTGACATCACCTCGAATCGCCTCGAGAACGTGGGCGACTCGGTTTCCGTCCCCGCCAACTGAGCTTCCGTCTCGTTTCACCGCAAGGAGAGAAAATCCATGGCCGAGTCCGCCAAGACGGTCACCGTCACCGACGCGTCCTTCACCGACGATGTGCTGCTCAGCGAGAAACCCGTGCTCGTCGACTTCTGGGCTGACTGGTGCGGACCGTGCAAGATGGTCGCCCCTGTCCTGGAGGAGATCGCCGGCACACATGCGGACAAGCTGACCATCGCGAAACTGGACGTGGATGCCAACCCCGGCACGGCCCGCGATTATCAGATCCTTTCGCTGCCGACTATGATGCTGTTCCGCGGCGGTAAGCCGGTCAAGCAGATCGTCGGAGCGAAGGGCAAAGCCGCCCTTCTGCGGGAACTCGAAGGCATCATCTGACGACACGGTCCGACGACGCGCCGTAGGATGCCTGAATCCGGGATTGCCGATATCCGGTCCAGGTTTGAGACAATCGACCGACGCTCCGGTCGTGCGAAGGTGTATGCCATCGCATGAGTGGGTACCCGCAGGTTGACGGAAGGAAAGGGCTCTCACGCATGCACCGACTTCGTCACGGCGATACCGGTCCAGCCGTAGCAGAGGTTCGGAGCACACTGGCAAGCCTGGGTTTCTTACACGCTCATGTCGGTACCGGTCGCGCAGGCGCGCGCGAGTATTGGATGGACACCGACGCCATTTTCGATCATCACCTCGACTCCGCGGTGCGCGCGTTCCAGCAGCACCGCGGGCTTTTGGTCGACGGCGTAGTCGGCCCCGCGACCTACCGTGCACTGAAGGAAGCGTCCTACCGACTCGGCGCGCGGACACTGATCTACCAACTCTCCGCGCCGCTGTACGGTGATGACGTGGCCACGCTGCAGCGCAGGCTGCAGGACCTCGGCTTCTACGTCCATCGCGTGGACGGATACTTCGGTCCGCACACCCATGACGCGCTCACGGCCTTCCAACGGGAGATCGGGCTTGCCGCCGACGGGATCTGTGGTCCCGACACGCTGCGCTCGCTCGATCTGCTCGGTGCGAGGGTTACCGGCGGCAACCCACACCGGATCGCGGAGGAAGAGGTGGTACACCGCGCGGGTCCGCAGCTCACCGGTAAACGGATCGTCATCGATCCGGGCCTCGGTGGAACGGACAAGGGCTTCGCGGTGCCCACCGAGTACGGCGACGTCTACGAGTCGGAAGTCTTGTGGGACTTGGCAAGTCGCTTGGAGGGTCGGATGGCGGCGACTGGTATGGAGACCTTCCTGTCCCGGCCGTGGGGCGCCAACCCGACTGACGGAGAACGCGCCGACACCTCCAATGCCTTCGACGCCGATCTCATGATTTCGCTGCGCTGCGCCGTCAACCCGAGTCCACTGGCCAACGGCGTTGCCGGATTCTACTTCGGCAACTCACACGGCTCGGTGTCGATGATCGGCCAGGTGCTGGCCGGATTCATCCAGCGGGAAGTGGTGGCGCGAACCTCGTTGCAGGACTGCCGAACCCATGCACGGACCTGGGATCTGCTGCGACTCACCAAGATGCCGACCGTCCAGGTCGACATCGGTTACCTGACAAACCCATACGACGCCTCGGTGCTCACCAATCCGCGTATGCGCGACGTGATCGCCGAAGCCATCCTGATCTCGGTGAAGCGGCTGTACCTGCTCGGTCAGGACGACCAGCCCACCGGCACTTACACTTTCGCGGAGCTGCTAGCCGAGGAGCTGGCCGCAGCGGATCGTATGTAGCAAATCTTCGGCTGCATCACGAAGCGCCCCTTGTCATCCTCGAATCGGCAAGGGGCGCTTGGGATGTCGGCTGGTTCAGCGTGCTCCGACGCGGGTCGGAGCCGCCATCGAGGCGGCGGCAAGCAGCTGGTCCAACGCCCGTTCCACGTCTTCCTTCCAGCCGTGATCGGAATTGAGTTCCAACCGCAGCCGCGGGAACCTGTGGTGGGGAGCGATCACCTCGAAGCCGACGTCCTCCAAGAAGTCGGCGTCGACCATGCACGTCTCAGGCGAGCATTCGGTCATTGCGCCCGGCACGCCTGCGCCCTTGATCGGCGCGATGATCCGCTCCATCAGGGTCATCGAACCGAATCGCTCTGACAGCGCCCGCGCCGGTGGGTCTGTGCGAATGCCGAACGCCTCCAGCGCGCGGACACCGCGGCGCACCAGATCGGCCACTACGGCCTGGATCAGCCGGTGGGCGATATCGGCATCCTGATAGGGGAATTCGGCCCGCAGCGTGGTGAGCAGGACCGCGTCCGGGCTCACCGGAGATGTGGGGAAGAGGGTGGCCCGCGGCACCGCACTCGGCGGTGCGTACAAGGCACAGCCGGCAATGTTGCCGTCGACATCCGCCACCTGCCCGCACGAGCCCCATTCCAGCATCACCGTCGACAGCCAGGCTTCCTTCTCGAAGACCGGATCGCTGAAGTTGCGGGAGTCCTCGGCAACGGCAGGATCTATCTCCCAAAACACACAGCGCCGCGCATGCGCGGGGAGCTTATCCAGTCCGCCGAGGGTTAGTGCTGTGACGCTGGTCGACACCGCTCTGCTCAGCCTCCAGCTGTCCGATTCATCCACGCTCATACCGCATCAATGGTTGCTCGCCAGCAAGAATAAGCGATCAAAGAGAACCCGCCTCATTCCATATCGCTGTGCTGTTGGTCGGAGAACTTGTGGTGTTCTGCCGGGGAGCCGTGCAACGCCCCGCTATCCGCGCGAACCCGTGCCGTCACAGTGACGTTTCGACCACGGGCACGCACCTATCGGAATCACAAGCTGTTTTTTGTCACTTCTGTCACACGGTGGGAGTGTTCTGCTCCATCAGGGCGACGATGCGCTCGAGGTCTTCGACCGATCCGAATTCGACGACGATCTTGCCCTTCCGCTTGCCCAGGCTCACGGTGACCCGAGTGTCGAAAGAACCGGACAACCGTTCCGCCACGTCTTGCAGACCGGGCATGTGAATCGGTTTCCGCTGAGGAGCGGGGGAGGGCGCTGTGGCGTCCGGGTCCCGGTTCGCCAGCGTGACGGCTTCCTCTGTGGCTCGAACCGAGAGGCCCTCGGCGACGATGCGGGCGGCGAGCACCTCTTGAGCATCCGCACCCGCGTCGAGACCGAGCAGTGCCCGCGCGTGCCCGGCGGACAGCACGCCCGCTGCGACCCGGCGCTGCACCGGGATAGGCAGCTTCAGCAGGCGGATCATATTCGTCACCACGGGGCGGGAACGACCGAGCCGGGTCGCCAACTCCTCGTGCGTAACGTCGAATTCCTCCAGCAGCTGCTGGTAGGCTGCGGCCTCTTCGAGCGGATTCAGCTGGACCCTGTGAATATTCTCCAGCAGGGCATCGCGGAGCATCGACTCGTCCGCGGTCTCCCGGACAATCGCGGGAATGGTGGCCAGACCGGCCTCCTGGCAGGCCCTCCAGCGTCGCTCGCCCATGACGAGCTGATAGCGGTCGGCGCCTGGTGCGACCCTGCGCACCACGATCGGCTGCATCAGACCGAACTCGCGGATCGAATGCACCAGCTCGGACAGCGCGTCTTCTTCGAAGACCGTGCGGGGCTGCTTGGGGTTCGGCTCGATCCGATCCGGCAGAATCTCTCGGTAGATCGCTCCGCCAGCCGCTAGTTCGGCGCTGTCATCGGTGGGGTCGGGAACGCGGTGCAGGTAGGTCGACGCGGGCTGCGGTCCGATCGGATCGAGGCCGATGACGCTTGCAGCAGCGCTGCTGAGGCCCGGCGTGGCCGCCGGTGCCGTCGGGATCAGTGCGGCCAGACCGCGCCCTAGCCCACCTTTCTTCGCCTGACTCATCGGTCTATCGACCCCTTCCTCGTTCCGCCACCAAACCGGACTTGCCGAGCATCAGATCGGCACACCGAGTCACTCCACC
Source organism: Nocardia sp. NBC_00881 (assembly GCF_045207455.1). Taxonomy (NCBI): domain Bacteria; kingdom Bacillati; phylum Actinomycetota; class Actinomycetes; order Mycobacteriales; family Nocardiaceae; genus Nocardia; species Nocardia sp. NBC_00881. Next base: position 5,725,602 of record NZ_CP108798.1, read on the forward strand.
GACTTCGTCGCGGTACCGAGCACTATCGCCCGGGCCGCGATCTCGCGACCGGCATCCAGGTAGCTCATCGCGCCCCGAGAGCCTGGATCATAATCGAGCACCGTCATGCCGTACCCCGGCGCCTCCGACACCTTCACGCTGCGCGGAATCACCGAGCGCAGCACCACATCGCCGAAGTGCCCACGAACCTCCTCGGCGACTTGGTCCGCCAACTTGGTCCGGCCGTCGTACATCGTCAGGATCACGGTCGACACATGAAGTTCCGGATTGAGGTGTGCCTGCACCAGACCGATATTGCGGAGGAGCTGACCGACGCCTTCCAGCGCGTAGTACTCGCACTGGATCGGGATCAGTACCTCTTTAGCCGCGACCATCGCGTTGACGGTGAGCAGTCCGAGTGAGGGCGGGCAGTCGATCATCACGTAGTCGATGTCGTACCCGGCGATGTTCGCCTCTTGGATAGCGGCCTTAAGTCGTCCCTCCCTGGCCACCATCGACACGAGTTCGATCTCGGCGCCCGCCAGATCGATGGTCGCGGGAACGCACAGGAGTCGTTCGCTGTGCGGGCTCTGCTGGATCGCATCCTTGATGGAGACCTCGCCGATCAGGAGCTCGTAGCTGGAGGGGACGCCCGAGTGATGCTCGATACCGAGGGCGGTACTTGCGTTGCCCTGTGGATCAAGATCGATCACGAGCACCGTCATCCCCTGATGAGCCAGGGCGGCCGCCAGATTCACCGCGGTGGTCGTCTTCCCGACGCCGCCTTTCTGATTGGCGATCGTGATGATGCGTTGCTCGTGCGGTTTCGGCACAGTCACCTTTCCAGGATGGAGGACCTGACTTGCACGCTGAGCTTCGGCAGCTATCGGGGTCTCACTGGGGGAGATGTGCCCGAACGGTGTACTTCCGAATGCTTCCGTATCGAAATTGCTGGAGTCCAGCATCCCCGGCACGCGCGACGCCGTTTCCCGTGAAACATTCGCCGGACCGCTCGACATAGACAGCTCCTTACCCGAGAACTTCAGACGACGTGCACGCGCCAGGCGGGGACGGCGCCGTGTCTGCAACAGCCTTTGTCGGATCGAACATGATGCTCAACCGGGTTCGCGACGCCCGATCGACCGAGCGGAGCCCTTGCCGATGTGACAACCAGATTCCTCCGTGGCACCTACGCTCACGCCCAACGCCCACTAGCTTGCCAGCACTGAGCGCGATAAGAAAGCTGAATCGCGGCGACGCGCAAAGGGACACGCAAAACAGCAGGACTCAGGTCTCGATGTTCGCTGTTTCACATGAAACATTGACGCCACAAGAGGCGTCCGGCGCTTAGACCCCATTGGCCTTCCGCCCCAACGCGCATCCGTGCGCCGCCGAGTTGCTGCTACGACTGATCAAGGGCTGCCTAGACGGGACCTCGATGTGCCCACAACAGATGGACATCGGAGCTCCCGTAACCAACGGCCTTTGCCTGGCGAAACCGGTGCTACAAGTGGGATCGAATCACGGTGCGAGTATGTGGCGTTGGCGCCGCATGATTCGAGGAGAGTCGGCCGGGGCCTGCTTGGCATGGCGGCGCTGCGGGCCGGGCCGTCGGAACACGCGGCGACCAGCAACACCGCTCCCGTGCAAAGCTTGGATCGCAGGCCGCCATATGAAGTGGATACAGCGCAGACCAGTGCGCGATGCTACCGAACGCAACTCAACGGGCCCAATTCCGATTTGATCGCGGGAACGAGTTACGCCCGCAACGCAGACCGGCATTCGCCCGACAGAATATCACCTCGGGCAATTGTTTCACGTGAATCCTTTCGGGTGACCTGAAGGCTTCGACAGTGAGCTAACCGACACCGCCACTCGGATCGGAATTTTCACACTGGCGCGCCCCGGAAACCGTCTCACCGTTTGCAACTGGAAGCCGGCCTCGTCAACCCTGCTGCCACACAATACGACGGCCTGGTACCGAAGAGGCCGACGCTGCTTCACGTGAAACATTGACGAGCCGACTACAGAACAGTTCGTCAAGCAGCTCCGAACCTCGTCCGCTGTCCCTTTCTATGCGATCGGGGCAGGAACTGGAAAATCACCAGCCACATCTATCGCGAACGCTGTTGCGACGAATAGACCGCTGAATCAATTTTGCGGGAAACATGGACGCGTCCGGAGGCGTCGATGGCCACTGGGGATCGCTTTCGGCGTCGAAGTAGCAGCGGACGCACAACGCTTCCTTTTTGGGGCAGTGATGAGGAACTGTTTCGGATCCCACCCTTTGATTCCGCGGTCCGCCGCCTTCCGTCAGTGTGACGAAATGCGCCACATATCAGGGGGCATCCGTCGAATACCCGGGATCGACTGCACTGGGCAGGCCAGCATGAGGCGCCCGATAGATCGGGGCCTCACGCGCACCCGTTGGTCGAACCGACTTCTCTTACTTGGCCTTCCGAGCCGCTCGTCCAGGCTTGTCCGTCCCACCGCGACCTGCACCCTTCGCTCGGCGCTCGACCGTTCGCTGTGCCCGCCGCCGCGAGCTCCGTTCGGCTCGGGGGAGCCGCTCGGCACTGATCACCATCGTCGGTGTGGACACCAGTCCCGCTCCGCACTGGAGCACAATCGCGTTGCCCGCACCGGCTCGACCTAGCGCTTCTCCGTCGCGTTCGAGTTCCTCCGCCGCGCTGGCTCCCTTGAGCGCGAGCATGTGTCCGTGGTCGCGGAGGAGAGGGACCGACCACTGGGCCAGCTTTCCGAGTGGAGCGACCGCGCGCGACGTGACGACGTCGGCCCCTCCCGCCTCCTTCATCACGCCCGATTGTTCAGCGCGGCCGCGCACCACGGTCATATCCAACCCGGCCGACTCGATGAACTCGCTCAGGAAGATTGTGCGGCGCAGCAGCGGCTCAACCAGGGTGATCCGGAGGTCCGGTCGTGCGATCGCGAGCGGGATGCCAGGCAGCCCGGCTCCGCTGCCGATGTCAACCACGGACGCGCCCTCGGCGATCAGCTCGCCGAGCACCGCGCAGTTGAGAATGTGTCGATCCCAGAGACGCGGCACCTCACGGGGACCGATCAACCCGCGCTCCACACCGGCGGTGGCGAGCGCCGCGCAGTATCGCCGCGCGAGATCGAGTCGGGCGCCGAAGACGGTCACCGCCGACTCGGGTGGCTCCAACTCTGTAGGCACCGCGGTGGTTCCACCAAGATCTCGTTCCACGTGAAACATCCTTCCGAACTCGAGTCGATCAGCGAGCGAGCAGTCGGGCGCCGGGCACGGATAAGGCCCCCGGTCCGAAGACCAGAGGCCCTATCCAACCACTACCCGTCCCCGCCGTGAAACATGACGCCCTCGGGAAAGTCCGATGTTCAGGAGGGAACGACCACCACGTGACGGTTCGGCTCGACCCCTTCGCTCTCGCTGCTGACACCATCTACCGCGGCCACCGCGTCGTGCACGATCTTGCGCTCGAACGGCGTCATCGGCGCCAGCGGCTCCGGCGCACCCGACTCCAACACGCGCTGCGCTGCGGCCGCGCCGAGCGCGCTCAGCTCGGACCGCCGCTTGGCACGCCACCCCGCCACGTCCAGCATCAACCGACTGCGCACGCCCGTCGCCTGCTGCACGGCCAGGCGAGTCAGCTCCTGCAGGGCATCGAGTACCTCGCCGTTGTGTCCGACGAGCTTCGCCAGGTCGCGGCCGCCGTCAATGCTCACGATGGCGCGATCGCCTTCCACGTCGAGATCGATGTCGCCGTCGAAGTCGAGTACATCGAGCAACTGCTCGAGGTAGTCGCCCGCGATCTCGCCTTCTTCGATGAGTGCTTCCTCTGCATCGTTTACGACATGGCCGGTGTCCGACTCGGCGTTCACCATCGTCGTCGCCACTGTGGCGTCCCCTCCGTCAGTCTCAATACTCATTTGGTTTCCTTCATCTGCTCATCGCGCGCGCCGGGCACTCGCCGCCGGGCGGTATTCGCGATCAAGGGTTTGCTCAGCGATCGCGGCGGACCGACCAGCCCGCCGATCGTGTCGTCAGCGCCTGCGCTTCTGATTCGGCCTGCCCCGGTTGCCCGACCGCTTCTGGCTGCTCGAGCGGCGTTGACCCGTGGCCTGTTTTTCCGGCTTGGCGGTACCGTTCGTGGACGGAGCGGCGTCGGCCGCCTCCGACGGCTCGGCATCCGTAGCGGACGCCGGCTTCTTTTTCACGTTGACCGGCTTGGCGCCCGGCTTCGGAGCGTTCTGCGCGCGCTGCTCCAGTTTCGCCTGCTTCTTGGCTTCCTCTTCCTTCGCCATGCGGCCGAAGACGAGGTGCTGCTGCCCATAGGTCCAGATGTTGTTGGAGACCCAGTACAGCAGGATCGCGATCGGCAGGAAGGGACCACCGACGAGCACGCCGAGCGGAAACACCCACAGTGCGAGCTTGTTCATCATCGCGGCCTGGGGGTTGGCGGCGGCCTCAGGGGTCTGCCGTGCGACCGATGCGCGCGCGTTGAAGTGGGTCGCCAGACCGGCGATGACCATCAGCGGGATGGCGACCAGCGCGATGCTCAGCTTGCTCGGCACACCACCGTAGTCGGCGAACGCCTGCAGTTCGTTGACCGGCGTGGTGATAAACGCCGAGATCGGCGCCCCGAAGATACGGGCGCTGAGGAAGGACTGGACGTCAGTGGCGCTGAAGACGTAGTTTGCGGTATTCGCGTTCTGCTCAGGCGTCAGGCCGAGCTGGCCGAAGGCGTGACCGGTCCGGTTGAACGAGCGCAGGACATGGAACAGCCCGAGAAACACCGGCACCTGGGCGAGGATCGGCAGGCAGCCCATCAGGGGGTTGAAGCCGTTGTCCTTCTGCAGCTTCTGCATCTCGACCGCCATCTTCTGGCGATCGTTCTTGTACTTCTTCTGCAGCTCCTTGATCTGTGGCTGCAGCTCCTGCATCTGTTTTGTGGTGCGCACCTGCTTCACAAACGGCTTGTAAAGCACCAGGCGCAATGTGAACACCAGGAACACCACGGCCAGCGCCCAAGTGAGACCGTTGTCCGCGCCGAACGCGAACCCGAAGACCCGATGCCAGAACCAGAGGATCCAGGACACCGGGTAATAAATGAAGTCGAGCACGGCTCTATGCACTCCCGTCGTTCGTGTCGCCGATCGCCGCACGCGGCGATCCTTTACAAGCGTTCGGCCCCGACGGAGGCTCGGCAGGCAGGCTCGGTTCCTGCGGCGCCGCGTCGGTAGCTGCCTCGTCTGTCGGCTCGGTGCGAAGGGAGCTTCGCTTCCGCTCCGGAACGGGGTCCCACCCACCAGAGTGCCAGGGCGCGCATTTGGCCAAGCGCACGACCGTCAATCCGAGCCCGATGAACAGCCCACGGGTGCGAAGTGCGGTGACCGCGTACTCGCTGCAGGTCGGGGTGAATCGACACACCGGCATGCGGGTGGGGGAGATGTAGGTCCGATACAGCTCGATCAGAAAGATCAGTGCCTTCACGGGCAGGCGGGCGATTTTTGCGGACAGGTTCATGCCGGACCGCCTGAGATCGTGGGGCCGACGCCGAGCTTGCGAAGTGCGCTGTGAAGCTGGCGAAAAAGGTCATCCGAGGATGCCGTCGCGGCGCCCGGCAGTGCCCGGATCACGACGTCCGTCCCAGCAGGCAGCTCGGCGATCACCTGGGCGCACATATGACGCAGGCGGCGGGCAACGCGGTGTCGAATCACCGCGTTGCCCACCGCCTTGCTGACGATCAATCCGAATCGCGGCCCACCTACACGAACCAGCACATCATTGGGGATCGGATCGTCGTGTCGTTCATCAACGCCCACGACTCTGTCATACCCGTGAACGAACGTATGCACGACCAGATCCCGCCTCCCGATTCGCTGGCCGCGGCGCACCGTCCGGGAGAAGTCGGCACGATGATGCAACCGATACGGCTCAGGCAACACCCGAGCGTCCGAGAGCGAGGATCAGGCTGTGAGTTCAGCGCGGCCCTTGCGGCGACGCGCCGACACGATGGCGCGGCCCGCACGGGTGCGCATCCGGAGGCGGAAGCCGTGAACCCGCGCCCGACGACGGTTGTTCGGCTGGAACGTCCGCTTGCCCTTGGCCACGGTCAACACTCCTCGAGTAGGCGGGCACCAGCTAGTGCCCGAAGCTTGTTGGTGATACATGTAGTGCGCGAATGAATCGTAGGTCTGGTCATCATCGGCGCGCGTCAGTCCTGGCGCGCAGTCGGTCGATCACGACCTAAACGCGGTCAGCACAAGACCGCCACCGCACCAAGGGGTGACTGTACGAGGGTACTGATCGGCCTGTGGCAGGTCAAACTCGCCCCACCCGACCGTATCGAGCCCCTCTACCAGGCAGTATCCGTAGCCGAAGAGTTCGGTGTCCTGGCGGTAACCGTGAGTCGTCCATGCCCCTGGTCACAGCTTACTTCGACGCCCACCGTACTTAGCCAGGCGATTGCTACAGAACCGCAGGTCGTGGCGTTGCGGTCAGCACGCGTGTGCGCGCTTTCCCATTCCCCAAGGTTCTCCACATCTGTGGATAATTGTGTGGAAAGACCCCCGGAGTGGCATATTCGTAGGGCCGACGGTGCCACGCCGCCGCCCGGATGGGGGACCCGGGCAGTGTCCGAACCGGTTACGGACGTACGCAGGATCACGGGACCGACCTCGAGCACGGTCGCACCACACCCTCCCCGCGTGCCCCGGCCGTCTGCTCCTATCGACCTACTTCCGGGGAGGAAACTGCATGGACGACGAGCAGAACGTGTTGGCCACGGTGTGGCCCGAGGTTGTGACCGAGCTGACCACCGGCTCACCCGACGGTGCGGTCCCGCCGGTGACAAGAGCGCAGCAGGCCTGGCTGAAGCTGGTCAAGCCGCTGACGGTCGCGCAGGGGTTCGCCCTGCTCTCGGTCCCTTCGTCGCTGGCCCAAGAGGCCATCGAACGCGATCTGCGCGAGCCTATCCTGCGTTCTCTCGCCCGCCGGCTCGGTCCCCAGGTGGAGGGGCTCGGTGTCCGGATCGCCGCGCCGACTGCGCCTGCCTCCGACCAGCAGAGCAGCAATCCCCGGCACGCCAGGATGACGAGCAGACCTGAACGCGCACGTGACACCGGCCGCAGCCCCGCCGGATACCCGAGGTCCGACTTCCCTGGCCGCGACGAGTACCCGGCACCCCGTTATGCACAGCCCACGGACTTCGCACCCGCTGCGTCCTACAGCGATGGCTCCGACTATCCCGGCCCCGAGTACAGGCAGGAGTACATGCCGCAAGAGGAGTACTCCCAGCCGGAGTACTCCCGTGCGGACTACCGGCCACGTGGCGATTACTCGGCGCCAGCCGAGCTGCCATCGGCCCAGGACCCCGCCCCACGGCGCGAACCCGGACTTCCTCCGCGCCGTGACCAGGCCATCCCGCCCGGGCAGGAGTCGTTGTTCAATCCCGACCCTGGTCCCGGCACGATGCGCGGTCCGGTCCGTACCCCGGTGCGCGAAGCGGCGGAGGCCGACGGCACGGGACCGGCGCACGATTCAGTACGTGAGCCGGTGGGCGACCACCCTCGCGGTGACCGTGACGACGAACCCGTGGTGAACGTCCGCAATTCTTGGCCGACCTACTTCACCAAGTCACAGGAGACCTCGGCCCCCGCAAGCTCATCGGCCAGCTTGAATGCGAAATACACGTTCGAGACCTTCGTCATCGGTGCGTCCAACCGCTTCGCGCATGCCGCGGCCGTCGCGATCGCCGAGGCCCCCGCGCGCGCCTACAACCCTCTGTTCGTCTGGGGCGCCTCGGGGCTGGGCAAGACGCACCTGCTGCATGCGGCAGGCCATTATGCCCAGCGCCTGTTTCCCGGAATGCGAGTGAAGTACGTCTCTACCGAAGAGTTCACCAACGACTTCATCAACAGCCTGCGCGATGACCGCAAGGTCGCATTCAAGCGCCGGTACCGGGAGACCGACATCCTGCTGGTCGACGACATCCAGTTCATCGAGGGCAAGGAAGGTATCCAGGAGGAGTTCTTCCACACCTTCAACACTTTGCACAACGCGAACAAACAGATCGTCGTCTCCTCGGACCGTCCGCCGAAGCAGCTGGCCACCCTGGAGGAGCGGCTGCGGACCCGGTTCGAGTGGGGACTGATCACCGACGTGCAGCCGCCCGAGCTGGAAACCCGGATCGCCATCCTGCGCAAGAAGGCACGGATGGACCGGCTCGATGTGCCGCACGATGTGCTGGAGCTGATCGCCAGCCGGGTCGAGCGCAACATCCGCGAGCTGGAGGGCGCACTGATTCGCGTCACCGCGTTCGCCTCGTTGAATGGTCAGCCACTGGATCTACCGCTGGCCGAGGTGGTGCTGCGCGATCTGATGCCTGACACCGCGGCGCTGGAGATCAATGCGGCGACGATCATGGCCGTCACCGCCGAGTACTTCAACACCACTCTGGAGGAGCTCACCGGCCCCGGCAAGGCGCGGCCACTGGCTCAGGCCCGGCAGATCGCCATGTACCTGTGCCGTGAGCTGACTGATCTGTCGCTGCCGAAGATCGGTCAGGCGTTCGGCCGCGACCACACGACCGTGATGTACGCGGAGAAGAAAGTGCGCAAGGAGATGACCGAGCGGCGGCGGGTCTACGACCAGGTGCAAGAACTCACAGCCCGGATCAAACAGCGCTCGCGCTGACCTTATACACAGCTGAGCACCGCTCCTGACCTGGGGCGGTGCTTTTTTGTGGGTTGTGGATTCCTCGAGGAATCCCTGTGGAGTCCTCGAGGAATCCACTGGTTTGTCCACCGATTCGCTCACAGGCGGGAAAAGCGTCCACAACCGGCAACGCACAGGTCGAATTCAACAGCTTCCACATCGATGGTTGTCCACACCCGATGACCAGCACGGTGTCCGGATCGAGCCTTGTGGATTCCTCGAGGAATCCTTGTGGAGTCCTCGAGGAATCCTCGAGCTGTCCACGATTTCGTGCACACGTGGAACAACCAGGCGAATCTGGTGGAACAACTCGAGGAGCGCTCGAGGATGAACGGGGGACAACCGGAGAGCGTCCACAGAGGCCTCGAGTTCATCCTCGAGACACCCCACGGTCATCCCCACGGCACCACGCCCGCTGACCAGCGGATTCGGCCGCAGTCCACAGAATCCACAGCACCTATTACTACTTCAGTTCTTCTCATTAGAGATCTCTCTTCAAAACAGGGTGTGTGGAAAGTTGATCGCCCAACGCACCTTCGGAGCCACTCCGGTTCTCGGCACGGAGAAGCTCAGACCGATCCCCCACACATCACTTCGTCCTCGACCCGATCGACCGACTGGTCCGACAGAACGACAGAGAAGGCGGACCGATCCGACGCGCGCTGCGGCGCGGCGCGCGACTCGAACGCCCTCATCCCCGCACACGTGTCAGTGCTGACGACGCGACAAGCCGGAACTGCCGGAGGGTCGGGCTAGGTGCACGTCTCACACGCGGGTACGGTTTGATGTCGGTCGCCTGTGCCAGACTTCGAAGGCGGCCGATCGGCAGAACCCTTTCGAGACCGACACTGACGAGCCGACAACAGATCACGGAACCGGGAGAGGAAAGATCGGGCGATGGAGCTTGCGAGCATGAAGTTTCGGGTCGCCCGAGAGGATTTCGCCGAGTCCGTCGCCTGGGTGGCGCGCAGCCTCCCGTCCCGGCCTCCCGTCCCGGTGCTCGGTGGTGTGCTGCTGGTCGCGAGCGAGGAGGGTCTGACCGTCTCCGGCTTCGACTACGAGGTCTCCGCGCAGATGCGGGTGGCAGCCGAGGTCGCGGGTCCCGGCGAAGTGCTCGTTTCCGGTCGCCTGCTGGCCGACATCACCAAGGCGCTGTCCAACAAACCCGTCGACGTCTCGTTGGACGGCACTCGTGTGCTGATCACCTGTGGCAGCGCGAAGTTCTCCCTGCCCACGATGCCGGTCGAGGACTATCCCCAGCTTCCCGAAGTGCCGCAGCAGACCGGTGAACTGAGTGTGGATGTCTTCGCCGAGGCTGTCGGCCAGGTTGCCGTCGCCGCGGGCCGTGACGACACCCTCCCGATGCTCACCGGTATCCGGGTCGAGATCGAAGGTCGGCAGGTCGTCCTCGCGGCCACTGACCGGTTCCGCCTCGCCGTCCGGCACATCGAATGGCAGCCTGCCCGCGCCGATATCGAGACCGCGGTACTCATCCCGGCCAAGACGCTGTCCGAGGCCGCCAAGACCCTCGGGCCGTCCGACGCCCCTGTGCAACTGTCCCTGGGCACCGGAGCCGGATCGGACGGTCTACTCGGCATCGTGAACGCGGGCCGCAGAACCACCACCCGCTTGCTCGACGCGGAATTCCCCAAGTTCCGCCAGCTGCTTCCGAAGGAGCACACCTCGATCGCCACCCTCACGGTGGCCACGCTGACCGAAGCCATCAAGCGGGTCGCGCTGGTTGCCGAGCGCGGCGCCCAAGTACGACTGGAGTTTTCCGCCGAGGGCCTGCTGTTGTCCGCGGGCGGTGACGACGCGGGACGCGCGGAGGAGTGGCTGGAAGCCGATTTCCGCGGCGAATCTCTGACCATCGCGTTCAACCCTGGCTATCTCATCGACGGGCTCTCCGCGCTGCACGCGGACCGGGTCACCTTCGGCTTCACCACGCCGAGCAGGCCCGCGGTACTGCTACCCGCCTCCGAGGAAGAGCCCGAGGTGCTCGGCTCCGGCGCGTTCGCGGCACTGGCCAGTCCGTACATTTATCTGCTGATGCCGGTCCGGCTGCCGGGCTGATCGCCTGTGCGTGATCGAGTATCGTGCGGATCCGCATCGTGTGATCCGGTGCGGACAATCGGTCGCACCGCTTCGGCCCCCCCAGCGACCTCCTGGAATTCGGTCGCACCGCAGCTGAACGTGGAATTTATCCACAGGTATTCCACAGGGAGTCGGCATGCAGAAGGGCGGTCGACACCGGCGCCGATGGTGTCCAAACAAGCAGAAATCATCGCTTCGCCCCAGGTAGGGGCACGATAGCGGATGTTCATCCGGTCCCTGTCGCTGCGCGACTTCCGCTCATGGGAGCATGTGGAACTCGAATTATCCCCAGGTCGCACGGTTTTCTTGGGATCGAACGGCAACGGCAAGACCAACCTGCTGGAGGCGGTCGGCTACCTAGCCACGCTCGGCTCGCACCGGGTGTCCGCCGATGCACCATTGATTCGGCTGGGCACTGAACGCGCCAGGGTCGGCGCGACGGTGGTCAACACCGGTCGCGAGCTGCGAATCGATATCGAACTGAACCAGGCCGGCGCCAATCGCGCACAGATCAATCGCTCACCGGTCCGCCGGACCCGCGAAATACTCGGCATCCTGCAGATGGTGCTGTTCGCGCCGGAGGACCTCGCACTGGTGCGGGGCGATCCCGGGGAGCGCCGTCGCTTCATGGACGAGTTGTGCACAGCCCGGCTGACCAGGTTGGCTGCGGTGCGGAGCGATTACGACCGTGTGCTGCGCCAGCGCTCCGCATTGTTGAAATCCGCTGGGCGGCAAGCCCGGTCGAAGGCGGATTTGAGCACGCTCGACGTCTGGGATGGACATTTGGCCATCCACGCGTCGGTGCTGCTTGCACAGCGGTTGCGCTTGGTGCACGACCTCGCTCCGTATCTCGCGCAGTCCTACGCCTCGATCGCTCCTGACTCGCGTCCCGCCTCGATCGCCTACCGCAGTGCCGTAGTGCCGCCCGAGTTCCTTGATCCGGACAGGGAACCACAGCCGGAGGACACCGAGGCGCTAGAGGCGATCATGGTGCGTCAACTCGCCGCGGCCAGGGCCAAGGAACTCGAGCGTGGCGTGTGCCTGGTCGGCCCGCATCGCGACGAACTGGAGCTGACGCTCGGGGATTCGCCCGCGAAGGGTTTCGCAAGTCACGGCGAATCATGGTCATTCGCGCTGGCCCTGCGACTCGGGTCGTTCGAATTACTGCGCGCCACAGGAGCTGAACCGGTGCTGCTGCTCGATGACGTGTTCGCCGAACTCGACCACCGGCGCCGCACCGCACTCGCCGCCGTGGCCGCCGGGGCGGAGCAGGTGCTGATCACCGCTGCGGTGCCGAAGGACGTGCCCGCGGAACTCGCCGCGGCGCCGCTGCGGGTCGAGACCACCGGAGGGCCTGACGGCAGGATCTCGCGTATCACCGACTCGGCCCTGATCACGGAACTGCCGGAGGATTCCGCAGTCGGCACCGAGCCTGATTCATAGGTCGGTGCCCGTGGCTATCCACAGTGTCTCGGGTCGACGCCGTCCGGCACCGGAGCCGATGGAGGTGCCCGCGGCCGGCTCCGTCCGTACGCGACTCATGCGCCCATGCCGCGGCCTGCAGCGACCGGGGTGGTCCACTACAGTGACCATTCGTCGGGACCACCGCCCGCACATGGGAACAGCTGAGTTCGCTCATCCAATGCCTGTGGAGAACTCAGCTCGGCCGTCTCCGCTGACCCGGTGAAATCTGGTTCAGCAACGGTTGAGCGAGCGACTCTGCTCATCCGCAAATCCTCGATATGGGCGTCGAGCAGGTCGTTTTACCGCTTGTCCAGCACTGGGCAACATGCGAATTCTCTCAGCTGGCAACATAGGGCAACAGTTGGGGACAACTCGGCCGAAACTGGGGACAAACGAGTTGTCCGGGAAGGGAGAGGGGCGATGAGCGATCAGCCCGACCAGCCCGGAGCCGCCGAATCCGAAGGCAAGGAACCTGAGCTGCGCGGCATCGATCTGGCGCGGCGCGCGCTGGAGGAAGCGCGCGCCGCGGCGCGCGCCAGCGGCAAGGCTGTCGGGCAGGGTCGTTCCTCTCCGCAGCGCAGGCTCCGTGCCGGCGCCCGCAGGCGCACCGGGTGGTCCGGCGCACGGCCGGACGAGCGCGATCCCCAGCTGTTGTCCAAGCTGACGGGATCCATCGCGAAGAGCCGTGGCTGGTCGAACAAGGTCGCCGAGGGCATGGTGTTCGGCCGCTGGTCGGGCGTCGTCGGGGAGGACATCGCCGCGCACGCCACACCGGTCACCCTGAAGGACGGCGTGCTGAGCATCGCCGCCGAGTCGACCGCGTGGGCTACCCAGCTTCGCATGCTCCAAGGCCAGATCCTGGCGAAGATCAATGTCGCCATCGGTCAGGGTGTGGTGACTTCGCTGAAGATCTCCGGTCCGGCGGCGCCGAGCTGGCGTAAGGGTGACCGGCACATCAAAGGCCGCGGGCCGCGCGACACGTACGGGTGAGCACGCTGGCAAATATCCGATACCCAGTGTTACATTTATGCGACACAGGCGTTTCACGTGGAACGCTTCGGCCCGATGTCGCGCCCAGGGCCTCCGGTGTCAGATCGAAAGCGTCCGGGCAGAAGGGTTTCGATGACAACCAGCACCATCGGTCCGTTTCCCGCGTCCGCGACGCGCACCGTTCGCCGCGGCGAGGTCGAGCTCGCTGTCTACGAATGCGGCGATCCCGAGGGGGCGCCGGTGCTGCTCGTCCACGGCTGGCCCGACACTCACTTGCTGTGGAACCGTGTCGCCGCGCTGCTCGCGGGCCGTCTTCGTGTGATCGCCTTCGACAACCGCGGCGCGGGCGATAGTTCGGTACCCGCGGATGTCGCCGCCTACCGCATCGAAGAACTCGCGGCCGACGTCCGCGCGGTGATCGACGCTGTCGCGCCGGGCGAGCGGGTGCACGTCCTCGGCCACGACTGGGGTTCGGTGATCGGCTGGGAGTTGGTCTCCGCCCCGGGCGCCGCGTCCGCTATCGCGTCGTTCACCTCGGTGTCCGGTCCCAACCTCGACTTCCTCGGCGCCTACCTGCGCGGCCCCTGCTCACTGGCACGGCTGCGCGGCGCACTGTCGCAAGCCATCGCCTCGGCTTATACCGTCGCCTTCCAGATTCCCGGCCTGCCGAATCCGGTGCTGCGAGTGCTGTCCCACCGCTGGCCGCGCTTCCTCGCCTTCTTCGACGGCCTGAACCCCGAACTGGTGGAGACGGCCCCTACGCTGCGCGCCGACATGATCAACAACCTGAAGCTCTATCGTGCGAACATCCGGACCCACTTGCGCAATCCGCGGCCGCGCCGGATCGACGTGCCTGTACAGGTGATCGTTTCGACCGGCGACCGCGCGGTGCGGCCGGTGGTGAACGCCGAGGCCGACCGATGGGTAACGAACCTGACCCGGTCCGAAATTCCGGCGCAGCACTGGTCGCCGATCTCACATCCGGCCGACCTGGCGCGCCGCACCGCTGCCTTCGTCGACCGGTTCAGCGCCGACCGCTGAACCGCCGGTCCGGAGCGCCCAAGGCGCAACGCCTCTCTCAGCCGACGTCTGATGGATCAAAACCGCCGGAAGGCGGAACCGAGTCGTGGTAATCCGATTTCTCGCATCCACGGAGCTGTCAGGGGTGTCGGAGGTGCGTTGTAAGTTGGGTGTACCAGTAGGATGGTGACGTAACTAGCGGCGATACCTTCGGCGCGTTCGACACAGCCCGCGTGGACCCGTGATTCTCGAGCAGACATGACTGGGGCCCCACGTGTGCTGTCAAGCGTTGCACACCGAGGATCAGCAAGTAAGGAGAGCTACCGACCAGTGGCTGCCAACGACTCCAACGCATCGGGTTCGACCAGGGCGACCGGGAAGCAGGACTACGGTGCCTCCTCCATCACGGTTCTCGAGGGGCTCGAGGCGGTCCGCAAACGTCCGGGCATGTACATCGGCTCCACCGGTGAGCGCGGCCTGCATCACCTGATCTGGGAGGTCGTCGACAACTCCGTCGACGAGGCGATGGCCGGGTACGCAACGAAGGTCGAGGTCACCCTGCTGGCCGACGGTGGTGTCGAGGTGGTCGACGACGGCCGAGGCATCCCGGTGGCGATGCACGCTCAAGGCGTCCCCACCATCGAGGTTGTCATGACCCAGCTGCACGCGGGCGGCAAGTTCGACTCGGACTCCTACGCGGTGTCCGGTGGTTTGCACGGCGTCGGTATCTCCGTGGTCAATGCGCTGTCGAGCCGCCTCGAAGCGGAGATCGACCGCGACGGCCACCACTGGAGCCAAACCTACAAGGACTCCACCCCGGGCAAGCTGACCCAGGGGGATCCGACCAAGAAGACCGGTACCACCATTCGCTTCTGGGCGGACCCGGAGATCTTCGAGACCACCACGTACAACTTCGAGACCGTGGCCCGCAGGCTCCAGGAGATGGCTTTCCTGAACAAGGGCCTGACCATCAAGCTCACCGACGAACGTGTCAGCGACAACGACGTCACCGACGAAGTGGTCAGCGAGACCGCCGAAGCGCCCAAGCACGCGGAAGAGAACGCCGCGCCCGTCGAGCACAAGGTGAAGACGCGGACCTATCACTACCCGGGTGGTCTGGAGGACTTCGTCCGCCACATCAACCGGACCAAGCAGCCGATCCACAACTCGGTCGTCGGCTTCACCGGCAAGGGCACCGGCCACGAGCTCGAGGTCGCTATGCAGTGGAACTCGGGCTACTCCGAGTCGGTGCACACCTTCGCCAACACGATCAACACCCATGAGGGCGGCACCCACGAGGAAGGCTTCCGCGCGGCGCTGACCACGGTGGTCAACAAGTACGCGAAAGACAAGAGGCTCATCAAGGAGAAGGACGGCAACCTCACCGGTGACGATATCCGGGAGGGCTTGGCCGCCATCGTGAGCGTCAAGGTCGGCGAGCCGCAGTTCGAAGGGCAGACCAAGACCAAGCTCGGCAACACCGAAGTGAAGTCGTTCGTGCAGCGGACCTGCAATGAGCACCTCACGCACTGGTTCGAAGCCAACCCGGCCGACGCGAAGACCATCGTGAACAAGGCGGTGTCCTCGGCGCAGGCCCGTGTCGCCGCGCGTAAGGCACGCGAGTTGGTGCGCCGCAAGTCCGCCACCGACCTGGGCGGTCTGCCGGGCAAGCTGGCCGACTGCCGATCGAAGGACCCGAGCAAGTCCGAGATCTACATCGTCGAGGGTGACTCAGCCGGTGGCTCCGCCAAGTCCGGCCGCGACTCGATGTACCAGGCGATCCTGCCGCTACGCGGCAAGATCATCAATGTCGAGAAGGCCCGTATCGACCGGGTGCTCAAGAACAACGAGGTCCAGTCGATCATCACCGCGTTCGGCACCGGCATCCACGACGAGTTCGATATCGCCAAACTGCGCTACCACAAGATCGTGCTGATGGCCGATGCCGACGTCGACGGCCAGCACATCTCGACACTGCTGCTCACGCTGCTGTTCCGGTTCATGCGCCCACTGGTCGAGCACGGGCACGTCTACCTGGCGCAGCCGCCGCTGTACAAGCTCAAGTGGCAGCGCAGCGAACCGGAGTTCGCTTACTCCGACCGCGAGCGCGACGGTCTGTTGGAGGCGGGTCTCGCGGCGGGCAAGAAGATCAACAAAGACGATGGTGTGCAGCGCTACAAGGGTCTCGGCGAGATGAACGCCAAAGAGTTGTGGGAGACCACCATGGACCCCGCGGTGCGGGTGCTTCGGCAGGTGACACTCGATGACGCGGCCGCGGCCGACGAGTTGTTCTCTGTTCTGATGGGCGAGGACGTCGAGGCGCGTCGCAGTTTTATCACCCGCAATGCCAAGGACGTTCGCTTCCTCGATGTATAGCCGGCGTGAGTTCAGCTGCTACACAGCCCCTCCACGCCAGGCCCTGTAAGGAGACCGCATGACCGAGACAACGCTGCCCCCGAACGGCGGTGCAGGCGACCGTATCGAACCGGTCGATATTCAGAACGAAATGCAGAGCAGTTACATCGATTACGCGATGAGCGTGATCGTGGGCCGCGCGCTGCCGGACGTGCGCGACGGCCTCAAGCCGGTGCACCGTCGCGTGCTCTACGCGATGTACGACAACGGCTATCGCCCGGACCGCGGCTACGTGAAGTCTGCCCGCCCGGTCGCTGAGACCATGGGTAATTATCACCCGCACGGTGACGCGTCGATCTACGACACCTTGGTCCGCATGGCCCAGCCATGGTCGCTGCGGTATCCGCTGGTCGACGGCCAGGGCAACTTCGGTTCCCGCGGCAATGACGGCGCTGCCGCGATGCGGTACACAGAGTGCCGTCTTACCCCGCTCGCGATGGAACTGCTGCGCGAGATCGACCACGAGACCGTCGATTTCACGCCGAACTATGACGGTCGTTCCCAGGAGCCGACGGTGCTCCCCAGCAGGGTGCCGAACCTGCTGATGAACGGCAGCAACGGCATCGCGGTCGGTATGGCGACGAACATCCCGCCGCACAACCTGAACGAACTCGCCGAGGCGATCTACTGGGCGCTGGACAACCACGACGCCGACGAGGAAGCAACGCTGGCGGCGTGCATGGAGCGCGTCAAGGGACCGGACTTCCCGACGCACGGCCTGATTGTCGGCAACCAGGGCATCCACGACGCCTACACCACCGGGCGCGGCTCGATCAGGATGCGCGGCGTCGTCGAGATCGAAGAGGACAACCGGGGTCGCACGACCATCGTTATCACCGAGCTTCCGTACCAAGTCAACACCGATAACTTCATCAACTCGATCGCCGAGCAGGTGAAGGACGGCAAGATCGCCGGCATCTCCGACATTCACGACGAGTCCTCGGACCGCGCTGGTATGCGGATCGTCGTGACGGTCAAGCGCGACGCCGTCGCCAAGGTGGTGCTGAACAACCTCTACAAGCACACCCAGCTGCAGACCAGCTTCGGCGCGAACATGCTATCGATCGTCGACGGGGTACCGCGGACGCTGCGCCTGGACCAGATGATCCGCCTCTACGTCGAGCACCAGTTGAACGTCATCGTCCGGCGGACCCGCTACCTGTTGCGCAAGGCGGAGGAGCGGGCCCACATCCTGCGCGGCCTGGTCAAGGCGCTCGACGCGCTCGACGAGGTCATCGCATTGATCCGGCGCTCGGCTAATACCGACACCGCCCGGACCGGACTGATGGACCTGCTGGATATCGATGAGATCCAGGCCACCGCGATCCTCGACATGCAGTTGCGTCGCCTCTCCGCCTTGGAGCGGCAGAAGATCATCGACGAATTGGTCAAGATAGAGGCCGAGATCGCCGATTTGAAGGACATCCTCGAGAAGCCGGAGCGTCAGCGCGCCATCGTCCACGACGAGCTGGCCGAGATCGTCGAGAAGTACGGCGATGATCGGCGGACCCGCATCATCGCGGCCGACGGCGATGTGGCCGACGAGGACCTGATCGCCCGCGAGGACGTGGTCGTCACCATTACCGAGACCGGCTACGCCAAGCGCACCAAGACCGACCTCTACCGCAGCCAGAAGCGCGGCGGAAAGGGTGTGCAGGGCGCGGGCCTCAAGCAGGACGACATCGTCAAACACTTCTTCGTCACTTCGACGCACGACTGGCTGCTGTTCTTCACGAACAAGGGCCGGGTCTACCGTGCCAAGGCCTACGAGCTGCCCGAGGCCAACCGGACCGCGCGCGGACAGCATGTGGCGAATCTGCTGGCCTTCCAACCGGACGAGAAGATCGCCCAGATCATCCAGATCCAGTCGTATGACGATGCCCCGTATTTGGTGCTTGCCACCAAGAACGGCCTGGTGAAGAAGTCGAAGCTGTCGGACTTCGACTCGAATCGCAGCGGCGGGATCGTCGCGGTGAACCTGCGCGACGAGGACGAACTGGTCGGTGTCGTGCTCTGTTCGTCCGACGACGACCTGCTTCTGGTGTCCGCGCTCGGCCAGTCGATCCGCTTCTCGGCCACCGACGAGGCGCTGCGCCCGATGGGACGCGCCACCTCGGGCGTGCAGGGCATGCGGTTCAATACCAGTGATGAACTGTTGTCGCTCAATGTGGTCCGTGACGGCACCTATCTGCTGGTCGCGACGTCCGGCGGCTATGCCAAACGGACCGCGATCGAGGAGTACACGGCGCAGGGTCGCGGCGGTAAAGGCGTATTGACCATCCAGTTCGACGCGAAACGTGGCACCCTGGTCGGGGCGCTCATCGTCGATGACGAAGATGAGTTGTACGCGATCACCTCCGGAGGCGGTGTTATCCGGACGGCGGCAAAGCAGGTTCGTAAGGCTGGACGACAGACCAAGGGTGTGCGATTGATGAACCTCGCGGTTGGCGATACTTTGCTTGCGATCGCACGCAATGCCGACGAGCCCGATCCCGATCAGGTCCCCAGCAGCGGCGACACCGGTTCTTCTGAGCAGTAACCCAACAGCGGCGGCAACGAACGGATCTAAGGATTCCCATTGACCACTCCGAATCAGCCGAATGACGAGCGGCACCAGACGAACGGTGTGACCGAGAGGATCGCACCGTCACCGATCCCGCCGCGGCCGATCCCACGGCCCGTCGCCTCGGCCGAGAACGGTCAGCCCGGCGGTCAGCAAGGCGGCGGTCAGCAAGGCAGCGGTCAACAAGGCAGCGGTCAACAAGGCAGCCACCAGGGTGGCGGCCAGCCGGTTGGGCATCAGGGCGGCGGTCAACCAGGCGGCAATCAGCCGGGTGGTCAACCCAACGCCCAGCCGCACGAGATCCGTAACCAGCAGGGGGATTTCGCACCCAAGCAGGGAACGTCGGGCCAGGCGCCCGGCGGCAACGGCCAGGAACAGTTCGATCAGCCGTTGCGGATCAACAACCCGGCCGAGCAGTCCGCGCCCGAGGGCGGGGACAGGTCCGCGTCCAACGGTGGCCAGTCGACATACCAGGATGGGTGGGCGCAGCTCCCACAGCGGGAACCGCAGTCCAATCTGTACCGTCCGGGTCAGGCGCCGGTCACCGGGCGTCCGAACTCGACCGCTCCGGTCGGCCTCGGCGGCGGCGCCGGCAACGCGCGCACCACCGCTGATTTGGCGGCAAAGGCGGCGCGCAAGGAAGCGGCGATGGTGAAGTCGGTCGGCATCGACGGACCCACCCGCAGCATCGCCCGCCCGGAGCTGATCAAGGACATGCCGGATCTGTCCGACATCCGCCACCCGCTGCCGCCCACCGAAAGTGCCGGTCCGCAGTCGTCGCCGCTTACGCCGCTGTCGCCCGCGGTTCCGGTCGCGGTCGCCGCGGCCGTTGCCTCCGGAGAGCCGCTGCGGGCCACGGTGCAGATCCGTCGCATCGACCCGTGGTCGACGCTGAAGATCTCGCTGGTGATCAGCGTGGCGATGTTCTTCGTGTGGATGCTGGCGGTCGGACTGCTCTACATCGTGCTCGAAGGCATGGGCGTGTGGGAGCGGCTGAACAACACCTTCACCGACATGGTGTCGCAGGACAGCGGGTCGGTGGGACTGATCGACGCGGGCACCGTGTTCGGCTACGCCGGCGTGATCGGTCTGATCAACGTCGTGCTGTTCACTGCGCTCGGCACTGTCGGCACATTCATCTACAACCAGTGCTGCGACCTCGTCGGTGGGATCCAGGTGACCCTGGCCGACCCCGACTAGTTCGGCTTCCCGAACGGCCGGTGCCCGTGCACAGAGGACCGGTACCGGCCGTTCTAGGTAGTCTGCTAACCGCCGAAGGCTGCTACCAGCCGTTTTGGCCGTTCTCGGGGGCGTCGGGTAGTCTCTGTTCTCGGTCGATGAGTTGTGTGTAAGAAATAATGTGCACATGGCACAACACCAGTACGGGCCTATAGCTCAGGCGGTTAGAGCGCTTCGCTGATAACGAAGAGGTCGGAGGTTCAAGTCCTCCTAGGCCCACACCCAAACTCCTGGTCATCGACCATTCAGATGGTCTGGATTCCGCGTCTTGCGCGCGGTACGGGGCCTTAGCTCAATTGGCAGAGCACTGCCTTTGCAAGGCAGGGGTTAGGGGTTCGATTCCCCTAGGCTCCACAATTCTGACCTGCCTAACCGCAGGTCAGAGCTGTTTCTCAAGCTTTTGGGGTTTCCATACCCTGACCCTCCCGTAGTCTGCGAACCGAGCCATACCGCGACGAGTCCCTGCGCGGCGTCGCGCATCGATGCATCCAGCTACGGCCATCATGGCTGTCCTCGAATTCGTGAGTATGCGGAAATCGGTTCAGCGCTCAATGTCGGGGACGATGACGACCTTGCCGGTCACAGTGCGGGATTCGGCCAGCTCCAAGGCTCGAGCTGCCTCCGAGAGCGGGATGCGGGCGGCCACCTGGGCATGCAATCTGCCCTGAGCAGCCAGAACGAACACGGAGCCCAGGTCCTCCGCGATCCGTCGGCGGAACCGGGTGAGGCGGCGTTTGCCGGCCCAGATGTTGTAGAAGTGCGCGGATCGGCTGTTGGGCAGCAAGTTCCACCACAGCAGCCGCGTGTACAGCTTCAGCACCGGCAGCCGGGAGTTACCCGCATGGTCCTTCGTCGAGGCGCTGCCGTAGGCGACCAATATGCCGCCCGGTGCCAGTAGCTGGAATGAATCCACGATCCCGGGACCGCCCACATGATCGAACACTGCGTCCACCCCCTCGGGTGCGATGGCGCGAACCTGCTGCGGCACATCGCCGCGGTAGTCGACCGGGATCGCGCCGAGCGCGTCCACGACCGCGGCATTGTGCGCCGACGCGGTGCCGATCACCCGAATCCTGGCGATGCGGGCCAGTTGGACCAGCGTCGAACCGACCCCGCCGCTCGCGCCGTGCACCAGGATCGTCTGTCCGGCACCTATCTTGGCGATCCGGTGCAGCATCTGCCAGGCCGTGATCCCGTTGACGACGAAGGTCTCCACTTCGGCGGCGTCGAGGCCCTCCGGGACGTCCACCAGCTCGGCGGCCTCCAGCACGACGTGACTGCTCCAGCCGCCGATCTTGGTCAGCGCGGCTACGCGCCGACCAAGCAGTATCCGGTCGACTCCGGCGCCGACGTCGACGATGGTACCCACCAGGTCGTAACCGGGTACGAATGGAAACGGCGGTTGATCGTAGTACTTTCCGCGCCGCATCTGCTGCTCGGCGAACGAGACGCCGGTGGCGTCGACTCGTACCAGAGTCTGTCCGGGCCCCAGCGGGGGCAGAATGCGGCGGGTTATCACCAGTTCGTTCGGCCCGACCCGCCCGGGCAGGACGACCTCCACGGCTGTGGTCGGGGACATGGCTTCTGTTGTCATCGGTGTTTCTCTCTTTGTGGACGGATGCTCGGGTGTGGTCTCGCAGCACTTGGGGATCCGCGCGGCGCGGACGTTTGCTGGTGTGTGATTGATCAATCACCTTCTGTGTCAAAGAAAGGCCCCGAACCGGGGCGGCGGAAACATCAGATCGGGGCCGAGGATCTCGCCAGGTCAGTGGCCGAGAGGGGCCTCCTCATCGCATTCACGTTCCCTTGGGCGTCTCTGGCGCTTTCGGATGGCGGATGCCTGCGGTGAGGATTCCCGCCCACTCTGCGTCGTGCCCGTCCAGCTCGAGGGTTGTGATCAGATGGCACAGTTGGCCATACGCAATGAACCGCTGCACCTGGTCGTCTTCGGCCTCCGAACGGGTTTTGGCGTACTCGGTTACTCGCCGGAGCCCCCGGCGCACCGCCTCGGCGATCTCCGGAATGTTGGCCGCCGACTGGGCGTGCACTTGCAACATCAGCAAGCTCTTGTTGCCGATCAACTGGGCGTAAGCGCCGCCCATTTCGTGGAGAATCTTCTCTGGGCCACCATCACCCGCCCGTGTGGCTCCCGCGGCGATGGCTTGCTGGACCAGCTCATAGCAGCGATCCAGCGCGGCCACGAACAGCTCTACCTTGCTGGGAAACAGTTTGAACACATATGCCGGCGAGATCCGCGCCCGCATTGCCACGGTATTGATCGGCGTTCCGTGAAAACCCGACTGAGCGAACTCGGCGATAGCCGCATCGACCACGGCTTCGCGCCGGATGTCCGATGTGGACAGGGTGGCACTTCGCTTCCTCACAGTGAGTGACTATACAATCACTCCTGCTGTGCGGCCAAATCCTCCTGGGTTGACACGCGGCATCACAGTAGGGTGGGAACTATGAAACTTCTCCTCACAGTCGGTGCCGTGGTTCTGGTCCTTGTCGGAATCTCCAAGCTGCGCCGGCGCAGCGACGACATGTGGCACGAGGTCACCACTCGCTGACACGGGGCTTTGCCACTGCGGCGGAGTCGCTCTGAACTGCGCCTTTGTCATCGCGGGAGACTCAGAGGGAGACGGCTGCAGCCCGCAGTTGTGCCAACGTTTCGGCGTCGGGCCATTCGCGGATCTCGTACCGGCGGGGTAACAGATCCGGGATCGGTGTCAGTCCCGCAAAATCGGCGACGGCGGGAAATGGGACCTCGAAAAGTCGCTCCAGCTCGCCGTTTTCGTCGTTTCGGCAAAACGCGACGTAGTCGGCTTCCGGGAGCAGATAGTCGACGCCCTCGCCCCAGACGGTCATCGTGTAGGGGCCGTTGTCGCCATGGACGTACATGACCGAAGCGACATAGGCGGGCTCGATGCCGTAGGGGGTGAACTCGAAATCGCGCTCGACGATCTCGTTGAGCAGCTGGGCCTGGGCGTCGTATTCGGTGACTGCCAAACCACATCGCGC
The DNA here is from genome assembly GCF_045207455.1 of Nocardia sp. NBC_00881. Classification (NCBI taxonomy): domain Bacteria; kingdom Bacillati; phylum Actinomycetota; class Actinomycetes; order Mycobacteriales; family Nocardiaceae; genus Nocardia; species Nocardia sp. NBC_00881. The sequence continues at coordinate 5,749,103 of NZ_CP108798.1, forward strand.
TCGCTGTACCGCGGGCAGGTGGCGATGCGCTGGTGATTGGTCGAGCGGAATCACCGCTCCGCCGACGTCGACGGTATAGCCCTGCGGCGAGATCGGGCGGACGGCGTCGCGGTACTGCTCCTCGACCACCTCGAAGACTTGCTCTAGTTCGGTACCGCTGGGAGCGATGATCAAGGTGTCGACGTCGGGCATGAAGGCGACAGCCGGCTCGACGCCGTCGCCGGAGCCCGCGAGCCAGCCGGGCACAAGCGGCCAGGAGGCACAGTAGCCGTCACCGTCGTCGACGAAATGGAGGATGCCCGCCTCCTTGATTCCGGTGAAACCAGCCATGGCTCCGAGGTTTTCGCGCGCGGCCGCGAACACTTCGTCAGCGGTGATGCCCCATCGCTCCAGCGTTGCGTAGGAGACGATCGAGCGGGCGTCGGGCATGTCGATGGCGACCATCTCGTCGACGAATGGGAAGGCGGGCCGCGCGACCGGCCGCATATCGGGTTCGGGAACGTCCATGCCGAAGCTGCTTGGCCGCAACACAGGTCGCAGCGCCGACCTCGCGGACGCCCAGTCCTGATCCGGACCGAACGCATTCCGCATGGCACCGACGTACCGGGCGATGCGGGCGTCGCGCTCCACCGGGGCGAGCCCGCGGGTCTCGCGAAAGATATTGTGCAAGTTGAAGATCAGATCACCGCTGTGTAGCGCGAACTCGTCCTGGTGGTACTCGACGTCGTTCTCGCCGAGCGCGGACAGGTGTTGCACGACGAGCGCGGCGAACGCGGTGGCTTCGTCCTCGATATTCTCCACGCGGGCCACCGTATCCGCGGACACCGACAAGCGCAGCCCGACGACTTCACTGGGTAAGTGGTCCGTGCCGGTCCAGGTGCGCATAGGTGTATGCGGTGACGATCAGGCAGACGACGGTAGCGGTGATCAGCATGGCCCAGCCCGCCACCAGCATGCTCAGCAGTCCACCGAGCAGGGCGCCGAGCGCGAAGCTCGCGTAGAGCAGGAAGTATCCGAGCCAGTCGGCGTAGTCGCCGCCGCTGACGTGGCGCTCGATGCCCTGGCCCATCTTGACCAGCGTCCCAGTGACGTAACTCAATGGCACCGACACCTCACCGTCCTGCACGAACGAAGTGTTGAGCGCCCCGACACCGAACGCGACGAACATGATCGGCACCAGGTCGATCCGATCGGTGCCCGCCTGGTACTGGATGGCGTCCACGGCTGAGGCGATCGCCAGACAGAGGGTGGTGAGCAGGGTGGGGCCATGCGGATGCCCGGACCAGTAGCGCCTGCGGCACCACGACGCGACCACGACACCGGCCAGGAACGACATCAGCAGTCCCGCTGCCGCGGCCGCCAGGTCGGGCTCGTCGTGGAAGTATCCGAGCACGGCGCGTTCGGTGTTGCCCGTCATGAACGTGACGAAATAGCCGGCAGTATGCATGAACGCCGCCGCACCGATGAGGCCGGCGAGCGCAGCGAGTACCCAGGCCAGCCTGGCTTCGGTGTCGAAGAGTTCCTTTCTGCGGCTTTCGTCCGGCTTCGGCACGGGTCAGGCTCCTTCCGCCGTGGTGGACCACTCAGTGATACAGGCTTGCTCGGGAATTTCGCCTGCGCAGCGCCGGGATCGCCATCGGGTTACCAGCGACCGAGTGTCGGATCCATCCGAGGCATGGACCTGCGCAGCCGAATCCGGCAGGCCCTGCCGTGGTAGGTGATCCGGCAGCACCGGCGCGCGCTCGGGTTACCGTGCTGAGGTGGATTCTCTGCTCGACTTCCTGCTGACCGAGCCCATGGCGACCGCCCCGCTCGACGATATCGCCGCCGCGTGGATACGCCATCAGGTGGCCGCGAACCGGTTCGAGCGGCCGGTCGATGTCGCTGTCGCAGCCGGATTCGGGGCCGACCGGCTCGGCTTTGCGTTCCTGTCCGGCTATCAGGAGGCATTGCATACGCTGATCCCGGATCTGCCGCACGACGAGCTCGTCGCGATGTGCGCGACGGAGGAAGGCGGCGGCCATCCGTCGGCGATCCGCACGACGCTCACCGAACGCGACGGTGTGTGGCTGGTGAACGGTACGAAGTCGTTCGCGACCATGGGGGTGCTCGCTCAGCGGCTGGTTGTGATCGCGAGCGTCGGCACGGCGTCAGAGGGGCGGAATCGATTGCGCGCCACTATGGTCGACGCGAAGGAAACAGGGGTGCGAATGACGGATCAGCCCGCGCTTCCGTTCGCGCCGGAGGTCGCGCACGCATCGGTGCAGCTGACCGAGGTGCCGGTGCGGGTGCTTGCCGGCGACGGATACCTGGACTACCTGAAGCCGTTCCGCACGATCGAGGACATCCATGTGCTGGCCGCCACCCTCGGCTGGCTGGTGCGCGTGGCCCGCGCGTCGGGCTGGCCGCAGGCGATCCTGCAGCGATTGCTGACCGCGATAGCCGCCGTACGTGGGCTGGACATTGATGCGCCGAGTTCGCCGGGCGTGCATATCGCGCTCGGCGGGACCTTCGAGTTGTTCGGCGAAGTGGTGGCAGAACTGGTCCCGCTGTGGGACTCCGTGGACTCGGAGACACGGCACCGGTGGGCGCGAGACCGTCCTTTGCTCGCGACAGCGAGCCAGGTGCGTGACCTGAGGTCGGCCGCGGCGTGGCGGTCCGTGCTGCCGGAAGCCGACCGGCCGGAATACGCTTGACCTGGTTAAGAAATGGGGAGCGGGCCTCGGCGAAGGGGGGGAGTTAGCCGAGGCCCGCGTAGGGTCGGCCCGGGGGGGAGGGGCCGACGTGAATGATGCTACTCGATGATCTGCGATTGCGCGTGCGTGGGGCTTGCCACTTTTTCAAGTTTTTCGGGTCGGACTACCTCTGAACGACTGGTAGCAGGAACGGCTGATCAACCAACAGTTCCCCCTGCTCGCGTGGGGTGGCTTATTGTTTGCCAAAAGCATTCACGAGCAGGCTGTTCGGTATTGCTTCGGTGTGATCTCGGTGCTGAGACCGACGTGAAAACACGCCGACCAGTCGCCGCGTGTGGTGTGTGTCGCGGCCGGAAATACGCTGTCTGCGCGTAAATCGGGCCGATCGGCACCGGGTGTCGCATAGTCACTGCATGTCGCGACGGCGAAACCTGTCGTACCCCGATGCGAACATGTGTTCGCGTCCACCGAATCGACCACATCGACTGAGCCCACCCGCTCGGCCTGTCATGTTTTGCCTGAGCGCACCCGACGCGAGTATCGGTCGGTGCCGAATCGGGTAGTCCAGTACCGACGACCCGGCACGCGGGCACATCGGATCATGGAAACGGTCGCATTCCGATCCGGTACCTCCGAGCACGGCCTGGATCGGAATGCGGCCTTTCTCGCCACTCAGGCGTTCAGCCATGGCCAACGAGTCGAACAAATCGGATGAATTTGTCGGTGGACGCAGCAATACTGACTCGGGTATCGGCCGGTCAACCGATCCAGCGAATCGGTCGGCGCTGGAAGCTCCTGGCGCCGCAGGTCCCCGACATCGAAAACTCACAAACCTCAGGAGAATCATGCCCGACGCAATAGTCGCCGAGGGTCTGGTCAAACGATACGGCCAGCTGGTCGCCCTCGACGGCCTAGACCTCACGGTTCCGGAGGGGACCGTTACCGCGCTGCTCGGACCCAACGGTGCAGGCAAGACCACTACCGTCCGAGTGCTCACCACATTGCTGGTGCCGGACGCGGGTCGCGCGACTGTCGCGGGAATCGATGTGTTGCGCGAGCCCCAGGCACTGCGCTCACAGATCGGCGCGTCGGGTCAATACGCCGCCGTCGACGAATACCTCACCGGTTTCGAGAATTTGGAAATGGTGGGACGTTTGTATCACATGGGCGTGCAGCGGAGTAAAGAACGCGCACGCGAGCTGCTCGAGCGGTTCCGGCTGACCGACGCCGCGGACCGGCCGGTCAAGGGCTATTCCGGCGGCATGCGACGTCGCCTGGACCTCGCGGGCGCGCTGGTCGCGAACCCGCCGGTACTGTTTCTCGACGAGCCGACCACCGGGCTCGATCCCCGTGCACGCCTCGATCTCTGGGATGTCATCGAGGAATTGGTTGCGGGCGGCACCACACTGCTGCTCACTACGCAGTACATGGAGGAGGCCGACCGGCTCGCCGACTCCATTGCGGTGATCGATCACGGCAAGGTGATCGCCAAGGGCACCGCGGACGAACTCAAGACCCTGGTCGGTGGCGACCGCATCGAACTCACCGTCGACCACGCCGACAATCTCGCGACCGCCGAGACCGCGCTGAAGAGCCTGGCCGACGGTGAGATCCACCTCGAGCCGGGCCTGCGCCGGATTACCATTCCGGTCTCCGACGGATCGCAGGCGCTGGTCGAGGCGGTCGGCAAGCTGGCGGAGCACAACGTGCAGATCCACGACGTCGGTCTGCGGCGTCCTTCGCTCGACGACGTCTTCCTCACCCTCACCGGCCACGAGGCCGAGGCGCTGACCAACGGTGACGGCCGAGCCGCGAACGACAAGCTGGAAGCTACGGAAGGAACGACCCGATGACCGCGGCGGCCCCTGTCCTGGAACGACTCTCGATGGGAGAACGACTGTCGATCGTGGTCAGCGACAGCCTGACCATCGCGAAGCGCAACGTCATCAAGATCAAGCGGGTACCCGACGTCCTGATCTTCTCGACACTCTCGCCGATCATGTTCGTGCTGCTGTTCGCGTACATCTTCGGCGCGGCCATCGACGTGCCCGGCCTCTCCGGCGGTTATCGCGAGTTCCTCATTGCCGGCATTTTCGCCCAGACCGTGGTGTTCGGCGCCACCTTCACCGGCGCCGGCCTGGCCGAGGATATGCAGAAGGGCATTATCGACCGCTTCCGCTCGCTGCCGATGGCCTCCTCGGCGGTGCTGGTCGGCCGCACCCTCAGCGACGTGGTGATCAACGTGGTCAGCCTGACGGTGATGTCGCTGACCGGTCTGGTCGTCGGCTGGCGGATTCGCGGCTCGTTCCTGGACGCGGTGGTGGCGTACGTGCTGTTGTTGCTGTTCGCGTACGCGGTGTCTTGGATCATGGCCGTGGTCGGGCTACTGGTGCGGGCGCCGGAGGTATTCAACAACGCGAGCTTCATGGTGGTCTTCCCGCTCACCTTCATCGCCAACACGTTCGTGCCCAGTGACAAGCTGCCCACCATGTTGCGGGTGGTCGCGGAATGGAACCCGGTATCCGCGCTCACCCAGGCGACGCGGGACCTGTTCGGCAACACCAGCCCGCTGGCGCCCAAGTCGGATGCCTGGTCGATGCAGCACCCGGTGGCCACCTCGCTGATCTGGGTGGTAGTGATCCTGGTGGCCTTCGTGCCGCTCGCCCTGCGTCAGTACAAAAAGACGGTTAGCCGCTGACCTGCGACTCCAGCATCAGCGGCCGTTCTCCGCGCCGGCTCCCGTCAAGGGCGTCGGCGCGGAGCCATTGCGGGAATAGCCGATCCGCGGCGGCGCGGGGGCGGGTTCCGGCGGCTGGGGCCGCCGGTTGCGTACCAACCAGGCCACAGCACCCGCCAGCGCGACGGCTGCCGTGACGATGAGCCGATTACGCGAACGTGCAGAGACATGTAGGCGCCCCGAGGTCATTGGACCACTCTGGCACAGCCCGGCGATTCGCGCAGGAGGCCCAGCTCACAGCGCGGTCCCATCCAGTTTCCCGCCTTCGCCGACGATCGTGGCACGATGGGCGGCGTGACCTCACCGAATCAGACATCCGTGGCAACGCTGCACACGAATCAGGGCGATATCAAGATCTCGCTCTTCGGTAACCACGCCCCCAAGACGGTTCGCAATTTCATCGGGCTCGCCGACGGTTCGGCAACCTACACCACCGCGAACGCCAGCGGGGGGCGCACCGGCCCCTTCTACGACGGCGCCCTGTTTCACCGGGTTATGGACGGCTTCATGATTCAGGGCGGCGATCCCACCGGCACCGGCCGTGGCGGTCCGGGCTACGAGTTCGGTGACGAGTTCCACCCGGAACTGCGCTTCGACCGCGGCTATCTGCTGGCGATGGCCAACGCCGGACCGGGCACCAATGGCTCGCAGTTCTTCATCACGGTCGGCCCACAGCGACACCTGAACCGCAAGCACACGATCTTCGGCGAAGTGGTCGACGAGGATTCGCGCAAAGTTGTCGACGCGATCGCGACCACCAAAACCGATCGCAACGACCGTCCGCTCGACCCTGTCGTCATCACCAATATCACGATCGAATGAGAGTATGAACCCCCAGCCGCCTGCACCGACGTGTGTCCGCCACCCGAATCGCCCGACCGGCCTGGCCTGCACGCGGTGCGGACGGCCGTCCTGTGCGGAGTGCCTGCGTCCCGCGGCGGTCGGTCAGCATTGCGTGGATTGCCTGCGCCAAGACCAGCGCAGCGCGGCACCGGTGCGCACGGTCGCCGGCGCTCAGACGGCGACAAGGGCGTCGATGCCGTATGTGACCTATGCCCTGATCGCGATCAACGTAGTGGTCTTCGCGATCACGGCGGCGCAGTCGGAGAGCCTGATGGACAATCAGCGCGGCTCATCGCTGTTCCTCGATTGGGTGCTCTTCGCGCCTGCCGTCGCGGACGGTGAGTGGTGGCGGGTACTCGGTTCCGGATTCCTGCACTACGGTCCGATCCATCTGCTGCTCAACATGTTCGCGCTGTATGTGGTCGGCCGAGACGCTGAGCTGGCGCTCGGGCGGCTGCGCTATCTCTCGGTGTATTTGGTCTCGCTGCTCGGTGGCTCGGCCGCTGTCATGGCGTTGGCGCAGAACACTGTGACGGCAGGCGCGTCCGGTGCGGTGTACGGCCTGTTCGGCGCGATCACAGTCATCCTGATCCGTTTGCGGCAGAATCCGAATCAGATGTTGATCATCATCGGCATCAACGTCTTCATCAGTTTCTCTCTGCCCGGAATCTCGCTCTGGGGACACCTCGGCGGTCTGGCCGCAGGCACTTTCGCGACGCTCGGCATCCTGTTTCTGCCGAGCTGGTTGCGGGCCAAATCCCAGGAAACCGCCCGGATAATCGGTTGGGTGGCAGTGGCTGTCGTGGCGATCGTGGCGTTATCGGTGGTAGGCGCGACCGCGGTGACACTGACTTCCTGACCGGGAATTCGTGCTTCACGTGAAACATCCGCATGTGCAGTACGCCGTGGTTCGTCGTCGATCCGCGGCTGCGGATTCAGCTGGTCTTGTCCTCGGACAGGCGCAGGGCCGCGACCAAGTCGCGGTACACAAATTCGGGATTGACGCCCAGATCCCAGCGGCCGAAGATCAGCAGTCGCTCGGCGTCCGCATGCTGGACGTCGAGTTCCAGCATCGGCACCTTGCGTCCGAGGCGGCGGTAGCTGATCACCCTGGCGCGGAGGATCTGATCGCGGGCGTACTCGTCGGGTCCGGTCAGGGTGCGGACCACCAGGCGCGGCTCCGCGCCGGGCAACACGGACAGTCGTGGCCTCTGCCGGAAGCCGAGCCCGGCAAGGGCGAGCAGGCCGACCGCCGCGAGCCCGACGAGCAGGCGGCTGGCGGCGTCGGTGCCGAGGATCGCGGCACTGGCCAGGATGACGCCGCCGACCGTGACAGCGACGAGTGCCGGGGTTGGGGTGGTCCAGGCGATGCGGGTCTCGGCATCGCGTGGTACAGGGCCCCCGGGCTCAGGAATCAAGGCCGCTCCCCAATCGCTCCTCGAGTTGTCCACAGGCTCATCCACAGGTGTGCATGAATGACACGTCTGTAATCCGGGATCAGCGCCATCGCATCGTCATGATCAGCCCGACGACCATCAGGCCGAATCCGATCAGGAAGTTCCACGCATTGAGGTCGTTCATCCAGCTGATGTGCTCGGCGGCCAAGTAGTAGACGAGCAGCCAGACAAGCCCGGCCAGCATGAACCCGAGCATGATGGCGACGTACCAGACCGGCGACGGTCCTACCTTCACCTTCACCGGGGTCCGGCTGGCGGGGTTGATCGTATAGTCGGTCTTCTTACGGACCTTCGACTTGGGCATGACGTCCCTCGTGTTCGGCGTACAGGTCGGTACCAGCAGGGCGGATTCAGTTCGATGGTCTGCCGAGCCCACTCGCCGCTGGGGACGAGGCTCCGGCGCCCTCCGGTGTGCCTCTAGGCTATCCCAACTGCTAATGGATGCGACGTGGTGCCGGGCGGGGACGTAATCTCGTTGCCATGCGTGTTCTGGTCGTCGACAATTACGACAGCTTCGTCTTCAATCTGGTGCAGTACCTGGGACAGCTCGGTGTCGACGCCGTCGTCTGGCGCAACGACGATCCGAACCTGTCCGACGTCGACGCGGTCGTGCGCGATTTCGACGGCATCCTGATCAGCCCCGGGCCGGGCACCCCGGACCGCGCTGGGGCCAGCATCGCTCTGGTGCGTGCCTGCGCCGAGCACAACATTCCGCTGCTCGGCGTGTGCCTGGGCCATCAAGCGTTCGGTGCGGCGTTCGGCGCGACCGTCACCAGAGCCCCGGAACTATTGCACGGCAAGACGAGTTCGGTGTTCCACATCGGCGCCGGCGTGCTGGCAGGTTTGCCCGACCCGTTCACTGCCACTCGGTATCACTCGCTCACGGTTGTCGAGGACACCCTGCCGGAGGAGATCGAGGTGCTCGGACGCACCGAGAGTGGGATCGTGATGGCCATGCGCCACCGCACCCTGCCGATCCATGGCGTGCAGTTTCATCCCGAATCGGTGCTGACTCAGGGCGGGCACCGCATGCTCGCCAACTGGCTCGGCGTGTGCGGTGAGCGTCCGACCGAGGGGCTGGTGGAGAGACTGGAGGCGGAGGTCGCCGCTCTGGTGCTGCAGTGACCCGTCCGCATGTGCTGCTGTCGGTCGCGGTGAGCGTCGACGGGTACATCGATGACGCGAGCCCTGAGCGGCTGCGGCTCTCGGACGCGGCGGACTTCGATCGCGTGGACCAGGTGCGCGCGGACTCCGACGCGATCCTCGTCGGCGCGCAGACCCTGCGCAGCGACAACCCACGGCTGCTTGTGGACAGCGCCGACCGCAGGGCCGCGCGTCTGGCGGCGGGCAAACCGGAGTATCCGCTCAAGGTGACGGTGTCGGCGAGCGGCGACCTGGACCCCGACTTGCGGTTCTGGCACCACGGCGGCGGCAAACTCGCCTATACCACCGACGCGGGCGCAGCGCGGCTCACCGATCGGTTGGCCGGCCTGGCCGAGGTGATGAGCCTCGGCGCCGACCTCGACTTCGGTATGTTGTTGGACGACCTCGGTCGTCGTGGCATCGCCCGTCTCATGGTGGAGGGTGGCACCCGCGTCCACACCGCCTTCCTCGCCGCCGATCTGGCCGACGAGCTGCACTTGGCCGTCGCCCCGATCCTGGTCGGCGACGTCACGGCCCCGCGCTTCCTCGCCGCCGCCGACTACCCGGGCGCGCCGCACCGCAGAATGCGGCTCGCGGACGTTACCCGAGTGGGCGATGTCGCCGTGCTGCGCTACCTGCCGAAAGCGAACAATGCCGATCGGCGGATCGGTTGATCGGAATGCGTCGTACAGCGACGTTTCAGGTGCTCGAACACCGCGACGCAACTAGTCGCGTATTTCCCGGCCGATGCCTGTCCGTGACGACGAGCTACAGCCCGCTCGGAGCTACCTCATTCTGGCGAGGTGGTCGAACCGGCCCAGGCGGCGAGTCGATGAACCGCCACCTGGACCTGTCCTAGAACCTACGGCCGTCCGTAGACCGCGGTCACGAACTCGCCGAGCTGATTGTCGTCCAGATGTCTGGCCAGGTCCGCCTCGCTGATCATGCCGACGAGTCGCTTGTTCTCGATTACCGGGATGCGCTTGACCCGGTGACTTTCCATCTCGTCGAGCACGACCTCGATGTCGGCGTTGGCGTCGACCCAGCGCGGCGTCGCCTCGCACAGCTCGGCGACCCGAGTGGTGCCCGGGGACCGACCCTGGGCAATACATTTCACAACGATGTCGCGGTCGGTGACAATGCCGCACATCCGCTCGTTCTCATCCGAGATGACCAGGGATCCGACGCCGAGCTCGGCCATGATGCTGGCGGCCTTCTCGACGGTCTCGTCCTTGGAGATCCACTGTGCGCCGGGTTTCATGATGTCCCTGGCGGTGGTCATGAGCTACCTCCTCGTGCTCAGCTGCGCTGATTGGGATGAAGCACGCTCATTCTCCCGCATTTTCACACCGAGTGGTCTCGTTTTTCTCGATACCAGACGTTTCCGCGGAGGACGACGACCCCACGGAAACGACGAGACCACTCACGGCGGGCCGAGAACTCCTACGCCGATCACAATGGACCCATTCTTCTGGACCGAACTTCCGGCGGACGGTTGCTGGCTGAGGACCCGGCCCACGTTGCCCGCGTCGAATGTGCCCTGCGGGGACTGACTGATCTGGCTCGTGCTGCCGGTCCAGCCCTCCGCGCGGAGCTTGTCCACCGCCTGCGAGACCGTGAGACCGATCAATGAAGGCATCCTCAGATCGCCCGCGGACACCTGCACGGTAACCGTGGATCCCTTGTCCGCCGTGCTGCCGCCCGAAGGGCTGGACGCGATCACTTCGCCCTTCGGCTTCGACGACTGCACCTCTTGGACGAGCACTTTGAAGCCGTTGCCCTCGATGTTCGGTTCGGCGACATCGATTTGCTGTCCGACGACGTAGGGAACGCGAACCGCCTCGGGGCCTGTGCCGACGGTAACGACCACTTCCCAATCGACATCGACCTTCGAACCCGGCGATGGGTTCTGCTCGATCACCGTGTCCTTCTCCGCGGTGCTCGATGGCTTGCGGTCGACGTTCGAGTTCAACCGCAGACCCTTGGCGTTGAGTTCCTGCTCGGCTTGCTGCTGCGACAGGCCCGTCAGCTTCGGCACCTGAACCTGCGCCGGACCGGTGGAGACCTGGACCGTGATGGTGCTGCCCTTGTCGATCCGCGAGCCGCCGAGCGGCTGAGTGGCGATCACATTGCCCGTCGCGACCTTGCTGTCCGGCTTCTGCTGGATCGCGACCGTGAACCCGAGCTTCTGCAGCGCGTCCTGCGCCTGCTGGGAGGATTTGTTCGACATGTCGGGAACGGCTACCTGGTCCGGTCTGCTTCCCGGGCCGAGCAACACCCAGAACAGCGCGAACACCACCGCGATCGCGGCGGCGGCACCGATCGCGATGTAGGCGGTGCGGCGTTGATTGGAATGATCGGCCGGATCCTGCTCTGCGGTGTCGTCGTTGCGCTCGATGGTGCGGTAGCTGCGCGGCGGGGGCTCATCCGCACCCATGATGGTGGTGCGGTCCTCGTCGGTCATCACCATCGGGGCGCTCGGCTTCTGGCCGCCGAGCACCCGAATCAGGTCGGCGCGCATCTCGGCCGCGGTCTGGTACCGGTTGGCCGGGTTTTTGCTCATCGCTTTGAGCACGACGGAGTCGAGTTCGCGTGGCACGCTCGAGTACACGTGCGAGGGCAGCCGCGGGTCCTCCCGGACATGCTGGTAGGCGACCGCGACTGGCGAGTCGCCGGTGAAAGGCGGTTCCCCGGTGAGTATTTCGAACAACACGCAGCCGACGGAGTAGACATCCGAACGCGCGTCCACCGTTTCGCCGCGGGCCTGTTCCGGCGAAAGATACTGTGCTGTCCCGATGACCGCGGCGGTCTGCGTCATCGGGTTGGAGCTGTCGGCGATCGCACGGGCGATGCCGAAGTCCATCACTTTCACGGCGCCGGCCCGGTTGATCATGATGTTCGCGGGCTTCATGTCGCGGTGCACGATTCCGGCCTTGTGGCTGAAATCCAATGCGGCACAGACATCGGCGACAACTTCCATCGCGCGCCGCGGCGGCAGCGGGCCCTTGCCGCGGACGATGTCGCGCAGCGTGTCACCGTCCACGTACTCCATCACGATGTACGGCAGCGGACCGCCGTCCACCTCGGCCTCGCCGGTGTCGTAGACCGCGACGATAGCCGGGTGGTTGAGCGCGGCGGCGTTCTGCGCCTCGCGCTTGAACCGCAGGTAGAACGTGGGATCGCGCGCCAAGTCGGCGCGCAGTACCTTGATCGCCACGTCTCGGCTCAACCGGAGATCGCGCGCCTTGTGCACCTCGGACATTCCGCCGAACCCGATGATCTCACCCAGCTCGTAGCGGGAGGAGAGATTCTTCGGGGTCGTCATGGTTGTCCTTGCAAAGGAGTAGCGGGCGCGCTGAGAGTGACCGAGGGTACTCGGGCACCAGGAATCTCCGGAAATGGTAAGTCGAAGGTCGGAATTCGTGCCCGCGTTGTGGTGGTCGGCGCGGTCGTGGTCGGCTTCGTCGTGCTCGGTGCCGTGGTGCTCGGCGGCGGCGTGGTCGTCGTCTGCTCCGGGGTCGTAGTCGGTGGCTCGGTGGTTGTCGGTTCGGGGGCGGTCGTGACCACCGGCGGCGGTGCGGGTTTGGGGGTGGTCGTGGTGACCACCGGCGGCACCGGCTTCGGGCTCGGCACCGTCGTCGCGGTCGGCGACGGCGTCGAATTCGGATTGGTGTCACCGCCGAACAGCAGGTAGAGCGTGAGGGCACCGACCAGGACGGCGCCGATGCCGAGCCCGGCGAACCACTTCTGCGTCGCGGTGAATCGCTTGCCGTCATCGGGAGGCCGGGTACTGCCGCCGGTGCCGTGGCTCATCACAGTCGCCGGCGCCCCGGCCGCCGCACCTGCATGGCCGGCCGCGCCGATCGCCCCAGCCGCAGGTGTCGAGTAGCGCACCGTTGCACCGTCGAAATCACGTGCTGTGGAGGGAATGACAGCGGTGGGCCCCGGCGGCAGCACCCGAGTGGCTCCGGTGATGGGCGTGGCGGGATGGGAGCCGCTCGGCGGCGGCGGGCGGCGGCCCGCGCGAACCGCGGCGACCGCGTCGGCGAACTCACCGCCGCGGGCATAGCGGCGCCCTGGCTCCTTGGCCATGGTGATCTCGATCAGCTCGCGGACGTTGCCGGGCAGATCGGACGGCATCGGCGGCGGAGTCTCCCGAACATGCTTCATCGCCACCGTGATCGCGCCGTCGCCGATGAAGGGCCGCTGCCCGGCCAGCGCCTCGTAGCCGACCACGCCGAGCGAATACACGTCGCTTGCCGCGGTGGCGTCCTCGCCGACCGCCTGCTCGGGCGCGATGTACTGGGCGGTGCCCATCACCATGCCGGTCTTGGTCACCGGGGAAGCGTCTACCGCCTTGGCGATGCCGAAGTCGGTGATCTTCACCTGGCCGGTAGGTGTCACCAGGATGTTGCCCGGTTTCACGTCGCGGTGCACCACACCTGCGCGGTGCGCCACCTCCAGCGCGCGCCCGGTCTGCTCCAGCATGTCCAAGCCCTGGGCCACCGACAGTCTGCCGAGCCGGTTGAGCACCGTGTTCAGTGGCTCGCCCTGGACCAATTCCATCACCAAGTAGGCGGTTTCGCTGCCCTGCGGGTCGATCGTCTCGCCGTAGTCATAGATACCGGCGATACCGGGGTGATTCAGCTGGGCGGTGGTCTTCGCCTCGGTGCGGAATCGATGCCGGAACGTCGGGTCGGCGGAGAACTCCGACTTGAGCACCTTGACCGCGACCCGGCGGTCCAGCCTGGTGTCCAGGGCTTCCCAGACCTGGCCCATGCCGCCGGTCGCGATCAGTCTTTGCAGCCGGTACCGGTCGGCGATCATCGCACCGTTGTTCAGCATCGAGGTCCCCGTACCTTCACTCGCACATCCATATCGTTCAGCCCCCTCGAAGACCCGCGTCCAGGACCGCGCGGGCCACCGGCGCGGCCACCGAGCCGCCGGTCGCGGCAAGCGCCCGATCCCCGCCGTCTTCCACGATCACCGCGATGGCGATCTTCGGGTTCTGTGCGGGGGCGAACGCGATGTACCAAGCGTGCGGCGGTGTTTTGCGCGGGTTGGACCCGTGTTCGGCGGTGCCGGTCTTGGACGCGATCTGATAGCGGGACTGGCCACCTCCGGCGGTGTTGTTCTCCGACGCAATCATCAGGTTGGTCACGGTCGACGCTACCTGGGCGCTGACCGCCTGCCCGACTGAGACCGGCTTGGTCTTGGAGAGCTCGCTCAGGTCGGGGCCTTGTAGCTGATCGACCAGGTAGGGCTCCATCCGGACGCCGCCGTTGGCGATGGTCGCCGCGACGACCGCGTTGTCCAGCGGGGTCAACGCCACGTCCCGCTGGCCGATGCTGCTCTGGGCCAGCGCGGCGTCGTCCGAGATCGTGCCGACGGTGCTCTCTGCTACCGGCATCGGGATGCCGCGGTGCGGGCCGATGCCGAATGCGGCCGCCTCGTCCTTGAGGTTCGCGGCGCCCACCTTGACCCCGAGTTCGGCGAACGCGGTGTTGCAGGACAGCCGGAACGCGTCGTAGAGCGAGGCTGTCGGGTTGGGCCCGCAGGTGGAGCCGTTGTAGTTCTCCAGCGTGGTAGTGGTGCCGGGCAGCGTGACATTCGGCGCCGCAGTGAACTGGTCCTCCGGGGTGGCGGTGCGATTGGCCAGCGCGGCGGCGGTGACCACCACCTTGAACGTGGAGCCGGGCGGGTAGGTCTGCGAGATAGCCCGATTCAACATCGGATGGTGCGGATCCGAGCTCAGGTTTTCCCATGCCTCGGTCCCGCGCGCGCCGTCGTGCCCAGAGAGCACGTTCGGGTCGTAGCTCGGCGTGGACACCATGGTGAGAATCTTGCCGGTACTCGGCTCGATCGCCACCACCGAGCCGGTGTAACCCTTGCTGGTCAGCTGGTTGTAGGCGACCTGCTGCATCACCGGGTCGAGCGTTGTGAGCACGTTGCCACCGCGTGGATCCCGGCCGGACACGAGGTCGACCAGACGGCTGCCGAACAGCTGACTGTCGGACCCGTTCAGCAGCGCGTCCTCGGCCCGCTCCAGTCCCGTGCTGCCGTACTGCATCGAGTAGAAGCCGGTGGCCGGCGCGAACGCCTCGGGGTCGGTCGGGTAGGTGCGCAGGTATTTGTAGCGGTCGTCGGTGGCGACCGAGCTGGCCAGCACAGTGCCGCCCGCGGAGATCTGCCCGCGCTGGCGGGAATACTCGTCGAGCAGCACCCGCGAGTTGCGCGGATCGTTGCGGTAATCGTCGGCCTTGATCACCTGAACGTAGGTGGCGTTCAGCAGCAGAGCGACGATCATCAGCATCACCGCGACCGCGACTCGGCGTAGCGGAGTGTTCACGTCGCGGGCCCCGCTTCCGGTCGTGCCGCGTCGCGGCGCAGCAGCTCGGTCTGCGCGTCGGCGATCGGTGCTGGTTCCTTCTTGCGCACCGGGGCAGGCGCCCGGGCGGCGTCCGACACTTTGATCAGCAACGCGAGTAGCGCGTAGTTGGCGAGCAGCGAGGAGCCGCCGTAGGACATGAACGGCGTGGTGAGACCGGTCAGCGGAATCAGCTTGGTGACGCCGCCGACCACTACGAACAGTTGGATCGCGATGGTGAACGACAGGCCGGCCGCGAGCAGCTTGCCGAAGCTGTCGCGCACCGCGAGCGCCGTGCGAAGGCCGCGTACCACGAACACCAGGAACAGCATGAGCACCGCGGCGAGCCCGATCAGCCCGAGTTCCTCGCCGATCGTGGTGACGATGAAGTCGGTCTTGGCGAATGGCACCTGGTTTGGCCTGCCGCTCCCGAGCCCTGTGCCCGCGAGGCCGCCGGTGGCCAGGCCGAACAGCGACTGCGAGATCTGGTAGCCGGTGTTGTTGTAGTCGTCGAATGGGTGTAGCCAGGTTTCCACCCGGACCCGGACATGACCGAACAGCTGGTAGGCGAAGAAAAAGCCGAGCGCGAGCAGCCCGCTTCCGATGATCAGCCAGCCGACCCGCTCGGTGGCGATGTACAACATCACCAGGACGGTGCCGAAGATCAACAGCGACGTACCGAGGTCCTTCTCGAACACCAGCACGCCGATGCAGACGAGCCAGACCACCAGGATCGGGCCGAGGTCGCGGGCACGGGGGAACTCCATTCCGAGCACATGGCGCCCGGCGGCGGTGAACAGATCGCGCTTGGCAACCAGCACGGACGCGAAAAAGATGATCAGAAGGATCTTGGCGAACTCACCTGGCTGCATGCTGAACCCGGGTAGGCGAATCCAGATCTTCGCGCCGTTGGTCTCCGAGAACCTGCTGGGCAGGATGGCCGGAATGGCCAGTGCGACAAGTCCGATGAGGCCGAGTGTGTAGCTGTAGCGAGCCAGCGTTCGGTAGTCGCGCAGCGCGATCAGCAGCACGATGAACACGGCCGTGCCCAACGCGGTCCATAGAATCTGCTGGTTGGCGTCGGGAGAGGGAACCGCCCATGAGTTGTAGGCGGCGGTCTGCTCATCGGCGAGGTCGAGCCGATGGATCAACACGAGGCCGAGGCCGTTGAGTAGCGCGACGATCGGCAGCAACAGCGGGTCGGCGAACGGCGCGAATCGCCGCACGGCCAGATGCGCGACACCGAACAACGCAAGATACGCCAGACCGTACTTGGCGATCTCCCAGGTGATCGACTGCTCCTGACTGGCCTCGACCAGAAACAAAGAGGCTGTAGTGATCCCTGCCGCCCCGGCAAGCAGCAACAGTTCGGCATTGCGTCTGGTGCTGGGCGGAGGCGCGGGAGCGAATCCGCCCGGGGGACTGGGAAAGGCCCCCGCGGACGGCGGTGACGGTGCGGACATCAGTCCGTCACCCGGCAGTTCTCCCCCGCGGTCTGGGGGTTCGACGACGTGCTCGACGGCGAGGCAGGAGCCTCCGACTTCGTCGGCGTTTTGATCTCGGTGCCCCTGGTGTCACCCTCGGCGGGCGCGGGCGCGGGCGCTGTGGTCGGGGCGGGCGGCACGCCGGCGGGCCCCGGCGGCGCGGGCTCGGTGGACGGAACGACCCCTGGCTGCGGCACCGATCCCTTGGCCGGGCAAGGCGGCAACAGTTCTCGCTGCGCGAGATAGGTCATCGAGTCCTTGGCCTTGTCCAGCGAACCCGGCGGCAACCCCTTGTCCACCTGATCGCGGCCGGTCTGTTTCAGATCGCCGACCTGGAGCGGCTTGCAGGAGGACGGCAGGTCGTCGCGATGCTCGGCCAGAGTGAGTTCACCGCTACGGGTAACACAGCCGACCAGGTTCACGTCGTGAATCGAGTAGCCGAGTATCGAGCCAGGCAGCCCGCGCAGGATCACCACCGAACCGTCGTCGGCGCCGACGTAGTAATTGCTGCGAATCATCTTGTAGCCGACCAGAAGTCCGATACAGACGGCAACGACCAGCGCCACCGCGAGCACGATCCAGCGCAGCCGGTGTGACTTCCCTTTCGGGGGAGGCTCCGGCGTGGCGGTGGCTCTGCGCGGTACGGCGCGCGGCGGACGCAGCGCGGAGGCGCGGCCCGCGGCCGTGTTCGGCGGCGGTGCGTCGTCGTCGACGCCGGATGCGGCGCCCGCCACGATCGGGTGACTCTGCCCGTAGTCCAGATCTATGACGTCGGCCACGACCACGGTCACGTTGTCGGGACCACCGCTGCGCAACGCGAGTTCGATGAGCCGGTCGGCACATTCGTCGGTCGTGCCCTCGCGCATGGTGTTCGCGATGGTCTCGTCGCTGACCACGTCGGAGAGGCCGTCGGAGCACAGCAGATAGCGGTCCCCGGCACGTGCCTCGCGCATGATCAGCGTCGGCTCGATCTCGTTGCCGGTGAGCGCGCGCATGATCAGCGAACGCTGCGGGTGCGTGTGCGCCTGCTCGGGTGTGATCCTGCCTTCGTCGACCAGGGACTGGACGAATGTGTCGTCCCTGGTGATCTGGGTGAGCTCACCGCCGCGCAGCATGTAGGCGCGCGAGTCGCCGATGTGCACGAGGCCGAGTTTCTTGCCCGCGAACAGGATTGCCGTCAGCGTGGTGCCCATGCCGTCGAGTTCGGGCTCTTCCTCGACCTGGTCGGCGATGGCCGCGTTGCCCTCTCGGGTCGCCGCGTCGAGTTTGCCGAGCAGATCGTCGCCCGGTTCGTCGTCGTCGAGGTGAGCGAGCGCGGCGATCATCAACTGAGAGGCAACTTCTCCCGCGGCGTGGCCGCCCATGCCGTCGGCGAGTGCGAGCAGTCGCGCTCCGGCATACACGGAGTCTTCGTTGTTGCCACGGACGAGACCGCGGTCGCTGCGCGCTGCGTAGCGGAGAACGAGTGTCACGATCGGAGCTCGATCACTGTTTTACCGACACGGACGGGCGTGCCGAGCGGAACTCGGACCGCGGTGGTGACTTTCGCGCGATCGAGGTAGGTGCCGTTCGTCGAGCCGAGATCTTCGACGTACCAGTCGTCACCACGCGGAGAAAGCCGCGCATGTCTGGTCGAGGCGTAGTCATCGGTGAGTACCAGCGTGGAATCGTCCGCACGTCCGATCAGCACCGGTTGGGTGCCGAGCGAAATGCGGGTGCCGGCGAGTGAACCTTGAGTCACCACAAGAAATTTGGCGCCCTTCTGGCCCCGGCTGAAGGAGGGCAGCACCGCGGAACCGCGTGCGGCCCTGGGCTGTATCCGAATGCCGGATGCCGCGTAGATGTCGCTGCGCAATGTGCGCAGCACAGCCCACACGAACAACCACAACAGCAGAAGGAACCCCGCCCGGGTCAGTTGCAGGATCAGTCCCTGCACGGCGCTCCACCTCCTGTTCGACCGTGTATGTCGGTGCCGTAGGTGCGGTTCGACCACCCCCACCAGCCTGCTGGTCTTGCCGGCCCCGGTATCGGCGCCGCGCGTGTGTTGGCAGCATCATAGGGCCGTCGGTCGATTTCGATCACGATACGACCGACGAATCCTCGAGAGCCATGTCGTGACCTGCACCGCGAGCTTACGGGATCAGAGGATACGGATCAGGATCTCGGAGTGTCCGGCGCGGATGACATCGCCGTCGGCGAGTTGCCAATCCTGCACGGGGGAACCGTTGACCAGGGTGCCGTTGGTGGAGCCGAGATCGGACAACATCGCGGTTTGGCCGTCCCAGCGCACCTCGATGTGCCTGCGCGAGACACCGGTGTCCGGCAGCCGGAAGTGCGCGTCCTGGCCGCGGCCGATGATGTTGCTGCCTTCCCGCAGCTGGTAAGTCCGGCCACTGCCGTCGTCGAGCTGCAGGGTCGCGGAGTAGCCGGAACCGGCTGCTGGAGCGGCGCCGTAACCCTGGCCGCCGCCGTAGCCCTGCTGCGCGCCGTAGCCCGGCTGCTGCGAGTAGGCCTGGCCGTAGCCGCCTTGATCATCCTGGCCGTAGCCGCCTTGATCGCCGTAGGCCTGGTCGCCGTAGCCTGGGTCGGCGTAACCCGGCTGGCCGTAGCCTTGGCCTTGCTGGCCGTAGCCGGGTTCGGCGTAGCCTTGTTGCTGGCCGTAGCCGGGGTCGTTGTAGCCCGGCTGGCCGTAGCCGGGTTCGGCGTAGCCTTGTTGCTGGCCGTAGCCGGGGTCGTTGTAGCCCGGCTGGCCGTAGCCGGGTTCGGCGTAGCCTTGTTGCTGGCCGTAGCCGGGGTCGTTGTAGCCCGGCTGGCCGTAGCCGGGTTCGGCGTAGCCTTGTTGCTGGCCGTAGCCGCCGCGCTCGCCCTGCTGGTAGTCGTAGCCGTTCTGGTAGTCGCCGTACCCCTGCTGGGCGTCCGGCGCTTGGTAATCCGCTGCGTACGCGCCGCCGCGGCCGTAGTCGTCGCGGTACGCGCCGTTCTGCGGACCGCCGCGACCAGCAGGCGGTGGGGCGTACCCGCGGTTGCGTGGATCGGACTCCGCGGGCTCACGGCTCGGGTCGTAGCCTGAGTTCTGCGTCATGGGGCCAGCTCCTGGTTGCGGGGTTGCAGGTCGTTGTGGCGGTGATTCGGGGCCGCGAGCCGCTGTGGCTCTGTGCCCGGCGTCCGGATCGACGCGGCCACTTGCCCTGAACTGTCCGGTGTGCAGCGTAGGTGATGCCTCGAACGCCACGTGTACTTCGCCGTAGGTCTGCCAGCCTTGCTCGCGGATGTAATCCTGTAGATGTTTGGCGAACGCGCGGGTGGTGAGGTCGTGATCGGCATCCAGTTGCTGGTGATCCGAGGAGTTGATCGTGATCACATAACTGTTCGGCGCCAGGAGATGGCCGCCGCCGAGATCCTGGACGTGATCGGCTGCCTCGCGTTGCAGCGCCGCTTCCACCTCCTGGGGTACGACATTGCCGCCGAACACTCTGGCGAAGACATCCCCGACGGCGCCCTGCAGACGACGCTCGAACCGCGAAACGATGCCCATCTCGGCCTCCTTTCGGTGAGCGTCTCTTTCCTGATTCGTAACAACGACACGCGAGTATGGCGTGTCGCTCATCGACCACGTTCATTGCATGATATCCACGATCGTCCACACCTGTAACTATTGGCGACGACCCCAGGTTCCCGTGCCCGTCGAGCCTCCATGCCAGGGCTCTGAAATGGGGATTTCATGTCCGGCATAGGGGCGTGATACTGTCTCCCAGTCGCTCGGGCGAGTGGCGGAATGGCAGACGCGCTGGCTTCAGGTGCCAGTGTCCTTCGGGACGTGGGGGTTCAAGTCCCCCTTCGCCCACAGTATAGTGCGAAAGGGCCGCAGGTCAGAGGGTTTCTCTGGTTTGCGGCCTTTCGTGTCAACACGGCTTGTTGATGGCGCGCCGCCGACAATCACGCACTGATACCTGCCGTAAAGTCGACGCCGTCCACATTGCCTTCGTGCGCCGTAGATGATCGTCCACACGCACTTCGTGACCCACTTCTCCGCAGCCCGGGCCGAAGCCGCAGGCCACTACCGCCCGACGGCATGTCCGGCCGGCCTACCCAGCACGCCGACAGCTCGGGCGCGACAACCACTTCGCGTCGCGATTGTCAGCGCCCTCCGGTGCAAACCCCCTCGGGGGTGTACTGACAGGGCCTTTCGTTGCGGCCTCTGTACGCGCCGTGATTGCTGCTCGTGCCGCGCTCTCCCACGCCGTAGCCGCGCCGATCCGCAGGGTCGTGTGAATAACGGTCTGCGGTGACGGCCACGACAGGTTCGGGCGAGACGATTGCCAGCGTCACCAGCGTGCCTCCGACCAGCATCGCGGCCCCCGCTCGACGCACGGTACCGAGCATCCTCGCGTTCGCCATAGCTACCTTCCCGTCATTTAACGTGCCATCAGATAGCGTAACGATAGTCGGTGTCTGATCGGTGACGCGCGGGTGGGACCCTCGGCGCTCGACCTCCTCGCACTCGGTACGGTGACCGTCGACTCGACGCCGAAGACGGGTGGCAACTGCGTCGCCACCATCGCGGCTAGCGCTGTGAGCCTGTCGAACGGGGGTGGCAGTTACGCACCTCGAATTACCCACCAGTCGACTGGTCATGCCTACGGTGCCGCGATGGCTGCAATGGTCTTGCGAATCGCACAGGAGTAAGGGCTCTGACCTGACGGTCGCCGGGCGACGGAAGTGGCTTGACTCACAATGAGAACCTGTTCTAATTTTTGGCATGCGCAGATATGACGGCCGCCGTGTGGTGGTGACTGGAGCGGGTTCCGGCATCGGTCAGGGCATCGCCCTGAGGCTGCTCGATGAGGGGGCACAGTTGGTCGCCGCCGACATCGACGCGACAGGCCTCGCGGCCACCGCGGCGAAGGCATGCGATGCCACCGAGCGATTGCGAACGGTCGAGGTGAACGTCGCCGACCCGGAGTCGGTCGGATCGGCCACCGGGGAGGCGCTGAAATTCCTCGGCGGCCTCGATGTGCTGGTGAACGGGGCGGGCATCCTGCGGCCTGCGCGCACCCACGAGATGCCGCTCGAGGTGTGGAATCAGGTGATCACGGTGAACCTCACCGGGACCTTCCTGATGACCCAGGCCGCGCTGCCCGCACTGCTGGACACCGGGCACGGGGTAGTGGTCAACATCTCCTCGACCGCGGCCTTCAGCGCGGCGCCCTACCTCGCGTCTTACGCGGCGTCCAAGGGCGGCGTGAACGCTTTCACCCATGCGATCGCCCTGGAGTACGCGAAGCAGGGGTTGCGCGCGGTGAACATCGTTCCCGCGGGTATCACGAGCGGCATCACCACGAAGTCCATCCGCGATCAGCCAGAGGGTTTCGATCCGCAGCTGTTTTCCCGGATGACCGGCTGGCTCGATGGCGGGGCGCTCGGCAGTCCGGAAGACATCGCCGGGGTGGTCGCCATGGTGGCCTCCGACGACGGACGCTATATGACCGGAACGGAGATCCGGGTCGACGGCGGTGCGCTGATGTAAGGAGCTATGCGGGCGTGGCGACGAGAAGATGGTGCGGGATCGGCAGATGCGCCAACTGTCGGTGCTCGACTGCGCAGTCCGCCTGCTCCAGTGCCGCGAGTACGTCCGGCACCGGACGAAGGGTGAAGCCGTACGGTGTGAATGGCAGCTTCGCCATCGCGTCCGGATCGCCGATCCCGATCACCAGACGGCCGCCGGGTCGGACCACCCTGGCGAGTTCGGCACAGGCGGCGGTCAGGTCCGCCACGAAGTAGATGGTGTTGACCGTGATCGCGGCGTCGAGGCTGTCGTCCGCGAGCGGCAGCGCAGTAAGCGAACCTTCGTCGAGTCGCAGTCGGCCGGAGCCGATGTCGGCCGCGTGGCCGGAGCGGGCGCGGGCCAGCATGTCGTGCGAGATCTCGACGCCGTGCACCACACCCGTGTCGCCGACGCGTTTCAGCAGGAGTGAAAGCCCTGCGCCGCCGCCGAATCCGATATCGGCGGCCCTTCCGCCCGTTGCGACGGCGGTGGCCTCGACCGCGTCCGCGATGGCGCGCTTGTTGCCGCGGTTCAGTACGAAGGCGACGCCCTTGCCGAGGACGCCATGCGGGTTACCGAGCTGACCGGCGAGGCTGGACAGAACGCGGGCCCGGACTCCATTCATGGCGCCATCGTATCGATGTTGCCGGTGCTACGCCCGATCAGTCGATTCGGATGTCGATACGGTTTTCGGCGTGACCACTCGGATGCAGTGAGCCGAAGGAGGACCCCGATGCGTCTACCTTCGACCATCCTCGCGGCCTGCACGCTGGCGCTGCTGCCGAGCGCGCCGGCCATGTCGACGCTGTGGATGACGCTGTGAGTGCTCTCGGGATTGCCGGCCTTCGTCGATCGGTCGACTTGTCCGGGATACCGACGCTGCGACCTCGGCCGACTGGCAGTCGGAGCTGTGGATAACTCTGTGTGTGGCTTCGGGATTCAGTGCCGGGAGTTCGCAACGACACTGCAGGCGAACGAAACCGCGGAGACTTGTTCGCGGCTCTGGTTGTGCGTCTGACTGGCGGGGGAAGTATTCACCAGCTTGGGGATGGGTGTGGATCAAGATTGTTGATGCCACTGTTGCGCCTGGGGATGGCGGAGGAGTTGGGGGCTGTGGATATCACACGGCCGATCGCGGCACCGCCGATTGATGCACAAGTGTGGTGGTTCGTTGTGCACAGCGGTGGAGTTGTCTGCGTGCACAGCTGTGGACGGTGCCGAACCGGGTGAGTGAACGCATCGCCGTAAGCACGGGCGGGCGGGTATGAGCGGGCGCATTCGCTGACAGAGTTGAACGAGGTTTGTCAGCACGCTTCGGCGCTTTGGCAAGGTGTGACGTTGGTCTCGTGACGCCGTGCGGCAGTGTCGGTTTCGCGGGGCTCTCCCCGTCGCGAAGAGGCAGTGAGGCGAAGATCACACCCCTGATTATGGTTGCGGTCGAGGTGCTGATACACCCGGTTCGAGTGGCTGCGCATGAACCCTTTCGCA
Organism: Nocardia sp. NBC_00881; assembly: GCF_045207455.1. Taxonomy (NCBI): domain Bacteria; kingdom Bacillati; phylum Actinomycetota; class Actinomycetes; order Mycobacteriales; family Nocardiaceae; genus Nocardia; species Nocardia sp. NBC_00881. Next base: position 5,772,863 of record NZ_CP108798.1, read on the forward strand.
GCCGGTTATTCTTGATCTTGACAAGACGCAAGCATGGCAACGGCATGTTTCGCCGAGTATGCATCTTGTTTACTGAGCGTTAAACAAACCTTGAGTCGCTTTTATTGAAACAACACTCAGCAATCGTCACCGTCCACAGGTGAACGCGCAGGTGAACTTGCAAAACCTCTACCATAGAGGTGTCTATTCAACCGGGATAGCTAATGCTCTGGAAAAAGCCTGATACACCCTCTTGGCCTGCGCGCAGGAGGCGTATCGACGGTTTCGTCGGAGCGTGATCTGCTTGCCACAGCGGTGGCCACTGCTAACGCCTCGGGTTAGCTGGCCAGGGGAATGGCGAGGCGTCGCCAGCGTTTGCTGGCCTGCTGCTTTATGCGCTTGACCTCGGCAGGGAGGGTTGCGTAGGGGTAACGGTTGTGTAGAGTTGACGGTAACGCTGGCCGCAGCTCGAGCCCGACTCGCTGCGGCCAGCGGAACTCAATGGGGGATGTCGAAACCGATCCGTGACCTTACGCTGCTGCCGATTGGCCGACCATGTCCACCTACGGTGTGCTGATTGTTCGCTAGGGGTAAATCGCAGGCAAGTCACTCGGCTGGTCCATGGTGTCGCCGACCTGATTCAAAACCACGCTGCGCCCGACCCCGAACACGTAGACCAGGAACAACGCCTCGGCGGTGAACCCGATCGCGAGGCGGATCGGCGCGGGCAGCGGACTCGGCGTCACGAAACCCTCGATGAGGCCACACATCAGCAACACGCCAACCAGCCCGAGCGCCACCGTCGCCGTCGCCCGGCCCTGCCGGGCCACCGCCTCCACCCGGCTCAGCCGACCCGGATCGATCAGTGTCCAACCGAGTTTCAGCCCGGCGCCGCCTGCGACGAACACCGCAGTCAGCTCCAACGTGCCGTGCGGCAGGATGAAACCGAAGAACGAATCCAGCCGCCCCGCATCGGCCATCAACCCCGCGGTGACGCCCAGATTCAGCGCGTTCATGAACAGCAGGTAGACGGCGGGGAGGATCAACACGCCCGTGAACAATGCCATCGCCGTCACCCAGGCATTGTTCGTCCACACCTGTGCGGCGAACGCGCCATGGGCATGCTCCGAGTAGTACGTCTCGAACGCGCCGCCGGGCGCGGTGAGGTCCGCGGTGTCGTCCGAAATGCCGAGAACCGTACGCGCCGAATCGAACCGGTCTACCCAGACGGCCAGGCTCGCCGACCCGAGCAGGAACACCGCGGCCACGCCCACCCACCAGGGCCACGCCCGGTACAGGGCCGCAGGGAAGCGATGGGTGAAGAAGCGGCCGACCTCCTGCCAGGTGTCCGCTCTCGTCCCGAGCACTCGGCCGCGCGCACGGGTCAGCAGCGCGCTCAGGCCGGCGATCAACTCCGGGTCAGGGCTGTGCGACTGCAAACGTGCCAGCTGCTGGGACGTGCGCCGGTAGAGCATGACGAGCTCGTCCGCCTCCGCGCCGGTCAACCTGTTCCGCTTGGACAGGTAATCGAGCCGCTCCCACGCCCGCCGGTGCGCCAAGCTGTACGCGTCCACGTCCATTCGGTTGCCTCCCACTACCGCCGGTCGGAAGAATGCTATCGAGATGGCTGAGTTCACAACCGGCGAAGCGGTGGCCCTGGAGCTGCCGATCGCGCGGATCCCCACCAGGGCCACCGCGTTTCTGATCGACGTGGTTGTCCAGTTCGCACTCGGGTGCGCCCTCCTGTTCGTGATCGCGACGGTACTGCTGCCCACAGGTGTGGATTCGGCTTGGCTGGACGTGGCGGTACTGGTCACCATCGTCGGTGTCCTGGTCGGCTACCCGGTGGCCTGTGAGACCACATGGCGTGGGCGGACGCTGGGCAAGCTGCTGCTCGGACTGCGCGTGGTGCGAGCGGACGGCGGACCCGTCGACTTCCGACACGCGCTCACCCGCGGCCTCGCCGGAGCAGCTGTCGACTTCTGGATGCTCGGCGGGTTCGGCGCCATCGCGGTGCTCACCTCGATGTGCTCGCCCAACGCGCGGCGGGTCGGCGACGTGCTCGCTGGCACCGTGGTGGTGCACGCGCAGCGGGCGCTGCCTCCGCCCGCGCTCGCGGTCGCGCCGCCGTGGCTGACCGGCTGGAGTGCACAGCTCGACCTGTCCGGGCTGCCGGAGGATCTGGCGCTGGCGGTGCGGCAGTATCTGACGCGGTTTCGCGCGCTGACTCCCGCCGCACAACACAACTTGGGCACAGCTCTCGTGGCAGAGGTGTGCAAGCGGGTGCGGGTCGCGCCGCCGACCGGTTATCCGCCGCCGCAGATTCTGGGCGCGATCGTCGCCGAACGGCAGCGTCGCGTGCTGCCGCCGCCGATGTTCCCATCATTCCCGCCGCCACCGCTGCGGGTGCCGCCACCGCTGCGAACGAGTTAGGTACAGGTGTTCGCAGCGACGCACGTCGATCTCGCGCAGGAATCGTCCAGTCGCACCGGCGTCCAGGAGGCCTGGAACGAATTCCTGGCCAACCGCACCAGCTCAGCGGCGCTCGCGCCAGGATGCCCTGGACTTGCCGTCGGAGAGGGTGTGGGGGTCACTACATGGCGCCGGACTGTTTGAGCTCCAGGTATTCGTCCGCTAGTGCCTCGGGCAGGCGCTCAGGAGGAGCGGCGACGACCGCGATTCCGCGGCGGCGCAGGGATTCCTGGACCAAGGCGCGTTCGGCGAGCACGGATTCGGCGGTGGCCGCGGCGTAGAGGTCGGCAAGGGTGTCGCGACGGGCGGCGGCCGCGGCGACATCCGGGTCGGTGACCGAGACGATGAGAACCCGATGACGCTGCGCGAGAACAGGCAAAACTGGAAGCAGGTTTTCCTCGACCGCTGCGCCGTCGAGAACGGTGAACCAGACGACCAGGCTGCGGCGGCGCGTCCGCTGGATCGCGGCGCGCACCAGCCCGGAACTGTCGGTGTCGACGAGGGCAGGGGTGATCCCCGCCATCGCGTGCATCAGCTTCAGCTGCAAGCCCTTTCCCCCGACACCGCGCACCTCGGCGCGCGGATGCCGGTCGAAGGCGAGCAGGTCTACCGAGTCGCCCGCGGCGGCCGCGAGTCCGCCGAGCAGCAGGGCCGCCTCGATACTGGCGTCCAGACGGGTGCCTTCGCTGACTCGGCCCGCGCTGATCCGACCGGTATCCAGCAGCATGAGCATGTGCCGGTTGCGTTCCGGACGCCAGGTACGGACCAGCACGTCGGTGGCGCGGGCGGTGGCCCGCCAGTCGATGGCACGCACGTCGTCACCCGCGACGTACTCGCGGAACGAGTCGAACTCGGTGCCCTGCCCGCGCAGGTCGGCCACGTTGCGGCCTTCGAGATGCTGCAGTCGCTTGACCTTCGAACGAAGCAGCCGTTCACTGCGAAACGCGGGCAGCGCGCGCACCCGGGCGGGCACGCTGTGCCTGCTCTGCCTGCCCGCCAGCCCGAGCGGGCCGAGCAGCCGCACGGTGACCTGACCCGCGACCCGGTCGCCGCGGTAGGTCGGGCTGAGCGTGGTGCGGAACCGGACCTTGGTGCCCGGCGCAAGATCCACCGGGTGCGTCCGGTTCCGGGCATGCACGCTGTCGGGCCAGTCGTCCCACAGTGTTCCGCGCAGCACCCGCGCGCCTGTGTTCACCGCGACAATTTCCACCTCGACGGAGCGACCGAGCCGCACCACGGTCAGCGGTTCCCTGGCCAACGCGAGATCCCGCGCTCGGCCCACCGCGCCGAGATCGAGAAGCAGCGCCGCGGCCAGCGCGCAGGTCAGCACGACGACGGCCAGCCAGGACGGCAGCACAAGGGTGACGAAGAGGGCCGCGACTCCTGCCGCGGCGGCCAGCCGACCGGTGACGACCACGGCTACACCGGAACCGGAACCGACAGCAGTAGCGCCGCCATCACGCCCTCGGTGGTCACCCCATCCAGCTCCGCCTCCGGCCGCAGCTGCAGGCGGTGCCGGAGCACAGCGACGGCGACGGCTTTCACGTCGTCCGGCGTGACGAACCCGCGGCCGTTCAGCCAGGCGAATGCACGGGAGGCGGCCATCAGCGCGGTGGCGCCACGGGTCGAGGCACCGTGCTGCACGGCTGGGGAGGTGCGGGTGGCCCGGCACACGTCAACCGTGTACGCGAGTACCTCGGGGGTGATCGTCACGTGCGCGACGGCGGCGCGCGCTGCGGCGATGTGCGCCGGGCCCGCCACCGGACGTAACCCGGCGGCGACCAGATCGCGCGGATCGAAGCCCGCGGCATGCCGCTGCAGGATGCGGAATTCGTCGTCGCGGCTTGGCAGGTGGACGTCGACCTTGAACAGGAATCGATCCAGCTGCGCCTCCGGCAGCGGGTAGGTGCCCTCCTGCTCGATCGGGTTCTGCGTGGCGACGACTACGAAAGGATCAGGCAGCGACCGGGGCTTCCCGTCCACCGACACCTGCCGCTCCTCCATCGATTCCAGCAAAGCCGACTGAGTTTTCGGTGGCGTGCGGTTGATCTCGTCGGCCAGTAGCAGGTTGGTGAACACCGGACCGTGCCGAAAGGTGAATTCCGCCGAGTGTGGGTCGTAGATCTGCGAACCTGTGACGTCGCCGGGCATCAGGTCCGGGGTGAACTGGACGCGCGCGTGTTCCAGATCCAGCGCCGTGGCCAGCGCCCGCACCAGCAGCGTCTTGGCAACGCCGGGAACACCTTCGAGCAGGACGTGGCCGCGGCACAGCAGCGCGAGCACCAGGTACATGATCGCGTTGTCATTGCCGACCACCGCCTTACCGATCTCGGCGCGCAGGGCATGGAACGCGGCGCCCGCTTCCTCGGCCGTCGGGGTGTGGTTGGTCTCAGTGCTGGTCATCCGACCTCCAATGTTCTTCGGGTGTTCCCGCACCCCGTTGGTCGAATGAGCGTTGCGCGAGTGTGTCTCATCGGACCTCCGATTCGATCAGTTCGAGTTGGGCGGCGACTATCCGCAGGGTTCCCGTGTCGGGTACCGGGCCGAACAGTGCGGCGGCGATGTGGTTGGGGTCGGCGCCAGTGCGCGCGGCGATGACGGCGACGATTCGGTCCGGTGGGGTGTCGGCGGTGACGCCGAGCGGTGTCCGGATGCGACGCAGGGTAGCCGCGCGCAGTTTCGTGGCGACGTGGTCGTGGTCCTTCGATCGCCGGTACAACGCGGCCTGCCCGGCGAGCAGCTCGTTTGCCGCGACCTCGACCGGGCGCGGCTCGCGTACCAGTGCGCCCCGTCGACGTGCCCGCCACCACACCACCGATGCGGCGGCGACGAGGAACTGCAAGCCGCCGAAGAAGACCGGTGCGGGCAGCCGCTCCCAGATCGGGCCGTCACCCGCGTCTGAGCCGGGGCCGCCGTACGAGCCATCCGGCGGAACGTCCGGCAGGTCGGGGGGAGTCTTCGGTGGTGGCGGGGCCTTCGGCGGCCCACAAGACTGCAGCGTGCCGTAGAGCAGCAGCAGTAATGCGGCCGTCGCGGCCAAGGCCGCCCAGAATCTGGGGTCACGCAAGAGACTCGGCAGCGGGGGCAGCCGGCGCCGGGTCCGGGGCGCATGCTTCATCGCGTCGATCTCGGGTGGTTCCGGTGCGGGCGGCGGCGCGGCTGCGGAGAACCGGTCAGCATATTCGAGCCTGCGATATTCGTCTTCGGTCGCCTGGCGCCCGCCGTAGACCACCTCGTCGAAACTATATGCGGCGGGGTGGAATTCAGTGGCGACCTCGAGTGGCAGCGCGGTTGTTACGTCGTCGGCGGTCTCCCGCGCCGTCCGCGAGCGCCGCACTTCCAGCAGGCCGCGCTGTTCGAGACCGCGCAACACCGCGCGGAAACGTTCACGCAGCGCGCTGTCGAAATCGCGGCGCTGTGCCGCCGATTCGGCGGCGGCCCGATGGTCGGCGGCGGGGCCGAGCCGAGGGGTACCGGGTGCCTCGTCGTTCGTCGCGTCGGTGCCCTTGGTCACTGCGACCTGCCGCTTCGCGTCCGCACCTTCGCTCATCGCGCCTCCTGTACCTTGCGGGACACCCGCTCCCGGTCGGCGTCGATGAGCGCTGCGCGATTGTGTCTCATCGCGCCTCCTGTGCCTTGCGGGACATCCGCTCCCGGTCGGCGTCGATGGGCGCTGCGCGATTGTGTCTCATCGCGCCTCCATACCGGGGATGCGGATGTCCAATCCCTCCCTGCGGCAGCGGCGATCGATGTAGCACACCACGCGCGAAGACGCCTCGACCACCTCGCCGAACGCGGTGAGCAGCAGCACGGCCCCGGTGCTCAGCACGATCACCGGCCACCGATGGGTGCCGGAGAAGTCCGCGAGAAACCAGGGGATGCCCAGCAGCGGCACCGTGAGTAGCCCGAACAAGGCACGCTGGGTTGTCCACAGTCCCGCCGTCGGCCAATCCGCTCCCTCGACAAGCAGTTTCGAACGAGCGACGGCATCGCGGTGCGAGGTGCGCTCTACGAACAACACCGGGACCGCGGCCCAGCGGCGGGCCCGCAGCCAGCCGAGCCAGACCAACGCCAGCGGCAGCGTCACGATCAGCATGCCGCACACCGCCATCACGCCGACTCCCATCAGCGTGAACAACAGCTGGAACTTCAGAAGCGAACCGAACGTTCCACAGAACCGGCCCAGTGCGGTGCGCCAGCCGATCGGCGTCCCTGTCACGGTCGCCAAGCCGATCGCCACCGTCGCCCCGCGCAGCACGAACCGCAGCAGCCACGCACAGGCCGCCGTCGACAGGATCGCCGCCCACGCGGTACCCGCGTCCGAGCCGTCGGTCAGCGCAGAGCCACCCGCGGTCACCGCGACGACCACGGCCTCGGCGGCGAGCAGGCCTGCCACGCTCAACCCGGCCAGGGCGCGGATATTCGCCTGGATCAGCGCGAACGGCACATCTAGCAGTTCGCGGAAGGTCAGCGGTCGGATCGGCACCGTCGTTTCAGAGGACCCTGGTACCGGATCTGCTTCCGCCCCGACGGCACCGGCCGGGTCGGCGGCTGGTCGCACGGGCCGAGTCTAACCGTCAGTGCTCGAGCAGGCGGTCCCCAACGTGCCGGTAGCCGGGCAGGGTCGATCGGCGGCAGGCCATCCGCAGCGCGGATCATGTCGATCCGCTCATCTTGGTGCCTATCCGACTCGACTCCGCGGGCTCGCGTGCACCGTCGAGTCACGGTCTGCCGTGATTATCGCGGTGCCGGCGCCGAAACGGATCAGCGAGTGGGCGGGAGCTCGCGGCGGTTCACCTCGGGGAGTTCGGCATCCCGCCGTCCGGTCAGCTCGTCGCTGCGGACGCGTGTGGGCAGGCCGTAGCCTGCGGCGCCGGTCGGCGGAAGGGAGGAATAGCGCGGAGCGTGCGGGGGGTAGTCGACGTCGACGACGGTGGAGGCGATGTGCTGGGCGTGCGCGACCTGGGGGGAGCCGGGCTGCGGTTGGTAGCCGACCGGAGCTCCCACAGCCTGTGGGTGCGAGGTCTGGCCGTCGACGGTGACCTTGCGTGTGCGGCGCAGAGTGAAGGTGATCTCCTCGACCTCTTCGAACGCCTGGCGCGCGGTGCGCAGTGGGTGCGTCGCGGTGTCGATCGCAGTGGCGACGAACGACGGAACAAGCGGCCGGAGGAAGCGCGCGGCGGTGTCGGTGAACGGCACGGTGCCGATCAGCGGGAGCTCGAGGGACCCGCCGGTCCCAGGCACGGCGGGCACCACCGCAACGGTGGTAGGGGCCGGTAGGTTGGGCGTCGCGATTCGCTCTGCGGACACGGAGCGGTCCTTTCGATCGTCAGCCGGTGCGGCCGGAAGTTTGGGGCGGCGCGGCGGTTCGGTGATACCGATCTCGATGCCGCCGATAGCCGCGACGATGCGGGTGCGCTGCTGTTCCCGGTCGATGGCCGTGTCCGCCTCGACGGCGAGCCGGGCGGCGGTGAGTTGCTGTTCCACGCGTAGTGTCTCGGCCTCGGCGCGCACCTCTGCCTGTCTGACCGCGATGGCCGCGTCGGCGTCGCGTTCGGCGCGGTCGTGCACGGTCCGCGCCGCGTTGTGCCGGTCGAACGACGTCTCGCCGCGCCACCAGCGCAACATCAGCGGCAGCAGGGCAAGCACCACCAATGCCACGATGGTCAGAATGCGCAGCGGCAGTGCGTCGCGCACCGTGTAGTCGTTCATCGCCTGCCAGCGCGCGCCGAGGCCGCGGTCGGCGCCGTCGAAGGCGGCGGTCCGTGCGCTGGCGACCGCGTTCGCGTCGTCAGCGACCCGCCGGTCGACCGCGTCCAGCCGGCCCTGGGCCGCGGCGAGCTGCTTGCGGGCGTCGTCGAGCATGTTGTTGGCGGTCTGCGCCTCGGGGCCGCGGCCGGGTACGCCGGTGATTCTGGTCTGCGGGCACTCCGCCGTCGGGTTGTACTCGCAGCGTGCGATCACCAGCGCGCGGTCGATATCGGCCTGCGTATTCGTGATCGACTGGTCCAACGCGGTCCGGTCGGCCTTCGCCCGGTCCAGTTCGATCCGCGCGGCGATGACCAGCGGCGCCGAATCGACCGATCGCTGGGCCTTCTCGTCCAGTAGCCGGTCGACAGTTGCTCCGAAGAGTACGACCGCGGCCACTTCAGCGATCAATCCGCCCGCTACCAGCGCGATCATGGTCCGCGCGGTCAGCCCGAGCCGATCCGGTCCTCCGCTCGGTCGTGCGGTCGCGAGGGTCCGGGCGACCGCGCCCGCAAGCGCCGCGACCCCCAGAGCCGCCGGGAGGACGGCCCACAGCGACCAGGTTTCGGTCGAGGCGAGGGCGAGGGCGGTAACCGCACTGGACACCGCTGCGAAGAACAGGACCACAGCGCCGGTGACGACGTAACCGGCACGCTCGTGGCGGTCGGTGATTTCACTGCTCAGACCCCCGCCGAGCCAGGTGAACAAGCCGGTGACGGTCATCGGAATGCACATCCTCTACGTCCCAGTCGCTTTCGCGGGCGCGGCGAAACTGTCACGGATTCGTTGTGACAGCGTGACAGCCCCAGGTCCGACATACCGAGAGGGGCGGACGGATGTGTCCAGGCTCACAGGTCGCTGTACGTCGCGGAGTGGTGGATGATTGCGCCTACTCTGGCGCGGTGATTCGTTTCCGCGCGAGCGATCCCAGGAGGGCCCGACATGCGCAGAGTCGTGCTGATGATCCTCTCGGCGGCGCTGCTCGTGTGGCCCGCTAGCGCTAGCGCGTCCCCAGGCGACCAGTCGATGGACCGATTGGTTGCGCTGGTGGTCGAGCGGCTGGACACTGCCGACGCGGTGGCCGCCGCGAAGTGGGCGGCGGCGAACGTACGCGGCATCGGGCCGACTATCGACGATCCGGCCCGCGAGGCCGAGGTCTACGACGCGATGGCCCGGCTCGGCAATAGCCGCGACTTGCCGGAGGACTGGGTGCGGCAGGTGTTCTTCGGGCAGATCGAAGCGAACAAGACGGTGCAGCGCGGGCTTATGGTGCGGTGGCGCTTCGACCCCGCCACTGCGCCGAGTACACCCGACGATCTCGTCTCCGTACGCCCGATCATCGACCGGGTGAACATCGAGATTCTCGACCGGCTGGCCGCGCACCGGGCCGAGCTGACCGCGCCGGATTGCGCGGAACGGTTGGCGCGCAGCGTCTTCGGCGTGCTCGCCGCGGGCAGGAGCGACGCGCTGCACCAGGCCGCGCTGGCGCGGGCCGCGGCTTCCCTCTGCCCGGCCTAGGTTGTTTCCCCACCACGTGGCACGGGGGGTCGATCAGTGCGTGATCGGATGTGACCGACTCCACTCCGAGCCATTTGCTAAAAGTGTGCTAAAAACCATAGGTGGCAAAAGAGGCCGAACGGTCGGATCTCGGCCGCAGCATGTCACACCCTGTCAGAAATATCTCATCCACCCGATCGTCGAGTTAGTCGCCGTCGGATGGTTTGCCGCGCCCCGGGGCGGGGAAACCTTTTTCGATGCAGGTGAGGGCGGGTTCCTGACCTTCTTGCTTGTTTTGGTCCGCTTTCGCGCGCCTGTATAGCGAGGCTGGCATCGAGTGCCATGGGATCGATCAAGCGGTACTCGCTGCTTTACACTGGACGACGCGCACACGTGGAGGACCGAATTGAAGAAGCCCAGCTAGACCGGGTTATTAGCCCAACCTAAGTTGGTTGGGCACCGGACCTGACTTATCGTTTGCTCTTACGCCGAACACAGAATGTCCGGCGACATCGCCCGCTCGGGCAGCCCTAGCCGGTGCTCAGCGTAGCGGGCGAGACTTCGCGCGGAGGTAAGGATCTTGTTAGGGATCTGTAACCGACGAGCACCCACTACATCCCAGAAGCGGGTGGAACAACTGCAGACCTGACTGCACGCCGAAGACCATCAGCGCGGCTGGCTTCGGAACGTACGGGCGCAGTCTTGTACGGAGGCGTTCGACGAAAGGCCGTTTTTCTTCGAAGGCCGACTTTCTTGAAGGCAGAGGCATGACGCAACTTCCTGGCCACAGGTCCCCTGGACCCATCGGGCTCTACGACCCGGCGAACGAGCACGACGCCTGCGGCGTCGCATTCGTCGTCGACATGCACGGCCGACGCAGCCGCGACATCGTCGACAAGGCTATTACGGCATTGTTGAATCTAGAGCATCGTGGTGCCGCGGGCGCCGAACCCAACAGTGGTGACGGCGCGGGCATCCTGCTCCAGATTCCGGACCGCTTCTTCCGCGCCATCGTGGACTTCGAGTTGCCGCCGGAGGGCTCCTACGCCTCCGGCATCGCCTTCCTGCCGCAGGCGCGTCGCGAAGCCGCGCGTGCCGCTTACGGTGTCGAGAAGATCGTCAAGGAAGAGGGCCTCGTGGTTCTCGGCTGGCGTGAGGTGCCGATAGACGACTCCTCGCTCGGCGCACTGTCGCGGGACGCCATGCCGACCTTCCGTCAGATCTTCATCGCCTCGCCGACCGCTGCTGCCGATCAGTTGACAGGGATGGACCTGGAGCGTCGCGCCTACGTCGTGCGCAAGCGGGTAGAACACGAGCTGGGGTCGGCCGGTGCTGGTGAGGGCGCGGTCGGCAAGGAATCGGTCTACTTCCCGAGCCTGTCCGGGCAGACCTTCGTCTACAAGGGCATGTTCACCACCCCCCAGCTGCGCGCGTTCTACCTGGACCTGCAGGACTCACGGGTGGAGAGCGCCCTCGGCATCGTGCACTCCCGGTTCTCCACCAACACCTTCCCATCCTGGCCGCTCGCACACCCGTTCCGCAGGGTGGCGCACAACGGCGAGATCAACACGGTCACCGGCAACGAGAACTGGATGCGCGCTCGTGAAGCGCTGCTGCGCAGCGACGTCTTCGGGATCGATTCCGCGGGCAAGAACCGGCTGGAGAAGGTGTTCCCTGTCTGTACCCCGGGGGCAAGCGACACCGCCCGGTTCGACGAAGTGCTGGAACTGCTGCATCTCGGCGGCCGCAGCTTGCCACATGCCGTGCTGATGATGATTCCCGAGGCATGGGAACGCAACGACACCATGGACCCGCAGCAGCGGGCCTTCTACGAGTACCACTCGATGCTGATGGAGCCGTGGGATGGCCCCGCATCGGTGTGCTTCACCGACGGCACGGTCGTCGGCGCCGTGCTGGACCGCAACGGCCTGCGCCCGAGCCGCGTCTGGGTGACCGATGACGGTCTGGTTGTGATGGCCTCCGAGGTGGGCGTGCTCGACATCGACCCGTCGAAGGTGGTCCGGAAGGCTCGATTGCAGCCGGGCCGCATGTTCTTGGTCGATACCGCACAGGGCCGGATCGTCGGCGACGAGGAGATCAAGTCCCAGCTTGCCGGCGAGCACCCGTACCAGGAGTGGCTGGACGCGGGTGTATCCCGCCTCGCCGACCTGCCCGACCGCCCACATGTGCACATGTCGCACGACCGCGTGCTGATCCGCCAGCAGATCTTCGGATACACCACCGAGGAGCTGAACCTGCTGATCTCGCCGATGGCCAAGACCGGCCTCGAAGCGCTGGGCTCGATGGGCACCGACACCCCGATCGCGGTGCTCTCCGCCCGCCCACGTCTGCTGTTCGACTACTTCTCCCAGCTGTTCGCGCAGGTCACCAACCCGCCGTTGGACGCGATCCGGGAAGAGGTCGTCACCAGCCTGAAGCGCAACATCGGCCCGGAGGCAGACCTGCTGCACCCGGGACCGGAATCCTGCAAGCAGATCGCCCTCGAGGGACCGATCCTGGACAACGACGAGCTGGCCAAGCTCGTGCACATCAACGACGACGGCTCGCACCCCGAGCTGCGCTCGGTGGTCGTACGTGGCCTGTACCCGGTGCAGAAGGGTGGCAAGGGCCTGCGTAAGGCGCTCGAGGCGATCAACACCCAGGTGTCGGCCGCCATCGACGGCGGAGCGCGGATCGTCGTGCTGTCCGACCGCGAGTCCAACGAGAAGCTGGCGCCGATCCCGTCGCTGCTGCTGACCTCCTCGGTGCACCACCACCTGGTACGCGAACGCACGCGGACGATGGTCGGCCTTGTCGTGGAGGCCGGCGACGCCCGCGAGGTGCACCACATGTCGACCCTGGTCGGTTTCGGCGCCGCTGCGATCAACCCGTACATGGCCTTCGAGACCATCGAGGACATGCTCGAACGCGGCGCACTGGAGTTGCCGGGCAGCACCGGCGACCTCGCCGCGGACTACCGCAGGGCGGTCGCGAACTACAACAAGGCCGCGGGCAAGGGTGTGCTGAAGGTGATGTCCAAGATGGGCATCTCCACCCTGGCCTCCTACAACGGCGCGCAGCTCTTCCAAGTGATCGGTCTGTCGCAGGAACTGGTGGACGAGTACTTCACCGGCCTGCGCTCGCACCTGAACGGCGTCGACCTGGATGACCTCGCGGCCGACGTCGCTGAGCGGCACCGGGTCGCGTTCCTGGAGAACCGCAACGAGCGCGCGCACCGCGAGCTGGAGGTCGGCGGTGAATACCAGTGGCGGCGCGAGGGCGAATACCACCTGTTCAACCCGGACACGGTGTTCAAGCTGCAGCACGCCACTCGCTCCGGCCAGTACTCGATCTTCAAGGATTACACCAAGCTGGTCGATGATCAGTCCGAGCGGTTGGCCTCGCTGCGCGGTCTGTTCAAGTTCAAGCAGCGGGCACGCAGCCCGATCCCGATCGACGAGGTCGAGTCCGCCGCCGAAATCGTGAAGCGGTTCTCGACCGGTGCGATGAGCTACGGCTCCATCTCGGCCGAGGCGCACGAGACCTTGGCGATCGCGATGAACCGCCTGGGCGGACGATCGAATTCGGGTGAGGGCGGCGAGTCGCCGGCCCGCTACGAGCCGGAGGAGAACGGCGACTGGCGACGCAGCGCGATCAAGCAGGTGGCCTCCGGTCGCTTCGGTGTGACCGCGCATTACCTGACCAACTGCACCGACATCCAGATCAAGATGGCGCAGGGCGCGAAGCCCGGGGAGGGCGGACAGCTTCCGGCGCACAAGGTGTACCCGTGGGTCGCCGAGGTGCGGCACTCCACGCCGGGCGTCGGCCTGATCTCGCCGCCGCCGCACCACGACATCTACTCGATCGAGGATCTGGCGCAGCTGATCCACGACCTGAAGAACGCGAACCCGCAGGCGCGGATTCACGTGAAACTCGTCGCGGAGCCGGGTGTAGGCACCGTCGCCGCGGGCGTCTCCAAGGCGCATGCGGACGTCGTGCTGATCTCGGGCCACGACGGTGGCACCGGCGCGTCGCCGCTGACTTCGCTCAAGCACGCGGGCGGTCCCTGGGAGCTCGGTCTGGCGGAGACTCAGCAGACGTTGCTGCTCAACGGACTTCGCGACCGGATCGTTGTGCAAGTCGACGGCCAGATGAAGACCGGCCGCGACGTGATGATCGCCGCGCTGCTCGGTGCTGAGGAGTACGGCTTCGCCACCGCGCCGCTGGTGGTTTCGGGTTGCATCATGATGCGCGTCTGCCACCTGGACACCTGCCCTGTCGGTGTCGCGACGCAGAACCCGGTGCTGCGGGAACGCTTCACCGGCAAGCCGGAATTCGTCGAGAACTTCTTCCTGTTCATCGCCGAAGAGGTCCGCGAATTGCTGGCGCAGCTGGGCTTCCGCACGCTGGCCGAGGCCATCGGCAGGGTCGACCTGCTCGACACCTCCAGGGCCAAGCAGCACTGGAAGGCCAGCAAGCTGGACCTGTCCCCGATCCTCGACGACGTCGAGACAGCGTTCATGTCTCAGGACCGCCGCTGCACCAAGTCGCAGGACCACGGGCTGGACAAGGCGCTGGACCAGCAGCTGATCTCGCAGAGCAGGGACGCGCTGGAGCGCGGCCGGGCGGTGAAGTTCGAGACCAAGATCACGAACGTGAACCGCACCGTCGGCACCATGCTCGGCCACGAGGTGACCAAACTGTACGGTGGTGCGGGCCTGCCCGATGACACCATCGACATCACTTTCACGGGGTCGGCGGGCAACAGCTTCGGCGCCTTCGTGCCCGCGGGTATCACGCTGCGAGTGCAAGGTGACGCGAACGACTATGTCGGCAAGGGGCTTTCCGGCGGCCACCTCGTGGTGCGCCCGTCGCTGAACGCGCCCGCGGAATTCATCGCGGAGCAGAACATCATCGCGGGCAATGTGATCCTGTTCGGCGCCACCAGCGGCCAGGCGTTCATCAACGGTGTGGTCGGCGAGCGGTTCGCCGTGCGCAACTCCGGCGCTACCGCGGTGGTCGAGGGCGTCGGAGACCACGGTTGTGAATACATGACCGGAGGTCGGGTAGTCATCCTCGGCGCGACCGGCCGAAACTTCGGCGCCGGTATGTCCGGCGGTGTCGCGTTCGTCTTCGACCCGAACGGCACTTTCGAGGCGAAGCTCAACCCTGAGCAGGCCGACGCGGTCGAGCAGCTGTCCGGTGACGATTTCACCTGGCTGCACGACATCATCACCCAGCACCGTGACCAGACGGGTTCCGCTGCGGCCGACCGCCTTCTGAGCGATTGGTCGCAGCAGGTGAACCATTTCGTCAAGGTCATGCCGCGCGAATACAAGAAAGTTTTGCTCGCCATCTCCGAAGCTGAGAAGAGCGGCAAGGACGTGGACGAGGCGATTATGGAGGCGGCCCGTGGCTGACGCGAGACGCGTTCGTGAGCTGAGTTCGATGTTGAGAGGCGAGAATACGGAGGCCGCTCGTGGCTGACCCCCAGGGATTTCTGAAGCACACCTCTCGGGAGCTGCCCAAGCGGCGGCCGGTGCCGTTGCGCCTGATGGACTGGAAAGAGGTCTACGAGGAGAACTTTTCCCACCAGACCCTGCAAACCCAGGCCAGCCGGTGCATGGACTGCGGTATCCCTTTCTGTCATAACGGTTGTCCGCTGGGGAACCTGATCCCCGAGTGGAACGATCTGGTCTACAAGGGCCGCTGGCGGGAGGGCATCGACCAGCTGCACGCGACGAACAACTTCCCGGAGTTCACCGGGCGGCTGTGCCCCGCGCCGTGCGAGGCATCCTGCGTGCTCGGCATCAACCAGGATCCGGTCACGATCAAGCAGGTCGAGGTCGAGATCATCGAGAACGCCTTCGACGAAGGCTGGGTGACCCCGGTCTACCCGACCCGCCTCACCGGCAAAAAGGTCGCCGTCGTCGGTTCCGGTCCGGCCGGTCTGGCCGCCGCGCAGCAGCTGACCCGCGCCGGGCACACCGTCACCGTTTTCGAGCGGGCGGACCGCATCGGTGGTCTGCTGCGCTACGGCATCCCGGAATTCAAGATGGAGAAGCGCTTCATCGACCGCCGTCTCGCACAGATGGAGGCAGAGGGCACGATCTTCAAGACCGGCGTGAACGTCGGCGTCGACATCACCGCCGACCAGCTGCGTGAGCGGTTCGACGCGATTGTGCTGGCCGGTGGTGCCACCCTGGCGCGTGACCTGCCGATCCCCGGTCGCGACCTGGACGGCATTCACCAGGCGATGGAGTTCCTGCCCTGGTCCAACCGGGTGCAGCTCGGTGACGATGTCACCGATGCCGATGGACTGCCGCCCATCCACGCGAAGGGGAAGAAGGTCGTCATCATCGGTGGTGGCGACACCGGTGCCGACTGCCTGGGCACCTCGCACCGGCAGGGCGCCGCGAGCGTGCACCAGTTCGAGATCATGCCGCGTCCGCCCGAGGAGCGCGCCGCCTCGACCCCATGGCCCACCTACCCGCTCATGTACCGGGTTTCGTCCGCGCACGAAGAGGGCGGCGAGCGGGTGTTCTCGGTGAACACGGAGCGTTTCGTCGGTGCGGACGGCAAGGTGACCGGTCTGGAGGCACACGAGGTCACGATGGTCAACGGCCGATTCGAGAAGGTCGAAGGCACCGACTTCACCCTCGAGGCCGACCTGGTCCTGCTCGCCATGGGCTTTGTCGGCCCCGAGAAGCCGGGCCTGCTCAACGATCTCGGCGTCGGCTACGACCAGCGCGGCAACGTCCAGCGCGACAAGAACTGGGCGACCAACATCCCAGGCGTTTTCGTCGCGGGCGACATCGGCCGCGGCCAGTCCCTCATCGTCTGGGCCATTGCGGAAGGCCGCGCCGCGGCCGCAGGCGTCGACCGGTTCTTGGAAGGCGAAACCGCCCTTCCGGCTCCGATTACCCCGACCATGGTCGCCCAGCGCTAGGTCCTCTCTTACCGGAGCGGCAACAAAGGCGCCTGTGGACAATTCGTCCACAGGCGCCTTTGTTCTAGGGCACCAACGCGCTCGAAAGCTTCGTCCGACAGCTGCCTCATGACGGAAAATCGGACCGTGTCCGAGTGTCCGAATGGCGTCGGGGAGGCTGTGGCCTTATTGTTATCTGCGGCGTGCCGTCGGGCTTGGGATGCGGGTCGAGTCGCGCACGTCATAACAGTTGGGTGACTTGTATTCACCTGGCGTGCACTGGAACGACACCCCTCGAGTTCAGCATGGAACGCGGCAACTCGGTGGAAAGGTCAACGAGGGCAAGGTTTGGACTGGAGCGGTATGCAGTTGAAAAAGGTCGTCGCGGTTCTGGGTGCGTCCGCGGCAGTGATGTCCGGGTTGGTTTTCGGCAGCGGTCCGGTGAACGCGGACCCGGGATGCCCGAGCCTGTACGTGGTGGCGATCCCGGGCACCTGGGAGACCGGGCGCGACAAGACGCCGCAGCCCGGCATGCTGGCCGGCGTCACCAGGGGTCTCCCGTCCTCCACGGATGTCGACTACGTGACTTACGCCGCGACCGCCTTCCCCTGGGAGGGCGAGGTTTACGGCAACTCGAAGAAGGAAGCGGTCGACAGCGCGCGCGGCCTGATCGCGGGCATGGCGCAGCGGTGCGGCGCGACGAAGATCGCGCTCGTCGGCTACAGCCAGGGCGCGGACGCCGCCGGTGATCTCGCGGCGGAGATCGGCACCGGTCTCAGCGTCGTGTCGCCGGACCGCGTCGCAGGCGTCGGCCTGATCTCCGACCCGCGTCGTTCGCCCACTGATATTCAGGTCGGCCCGGTCGCGCCCGGCGCGGGCGCGGGCGGGCCCCGGGTGGGCGGCTTCGGCTGGATCAGTGACCGCACGCGCACCATCTGCGCACTCGACGACCTCTACTGCGCGACCGCGACCGATGACTTCGTCACCCGGTTCGCCGGTTTCCTCGCCCAGGCGTCGGACGCCAACCCGGCCAACCTGTGGCGCTACCAAATCGAGGCGGGGAACATCCTCGGCGACCTGATGGCCTTCGGCGGTGTCCCGGCCCTGCAGTCGCAACTGACCGATTCGGCGAACGAGCAGCGGGCGAAGGATCTCGAGCGCTTCTACAAGTCGCATGCGCACACCCTCTACGGCAGCTACTCGGTGGGCGGCGGCCAGAGCGCTATCTCCTGGATGCACAACTGGATCGCGGGCATGGCCTGATCCACGAACGAAACCGGCGGCCCACCTCCGAACTCGGAGGTGGGCCGCCGGTTTCTCGGTGGGAGACGGCCTAGCCCGACCCGGTCGACGGCAAGAACTGTTGGAACTGTTGCAGCGGCGCAGGTGGCCCACTCTGCCAGGGCTGGTCGTCTTGCCAACCGTGGTCGCCCGGCCCGCGCCGGCCATTCCCGTCGTGATGATGGAATCGACCGTCGATGTCGGCGCCCTGCTGCGGCGCGTCCACCGGCTGTACCTGGACCGCCTTGGGCGCGGGGTTGGGAGCTTCTGCGGAGGCCGTCGCCGCGAGGCCGGCGAGCGGGACGACGATCAGCGCACCTGCCGCGGCCACCCGGGTGAGACGCCGCAGCGTAGCGGTTTTGGAGAGCGACACGGAATTCCTTTCTCTCGAACCGTGAGCCGCTGATTCAGTGGCTCACTGATCCCATAGAAGTTTCCGTCACTGGGACACCGGTGCGACGCTCCTGGCAATCGACTGTGAAATGCGCGTTTCAGGCTCGCGCCGCGATGTTGCGCGGCAGCAGATCCCACACGTGCCCGTTTTCGTTGACGGTGGCCGCGGTCCGGCGCCCGGTGCGAGAGAAGAGGATTCGCGTGATCGAGCAGTAATCGATCGGGAAGGTCAGCGGCCGCTCCAGCCCGAGCATGTCCTGGAGCAGCACGTTGATCACGCCACCGTGCGCGAAGGCCAGCACGGTGTCGGCCGGGTCGGTGGTCGCGGCGATGTGGATGATCGCCTCGTGCACCCGGGCCTTGAACGCCTCGCCGTCGATCTGCAACGGCAAATGCCCGGACTTGATCCGCTCGTACGCGTCCTGCAATTCGACCTTCGCGTCCTCGATCGGGATGTAGGCGGGCAGGTCACGATCGTATTCAGCGAGGTCGTCGACGATCTCGAGATCGAGCCCTAGCTTCGCGGCGGTCGGTGCCGCCGTTTCCCGAGCTCGGCGCTGGGGGCTGCTCACCACCCGAGAGATCCGATGGTGACCTAGCGCAGCAGGCACCCGCTCGGCCTGCTCCAGTCCCACCGGTGCCAGTTCCGGATCGGCGGGCGCGTCCGAGTTCAGAATCCGGATCGGCTGGGCGTGGCGAACGAGGATCAACTGCACACGCCCACTCTGCCGCATGCCTGGTGCCGCTTCCATCCAGGTCTGTATGCCCATGCGACGGGCTATTGATGACATACTCGAGGACATGACCGTCGAGCCGTTTCCGCAGTGGCTGCGCCCGCCGCAGGGCGGATTCGTCGCCGAGGATCTCGATCGCCTGCCCGACCTTCCCCCGCACACCGAGCTGATCGACGGGAGTCTCGTCTTGGTGAGCCCGCAGGCGCAGTTCCACATGCTGGTCATCACCCTGCTAGAATCCGCGCTTCGCCGCCTGGCCCCGGCACATCTGCGTGTTCGCCGGGAAATGACCGTGACACTTGGGCGGGACCAGCGTCCGGAACCGGATATCGTCGTGATCCACGCCGAACGCGTCGGCGGTCCGGAGCTGACTTCGTATCAGGGCGATGACGTCGTCGCGGCGGTGGAAGTGGTGTCCGCCGAATCTCGCACGCGCGACCGGGAGCGCAAACCGCAGCTCTATGCCCGAGCGGGTATCGCCCACTTCTGGCGGGTCGAGAACGTCGACGGCCGCCCGGTGGTCTACGTGTACGAACTGGACCCGGCGACGAAGGCTTACGCACTTACCGGAATTCATCACGATCGTCTCCGGCTTACTGTTCCGTTCGGCATCGACATCGATCTCACCGACATCGACCGGCTCTGAACCGGGCATCTATCCGTTCGCCGAGCAGTCCGGGGGCACCTGGAACCAACTCGCGCACTGTTCGGCGGCGGCAAGGCGCCGGAGATATCCATGGTCCCCACGGTCACCGCTTCGCGCACCGAATGCTTGTCGACGACGACCGCGACCGAGGCGGGGACGCTTCCGTGGAGGGCAGTAGGGGCGGTGCCGGTCGCGCCTCGGGCGACGGCGCGGGTGCCGTCGTCGACTACCGACGGGTGGCGTCCGAGCGCAGTGCGCTCTGACAGACAGCACAGACGGAACGGCCCGTTTCGCAGGAAGCGAGCTGGGCCGTTCGGGTCGATCAGTCCCTGGCGGCTACTGGTTTTTCTTCTTGCGCTGGGCCAACAGGTAGACGCCGCCGATGATCAGCGCGACGACAAGGAGGCAGCAGATCGCGCCGAAGATCAGCCCGCCGCCGCTTTTCTTCTTCTTTTTAGCGGCGTACTCCGTTGCCGAACTCAACAACACATCCGGGTCGGTCCACACGGTGTGATCCAGCAAGGTCGCGTTGGCCAGCAGGTCAAGGTACATATCCGAACCCCCTCGAGGTGTATCGGCCTCCTCGCGGAGCCGAATTTCCCAGCGTAGCTGTCTGATTCGTTCGATGTGAAGTCCGCACCGAGGGCGACTCGGGTCAGCGCGGCTTCACCAAGGGGAACGGTAGCGTCTCGCGGATGCTGCGTCCGGTGATCAGCATGGCGATCCGGTCGACACCCATCCCGAGGCCACCGGTGGGCGGCATCGCGTGTTCCAGTGCCAGCAGGAAGTCCTCGTCCAGCTCCATCGCCTCCGGGTCGCCGTTGGCCGCGAGCAGCGACTGCTCGGTGAGCCTTCGCCGCTGTTCCACCGGATCGGTGAGCTCGCTATAGGCGGTGCCGAGCTCGACACCCCACGCGACCAGGTCCCATCGCTCGGTGACGCCTGGAATGCTGCGATGCGCCCTGGTCAGCGGCGACACCGAGGTGGGGAAGTCGATGTAGAACGTCGGCTCCTCGGTATGCGATTCGACCAGATGCTCGTACATCTCCAGCACAACCTGACCCGCGTCCCAGCCGTGCTGATAGGGGACGTCGGCCTTGTCGCACAGCTCGCGCAACTCCTCGACGCCGGTGTCCGGTGTGATCTCCGCGCCGATCGCCTCGGACACCGCCCCGTGCACCGTCTTCACCTGCCACTCGCCGGAGATGTCGACCTGCTCGAACGTGCCCTCGTCAGTGGGCCGCAATGCCACCATCGCACCGTTGGCCGCGAGCGCGGCATTCTGGATCAGCTGACGACAGGTATGCATCATGCGCTCGTAGTCGCTATGCGCCTCATAGGCTTCGAGGATGGTGAACTCGGGATTGTGGCTGAAGTCGACGCCTTCGTTGCGGAAGGTCCGTCCGATCTCGAACACCTTCTCCATACCGCCGACGCACAGTCGCTTCAGGTACAGCTCGGGTGCGATCCGCAGGTACAGATCCAGATCGTAGGCATTGATATGGGTGAGGAACGGCGTCGCGTTGGCGCCGCCGTGCACTTGCTGCAGGATCGGGGTCTCCACCTCCAGGTATCCCCAGGAGTTCAGCGAATCCCGCAGCGAGCGCAACACCGCGCTGCGCTTGGCGAGCACCTCGCGGATCTCGGTGTTGATCGCCATGTCGACATAGCGCTGGCGCACCCTGGCCTCGGGATCGGACAGACCTTTCCACTTGTCCGGCAACGGATGTAGGCACTTGCCGAGCATCCGCCAGTCCGCCGCCAGCAGCGACAGCTCGCCGCGGCGGCTGCGCCCGATCTGACCGCTCACCTCGATCAGGTCCCCGAGGTCGAAGAACTCGCCGAACTCGGCGCTGCGTTCGGCGCCGACCCGGTCACGATCGATGACCAGCTGGATATCGTCGGTCCAGTCGCGCACCACGGCGAAGATCACGCCGCCGTAGTCGCGGATGCGCAGCAGCCTGCCGCAGACCCGGACCGTGGTGCCCCGCGGGGAACGCCGCGCCTCGGCAACCGTGTGCGTCGGGGGGTAGGCGACCGGGTAGGCCTCGACTCCGGAATCGGCAAGGCGCGCAAGCTTCTCCATACGCACACGCACCTGCTCGGGCCTACGGGGAGGCTGCTCCTCGCCCTCGACTACGGCGATGTCGGGTGGGCTGCCGTCGGCGTGCAGGCCCGTCATCGTCGCGGGTACCGCGCTGTGCACACCGGTGTGTGTCACGGTGTCCGGGTCTTTGCCGAACCGAGGAAGGAAGCCCTCGGCCAGCGCGCTGGCCACCGCGACCCGCGGCAGCTGCCTGCGCTCCTCGAACAGGAAGAACCGGGGCACCCAGTGCGGCTGATACTTCACGTTCGACCGATACAGCGCCTCCAGTTGCCACCACCGGGAGAAGAACAGCAGCACGCCGCGCCACAATCGCAGCACGGGACCTGCGCCGATCCGGCCTCCCTCCTCGAACACCGAGCGGAACACGGCGAAGTTCAACGACACCTTGGTGATGCCATGCTGCTCGGAGGCCAGCGCGAGCTGCGAGATCATCAGCTCCATCACGCCGTTCGGGCTCTGTGGGTCGCGGCGCATCAACTCGAGCGAGGCGCCGGTGCGACCCCAGGGCACCAGCGACAGCATGCCGAGCACCCGGTCCTGCGGGTTGACCGCCTCTACCAGCAGGCAGTCGCTATCCAGCGGATCGCCGAGCCTGCCGAGCGCCATGGAGAACCCGCGCTCGGTCTCGGTATCACGCCAGGCGTCCGCGCGGGCGATGATCCCCGGGAACTCCTCGGCCGGGATATCGCGATGCCTTCGGATGCGGACTGTGATGCCGTGCTTGCGCAGCCGGTTCGCGGCCTGACGCACCGGCTTCATGTCGGGGCCCGCCAGCGAGAAGTTCCTGGTATCCAGGATTGCCTCGTCGCCGAGGCGCAACGCGGAAAGGCCCGCGCGCCGATAGGCCGTCGCGCCGAATTCACTCGCCCCCATCACCGCGGGAGCCCAGCCGAATTGGTCGGCCAGGCGCAGCCAGGCATCGATCGCCTGGGGCCAGGCCTCGCAGATACCGACCGGGTCGCCGCTGGCCAGACAGACGCCCAGCTCCACCCGGTAGGTCACCGCCGCCTTGCCGCTCGGCGCGAATACCACCGCCTTGTCGCGGCGGGTTGCGAAGTAACCGAGCGAATCCTCTACGTCCGAGCGCTCCAGAAGCCCGCGGATCGCGGACTCGTCGGTCCCCGTCATCGCGTTGGCCGCACGCTGTGAGCGCAGCAGGATGAGCACCGCCGCCAGCAGCGCGATGGCGCCGAAAAGACCGAGCAGGAAGTTGACGAACGGGCGCGGATGGCCGTCGAAGTGCTCGTTGTCCACCAACACCGCCGCGGTCACCCGATAGACTGCCCAGCCAATCCGCTGCAGGCCCTGCGGCAAGCTGCCGGGGAACAACTCCACCAGGCCCCAGCCGAGCAGGCAGCCGATCGTCAGTCCGCCGACCAGCACACCGAGCGCCTTCCAGCCCGCACCGTGGCGCACCTTGGTGTAGAACTCCGGCCACGCCGCGATGAGCACACCGATCACCGCGATGTGCAGCACCATGGCGACCAAGGCGTTGATATCGCCCTGTTCGGCGAAGTCGATGCTGTTGGCGAGCGCGTAGAGCGCGAGATAGCCGAGCAGCAACCACCAGGCGATTCGTTTCCGGCTGGCGATCGCGCCCGCCATCAGACCGACGACCAACGCCCACATCAGGTTGGTGTCCGGTGCGTCGAAGTAATAGTTGTCGACGTAACGGCGCGGCACCTGCGTCAAAAAGCGCAGCCCGGGAGAAAGGCTCCAAAGAAAGCACAGCACAGCGAACACACCGAGCGTCAATCCCGCGATATGCGGCACCTCGGCGAGTCTTCCGTGTCCCCGATGCGGCACCGGCGGCGTAGGTCTGTCAGCGAGTGGTTCGGTGTTGAGGTGTTGCTGGGCTTGCGTGGAGGTCACGGAACCAGTGTGTACGTTGCTGTGTTGAATTTGCCACGCCTGCGGCGCGGCGTGTTCGCGGCTCACCTTGTGGCGCGCGCCCGAGCGACCGCCGCTGCGTGTCTCGGCTGCCAGCTGGCCCTGGTCGAATGCGCGCTGGGTAACCAGAGGCGTGCTGTGGGTTCGGGTGATTCGGGTGTGGGCCACTGACTCGGCCGAGGTGGAATGTTGCTCTCGGATCGCTGGAGGCGCAGGGCGGTTTCTGGTGAGTCCGGGTGGGGGAGTAAGTATTTACCCCATGTCAGAACCAGTCGATGTGCCGATCGATGACGACGTCATTCGGCTCGGTCAGTTTCTGAAGCTGGCCAACCTGATCGAATCCGGTTCGGAGGCCAAGACGGTGATCGCCGCCGGGTTGGTGCGTGTGAACGACGAGGTCGAGCTACGTCGCGGTCGGCAGTTGCATGTCGGCGACGTCGTTGCCCTCGCAGGTCACAAGGCCAGGGTGTCCGGCTGACCTGCCCGTGAGCGACATACCCGGAGATGGCAGCTCGCGTGACTACGGAGGACCGGAGGGCACCGCTGGATGAGCTCAGCGCGAGCGCCGGCCCCGGAGGCGGCAGCTCGCGTGACTACCGCATGGCCCTGGAGGCCCGGCGAATCGGGCTCAGTCTTCGGCGCGTACGACGACGACGCCGTCGTGGTCGCTGTAGAGCATGTCGCCTGGAACGAAGGTCACACCGCCGAATTCGACCGGCACGTCCCGTTCGCCGCTGCCGGTCTGGGTGCTCTTGCGCGGGTTGGTGCCCAGCGCCTTGATTCCGATGTCGAGGGTGCGCAGGATGGCGGAGTCGCGGACCGCGCCGTTGACGATGACGCCTGCCCAGCCGTTCTCGACGCCGCGCCCCGCGATGATGTCGCCGACGAGTGCGGTGTGCACGCTCGCGCCGCCATCGACCACAAGCACCTTGCCTTCTCCTGGTTCGCCGAGCGTCTGCTTGACCAGCAAGTTGTCTTGGAAGCAGCGAATGGTGGTGACCCGCCCGGAAAATGCTTCGCGTCCGCCGAACTCGAGGAACTGCGTATCGCAGCTGCGGATCTCCGGGCCGAGCTGATCGGCCAAGTCGGCGGTGGCGACGACATTCTGCGATTCGGTCACTCTGTCGATTTTGCCGTGCCTGCGGCAGGGCGTATTCGTGGGCCCCTGATGCGTGCGGAAGCGATGGTCCGAATCAGTTGAGCGACCGGCAGTTATGGGCTCGGAAATTCCCGGGTTGCCGTCGTAGGACGCGTAGGGCTGACTGGTTCAGTCAGTGCCCCCGATTGTCCGCGCGAACAACCCCGCGCGTGGTGGTTGCGGACCGTACGCGCGTTCCAGCTCGGTGATTTCGCCCTATCGATGTCCGTAGCGCAGTTGGTAGAGGTCCCGATCGTGGTCGGTGAACTTGCCGTGGTCCACTAAATCCGCACTCAATCCGTGCTGGACGAGGCGGAAGCGGCGCCAGACATAGCTGAGCGCGACCGTGAAGACGACCAGCGGGACGATCATCATCACGATCAAGCCGATCTTCAGCGGCATCGGCCCTGGAAACAGCAGTACCAAGGCAAGGAATGGGATGGCCGGCCCGAGAAACCGGACGAGATATCGCTCCATGGCCCCGTGTCCGACGAGGTCGTGGATGACCCACTCGTGCAGCTCCTCCGGGAGCTCGCGGCCCAGATCGTAGGCGATCCGCTGCCTTATCGTGGGGGTTTTCATGCCTCTAGGCTATGCCTGTGATGTAAGGCACCGCTAGGTTGTGGTGCTGTGTTTCCCGCTCATCCGCGTCCGTGTCTGCGCTCGTAAGCAAGGCGTTCTCGCTCGGCTCGGCTGCGGGCGGCGGCATCTGCCAGCGCGGGGTCGAGGCCGTGCTTGATCAGCCGATGGCGTCGGTAGACATACAGCAGTGCCACGGTGAAATAGATCAGTGGCAGATACAGGAGCGCCATCATCGCCAAGCCCATCCACAGCGGGCCCGGCAACAGCAGGAACAGCGTGAGGACCGGGATGATCGGTACCAGGAAGCGCAGCAGATAGCGTCGCGTCGCGCCGGGCCCGACCAGGTCTTGACGCACCCACTCCGACATCGAGTCCGGCAGCGTGCGGCCACAGATGTAGCCGATGCGCTGAGTGAAAGAGGGCTTCGCGGTCATGCCTGCACCTCGCTGCGCTCGCTCATGGGTCCAGCATCCTGGGCCTGTCAGCGCTCGCGCAACCGGCGCCGACATGCACGCCAGCGCTACGGGCGCATGGCATGGAAGTCCTTGATCTGAGTGACCATGTTGTGCGTCGTGTCTTGTACGGCGATCTTCACGGTCATGCCGGAACAGTAACCGGCTTCGATAACGGTCATTCGATCAGGCGGTGACCGCCAGCGTCGCGGCCAGCCCGAAGGCCAGCGCCATCATGACGGCTTCGACGATCGCGCGGCGCAGCGAAGCCTCCGCGTCCATCCGGTGGTCGGCGGCCCGCGGCACCCAGGTGCGCCGCCACCACCAGCCGAGCGCGAGCAACCCGATCAGCACTACGGTCTTCGCGAGCAAGATCCTGCCGTAGTCGGTCGTCACGAACGGCGTGATTCCGCCGACTCGAACTACCCCGTTCAGCAGGCCGGTCACCGCCACCGTCGCCACCAAGGGCAGCGCCGCCGCCGAATACCTGGGCAGCGCGACCGCCCACTCGCCGCGCGTCCGTACGACCAGCGCCAGCGCGATCAGTAACCCGAACCAGGCCGCCGCCGCGAGCGCGTGCACCGCGGCGAGCACCGAGCCGAACGCCTGCTGAGACATGTGCCCGGTGATCGGCCGCAACGCCAGCGCGACCGCGGCGAACACCAGCACCAGGTCGGGCGACGCGGAGCCGGGGCGCCGGAAGGCCAGCGCGGATCCGCAGGCCACCACGCCGACGCCGACCAGGATCGCGATTCCGACCTGGCCGCCGCTGATATCGACGAGGTAGGTGCGGAACTCGCCTGCGCCGAGGCTGGTTGCCGGCACGCCGACCACCTCGGCCGCCTCGAAGACCAGCACGGCGAATTCGGCGCCCGCCCAGATCCCGGCCAGCACCGCGAGCAGCCGCCACGGCGTCAGCAGCCGGGGCTGCACCCTGGGTAGCGCGGCCAGCCCGAGTACGGTGGCACCGACACCGTCGGCGAACACCCGCACAACAGCCTCCACGGGCAGCGTTTGCCGGGAGTTCAGTGCCCAGGCGAGCACCACGCCGACCAGCCCGGACATGGCGACAAGCAGCGGCGAGAACCATGGTGCCCGGGCGGTCTCTCGTCGCGCGCCACCCGGGCCTCCGATCGTCCTGTCGTTCACCGTTTCGGGTTCCGGCTCCTGCCGCCGAACAGCGCGAACGCCAGCCCACCGCCGAACAGCACGATCGCGCCGAGGATGAACACCCACAGCGGAACCCCGCCCGAGCCGTCGCCATCGCCGGCCTTCGCGTTCGCCTTGGGACCCGGCGTTCCGTTGCCGGGTTTGCTGAGCGTGAAGTGCCGTTTGCCGCTGACCGGGTGGCCGTCGGCGGAGGTCACCCGGTAGCCGATGGTGTATTCGCCGACCGGACCCAGTGCGCCCACGGTGACGCTGACCGTCTTGCCCTCGACGGCCGGATCGCCTGTGGACCACAGGTTACCGTCCGGGCCGACCACGGTGAGCGACGGGAAGCTGGGTTGTAGCTCCTCGTTGAAGGTGATGCTGACCCGCGCCGGGCCGTCGTCGACGGTCGCGTTGTCGTCCGGGACGCTTCCGGTCGCCGTCGAATGTGCGGATGCGACTCCGGTCGCGGTGACCCCGAATCCGAGCAGGAACAGGCCCGCCACGACGGCAGCGAGCAAGCGGCGGGTCACGACCGCCGCCCACGAATCACGTTGCCCAGCCCGAGTGCGACGCCGAGCAGGCCGAGCGCGAGGCCGACGCCGCCGAGCCAGCGGGCGGTGTCGTCGGTGTCGTGCTCGTCGGCGTGCGCGGTGTCGCTGTGCACTTGGTGTCCGTCTTCCGCGTCTTGTTTCGCCGCGGCCAGGATGACCGACGGCGCCGGGTGTTCGGGTTCGTCGCCGCCCGGGCCGACCGGCTGATCCCAGCTGACCACCTTGCCGTCGGAATAGGTCTGCTTGGCGGGGAAGGTGACCGAATCCTGCTTGGGCAGTGGGCCGACGGACACCGTGAAACGCTGAAACTGACCTGGCGCGATGCCGGGAGCCCCTGGGTCCGCGGTCCAGGTGATCGCGGTGATCTCCGCTGTTGCATTGCGTTCCACCTTGGCCGACCAACCCGGAATCGGTTCAGTCCGAGCGGATTTCAGGTTGGGAAGGGTAACGGTGAGTGCCGTGGTGCTCGCGGTGTCCGATTCGGTCGGCACTCGGAACGTGGCCACCGCGTACCCGCCCTGGGTGGCGCCGGGCACGTCCACAGTGACGTGCGCAGCGGCGGCTCCGCAGTTGAGCAGGACGAGACCTGCGGCGGCTGCCGTCGTGCCGACGGCGCGCGAAATCGAGCTATGCATGGAAAGCCTTCTATCCGAGGGGAAGTGGGGTCGGAATCAGACCGAAACCGGTGGTGCGCGGGGGCCGATCGAGCCGTTCGGATGAAAGCGGTAAGCGGGGAGACCAGGATCCGACCAGTGTGGAGTGCCGACGATTCGCGCCCGAGGCGAAGCGAGCATTGTGCACAGTGCGGCGCTCGCGACTGTGTAGAGCGCCTCGGCGAGGACGATCAGCGCCGCACAGCCGAGCGTCGCGATGGCGTGCGCGACAAGCATCCAGCAGGTCGGCAGCGCGGACTCAGTGGTCCCGGCGTGGTTGTGCCCGAGCAGACCAGACAGCGCCGCATGGCTCGCCAGCTGACCTGCCCCGAGCAGCCCGACCACGGCGACCGGATTGCGGCGGGCCGACACCGCGCCCGCCGTCGACCCCGCGGCGGCGGCGATCAGTAGAACAAG
Source organism: Nocardia sp. NBC_00881 (assembly GCF_045207455.1). Classification (NCBI taxonomy): domain Bacteria; kingdom Bacillati; phylum Actinomycetota; class Actinomycetes; order Mycobacteriales; family Nocardiaceae; genus Nocardia; species Nocardia sp. NBC_00881. The sequence goes on from NZ_CP108798.1 coordinate 5,801,483, forward strand.
TGTCAGCTCGGCCGAGCCGGGGAAACCGCCGCCCGCGGCACCATGTGCCGCCACGGCGAGCACGCCGACAAGCGCACCGACCAGGCCGCCGCGCAGGTGGCCGGTGATCGGTTGCGGTCGCATCGTGGCGGCGGTCAGCGCACGCCGAGGCGGGCCAGGACGTCGGCCTCGATCCCGGACAGCTCGTGCGCGATCGACGCATGCACGGCGCGGCGGCGCGCTGTGGGCAGCTGCTCGGTGGTGCGTACGGCGGCGGTCAGACTGCCCAAGCGGTCTCGAGCGGTGGCGACGAACTTACGTGCCTCCGCCTCGTTCTCGCCGTCCCGCGCGGTGATCTTCTCCAGCGCCGCTTCGGCATTCGTGATCCTGGCTTGGAGCTTGGCGCCGTGCCCGGTGAAGTCGCTGAGTTGCTCGACGCCGATTCCGAGCTGCTGGGCGCGGCGGGTGTCGAGCCTGCCGCGCAGGAACGTCGCGCCACGATAGGCGAGCGGGGCGAGCACCGGGATGAGGACGCGAGCCACTCCGAGGTATTTCTTGACCTGGCTCGCGCTGAACGGATCGCGCTCAGCCTTGGCGGCAACCTTCAGGGCGGCCTTCTCCTCCGCCTGGAATGTGGCGATCTGCGCTTTGGCGACTTTGCGCTGGGTGCGCGCCTCGGCGCGGCGGGCCTTGCGGTCGTTCCTCGCGGCGAGCCTGGCCTCGATCGCGGCCTTGTGTTTCAGGGCCTTGGCCTCGGCCCTGCGGCTCGGCCGCCGCTTGCGCTTCGTGAACAACCCCATCGAAGGCCCTCCGTCATGCTGGTTTGCCATGGCGGTACGACGCCGGGGAAGGCCGTCCGCCCATGTCACACGGTTTGCCGTTACCCTATCGGGTCCATGGTGACAGCCACGAGGGTAGTGCGGGCCGTGACCCTCGATTCGCCGAGTTGTCGGGGGGAGGGACCATACTGCTAAGCGTGGATTCGGACATCGGTGACCGAGATGGTCGCAAGCGCAACGGCACCACCGTCGGTCGGCCCGCCGACGCGCCGAGCGCCTTCATCGATGCCAGGGCGCTGATCGGCTGCCGACATCGGCTGCACCTGGACGCCGACCATCCCGAGGCACTGGTGGGGATTTCCGATGATCCGGGTGTTCGCCAGCGCAGGGAAGCAGCCACCGTACACCGCACCAGGGTGCGCGACGCACTGGTCGCGGCCGCCCCCGACACCTGGGTGGTGATCGATCCCGGGTTGCGCGCCGCCGAGCGCGCCGAGGCGACACTGCGCGCGTGCGCGGCAGGGGCGCAGCGGATCTGGGGAGGTCTGCTTCCGCAGGAACTCGACACCGGCAGACGCGGCGGCTCCGAGATCCTCCTGCGCGATCCCGACCGCGGCGGGTACATCCCGATCATCGTGGTGAACCACAAGGTGACCGACCCGCGTCAGCCCGAGCCCGCCGACTTCCACCCGACCACGTCGGACCCATATCACTGGCATCCGCGACCCGATCCGCACCGCAAGCTGCGCCCGCAGCCCCGCGACCAGCATCGCCTCGCCCACCTCCACCGGATGCTGCAGCGCCACGGTCTGGCCAGCCCCGCGCTGGTCGGCGGCGTAATCGGCTACCACTTCGACCGCATCCTGGTGCACGACCTCAGCCCGCTGCTGGCCGATTACGACCAGCGCTACGCCGACCGGATCGCCGTGGTGCGGGGCGAGCTGCCGACCGTCCCGTCGAAGGTGCCCGAGTGCAGGCAGTGCCCGTGGTGGAAGCGCGGCATCGAGGGGCCGAGCTGCGAAGACTGGTTGATCGAACGCCGCGACGTCAGCCTGGTGGCGCCCGGTTCGCGTGCCGAGGTGCTGCACAGGCACGGTGTCGAGACCATCGACGATCTCGCCGCCTGGGCCGGCCCGGACCCCGAGGACTGGCAGCACGGCCCGTTCGACGAGGCGGTGGTCACCGCGCGGGCCTGGATCGCCGGCGCGCCGTTGGTCCGCAGAGTCGAGTCGGTGCGGGTGCGGCGGGCCGACGTCGAGGTGGACGTCGATCTGGAGAGCTTCCAGGAGTACGGCGCCTACCTGTGGGGAACGCTGCTGGATGGGGTGTACCGCCCGTTCGTCACCTGGGACCCGCTGCCCACCGACGACGAGGGCCGTTCCTTCGGCGAGTTCTGGACCTGGCTGATGACGGTGCGCGCCGAGGCCGCCGCGGCCGGGAAAACCTTCGCCGCCTATTGCTATTCGCGCACCGCCGAGGACAAATGGCTGTATGAGTCGGCGCGCCGGTTCGCGGGCCGTCCCGGCGTGCCCACAGTGGACCAGGTGCGCGCGTTCGTGGACGGGCCGCAGTGGGTGGACATGTTCCAGGCCGTCTCGGACCAATTCATCTGCCCGAACGGCAAGGGGCTCAAGAAGATCGCGCCGGTCGCCGGATTCGCCTGGCGCGACTCGGAGGCGGGCGGGGAGGCGTCGATGAGCTGGTATCGGCTGGCCGTCGGCTACGACGGTGCGCCCGATCTCACCCAGCGCACCCGGTTGCTGGAATACAACGAGGACGACGTCCGGGCCACCCAGGTGCTGCGCGAATGGATGACACGCAGAGCCGACAGGGAGGTTCCTGGCCTCGCCGATTTCGATCGTCGTAGTATCGCGACGTGACAGAGCACGTCGAACAACTCGAGTTCCAGGCAGAGACACATCAGCTGCTAGAGCTGATGATCCATTCGGTCTACTCCAACAAGGACACCTTCCTGCGGGAGCTGATCTCGAACTCCTCCGACGCGCTGGACAAGCTGCGGCTGGAGTCCTTCAAGGACAAGGATCTGCACGTCGACACGTCGGACCTGCACATTGAGCTGGAGGTCGACAAGGACAACCGGATCCTGACCGTGCGGGACAACGGCATCGGTATGTCGCGCGCCGAGGTAGTCGACCTGATCGGCACCCTCGCCAAATCGGGCACCGCCGAGCTGCGTAAGAAGTTGAACGAGGCCAAATCCGAGGCCGCGGCCGAGGAGTTGATCGGCCAGTTCGGTATCGGCTTCTACTCGACCTTCATGGTTGCCGACAAAGTCGTCCTGACCACTCGGCGGGCGGGGGAGATGGAGGGCACACGCTGGGAGTCGGCCGCGGGCAGCTCGACCTACACCATCGAAACCCTGGACGAAGCGCCACCGGGCACCGCGGTGTCACTGCACCTCAAGCCTGCCGACGAGGACGACCACCTCTTCGACTACACCCAGGAGTGGAAGCTCCGGGAGATCGTCAAGAAGTACTCCGACTTCATCGCCTGGCCGATCCGTATGCAGGTCGAGCGGACGGTCAAGGAGGGCGAAGGCGAGGATTCGAAAGAAACGACGACCCTCGAGGAGCAGACCCTCAACTCCATGAAGGCGTTGTGGACCCGCCCGAAGAGCGAGGTCAGCGACGAGGAGTACAAGGAGTTCTACAAGCACGTCAGCCACGCCTGGGACGATCCACTGGAGATCATCCCGCTCAAGGCCGAAGGTACCTTCGAATACCAAGCGCTGCTGTTCCTTCCGTCGCACGCGCCGTTCGACCTGTTCACCCGGGAGCACAAGCGTGGCGTGCAGCTCTACGTCAAGCGGGTGTTCATCATGGACAACTGCGAAGAGCTGATGCCGGAGTACCTGCGCTTCGTCAAGGGTGTGGTCGACGCGCAGGACCTGTCGCTGAACGTTTCGCGCGAGATTCTGCAGCAGGACCGCCAGATCCAGATGATTCGCAAGCGGCTGGTGAAGAAGGTGCTCGCCACGGTCAAGGACTTGCAGGGCTCCGAGGATCAGACGAACTACCAGACCTTCTGGAAGGAATTCGGCCGCGTCCTCAAGGAGGGACTGCTGTCGGACTTCGACAACCGTGACACCATCCTGCAGGTCTCCTCGTTCGCCTCGACGAACTCCGAGACCGAGCTGACCACGCTCGCGCAGTACCTGGAGCGGATGCCCGAGGGCCAGGACACGATCTACTACATGACCGGCGAGTCCCGCCAGCAGATCGAGAGCTCCCCGCACATCGAGGCGTTCAAGGCCAAGGGTCGTGAAGTGCTGATCCTCATCGACCCGGTCGACGAGATGTGGGTCGGTTCGGTGCCCGAGTTCGACGGCAAGGCCTTCCAGTCCATCGCGAAAGGCGAGGTCGACCTGGAGTCCGAGGAGGAGAAGAAGGCCTCCGAGGCGCTGCGCGAACAGCAGGACAAGGAATTCGCCGATGTGCTCACTTGGCTGGGCAAGGCATTGGAGGAGAATGTGAAGGAGGTCCGCCTGACCAACCGGCTCACCACCTCTCCGGCCTGCCTGGTGGGGGACGTCTTCGACTTCACGCCGATGCTGGAGCGGATGTACCGCGCCTCAGGCCAGGCGCTGCCGGAGTCGAAGCGGATTCTGGAGCTCAACCCGACCCACCCGTTGGTTACCGGCCTGCGTGACTCCTACTCGGCGAAGAAGGACGAGGCCGACGCCGGCACCGCGACCGACCTGGCCGAAACCGCCGAACTGCTCTACGGCACGGCGGTACTGGCCGAGGGCGGCGAACTGAAGGACCCGGCACACTTCGCGCACATCCTCACCGATCGGCTCACCCGCACGCTTTGAGTCGCTCGCGACCGGGGGCCATCGTCGATGGCCCCCGGTCGCGGCCTGCTCGCCGGAGCCATTCGTAGCCATGCTGTCGTCGCGGCGGGATCGTGCGTACCAGTGGGCACGGACGCTTATCCAGGTACTTCGGCGGTGGATACCGCTGGCCACTCGACGTGTCACAGCCTGGGCCGGTTGAGCTCCCTTCAGGCACAGTGATATCGCGGAAATGGGGAGCTGGTAGCGGTGCGGCACAGTTACGATGTGGGCGATCGAAAGGATCGTCAGAGCATGTCCGGAAACCCGCTTGCCGTCGCCGAGCCATGGGATCTCGTCGCCGACGGATACGCCGAGTTCGCCCCCACCGTCATGCAACCGTTCTCCGCGCGTGCGCTCGGGTTCGCCTCGCTGTCGCCGGTTTCGCAGGTCGTGGACGTCGCCGCCGGACCCGGCACGCTCAGCCTGCTGGCAGCCCGCCAGGTGGCATGGGTCGAGGCTATCGATTTCTCCGAGTCGATGATCGCACGGCTTGCGAAAAACGCGGCGGCCGCCGGGCTGACGAACATTTCGGCGCAGGTGGGGGACGGGCAAGCGCTGCCGTTCGACAGCAACCGGTTCGACGCCGGATTCTCGATGTTCGGGCTGATGTTCTTTCCGGAGCGCGCCGAAGGGTTCGCCGAGCTGTACCGGGTGCTGCGGCCGGGCGGCACAGCGGTGGTGTCGAGCTGGGCGCCGGTCGTGGAGTCGCCGCTGATGCGGATGATGTTCGGCGCCCTCGCCGCCGCCGACCCGGACATCCACGAGCCGCAGCCCAACTTCCTGAGCCTGGAGAACCCGCAGGTCTTCGAATCCGAGATGCGCGCCGCCGGGTTCGAAGCCGTCTCGATCCAGCGGCATTCGATCGCGCTCACCTTCGGTAGCCCCGAGGAGATGTGGGAGACGATGGTGCGCAGCAGCGCGCCGCTGGAACTCATGCGCCACAGCGTGGAGCCGGAGGTCTGGGCGGAGCGCGCGACGTTGATGAAGGCCTTTCTCGTGGCGAATTACGGGCCGAACCGTCCGCTGTCCACCACCGCGTATCTCGGCATCGGGCACAAGCCGGAGGGCTGAAAGGACAACTGCGCGTGGTGCCCAGGAAGGACCACGCGCAGTCGCCGCGTCGGCGCGGAATTACCGCGGGGCCATGCGCAGCGCGCCGTCCATGCGGATGGTCTCCCCGTTCAGGTAGTCATGTTCGACGATGTATTGCGACAGCTGCGCGTACTCGTCCGGGCGGCCGAGGCGCGACGGGAAGGGAACGCCTGCCTCGAGGCCCTTGCGGTATTCCTCGGTAACGCCGGCGAGCATCGGGGTGTCGATGATGCCGGGGGCGATGGTGTTCACGCGGATGCCGAACTGGGCAAGGTCGCGCGCGGCGGGAACGGTCATGCCGTGCACGCCGCCCTTCGAGGCCGAGTACGCGATCTGGCCGATCTGGCCCTCGAACGCGGCGACCGATGCGGTGTTGATGATGACGCCGCGCTGGCCGTACTCGTCGACGGCGTCGGTCTTGGCGATCGCGTCGGCGGCCAGGCGCATGACGTTGAAGGTGCCGAGCAGGTTCACGGTAATGACCGTGCGGAACAGTTCCAAGTCGTGCGGGCCGTTCTTGGACAAGATGCGGCCTGCCCAGCCGACACCGGCGCAGTTGACTACGATGCGCAGCGGCGCGCCGGACTCGACGACCTTCGCGACCGCCGCGCCGACTTCGTCGTTGCTGGTCACATCCGCCGGGAGCAGGGTGACCCCGGCGGGAACGTTGTCGCCGGCGCGCTCGATCGACTGCGGCACATCGAGTCCGAAGACGGTGGCACCGAGTTCGGCGAAACGCTTGGCGGTGGCGGCGCCGAGGCCGGACGCACCTCCGGTGACAATAGCGGCGGAACCCGAAATCTCCACGATGGTCCTCTCGTTCGTGACAGCCAGTTGGCCCTTTGTCAATGGCACCCTAACCGGTTCTCCATGAGAGGCCCAGCATGGCTCACTCCCATCGGGTCCCTTGGCAAACTGTTTGCGAACGGGAATGTCCGCCGGTGGTACCGTCGCCGCGTCAGCGGTCGTGCGGGCGTCCGAGATCGGCCCGATCCGTCCAGCCACAGTGCGGTGACCTCGCGGAAAACCACGAGTCCGGTGCCACGGTCGCACCGCTGTTCTCCGGCCGGAGTACTGCGATCGGCGAATATCTCGACGGGTACGACACCGCCGATGTCGAACTGCTGACACGATGCGTCACCGGGGTCAACGCCCGCGTTGCCCGGGGAACCGATCGGCTGCGAGCTGCGCAGACTCCGTGAACGTCCCCGGTTTGCCGGTTCGGGACTGTCGGACTGCGATCGTCCGGCGAGTCAGTAGCACTCCGATGGCCACCGCTGGCGCGGCACTGGCCACGGCTGCGACGATCAGCCCATTCACGGCCGGTGCCGCCGCTCCGAGCAGGGTCGCCGCGCCGAAGTAGAGGAACAGCAAGCCCGACCCGACGCCGATGGCACGCTCGGGCAGATGCTTGCCGACCAGGATGCCGACCGCGATGGCGAGCGCGTCGGCGGCGACCATGCCGATGGTCGAGCCGAGCCACACGCCGACCCAGTCGTAGTCGGTGGCCAGCGCGGCGGTGGCGAACATGGTCCGGTCGCCCAGCTCGGCGAGCAGGAACGCGGAGAGCACCACGAAGAACGGTGCCGTGTTGGTCCGCAGGGTCTTCGGCTCGGGTTCGTCGTTCGTGGCGGCGCCGAAGTGCTCACGCACTGTCCACAGGCCGACACCAAGGAACGTCATCGCGGCGATCAGTGAGATGGCCCTTGTAGGCAACGCTGCGCCGAGGAAGTATCCGATGCCGACCGAGATCAGGTGCACCGCGGCGGTGGCCGTCGCGATGCCGCCGAGCACCACCCACCAGCGATGGCGCAGCGCGAACGTCAGCGCCATCAGCTGGGATTTGTCGCCCAGTTCGGCGAGAAAGACGACGCCGATACTCAGCAATACCGTGGTGATCATGTTGGCGGCTCCCGGGTCTCCGGCCTGCCGGGCGGAGTTCTCGGTTCCTCCGGCCGACAACGAAAGGGTTGTCCAGGCCGAAGGTCTCGCCCACCGATCAGATGCCGGTTCACACAACCGGACCCGAACCCTGGCGGGGGCAGCGGGTCAGTATGTCGACTGTGTGATTGGGGGCTACTCCCCTTCGCTTCGATCGACCTTACCCGGCCGAAGTTGCGCTGCCAAGTCGTTGTAATCGAAATCGCAATGCGCACAATAAGTTTGGCAATCCACGGCGAGAATTTCGGTTACCCTCACGCGGCGAGCAGCATAGCCAGAACCGCGGTGTCGGGATCACTGATCGGGTCGAGACCGACCCGGCTGACCAGCGAGGTGACCGTGCCGTCGGACTCCGTCTCGGCCCAAGCGGCGCGGTGCTCCAGCCCGAGATGCGGCACACCGGGCAGCAGGACGCAGCCGGATGCCACGCCCGTGCACTCGGGCAGCGACGGGCGGGTTTCGGACGGAGGATGCAGCATCAGGAGGGCGGGCGGCACATGCTCGGCAAACCGCCCGGGCTCCACGGCCTCCGCGCCGAGCACCGGACCTTCGGCCAGCACCAGTCCGACCGTGCCGGGTGCCGGATCGTCTGGCAGCTCCTCGCGCACCCCGAAGACCGTCGAGGTCGTCAGTAATCCTGGCAGCGTGGCCACGCGCACGGCCAGCACGAGCACCTGCGCCCATTCCTTGGTGGTGTCCGGCCAGCGGCCGGAGATGATGAAACCCCGCAGCGAGCCGCGCGAGTGGAACGGCGTGATGCCGATCGGTTCGTTGGTGCGCATTTCTGCCTCCCGTCGTGACACCGGGGGCGGCCCTGCCCGTCGTCTTTACTGTGGATTCCCGAATATGAACCACAAATCACCTGGCACACAAGTACCAAAGAGTGCCAATTGGACGGCCGGCGACGGGCCGAGGGGCAATCTTGCTGCACACCGAACGGATTCGACCCGTACTCGGCCGAACCCTATCGGTCGGCAGCCCGGGCGTGCGCTCCGCAGACGCTGGAGCGACGGTGGACACAGAACGGGTCCGCGAATCCGAGCCGCGCGGCTCGGATTCGCGGACCCGACGCCGGTGCCGAACGGCTCAGCCGAAGATGAGGCCCTTGGCCTGAGTGGTCGCCTTGGCGAAGCGATCCTGGACGTCAGCCCAGTTGACGACGTTCCAGAACGCGGTGACGTAGTCCGCCTTGACGTTCTTGTACTGCAGGTAGAAGGCATGCTCCCACATGTCGACCTGCAGCAGCGGGATGATGCCGAGCGGGACGTTGGCCTGCTGGTCGTAGAGCTGGAAGGTCAACAGCTTCTGGCCGAGGGTATCGAAGCCGAGTACGGCCCAGCCGGAGCCCTGCAGACCGTTGGCCGCGGCGGCGAACTGCGCGCGGAACTTGTCGAACGAACCGAACTGGTCGTCGATCGCCGCGGCGAGCTCGCCGACCGGCTTGTCACCGCCGTTGGGGGAGAGGTTCTTCCACCAGATGGAGTGGTTGACGTGCCCACCCAGATGGAACGCGAGGTTCTTCTCGTGCAGGAAGATCGCGCCGTGATCGCCTGCCTCGCGGGCGGCTTCCAACTTCTCCAACGCGGTGTTCACACCGGCGACGTAAGCGGCGTGGTGCTTGGAATGATGAATCTCGTTGATCTGCCCGGAGATGTGGGGCTCCAGGGCGCTGTAGTCGTAGTCCAGATCTGGCAGCGTGTACTCAGCCACGATGTCCCTTCCTAGTCGGGCTGGGTGCGCACGGATTTCCGAGCACACCCAGCCATCATTCGTACACCCGATCGGTTCCAACCTGGCCGGATGCCCCCGCATTCCGGTGGCACCCGGGTCGCGCACCGTCACAACATGAACATCGGCACCACAGGAACCGCACGCGTAGCATCGAACCATGTCGTGGTACGACGAACTAGTAGGGCGCGTCAGACTTCCCGAGTCCGCCCTGGTCACCCCGGAGCGGGCGCTGCCCGGCCGGGCCGAACCGCTTCCGGTGCCGGATACCCATTTTGTGAACGGTCACCCGATCCACCCACCGTTTCCGGAAGACATGCAGGTCGGGGTCGTCGCCATGGGCTGCTTCTGGGGCGCGGAAAAGGGATTCTGGGAGCTCGACGGGGTCTACACGACCGCGGTCGGCTATGTCGGCGGGTACACGCCGAACCCCACCTATGAAGAGGTGTGCAGCGGGCGGACGGGGCACACGGAATCCGTGCTCGTCGTGTTCGATCCCGCGGTGATCGACTACGCGGGCACCCTCAAATACTTCTGGGAGAACCACGATCCCACCCAGGGCATGCGGCAGGGCAACGACCGCGGTACCCAATACCGTTCGGCCATCTTCACTCTCGATGCCGAGCAGGCCGAGGTAGCCCGCTCGACCGAGGAGTTTTTCGGCAAGCGTCTGGCCGAGGCCGGATACGGCGAGATCACCACTGAGATCGCGCCGCTGCCCGAGTTGTCGGGCTTCTACTACGCCGAGGGCTACCACCAGCAGTATCTGGCGAAGAACCCGGGCGGATACTGTCCGGTCCATGCCACCGGCGTGAGCTGCCCGGTGGGCTTGGGTGCCTGACGTTCCGGAAGCGGAGAAACGAAAACCGCCCATGCGATCAGGCCGGAGGGGCGGTTCGGCGTCGGGCGTTACAGCGGAGGTGCGATGCCGGGGCGGGTGGCCCGCGGGTCGCCCGCGTCGTGCGCTTTCCACCAGCGTGCGCCGCCCTCGATGAAATCCGGCAGCGGGATCTGCGTGCCCTGCGAATCGCAGATGCTGATGTCATCGAACCACACCCGCACGTCGAGTTCGCGCGGATCGATGCCCTCTTCCTGGGAGAACTCCAGCACATGGCTGGAGCTGTGATCGTCGATCTCGGTATCGAAGCTGAGCAGCTCACTCCACAGGGCCCAGCCACTGTCGTCGAGGTCGATGAATTCCCAACCGTGTAGCCGCCCGCCGCCGAAGCTGCGGATCGCCTCGCCGAGGCCGTCCAGTTGCAGCGGCAGCACCCGAGGTTCCATATCGTCCCAGTGCTGCACTCGCAGTGATGCGGCGACCCGGCTCACGCCGGTGAATGCCACCTGGACTCGATAATCGTCGGATGCCGTTCCGTTCTCCGGAAGCGTCAGCACCTCGAGGTCGAGTTGTAGCCGATTGGCCGCCTGGTCCACCGCGAGGCCGAGGCACGCGGCCTCGGACAACGCGACATTGAGGCCGACTATGTCCATTCCGCCGAGTAGCCCCCTGCTCACGTCCATGTCCTCAGGCTACCGACCGCCACTGCCTGCACCGGGTATTTCATCTTTTCGTCAGTTTCGCGTTGTGCATGGAACCGAACGCGGCCCGGCCCCGTCCAAGTAGGTATCGGAGCCTCCATCGCTGCAGGTTCCGAGGTGGGTGACGAATGGCCGCTCCGGGATGATCAGGAGGGGAGTCCCGGATCGGTCATTCGCATCACTCGATTCGCCAGGCACACCCCGATGCACCTCGAGCTGCGGCTCCGAGGCGAGTGGTCGAGTAAAACCGATCAGTTGCTTGATAGCCACGGCCTGTGGGTGTGTTCTGCCCGATAGTTGCACCCTGTGGATCAGGTTGTGGATTATGTGGATAACTTCGACCGACTACGCGCAACCTGCATGGCAGTGGGGCCGGGGTCATGTTCCGAAGGGCAAACCATACCTGATGTCGCGAGTCGCCGTCGAGTCTCCTGCCCCGCCCCGGAACTCCACGGCAGTCCGCCGCCCATGGCAGGATCGGAACTGTGACGAGCCCCCACGTTCCGTCGGTCGCGGTGGAAGACGTACCTACCGATTTCGACGGCGGCGTGCCCGCGTCGGCCGACACTCCGCGACCGATCCTGCTCGACGTCCGCGAGGACGACGAGTGGCAGCTCGGGCACGCGCCAGGCGCGATCCACATCCCGATGGTCGACGTGCCCGCCCGGCTCGACGAGCTGGAGTACGACGCCGATCTCTACGTTGTTTGCAGGCAAGGCGGCCGGTCGCTCCAGGTGGTCGAATACCTCACGCACATCGGCTTCGACGCTATCCAGGTTCGCGGTGGCATGGTGGCGTGGCAGCACGCGGGGCGCCCGCTGGTCGCGCAGGGCGACCAGCAGGCGAAGATCTACTGACGAAAGAACGAGGTGCGCGGTGAGTACGGTGGTGCAACCTTGTGCGCGCTGCGGCGCGCGCTGGGCCGTGCAAGGGGCACCGATGCACTGGTGCCCGCGCTGCCGCGGCGTGCTGCTCTCGCCCGCGCCGATCGACGCTCCCGCCGACCGGCGTAACTACCGATGGGTGGCGCGCAGACCTGACCAACGCGCCCGCCGGGTACAACCCGCGCGCCCAGCGGTTCGGACGGAGACGCCCCGCTACGCGCAGCCCCCGCGCTGGGGGTTGATCGACCCGCCGGCGCAGGCTACTACCGCACCGTCGCGTCCGTTCGGCCGGCTGACGGACTCGGTGACCAAGCTGCTGGTCGCGACCGCAGTTGTGTTCGCCGTCGCCACGGTGGCCGAGCTGGTGCGCTATCTGATCCTGCTGCGCAACCGGACCCGCCTGATTCATCCCGCCGTGCTGTTCTGCTCCGACGCGTTCGTCATCGGCTCCGCCGTCCTCGCACTCATGCTCGCGCTGGTGACGGCGGTGGCCGTGCTCGGCTGGCTGATCGAGACCAGGCGGGTGGCCTACGCGGAGGCCGGCAGGCGCGACCCGCGCTCACGGCCAGCGCTCGCGCTCGGTTGCCTCGTTCCGGTGGTCAACCTGCTGTGGCCGGGGATCTTCCTCACCGAGGTCGTCGCGCGACGCGGTGATCCGCGCGCCGTCCGCGCGGTCCGGATCTGGTGGGTGACCTGGGCGTTCGGCGGCATCGTCACGGTGGCCGCATTGCTGTGGCGAACTGCGGATTCGCTGCAGGCCAAAGCGGACGGGGTGATGTTCACCGCGTTCACCGACGCAGTCGCCGTCGGCGTCGCGTTGCTGACGTTGTGGGTGCTGCAAACAATCGATGGGCATGATTTGCTCGGTCGCGGCCGGATCGCGCGTCGTTGGTTGATCGCGGTCGATCCCGCCGTGCCGGTGATCGAGCCAGTGCATCCCGGCGGCGACCGGGAAGCCGACACCACGCGAGCCGAGGCGATCGCCACGCCCGCGGACGAGGACGACGGTGCTGTGGACCGTGAGCAGGAGGAGGTTGTGGCCAAGTGAGCCAGGGCAGTCGCGCGCCGTTCGTCGTCGCGCATCGAGGCGCCTCGGCGGCGCGCCCCGAGCACACGCTCGCCGCCTACGAGCTGGCACTCCAGGAGGGCGCCGACGGCGTCGAATGCGACGTCCGGCTGACCCGTGACGGGCACCTGGTGTGCGTGCACGACCGCACAGTGGATCGGACCTCCTCGGGCACCGGACTGGTCAGCGAGATGACCCTGGCCGAACTCCAGGCACTCGACTTCGGCGGCGACGGCGAGCGCGCCACGGTGCTGACCCTCAGCGAGCTGATCGGCTTGGTGCTGGACTGGCGCAGTAGGCCGACAAAGTTGTTCATCGAGACCAAACACCCGGTCCGCTACGGGGCGCTGGTGGAGAACAAGCTGCTGGCCGAACTCCAGCGATTCGGCATCGCCGCTCCCGCCTCGGCCGACCACTCTCGCGCCGTGGTCATGTCCTTCGCGGCCACCGCGGTCTGGCGGATCCGCCGCGCCGCGCCGCTGCTGCCCACCGTGCTGCTCGGCGAATCGTCGCGCTACCTGGGTGGATCGGCCGCTACGACGGTCGGCGCGACCGCCGTCGGCCCGTCGGTGAAGACCTTGCGCGACCACCCGGAACTGGTCGACAAGGCCGCCGCCGCGGGCCGCGCCACCTACTGCTGGACCGTCGACGACCCCGGCGACGTCCAGCTGTGCGCTGACCTCGGCGTCAGCTGGATCGCCACCAACCACCCTGGCCGCACGAAGTCGCTGCTCAGCGCCGCCTGAACCGGCTACATCCGGCCACCGGGAAGATCGCTCGCACTTCCAGATCCGACTGCTAGCGCCTCACGCAATCACACAAGGCATCCCGTTTCCGACTTGTGCATTGCCCGCTCGTGTCCGAGTGGCTGACGTGTCCGCTATTGAATCGCCCGCGACAGCTCACGTCCGAGCCACCGACGCATCCGCAAACGAGTCACCAGCCGCAGCCACCTACCTCCACCAGCAAAACACCCGGTGCTGCAATTGCCCACCAGGGCCACATCGGCCCAACTCCCGCTTCCGAGCGGAGCGAGACCGAGCATTGTCCGTTCGCGACGCAGTCGCCAGCGGTGGTCGCGCGGCCAGAACACGGCCGCGAACACGCAGCGCCGCAGGCGCTGCCAATTCAACACAGCACCCTGTAGGTTGACCCCTCGTGGGTAAGAGCAAGCGCAACAGTCCTAAGCCCGGTGGGAACCGGGCACAGCGTCTCGCGGAGCGGCGGGCGGCACTGGAGCAGGCGGCGCGGGGCGTCACGCGTCCGTTCGAGGGCCTGGCCGCGGAGTGCGATCTCGTCGCGCTGCGTGAGTTCGTTCCGTCGGCGACCGCGCAGCTGACGCTGTCGCCCGAGGTCGCGGCCGAGCGCACGGTCGTGCTCGCCACCGTGCTGCCCGGCGCGGTGGCCGCGCTGGTGCGGGCCGACGACGAGCCGAGCGGCTACGTCGGCGCGCAGGTGCAGTTCCAGGGAGCCGATCCGGCCGCCGATCTCGCCGCGGCGATCCTGTGGACGCAGTCGGCCGAGCCCGGCGACTCGCTGACCTCCGTGGAGAGCGTGGCGGGCGGTCCCAGGTTGGCCGACGTGATCGACCCTGGGGTGGGGCTGGATCTCACGGTGCACCAGGACTTCGACTGGTGGGTGCCCGAGGGCGTCGATCCCGACCCGCAGGTCGCGGCGACCATCGAGCAGGCCAAGCAGGCGATCATGCCGTCGGCGCGGCTCGGGCTGGACGCGGACGCGATCGGCGCGGCCTGGTGGGTGGACGCGGGCGAGAAGGCCCACATCCGCTGGGTCCGGCCGGAGGACGAAGACAACCTGATGAAGGCCTTGGCGCGCCTGCACGCCTCGGGTGGTCTACAGCTCGGTGACGGTTCGCGGTTCGCGGGTTCGTTCCGCACGCACGGCCTGTTGGTGCCGGTGTTCGACCTGGATCGTGAGCGGCACGCCGACGAGTGGGTGAAGCCGGCCATCGAGTTCGGCGCTCGGCTGGCCGATGCGCTGGCCACGGAGGCTCCGCTGACGGCCGACGAACGGCGTTCGCGCGACGGTCTGCGGTCTCGTCAGATCACCCTGCGCTGAGCCGGGAAGTTGTCGCCCGGTTTTCAGTCGGTTCTCGCTACCACCGAAATTCGGTGGGAGGTAAGACCAATCGCACCGAACCGATTCGGAAAGTGAAGAAACCATGGACGCATTGCTCACACGGTTCGGTGCGATGAGTTCTCGGTAGGGCATACCTATAACGCGGCGACAGGCCCAGCTCTTCGCGAAGAGCTGGGCCTGGAGTCTTTTGGGAAACGCCGTCAGACGCTGCCGCCCGCTGTCGAAGGGGCACCGGAGGTATCACTGGGGCCGCTCATTTCCCGGGCGATGAATTCTTCGAGGTCGAACAGGTTCGACCCCGCGCGATCGGCGATCGTGAGCAGGGTAGTCATATTGGCGACCTCTTCGACCTGCTCCTTCAGGAACCACTGCATGAACTGTTCGCCGAGGTAGTCGCCCTCTTCCCGGGCCGTGCTCGCCAGCTGGATGATCTGGTCGGTGACCGTCTTCTCCTGGGCGAGGGCCAGCGCGATCGGTTCGCGGGCAGTCTCGAAGCGCGATTTGGCGGCATCGACGCCGGAAAGCTCGATACTGATATCCCGATCGAGGAAGTACTGCACGATCATCATCGCGTGGTTGCGTTCTTCGACCGCCTGCGCGTAGAAACGCTTGGCCAACTGGGGCAGATCCGCGTTATCGAACCACACCGCTATCGCAATGTATTGATGTTCGGCGTTGAATTCGTGCCGGATCTGGTCGTGCAGCAGGCCATGGAATTTGCTGCGGGGGGATTCCGGATGACTGGACATATCAGCGACATTAGCGCTGGTCACGCCACGTGTCATCCAAGTGCAACCTTATTGAGGCTAGTGTTGCCTAATTAATTCTTCGCTGCCCCTGCGATTTTCGGCGCCGTGCCGTCGAAGGGCTGCGGCGCTCGAAGCTCGCGGGCGATGAACTCCTCGACGTCGAACAACTGACCCGCGGCACGATCGATGACAGTCAGCAGCGTGGTCGTTCTGGCCACGTTCCGCACCTGTTCTTCGAGGAACCACTGGATGAATCGCTCGCCGAGATAGTCACCGGACAGGCGCGCCGCACGGGCCAGGTCGCTGATCTGGGTACTGCGGGTCTGTTCGACATCCAGCAGGAAAGCTATTGCGGCGCGCGGGTCTTCGAAGGTCGAGCGGACCTCGTCCAACCCACCGATCTGCACATAGAGGTCACGGTCGAGCAGGTACTGCACCATCCGTAGGGCGTGCGCGTAGTGCTCCCGCGACCGGCCGTAGCCGTGTCCGGCCAACTGCGGCAACCGGTTCGAGTCGAAGTACACGGCGGCGGCGAGATACTGCTGGGCGGCGGTGAACCCGTGACGGATCTGTGCGCGCAGCAAGTCGGGGAAGGACTCAGCGACATCGGTGTCCGTCATGTCCCCGACGCTACCTCGTCAGCAGATCCTCCGGTACGGCTTGGTCCTTGGCGAGCGCGTTGAAGAACCGACTCGCCTTGTCCTTGTCCCACAGCAGCACGTTGCCGCTATCGGTGTCGGCGAATCCGCCGACCGGCACCGCCGTCGCGACCGTTTCGCCCTTCAGTGCCCAGCCGAGCCTCGCCAGGTCCCAGATGTGGTCGCCGTTGTCGACCTTCAGCGACTTTGCGGTATCGGTGGCCAGCGGCCAGAGCTTGAACGGGTTGGCCAGGGTGGCACCGCTGGTCGCCTTCTTCAGGAGGGCGGCCATGAAGATCCGCTGGTTGTTCATCCGGTCCAGGTCGGCGAGGGCGGTGGCGCGGCTGCGCACAAAGCCCAGCGCCTGGGGTCCGTTCAGCCGCTGGCAGCCCGCTTGCAGATCGATGCCCGCGAGCGGGTCGTCGATGGGCTTCGGGACGCACACGTCGATGCCACCGAGCGCGTCGACCACGCTGGCGAAGCCGCCGAAGCCGATCTGCGCGTAATGGTCGACGCGCACGCCGGTGGCGATCTCCACGGTCTGCACGAGCAGCGCCGGGCCGCCGAGCGCGAACGCGGCGTTGAGCTTGTCCTTGCCCTGGCCGGGGATGCTCACGTAGGAGTCGCGCGGCAGGCTGATCAGGGTGGTCTTACCCGATTCGGAAACATGCACCAACATGATCGTGTCGGTGCGCTCTGGCCCGACTTCGCCGCCGGTGGCGAGCTCCTGCTCCTGCTCGGGGCTCAGGCCGCCGCGTCCGTCGGAGCCGACCAGCAGCCAGTTCGTGCCGGGTGTGTTGCCGACCCGGTCGGCGTAGTTCGCCAAGGCGGGGATCCGGTTCAGCGAGCGGTCCAGCTGGACGACGGCTCCTACCGCGGCGAGCACCAGCACTAGCAGCAACGCCAGGAACCAGCGGAAGGGGTGGCGCTTGCGGCGTGGTCGCGGCGCTCTCGGCGGTCGCTGCCCGCGTGGTGGCGGAGGTGGTGGCGGCGGACCTTCGCGGTACGGCCGCGGCTGCCGTGTCGGTGCGTGCGGCGGTCCTGCGCCGTACCGGGCCGGGCGCTGGGTGGGGGCGTGCGGTGGGCCTTCGTGGTGCGGGACGGGACGCTGGGTCGGCGCATGCGTGCGTGCCTGCGGGGGTTTGCGTGGCGGCGGCATTCGCGGCGGGACCGGCTCCGGCGTGACCTGCGAATAGGCGAGCGGCGGCGGGTACGGACCCGGGGCGCCGTCGCGGCGCAGCACCTGGGTGGGCTCGATGCGCGGTGGTTGCGGGTCCCCCGCCGCCGGCGCGCCGCGCCGCATCGGGGGATCGCCGGGACGGCCGGGCGGCGGCACCCGGCGCATCCGCGCGTTGCGCTGGGGGTCGTCGCCGTTCATCACTGAGACTCTACTTATCGGGAGGGCTTCGGGTGCCGCGCGTGTCGGCCCCGAAGTGGAGGCTGTCTTCCGTAATTCGCGAGGGAAACCCAGCCGTTAGCGCGACAAAGGGAACAGTTGCGTCACGGAAGCCACGAAACATGGCTGCGCAGAACCGTATAGCCGAGGTAGGCGATCGTGTCGATGGTCGCGTGCGCGAGCACCAGCGGCCACAGCCGGTTCGTGCGCTGCCAGTAACGCCCGAAGATAAATCCCATCGCCACGTTTCCGAGCCCGCCGCCCAGACCCTGATACAGGTGGTAGCTGCCACGCAGCAGGGCCGAGGCCAGCAACGCGGAGTTTGCCGACCAGCCGAGCCTGCGCAGCCGGGTGATCAGAAACGCCACCACGACGACCTCCTCGGCGACCGAGTTTGCACAGGCCGACAGGATCAGCGCGGGCAAACGCCACCAGTAGTCGTCGAGCGAGGCGGGCACGATGGTCACGCTGAAGCCCAAGGCATGCGCGACGAGATACAGCGCGAGCCCTGGCAACCCGATGATCGCGGCGAGCACCATGCCGGGCAGCACGTCCGTGCGCCACCGGATCCGGTTCGCCAGGCCGATCATCCGCGGCCCCATGCCGCCGCGCCACAGCAGATACAGGCCGAGCGCCGCCCACCCCGCCAGGCGCAGCACGCTGAGCAGCTGGAAGAGCAGATCGATGGTGGACTGGGTGGATCGCGACGGATTCAGCGCGACGGTCCGTCCGCGGACGCCGCCTGGCGCGAGCGCACTGTCCACCAGCGAGAGAGCCGCGTTCAGCCCGCTCAGGCCGAATGTGACCAGCAGCACTAGGAGGATCTCGAGTTTGATCCCGAGCCGCTCCCGATCCGTCGGCTCGGTCTCGTCCCACTCGGCACCGGACGTCGCACGCATGGGTCGAATCTATTGCGCGCGGACCGTGGGGTGAGCGGCGCGTCAGCGTCGGAATTACTCGGATCGGGATCGATGCGCCCGCGAACCCGGATTCGTGGTCGACGAACCGCGGCAGCGGCCGGGAGGTTGGTTGCGGACGGCTCTGTGAACAAGAGTCAGATGCGGCGCAGGCCGTTGAGGAACGGGCAGCCGGCCAAGGTCCGTACGGCGCGACCGAGCGCCTCGATGTCGTCGGCCGGTGCGCTGAACGGCAGTCGGAAGTCGTGGTCGCCGTCGAATCCTTCGACGCGCAGGGTGAGGCCGTAGCGGTCGATGGCCAGCGGGTGCACGATGCCGCGCTGGAGGCTGGGCGGCAGGTGCCGGGCCAGTTGGGCGACGACGTCGGCGTGGTCGGTGTCCATGTGCTGCAGCCAGGCGGATTCCATGGCGGAGAACGGATCCGGTTGGGCAAGGCGGAGCTCGTCGCTGCTCACCGATTCCGCACCGGTCGAGTCGGCCACCACGGCGGAGCCGATCACCAGCCGCAGCAGGGTTGCGCCGTGGCCGATGTCGAGCAGGCCGGGATGCGGGTTCTCCTTGGCCACTTCGCCGGCCAAGGCGCGTTGCGCCTGCGCGGGCACCGCGCGTACCCAGCCGCGCAACCAGACCAATGCCCGTACCGGTTCGCGTAGCGGCAGCGGTGCGTGATCGGTCAGCTCTAGCACCGCGGGCGCTCCGCTGTCGCCCGAATTGCCCGCCAGGACCGCCGCGACCGAGGCGGTCGGCACCGCGATCACGGCGTCACCGCACTGGCGCACGTGGTGCACGGAGATCGGCGTCGTGTCGATGCCCGGCATAGCCAACACCGCATGCTGGGCATGCGCACATGCGCTGCGTACCCGCTCGGCGGTAGAAGGTGCGACGGTCGTCGGGGTGGGACGCGGCATACAAACCTCCGGTAGTCGAGCCGTACGATGATTAGGTTACCCTAAGCTAAGTTGATGGGGTGGTATTTCGCAAGCGTCCCGATCGACCCGATCGAAGCGAGTTACCGGAGCGCCGCGAATTCCTGCGTTCGAGCCGCCTCGACGGGTTGTTACGGTGAGGACGTGGCAGAGCGGACGGAAGCTGCGGGGGAACCGGTGCTGGTGAGGTTGTCGGCGCCCGCGCGACGCAGCCTGGTCGACGATTTGGTGTGCGGTGTCGGCGCAGGCGCGACCGCGCCAATCCTCGGACTGGATGCGCCGGACGCTGAGATCGCCGACTTTCTCGCGGGCGTGGCGCACGCCGACGGCGGCTTCGTGGCACGCACTTCGTCCGGCGAACGAGCGCTGGCCATTGTCGCCGCGACGGCCGCAGCGCTGTGCGGTGACGACATCCGCGTCGCACTGAGCAACCCCGATGTCGCATTCCTCACCGCGCTGAAACCGCCCGCGGTCGAGGCCATCCGATCGGTCCTGCTCGCCATCGAAACCGAGGCCGCCGACCAGGTCACCAGCGCGTTGAGCGTGCTGACCGGCAGCTGAGCGCACACTCACGGGTCGCTGTATATCTGTCGCGTGTGGCATGCTCGGCGAAATCCGCGGAGGGTCGGGCGAACACGCAAGTACTGTCGTAACCGTGCCGCGAATCGCGTACTTCGGGCCGTCCGGAACCTTCACCGAGATGGCCCTCGCCGAACTCGAATCCTCGGGGGCCTTCGACGGGCCCGTCGAGCGGGTCGCCGCCCCCAGCCAGGGGGCCGCGCTGGACCTGATCCGCTCCGGCGACGTCGAGGGGGCGGTGGTGCCGATCGAGAGCTCGGTCGAGGGCTCGATCTCGGCAACGCTCGACTCTCTGGCGATAGGCTCGCGCCTGCAGATCGTCGCCGAAACCGAGCTCGAGGTGAGCTTCACGATTCTCGGCAAACCGGGGACGACCACACAGGACGTGCGTACGCTCGCCGCGTATCCCGTGGCCGCCGCCCAGGTGCGGCTGTGGGTTGCACGGCACCTGCCGCACGCCCGGTTGTACACGTCGGCGTCCAATGCGGCGGCCGCGGAAGACGTAGTGGCGGGCAATGCGGATGCCGCCGTCTCGACGGCGTTGGCGGGGAAACGACTCGGGCTGGTCGCGCTGGCCTCCGGTGTCGCCGACCACGAGCAGGCGATCACACGTTTCGTGCTGTGCACCCGACCCAGGGTGGCGCCGCCCCCCACCGGAACGGACCGCACCTCGATCGTGCTCGACCTGCCGAACGAGCCCGGTTCGCTGATGCGCGCATTCGCCGAGTTCGCCACGCGCGGTATTGATCTGACCAGAATCGAGTCACGTCCGACCCGAACCGGCATGGGCACCTACCGTTTCTATCTCGACTGCGTCGGGCATATCGACGACACGGCGGTGGCCGAGGCGCTCAAGGCATTGCACCGCACCGCACCGATCCGGTTCCTCGGATCCTGGGCGGCGACCTCGACGACCGGCACGCCGCCGCCATCGGACGAAGCGGCGGCGGAGTGGTTGATTCAGCTGAGAAAGGGGGTGGCGGACCTATGAGCGGAAGGTTGATCCTGGTCCGGCACGGAGAGACCGAAGGGAATGTCGCCAAGCTGCTCGACACCAGGGTGCCAGGATTGCCGCTCACCGAACGTGGTGCCGCACAGGCGAAGACGTTCGGCGAGGGGCTGCTCGATCCGCCGAAAGTTCTGTTCAGCTCGGCAGCGCTGCGTGCACGGCAGACGGCGAACTACATCGAGGCGGCGACCGGTGTGCCCGCCACCGTGCTCGACGGTCTGCACGAGGTGCAGGCCGGTGACCTGGAAGGACAGCACAGCGAAGAGGCGCACCGGACCTTTCAGCGGATTTACGGTGCCTGGCACGACGGCGATCTCACCCAACGGGTGCCGGGAGGGGAATCGGGCCAGGATGTCCTGGACCGCTTTCTGCCCGCGATCGTGCAGTTACGGGAGACCTATCTGACGCCCGAATCGGGCGATGGCGATGTGCTGCTGGTCAGCCACGGCGCCGCTATGCGACTCGTCGGCCGCACACTCGCCGGTGTGCAACCACCGTTCACGACGAACAACCACCTGGACAACACCGAAACCATCGAGCTGGTCTCGATGCCCGACGGTGGGTGGGAGTGCATTCGCTGGGGCCGCTTCACGCCACCGTTCGGTTACGACGTCGCGCCGACTTCCGACGACCCGATGGGTTAAGGCACGGCGCGTTCAGGAAAGCTTCGGGTTCTTCGGGAAGTCTTCGCGTTCCGGCAGCGAGTTGATCAGATCCTGCAGCGCCGTGCGCAGTCGTGCGGTGGTTCCGCTGCTGAGTGAGGTCCATTTGACGCCGTCGTCGGACCTGCTCGCGGTCGCGATGAATCGTCCTGCGCGCGTGTTGAACACGGCGATGTGGTTATCGGTTACGTCCCGGGTGCCGTCGCCGTACACCACGCCGACTATCTCGGCATACGAGTGGATCTCGACCAGGGCGGCGGCCAACGTCCTCGCATCATGCGCAGGGTTGCCGACCTTCGTCAGTCGTTCCGCGGTGGCCGCGGCGTCCCCGGTGTCTCCGAAGATCGTGGCGAGCTGATCGGTCGGAGCGTTCATGCCGTAGAGCTCGAGCGGTTCGGCGTAGCCGAGTGCAGCAAGCGCCGTGCCAGGCAGATCGATCCCTGCCTCGTCGATGACGTAGGAGTCCTGCCCGCGAAGAGCGACGACCGAGAGGTCGACGCTCTTCGCCAGACAGAAGCGGCTCACGTATCCATCGACAATCAACCGCAGCGCGATGATCCAGTGCGGCCGGTTCAATGCGCGCAGCCGATCCTCCAGATCGAGGTGCACCACATCATCGATGAGCAGCTCCCGCTGGACGAGGGACTCGGCGGCCGCGTCCATCGCCGCCTTGTGATCGGTCACGTTGTCGTAGCGTCCCCTCGCGTTCAACACGACCGGGACCTCGATCTCCAGCTTCTCCAGGAGAAACTGCATCTCGTCGAGGGACAGGACGACCGCCTCGAGCGTCGATGGGCCATGGCCCGCACCGAGTACGGTCACTTAGCCGTCCCGCTGAAGTCACCGCCGCCGATGACCCCATCGGCGGCGAACCGACCGTCGTTGAAGTGCTCGGTCGACCGAAGGTAGTCCGGGCCGTCGTGCTCGGTCTCATCGTCCTCGGCGCTGCGGGCCTGGTTCCCCAGCAGGGGGTTGCCGTTGCCCGTATTCGCCGGCCGGACCGGCGCCGCGTCGACCCGGTTGACCGCGACGGTCTCCTGCGCGGGGGAGCCGCCGCCGATCGTGCCGTTCGTGCCCCAGCCTTCCGGGAGCTCGAGGGAGCCGTTGTTCATCCCCGCCGGAGACCCGGTGCCGGAGAACGATACGGCGCGGGTCGCGGCGGCGCTACCGGCGGTAGCCACACCGGCGCCCATGGCCATCGGAGCGATGCCGGACATGGCGGGCGCGGTGTTGGTGGCCGCCGCTATCGCACTGCCCGCGACATTTCCGACGGTCGAAACACCGGTGGTGGCGATCGAACCGACAGCCTGGGCGGCCTGCGTGGCAGCGCTCGCCACGCCGGGGTTGCTCAGGAATGCCTGTGTGGCGGCGATGGCGGTTTGAATCGGATCAGCCGGGACCTCGAACGCCGCGTCTGCCGCCTGCCCAGGGTTGGCCGTTCCGGCGCCGCTGGCGATCGGCGGCGGCATCAGGAACTCGGCGGGGGTGGCGAGCATGGCGCTTGTCGCGGCTTCGTAGGTCTCCATGACCAGCGCGGCACGGATGTCCATGAGGTTCCTGGTGACCTCCGCGGCCTCGAAGGCGCCGGTCAACACCCCCGGCGGGTTCGCGGAGGCCGCCAGGGCGGTGTTGACGGCCGCGATCTCCGGCGGGCTCGGCATCGCCAACGCGGCGACGGTATATGCGATGACATTCCCCGCTGCCTTCGCACCCATCGCGGCAGCTTGGACGCCCTGCTGTTCGGACCAGCCGAGGAAACCCGTGAGCTTGCTCAGCACGGCGATACCGTTGATGCCCTGCATACCGACGCCGAGTTCGGCCATTACCCTGGCGACGGTTGTTGTCGCGTCGACCCAGGCGGCGGTGAGCCCGCCCCAGGCGGTGGCGGCCGCCGAAATCGGAATCGCGTGCGCGCCCGCGTGAAGGGTGGCCGAATTGATCTCCGACGGCCGGGCGGCCCAGATCACCCCGGTGACTCCTGCAACCATGTTGTCTTCTCCCCTGACTAGGTGTTGCTGACGGGTCTCGGTGTCGGAACTACACCTGGATGGCGTTGATGCCCGTGGCGCGCACCACATCACCGGCGATGTGCTGGGCCAACTGCATGCGCAGCGTTGCCGCGGCGTGGTGGCATTCCAGAATTGCCTGCGCGACCGCACGATCGTGGGACATCGCCCCTTGGTTGAAATGGCCGGCGCCGAGGAATGAGACTTCCTCCGCGCCAGAGGGAAGCACGTGCGTCGCGGGCGCGGTTATCGCTGCTGCGGCGGCCAGTCGTTCGGCAACGAGGTCGAGTTCGGCTGCGGCGGCGAGAATGGCTTCGGGTGCGATCAGTACGTGTCCAACCATGACTCGACTCCTTCTAGTGGTTATGGGGCGGAACCACGAGAATTCCCCCTACGAGTGATAGGACGCGACAGCAACGCGATCGGTTCCATCGAATCCCCTACTTTCCAGTCTCCCTGCTGATTACACACCCATCGTTCCGGGTACGCCATCCAGCTCGGTCAAGACTAGCCCCATCCCAGCTCATGCAGACGGTCTTCGTCAATCCCGAAATAGTGTGCGATTTCATGGATCACAGTGATCGCCACCTGTTGCACCACCTCCGACTCGTCGGCGCAGATGTCGAGAATGGCCGCGCGGTAGATCGTCACGGTGTCCGGAAGCGCTCCGCCGTAATGGCTGTCGCGTTCGGTGAGCGCGATGCCGTGATAGAGCCCGAGCAGGTGTGGATCCTCCGGATCGCGCGATTCGATCAGCACGACCACGTTGTCGATCGCGCGGGTCAGCTCAGGCGGGATGAGATCGAGCGCGTCACCGACCAGTTCCTCGAACCGGTCCGCGGACATCGAGACGGACATCGGCGCCGGTCTACCTCGGCTGGGACTGCGGCGGCAGCGGAGCTGCGCCGGGCAGCGGTGCGGGGGTCGAGCGCCCGTTGTTCGGCGGCGGCACCGGTGCCTGGCCATTGATCAGGATGTCTCCCTTGGCCGAACCGGTAATCGGCGCGAAGCCTTCCCGGTCGGCTCCCTTTCCGAGCATGCAATCCAGCTTGCGGCTGCCCGCCATCCAGCTGCGGGCGTCGATGTAGTCGAAGAACAGAGTCAGCGTCTTGTTGCGGATCACATCCGGGCCGCCGAGATAGTCGGTCGAGGTCCGCGCGCACTCCTCCTCGACGAACTTGTCCTGCTCCTCCTTCGGCGGTGGTCCGCCGTTGAAGCGCGTGCCCAGGTCGATGGTGGAGACGATCTCCACGGCATGTGGCTGCGCGCAATCCACCGGATCGGTCGGCAGGTTCTGATTGATGCCGAGGCACATGCCCGGCTCGTACACCTTGGACTGGTCGTGCTCGGCGGCGCGGCCGACCGAGGGTGGCGTGCCCGCGCTGGCCGCTACCTGCAGTCCGCAGCGCAGCGTGCGGTCACCGTGCTGCCAGCCGTCCGGGCTGGGGTACATCAGGCCCACGATGTACTTGCCGCGCGGATCGAAGTGTCCCGACATGTACTCCTGCACAGCCGGAACGCAGTGCTCTTCCTTCAGCTCGGTGAGCCGCAGTGAGTCCGGGAACCGTGAGCCGGGGCCGAACTCCTTGCCCGGATACCTGCTCATGTCGATATCGGCCGCGACCTCGAACATGTGCTTGCCCGAACAGTTCACCTTGGCCAGGTCGGATCGGTCGTTCCTGGTCCAGCTCAGGCAGTCACCCGTCGCGGCGGTGCCGAACTCCTTGTCCAGCACGGTCTGCGCGGGCGAGCCCGGGTTGTGTGCCTCCAGGCCCTTCCCGTTGTCGAAGCCGGTCACGAACAGCGTCACCAGGGCAGCCAACACCGCGCCGACAGCCACCGCGAGCAGACCCCAGCGCAGGGTCGGCGCGGACAGATGCAGGTTGCCGTCGGACACCGCGGCCTTCGCGGAATCGAACAGTCGGCGAACCTCCTCGGCGCGCGTCGAAGGGCCGCGCCTGAGCTTCTGCGGGGGCACATGTGCGGGTGACATCGCGATCCATCATGGCAGTGTCTGGGCCTTGGTGCTACGACCTGGCCTGATCGACACGAGCCCGCGCGTCGGGTCAGCCGCGCAACGCCGACAGGAAGATCCCGGGCAGCCTGGCCGGGTTGGAGCTCGCGTAGAACTCGGTCAGCCTCCGTCCGGTCGTCGCGGCGGTGGCGTTGTCGACGAACCACGGCGGCTTCGGCGAGAGGCTGGGCTCGCCGCGCACCAGCGAGCGCGGCGCGGGCCGGAATGGACCGCGCACCACCGTGCGCTCCACGTCGTCCAGGAGGAAAGCGTTGTGCACCACGCCGATTCCGCTCTGCACGTCGTCCAGGGTGTGCCCGGGGAAGGCGCCCCACGCCGCGCGCGGCGCGAGGAAGGCAAGCCCGGTCCAGGTGTTCACCGCGATCGCACCGTAGCGCAGCCGCTCGATCGCGCGGTCGAAACTGATGCCGAGCCTGCGGATGGTCGCCGGATGGGCGATGATGTTCGCGCCGAGCGTTCCGGTCAGCTCGGTGTTCGCGAAGTCCACCGCACGGTGCAGGAACTCACCGCCCGCGTAAGGCAGTTCGACCACGCCGAGCACGGGAGAGAAGTATTCGTTGCGCAGCAGCGGCGTGTCGGTGCGCGGCAGCTGCTCGACCAGGACCCGGCCTGCCCCGGGGCCGAAACGCTTGGCATCCGGATACGACGCCAGCGCGTCCGCGACACGCACATCGCTGCCCGGGTAGTACGCGGCGCGCTGTGGCGCCCGCTCGATCGCGGTGCGCAGCTCGGCGAGGAACCTGTCCTTGCGATCCCAGTCCGCACTGAGCACGATCGCCTGCGCGGCGACGCAGTTGTAGCCGTTGTTGTGCAGCCGGTGGGTCGCTACATGCTGCGCTTGGTAGCGCAGGTCGGCGTCGGACCAGTCGCCGGGCACTACGATGGTCGGTGAGACGCCGCCCAGCTCGCTGGTGATCGGCTTGTCCAGCAGCGGCCGGTGCTCCTTCTTGCGCTCCAGCCCCTCCTGGCCCGGTCCCCACACGATCGCGTCGTGCGTGTGCGCGCTCCCTGTCATGTGCACGTGTGCGACGTCGTCGTGGTGTACCAGGTAGCTGCCCTCCGCCGCGCCTCCGGTGAGAATCCGCAGCACGCCCAGCTCGAGCAGCGGCGCGAACACCATTTCGAACACCGTGTACAGCGGATCGGTGATCGGGTTCAGCTTCAGCGCGACCACCCGGTTGTGCGCGTACAACTCATAGAGCGCGTCGAGCGGCGGAATCGAGGTGATGTTGCCCGCGCCGAGGACGGCGCCGATGCCGCCGGTGGCGGTGGGATCCAGCTGCGCGAGCCCGGCCCGTTTGCACGCGGTCGCCGCGTCGACGCCGGGACGCAGCCATACCTCGCCGCGGAAGCCGTTGAGCAGGAGCCGGTCGTATAGGCCCCGCGGCAGGATCGGCACCGCGACCCGTCCACCCGGCGCTTCCTGCAGTGTGATGCCGGTCAGCGGGCTGTTCCCGGTCTCCAGCACGGAGAGGGTCGCCGAGAGCGCGGTGGTGGCCTGCAACAGAGTGAGCGGGCCGGACATCCACTCCTCGCCGACCAGCGGCGAGTCCTCGTCCAGTCCCTTGATGGTGCGTGCCGAACGTACCCAGTCCTCGGCGAAGCGGCCGGTTCGGACGTGGATCTCGTCGAGCAGTTCGCGGCGACGGCGCAGCGAGGTCGCGGCCCACGCCTTCTCGCCCGCGGAGAGGTCGGCCAACGCGTTGTCGATGGCTGTCTCGTCGAAAGGGGTACCCACAACCCAACTATGCGCGCGATCCTGGGCCGTTGGCTCCCATCCTGGGATATCGGCGTGAAACGGCAACTCGGCGACCACTAGGCTGATGGCCCATGATCGACCTCCGATTCCTGCGGGACAACCCCGACGCGGTCCGCGCCTCGCAGCGCACCCGCGGCGAAGACCCCGCCCTCGTCGACGCCCTGCTCGAGGCCGACGCGGCGCGGCGTGCCGCGGTGGCCACCGCGGACAACCTGCGCGCCGAGCACAAGGCGATGGGCAAGCTGATCGGGAAGGCGAGCAAGGAGGAGCGTTCCGGGCTGCTCGCGCAGGCGCAGGAGATGTCGGTCAAGGTCAAGGAGGCCGAGGCCGCGCAGCACGCCGCCAACGCCGACCTGAACGCCGCGCACCGCGCCATCTCGAACGTGGTGCAGGAGGGCGCGCCCCCGGGCGGCGAGGACGACTACGTCGTGCTCGAAACGGTCGGTACGCCAAGGGAGTTCGACTTCGAGCCGAAGGACCATCTGGAGCTCGGCGAGTCGCTCGGCCTGATCGACATGGAGCGCGGCGCCAAGGTCTCCGGCGCGCGGTTCTACTTCCTCACCGGCTACGGTGCGCTGCTGCAACTGGGTCTGCTGCAGCTGGCCGCGCGGAAGGCCGTGACCAACGGCTTCACCATGATGATCCCGCCGGTGCTGGTTCGTCCGGAGATCATGGCGGGCACTGGGTTCCTCGGCAAGCATTCGGCCGAGGTGTACCACCTCGAGGACGAGGACCTCTACCTCGTCGGTACCTCGGAGGTGCCGCTGGCCGGCTACCACGCGGACGAGATCCTCGACTTGAGCGGCGGCGCCAAGCGGTATGCGGGCTGGTCGTCATGCTTCCGCAGGGAGGCAGGCAGCTACGGCAAGGACACCCGCGGCATCATCCGCGTGCACCAGTTCGACAAGGTCGAGATGTTCGTCTTCACCACGCCGGAGCGGGCCGACGCCGAGCACCAGCGTCTGCTCGAGTGGGAGCGGGACATGCTCACGGCCGTCGAGGTGCCCTATCGGGTGATCGACGTCGCCGCCGGTGATCTGGGCAGCTCGGCCGCGCGCAAGTTCGACTGCGAGGCATGGGTGCCCACCCAGCAGACCTATCGGGAACTCACCTCGACCTCCAACTGCACCACCTTCCAGGCCCGCCGCCTCGCCGTCCGCTACCGCGACGAGAACGGAAAGCCGCAGATCGCAGCTACTTTGAACGGTACATTGGCGACCACTCGCTGGATCGTGGCGATTCTGGAGAATCATCAGCAAGCCGACGGCTCGGTGCGGGTTCCCGCGGCGTTGGTTCCGTTCGTCGGCACCGATGTGTTGCGACCGCCGAACTAGGCGCGAGCAATGATCTTCCAGTGAATAGCCAACGGTTCGCCGCACCGTATTCCCGGGATGTGGCAACCGCCGAGATCCGTTGTGTCTAGGCTATTCCCTGTGCGAGGAATCGGGTCTCGCGGCGATACCCGGACTCGGGTACGGGCCGCGTCTGCGCTGGCGACAGCTATGGTCATGGCTCGGACCACCGGGGCGTTCTATGTCATGGGTGGGATCCTGGGTCTGCTGATCACCGGGATCGCCCCTGGCGACGAGGGTAATCGGGCGCTGGTAGGCGGGGCGGCAGCGGTAGCGCTGGTGCTCGGTCTCACGCTGCTCGCGTGGGGGCCGCGGCTGCCCCATACGATCCACCACGTCTACGTCGCCATCGCGACGGTGCTGGTGACGATCGCGGTGCATTCGTTCCCGAACACGGTGGGCGCGATCAGCCTCGCCGCGTTCTATGTGTTCATCGCATGCGACGCCGCGCTGTTCTTCGCCTGGTCCCAGGCGGCTTCGCACATCGCTTTCGCGGTCGTCCTGTGCCTGTGGGTGCTGCCGGCGCGGCCGGTGACGCCCGCGCTTCCCTGGTGGTCGGGCCTGATACCAGCGGGGGTGACGGTCGGCGTCGGCGTGGTCGTCGGCGTGCTGACCAGGATGGCGTCGGAGGCCGACATCGACGTGCTCACCGGCCTGCTCAACCGCCGAGGCTTCGATCGGGCACTCAACACCGCGATCGAGCAGGCCACCCGGAACGGGCACGGCCTGGCGCTCGTGCTGGTCGACCTGGACCGGTTCCAGAAGATCAATGATCATCTCGGTCATCGCGCGGGCGACGCGGTCCTGCAGCGGGTCGGCGATACCTGGTCCAAACTGCTCGCCCCGGGCCAGCGCCTGGCCCGCTACGGTGGCGACGCGTTCGCGCTGCTGCTACCGAACACCACCGAGCAAGCCGCGATCCTGCTCACCGAACAGCTCCGCGCGGCGGTGACCACGGGCTGTTCGGCGGGCGTGACCTCCTGGCAGCCGGGGGAGTCCGGATCGCTGCTGGTCAGCCGGGCGGATGTGGGGCTGTACCGGGCCAAACAGGCGGGTCGCAACCGGACGGTGCTGGAGTCTTCCCGGCAGCTGCCGCTGGCGGTGGAACTGCGCGAGGCGATCGACCAAGGCGCGCTCGACGTGCACTACCAGCCGATCGTCAGCCTGACCGAGGGCGGCGGCAAGGCGGTCGGGGTCGAGGCGCTGCTGCGCTGGTCATCCAGTGCGCAGCCGGACGTCACCACCGAGGGTCTGATCCGGGTCGCCGAGGAATATGACCTTATCGCTGACCTGGACGAACTGGTGCTGCGCAGGGCATGCGCGGACGCGGCGCGGCTGCAGGAGACCTTCGCCCAGCTCGATCTGACCCTGAACGTGAACGTCAGCGGGCTCGAGTTGGCCGAGTCCGATTACGCCGACCGGGTGGCGAACATCCTCGCCGGCACCGGCTGGCCCGCCGATCAGCTGGTGCTCGAGGTAACCGAGAGCGAGCTGGCCGCCGAATCTCAAACCGCGATCGCCAACCTGCATACTTTGCGCGAGCGGGGCGTGCGCATCGCCATCGACGACTTCGGTACCGGGTACTCCTCGCTGAGCAGGCTGGCGACCCTGCCCAGCGACATCCTCAAGGTCGACCAGTCCTTCGTCGCCGCGATCCGCTCGGACTCGCCCGCGCCGCCACTGCTCGGCGTGATCGCTGCCCTGTCCAGCGCGCTCGACCTACAGGTGATCGCCGAGGGCGTGGAGACCGAATACCAGGCCGCGGTGCTGACCGAGCTGGGTTTCGCGCTCGCCCAGGGCTACCACTACAGCGACTCGCATCCGGTGTCCGAGCTGATCAGCGACCTCAACGAGCACCACGGCCGGGTCGGCCCCGGCGTCGCGGACCGAGAGCTCGGCGACGGCGACTCGATTCGCGCCAACGGCTGGGTGCCGATGCCTTGATTCTGTTGGGGTTGTCTCGCTGATTGTCTCGAGGCCAGTGACTCATTCCTCTTGCCGCCGATACATGCTGCAACATGCGTTTGCTCCGCTACGGCTGGGATCCGCCCGGTAGCGTGCGGGGCATGACCGCGCAGGTGAGACTCGGGCTGCTCTTCGGGTTCGGTATCGGCGCCGGTGTCGCGGTGCAGGGACGGATCAACGGTGCGCTCGGTGCGCGGCTGCACGACGGGATTGCCGCAGCCACCATCAGTTTCGGCATCGGGTTCTCGGTGCTCGCGGTGGCCTTCGCGTTCAGTGGACGGCTGCGCGACGGTGCGCGGCAGGTGCGGCAGGCGTTGTCCGACGGCGCGCTGCGGCCGTGGCAGCTGCTCGGCGGGTTGTGTGGTGCGTTCTTCGTCGCGTGTCAGGGTCTCACTGTCGCGGCCATCGGCGTCACCGCGTTCACCGTGGCGACCGTCGTGGGGCAGTTGCTCAGCAGCCTGGTGGTCGACAGGCTCGGACTCGGCCCGAGCGGCCGCACGCCGGTTACGGCGGTGCGCCTGGTCGGTGCGTCGCTCGGCGTGCTCGCGGTGCTGGTGGCCGGGTTCGGCCACACCAGAGCTACCGGTGGTCTCTCTGTCCCCGATGCACTGCGCGGCGCACCGACCGCGCTGCTGATTGTGCTGCCCGCGCTCGCGGGGATCGGTCTGGCTTGGCAGCAGGCAGTGAACGGCAAGGTGGGTGCGATCGGTGGGCCGTTCTCGGCGACTATCGTCAACTTCTGTGTCGGTCTGATCGCCCTGCTCATCCTCGAGGCCGCAGAGGTCTCGACCTCCAGCGGTCCGGCCGAATTCCCCACCCAGCCATGGCTTTACTTCGGCGGGTTCATCGGCGTCGCCTTCATCGCCCTTGCCGCGTCGACCGTTCGCTGGATCGGTGTCCTGCTCCTCGGCCTCACCTCGGTGGCGGGGCAGCTGATGGCCTCACTTGTCCTCGACGTCCTCACTCCGACCAGCGCGGGAGTGTCGGTCACCGCGATCATCGGTTGCGCGCTGACCCTCGTCGCGGTGGGCATCGCCACTCGGTCGACATCCTGATCAGTGGTGCCGAGGTCGCCGTGCCGGTGGTCGTGCCGTTGCGCCGGGCGGGGCGGCCGCGCGGTAGGGACGATGAGCAGGCGTTGTGCGGAGGAACTGGCGGACACCCCGTGTGCTCAGGCCAGTTTGCGCGACCGCAGTTCGTGCCCCTTGGACGTCTTACACCGTCCCGACTCCAGATCCCACTGCCAGCCGTGCAGGTTGCAGGTCAGGGTGCTCCCCTCCACCACACCGAATTTCGACAGGTCCGCCTTCAAATGCGGGCAGCGTCGCTGGATTTCCCAGCCGTCGAGTTCGGTGGAGGCGGAATCGTCGTGGGCTTCGGCGAACCAGCCGTCGGCGTAGGCGATCCGCTCGTCGGTGAGGCATTTGAAGAAGGTGTAGAGGAATTCGTTGTATCCGCCGATGCGCCAGGCCTGGAAGCGGGTGGACAGGAAGATGGTGTTCACCCAGTCCGGCTCGTTGTCGCGCAGCACCGTATGCACCAGTTCCGGTGCGATACGGAAGCCGTAGCGGTACTTGCCCTCGCCTTCGATCGGGCCGCGCACCACCCGCTTGGGGAAGTCGAGCACCACGGTTTCCTCCCCCATCACCAAGCCGACCGGGTAGCCGATGCCGTCGCAGATCAGATCGCTCTGCGCCATGATCGGTTCGAACAGCTTCTTCAGCGGTTCCAGCAGCGGGCCCTCCCCGGTGGCCCAGGTCGCCTTCTCGACCACCAGGTCCGACGCATGCCGCTGCGCCATCCGCTCGATGTATTCGGCTTTGTTGTCATAGATGTCGGCGGGATCGCTCGGGTGGGTCAGCGTCAGCTCGGCGCCGTGCACGTCGGCGACCGAACCGGGGATCATCAGGATGCCCCCGGAGTTGCCGTGGATGCGCATCTGCTCCAGGAAGACCACCTGATCGGGGAAGATGTTGCCCTCGTCGCCGCGGTCGTCGTTGAGGTAGCGCAATTCGTCGTCCAGGAACACCGGCGGGCCGGCCGAGGGCACCACCCAGGTGGCGCCGACCTGTTCGACGTAGCTGCGCGCCCGGTCCATGCCGCGCTGACGTTTCTGCTTGCCGAAGTTCGACTTGGTGCGGGCGGGGATGTCGTAGACCATCGGGTACCAGATGGCGCCCGAGTACTGCAGCAGGTGGATATCGACGTGACCGAACGCGTCGTGCAGTACGTCCATGTCGACGGGGCGGGCGTCGTTCATGTTGAAGCAGGTGGTCTCGCCGTCGGAGACGACAAGTCCGGAATCGCCGATCGGCCCGTCGGCCGGCGCGCGCAGCGCGATGATCATGACGTCCAGCTCGCCGCCCGGCCCGGTCACCGTGTGCTTGACCGAGTCCTCGGTCTCGACGAACTCGTGAAAGCCGAGCTTCTCCAGTTCCCGCCGCAGGTCAGGCACCGGGTAGTCCGGCAGCAACACGGTCGCGTCCTTGTTGACGTACTTCGCCAGGTGCCCCGCGTCGAAGTGGTCACGGTGCAGGTGCGAGACATACAGGAAGTCGCAATTGCCCAGCTCGTCCCAGTCCAGCTCGGTGTTGTCGGGGAACGGGAACCACGAACCGAAGTACGCGGGGTTGACCCAGGGATCGCAAAGGATCGACCCGGCTGCGGTGCGGATGTGGAATCCGGCGTGTCCGACGCTGGTGATCTGCACTAGCTGCTCCTCCTGACCGTTACCAGCCAACCAGGGTAGTGGTTACGGCGAAACGTCGCCGATGCAGTAGCCGTCCGGACCGGACAGCAGAGTGAAGGTGCGAGTCTGCGTCATGCCGGAGGAGTCGGTCACCGGAACCAGCACCGCGATGTAGTTTGTGCGCAACTGCTCCGAGCGGATCTCCTGGTCGGAGAACTTGGTGGTCCCGGTGAGCCTGCCCTGGTTGTTGGCCAGCGGCGCGGAGACCGGGCGCCCGGTGCCCGTGGGATCCCAGGTGGCCGGGGCCGCATCGCAGATCAGTGGGTAGGCGCCTTCCTTGTCGGCCGGGTCGAGCGGGGCGCCGGCGAACCTGGCCAGGTAGCGGCGCACGGTGTGCCTGGCATCGGCGTCGTTGTACTCGATGTCAGCGCCCGCGACGGCGACCCTGGGGCAGGCGTACCCGGTCTCGACTGCGGTGCGATCCACCGCGACCGTGGTGGTCTGGCTCTTCCACATGGCCATGTCCAGGGTCGACGTGCCTGGCTGGGCAAGGGCGGTCAGGATGGCCTGCTGGTTTTTGTACATGTCGGCCACGTTCCGCGGCGCGATGGTCCAGCATTTCGCTTGCGTTTCGGCAATGGTGTCGGATGTCAGGTCGGCTGCCCACCGCTGCACGGCGGCCGCGGCGGCGGGCAGTCCGGGGACCGCGCCGACGAGCGGAGCGTCGGCGGGAACCGGGGGCAGTGTCGAGGTGCTCGGTGGCGCGCCGATCGGAAAGACGGCCGGTGGCGTCGTGTCGCGCGCGGTCACCCTCGGCGCGCTGTCGTCCGGAATGCCGACGGCCGAGTCGCAGCCGGTCAGCAGGACAGCGCCGGTCAGCGCCAAGCCGCCGAGCAGTACCCCACGCGCAGGCGCGATCCGAGGTCGGGCTTGCGTGCACTGGATCGACGTCGCGGCCACCCCGCCCGAGCAGCGGGGTCGCGACGTTGTCGCCCGATCTCGATTCCGCGTTTTCCACTCGTGGGCAAGCGGTTTCGGTCGGGCACGTTCCACTGCGAAAATCCTCTTCTCTAGGCGTGTGGTCTGGGTGATCGCGCAGTCTCCGCTCCGGCGCGGCGCGCGGTGGCGGCGCGCTGCCGGAGGGGGCAGGCAGCGACTACGCTAGCGGAATGGTGGAACCCGTCTACCGGACGATCGTCGGGCTGGCCCGAACCGTCTTCTTCCTCGAAGGCCTGAAGTTCGCCGTCAAGGGGGATGAACACATCCCCGCGCGGGGCGGTGCCGTGCTGGCGGTGAACCACACCGGCTACTTGGACTTCACCTATGCGGGCCTACCGGCGCGCACCCC
The DNA here is from genome assembly GCF_045207455.1 of Nocardia sp. NBC_00881. Lineage (NCBI taxonomy): Bacteria > Bacillati > Actinomycetota > Actinomycetes > Mycobacteriales > Nocardiaceae > Nocardia > Nocardia sp. NBC_00881. Next base: position 5,836,477 of record NZ_CP108798.1, read on the forward strand.
CAAGCGTTACGTCCGGTTCATGGCGAAGAAGGAGGTCTTCGACAACAAGATCTCCGGTCCGATCATGCGGGCGCTCAACCATATTCCGGTGGACCGATCCGCGGGCGCCGATTCCTACCAGGCCGCGGTCGAGTATCTGCGCCGCGGCGAGCTGGTCGGCGTGTATCCCGAGGCGACCATCAGCCGCAGCTTCGAGATCAAGGAATTGAAGTCCGGCGCGGCGCGCATGGCGATCGAGGCGGAGGTTCCGGTTATCCCGATCGTCATCTGGGGCGCGCAACGGGTCTGGACCAAGGGTTTTCCAAAACGTCTCGGGCGCACCAACACTCCCATCTCGATCACGGTGGGCGAGCCGATCCAGCCGATCCAGCCCGCCGCCGAACTCACCGCCGAGCTGCGCTCGACCATGCAGGACATGCTGCTGGATCTGCAGAAGGACTACATACACGAACCGGGCGCGTACTGGGTCCCCGCCCGGCTCGGCGGCAGCGCTCCTAGCCTGGAGGCGGCGGACGCCATGGATGCCGCCGAAGCGGAAGCCAAGGCCGCGCGCAAGGATGCGGTCCAGTAGTAAGGGCAGCTGTGGTGGCGCGGGAACTGGTTTACGACCTCCGCTGAGCCGGGTCCGCACGGAGCTCGGGTCGATTTCTCGCGACCCGCTGGTGATCCTAGGCCTATGGCTTTAGAGAGGTGCTCGCACGGCAGTCGAGGTAACTCTTCCGCTCCGTCCAAGACAGGGCGCTACGTGAGCTTCGTCAGTGGCCTGCATGGGGTCGGGGCGGGCAGGCGACCGCGGAAGAACATGGTGGGTGGGACGCCCATCAGGGTTCGGAAATCCGCTGACATATGGGATTGGTCGTAGTAACCGTTGGCGGCGGCCAATTCGGCCCACGGGATGGTTCCAGCATGCGACAGGACCTTGCGTACTCGATCGATGCGGGCGAAGTGCTTGGGGGAGATGCCGATTCCGCTGGCGAACAGGTTGCGGAGTTGGCGTTCGCTGACCGACAGTCGAGCGGCGAGCTCGGGCACCGGGACGGGTTGGTCGGCCGAGATGGAGGCCACGGCGGCGGCTAGGAGATGGCGGTGGTCGCGCTGTGCCGGGTCGTCGGCGATGCGGCGCGGCAACTCGTCCTCGAGGTACGGGAGAACCTCCTCAGGCGCTAGTTCGATCAGTTCGGCGGAGAGGTCGGCGGCGGGGCCGGGCAGATCTTCCAGCCGCATCGTCCGATCGGTGAGTTCCGCGGCGTGCACGCCGAGCAGCGAACGAATGGCGCCGGGCGCCAGACGCAGACGGACGCATCCCGCAGGCTTGTTCGGCCGCCAGTAGGTCGCCTTGGTCTGCGGCCCGACGACGAGCGCATCGCGCGGACCGTCGTGCTCGGCGGACAGCACGATCGTGGTCGCCGCCTGCGGAATCTGCGCCAACGGCTCGGACAGGGCGAGCACCGTCGGCATCCGCGCGAGTTCGGTAAGCCATGGCCGCAACGACTCCGGCGCGAGCTCGAACGTCTCGACGAGGTCGGCCGTCACGACGGACGGCGGGTGCGGCATGGCGGTCACCGAATCCACTCTAAGCAGTCCGCCACCCGACCGGGTGTGCCGAAATTTCCTAGAGACCTGGGCGTATGCGGAGCACGGTGGTTCGCATGATCGTGATCACCGGTGCGACAGGCACTATCGGCAGTGAAATCATCCGCCAGCTGGCGGACCGTGGCGTGCAGGTCCGAGCAGTGACCAGGGACCCAGGTCGCGCCGAGGTCCCTGCGGGCGTCGAGGTCGTGCGCGGCGACTACACCGACCTCGCGTCCATCGCGACGGCCATGACAGGCGCCGACGCCGCGTTCGTCGTCGGAGTGCTCGGCCCGGAGTACGCCGAGGCCGACCGCGCCTTGATCACCACGGCCCGCGAAGTGGGGATCGGCCGCATCGTCAAGCTCTCCGCCATCGGCACCGGCGATGTGAGCCTCGGCCGAGTCGGGACCTGGCATCTGCCCGGTGAGCAGGCCGCCCGCGAGAGCGGCGTGGACTGGACCATTCTGCGCCCCAGTTCTTTCGCCTCCAACACGCTGAGCTGGGCACAAGCCATCCGTTCCGGAAACCCGGTGCCGAACATGACCGGCCGGGCCACACAGGGCTTCATCGACCCACGCGACGTCGCCGCGGTAGCCGTCGAGGCGCTGCTGTCCGCCGAACACGCGGGCCGTGTCTACACGCTCACCGGCCCGGAGCTGCGCAGCACGCACGACCTGGCCGCGACTCTGGCCGCCGTCGTCGGACATCCGGTGCGGGTCGTCGATATACCGGAGGCCCAGGCGCGCGAGCACATGCTCACGGCCGGAATGTCCGCCGAATTCGCGGACGGAGCCTTGGCGGGTCAGGCCTACGTCCGTGCGGGACGCAACGCGATCGTCACCGACGATGTGCGCCAGATCCTTGGTCGCGCCCGCACGTACGCCGAATGGGCTACCGACCATGCGAGCGCGTTCGGCGCGGATGTGACCGCGGTGGCGAACTCAGGCCAATCGCTGTGACCGTTGTCACATCGAATTGCTGAATGCATGGCACTGGGCAAGGGTGGCATGACCGGCCGGACGGCCGATGTCGTGTGCTTACGCCAAAGGGGATTCGAATGAATCGTCGGATCATGTCGGTCTTGGTCGCGCTGGCCGCGGGATGTTCGGCCGCGGCGTTCGGCGGCGCGACCGCCTCCGCAGTCGCACTGAATCCGTTTCCCGGTGGGACCGAGGTATATCTCGACCACGGCGAGTCGACCGCGATAGCGAACCTGAACCTCGGACCCGCACTCGGTCAGATGGCGGTGGCCTGGTCGCCCGGGGCGAAAGCGTATCTCGGGCAAGGAATTACCGAGCACGCCCAGTCGGCCACCGAGACGCCGAACGGCGCCGTGTCGATCGAGGTGTACGGGCTGCTCTTTCAGCCCTCGCTCGTCGCGGTGACCACCGTCCCCGGCTGATCGTCGGGTACTGTGGCCCATGGTGTTATGCGCATATGGATGTGCGCCGACGTGCAGACCTTCTGGCGACTGCCCGGACGGGATGGCATTGCGTGTGCCGTCCCGTCCGGTGTTTTCGCTACTGGGCGGTGGAGCGGAAGGTCCGCAGTCGCAGGCTGTTGCTGACGACGAAGATCGAGGAGAACGCCATCGCGGCGCCGGCGAGCATCGGGTTCAGCAGGCCCGCCATGGCCAGCGGGATCGCTGCCACGTTGTAGGCGAAGGCCCAGAACAGGTTGCCCTTGATCGTGCCGAGGGTGCGCCGGGAGAGGCGAATCGCGTCGGCGGCGGCGCGCAGGTCGCCGCGGACCAGGGTCAGGTCACTCGCCTCGATGGCGACGTCGGTGCCGGTGCCCATGGCCAGACCGAGATCGGCTTGGGCCAGCGCGGCGGCGTCGTTGACGCCGTCGCCGACCATGGCGACTACCTTGCCCTCGGCTTGCAACCGCTTGACAGCATCCACTTTGTCCTGCGGCAGCACCTCCGCGATCACTTCGTCGATGCTCACCTGTTCGGCGATGGCCTCGGCGGCTGCCTTGTTGTCGCCGGTCAGCATGATCGGGGTGAGGCCGAGCGCGCGCAGCTGGGTGATCGCCTGCGCGGAGGTCGGTTTCACCGCGTCGGCGACCACGAGCACACCGCGCGCCGCACCGTCCCAGCCGACCGCGACGGCGGTCTTGCCTTCGGCTTCGGCGTCCCGTATGGCCCGTTCCAGGTCGGCGTCCAGCCGCACCGACCAGTCCGCCAGCAGGCGGGCGCGGCCGACGACCACGGCGTGGCCGTCCACCACCCCCTGCACGCCGAGGCCCTCGACGTTGGCGAAGCCTTCGACCGGTTTCAGCTCGCCCACGCGCTCGCGGGCGCCCTTGGCGATCGCGAGCGCGATGGGGTGCTCGGACGAATCCTCCAGTGCCCCGGCCAATGCCAGGACACGGTTGGGGTCTTCGCCCTCGGCGGTGACGATGTCGAGCAGCGTCATCTTGCCGGTGGTGACGGTGCCGGTCTTGTCCAGCACCACCGTGTCCACCCGCCGGGTCGACTCCAGCACCTCGGGGCCTTTGATCAGGATGCCGAGTTGCGCGCCGCGTCCGGTGCCGACCATCAGCGCGGTCGGGGTGGCGAGCCCGAGCGCGCACGGGCAGGCGATGATCAGCACGGCCACCGCCGCGGTGAACGCCGCGGCTACGGAACCGCCGGTGCCGAGCCAGAATCCGAGTGTCGCGACCGACAGCGCGATCACGATCGGCACGAAAATCCCGGAGATCCGGTCGGCCAGCCGCTGCGCCTGTGCCTTTCCGGTCTGGGCGTCCTCGACCAGCTTCGCCATCTGCGCGAGTTGGGTGTCGGACCCGATCCGGCTGGCGCGCACGACCAGCCGCCCTCCGACGTTCACGGTGCCGCCGACTACGGCGTCGCCGAGACCGACCTCCACCGGGACTGATTCACCGGTGAGCATCGAGGCGTCCACGGCCGAGGACCCCTCCAGCACGACGCCATCGGTGGCTATCTTCTCGCCGGGCCGGACCACGAAACGATCGCCGACGGCCAACTGTTCCACCGGAATTCGTTGCTCGGTCTCGGCGTATCCGTCGCCGTGCTCCCGGGGCCCTGCGTGGTTGCGCTCGCTGCCTCCTGTGGGCCCGTCGCTCGCACGGCGCAGCACCGAGACCTCTTTCGCGCCGAGCTCGAGCAGGGCGCGCAGCGCCGCGCCGGCGCGCCGCTTGGAGCGTGCCTCGAAGAAACGTCCGGCCAGAATGAAGGTGGTGACGCCCGCCGCGGCCTCCAGATAGATGCTCCCGGTGCCGTCCATGCGGGAGATGGTGAATTCGAACGGGTGCCTCATGCCCGGGGTTCCGGCCGTGCCCCAGAACAGCGCATACAGCGACCAGCCCAGCGCCGCGAGAGTTCCCATCGACACAAGGGTGTCCATGGTCGAGGTGCCGTGACGCAGGTTGGTCCACGCCGCACGATGGAACGGCAGCGCTCCCCATGCCACGACCGGCGCGGCGAGGGTCAACGAGAGCCACTGCCAGTTGGTGAACTGCAGCGCGGGGATCATCGCCATGGCGATCACCGGTACCGTCAGCGCCAGCGAGACCAGCAGGCGAGTGCGCAGCATTGTGGTGGGATCATCCTCGGCAGCGATTTCCCGCGGCTCGGGCGCGGCGGGTAGGGCCGCGGTGTAGCCGGCCTGCTCGACGGTAGCTATGAGGTCGCCCGGCGCGACATCGCCGGTGAAATCGACCCGCGCCTTCTCGGTGGCGTAGTTCACAGTCGCGGTGACACCGTCGAGCTTGTTCAGCTTCTTCTCGATGCGATTGGCGCAGGACGCGCAGGTCATGCCACCGATCACCAATTCGACCCTCCCGGTGGCGGGTAGTTGTGTCGCGGTGGTCATCGGGCGCTCCGTTCTGTGTGGCGTGAGGTGGTGCCCATCAGTGGCCGTGGCCGCTCGGTACGGGCTGTGGGCTGGTCTGTCCGGTGTGCGTCGGTTCGCCGGCCGGAGCGGTGGCGTGCGGCGCGACGGTCAGCGTGAATTCGGCGGTACGGACCACGTCCTCGTGTTGAAAGTCTAGAAACAGTCGGTAGTCGCCCGCGCTCGGCGCCGTGACATAGAAGGTGATGGTCGGTCCGGGCGCGGTCACACTGTCGCCAGGGTGGCCGTCGGGGTGGACGTGCAGGTAGGCGAGATCCGCGGCGCGCAGCGCTACCAGGTGGCCATAGGCACCGAGATAGGGCTGCAGATCGGTGACCGGCTTGCCGTCGCGGTGCATCGACACGGTGACTCTCGAGGCCTGCCCGGGGATGACGCTGCCGCCCAGCGTCCCGGTGTAGCCGCCGACCGTGCTGGTCATGGCCGCCGGGGGCAGCGGTTGCGGGTCGTATCCGCCGGCGACGCGCAGGTCGGCGCCGAGGGTCAGGTTGTCACCGCCCTCCGGGGTGAAGTCCGCGAACACCCGGTAGTCGCCCGATCGGGTCAGGTCGAGGGGAACGCTCCAGGTTCCGTTGCCGTCGAGCACGGGGTGCACATGCTGGAAGGCCGCCATGTCCCTGCGGACCACGATCAGATGCAGGTCTTTGTCGTGGCTGCGCACGTAGCGGGTGACGGGTGCGCCGTCCTGGTTCAGAATGCGGAAGCGCAGCGGGACATTCGGCGCCGCGGTGGTCTGCGTGGTGTCGAGCCGCAAGGTGTATCCGCGGTCGGTGGCCATCATTCCTCCAGGTATGTCGTCGGAGTGAGATCCGAGGGGCGCGGCCCCGTCCTCATGTGCGGTCGAATCGTGGGCGGGCTCGGCAGGCTCCGGGCCGATCGCCGCGCCGGTCGCCAGGGCGATCCCGAAGACCGCGGCAAGGCCGAGGGCGAAACCGGCGAATTTCGTGGTTGCGTTCATCGAATGCTCCGTTCGGGGCTCAATCGGCGACCGGGTGGCCGGCCTGGGCGACGGCGGCGGTGAGGTCGCCGCGCTCGACCGGACTGGTGCCCTCGACGGCCACCAGGCCGTCGGCGAGATCCACGGCGACGGCGGGGATACGGCCGATCTCGTCACGGACGGAGGTGGCGCGGCGGCCACGCGTCATCCCGGTGACGGTCGGGGTGGTTGTGCTCACGGTGGTTCTCCTCGTCGTTGCCGCTACCTCGTTATCTCTAACGGTACCCCCCTAGGGTATATGGCTGTCAAGGGGAGATGTCCAAACGAAAAGTTCGGTCCGCGACGAGGGGGTTCGTGCGGACCAGGCTCGGTCAGCAGTAGGTCACCGCGGCAACCGAAGAGTGCCGAGACGACCTGCGGGGCCGACTCCGATAGCTCGACGTGGAGGAAGCCGCCCTCGATCGCGATCTGGCCATAGTCGACGGTTCGCTTCCGACGGTGGTATCGGTGCGGCCGATCTTGTTCAGCGCCTGTCGCAATGGCATCGCTGACGCGTTGCGGGCTGAAGTTCCGATGCCGGCTGGCGGCGTTCCCGGCCGGACGCTGCCCTGGGGCGTGGTCGGTGATGTCGGCTGGGGTGTGCCCAGGTAGGTGACGAGCGCGTCTTGTCGGCCCGCGACGTGGCCGCTGATCAGGATGTCCGACCCGATGATCAGCCGGACCTGCTCGGCGCGGTGCCCTGCCGATCCGTGGCCGACCGCAGTCCGGGGAAGTGCGGACATCGGCCGGGGTCAGGCAGAGTGCAAACGTCGGGCGGTGGGGGAGGTTTCGGTGGTGGATGGATCGGGGTGGGTGCCGAACAACCGGTCGGCGGTGCCAGAGGTGGTGACCGTGAACCAGTAGTGCTCGTTCTTGTAGTGGTGGTGGCGGTGGTTGCGCCATACCGCCCGGTACAGAGAGCCTTTCGGCTTGTAGTCGGTGTGGATGAGGTAGTGCGTCCACTCGTAACCGAGGCCGAGCAGTGTGATGGCGATCAGGAAGGTGAGGCCCAGGCCCAGACGTGGGAAGGCGAACGCGGCCACGGAGATCAGCATGATGACCAGTACCGACAGTGTCTTCGTCGGAATGAATATCAGCGGGATATTACGCGGATCCACATGGTGCTCGCGGTGTTTGCGGGCGAGCTCGCTATCGATCGGGATCGGGCCGATCTGTCTCGGTCGCCAATGCAAGACGGTGACATGCACGATCCACTCGAAGACCGGGAAGACCGCCAGCATCACGGCGGGCACGAGCAGGTCGGTCGACTGCCGGTCGCCGACGACGATCCGGCCGATCACGGCGCCGACCAGTACTGTCCCGATCATCCACGGTGAGGGATGGCGGAGAAATTCGCGGAAGGCTTCGCGGAGGGAAAGTCCGCGGCGCAGTGCCCGCTCGTCCCGGCGCGCCTGCGCCCGCGCGTCTTCGTTCACCGAATCCGATTCGGATGCTTTGGGTTTCGTCATGGTTCTTCCTAGGTGGGCGTGATCAGGGTCCGCCGAGGACTTCGATCAGGGCGGTGGTCGTTGGCTCGAGCAGGGCACGAGCAGTGGTGGCGGCCTTCTGCGGCCGTCCCGCCACGATGGCGACGGCCAGTTCACGGTATGCCCCGACGTTGCCCACCTCGGCGGACATGATCGGAGCCAGCGCCGCGAGCGCCGGTTCATAGGCGGCGCGCAACATGTTGAACATCAGCCGGAACACGATCGAATCGGCCGCGTCCACGACGTGATCCCAGAACTCCATCGCATACCGCTGCTGGGCGATTGGATCTTCTTCGGCGGCAAGCGCTTCGACGGAAGCGTTCAGGAGCGCCCCGACCTCGTCGGCCCCGGTCGCGGCGGCCCGCCGCGCGGCCAACTCCGCCACCTTCGGTCCGTTGTGTAGCCGAGCCTCCAGAATGCTGCGCGCCACGGAGGGGTCGAGTTCGCCGGCCTGCACGAGCAGTCGGGGCAGGACCTCTAGCCCCGCCCCGCGTCGATAATCCAGCACGGTCGTCGCGTCTCCTTGCCGCACGGCCACCAGACCGGCCGCCGCCAGCCGTTGCAGCGCCTCCCGCACGGCGGGCCGCGACACCCCCAGCGACTCCGCCAACTGCCGCTCGCTGGGCAGCGTCGTACCTGGCGTCAACTCCCCACCGAGCACATCGGCCGCGATCTGCTCGAATACATCCGCCGACACCGACCGCTTGACCACAGGTTGCAACGCCATGCGTCTACTGTGCGCCATTATTGGTCAGGAGGTCAAGTGGTCAGACCAATTTTGGGCGGTGATCGGGCGTCGTTGGCAAGGCGTGCTGTCCTGTTCGGACCTATCTTGCGGTGTTCGGGGATAGTTTGCGGTAGTGCGTGACATCGGAAGAATGAGCTGGTGCAGCTGCTTTCTCGACTCAATCGGTTCAATCAACGACATCCGTGGAGCCACAACGACCACTACGGCTCGTGGGTCGTCGGCCAGGTCGCGGCATCGGGCGCCCGTCAGGTCCTTGATGTCGGATGCGGTACAGGCAATCTCGTCGCCCGGCTCCGCTGCCGCGCCACTACCGTCATCGCACTCGAACCCGATTCCGCGACCGCCCAGATTGCGGCGCAGCGCTTCGCGGACGACCATACGGTCACCATCGTCGAAGCCGACTTCGCCGGACGTGATCCCCACCGCCGCTGGGACGCCATCACTCTCGTCGCTGTCCTGCATCACATGCCTTTGGTTCCAACCTTGCGCGAGTTGCGCCACTGCCTCGCCCCGGGCGGCCGACTCGTAATCGTCGGCTGCTACCGGGGTGGGGGGCCCGTAGATCTGCTCACCGACTTTCCCGCCATGGTCGCCAACCCTGTCATAGGACTGGTCAAGCACCCGGCCCGCGCTAACAGGCCGCCCCAGCACATGACGGCACCTACCGCCGATCCGGAGGAGACCCTGGCCGAGATCCGAGCTGCTGCCGCGCAGGAACTGCCCGGCGCCCGAATCCGGCGTCGCTTGTTCTGGCGATACACCTTGGTTTACGACGCACCCACCAGAGGGGGCACCGATTCCGCAAACTAGAACCGAACAACCCGAACACTCTTCACGCGCATGTACCTTGCGGACCACAGGTCAGCAGATTCCGTCTGCGCAAGTGCGCGCGGAACAGACACGTGCGGGTGGGTTTCCGCCGCGTCGGGTTCTCAGGAGCTGGCGATGTCTCTATCAGGCTCGCGAAGCTGTCTCTGCCGTGGCCGGCTTTGATGCCTCTGTGCGTGAGGGATCTGATGAGTCGGGGCAGTTCAGTGTTGATGCCGCGCTCATGGGCGCCTTGGAGGAGGTGGTCCATGAGGGGTGCGTCGAGTTCGAGCCATTCCTCGTCGCCGGGGTACGGCCGTTGTCTATCTGTTGGGCGTAGTCGGCAATGACCGACGCGATCGTGGTCGACATCCAGTGATTCAGTAGTGGGGTCGTCGTTGTTGCGCGGACCTCGGCCGTGCGCAGCAATGCTGCGCTGTACAGGTATCCGATCAGGGTGGCCCACGCGAAGTTCAGCACCGCGACGTCGTAGAGTGCCGCCGTGCCGGGGTCCGGTCCCAGATAGGTCGCACTACCCAGCTGCCCGAGCAGTCGTTCGTGATGCGCGAACAGTTCTTCGGAACCGCTGTACACCAGCACTGTCTCGGGCTTGCCGACATGTTCGGGATGCGCCATCAGTGCACCGTCGAGGTACCGGCCGCCACGTCCTCCCACCCAGGCGGCCAGTTGCCGGGGCCTGCACACCGGTGCACGAGGTCACTTCACCAAGTCGCGGGATGTGATGTCTGCTCGGCTCGTCCGAGGATCCGAGCAGCAGCGTCGTAGTTACAGACACACACGACGACCAGGGACGCGCCGTCAAGAGGGTCGTAACGGATGTTGAGGCGGTGGCAGCCGGTCAACCAGGAGATCGTGCGCTCGATCACCCACCGGTGGCGGCCGAGACGCTGCGAGGATTCGATGCCTTTGCGGGCGATGCGGGCGCCGATGCCGCGGTCTCGCACCCATTGCCGCAGTTCGGCGGAGTCGTATGCCTTGTCGGCGTGCAGCTTGCCGGGTTTGCGCCGGCGCGGACCGCGCCGCGACCGGATGGCTGGGACGGCTTTGACCGGCGCGCTGCCATCGACGAGCTCAACGGCGCACAGGACGCCCTGGACACCATCATCGCCGCCACCAATCGATGAATCGCCGCTGCCGCTGCGCTTCGTCGGTCGGTCGGCCGCCCGCTGGCCTTGCTGACGGACGAACGCCGCGCGGTGGTACCGCTCTCACGTGGGGTCGGAGCCGCGGATAGCCGACAGCCACATGGTGGTGGCGGCTGCTATCGAGGTGGCGCCCAGGAACGCGGGAAAGCCGCCATTGTCGAGGTAGACCCACAGGAGTGCGGCGAACGGGGCAGCGACGGTGGATTGCGCGTCGAGCAAGAGGCGACGGCGCAGCCGGGTGGCGGCCGAGGCCAGTGCAGGTGCCTCGGGGTCGGGACGGCTGGGATTGTCGATCAGGCGGCCGGGTGGTTCCACATCACGGATGCGCCCGGAGGGATAGAGGCGGTGCTCGGCGACGTGAATCGTGCGGTCGGTGAGTTCGGCCTGGGTTTCGGTGAGGGTGATCAGCGCCGGGTCGAAGTAGACCGGGAGCCAGCGTGGCCGACCAGTGCCCCCGACCTGCAACCACGACCGGCTGAGCAAGCGGTGCTGCTGGCGGATGCGGGTAACCCGCACAGTTCGTGCGGTTCCCGAAGGCCAGAACGGAACTAGGCCCCGAGCGACGCCGATCCGGTACCCCGTGTATCCGATAACGCCGAGAACCAGGGAAGAGATCGCCGCCACTTGGTCCAGAGTGGCGAACGGCGCCCAGGCGGCACAGACCACCAGAGCGCCGATCGTCACCGAGATCGGATAGGCCAACGGGTGGCCGGATCCGAAACTCACTTCACGAAACCGATTTTCGTGTAGTCCGCGGAGGCGAGGCCGAACGCGCCGTAGTTGGCGAGACCGGTCCGCACTGCCTCGGTGCCCGCGGATTGCACGATGGGCAGCGAGAACCCCTCCTGGAAGATCATCCGGTCCGCCTTGTTCGCCAGATCGATGGCCTTCGCCGGATCGAGCTCGGAGATGATCTCCTCGATCAGCGCGTTCAGTTCGGGCGTGCCGATCCGGCCCTTGTTGCTCAGCGGGTTCGCCGGATCGTAGGCATAGATCTGTGGCAGCGCACCGAGCGGGAAGATGCTCTTGGACCAGGTGAACTGGGCGATATCGAAATTGCCCGGATCAATGACATCGGTGAACAGCCCGTTGCCCGGGTAGGTCTGCACGACCAGCTCGACACCGACCTGTGCCAGGTTCTGCTGGGCGATCTGGGCCATCTGCACCCAACTGTCCTGCTGGTACATAGCGTCGCGGATCTGCAGCTTGCGGCCGTCCTTCTCCCGGACGTCGCCGTTGAGCTTCCAGCCGAGTTCGTCCAGCATGCGCGCGGCCTCGTCCGGGTCGTAGGCCACCGATTCGGCGTTGTCCTGGTAGCCCTTCTGGCCTTCCAGGTAGATGTGGTTGTTCAGCGGCTTCGGATTCTGCACGATCCCGTTCTGAGTTGCGGTAGCGATGCCCTGCCGGTCGATGGCCTTGGAGATCGCGATGCGGAGCTTGGGGTCGGCCAGGATCGATCCCGGTGCGCCGTTGAACGTGAAATGCGAGAACCTGGGGGCCGACGAGCGCCGCACCGTGATTCCCGGCGAGTTGGTCGCGGTCTTCACCTCGTCGATGCCCGACACCGACACGGCGTCCAACTCGTTGTTCTGCAAGGCGTTCAAGCGCGCCGAGTAGTCGAGCACGCTGTAGGTGACAGTATCCAGCTTGGGTGGGTCACCCCACCACTTCGGATTGCGGCTCAGCACGATTCGCTGCTGCGCACGGTCGATCGACGTGATCACGAACGGACCCGACGACACCGGAAGCCCGGCGCGGTCGACAGTGTCGAAGGCGCTGGGCGACTGCGTCGACGCCTTCGGATACAGCGGATTGAACAGACCCTGCCATTCCGCATAGTGCTTGCCGAACGTGACAACCGCCTGTCGGTCGTCGCCGCCGCGCTCGACTTTGTCGACGCGGCTGTAGCCCTGGGTCGCGGCAACCTGGAAGTCGTTGTCGCGACCGCTCAGCGCTTCCGCTTGGGAGCGCAGGTCTTCCCAGGTGATCGGGCTCCCGTCGGACCAGACCGCCTTCGGGTTGATGGTGTAGGTGACCTGCTGCGGACTGGTGTTGGTGAGTTGGACATCGGTGAAGTAGTTGTGATCAACCGTGAGCTCGCCCGCGGCGTCGGCCGTGATCGTTCCCGGCATAGTCCAGCCGACGACCTCCGACACGTCGCCATCCGCGTCGACGTGCAGGGCGTTGAACGTGGCCGGAAAGGCGGTCAGTGCGAGGCGGAGATTTCCGCCGTCACGAATCTCGTCCCGGTCCTTCGGGTTGATGTCGTTGGTCGCACCGATCGCGCTCGAAGCTTGTTGCACGCCACGGTCGTCGGAGCAGCCCGACAGGAGCAATCCGACCGCCATGCATGAGATAGCGAAGCGTGTACCGAAAGCTTTGGTTCGAGGAATCATTCGAGGAACCCGATTTTCGTGTAGTCGTAGGACGCCAGGCCAGGCGCACCGTAGTTCGCCAAGTCGGCGCGCACCCCGATGTTGCCCGCCGACTGCATCAGCGGCAGGGAGTGGCCCTCCTCGAACACTCGGCGATCGAGCTGGTTCGCCAGCTCGATCGCTTTCTTCGGGTCGAGCTCCGACATTGTCTGCTCGATCAGCGCGTTCAGTTCCGGCGATCCGATCCGGCCGTAGTTGCCCTGCAAATCGTTCGGGTTGTATCCGTAGATCTGGTTGAGGCTTCCGAGCGGGAACGGGTCACCCACCCAGGTCCACTGCGCGACGTCGAAATTGCCGGGCTGGATCACATCGGTGAAGTAACCCTTGCTCGGCTTGGTTTCGATGTTCAGCTTGGCGCCGATCGCGGCGAGGTTCTGCTGGATGATCTGCGCGACCTGCACCCAGGTCTCGTCCTGGTACATGACGTCGCGAATCTCCAGCTTGCGGCCGTCCTTCTCCCGGACGTCGCCATTGAGCTTCCAGCCCAATTCGTCGAGTTCCTTGGCGGCCGCGGCCGGGTCGTACCCGAGGCTGTTGTCCTGATATCCGACCTGCCCCTGGAGGTAGATATGGTTGTTCAGCGGTTTCGGGTTCTCGACCAGGCCGTTCTGGATGGCGGTGACGATGCCTTGCCGGTCGATCGCCTTCGAAATGGCCACGCGAAGTTTCTGATCGGCCAGGATCGATCCCGGTGCGCCGTTGAAGGTGAAGTGGTTCCAGGCGTTGCCCGGCGCCCGCCGGATCGCGACGCCGGGCGTGTTCTTCGCGGTCTTCAGGTCGTCGCGGGTACCGAGGCCGACCGCGTCGATCTCGTTGTTCTGCAGTGCTGGGAGCTGAGCGGAGGAATCGAGCACGCTGAAGGTGATCGTGTCGAGCTTAGGGGTCGCGCCCCACCACTTGGGATTGCGGCCCAGCACGATTCGTCCCTGTGCCCGGTCCGTGGACCGGACGAGGAACGGTCCCGCGGTCAGCGTGATGCCGTCGACGAGGCTCTTGTTGAACGCTTCGGGCGTAGCCGTGACGGACTTGGGGAAAAGGAAAGTATTGCCCGCGAATTGCCCGCGCCATTCGGCGAAGTGCTGCTTGAACGTGATGATCGCCTGCCGGTCGTCGACGCCGCGCTCCACCTTTTCGACCCGGTCGAAGCCGGCGTTGTTGGCGATCAGGAACGCCTTGTCGACGCCGCTGAGTGCGTTGGCCTGGGACTGGATGTCTTCCCAGGTGATCGGGGTGCCGTCGGACCACACGGCCTTCGGGTTGATGGTGTAGGTGACCTGTTGGGGATTCGTGTTGGTCAGCTGGATGTCGGTGAAGTAGTCGGTGTTGACCGAGAGCTCACCCGCCGCATCAGTGGTGAACGAGCGCGGCATCATCGGCCGCTCCAGTCCGCCGATCTCGGCGTTGTTCCCGTCGTTGGACAAGGTGTTCCAGTTTCCGGGAAACGAGGTGATGGCCAGTCGCAGATTGCCGCCGTCGCGCAGCTCGCCCACATCTCGTGGGTTGATGTCGTTCGTGGTGCCGAGCGAGGCGGAGGAGCCCGCGGGTGCGTCCTCGTCATCTGAGCCACACCCGGCAGCCACCAGTCCGACCGCGACGACGGCAACCGCCAGTCGTGTCGTCAGTGAACGAATCCGCATGGTTCGCTCCTTCCCGCAGCGGGGCTGCGTTTCTACTTCAGGAAACCGATCTTGGTGTAGTCGTAGGACGCGAGCCCCGGGGACCCGTAGTTGGCGATGTCGGCGCGGACGCCGAAGTTTCCTTCGGACTGGGTCAGCGGTAGCGAGTGACCTTCCTCGAAGACCGCCCGATCTACCTGGTTGGCCAGGTAGATGGCCTGCGCCTGGTCCAGCTCCGAGAGGGTGCGGTCGATCAAATCGTTCAGTTCGGGCGAGCCGATGCGACCGTAATTGCCCTGTAGGTCGTCGGGGTGATAGCCGTAGATCTGTGGGATGCTGCTCAGTGGGAATGCGTCGCCTATGAAGACGAACTGGGCGGCGTCGAAGTCGCCGGGCTGGATGACATCGGTGAAATAGCTGGCGCCGGGCTTGGTGTCGATCACCAGCCCGACCCCGATCCCGGCCAGGTTCTGCTGGATGATCTGCGCGATCTGCACCCAGGTCGGGTCGTTGTACATGACGTCACGGACGACCAGCTTGCGGCCGTCCTTCTCCCGGACGTCCCCGTCGAGTTTCCAGCCGAGGGCGTCGAGTTCGCGCGCCGCCGCGGCCGGATCGTAGCCGAGGCTGTTGTCTCGGTAACCCTCCTGTCCCTGCAGGAAGATGTGGTTGTTCAGCGGCTTGGGGTTCTCCACCAGCCCGTTCTGGGTGGCGATTGCGATGCCTTGGCGGTCGATGGCCTTCGAGATCGCCACGCGCAGTTTCGGATCGGCGAGGATGGAGCCGGGGGCGCCGTTGAATGTGATGTGCCGCCAACGATTACCCGGCGCCCGGCGGATGGTCAGTCCCGAGGTGTTGCGGACGGTTTTCACGTCATCGATCGTGGCCAGACGCACCGCGTCGAGTTCGTTGTTCTGCAGCGCGCCCACCCACGCCGCGTGGTCGAGCACGCTGTAGGTGATGGTGTCGAGCTTCGGCTTGTCGCCCCACCACTTCGGGTTGCGGCCCAGCACGATTCGGCCCTGTGCCCGATCGGTGGACTGGATCACGAACGGGCCTGCGGTCGGCCCCATACTGTCGACCAGGCTATGGTTGAACGCCTCGGGGTCAGCGGTCACCGACTTGGGGAACAGCGACATGTTTCCGGCGAATTGCCCGCGCCACTCCGCGTAGTGCTGCTTGAAGGTGATGATCGCCTGCCGGTCGTCGATGCCGCGCTCCACTTTTTCGACCCGGTCGAAGCCGCTGGTGATGGCGATCAGAAAGCGCTTGTCGGCGCCGCTGAGCGCGCTGGCCTGGGAGCGGATGTCCTCCCAGGTGATCGGGGTCCCGTCGGACCACACGGCCTTCGGGTTGATGGTGTAGGTGACCTGCTGGGGGTCGGTGCTGGTCAGCTGGACGTCGGTGAAGTAGTCGGTGTTGACGGCCAGCTGCCCTGCGGCATCGGTGCTGAACGCGCGGGGAACCAAAGGCCGCTCGATATCGGCGATCTCGCCGTCGTTCCCGTCGTTGGACAGCGTGTTCCAGTTCGCCGGGAACGTGGTGGTGGTAAGCCGTAGGTTGCCGCCCTCGCGCACCTCGTCCGGGTTCCGGGGATTGATGTCACTGGTGGCGCCGAGCGTGTCGGAAAGGCCCTCGGACGAATCGCCGCTGTCGGAGCCACAGCCCGCGACCACGAGCCCGAACGCGACGACGGGAACCGCCCAGCGCACTGCGCGTGATCGGGTGCGGCCTCGGCTCGTTCGGATCCGCATCGCGCTCTCCTCCCTAACGGCTGACGGCCGGAACCGGCACGGCGTCGATCAGCGCCCGCGTGTACTCGTGCTTCGGCTTCGCGAAGATCTGCTCCGCGGCGCCGTATTCGACGATCTGGCCGCGATACATGACGGCGATCTCGTGCGCGAGGTTGCGCACCACGGACAGGTCGTGGGAGACGAACAGGTACGACAACGCGCGCTCGGCTTGCAAGTCGCGCAACAGGTTCAACACACCGGCCTGGATCGACACGTCCAGCGAGGACACCGGCTCGTCCAGCACGAGCAGCTCCGGGTCCAACGCGAGGGCGCGGGCGATGCTGATGCGCTGCTTCTGCCCACCGGAGAAGTCGGCGGGGTAGCGGTCGGCATGTTCGGAACGCAGGCCGACCTGTTCCAGCAATTGCGGTACCCGGCGGGCGATCTCGGTGCGCGAACGGCCGTCGATGCGCAACGGTTCGGCGACGGCGTCGAAGATCGGCAGGCGCGGGTCCAGCGAGGCGGTGGGGTCCTGGAAGACGATCTGCATCTTCCTCCGGATCTCGCGCCTGCGCGCCTTGCTCAGCGTCGCGACGTCGCTGCCCATGATCTCGATGGCCCCGGACTGCGGGCGGATCAGATCGAGAATCTGGGTGAGTGTGGTGGATTTGCCGGAGCCGGACTCACCCACCAGCGCAAGGGTGCGACCGGCCCGCACTTCGAAGCTGATCCCATCGACCGCCCTGATCTCGCCCTTGCGGCGGCGCAGCACCACGCCCGAGGTGATCGGGAAGGTCTTCACCAGGTTGGAAACCCGTAGCACCACCTCCGATTCCGCCTCCGGCTCGGCCTCCGGTTCGGTAATCTCGCTGCGGTAGGCCTCGAACAACGCGTCCGTGCCGACCTCGGCGGTGCGGATGCAGGCGGCCGCATGCCCAGGGTCGGTCTTCTCCAGCGGCGGTTCGGCGGCCAGGCAGTCGTCGATCGCGATCGGGCAGCGCGGTGCGAACGAGCAGCCCGGCGGCAGCGCGTGCATAGCGGGCGGTGCGCCGACGATCGGAATCAGCGGTCGGCGCGGGGGACCGTCCATGCGTGGGATCGAGCCGAGCAGCCCCACGGTGTACGGCATCCGTGGTGCGCTGAACAGCTCTGTGGTGGCGGCTGTTTCGACGATCTTGCCCGCGTACATCACCGCGACGCGGTCAGCGAGGGTGGCGGCGATACCCATGTCATGGGTGATCATGATGACGCCCGCTCCGGTGATGTCGCGCGCCTTGCGCAGCAGGTTCAGGATCTGCTTCTGCACCGTCACGTCGAGCGCTGTGGTCGGCTCGTCGCAGATGATCAGCGCCGGATCATTGGCGATCGCCATGGCGATGACCACGCGCTGGCGCTGGCCGCCGGAGAACTCGTGCGGGAATGCCTTTGCCCGCATCTCCGGGTCGGGGATGCCGACCAGGTCGAGCAGCTCCACCGCCCGCTTTGCGGCCTCGGCCTTGCCCATCGCGCCGTGCGCCAGCAGAGCTTCCGCGATCTGATCTCCCACCCGGTAGACCGGCGTGAGCGCGGACAGCGGGTCCTGGAAAACCATGCTGATGGCACTGCCACGCAGCTTGGACAATGGGCGGTCGCCGAGCCCGAGCAGCTCGCGACCCTGGAACCGGATAGAGCCGTTGACGCGAGCCTGCTCAGGTAGCAGGCCCATCACCGCCAGCGAGGACACCGACTTACCTGAACCGGATTCACCGACGACGGCCAGCACCTCGCCGTCGGACACGTTGTAGGTGACGCCGCGGACCGCGTCGATCCGGCCCTCCTCGCTGGGAAAGGAGACGCGCAGATCCGTGATCTCCAGCAGCGGTGTCGTCGAGTTCTTCTCGACCATGACTTTCTCGGTCGCGCCTGCGCCCGTCATGCGGTGTCCTTTCTCGCATGGGTCATGCGTGCGCCTTCTTCTTCGACCGAGCCCGCTTGGCTCCGGGATCGAACGCGTCGCGCAGACCGTCGCCGACCAGGTTCGCGCACAGCACCGTGACGATCAGCAGGCCACCCGCGAACAGGAACAGCCACGGATAGGTCAGCGCCGACTTGGTTCCCGCCGCGATCAGCGAGCCGAGCGACACATCCGGCGGCTGCACACCGAAACCGAGGAAGCTCAGCCCGGTTTCGGCCATGATCGCCGAGCCGACGGTGAGCGTGGTGTCGATGATCAGGATCGAGGCGATGTTCGGGATAATGTGGCTCAGGATCACCGTGCGGGTCGGTGCGCCCATATACCGTGCGGCCCTGACGAATTCGCGGTCACGCAAGCTGAGCGTCAGCCCGCGCACAATGCGCGCGGAAATCATCCAGCCGAAGCAGGCCAACAGGACGATCAGCAGCAGAATGGATCCGCTGCCCTTGGTGCGCGGCGCGAACAGCGCGATGATGATGAAGCTCGGCACCACGAGCAGCAGGTCGACCAGCCACATGATGGCGCGGTCGGTCCAGCCGCCGAGCAGCCCGGCCACCGAGCCGGCGGTGGCCGCGATGGCGGTGGAGAACAGGGCGACGCAGATACCGATGACCAGCGACTTCTGCAGGCCACGCAAGGTCTGCGCGAGCACGTCCTGGCCGATCTGGGTGGTGCCGAAGGGGTGCTCGAGGCTCGGCGGTTTGAGCAGCGCTGTGTAGTCCAACTGTTGGTAGTCGTAGGTCAGGAACGGCGGGAGTGCGAAGCTCGCGACGAACAGCGCGATCAGTATCAACGCGCCGGCAATGGCGGACTTGTTGCGCAGGAAACGTCGCCAGACCAGCTTGCGCCGCCCGGTGCCGGTGACCTCGGGCGCACCTTGGACGATGATTTCGGCTTCGGTCACGACTCCGCCTCGCTAGCGCTCGGCTCCACCGTGACCGGCGGTGCTGTGTTGATGGTTCGCTCGCTGCGCTCCCTCACGACTCCGCCTCGCTAGCGCTCGGCTCCACCGTGACCGGTGGTGCTGTGTTGATGGTTCGCTCGCTGCGCTCCCTCACGACTCCGCCTCGCTAGCGCTCGGCTCCACCGTGACCGGTGGTGCTGTGTTGATGGTTCGCTCGCTCACGACACACGCACCCTGGGGTCGAGAATCGCGTACACGATGTCGGAGAGCAGGCCCGACACCAGCACAACCAGGCCGGCGAACGCGGTCACCGTCACCACCACGTACAGGTCCTGGGCATTGATCGAGTCGACCAGCCATTCGCCGACGCCGTGCCAGCCGAAGATCTTCTCGGTGAACGTGGCGCCGGTGATCAAGCCGCCGAGGCTGTAGGCGAACAGCGTCGCCATCGGGATCAGGGCGGTGCGCAGGCCGTGCTTGTACAACGCCTTGCTGCGGGTCAGGCCCTTTGCGCGGGCGGTGCGGATGAAATCGCTCTGCAGTACGTCGAGCATGGCGTTGCGCTGGTAGCGGCTGTAGCCGGCCATGCCGCCGAGGGCGAGGCCCGCCGTGGGCAGGATCAGGTGCTGGACGCGGTCGAGCAGCTGCGGCCAGAAACCGTCGATCCTGCTCGCCGATGTCTCGCCGGTATAGAGGAAGATCTGCGAGCCGGTGAGCGAATTGATCTCCAGCGCACCGTATTTCAGCAGCGTAGCGAGCAAGAACACCGGCGTGCTCAGCACGAGCAGCGACACCACCGTCGTGAAGTAGTCGCTGAACTTGTATTGCCGGATCGCCCCCGCCGCGCCGATCAGGACGCCGAGCACTGTGCCGACCAGCGAACCGACGATCAGCAGTCGCAGACTCACCGCGACCCGCCGCGGCAGCTCCTCGCTCACCGGTTGGCCCGCCAGCGTGGTGCCGAAATCGCCGTGTGGGATGCCTTTGATCCAGGTGAGGTAGCGCTGCGGGATCGGATCGTCGAGGTGCAACTCCTCGGCCTTGGCGTCGATCACTGCCTGTGGCGGTCGCGGGTTGCGTTGTTCGAGACTGTCCAGGGGCCGGAACGTCAGTGACGCCAGGCTGAACGTCAGGAACGAAGCCAGCAGCAACAGCACGACATAGTTGAGCGCGCGTCGTAGCAGGAAGCCGGTCATCAGTCCTCTGGTCTTTCGGCTGGCGGGCCAGCGTCGGTATTGCCCCCCGATCATAAGGATGTGGGTGCGTACGCGTGTGGCACGCGGTGTTCGGGCATGTCCGCATCGGTCCGGCGGTGAGCCGGGCGGCCGGGCCGTCCGGCAGGATGGAATAGGTGACGCTCCTGCACCTGCCCAAGCCGAATATGGTGGCCACCGATGTGGACGGGACGCTCATCGATCACGATGAGCGGGTCACCGCGCGGACCAGGGCGGCCGTGGACGCGCTGATCACCGACGGGGTGCCTTTCGTGCTCGCCACCGGGCGCCCGCCGCGCTGGATCGACCCGGTGGTCGACGGGCTGGGATACGCGCCGCTGTGCGTGTGCGGCAACGGCGCGGTGATCTACGACAGCGCCGCCGATCGGGTGCTGGCCAGCATGACACTGGACGTGGCGACGCTCGGCTGGCTGGCGGACCTGGCCGAACGGGCGTTGCCCGGCTGTGGTCTCGCGGCCGAACGGGTCGGCGCGAGCGCGCACGACGCGGTGACGCCGCAGTTCGTCAGCTCGCCGCAATACGAGCACGCCTGGCTCAATCCCGACGACACATCTGTCGCCCGCGAGGAAGTCATCGACGCTCCCGCCATCAAGATGCTGGTCCGCCTACCGGGTGCGCGTAGCTCCGACATGCGCACCGTGCTCGCGCCGCTGATCGGGGAGCGCGCCGACATCACTTACTCGACCGAGCACGGGCTCATCGAACTATCCGCACCAGGCATCAGCAAGGCTTCGGGTCTCGCGGTGGTCGCGCAGCGCCTCGGCGTGGCGGCGGACACCATCATCGCGTTCGGCGATATGCCCAACGACGTCCCCATGCTCACCATGGCGGGTCACGGCGTCGCGATGCGTAACGCCCACCCCGAAGCTCTCGCCGCCGCCGACGAGGTCGCCGAATCCAACTCCGACGACGGTGTGGCCCGGGTGCTCGAACGCTGGTGGGTCTGAATATTCCGATGGTCGGCGTGCGGGACGGAACCTGGACGGTCTTCTCGAGGTCGGTCGGTGTTGTGCCAGAAGTGTTCGGAGCCCGCGCGCTTGGTTGGCGGCGGGCTCCGAAGAGGGTGGCGCTGTGCGGGTTCGGTATTCAGCCCTCCGGGGATGGGGACGGGGCGTGCTCACCAGCGGGTGCCGGGGTACCCGCCGGGGCGACAGCAGCGGGCGCAGGGCCTGCGGGTGTCTGGACATCCTGGACTGAGCCGACGGGTGCTTCGGCACGGTCCTGCGCGGGGGTGCCCGCGTGCGCCGGCGGGGGGCCTGCGGGCGACTGGGCGCTGCCGGGAGCATGGTTGTCCGGGGCTGAGCCGGCAGGTGCTTCGGCACGGTTGGGGGCGGGTGTGCCTGCGTGCGCCGACGCGGGGCCGGCGAATGACTGGCCACCGTCCGTAGTCGGGTTGCCATCCGGAGCTGCGTCGACTGTGGGGGCAGGGTCGCCGGCGGTGGCAGTGCGGGCTCTGGTCCCGTCCGCGGCCGGAATGCCTGCGGGAGCGGGACCTGCCACCGCACCGTTCCGGCTGCGGTTCATCTCCTGCTGGTAGGTGTCGTTGTAGGTCTTCCAGACCGTGGTGACGATGCCGGTGGGCTGGTTGAGAATCAGTGAGCCGTACTGGAAGTCGGCGCGCTGACCGTCCGGGACCGGGTAGGCGTTCGTCGTCGGGAGACCGAGGATGCCCGCGTCGGCGCCGAGCTGGAGAAAACGGTCCAGGATGGTGCCGAGCACCTCGACGACCCGCCCGTTCGGTGCGGTGTAGACATAGCCGTTGGTGAATTTGGCGTATTGCTGGCCCTGCGCCGCGGGGAGCACGTCCGACTGCGCGACGCCGAGCGGACCGTCCGGGCCACCGGTCGCCGACCAGTGCCTGGCGATGATGTTCTCATGCACCATGTTCAGCAACTTGGTGGTCAGCGCGGTCAGGGCCGCCAGATCGGTTTGGCTGTGCGGCGGGATCTGGTTGTTCGGCCCGGACGTACCCGGGGCGCCGGCCGCGAGGTCGCGGATCCGGTCCATCAGTGCGTAGGCGGCGTCGCCGGGGCAGCTGGTGTTGCCGACGTCGCGGTGCGCGAAGACGACCGGCAGCCGCACGGCCTCGCCCTGCGCGTAGGGGGTGAACTGGGTGCCCTCCGAGTACATCGTGGTGTAGCCCTTGGGATCCAGCCCCGCGACTTTGGTGCGCCAGCCGATGAACTGGCCGATCGCAGTGAGCGATTCGTTCGTGGGCTGCTCGGATTCGTAGTTGCCCATCAGCGCGACACCGGAGGTGTTCTCGTTGAACCCGCCGGCGTGTGCGCCTTGCACTGGGCGGTCCAGCCCGCCGAAGCGGCCCTCGAAGATCTGGCCGTACCTGTCGATGAGCGCGTTGTAGCCGATGTCGCACCAGCCGAGCGTTTTCGCGTGGTAGGTGTAGATCGCCCGGACGATGCCCGCGGACTCGGATTTGCTGTAGTCGTTGCGGCCGGCGGTGTGATGGACGGTGACGCCGCCGAGATCGTCGTCGTAGGTCGGCTCGTCGCAGCGGATCGATTCGTCGGCGCCCCATTGGGCACGGGTGATCACGTTCGGCCCGCTGCCGGGCAGCGCCGCGGACATGTTGTCGAGCGAGCCGTCGATGGCGCCACGCCCCGGATCTATGAGCACGGCGGTCAGCGCGTCGGCGGAATGCTGCGCCGAGTCGTGCGAACGCAGGGCCGGCTGCGTGAGGGGTGTCGAGGTCTGCCGCTCGGTCGGCTTGCGGGTCACCAGAACCTGCACAGCGTTCGTATTGCCCACGTAGATCGGCTCGGTGCCGCCGACTTCGCCCTTACCGGAGCGGTCGGTGCGGTGGGTGTCGACCGGTTCGGTGTCGTACCAGGGGCCCCAGGTGCCGTCGGGTTGCCGAGCGCGGATCGTCGCCTTGGTGTTGCCCAACTCTTTGGCGGTGAGCGCGACCATGCTGAACGGGATGTCTCTGGAAAGTTCTTTCACCTGAGCGCCGAGCTGAGTCATCAGCTCGGGTGGCACGGCGCCGGGTGACAGCGCGGGGGTGTCAGGGGTGGTGCCTGGCTCCAGCTGGCTGGGATCGGCGATGAAACGCACGCCTCCCCGGGCCTGTTCGGGAATCGAATTCTGACTGTTGGGCATCGGATCTGAAGGAATGTTCCGGCCGGAGGCTTGGCCGGAATTCAGATGGGGTAGCGGAATTTCTTCGGGTAACTGCACGCCGGGCGGTAGCGGGAGTCCTTGCGGAACCGGGATGGACGACGGAATCGGCAGCATGCGCAGATCGGAAAGATGTAGATCAGGCAGGTCGAGTCCGGTCAGTTCGCGCAGCGGCAGCACGATGTCGGGCGTGTTGTTGAGCACGACCTCGGCGAGTTGGGCGGGCACGGCGGCCAGGTTCTCGTCGGTGGCGGTGCGGTACTCGGTCGAATCACCGAGCGTGAGCGCGCCGAGCGGCGCTGCTACCGCGAGGGTGGTGACAACCGGGAGCACGTAGGAGCGTTTCGGTTTGCGGTACCGCACGAGCGTCTCCAATCAGGTCGAACCAATGATCATGAGCAGAATCAGAGTTGCTTCCTGACGTATCAACAATCACAATAGCCACAATTGTCACACGCCTAAACCTCTGGTTGAGGATTATGATTGCTCGAATGTAGCTTTCGTGTTGCGACCGGCTAGTTCGACATGCCGACACGTGCTGAATCGACCGGTCCCGGAAAGTGGGAGTGCACCGATGCGACGAACGCGGAACCGGAATGAGCAAGCCGAACGCCCGCCATCGAGGCAATGGCGGCGGGCCCGTCCCCAACAGACTTCCTCGCTGCGCCCTGTGCTGGTCGCCAGTGCGACCGTGCTGTTGGGCATCGCGTCCGTCCTGTGGGGCGGGTGGGGCGACGAGCCCTACCGCACCGTGGCCGGACCGGGCCACGGACGCGGTATGAGCCAGGTCGGCGCCTTCGAGAGCGCACGCGACGGTTGGGGCGCGGAAAGAATCCTCGCGCACTACTACCCTGGCGCGGCTCTGGGCGCCATACCGCCCAACGCCGTCCGGGTCCGTCTAGTGGAGCAGGACGACTCCTCGCTGGATGTCTATGCCGACGCCGGTCTCCGGGTGGCGGGCCGCGAACTCGCGCCAGATCAGGCCGCGCATCTGACCCCGCTGCCCGACGGCCGCGCGAACGTGGTCGTGACGATGGGCTGCGACGGCGACGTGCTGTGGCAGACCGCGACCGCCGACCCGTGGGCATATCCGGTCGATGCCGGTCCGAATCGCCCGGCCGCGGAACATCTCACGCTGTGTGGCGGGCCGGCCTATCGGGGCGCGCTCGGCGTGGCCACCGAGGACGGTGAAGCCCGCACGATCAATCAGGTGGATGTCGAGGACTATGTGCTCGGCGTTGTCCCGGCCGAGGTGCAGGCCGATTGGGCGGACGAGGGCGCGGCCGAGGCGCTGCGGGCGCAGGCGATCGCGGCGCGCTCGTACACCCTTGCCGAGCAGCGGTATCCGTACGCGCAGACCTGCGACACCACCGACTGTCAGGTCTATCCCGGCACCGCGAAGGAGGATCCGCGGGCGACAGCGGCAGTTGCCGCCACCACGGGCACGGTGTTGCTGCGCGACGGCCGGATCCTCCGATCGGAGTACTCCGCCGCACCCGACGGCGGGGAGCCCGCGGACATCTACACCTTCGATGTCGGCCCAGCGCCCAGTGACCTGTCAGCCACCGCCGCGCCCCAGGACCCGCGCACGCAGGCGCCGATCACCGAGTCGATGATCGAAGCCGAGTACCGGCGGATCGGTGGTGCGAACAGTGCGGTCGGGCAACCGATCGGGCCGGAGATGATCCTGCCGCAGCAGGCGGGAACCTACCGGCACTACACCAACGGCGTCATCATCGCGACGCCGACGCTCGGCGCGCGGGTCGTCGACTTCACGACGTTGCTGCAGATGGTGCCGGACCCGA
The DNA here is from genome assembly GCF_045207455.1 of Nocardia sp. NBC_00881. Lineage (NCBI taxonomy): Bacteria > Bacillati > Actinomycetota > Actinomycetes > Mycobacteriales > Nocardiaceae > Nocardia > Nocardia sp. NBC_00881. Next base: position 5,861,928 of record NZ_CP108798.1, read on the forward strand.
AGGGCCCCCAGGTTCCGCCCGGCTCCGCTCCGCCCCCTGCTGGTTCGGTTCCACCGCCTGATGTGGTGCCGTCGGTGGGCGCAGTGCCGTCGCCCGGTGTGGGTCCGCCGGTTGGTTCGGTCCCGCCTGCCGGTGTGGCCCCTGCCGGTTCGGTGCCGCCTGCTGGTGTGGGCCCTACTGGTTCGGTGCCGCCGGTTGGTTCGGTGCCACCTACCGGTGCGGCTCCGCCTAGCGGTTCGGTTACGCAAGGCGGTGCGATTCCGCCCGACGGCGTGATGTCGCCCAGCGCCGCGCGGCCGACCCCCTCCAGTTCCATCGGACCCGACCACCACCTCTGACACCTGGCGGACGAGCGGCACACCACGGAGACGTCTCTCGACGTTTGCCGCAGCCATGTGCCACTCATCGCAGGAAGTCAGTCCGGCGGCGTGTCGCCCACCGCTACTACGGCCAGGGCTCCCTCGTGCGGTGGCAACGCATCCTGCTGCTGCGCGAACTCGGCCTTCCGGTCATCGCTGAAGTCCTTGCCGGAGAACAGGACACCGTTGTCGCGCTGCGCACACACCTGGAACTGCCTCGGCAGGAACAGGATCGGATCCGGCGCCGGATCGAGTCGGCCCACAGCACGCTGCAGAAACGGAAAGAGGTGAACAACTCGTGGCAGCAGAAGTTTTCGACGGCTTGTCACGACGAACTCCGCTGCCCCGCAAGCGCTCGCCATCCCGCCGCCGTACAGCCGCCAGTCGCCGTCGCCACGGCCTCGACCGCCATCGGTGACATCTCGCGGGCAGACTCATCCGCTTCGACCGGTGCCCGACTGTTGTTGCCGTTTACGATCGGTCGTCGCCGGTGGGGTCGTGTCCGAGCGCGCGCATCAGCTGGTCTTCCGGGATGGGGGGGACCGGCAGCGGGTGGGCGGCTTCCGCGCGCAGTCCGTCCAGGATCAGGGCGAGGTTGCGGCGCCAGGCCCCGGGAGCGATATGGGTGGTGGCCTCGACGATTCGGGTGTGCGACCAGGTGATGAAGGCGATGTCCTCGAGCACCCAGTCGGCGCGTAGTGCGCCGGCCTCCTGTGCGCGGGTGATGATCCGGCGCATCAGGTTGTGGCCGTGTTCCTGCGCCTTCGCGATGGCGCGGCTGGGGGCAGCGCGAACGGCGAGCTCGCCGAGCAGGCGGTCGTCAGCCTGCAGCGCGCAGACCTGCTCGACGAGGTAGGCGAACGAATCCCACGGGTCGTTGATGGCCAACGCTGCCTCGGCGATGCGGCTTCCGGCTTCGATCCGGTCCTCCACCGCGGCCGCGATGAGGTCGTCGCGGGTGGGAAAACGGTTGTAGAGCGTGCCGATGGCGACGCCCGCGCGGGCGGCGATCTCCTTCAGGGGCGCATCCAGGCCGCGTTCCTCGAAGACGGCGCGGGCGGCGGTCACGAGCGCGTCCCGGTTGCGCTGGGCGTCGCTGCGTAACGGCTTGTCCACGGGCCGATCCTACAAATCGGCTTCTCGAAATATGTTGAGCATAGGTTCAAGTTAATGCTACCGTAGCTCGGGAACTTGAACTATGTCTCAACTTAATCGGGAGTGAAAATGTCCAAAACCATTGCGATCTTCGGATTCGGTCCCGGTCTCGGCGTCGGTACGGGGCGGAGATTCGGGCGCGAAGGGTTCCGGGTGGCCGTCATCGGGCGTGACCCCGACCGGGCGCGGCGGCATGCGGACGGGCTGACAGCCGAGGGTATCGAGGCCGCCGCCTTTCCCGCCGACGTCACCGACGCGGCACAGATCGCATGCGCGATCGAGAAGATCGAGGCGAGCTTCGGCCCGATCGAGGTCGCGATGCACGGCGCGGCGGGCGAGATGACCGACCGCATCCCGTCCACGCTGGACGTGGACGTTCCCGATCTCGCCGTTCCCATCGCGCTGAAGCTGCACTCGCCGATCCTCATGACCAGGGCGCTCGCCCCGAGCATGATCGAAAGGGGCGAGGGTTCACTCCTGTTCTCCTCAGGTGTGTCCGATCGCCACCCGCTGCCCTACCTGTCCAACTTCGGCATCGCCCTCGCCGCGCAGCGCGGCTACATTCGCCAGCTCGAGGTCGAACTACGCGGCACCGGCGTCTATGTCGGGCTGCTCAATATCGGCGTGCTGATCGGCGGCAGCAAGGCGGAGCGGATCGTCGACGAGCATCCGGAACTGATTCCCGAAGAAGTCGAGATCGCCAGGATGGGCCATGACGAGCTGGGCGACTACTACTGGCGGATGTACACCGAGCGGGACCACGTCGAGCTCGACGTCGGCTTCCCGGACTGAACCCGTCCGCTGAACCGCAGCCCGCGGGATACCGACGGACGGTTGGGTCGGTCGTCGGTGCCATGGTCAGCGCGATTCCCTGGGTCTTCGGGCGCCGCTGCCCACACCGGCCTACGGTCCGGTGGCGGCGTGCGAGCCGAATTTCGCGATCCGCGCCCGTAACCGACCATAGCGATCCGGTCGGCGTGGGCGGCATGATCGCCCTCCTGCTCGAATCCGGGACCGGCAGCGAACTCGACGTGCGATCAGTTGGGGCGAGTAGTAAACCGCCGCTCACTGGCGGGTCGGTACCGTTTCGGCAAACATTCGGCGAAGTTCGGATGTCCCCGGCGCGAAACCGTCCGCCGGAGCAGCGCAGCCCAGTGCCGCATCCGACTCCACCCGGACGCGGCGGAGACTTCCGATACTCTGGGCTCCCGTGACCGTCGCATCGTCCCCGGGTAACTCCGTCAATTCCGCCTCACAGTTCGATCTGATCGTCGTCGGCTCCGGATTCTTCGGGCTGACCGTTGCCGAACGCGCCGCCACGGTGCTGGGTAAACGGGTGTTAGTGATCGATCGTCGCCATCACATCGGCGGTAACGCGTATTCCGAGCCGGATCCGGAAACCGGGATCGAGATCCACAAGTACGGCGCACACCTGTTCCACACCTCCAACAAGCGCGTGTGGGATTACGTCACCCAGTTCACCGAGTTCACCGGGTACCAGCATCGCGTCTTCGCGATGCACAAGGGGCAGGCCTACCAGTTCCCGATGGGGCTCGGTCTGGTCTCCCAGTTCTTCGGCCGCTACTTCTCACCGGAGGAGGCGCGCGAGCTGATCGCCGAGCAGGCCTCGGAGATCGAGACCAAGGACGCGCAGAACCTCGAGGAGAAGGCCATCTCGCTCATCGGCCGCCCGCTGTACGAGGCGTTCGTGCGCGACTACACCGCCAAGCAGTGGCAGACCGATCCGAAGGAACTGCCCGCGGGCAACATCACCCGCCTCCCGGTGCGCTACACCTTCGACAACCGCTACTTCAACGACAGCTACGAGGGTCTGCCCCGCGAGGGTTACACGAAGTGGCTGGAGAACATGGCCGCCTCCGAGCTGATCGAGGTGCGGCTGAACATCGACTGGTTCGAGGTGCGTGACCAGTTGCGCGCCGAGAGCCCGGAGGCACCGGTCGTCTACACCGGCCCGCTGGATCGCTACTTCGACTACAGCGAGGGCGAGCTGGGCTGGCGCACCATCGATTTCGAGACCGAGGTGCTGCCGACCGGCGACTTCCAGGGCACCTCGGTGATGAACTACAACGACGCGGACGTGCCCTATACCCGCGTCATCGAACCGCGCCACTTCCACCCCGAACGCGACTACCCGACCGACAAGACAGTGATCATGCGGGAGTATTCGCGGTTCGCGCAGACCGGTGACGAACCGTACTACCCGATCAACACCCCTGAGGACCGGGCCAAGCTGCTGGCTTACCGCGACCTGGCCAAGAACGAGACCGCGACGGCGAAGGTCGTTTTCGGCGGTCGCCTCGGCACGTACCAGTACCTGGACATGCACATGGCGATCGGCAGCGCGCTGAGCACGTTCGACAATGTGCTGCGACCGCACCTGGAAGATGGAGCGCCGCTCGTGGACGACCAGGAGGCCAGATGAGTCACCGGACGATGAGCCACACGCACCGATCCCTGCGCACCGAAGCCGTCCGGGTGCGGGCATCCCGCAACAACGCAGGAGCAGAATGACCTCCCAATCCATCTTGGAAGACATGACCATCGAAACCCGCGCGGCCTCGCTGCTGCAGCGCATCATCCTGCCCCGGCCGGGTGAGCCGCTGGACGTGCGAACCCTCTACGTCGAGGAGTCGGCGACCAACGCCCGTCGCGCGCATGCCACCACCCGCACATCGCTGTCGATCGGTGCGGAATCCGAGGTCTCGTTCTGCACCTACTTCAACGCGCTGCCCGCGAGCTATTGGCGCCGCTGGAGCATCCTCGATTCGGTCGTGCTCCGGCTGGAACTGGCCGGACACGGACGCGTGGACGTGTACCGGTCCAAGGCCGACGGCTCGCGAATCCACGTGCAAGGCAAGGAGTTCGCGGTCGCCGCGGGCACCGACTCGGTTGTCGTCGAGTTCGAGGCCGACCTCGGCCCATTCGAGGACGGCGGCTGGATCTGGTTCGACATCACCACCGACACGGCGGTCACGCTGCTGTCCGGCGGCTGGTACGCGCCGGTCGAGGCGCCCGGCGAAGGCAGCATCGCGGTCGGCATGCCCACCTTCAACCGGCCCACCGACGCGGTGAAAACCCTTGCTGCCCTTGGCTCGGACCAGCTGGTGCTGGAGAAGATCAAGGCCGTGATCATTCCGGACCAGGGCACCAAAAAGGTGGTCGACGAGCCCGGCTTCGCGGAATCGTCCGCGGCGCTCGGCGATCGGCTGGCGATCTACGACCAGCCCAACCTCGGCGGTTCCGGGGGCTACAGCAGGGTCATGTACGAGGCACTGAAGACCACCGACGCCGAGTACATCGTCTACATGGACGACGACATCGAGATCGAGCCGGACTCGATCCTGCGCGCACTGGCCTTCGCCCGGTTCGCGAAGTCGCCGGCGCTGGTCGGCGGACAGATGCTCAACCTGCAGGAGCGTTCGCACCTGCACGTCATGGGCGAGGTCGTCGACCGCGGCATCTTCATGTGGACCGCCGCGCCGAATGTCGAGTACGACCACGACTTCTCGAAGTACCCGCTCAAGGACCGGGACAACTCCAAGCTGCTGCACCGGCGCATCGACGTCGACTTCAACGGCTGGTGGACCTGCGTCATCCCACGCCGGGTCGCGGAGGAACTCGGCCAGCCCCTTCCGCTGTTCCTGAAATGGGACGACGCCGAGTACGGCCTGCGCGCCCGCGCCGCCGGGTACCCGACCGTCACCCTGCCCGGCGCCGCCGTCTGGCACATGGCCTGGAGCGACAAGGATGACGCCATCGACTGGCAGGCGTACTTCCACCTGCGTAACCGGTTGGTGGTCGCCTCGTTGCACCTGCCTGGCAACGGGCGCGGGATGGTCGTCAACACGATCAAGGCGACCTTGAAACACTTACTGTGCCTGGAGTATTCGACGGTTGCGATCCAGAACCTGGCCATCCGCGACTTCCTCGCGGGTCCCGAACGGCTGTTCCAGCTGCTGCCGAGCGCGCTCGGCGCGGTGCACGAACTACGCAAGCAGTACCCAGATGCGGTGATCCTGCCTTCATCCACCGAACTGCCACTGGCCAGCCACATCGGCGTCGGCGCGGTCGGCGAGCCGGCCAACCCGATCGCCAAGGTGGTCCGGCTTGCCAAAGGCGTGGTGCACAACTTCCGCTCGGCGCACACCGAACACCATGAGACCCCGCAGCTGAACGTGCCGACCCTGGACGCGCGCTGGTTCCTGCTCTCGCAGGTCGACGGCGTCACTGTCACCACGGCGGACGGCCGGGGCGTGGTCTACCGCAAGCGCGATCCGCGCCAAGCGCTCGGTCTGTTCAAGGAGGCAATGCGCCTGCGCAAAGAGCTGGCCGCTCGCTTCCCGGAGATGCAGCAGCGCTACCGTGCTGCACACCCGCAGCTGACCAGCACGGCGGCCTGGGAGAAGGTCTTCGGCATCGGCGACGACACGAAGGGTGGACAGCGGTGAGCTTCGGAGCGAACGCGGCCGACGACGCGGCGGTGGTCCGGCCGCAGCAGAGTGCGAACGGCCACGGCGGCCCGATCTCCGCGGAACCGGCGGCGGACAAGCCGGCGCCGCCGGAGGTCGCGGTCATCAACGCCGTGCAGGCCACCCTCGGCGGCAAGCCCGCGGTGGTGGCCGCGGCGCGCGGCATGTCGCACTTCGGTGAGCACGCGCTCGGCTGGGTCGGCATCGCCGCCGCGGGCTGGCTGGTGGACAAGCCGCGGCGTAGGCAGTGGGCAGGGGTCGCGGTCGGTGCGGTCGGTGCGCACGCGGCCTCGATCGTCATCAAGCGCATCGTCCGGCGGCCTCGCCCGAACGATCCGTCGGTGCAGGTCAACGTGGGTACCCCGAGCAAACTGAGCTTCCCGTCCTCGCACGCGACCTCGACCACGGCGGCGGCCGTGTTGCTCGGCCGATTGACCGGGCTACCCTTGCCTGCGGTGCTCGTCCCCCCGATGCTGCTGTCCCGGGTGGTTCTCGGGGTGCACTATCCCTCCGACGTGCTCGCCGGTTCCGCGCTTGGTGCCGCGTCTGCCGCTGCCCTGCTTGCCGCCGAAAAGAGACTTGATAGTGACCGCACAAGAAAGAGCTTTGGTTGACATGAGTGAAGAGCCGACTGGCGCCGACCTAGCCGAGGCCGTCGTCAAGGGTCCGCCCAAGACGCTGGCCGGTGGTCTGTTCAAGGCTGTCCGGCCGCGGCAGTGGGTGAAGAACGTCCTGGTGCTCGCCGCGCCGCTGGCCGCCGGCACGGCTACCGAGGTGGACGTGCTCGCGCATGTCGGCATCGCCTTCGTGGTGTTCTGTATGGCGGCCTCGGGCATCTATTTGGTCAACGACGCGCTCGACGTGGAAGCCGACCGGGCGCACCCGACCAAGCGGTTCCGGCCGATCGCTGCGGGCATCGTCCCGGTGAACCTGGCCTACCTGCTCTCGGCGGTGCTGTTGGCCGGGTCGATCGCGGGGTCGTTCCTGGCTTCGTGGCAGCTGGCCGTGGTGATGACTATTTACATCGCGATCCAGTTGGCCTACTGCTTCGGCCTCAAGCACCAAGCTGTGCTGGACATCTGCATCGTGTCCTCGGGCTTCCTGCTGCGCGCGGTGGCCGGCGGCGCGGCGGCGAGCATCCCGCTCTCGCAATGGTTCCTGCTGATCATGGCCTTCGGTTCGCTCTTCATGGCGGCGGGCAAGCGCTACGCCGAACTGCAGATCGCGCTGGGCACCGGCGCGAAGATCCGCAAGTCGCTCGAGTACTACACCCCCACCTATCTGCGCTTCATCTGGACGCTGGCCGCGACGGCGGTGGTGGTGTTCTACGGGCTGTGGGCGTTCGAGCAGGACGGCAAGAATCACACCGAATGGTTCGCCATCTCGATGATTCCGTTTACCATCGCAATCCTGCGTTACGCGGTCGACGTCGATGGTGGCGAGGCCGGTGAGCCCGAAGAGATCGCGCTGGGGGACCGTATCCTCCAGTTCCTCGCAATCGCCTGGATCGGAGCGGTAGGTGTCGCTGTCTATCTCACCTGACGAGATGCTGGTCGCGGAGCGAACGGAATACGCAGGGGAGGGGCCGGCTGATGAGCTCGCTCCCTCCGCATCGCGGTTCGCACGTCTATCCAAGGTCACGTTCGTCGGTGGGATCGCGCTCACCGTTGTCCTTTTCGCGGTCGGCGGCTGGCAGCGGCGCTGGATCGCCGATGACGGTCTCATCGTGTTGCGGACCGTACGCAATCTGCTCGCGGGCAACGGCCCCGTCTTCAACGCGGGCGAGCGCGTCGAAACCAATACCAGTACCGCATGGACCTACCTCGTCTGGTTCTTCAGCTGGCTGACCCAGGCGCGACTCGAGTATGTGGTGCTCGGCGTCGCACTGACGGTTTCGCTGGCCGCGGTGGTGTTCGCCATGGTCGGGTCGTCCCGGTTGTGGGGCGGGACCGGTTCCGGCTTGCTGCTGCCCGCGGGGGTGCTTGTCTACATCGCGCTTCCCCCGGCCAGGGACTACGTCACCTCCGGCCTGGAGAGCGGCCTGGTGATCTGCTGGATCGGCCTGCTCTGGTGGCAGCTGATGCGGTGGAGCCAGGCGAAATCGTTTCGGCTGCCAGGTTTGCTCGGCCTGGTTTTCCTCGCCGGGCTCGCGCCGCTGATCCGCCCCGAGATGACGCTCGTCGGCGCGCTGGCGCTGCTGATGATCTTCCTGGCGCCCATGCCGGAGAGCAGGATTCGCCCCATCATGCTGCGCGCGGTGATCGTCGCGGTGGCCGGGCTGGTTCCGCTGGGCTACCAGATCTGGCGGATGGGTTACTACGGCCTGCCCTATCCGAACACCGCGGTCGCGAAGGACGCGGGCGGCGCCAAGTGGAGTCAGGGCTTCACCTATCTTTGGAATCTGGTCGGTCCCTACTTCTTGTGGATGCCGCTGCTGGTGCTGCTGATCGGTGGGGTGGTCGCGGCGCGCGCCCGTTCCCAGCGGATCAAGGCATGGTCCGAGCACGCCGCGGACGAAGAGCGTGGTTGGTCAGTGCAGCGGATAAGGGAACGGCTGCGTTCGCCGGGCGCGGTGGTCACTCTTGTGCTGTTCAGCGGATTCATCTTGACCCTCTACGCGCTGCGCGTCGGTGGTGACTTCATGCACGGCCGTATGCTGCTTCCGCAGCTGTTCCTGCTGCTTCTTCCGGTCGCGGTGATCCCGATCCGGCTGCCCGAAGGCGGCTTGCGCGCGGCGACGGCCGCCGACTGGTCCTTCGCGGTGGTCCTGTTCGCGCTCGTCGGCACCGCGGGCTGGGCGCTGTTCGTCGCCAATACCACCGCGATCAAGACCGGCACCAAGATCACCTCGACCGGCATCGTCGACGAGCGCGTCTACTACGTGCTCAACACCGGTCACGACCATCCGATCCTGGCGGAGGATTACCTGGATTACCCACGCATCCGCGCGATGGTCGACGACATCGCGGCCACCCCGAACGGCGGGCTGCTGCTCAATTCGCCGTCCTTCATGTTCTGGTATGTCGCTCCACCGCCGCAGCCCATCCCCGCCGGCGGCGTCGGCCACTCGGTCTACTTCTTGAATCTCGGGATGACCAGCATGAACGTCCCGCTGAACGTCCAGGTGATCGATCCGATGGGTCTGGCCTACCCGCTGGCCGCGCACACCGACCGGCTCACCGACGGCCGGATCGGGCACGACAAGAGCCTGTACCCGGACTGGGTCATCGTAGACACCGGCATGGTGGACAGGAAGCCGTGGATGCCCTGGTACCTGGACGAGAAGTGGGTGACCCAGGCGCGCACCGCGATGGGCTGCCCGGGTACCCAGGCGCTGATGATCTCCTACCGCGACCCGCTCACGTTCGAGCGCTTCCGGCACAATTTCCGCAATGCGGTGCGATTCGCCGAATACCGGATGGACCGGGTGCCGAAGTACGAGATTCAGCGCTGTGGGCTGGTCGATCCGTTTCCCCAACCCGTCGCGCCACGCTGATCCCGACCACACCGGTCTCACCATTCACGGTGGGTCCGGTGGTTCCATTGGACGAATCCGATAAAGTGGTGTGCGCCGCTTTATCTCGTTTTGATAACGTCCAGGCATCGATGCCGCGATAGGCTGCGGTGCGTACGCCTAGCTGTGGTGTCCGCTGATCGTGGGCATCGGCGGGTCATCGTGTGGACGGCTGCCACGGTCGCCGTATAACGAAAGGTCGAAACTGATGCGAGGCGTGATCGGACGTCTGAATACTCGAAGAACAGGGGCCTGGCTCAAGCGTTCGATGCTGGTGTCCCTGGCTGTTCTGCTGCCGCTCGGGGTGTCGGTGGCAGGCCCTGCCGCTCCGGCGTCCGCTGCCTTCAATCCAGACGGCTTCGACTTCTGGGTCGATTCGGAGATGGGGCCGATCAAGTCGCGTATCTTCCGCGCGGCCGACGGCAACACCGGGCGCGTCGTGTACGCGCTGGACGGCATGCGCGCGCGCAACGACCTCAGCGGCTGGGAGGTCGACACCGAAGTCGCACGCGAGCTGACCAAATGGAACATCAACGTCGTCATGCCGGTCGGCGGCCCCTCCAGTTTCTACGCCGACTGGAACGCTCCGAGCGACTTCTTCGGTCTGGGCAGCGCGGGATCTTCGTCGACCGGTTCGGCGAACTCCGGCTCCGGTCTGCTGACCGGTTCCGTGGGTGGGCCGGGCAAGGCCAGTACCTACAAGTGGGAGACGTTCCTCACCACCAACCTGCGCTCGGCGCTGCGCGACCGGCTCGGGTTCAACCCGAACCGCAACGGCGTGTTCGGCCTGTCCATGGGCGGCAGTGCCGCGCTGACGTTGGCCGCCTACCACCCCGACCAATTCCGTTATGCCGGTTCGTACTCCGGCTACCTGAACATCTCCGCGCCGGGCATGCGCGAGGCGCTGCGCGTGGCGATGCTGGACGCGGGTGGCTACAACATCGACGCCATGGCGCCACCGTGGGGTCCGCAGTGGCTGCGGATGGATCCGTTCGTGTTCGCGCCGCAGCTGAAGGCCAACAACACCCGACTGTGGGTCTCCGCGGGTAGCGGTCTGCCGAGCGCGGCGGACGGCCTGAGCTTCAATACGGTCAACGCGATGGGTCTGGAGGCGCTGGCGCTGGCCAACACCCGTGCGTTCCAGGTCCGCATGCTGACGCTTGGCGCGGGCAACATCACCTACGACTTCCCAGCTGTCGGAGTGCACAACTGGAACTACTGGGCTGACGAGGTGTACCGGATGATCCCGGATCTGTCGGCCAACATCGGCTGAGTTGTTCGGCCGCGCCTGCGGCGAGGCGTGTTCGCGCGCACCTTCTCGGCTGGCATCCGAGTGATCGATCTCGTGACTGCGGTCGCATGCTTCGATCGCTCGGGCGCGAGTCGGGCCGCGAACAGCTCGTAAGACTCGAACTCGACGGGGCTGAGTTGGTCGGCGCCGTCCGTGAAAGACCGCCCTGTGCCCTTGTGGGCTGGGGCGGTCTTTCCTATATCCGCAGTTGTTCCGGCCTTTATGGCTTGGTCGAGCGGCTGAGACTTACGCCTGCGGTGCATGCGCTTCGTCACTCGGCCCCAGACAGGCCGTAGGACGCTGTGCTGGTTTCGCAGCACATCCGGCCCATGTTCCGGAGCCTTTCGGCTTGCGGGCGAGGGATCGACAATCGGACCGAGAACCTGCTCGTAAGACGCGCATCCGACGGTGTGGGTCGGTCGTTGCTTGGCGAAAGATCCTCCGTGTGTCTTGTGCATCGGGCGGTTTTCGTATTCCGCAGTCGTCCGCGACTCCGTTTACAACGAATATGAAGCGGAAAACCTGTCGGTAGTTGTGGCATGGATCACTATCCAGCAACATGTAGGCATCCGTTTTCGATTGATACACGAAGCACATGCACAGAGGTCGTTTCGTCCGTTCCTGGTGGACGTCGAGATCTCGGTGTCCGATGAGGGGGCCGGTGGGGATCGCTAGAAATTTGCCGACCCGGCCGCCTGAGCGAAAGGGTCGAGTGTGATGCAAAGTGCGCGCGGGAGACGCGGGCTCGATAGGTCAAGAGGTTCGTGGCTGCGACGGTCGGCTGTCGGTATCGCAGCGGCGATGCTGCTGCCGTTCGGCGCCACCGTCATGGGCACCGGCGCCACCGCATCGGCGGCGTTCAACCCGGCGGCCTTCGACTTCTGGGTCGATTCCGGCATGGGCCCGATCAAGTCCCGGGTCCTGCGTGCCGCGGATGGCAACACCAACCGCGTCGTCTATGTACTGGATGGCCTGCGGGCCCCGGAGAATCTGAACGGCTGGGAGATCGAGACCAACATCCCCGAGGTGCTGGCCGGCCAGAACATCAACGTGGTCATGCCCGTCGGTGGCATGTCGAGCTTCTACGCCGACTGGAACGCGCCGAGCGAGTTCTTCGGCGTGCCGGCAGGCTCCGGCTCGAGCACCGGCTCCGGCGGGCTCGACGGGTTCGCCGGCGGACCGGGCAAGAGCTATCGGTACCAGTGGGAAACGTTCCTGACCAATAATCTGCGCTGGGCCCTGCGCGAGCGGCTCGGGTTCAACCCGAACCGCAACGGCGCCTTCGGCTTGTCCATGGGCGGCAGCGCCGCGTTGACGCTGGCCGCCTACCATCCGGACCAGTTCAGCTTCGCCGGTTCGTTCTCCGGCTACCTGAACAACTCCGCGCCGGGCATGCGTGAGGCCATTCGCATGGCGATGATGGACGCCGGCGGCTATAACGTCGACTCGATGGCGCCACCCTGGGGTCCGCAGTGGCTACACATGGACCCGTTCGTCTTCGCACCCAACCTGGTCCGCAACGGCACGCGCTTGTGGATCGCCGCGGCGTCCGGTCTGCCCTCGGCCACCGACGGCCCGAGCTTCAACACCCTCAACGGCATGGAGTTGGAGGCGCTGGCGCTGGCGAACACCCGCGCATTCCAGGTTCGGATGGCGACGTTGGGTGGCGGCAACGCTGTCTACTCCTTCCCGCCCTACGGCATCCACGCCTGGAACAACTGGTCCGACGAGGCCCTCAGGATGCTCCCGGATCTATCCGCCCACATCGGCTGAATTGTCTGCAGCGCTGTGTTTGTTTTGCAGCGCCTGCGGCGCTGCCTGTTCGCGGCCCCTTGATGACTCGCGTCCGAGCGACCGCCGCTGGCGACTTCGTCGCGGACGCGTCGGCCGCTCGGACGCGAGCCGGGCCGCGAACGGGCAATGCCAGGTCTCGCTTCGCTCGGAACCGGGAATGGGCCGATGGGGTTGCGTCAGGAGGCGAGGGCGGTATCGTCTGGTCGGCATCCGGCACTCGACGGGCCCTGGTTGTATGGCGAGCTGGGAATTTGTGTTTGTGAACGGCGGCGGGCGCGGGTCAGCATAGTTGGCTGGATGATCGCTGGTAGGAGCTTTCGGCGTGGACGGGTTACCTCATGTGGTCGACTGTGGCTGGCTTCTCAGCCAATCTCGACAAATTTCGGCCCCGCATCACGATCCAGTATTTGAGTGTTTTCGGGTGCGACGGCGAATCCCGGGCTGGTCGCTGCGCTGTTCCGGCGAGTGGTACTACACAGGACCAAGCGTCCGAGCTGCTTGCGACCGGAGCGCGAATCCTGGGGTGAGTGCCCGGTTCCTTCCATGAATGGAATATCTTGGGTTCCAGCACGACATCACCGCGAGAACGCGATAGGGTCACCGCACCATCACATACTGCGAACGGGCGGATTTCGGCAGTTGAAAGCCCCGGGCCTTGCTTAGGCGAGGGGTGTCGAATATCGTCCACCGAGCGTAAGTGTGACCAGAACGTTGTAGCGCCGTCACTAGTACCGAAATGTCGGGATTCGGTGCGCTGTGATGTGTGTCTCGTTGGCAGCACGGGTGCTGTTCGGCCCCACAAAGGTGGCGAGCGGCACCACAACAGCAGAAAGAGAGCAGAATTCATGCGTTTCGGCAGGGCGGCCGCGCCGAAGAGAACCAAGTCGGGACGGCGACGCGCACCTCGTGGTTGGCGTAATCGAATTCTGGCTGTCGGTGCCGCTGTAGTGGCGCTACCGATCGCCGCCGGGCTGGCGGTCCCGACTGTCGCCACGGCGGCACCGTCGGCGCATGCGCCCGTACTTCGGGCTCCCGCGGGCGGCTACGAGGACCTGATGGTCCCCTCCAGTATGGGCCCGATCAAGGTCTCGGTGCAGTGGGCTTCGCGCGGCGGCAACGCGGCGCTCTACCTGCTCGACGGTCTGCGGGCGCGCGACGACCGCAACGCCTGGTCGTTCGAGACCAACGCGATGCAGCAGTTCGGCAACGACAACATCACCCTGGTGATGCCGGTCGGCGGCCAGTCCAGCTTCTACACCGACTGGTACGCGCCGTCGAACCTGAATGGCCAGAAGACCACGTACAAGTGGGAGACCTTCCTCACCAAGGAACTCCCGACCTTCCTGGAGGGCTACGGCGTCTCGCGCACCAACAACGCGGTCGCCGGCCTGTCCATGGGCGGTAGCGGGGCGTTGGCCCTCGCGGCCTACCACCGCGACCAGTTCAAGTTCGCCGCTTCCTACTCGGGCTACCTGAACATCTCCGCGCCGGGCATGCGCGAGGCGATCCGCATCGCGATGCTGGACGCGGGCCGCTTCAACGTCGACTCGATGGCCGCCCCGTGGAGCCCTGCGTGGCTGCGGATGGACCCGTTCGTGTTCGCGCCGCAGCTGCGGGGCCTGCCGATGTACATCTCGGCGGCCAGCGGTCTGCCGGGTCCGTACGATCAGCCGAATTCGGCGGTCGGCGTGTTCAACACCAGCACCGCGATGGGGCTGGAAGCTCTGTCGCTGGTGAACACCCGCGCGTTCCAGGCCCGCCTGAACTCGCTGGGCATCCCGGCCCGGTTCGATTTCCCGGCCGCGGGCACCCACACCTGGAAATACTGGGAGGGTCAGCTGTTCGCCTCGCGGAACATGATCCTGGACGCCACCGGCGGCTGGTGACCTAGTTCGTCGCTTCGCGCCTTCAGGCCGCACCGAATCGGTGCGGCCTGAAGCGCGTTACGGGCAGGCTCGATCGAACCGGCTCGATAGCGTTCGGCACAGGCAGGTGGATTCCTGGCCCAGCAAATCAGGCAACCCGGTCTGTTCGCAGCGCGTGTCTTCCCGAAACACCGCCAGTGCGGGAGTACAAAGCTCTTGTGGCAGGGATTACATGCGGTAAATGGGGGAGGCGCGTACCCCGCGGTGCTCGTCCGGCCCGCGGGCGGCTCATGCTGCTTGCCGCCGCCATGGTGCTACCGCTAGCCGCGGGGTTGCCCGTCAACGCCCCCGCCACCGCGCAGCCCACCGTGGCCCTCACTCCGCCGCTCGTCGAGAAGGTCGTGTGGCTCACTGACCGGAGGGTCTCGCTATGGGTCACTTCGCCGTCCATGGGGTCGCCCATTCAGGTGCAGCTGCTGCTGGCCCGGGACTGGAACGCCCGTCCGGACGCTAGATTCCCGGTGCTGCTGCTGCTCGACGGCCTACGCGCCGCCAACGACGAGAGCGGTTGGACGAAGGACGCGGGCGCGGCCGACTTCTTCGCCGACAAGAACGTCACCGTCGTGCTTCCGGTCGGCGGGCAGGCCAGCTTCTATTCCGACTGGCTCGAGCCGAACAACGGTCACAATTACAAGTGGGAAACCTTCTTGACCAAGGAACTTCCTCCGCTGCTCGAGAGCAAGTGGCGGGCCACGGAAGTGCGTGGCATGGAGGGCCTGTCGATGGGGGGAACGGCCGCCATGTTCCTGGCCGCGCGCAATCCCGGCTTCGCGAAGTACGCCGCCTCGTATTCCGGTTTCCTGACCACAACGACACTGGGCATGCCGCAGGCCATCCAGTTCGCCATGCGCGACGCGGGCGGATTCGACTCTGCCGCCATGTGGGGTCCGCCGACGAGTTCGGAGTGGGAGGGACACGATCCGTACGCGCTGGCGGACAAGCTGAAAGGGATCAGCCTCTACATCTCCAGCGGCAGTGGCGCGACCGGTCCCTACGACCATGCCTCCGGAATCCCCGGGCTGAGCACCAACGTCGCGGGCATGGGCCTGGAACTCCTGTCCCGACTCACCTCGCAGAACTTTGTGACCAAGCTGGGCAAACTTGCCATCCCGGCTCAGGTGAACTACCGCCCGTCCGGCACGCACTCCTGGCCGTACTGGGATTTCGAAATGCGCCAGTCCTGGACACATGCCGCGGCCGCGCTCGGCGTGGACCCGGGCAAGCTCGCCTGCGTGGCGGGCGGCGCGATCGGCGCGGCGGCCGCCCTGAACGGCTGGCTCGGCGAGTGTCTCACCGGCGAGTACCAGTTGGCCGGTGGCGTGGCACAGGACTTCAAGGGCGGCCGAGTGTTCTTCTCGCCTGACACCGGCGCGCACTCGGTGGGCGGCATGATCGGCGCCGGCTACCAGGCCGCCATGGGCCCGGCCGGTCCGCTCGGGCTGCCTACCGACGACGAGCGTCCGCTGCCGGACGGCCGTGGCAGGCTGCAGACCTTCCAGAACGGCTCGCTGTACTGGACGCCGCAGACCGGCGTCCAGGCGGTGCGCGGTGCGATTCTGGAGGACTGGGGCAGGCAGGGCTACGAGCGCGGCCCCGCCGGATACCCGATCGCACCGGAGATCCAGACGCCGAACAAGGCCGGCGCGGTTCAGGCCTTCGAGAACGGACCGTTTTACTACAACGAGAAGACCGGTGTGCATCGAGTCCAGGGCCTGATCTTCGGGAAGTACGCCCAGATGGGCTACGAGAACAGCTGGTTGGGGTTCCCGGTCGCCGAGGAAGAGCCCCTGAAGGATCTCGGCCGGTTCAGCCGCTTCGAGGGCGGCAACGTCTACTGGAGTCCGGTGTCGGGCGCCTGGGCCGTGCAGAACGGTTCCGTCATGGACGCCTGGCGCGACGCCGGATACGAGAACGGCAAACTCGGCTACCCGATCAGCGACCAGTTCCCGATTCCAGGCGGTGTGCAGCAGAACTTCCAAGCTGGATTCATCACGGTGCGCGACGGCACACCGGAAGTCCACAGCATCTGAAAACAGACCGGTTTGTTAAAGGATGGCTGCCTTCTGAAGTGGCCACGCCGCGCGAGCTGCGAGGAGATCGCTAGCACGCAGCGCCGCACGGGGCAGCCACCTCCACCAAGCGATCGCCTGCTAGCACGACCACTCGGCCGGGTTCCCGGTTCCGAGCGCAGCGAGACCGAGCATTGTCCGTTCGCCAAGAAGGGGCCGCGAACACGCAGTGCCGAAGGCGCTGCAAAACAAACACAGCTAGCCTGGTGGTCGACCCGACCCGCTTCGCGAACAGATCGAGGACAAGAATTCATGCATCGGACCCGTGGAAAGGTAGTCGGCGTGGTTGCCGCGATCGCAGCGACCGGCCTGCTCGCCGCGTGTGGTGACAATGATTCGACCGTATCGAGCACGCCGACGCGCACCACGACGGCGACGCAGCAGGCCACCTCGTCGACCACCGCGGTCGCCACTGGACAGCCCGCGCCGGAGCAGCCGCCCACGAGCGCGGAGACGCCCGAACGGCCGCAGCCGGTGCCTACCGAGGCCGCTCCACCCGCGGACACCTCGAAGCTCACCGACAAGGACAAGAGGTTCCTCGACGAGCTGCAGAAGCAGGGCATCACCCCGGCCACGCCCGACATCGCGCTGAGTATCGGCGCGTACGTCTGCCAGGGCACCGCCGCGGGCGCGTCCGATCAGGATCTGATGACCTTCGTCACCGCGATGGCCGGTTCGGATCCGTCCTTCGATCCGGCGAAGATGCCGGTCGAGCGGGCCGGGCAGATCTACATCGCCACCTCCAAGGCGACGTACTGCCAGTGAGTGCGCGCAGCCGTTCGACATCCCGCCGGTCCAAGCCGGCGGGATGTTTGATCTTGATCGGCATCGTCGTGCTGATCATCCTTGTCGTCCTGCTGCTGTGGTATCTGCTAGCGGGGCGGTTGCGGCCACCGGAGCCGGGACCGAAGCCGCCGGAGCGACCGACCTCGCAGCCGGCGAGTTGTCCTGACGTGCAGATGATTTCAGTGCCGGGCACGTGGGAGTCGAATAGCTATGATGATCCGCACAACCCGGCCGCGAACCCGCTATCGCTGATGCTCAACATCTCCGATCCGGTTGCGCAGAAGTTCCCGACCGAGCGGCTGGACGTGTACACCGTCCCGTACATCGCGCAGTTCTCCAACCCGATAGCGATTCCGCCGGATGGCCAGCAGTCCTACAACAACAGCCGCTCCGAGGGCACGAAGCGGATGGTCGACGCGATGGTCGCCCGCAACAAGGAGTGCCCGCTGACCACCTATGTGCTCGCCGGATTCTCCCAGGGCGCGGTGATCGCAGGCGATATCGCCGCGCAGATCGGTGCGAACAAGGGCCCTGTGCCCGCCGACCTGGTGCTCGGCGTGATGCTGATCGCGGACGGCAGGCGTACCGGTGACACGGGGCCGGGCCAGGCGATCCAGATCGGCACGCCCCCGCTGGGCGTGGGTGCCGAAGTCGCGCTGAATGGGCTCAACGTGCCGGGCATTACGATGACCGGTCCGCGTCAAGGGGGCTTCGGCTCGCTGGCCGACCGTACCTACACGATCTGCGCCCCAGGCGATCTGATCTGCGACGCACCGAGGGAGGCGCTGAGCCCATGGAACATCGTGGTCAGCGTGAACACCCTGGTCCGCGCAGTGGGCAATCCGGTGCACAGCCTCTACAACGGCTTCGTCGTCGACGCCGACGGCACCACCGCGACCCAGTGGACGGCCAACTGGGCCGACAGTCTCATCGCGACAGCGCCGCATCCGCCGCATCCGTGAAAATTCACAGCACGTGAGATACCCCGCAGGCGGATGGAGTGACAAGCGCAACTCGAGTTGGGCAGCACGCTGTAAAGTGCGCTGGTGATCGCGACGCTGGGCAACGCCGCAGGCACGGGCGTCGCGCCCGAATTTCCCCAGAGCCAGGAGCATGAGTTCATGACAGATGCCGCCGCTAGCGATCGCTTGCGGGTCGCTCGAACCGGCACCGCACCGGCCACCACGGCGAGCCGTGAAGCGGACGCTGCGTTGACCGCGCTGGGCACTCCGTTGCGTCCGTTCCGCTTCGCGGCGGCGGGCGAGGGAAACAAGCAAGAGGGCGGTGCCCGCAAATTCGTCCAGACGGCACAGCAGGCCGAGGAGTACGGCTTCGACACCTTCGTCGTGCCCGACCACCTCGGTGAGCAGATCGGACCGATCGCCGCGCTCGGCGCACTCACCCAGGCCACCGAGAAGATTCGCCTGGGCACCTCCGTCCTGGCGAACGGTTTCCGGCACCCTGTCGTGCTGGCCAAGGACCTGGCCACAATCGACGTGCTGTCCAAGGGACGGCTCGAGGTCGGTCTCGGCGCGGGATGGATCAAGGAAGAGTTCGAGAACGCGGGCATCCCCTACGAGTCGCCCGGCATCCGGCTGGAGAAGCTGGACGAAGCGTTGACCATTCTCGACGTGCTGCTGCGTGGCCAGGAGTGCACCTTCGACGGCAAGCACTACCAGGTGCGCGGAATCAAGGGCACGCCACGGCCGCGGCAGGGTCCGCGTCCGCCGATCTGTACCGGCGGCGGCGGTCCGAAGATGCTGCGGCTGGCCGCCAAGCACGCGGACATCGTCTCTGTCGTTCCGGTCACCACAAAGAACGGCAAGGGCCTGCTGTCCGGCATCACCATCGAGAAGGCTGTGGAGAAGGTGAACTTGATCAAGGAGGCCGCCGGTGACCGGTTCGCCGACATCGAGCTGAACTGGGCCATCACCGCCGTCGTGATCACCGATGATCGCGAGAAGACAGCGGAGATGGCGCTTTCGGCGTTGGATAGGGGACTACACCCGAATCTCGAGGTGGATGTCCAGCTTTCCGTCGAGGACATCCTGAACTCGCCCTATGTGGCGATCGGCACATTCGAGGAGATCGCCGAGCAGATCCGACGTGTGCGCGACCTCACCTCGATGTCGTACGTGGGTGTATTTCCCACTCAGATGGACGCGTTTGCCCCCGTGATTCCCCTGCTGCGAGACGAGTGAGCCGGTCTGCTCTGTAACATGACTCTGATTTGAGTAAATCTAGCCGATAGCGGTCACCGCGCAGACCGCACAAAATCTGCAGGCCGGCTCTGCACTTGGAGCAACCCGCGGGCGAAAGCGAGTCGGGGCCACACAGGCAACAGCGGCGATCTCGCCGTCTTGCTGCGTGCGCCTCGGAGGAGAAGAAGGAATGGAAGAGACTTTCGACGACTACCTGGACGAAACCGGGAACATCCGCATTCCCGAGGATCACACCCTGGTTGATCACGTCGAGAAGCACACCCGGAACGACGCGAACACCCTGGCATATCGCTACATCGACTACTCGCGGGAGCGCGACGGCGAGGCGCAGGAGCTGACGTGGCGTGAGTTCGGTATTCGGCTGCGCGCGGTGGCCGCTCGATTACAGCAGGTGACCAACCCGGGCGACCGGGTCGCGATCCTCGCTCCGCAGGGCTTGGACTACGTGATCTCCTTCTTCGCCGCGATCTACGCGGGCACCATCTCGGTGCCGCTGTTCGATCCGGACGAGCCCGGCCACACCGATCGCCTGCACGCTGTGCTCGGCGACTGTGAGCCGTCGGCCATCCTGACCGCCAGCTCCTCGGCGGCCGGGGTCCGGCAGTTCTTCCGCTCGCTGCCCGCCGCGCAGCGCCCGCGTATCATCGCCGTGGACGCGATTCCGGACGGTGTCGGAGAGAGCTGGGTGCGTCCGGACGTCGCGGTAGACGACATCGCCTACCTGCAGTACACCTCGGGCTCCACCCGGGTGCCCGCCGGTGTCGAGATCACCCACCGCGCGGTGGGCACCAACCTCTTGCAGATGGTCGACGCGATCAACCTGGACTGGAACTCACGGGGCGTCACCTGGCTGCCGTTGTTCCACGACATGGGCCTGCTGACGGTGATCCTGCCCGCTGTGGGCGGCAAGTACATCACCATCATGTCGCCGAGCGCGTTCGTGCGCCGCCCCTATCGCTGGATCAAGGAGCTGGCCGCCGCCAACGACGGCGCGGGAACCTTCGCCGCCGCGCCGAACTTCGCGTTCGAGCACGCGGCCGCGCGCGGTCTGCCGAAGAACGGCGAGTCGCTGGATCTGTCGAACGTCATCGGACTGATCAACGGCAGCGAGCCGGTCACGACCTCGTCGATGAAGAAGTTCAACGAGGCATTCGCCCCGTACGGTCTGTCCAAGACCGCCATCAAGCCGTGCTACGGCATGGCCGAGGCGACGCTGTTCGTTTCCGCCACCAAGGCCGAGGACGAGGCCAAGGTCACCTATGTCGACCGCACGGAACTCAACGCGGGGCGCATGGTGAAGGTCGAGCCGACAGCCGAGAACGCGATCGCCCAGGTGTCCTGCGGTTATGTCGCGCTCTCGCAGTGGGCCGCCATCGTCGATCCGGAGTCGGTCGACTCCGACCGCGGCGGCAAGGAAGTGCCCGACGGCCGGGTAGGCGAGATCTGGCTGCACGGCAACAACATGGGCATCGGCTATTGGGGTCGTCCCGACGAGACCGCTGCGACCTTCCGGAACAAGGTCACCCAGCGCCTGACCGAAGGCAGCCACACCGACGGCACCGAGCCGGACGCGGACTGGATGCGCACCGGCGACTACGGCGTCTACTTCGAGGGCGAGCTCTACATCACCGGTCGCGTCAAGGACTTGGTGATCGTGGACGGACGAAATCACTACCCACAGGACCTGGAGTTCTCCGCACAGGAGGCGAACAAGGCGCTACGGCCCGGCTTCGTCGCCGCGTTCTCGGTGCCTGCCAACCAGCTCCCGGCCGAGGTGTTCGAGCAGGGCAGCCATTCCGGCTTGAAGTTCGACGCCGACGACGCCTCCGAGCAGCTGGTCATCGTCGCCGAGCGCGGACCGGGTGCGGGCAAGGCGGACCCGCTGCCGATCGCCGACGCGGTGCGGGCCGCCGTCTCGCTGCGCCACGGCGTGACCGTTCGCGATGTCCTGCTGGTACCCGCAGGTTCGATTCCGCGCACATCCAGCGGCAAGATCGCCCGGCGAGCATGCAAGGCCGCCTATCTGGAGGGAACACTGCGGGGTGGTTACACCCAGCAGGCGTTTCCCGATGCACTGGAAGAGTGATTGCCAAGGGCGGCCTCGGACCGACCATCGTTGCTCGGCGCCGACCTTCCCACGCCGAGCGTCAATTGACGGTACGCCCGGTACGTAGACAGGTAGCTTGAGGAATTGATGGCTGACAACGAGGGCACGCCCACACAGACGATCGAGACCCCGCCCGCCGAAGCGACCGCCCATGCGGCAGCCGGGAGTTCGGCCGAATCCCCGAAGGGCGGCACGCAGGCCGACCTGTCGGTGGCGGAGCTGCGCGAGTGGTTGCGCAGGTGGGTCTCCGAAGCGACCGGACAGCCGATCGAGCAGATCACCGTGGACCGGCCGATGGAGGAGTTCGGGCTCGCCTCACGCGACGCCATCGCCCTGTCCGGTGATATCGAGGAACTGACCGGCGTGATGCTGACGGCCACGGTTGCCTACCAGCATCCGACCATCGCTTCGCTCGCCGAGCGGATCGTCAACGGTGAGCCGGAGGCGGCGGAGGAATCATCCGACGACGCCTTCTACACCGCGGGCTACACGCCGGGCGCTGCGCACGACATCGCCATCGTGGGTATGTCGACGCGGCTGCCCGGCGCGGGCACCACGCCGGAGTCGACATGGGAATTCCTGATCGGACGCGGCGACGCCATCCGCGAGCTCCCCGACGGCAGGTGGGCCGAGTTCTCCAGCGACCCGGTGGCGGCCAGGGCGATCGCCGAGGGCAATAGCTTGGGCGGCTATCTCGACCAGGATGTGGTGAAGGGCTTCGACGCGGAGTTCTTCGCGATGTCGCCGATCGAGGTCGAACGGGTAGATCCGCAGCAGCGCCTCATGATGGAGTTGACCTGGGAGGCGTTGGAGCACGCGAGGATTCCGGCGAGCGAACTCAAGGGTGAGCCGGTCGGTGTCTTCATCGGCACCTCGACCAACGATTTCATGCTGATCGCCGCGCTCGGGCTCGGCGAGGAGGACCCGTCCGCGCCCGCGTCGGCCGCCGCGTACGGCTTGACCGGCAGCTCGTCGGGCATCATCTCCAACCGCGTCTCCTACTTCTACGACTTCCGCGGACCATCGGTCGCCGTCGACACCGCGTGCTCTTCCACGCTGGTCGCGGTGCACCAGGCGGTGCGTGCGCTTCGTGATGGCGATGCCGACGTCGCCCTGGCCGGTGGCGTGAACATGCTGCTCGCGCCGATGGCTACGCTCGGCTTCGACTCGGTTGGGGCGGTCGCGAAAGACGGCCGGATCAAAGCGTTTTCCTCCGACGCCGACGGTATGGTGCGTTCCGAAGGTGCCGGGCTGGTGGTGCTCAAGCGACTCGCCGACGCCGAGCGCGCCGGCGACCGGATCATGGCCGTCATCAAGGGCTCCGCGGTCAACAACGATGGCCGCTCCAACGGCCTGCTCGCCCCGAACCCTGACGCTCAGGCCGACGTGCTGCGCCGGGCTTACCGGGACGCGGGCGTCGTGCCCTCGACCGTCGACTACATCGAGGCACACGGCACCGGCACGTTGCTCGGCGACCCGATCGAAGCCGATGCGCTCGGTCGGGTGGTCGGCCGCGGCCGCGAGGCCGACAAGCCCGCGCTGCTCGGCTCGGCGAAGACCAACTTCGGTCACCTGGAGTCCGGCGCTGGTGCGGCGAGCCTGGCCAAGGTGGTGATGGCGTTGCAGCACAACGTACTTCCGCCCAACATCAACTACGGGGGGCCGAACCCCTACATCCCGTTCGAGCAGGCGCACCTGAAGGTGGTCACGGAGCCGACCGAGTTCCCGCGCTACAGCGGCACCGCTACCATCGGCATCTCCGGTTTCGGGTTCGGCGGCACCAATGCGCACGTCGTGCTGCAGGAGTACGTGCCGAGTGCGACGGAGGGCGCTGTCCCGGCGTCGGCGCCCGAGGTTGCCGACGTCGAGGCGGCGCTGGACGAGACCACCGATGTGGTTGCGGAGGCCGCCGCCGTCGTCGCGGACACCGAAACCTCCTCGTCCGTTGCCGAATGGACCGCCGAGCGCACCGAGCCGCTGCCGATGATCCTGCCGGTGTCGGGTTACCTGCCTTCGCGTCGTCGCCGCGCCGCCGCCGAGCTGGCCGACTGGCTGGAGTCCGAGGCGGGCGCGCAGACCCCGCTTGCCGATGTGGCGCGCTCGCTGGCCAAGCGCAGCCACTGGCGCTCGCGCGGTGTGGTGCTCGCCAAGACACACGAGGAAGCGATCGCCGGACTGCGAGCCATCGCGGCGGGCAAGCCGGGCGTCGGCGTGTTCACCGCCGACGCTCCGGCCGCGATGGGCCCGATGTGGGTGTTGGCCGGTTTCGGCGCACAGCACCGCAAGATGGGTAAGCAGCTCTACCTGGAGAACTCGATCTTCGCGAACGCCGTCGACGAGGTCGACGAGCTGGTGCTGGACGAGGCCGGATACTCGGTGCGCGAAATGTTTCTGGACGACAGCCAGGACTACGACGTCGGTACCTCGCAGGTCGGCATCTTCACCATCCAGATCGGTCTCGCCGCGCTGCTGCGCGCGCACGGCGCCGAACCCCAAGGCGTGGTCGGCCATTCGATGGGCGAGGTCGCGGGTGCCTACATCGCGGGCGGCCTCGACCTCGCGGACGCGGTTCGCGTGATCTGCGCCCGTTCCCGCCTGATGGGCGAGGGCGAGCAGATGATCAGCGACGATGATGTGCGCAACATGGCGCTGATCGAATACAGCGCCGAGGACGTAGCGAAACTGCTGCCGGACTACCCGGACGTCGAGGTCGCGGTGTACGCGGCGCCGACCAACACGGTGATCGGCGGTCCGCAGGATCAGGTCGCCGCGATCGTCGCGCAGGTGGAGGCCGCGGGCAAGTTCGCCCGCGTGTTGCAGACGCGCGGCGCGGGCCATACCTCGCAGATGGATCCGCTGCTCGGTGAGCTGGCCGCGGAGCTGGCGGGCATCGAGCCGACCAAGCTGAAGCTCGGCCTGTACTCGACCGTGCACAAGGAGAAGTACATCCGTCCTGGTCAGGACCCCATCCACGATGAGGACTACTGGGTCAAGAACATGCGCCACAGCGTGTACTTCACCAACGCGGTGAAGCTCGCGGTGGACACCGGGCACACCACGTTCCTGGAGTTGGCGCCGAATTCGGTGGCGCTGATGCAGGTTCTGGGTACCACCTTCGCGGCGGGCGTGCACGACGCGCAGCTCATCCCGACGCTCAAGCGCAAGGAGGACGAGTCCGCGGGTGTCATCGCCGCACTCGCTCAGCTCTATGTGCACGGCCACACGGTGGATCTTCCCTCGCTGCTGCCCACAGGGGACTACGCCGACATTCCACGAACCACATTCCTGCGCAAGGAATACTGGCCGAAGGCGAAGATGTCCGTGAGCGGCACCAGCCGGGTGCCCGGAGCGCACGTCGCGCTGCCCGACGGCAGGCACGTCTGGGAGGTGCAAGCGTCGTCCGTCACCGATCTGGTAGCACTGGTGAATTCCGCTGCGGCGCAGGTACTCAGCGATGTATCGCTGAGCGCGTCGATCCCGCACGGCGCTATCCCGGCCGCGGGCACGCTCACCACGACACTCACCCCACACCCCGGTGGCGCGTCGGTGCAGGTGCACGCCAATGAGAACGCCGCATTCCGGCTGCTGTTCGACGCGGTGGTCATCTCGAGCCAGCCCACCCACTCGGTGCCGCTGCCGGAACCCGTAGTGGCCGAGTCGGTTCCGGCCGCTACGGCGGTGCAGCAGGGCGACGCCGACATCGAGATCGTGGAGACCTTCGGCGCGCGGTGGGATCCGAGCGGCACGCAGACCGTGGAGGAGCGGCTCGCGCTGATCGTCGCCGAGTCCATGGGCTACGCGGTCGAGGACCTGCCGATGGAGATCCCGCTGATGGAGCTCGGTCTGGACTCGCTGATGGCCATGCGCATCAAGAACCGGGTCGAGTACGAGTTCGACATCCCGCAGCTCCAGGTCCAGGCCGTGCGCGACGCGAGTCTCCATGAGGTCGGCAAGGTGCTGCGCTACGCCATCGAACACCGCGACGAGGTGCAGGCGATGGCTGACAAGCAGGCCGCCGACAAAGCCGCGGGCGGGTCGGGCGAGCTCACCGTCGACGGCGATTTCATGGCCGCGGCCAGGACTGCCCTCGCCACCGGCGCGGACCCGGTCGCCGCGGTATCGGAAGCGGTGTCCGCGACGTCGGCCACCGAGACCACGACACCGGGCACTGCTGCCGCCGCATCGGACGCCGCCGTCGCGGCGCTGGAAAACGCTGCGCCCGAAATGGACTCGGGCCACGTCGCAGAGCCCGCTCCCGCGGTGGCAGCGGCTCCTGCGACACCCGCCGAGCTCTTCGGCGGTAGCCAGTCTGCCGATGAGGACAGCGTCCCGCCGCGCGACGCCGCCGAACGCCTGACCTTCGCCACCTGGGCGGTGGTGACCGGCAAGTCGGCTGGAGGGATCTTCGACACTCTGCCGATCCTGGACGAGGACACCGCCGAGAGGCTGGCGGCGCGTCTCAGCGAGCGGGTCAAGGCCGAGGTCACCGTCGACGACGTGCTCGACTGCGAGACCATAGAGCAGCTGGCCGCTATCGTGCGCGAGCTGGAGGACAGTGGCGCCGATGTGGACGGTTTCGTCCGTCCGCTGCGTGCGCGGACGGAAGGCTCGACCGCGGTGCCGGTCTTCGTGTTCCATCCGTCGGGCGGCAACACACTGGTCTACGAGCCGCTGCTGAAGCGCCTGCCCGCGGACACACCTATGTACGGCCTCGAGCGAGTCGAGGGTTCCATCGACGAGCGGGCTCGCCAGTACCTTCCCGAGCTGCGCAAGATCCAGGGTGACGGTCCGTTCGTGCTCTACGGATGGTCGCTCGGTGCGGTGCTGGCCATGCATGCCGCGCAGTTGCTGCGCGCCGAGGGCGCGGATGTGCGCATGGTCGGCCTGATCGATCTCGCCATCCCGACCGCGGGGGAGGACAACAGCCCTGACGAGCGTGTGCGCCGGATCGAGCGCTACCAGGCTTTCGCGAAGAAGACCTACGGCGTCGAGGGCGAGTTGGACCGTGAGCAGTTGGAGACGCTGGCCGGGGCCTCGGACGAAGAGCAGTTCAAAATGATCAGTGATCTGATCAAGATCAGTGGCGCGAAGATCCCGGGCGGTGTACTCGAGCACCAGCGCACCTCATGGATCGATAGCCGTCATCTCGCCAGGACCCAACCGTCCCACTACGACGGGGATGTCGTGCTCTACCTCGCCGACCGCTACCACGACGGCATGATCGAGCTCGAGCCGCGCTTCGGCGAGCGAGTGCCGAACGGCGGCTGGGACGACTACCTGACGAACCTGGAGATCATCCATATCGCGGGTGATCACCTGCAGATCATCGATGAACCGCGGATCGGGAAGATCGGGGCCGACCTGACCGCGAAACTCGCCGCGATCGAGGCGAAAGGGGCGAAGTGAGCACTACGGCCGAGAAACTCGCCGACCTGCGCAAGCGACTGGAATTGGCGCAGGAGCCTGCGGGTGAGGCGGGGGTGGCCAAACGGGCGAAGAAGGGAATCCCCAGCGCCCGCGATCGGATCAACATGCTGCTCGATCCGGGCACCTTCGTGGAAATCGGTGCACTCGTACGCAAGCCGGGCGATCCGGCAGCGCTCTATGGCGACGGCGTCGTCACCGGCCATGGCCTGGTCGAAGGCAGGCCGGTGGCGGTGTTCTCACACGACCAGACCGTCTACGGCGGTTCGGTCGGCGAGATGTTCGGTCGCAAAGTGGCCGGGATGCTGGAGTACGCGGCCAAGGTCGGCTGCCCGGTGGTCGGCATCAACGACTCCGGCGGCGCGCGTGTGCAGGAGGCGGTGACCTCGCTGGCGTGGTACGCCGAGCTGGGGCGGCGTCAGGAGCCGCTGTCGGGTCTGGTCCCGCAGATCTCGATGATCCTCGGCAAGTGTGCGGGCGGCGCCGTCTACGCCCCGATCAACACCGATGTAGTGGTGGCCACCGAAGAGGCGTACATGTTCGTCACCGGCCCGAAAGTGATCCGGGAGGTGACCGGCGAGGACGTCAGCCTGGAGGAACTCGGCGGCGCGCGCAGCCAGGCCGAATACGGCAACATCCACCACGTCGCCAAGGACGAGGTCGCCGCGTTCGAGTGGGTGCGGGATTATCTGAGCTACCTGCCGACCAGCTGCCAGGAGCCTGCGCCGATCGTGAACCCTGGTCTGGAGCCGGAGCTCACGGACAGCGACCTCGAGCTGAACTCGATCATCCCGAATTCCGACAACGCCGCGTACGACATGCACGACGTCCTGCTGCGCATCTTCGACGACGGCGCGTTCCACGAGGTCGGCGAGACCGCGGGCCGCAACATCATCACCGGGTTCGCCCGCGTCGACGGGCGGAGCGTCGGTGTCGTCGCCAACCAGCCGATGGTCTATGCGGGCGCGCTGGACGCGCGGGCGTCGGACAAGGCGGCGCATTTCGTGCGGCTCTGCGACGCGTTCGAGATTCCGCTGGTGTTCGTCGTCGACACGCCCGGATTCCTGCCTGGTGTCGAGCAGGAGAAAATCGGCGTCATCAAACGCGGGGGGCGGTTCCTGTTCTCCTTCGTGGAGGCCACGGTGCCGAAGGTGACCGTCGTGATCCGCAAGTCTTACGGCGGCGGCTATGCCGTGATGGGTTCCAAGCAGCTGGGGGCTGACGTGAACCTGGCGTGGCCCACCGCGCGCATCGCGGTGATGGGCGCCGAGAGCGCGGTCAGCCTGATCGGCGGCAAGCAGCTGGAGGCCGCGCCGGAGGAGCAGCGGGCGGCCATGCGCCAGCAGATGATCGACTTCTACAACGCCACCATGGCGACGCCGTGGGTGGCCGCCGAGCGCGGGTACATCGACGCGGTCATCGAGCCGTCCACCACGCGGCTGGAGCTGCGCCGCGCGCTACAGCTGTTGCGGGACAAGAGTCTTGCCCGCAACCCGCGCAAGCACCACCTGCTCCCGTTGTAGCGCTGACGGACCACGATCGGGCCGCACCCCATTGGGGCGCGGCCCGATTCGCGTTCTGTGCGGGGAAAGATCAACCGATGCTGGCGGATTCGATGACGACGTCGTCGACCGGAACATCCTGGTGCATGCCCGCCGAGGAGGTGGACACAGCGGCGATCTTGTCGACCACCTCGGTGCCCTCGGTCACCGCACCGAAGACGGTGTACCCCCAGCCCGACGGGGTGGGGGCGGAGTGGTTGAGGAACTCATTGTCGGAGATGTTGATGAAGAACTGCGCGGTCGCGGAGTGCGGGTCGTTGGTGCGCGCCATCGCGACGGTGTACTTGCTGTTCTTCAGGCCGTTGTTCGCCTCGTTCTGAATCGGTGCCTTGGTGCCCTTCTGGCGCAGGCCGGGCTCGAAGCCACCGCCCTGGATCATGAAGCCGGGAATGACACGGTGGAAGATCGTGCCGTTGTAGTGTCCCGCGTTCACGTATTCCACGAAGTTGCGCACCGTGCCCGGCGCCTTCTGGTCGTCCAGTTCGAGGACGATCGGTCCGTAATTCGTCGAGAGATTCACCTTGGTCATACCCCCACCTTTCCATCGGTGTCGCTATCGGTCAGCAGTACGGGTCCCTTACCGCGCCGGGGCGTGCCGGTAATGGCTTTTTCCGGTCTGCCGGGCATGCCATTCTGGCAGTCGGCCGCGAATAAGCTGAGACCCGCAAATTCTCCGGGCCACGCTCTGCCCGCGCAGAGACGCGGGCAGATAGCATTGCCAACCGTGCCCGACGCCGCTACAGCTGTACTGACGAAGCCGCCCGCCGTTCCGGCGGTCACGCCGAACGATTTCCGCACCGCGCGAATAATCGCTCTGGTCGCCGGGGTGCTCGGCGCGCTGTTCGCGCTGGCGACGCCGTTCTTACCGGTCACGCAGACCACCGCGGTGCTGAACTGGCCGCAGAGCGGGACGCTCGGCAACGTGCAGGCCCCGCTGATGTCGCAGGTCCCGATCGAGCTGAACGCGACGATTCCGTGCAGCACTATCGCGCAGTTGCCCGAGCGGGGCGGCATGCTGCTGGCGACTGCGCCGCCGCAGGGCGACCGGGCCGCGCTGGAGGCCATGTTCGTCCGGGTCTCCGAGAGTTCGGTGGACGTGATCGACCGCAACGCGGTGGTGGTGTCGGCCGACCGGGAGCGGATGGGTGAGTGCACGTCGCTGACCATCAGCTCGGACAACGACCGCACGCGCGCGGTATTCGACGGGCTCACCAGGCAGGTCGAGCAACCGGTCGCTGGTGCGGCGCCGGGGGTGACCGAGATGGTCACGGCGCCGGTGGAAGGTCAGCTGAGCGGCGATCTGCGTCCGCAGGTGGTCGGGGTCTTCTCCGACCTGAAGGGCGCGGCGCCGGAGGGATTGGCGTTCCACATGACCGTGGACACCCGTTTCTCGTCCGGCCCGACCGCGATCAAGCTGATTGCGCTGATCGCGGCGGTGCTGTGCACGCTGGCGGCGTTGGCGGCGCTGGCTCGGCTCGACGGCAGTGACGGGCGCGGGCACCGCCGGTTCCTTCCGGCGAACTGGCTGAAGCCGACCTGGGCGGACGGCGCGGTGATCAGCACGCTGGTGCTCTGGCATTTCGCCGGCGCGAATACCTCCGACGACGGCTACATCCTCAGCATGGTGCGTGTCGCTCCGCATGCGGGGTACATGGCCAACTACTTCCGCTGGTATGGCGTGCCGGAGGCGCCGTTCGGCTGGTACTACTACGTGATCCAGGTCTTCTCGGAGATCTCCACGGCCAGCCCGTGGGTGCGGTTGCCGGCGCTGGCCTGCGCGATCCTGTGCTGGATGGTGATCAGCCGCGAGGTCGTCCCTCGGCTCGGTCGCGGTGTTCGCAGCAGCAATGTCGCGCTGTGGACCGGTGGTCTGGTCTTTCTGGCGTTCTGGCTGCCGTTCGACAACGGTCTGCGCTCCGAGCCGGTCGTTGCGCTCGGCGCACTGCTGACCTGGGTGTCGATCGAGCGGGCCATCGCGACCGGCCGCCTGCTGCCCGCCGCCATCGCCGTGCTCGTCGCGGCGTTCACTCTCGCGGCGGCGCCGACGGGTCTGATGTGTGTGGCGGCGTTGCTCGCGGGCATCCGTCCGCTGGTGCGCATCGTGGTGCGCAAGCACCGGCGGTTCGCCGCCGACGGGGTGGGGCCGTGGGGCTCGACGCTGCCGCTGCTCGCGCCGATCGCGGCGGCCGGTGTTCTCGTGCTCACCGTGGTCTACAGCGACCAGACCTTCGCCGGTATCCAGGAGGCCAACCGGGTGCGTCAGGTGACCGGGCCGAACCTGGCTTGGTACGAGGACTACCTGCGCTACTACTACCTGTTCGTGGAGACCGTCGACGGTTCGCTGTCGCGCCGTTTCGCCTTCCTGGTGATGCTGCTGTGCCTGTTCACCACCATGCTGGTGCTGCTGCGTCGCAGGCAGGTCCCTGGCATCGCGAGCGGGCCGACCTGGCGGCTGATGGGCGTGGTCTTCGGAACCATCTTCTTCATGATGTTCAACCCGACCAAGTGGACTCACCACTTCGGCGCCTACGCGGGCATCGCGGGGTCACTGGCGGCGGTCACCGCGGTCGCGGTCTCGGCGAGTGCGCTGCGGGCGCGAAAGAACCGGGCGATCTTCCTCGCCGGGTTGCTGTTCGTGCTCGCGGTCGCGTTCTCCGGCATCAACGGCTACTGGTATGTGTCCAGCTTCGGTGTGCCGTGGTTCGACAAGCGCATCTCGCTGCACGGCTATCAGTCGAACACCGTGATGCTGGTCCTGTTCGGCGTGGCGCTCGCGCTGGTGGGCTGGTACGCGCTGCGCGAGGACTACACCAAGCCACAGCCGTCACCGAAGTCGCCGCGCGGCAAGCGGATTCGCAAGTTCGCCGCGATCCCGCTGACCGTGGTCGCCGCGCTGATGGTCGCGTTGGAGGTGCTCTCACTGGTCAAGGGGGCGGTCTCGCAATACCCGGCGTACTCGCTGGCCCGCTCGAACATCGACGCGCTCGGCGGCAATACCTGCGGACTCGCCAACGACGTCCTGGTGGAACCGAACCCGAACGGTGGCAGGCTGGAGCCGATCATCGATCCGGCGCATCCGCCGACCGATCCGGCTGACCCCCTCGCGGGTGTCGATCCGGTCGGTTTCGACCCGAACGGCGTGCCGAACGATCTGTCAGCCGACAGCGTCGAGGTGAAGCCGGGCACCGGCAACACTTCCACCCAGTCGGTCGGCGCGGCGTTCGCCGAGGGACAGAGTGCCGGTACCGGAGGTGGTCAGGGCGCGCGCGGCGTGAACGGCAGCACCGTCGCCCTGCCCTTCGGCCTCGATCCGGCGTCCACGCCGATCCTCGGCAGCTACCAGAACGGCGTGCAGCAGCCCGCGAACGTCACCTCCAGTTGGTATCAACTGCCCGCCCGTTCGGCGGACAAACCGCTGGTGGTGATCTCGGCCGCAGGTCGCATTCTCTCCTTCGACGACACCGGCGCGATGAAGTACGGTCAGTCGCTCACCGTCGACTACGGCAAGCACCTGCCCGACGGCAGTGTGCAGAAGCTCGGCACCTACCTGCCGCGCGACATCGGCCCGTTCCCGTCCTGGCGTAACTTGCGGGTGCCGCTGGACGAGATCGCACCCGACGCCGACGCGGTGCGCATCGTCGCCAACGACCCCATCCTGATCGGTGACCAGTGGCTGGCGTTCACTCCGCCGCGCATGCCGAAGCTGCAATCGCTCAACAACCTCCTCGGTTCCGAGCAGCCGATCCTGCTGGACTGGGCGGTCGGCCTACAGTTCCCGTGTCAGCGGCCGTTCTACCATGAGAACGGCGTCGCCGAGGTTCCGGGCTACCGCATCCTGCCGGACCGCCCGCTGGCCATCAGCTCGACCAACACCTGGCAGGCCGAGGAGTTCGGCGGCCCGCTCGGCTTCGCGCAGATGCTGGGCAAGTCGACCACGGTGCCGACCTACCTGAAGGACGATTGGGCGCGCGACTGGGGTTCGCTGGAGCGGTACGACCAGTACGACCGCAACGCGGTCCCGGCCAGGCTGGACACCGGCACGGTGACCAGGTCCGGCCTGTGGTCCCCGGGCGAGCTGCGAGCGTTCTGACCCATCCGGGCCACTCCGAACACAGGGCCGCCGCGCAGGTAGCAATCCTGCGTGGCGGCCATCCGCCACACCACCTACAGCGCGATATACACACGTAAGTGTGTATATTTGTGGTATGGCTCGGCTCAATGTGTATGTTCCCGATGAACTGGCTGAGCGCGCCCGTGAACGGGGGCTCAATGTCTCCGCGCTGACACAGGCCGCGATTCTCGCGGAACTGGAGAAGAGCGCGACCTCGGCTTGGTTAGCTGAGCTCGCAGACGACCGCCCTGAGGTCTCACATGCGGCCATCCTTGCTGCCCTCGATTCCGCGCGCGACGAGTTCGGCCGGTGACCGATTCCGAACAGATCGTTCTAGATGCCAGCGCGATGGTCGATGTTCTTGTGCGCAACGACCGCACAGCCGCCGTGAGCGCGAGGATCACGACGACCGTCATGCATGTCCCAGCCCACTTCGACGCCGAAGTCCTCTCCGCGCTGGGGCGACTGAACCGAGCGGGCGAGCTGACCGACACCGACGTCGAGACCGCACTGAGCCGCCTCGCCCGCGCGCCACTGACCCGCCACCCGCTGCTGAACCTGACCAAAGGTGCTTGGGCTCGGCGGACCGCGATCAGGCTGACCGATGCTCTCTATGTCGAACTGGCCGAACAGCTGGACATGCCGCTGATCACCACGGACGGACGGCTGGCTCGAGCGTCCTCACGTGCCGAGGACATTCGCGCTGCGGTGGAACAGCGAGAATGAGTTCGGTCGTGAGCACACCTACCTGATCCCGATCGGATCGTCGGTCTGCGAGCCTGCCGGTAGGCTCACGGCATGACGAGCGGCGCACCCAGTGACTGGTACCGCTGGATTCCGGAGCAGATCACCGCGCGGGACTATGAATTGCTGCCTGCCGACTTCTGTCGAACTATCGAGGTTGTCGACGGCCATATCGTGAAGTGCGAGAGCCCATCACGGCTGCACAATAGGGTGGCGCGGCGCATGGCGGCGGGGATGGAAGCGGCACGGAAACCAGAGCCGTGCTTGATGGTCGAGACAGACGTGGACGTCCGGCTCAGCGACGTTCCGCTCAGCCTCCGTCGTCCGGATGTCATCGTGTATCGCTGTCTGGACGATGATGCGAAGCTCTACGCCGATGACACCGTACTCGTGGTGGAGATCGTCTCGCCTGACAGTTCGCACCACACCGATACGGTGGAGAAGAAGGCCGCGTACGCGGCGGCCGGTATCCCGGTATACCTCATAGTGTTTCTTACCGAGGCGGGCGACGGAATCGAGCAGATCGAGGAGTACCGGCTCTCCGAAGCTCGCTATCACCTTGTGTACCTGCATACTCGCCGACTGACCCTGGACGTGCCGATACCCACCGACGTCGCTTTCAGCGAGCTGACGACAGGGTAGGAAGCCCGATACCCCGGACACAGGGCCGCCGCGCAGGTAACAACCCTGCGCGGCGGCCCTGCCATTTTTACCGGTGCGAAACCGGGCGCTCAGACCTTTAGTCGAAGACCGAGTTCGCGCCGGAGCACCTCTTGCGCGGGGAGGCGGTTGAGCATGCGCAGCACCGCAGGCCGCAGCTCCCGTTGTTCCTCCTCGTTGAGCAGTCCGACAAGATCGCGCAGATCCATATCATCGAATGCCGTGGTCATGGTGCTCAGATTACGACGCGTTGAGTGATTCGTCCTGCATTGCATCACCACAGGTGGGAGCACTTTTGCATACCGTACAACCGGTTTGGTGCTAGGCGCCGTCGTAGCGCGCCCGCGGGATTTGTGACCGTTGCGGTTCGAAAACGGCCGGTGGCGCGCGGCTGCGGGATTGCGTAGTGATTCGGCACTTGGCTACCGAGTTCGTCAGCACTCTGGAGCTGGTGCCCGGATCAGGCCGGGCCGAACGCGCCGCAAAAGCGAAGGCGGGGCGCACGATTCGTGCACCCCGCCTGCTCGTCAGCGGACCCGGATCGGATCGTCGGTCGCCAGCCCGGTGCGGGTATCGACGGTGACGTTGACGGTGGCGGGTCTGGCGGTCGGATCGTAGGGCGTGAACTTCTCCAGCGAGCCCCAGTCTCGCGCCCAGTCGTGGCCGAGGTAGCTGGGTACGGTCTGCGACTTCAGCAGCAGGCCGGTCCAGCCGAGCGGTCCGCCGCCGATGTCGTCCTGCCAGGCGTTGGAGGCGTCGGAGCCGACCCGGTCGGGCAGAACGCGCCAGCCGGGGATCTCGGCGACACCGTCTTTGTGGTTGAACGGACGCTGGCAGGGGAAAGCCAGGCCGACGTGCCAGTCCAGCAGCACCGGCTCCTGGGAGCCGACCACGGAATTCAGCCTGACCAACTTGGGCAGCCTGGGCGGCGTGACGGCCAGCCACTGCTTCTGGGTGATGTCGTTGTCGACCGCGACCAGCCGCACCGCGTTCACCTCGGCCGGCAAACGGTCCAGCGGTACCCGTAGGTTGCGCCAGGACGGTGCCGGACCGATGTCCAGCGGGTCGATCGATCCGAGCGTGCGGACCTCGCCGTCCTGTCCGCGGACGCCGTATTCGAGATGTAGTTCCTGGCCGTAGGTGAGCACGCCGTCCGTGTCGACCGTCCGGATGCGGCCCGCCGCGGTGATCGCCAGCACCTGGTAGGCGGGGTCGTAGCGCATGCTGTCGGTCAGGTCGAGTCGGTACCACTGCGTGGTCAACTCGGCCTGCTGCTGTTCGCCCTCCTGATAACTGCCGAGGACCGGGGTTTTGGCCGGGTCGAGCCCGAACGGCAGCGCGACGGTGCTTCCATTGATGCCCGCCTGCGTGGTGGTGCCGCCTCCGGTACCCGCGCCAGTGGTCTTGGTGGTCTTGTTCTCCGAGTCCTTTTCCACCGAGTTCGCGCCGCCGCTGACCGTCTCCTCGGCGTCGGCGGTGAGGTCGCGCGCGACCCCGTTCGGCGTGAATCCTTTGTTCTCGGCGGCCAGTCCGTCCGCCGCGGAGCCGGAATAGGGCTGCAGCAGCGAGTCCGCGGTGTCGGTCTCCACCAGCACCTCGTTCGCCATTGCGCACGAATCACCGCGCAGCGATTGCAGATTCGACTTGGTAATCGAGTACGCGGGATACTGCGTTGCCGCGGCCTTGGCCAGCGAGGCGACCTCGAACAGCACGAGAAGGGCGGCGGCGATGGTCAGCGGCGCCGAGGACCACCGGTCGAAACGCCGTGGGGCCGAGACGCTCTCGCGCCGGTACGGCTCGCGGTAGTGCTGCCGGACGGCCACCAGCAACGCCACCCCGCTGAGACCGAGGAACAGCGTGGACAATCCCTTGCCCGCGATCAGCGGAGCCTTGTCCCACCATGGCACGCCGTAGCTCGAGACGTACCACCAGCCGTTCGAGCCGGTAAAGGTCACCGCGAGCAGGAAGAGCACCGCGGCCCCGAACAGCGCGCGGTTGCGCGCTGAGCGGATGCCGGTGCTGCCCACCGCGACCGCCGCGAGCGCGGCGAGCGACCCGGCAAGCCCGGCATAGACGCCGAAGTGGTGGGTCCATTTGGTCGGCGTGAACATCATCAGGAACAGCGACGCGAACACGATGCCGAGAATGCGCACCGACGGTCCGCGCGAGGTCCCCGGAATGCGTCCCTTTCGCAGCACCTGCAGCACGCAGACCAGCAGGCACAGCAGCATGACCAGCACACCGAACCGCCGCGCCAGCGAGCCGTCCGGCGAGAGCATCAGCAGCGAATCCCAGCGGGTGCGCTCATCGAACCATGCCACGTTCGGGCCGACAATCGTGCGCACCCTGGTCGCCTCCAGCACCGTCGACAAGGTCTGGTCGGCGAAGATCACTACAAGGACCAGCGTTCCCGCGGCCAGTCCCGGCGCGAGCAACGCGGCGAACCGGAAGACGGTCGTGGTGAAGGACGGCCGCCGCGCGCCCGCTGCGGCGTTCACCGCTGCGTCGGCCTCGACGGAACCGGCGGCCGCCGCGTCGGCATCCGGGCCGGTCCGGGCCGGGACGGCGCCGCGCGCCCGCTTGATAATGATCAGCAGCACCGGCCGCGAGCCCGCGATCAGCGCCGCGATGCAGATGAGGCCGGTCGGTCCCGCCGCGAGCGAGAAAGCGGCGATCAGCACGGCGACGGCGGCGGGCAGCAGGCGCCCGGTAGCGATGGCGCGTTCGATCGAGCACCAGGTGAGTAGTGCGCCCGCCGCGATCAGTGGCTCCGGGCGCAGGCCGTTGTCGTAGGGCAGCCAGAACGCCAGGAACACCAACCCCGCCGTCCACAGCGCCACGTTGTTCCGGCGGACGCGGGCGCCGAGCCGCGGCAGCACCTCCCTACTGATCACCAGCCAGCAGACGATGCCGGCGGCCAGCGTCGGGAGCCGCATCCACGGGCTGGCGTCGGAGATCCTGGTCAGCCAGGCCAGCACCTCGTAGGACCAGCCGAACGGAGCTTCGGGCACCGCGAACCACCGGTAGTAGTTCGCCATGTAACCCGCGTGGCCGGATGCGCGCGCCATGTTCAGGATGTAGCCGTCGTCGGAGGTATTGGCCCCGATGAAGTGCCACAACACCAGCGTGCCGAGCACGACGGCGTCCGGGACCGTGACCCGCCACCAGTGCGCGGGCAGGAACCGCCGCGGCCTGCGACCGTCGCTGGTGTCGAGCAGGTGCAGTGCGACCAGTGCGATCAGCGTGAACACCGCGGCCGCGATCATCGCGGCCAGCTTCAGCCCTGCCGGCGTCGAGGAGAAGCGCGAGTCGATGTCCGCGTGCAACTGCGCGCCGCCGAGCCGGCCGGCGTCCAGGTCGGTGAATACGCCGACCACCTGCGGCCGGATGTCGCGGCCGACCGTGGACCGGAACGGCGTGCCGTCCTGTCGGGACACCCCGGTGAGTTCCGCGGTCGTCGCGGCCGCGCTCGACTCGACGGTGAGCGTCGCACACGAGCCGACCTCGGCCAGCGGCGCCGACAGCAGCGGGACGTCGCGGAGCACCACCGACAGCACACCGTCGGCGACCGAGACCACCAGTCCTTTGGTCGGTGCCTGGCCGGACGCCACCGGAACAGTGGAGAGCAGCGTGCCCGATGCCCCGGCCTCCCGAACCAACGCGCAGGGCAGCGTCGCGCTCAACCGCAGTGGCTCGTAGGACACCAGCGGCGCCTCGACGCTCGCGGTGCCCGGTTGGGGCCAATCCAATGTCGCCTGGTCCTGCTGCACCGGCAACAGCGGTGTCAGCAGCGCCAGCACGAATCCGAGAAACCCAGAGACGAGGGCGATCAGGCGGTTACGGGTGAACGCTCGAGGAGATCGGTCCGGTCGCACGGTGGTTGATGCTATATACCGCGTCCTGTGATCGGCGACTACCGCAGCGGGTGAACGTCCCACAGCCAGACATCCTGGACCCGGGTCGGCGCGTATCCGAGCAGCTGCGTGACGGTTTCGCGCAGCACATCACCATTCGGGGTCGTCGGAAGCACCAGCACGTCTGCCTGCCAGAACCGCAGATCGTCCAGCGCCAGCGTGCGTGTGTCGGCGTCGATCGGCGGCACCGCACCGGTGTCCTGCGCGCTGACCAGCAGCGCGGTGGTCGGGCGGGTATCCGGGCCGTAGATTCCCTTCTTCGTCGTGCCGGTCGGCCCCACGAAGTAACCTCCTGCGAGCGGGAAATCGAAGTCGGCGTCGGCCTGCCAGCGCAGTGCCCGCGCGTCTGGCGGTCGCGGTGGCGGCACCATGACCACCGAACCGTCCGTGACGTACCGCCGTACCGTCCCGTCCGCGAAGAACTCCGGCGTCGGCGCCCGGTTGGTCACCGGGAGGATGGTGGGGGTCAGCGGCAGCAGTGCGCACGCGAGGACACCGAACCAGGCCAGCGGCTTCCAGTCGACCGCGGACTGCTTCCACGTCGTGACCGCCCGCTCGGTGGCCAGTGCGAGCACCGCCGCGATGGCGGGGATCGCGGCCATCGTCAGCCTGGTCTCCAGCACCGTGTTCAGCAGCGGCACATGTTCCGCCCAGCGCCACGGCAGCTCGATGCCGGTGGATTTCTTGCCGATCGTGGCGACCGCGCCCAGCGAAAGCACGCCGAATACGGCGATCACCGCGCCAGCGGCCCGCACCACCCGGTCGCGCCACAGCAGCGCCACCGTGATGACGACCAGGAGCAGCAGGGGCCATCCGAAGTACGCGTTCTGTTCGGTCGGATTGATCGCCACGTTCTGGCCGGGGGAGAACACACCACCCAGCGATTCGGACGGGAACTGCACCAGCGCATCGACGTCGTTGCCCATCGGGCCGTGGTCGATCGACCGATAGCTCTGCGGTCCGAAGAATTGCCACCACAACGGAATCTCGGTAAGCATCATCGTGATCACCCCGGCAAGCGCCACGGTAGGGGTGATCCCACGCAACACGCGCCCGGCGATGCGCGGCGCGTGCGAGTAGTAGACGAGGGCGAACAGTCCGAAAGCCAGCGCGAAGATCAGCAGCGGCTCCTCACCGAGCGCGATCTGCAGCGCGACGAGCAGGCCGAGCGCCACGGCATCGCGGACCCGCCTGCGCGGCCGATCCAAACCACTCATGACCCCGCCTCGCTCGGCCCCGTCATGCGCGGTGCGCGCGGTATCGATGTTTCGCTCGCTCACAAGTGCTCGCCGCGCCATCCGGATCAGCTGACCGGCGATGATCGGAAGTAGAGCCAGCACAACGAAATTCGGGTGCGCACTGGCGTGCGAGATCATCGCGGGGGCGAACCCACAGAACAATCCACCGATTCCGGCCGCCACCCGCGAGTCGACGAGCTCGCGGGAGAACAGCCGGTACCAGGCGAACGCGGTCCCGGCCAACCCGAGGGTGAGCACGAGCACGAATGTGACGGTGGGCCCGAAGAGCAGGGTGACCGGGGTCAGCGGAACGCCGACGCCGAAACTGGCCGTGTTGGCCATCATGTTCACCCCGGCCGGGAAGTTCTGCAGGTCGGTGCCGAGCGGGTTGCGCAGGGTCGCTACCGAGTGCGCGGTGACCGCGAAGAACCACTCCCACATCGTCTGGTCCTGACCGCTCTTGATCAGGTACCCGCTATCGGTGTCACGCCACTGACCCGACAGCACCGTGGCAGCCAGCGCCAGATAGCCGGTCGCGACGAGCAGATCGGTGCGGTGGAATCGGATTCGCGGGAGCCGAGGCCTGGGCGGCGCGTGCAGCGGTCTGCCGAACACGCCGGTCGGTGTCGTTTCCTCGGTCGCGACCCCTCCCGCCGCCGACGCCGCCTGCCCGGCAGTTTCGACGTCCTGTGCCCGTTCCACCTGCAAATCGCTCCTCTATAGCGCTGGATCAGCCGCCCAACGTACCCAACCACGCCGTGCGTGGGCTGACAACCGGAGAAGTCGTCCATGGTCTCCGGATTCCGACCTCCTCATGTAGCAGCGGATTCGCGACTTTCTGCCGGAAACGCTTACCGGTGAACGGTGACGAGGGTGAACGGGCCGATATCGGTGGTGGTGAAACGCGGGTCGGCGAACAGCTTCTTCGGGAAGCTCACCGTGTAGCGCGCCACGTTCGGGTCGTTCGGGTACACATCCTTGGCCAATCGCAGCGTGTAGGTATCGCCGGTAGACCGGAACAGGAACGCGTCCGGCGCGCGCCACGGGCTCGCTGCCAGTGCGTCCAGCAGCGCGTCCGGCGTCTTCAGCTTGCTCCAGCCCTCGATGGTCGCCGCCCGGCCCGCGAAGTCCGCGAGCGGGTTGGCGTAGTGCGAGGTGAGCGCTTGGAAGCCGAAGTAGGGATAGAAGGAGAGGAAACTGGTGTCGGCGGTGAGCACCACCGTGTCCGAGCGCGGACGCCCGGTCTGTGCCGTCAGTGCCGCGTCCACCTCGCGATAGAACGACACCGCCGATGGGGCGCGTTGGTCGGCGCGCTTCCCGTCGCCGTCGGTGTCGGTATATGCGGTGGTGATCTCTGCCGCGAGGATGTGCGGAATGTTCTGAGTGAACGCAAGCGCGCCGATGGTGGCGACGACCACCACCGTGAGGCGAAACCGGCCGGGTTCGTTCAACGCCTGATAGATCGCCCGCGCGCCCTCCACGAACCCGAACGCGCCCGCCGCGGCGAGCAGCACGAGCAGAATCGGCTCCAGCCGGAACGACAGCAGCGTGGTGCCCGCCGCGGTCGCCACCATGGACAGCAGCGTCCAGAGGTAGATCGCCAGCACGCCGATCGCCAGCGCCTGTGCCCGCCGTGACGAGGCGGCACGCAGCACCAGCCACACGGTGCCGAGCAGGCACAGCGCGCCGAGCAGGGAGAACTCGAACATCGGCAGCGGAAGTTCCGCACCGGACTCGGGCAGGTAGTGCAGTGCGGTGCCGGAGCTGGCGGTCGCGCCGCGCAGCGCCTTCAGCAGGTATGGCGTCCACACGATCAACGCGACCAGCCCGGCCACCACCCCGATCGCCACCAGCCGCACCAGCGGCGGCACTGCGGCGCGCCACGCCGAGCCCTTCGTGCTCTCGCCGCCGTGGTTGCGCTTCGGATGATCGGCCACGTGCTGTTCGCGTACCGCGAAGGCGGCCGCCACCAGCCCCATCAGCCCGATCGCGAATGCGGCGACACCGAAGTAAAGAGTGTAGAACGTGGCCGCCAGACCGAGGAAAAGGCCGGTGCCGATGACCGCGCCCCAGCCACCGGCGGTGCCGCTGACTCGCGCCGCCTGATCGCCATCCGACGCTGCCGTGCGGGCCCCGACGTTCTCCAGCGGCCGGTACAGTGCGCCCCAGGCCAGTACCAGCGCGGGCGGGAGCAGGATCACGATGACCGCGCTGTAGGCCTCCGGGGCGGCGTAGGCCACGGTGACCGCGGTGATCGCCGCGGCGACGCCGACGGCCCAGTCCGCGCGAATCAGCTTGGACCACAGCACGAGTGCGACGACCGCGGCCACCGCGAGGAAGCCGATCGCGTACGGCTTGAACACCTCCCAGCCGTCCATTCCGAGCAGGTTCGCCACGCGCCCGCCGATCCAGAACCAGCCCGACGGATAGTACGGCGGCAGATCCGCGTACGTCATGTCGCGCAGCGCGGCGGAGTCGGTGAGCCGGGTGAGGAACTCGGTGCGGAACTCCTGGTCCACCGACACGCCGAACAGATACAGCTTGGTCGCGGCAAGCGGCATGCCGAGGGTGACCGTGACGAACGTCGAAAGCCCCACCCAAGACAGCAGTTTCGCGATCCACGGCCATCTGTGCAGCCGCAGTAGCGCGATCGCCGCTGCCAGTAGCGCGGCCGCGACGACCTGCCCGACCGTGGTGAGCGCCCGCGTCACGTTCGAGGAGTTGAAGGCGGGCCACTGCACCATCGAGAACGCGACCAGACCGACGGCGGTCACCGCGGCGGCGACCAGCGTCGCGAGCGCCGCCTCGCTGACACCGGAGGCGATCTGTCGCATAAGCGGCGCCAGCCGTCCCGGCACTGGTGCGGGACCGTCGGAGCGCGGCGGCGCGTCGCCGGGCGCGGTCACCGTGGTCAACGGACCGTTCCGTAGCTGATTGCGGCGCTGTGTGCTCGCGGCCCCCTCTCGGCCCGCGTCCGACTGACCGAGACCAGCGCCTGCGGCGCATGCGCTTCGGTCGCTCGGGCGCGAGCCGGGCCGCGAACGTGCTCGTCGCACTCGATTACTCGCATGGCGCCTCCGGATTCACTGGGTCGACTCCGTCAGACGATAGGTGCCCGCGTGATCGATGATCACGCGGGCACCTCGGTCCGAGCCCGATGGCAGGGATCAGATCGGCAGTCTGCGGAAGATCGGCCGCGGGATGTGCCGCAGGATCATCATCACGTAGCGGAAGGGCCCAGGTGCCCAGACCAGGTTCTTGCCCTTCTGCGAGGCCGAGACCGCCAGCACCGCGATGTCTTCCTTGTCGATGGTGAGCGGAGCCTCTTTGACGTGCGCCGAGAACCTGGTCCGCACCATGCCGGGCCGGATCACCAGCACGCGCGGGCCGTGTGGGCGCAGCGCCTCGCCGAGTCCGAGG
This sequence comes from Nocardia sp. NBC_00881, assembly GCF_045207455.1. NCBI lineage: Bacteria > Bacillati > Actinomycetota > Actinomycetes > Mycobacteriales > Nocardiaceae > Nocardia > Nocardia sp. NBC_00881. The sequence goes on from NZ_CP108798.1 coordinate 5,904,713, forward strand.
TAGAAACCGTCCAGGCCGGCCTTGGTCGACCCGTAGACGAAGTTCGAGCGCCGTACTCGTTCACCGGCGACGGAGGACATGGCGATAATCCGCCCGAAGCCCTGCGCCTTCATCTTCTCGCCGACCAGCACGCCGACGGAAACCGCTGCGGTGTAGTTGATTTCGGCGACCAGTACGGCCTTGCGCTGGTTCTGCCACAGTTCTTCCGGATCGCCGTCGAGGGCAAAGGCGACGATGGCGACGTCCACGTCACCGGTGTCCCACGCCGCCTCGATGACCTTCGGGTGGCTCTCGGTGTCGAGCGCGTCGAAATCGATGACCTCGACCTGGCTCGCGCCCGCCGCCTTCATCTGGGAAACGGCTTCCTCGCGCAGCGGATCGCCCGGCAGTGCCGCGAGGATGATGCGCGCCGAACCCTTCCTCAGGTACTCCGCGCAGATTGCCAAGCCGATCTCCGAGGTGCCACCCAGCAGAAGAATCGACTGGGGGTTACCAACGGCATTGATCACTGCAGCTCCAGTCTTCTCGCCATATCGGACATGAAAACGCCTGTGGGATCGACATTGCGGCGGATCTTGATCCACTCGTCGATCCGCGGGTACATCCGGTGGAACGTCTCCGCCGTGGTCCGCGAGTCCTTCGCGGTGTACAGACGCCCACCGAACTCGAGCACCCGCCGGTCCAGCTCGCCGACCAGTTCGTTCAAGCCCGGCTTGATCGGGAAGTCGACGCAGATGTTCCAGCCCGGCATCGGGAAGCTCAGTGGAGCCTGGTTACCCGGACCGAAAAGTTTGAACACATTCAGCGCCGAGTAGTGCCCAGACGCCTGGATGTCGACGATGATCCGCTTGAACTCCTCGACCGCCTCGGTCGGCACCACGAACTGATACTGCAGAAAGCCGTTGGAGCCGTAGCCGCGATTCCATTCTGCGATCATGTCCAGCGGGTGGTAGAACTGCGTCAGGTTCTGCACCTTGCCGGTGTAGTTGCCGCCCATCCGGTAGTACGCCTCGCCGATGGACATGAGTGTCAGCTTGTTCATGGTCCAGTTCGGGAAGATGTCCGGCACCGTCATCAACTGCGGGGCGTCGAACTTCAGCGGCTTGCGCTGCAGTCGCTTGGGCAGCTCGTCGAGCTTCGCCAGCCTACCGCGCGTGATGGTGGCCCTCCCCAGCTTCGGAAGCGGGCTGATCACGTCGAACCACGCACTCGAGTACGTGTAGTTCGCCTCGCTGCCGTCGCTGTGCGCGGCGATCGTCTCGTCGAGGGTCGTGGTCTTCACGCCGTCGTTGAGGAAGTAGGCGGTTTCGGTCGGCACCATCTCGATTGTCGCGCGCAGGATGATCCCGGTGAGCCCGTTGCCGCCGACGGTCGCCCAGAACAGCTTGGCATTGCGCTTCGGCGTGATGTGCTGCACCTGCCCGTCGGCGGTGAGCAAATCGATCGAGCGCACGTGGTTGCCGAAGCTGCCCTCGCTGTGGTGGTTCTTGCCGTGGATGTCGGAGGCGATGGCGCCGCCGATGGTCACCTGCCGCGTGCCGGGTAGCACCGGCACCCACAGCCCGAACGGTAGTGCTGCCTTCATGAGCTGGTCGAGGCTGACGCCGCCATCCACGTCAACGATCCGTGTGTCACGGTCGATCCGATGGATGTTGTTCAGTGCGGTCATGTCGACGACCAGGCCGCCCGCGTTTTGGGCATGGTCGCCATAGGAGCGGCCGAGGCCGCGTGCGATCACGCCGCGGCGCAGGTGGGCGGGCTTGCTGTCATTGTCCTCGGCGACCATGGCCACAGCCTTGGCGATCAATTCGGGATCGCTGGTCGAGAGCACTTCGGATGAGGTTGGTGCGGTGCGACCCCACCCGGTCAACGTGCGGGTGCGCGTCGGAAGCGCTGACGCGTTCCTTGCGGCGGTGCCGTCGGTTGTGACGCCGGCGCCGTTGTCGTACCCGGTTGTCGTGGTGGCGGTCGGAGCTTTCGTGGACATCGGCATAGAGGCTACAGGTATGACGGCGAATCCGGTCGTCGTCATCGAACCCACGGTGGTGACGTACGCGTCGGTTTAGAACCGGATCCCTGTGTCCGACCCGGTCGGCGCTACGCTCGTCGGCGTGCAAGCCGAACCCCACCTGCCGCTTCCGGTCGAGCTTCCGCTGCTCGACGAGCCGGGCGGCACCGATGTCGACCTGAAGACGCAGATCGTCCGCTTCACCGTAACCGGGGGGCTGTCGGCTGTCGTCGACTACGGGCTCTACAGTCTCCTGCTCAACCTGGTCGGACTTCCGGTCAGCGTCGCGAAGTCGATCAGCTTCGTCGCGGGCACCACCACCGCCTACCTGATCAACCGCCGGTGGACCTTCCAAGCGCCGCCCAGCCGGATCCGCTTCCTCGCCGTGATCGCGCTCTACGCGCTCACCTTCGCGGTGCAGGTCGGCATCAACGCGGTGCTGTACCACTCGCTCGACGAGGTGTGGTGGCGGCAACCGCTGGCATTCGTCATCGCACAGGGCACGGCAACCGTGATCAACTTCGTCGTCCAGCGTCTGGTGATCTTCAGGATCTGATTGCGGTATTGATTCGCAGCGCCTGCGGCGCCGCGAACCGTGCTCGTAAGACTCGCACCCGACGGGCAGTAGTGCGGTGAGCGGGGGTTTGGTGAGTGGTGGCCGAGATTCGCGCTGCGTCGTGTGCGCGGCGGTTGCTCGGACGTGAGCCGGTTCGTGGACAGGCGCTGGTCAGACGGTCGTCGTAGTAGCGCTCGCTCGGTCCTTGACACCGTTCCAGTCCGGTAGTTCGCGCGTGCCATGGGTTCGGCCGCGGTGCCGAGCGCCAGCAGTTCGGCGTAGTCGGGTTCGCGGATGGAAGCCACTCGTATACCGGGCATGTACTCCGTCTGGTCGCCGGAACCCGGTTCCACGAGGATCGACACCGGACCCCGGCCGAGTTGTCTCCAGCCAGTCGGTGGTGCATGTGCGCTGAATAGTGGCTCAGGTCGGGATCAGGGTGACCGGTACTCCGTTGAATACGGCGTTGCCGGAGGGCACGTCGACCACGGAGTCGTCGGTGAGCACGTTGGCGTTGACTCCGGCATGGGCGCGGGCGACCGTTTGCGCGCTGTCGGTGTGACCCCAGCCGTGCGGCAGGCTTACCACCCCGGGCATGATCGCCTCAGTGGGCTCCAGCGGAACCGTCAGGGTCCCCGCGGCGGATTTCACCACGGCCTGGTCGCCGAGCCCGAGCCGATCCACATCGGCCGGGTTGATGTGCAACGTGCAGCGATTGGAACCGCTCACCAGTGGCGCGATGTTGTGCATCCAGCTGTTGTTGGACCGCAGCTGGCGCCGTCCGATCAGAACGATATCCGGCGCGGCGTCGGCGAGCCGGGCCCGCATCCGCACGACGTCCGCGAGTAGCGGCCGCGGCGCCAGGTCCACCTGCTTCGTTACCGTGCGCAGTATGCCGGGCAGGCGCGGCTGCAAAGGACCGAGGTCGATGCCGTGCGGATTGTCCAGCAGCACTTGGAGATTGAGCGTGCCGCCATTCCATTCGCCGTACGGCCCGAGACGCAGCATCGAGTCGATGCGCTGTTCGGTGCTGTTCTCGCCGATCAGCTCGGCGCGCCGGTCCGCGAGCCCGGCCTTGCGCAGGGCGCCCGCGATGACGAGTTCGTCCGCGGCAGTGAGCGGGTCGGCTCCGTCGGAGCCGTCGTGCGGCCTGCCGGTCAGCGCCGCGGCGAGACGGGCGAGGACCGCGGGCTCCGACGGCCGGTCGCCCAGCGGCACCAGCGGGCGCGAATAGCGGGCGTAGTTTCGGACGGCGAATTGCAGCAACGCGAAGTCGTAGTGCGCAGACTGGGTCGGGCGCGGCGGCGGCAAGATCACATCGGCGTGCCTGGTGGTTTCGTTCAGGTACCGGTCCACGCTGACCATGAAGTCGAGCTGGGCGAACGCGGCGTCCAGCCGCGCGCCGCTCGGCGCCGAGAGCACCGGGTTCCCCGCCACTGTCACCAGCGCGCGGATCTGTCCCGCGCCGGGGGTGGTGATCTCGTCGGCCAGCGTCGCCACCGGCAGCTCGCCCATGGCCTCGGGCAGTTCGCGGACCCGGCTGCTCCAGCGCCCGGTGCGGAAGGGTCTGGTCCGCACGATGCCGCCTGCCGCCGCGCTGGCGAACATGGCACCGCCGGGGGAGTCGAGATTCCCGGTCAGCGTGTTGATCGCGTCGACGAGCCACTGCGTAATCGTGCCGAATTCGGCTGTGCAGGTGCCTATTCGGGCGTAGACCGCCGCGGTCGGCGCGGCGGCGAGCTCGCGGGTGAGCCTGACGATAGTCGGCGCGGGCACGCCGGTGCGCGTCGCCACCGTGTCCGGATCGAATGCGGCCGCGGCCGCGCGCAGTTCATCCAGTCCGGTGACCTCGACCCGGACGTCGATCAGATTCTCCGCGAACAATGTGTGCACGATGCCGAACAACAGATACGCATCGCTGCCCGGACGGATGAACAGGTGCTCGTCGGCGAGCTTCGCGGTGCGGGTCACCCGGGGATCCACCACGACGAAGCGGCCACCTCTGCGCCGCAGCGCCTTCAGCCTGCCGGGAAAGTCTGGTGCGGTGCACAGTGAACCGTTGGATTCCAGCGGGTTCGCCCCGAGCATCAGCAGGTAGTCGGTGCGGTCCAGGTCGGGAACCGGAACGGTCAGCGGATCGCCGAACATCAGCCCGCTGGACACCTGCTTGGGCATCTGGTCCGCGGTGCTCGCCGAGTAGATATTCCTGGTGCCCAACGCGCGCAGCAGAATCGGCACGTACAGGCCCCCCGCCACGGTGTGCGCGTTCGGGTTGCCCAAATACACTCCGGCGGAGTGATTTCCGTGCTCGGCCACGATCGAGGGGAACCGCTCGGCGATGAGATCGAAGGCCTCGGTCCAGGACGCGGTGCGCCAAGTGCCCAACGCGCGGTCGCGGATCAGTGGTTCGGTCACCCGATCCGGGTCCTCGTCGAGGTGGCCGAAGCTGGCTCCCTTGGGGCAGAGGAAGCCTTTGCTGAAGGGATCCTCTCGATCGCCGCGGACCGAGGTCACGTGGTCGTCGGCGTCCAGCGTGAGTTCGAGTCCGCAGACCGCCTCACAGAGGGGGCAGGTCCGCAGCAGAGTGCGCGATTCTGTGATCGGTGCCATACCTCATCTTGGGCCCTAGCGGTGGAATGGAAAAGAGAACGACCGACATCCGCAACGCCGAACAACCGGCACCCGACGAGCGCTTCGGAGGTGGGAGTCCGGAGCGTCGGCGCGGATACCGGTCATTACCAGGCTGATCAGCTGGTTGCCTCGCCTTCGCCCGGCTTGGCGCGGCGGACGGCGTCCGGCTGTGTTGTAGATGCGGCGGGGCCGGCGTTCAGCAGGCGAACTCGATCACGAACGCGCTGTTTTCAGCAGGCGATGGTGAGCTTCGCGTGGTGTGCTGTGGTCGCGGCTCGCACGGCGGCGCTGATCGCGACGACTGGCGGCACCCAGCGGGCCTCGGCGGGAGCGACTCCCCAGCAGGCCGAACCGGCCGAGAGCTGGGTGGGCGGCAGAGAGATGCCGGCGCCGTCGGTGTAGACGGTGGCGCCTGCTTCGCGCAGCGCCGCGAACGCCAGTGCGGCCTTGCGGACGCCGGTGACCAGGTGGATCTCGCGACGCTCCGCGCCCGGGATCTCGATCACCGGGCCGGACAGGTTGTTCGCACGCAAGAAGCGGCGGACCTCGGCGGCCAGCTCGCCGGTGACCTCGATGGCGGACAAGTCTTCATCCGTGATCAGGCTGAGACCGTTAGCCGTTTCGGCGACCGTCCATCCGCGCTGGGTGTAGTCCTGCGCTGCGGCGGTCATGTCGGCCGCCGAGACGGAAGTCGGAAACGTGGTGCGCACTGTCTTCTCCATTCCCCAGTAGATCTAGGTCCTGCATTCATGGGTCGTATCGCCGGGAGACGCCGGGAGCGTTACGGGATCTACGAAACAATTTCCCGAGTGTCGCCTACGTCTCATTTCTGGGCGTGGTCGACCGCGTACCGCCTGGTGTCCCGAGGTGGCTCGCAGTTATTGCCACGCAGCTACTTTCGGCCTCCGACCTGATCACTCGCTGTGCCGATGCTGCGAGAGTGCTGTGGATGGTGTGACTGTTGTTGCAGGAGCGATAACTTCCTGTTCGCGCGCATTTCCAGCTGGATCGCGCCGATGCGAACGGGGAGGATTTCGGCATGAGCGAGCGAACGATGAGCACAGCCGCGTTCTCGATCATGGTGGAGCCGAGCGCTAGCGAGGTAGAGGCAATGAGCGATGAATCCAGAGGTAGGAGCGATGAATCCAACGGCATCGGCGCGCCCGCGGGAAGTGCGGTGCCGGACGCGGAGGAGTACGATGCCGAATCGCGTTGGATCGCATGGAAAGAGTCGGCGGCCAAGTGGTTGTCTCGCGGCGATGTCGAGGAGGAGACCGCCGAGCCGTTTCAGAGCCCGCGCGCCTTCCGGCTCTGGGGCGTGGCTGCGGCGCACGCTCTGCTCGATGTTCAGTTCCACCGCCCGGCCACCCGCACGCTGCTTCCGCTGGCATACATCCTCGGGCTGGTGTTTGCCTTCGCTGTGCCGATCGCGGTGACCGTCGCGATGTGGCGGGTGTCCGCGGTGCTCGGCATGCTCGCCGCGGTGATCGCGGTTCCGCTCGGTCTGACCATCGCCGCGGCCGTGCGCCTGATGCTCGAGTTCCTTGTCAACGCGTCCCGCCTCGCGACCAGGGTGGAACACATCAGTGAATTGGCCGACGATCTGTTCCAGGCGTTGTCCGACGTCGCCGAGCCGGTCAACCAGCTTTCCGAAGACGTTCGGGCTGTGCAGTTCTGGCGCTTCCGCAGGCGCGGCCCGCGCAGGTAACGTGCGAAACCGCGCCGCATGGAAGGATATCGGCGCACTCTACCCGACAACCTGTTACGACGCTACCGTGGCCGACGTCAATTCTGCTGTGCCACAATGCTATTCGGCACCGCGCCAGGTCTCCTGCGGGATGGTCGTACCCGCTCCGCCTGATCCGATGGACGCAAGGGCATCGACGGTACGTGCGGATCGCTGTGATCCGGATATCTCGGCCGACTTGGTCGTGCCCTTACCAAGATGCTCGCGGCACGCCTCAGCACCTCGGCGGGCCGGGCAATTTCCAGGTGTCGTTCAATACGGCACGGTGGGTCGGCAGGGCCTGTTCGTAGACCTCGCGGCCCTTCTCGGTGAGGCAGACGAACACGGCGCGGCGGTCTTCGGCGCACATGGTTCGCCGCACCAGTCCATCGCGCTCCAGCCGGGCCACGGCCCGTGACAGCGCGCTCTGACTCAGGTAGATGTCGTTGGCCAGGTCGCTCATGCGGTAGTCGCCGCAGTTCGCGTCGATCAGCCGATCCAGCGTCTCGAACTCGCTGAGCCCGATCCGATGCTGACCCTGTAGCGCTTTCTCGAGTGCGCAACTCACCGCCGCGTGCCGATCGAGCAGCTCGCGCCACTCCCCAACCAGCCCGGTCGGCGCGACGGTGCGCCGGGCTGTGTCCACGGTCGACGGCTTCGACATGGCCTCATTCTAGTGGTCGCGCCATGTACATGCAACTGCATTAGATGTGTTGGAATTTAATGCAGGCGCATGTAATGTACCCCGCATGACTTCCCCAGCAACGCTCTCGGCCGCCCAGGCGACCGATCCGACCAGATGGCCAACCCGGCTTTGGGCCATGCTGATCACGCTGTGCATCGTGCTGTTCCTCGATGGTCTCGACGTGTCGATGATCGGTGTCGCGCTGCCGTCCATCGGCGCGGAACTCGATCTGTCGACCTCTACCCTGCAGTGGCTGGTCAGCGGCTACATTCTCGGTTACGGCGGCCTGCTGTTGCTCGGTGGACGCACCGCCGACCTGCTCGGCCGCCGCAAGGTCTTTCTCATCGCGCTCGCGGTCTTCGCGGTCGCCTCGCTGGCCGGCGGTCTGGTGACCTCTGGCCCGCTGCTGATTCTCACCCGTTTTGTCAAGGGCCTCGCCGCCGCGTTCACCGCGCCGACCGGACTGTCCATCATCACCACCAACTTCGCGGAGGGACCGGCAAGGAACAAGGCGCTGTCCATCTACACCGTGTTCGGCGCGGGCGGTTACTCCTCCGGGCTGCTGTTCGGCGGTCTGATGACCGGTGTCGGCTGGCGCTGGACTTTCTTGCTTCCGGTGCCGATCGCACTCGCGGCGTTGGCCGCTGCCTATGTGCTGGTGCCGAAGGACAAGCCCGCCGAGGGCGGCGGACACGACCTCGTCGGTGCGCTGCTGTCCACCGCGGCCATGCTGTTGCTGGTCTACACCGTGGTCACCGCGCCGGACGCGGGCTGGGCCTCGGCACGCACCATCGGCTCGTTCGTTGCGGTCGCGGCCCTGTTCGGCGGGTTCATCGCGGTGGAGAAGCGGGTGCGCTACCCGCTGGTGCGTCTCGGCATCCTGCGCAAGTCCTCGCTGGTGCGGGCCAGCCTCGCGATTATCGCGGTGGCGGGCTCCTACTTCAGCTGGCAGTTCATCGTGACGCTGTACCTGCAGGACACCCTGGGCTGGTCGCCGCTGAAGCTGGCGATGGCGCTGCTGCCGGTCGGCCTGCTGGTCGTGCTGTCGGCGTTCTTCTCCGACAAGCTGGTCGATCGGTTCGGCACCGGACCGATCATCGCGGTCACCATGGTTGTCATGGCCGTCGGCTACCTGATGTTCCTGCGGCTGGACACCGCGCCGTCCTACCTGACGATGCTGCTGCCCGCGGTGCTGCTCATCGGCATCGGCTGGGTCGGCTTCCCGGCCATCAACATCCAGGCCACCAATGGCATCGATGACGATGAGCAGGGCCTCGCGGCGGGCGTACTGCAAACCTCCATGCAGGTCGGTGCGGCCATCGTGCTCGCAGTGACCACAGCGATCATTTCCTCCGGCGCGCACGCCGACATCTCCGCGACCGGGATGCTCGACACGTACCGACCTGGTCTGGAGTTCGCCGCTGGTGTCTCCCTGGTCGGCGCGCTCGTCGCTCTGCTGGCCTTCGCGCCGAAGTACCGCAGACAGCAGCGGGCGGTCGAAGAACGGGACCAGGAGATGCAACTCGTCGGCTGACCCGGCCGCTAGCGAGCGCCATCACCCCGATCGGGGGTGATGGCGCTCGGTGCTTCAGGAAAATGGCGGGGCTGCGGTGTCTTTGGCGGAGCGGATGAACGTGAGTTTGTTACCGTCGCGGTCCGCCTCCGGCCACTCGATGCCAAGCGTGGCGTCGAAGGCGTCGATGTCGCGGTCGAACTCGGGCTGGTACTCGAGCGAACACAGGTAGGTGACCGTCGACCCGTCCTCCAGTGCGAGGATCGCGTGCCCGAGCCCCTCGGACAGGAACACCGAGCGCCGATGGACATCGTCGAGTAGCACGCTGTCCCAGCGGCCGTAGGTCGGTGAGCCACGGCGCAGATCGACGACCACGTCGAGAAACGCGCCGCGCACACAGGTCACGTACTTCGCCTGACCCGGCGGGTCCTCGGTGTAGTGGATGCCGCGTAGCACGCCTGCCGCGGACACCGAGCAGTTGACCTGCTTCAGGTCGAACGGCCGCCCGGTCGCCTTCTCGAACTCCGAGGCCTTGAAGCCCTCGAGGAACATGCCGCGATCGTCACCGAGCTGGCGCGGGGTGATCACCCACGCGCCGGGCACCGCGAGCTCCCGGAACTCCATGTTCACCAATCCCGTCCGCGTTCGAGCAGGTCGAGCAGGTAGGTGCCGTAGCCGGACCGGACAAGCGGTTCGGCGAGTGTCCGCAGCTGCTCGTCGTCGATGAAGCCCATCCGCCAGGCCACCTCCTCCGGCACGCCGATCTTCAGGCCCTGCCGCTCCTCGATGGTGCGCACATAGTTGGCCGCGTCCAGCAACGAGTCGAAGGTGCCGGTGTCCAGCCAGGCGGTGCCGCGGGCGAGCACGTCCACCTGCAGCCGATCCTGTTCCAGGTAGGCGCGATTGATATCGGTGATCTCGTATTCGCCGCGCGCCGAAGGACGCAGCGAGCGGGCGATCTCCACGACGTCGTTGTCGTAGAAATACAGCCCGGGGATGGCGTAGTTCGAGCGCGGCGCCTTCGGCTTCTCCTCGATGGAGACCGCGCGGCCTTCGGTGAATTCCACGACGCCGTAGGCCGTCGGGTCCGACACCCAGTAGGCGAACACCGCGCCGCCGTCGATCCGGTCGAAGCGGTTGAGGCTGGTGCCCAGGCCCGGACCGTGGAAGATGTTGTCGCCGAGCACCAGTGCGGCGCAGTCGCTGCCGATGTGGTCGGCACCGAGGACGAAGGCCTTGGCCAGGCCGTCCGGCTCCGGCTGGACCACGTACTGGAGTGCGAGGCCGAACTGGGCGCCGTCGCCGAGCAGCCGCGCGAATGCGCCGGCGTCCTCCGGAGTGGTGATCACCAGGATGTCCCTGATCCCCGCGAGCATCAGCGTGGAGAGGGGGTAGTAGACCATGGGTTTGTCGTAGACCGGGACCAGCTGCTTACTCACCCCGCGCGTGATCGGGTGCAGCCGGGAGCCGGTGCCGCCCGCCAAAATGATTCCGCGCATGCCTTGGAGTCTGCCAGTCTCATCGCGCCGGGATTCGGCGAGGTTCCGAGAACTGCTCGATTCGATTACGGCGGGTCTAGCTTCGGTACCGATTGGGCGATTCTGTTGCGTAGATCACGTTATGCGTGGTTTTGTCGAACGACACTGTGTGAGATGTCAGCGCCGACAACTCGCCTGTACCCCGGTCCGGTCGTGACTCGGCGCGCCAGTTGTTAGGCAGGTGCGCTATGTCAGCGACCGAAGTCGGCGAACCCGGCCTTGTCATGAATCCGGCGGGGCCGAGCGCACAATCCCGCCTGCTGCTGGCGACCTTCATGGGTGTGGTGCGACCGGTGCTGCGAACGGTCCCGGTCACCAGAGCGACTATTCCGATCGGCGCCGCGGCGGTGCACGGGCTGGCGGGGTTGCGTCCCCGGCCACGTGGCGTCGACCGGGAGCAAGTGTCGCTCAACGGTTTCCATCTGGAGATCATTCGTCCCGCCGGGGCCTCGCGTGCGCTGCGGCACGGCGCAGTGCTCTACATGCACGGCGGAGGGTTCGCGATCTGCAGCACCCGCAGCCACCGCCCGGTCGCGGCGAGCCTGGCCCGTCGCACTGGGCTTCCGGTGGTCAACGTCGAGTACCGCCAACTGCCCGGCCGACGTATCACCCAGTCGGTGCGGGACTGCATGACCGCCTACCGCTGGCTGCTGCGGCACGGCGCGGACCCGGCGCGGATCGTCTTCGCGGGCGATTCCGCGGGTGGGTATCTGGCCTTCGCGACCGCGCTGCGCGCGCTCGAGGCAGGCCTGTCCGCGCCGGCCGGGCTGGTCGGACTGAGCCCCTTGCTCGACTTGGATTACGCAGCGAAGCGGGACTACGTGAACGTGACGCGGGATCCATATATCCCGCTGTCGGCGTTGGAAGCGGTAGTGCGAATCGGAGCCGAGGTGGGCGGCATGCTCGATCCGCTGCTGTCACCGGTGAACGCGGGGTTGTCCATGCTTCCGCCAGTGCTGTTGATCGCCGCCGAGGACGAGATACTGCGGTTCGATTGCGAGCTGATGACGCAGCGGCTCACCGCGGCGGGCGTGCCGAACGCGCTGGAGCTTTGGCGTGGCCAGGTGCACGCTTTCATGAGCATCGCGCCGAACCTGCCGGAGAGCAGGGCGGCACTGGCGCGGGTGTCGCGGTTCGTGCGCTCCCGCATCGAGGAGGGCCAGCAGGCGCGGACGGCGTGAACCGTCCCGCCTGGCCAGGCGAGCCCCGCCCCGCAGCGGCCGGGACGGGGCTCGCGTCTGTGCGGACGGGTCGATCGCCTGATCGCCTCCGGCCACTTCGATCGCAGAAATCAGCCCGCCTGATGAATGTCCGAATCGAAATACTCGGCCCTCGCTACGACTGGTGGCTCTGCGGCGCGGGGAGTATCACGAAGCAATAACTGTGCGTCCCTGTGCAGTGGAGCAACTGTTCACCTGGCGATCATGGCTCGGACCAGCGAAAAACCCCATCCACGCTGTTGCGCGGACGGGGTTTCCCGACTTGGTTCAGTTGTGCGAATTCAGTTGTGGCATTTACTTCGGCGCGACGAACGGCTGGTTGATCGTCGTGAAGTACTGGATCGCGGCGCCGATGGCGACCGGTGCGGTGACCAGCAGCTGGCCGGCGAGGGTGCCGAGGGCGCCGACCGCGATGATGCCGCCGAGGCAGCCGATAGCGGCGGCCGGGATGAACGCGCCGAACAGGCCGACGATGGTCGCCGCGGCGACGGTCGCACCGGCGATACCGCCGAGGACGCAGCCGACGGCCCCGCCGCCGAGGCCGCCGATCATGGTGCCGATGGTGGCTCCGGTCGCGATGGTGTCCTTCATGCGGGCGAAGGCGGCCTGCTCACGGTCGTATTCGGTCTTCCACGGCGCCTTGTCCTCGAAGGGAAGGGCGACCGGCTTGTAGGTCGCGTGCGCCATATCGAATTGTGGGGTGAGGGTGGCGGTGTGGTCGGCGATCTCGGCAGCGACCGGGAACTCGAAGTCGTCCACGCGGAAGGTCAGCGGCACGCCGGTGAGCACGTCGCCGTTGGCGGCTTTGACTTTGAATTGGCTGTCCTCGACGACCATGGAACCGGCATCGGTCGTGATGATGGACTGGGTGTCGGTGTTGTGCGCGGTGAAGTTCACCGCGCCGTTGTCGGCCTCGGCAGCCGGAGCAGCGTTCACGGTGCCTGCGGTGACGCCGAGGGCGGCGATCATCAGGGCCGACGTCGCGGCGAATTTCCTCATCAGCATTTGTTTGGAACCTCGATGTGAAGCGTTCGGAGGGGACTGGACCAGCAAAATCTAGACCAGCTAACGCGTGGTGAACCGGTTGTGACTATTTATTCAAATTTTGTTCACCACCGCGGCCCATGGCTTGGTGGGCTTGTGGAAATGAGGGCGCTGACCGGGGTTTTCCACCACTAACCAAACTGGGCGTTCTTCTCCTTGGGAAGATTATGTGACGTAGGTCACGGCACGGAACTCTGGGTCAGCTGCCGCGCGGCATCGGCGTCCGAGTCGGTCATCGCCGCGACCGGTCCCCACGTAGAGTCGTGTGGGTGCGATTGCTCGTCACCGGCGGCGCCGGATTCATCGGCGCGAACTTCGTTCACCTGACCGTGTCCGACCATCCCGACACGACCGTCACCGTCCTCGACGCGTTGACCTATGCCGGAAACCGGGTCTCCCTGGACCCGGTGGCCGACCGCATCGATTTCGTGCACGGCGACATCGCCGACCTCGACCTGGTCGACCAACTGGTCAGCGGCGTCGACGCGGTGGTCCATTTCGCCGCCGAATCCCATAACGACAACTCCCTCGCCGAGCCGTGGCCGTTTCTGCAGACCAACATAGTCGGCACCTATTCGCTTCTGCAGGCCGTGCGCCGCCACGACGTGCGCTACCACCACGTGTCCACCGACGAGGTGTACGGCGACCTGACGCCGGACGCCCCGTCGTTCACCGAGACCACCCCGTACAACCCGTCGAGCCCGTACTCGGCCACCAAGGCCGCCAGCGATCTGCTGGTTCGCGCGTGGACCAGGTCGTTCGGCGTGCGCGCCACCATCTCCAACTGCAGCAACAACTATGGGCCCTATCAGCACGTGGAGAAGTTCATCCCGCGCCAGATCACCAACCTGATCGACGGTGTCCGGCCGCGGCTCTACGGCGCGGGGCACCAGGTGCGCGACTGGATCCACGTCGACGACCACAACCGCGCGGTGTGGGCCATCCTGCAGCGCGGCCGAATCGGCCAGACCTACTTGATCGGCGCCGACGGCGAGCTGGACAACAAGTCCGTGGTGCGGATGATCCTGGAAGCGTTCGACCGGGATCCGGACGATTTCGATCACGTCACCGACCGGCCCGGCCACGATCAGCGCTACGCGATCGACGCGTCACTGCTGCGCACCGAACTCGGCTGGGAACCGCGCTACGGAGACTTTCGCGCCGGGTTGGCCGCGACCATCCGGTGGTACCGGGACAACGAATCCTGGTGGCGCCCGGACAAGGCGGGCACGGAGCGCGCCTACCTAGCGGCGGGCGAGCAGACGATCGGAGTGGCACGGGACTGAACTGACTTTCACCAGCAGCGCGCAGTGGTCGTACGGGACTACGCCATGAAGTCGCACTACACGCACTCGACCACGGCACGGTGGCACGCTCGGATGCCGTGGCGGGTCAGCCCCAGACGACGGTGTAGTACTTCGCCGCGGCCGCGATCAGCGCCACGGTCGACGCCGCGATCACGGTGACGGCCGGGCCTACCGTCGGCGTCTTCCCGGCGGTATCGGTGAGCCGCAAAGGCATCCAGCGCAGCAGCACCGCGAGCCCGACGATCGCCAAGGGCACGAAGTAGCGGCCCTGCACGCCGTCGATGATGTAGTAGCCGACCGGCGTGAACGACATATAGAGCGTCACATAGATCATCGCCACGCTCGCCGCAATAGTGAGCGCCACGATCAGGGTGCGCCGGAAAGTGGCGGCGTTCATCCGGTCGGCGACGCCGACGCTCACCGCGAACGCGAGCAGGCAGGCCAGCATCGCCACGGACGGAACGTCGACGTAGGCGAATCCGAGCTCGCCGAAGAACTGGCTGAACCAGCGCTCGTCGCGCAGCGCGATGCTCTCGCCGAACACGTGGACGAAATCCAGTGGGTGACGGAGAATGCCGCTCAGCTGGTCACCAGGGCGAACCGAGTGCCACTGGTGCTGCGGCCGCATCAGCCCCATGCCGTCGCCGGTCGGCGCGGCGATCTTCATCCATACCGCGAAGGCGAGCGCGCCCGCCGCGGCGAAGGCCCACGGGACACCGCGCCGCCAGCCGGTGAACCCGAACCGGTCGGCGGGCACCAGCACGACCAGTAGCGCGAGCAGCACGTAGGTCGGCTTGCTCACCGGAAGCAGGATCGTCGCGGTCAGCAGCGCGCCGATCTCCACCCTGCCGAGCCGATCGCCGAGGAAGAGGGACTTCACCAGCAGCGCGGAGACCAGGATGGCCAGGGCGTTGGTCATGGTGTCGGCGGTGACCGTACCCGCCTGGAACACCGCGATCGGCAGTACAGCGACAGTGAACGCGAGCCACTGCACCCGGTGGGCACGCAGCGCGAACAGGCCGAAGCCGACCACTGCGAGGTAGGCCGCCAGCCCGGCGAGCCGGGTGAGCAGGACGACGCCGCCTACGTCCAGCCCGAACAGCTCGGCGAGCCGGATGCCGATCGCGGCCGGCACATAGGGGACCGGGGAGTATGCGGCGGTGTTGGTGAACCAGACCGGTTCGGTGGCGTCCGAGACGGGGGCGTTCTTCAACTGCTCGTAGCCGTCGGGGTTCTCCACCATCGGGTCGGGCTCGTCCGGGTTGGTCGTGTAGTCCTTCATCGCGTAGCCCATCAGCTTGCTGATGCTGGATGGGACGTCGCCGCCGTAGGAGATACCGCGGTCGTCGTGAATCCGTTGCGGGCCGAACCCACCGTGCGCGACCTGGTAGGCGCGGCCGAACTGGGTGATCTCGTCGTGACCCCAGAACGACGGGGTGAGGACGCTGAACAGCGCGCCGAAGATCGCGACGAGCACGGTGAAGGCGACCGTCGCCGTGCCGAGGCGTGTCCCGATCCGGTGCGCGACGCCCGCGATGGCGCCCCTCGCGGGCCGGCCAGCCGTAATCGTGCTGTCGATGTCAGCGGCGGGCAGCGGTGCGGTGTCCACCGTGGGAAGCGGTGCGGTGTCCGGGGTCTGTGCCGCGGTCCGATCCGCCGATGTCGTCAACGTCCGGCTCCACCGTCACGGGCGTCAGCGCCGTTGTCGTCGGCGGGTGCGCCGTCCGCGCTCACCGCCGCATACCGCAGGTAGGTCAGGCGGGCGGTCTCATGCCGTGAGCGCCGGATGCCGTCCAGGATCAGGCCCGCGGTCCACGCCAGACTGCCGAGCAGCAGCAGGGTGAAGCCGAGGAACAGCGTGGGGAAGCGCGGTACCTCGTGGGTGTTGTAGAACTCGACGACGATCGGGATGGTGAGCACGATCGAGACCAGCCAGCTCAGCGTGCCGAACAGGCCGTAGAACGCGACCGGCCGCTCGTGCCTGGCCAGCCCGACGATCAACGCGAGGATCTTGAATCCGTCGTGGTACGTGCGTAGTTTGCTCGCGCTACCCGCGGGACGGTCGCGGAAGCCGACCGGCACCGCCGTCCGCGGCACCCGCAGGTGCAGCGAGTGCACGGTCAGCTCGGTCTCGATCTCGAACTCGCGGGAGACCGCGGGGAAGCTCTTCACGAACCGGCGGGAGAACACCCGGTAGCCGGACAGCATGTCTTCGACGTTCTCGCCGAACACCTTGCCGACCACGCCGTTGAGCACTTTGTTACCGGTCTCGTGGCCCGCACGGTAAGCCGAGGCGCCCTCGTCCTGCCTGCGCACGCCGAGGACGTGGTCGTAGGGGCCGTCGAGCAGTGTCTTGATCATCAGCGGCGCGGCCGACGCCTCGTAGGTGTCGTCGCCGTCGATCATCAGGTAGACGTCGGCTTCGATATCGGCGAAGGCGCGGCGCACAACGTTGCCTTTGCCCTTGGTGTGCTCGTGTCGAACGATCGCTCCGGCGGCACGGGCCCGCTCGGCGGTTCTGTCCGTGCTCAGATTGTCGTAGACGTAGACGATGATTCCCGGCACGGCGGCCTGCAGGTCGGCGACGACCTTGGCGACTGAAGCCTCTTCGTTGTGGCAGGGAACCACGGCGGCAATACGAAGCTCGGTGGAGTCCACCCGGGTCAATCCTCGCGATCGGTGGTGAATTCGGGAACACCGGGAGGGTACAGGGGACTCACAGAGAACGCGTGGCCGACCTCACCGTGCTGACCGACGAATTCTGACTCGACGCCCGTTCGCCGTGGCCTGCGGTAGCGTCGGGCCGTGCCAACCAGTGAGTCCGCCGCACCCGCAGGCGAGTCCGTGACGCAGGAGTCGGGGTCGATCCTCCGGAAGGTGCTCACCGCGCTGCGGCAGGGCGGGGCCTTCCTGGTGGTCGGCGCGATCGGGTTCCTCGTCGACGCGGGCACCTACAACCTCTTGGTGTTCTGGGGTCGCGAGGGCGTCCTCTTCCACTACCCGCTGCCGGCCAAGATCATCGCGATTGTGGTGGCCACGGTGGTCACGTACTTCGGCAACAAGTGGTGGACCTTCGCACACAAGCAAACCGACAACCCCGGGCGCGAATACCTTTTATATGCGGTGTTCAACGTCGTCGCGATCGCTCTGCAACTGGGTTGTCTCGGTTTCTCTCGCTACGTGCTCGACTTGTCGAGCCCGCTGTCGGACAATATCTCCGGCACCTTGATCGGGCAGATCGTGGCAGTTGTTTTCCGCTACTGGGCTTACGACACATTCGTCTTCACAGGGTCGGGCAAGGCTGGCGACAGCGTCGCGGTCCACGCCTCGGCGAACGACTAGCAATGGTGTGGCGATACGGCCGCCCGGTTCCGAAGCAGGCACGTTACCGGGCCGGTTGATATCCTCACCCCCGCCGTGAACGGCAATCCAGGGGCGAATGTGTCCCGTCCGGCACAATGAGAATTTCGAGGATTTCATGGATCAGTCGGCTACCCAAGCCGTTACCGAAACAAACGATCGCTCGACGGCCGTTGACGCGCCTGCTTCGCTGCGCGCCGACCATCGGGCACCGGATCTGCTGGTGCTGCAGCGCGGCATCTTCACCGGTCCGTCGGCCAAGGTGAGCGACGAGCTCTACGCCGTCGTCAAGGGTGGCGCGCGTCGGGAACGCCAGACGCTGAGACTGGACAAGGGCGCTACCGCGCACACCAATACCTACTTCGGCAGGTTCGCCGCCAGCTACTGGCAGCGCTGGACCACGGTCACCGAGGTGCGGGCCACCATGGTGCTCGACGTGGCGAAGAAGGCCACGGTCCGGGTGGTCGCCTCCGACATCGCGGGGCACCGCAGGATCATCGACACCGCGCAGGTGAACGACGGTGGCACGCTGACGCTGACCGCGCCGCTCGATCAGTACGTCGACGGCGGCGCACTGTGGCTGGAGTTCGACGCCGTCGGTGGCGAGCTGGGCATCGCGGAGCTGACCTGGAGCACGGCGGCGCCGGAGCGCGTGCGGCCGGTCGCGATCGCCATTTGCACCTTCAACCGCGCCGAGGACTGCGCCGAGACAGTCGCCGCGCTCTCCTCCGACCCGACCGTGCTCGCGGCCATCGACGCGGTGTACGTCGTGGACCAGGGCACCGATCTGGTGGAGAACCGGCCACGGTACCAGGAGGTCGCACCGGTCTTCGGTGACAAGCTGCGCTACATCCGCCAGCCGAACCTCGGTGGCGCGGGCGGCTTCACCCGTGGTCTGTACGAGGTGTCCGCGGCCAACGAGCACGCCGACGTCATCCTGATGGACGACGACATTCTCTGCGAGCCGGAAACGGTGTTGCGGCTCAACGCCTTCGCCAACATGACGGTGGAGCCGACCCTGGTCGGCGCGCAGATGCTGTTTCTTCTCAACCCCGACTACCTCAACGTCGGCGCTGAGGAAGTGCACCTGCACCGGCTGCGGCACGGACAGAAGGTGCCGAAGGCGCTGCGCAACACCAGCATGCTGAAGAAGAACCAGGAGCGTCGCGTAGACGCGGGCTACAACGCCTGGTGGACCTGCCTCATCCCGGCCGAGGTGGTCGCGAAGATCGGTCTTCCGGTCCCGATCTTCTTCCAATGGGACGATGTGGAATACGGCATCCGTGCGCGCGAGAACGGTTTCGTCACCGTCACGCTGCCCAATGCCGCGGTGTGGCACGCGGACTTCTACTGGAAGGATTACGACGACTGGGCGCGCTACTTCAGCACGCGCAACTCGTTGATCGTCGGTTCGCTGCACGCGGATCTGGACGCGAAGGCGATCAGCCGCAAGCTGTTCCGTGAGCTGGCCGAGCATCTGGTCGCCATGCAATACGGCCTGGTGCACACCACGCTGCAAGGCATCGAGGACTTCCTGCGGGGTCCGGAGGTGTTGCGCGACGGCGGTGTCGCGGCGCTGGCCTCCGCCCGCGCCAGCCGGGGTGAGTACGGCGAGACGATCAAACACCCGGCCGCGACGCCGCCGGTGCGCTCGGCGGACATCCAATTGCGCCGCGCCGGTGGGGAGCCAAGCCGTGTGACAATGGTGCTGATCAAGCGCGCACTCAACCAGTGGTTCGGCCGAACCCAGCACGGCGTCGTCGGCGTCACCAGGGAAGACGCCTACTGGTGGCACGTCTCGCTGTTCGACCACGTCGTGGTCACCGATGCCTCGCAGTCCGGGGTGCGGGTGCGCAGGCGTGACAAGGCTCGCGCCCGTCAGCTGCTGCGCCGCACCCTGCGCGTACTGCGCCGCCTGCGCCGAGAACTGCCCACCGTGCAGGCGCAGTACCGCGCCGCGGTGCCGGAACTCACCAGCCGCGCCAACTGGGAGCGGCTGTACCGCTTGTCCGACTCTCCGGGTCTTTAGGCTCCCCCGCCCCTCCGGGGCTTTAGGCCGTACTAGTCGGGTGGAGCCGGATTCGCGTTCAGGTCCTGCGTTGGGTGCCGCTCGTGTTCTGGGCGTACCCGGCGAGGTACCCATGTACGTGCGAGATCAGTTGTTGGGTTGGGAATTGGCACCGCTGTCCTTCTGGTAGCCGCACACGTGGGAGGTGTGCGGCTGTCACTGGTCAGAGAAAGAGGTCGGTGGTGAGTTCGCCGGTGCCAGGGGTGGTGCGGTACTTGTCCAGGTCGGTGATGCCGTGGGCGGCGAGGACTTCGTCGTCGATGAAGAAGTTGCCGCTGGTCTTCTCGGCTGACGAGGTGAGCACCAGGTAGGCGGCGTCGGCGTAGATGTCGGGGGTGCGTGAGGTAGCGACCATTTCCTTGCCACCGAGCAGGTTCTCGACCGCGGCCGTCGCGATGGTGGTGCGCGGCCACAGCGAGTTGACGCCGATGCCGCCGCCCTTCAGCTCCTCGGCCAGGCCCAGCGTGGTCAGCGACATCCCGTATTTGGCGATGGTGTAACCCAGCGCCATGCCCGCCCACTTCGGGTCCAGGTTCAGCGGCGGGGAGAGGGTGAGGATGTGCGGGTTGCGCCCGGCCTTCGCCGATTCTCGCAGGTGCGGAATGCCGAGCTTGGACAGCAAGAAGCTGCCTCGGCAGTTGATGTCCTGCATGAGGTCGTATTTCTTCATCGGAAGCGTGTCGGTCGGGGACAGGTCGATCGCGGAGGCGTTGTTCACCACGATGTCGATGCCGCCGAACCGCTCGACCGTCTGGCGCACGGCCTCGGCCACCGACTCGTCGATGCGGACGTCGCCGACGAATGGCAGCACCTGACCGCCCGTCGCCGCCAGTTCCGCGGCGGCGGTGTGGATGGTGCCGGGAAGCTTGGGGTGCGGCTGGTCGGTCTTGGCGATCAGGGTGATGTTCGCGCCGTCGGCCGCGGCCCGCTTGGCGATCTCCAGCCCGATGCCACGGCTGCCGCCGGACATGATCATTGTCCGGCCCGCGAGCGGCTTGGAACCCGGCTCCGTCATGTGACCTGCTCCTTCGTGTATGCCGCAGGTGAGATGCCCGCGGCTGTCGGCGCTTTGCACTAAGCGTAAACCCTCGCAATATGCAATCAGTTGCATAGGGGGTGGCAAGAAAGGGCACCGGGTTTCGGTGCCCTTTCGCGCTAGAGCGTCGCCAGCGTCAGGATGTTCAACAGGATGATCAGCGCGGCCAGCGCCCAGCTGATGTACAGGAACACCATGCCGGGCGCCTTCTGCGGCACCGGGCCGATCGCGCCGTTGAGGAAGATCACCACGGGCGCCTTGTAATAGAACCGGGTGGCCTGGCCCTCGGCGATCGGCACCGTCACAGTAGCGGGACCCATGTCGAACAGCCATGGCGTGGCGACGCGGACGTGGTACTGCCCCGGGCCGACCGGAATGTGGTTCGCGCCCCAGCGGGTGTTCGGCACCTGCTGCCCGTTGACCAGGATCTTCGGTTTGGTCAGCGTGAGCAGGAATGCCCAGCCCGAGTACGAGGCATCGATCGTGATGCCCGGCGGATCAGCGGGCTGACCATAGGGCTGCTGCGGCGCGAACTGCTGTGGCTGCCCGAACTGCTGTGGCTGGCCGTATTGCGGTGCGGGCTGGCCGTATTGGGGCACGGGCTGCCCATACGGGGGCTGCCCGACCGCAGGCTGAACGAGATGCGGTTGGCTCGGATTCTGCCCCGCGGGCGGCGCGTACTGCGCGGGCGCCTGTGGGGGCGGGTACTGGCCGACGGGCGGCTGCTGACCGAACGCCGGCTGTCCAGGCCATTGCCCGGGTTGCTGGCCTTGAGGCGGGTACCCGCCGGGATGACTCATCTATCCCTCCCAAATAGCGAACAGTGCGAGCCGACCCTACCGTGCGGCGGCGCGATCAGTGCCGTGAGTTCCGCTCCCGGTTCAGCCTGCGCTGCTGCTTGGTGATGCCCCGCCAGGCCTTTTCGCGTTCGGCCTGCAGCCGCTTGTCGGCGCGTGCCTGGATCCACTCGTTCTCCCGCCCGAGTTTGTGATAGCTGGCGAGTCGGCGCTGGGTCAGCGCACCGGTCTCGACGGCCTCCAGCACCGCGCACCCCGGTTCGCCGCGGTGTGCGCAATCGCCGAAACGGCATTGTGCGGCAAGGGATTCGATGTCGCTGAAGGTCTTCTCGATTCCTTCGGAAGCATCCCACAGCCCGACGCCGCGAAGCCCGGGCGTATCGATCAGCGTGCCGCCGCCGGGCAGCGGACGCAGCTCCCGATGCACCGTGGTGTGCCTGCCCTTCTTGTCCGCTGCACGGACTGCGTTGGTGGCGAACAGCTCCGCGCCGAGCAGCGCGTTGGCGAGGGTGGACTTCCCAGCACCGGAGGGTCCGATCGGGGCGACGACGCCCTCCGGTATCGCGACGAGCACATCGAGCCCGGTGCCGATACTCGCGCTGACAGCTGAACGACCGCGCCCGGCGCGACGGCGCGCATCTCGTCGAGCGGGGCTACCGCGGCCCTGGTGAGTGTCGTTGATCGGCTGCCTGTCGCTTTCTCCCGCCAGCGTGAGAAGCGCTCGATGCGGTCGAGGTCCACGTCGCAGTCGGCGGTGGTACGGATCGGCACGGGTGTCTACCTTGGCGGCGAGCACCTGACCGTGCAAGCGCCCGGAAACCGCCCTATGCCACCGAAGCCTGTCGCATCCGATCCGCTGATCGGAATTTGTACAGCTAGAATGTACAATTTTTGTATGAGGATCCAGACCTACAGCGAGACCCGTGCGCACCTAGCCGAGACGATGACCAGCATCATCGAAGATCAGGACGAGGTGGTTATCACCCGTGCCGGGCAGGAGCCTGTCGTCATGCTTCCGCTCTCCGAATACGAGTCGATCAAGGAAACCGCCTACCTTCTCAGGTCTCCCGCCAATGCTCGACGGCTTCGTGAGGCTATCGCCCGCGTGGAAGCCGGGCAGGCCGAGCCGCATGAGTTGATCGAAGAATGATCATTGCCTGGGACGAAGACGCCTGGGACTCATACCTGTGGTGGCAGGCGCAAGACAAGGCCAAAGTCAAACGCATCAACACTCTGACCGCCGACGTCATACGCAACGGAAATGAGGGAATCGGTAAACCTGAACCACTTCGTCACGAGCTCTCGGGCTACTGGTCGCGGCGCATCAACGACGAACACCGCTTGGTCTACCGAATCGACAGGGACACCGTCACTATCATCGCGTGCCGATACCACTACCGTTGACGTGTGGCGACCTGTCAGGCACCGGAAGCGGTGAGTCAGTCGGGCTTGCCGAATTGTTCGTGGCGGCCGAGGGAGCGTAGGTGGAACCATTCGCGCAAGCCGGCGGGGTCGCGGCGGGTGACGAGGAAGAACCAGGAAAAACGGATCCATTCCTGGGGGAGGAGTTTGCGCATGCCGGGCTGGGACATCAGATAGCCGCGGTTGCGGTAGGTGAAGTAGCGCTTCACCGGATCGTCCGGGTACTGGGTGTGCATGCGGCCGCCGAGGATCGGCTTGAATTCGGCCGCGCCGTTGGGATGCAGGTACGCCGTCTGCAGACAGGTGCCGAAGGGGAGGCCGGAGCGGACCAGGCGGCGATGCACCTCGACCTCGTCGCCGCGAACGAACAGGCGCAGGTCCGGAACGCCGATCACGTCGACAGCCTGCGCGGAGATCAGCGCGCCGTTGAACAGGGAGGCGATTCCGGGCAGGAACTCCTCGTCGCCGAGTTCGGAGCGCAGCCGCCGCCAGACCACGCCCCGGCGCAGCGGGAAGGCGAGGTGGTCGGGTTCATCGATGTCGCAGACCACGGGCGACACCTCGACCAGCCCGTGCCGGTCCGCGCAGTCCAGCAGGGTGGACAACACGTCCGCGCCTTCGGGCCTGCCGTCGTCGTCGGCGAGCCACACCCAGTCCGCGCCGATGCTCAGCGCGTGCAGCATGCCGAGCGCGAACCCCCCCGCGCCGCCGAGGTTGTGCGCCGAGCCGAGGTAGGTGGATTCGACCGGTTGGTCGCGCACCAGATCGGCGACCTCCGGTTCGTTGCCGTTGTCGATCACGATCAGGTGGTCCACCGGCCGCGACTGGGACGCAACGACTTTCAGTGACTCGGCGAGCAGCTCGCGGCGCTTGTGCGTGACGACGACGGCCACGATGCGGGCGCCCGGCCCGGTATCGGACATCGCCGCACCAGCGGCCTGCGCGGTCGCGCCGCCGTCCTCGCCCGCCACGGCGCCGGAGCCCTCCGGCACGGAGCCGAACCCGGCCTGCGCCCCTGCATCGATCGGGGTGTCCTGCCCGGTCGGCTCACTCATGCCTGATTTCGCTCCAGTTCTCGTTCGGTTCCGATCGCCCGTTCGGCTTCCATTTCGCGCAGCACGGTCGCGACGTGATTCCCCGCGTCCGGACCTTCATACGCTCGCACCACTTCTTCGATACCGCCACGCAATCGGATCTGCCCGTGATCGATCCACAGCGCGGAATCGCACAGTTGCGCGAGAAATTCATTGGAGTGGCTGGCGAAAACCAGAATGCCCGATCGCGCGACCAAGGACTGCAAGCGGATTCTGGCCTTCTTCATGAATTCGGCGTCCACTGCGCCGATACCCTCGTCGAGCAAAAGGATCTCCGGATCGATCGAGGTCACCACGCCCATCGCGAGGCGAACCCGCATGCCGGTGGAATAGGTGCGCAGCGGCATGGACAGATATTCTCCGAGTTCGGTGAAATCGGCGATCTCATCGATCTTCGACAGCATCTGCTTGCGCGTCTGTCCGAGGAACAGGCCGCGGATGATGATGTTCTCGTAACCGGAGATCTCCGGGTCCATGCCGACGCCGAGATCGAATACCGGCGCCACCCTGCCGCGGATGCGCGCGCTGCCGCGGGAGGGTTCGTAGATGCCCGAGAGCAACCGCAGCAGCGTCGATTTGCCCGCGCCGTTGTGCCCGACCAAGCCGATCCGGTCGCCCTCTTTCAGCGAGAGGTTGATGTCGCGCAACGCCTCTACCACGACGACATCGGACTGGTTGCGCCCGATCGCGCCGCCCGCCTTGCCGAGGAACGCCTTCTTCAACGACCGCGATTTGGCGTCGAAGATCGGGAATTCGACCCACGCCTGCTGGGTTTCGATACTCACACGACTCATCGGGGCGCTCCTATACCCAGTACGGCACGCGCGAACGGTACTGCTTCATAGCGAAGATCGCCACGATCCACCCCACCAGTGTGATCGTGCCGACTACCACCCAGTGCCGCAGCTCCTGCGGTTCGCCGAGCAGTGGTGCCCGGACGATCTCGAGATAATGGAACGTCGGCACGAGTTCGGCCAGCCGGGCGCGGTCGCCAGTGCCCATCTGTGATTGCAGGGTCTTGGTCGTCCACATCACCGGGGTCAGCACGAACAGCATCAGGGTGGTGCTGCCCAGTATGGGCGCGATATCGCGGTAGCGGGTGCTGAAAATACCGAACACGATCGACACCCACATGGAATTCAGGAACAGCAGCACGATGGCCGGAATCGCGAGGAGGCTCGACCAGCCCAGGTTCTTCCAGACGCCGAAGGCCACCAGCATCACCAGATAGATGACCATGTTGTGCGCGAAGAACAGCAGCTGCCGCCACACCAGCCGGTACACGTGCACGCTCAGCGCCGAGGGCAACTGTTTGATCAGGCCCTCGTTGGCGATGAAGACCTCCGAGCCCTCCAGAATGCTCGCGCTGATGACGTTCCAGATGATGAGCCCGACCGTCACGTACGGCAGGTACTCCCGCAGCGGCTGGCCGAGCAGGGCCGCGTACAGGACGCCCATCGCCGTGGCCTGCAGGCCGGTGGCGATGGTGATCCAGAACGGGCCGAGCACCGAGCGCCGGTAGCGCTGCTTGATGTCTTGCCAGCCGAGCGACAACCACAGCTCGCGCTGGGCGAAACCGCCCGCGAAGTCCTGGAACGCCCGCCGGAACGTCTGCGAGTCCGACACGATCTTCGCCGCGGTTGCCCCGGCGGTCGCGGGGCCCACCTCCGGTGTGGCCGTGCTCACCGGAGCCTCCCGCGCCGAGTCGTCGCCGGAGCGCGCCGTGTCCTCGGTCGATAGGGTCGGTGAGCTGTCATCTGAAAACGCTTGGTCATCGGAACCAACTGAGCTCTCTTCAGGACGCACCGCACTCGGTTCGGATACCGAGTCGGAGCGAGCGGCAGCGGCGGGCACGGTGCGACACTACCCTTGCGGCTTCCTATCGACCCGCGTGGCACACGCGGATCGGGTGGTGTCAGAGGTACTGACCGGAACCGCCGGTGACATGATTGCCATGGCCGCCGCGCGGGTCGGCGGCGTGGAGGCCGGGTGGCAGCGCGCCTTGACGCATCTGCTCGAGCTGTGCCCGTGCGGCCATCTGCTGTGCGAAGAGCGCGGTCTGGATGCCGTGGAACAGGCCCTCCAGCCAGCCGACCAGCTGTGCCTGCGCGATTCGCAGCTCGGCGTCGGTCGGGACGGCGTCATCGGTGAACGGCAGCGTGAGCCGCTCGAGCTCTTCGCGCAGCTCGGGGGCAAGACCCTGTTCCAGCTCGCGTACCGAGGACTTGTGGATCTCCTTGAGCCGACTACGGCTGGCGTCGTCGAGCGGAGCCGCGCGCACCTCCTCGAGCAGTTGCTTGATCATGGTGCCGATCCGCATGACCTTCGCGGGCTGCTCGACCATGTCGGCGAGCGATTCGCCGGCGTCGTCACTGCCGTTCGAGTCGTCTTTCTTGTCGTCATCGGACACCACCTGAGCGGTGAAGGGCGCCTCCGACCCGGCCTCCGCTGGGAGGACCAACGGTCTGCCGTCCGGCCCGACAACGACGATGTGGTCCGGTCCCTCATCCGAGTGCGTCATGACCCCTATCATGTCGCGTTCGCTCCGAACACGCTAAGCGGGTGCTCCCGGCACCGGTGGCCGGCCGGGTCGGCGGGGTTGCCCGGTCCGCCTCGCGGCGCGGCGATGGCGTTCTATCCTGTCCGGGTCGTGTGGTTCGGATTTGTCGAAAGTCGGTTGCCATGCTGAGTCCCAGGTCACTGTGCTCCCGCCGGAATGCGGAGGGGAACGCGGTTACACAGGCTCGCCCGCTGCCCTTAGAGTGGCCAACATGACATACGACGTCGCGAGGGTTCGGGGCCTGATACCGTCCCTGGGCGACGGTTGGATCCATCTCGACCCACAAGCGGGCATGCTTGTTCCGGATGCGGTATCCCGTGCTGTCTCAACAGGTTTCCGGACTTCGTCATTTTCGCATATCGGGCGCCACGGCGCCGCCGTGCGCAGCGCGGCGATTCTGGACGCGGCCCGCGAGGCGGTGGCAGACCTGGTCGGCGGTGATCCAGCAGGCGTCGTGCTCGGCCCCGACCGGGCGGTCTTGTTGGCCTGGCTCGCCGAATCGCTCAGCTCGCGGCTCGGGCTCGGCACCGGCATCGTGCTGTCCCGGTTGGACGACGAGGCCAACGTCGCGCCGTGGCTGCGCATCGCCAACCGCTACGGCGCGCACGTGCGCTGGGCGGAGGTGGAGATCGAGACCTGCGAGATGCCGTCCTGGCAGTTCGAGGAGCTGATCGGGCCGACCGCGCGATTGGTGGCGCTCACCGCCGCCTCGCCGATCGTCGGCTCCGCACCCGCCGTCCGGGTGGCCGCGGACCGGGTGCACGAAGTGGGCGGCCTGCTGGTGGCCGACGCGTTCGGCGCGGCGCCCTACGCGCTGATCGACATCGAGGAACTGAACGCCGACGTGGTCGCGCTGAGCGCGCCGGCATGGGGCGGCCCGCAGATCGGCGCGCTGGTATTTCGTGACCCGGCATTTCTGGACCGGATTCCCTCGATGTCGTTGAACCCCTATGCCAAGGGCGCCGAGCGACTCGAGGTGGGCGGGCACCAGTACGCGCTGCTCGCCGGGCTCACCACCTCGATCGACTTTCTCGCCGGGCTCGACGACCGCGCGCACGGCACCAGGCGCGAGCGCCTGGAAATGTCGATCACCTCGCTGCAGGACTACCACGACCAGCTGTTCGAGCACCTGATGGACGTGCTGGACAGGGTCCCGAACCTCACTGTGATCGGGCGCGCTTCCACCCGAATTCCCACCGTCAGTTTCACTCTCGCGGGCATGCAGGCCGAGAAGGTCGCGGCCAAGCTGGCCGACAACCGGATCGGCACGCTGAGCGGGGTGCACGGCGGCAGCAGGCTGCTCGACGCGCTGGGTGTCAACGACGAGGGCGGCGCGGTGACCATCGGCCTCGCGCCCTACACCACCAGGTTCGAGATCGATCAGCTCGGCAGGGCGCTCGTGACGCTGGAGTGATCGGCGGAACTCGCAGCCCTCAGAGCTCTTTCACCCGTAGCACCACTTTGCCGAACACTTCGCCGGAGTCCAGCAGTCGATGCGCCTCGGCCGCTTCGGCGATCGGCAGCTCGGCGTCGATGACGGGCACGACGGTGCCCTCGGTGATCAACGGCCACAGGTGCCGGTTCAGTTCCGCGACGATCGCCGCCTTGCCGCCTACACCGGTCGCGGGTCTCGCGCGCACGTTCGTTGCGTGGACGGTGCCCCACTTCCGCAGCAGCGCAGCGAGATTCAGCTGCGCGCTGACTCCGCCCTGCATGCCGATCACGAGCAGTCGGCCGTGTGCGGCCAGCGCGTCGACATTGCGCGCCAGGTAGGCCGCGCCCATGTTGTCGAGGATGATGTCGGCGCCGGTGCCGCCCGCGCCCGACTCCTCCGCGCGCACCGCCGCGACGAAATCGTCCTCCCGGTAGTTGATCAGCACGCTCGCCCCGAGTTGTGCGCAGCGCGTGAGCTTTTCAGCCGAACCTGCCGTCACCGCGACGCGCGCGCCCAGCGCCCTGGCCACCTGGATTGCGTGCGTGCCCACTCCGCTGCCCCCGCCGTGGATCAACACCAGCTGGTTCGCGCGCAGCCCCGCGGTCATCACGAGGTTCGACCACACAGTGGCCGCGACCTCGGGCAGTCCGGCCGCCGCGCCCAGGTCGAGGCTGTCCGGAACCGGAAGCGCCTGTGTTGCGGGGACCACGACCCGGTCGGCGTAGCCGCCGCCGGACAACAGCGCGCACACCCGGTCGCCGACCTGCCAATCGCGCACGCCGTCGCCGAGTTCGGCGATAACGCCGGAGCATTCGAGGCCGATGATCTCGCTGGCGCCTGGAGGGGGCGGGTAGTGGCCTTGGCGTTGCAGCAGGTCGGCGCGGTTGACGCCGGCGGCGGCCACCTCGATCAGCATCTCGCCGTGGCCGGGCGTAGGAGCCGAGGCCTCGGCCCACTGCATCACCTCTGGTCCGCCGAAACCGGTCAGGTTGATAGCACGCACCGTGCCATAGTGCTCCGGCTGTCCGGACGGCTGCGCGCGGACCCCCTGCTCGGCGTGCGAACAGTGGTCGGCCGGGTTGCGCCGGGGCGGGAACATCAGGTGAAACGCAATCTGGCGAGCAAGCTGCGGCTACCGCGGCCAGGGACTACCGTTCCGGTGGTGAGCGGTGGTTTCATCGATTTTCAGAACGAGATCTACCTCGGCGGCCTCGGTGGCGCGACGCCCGAATTACCCATGACCGCCGCGGGTTTGGAGCAACACGCGCGGGAGCGACTGGACCCGGCGGCGTTCGCCTACGTGGCGGGCAGCGCGTCGGCGGAACGCACCGCAGCGGCCAACCGGTCCGCCTTCGACCGATACCGAATCCTGCCGCGGATGCTGCGCGGCACCACGGGGCCAGGCGCACGCGATCTGTCGGTGGAGGTGCTCGGGACGCGGCTGGCCGCTCCGGTGCTCACCGCGCCGATCGGGGTTTTGGAGCTGCTGCACGAGAGCGGCGAGGTGGTCGCCGCGGAGGTGACCAAAGAACTCGGTATCGGCACGGTGCTGTCCACGGCGGCCTCATCGACCATCGAAGACGTCGGCGCGGCGGCCGGAGCGTGGTGGTATCAGCTGTACTGGCCCGCGGACAACGACCTGGCCCGTTCGTTCGTCCGGCGAGCCGAGCGCGCGGGCGCGAAGGCGATCGTGGTCACCGTCGACACCCCGAACCTCGGCTGGCGCCCGCGCGACCTGGAGCTGGCTCACCTGCCGTTCCTGCACGGCAAAGGTATCGCCAACTACCTGTCCGATCCGGTGTTCCGCGCCAAGCTGCCTTCCCCACCGGAGGAGAGCGAGGAGGCCATGCGGGTGGCGATCCTCACCTGGGTGGGATTGTTCGGCAACCACACGCTGCGGCATGCGGACCTGGCACATCTGCGCGAGTGGACCGATCTGCCGATAGCGGTGAAGGGCATCTTGCACCCCGACGACGCGCGCCAAGTGGTGGACGCGGGTGCGGACGCGGTGGTGGTGAGCAACCACGGCGGCCGCCAGGTGGACGGGTCGGTCGCCGCGCTGGACGCCTTGCCCGCGGTGGTCGCTGCCGTCGGCGACCGTGCCGACGTGCTGTTCGACTCGGGCGTGCGCACCGGCTCCGACGTGATCGTCGCGCTGGCGCTGGGCGCCAAGGCGGTGCTGTACGGGCGGCCGTGGGCCTACGGGCTCGGCATCGCGGGCGCCGCGGGCATGCGACACGCGCTGCGGTCGCTGCTCGCTGATTTCGACTCGGTGCTCGGCCTCTCCGGATGTGCCGATATCGCCGCAGTGAACCGCTCACTCGTCTCCACTGTGCGCTGACCTGCGTTACTCGGGATTCTCGCAGTTCGCCGGGCATAGAATAACGACCGTGCATCCCGAACCAAGCGTTCGTGTGGTGGTCGAACCGCGATGGCTCACGCCTGCGCAGCAGCGCGCATGGCGCGCGTACATGGACGGCCACATGCGACTGATGACGGCGTTGAACCGGCAGCTGCAGCGTGACAGCGACCTGAGCGTCGCCGAATACCGGATCCTGGTCCTGCTCTCGGAGGCCCCTGGCCACTCGCTCAGGATGAGTGAGCTGGCCGACGGCGTGTTGTCTTCGCGCAGCAGGCTGACCCATCAGATCCGGCGGCTCGAAGACCAGCACATGGTGCGCCGCAGCACCTGCATCGAGGACGGCCGTGGCGTCCTCGCCGAACTCACCGACGAGGGTATGCGCCGACTGGAAGCCGCCGCCCCCGGCCATGTCGACGCCGTTCGCCGTGACTTCATCGATTTGCTCAGTCCGGCCCAGCTCGAGGTGATAGCCGACGTCTTCGGACGCGTCGACAAGGAAATCGGAACGCGGCCCGGCTGAACGGTCCGCTACGATCAGGTGCCTGGAGACGTGGCAGAGCGGCCGAATGCACTCGCCTTGAAAGCGAGCGTCGCGAGAGCGACCGGGGGTTCAAATCCCTCCGTCTCCGCTGTTTCCCTTGCTG
Source organism: Nocardia sp. NBC_00881 (assembly GCF_045207455.1). Taxonomy (NCBI): domain Bacteria; kingdom Bacillati; phylum Actinomycetota; class Actinomycetes; order Mycobacteriales; family Nocardiaceae; genus Nocardia; species Nocardia sp. NBC_00881. Next base: position 5,935,719 of record NZ_CP108798.1, read on the forward strand.
CTGACCCAGGGAGAGGGATCGGTCTGCGTATCAGGGTGATCGCGACGCGGATTGTTCGCTCGCGAGTTCTGGATGGCCGTTCGCGGCGTGCTGAAGCGCGCCACTTCGACGTTTCGTGTGGGATCGATGGCCCAGACTGTCGACGTCAGATGGTCGGTCAGCACCGGCCATAAGGCTGGGCCGAAGAGACGAGGAGGCGGCGCGGATGAGTTATCGACCTGCTGAAGGCTTGCGTTCTAACCTTGAAATTCCCTCGCCGCACTCAAGGTTATCTCGGCTAACTTGAAAAGGTCGGCCTTAAATTCAAGCTTAACGCTGTATCCTTAAGTCTTGTGGATGTCAACGCCATGCAAAGAAGTCCGATCGGACGGCTTGTCCCTACGAACGGCTTCGATCGACGGTTCGACGAGGAGTTCTCGTGCTCGGCCTACGTGCCCGACCCGTTGCCATCGTCGGTGCAGTTGACGATGCGGACGTGGTCGCTCGTTGTCGACGCAACGGCGGCAATGGCCCGTGCGGATGAGGCAGCGGCCAAGCTACCGAATCCGGCACTGCTCGTGCGACCGACGACGCGGCAAGAAGCTGTCAGCACGTCCGCGATAGAAGGAACCTACGCGGCGCTCACAGATGTGCTGGAAGCCGACTTCTTGGAGGCCAACCAACTGTCCGGCAGCGTCAGCGAAGTTCAGAACTATGTGCGCGCCGCCGAGAGCGCGTACCAATGGGTAGCGGAAGGGCGGCCGATCACCGTGCGCCTTCTCGAGGATCTGCAAGCGATCCTTGTGCGCGGAACACGGAGCGACGGACCGGACGCGGGAAGCGTTCGCAAGACTCAGGTCTTCATCGGAGTAGGGCGTGGGCGGGTCGGCAATGCCCGGTTTGTGCCGCCCCCAGCTGGTGATCTGCTTCGAGACGGGCTCATCGAGTGGGAACGATGGGTACGGGAGCCGTCGGACATACCTTCGCTAGTGGGAGTGGCTCTTGCGCACTACCAGTTTGAGGCACTTCATCCGTTCACAGATGGCAACGGCCGCCTAGGGCGTCTGATCGCTCTGCTGCAACTCGTCGTGAGGGGCGAGTTGCGATTCCCAATCCTCAACATCTCGTCCTGGTTGGAGACGAATCGAGAGGAGTATCAGAACGGACTGCTCAACGTATCGTTGACTGGTCGGTGGAATGACTGGGTCTCTTTCATCTCCGCTGCCGTACATGCAGAATCTCTCGAGACCGCGGCGCGTGCGCTGCGATTGGCGGAACTTCGTGAAGAGTTTCGGGCGAAAGTCGACCACCTCCGCCGAGACAGCGTCGGGGTGGCCATCGCGCAGGATCTGATCGGTTATCCGATGCTGACCGCCACCCTCGCGGCAGAGCTTCACGGCGTGTCGTACCAGGCGGCGAATGAGGGCATCAAGAAGCTGGTCGAACTGGGAATCCTGCGTCAGCGCGTCGAGGGCCGGTACGACCGAATCTTCGTCTGCGACTCTGTACTACGGGCGCTGGAGACCTAGACTTGGCGGCGTTGACCGGCAAACATGTCCCCCGAGGAATATCGGCAGCGGTCAGGACGGATCGGCCTGTCGATGCTGCGCGCACGAGTGTTGTGCCTCGTCTGGGACCGGCACGGTCTGCCTGCGCTGGTCCGGAAGGCCGGCGGCGATGCCGTTGAGCACATGGTCGAGCCCGTACCGGAAGCGCGCTTCCGGGGGCAGATGCGGGATCCGCGCCTGTCTGATCGAACGATTGAACATCGGGTACTGTCCGCAGGCGACGATCCGGGCGACATATGGTCCGACGTAACCACTCATCCACTCGGCCATATCCATGCCCGTGCGGCGAGCCTCTTCCAGCCATCCGATCTCGCGATGGACGGCACTGTGGGCGTAGTCGCTTACCATCCCCACCAGGCTGGCGATCTCGTCGATGTCCAGCCCGAAGCCATCGAGTGCGGACATCGCGAATTCCTGCACGCGCAAAGAGTTCGGCCCTAGGGTGGGGCGCCGATTGGCGAGGGCGATCTGCCAAGGATGGCGCAACCCGACCGCGCGGGTTTGCTCAGCGACGAGCGAGAGGTCGCAGCGCCAATCTCCGCTCGGCCGTGCGGGGAGGTCGACCTCGCCCAAGACGGCATCGATCATGAGGTCGACCAGGTCGTCGCGGCCGGTCACATATCGGTACAGCGACATGGCGCCGGTGCCGAGTTCGGCGGCGATCCGCCGCATCGTCGCGGCATCCAGGCCCTCCTCGTCGGCGACCTTGACGGCAGCCTGGGTGATCTGGGCCCTGCTGTAGCCAGGTCGACGACCCGGCCCTGAGCGCTCCAGCTCCTCTGGGCGTATCCAGATTGTCGTGTTCTGCTGGCTCGACATCGACCTCCTCGTTCTTGCGTACATCGTACTTGAATTGTCCGCCCTGATTCGAGTACGTTGTACTCAAATTGATCAGTGGCCGACGTAAGGATGGAAAATGGATGCTCGACCTACTCTGAGTGATCCGGAGGCTGCTGCGAGGGCGCATGAGGTGGCGGCCGAGTTCGCCGCCGGATTGCAGCGGGCCGGTGCGGCCGGCGACGCCGACGGATACGACTCCGACTTCGCGGCAGACGTTTTGTGGGGCAGCCCTTTCGGGGCAAGTGTGGCCGGATATGCCGAACTGAACACGCTCCACCACCGACTGATGGCGGCGAACGTCGCACCGCGGTCACGATTCGAGGTGGTCGCCGTACGCACCCCCGCGCCCGGTGTGCTGGTAACGCAGATTCGCAGGGAGGCAACCGATACCGACGGGTTCTCGGAGATGGCGATGTATGTGCTGGTCGAACGGGGCGGGCGGTGGTGGCTGGCGGCAGCGCAGAACACTCCCGTCGGGGTGTCACCACTGCAGAGCGAAGCTGTGGTCGGCTCCTGATGACAGACGGACGCGCAGAAAGGAACACTGATATGTCGCCCGTCACAATAAGACTGGCCATCGTTATCGGGAGCGTCCGCGAAGGACGCTTCGCGCCCACCGTAGCCACCTGGTTCGCGGCTCAGGCCCGGCTGCGCGACGATCTCGATATCGACGTCATCGACCTGGCCGAGGTGCCCCTCGGATCGACCGCGCCATCGACGTCGCCGCCGGTCCAGGTGCGGCAGGCGCTGAACCAGTTGACACCGCGCCTCGCCGCCGCCGACGCCTTCGTGATAGTGACCCCGGAGTACAACCACAGCTATCCAGCGGCACTGAAGAATGCCATCGATTGGCATGGCCCGCAGTTTCACGCCAAGCCGGTTGCCTTTGTCTCCTACGGTGGCATGTCCGGTGGCCTTCGCGCGGTAGAACACCTGCGCCTGGTCTTTGCCGAATTGCATGCCGTAACCACCCGGGACACGGTCAGCTTCCACGGCGCGTGGCGACAGTTCGACGAGGAAGGAGAACTCGAAGAGCCCGAAGCTGCCACCATTGCGGCCAAAACCTTGCTTGACCAGGTCATCTGGTGGGCTCACGCGCTGCGGGACGCCAAGGCCGCACGGCCATACGCCGCCTGAATACGAAGGACGATCACCATGCCACTGACCGGCGAATATGAACGCGGCACCATGGACTGGGCGGCGAATCAGGCCGAGCGAATAATGGAATCCGGTGGCACGGCGGGCATGACGATCACGGGCATGCCGGTCGTTCTGCTGACCACTATCGGCAACAAGACCGGCAAACTACGCAAGACCCCTTTGATGCGCGTCGAGTACAACGGTGAATATGCCGCAGTCGCCTCGTTGGCTGGAGCGCCCAAGCATCCGGTCTGGTACTACAACATTATCGCCCACCCCCACGTCGAGTTGCAGGACGGCACCGTCACCAACGACTACACCGCCCGCGTGGTTTTCGGCGAGGAGAAGGCGCAGTGGTGGGAGCGCGCCGTCGAGGCGTATCCGCCGTACGCCGACTACCAGAGCAAGACCACCCGCCAGATCCCGGTCTTCGTTCTGACCCCACGCCATTGAACGCTCACTCACGTCTCGGCCGGCCGTGTTCATTTGCTCGGCGGCTGAGCCGTGAGTTCACCTGCCTCCGATCGCGACCCCGTTGCCGCGCCCACGCAGCCGAATTTTGTCTGCGACGCCGCAATTCGAGCGCTGGATACCGAGTGAAGCAGTCGTCCTATCCGCCGGAAGAGCTCTGTGCCTCGATCGCAGCAGATTCGACCGGACGAATGAAGCAACTGTGGGGGCGACAGGTCTCAAATCCCTTCGTCCCGTCGGACGAAGTTGGGACGGATGTCCAAGTCGGGCGGGTCGTAGTAGCGGTGGAAGGTCGGGGTCAGCCCGGAGGAGATGGGCGGGTTGATCCAGGTCCAGTCGGTGGGGCAGGTGCGGCCCGCCGCCTCCTCGCGTTTGACGTGATCGCAGAACTGTTTAGCCACGGTGTGGTGGTCGACGATGTACACGCCCGCCCTGCGGAAGCTGTAGAGCACTGCGCGATTGAGTTCGACCAGTGCCTGATCGCGCCACAGGTTCCGCTCGGATCGGGTGTCTAGGCACATCATTTCGGCGATCAGCGGGAGCATGTTGTAGCGGTTGGTGTCGCTGAGATTGCGGGCACCGATCTCCGCGCCCAAGTACCAGCCGTTGAACGGCGCGAACGGATAGGTCACCCCGCCGACCTCGAGGTTCATATTCGACACCGCGGGCAGCGCGTGCCAGCGCAGGCCGAGCTCGGCGAACCAGTCGAACTCCGGATGCTCCAATTGCACTTCGCGCGCGAGCTCCGGCGGGATGTCGAACCACTGTATCGGCTCGTCGGGGGTGCTGATCAGCAGCGGAAGGATATCGAAGGGTGTTCCGGCGCCGCGCCATCCGAGTTCGGTGGCGAACTCGGTGAGCGCGATATTGGCGGCGTCACCGATGACCGTGCCGTCTCCGTTGCGGTAACCCGCGTAGCGGATGAGCTGGGAATTGATGATGCGGAACTCGCGTCCGTCCGGCTGGCGCGGCGGGCCGACGGTGATCATCGACTGGATGGCGCCGCCGTTGGTGGCCATCTGCAGGTGCTGCCAGCAGACCTCGGCCAGGTCACGCGCGGACCGTACACGTCGGGCATCGAGCAATTTCAACGAGCGCCAATGCTTTCGGCCGACGCAGCGGGCGTGATTACGCCAAGCGAGCTTGGCTCCGATGAGGATCTCCTCGGCGGTCTGCAGATAGCCGCCGGTCTGTTCGAGCTGCTCCAGCGCAGCGCGGCGACGCCGGGGAACCAGGTGCGCCAGCTCGGGCAGCAGGAAGAATTCGTCGCATTCCTGCATCCGGCGTTTCAGATCCATACTGAAAGGTTTTGTGTCCGGAATCTTCTCGATCGATGACAGAGGTAACACGTAATTCACGTTTTTCTCCGGTCGGGCAGAGGTGCTGCGGTGAAACAGACGAGTTCGAGCAGAGAATTGGCGCGGTTGCGCACCGGGCACCGCCCTTTGCGCGTGGCCCGCGCAGGCGTGTGCCACTAGGATGCCACAAAATAGCTTCTACCCGGGGATCGCCCGGGAAACAGTGGGTCTTCCGCGGCTCCGTACCGAGCGGCCGGTTCGCTTGCCGCGAGTGTGCGCAGTGAGATGGCCTCGGTGCCGATACGACATTATGCCCACCCTTTTTCATGCCCGGAAGCGGCCCGGCGTTCAGCGTACGGCCGGTGTTCTGGTCGTGTGCCAAGATTTGCTGGATTTGCTGGATCGGCCCAAGTGGGAGCCTGGATCACGCTGTGTCGAGTAGCGTCGACCTGAGCTGCTTTTCGTGAGTGGAGGGTTTGCTCGTGCGCAGCGTCATCGGGATGGCGAATAGCGTTGTCGCCCTCCATATCGTCGGCTGGGGGCACCGCCGCTGTTCGTGGCAGCCGGGCATACCTGTTCAGGGTCGCTGTTCGGTGTCGGGCTCGGCGTGACGGCATACACGTTGGGCATGCGGTACGCGTTCGACGGCGACCGCATCGCCGCGATCGACAACACCACGCGGAAAACTGGTGGCGGAAAATGGAAACAAACGTCCAGACCGTAGTTTCTGGTTCGCGCTCGGCCATTCCAGCCTGGTGTTCGTGCTCGTCGCGTTGCTCGCTCGCGGCCGAAATGGGAGACGAGGACTCGGTGCCGCAACAGTGGACCGGACTATGGGGCGCAAGCGTGTCCGGCACCTTCCTGATCCTCATCGATCTGCTGAATCCGGCCTCGCTGGTGGGAAAGTGGCGGGTGTTCCGGCAGATGCGCCGCGGCGAGTTCGCCGAACCTCGACCTGGGTGATCTCCGTTACATCATCGTGGGTCTTTCGTGCTTACCTGGGCGGTCACGATTGTCGTGTGGCGCTTGGCCGCAGTGGAACCGAGCTCGCAAGACGCCTCGCCGCGTCGTGAGCGCGAGGTTCGGCCCGACCCGCTCTTTTCCCGACATGGCGACGGTCTACGACCCACCACCGACGTCTCTGGCAGGATGGTCCCCATGCTGGCTCGATGCGGGATGCGGCGTTGGGTTTCCAGCGCCCTGACAGGCGCCGCACTCGTTTCCGGTGCGGTGGTGTTCGGTGCTCCCCAAGCGGTGGCCGTCCCCCCGGCCCCTCCGCCGGTGAGCACGGGATCCTCGGACGGCCCCGGTCCGGCCGAGCCGACCACGAAGCAGCCCTCGACGCCGGTGATCAAGCGGATCGAGCCGATCAACGATCGGTGGCTGCGGGTCTTCGTCGCCTCGCCCGCGATGAGCCGTGAAGTCGAGGTGCAGGTGCTGCTGCCCAGCGATCAGTCGCACCCGCGTCCGACGGTGTACATGCTCGACGGTCGCAGTGCGGACGGCAGTAGCAACAACTGGACCCGGCTCGGCCACGCCGACCGGTTCTACGCGGACAAAGACGTCAACGTCGTGCTCACCGTCGGCGGTCCGGCCAGCTTCTACGCCGACTGGCAGCGCCCCGACCCGGTGCTCGGCACAAACATGTGGGAGACGTTCCTGACCAAGGAGCTGCCCCCACTGATCGACGCGAAGTTCAACGGCAACGGGCGCAACGCGGTCATGGGCGTCTCGATGGGCGCCGAGGCCGCGATGATGCTCTCGTTCCGGCATCCGACGCTCTACACCGCGATCGGGGCGCACAGCGGCTGCTTCTCGACGGGCACCGACATCGGCCAGGCGCAGGCGCGTGCCGTGGTGGCCACCTACCAGGGTGAGCCGGACAACATGTTCGGCAAGCCGGACGACCCGGACTGGCTGGCCCACGACGTCACGCTGCACGCGGACGCGTTGCGCGGCAAGACGATCTACCTATCGGTCGGCAGCGGTGTGCCCGGCGTGCACGATGTGCCTGGCACCCCGGACCTGGACGTGGTCAGTGCCATCGGCTTCGGCGGGCCGCTGGAGGCCGCGACCAACGCCTGTACCCGCAGGCTCGCCGAGCGGCTTCGCAGTCTCGGCATTCCGGTGACCGCGCATTTCAGGGCGACCGGAACACACTCCTGGCCATACTGGGAAGACGAGCTCGCCCTGTCTTGGCCGACCATCGCGGGCGCGCTCGGCGTCCGCTAACCCAGGAACCGCGTGAGCACCGCGGGATCGGTGGCGAAGCCGAGGAACAGCTCGTTCTCGTGCGGGTCGCCGATGGTGACCCGCACGCCGTCGGTGCCGTACGGCCGCACCAGCACTCCCGCCTCCGCGCCTGCTTCGCCGTACTCCGCGCTGAGCTCGCCCAGCGGCAGCCAGACGAAGTTCGCCTCGCTCGGCGGCACCCGGTAGCCCGCGGCCACCAGTACGTCGCGTACCCGCTCGCGCTCGGTGACGAGAAGGTCGGTGCGGTCCAGCAATTCGTGCCGTGCCTCCAGCGACGCGATCGCCGCCGCCTGGGCTACCTGGTTCACGCTGAACGGGATATGCACCTTCAGCAGCGCCGTGATCACCGCGGGATCGCCTACCGCGTAGCCGACCCGCAGCCCGGCCAGCCCGTAAGCCTTGGAAAAGGTGCGCAGCACAACCACATTGGGCCGGGTCCTGCCGAGCTCGACGCCGTCCGGGCGGTCCTCGGGGTCCAGTCGCAGGTACTCGTAGTAGGCCTCGTCCAGCACGACGAGCACGTGCGGCGGAACCGCGTCCAGGAACCGGATCAGCGTCGCCTTCCCGACGGCGGTGCCGGTCGGGTTGTTCGGGTTGCAGACGAAGATCAGCTTGGTCCGCTCGGTCACTGCCGCGGCCAGTGCCTCCAGATCGTGCACCAGGTCGGCGGTGAGCGGCACCTGCACCGCGGTGGCGTTGCCTACCTTGGTCACGATCGGGTATGCCTCGAACGAGCGCCAAGCAAACAGCACCTCGTCGGTGGGTGCGGCGCAGGTGATCTGCACCAACTCTTGACACAGCGCCACACTGCCGCAGCCGACCGCGACATTGGCGAATCCCACACCGAGGAAGTCGGCCAACGCCGTGCGCAGTTCGGTGACCTGATTGTCCGGATACCGGTTGGCCAGCTCGGCCGCCTCGGCGATCGCCTTGGCGGCGGCGGGCAGCGGACCGACGGTGGTCTCGTTGCTGGCCAGCTTGACCGCGCCGGGACGGCTGCGGCCAGGGATGTACGCCGGGATCGAATCGAGGTCCGGCCGGATCTGCGGTGTCACAGTCCGACCCTAGTCCGCGCGCCGGAAAGTCCGATCGGGTGCACCGGAAATTCTCTGGGCGATAGCCACTGACATGCAAATTCTACCGAATATCGGGAACTCGCCCTACGCTGGTTTCATGTCGGGCACCTACGACGATTTGGCCCCGCTGCGGGGCGGCGATGTGGAAGACGAGCGGTCAACTGCCCATGCGCAGGTGCCCATCACCGTGGCGGAGCCAGAGGGCAACGCCCGCGGCGGGATCGTGCTGCTGCACGAGTCCCGTGAGGTCACCGGCGCCGTGCGCGACCTGATGAACGCGCTGGCCAGTGAGGGTTGGACGGTCATCGCACCCAACCTCTTCCACCGGGTGGACGGTGAATTGGGGGGCGCGGTCTTCGGACACCAGCTGTTCGACGACTTCGACGCCTGCTTCGACTGGCTCACTCGGCGAGGAGTGTTTCCCGACACCATCGGTGTGCTCGGCTTCGACTCCGCGGGAACCGCCGCCTTCCTGGTCGCCACCAACCGTCCGATCGGGGCGGCGGTGAGCGTCGCGGCGCCCGGCATTGTGGAGCCGCTCACCGACCAGGCCGACGCCTTGGTTCGCGCGGCCCCCAACCTGCAGGCGCCGTGGCTCGGCCTGTTCGGCGCCGACGACCCGGCCACCCCGCCCGCCCAGGTCGACCAGCTGCGCGACGCGACCGCCCGGGCTGCCGTCGCCAGCCTCGTCGTCAGCTACCCGGGTCTGCATCACCGCGTCGACAGCCCGGAGGCCGACGACGACATCAATGCCGTCGCTTCGCAGACCAGGATCTTCGACTGGTTCGACAGCAACCTACGCTGACCAGCCGTTTTGTGATCTGGAGGGTGGCTCCTGTAACCTTGCTGCTCGGCGGTTCGAAAGGACCGGTGCCCTCGAAGAGAAGGCTCCAGGAGGCGTGCCAGAGCGGCCGAATGGGACTCACTGCTAATGAGTTGTCCCTTCACGGGGACCGGAGGTTCAAATCCTCTCGCCTCCGCCACACCCGGGAAACCGGGTACAACTGAATAAATGCATGCGCCCGTAGCTCAACGGATAGAGCATCTGACTACGGATCAGAAGGTTGGGAGTTCGAGTCTCTCCGGGCGCACAAAGAAAAGCCTCTGACCTGCAATGTAAGGTCAGAGGCATTTTCGTTTATCAAAGCAATCGGCGAAATCCCTTACTTTTCCCTTACTTTCGAGTCCGTACTTTCCCCGGCCTGCCTGTATCGGTCCAACACCGCACGCACATCGGGCCCATGGGTACGTCGCTGCACGTAGTGCTGCTCGGTGGTGGCCAGCTGCGCGTGTGACAACTGCGCCTGTGCCTGCTCGACGCCGAGGTCGTCACGGACCACGGTCGCCACGGTGCGCCGCAACGAATAGGGAGTGACCCACTTCAGGTCGGCCGGAAGTTGCGGCACGCAGTGCGCGACGTAGGTTGGCAAGACTCATCCACCCGCCGTCCCGGTTGGCGAACACCGGCTTATCCGCGAGCGTCGCCAACGTCTCGACATCCACCCCCGCCTCACCGAGTAGCACCGTCAGCGCCTCGACGGCCAGCGCAGACAGCACCACCGTATGGTCGGGTGCGCCGCCCTTGCGCTCGTCCTGCCAATGCAACGGCTCATCCTCGACCTTCCCGTGGTCGATAAGCGTGCCCACGAACGTGGCGGTCGGCGGGTCGCCCAACAGGTCGACATCGCCCCAGCGAAGCCCCAGAACCTCATTTGGTCGGCACCCGGTCGACGCCGCTACATCCACGAACGGCTCTAACAACCGCCCTGGCGCCGGACCACTCACATGCTCGCGATTGGTATAGGCGCGCACCGCATCCCGGGGTTTCGGGGTACCCACCCCCTTCGGTGGTGCGTGTTCGGCGCTGCACGGGCCATTCAGCGGCTTTTGCCCAGGTTCCGAACTCGCGGGTGCAGTAGTCGTCCCACGGGCTGTAGCCCAGCGCCGACCTTGATGCGATCCGTCAGATGGTATTCACCACCTGTCTCGCCCCTGCCCCCCACGCTCTCGCCCGTCCCGCTCGGCGGCGCGGCCCCCGCGTTGAACCTCCGGTGCGTGACTATCCCGCGCCTCGCGCGACGCCCGCAGCTGGGCTTCCTGCGCGGGTGTCAACGGCACCTGGCCCAAACCCGAAATCTTGATCACCTGCTCCGACACGCCGAGGTCCCGCAACTCCTTCCAGCGCGCTTCCATCGCCTGGGCGTGCGCTGCTCTCTCCGCGACCGCCTTCGCGCTGGCTTCCCGCTCGGCCTTGATCCGGTCGGCCTCCTGACCGATGAGCGCGATCCGCGCGTGAAGTTCCCGGTCGCGATCCTCACGTGTCTCAACCATGTGTGAGAGGAATGCTTGCTGCGCTTGCTTATCGAGGTCTGCGGCCTGCCCCTCGAGCCAACGGTCCTCTTCTCGGGTCACCCCATCCAACGCGTTGCCGAGAGTGAGGTGTGCCTTGGCGAGTGCTTCGTGGTCGATCGGTTTGCCCTGCGCCAGCGCCTCCGCCGCCTGCTGATTGACCGCCTTGACGTCCCGCTCGATTTCCTCACGCTGCCGCTTGTGGAGCTCGACAGTCACGGCGTCGACATACACCATTCGGGAAGAGTTCTTTTCCTTCGCCAACTCGAACTGATGCTGCTCAAGTGAGTGGGTGTCTCGGAATCCTTTACCGAGTTCCTTGGCGTTCTTCGCTGCTGTGTCAAGATCTTCTTGGCGCTGCTGGCCAGCAATATCGTTCAGCATCTCGTGTGCCGCGCGCAGCTCCGCCAAAGAAACTTCGCGACCCTCGCGGATGTCCTTGGTGATGGACTTCGCGAAGTCTTTGACGGAGATGATCGGGTCTCGTTCTGCTGGGAGCCTAGCAAGATTCTGTTCCAGCTTCTGCTGCGCTTCCCGCTGGACAACTTTCATTCCGGCGTCCAGTATCCGCTGAGTGGCCTTCGGGCTTGGGGTGCGCAGAATGAATTTTTCGGGGAAGTCACGCTTCATCAGCTCGATCAGCTGCCGCGCCGCTTTGGGCTGATCAGCCACCCTGTCTTTCGGGATGTACAGCAAAACTTTGTCACCAGCTTCGAGTCGGGCACGGTAGCCTATGAGCTGATCTATCAGGCGGTCCTTGTTGGACGTGCCGGTCTTTGCTTCAAGGCTGACCGCAATATCGTCTTTGGCCTTGTCCTCTGGCAGGTGTCTATCTACGAAGATCGACTTCCCGGTCGACTTGTCCTTGAACTGTTTGTGGGCCTCGTATCCCTGCTCCGGCAGATGGAGGAGGACATCCAGCCCTTTTTCGAATGCCTTCCCCTGGATGTCCGCCTTCTGCCAGAACTCGTTCGCGCGCAGCCATTCGGCGGGTGACCTCGGGATCTCGCCACGGGCTAGCTTCCCGGTGATGTAGTTATTGATGTACTGCTGACGCTGGGCGGGTGTCAGATCATCTGGAGTGTTGGCGCTCATGTCCCCCGGTATTCACTATAATTCACTTGCCCTTTTCAAAAGGTCAGCGCGGACGATTCGATCCCACTCTTCGCGGTCGGGTCGCCCTGCCGTTACCCATTTCTCGTAATTCCTGTGCCAGTTGTCGAACACCCACACTGGTAATCCGTCGGGGTGGACTGGCGCGCTTTTGCTGGTCTGTTTAACCCACGATTTGGCGAATTGCCCCTCCGGGTCTATACAGATGCCGCCCGAAGGGGTGCTGACCAACGGTAGGAACTCGACGGGGCGCGAGGCATTATCGGGAATGTTCACCCAGTGGCCCTCGAAGCTGCGGATGTAGACCTCACCGAAATGCCGCACGAAAAGTCCGGCCACTTCAGCGTTTTCGGGAGCGAATGCCGACTCGCTGTTGTCGAATGTCGCGCGAGCCGCTACTACGGCCAGCCGCAACCCTTCGCGGCTATAGGGTTCTGGCAGCGCGCCGACGTCGGGAGCGACTTCGGTGAGGAACCGCTCTAGGGCTGCGGGCTGGCCCTCCAACCATTTCAAGAACGCTGGTTCGTGCTGGTCGCGCTCCTGCTGCTTCAGTTCGGCCTTCGTCATATTGCGGATCTCGCCCATATCGTCTGCCTCCTCGTCACGGTTCGGCCTGCACAGGCAGTCTCGCAGGGCTCCGACCTCACGGTCAGGCATTGGCGGTCCGGTACTCGCGATAAGGGCGTGTCGTGACAAGACGACGGCCGCTGTCCGTGATCCGCCAGTAGGTAGGAACCCGGTCGGTGCCCCATGCCCACCCGTCGTGAGCAAGGGATGCAGCGGCGGCCCGTGCGGCCGTCGGCGCGAGACCCGTCCGGATGCTCAGTTCCTGCGTCGTTAGTGGTTCGCCATGGGCCAGAGCGCCGAGGATCATCGCCTGCGATCTACTGAGCGCCATCGGCTTGCCTCGCCAGCACGCGCAGGCCGTCACGCACCCGCTCGAGCAGCTCCAGAGTGTTGCCGTATTTGGCTTCCCTGAACAGCTCCGCGGTTTCCTCCGGGCTGTAGGGCCAGCCGTCGGCGCCGATGATCGACAGGCTGCCGTCGATGTAGCTCTGCCGAATGCCGATCGGCTCGTTGTCACGAGTCATGGTCGGCCCCATCCCCGGTACCGAGGATGTACGCGCTCGCAGAGAGGTATTGCAGGCAGGTAGGACCATGTCCGCCATGGACGTTGACGACGAACTCGGCCTGCTCCAGCGAACGGAATATGCCGTCCTGCCAGCATTTCTGGTGGAAGTGACGCCACTGTTCGGCGTCGGCGAGGGTGATCACCGGACTGCCCGCCATGGCTTCACGACCTTCGCTTCGATGAGGACGTCGAGCGCGGCGGCCTTGTCGGCGCATGTTTCGGTGTCGCATCCGATACGCGCCTGCCACACCAGATGTGCATCCTCAGGCGTGTACGGGATATCAGGCGCGGGATGGCACGTCTCAGTGCTCCTCACGGGGCGATCGAAGAAGCAGATCGTGCCGTAGATGAGAGCGGCCACCGTGAAGGCGATCAGTAGAGCGATGGGCATCTTGTCTATACCCCCGGGCGCTTGTGGTGTCGGTTGGGGCACTCGGCGCCGAGGAAGGCCGATTCGGGGGCGGCGTCGTCCCGGCGCCGAGTGCTATATCGAGAGTCCCGCTCTCCGAACACATCCGATACGGATTCGCGTCCACAGTCGTCCACAACCACGCATACGATGACCTGCATGGGCAATACCGGGGAGCGTCCCGAGTCGGGCGATACGACGGCGCTCGGCACCCGATTGCGCGCTGCTCGCGAGTCCGCTGGTGTCAGCCTGGCCGCCCTCGCCGCCCGCACCCACTTCAGCAAGTCGATGCTCGGCTCACTCGAGACGGGACAACGGCAGGTCCGACCCGAGCACATCACCGCCTACTCCGAAGCGCTGAACATCTCCGTCTACGCACTCATCGCGCCCCCCGATGACCCGGTCCGCATCGCTCACGAGTGGCTGGTCTCCGATTCAGTGGCAGTCACACATTCCGCTGCCGGACGCAGAGTCGGAGCCGATTTGGCCGGAGCTCTGGAGCAGCGCGTGATCGAGCTACGCCACCTCGACGATTCGATCGGTGGACGCGACCTTCACCCAGTGGTTCACAAGGAACTGATCGATGCACAGGCCGTCGTTCTGGAAGCCAGCTACACCGAGCGAGTCGGGCAACGCCTGCTGACCGCCATCGGGGAGCTCTCGCAACTGGCTGGGTGGGTCGCCTCCGACGCCGGCCGCTACCTCGACGCACAACGGATCTACCTCGACGGAGTATCGGCCGCCACCGCTGCAGGGTACCGCGCACTCGCCGGGCAACTGCTGTCGTCACTCTCCTACCAGATCGCGAATGTCGGTAACCCTGCCGATGCCGCACTACTCGCCCGGACCGCGGTGGCTGGCGCAACCAACGCAACCCCCATCGTGCGTACCCTCCTGCTCGAACGAGTCGCCTGGGCGAACGCACGGGCAAGAGATCATGACGCGACACGTCGTGCACTGGACGCCGTCGACGACACCTACGAGTCCCGGTCGCCGGGCATTGATGAACCGGAGTGGGTGTACTGGGTCAACCGCACCGAAATCGACGTGATGGCTGGGCGGTGCTTCGTGGAACTCAGCGACGCACCACGAGCCGCGCCCCTGCTGTCACGCGCCATCCAGAACTACCCGACCGGCCATGCCCGGGAAGTGGCGCTGTATCGGACCTGGCTCGCCGAAGCCTACGCCCGCAGCGGGGATCTCGACGCCGCACGAGCCAACACCGAGCGTGCCCGCCGCGCCGCAGCCCGCGTGAACTCCTCACGGCTCGACCGGCGCGTCAGCGAAGTCGAACGGATGTTGGAGTCGAAACGCGCAACGTGGGTGTGACGTCCCGCGCGCGATGGGGTACCCGTAGCCCCCGTGCCCACGGTTCGGCGCGACGCACCATTTTGCCGACGCCGACAAAACCCTGAGTCAGCCAGGTTGTCAGCGTCGGCAACCTGGGCCCACGGTTGGGATGGGTCCGGGGGCTCACCTCCAGGCAGGGAGGGTCGGCAAGGTTCCGGTCAGGTCGGTGCCCTCACTGCGGCCGAGCAGCCAGGCGACCAGGGAGGCGCCGGGGCCGGAGATGGTGTGGGTGGCCGGGCTGGTGCCGATGGTGGCGGTGAAATCGGTATCGGTGGCCTGGACGGCGAACGGCTCGAGCGAGGTGTCGGCGGTGAGGCGGTTCAGGTCGGCGGTTGCCTGGGGGAGGATGCGGGTGACGAAGGCGGCGGGCCAGTCGGACGGACGGTAGCCCGCGTCCAGGTCGACATGGTGGATCTCGACCTCCTGCAGGCGCATCCAGCGCACCTCGGTCGCCGGAACCGGGCGGCCCTGGCGAGTGCGGACCTCCGCCTGCCAGGCGTCGTCGGTGAGGGTGCGCGCCAGGCTGAGCCAGCGGTTCGCGGCGGCCTCGTTGTCGGCGAGCTGCTCGGCCAGCGGACGGGGCGCGCCGGCTTCTATGTCACTGTCGCGGAGGAAAGTACTGGCGTACTGCGGGATTTCGACGCCGGTGTGCGCCCACAGCAGCAGGTTCACCACGCTGTCGGCGTTGCGAGCCAGATGGGCGAGCACATGGCCTCGAGTCCAGCCGGGCAGCAGCGAGGGCTCGGCAACGGCCTGATCGCTGAGGCCACGGATGGTGTCGAGCAGCCGGTCGGTCGCCGCGGCGACCGTGTCGAGCGGCACGGGTGTCTGCGAAGCGGTGCTGGTCACGGCTCCGACCCTAGCGATCGAAACCCGGTTCGCCGCAGAAGACGGGCCGGAACCAGGTCGGACCGGTCTTCGCCGTAACGGCCGCCGGTGTTCTGATCGGCCGATGGTTCATCGGGCGACGCAAGCGCGGTCCGGCAGGACCCGTCGTCAGCGACTCGGCTCAGTCGGCGACGATCGCGTCGGCTTCGATCTCCACCAGTAGAGCCGGGGTGATCAAGGCCTTGATCTCGTACATGGCCGCCGCGGGCCGGATCTCGCCGAACACCTCGGCGTGCGCCTTGGCGACCTCCGGCCAGCGTGCGATGTCGGTGACGAAAATTCGGGTGCGCACCACGTCGGCCAGGCTCGCGCCTGCTTCGTTCAGCGCGGAGCCGATGCGCCGCAGGGTTTCCCTGGTCTGCTCGCCGATGTCGCCGCCGCCGACGGCCGTGCCGCCGGGCTCCGAGGCCGTGGTCCCGCTGACCGCGATGACATTGCCGAGCCGCACCGCGCGCGAGTAGCCGACGATATCTTCGAACTCCGAACCCGAGGAGATGTTCACACGATCGCTCATGGCCACAGCATGGCACGGGCCATCGACGCGCTGGAGTACGCCGAACCTTCACTCGGGTCTCGACCATTTTCGGATCAACGCGATAGGCAGTGATGGTGAAAGCTCATTCTCGTCGGCGAATTGCCGCCATGGCCGTCTTGTGCGTCGGCGTGTTGGCCGCGGGCTGCTCGTCCGCGGACCCGGCCACCGACTTCACCGTGGCCAAGGACCAGCCGCTGGTGATCTCCCTGGACGACCTGCTGGCGAACACCGGAGGTAGCGCGGCGGTCGCGACCGCCGACCCAGCTCATGGCACGCTGAGCCGCCGCACCGACGGCGCGCTGGTCTATACGCCGAACGCGGGCTACACAGGTGCGGACAGCATCGAGGTGACCACCACCGACGCGGTGCGGTTGTACACCACCGACCTTCCACCCCTCGGCGAGCTCGGTGGAACTACTCTGCAGGGCAGCGGTTTCGGGTCGGCATGGACGCCGGTGCCCGGCAGCACGGACGAGTTCTACGGGCTCACCGACCGCGGTCCGAACGTGGACGGGCCGGGTAAGAACGAGAAGATCGCGCCGACCCCGACCTTCGTGCCGAAGATCGGCCGTTTCCAGCTGGTCGGCAACCGCGCCGTGCTGCGCGCGGCCATCGAGTTGCGTACCACCGCAGGCGTTCCGTTCAACGGACAGGTGGACGTCTCCGCGAGTACCGGGGAGACCATCGAGGACCTGGCCGGAAACGTGTTGCCACCCACCGATCACGGTCTCGACCCGGAGGGCCTCGTCGCGCTGCCGGATGGCACTTTCTGGGTGTCCGACGAATACGGGCCGTTTCTGGTGCATTTCGACGCCAAGGGTATCGAGCTCGAACGACTCGTCCCCGGACGCGGTCTGCCGAAGGAACTTTCGCTGCGCACACCGAACCAGGGCATGGAGGGTCTGACCATCACGCCGGACGGGGCTACCCTTGTCGGCCTGATGCAGAGCGGCCTGAACACCCCGGGTCTGGCGGGACCGGCCAAGGACGTGCCCATGACCCGCATCGTCACCGTGGATCTGAAGACCAAAGCGGTCAAGGAGATCGCGCTCCCCCTGGAGAACCCGAAAAGCACGAAGGTCGCCGACTCGGAGATCACCGCTCTGAGCGCCACCACCTTCCTTGTCGATGAACGGGATGGCAGTCCGGCGCCGAAGGCGGACAAGAAGCTGTGGACCGTAGACATCTCTGCCGCCACGGATATCGGCCCGGACTCGAAGGTCGCCGGCGCGCAGTACGACCGGGAGCGCGGCCTCCAGGTCGACGGCAAGCCGGTGGAGACGTTGGTCGGCACGGTCCCGACGGCCGACGGCGTCGCGGCGCTGAGCAAGGCGGGCATCACCCCGGCCGTCAAATCCACGAACCTCGATCTCGGCGCGCTGGTCAGAACGCTGAATCCGGCCGGAACGTTCTTCGGCCACGACAAGATCGAGGGCGTCGCCACCCTGGACGGCGGTAAGACGCTCTACATCGCCAACGACAGCGATTTCGGTCTGGCCGCGAGCACGGGCGAGCAGCCGCCGTTCGGGCTGAAGCCGAAGACGCTGCCGGGCGGCGTGCAGGACACCGGCGAGATTCTGCTCGTCGACACCGCGAAACTGCCCGCGCGCACCGAACGCCACACTGTTCGGCTGCAGGTCGGGTAGTAGGCGATCAGGTCGGGTCGGTCCAGTCCCTCCCCTCCAGGATCACGGCGGCGGCCAACGTGAGCAGCCACAGCGACATCGCCCCCACCTGGATGCGCTGAGCGATCCCGAGGGCGTAATTCCCGGTCAGATTGTCCGCGACCAGCATCCATATCGTCGCCGCCGACCCGACCACCAGCACGGCCAGACCGAATTCGCGCAGGATCCGCCATCGGTGGTATCGGAGCGCGGCCAGGCTGAACGCGAATGCGGCGACCGCGATCGAAGTCACCGCCAGCGTGCTCGACAGCGCGTGCGGCTGATGCAATTGGGGAAACAGCGCGCTCGGTCCGCCGCACGTGCTGTCGTCGGGAGCGCAGTCGTGCAGTGGCAGCAGCACATCGGCGATGGTCGCCGCGCCGAAGCAGAACAACGCCATCCAGCCCGCCGTGGTGAACCCGCGGCGCGGGAACAGCAGCAGCCCAGCGACCACCGCGGGCATCAGCACCGCTCCCACTATCGTGTCGGCGACAGCGAATACCTGCCGGTACGGTTTGCCTTCCGCGTCGAGCTCGCTGAGGAAGGAGTTGACCGGGTCGATGCCGATGTTCAGCACGAACTCGAGCACCCAGGACGAATAGCAGAGCCCCGCGATCGCGATCGCCGACGCGATTATCGCCGACGCCAGTCGCACGCGTCGCTCGGCGACTTTCGGGCTACCAGTCACCTCCCCATTGTCCTGCTCGCCCGCGCGGCCCGGCGGATCGCCTGATCACACGTCATTGTCACCCGGCCCACAGGGTCTTACCAGGCTCGCCGAGCACTCTGTAGGAACAGGTGAAATTCGAGGAGGTCCCCATGCTCGGCTTCGCGACAGCCACCGCCGGAATCGCGGTGATGGCGGTGATGGTGGTGTCCGGTTATCTGGCTGCCCATGCCCCGCGCTCACTCGTGCGGGTGCGGCACCGTTAGCCCGGCGGCTGCAGTGCCGCCTGGACGCGGTCGGCAGCCGCGACCGCGTCCTCGTGTTCCCATACGCGGACCACACGCCAGCCAGCGGCGATCAGAGCCGCGTCGGTGGCGCGATCCCTGGCCACATTGCCCGCTAGTTTGGCGGCCCACCATTCGGCATTGTTCTTCGGATCGGTCGCGTGCTCTGGGCAGCGGTGCCAGAAACAGCCGTCCACATAGACCGCGACGCGCCGTCGCGGAAAGACCAGGTCGGCGCGGCGGCGCTGCCCGCTGATCGGCGCCCGATCGACGAAATAGCGCATCCCCCGCCGGTGCAGCTCTCGGCGCAGCGCGAGTTCCGGATCGGTCCCGGTGCGCCGCTGGCGTGCCATCCGCGCACTGGTGGCCGCGTCCGTGCGCGGTCGCTCGCTCATGCTGCCCAGCCGCCCATTCGGTTGAGGTGACTTTCCACGTCGGCGAGGAAACCAGGCGGAAAACGCAGGCTGCCCATACCGGTTCGGCGCAGGAACCCGGCGGTCGCGCGGGCGGAGAGCAACCGCGCGTCGGTGAGGAAGTGGGTCAGGTCTTCGTACGGCTCGTGCACCGGCCAGGTGGACACCGGCACCCGATGGGCGACACCGCCGCGCCCCCACGCGGCGACCGGCCACGGTGTGCCCGTCGGCCACGGTGTGCCCGTCGGCAGCGGCTGATCGCCTGGGATCGGGTCCAGCGGCGTGGCCAGCCGGGATCCCACCCAAGCCGCCATCCGTACGCTCACCGCGTTTCCGACCAGCTTCCAGCGATGACCGTTGCGAATGCCCGGTACCTCGGTCGCGGCCGTGGTCCAGCCCGCGTCGAAGCCCTGGAGGCGTTCGGCGTCGGCGATGCCCGGCGTGACGATCTCGCCGGAGGGCAGTCGCACCGCGGGCGGGCTGGCGATGCCCAGCGCCGAGCCACCCTTCAGCGTCGGCACCGCGTTCACCGCCCAGCCCAGCCCGCGGACCCCTTCGGTCCAGTAGAAGCCGCACGGATCGCGCTCGGGGTCGCCCACCATTCGGAGCCCGGCGTCTTCACCGAACAGCACCGGACGCGGGTCCTCGGTGCGGGAGGCCAGCATCAGCACCCGCTGACGGCGCTGTGGCAGGCCGAACGCGCGAGCGTCCACCACCCGGTAGGCCCAGGTGTAGCCGAGCTCCTCCAGCGCGCCGGTGATATGGCGCATCGCCGCACCGCGGCCGAGTTGCAGCATGAATGGGACGTTTTCGATGAGCAGCCAGCGTGGCCCGCGTTTGCGGCGCACCAGTCGGAACACCTCGTCGACCAGGCCGGACCGGGTGCCGGTGATGCCCGCGGTACGCCCGGCCTGGGAGAGGTCCTGGCACGGGAACCCCGCCGCGACCAGTTCGGTCCCCGACGGGATCGCGCGCAGCCGGGTGATGTCGGAATGCAATGGCACGTCCGGGAAGTGGGCCGCTAGCACACCTTGGGCGCCGGGCTCGATTTCGCACAGCAGTTCGGTCTGCCATCCGTGCCTGCCGAGGCCGAGTTCGAGTCCACCGATTCCGGCGAACAGCCCGACCATCCGCGCGCCCGTCAACGGCCTTCCCTTCCTCAACATCCACGACGAGACGCCGCCGAACGCGCGACCCGTGCCCGGGAGCAGGGTACTCGAGTTACCCGAGGCGATAGACGAACGAGGCGACCAACGACCCGGCACCTGGTACCGTCCGCGTGTCACGCACTGCGATCGGCGTGCTCTTCTCAATAATGCACAGGGCCGATCACATGCACGGCCCTGATGAAAGGCGGGCAGGCTGACCCGCCTGCGCTTCGGTGCCGTCCGCGCGGGCTGTCCCACTGGTGGCGCGCGATCGCGAATTGCCATTGCTCGACAAAGTTTCCAGAGCGACGCTAGGGAAAGTGAGCGAGAATGCGGATTCCTTCCACCAGAAATGGGAACTTTCCTACGGTCGTGGTCACCGGGCTCGCGGCGACCACCTCCATCGCGGGCGATGTGGACTCCACCTGGAAGGGCCTGCTCGACGGCGAGAGCGGTATCGACGTCCTGGACGACGACTTCATCGACCAGTTCGAGCTGCCGGTGCGGATCGGCGGCCATCTGAAGGTCAAGCCCTCGGCCTGCCTCTCCACCGGCGAGACGCGTCGGCTTGCGTATGTCGAGCAGATGGCCACTGTGCTCGGTCGCGACGTCTGGCGAAACGCGGGCAGCCCGGAGGTGGACAAGAACCGCCTCGGGGTGTCGATCGGCACCGGACTCGGCGGCGCCGAGGGGATCATCGACGCGCGCGACAAGCTGAGCAACGGGGGCTACCGCAAGGTTTCGCCGCTCACCGTACAGGCCGTCATGCCCAACGGCGCCGCCGCGTGCGTCGCGCTGGAACTCGGCGCGGGGGCCGGTGCGGCGACGCCGGTCTCGGCCTGCTCGTCAGGGTCGGAGGCGATCGCCAACGCCTGGAAGATGATCGTCATGGGTGACGCCGACATGGTGGTCGCCGGCGGAGTCGAGGGCTCGATCCAGGCGCTCGCGATCGCGGCGTTCACCATGATGCGCGCCATGAGCACGCGCAACGACGCGCCGAAGTGCGCTTCCCGCCCGTTCGACGCCGATCGCGACGGGTTCGTGTTCGGCGAGGCCGGCGCGATGATGGTGGTCGAGACCGAGGAACATGCCAAAGCGCGCGGCGCCACCATCCACGCGCGGCTGCTCGGCGCCGGCATCACCTCGGACGGATTCCACCTGGTCGCACCCGACCCCGAGGGCACCGGCGCGGCGCGCGCGATGACGCGGGCGCTACAGACCGCGGGACTGTTCAAGAGCGACATCACGCACATCAACGCGCACGCGACCGCCACCCCGATCGGCGACACCGCCGAGGCGCGCGCGATCGCCGAGGCGGTTGGCAACCACGCGTCGGTCTACGCACCCAAGTCGGCCCTCGGCCACTCGATCGGCGCCGTCGGTGCCCTCGAATCGGTGATCACCGTGCTCAGCGTGCGCGACGGCATCGTGCCGCCCACGCTGAATCTGGACAACCAGGACCCGGACATCGATCTGGACATCGTGCGCGGCCGATCCCGGAGCGGGCGTATCGACTACGCCGTGAAGAACTCCTTCGGCTTCGGTGGGCACAACGTCGCACTCGCGTTCGGCCGCTATTGAGCGCCGGGAGGTCGCACACCTGCTAGCCTTCCCGACGCTTCGCTATCGACCTGTGTTCGGTGTCATTGCACGGCCTGAGTGCCGGTGCGCTGGAAAAGGATGAGGCGATGATCGACGAAAACTTCGACGACTATCTGGACGATCAGGGCAATATCAAGATCCGCGGTGACAAGACCCTGATCGACTTCGTCGACAAGCACACTGCGGAGAACGGCGACGACCTCGCCTACCGCTTCATCGACTACTCCCGCGAACGCGACGGTGAGTACTACGAACTGACCTGGCGGCAGTTCGGTGTGCGGTTGCGGGCGGTGGCGGCCAGGCTGCAGCAGGTGACGCGGCCGGGCGACCGGGTGGCGATCCTCGCTCCGCAGGGGCTCGACTACGTCGTCTCGATCTTCGCCGCGGTGTACGCCGGCAATATCGCGGTGCCGCTGTTCGATCCGGAGGAGCAGGGCCACACCGACCGGTTGCACGCGGTGCTCGGCGACTGCAGGCCCACGGCGATTCTGACGGTGGGGTTCGCGGCGGGCGGGGTGCGAAACCTCTTCCGGCATCTTCCGGCGCTGCAGCGGCCGCGCATCATCGCGGTGGAAGCGGTCCCGGACAGTGTCGGCGCGCTCTGGGTGCTTCCCGACATCAACATCGACAGCGTCGCCTACCTGCAGTACACCTCGGGTTCCACTCGGACGCCCGCGGGGGTGGAGATCACCCACCGTGCGGTTGGCACGAACCTGCTGCAGATGATCGACGCCATCGGTGTCACCGAGCATTCGCGCGGTGTCACCTGGCTGCCGCTGTTCCACGACATGGGACTGCTGTGTGTGATTCTGCCGACCATCGGCGGCGGTTTCATCACGATCATGTCGCCGAGTGCGTTCGTGCGCCGCCCGTACCGCTGGATCAAGGAGTTGGCCGCGGCCTCCGACGGCGCGGGAACATTTGCCGCCGCACCGAATTTCGCGTTCGAGCATGCCGCCGCGCGGGGCAAGCCGAAGCCGGGTGAGGAGTTGGATCTGTCGAACGTGATCGGTTTGATCAACGGCAGCGAGCCGGTCTCGGTGTCATCGATGAAGAAGTTCAACGAGGCGTTCGCGCCGTACGGGTTGTCGGAGACGGCGATCAAGCCCTGCTACGGCATGGCGGAGGCGACGCTGTTCGTGTCGGCGACCAGGGCCGAGGACAAGGCGAAGGTCGTCCACGTGGATCGCGCCGCGTTGAACGCCGGGCGGATGGTCGAGACCGCGCAGGACGCGGACAATGCGATCGCCCAAGTGTCGTGCGGCTACGTCGCGCTGACACAGTGGGCGGTGATCGTCGATCCGGAGCATGGCACCGAGCGGCGCGACGGCGAGGTCGGCGAGATCTGGCTGCACGGCGAGAACATGGGCATCGGGTACTGGGGCCGCCCGGAGGAGAGCCAGGCCACTTTCCGCGCCCAGCTGGCCGCGCGGCTGCCGGAGGGCAGCCATGCCGAAGGCACCGAGCCGGACGCCAACTGGATGCGCACTGGCGACTACGGCGCGTACCTGGACGGCGAACTGTACATCACCGGGCGGGTCAAGGACCTGGTGATCGTGGACGGACGCAATCACTACCCGCAGGACCTCGAGTTCTCTGCCCAGGAATCCAGCACGGCGCTACGTCCGGGCTTCGTCGCGGCGTTCTCGGTGCCCGCCAACGAGCTGCCCGCGCTGGTCTTCGATCAAGACAGTCACGCATGCTTGACGTTCGACGCCGACGACACCTCCGAGCAGCTGGTGATCGTCGCGGAGCGCAACATCGGCGCGGGCAAGCTGGAACCCCAGCCGGTCGCCGACACCGTGCGTGCCGCCATTTCCCAGCGGCACGGCGTCACGGTACGCGACGTGCTGCTCGTGCCCGCCGGCTCGATTCCACGCACGTCCAGCGGCAAGATCGCCCGCCGCGCCTGTCGCGCGGCGTACCTGGAGGGCACGCTGCGCGGTGGCCACCAACAGCAGGCGTTCCCGGACGGGCCGGCGGAGTGGGACTCGGAGAGCGTGACCGTCGGCTAGAGCCGACTGTCGGTGGCGTACTCGAATTCACGGACGTCGGCGCCCACGATCTGGGCATCGAGGTCCCCTGAGGTTCCTGTGCCGCGGAAGCGCTCCAGCGCGGCTCGGGTCGCCCAGCGTTCGAAGATGTTTACCCGGTCGAGTTCGACCAGGTCGGCGCCGAGAGTGAAGTCGAGGCACCCTTCGGTGGCACGGGCGAACTCGACTACTTCTCGGCAGTTCTCGAGGTAGCGGTCACGATCGGTGACCCGGAGATGTCCGGCGACGATCAACATGAGCACCGAGTCTATGCCCTTGACCTCGACGTTACTCGAGGTTGTTGGCTGGGTGCATGAATGCCCTTCCCCTATGCGAGCCGACCGTGTTGTCCACCGTGGACGCGGTATCGGGCCGGCCGGAAAATCGGTTGGCCGATCCGGGGCCCGGTGCGACCCTGGAATGTCGGACCTCGATGCAAACATCATCGAGAGTTCCGTCTTCCGACACCGCGATCCACGGAACTCGAGGGGGAGCTTTGTCAGCCGCACTGGACATTTCGGCCGAACCGGAGGCCGACAGACCGGAGCGGCCCGCTGCCGCACCGCACCGCCTGCATTCACTACGCCGGTTCTGGCCGTATCTGCGTCCGCACCGCACCGCGCTGCTCGCCGCCTGCGGCCTCGCGCTCCTCGCCACGTGCACGGCCATCGTGATTCCGCTGATGATCGCCAGAATCATCGACGGGCCGATCGCCGAGCGGGATTTCCGAGCAGTCCTCGGTCCGGTGGCCGTCGTGCTGGTACTCGGCCTGCTGGAGGCGGTCGGCGTGTGGGGACGTCGCTGGCTGGTCTCCAAACCGGCCACCCAGTTCGAGATCGCCATGCGCGCCAAGATCTTTCGCAAGCTGCAGTCGCTGGCGATCGGCAGGCACGACGCGTGGGAGTCGGGTCAGCTGCTCTCGCGCGCCGTGGACGACTTGGCGACCATGCGGCGGTTCGTCGCGTTCGCCGGGCCGTTCCTTCTGGTCCACACCGCGATCATCCCGGCCGGCCTGCTCGTGCTGTTCGCGCTGAACTGGCAGATCGGCATGATGTTCGCGATCGTGTCGATCCCCTTGGTATACATCTGCATTCGCTTCGAACGGCAGTACTCGGTGGCCGCACGGCGTTCGCAGGACCAGTCCGGCGACCTGGCCACCACGGCCGAGGAATCGGCGCAAGGCGTGCGGGTGCTCAAGGCGTTCGGCCGCGGCGCGTTCTTCGGCGGCCGGTTCACCGCCCAGTCGCGCGAGCTGCAGAAGACGGAGCTGCTGAAGGTGCGACTGGACGCGACCCTGTGGTCGGCTATGCGGAGCCTTCCGCAGCTGGCCATCGCATTCGCGCTCGGCTACGGCGGCTACGCGGTCGTGCACGGCACGATGACGCTCGGCACCCTGGTTGCGGGCATTACGCTGGCCACCTTCCTGCAGTGGCCGATCATCTGGACCGGCTTCCTACTCGCCGAGCTGAACGACGCGCGCACCGCGGCGGACCGGTACTGGGAGATCATCGACACCCGGGTCGACATCACCGACCCGACCGATCCGGTGGACCTGCCGGAGCGGATCGTCGGCGAGTTGCGCTTGGAAGGTGTGAGTTTCGCTTTTCCTGATGTCGAAGCCCGAGTGCTGCGGGATGTTTCGCTGACAGTGCGGCCCGGCGAAACGGTGGTGCTGGTCGGTGCGACCGGCAGCGGGAAGACGGCGCTGCTCAACCTGATCCCGCGCCTGTACGACGTGACGGGTGGCGTCATCACCGTCGACGGCGTCGACATCGCCGAGATGCGGGTGGCCGACCTGCGTTCGATGGTGTCGGTCGCGTTCGAGGACCCGGTGCTGTTCTCGGCGAGCGTGCGGGAAAACGTCGCGCTCGGTGACCCGGACGCCACCGACACCGACGTGCGCCGCGCGCTGGACGTCGCCCAGGCCACCGAATTCGTGAACAACCTGCCCTGGGGTCTGGACACCAGGATCGGCGAACA
Source organism: Nocardia sp. NBC_00881 (assembly GCF_045207455.1). NCBI lineage: Bacteria > Bacillati > Actinomycetota > Actinomycetes > Mycobacteriales > Nocardiaceae > Nocardia > Nocardia sp. NBC_00881. The sequence continues at coordinate 5,961,911 of NZ_CP108798.1, forward strand.
GGGTCTGAGCCTGTCCGGCGGCCAGCGTCAGCGGCTCGCGTTGGCGCGCGCGGTGCTCAGCGGCGCGGGGAAGCGCGGCCGGATCATGGTGCTCGACGACCCGCTGTCCGCGCTCGACGTGGAGACCGAGGAGCGGGTCCAGGAGCGGCTGCGCACAGTGCTTGCCGATGCGACGACGCTGCTCGTCGCACACCGTCCGTCCACAGCGGCGCTGGCCGACCGGGTCGCGGTGCTGGCCGACGGCCGGATCGTCGCGGAGGGACCACACGACCACCTGCTGCGGGCCAGCGGCATTTACCGAGAACTGATGGGAGGTGAGTAGCAGTGAGTACGGACACGATCGTGTCGAAAGACGTGGCGACTCGAGATGACCAGGTTGCCCGGGACGAAGTGGCCGACTGGCGCGGCATCGCGAGCGAAGACAAGGAGGTCACCGAGACAGGAAATTTGGTGCTGGCCGGCCGGTCCCGGCGGCTGCTGGTCGACTTGGTCCGGCCCTACCGCAAGCTGGCGGCGTTCGCGCTGGTGCTCATCGTGGTCGACAACGCGGCGATGGTGTCGGCGCCGCTGTTCGTCGCGCACGGACTGGACACCGGCATCGCGCGGGGCGTGGAAGGCAACTGGCTCCCACTCACCTGGACCGTAGCCGGTTACCTCGGCTCGGTCCTGCTCGGCGTGCTTACCACGTTCTTCTTCCTGCGGGTGTCCGGCAGGCTCAGCCAGAGCGTGCTGTTCGACCTGCGGGTGCGCTCGTTCACGCACATGCAGCGGCTCAGTGTCGCCTTCCACGAGAAGTACACCTCCGGCAAGGTGGTCGCCCGGCTCACCGGCGACATCGAGACGCTGCAGGAGCTGCTGGAGGGCGCGCTCAACCAGGCGCTGAGCGCGATCCTCTCGGTGCTGACCATAGCGGTGCTGTTGATCTATCTGGATCAGACTCTCGCCGCGATCGTGCTGGCCGGTTTCGTTCCGTTGGTGCTGGTCACGCGCTGGGCGCAGCGCAGGCAGCGCGCAGGGTACCGCCGCACGCGCGGCGCGATCGCCAAGGTGGTCGTGCAGTTCGTCGAGTCGATGGGCGGCATGCGCGCGGTGCAGACCTTCCGGCGCGAGCAGCGCAACGAGGCGGTGCTCGCCGTCGAGGACGGCGAATACCGCCAGGCGACCACCGCGGCCATGCGCGGCATGGGCGATTACGCGGGCCTTACCAGGCTGCTCGGCAACCTGACGACGGTGATCGTCATCCTGGTCGGCGCGTGGCGGGTGATCGAGGGCGACCTCGCGGTCGGGGTGCTCGCGGCCTACCTGCTGTACCTCAACGAGTTCTACGGTCCGCTGGACGAACTCGCGCAGGTGTTCAACTCCTACCAGTCCGCGGCGGCGGCGCTGGAGAAGATCTCGGGTGTGCTCGAGGAGGAACCATCGGTGCCGGAGCCGGCGCAGCCGGCAGCCCTGGGTAAGGCCTCGGGCGCGGTCCGGATGGACAAGGTGTGGTTCGGCTACGGGGGCATGCCCGCCGACCTGCCCGACAGGCCCGGTGGGGAGGTGGACGGCGCGGCTGGCGCCGAGGTGGCGGACTCGGGCCAGTCCGAGGGCGAGCGGGACAGCCGCCGGAAACGACCGGTTCTGCCGGAGTTCACCTTGGACATCCCGGCCGGACAGGTGGTCGCGCTGGTCGGAGCGACCGGGGCGGGCAAGTCGACACTGGCCAAGCTGCTGACGCGGTTCTACGACCCGTCAGGCGGCTCGGTCACCCTGGACGGCGTCGACCTGCGTGACCTCTCGGACGCCGACCTGCGGCGCAACGTCGTGATGGTCACCCAGGAGTCCTACTTGTTCTCCGGGTCGGTTGCCGACAACATCCGGCTCGGCAGGCCGGCCGCCACCGACGCGGAGGTGTTCGCCGCGGCCCGCGCGGTCGGTCTGTACGACTTCGTGCGATCCCTGCCCGAGGGCTTCGCCACCGACGTGCGCAAGCGCGGCGGCAGGCTCTCGGCGGGCCAGCGGCAGCTGGTCGCGTTCGCCAGGGTGTTCCTGGCCGATCCCGCCGTGATCGTGCTGGACGAGGCCACCTCGAGCCTGGACATCCCGAGCGAGCGGCTCGTGCAGCATGCGCTGGAGACCGTGCTGCGCGGGCGCACCGCGGTGATCATCGCGCACCGGCTGTCCACAGTGGCGATCGCGGACCGGGTGCTCGTGCTCGATTCCGGACGGCTCGTCGAGGACGGTGCGCCGGACGAGCTGGTCGTCGGTACCGGCAGATTCGCCGGTCTGCACGCGGCGTGGCGCGAGTCGTTGGTGTGATGAGCGTTGGTGTTGTGCGGGTTACGGCAGGGTGTCGCTTACGGTAGATACGTGACGACCCCAGCCTCCGACCCCGAGATCCCCACCGAGAGCCCGCAGGCATCCCGGTGGCCGGCGGTTCTCACCTGGCGCGCGCCGGACGCGTCGCGGATGGAGTCGGTCCGGGTGACGCTCAATGGCAACCGCATCCGTGCCACCGGGCGCATGATCGGCGGCGCGGGCGCGGACCATCCCCCGTTCAGCGCCTCCTATGACCTGGTCACCGACGAGAACGGCAGGACGAAGCGGCTCTCGCTGCGCACCACGACGGCCGCAGGCGAGCGGCAAGCCTCGATCGCCAGGGACGAGGAGAACTATTGGCTCGTCGACGCGGGCGGCAACCATGTCCGCTCCACCTTCGCGGGCGCGCTCGACGTGGACGTGGTGCTCAGCCCGTTCTTCAACACTTTGCCGATCCGTCGCTACGACCTGCAGCACGCCGTGGAGGCCGTCCAGGTCCCGGTGGTCTACGTCCGTCTGCCCGACCTGCTCGTGCAGGAGGCCACGCTGATCTACAGCAGCGCGGCCGAGGGCATCAGCGTGCTGTCCCCGGTCTCGAGCGCGACCGTCACCGTCGACGCCGACGGCTTTCTCCTGGACTACCCGGGCCTGGCCGAGCGGATCTGACCTTCGGCTTTCGCCGACCGCCGCTCGCCGCGGGTCGAGGCTGTCCACAGCAGCGGAGCGCGTTCAGTTCAGCCGGGTGATGACTCCGCCACGCTGTCCGGCCCCGCGCAGGTCTTCCAGCCAATTGTGATCCCCGGGCCGGACATCGGTGATTTCCCACCGCCGCGCCGATTCGTAGCGTTGCCTGGCGTCGTGTCCGGCTTCGACCAGATCGACGAGGGTCCTCTCCGCGCGCAGGCTGTCGCGTGCCGCACCGAGGACAGTGAGGGTTTCTTCCAGCACGTCCAGCAGCGCGTCGGAATTCGGTTCGCAGATCGCGCGGACCATGTCCGGCGCGGTGCCCGCGACGCGGGTGCCATCGCGGAATGACCCGGCGGCGAGCCCCAGCGCGAGATCACCGCCCGCGGCGCCGGACAGCGCCAGCGCCTCGGCGAGCACATGCGGCAGGTGGGAGATTCGGGCAACGGCGCGGTCGTGTTCCTCGGCCACCACCGGGACGACCACCGAGCCGCAGTCCAGTGCGAGCCGAGCCACCCGGGTCCACGGGTCGGCGCGGGTTCCCTCGTCCACCCCGACCGCCCACACGGCGTCGCGGAACAGGCCGGGATCGGTAGCGGCCCACCCGGATTCGGCGGTGCCCGCCATCGGATGGCCGCCGACGTATCGGGAGCCGAGCTCATGTTTGTGCACGGCGGCGGCGACGGGCGTCTTCACACTCACCACGTCGGTCAGCGCGCAGCGCGGGGCGAAGGTCGCGACCGAGGAAAGTATGTGGTCCACCGCGGGCATCGGCACCGCGACGACGATCAGCGCGTCGGCGTCCGCTGCGCGTCGTAGCGCGGCGGGCAGGTCCTCCGTGACGGTGAAACCGTCGGCCCGCGCTGCCCGCGCCCCCGCGGCTGATCGGTTGTATCCCCAGCCGTCGTAACCCGCGCTGACGGCCGCGCGCAGCAGCGATCCACCGATCAAACCCGTCCCGAGGACGCACACGGGGGCCTTCTTCGCGGAAGTCACCGGAACAGATTGGCATACGACTTCAACATTTCAGCTCGAGCCGACTACCGTTGCGGCCATGGCAGCACAGCGCTCGGGCACGAACAGGGCGACGTCGGACGATTACGACGACGTGGAAGGGTTCGCAGTGGCGGTTGTCCGCGAAGACGGCAAGTGGCAATGCAGTCCGCTGACCCGGGCTGCGCTCACCGATTTGTCCACGGCGGAAAACGAACTGAAGGCTTTGCGCAGCTCCGGAGCCGTCTTCGGACTACTCGACGTCGATGACGAGTTCTTCATCGTGCTTCGGCCCGCGCCGAGCGGAACACGGATGCTGGTATCGGACGCGACGGCCGCGATCGATTACGACATCGCCGCGGACGTCCTCGATGCCTTGAATGTGGAAATTCCCGACATCGACCCGGATGAAATCGACGACATCGAGCCGTGGGAGGAGGGCGACCTCGGTGTACTCGCCGATCTCGGCCTGCCGGAACCGGTGCTGAGCGTCATCCTCGCCGAGACCGACCTCTATCCGGACGAGCAGCTCGGCATGATCGCCCAGCGGCTCGGATTCGCCGACGAACTCTCCGCGGTCCTGGACAAACTGCCCCGCTGACGTGGGAGTTCCCTCGGTCCCCTCGGACGCCGACATGGTGCGTGTCGCCCTCGATGCGGCGGCTGCCGCGGGGAACCGTGACGTACCTGTCGGCGCGGTCGTATTCGATTCGACAGGACGGGAAATCGCGCGTGCCGCGAATGCGCGCGAAGCACTCGGTGACCCGACCGCGCACGCGGAGATCCTCGCGCTGCGCCGGGCCGCCGAAGTTCTCGGCGACGGCTGGCGGCTGGACGCAACGACCCTCGCCGTGACATTGGAGCCGTGCACCATGTGCGCGGGCGCGCTGGTGCTCGCCAGGGTCGGTCGGTTGATATTCGGCGCATGGGAGCCGAAAACCGGCGCTGTCGGTTCGCTCTGGGACGTAGTTCGTGACCGCCGCCTCAACCACCGGCCACAGGTCCGCGGTGGAGTGCTCGAAGCGGAGTGTGCCGCACTGCTCGACGAGTTCTTCCGCGCCCAGCGCTGACTTCCCAGGTGCCAAGACCTGCGCCGCACCGAGTCTCGACCTGGCTTGGATCGCTCCGCCGTCGGCCGCCAGAACGGCACACCGAGCGGCCAGCCCAGCTCTCCAGCCGATTTAACGATCCGGCGACGGTCCGGTATGGTTGTCGGCGGTGGCGTGTCCGAGCGGCCTAAGGAGCACGCCTCGAAAGCGTGTGAGGGGTAACCCCCCTCCGAGGGTTCAAATCCCTCCGCCACCGCCAAAGCCCCTTACCTGAATCGCCAGGTCGGGGGCTTTTTCATGCCGTAGGCGCGGCCGTTCCTCGATCATGGGCACATTGGACACACTCGCCCGGTCCGTACGCTTGGTCTACGGCGTCCGCGAGTTTGTCGAGGTCGTCGTCGAACAAGTCCGCGTAGGTGTTCAGCGTCTCTTTGGCGTCCTTGTGCCCACGTGCCTAAGTTCGCGAGCAGCGCGGTGGTGTCGGCCGGGCTGTATCAGTGGGTGGGCGAGCAGTTGGAGGCTGCGTACGCCGTCCCGGATCCGCGGTTGGTGTTCGCTGCCGCCGAGGACATACCGGTGAGCAGACTCGTGCGGTGCCGGAACAAGTGGCCCGGTTCCGCAAAGGTCTGCCGGTGACGGTGCCCGCGTGGAAGCTCGACGGTCACAGCGCCGGCGCGACCGGGTTCGCCGATGTGGTTCCGCGTGATCGCGAATTTCGAGCGGCTGAGTATGAGGTTCGGCCCGACGACCGCGTAACGCGAGTTCAACGCTCGGCAATGTGAGTTCGCAGTCTCGCTCGGCGAGACGGTCAGCGCTTTTGCCGCATCTCGAGAACAAGCGGGGTCGGCCCTTCATCGAAGGTGATCGTCACCGTCTTCGGGTACACAGTTGTCCACGCGCCGAATGCAGGTGATACAGCCGATGCTTGGAAGTCTGCCCATTCTCCGACCTTGAGAGTGACCGCAGTGTTGTTGACCCACCGGGGCGACGGGTCCAACGCATCCGGCAGGCCCTCGATGGGCTCGGGTTGGACGAATTCAATGTTCGACGCAGTTCGCTTGCCTATGTTGCGGATTCGGAACTGTCCACGCTGCATGTACTCGATATCGAAGTCGAAGTCCTTCGGTTCAGGGAAGGCGCGGCGCGCTACCTCGGCGATCTGCTGCTGAGCTTCCGCAGACCTCTCGGCGGCCTCGGTCGAGCGCGCTGCCTGCTGCGCGGCATCCTTGGCGGACTTCTTCGCCGACCGCTCCGAAAGCCATGTCCGCGTGCTGAATACGATCGTCACCGCCATTGCCGACCATGTTGCGACCGGTCCCCACTCGATTGTCCCCAGATCCATCAAAACGCCCTCCTCTACCTGATGCGACGCCGCTGTGCTGCGCGGCGTCAGTACGTCATCGGGCGCGGGCCAGGGCCGTTACTCGGATGTCGGGCCGGCTCTCCACCTCCCGGAATCCTGTAGCGCTGACCGGGGGGTACTCGATCGTGAGTACCCCCGGTTTGATCAGCGAGCGGTTTGCAGTTCTGCACTACCGGTCGCGGCTGATGCCGCGGCTCTGCTCCGGGCCATCGCTGCTGCCGCCGCGTTCAACCCGCGGAGCTTCATCGTCGCGATCGCGGTTCACCGTCGCTGACGGCGGCTCGGCCTGGCCGAGTCCGAGAATATTCACGACCTCCGGCGGCAGGCCCTGCCGTTGCAGTCGAGCGAGTTCATCCGCGCGTTCCTTCTCGGCTGTTTCCCGCCCGCCACGTTCCTTGTCAGCGGCAGCACGCGCCTTGTCGGCCGCTTCACGCTCCACGCTGGCAGAGTCGGCCGTCTCTCGGGCGGCCCGTTCCCCGACCTCGACAGCTTCCTGTCTTCGCCAGAGTTCACTTGGCGGCGGGAATTCTCGCGCGACCCGTTCGGCCGCCTCACGTTCGACCTTTGCACGCTCGGAGCTCTTCGCGGTTTCTGGCGTTTCGCGTGCTGGCGTAGCTCGCTCAGCTTGTTCTCGGGCCTGACGAGCACGGTCGGCGTGCTGACGGGCGTCGGCCCTGCCCTGTGCGGCAGCGGCCCGGAACTGCTGGAACTTGCGGAATTTCTCGGCCCGCTCGCGTGCCTTCACCAGCTCGGCGATTTTTTCCCGACGATTCTGTAGAGCCTGAGCCTTCTCCTGTCGAGCTTTCTCACGGATACCCGGCAATTCGAGCTGCTGCGCTTTACCGCGCTCCATGGCGAGACCTCGAGCCCAAATCTCGCGAGCATCGGCTCGCGATGTTATCTTATGCTGGAATTGGCTCGGGAAATCACGAATCAAGCCGTCTATCAGTTTCTGCAGGTCTTTCGCTACCGGCTCACCTTCGACGGATCGCAATATGTGCTGATGGTTCGGATTCTGTTTGAGAATCTCCCGCATCGCCTCCAGCTGTTTTTTGTCCTTCTGTCCTTCGATCCGACCGGATTTATCTTCTATGGTGAATGTCCGTTCCCCCACTTCTTTGGAGTGGTCGACCCGGATTCGCCCCTTCGTAGTTTCATATATCCGCGACCCTGGAACATACCCGTTCTCGCGGTCGCGAAAGAATCGGTCGATACCGTTCTCGAATATCCTGCCGCGTTCATGGTTCGGAACCTGGTCGCGGTCTCTGTCGTATCCGTCTGGCACAGCTGGCCACACCCCCCGGTGTGCGGAACATCCTGGTGAATGATTGTTGTTTAGTGAGCGTTCACCGAGTAATCGAGGCTTCTTCGTCAAGCTTCTCTTGGTGATAGGCTGCATATTCGCGGAAGATTGCGGCCATTGTCGAGAACATTCCGTCATGGACATCGGGATCGCATTCGATCATGCTTCCCATTAGTCCCCACGCGGTGTCTACGTCTTCATCCAACGTATCGAATCTAAGAGCCGGGTTCACATGGTCATAAAATGAATTATCACGACCGAACCATTTGTATTCGATCCACTCGGCACCCGCGAATTTGATAAAGCACTCACCCATGAAACAGATGAAAGCGTCGGCCATGTCGGCGTTCTCGGGAGCCATCGCGGTAGCCATATCCGGGAACAGCTCCGCGACAACCGGGTCCAGTCGCTTTACCTCTGCCGAGTCTTCCGGCCACGGCTCCGATGGAATGCTGCGTATGCCTACACGGTCCATGAACTTCTGGACTTGCGCCTTGTGGCGGTTGCGGTCAACCCACTTCCCCCACTCGGTTCGCTCGACAGGCACGCCGAGATCCATGCTCATCTGTTCGTCGTCACCCACGTTGTCTACCCCTTCTCGTCATGGCCGACTGGGCCAGTGTCCCGCGTGCACGGGTCAAGGTACAGGCGTTCATTCGGTAGCGGCGGCAAGCCGCTCGGGCTAGGTCCACCCCCGGTTGCGGAGCTGGATCACGGCGGCGGTGAGGGTGGCGCACACGCCGACCTGGCACCTGCTGTGCGCGATGAGTGCCGCGTCCGAGCTGGCGAATCCCCATGCGGCGTCGAGGTGGTCGCGGTGGAGCGGGACGATGTTGTGGGGTTCGGTCACTGCTGCCGCTGGGTGTCGGCAGACTCGGGCTCCAGCCGCAGCAATGCGGCGAGCTTCCGCGGGCACGGTGGCTCACAGGTCTCATGGAGGTGCAGAATCCCGCGGGCCCACTGCGGCGACATCGTCACCGGGGGACTCTTCTCGCAGTGGTCGTCGACCCAGCTCATCCGTTGTCCGCCCACTCGCGGATGGGGCCGACGAACAGCTCTACCGTTTCGATGGGCGCCCCGAAATAGCCTGCCGGCGGTCCCATGAACGGCGCGCGCGTCGGCAGCTCCAGTTCGCTGCAGGGTCGGACGTCGAGGTGTTCGTCATTCGCCATGGTCTGCCCCGTCCCCCGTACCGAGGATGTACGCGCTCGCAGAGAGGTATTGCAGGCAGGTAGGGCCATGTCCGTCATGGACGTTGACGACGAACTCGGCCTGCTTCAGCGAACGGAATGCGCCGTCCTGCCAGCATTTCTGGTGAAAGTGACGCCACTGCTCGGCGTCGGCGAGGGTGGTCACCGGGCGGCCCGCCACGGCTTGACGAGCTTGGCTTCGATGAGGACGTCTAGTGCGGCGGCCTTGTCGGCGCACGTTTCGGTGTCGCAGCCGATTCGGGCCTGCCAGACGAGGTGTGCATCCTCCGGCGTGTACGGGAAATCGGGTGCGAGATGGCACGTCTCAGGGCTTCTCACGGGCCGATCGAAGAAGCAGATTGTCGCGTAGAAGACGGCGGCTACGGTGAAGGCGGTCAAGAAAGCTACGGGCATTTTCTCTATACCCCCGGGCGCTTGTGGTGTGGGTTGGGGGCACCCGGCGCCGAGGAATGCCGATTCGGGGGCGGCGTCGTCCCGGCGCCGAGTGCTATATCGAGAGTCCCGCTCCAAGAAGAGATCCGATACGGCATCCCGGCTACAGCCGTCTACAAGCGGCCTACGATGAGCCCATGAGTGCAAGCGGGGGCACACAACCGCGCGAAGAATCAGCGATTGCCGGAGCCCGGCTCAGAACAGCGCGGGAAGCATCGGGACTATCCCTGTCCGATCTCGCGGCGAGGATTCCGTACAGTCGGGCCGCGTTGGGCCATTACGAGACCGGCCGGCGCCCGGTACCCGCCGAACTGATCGGATGGTATGAACGGGTCTGTGGACAGTTCGCGGATCCCGTAACAGCCATGTCGGTTCTTGGTCGAGCAGATGTAGACCGCCGCTCGTTTCTGCGCGAAGCGGCCTATTCGGCAGCGCTCACCGCTACCGCTCTCTCTCCCTTGTCGGATGCGGCCCGATTGGTTCGTGTGACCGATTCCAGCCGCGTTGGGATGGCCGAAGTCGAGGCAGTGAAGGGAGTGACAGACGCCTTCCTGCGGCTGGATGAGGTGCGCGGCGGCAATGTCGGCCGCTCGGCGGTGGCCGAGTTCCTCGCAACCGACGTGGCCGCACTGCTCCGGTCGCGCTTCGCCAGTGCCGAGGTGCGCAGGCAGGCGTTCAGCGCGGCGGCGGAGCTGGCGTACCTTGCGGGGTTCAAGGCGCATGACGCGGGGCAGGACGGCCTGTCACAGCGCTATTTTTTGTCCGCGCTGCGGCTCGCCGAGGAATCGGCGATGCCAGGTCAAGACGCCTTCGTGTACCGAATCCTCGCGCTTCAAGGCACCGACATACGACGAGGGAAGTTCAGCGTGGCCTTGGCCGAGCAGTCGGTGATGCGCGCGTCCGGGAAGGTCGGCCCTGATGCGATGGCCTTGTTCACGGTGGCTGTCGCGCGCTGTCACGCCGAGTCGGGGCGTAAGGATGAGGCCATAGCGGCGCTGCATCGGGCGGAGCCGTACATCTCGGCGGAGATGACCAGCGAGCAGCCGCGCTGGATCTCGATGTGGTGCCCGAACAAGGCGACTGTCGTCGACCAGACGGCCAAGGCCTTCCTTGCTGTGGGCGAGCTGGCCGCGGCGGAGTGCCATTACGAGCTGGGTACGTCGATTTGGGACCCTCAGTCGCACGCGCGGGTGTATGCCCTCACGGCCGCGGAAACCGGTCTGGTCCGCTGGCGTATGGGCAACCACGAGGACGCGTTGTCGATGTGGCGGCCCGCGTTGCCGATCCTGCACGCTGTGAGCTCGGCGCGCACATCCAAGGTGCTGAAGAAGATGCGGACTACGGCGCCAGAACTGTTCGCCGAGTGCGGGCCGTCCGACGTACCGAGCATTTGACGGTGCAACCGTAACCCTACGGGCAGCGGTCTGAGATCGGTAACCCATCAGACCGGTTACGCAACAAGAGGGGGGTACTCACAATCGAGTATCCCCCTATGTCCCGCGCCGGATACGAACGTGCCCGCACCATCGTGAACCTTGCCGACGGTACAACCGACGCGGCACCCGAGGTGAAAGCTGTTGTCGAGCAGGTCCTGACGCAACTGGACCGCGGCGACATCTCGCTGAACGCGGCACGTCAGCACGTACGCAACATGGTGCATGTGCGCGAGCTGGTCGGCAACATGATGCGCTCGGCCCGGCGAGATCTCACCAGGGGCGACCTCGGACGCCTGGCGCAGCGCGTAGGGGTCGTGCCCGTGTAACCGGCCCCGACCGGCAGCCGGACATGTAGCTAGTGGGCACATTTTGGGCACAAGTGCCCGTGATCTAGGGTGATTTGGTGTTAGTTGCCGTGATGTATTTTCGCAGCTCAGAGCAGGATTGAAGGCCTGGCCAGGGTGGTGGAAAGGGTTCAAATCCCTCCGCCACCGCTTACGCCCTTCATCTGTTCACGCAGGTGAAGGGCGTTTTTCTTCTCCGCAGAACTCCCGACCGGGGTCTGGCTGCATTCCGGTCCTCAGCTGTACGACTTCGGGCCCTAGGTGGAGCGGCTGGCCGCCCGGTTGAAGGCGTTGGGTGCCGGGGTGCAGGTGGCCCGGCACGAGGAGCGGGGCTTCGTCGAGCAGGTGGACCCAATGAGGCACTTGCGATCACATGTCAGTCGTCGCTGACGCCGTGCCCGGCCTGAATCGCGATTGTGCCCCAAAGCTCCTCGTTGTTCGCGAGACCATCCGGACCGGGGCCATGAAGCTCGTTCGTATAGAAACCCGGCTCTCCCGGAAATTCGCTAGCGGTGTTCGTCCCTGCGCAGCACGACGGTATGGCGGTCCAGGTCGACGCCGAGCAGCGGTGGCGCACCTTGGTCCTGCTCGTCGCGCAGCATGGAGATTGATTCGCGGTGGTCGAGTTCCATGCGCTTGGTGCTGTAGAACAGCGCGGTGAACTCGTCGGTGAAGGTGCCCGAGATCGGGGTGCGGCGCCGCCTGCGGCGCTTGTTGGCTACCACCTCGTAGACAGCGACCAGCATGAGGAGGATTACCCAACCCGGAATCGACCACTGCAATACCGACGCCATGTCACCCGAAAGTACCAGGAACGGGGGAGCGAACAGTCGCGCCCCCGACATCCGAACCGGTTGGTCGGCGAGCCGAGAAATCTCCCCGCTTACGGCGGATATTCGCCGAAATCGGGGGTATACGCCGGGTACGGAAGTGCGGAAGGGACGCGGTGTCATCATGCGCCGTCGAACAGTCCGCGCGGGAACGATGCGCGAGAGAAACATGAGAATCGGAAGTGTAATCGTCTTGGTCTGGCTGCTGATCGGCGTGGTCGCCGCCGCACAGCGGCATTACTTCGACAGCGGCCCGGTCAACTGCGCCGGTGTCGGCACTATCGCTGTCACTGTTATCGCGGGCCCGCTCAACTACATGGGCGTGAACCCGAAGGTCGCGGATTGTAATGTGCCGGAACCGAGTCCGTAGTTCGGCAGAGTGAAATCGGCGGCCGAGCGGAATCCGCTCGGCCGCCGATGCAATACACGGGCGACTCGTCGTCCGACGCGAGTTTGCGCCACTACTTCGGCAGCGGCCCCGGTCAACTGCGCCGGTGCCGGCACCATCATGCTGACCGTCCTCGCGGTGCCGTTCAACTACGTCGGTGTGCATCCGAAGGCTGCCGACTGCCACGTGCCGCGGCCAGGCCATTAGCGGTGGGGTAACTGGTGCACATCCGGGTATCCCGCTCATGGGGAGCACGGAAGGGAGCGATGGGATGCGCGACCACGAAACTCGCAGGCGAGCGGTGCGCGGAACGGGTACGCGACTGTTCGGGTTCCTGCTGATGATGTGGCTGGCCGTCGGGCTGCTGGCCGCCGGTCAGCGCCACTATTTCGACAGCGGTCCGATCAACTGTGCAGGATGGGGCACGATCGCCGTGACGGCGCTTACAGGCCCGGTCAATTACCTGGGCATGAATCCGAAGGTCGGCGACTGCGAGCTTCCACAGCCCAGCCAGTGAGGGGTCGCCGTAGTATCAGCCGAAAACGGGCGGATACAGCGTAAGTCTCTGGTCAGGAGCGGTTTTCGTATTCAAACTGCGGGGTCGGGCCGTTGCCGCGAGTCGGTCGCGGCCGTGACGGTGGTCTCGTAATCGTTCAGTGCGGCAAGTTGGCTGGTCAGTTTGGCGCGAATTGCGGTGACCGCGTCGATGCCCAGTGGCAGCCGCAGCGGCGGTGCGGCGGATTCGACAGCGGCGATGATTTGCTGTGCTGCCTGGTCGGGGTCGCCGGATGCGCTCGGGTCGAGCTGGGTCAGTCGCTCACGCGCTGCCTCTACACTGGCGGCGTAATCAGGGTGCCGCACAGGGGTGATGCCCAATGCCGCAACGAAATTCGTGCCGAACATGCCCGGCTCGACGATGGTGACACCGATGCCGAGGTGGGCAACCTCTCGGGACAGGGCTTCGCTCATGCCCTCGACTGTGAACTTGGTAGCCGCATAGACGCCCAATCCCGGTGTGGAGGGCGCGACACCGGTCACCGAGGAGATCTGCACGATGTGCCCGCGCTTTTGCTCGCGCAACACCGGCAGAGCTGCGCGAATCACGTTCAGCGATCCGAACACGTTCGTCTCGAAGATCGCCCGCACCTCGCTGTCGGGAGTCTCCTCCAGTGCGCCGAATATCCCGTAGCCCGCGTTGTTCACCACGACATCCAGCCGACCGAACATCGCCACCGCCTGCGACATCGCCCGTCTGGCCTGCTCCTCGTCGGTGACATCCAAGGGTGTGACGAGGACACGACCGGGATGGTCCGCCGCCAACTCCTGCAGGGACTGCGCTCGTGATGGATTGCGAGCCGTCGCAACGACCCGACCGCCCGCGGCCGCCACCGCTCGGCTGACTGCATACCCGAATCCCGAGGAAGCGCCGGTCACCAGCCACACCCGATCAACGTCCATCACAAGCACCTCATTACGCCATTTTCAATTACGCATTTTTACGATACTGATCGTATCGTATCTGAAAGTTTAGACTGGTGCCATGGTGGAGTCGAAGGATGTACGCGGGCCGGGACGACCGCGCAGCGAGCGATCGCGCCGAGCGGTGCTCACCGCGGCACGAGAACTGCTGACCGACCGTGGTCTACCCGGTTTGAGCGTGGATGACATCGCCGCGCACGCCGGGGTCAGCAAGAACACGATCTACCGGTGGTGGCCGACGAAGGCGGCCGTGTTGATGGATGCCTTCACCGACGCCGTCGCAGACAAGATCGAGGCTCCTGCCAATGGCGATGCCCTGACACGGCTGCGGACCCAAGTCCGGCGCGTGGCGCAGTTGATGAGCGAACCCGACGCCCGACGCCCGTTCGTCGCCCTCGTCGCCGCCGCCCAGCACGACCCCGAAATCGCCGCCGCGTTACGCGAACGGTTCATCGCCGGCCGCCGAGCCGAGGCGAGCGCCCTGATCGCCACCGCGATCGAACACGGCCAACTCCGCGGCGACCTCGACCCCGATCTCATCATCGACTTGGTCTATGGCGCCCTCTACTACCGGCTTCTCGTCAGCGGTGCAACGGTCGACCCCCTGTACGCCGACCGGCTCATCGACGCGTTGGCCGCTATCCTCCGAACCTGAACCACCAGTGGTCACTCGACACGTACCGAACGATAGTTCGCCCGCGACTCGAGAACCGGAAAACGCGCTCGGCCCCGCACCCGAGGTCCTTGGGATGCGGGGCCGAGTGACGGTTTTCGGATCAGCTGACGCCGACCGGCACCTGCACGGTGTCCGTCGAACGCTGCTGCAGCTCACGCAGTTTCGCGCCCTCGACATCGATGTCGGGCAGGATCCGGTCGAGCCACTCGGGCATCCACCACGACCACTTGCCCATCAGTACCAGCAGCGACGGAATCAGCACCATCCGGACGATGAACGCGTCCAGCAGCACGCCTGCCGCCAGCGCGAAGCCGAACGACTTCGCCGTCACGTCCGTCTCGAGCAGGAAGGAGCCGAACACCGAGATCATAATGATCGCGGCCGCGGTTACCACGCGGGCGCCGTGGTGGTAACCGGCGACCACCGCTTCCTTGGGCGACCTGCCCTTGACGAACTCCTCACGCATCCGGGTCACCAGGAACACCTGGTAGTCCATCGCGAGCCCGAACACCAGGCCGATCAGCATGATCGGCAGGAAGCTGACCAGCGGATGCGGGTCCTCGATCAGCCCGAGCTTGCCCTGCTGGAAGATCAGCACGGTCGCGCCGAAGGTCGCGGCCATCGACAGGAGGAACCCGAGTGCCGCGGTGAGCGGCACGAGGATGGATCGGAACACCAGAATCAGCAGAACGAATGCCGCACCCGCCACGATCGCCAGGTAGGGCACGATCTTGCTGAGCAGCACGTGGTCCACGTCGGCGTAGATCGCCGTGGTTCCCGTGATGCCGTACTCGATGCCGTACTGGGCCTTCAGCTGCCCTTCGGCGTCGCGGGCATCCTGCACCAGATCCTTGGTGGCCTGGTTGTTCGGGCCCGACTTCGGCACGCCGTCCAGCAGTACGCCCTGCTCGTCCTTGCTCCATTGCGGCTCGGTGACGTAATCCATGCCCGGGTAGGAGGTGAGCTTGTCGCGCAGCGCCCCGACCGCGGCCTGGCGGTTCTCGGCGGGCACGCCGGTCAGGTCGGCGGCCACGTTCAGCACGCCGTTGCTGCCCTCGCCGAAGCCTTCGGTGCGCAGCTCGTAGGCCTTGCGGACGGTAGACGTCTTCGGCATGCTGTCGTCGCCGGGCAGGCCGAGGTTCAGGCCCGCGGCGGGCGCGGCGAGCGCGCCGAGTACCACGACGCTGAGGATCAGCGCGACCCACGGCGCCTTGCCGATCAGTCGGCCGAAACGCATGCCGTTGGTGACCGAGTGCTCGTCCTCGGGGTCGTGCTGGGCCACCACCGGCAGCTTCGGCTTGAACAGCACACGGCCGAACGCGCCGAGCAACGCTGGCATCAGGGTGATCGCGGTGAGCACCGCGAAGCCGGCGGCGATCGCGCCCCCCAGTCCCATGAACGTCATGAACTGGACGCCGACGATGCTGAGGCCCGCCAGCGCGATGATGACGGTGAGGCCGGCGAACACCACCGCGGAACCGGCTGTGCCGAGTGCGGTGCCCGCCGCCTCCTCGGGCGAATCCTGCACCGCGAGTTCGTGTTTGTACCTGGACACGATGAACAGCGCGTAGTCGATGGACAGCGCGATGCCGATCATCGATGCGAGGAACGTGGTGAAGCTGGGAACCTCGATCACCGAGGTGCCGAGCATGATCAGCGAGGTGGCCGCGCCGAGTCCGACGATCGCGGTGATGATCGGCACGAACGCCGCGACGATAGCGCCGAACGCCACGATCATGACGACCAATGCGACAGCCATGCCGATCATCTCGGACTTGCCGCTCGGGGCCTCCTGCTTGGTCGCGATGGAGCCGCTCATCTCGACCGTGAGCCCGGCATTGCGCGCGTCGGCGGCCACCTGGTATGCCGCGTCACGGTCCTTGTCGGTCACATCGGTGAACTTCGCGATGGTGAACGGGACGTTCATCACCGCCACGGTGTCGGGCGCGGTCTTGCTGAGCACGTTCAGCGGCGCGCCGCTGCACTGTGCGGGGTCGGGGTTGGCCAGGCAGCCCATCTTCTCGGCCGCTTCGACCGGGTTCGTGATCGGCTTGCCGTGGTCGACGATGTCGAGTTGGCCGAGCTTGGCGATGAACGCTTCGACCGCGGCACGGTTCGCCGGGTCGGTCAGTTTCTGCCCTTCGGGCGCGCTGATGACGTAGGTGCCGGTGACCGCGTCGAACTTGAACGCGTCGGAGGCGCCGGGGAAGTGCTTGTCGAGGATGTCGTTGGCCCGGGCGGATGGCAGGTCCGGCATGCTGAAGTCGTTGGTCATCGGCTTGCTGAGCTGTGCGCCCAAACCGCCGAGGAGCACGAACAAGACGAGCCAGACGGGAAGGACGATCCATTTCCTGCGGAAAGCGAACTTTCCCCATCTATACAGATAAACGGACACGAGGGGTTACTCCTAGCGATGACTGGGACGTGCTGGTTCCGCGTGTAGACAGCACTCTCGCGGGGAGCCCTGCCTGCCCCGCCTCCACACTGACGCTTTCTGCCTACCGTGCGGTAGGTAGACTACCCAGACGTTAAGCGGAGGTACAACCTCTATTTTGCTGGTGTCATTAGCCCAGCGCAGAAGTGATGAGAGGATCATCCCATGGCTGTCCGGGATACACCCGACACTGTTGTCGCAGGTGGAGGCACTAAAGTCGCAATCCGAGACGCTGCGGTCAAGCTGTTCGGAGCCAAAGGATTCGAACAGACGAGCCTGCGCGAGGTCGCGGATGCGGTAGGAATCACAAAGGCTTCGCTCTACTATCACTACGCCTCGAAGCTCGATCTGCTGCTCGCGATCATCGATCCGATCGTCGATCACATGCGATCGGTGGTCGACGATCTCGACCGGGCGCCGCACGATGCCGAGGGCATTCGCCAGGTCCTGCGGACCTACCTGCGCGGGCTGATCCATCACCGCGACGCCGGGGCGCTGGTCGTACGCGACACGGTCGCGATCATCAACGTGATGGCCGACCGCCATCCGGAGCTGATGGACATGAGCCGGGTGCTACGCGAATGGCTGGCCGGGCCGAACGCCACCGAGG
Source organism: Nocardia sp. NBC_00881 (assembly GCF_045207455.1). Classification (NCBI taxonomy): domain Bacteria; kingdom Bacillati; phylum Actinomycetota; class Actinomycetes; order Mycobacteriales; family Nocardiaceae; genus Nocardia; species Nocardia sp. NBC_00881. The sequence continues at coordinate 5,979,444 of NZ_CP108798.1, forward strand.
AGGCCAAGCTCCGGGCCTGCGCGGCGCTCGACGTGATCCGCGTCGCGCTGGTATCCAAGGAATTGGTCCCCGGCGCCGACGACTCGCTGGTGGAGACGTCCCTCCTGGACGCGGCGACTTGTGTGCTCACCGCGTGTCGAACCGCGTAGATTCGGTCTACCGCCGCCAACGCCAGGGAGTTGCCGCTGTGCACATCAGCGCGAAGGTCGATTACGCGGTGCGGACGCTGCTCGAGATCGCCCGCGCATCGCGGCTGAACCAGACCACCGTCGGGCTCGGCGCATCCGTCGCGCAGGCCGCCCCGGTGGTCAAGGCCGAGGCCATCGCCACCGCGCAGCGAATTCCGCCCAAGGTGCTCGAGTCGGTGCTCGGCGAGCTGCGCAGGGCCGATCTGGTGATCAGCAGGCGCGGTCCGGAAGGCGGCTACTGGCTGGCCAGGCTCGCGTCCGAGATCTCCATCGCCGACGTGATCCGCGCGGTCGAGGGCCCGCTCGCGTCGGTGCGCGGCGAACGACCCGAGGACGTGCGCTATCCCGGCGCGGCCGAGTCGCTGCAGCGGGTGTGGATCGCACTGCGGGTGAATCTGCGCGCCGTCCTGGAGAACGTGTCCATCGACGACATCGCGCGGAACCAACTGCCGGGATTCGTCGAGGCGCTCACCCAGGATCCGGGAGCGTGGTCGCGCAGATAGCGCCGCACTCTTCGGGTATTCGTGCTGGTCAGGTATCTCTACGACGGAGTACGTCGTTTGCCGGTAACCTGCGACTCATCATGCTGATCAGACTGCTCCGCACACATCTTTACCCCTACCGCGCCCAATTGGCGGGGGTCATTGTGCTTCAGCTGATTTCCGTCATCGCGATGCTGTACCTGCCGAGTCTGAACGCGGATCTGATCGACGGCGGCGTCACCAAGGGTGATATCGGCTACATCTGGACCACCGGCCTGTGGATGCTCGCGGTCACCGGTGTGCAGATCCTCGCGTCGGCTTCGTCGGTCTATCTCGGTGCGCAGGCGGCCATGGGTGCGGGACGAGATCTGCGTGGTGCGGTGCTGCACCAGGTCGGCACGTTCTCCGCGCGAGAAGTGGGGATGTTCGGCGCGCCGTCGCTGATCACCCGCAACACCAACGACATTCAGCAGGTTCAGCTGCTCATCGTGATGTCGGCGACCATCCTGGTGATGGCGCCGATCATGTGCGTCGGTGGCATCATCATGGCGCTGCGGGAGAATCTCGGTCTGTCCTGGCTGCTGCTGATCGCGGTGCCCGCGCTCGGGTTGTCCATGGGTTTCATCATCTTCCGGATGGTGCCCGGCTTCCGCGAAATGCAGGGCAGGATCGACGAGGTCAACCGGGTGCTGCGCGAGCAGATCACCGGCATCCGCGTGGTCCGGGCGTTCGTGCGGGAGCGGCAGGAGACCTGGCGCTTCGGGGTGGCCAACACCGAACTCACCGAGACCGCGCTGCGGGTCGGCCGGTTGACGGCGCTGATGTTTCCGACGGTCATGCTGATCAGCAACGTCACCGCTGTCGCGGTGATCTGGTTCGGCGGGCAGGCGATCGACGCGGGGCACATGCAGATCGGCTCGCTCACCGCGATGCTGTCCTACATCATGCAGATACTGATGGCCGTGATGATGGCCTCGTTCCTGGCCATGATGGCGCCGCGTGCCGCGGTCTCCGCGGACCGCATCGCCGAGGTACTGGACACCGAATCCTCGGTCAACCCACCGCGATTGCCGCAGCCGTTCAAGGACGACCCTGCCGCCGTGGACTTCCAGTTCGCCGAATTCGCCTATCCCGGGGCAGAGAAGCCGGTGCTGAAGGCAATCCGGTTCCAGGTGCGCCCCGGCACCACCACCGCGATCGTCGGGTCCACCGGTGCAGGCAAGACGACGCTGGTCAACCTCGTTCCCCGGCTGATGGACGTCACCGACGGCGCGGTCTACCTCGGCGGAACCGACGTCCGCCACATCGACCTGGAGCTGCTGCGCTCGCAGATCGGCCTCGTACCGCAGAAGGCGTATCTGTTCTCCGGGACGATCGCGAGCAATCTGCGCTACGGCGATCCGGACGCCACCGACGAGGATCTCTGGCACGCACTGGAGATCGCGCAAGCCGCCGATTTCGTCCGAGACATGCCGCACGGCCTCGATACACCGGTCGCGCAGGGCGGCACGACAGTCTCCGGCGGTCAGCGCCAGCGGCTGGCGATCGCGCGGGCATTGGTGAAAAAGCCGAGGGTGTACCTGTTCGACGACTCGTTCTCCGCGCTCGACGTCGCGACCGACGCCAGGCTGCGAGAGGCGCTGAAGCCGGAGACCGAGAACGCCTCGGTGGTCATCGTCGCCCAGCGCATCACGACCATCCGCGACGCCGATCAGATCGTGGTACTCGAGGACGGCGCGATGGCGGGCGTCGGCACGCATGAGCAGCTGATGCGGGAATGCTCCGAGTACCGGGAGATCGTCGAATCGCAGCTGAGTGCCGAGGAGGCGCGGTGAGGCACAATCGCGCAGCGCTCATCGAGCCGACGGGGTGCGGGAACTCCCGCAGGACACAGGAGGCGCGGTGAGGCACAATCGCGCAGCGCTCATCGAGCCGACGGGGTGCGGGAACTCCCGCAGGACACAGGAGGCGCGGTGAGGCCAGGAATGCCGAGTCCCGGTGCACCGGACGCCAAGGCGAAGTCGTTCGGTCCTTCGTTGCGGCGCTTGCTGCGCAGGCTCGCTCCCGAACGGTTCAACGTCGGGCTGATCATCCTGCTCGTCGTCGTATCGGTGGTACTGAACACGCTGGGCCCGTACATTCTCGGAAAGGCGACCAACCTGGTCTTCGACGGCGTGGTCGGCAAGCAACTACCGTCCGGCGTCACCAAGGACCAGGCGATCGAGGCGCTGCGGTCCAAGGGCGACAACACTTTTGCCGACATGCTCGGCGCGATGAACGTGATCCCGGGCATAGGAGTGGATTTCGCCGCGGTCGGCAAGGTTCTCGTGCTCGTGCTCGTCCTCTACCTCGGCGCCGCGCTGTTCGGCTGGTTGCAGGGCTATCTGCTCAACATCGTCATCAATCGGACAGTGAAGCGGCTGCGCAGCGACATCGAGGACAAGATCCACCGGCTTCCGTTGCGCTACTTCGATTCCGCGCCACGCGGTGACGTGCTCAGCCGCGTCACCAACGACGTGGACAACATCTCCCAGAGCCTGCAGCAGACCATGAGCCAACTGCTGACCTCGGTGTTCTCGGTGCTCGGCATCCTGATCATGATGTTCTGGATCTCGCCGCTGCTGGCGGTGATCGCACTGCTCACCGTGCCCGCCGCCGTCGTGATCACCGCGCAGATCGCGAAACGCTCCAAGCCGCACTTCATCAACCAGTGGAAGTACACCGGCCTGGTCAACGCTCAGGTCGAGGAGGCGTATACCGGGCATGAGGTGGTCACCGCATTCGGCCGCAACCGCGAGGTCGGCAAGGAGTTCGACGAGCGCAACCAGGAGCTCTACCAGGCCAGCTTCGCGGCACAGTACATCTCCGGTCTGATCATGCCCGCGATCATGTTCCTCGGGAACGTGAATTTCGTGCTGGTTGCGCTGGTCGGCGGCTTGCGGGTGGCGACAGGCAACCTGTCGCTCGGCGAGGTGCAGGCGTTCATCCAGTACTCCCGCCAGTTCAGCCAGCCGCTGACCCAGATCGGCGCAATGGCCAACCTGTTGCAGTCCGGCGTCGCCTCGGCCGAGCGGATCTTCGAGATTCTCGACGCCGAGGAGCAGAGCTCGGACCCGGCGATGGCCGCCACTCGCCCGGTGGATCGCGGCCGCGTGGAATTCGAGGCCGTCTCATTCCGCTACGAACCGGACAAGCCGGTGATCGAGCGGCTCTCGCTGCTGGTCGAGCCAGGTCATGTAGTCGCCATCGTCGGCCCGACCGGCGCGGGCAAGACCACGCTGGTGAATTTGGTCATGCGGTTCTACGAACTCGACGCGGGCACCATCACCGTCGACGGCGTCGACATCACCGAGATCACCCGCGACCACCTGCGCTCCCGCATCGGCATGGTGTTGCAGGACACCTGGCTGTTCCGCGGCACCATCCGGGAGAACATCGCCTACGGCAACCCGAACGCGAGCGAACAGGACATCATCGCGGCCGCGCGCGCCGCGTACGTGGACCGTTTCGTGCACGCGCTGCCCGACGGATACGACACGATCATCGACGAGGAGGGCTGCGGCGTCAGCGCGGGCGAGAAGCAGCTGATCACCATCGCGCGAGCGTTCCTGGCCAAGCCGTCCATCCTCATCCTCGACGAGGCGACCAGCTCGGTAGACACCCGTACCGAGCTGCTGGTGCAACAGGCCACCGCCGCGCTGCGCCGGGACCGGACCAGTTTCGTCATCGCCCACCGCCTCTCCACCATCCGTGACGCCGATTTGATTGTCGTCATGGAGGCGGGCCGGATCGTGGAACACGGCACGCACGAACGCCTGCTCGGGGAGCGCGGGGCGTACTACCGCCTGTACAACGCCCAGTTCGCCGCGGCTCTGTAATTTGGCAGCGCCTGCGGCGCTGCGTGTTCGCGGCCCCTTTATGGCTCGCGGCCGAGCGACCGCCGCTGGCGACTTCGTCGCGGACGCGGCGGCCGCTCGGCCGCGAGCCGGGCCGCGAACGGGCAATGCTCGGTCTCGCTCCGCTCGAAAGCCGCGGGGGTTCGTGTGGTGCGCCGGGTGGTAACCGGGGAATCGACCGACGATGTCGGCACTGCGCAGACGGCGCGGGCAATGCCGGGCCGAGGGATCGGTGGCCTGCTGCGGTCGGCCTGCGCTGGACTGGGAGGATGGCTGGGTGTCCGGTCCTGAATCCTTCTCTTTCACCGTCGGTACTCGCCTGGACGGGCGGCACGGCCGGTCCGGCATGATCGGCACGCCGCATGGCCCTATCGCCACGCCGGCGTTCATCCCGGTGGGCACAAAGGCGACAGTGAAGGCGGTGCTGCCGGAGACCATGAAGGATATCGGCGCGCAGGCGCTGCTGGCCAACGCCTACCACCTATACCTGCAGCCCGGCGCCGACATCGTGGACGAGGCGGGCGGGCTCGGCACATTTATGAACTGGCCCGGGCCCACCTTCACCGACAGCGGCGGGTTCCAGGTGATGTCGCTGGGCGTCGGATTCAAGAAGGTGCTGGCGATGGAGGCGGTCGACGTCCGCAGCGACGACGTGATCGCTGCGGGCAAGGAGCGGCTTGCCACCGTAGACGACGACGGCGTCACCTTCCGCTCGCACCTGGACGGCTCCGAGCACCGGTTCACCCCCGAGGTGTCGATGGGCATCCAGCACGAGTTGGGCGCCGACATCATGTTCGCCTTCGATGAGCTCACCACGTTGCTCAACACCCGCGCCTACCAGGAGAAGTCGTTGCAGCGCACACACGAGTGGGCGCGGCGCTGCATCGATGCGCACGAACGGCTGACCGCCGCGCGCACGCACCGCCCGTACCAGGCACTGTTCGCCGTCATCCAGGGCGCGCAGTATGAGGACTTGCGGCGCAAGGCATGTCGCGGACTCGAATCGATCCGGGGAAGCGCGGGAACGGCGTTCGACGGCTATGGCATCGGCGGTGCGCTGGAGAAACACAACCTGGGCGCTATCGTCGGCTGGTGCTCGGACGAGCTGCCCGAGGACAAGCCGCGTCACATGCTCGGCATCAGCGAGCCGGAGGACATCTTCACCGCGGTCGAGAACGGTGCGGACACCTTCGATTGCGTGAACCCGTCGCGGGTCGCCCGCAACGCCGCGATCTACGTCGACGAAGGCCGGTTCAATATCAACACCAGCCGCTTCCGCCGCGACTTCACCCCGATCGACGAGACCTGCGACTGCTACACCTGCGCCAACTACAGCCGCGCCTATATCCACCACCTGTTCAAGGCCAAAGAGATGCTCGCGGCCATGCTGTGCACGATCCACAACGAGCGGTTCACGGTGCGGCTCGTCGACCGCATCCGGCACAGTATCGATGGCGGCTACTTCGACGAGCACAAAGCCGAGGTCCTGGGTCGTTGGCGGGGCCGGATCCGGACGCCATAGAGCCTGCTGGACCACATCGTGGATTCCGCTGACCCACGACATCTTTCATCGGAGCAGAGCGGGAACCTCGCTCGGTGCGTAGCTGGGTTCGTGCTTCTTGAGCCACGTGATCACCCGATAGGTGATCGGCAGCACGATGACTTCCGCCAGTGTCTTCCAGAGGAAGCCGACGATCACGAAATTGATGAACTGTCCCCAGGAGTCGATGCCGATTGCGGTGGCCGCGATCGAGCAGAAGATCAGCGTGTCGCCGAACTCGCCGACCACGGTCGATCCGATCAGGCGCGCCCACAGGTGCTTCTCCTTGGTCCGCTCCTTGATCAGCACCAGTGTCGCCGAATTCAGCATTTCGCCGACGAAATAACCGGCCAGACCGGCGGCGACGAGCTGCGGGGTTGTTCCGATGACGGTACGGAAGGCGTCCTGGTTCTCGTAGAAGGTCGCGGCGGGTAGTTCGACGGCGATCTTGAAGCACACCACGGTCAGCAGCAGCATGGCGAAGCCGTAGTAAATGGCCCGGCGCGCGGCGCGGAAGCCATAGATCTCACTCAGCACGTCGCCGATGATGTAGGCGAGGGGAAAGAGGAACCAGGCGCCGTCGGTGGTGATCGGCAGAATCTCCAGCGGTCCCAGCTTCACCGAATGGTCGGTGAAGAACTGCACGCCCTTGGTCGCGCAGATGTTGGAGATGATCAGCGTGGCGGTGAACACCGCCACGATCGGTGTGTAATACCCCCGCGCTACCTGGGCGAATGCCGCATGCTCCGGCGCGGGGTGTCCAGGTCCGTGTTCTTCGGTTGTCTTCGGCTCACTCACCTGCATCATCCAACCAGGTTGTGGAATACGCTGTAGCAATGACGAATCCCGGCGATTCCGACGAGTGGTGGAAGCAGTATGGCGGCCAAGGCGTGTCGCCGGAGTCCGGTGGGCAGAGTTCGGTCCCGCAGTACCCGAACGCCGAGTCGCCTTCGGGTTATCCGTCGGCGCCGCAGCACCCGGTGCAGCCGCCGTCGCAGCCGATGACGCCGCCTCCGCAGCCGCAGTACCCGTCCTACCAGCAGCCCGCGCAGCCCTATCCGCAGCCGAACTACGCCTACCAGAGCCCCTACCAGCCCTATGGTGCTCCGGTGCAGGGCACCAACGGCATGGCGATCGGCGCGCTGATCTCGTCGCTGGTCGGGTTCGTCACCTGCGGAATCGGCTCGCTCGTCGGCATCATCCTCGGCGCGGTCGCGTTGAACCAGATCAAGCAGTCCGGGCAGGAGGGGCGCGGCATGGCGCTCGCCGGCATCTGGATCGGTGTCGGCGCGATCGTGCTCGTCATCCTGTGGTTCGTCGTCGTGATCGTCGTGGGCTCGACGAGTTCGTAGCGGCAAGGGCCGGGAAAGCAACAGGGGCGCACCCGAATCGGGTGCGCCCCTGTTGCTTCGTACCGCTGTCGCGTGTCAGGCCTTGACGACCTGGGTGCCGCCGGCGAACTTGTCGTGCCAGCCCTGCTTGTTCGGGTCCTGCGAGATGGTGACCATGATGTAGATCGCCAGCCCCAGTGCGACGAGGCCGCCGACGCACGGGATGATGTTCGCCGCGAGGAAGAGGTTCCGCTTCAGCGAGGTGCCCGGGTCGATCTTGGCGGCGCCGCCGGGGGCGAGCACCTTCAGGCCGAGAATCTTCTTGCCCAGCGTGGTGCCCTGCGTGGTTTCCATTCCGACGAAGTAGCCGACCTCCACAAGGGTCCAGACCAGGCCGAGGCCGATGGTCAGGCCGAGTGAGTTGTTGACCAGGATGTACAAGATGAAGTACGGGATCATCAAGATGAGCCCGTCGATGACGCGGGCCCCGATGCGGGTGCCGAGGTCACCCGGCTGACCGCCGTAGCCGAAGTTGCCCGGCTGCTGCGGGTACGGCTGCTGACCGTAGGGGTCCTGCCCGTACTGGGGCTGCTGGCCGTACTGGGGCTGCTGCTGCCCGTACTGGGGAGGCTGCTGCTGGCCGTACTGCGGCTGCTGCTGCCCGTACTGGGGCTGCTGCTGGCCGTACTGGTCGCCGCCTTGCGGGTACGGCTGCCCGTACGGCTGCCCGCCCTGCGGATACTGGTTGGGGTCGTACCCACCGCTTGTCATAGTTGTTTGTCCTCGTCGCGTGATCGGTAGTTCGGACGTTGCGTACGTTACGGACATCGACTGCGTTGCAACAACCCACTCACGTCGAGTATCCAAGGTTCCCAGGGCAGAAGCCCGGCGTCGAAATGTGCGAGTAGCTCGGATGACGATGTCGCGGAGCGGTCGAGTGAGGCGGCGAGGGCCGCCACGACCTGTTCGACCGTGTTGCCGAACGCCCGTTGGTCGGCCAGAGTCACCGCGCCGTCTCGCTTCGCCAGCCGATTCCCGTTCGCATCGAGCACAAGCGGGACATGGGCATAGCGGGGGACCGGGAGGCCGAGCAGCGTCGCGAGATAGGCCTGTCGTGGTGTCGAGGGCAACAGGTCGTCGCCGCGCACTACCTGGTCGATGCCCTGCGCCGCGTCGTCCACGACGACCGCCAGGTTGTAGGCCGGAACACCGTCGCCGCGGCGCAGCACCAGATCATCGACCGGTCCGCGGTAAATCCCGTGCAGTTCGTCGACCACCTCGAACTCGGTCGCCTTCGCGCGCAAGCGCAGAGCGGCCGGGCGGCCACTGGTACGCAGCCTGTCGCGCGCCTGTGCGGTCAGTGTGCGGCAGGTGCCGGGATAGGCGCCCATCGGTCCGTGCGGCGCCGTCGCGGCCTGCTGAATTTCCCTTCGGGTGCAATAGCATTCGTAAGTCAGTCCGGCGGCGGTGAGGCGTTCGATCGCGGCCTCGTAATGTGGCAGCCGCTCGGATTGCCGCACCACCGGTCCGTCCCAGTCCAGGCCGATCGCGGCGAGGTCGTCCAGCTGCCGCTGCTCCGCGCCGGGTCGAACCCGGTCCAGATCCTCGATCCTGAGGAGGAAGCGCCGACCCGTGGAGCGGGCGAACGCCCAGGCGAGCAGGGCGGTGCGGAGGTTGCCCAGGTGCAGGTCCCCGGACGGTGTCGGCGCATACCGGCCCGCGCCGACCTCAGACACGAGACCGGCTGGAGAACGATGAGGTGCGCACGGTGGCCATGGTAGGGGTGTGCGATCAGCCGCGGAGGCGGGGCTTGAGGTTGTCGGCGGCCGGTTCGACCCCTGCGTCGAGTGCGGCGAGCAGCGATTCGGCGTGGGCGATCAGTCCGACACGGTCGATGCCGTAGGGCACATGGCCGGCTTCCGGCCGATACGCGGTCAGCCGGGTCACGGCCCGGTCGAGCAGTGTACGCGCCCCTTTGGGATTTCCGCGTTGTATGTGGGTAAGGCCGACAGCGAACTGCGCAAGCGCCTGCCACAGCATCCGCTCAGCGAACGGACCGTTCTTCCATGCCGCCTCTAATACCTCATGTGCATTGAATGCGAAACCTTCGTCCAGCAGTTGCTGGGCGAAGGTGAGAGTTTGCTGCGGCGGCAGGCTCAGATCGTCCGGAATTCGGGCAACTCCGGCGCTTCCCGGCGGCAGCGGGCGCCCGAGGCGATCGCGCGGACGGGAGCTACGGGCACGACCTGCATCGTCGCGATCGCGTTCCACCATAGGTTCCATGATGCACGGCTGCGGTGGCGGCGTCGACGGGGCACTGCCCGTCGGCGAATTGTCCGAGTGATAACGGAGCAATTACATCCGTTTAAAAGATTGTGGCACGCCGGTGTTTGGAATGAATGCCACGGGCTGGCAATGCTCCCGCAACTCTCCTCCTTCGCAAACCTGCGTAGTTGCGACGATTGAATAGGCAAGAGGCGGGCAAACTTTCGATGGACCTGCTAGTGTTTACCGCACGGGGACAACCCCGCACGAGGTGAATTCCTCTCGAACTCGATGTGCGATATAGACGCACCGGGAAAGCGCGCTCTCCCGAAGAGCGTTCTACGGGATTCGGCGGCTCCGCCGGGTGCCGATGCTAGCTAGAACGATGTCAGGAGAAATCTCGTTCTCGACGCAGCAAAGGAGCTAGTGCCGTGAAGGTTGATCTGACGGACGCTGTGTGGCGCAAGAGCACCTACAGTGGTCCGGATGGGAACTGCGTGGAAGTTGCCTTTCTCACCGACGGCAACGTAGCGGTTCGTGATACCAAGGACAGACGTGGTCCGGCCTTGGCCTTCGCGCCGGGCGAGTGGGATACATTCCTAACGGAGCTCTCGGCGGGAGGGTTCCGGCGCAGTTGAACTGTTCTGGAAACGCCTGAATAAGGCAAGCGGGCCCCGGGGCGGGATGGACTCGGGGCCTTCGCGGTATTCGGGTACATGCGATGCGATCCCGAATCATCAACCGGAGGAGCCGTTTCCGCGGCCGTTCGTCCGCTTCTGATATCTGCGCAGCACGGCAAGCTGCTTGCGTTCTTCTTCGTGCTCCAGTGATCGGTTCCGCTCCGACTCCTGCCGCGGGTCCGCGCGCAGGAAGCTACCCGTGCCCGGCTTGCCCGCCGCACCCAACTTGCTCATCTTCTTCGGCACCGGGGCGCCTTGATACTCCAGCGGAATCGGATGGCCGTGCTCGTCGACCGGGCCGAGCGGCTGGTGTACCTCGATGTACTCGCCGTGCGGAAGCCGCTTGACCACACCGGTTTCCACGCCGTGCTCGAGCACCGCACGATCACTGCGCTGCAGACCTAGGCAGATCCGGTAGGCGAGGAAGTACGCGATCGGCGGCGCAAGGAGGAGCCCGATCCGGCCGACCCACGTGGTGGCGTTCAGCGAGATGTCGAATTTGTAGGCGATGATGTCGTTGACGCAGGAGAGCGTGAGTACCACGTAGAACGCGATGGACATGGCGCCGATGGCGGTGCGCACCGGCACGTCGCGGGGACGCTGCAGCAGGTTGTGGTGCGCACTGGTGTCGCCGGTGAGCCGTTTCTCGATCCATGGGTAGGCGATCAACACGGTGAACACCAACCCCATGATCAACGCGACCCAGAACGCGGCGGGCACCGTGTAGCGACCCAGATACAGCTCCCATGGCGGCATCAGACGCGCCAGACCGTCGGTCCACATCATGTAGAAGTCCGGCTGCGATCCCGCCGACACCTGCGACGGGTTGTACGGGCCGAGGTTCCAGATCGGGTTGATCTGCAACACCCCGCCCATGATGCCGACGATTCCGAGGGTGAAGGCGAAGAACGCACCCTGATCCGCGGCGAACACCGGCACGATACGGGCGCCGACCACATTGTTCTCGGTGCGGCCCGGCCCGGGGAACTGGGTGTGCTTCTGGTACCAGACCAGCGCCACATGCGCGGCGATCAACGCCAGGATGATGCCAGGGAACAGCAGCACATGCGCGATGTAGAGGCGCGGGATGATGATCTCGCCCGGGAAGTCACCGTCGAAGATCAGCCAATGCATCCATGTGCCGATGATCGGAATACTCATCGTGATACCCGAGAACGCCGCACGCAGACCGGTGCCGGACAGCAGATCATCCGGCAGCGAGTAGCCGAAGAACCCCTCGAACATCGCCAAGATCAACAACAGCGATCCGAGTACCCAGTTGGCCTCCCGCGGCTTGCGGAACGCGCCGGTGAAGAAGATGCGGAACAAATGCACAATGATCGACGCCGCGAACAGCAGCGCGGCCCAATGGTGGACCTGGCGGACGAACAGACCGCCACGCACCTCGAAGGAGAGGTCCAACGCGGTCTCGTATGCGCGCGACATGGTCACCCCACGCAGCGGCTGGTAGGCCCCGTTGTAGACCACCTCGGCCATGGACGGATCGAAGAACAAGGTCAGATACACACCCGACAGCAACAAGATGATGAAGCTGTAGAGCGCGATCTCACCCAGCAGGAACGACCAATGGGTCGGGAAGACCTTGTTGATCGACCGCTTCAGAAACGCGGCGGCGCGATAGCGTTCGTCCGCCTCGTCGGCTTGCGCGCCTATTTTGCGAACCAGTTGTGTAGCCATGGCCGACACCCCGCCCTTGGTGAGAGTGGTATCTGTTCCTACTACGGACGGTAGCAGACGGGATGCGCGGAATCGAGAGGGGTTTCGGTCTCGATTGTGGAACAAGATCATTCATATTTGTTCGACGTCACCGATACCGTCGCAATCAGGGTCGATATCGTTCCATCTGTGAGCGCGATGGCACCGCAGGACGCGACGATGTATTGGTTGTCGAAGCGCACGCGCAACGACTTGTTTCTCTTGTATTGCTTCCACGACGAAGGGCGCTCGACCGAGGAACTGCGTGCCTCAGTCGCCGAACGCAGTGCGCGAATCGACGATCTGCGGGTCTGCCTGCGCGAACTGCCCGCGGACATCGATTACCCATCCTGGATGCCCTGCGAATTCGCTGCCGAGCAATTCGTCGAGCATCGACTGGTGGAGCCGAATTGGGTGAATCTGCTGGACGCTCTCGGGGAGGTGCTCGGGACTGGCGTGGATGCCGCCGTACGTCCCTGGCGGGTGCACGTATTCCGTGGGATCGTCGATGCGCCAGGGCCGGGCGAGGGGCCCGCACTGGTGGCCGTGTTGCAGATGTCGCATGCGCTGGCGGATGGGCGGCGGGCGGCGACCATCGCGCGTTCGCTGTTCATCGAGTCCAATGCACGAAACGGGGATGTTCTGTCTCCGAGCTATCGCCGAGCGGGTCTGGTGACGCCGAGCGGTCGCGGTGCCGGCGGTACCGGAGTGGTGGATGGGCCCGCCGATGCGTGGGTGAGCGGTGTCGGCCGCAGTCGGATTGCGGGTGGCGGACCACGGGCATTGTCCACCCTGCTCGCTCGGGGGCGCGAGGTCGGATGGGCGGTGGCCGCCGGGGGGCTGTCGATTGGTTCTGCGGTGGCGGCCCGCGGGCAGATGATCGCGGGCCGGAGGATACTCACCGGGACACTGGTCGATTCGGCGCTTGGTCTGCTGTGCATTCCGGTTCGGCTGGCTTCGACCGCGGTGCGCGGTTATCGAGCCTTCCAGGCGCAGCAGCAGCTGGCGCACTTGACCGATACCGGTCAAGTGCCGCCGCCCGGCGTCGGCTTTCTGCCGAGCCAGGTGAATCGAACTGTCGCAGAGGGCGTCTCGCTACACCAAGTGCGTATGCTCGTGTGCGCTGCCGAACACCTTCGGGCCCCTGGTGACACCGTGACCGTAGTGGTCCTGACCGCGGTGTCACTGGCGCTCGCGCGGTATCTGACGAACCGGGGTGAAGCCGTCGAACGTCTCGGCGCACAGGTTCCGATGGCGCTGCCCGAGCTGTCCGCCGGAAGCGAGAGCGACCCGCGCAACAACTACCGCAGCGTTGGCGTCGACCTGTTCGCCGACGAACCGGACCTGCGCCTGCGCGCCGACAAGATCGCCGCGGCACTCGCCGACCGCCGTCTCCGGGCGCGGCACCCTTTGCTGTCCGCCCAGGACCGGGTCACCGCGACCGTCCCTGCCCCGCTCCTCCGCCGCGACGTCGACCGCTATCCCCTCGACACCGTCCCCGACTCGATCGCGGGCCACACCATTGTCTCCAGCGTCGACCGCGGGCCCGCCGACCTCACCTTCGGTGGCGGCCGTGTCCGCTTCACCGCCGGCTTTCCCGCCCTCGGCTCGGTCATGCACCTGACCCACGGCGTACACGGCCTCGGTGACACCATCACCCTCTCGCTGCACGCCGATCCCGCGGTTCTCCCCGACCTCGACACCTACGCGTCCCTACTCCGCTCCGCGGTAGACGAGGTCATCGCTGCCCTCTGAACCTGCGAGCCACCGGGTACATCCGGCAAACGCCGACTCTCCACACCGGAGGCGCGCTTCGCACGTCTCAGACACAACCTGCGTGCGGCGCGTCCTGTGGTGGCGAAGAGGGACCGGTGGATCAGGCTCGGTTGAGAGCCAGTTCGGGCGAAGCCGAGTGGAGGTCGGTGGAGATTTTGATCTCGAGCTCGACGCGGGTGGCGTTGATGACCGAGCGTTCTTCCTCGACCGTGTTCTCGATCGCCCTCGACCACAGCGCTCGAATTTCGGAGATCTCCTCACCGGTCGCCTCGGCGTCCATTTCGATCCTGCGCCGCTGCAAAGAAATGTTCAGCGCCGCGGTGAGTGTCCGCGTCAGATCCTCGCAGCGATTCGGGATCTTCCGATGCGCCAGGACGCGCAGGTTGCTGATGAATCCCCTTGTCCCAGTGATATTTTGGATCACATCCTCGCCGATCTCGTCCAGCTCGTCGGCCTCCCAGCGGTCACAGTACAACAACTGCTGACGGACATCGGTGGAGATCGCCAGCACGGAAGCCACTGCGGCCAGCACGGATTCACGCCGCCACTTATCGTGCTCGCGGCGTTCCGCGGCCGCGTTAGTCGACTCCACATTCCGCTGCGCCGCGTCGAGCGTGACCCGGTTGCGCTCGTCCGCAGCGGTCACCGCCGCGCGATTAGTGCGGTTGTTGAGAAGAACGCCGACCACCGCCGCAATCGCGACGACAAGGGAACAGAAGAGTGGAAGCCACTGAGTCACCGGGAAATCATCGCATCGCGATCGTGGCTCGCACAGCCGACGAAGTTCTAATCTTTCTGGATTCCGCTGGATGCTTCCATGTCGTGCAAGCGGGGCAGGTGCGCTACTCGGTCGGCTTGTTCGCTGAGTCGGGTCGGGCGCAGTCCGGGCTCATGTGGGGTACTCCGCCCATTTTCGCAGGTGAACTCTTTGTCCAGTGGATCGACAATGGTGGTATGGCCACAGTCCTGCTCGGTGGCGACGTCATGCTGGGGCGCGGTGTGGACCAGATCCTGCCGCATCCCGGCGATCCAACGCTGCGCGAACGGTATGTCGAGGATGCGCGGACGTATGTTGAGTTGGCCGAACGCGTGCATGGCGAATTCGCCCGTCCGGTGGATTTCCGCCGACCATGGGGTGATGTCCTGCCGATCCTCGCGCAGGTCCACCCCGAGGTGCGATTGATCAACCTGGAGACCGCTATCACCGCCGACGGTGCGTTCGCACCCGCGAAGGGCATCCACTACCGGATGAACCCCGACAACCTGCCGGTGTTGACCGCGATCGCACCGGTCGTTTGTGCGCTGGCCAACAACCACATCCTCGATTTCGGTATCCACGGGCTGGCGGACACCCTCGAAGCCCTCGATACCGCGGGCGTCTGCGGCGCCGGAGCGGGCGTGGATCTCGACGCCGCCCAAGCACCGGCGATATCGGAACTCGACGACGGACGCCGGGTGGTGATCGTCTCGGTAGCCGCGGGCTCGAGCGGGGTTCCGGAATTCTGGGCAGCGCGTCGAGATCGGCCCGGGTTGTGGCGGGTCGGCGATTCACCGACGATTCGTGCGGCCGACAAGGTGGCGGCAGAAGTGCTGGCCCACAAACGGGACAACGATATCGCGATCGTCTCCGTACATTGGGGACCCAACTGGGGTTACGGGGTGACACGGAGCGAAACACAGTTCGCTCATCGGTTGGTCGATGCCGGCGTCGACCTGGTGCATGGTCATTCCGCGCATCATCCGCGGCCCATCGAGATCTACCGTGGCAAACCGATTCTGTACGGGTGTGGCGACGTTATCGACGACTACGAGGGCATCCGCGGTTACGAGCGGTACCGCCCCGATCTTCATCTGCTGTATCTCGTGTCCATCGATCCCGGTGCGGTGGAGGTACGAATGATTCCGCTACGGGTACGGCGCATGCGCCTCGAATCGGCGGCGCATAGCGAATCGCGATGGCTGTGCGAGACGATCGAGCAGGTCAGCCGCCGCTTCGGTACCCGAGTCGCATCGCGGCCCGACGACCTACCAGTGGTGTTCAATGCCACACAACGCTGAGATGGCGGCGGAACCAGTCGCTGGCCAGATCTGCCACTTGCTCGAGCGCGCCGGGTTCCTCGAACAGGTGGGTCGCACCAGGGATGACGTCGATCTCGCTCGGACACGGCATCCGCAGCCGTGCCTCCCGATTGAGCTCGAGCACCTGTTGGTCGTTACCTCCGACGATGAGCAGCGTCGGTGCGCGGACCAGCGCCAGCCGGGGACCGGCCAGGTCGGGGCGGCCGCCGCGAGAGACGACGGCCGCGATCTCGGTTCCGGGTTCGGTGGCCGCCCACAGCGCGGCACCGGCACCGGTGCTCGCGCCGAAATATCCGGTGGGAAGGCCGTTCAGATCCGATCGGGTGCGCAGCCAGCGGGTCACTTCGACGAGACGATGGGCAAGCAACTCGATATCGAAGACCCGCCTACGGTCGCCCTCCTCGTCCGCGACCAGCAGGTCGATGAGCATTGTCGCGAGTCCCGCCCGATTGAGTACGTCGGCGACAAACCGATTCCTCGGACTGTGCCGGCCACTTCCGCTCCCGTGTGCGAAGACGATCAGGGCGGTGGAGTTCACCGGGACGGCCAGTATCCCCGCCAGCCGGATGGACTCCGACGGCACGATGACCTCGTCTGTCCGCGTCATGGGATCGGGCGTGGAGGACGGCATAGAACACCTCCTGACATCCGGCATACCCGATCGTTTCGGTCATATGCAGGAGGCCCGGAGCCTCCGTAGGCACGGGCCGATGACGATCTACAACTACGTCAACGGGCGAGGAGGCTCGAGCAGCTGGTCACCGGGCCCGTGATGTCGCAAGGGCAGCAGACGGTCGAACCAGCCGGCGACTGGACCGACGAGATCCTCGCGGTGGCCGAAGGCATGTGGTACGTCATTCGGGCCCACCTCGCACGCCATCCCCTGCTTCTCACTCGCCGCAGCCTGGACCTGCCCACGCTCGTGATCGCGGAGGCGTTGTTACAGGCCTTGCTCAGAGCGGCAGATCCGGTATCGAGATCGCCCACGCTGCAACCGGCAGCGACCCCGAAGACGAGTTCCCTTTCGGGCGGTCCATCATCGTGATGGGGCTGAAACGGGCGCAATCATCGGATCTGAGTCAGCGGGAGCAGATACCCTGCAGTGCGCATGCCAAATGCGGCTCCTGGCAGCGGTTTCGACGCCATGCCTCGATTGCCGTCTACGAAATCGCTTTCCACTCACAGGATTACCGAAAGCTGATGCGGGTCGCGGGGTGACAGCTATGATCCTATGTGTAGCTGCCCTTCTCGGGTGGTCTGCACATATCCAGTGACGCGGAGTGTGGTCATGGCGAAAGAAGTCGACAAGACCCCGTTCGTGCCACGGTGGACCGGCCTGCTATCACGATCCGGACGCTCGGCAAGGGGGAACCACGGCTGGCAGTTCGGCATCCTGCCAGTAACTCGGACGTCCAGTATTCAATTGAAGTCCAGTATTCAATTAAAGGTGTCCGGTCGTGAAGAAAGATCACGATCGGGCATTCCTTTATTCCATGCTCGAGCGCCTGGCAGCCATTTCGAACCGGCCCGCTGGGTAGGAAGGAGACCACCAGCGACAGCGGTGGCGGCAATTCGTAGCCGTCACGCCCCCGCCCGGTCGGCAGCGTAGTTCGGTCGGGCGCACATCTACCTGATCACCGGGAGTGCAGTCATGAAGAAAGATCACGAGAAGGCACCCGTTCGTTCCGCGGCGGAGCGGCCAGCGGTCATTGTGATTCGGCCGCTGGACAGGAAGGAGACCACCGGCGACGGCAGCGGTGGCGGCAATTCGTAGCGGTCACGCTCCCGCCCGGTCGGCAGCGTAGTTCGGTCGGGCGCACATCTACCGATTACCAGGAGTGCAGTCATGAAGAAAGATCACGAGAAGGCACCCGTTCGTTCCGGAGCGGAGCGGCCAGCGGTTATCGTGATTCGGCCGCTGGACAGGAAGGAGACCACCGGCGACGGCAGCAGCAGTGGTGCCAACTAGTCGTCGATATTCCTGATGCGTGCCGAAGAGATGCTGCGACCGCGGATCAAGCCGGAACACGGTCGGTACGTCACGGTCGACGGCAATGTGAGGATCGGTGCCACGGTCCACGGTCTCGGAGTGGAAATCGAAGACCCGGATGGCTGGGTGTGGGTTCTGATCGGCGCGCTGGATGGCACCAGGTCGCCCGACGAGGTACTCGACGTGGTGTTGTCCGATTATCCGGGAGTGCCCGCGGCCGACGCGATGCAACAGTTGTCGGACGCGGGCTTCCTGGAAGACGCCGGTGGTCCGGTACCGGCGGAATTGTCGAAGCGGGAGCAGGAGCGCTATTCGCGCGGTGTGGCTTTCCTTCGGTGGATCGATCAGACCGCTCGGGCGAGTTCTTGGGATGTGCAACATCGGCTGCGTCGATCCCGCGTTCTCCTCATCGGTGTCGGTGGTGTCGGTGGGGCCGTGGCACAAGGGCTCGTTGCCTCCGGTGTCGGACAGTTGCATTGCGTCGACTCCGACACGGTCGAGTTGTCGAACCTCAATCGTCAGATTCTGTTCCGGGAGAGCGACATCGGCAAAGCCAAGGTCGACGTCGCAGTCACACATCTGCGGGAACTCAACTCCGACGTCCGGGTCACGAGCGAACAACGGCGGATAACGGGTCCGGCCGACCTCGCCGAACTGCTCCAGTCCGGATACGACCTCCTCGCTCTGTGCGCCGATCAGCCGCGCTCGATCCGCCGATGGGCCAATCGGGAGTGCCTGGCTGCCGGCCTGCCGTGGGTGGTCGGTGGCTACCACGGCCCGATCGTGTCGGGCAGCCTGCACGGCCCCGGTCAGGGTGCCTGCTGGGAATGCCTGCACGATCACGAAGCCGAACAGGCCGAGATGCGGCTACCACCTGAGACGACTCTGGAAAGCCTTGCGCCACGACTGCCTTGGCATCCGGTCAACGTCGTGTCCGCGAGCCTCACCGGCACCCTCCTCACGCATTTCGCGCTCGCCGCGCTCACCGGCGCGCCGCCGTTCGAGCCGGGGTTCCGATATGAGGTGAATCTGGTGCGTCTCGATGCATCGGTGTCCGAGCGCATCACACCTCGACCGGAATGTCCGGTATGCGGGAACGCGCCATGACCGACGCACACACCACTGTCGCTGTGCGACCTGGAAGTCGAATCCGCCTGCACGACTTAGCGACTCGGGCGGATCGCGACGAGTGGATCGTGGGCCGGTTCGAGACTCGGCGGTTCGTGGCGCTCCCACGGGAGGGTGTGACAGCGCTGGAGCTGCTGCGGGCGGGCCACACCATCGAGCAGGCGGCCAGGCGACTGGCGGACGACGAGGGGCACGAGTTCGACGTGCTTTCCTTCGTCGAGGCGCTGATGGCGCTGGATTTCGTGGACGAGGTCGACGGGCGGCCGGTGCCGTGCGCGGCTCCTCGGCCCGCGTCCTTTCCGCGGGTGTGCCCCGATCATGTTCGGTTCGCGTTGAGCCCGGTTTTGCCGGTGCTTTTCGGCTGCCTCATGATGGCTACGGCGGCGGTGCTCGTCACGCGGCCGGATCTGCTGCCCGGTTTCCATCACCTGCTGTGGAGTCCCGAGGGTAGTGTCGTGCTGGCGGTGAGTGTCATCGTGGGTTGGTCGCTGGTGTTCGTCCATGAGATGGCGCATTTCGTCGTCGCGCGGGCGACCGGCGTGCACGCCCGAATCGGGTTGGGCACTCGGCTGCAGTTCCTGGTAGCCGAAACCGATATCAGCGGAATAGAACTCGCCCCGCGTCGGCATCGGCTGACCGCGTATCTGGCCGGCATCGCACTGAACCTCACGGTCGCGGCGGTTGCGATCCTGCTTGCGGTAGTGACCGACGAAACCACGATCATTCACCGAATTCTGGCCGCAGTGGTGGTGATCGCATTGCTGCCCTTGCCGTTTCAGTTCATGGTGTTCATGCGCACGGACATCTACTTCGTCCTGCAGGACCTTACTGCTTGCCGCGACCTCTACGGTGACGGCGCCACCTACGTGCGGTATATCGGAAACATTCTGCGGAATACCATCTTTCGTCATAACCGCGCCGTAGATGATCCGAGTATCGGTCTGCCCCCGCACGAGCGCCGCGCGGTGCGCGTCTACAGTGTCGTCCTCGTCGTCGGCACCGTGCTGTGCCTGGCTGTGATGGCGACCGTCACCCTTCCCGCCGATCTCACCTTGATCTACCGCGCTATCACCCGGCTCGGGCCGAACCGGTCGGTGGCAACCAACCTGGACAGCGTGGCCGTTCTTCTCATCCTCGGCACTCTCCACACCATCTGGGCCGTGACATGGTGGCGCCAGCACCGCGCGAAGCATCAGTAGCCGGAACACCTGCCGTCCCCGGCGTCGGCAATAGAGGACTCGGGTCGATCAGCGATGACGAGCACGTCTGAGTATTGCCTTGTCGGTCTGTTGAATGCGGCTGGCGTCGACCGTCAACAGATGGCGGCAGGCCATGACAAAACCCCGCGACCAGCCGGTTGGAGGCTCGTGTTCGATGACAAACGCATTTCGTGGCTCGGGCTGATCACCAGACGGTCTGGGTCGGATGGATTACCGCGGTGCTTTGTGCGCGAGATGTTGGCTCAGCACGCGAGTAGCGGTCGCCGCCACGGAGTGAAATGCCTCGAGCTCGAATCTATACGCCAAGGCCTGCTTTCAGGGTAGGCCAGGATTTGGGCAGGGCTGCCTTCCAATACGGCCACGAGTGGACGCCGATGGCGGCCCAGTCGGTTGAGACATCGGCACCGGAGAGTCCCATAGCGGTCCCGGTGACGCCGGTGCAGTCATGGGAGACATGTTCGATCTCGCTCGCCCGAAGCGGGTCCTCGGGCCATGACCAGTTTCCGTCGAACAGGGCATCATCGGGGCCGGGCACGCCGGTGCCGACGTACAGGTGGACTGGTTTGCCGCGCAGCGCGTCGAGGTGTTTCATCGGGTCGTGCGCGTCCCACTCCGGATTGCCTGCGGTACCCCACATGTTGTCCGGGTTTCCGCCTTTCGCTTCGACCACGGGGCGCACCGAGAGTTGCCCGATACCGTCGGCAGAGTAGCAACCGCTGAAGGCTGCCAGGGCCCGGAACATGCCGGGGTGTCGTGCGGCCAGAATGGCCGCCGCTCCCGCTCCCATCGACAGCCCGCCAACAGCGTAGGCCCCGTTGCCTTTCAACTCGCGGTCGATCAACGGCGGCAGCTCCTCGGTGAGGAAGGTCTCCCACTTCTGGTGTCCGAGTACTGGGTCTTCTTTCAACCAGTCGGTGTAGTACGTTCCTCCACCGCCGACTGGCATCACCACATTGACCGGCTTGTCGGCGAAGAACTCCTTGGCGCCTCCGCGCAGGGTCCAGGTGCTTTTGGGCTGGGATTCCTTCGCCCCGTTTCCGTCCAGCAACAGCACCGTCGGCCGGGATTTCGACTGATTCGCCGGCACCAGCACGTCGAGGTGAATGGTCCGCTTCATCGCCGGGGAGCGGATATACATCTGCCATTGCTGCCCATCGCGGTCGATCCGCTCGACGACGGCCGCCGCGTTCGCCTGCGGAGTCGCGATGAACATCGGTGCGACAGCGACCACTGCGGCTGCTGCGACAGATCCCATCAGCCGGTACCCCCGGCGTCCTCGCAACACCGACATGCGCAAAACCATGGTACGAACCTCATCGACGTTTGACCCCCACCGGAGGTCGTGACTGTTTCCCGTCGACAATGCCATGAAACTCGTTGACCGTCGCGCCAGGGCAACACAATGTCCATAGTGGCTAGCCGGTAGAGGACTTGGAAGTAGGAACCGCCGCGGGCTTGGTGCGTTCGCGAATGCTCGACTTCGTCACCTGTAGGGGTAGCACCAAACATGGTGCGCCGTAACCCTCAGATCCCGCGGTGTGTTGACCACTGGTCGGAGGCGGTGCAAAAACCGCCCCCGACCTGCAGGTTCTCTGCGGAGGATAGGGGATTTGAACCCATCCATTTCCGTTGGTGAACGCTGCGGCCAGCCAGTTTCGTTGCGATTCAGGCTGCTTCGGCGCTGCTGACGATGCAAACGTCAGGTCCAGGCGTTGACGCGGTCAACACCTGGGGCGAGTCACTCTTCGCCGAAAATCCTGGTCAACGACTCCGGCGGATACGGTGCCGACTGTCGCAGTCCCCTGCGGCGTCGAGTCGATGCGTCCACTGCTTCGCCCCTCGAAGTGGCCCTGGCTGACCACCTTGTCCATAGGATTAATCCTATATAGCATTGATCCTATGGGGCTGTATTCGGTCGAGATCGAACCGGAGGTGACCGAGTGGCTGGGATCGTTTTCGGATCGGGACTTCGGTCGCGTGGATCAATATGTGGGCATGCTCGCGGAGAAAGCCGAGACGTTGAGCGAACCGTGGTCTCGAAACCTTGGCGACGGCCTGCGAGAGCTGCGTTTCCACCTACATCCGCTGGAGATGCGCATCACCTACTGGCTGGCGCCGGGGCGGCGGGTGGTGCTGCTGACGGTCTTTCGCAAGACGCGAATGCGGGAAACTTTGGAAGTCGATCGTGCGAAAGTGCTGCGCAAGGTGTGCGAAGTGGAGCATGAGCACGCCAGAATCAGCTTCGACAGGAAGGTAAGGGACATGACTGAACACCAGTCTATGGACGACATACGACGTGAACGGTTCAACCGGCCCGGCTTCGACGCTACCGAGTACCACGCCGGGCGCGAAGAGGCGAAACTGGCCATCGAGCTCGCCGATGCGATCCGTGAGCGTCGACTCGAACTCGGATTGACGCAAACACAGCTGGCTCAGCGTGCCGGTCTGCATCAGCCCGATGTCTCCCGACTGGAGTCCGGTGGCGGAACGCCGACCATCGGCATGCTGGATCGGCTGGCGCATGCTCTCGAATTGCGGTTTGTCGCCCGGTTCGAGAAGCCTGACGCAGCATGAACAGCGCGGTGCACACCTGCGGAGATCATCGCCGCCGGCCTGTGCAGCCGGCAGGGGTTACAGGTTGGCGGATGTGGACTCGGTCCACATCCGCCAACCTTGAAACCTGAGCGCGTGATCGCGGCTTTTCGCACCCGGTCTGGCAGCGCTACCCCGTCCGCATTCAGCGTCGCGGCCAACTTCCGCGCACCGTCTGGAAGCCCGAAGCGGGTCACCGCTCGCCAGTACAGATTGTCCTCCGCCTGGGTGCGCGCCAGCGACTGGGCTCCGAGCCCCTTCGACGCTGGCGATGCCAGCGTTAGGCTCAGGTGTTGACGCGGTCAACACCTGGCACATGATGTTGCCGTCGGACTGCACGCTGCCGTCGGCGCAGGGCAGAGCTCATCTGCTCAGCCTGCTGGAGTGGAAGGCCGAGTAGATGGGATGTCCTGCGGCGGAGGCTTTCCGCCGTTCGCACGCACAGTTCGGCCAGCAGTGTCATGTTCGTCCGGTAGGCACCCGGCAGCGCGGCCATCGGGACGCGCACTATCGACTCGGTGGCCATCGTCGGATCGTGTCCACAGGCGGTCAGCACTCATCGGCCGCCTCGAGCGCGGTACTCGGTGGCGTCGTACAACAGCCTGAGTGACTGGATCTTCCCGCCGTCGAGTTGGAAGAACTCGGCGAATCGGACGGTACCATCGGGCATCTCGGCGTCGTAGAGTGTGGCCGCGATGCTCTTGGCACGCAGCTGATGCAGCATCGTCAGGCTCCGCATTGTGTCGATGAATCCGAAGACTCCTTTGATGAACGGTTCCGCTCCGACGACGTGGCCGGCGATCGGACCCTCGAAAACGAGGTCATCGGCCAGTATTCCGCGCAGCCGCCCCTCGTCGAATGCCGTCGGGCCTGCGGTCAGAATGTTGTAGTAGGCCTGCACAGGCTGGCTGACGGTGTCATTGGTGTCGATCATGGGTTCCTCCTCTAGCAGTTGCTAGTAGTTAAGACACCAACTGGCTGGCGAACGGAACGGTCGTGGTCGGGTAAACGAGGACAGTGGCATGATCGGACGCCATGAGTTCATCGGTGCTTCAGCTCGCACGATCGGGTGACGAACAAGCCTTCGCCGAGCTGATGGAACCGCATCGTCGCGAGCTTCACCTGCACTGCTACCGGATGCTGGGGTCGATCGCCGACGCCGATGAGCTCCTGCAAGAGACGATGATCGCCGCATGGCGGGGCCTCGGCGGTTTTACGGGCCGCTCGTCGCTGCGGACATGGTTGTACCGGATTGCCACCAACCGCTGCCTCAACTACATCCGTGACGGCAAGCGCCGTTCCCCACCCGTGCCAGTTCCGCCGTTCGCGGTGCCCGAACCCTCCCGCCGAGAGGAGGTCACCTGGCTGCAGCCCTATCCCGACGCGTGGCTCGACCCGGCGCCGGGCCCCTCGGCCCGGTACGAGGCCCGGGAGGCCGTCCGGCTGGCGTTCGTCGGCGCGTTGCAGCGGCTTCCGCCCCGGCAGACAGCAGTACTGGTCCTCTGCGACGTACTCGACTTCTCCCTCGCGGAGGTGGCGACGATGCTGGAGGCGACTCCTACGGCGATCAAGGGCTTGCTGCAACGGGCCCGGACATCGCTCGCGCGAGGGCATTTCACCCGCGCGGACCGCGAGTCCGGTTCTCACACCGAGGCGGACCTGGCGGAACGTTTTGCCGACGCCTTTTGCGTCGACAACGTCGACGCAGTGGTCGCACTACTTACCGACGACGCCTGGCTGGCCATGCCGCCCGCCCCGCACGAGTACCGTGGAGCCGAGGCCATCGCCGAGTTCCTCCGGGCGACCGCGGCTGGACGAGCTGAGCGGCGCTTCAGGCTTTTGCCCACCCGGGCCAACGCCCAACCCGCCTTCGCGTGCTATCTCGGACAACCCAACGATCCTGCGGCTCAACCATCCGGCCTGGTCGTCCTCACCCTCTCGGGAGACCGGATCGCAGGTATCACCCATTTCCTAAATCCCGAACTGCCCTCGATCTTCGGCTTGAGGAACTCCCCGGCTGGCTCTGTCAACTGAAAACGTGACCAGGAAACGCTGTCGTCCCACACCCTCGGAACATCTGAGACCGATCAGGCTGCATGTCGGCTGCCCGGTAGCAATGGAATGCGACAGTCGTGGCGCTGCCTACGGGCGCCGACTGCGCCCTCTGTGGCGGACGCCGCAGAGGGTAGAGGAGCGGATCCCCTATCCCGAGGCATGTTGACGCGGTCAACACGGCCCCTACCTGCGGAATGACTCTAAGCGGCCCTGAAAAACGAAAAACGCCCCTGACCAGCCATTAAGGTCCAGTCAGAGGCGTTTGCCGTTGCGGAGGATAGGGGATTTGAACCCCTGAGGGCGTTAACCCAACCCGCGTTCCAGGCGAGCGCCATAGGCCACTAGGCGAATCCTCCGTGCAGCAGCATACCGGTAGCCCCCGGCGAGTCGCCAAATGGCCCCGGTCGATCGGGCGAAGTGCCTGGTGGGCCACGGTTGGTCGACCCGAAGATCGGCTTTCGCGCGGGAGCCGCTACACTGGCCTACGGATCCCGCGCGGCGCGCATCCTGTGAACCCCCCCAGGGCCGGAAGGCAGCAAGGGTCAACGGGCTCTGCCGGGTGCGCGGGGTCCCCTTTCAGAGGGCTCGCGCGGACGGATGTCCGGCTGTCGAATAACGCCTCCAATTCCGAGCAACGCACGGGTAACGTGAACAGCGTCCGCGGACGCGGGTGCGTCCGCTCGGACAAATGACCGGCC
Source organism: Nocardia sp. NBC_00881 (assembly GCF_045207455.1). Taxonomy (NCBI): domain Bacteria; kingdom Bacillati; phylum Actinomycetota; class Actinomycetes; order Mycobacteriales; family Nocardiaceae; genus Nocardia; species Nocardia sp. NBC_00881. The sequence continues at coordinate 6,005,080 of NZ_CP108798.1, forward strand.
GCGGCCACACATCGGTCCGGCCTTCCACGTCCCTTGCTGCTTCGAAAGGCTGTCCACGATGCCCCGGCAAACGCAGATCGGTTTGATGAGCCACGAGGAGCTCGTGTCCGAACACGAGACCCAGTCCGCGAACTACGCGACGCTCCGGACCGAGAAGCTCACGCTGGATTTGACACGGGGAAAACCTTCACCGGAACAACTCGACCTGTCCGCCGAACTGCTGGCCCTGCCCGGCGAGGGCGATTTCCGCGATGGCACCGGCACCGACTGCCGCAATTACGGTGGTCTGCATGGTCTCCCGGAGCTCCGCGCGATCTTCGGTGAGCTGCTCGGGATTCCGGTGGACAACCTGCTCGCCGGCAACAACGCCAGCCTCGAGCTGATGCACGACGTGATCGCCTACGCGATGCTCTACGGCACGAACGACTCCGAGCGCCGCTGGGCCGCCGAGGACACGCTGAAGTTCCTGTGTCCCGCCCCCGGCTACGACCGGCATTTCTCGATCACCGAGGCGCTCGGCTTCGAGATGATCCCCGTCCCGATGCGCCACGACGGCCCGGACACCCACGCCATCGCCGAACTGCTGGCGAACGATCCGCAGATCAAGGGTCTGTGGGCGGTGCCGAACTACTCCAACCCGACCGGCGTGGTCTTCTCCGAAGATGTTGTCCGGGAGCTGGTTTCGATGCCCACCGCTGCGCCCGACTTCCGGCTGTTCTGGGACAACGCCTATGCGGTACACCCGCTGACCGACACGGCGGCTCCGGTGCTCGACGTGCTCGGCCTGGCCGCCGCGGCTGGAAACCCGAACCGCCCCTTGGTATTCGCTTCCACCTCGAAAATAACCTTCGCGGGCTCGGGTGTCAGCTTCATCGGCGGCTCCACGGCGAATCTGGACTGGTACCTGAGCCACGCGTCGAAGAAGAGCATCGGCCCGGACAAGATCAACCAGCTGCGTCACCTGCGTTTCTTCAAGAATGCCGACGGCGTGCGCGCGCACATGCAGAAGCATCGCGCCATCCTGGAGCCGAAGTTCGCCCTGGTGCTGAAGATCCTGGAAGACCGGCTCAGCGCGTCCAAGGTGGCGTCCTGGACCGAGCCGAAGGGCGGCTACTTCATCAGCCTGGACGTGCTCGAGGGCACCGCGGCACGCGTGATCGCGTTGGCCGAGGAGGCGGGCATCGCGCTGACCGCGGCGGGCTCGGCCTTTCCGTACCGAAACGACCCGGAGGACAAAAACATTCGGATCGCACCGAGCTTCCCGAAGCTGCCCGAGCTGGAGAAGGCGATGGACGGCCTGGCCACCTGCGTCCTCCTCGCGGCCACCGAGAAGCTGCTCGGCAAGTAATTGGACCAACGCGAGCGCCCGGCACGAATTTCATGCCGGGCGATCGGCTATGCGGCTGCCTCGAGCCTTCGCTCCGCCCGGCGCGGTCGGAGGGAGGACGGGGTTCCGGCTGTGCTGGCTACCGCGTCTCCAATAGCGTCTTCAGCCGTGTGAGGTCGGCGTGATTGGCCCGTCGGATCGCGGCTTCCAGTATGGGTGCGGCGATTTTGCCGAATCCGCTCGGTTCGCCGCGGTTGCGCAGTGTCATGCGTGTGCCGCCCTCCGGGGTATCCGCCCAGGTGTAAGTCGTCTCCATCGGAAAAGGACCCGCGGGGGTGCGCATCACCAGCCGCTCGCCAGGTGCGTAGTCGATCACCTCGTAGGTGTAGGCCAGCCGCCTGCCGAGGAAATGCGCGACGAAGTCCATCTGCGAGCCCACTCGCAGCGGTGGCGCCGTGCGCCAGTCGACACCGCGGATTCTGGCGTACCAGGCGGGAGCGTTCGTCGGGTCGCCCGCGAACGCCGCGACCAACTCGCGCGACCGGTCGATCACCACCTCCGTCAGCACGTCGACGGACACCGGCAGCCTCAGCGCGGCTTGTGCGCGAGAACCGCGAACATGGTGACCGAGAGGTGGATGTCGCCGCTGTCGGCGCCCGCCTGCAGGTCGGCGATCAGCTGGTCACGCTGTGCCTCGCTGATCACGCCGCGCGCGACCGCCATCGCCGAGATCCGGTTGACCAGCGAGCCTGCGCCCACACTGCGCTCCTGCACCAGGGCTTGCGAGCCGACATCGTCGATCACCAGACCGGCGTTGGTGAGCAGGCCGGGGATGCGGCGCCCGGCGAGCGGATTCGTGGTCGCCGACACCAACGTGTCGATTACCTCGCGCACAACCTGCCGGTTGCCGGGATGCACGATCGCGGTGCCCCAGTCGCTGTCCACCACCACGACGCGCCCGCCGGGACGCAGCACGCGCGCGATCTCGTTCGCGGCGCGGGCAGGGGCGGTCAGGTGCTGGAACACCCGCTCGCACAGGGCAGCATCGAAGCTGTCCGCGCCGAATGGCAGGCCGTAGGCGTCGCCGGAGTGGAATTTAGCGGTGGAGCCGGCCTGGGTGGCGCGGCGTTCGGCGGCGGCGAGCAGGTGCGGGTCGGGCTCGACACCGACCGCGCTGCCGTCCGGGCCGACCGCTTCGGCGAAGGCCATGACCTCGGAGCCGGTGCCAGAACCGATATCCACCGCGTTCTCGCCCGGTTGCAGCGCGAGGGCTTCGTGTGCCCAGGTTCGCAGTCGGCGGATGCCGGGGAGCGCGGCCTGGAGGTCGCGCACGTCGACGAGCTGGTCCTGGCCTGCTCGGTCGAACCGATCAGGGCGCAAAGTGTAGGTATGCATGGGCCCGTGTCCATCCGTGGCCGTTGGGGGTGTCGCCGTCGTCTGAGGCATAGCCAGGAGCCTACGCGGGGCGCCATCTACCCGCGCGTAGGATCTGTGACTCGAGTCACTGTGTGTAGTGCTGGCGGGTGCCCATGTCGTCGGCGCCGATGAGATGATCGAACCCGTCAGGAGCACACACCGTGGGAGCAGGAGGTAGGCGATGAGTCGCAAGCTTTGCCTCGCACAGGACGTCGAGGCGGACGAACTACTGACCGAGGACCACTTCGCCACCCTGCTCGGGATGCTTCTGGACCAGCAGTATCCGATGGAGCACGCGTTCCGCGGCCCGAAGAAGATCGCCGACCGGATGGGTGGCTTCGACATCCACCGCATCGCCGAGGCTGATCCGCAGGAGTTCGAGGATCTCGCCGCGACCCCACCCGCCATTCACCGCTACGGCCGCTCGATGGCCCGGCGCGCCCAAGAGTTGGCGCGCTACGTCATCGAGAACTACGACGGCGAGACCGAGAACATCTGGATCAAGGGCGACCCGGACGGCGCCGAGGTGCTGCGCCGACTGAAGGACCTGCCCGGCTACGGCGAACAGAAGGCCAAGATCTTCCTCGCCCTGCTCGGCAAGCAGCGCGGCGTGCGGCCGGAGGGTTGGCGCACGGCGGCGGGCGCGTACGGCGAGGAGGGGTCGCAGCGGTCCGTTGCCGACGTCACCGACGCCGAATCCCTGACTCGAGTACGGGAATTCAAGAAGCAAGCGAAAGCGGCTGCGAAAGCGAAATAGCGGGCGGCTGACGCCCAGTTGAAATCTACCTGCGTTTTCCCTCGTTTCCCGTCGCGATCGGCGCTACTTCACGACGATCAATCGGCCGTTCGTCGCGCCGAAGTAATCCTCGCAGCGAAAAGACCTCGCCCAGTCGGCTTGTCCGCCGGGCGAGGTCTCTATTCTTGTGCCTGTCACCTGGGGAGACTATGTGCGCATGCACACAACGGCGCGTCGGGGCTTGGTGCGTCGCGGAAATCGGTGTTAACTTTGTCGACATGTCTGCTGGCCGATCGAACTCTCTGCGGGTCACTTATGTGACTGCCGCACTGGGCCTGCGGCTGCCATTGACACGGGAACTGTGTTGTACCTCTTGCTGCGGCTGAGCCGGTTTTCCAGCTCGTTTGCTGCTTCGTCGCCCATGTAGGCACGTCCCGTTCGGTTGCGGGACTTCAGCAAGGATCTGCACAATGTCCCTCCCTACCCTCGAACGATCCGTCCCCAGGGTTGCCGCCGGTCGTACTCGTGTTCAGCGTCCGGTGATCGCTCCCGAACTACGGATCGCAGACAACCCGGCGGCCTCGGTTATCCGCGCCGCGACCGGTGGTCCCGTTTCGCGTGACAATGCCGCGCGCACAACGGGTTTGAGCATCGCGACGGTCAACCGTCAGGTGTCCGCGCTACTCGCCGCCGGTTTGCTGCGTGAGCGCCCGGACCTGACGGCCTCGGGTGCGGTCGGACGCCCCCGGGTGCCGTTCGAACTCGACCACGAGGCCTACCTGACCATCGGTATCCACATCGGCGCCGCGGTCACCAAGATCGTCGCGGCCGACCTGCGCGGACGCATCCTCGGTGGCCTCGCCATCGCTACCCCGCAGACCGGACAGGAGTTCGCCACCACCACCGTCGCCCGCAGCGCCAAGGCGTTCCTGCAGCGCTGGCATCGGCGCAAGGCGCTATGGGCAGGCGTCGCGATCGGCGGCCGGGTCGATCCGCTCACCGGCGTCGTCGACCACCCCAAGCTGGATTGGCGTGGTGCGCAAGTTGGTTCGGTGCTCGGCGAGGTGCTCGAGCTGCCCGTCTCGGTGGCGCCGCACGTCGAGGCGATGGCCGGCTCGGAGCTGTTGCTGCGCACCGCCGAACCGCGCGACCAAGCTCGCGTGGAGCGCGGTAGCAGCCTGTACTTCTACGTCCGCGAAACCGCCGGTGTGGCTGTGACTTTGGATGGCCGCGTGCACACGCCGAGCAACGGCCCCGGCTCGATCGCGCATCTTCCCACCGGCTCGGACGTCGAATGCGCCTGCGGACGGCACGGCTGCCTGGAGGTGACCGTGGGTGATCGGTCACTGCACTCCAGGGCCGTCGGTCGCGGAATCATTCCAGCGCACAACGGAACCGCGGGATCGACCATCGCGGACCTGTACCGGGCTGCGGAGTCGGGCTCGGAGCCCGCGCGTGAACTGCTCGCCGAGCGCGCCACCATCCTCGGCCGCACCGTGGCGATGGTGCGCGACATGCTCAACCCTGATCGCGTGATTCTGGGTGGCCAAGCCTTCACCGGCTACCGGCCCGCGGTCGGGCATGTAGCGCGTGCGTTCAACCAGGGTTCGACCCTGCCTCCGACCGATATCCGAATCAGCGGATTCGGCGGCAAGGTGCAGGAATTCGCCGCCGTGGTCACCTCGCTGAGCGTTCTGTACGCCGATCCGCTCGCCGCGATCCGGCGAACCACACTGGGCGACTGAGAGATCGAGAAAGGGCGACCGGCCGCTGTCGCTGGTCGCCCTCTCCTCATGCGCGTGCGGCGCTACCGATGTGGATGTCCGGTGGCGAACAGACCTTCCAGCGCGGTGATGAAGAATGGGAAGTGTCCCGCGAAGCGCTGCAGGTTGCGGTCGCGTTCGAAGCCACCGAACCAGTAGAGGCCGGGCTGCGAGTCGGCCGACGGGTCGAGGTCGCGGAAGGCACGAATCCAGTTGTCGGCGCGTCCGCCGATCACCATGAACGGCAGGGCGCGGGAGAACACCGTCTCCTGGTCGAGCGGTGGGATCTGGTCGCGTCGAGTCGCTTCCAGGCCGCGCTGCAGCGCGCGGATCTGCCTGGTGAGCTCCACTCCGCGCGCGGTCCTGACCGGCAGGTACTTCGGAAGCAGCAGGGTCGCGACACCGGCGAGCGCGATGGCGACGCCGACCAGGGCATGCCCGGAGGTGAGCGCGAGCGCGATGGTCGCGGCGATGCCCGCGACGACCAGCGCACCGCCCAGCCATACCGCGAGGCCGGGGCGACGGCGGTCGGTGAAACTACCGCGGGCGACGGCGTCGGCCAGCAAGGCGGTGCGCACCGGACCGGATTGCACGCGGCCCGGGTTGCGTAGGTCGGTGACGGTCACCGCGTCGGTGCCGTCGGGCAACAGCGCCCGGTAGACCGCCTTCTCGTAGTCGCGCAGCTGGTCGTCGGGGGCGTTCACCCGGTTGATCCGCCAGTCGGTGTCGCCGAGCGGGGTGATCCAGACATACCGGCGCACTGCGAGATCCACCACTGTCGCGGCGATATCGACCGGATCGACGTGCCCGTCCAGCAGCAGGCCCGCCTCCCCGGGCAGCGCTCCGTCGGGCGAGATGAACTGCACACGGTCACCCTCGCGCTGCAGCGGATCGATCGTGTCAGAACCACCGCCTGCTGCGACGTCGCGGCGCCGGGCCCGCAGCGCGAAGGCGATCACGCCCGCCAGTGCGAGCAGCAGCACACCGAACGCGACCAGCGTAGGCGTGGTGATCGTGAACGGGCCCGCGTCGCCGCTGTCGCGCACGTCGGCGTTGCTCGGCACGGTGCCAGGCGGCAGTTGCAGGGTCAGGTCGATGACGTCGCCCTTGTGCAGGTCGGTCTGCTCGAGGAAGAGCACACCGTCGGTCTCGATCTTGACGTCCGCGCATGGCCGGGCATTGCCGGGCGGGCCGAGTTTGCAGTCGACGATGCCCATCTCGAAGCTCGGGCTGATCAACGAAGCGCTGATCGAGGCGATGTCGGTGTTCAGTACGCCGAGCCAATGGAAAACCTGGGTACCCGGCGCTTCGCTGACGGTGTTGCGCACCGAGTACTTGAAGGTGGATTGGCCGGGTCGCGCCTCGATGGTGAACTGGTCGCCTGCCACCGTCGCCGTGCCCGTGCCCTCGGTGTTCACGTCGGTGACCTGGAAAACCCGCTCGACGTCGTCGCTCACCTGCAGCCGCAGTGGAAGTGACATCCGGAAGGCGCCGTCCGGTGGCACCGCCACCTGCTCTACTACCTCGAGGACGCCTTCGCGGCTGAGTTTCAGGTCGGCGGTGATGGTCACACCGTTCGGTGCGGGCTCCGTGTGGGCGACCGGGGCGGTCGCGAGCATTCCGGCGGTGGCGAGAAGAAGCGCGCCCACGGCGCCCCCCCGAAAAGTCAGCATGACTGCCTACTCTAGACAGCTTGCTATCCTGCGTCAGCGGCTGTCGGCGATCACTGAGATGAGGGGGTACGGGGGCGTGACACAACCACCGTACGGATACGGACCGGTTCCGCATGGCGGGCGCCCGATTCCTCCCCAGCCAGGCTACGGTCCGCCACCTGCTTACGGTTCACCACCGGCGTACGGTCCGCCGCCGGGATATGGTCCGCCGCCCGGTTATTCGCCGCCCGCTTACGGTCCACCACCGGGTTATCGCCCGCAGATGCCGCCGCCGATGCCGTACGGTCCGCCCGGTCGACCGCCGTATCCGCCGCCACGCAAACGAGGTGGCGGTGGATGGGTGGCGCTGTTGATCGTCGTCGTGTTCCTCGTCGCCGGAGGGCTGGTGCGCAACGCGATCTCGGTCGGACGGAACAACAGCGGCCCGTCCGGTCCGCAGCCCACCTTCACTTTCGCTCCTCAACCAGACGGCTCGGCGGGTCCGGCCGAGACGGGCAGCAACCCGCTGCTCACAGACCCGAACGTGACGCTGCTCCCGGCGCGGTGCGCCTACTCCCCGTGGGGCACGCAGGTCGACGCCGCCCGCAAGTTCTTCGAAAGCGCCGCGTCATGCCTGGAGGTGGCGTGGAAACCGGTGTTGCGAAAGGCGAATCTGCCGTTCCAGCCGCCCGCGCTGAATGTCAGCGCGACCACGACGGGCATCACGACGCCGTGTACCGGGTCGACGAGCAATTTCGCCGCGTTCTACTGCCCGGCGAACAAAACCATCTATATGCCGATCAGCCAGCTGCAGACCGACTACTTCAAGGACAACTGGGTGGTCTACCTGTCGGTCTTCGCACACGAGTACGGACACCACGTGCAGGCGATGTCCGGCATTCTGCGCAAGGCCAACAGTGATCGGGCCGACGTGGGCCCGCGCAGCGCCAAGGGACTGGAGTTGTCCCGCCGAGTCGAATTGCAGGCCAACTGCTTCGACGGCATGTACCTCGCGTCCTCGGCCAGAGGTGGCTCGCTGACCAACCCGCAACTCACCTTGGCCCGTAAGGACGCGTACGGTCGTGGTGACCAGGCAGGCGACATGCGCGACCACGGCACATCCGAGAACGGCGGCCAGTGGTTCGAGACGGGGTTGGACAAAAACCGTGCGGCCCAGTGCAATACGTTCACCGCATCCGCGGGCGAGGTGAACTGAGGTGATGGCGCCACTCGTCCGCGTCGAGCGCAATCACGGCCTTCCGACAACCACGTAGGCCGCCGCTCCGACGTGATCAATGCTCCTGATCGTCCTCGGCGTGGTGCGGACGGTCGGTGGGTAGGCGGCCGAAGTGACCCTCGCCGATACGGCGCGGCCCGAACGGTCACTTCCGGCCGTACCGTCGAGCGGAGGCACATTGCAGGTCAGGTGGGGGAACCGTGGTGCCGTAAACGGCCGAGCCAGGCGGTAACCGCTTCTGGTGTCGGCAGGTCCTCGCCGATCAGGTCGAGCACGCTGTATCCGATACACGCGGCGCCCATCACGCGCGACGCGGCCGCTTCCGCGTCGCCCCAGGGCAGGTAGGGCTTGGCGATCAGCAAGGAAGCGATGCCGTGGGCGACAGACCAGAGTTCCAGCACGACGGGCAGCGGATCGCGCGGTGCCATCGTCCCCTCGTCCATGCACTTGTGCACGGTAGCCGCGAAATGCTGGAACGCTCCGCTGGTGAGCACTTGGTCGACCGCGCCTCCGCTCTTCGTGGCCGCGGTCGCCAGCCGGTACTGCTCGGGATGCGCGAGGGCGAACCGCACGTAGGCCATGCCCTGGTCACGCAGCTGGGTCATCGGCGAGCTCGCCGGATCGGTGGCGGTCCGCAACGCCTCGGCGAGGTCCTCGAAGACCTGGGCAACGACGGCTTCGATGAGCTCGTCCTTGTCCGCGAAGTGCCGGTATATCGACGGTGCGCTCACCCCGACCAGCTCGCTCACCGCGCGGATCGACACCGCCTCGGCGGCACCGGTGCGTGCGAGCAGGTCAGCTGTGGCGCGCAGGATCTCCTCGCGTAGCCGGGCTCCGGAGCCGCGCGGCGACCGTGGCCGGTGCGAGCCGATCACGGGCGATCCGCGGTTTCGAGATCGGGTGTCGCGGACGTCCGGTCGCTCTCGGTCAGTCCGATCTTGGCGTGCAGGCGGGCCAGCGGTTGCGGCGCCCACCAATTCGCCGGGCCGAGCAGACGCATGAGCGCCGGTGCGAGCAGGCCGCGAATGATTGTCGCGTCAGCGAGCACGGTCAGTGTGAGGCCGAGCCCCATCAACTGCATGAACGACACCTTGGAGGTGACAAGGGCACCCAGCACGATAGCCATCAGCACGGCGGCCGCAGTGAAGATGCGGCCGGTGCGGGCGACGCCGATCGCGACCGCGCGGGTGTTGTCGTGCCCGGCCAGCCACTCCTCTCGCACCCGCGAGAGCAGGAACACCTCGTAGTCCATCGACAGGCCGAAGGCCAAGCAGAACATCAGGATCGGCATGGTCGGCACCAGATAGCCGACCGGGGTGAAGCCCAGTAGCCCGGACAGGTGGCCATCCTGGAACACCCATACCATCGCACCGAACGCGGCGGCGAGCGAAAGAGTATTCAGCACAAGCGCTTTGAGCGGAAGCACGACGCTTCCGGTGAACAGGAACAGCACGACGAAGGTGGTCAGCGCGATCAGCGCGCCCGCGAGCGGCAGCCGGGCGGCCAGTGCGTCCAGCGAGTCGGCGTTGATCGCGGCGGCGCCGCCGTAGAGCGCGGGACCAGGCGCGGGTACCGCCCTGATCGCTTGCAGCTGCCGCTCACCCGCAGGGGAGAATGGGTCGAGCTCGGTGGCGACGTTGAGGTAGGTCCCCGTGTCATTGGCCATACCGGGCGTGGCCGTCCCGAGACGGAACCCAGAGACGTAGATCCCGGCGCTGGACTGCACCGCGGGCACGCCGTCCACCTCGGATAACTCGGCGGCGTACGCGCCGATCGCCGCGGTATCGCCGCGGTAGCCGTCCAACACGATCGTAGTAGTGGCAGCCGGGTCCGCCTGTGGGAACTGGCTGCGCAATGCGTCGCCGACCTGACGGCTGGCCGCGCTGACCGGGAGCACCCGGTCGTCGGGGTAGCCGAACTTCACCGAGAGGAACGGTGCGCCGAGCGCGAGCAACACCACGATGAGCACGACAGCGACCGGCGCCGCGTGCCGCATCACCGCGGAGACCGTTCGGTACCAGCGGGTCTCCTCCGGCGCAGGCGTGGCCGGCGCCGGCGTGCCGGGACGGAACAGCCGACGCAGGGGAACTCGCAGATCGAGGGCGTTGACCCGATGGCCGAGCAGCACGAGCGCGGCGGGCAGGATCAGGATCGAGGCGGCCGCGGCCGCGACGACCACGGCGACGCCCGAATAGGCGAAAGACTTGAGGAAGTACAGGTCGAACACGCTCAGCACGGCCATCGAGAGGGCGACGGTGAGCGCGGAGAACAGCACGGTTCGTCCCGCGGTCTGCACGGCGCGGATGGTGGCCGTGGTCGGGTCGAGACCGTTGCCGAGTTCCTCCCGGTAGCGGCTCACAATGAACAGGCTGTAGTCGATGGCCAGCGCGAGCCCCATGGCAGTCGTCATGTTCAGCGCGTAGATCGAGACATCGGTGAACTGTGTGCACAAGCGCAGGATGGCCAGCGTCGCCGCGATCGCGAACAAGCCGATCGCCAGCGGCAGCGCGGCGGCGATCACGCTGCCGAACACCAGGATCAGCACGATCATCACCAGCGGCAACGCCACGCCTTCGGCGAGGGCGAGGTCTTGTGTGGTCTGCTTGGTCACATCGTGGTAGATCGCGGCGATGCCGCCTTGGCGGACCGTGACGCCGTCGGAGGTTCCGGCGAGCTGATCGGTCAGCTCGCCCGCGGTCTGTTGGACGTGGGATTCGTCTCCGGTGAGGAAGGCGACCACCAGGGCGCTCTTGCCGTCGCCGCTGCGTAAAGCGGTGGACAGCGGCGGCGCGGCGGTCCAATAGGACTGGACGCCCTCCACGTCGGCGCGCGCTTTCAGAGTGTCGGTCAGCCCGATTCCCGCTGCCTTGGTAGCGGGATCGTTCGCGCCGGCGTCGGAGCTGACCAGCAGCACGAAATTGGGCGCGGCGCCGCCGAAGTTGTCGGCGATCAGCTGGACCACCCGTACGGACTCGGCGTCCTCCGAGGTGAATCCGCCGGACTTCAGATGCGCGGCCGCGGTTGCGCCGAAGATGCCGCACAGCACGGCGAGAGCGAACGCGGCTGCGAGCACGGCACGGGGGAATCGGGTGGTGAATCGGGCTATCCGGGTCAGCATCGGGGCGCTCCGCTCGATAGGTTAACGACGTTAGACTAACGCCGTTAACCTATGGGTGTCGAGAGACCGGGATGCGCCGCAGGGTCAGCAGCGGGACTTGCGGATTGCCCGAAGTCCCCTGCGGCCGGGGACGGGGGAGTCGTCGTGCATCGTCACCCACTCCGCCGTGGTCAACCAGAGTTGCTGAGCGCGGGCGTCGGCGGTGTTGTGGAAGATCCGGCGGCCTCGGTCGTCGCGCAATTCCTGCGTGACCACCGACCAGCGCGGCGGGCGTCCGTGCTCGGCCAGGTAGTCGTTGAGGTAGGCCGCGACCGCGGTGCCGATGGTGTTGACCGGACGCAGCGACACCCGGTTGCCGTACTGCGCGGCGTGGAAACGCCTTGCGGCACAGAGGGATCCCGGATTGGCATTGGAGGCGATCCAGCCTGCGCGCTGCGCCCGCTCGATCAGCCAGAGGTGCTTCACGGCCGATGGTGCGATATTGCCGATGCGGGTGCGGATCAGGGTCATGATCTGCTCGGAGCACAGCACGTCGCGGCGCGTCGGCCCGATGCCGTGCGAGGTCCAGTGCGCGTCGGCCAGTCTGGCGAGTACCCGGCCGAAGTCGTCGATGCTGCGCTGGGCGCGCCGCCCGAGCCGCTCGATGCGCTCTGCCTCGCGGCGCATCTCGTTCTGAGTGGTCAGGGTGTGGATCGCGGCGATGGTGGGCACCTGACCGCGTTCCAGGAGTTCGAGAATGGCGGCGGCGGTGGCCGGGTCGGCCGCGGCGGTCACCGGCAGTGAATCACGCTTGATCGCGAAGTCCTGCGGGCTGATCGCCCGGCTCAACAGGGCGACGGCGGAGTGATCGCCTGCGAAATCGGTACTGGACAGCCAGGCGGCGGCGATGTCGTCACACGACGGCACGGTGGAATTTCCTCCGGTGGAAGTGTGGGAATTGGTTCTGGTCACCGTGGGCCGAACTCGGTGGTTGTGCCCCGGTCGGGATGAGGGACCGGCCGGGGTCACCAACCTGATGAAGGTTTGGCTACCGAAGTTGCCGACTGCCACGTTAGCCAGACGATTGCGCTTATGTCACCAATGGTGACTTTTTCGTTATGTCCACAAACTTGCGGCGAAGCGGGGCGTGAGTACATGTTTTCGCGCTAGGAGGGCGGGCGCGGTGATAAACGCCCCGGTTCGGTTGGCGGCTATGGGTGGTTGCTGACGCGTTGCCTTCTTTATCGCCGGAGAGGTAGGTAAAAGAAGTCACGGCGCATCCTGTGATCTGGATCACATATGCCGTGGTAATGTGCCCGTACCGAGCCGCTCCGGGCGGGAATGTTCTTTGTCGGTGCTCGCCGGTAACCTCTGGCCGTGGCTCTGTACCGAAAGTACCGACCGGCAACATTCGCTGAGGTGGTGGGTCAGGAGCACGTCACCGACCCGCTGAGTATCGCGCTCGACACGGGACGAATCAGTCATGCCTACCTGTTCTCCGGTCCGCGGGGCTGTGGCAAGACCTCTTCGGCGCGCATTCTCGCCCGGTCGCTGAACTGTGTGCAGGGTCCCACCTCGACGCCATGCGGTGTCTGCCCGTCCTGCGTGGCGCTCGGTCCCGGTGGTCCGGGCAACCTGGATGTAATCGAGCTCGACGCCGCGAGCCACGGCGGTGTCGACGACACCCGTGAACTGCGCGACCGCGCCTTCTACGCCCCCGCCGAGTCCCGGTACCGGGTGTTCATCGTGGACGAGGCGCACATGGTCACCACCGCGGGCTTCAACGCGCTGCTGAAGATCGTCGAGGAGCCGCCCGCCCACCTGATCTTCATCTTCGCGACCACCGAGCCGGACAAGGTGCTGCCCACCATCCGCTCGCGCACGCACCACTATCCGTTCCGGCTGTTGCCACCGGCGACCATGCGCGGGCTGCTGGGCCGGATCTGCGAGCAGGAGCACGTGCCGGTCGAAGAAGCGGTATATCCCTTGGTGATTCGCGCGGGCGGTGGTTCGCCGCGCGACAGCCTGAGTGTGCTCGACCAGCTCGTGGCCGGCGCGGGCCCGGAGGGCGTCACCTACTCCCGCGCGGTGTCTCTGCTCGGCGTCACCGACGTGGTGCTGATCGACGACGCCGTCGAGGCCTTGGCCACCGACGACGGGGCGGCGCTGTTCGGCACGGTGGATCGGGTGATGGAGGCGGGACACGACCCGCGCCGTTTCGCCGTCGACCTGCTCGACCGCTTCCGTGACCTGATCCTGCTGCGCGCGGTGCCCGATGCCACCGATCGCGGCTTGGTCACCGGCCCCGGCGACGTGCTCGACCGCATGCGCGATCAGGCCGAGCGTCTCGGTTCGGCCACCTTGACCCGCTACGCCGAGCTGTTGCACGAAGGGCTCGGTGAGATGCGCGGTGCCACCGCGCCCCGACTTCTGCTCGAGGTCGTCTGCGCTCGCATGCTGCTGCCCTCGGTCTCCGACGCCGAATCCGCCACGCTGCAGCGCCTGGAACGATTGGAGCGGGGGGTCGCGAGCGGCGCCCTCGCGGCCGCGTCTCCGGCGCCTGCCCGGCCGGCGCCTGCGAGCGCATCGCCGTCCGATCCGACGCGGCGCCGCGGCGCGGAGGCACTGGCTGCTATTCGCCGGGAGAACCAGGGCGGCAACTCGCCTGCCGGTACGGCCTCGGCTGCCGGGTCCGCCGCGTCGGCGGATGCTACTGGAACCGGTGGTGCCGCGTCGGTTGGCGATAGCCCGCCCATCGGTGCTGCGGTGCCTACGAGCGGTACGGCACAGTCCGACGGTCCCGGTGGTGTGGCGTCTGGCGGTGCCGCGGCGTCTGTCGATACCGGACCTGTTGATCGCACAGTGCCTATCGCTGGCGAGGATTCCGCAGAGGGTGGGACGCATCTCGGATCCGCCGGTCGTGGTGCGTCCGGCGTGTCCTCGGCTGGTGGCGGGGCCGCCACCGGGGAGCCGGCTGGCAGCGCGTCTGACGTTCGAAGTGATGGTCCCGAGCAGGAAGACGGTCGATCCGCACAGGTCGGTGTATCCCCGTCGCCGGTCGTAGGAGCGGAGGGTGGTCGGAATGCCGCCGCTACCACCGGACCGGGTTCGTCGGGTGCCGCGCCGGACGCATCGGGTGGTTCATTCGGAAGTAGCGCGGCGCTTTCGTCGCCAGGCGGACCCGCCATGTCCACCGAGTCGAGACCTGTAGCCGCCCACCCCGGTTCGGTGGCCGACTCCGCGGACGCTCCAGGTGGTTCCGCAGCAGCAGCCGAACGATCCGGATCGGCACCCGTCGGCTCCGAATCGGGCGCGAGTCGCCGTCCTCCCGCTGTCCATAACCCGGACTCCGCGGCGGTGCAGCCTATTTCCGCAGGCGATGCGGCTGAGGGTCCTTCGTCCGTCGCGAACGCCCAGCCGACGGGTACGTCCGCTGCGCAGGCCGCGGAGGCGATTACCGCATCGGCGGATCGGGCCACGCCGTCGACTGCCGGGTCCGCGCATACCGCACCTGCGGAAGCTCGCTCGACGCACGAACCCGGACGACCGGAACCCGTCGCGCAGAGCGGTGACCTGCTGCGTGAGGTGGAAGCCGCCTGGGCGGAGATTCGCACCACGGTGCGCGAGTTCGGCGCGGCCGTGCAGGCGATGCTGGCAGGCGCGTCGGTGTCGCGCGTCGAGGGCGATGTCATCGTGTTCGCACATCAGCACGCCCCACTGGCGCAGCGATTGTCTGATCCGCGGAATGTGGAAGCGGTGCGGTCGGCGGTGCGTGCTGTGCTCGGTCGCGACCATGAGGTGCGCTGGGAAGCGGGTGGTGCGGCGCCGCGGCCCGCCGCGGCGCCCCGGTCCGGCGGTGGGGGGAACCGGCCGCGCGGATCGGCGGGCAACCAAGCCTCTGGACGTGAATCGGGCAACGTGGCGGGACGTGGTTCGGATGCCGCCGCGCCGCCACGTTATTCGCGCCCGAGTCAGGCCAGGAACGCAGGCGGGGACCAGCCGGCCGGTGCCGGCAGGTCGCGCCCCGGTCGCTCCGACTCACGTCCGTTCGGCGGAGATGACGATATTCCACCACCCGACTACCCCGATCTGCCGGACGATCCCGGCCCCGCGGACTCCGCGCCATTCGATGCCGCTGCGAGCGGAAACGAAGTCGGGGCCGGCAGAGGATGGGACACCGACGGGGTCGTTCCCGCCTCGACGCCGGAGGAGGAGCAAGAGATGCTGGCCGCCGCGGCGGATCCGGTGGCTCCCGGCGACCGGCGTGATCCGGACGAGGTCGCTCTCGAATTGCTGAAGAGTGAGCTCGGTGCCACACGATTGGATGGTTGACAACCACCGCTCCGACGACGTTAAGTTAACCGGAGTTCGCACATCGCCGGTAGTATGAACGGGTGGCCGTGAGCTTCGGTATGACGAGGTTCTATGGTGGGCCCAGGCGTACGGGCGACCGGGAACATGCGTTCGCTGTTGCTTGCCCTGTTTTGTACAGCGTCAGGACGGTCGGTCGCACGACCGGTCGATGAGGTCAGCCGCAGCCATGCCGCAGCACGCGGTGTTGCCGCACAGAGCGCCCGGACGGACGAGGGTCCGGCCGCCGCACCTTTAAGGAAGGAACACTCCGATATGACCACAGAGGCCTACATTTACGAGGCCATCCGCACTCCGCGCGGCCGCGGCAAGAAGAACGGCTCACTGCACTCGGTCAAGCCGATCGACTTGACTGTTGGTCTGATCCAGGAGCTGCGCGGCCGCTTCCCGAACCTCGACGAGGATCGGATCTCCGACTTGATTCTCGGCGTTGTCGCGCCGGTCGGTGACCAGGGCGCCGACATCGCCCGCACGGTGGTGACCGTGGCCGGACTGCCCGACACCGTCGGCGGCTTCCAGCTCAACCGGTTCTGTGCCTCCGGTCTCGAGGCCGTCAACCTGGCCGCGCAGAAGGTGCGCTCCGGCTTCGACGATCTGGTCCTCGCCGGCGGCGTCGAGTCCATGTCCCGCGTGCCCATGGGTTCGGATGGCGGCGCGTGGGCGCTCGACCCGGCCACCAACTACGACACCTACTTTGTTCCACAGGGTGTGTCCGCCGACCTGATCGCCACCATCGAAGGCTTCAACCGCGACGACGTCGACGCCTACGCGGTGCGCTCGCAGGAATTGGCCGCCAAGGCCACCACCGGCGGCTACTTCGCCAAGTCGATCGTCCCGGTCAAGGACCAGAACGGCATCATCGTGCTGGACAAGGACGAGCACATGCGGCCCGGCACCACGGCCGAGGACCTGGCGAAGCTGCAGCCGTCCTTCGCCGTGATCGGTGAGATGGGTGGCTTCGACGCGGTGGCGCTGCAGAAGTACTACTTCGTCGAGAAGATCAACCACGTGCATCACGGCGGTAACAGCTCCGGCATCGTCGACGGTGCCGCGCTCGTGCTCGTCGGTAGCGAGGAAGCGGGCGAGGCGTCCGGTCTCACCCCGCGTGCGCGCGTTGTCGCGACCGCCACCAGCGGCGCCGACTCGACCATCATGCTGACCGGTCCGACCCCGGCCGCCAAGAAGGCGCTGGCAAAGGCCGGCCTGACGCTCGATGACATCGACCTGGTCGAGATCAACGAGGCGTTCGCGTCCGTGGTGCTGAAGTTCCAGAAGGACTTGAAGGTTCCGGACGAGAAGCTGAACGTGAACGGCGGCGCGATCGCGATGGGCCACCCGCTCGGTGCGACCGGCGCGATGATCACCGGCACTATGGTCGACGAGCTGGAGCGCCGCAACGGCCGCTACGCGCTGATCACCCTGTGCATCGGCGGCGGCATGGGCGTGGCCACCATCATCGAGCGGGTCTGATCCCCAACCGGCAGTTGAGAATTCACAGCGGCGTGAGCGATGGGCCCCGGAGGCGGCGGCCTGCGTAACCACGGAGGGCTCGCGAAGGCCGCTAATCAACACGCGGCGTGAGCGATGAGCCCGGAGGCGGCGGCCTGCGTAACCACGGAGGGCTCGCGAAGGCCGCTAATCAACACGCGGCGTGAGCGATGAGCCCGGAGGCGGCAGCCTGCGTAACCACGGAGGGCTCGCGAAGGCCGCTAATCAACAAGGAGACATAGAGCTGTGAGTGAAACCAACATGATCGGTTGGGAGCAGGATTCGGACGGCATCGTGACGTTGACGATGGACGACCCGAACCAGAGCGCCAACACGATGAACGAGCTGTACAAGAAGTCGATGGCCGTCACCGTCGACCGGCTCGAGGCGGAGAAGGACACCATCACCGGTGTCGTCGTGACCTCCGCGAAGAAGACCTTCTTCGCCGGCGGCGACCTGAAGAACATGATGAAGGTCGGCCCGGATGACGCACGGGCCTTGATGGCGGAACTCAGCGAGATCAAGGGACCGCTGCGGCGCCTGGAGCAGCTGGGCAAGCCGGTCGTCGCAGCCATCAACGGCGCCGCGCTCGGCGGTGGCCTGGAGATCGCGCTGGCCACGCACCACCGCATCGCCGCCGACGTGCCGGGTTCGCAGATCGGTCTGCCGGAGGCCACCCTCGGCCTGCTGCCCGCCGGTGGCGGTGTCATCCGCACTGTGCGCATGCTGGGTCTGCAGAACGCCCTGATGCAGGTGCTGCTGCAGGGCCAGCGCAACAAGCCGGCCAAGGCCAAGGAGATCGGCCTGGTCGACGAGCTCGTCGGTTCCGTCGATGAGCTGGTGCCTGCCGCCAAGGCGTGGATCAAGGCCAACCCGGACAAGGGCGTGCAGCCCTGGGACGTCAAGGGCTTCAAGATCCCCGGCGGCACCCCGTCCTCGCCCGCGTTCGCGGCGAATCTGCCCGCCTTCCCGGCCAACCTGCGCAAGCAGATCAAGGGCGCGAACATGCCCGCCCCGCGCGCCATCATGTCGGCCGCGGTCGAGGGCGCGCAGGTCGACATCGACAACGCCTCGCTGATCGAGTCCCGCTACTTCGTGCACCTGCTCACCGGCCCGGTCGCGAAGAACATGATCCAGGCGTTCTTCTTCGACCTGCAGACCATCAACAACGGTGGTTCGCGGCCGAAGGACGTGCCGAAGAAGGAGATCAAGAAGGTCGGCGTGCTCGGCGCGGGCATGATGGGCGCAGGCATCGCGTACGTCTCCGCCAAGGCGGGCTACCAGGTCGTGCTGAAGGATGTCTCGATCGAGGCGGCCGAGCGCGGCAAGAACTACTCCGAGAAGATCGAGGCAAAGGCGCTCTCCCGCGGCAAGACCACCGAGGAGAAGTCCAAGGCGCTGCTGGACCGGATCAAGCCGACCGCGGACGCGGCCGACTTCGCCGGTGTCGATTTCGTCATCGAGGCCGTCTTCGAGAACACCGAGCTGAAGCACAAGGTGTTCCAGGAGATCGAGGACGTCGTCACCCCCGATGCGCTGCTCGGCTCGAACACCTCCACCCTGCCGATCACCGGTCTCGCGGCCGGCGTGCAGCGCCAGCAGGACTTCATCGGCATCCACTTCTTCTCGCCGGTCGACAAGATGCCGCTGGTGGAGATCATCAGGGGTGAGAAGACCTCGGACGAAGCGCTGGCCAGGGTGTTCGACTACACACTCGCCATCAAGAAGACCCCGATCGTGGTCAACGACAGCCGCGGATTCTTCACGTCGCGTGTGATCGGCACCTTCGTCAACGAAGCGATCGCCATGCTCAACGAGGGCATCGAGCCCGCGACCATCGAGCAGGCCGGGCTGCAGGCGGGGTACCCGGCTGCGCCGCTGCAGCTGTCGGACGAGCTGAACATGAAGCTCATGCAGAAGATCGCCAAGGAGACCCAGGAGGCCGCCGAGTCGGGCGACACCACCATGGGCGCCAAGCGTCACCCGGCGCAGGACGTCATCGACTACATGGTGTCCGAGGGGCGTCCGGGCCGTCTGGAGAAGGCGGGCTTCTACGAGTACGACGAGAACGGCAAGCGCACCGGTCTGTGGCCCGGGCTGCGTGAGCACTTCAAGACCACGGCGGACTTCAGCGTCCCGCTGCAGGATCTGATCGACCGCATGCTGTTCGCGGAGGCGATCGAGACCCAGAAGTGCTTCGACGAGGGTGTGCTGACCTCGACCGCCGACGCCAACATCGGCTCGATCTTCGGCATCGGCTTCCCGGCCTGGACCGGCGGTGTGCATCAGTACATCGTCGGTTACCCGGGCGGGCAGGAGGCCTTCGTGGCCCGCGCCGACTACCTCGCCAAGACCTACGGCGAGCGCTTCGAGGTTCCTGCCTCGCTGCGCAAGTAGTCTTCGCGCGAACCAGACGTCAAAAGCCCGCCATCGCTTTTCGCGGTGGCGGGCTTTCGCTGTTCTCCGGGTGGGTGATCGGCAGATTTTCCGTCGCGTGCGCCCTTGCGGATACGTTGAGAGCCGTGTCGAGTCGTAGCCGCCGCATCCTGGTCGCCAGTTGTGCCCTCGCGTTCGTGTCAGCCCCCGCTGTGACGGTGCCGCAGGCCGCCGCCGATCCGGCGGCGGGCCCGTCGGTGCGGCTGCTCGGCGAGCAGGTGATCGAGCACGATCTGAACATCGCGGGAACCACGGTGGGTGGCCTGTCCGGGATCGACTACCAGGAGCGTACCGGCGAGTATGTCCTGATCAGCGATGACGGGTCCGAGAAAGACCCGGCGCGGTACTACACCGCACACGTCACGGTCGGCGAGAACGGGGTGGGCCCGGTGACGATCACCGGCACACGCCCGCTCTTGACATCGACAGGGACCCCCTACGCCCCGAAGTCGGTGGATCCGGAGGAGATCCGAGTCGATCCGTGGACCGGCGACTACTTCTGGACGCAGGAGGGCGCACGGACCGAAACTGTCCGCGCGGACCCTTCGGTGCGGATCGCGCGGCCCGACGGCACGTTCGCGGGTGACCTGCCGATCCCGGGCGACGAACGGATGCTGCCGAATGCGGGGCCGCGGCAGAACCTGGCGCTGGAGGGCGCGACCTTCGCCGCCGGGGGTGCACTGTTCTTGACGTCGATGGAGGGTCCGCTGCTAGGGGACGGACCGGTGGCGACCACGACCAGTGGCGCGCTCGCCCGGATCACCGTCCAGGCGCGCTTCGGACCGCCGCTCGCCCAATACGTGTATCCGATGGATCCGGTGTTCGCCGAGTCGCGTCCCGAGCCCGGCCTCGGCACGAACGGGATCTCGTCCATCTTGGCCGCCGACCCGCTGGACCCGACCGAACTCCTTGTGCTCGAAAGGGCCTACGTCAAGGGCGTCGGCAACAAAATCCGCATCTACGAGGCGGATCTGGGCGCGGCGACCAACGTCCTCGACGCGCCGATCGGCGCCGCACGTCCGGTGGCCAAGCGGTTGCTCGTCGACCTTACCGACGTCGGGCTCGCCGCGATCGACAACATCGAGGGCATGACCTGGGGTCCGCGCCTGCCCTCCGGCGAGCGGACCCTGGTACTGGTGAGCGACAACAACTTCGCCGCTGGACAGATTACCCAGGTCATCGCCCTTGCTGTCGGTTAGACGGTCCGGCGCGGGTCTTCGGCGTCGGCCTGGTAGGCGGCTGTCGCGCGAGTGAATCAGTCGAACAGCACCTCGCACCGTTCGAGGGAATAGCCGGTGTGGTGTTCACGCCGGAATCCAAGCCTCCGCAGGGCGCTGACCAGCTCGAACATCCTGGTCAGCCACTATGAATTTGTCCTATTTCGAAACATCTCCCACGAAATCCCGCGCCGCGCTACGTTGGAGTATGCGCAGACAAATCGGACACCAAAGGGTTGCCCGGGATGTTCGACGTCGGCGCGGAGCTGGTCGCCGGCGACACCGATTCGATGTGAGTTCGAGGTGATCACATGAATCCACAGATGCGGTCGGGCAGGGTGGGCACGGGATCGACTGCGGGCGAAGCGAATACACAAAGTCAGGAGCCCGTCGATATGGGCGACGAGCTCGAAGCGATGGGTCTGTCCGGTGCGGTGGAGATCGGCCACGGCGGGTTCGGAGTGGTATACCGCTGTATCCAGACCTCGCTGAACCGTGTGGTCGCGGTCAAGGTGCTCTCCTCGGAGATCGACCAGGAGAGCAGGGAGCGCTTTCTCCGCGAGGAGCAAGCGATGGGCAGGCTGTCCGGTCATCCGAACATCGTCGACATTCTCCAGGTAGGCGTCACCGCCACCGGAATGCCGCTGATCGTGATGCCGTACTTCAACCGCGGGTCGTTGGAACAGCTCATTCGGGATCAGGGCCCGCTCACCTGGGCCGACTCGCTGCGGGCCGGGGTGAAGCTGTCGGGTGCGATCGAGAGCGCGCATCGAGCCGAAGTACTGCACCGGGACGTGAAACCGGCCAACGTCCTGCTCAGCGGCTACGGCGAGCCGCAGCTCACCGATTTCGGCATCGCCCGCATTCCCGGTGGGTTCCGCACGTCCAGCAGTCTGATCACCGGCTCGCCCGCGTTCACCGCGCCGGAGGTGCTCAAGGGCGACGAACCGACCGTCCGCTCCGACATCTACGGCCTCGGCTCCACGTTGTTCGCGCTGCTCACCGGGCACGCTGCCTTCGAAAGGCAGGCGGGGGAGAGGGTGGTCGCGCAGTTTCTGCGAATCACCACCCAGCCGGTACCCGACCTGCGCGACCAGGACATTCCGTCGGACGTGGCCGCCGTCATCGAACACGCCATGTCCCCGAATCCGCGCGACCGCCCGTCCACCGCCTACGAGTTCGGCGAACTGCTGCGGACCGTGCAACGTGACCACGACCAGCTGCCCGACGAGATGGCGCTGCTGGACACCACGCCCGAACCCGAGCCCACCTCTGTCGGCGAGCCAACGGCAACGTTGACCCGTACCCGTCCCGCCGTCACGGCGCGGCGCAGCTGGCCACTGACGCTGCGGCCCGCGGTCTCGCAGCATTCCGGCGCCACAGGCACGTCGTCGATCACGATGCCGCCGACGCCCGCGACGAAATTCCGTCCGCCGACACCCGCTCGCGAGCCGATGCCGCGACCGCGCCTGCTCGCCATTCTGCGTGCGGGAGGCCGCCGCAGGCTCGCGATGATCCACGCCCCCGCCGGATTCGGCAAGAGCACGGTGGCCGCGCAATGGCGGGCCGAACTCGCCGAGCAGGACGTGGCCGTCGCCTGGATCGGCGTGAATCACGACGACAACAACGAGATCTGGTTTCTCGCCCACCTCATCGAAGCGATCCGCCGGGTCCGCCCCGACATCGGCGACGGCCTGCTCCAAGTGCTGGAGGAACGCCCTGCCGACGCCTCCGCGTTCGTGATCTCCACGCTGATCGACGAGATCCACGCGAGTGGCAAGTCGATCGTGGTGATCGTCGACGACTGGCATCGGGTCAGTGACGCGGGCGCGCACCGCGCGATGAACGCCCTGCTGGACAATGGCTGCCATCATCTGCGCTTTGTGGTAACCAGCAGGGAGCAGTCCGGGCTGCCGACGAGCCGGATGCGGGTGCAGGACGAGCTGGTCGAGATCAGCTCGGCCGCGCTGCGCCTGACCGAGGACGAGACGTGGCAGATCCTGGTGAAGCGCAACGGATTCGCGCTCACCGCCGAGCAGGTGACCGAGATCCACACAGCCACCGACGGTTGGCCCGCGGCCATCCAGCTGGTGAGTCTGTCGTTGCGCGGCAACGCCGATCCGGCGCAGCTGATCGCTACCCTCTCCGCGGGCGACCACGGCATCCGTGAGTATCTCGCCGAGAACGTCCTCGACGCCCTGGAACCGAAGATGCTCGAGTTCCTGATGTCGATCGCGGTGACCGAGCGGGTATCCGCTTCGCTCGCCGCGGCACTGTCCGGCGAGGCGGACGCCGAACAGCTGTTGGAGCAGGCCGAACAGCGCGAGTTGTTCGTGCGGCGCATCGAGCACGACCCCGAATGGTTCCGGATGCAGCCGCTGTTCGCCGAGCACCTGCGGACGCGGCTGGACCGCGTCCACCCGGGAAGGCTGAAGTCACTGCACCGCAAGGCTTGCCGCTGGTACGCCGAGCATCAGTTGCTGCGCAAGTCGGTCGATCACGCGCTGGCCGCGACCGATCTGAAGATGGCGCTCGACCTGCTCGAGAGCGTCGGCATGGACCTGATCGACGGATCCCGCCTCGCCACGCTGCTCGGCAGCGTGTCGAAATTGCCGATGCAGCAGGTGGCTTCGCGCTCCAAACTGCTGATGGCGGTCGCAAGGGCCAACGTGAACCTGCAGCAGTCCGGCGCGGCGCGCAACGCGCTCGGCAGGCTGTCGAACATTCTGGCCCGCGGTTCGTCCACCGACGCCGACGTGCATGTCCAGCGCTGTGAGGCGATGGTCCTTGCCGCGACGGACCAGATCGCCCGCGACCACACCGAGGGTGTGCTGGATCGGGTAGCCGACTGCCTGGAGCGTCCGGAGGAGCTGCCCGCCTGGACGGTGTCGACCGCGGCGAACGTGTCCTCGTTCGTGCGGCTGTGCGAGTTCGACTTCGAGGGTGCGCGGCAGATACAGGTATGGGCCGAGGAATACCACGTGCGCTCGAAAGACGTGCTGGGCATGGTCTTCGGTCTTTGCTGCCAAGGAGATGCCGCCTATGAACAGCTCGACATCAAGACGGCCACCCAGTGCTTCCGACAGGCATGGGAGACCGCGCGGGCGCGTTCTGGCCCGCACTCACACTCGGCGCGCGTCGCCGCTGCCCTGCTCGGCGAAGTGACCTACCGGCGTGGCGACCTCGACACCGCGGATCGGCTGCTCGATGAGAGCCACGAGCTGGTCACCCGGGTGGGCACCGTGGACTTTCTCGTCTCCACCTTTGTCGTCGGTGCCAGGGTCAAGGCGGTGCGTGGCGACCTTTACACCGCGGCCACCAGGCTGGACGAGGGCGCCCGCATCGCCGTCGACAATCGGCTGGTCCGGCTCGGCGCGCACATTCGCGCCGAACGGCTGCGGCTGGGTCTCCCGCTGGACGCCGCCGACCGGCAGTACGCGGACATCACCGAGTCGGCGCCGCTGCCTGCGATCCACCGCATGACCGGTGCGGCCGTGCTCGCTGCCGAGGCGGAGGAGATCGCCGCGATCAGGGCGCTGCTCGCCCAACGGCGGGTCGGCTCCGATGACCGGGCGGTCCGCAGAGCTCGCGCGCTGCACGGTCATATGCTCGAAAAACACCGGCCGCGCGCCCAATTGGATGCCGCGTTGCTCCTCGCCGAATGTCTGGCCGCCTCCGGTTGGGTCGGTGAGGCCACCAACCTGCTGCTTCCCGTCGTGGCGACCTGCGCCGGCCTCGGCTGGACCAGGCCGCTGCTGGACGCGGGGTCCGGTGTGGTCGGCATCCTGCGTGTGCTGCGCAGCGATCTGCCTGCGGCGGCGACCCACGTCGGTGACACCGAACTGCCCGCCCTGTTCCTGGATGAAGTCCTGAACGGGGCGGGCAGCGAGGCCTATTGAATTACGGCCGCCACCATGGGCGTAGCGGCACGGTCCAGTCGCCGTCCTCGGGCAGCTTCACGCCGAGCACCTGGTGCAGCTGAACCACGTTGCGCTGGAAGCCGAGTCGGCAACCGGCCATGTACAGACCCCAGACCTTCGCGGTTCCCTCGCCGACCTCGTCGACGCAAACATCCCAGTTGGCGACCAGGTTCTTGCACCATTCGTGCAGGGTCAGCGCGTAGTGCTCGCGCAGGTTCTCCTCGTGCAGCACCTCGAGCCCGATGTTCTGGATCTCGGAGATGATCCGGCCGGAACCGATCAGCTCGCCGTCCGGGAACACGTAGCGGTCGATGAAGTCACCGGCCTTTGTGGCGCGCGTGTTGTCCGGGCGGGTGATGGAGTGGTTCAGGAACAGGCCGCCGTCCCGCAGCTTGCTCTTGATGTAGTCGAAGTAGTACGGGTAGTTGTGCACGCCGATGTGCTCGGTGAGACCGATCGAGGACACCGCGTCGAAATTGCCCTCCGGCACGTCGCGGTAGTCGGAGTGGCGCACCTCGGCGAGTTCGGACAGGCCGTCCTCGGCGATCTTCTGCCGCGCCCAGTCCGCCTGCTCGGCCGATAGCGTCGCGCCGATGACCCGGACGCCGCGTTCGGCCGCGTAGCGCACCATGCCGCCCCAGCCGCATCCGATGTCGAGCAGTCGGTCGCCTTCCTTCAGCCGCAGCTTCTCGAAGACGAGGCGGTACTTGTTCTCCTGCGCCTCCTCCAGTGACCAGCTCTCGTCGCCGTAGACTGCGCAGGTGTAGGTCATGGACGGGCCGAGCACGTGCTCGTAGAAGGTGTTCGAGACGTCGTAGTGGTGGTGGATGGCCTCAGCGTCGCGAGTCTTGGAGTGGCGCAGACCTTCCATCGCGATGCGGCGCCAACGCGGCAGGGTCTCCTGTGGGGGCGGGGCTATCGGCTTCAGCCGCTCCCAGCCCAGCGAGCGCGCGATGGCCACCAGCGCCAACGCGGACGGTCGGCGAAATTTCAGCTCGTCCAACGCCCTCAGGATCTCGTATGGGTCGCCGGGATGCGTGCCGCTGGCGGTCATGTCGCCCGAGATGTAGGCACGGGCCATGCCGAGATCGCCCGGGGCGGTCGCCAGGTAGTTGATGCCGCGGGGCGTCTTGATGTCCAGCGCGAACTGCGAATCCTCCGGTCCGGTCGCGCTGCCGTCGTAGGCCGTCAGCCGGATCGGTATCGTGCCCTCGATCAAGGTCTCGAAGAT
Source organism: Nocardia sp. NBC_00881 (assembly GCF_045207455.1). Lineage (NCBI taxonomy): Bacteria > Bacillati > Actinomycetota > Actinomycetes > Mycobacteriales > Nocardiaceae > Nocardia > Nocardia sp. NBC_00881. Next base: position 6,030,971 of record NZ_CP108798.1, read on the forward strand.
CTCGGCAATGCTGAGCTTGGCTCCGAGGTCCGCGAAGACGTCGGAACGGTCCTTGAATGTCGTCATTTGCGTTGCACCGCCTTCGAATACAAATCCAGCAAGCGTTGGTCTGGGTCGTAGCGTTTCTTCAGTTCGGTGTAGGTGTTTCCGCCGTACAGCGCCGCGAACTCATCCTCGTCGTAGAAGGAATCCGAGTACAGCGACTTGTGCCCGTCGAAGTCGTTCACCGTGCGCTCGATCGCGCGGTTGGCCGCTCCTTCTCGCTGCCCGGGGACGGTGGGGACGGCCGACCAGAACCCGACGTTCACGTAGGTCCGGTTCGGCTCCAAGGGATACAGCGGCCACGTCCGCGAAGTGGACACATCCAGCGCAGCGCGGCCTTCCACTGATTTTCCGGTGTCGCGCAACCGCAGCGGGCACAGCCAGATCGGCTCGATCGGAATCTCGCGAAGGAACCATTCGACGAAGTCGGCAGTGCGCTCCACCGGCACCTCGATGTCCTGCACCACTCGCTCACGCGGCGGATTGCCCTTCCGAGCCTCCAGCCTGTCGCCGATGTTGTACCTGCGGTCCAGCGCCACCAGCTTCCAGTAGAAGCTGCTGCGCCGGTAGCGCTTCGGCCAGAATCGGCGGATCTTCGGGTTCTGCGCGCCGAAGGCGCGCGAGCACCAAAACCAGTCGGTGTCCCAGCGCCACAGATAATCGTGGATGGTCAGCCGGTCGTGTTCGATGCCTGTGGAGCCGCCGGAAGACGCAGCGGCGTCGTGCCGTATCGATTGGTAGAAGATCTCCATTCCGGTGTAATCGCTGACCGGACCGGGCTCGTCGGTCTGCCGACCGAGCGTCAGGTAGCTCTCGTCGGCGGTGAATACCACGCCGTCCAGGTAATCGACCTGTTCGCTGTCGTAGGACCTGTCCGTGACGATCGCCGCGAGACTCGCCTCCAGCTCGCGCAGATCGTGAAAGCGCACGTGCCGCAAGGCGACGTACGGCCGCACCTGCTCCAGTTGGATCTTCAGCCGGACGGTGTAGCCCAGCGTGCCGTAGGAGTTCGGGAAACCGCGGAACAGATCGGCGTGTTCGTTGTCCGGCGTGGCGGTGAGGATTTCGCCCGCCCCGGTTAGCACATCCATTTCCAGCACCGACTCGTGCGGCAGGCCGTTGCGGAACGAGGTGGACTCGATGCCGAGTCCGGTGACCGCACCGCCCAGCGTGATCGTCTTGAGCTGCGGAACGACCAGCGGCGCCAGCCCGTACGGGAGGGTGGCCGCCACCAGTTCCTCGTAGGTGGTCATGCCCGCCACGTCGGCGGTCTTCGCGATCGGGTCCACCGCGATGACCTTGGTCAGGCCCGATACATCAAGTCCGGGTGCGGTGTTCTTTGTTCTGGCCCGAAAAAGGTTCGAAGTCTTTTTCGCCAGCCGGATGTTGGCGTGCTCGGGTATGGCGCGGTAACTCGCCAAAAGGCGGTCTACGCCCGCTCGATGCGCGGCAAATCCTGATTCGCGTGCGGCCGGTGCGTGTCCGGCCTTCCCCAACAGACTCACTGCCACCCCTCGACGCTAGTACGGACCATATGGCGGGGCTACAACTAGGGCACGCTCCCGGGAGAAATGTCACGCATATGTTGCGAAATGGAATACGAATTGTCCGGATAAGTTCGCCACGAGGCGTGCCCTACGTGCTTTCCTTCGGCGTGGACAGGGCAGGATGGAGACCGGTCGAGACACCGCATCCGGACAAGGAGCTCATTGTGGGACAGGTCAGCGCCAGTAGTTCGCTCGTCGTCGCGGCGGATCCGCAGCGCGTACTCGAGGCCATCGTCGACTACGACACGGTGCGCCCGCGCATTCTTTCCGCGCACTACCGCGACTACAAGGTGGTCGAGGGCGGAAAGGGTGCGGGTACCGTCGCGGAGTGGACGTTGCAGGCTACCGAGAAGCGTTCGCGCAACGTGCACGCGGTGGTATCGGTGTCGGATTCCGTTGTCACCGAGCGTGATTCGAACTCTACGTTGGTGAACACCTGGACCGTCACGCCGGACGGCCCCGGCGCGCAGGTCACCTTGCGTACCACCTGGAAGGGCGCGGGCGGCGTCGCGGGCATCTTCGAGGGAATCTTCGCGCCGCTGGGTCTGAAGAAGATTCAGGCCGAGGTGCTCGCGAACCTGCAACGAGAACTGGCCTGATCCGCCGAGTACGTCGACAGCCCGGCGCCGCGATGGCGCCGGGCTGTCCTGCGCTGCGCCAGAGGGTCTCCTTGATCACCGCAGGCCGATCGGCCAGCAGATTTCGGTCCGGTAGGTAGCCGGATCGTCGGAATGGTCCGGGCCGTGCAGATAGAGCTCCCTGATCGGCTCCGGCAGCATGATGTCGTGTTCGGCAACATGACTGCCCAGCGCCCCGTAGGTGCGGTCGAAATCGACGAACGGCCCGTCGTGCACGGCGACGGCGAAACGGCGAGTCGGCAAGTCGACCACCGAAAGTCCGCGTAGCAGTGCAGTATCCGCGTCGGCGATCGGGATGAATGCGACGACCTCGCCTTCGTCTTCCTCGAAGAACTCCGTGGAATACGTCGCGCCGGCGACGCCGACAGGCGCGATATCCGCCGCGGCCAGCTTGTGATACAGCATCGGGAACGTCGAGGCGCACCAGTCGCCGATCCGGACCTGTGGCACCACGGCGCCGACGGCGGCGGCGCGGAACGCGGGGACAGTGCGGTACGCCACGGTGATCGGCGGTGACGGCGACAGCAGCGCACGCAACGACGCCACTACTACGCGGGTGCGGGTCAGTTCCGCCTCCATCCGCGCCAGATGCGCTCGCAGCGCTTCGTCGCGGACGCCCTCGTCCGGCGCGGCGAGCACGGCCCGGATCTCCGGAAGCGGCATGTCCAACCCCCGCAGCCGCCGGATCAGCTGCGCCTGCGCCACCTGCGCCGTCGAGTACCGCCGGTAGCCCGAACTCGCGTCGACGTCGATCGGCGTGAGCAAATCGATCTCGTGGTAATACCGCAACGTCTTCACTGTGAGTTGACTCAGCCTGGAGAACTCCCCGATCGGGACGGTCGCTGTCATGGCCCCAGCCAACACCCTCCCCTACGGGATGGTCGAGAACGGCGGTTCGCTAGGCGAGGGCGAAGGTGAGCAACCGGGTGGTCTGGAGCGCGCCGCGCCACCATGAGTAGCCGAACCAGACGCCGGGTGTGACCTCGCGGATCTCGTCGTAGACCGGCGGCGTGGGCGACGGGGAGTAGTCGAGCGCCCAGGCCGGTTGGCCGTCGGTCAGGGCGGGCGCGCTGTAGACGTCGGCCTGCCAGGCCTCGATGCCCGCGCTCGTGACGCGGTTCGTCAGGTAACCACCATCGGGGCCGGTGTAGAAGATCTTGCCGAGCCACAGCCCAGGCGCGATGTCCTCCATGACCGGCGGGCTGGTTACCCAGCCGTCCTTCCTGCCCATCGGGACGGCGCCGAGGGGCGCATCGCGGAAAATGAGCTGCTGCTGGTCGGCCGAGCACCGGAAACGCAGCGAGTCGACGGTCATAGCCTTGTCGTCCGGGTAGAGCACGCAGCCGTCGCCGTAGTCCACGGCGGTCTGAGTGATAGCCGGGTCGGCGGAGGCCGCAGGGCCGCTGACGCCGAGGAAGATGGTGGGCGCGCCCAGCGTGAGCACCAGAGTGCTCAGCAGACGTGCTCGGTATGTACTCATCGCTTTGTCTCCACAATTGCCAAACTGGTCTCCCGACCCACCTTTCGATCGTAGAGACGATCTTGGTCGGGCATAACCCGGACTACCCAATCTGTTACCAGGCGTTGCGCGGAAGAAACCAAGACCGTGCGGGTCTTCGACCGGCGGGCCGGCGCGGCCGATGCCGCGCCGAAGGCCCGGTGCGGCAGGACTAGGCTGGCCGATAACCCATCCGCAGAGAGGAACATCCCGTGCAGCCCGGTGGTCAATTCGATATGCAGCAGTTACTCGCCCAGGCGCAGCAGATGCAGCAGGCGGTGATGGAAGCCCAGGCCGATATCGCGGCGACCGAGGTGGAGGGCGCGTCGGGCGGTGGCCTGGTGCAGGTCACCATCAAGGCGACCGGTGAAGTGGTGTCGCTGACCATCGACCCGAAGGCGGTCGACCCCGACGATGTGGAGACCCTGCAGGATCTGGTGATCGGCGCGATCAACGACGCGATGGCCAACGCGCAGCAGCTCGCATCCGAACGGCTCGGGCCGCTCTCTGGCGGCCTCGGCGGCGGTTCGCTGCCCGGTTTCTGAGCGAGGACACAGCAGTTGTACGAGGGTCCGGTTCAGGATCTGATCGATGAGTTGGGCAAACTGCCCGGCGTCGGTCCGAAGAGCGCGCAACGCATCGCCTTTCATCTCCTTCAAGTGGAGCCGCCGGAGATCGATCGATTGCAGGCCGCGCTGCAGAAGGTGCGCGACGGCGTGCAGTTCTGCGTGGTGTGCGGCACGGTCTCCGACGGCGAGCTGTGCCGTATCTGCGCCGACCCGCGCCGTGACCGCACCATGATCTGCGTGGTCGAGGAGCCCAAGGACGTGCAGGCGATCGAGCGCACCCGGGAGTTTCGTGGTCGTTACCATGTGCTCGGCGGCGCGCTCGATCCGCTCAGCGGCGTCGGACCCGACCAGCTACGGATCCGGGAGTTGTTGGCGCGTATCGGAAATCAGGAGGACGGCGTCGACGTCACCGAAGTGATCATCGCGACCGACCCGAATACCGAGGGTGAGGCCACCGCCACCTACCTGGTCCGGATGTTGCGCGACTTCCCCGGACTGAGCGTGACCAGGCTGGCCTCCGGCCTGCCGATGGGCGGTGATCTGGAGTTCGCCGACGAGCTGACGCTCGGTCGTGCGCTGTCGGGGCGCCGCGCGCTGTAACCCGCGGAACCTGGGCTCGGGCCCGCCGCCACACCTTCGCCGACCGCCTGGCCGTACGGAACCGTGAGCGACAGGTAGAAGGCGCCGTTCACGGCCGAGTCGTAGCGGATCGAAGTCGAAGCGGTCTCGCACCGTTGCTCGGGGAATCCCCGCTCAGGGTGTAGTGCCGAGCAACGGTGCGCGGCGATGTGTCACAGTTCGAGGCGGGTCCAAGGGAGGGTTTGCAGGCGAGTGCGGTCGTCGTTGGCCCAGCCCCAGATGAGGCTGGCTACGGTAGCCGGGTCGGGGACGGTGGTGCTGAAATGCTTGTCGGGGGACCCGTCGCGGTATTCGAGGGTGTACGCGCCCGACTTCTCTCGGTAGGTCTGGATGTAGAACTGTTCGCCGCGTTCGACGACCAGGTAGGGGTTCGGCGGGTCGAGTTCGGAAACCCACTGGTCGACGAGCGCTTTGGTGAGGTAGGGAAACTCGCCCGCGCCCCCGTGGGTGACGGTGGCAGGCACGTGACCCGCGGGATCCATCAGCCAGGCCAGCTGCGGGTCGTAGACGGCATAGCCACGCGGCGTCGCGAGTTCGAACAGGAGGTGGCGGACGAAGCCGATGGCGTCGTATGGGCACGGCACGTACAACACTGCTCCAGTCGGGGCGCCGCCCACCGGAACAGTGCTGAGGAAACCGTCCTCATCCGGTAGTTCCGCGTTGCGTCTGTCCAGCTCAGCCGCGATCTGGGCGACCACTCCCGACTCGGGGACCCCCTGCTGGGTACTCAGGTAGGCGTCGACCTCAGCGATCGACGACGCGACACCGGATGGCAGCAAGACGTGGTCATAACTCACCCGGCACAGGGTACGGAACTGCTCAGCTGGGCCGGCTGGCCACGTCGGCCCTTATGCACCGGCAGCTGCCCGCAAGGGCCCCGCAATCGACGACGAAGGTGTGTCGGGCGTGGTTCAGATCGATGCACTCCTCGTCAGTGCATTCGGCGATCCGGTTGACGTGCACGATCAGAGTGCCGTGGCAGTGGTCGGTGGTGGATTCACAGGACAAGCAACTTGACTTTCGCATATCACCTCCCGGACGAGATCGGTTCGTTATCCGGTCATACCACCCTTCCTGCCCGGGTGGTGTGACCAGCGCCCGCGTGTCATGGCAAATATCTGGCGATCGATGCTCGCGGGACCTTTCTGGCTACGTGCGAAAATGGCGGCACAGTACACCGACGCAGGTGCGCCTGGCATTCTCGATTCGCGCAGGGCTTGAACCACCTGGTCGACGACCTAGGGGCACGTCTAGTAGCGGAAGTGAGGTCGGCGCGGTGACAATGCGCGAGGACGCGCTTCGGGGGCAGGAAACCGGTCCGAGTGTGCGCGAGCAAGTGGCTGAGCAATTTGTGCGCTACCGCGCGGAGGGCGACGACACCGCCGCCTACGACGAATGCGGTCTCCCCACCGACGGCTACTACGACGAACTGGTCGATCCCAGTGGCAAGGTGCGGACCATGTGGTCGGAGCTGTCCGCCGATTTCGTCGAACTGGGCATCAGCGGCCTCGGCAGGCTGGACAACAGAGTGCGCAGGCTGATCGAGGACGACGGCATCACCTACACCGAGGTCGGGGCGGTGGAGAACTCCACTCTGACGCCGTGGCGGCTCGATCCGATCCCGTTGCTGGTCTCCGCGGATGATTGGGCCCGGCTGGAAGCCGGGCTGGTGCAGCGTTCCCAAGTGCTCGACGAGGTGCTCACCGACATCTACGGGCCGCGCAGGACAGTCGCCTCGGGGCTGCTTCCACCGGAGGTGGTGTTCGGCCACACCGGTTACGTGCGGGCCGCGCACGGCATCACGGTCCCGGGACGGCATCAGCTGTTCCTGCACGCCTGTGATATCAGCCGTTGGAGCGACGGGCAGTTCCGTGCGATCGCCGATTGGGCGCAGGCGCCGTCCGGCGTCGGTTACGCGCTGGCGGATCGCCATGTCGTTTCGACGGCGGTCCCGGAGGCGTTCGAGCATTCCAATCCACGCCCCCTGACACCCTTCGCCAGGGCCATGCGATCGATGCTGATCGAGTCGGCACAGACCGACGACGACCCGGTGGTAGTGGTGCTCAGCCCCGGTGTGCATTCCGAGACCGCGTTCGATCAGGCCCATCTGGCGTCGATGCTGGGCTTTCCGATGGTGGAGAGCGCGGATCTGGTGGTGCGCGACGGTGCGCTGTGGATGCGATCACTCGGTACGCTCGAGCGGGTCGACGTGGTATTGCGGCGGGTGGACGCCGAGTTCTCCGACCCGCTCGACCTGCGATCGGATTCGCGGCTCGGCGTCGCGGGACTCGTCGAGGTGCTGCGTCGCGGGGCGGCGACCGTAGTGAACACGCTCGGCAGCGGACTGCTGGAGAATCCGGCGCTGGCCGGCTTCCTGCCCGGGCTGTCGCGCGCGCTGCTCGGCGAGGATCTGTTGCTGGAGAGCGCGCCGTCGTACTGGGGCGGCGATGACAGCGAGCGCACCCATCTGATCGCGAACATGGACAAGTTGATCATCCGCTCGACGGTCGACGGCACCACGGTCTTCGGACCGGGGCTGAATCGGAACCAGCGTGACGAACTGAGGGCCAGGATCGATGCGCGCGGGTGGCAGTGGGTCGGCCGGGAACCGGCGCAGTTCTCCGTCGCTCCGGCGGTGCGGGGCAACGGTGGACTCGCTGCGGCGCCGGTCGCCATCCGGCTGTTCTCGCTGGCCCGCCGTGCCGGCTACACGGCGATGTCCGGCGGTCTCGGCCGGTTGCGGCAGCGCACGATTCCCGACCGTGCGGTGCTCGAGATCGCCGCCAAGGACATCTGGGTCCGGGCCGCGCCCACGCCCGCCGCCGCGATCGGCACCGAGCCGCCGCGCGAGGAACGCGGACGGCGCGGCGTCCCGGTCGTGGAGGCGGTCCGCTCCCCGCGCGTCCTCAACGACCTGTTCTGGATGGGCCGCTACGGCGAACGCGCGGAGGCCGCTGCTCGCCTCCTGATCGCCACCCACAACTGCTACCAGGACTTTCATTACCGGCCCTGGCTGGAGGGCGCGGACGCGCTGCCGATTCTCCTGGCCGCCGTGGCACACACCACCGCCACCATCGCGCCGACGAAGGTCCGATTCGGTTCGGAGTCGCAAACCCTTGCGGCGCAGCAGAATTCCGCGCGACTTGACACTGGCGCCGTGGTGGGCGGCGCGGTCGGGGGAGCCTCGCGGGCGGGACATGACTACCTCGTTGCGCTGACGATCGATCGGGAGTTGCCCGGATCGCTGGCTTTCGCGATCGATCGGTACGGCAGCGCGGCGCGCGCCGTGCGCGACCAGCTGTCGGCGGACACTTGGATGATCCTCAGCGCTGTCGATCGGGCACTGGCCGAGTACCGCGCAGCGGCCGGCGACCAGGAGGCCGAGCTGTCGGAGGTGCATTCGCTGACCCTCGCCGCGCTGCTCGCTCTGTCCGGAATCGGCGCGGAGTCGCTGGTGCGCGATACCGGCTGGTACGTCATGGACATCGGCAAGCGGATCGAGCGCGGGCTGGCCCTGACCTCGGTGCTGTCGGCCGCGCTCACCCGAACGTATCCGGAGGAGATCGAGCGGGTGGTCACCGAATGGGTGCTGCACGCCACCGAGTCGTCAGGGAGTTACCGTCGGCGACATCGGGATTCGGTACGTATCTCGGCGGTCACCGGGCTGCTGCTATTCGACACCGGCCACCCGCGGTCGCTGGTCTACCAGCTGGACCGGATCGATGCCGGATTCCACGCGCTGCCCGGCACATCGACATCGTCGCGCCCGCAGCGATTACTCACGGACGCGCAACGCATGCTGCGCCGCCTCGATCCCGACGATCTCGAGGTCACCGACGAGGACGGCAGACGAACCGAACTGGCCGAGCTCCTGGAGGGAGTGCACTTTCGGTTACGCAAGGTGGCCGAATCATTCGAAACCACGAGACTGTCGCTACCGGTGGGCATCCAGCCGCTGTGGGGTAGCACGCGGGTCGTCGGATGATCGGCCGCGACGGTTCTACCCGGCGCTACCTGGTGAAGCACCGCACCGCGTACTCGTACTCCGACGAGGTCACCACCTCCTACGGGCGTGCGTATCTGACGCCGCGTGATTTCCCCGGCCAGCGGGTCCTCGCGCACGACATCCACATCGACCCGGCGCCGTCGGATCGGTCGATCGGCGCGGACGTGTACGGCAACATCGCCTCCTATTTCCACGTAACCGCGGAACATCGCAACCTCGTCATCACCGGCGAGTCCCTCGTCGAGGTGGACGCGCCCGACCGCGACCCGACCGGACCTGCCGTCGAGCCGTGGGAGAAGGCCCGCCCAACCAGCGCCAACGGACCACTTGCCGTGGAATTCGCCCTCGACCTGCACCCGCCGGAGATCACGCATGAGGTCGTCGCGTACGCGGCCGAATCCCTCACTCCCGGCAGGCCGCTGCTAGCGGCGGTGGCCGAGCTGAACACCCGCGTCTACACCGATTTCACCTACCGGTCCGGATCCACCACGGTGTCCACCAGGGTGACCGACGTGCTCGCGGCACGCTCGGGCGTCTGCCAGGACTTCGCGCGCATCGGCGTCGCCTGCCTGCGGTCGCATGGTCTCGCCGCCAGGTATGTCTCCGGCTATCTGGCCACCGACCCACCGCCGGGCAAGGAACGCATGATCGGCGCCGACGCCACGCACGCCTGGACGTCGGTGTGGGTGCCGGGCGACGACGAGCACGACCGTGCCGGCCGCTGGATCGACTTCGACCCAACCAACGACCAGTTCGGCGACGAGCGGTACATCACCGTCGCATGGGGTCGTGATTACGGCGATGTGCCTCCGCTACGCGGGATCATCTACACCCACGCGAAAGACAGCACAATTGCCGTTTCGGTCGACGTCTCTCCGGTGGCGGTGTAGCCGGCATGGTGACCTGATTCGGCCGTGCCGGAGGCTCACCGGTCCGGACGCCGCGGCTCAGGCGCGCAGGCGTTCGCGGCGCAGCCGGTCGACCTCGGGAAGCTCCAGCGGCGCCAGCTCGGTGACACCGAGCGCGCGCATCAGCAGCAGGTCGGCCAGTTCGGGGTTGCGGGCCAGCGCGGGGCCGTGCATGTAGGTGCCGATCACCGATCCCTGCACGACGCCCTCTGTTCCATCGCCGACGCCGTTGCCGACGCCGCGGCTGACCCGGGCGAGGGCAGTCGCCTCGCCGCCGAGTTTCGTTCCGCCACGGTGATTTTCGAAGCCGGTGAGCGAAGTGGTGAGCCCGGGCGGCAACGGAGTTGTGGTGACCTCGCCGATGGCGCGCTTGTGCTGCGGCGACGTGGTGACGTCGATCAGTCCGACGCCGTCCACCCGCTCACCCCCTGAGGTCTCGTACCAGTGGCCGAGCACCTGAATGGCCGCGCAGATCGCCAGCACCGGAGCACCTTTCGCGGCCGCCTGCTGCAAGCCGGGGTAGCGGCGCAGGTGCCGAGTGGCCAGACGCTGCGCGGAATCCTCCGCGCCGCCGAGGGTGTAGATGTCCAGCGACTCCGGAACCGGTTCGGGCAGGGTGATTTCGACGATCTCGGCGTCGTAGCCGCGCAGGCGCAGGCGCTGGCGCAGGACGAGTGCGTTGCCGCCGTCGCCGTAGGTGCCCATCACGTCCGGCAGCACCAGACCGATGCGAATTGTCGACTGGCTCATGCCGTCCGCTCCTCGAGGTCACGGTTGAGATCACGGAACGCGGTGTAGTTCGCCAGCACCTCGACATGGCCGGCGGGGCAGGAGGCGATGGCATGCAAGGGATCCGGCACCGTGGTGTGCTCGACGCCCGCGTAGGTGAGTCGGACCGCGAGGTCGGTGGCCCGCTCGCCGGCGGCCACCACGTGAACGCCTTCGAAGTGCTCGAACCGCACATCCCACAGCCAGGAAAGATCCTCACCGTCGGGTACCTGGCCGTTCACCGCGATCACCAGGCCCGCCGAGGTCGGCTCGATCATCGACAGCGCCTCCTGCCAGCCCGCCGGGTTCTTCGCCAGCAGCAGACGAGCGTCGTGCTCGCCGACCTGCACCGTCCGGTATCGGCCCGCGATCTCGCGCACCGTGCCCGCGGCTGCCACGGCCTGCCCCGCATCGGCGCCGAGCGCGACGGCCGCGGCCACCGCCTGCGTCGCGTTGCCGCGGTTGGCCCGGCCGGGCAGGGCAAGGTGCAACGGGAACCGCACGCCGGCCGGGCCGACCAGGTCCTGCTCGTCGAGCCACCAATCTGGTTGCGGCCGTTCGAAATCCGTCCCTGTGCTGCGCCAGTGCGCGCCCTCCCAGATGATCGGCTCACCGCTGCGCGGACAGCTGGTCGCGTCCATCGCCCATCCGCTGCCCGCGGCGACCCACACCACGTTGGGATGGTCGTAGGCGATAGAGGTGACCAGAACGTCGTCGCAGTTCGCGATCACCACTGTCGCGGGGTGCTTTGCCAGGCCCGCGCGTAGCCTGCGCTCGATCATGTTGATCTCGCCGACCCGGTCGAGTTGGTCGCGGCTGAGATTCAGCAGCACCACCGCCGAGGGGTTCAGCGCGTCGGTGACATGCGGCAGGTGCAGTTCGTCTACCTCGATGGCAGCCAGCGGCGCGCGCCGATGCGCGTTCAGTGCGGCGACGATGCCCGCATCCATGTTGGCGCCGTCGGCCTGGGTCGCGACCTCGCCGAGTGTGCTGAGCGCGGCGGTGGTCATCCTGGTGGTGGTGGACTTGCCGTTCGTGCCGGTCACCAGCACCGTGCGGCGCTGACGTCCGAGCTGGTCCATGACCGTCGGGTCGATCTTCAACGCGATCAGGCCGCCGATCATCGAACCCTTGCCGCGACCCGCCTTCTGCGACGCCCACGACGCCGCGGCCGCGGCCGTCAGCGCGAGCCGGCCGCGCACCGATATGTCTGCCACGTCGCGAGTCTATGTTCGCCCCGTGATCCGGGCGCGCCGCGGTCCGGTGGTTCGGTTTATGACGGCTCAGTCGAGGTAGAGCTCGGCCTCGTGATTCTCCGGCGCGTAGTAGCGCTCCAGCCCTCCCGACCGCCTCGGTGATGTTCGTCTGCACCTTTTCGACCAGGGAGGAATGGTGCGGTGTCAGATCGGTATGTCGAACATGTTCGGCTGTCCCGCCGCGTACCGGTCGGCGTCGATCCCGCGCAGCGCCTCCAGTTCGGGCGCGCGGTAGAGCGTGAACATCCGGCAGCGTTCCGCGTTCGAGCCTGCCACGTCCAGCAGCGCGTTCACCGCCGCGCGTGCGGATTCGTTGGCGCCCTCCATCGTGGCCAGATCGACGTTCGTGCGCACGTAATCGCCTGCCAGGAACAGGTTTTCCAGCGCGCCGTGCGGTTCCGGCCGGTACTCCCACGAACCGGCCGTGTTGATCAGCAGGGGGTCGGCGTTGGCGTTGCGCCGCTGCCCCTCCTGCCAGGTGATGCCCGGGTCGAGGAACCAGGAGTGCAGGTCGGTGTCGCGGAGCACTTCGCCTCGGTCGTCGAGATGGGCCTTTATCTGGGCCCAGGCCTCGCGGGCGACCTCCTCGTGCGTGCACTCCTTGGCCGTCTTGCCGAACAGCATGCCGGGGGAGTTCCAGTCGGAGATGTCCACGGAGAGGCAGTCCTGCACGGTGCCGTCACCGAACTCGGTGAGTTTCCGGCTCCACAACTGGTTCTGGGCGATCGAGGTGAGCGACCACGGCGCGTCGATGTAGGCGGTATGGCCGCGGGAGATATCGGCCGGTCGGCGCAGATAGAACTGGATGCCGTTCATCCAGTCGGTGAACAGTCCGTCCATCGCGGCCAATTCCGGCCACACGGCCAGCACCTGCGGTGACCACAGCGTGCGAGCCTGCTCGGCGGACAGCGCGACGACGAAGTAGTCGGCGTCGACGGTGCGCTGGACGCCTGTCTCGTCCACGATGCGTGCCGCGGTGATCCTGCGGTCACGCACCTCTAGCCCGCGGACCTCGGCGCCGAGCACGAATTGCCCGCCGAGATCGCGGACCCGCGCGACCCACGGATCGATCCAGACCGCGTTGGTCGGGCCGTTCAGCACCCGGTCCAAGGCGCCGTCGTTGCCGATCTGGAACGGATTGCCGAGGAACTGCTCACCCATGGTGCCGATGGTGCGGACGCTTGCCACGTCCTCCTTCGCGGCGACCATGATGCTGGTGAGAGTGCGCGAGAGCAATGCGCGGAACTCGTGCGAGCGCGCGTGTCCGCCGACGAAGTCGCGCCAGGACGTGTGCTCCCACTGGCCATGGCGGCGGGCATCACAGCTGGTGTTGAACACCAGCAGCCGGTCGGCGAAGTAGAGTCCCTCGTCGGCCGGCATTTTCAGCGCGGTGGCCAATGCCGCGCCGAGTGTTTCGCGGAAGCTTTCCGGGCTGAACTCGGCGCGGGCGCGTGGACCGAGCGGGAGGCGGAAGTCGTCGCCGTCGCGCCGGGCGAACCGTGCCTCGGGTGCCGGGACAAGATTGTTCCAGACGCCGTTCGGGTTGCCCTGGAACGGGATTCGGCGCATGGTGTCCGGCACATGCTGATAGAAACCGGGGAAGAAGCGAAAGCCGTGCTCGCCGGGCAGGTCCGGTCTTCCTCCCGACCCGGTGCCAGGTACCGGAACGCTGCGCGCTTTGCCACCCCACGCGCGTCTGTCGTAGATCGTGACCTGGAATCCGCGCTCGACCAGCTCGTGCGCCGCGGTCAGTCCCGCGACTCCGCCACCGAGGACCGCGACCCGCCTGCCGCTCGGACTCGCCTCGGCAAGGGTCGGCCTCAGCATGCTTGCCGTCAGCGCCCCCGTTGTTGCCACCCCCGCCGCAACCGTTCCACGAAGCAGTGCCCTCCGCGATACGGGCCACCGATTTTCTGCCATGCGCTGATCTGCTGCCTAGCCTTTGGTACCAATTTCCACGCCGGCCACTACTGTAAGGCCGAGTGATCCTCGGTTCATGTCGACCCCGCGAACCGGTAGGTGGGCATGCGGAATCGGTGTTGTGGACCACAACATCAGGATTTCGAGCCCGGATCCGGTCGCCCGCGCGACGCGAGGGCGCCTGCTCGGCCCGCTGCCGGTCGGCCCGAAGCGACGAGGACTGCCGTCGGCGAGGGGGCCACCACCGCGGCGTGCTCCTCGGCGGTGCGCGGCTTGTTCGAGGTGGCGGCGAAGGCACCCGCGATGACGACGCCGCCGCCGACCAGCGACAGCGGGGTCGGAACCTCGCCGAGGAAGACCCAGGCGGCGGCGATCCCGACGACCGGAACGAGCAGAGAGAAGGGCGCGACCATCCCGGCCGGATAGCGGCCCATCAGGTACGTCCACAGCCCGGTGCCGACAACCGTGGCCAGGACGGCGATGTAGCTCAACGCCACCAGGGCCGGCAGACCCGCGACCGAGAACGAGTCGGCCAGTGCGCGCAGGCCGGTGGTCGGCCCTTCGGCGAACGCGGAAAGGGCGAACATAGGCAACGGAGGAACGGCGGTGGTCCACAGCATCAGGTGCAACGGGTTGACGCCGGGGGATTCGGTGCCGGCCAGGCGCGCGCCGATATTGCCGAATGCCCAGCCGAGCCCGCCGGCGAGGGTTAGCAGCACTGGCAGCAGGGTGGCGTGTTCCAGTCGATCCCAGCCGATCACCGCCATGCCCGCGACCGCGACGGCGATACCGGCGGTCTGCACCGGCCGGATCCGCTCACGCAGGAATAGCGCACCGAGCAGCACGGTGAACGGCGCGGAGGATTGCAGCACCAGCGAGGCGAGTCCGGTCGGCATCCCCACCCGCATAGCGGTGAACAGAAACGCGAACTGCAGGATGCCGAAACCGATGCCGTACAACATGATCCAGCGGACCCGGATGCGCGGGCGCGGGATGAACAGCAGCGCGGGGACCGCGAGTACCGCGAAGCGCAGTGCGGCGAAGAAGAACGGCGGGAAGTGGTTGAGCCCTACTCGGATGGCGAGGAAATTGAGCCCCCAGAGCAGGACGACAGTGAGTCCGAGCAGGCGGTCGCGATTGGTCACACCTTTTATGGTGGGTTCGATGAATCATCAGAACAATCGAATAAATGTGCATGATCAATGTAGCATCGCTTAATGGTTTCGTCAGCAGAACCGGCCGCGCCTGGGCCGCCGATGTCGCTGGAGCGGCTGCGTGTGCTGCGCGAACTCGCCGATCGTGGAACCGTCGTCGCCGTCGCCGCCGCGCTGTCGATGACCCCGTCGGCGGTGTCACAGCAGCTCAAGGTGCTGGCCGGGGAGGCGGGCGTCGCCCTGCTCGAACCCGACGGTAGGCGGGTCCGGCTCACCGACGCGGGCCGCGCGTTGGTGATGCGCGCCGACGAGGTGCTCGCGGCGATGGATCGCGCGGTCGCCGAAATGGCGCACTACCGCGGCTCGCCGCGTGGCCGGGTGCGCGTCGCGGTGTTTCCCTCGGGCGGCGCGCTGCTGCTGCCGCATGTACTGCCCGGCATGGCAGACAGCGGTGTCGACGTAATCGCACGGGACGAGGATGTGCCCCCGTCCGATGTGACGCGGCTACTCGCCGACTACGACGTCGTGCTGACCCATCGCGACGAGCGCGCCGCGCCGATCGCGGACCCGCGCGTCGCGACCCGGGTGCTCATGCGCGAACCCATCGATGTCGTCGCGGCGCCGACACATCGGCTCGCGGGCCGCACAGCCGTCGCGCCGGAGGAACTGGCCGACGAGACGTGGCTGAGCGTACGCGGCGGTTTCCCGGTCGACGACGTGCTCCGCTCGATCGCCACCATAACCGGAGTGCAACCGCGAATTGCACAGCGCCTCAATGATTTCCGTGTCATCGAAGCCATGGTGGCCACGGGCTACGGTGTCGCGCTGATGCCGCGCTACGCGGTGGGAGATCCGGATCTGTCGGTGCTGCGCCTCTCGGGTGTCCGCGCCGCCCGCAAGTACGAACTGGCGACCAGGTCGCGTGCCGACGGCCGTCCGGCCATCGCCGCCGTGCTCGCGGCCTTCGAGTCGGCAGCCGCGATCGTGACGGCGGATGCTTGATGGACCCAGTCGAATGACGTCCGCCCGCAGCCTGCGCCGTGCCGAGCGAAGGCAGCCATATATCAGACACAGCGGGACTGTCTCCGCCGGCAGACTCCTAGCCGTGCAGCGGTACTCGCGGCCTGAGGCCGGTCGGCCTGCTGGGCGTCAGGTCAGCCCTGCGCCCGGGATCACATCCCGGGCGGCCCCTGATACCGGTAAGGATGCTGCGGCTGCGAGCCTATGTACTCGAAATCATCGGCGACCATCGCCGCCAGCTCCAGCAGCGCTCGCTGCGTCGGCTTGCTCACCAGCTCGAGATCGATCTCCGCGCCCTCGGCGAGGTGGTCGTCGAACGGCACCACCTGCACCGCGCGGGTGCGGTCGAGGAACAGCTTGCGCAGCTGGTCGAGGTCCACGGTGGACGCGCCACGCCGTGAGGCGTTCACCACCACGACGGTGCGCTCGACCAAGTTGCGGTACCCGTGGTGGTCGAGCCAGTCCAGCGTGGCCGATGCGCTACGCGCGCCATCGATCGCGGGCGAGGTGACCAGCACCAGCGAACTGGCCATATCCAGCACGCCCGCCATCGCCGAGTGCATCAGGCCGGTGCCGCAGTCGGTCAGGATGATGTTGTAGAACGACTGAAGTACGCCGATCGCCTTGCGGTAGTCCGCCTCGCTGAAAGCCTCGGAGACCGCCGGATCCTGTTCGCTGGCAAGCACTTCCAGTCGGCTCGGCGCCTGCGAGGTGTGTGCCCGCACGTCCGAGTACCTGCTGATGTGCTCGTCCTCGAGCAGGTTGCGCACGGTGGAGCGGGTCTGCCGCGGCACCCGGTGCGCAAGCGTGCCCAGGTCGGGGTTGGCGTCGATCGCGATGACCCGATCACCGCGCAGCGACGCGAATGTGGAGCCGAGGCCGACCGTGGTGGTGGTCTTGCCGACGCCGCCCTTCAGCGAGAGGATCGCGATCCGGTAGTCACCGCGGACCGGCTGGTTCACCCGCTCGACGAGGTCGCGGTAGACGAGGTCGGCCGCCGACTCACCCGGGTTGATCATGCCGCCGGAGGCCTTGTGCACTGCGCGGCGCCACCCGCTGCGCGGCGCCCTGCGGGCCCGTTTGAGCAGGTTCAGATCATTCACCGAGTGTCCCGGCTGGCCGGGCTGCTGCACATGCTGTGGCTGGAACGGCTGCGCGGGCTGCTGCGGATTCGGACCGCCTTGTCCGCCTTGCCAACTCGGGCCCGGTGGCTGTCCGACCGGAGGTGGCGGCTGATAGGCGGGCGGCGGTGGCTGATGCGTCACCGGCGGAGGAGGCGGCGCCCAGCTGTAGATCGGACCGCTCGGCTGATCTGGCTGTGGCGCAACGGCCTCCGGAGGTGGGGTGTCCTGGGGCACCCGCCGGACCAGGCCATCGTTACCGATCTCCTGCTGGAAGTACTCGTTGTAACCGGGGTTCGGCCCCTGCGGCTCCGTTGGCGGGGCACTGGGGTGGCTACCGCTCTGGCCGGACGGCTGGAAAGCGCCGGCCGCGTACGGCTCCGCCGGGAACGTCGGCTGCGTGTACGGACCGGAGTTCGGCTGGGCGTACTGGTCATAAGATTCGGGGCCGAGCAACGGGCCATAGCCCTGTGCGGGACCTGCCGCCTGCGGGTAGGCCGTGGTCTGATCCATCGAACCGTGCGGCTCGGGCGGTCCCTGATCGGCGTCCGGCTGGTCGGGCGCATCCGCCACGTCGGTTTCCTTCACTTCCGCGCCGCCAGCTTGCTCGGTCGACGGGTCGGCGGTCGATGACTCCGCCCCGGTGACGTCGGCCGTGTCCACGGAATGACTCTGCAGCCAGGGCGGAGAGGTTGGGTTCTGGTCGTCTGGTGTCACGGTTCCCCCATCTGCTCGGGAATTCGAGCAGAGAGCTCGGCGCTTGAGTGCGGATCCACGCTAGCACGGGGTTCGATGCCTCGTGTCGCGGTATCCGCGGCCGATGGGCCGGACACCACGCGGCCCACATGTGGCCTCCGCCAGCACGATAGAGCCGGGCGCCGCGCAGTCGATCTGCCGCGGCACCCGGCTCTCGCGCCGTTCCAGGAATCAGTGGGTGCGGTTGACCGCGGACACCACCGCGCGCAGCGACGCGGTCGTGATCGAGGTGGCGATGCCGACGCCCCACACCACCTTGTCGCCGATCGCGCATTCCACGTAGGCCGCGGCCTGGGCGTCGTCGCCCGCGGACATGGCGTGCTCGGAGTAGTCCAGCACCTGAACGTGGAAGCCGACGGCGGCGATCGCGTCGACGAACGCCGCGAGCGGTCCGTTGCCGTTGCCGGTGACCTCCTGCTCGACGCCGTGGACCTTGACCACCGCCACGATCGAGTCGACCCCGCCGTCGGTCTCCGACGCGGTGACCTTCTGGCGCATCCGCTCCAGTGGGCGGATCGGACTCAAGTACTCCTCGTGGAAGACGTCCCACATCTCCTTCGGTGTGACCTCGCCGCCCTCACCGTCGGTGATCTGCTGGATCGCCTGGGAGAACTCGATCTGCAGCCGCCGCGGCAGAGCCAGCCCGTGGTCGGTCTTCATGATGTAGGCGACGCCGCCCTTGCCGGATTGCGAGTTGACCCGGATGACGGCCTCGTAGGTGCGGCCCACGTCCTTCGGGTCGATCGGCAGGTAGGGCACTTCCCAGACGACGTCGTCCACGTCCGAATCGGCGGCGTCCGCCGCGGTCTTCATCGCGTCCAAACCCTTGTTGATGGCGTCCTGATGACTGCCGGAGAAGGCGGTGTAGACCAGGTCGCCGCCGTACGGGTGGCGCTCGTGCACGGGCAGCTGGTTGCAGTACTCGACGGTGCGCCGGATCTCGTCGATATCGGAGAAATTGACCTGCGGGTCGACGCCGCGGGAGAACAGATTCATCCCCAAGGTGACAAGGCAGACGTTGCCGGTGCGCTCACCGTTGCCGAACAGACAACCCTCGATCCGGTCGGCACCCGCCTGGTAACCCAGTTCGGCGGCGGCGACCGCGGTGCCGCGGTCGTTGTGCGGGTGCAGCGACAGCACGATGGAGTCGCGGCGGGCCAGGTTGCGGCTCATCCACTCGATCGAGTCGGCGTAGACGTTCGGGGTTGCCATCTCGACGGTGGCGGGCAGGTTGATGATCAGTGGCTTGTCCGGCGTCGGCGCGATGATTTCGGAGACCGCGTCGCAGACCTCCAGGGCATACTCCAGCTCGGTGCCGGTGTAGGACTCCGGGCTGTACTCATAGCGCCAGTTGGTGTCCGGGTAGCGCCGCTCTATCTCCAGGCACAGCGCCGCGGCATCCGTGGCGATCTTCTCGATAGCCGCCCGGTCGGCGCGGAACACCACTTTCCGCTGCAGGATCGAGGTGGAGTTGTAGAAGTGCACGATCACGTTCTGCGCGCCCGCACAGGCCTCGAAGGTGCGTTCGATCAGCTCGGCCCGACACTGAGTGAGCACCTGGATGGTCACGTCGTCAGGGATCGCGCCGTCCTCGATGATCTCGCGGACGAAGTCGAAGTCGGTCTGGCTCGCCGAAGGGAAGCCGACCTCGATTTCCTTGTAGCCCATTCGCACCAGCAGGTCGAACATGCGCCGTTTGCGGGCCGGGCTCATCGGGTCGATCAGCGCCTGATTGCCGTCGCGCAGGTCGACGGCGCACCAGCCGGGCGCCCGGTCGATGATCTTGTTCGGCCAGGTGCGGTCGGGCAGCGTGACCGGCTCGACCTCCTCGGCGAACGGCCGATAGCGGAAGGTCGGCATCGACGAGTTCTTCTGCTTGTTCCAAGCAGGCTGGTCGGCGGGAGCGGGTTTGCCCGGCACGGTGATGGTGCGGGTGCTGGAAACGAAGGCGTCAGCAGGGGACATGGGCGATTTTCTCCGGAGGGTGTGGTGTATCCCAAAGGATATTCGGGTCGACCGGCGCGGCAATACCCCGCGACGGGAGCCGGTCTGATCAGACCCCGTCGCGGCGGCTGAGAAGAAGTGCCCGCTGCATGATGCGGGTGAGTTTACCGTGCCGCCATACCGCCGGGAAGGGCGGTCCGGTCGTCGGGTCATCCGACAACACCGCTAGCGTTCGGTCCGATAGTGGGACGTCGGAGGATTTTGCTATGACCTGGCTGGAGCAACTGGCCGTCTTCGGTGCGGGCATCGCGGCGGGCGGTATCAACACGATCGTCGGCTCGGGCACCCTGATCACCTTTCCCATTCTGCTCGCGTTCGGCGTGCCGCCGGTCACCGCGAATGTCTCGAACACCATCGGTCTGGTCCCCGGCGCGCTCAGCGGTGTGCACGGCTACCGCCGCGAACTCGCCGGTCAGCGGGCCAGGCTGCTGCGGCTGGGCACCGCGTCTTTGCTCGGCGGCATCACCGGGGCTGTGCTGCTGCTCGTGCTGCCCGCGGATGCGTTCAAGGCTATCGTGCCCATCCTGATCATCGCGGCACTAGTGCTGGTCGTAGTGCAGCCGCGGCTGGCGCGCTGGGTCAAGCGACAGCGGGAGAACGACGACGCCCCCGCCCCGGCACACGGCGGCCCGATCCTCTTCGCGGCGATCTACGCGACGGGCGTCTACGGCGGGTACTTCGGCGCCGCTCAGGGCGTGCTGCTGATCGGGTTGCTCGGCGTGTTCGTGCACGAGGATATCCAACGCCTCAATGGAGTGAAGAACGCGCTCGCGCTGATCGTGAACGGGATTTCCGCCTCGATCTTCATCGTGGTGGCGGACGTGAACTGGCGGGTGGCCGTGCTGATCGCGCTCGGTTCGATCATCGGCGGTCAGCTCGGTGCGAGGATGGGCAGGCGGATGCCGCCGACCGTGCTGCGCGCGGTCATCGTCGTGGTCGGCGTCATCGCGGTGGTCCGGTTGTTGTCGTCCTAGGAGGAGGTGGTGTTGGCGATGCGCACCGCGTGCGAGCGTTGCGGTGCCGGCGTCGCCGCTGACGGTCCGGCCCGCATCTGTAGCTACGGGTGTGCACCTTCTGCGAACACTGTGGTGGCGAGCTGAACGATGTGTGCCCGAACTGCGGAGGGGAACTGGTGCCGCGCCCGCGGCGGATGCCTTCATAGTGGGGATCTCTGATTGGGCGCCGTGCGCGGAGCAGGAGCTGAGCAGGTTCCAGTGCGCGACCGCGGTGGTGCCTTTGGATTACGCGCACCCGGAAGGGCCGACACTCTCGCTGGCGGTTCTGCGCCAGCCGGCCTCCGACCCCGAGCTGCGGATCGGCACGCTGTTCGCCGGGGTCGGTGGTCCCGGCGGGGCGGGATTCCGCTGGGCCGCCGGCGGCGAACTGCTCGGCGGTGAGATCGCGCGCCGGTTCGACGTGGTCACCTTCGACCAACGTGGCGTCGGCCGCAGCGCGCAGGTCCGCTGCTTCGCGAATGCCGAAGAGCAGCAACGGTTCTGGTCCAGGGTGTCGATTCCGCCCGCGAATCCCGAACAGGAGCGGGATGCCGCGCGGGCCAGCCGTGAGCTTGCCGTGGGGTGTGCCGCGCACAGTGGCGCGCTGCTCGGACACTTGACCACTGTCGACGTCGCGCGCGATCTCGACCTGTTGCGGCGCGCGGTCGGCGACCCCAAGCTGAGCTACGAAGGCGGTTCCTACGCAAGCTATCTGGGTGAGGTGTACGGTGCGCTGTTCGGCGACAGGGTGCGCGCTGCACCTCGGCTCGATGATGGATCCCGACGCGTACACCAACGACACCCGCGGCGCGATCGAGAGCATGGCGGCGGGCACCGAGGAGGTCCTCGGCGAATTCCTGCGGTTGTGTGCCGATGCGGGCCGACCGCGCTGCGCCTTCGCCGCCGATGGGAGACCGAGTGCCACCGCGGCGCGGGAGGGTACCGGAGAACCGGACTTGCGCACCCGCAATGATGCTGTGCTGCAACATATTCGGAAGGAACCCTTGGTGGTCGGGGAAGGCGGGCGGGCACGGACGGTCACCTACTCGCAGGTGCTGCCGTCACACGCGCTCCTGCTGTACGACCCGAAGGAGGGGTGGCCTGCGTTGGCCCAGCTGCTCGCCGAGTTGGAGCGCGGTCCGGCCGGCGATCCCGATATCGTCGGCGAGATCCTCGCGGCCACTACACAATCGTTCGATTTTCTCGACTCGTTCACCGCGATCTCCTGCGCGGACAACACATTTACCCGCGATCCGTACCAATGGCCGACGCTGACAGCGGAACTCGCCCCCGTCGCGCCGAATTACGTTGCCTTCTGGATGTATCTGCGCCAGGCATGCGCCTCTTGGTCAACCCCGCCCGAGGGATACGCACAGCGCTATACCGGGCCATGGATCCTGCGCTCGGACACCCCAGCCCTGCTGTTCAACAACCAATTCGATCCAGTGACCCCATTGGCTGCCGCGCGCCATGCCCAGCAGGAACTTGTGAACGCCAGGCTGGTCGTCGTGGAAGGTGGTTACGGGCACACCACGCCCGGTGACTGTACCCGCCTGCTGCGCGAGCACTACCTCATTGACCTGCAACTTCCCGCCCCTGGCGCGACCTGCCGGGCCGATGAGCCGCCGTTCGGCGCATAGCTGCCGCGCGAATAATTGTTCACCGAACGGGAATGCCGGTAATCTGCGCACCGCTAGAACCTGATGACGGAGGTACCTGGGTTGCGTAGACGCGCCTTGTTCAAGGCGGCGGGCACGGCCGCGCTGCTCGGTGTCGCGGGATCGGCTTTCGGTACAACCGTCGCGTCCGCTGACCCCATGTGGGAGGGGCTGTTTCGCACCTGGGTGCCGGAGATCTTCGCACCGCTTCCCGATCCGCCCGAGCACTCGCCCGCGATCGTGATCGGCTCCGGCTTCGGTGCCGCGGTGACGGCGCTGCGCCTCGCTCAGGCCGGGATCGCCAACACCGTCCTGGAACGTGGTTCGCGCTGGCCCAACGATCCGTGGCGGGAAATCTTCACCGGCGATGACTTGCCCGACGGCCGCGGCTTCTGGCATCGCACCCACTTCACCGGCGTCACCAAGATGCCGATCGGGTTCGCCGACTTCGGCGGCGTGCTGGATTGCACCGAATACCCGGGTATCGATGTGTGGCGGGCGGCTGCCGTCGGGGGCGGCTCGGTAATCTTCACCGGCGCCATGGTCGCCCCGGAACGCCGCTTCTTCGACCACGTCTTCGGCGGCACCGTCGACTACGGCGAGATGGACCGCGTGTACTACCCGCGGGTGCGGGAAATGTTGCGGCTGAGCCCGATGCCCGCGGACATCTACAATTCCTCGCCGTTCGCGCATTCCCGGGCCTGGGACGACCAGGTCCGCAGGGCCGGCTATGAGCCGCGGGCGAACGACTCGATCTTCACCTGGGACATTCTGCGCGCCGAACTCGCCGGAGCAAGCAGAGCCTCGGCCACGGCGGCACGGAGCAATCTGGGCAACTCCAACGGCGCCAAGTTCGACCTGAACCAGAACTACCTGAAGTATGCGCAGGACACCGGCCGCAGCATGGTTTACCCCGGCCACCGGGTCGACGCCATCGCGCAGGAGCCCGGCGGCCGCTACTCGGTCACCGTGACGAAACTGGCGCCCACCGGTGACGTGCTCGCCACACGGACGCTCACCTGCGATCGGCTCTTTCTGGGTGCGGGCTCGGTCGGTACCTCCGAGCTGCTGGTCCGTGCCCAGGCCACCGGTGCGCTGACGCATCTCAACGAACACATCGGCGACGGGTGGGGCACCAACGGCGACGTGGTGCTCGCCCGCGGCGCGAGTGCGCTGGCCGGCCATGGCCAGGGCGTGCCGAGTGCGAGTCGAATCTTCGACGAATCAGGCGCGCCGCTGACCCTGGAGAGCTGGTACATCCCCGGCATCCCATTCGAGACCGGCGCGCTCGCCTCCCTCGGTATGGTCCTGGACCCGACGCGCGCCAGGTTCGGCTACGACAGGGCCACGAACGGCGTGGGGCTCAGCTGGTCCACGAAGAACCGGGACGAGATCGTGGGCGCGGCGAAGGCGGTCGACCACCGGATCGCCGAACGTGCCGGAGCGCTCCTCGAGTACAGTGCGCTCGGCTACGACGCGAATGCGCTGTTCACCGCGCATCCGCTCGGGGGGGCTGTGCTCGGAAGGGCCACCGACAACCACGGGCGCGTGCATGGCCATCCCGGCCTGTACGTGATGGATGGCGCCGCGGTCCCCGGCAGCACCGGAACGGTCAACCCGTCGCTCACCATCACCGCATTGGCCGAGCGCAATATCGAGGCGATCATCCGCGCGGGCCGCTGAGTCCGCCAGCGGCGGCGCCGCGACCGCATCTACGGCCCGGAATTGCCAGCAGTGCCGAGCGGGCTGTCGGCGTACTACTGTCGGCGACACCGTTCGGCGTCGAAGGGATCCCTCAGTGTCCGGCTCCACCAGCTCGCGCATAGATAGCTACGGTCTCCGGGAAGTGCCGGAGCCACAGGAGTTTCCACGCAAGCCGCCTACGCTGTGGACCGATTTCCTGATGCTGACGCTGGCCGTGGTTTCCGTGGTGTTGGTCGCCTGGATCACCTTCTTCCCGGTTTCCGGCCACATCTATCACACGATCGTGATTGTCGACTGGACGGTGTGCGCGGTGTTCGCCGCGGAGTTCCTGTGGCGCTGGCGGCGTGCGGGCTGGCCGTGGACCTTCCCGTTCGTCTACTGGTACGAGGTCCTCGGCATGATCCCGGTGACCAGCCCGTTCTTCCGCGGCTTCCGCCTGTTGCGGATCGTGGTGATCGTCGTCCGGCTCGGCCGGGTGGCTGACCGGGTCTTCGGCGACCGGGTGACCGCCGCGGTGGTGAACCGGTTCGTGGTGACCATCGTGGATACCATCCGCCGTCCGATGACGATCGCTGTGATGGACGAGGTGGTACAGGTCCTGCGCACCGGCCACTACACCCGCAATATCGCGGCCGCGCTGGAGGAGAACCGTGCCGAGCTGGACGAGATGATTCTCGACCTGATCAAGAAGGACCCGCAGGCAGGTCGGGTGCGCTACATCCCGTTCCATGACGAGATCATTCGGCTGATCGCCGACACGACGTTCCGCATCGTGTTCCAGGTTCTGGAGGATCCCCGCACCGACGAACTAGTCTCGGATATGTTGCGCGAGAATATCGATCAGATCCGTGAGGCGGTCCGCGACGGCGTTAGGGTGCCACCGTCCGCGTATGGTCCGACGCCTGCGGAAAACGGCGTCCGGCACCAGATCAGGCGGGTGTCGCGTGCCTGATCTCGTCCCTCGGCTGCGCGAATCGGACGGTTTCCCAAGCGATCAGCGCGATCAGCACCACGCACAGCAGCGCAAGTGATGCCAGCGCGGGCAGCGCACAGGCCAGCGGCACGAGCGCGAGCAGCACCACGACAGTGACCACTCGGGACACCGTGACGGTGCCCGTCGCGTAGTGCTTGAAACCGACCAGTGCGATCAGATACACCACGACACCGCCGTATAGCGCGTACAGCGGAATTCCGTACAGCGCGTCGGTCAGGGTGTGGTGCGACGAGTCGCCGACGTAGTAGAGCACTTTCTTCAGTCCGAGTGACAGCCCGATGATCCCGACGATCATCGGGAAATGCCAAAAGGTATAGGAGCCCCGCGCGATTTTGATCTGTCGCGCACCTTCGGCGCGCACGAGTTCGTGTTCCACCGACAGGGCGGCCACGTCGAAATACGCCCACCACAGCAGTCCGGAGATAGCGAGACCCAGCATCGAGCCGACCGCGATCGGCCAGGAGATCGGTAGCCCCGCCACGCCGATGCCGATCGAGACGATCGATTCACCCAGCGCGACGATGACGATCAATCCGTACCTCTCGGCGAAATGGGTGGCCGAATTCAACCGCCAGTCGGTGCCGGCGAACAGCGTCCACAGATAGTCACCCGCGATGGCGGCGACCCACAAGACGATCTGCACGACGCCCGACGTCATCGCCGCGATGACCAGCAGTGTGGTGCCGAGGGTGATCGAGCCCAGCGCCCAGCGCAGCACCTGGTTGCGCAGTTGCGAGTCCTCGGAACTGGCCAGCAAGTACATACCGACGTGTACCAGTCGCACGATCAGGTAGGCGATCGCGAAAACCAGCGGGCCGAACCAGCCGCCGGGCAGGTCGCGGAATGCCTCGGGGATGGTGAGCGCGGCGATGAGCCCGGCGCCCATCGCGACGAACATCGCGAGCCGTGCGATGCCCTCGTCCGCGCGGACCGTGTTGCTGAGCCAGGAATAGGCGATCCACAACCACCACATCAGGGCAAGCACGAGCAGCGCACGCAGCATGTTCTTCGCGCTGGTCTCCCCCGCGGCCAGGTCGGTGACCATGGTGAATGCGAAGACGAGCACCAGGTCGAAGAACAGCTCGAGCTGGGTTACCGAGGCGCCTTCGGCCACCGGCTGGAACCGAACTCGTTTGGAACCGATCATGGTGCACATGGTCGCACCCCGGTCGATTCGGCGCCGGTCCGATTGGCCGTGTGCCGCTCGATTTCACTCGAGGCACGCGCCCACCTTTTGTTATGCGCTCTCGCTATACAATTTCGTAGGCAGTCGATTCTGGGCTGACGCGGCCCACGTGCCGTTATTCGCTCGAGATCGGCGACCGGCAAAGGTGACCGACTTCGAGATGGAAGGTTCAACCGAAGCGGTCCGACCCTGCGACCATCCGGTTACCATCGGGAAGGAATCGGCCAACGGACGGTGCTGTGCAGCCCGTCGGAGTGATCCCCGCCGCCTCGGTCGGTGGCGGGGGTGGTGGCACCGGCGACGGCGCCGATGGCCGAGGTGAGGGTGAAGGCGTGGGCGCCGAGCTCGTCGGCGCGTTCGTCCTGCGCGACGGAAAGCTCACTTGGCACCCTGCCCTGGACGTCAACGCGATCATCGCGACGGTCGGCAAGGTGCTGATCGCCGGGATTGTTGCCTTCGCGGTGACGCGCCGCGGCAAGCGGCGCGATTAGTCCGACCCGTTGTGTTCGACGATCGCGTCGGGTCCGGGATACACCAGCGACTCGTGGCCGTCGGTGAAGCGCACCACGTAGGGTGGCGTCCCGTCCGGCCCGCGGACCTCGATGATCTCGCCCTCGCGGTCCCCTTCTCCCACAACGTGGCCGTGCACGCAGAGTCGGTCTCCGACATTCGCCATCATCGCCCTATTATCGAACGGAGTGAGGCCAGTCACAACCACCCCGCGCCAGGCGGCGTGGCGCGTCTCAGGCGTCCGGGCTGATCACGCGTTCAACGGCGGCCTCGATCAGGTCCTGGCCTTGTTCCTCGGTGAACACCTCGGGCAGCGTCAGCCGATCGACTATCAACCAGTTCAGGGCCAGGTAGAGCAGTAGCACCGACTTCTCGTCGCCGGGCAGGCCCGCCTCCACATGGTTGCGCACGTTGAATTCGATGTCCTTGCGTACCCGCTCGGTCAGCACCGCGCGCAGTTCCGGACGCCGGGTCGCTTCCAGGCGTAGTTCGAGCAGTGCCAGATAGCCGGTGCGGAACGCCTCGATGCGCCCGGTGGTCTCCTTCATCAGTTCGGTGATGTTCGCGCGGGTCTTCGGCCCTTCGCTCAGCTTGGCCATGGTGGCCGCGCTCGGCTGTAGCCGCTCGTAGAACCGGCCGCCTGCCTGGGTCAGCAGGTCGTCGCGGTTGGCGAAGTAGTTCGACGCCGTGCCCGCTGGCACGGCCGCCTCCTTGTCCACCGCGCGAAAGGTCAGACCCCGCGCACCGTCACGCGCGAGGACTTCGATCGCCGCGTCGAGGAGCGCCTGCCGCCGCTCCGGATTGGTCCGCACTTGACACCACTCCATTCGTAGTACTACTTTCAGATCACTACGGGCAGAGTACAACGGTTTAGGCGGTACTGGTATGCGAAAGCTTGTCTACTACGTCGGTGTGTCCCTCGACGGCTACATCGCAGGCCCGGCAGGGGAGTGGGACTTCTATCCGTTCGACGCCGAGATGGTGGCTTGGATCAAGTCCGAATATCCGGAGTTCGTCCCCACCCATGTGCGTTCGGATGCCGGAATGGCGGTGGATGAGCCGAACAAACGGTTCGACACCGTGGTGATGGGCCGCGGGACGTACGAGCCCGCGCTGTCGATCGACGTGACCAGCCCTTACGCCCATATGAAGCAGTACGTGGTGTCGAGGACGCTGGGTCGGATCGACGATCCGGCTGTCGAACTGATCGAGCGGGACCCGGTCGAACTCGTACGACGGCTCGAGCAGGAAGCGGGCGGTGATATCTGGCTCGCGGGTGGAGGCATGCTCGCCGCCGAACTGCTCGGCGAACTCGACGAGATGATCATCAAGAGCTACCCGGTCGTAGCAGGTGGGGGCGTGCCCGCCTTCTCGGGTGCGTTCCGACCCACACTGTTCACCCCGGCCCGGCGCAGAGAATTCGGCAACGGCGCGCAGGTCACCTGGTTCACCAGAGCCTGACCCTCTGGCACACGACGTCCATCGAAAGAGGTATCCCATGCGAAAACTCATCTACTTCGTCGGCCTCTCGCTCGACGGCTATATCGCCGGCCCGAATGGAGAGATCGACTTCTACCCCATCGCGGACGACATGTGGGAATGGATGCGCGCGGAGTATCCCGAGACGCTGCCCACACACGTTCGCCCGCATATCGGCCTGGCCGTGGACGCCCCCAACCAGAAGTTCGACACGTTGGTCATGGGGCGCGGTACTTACGATCCGGCCCTGGCCATCGGGGTGACCAGCCCGTATGCGCATATGAAGCAGTACGTGGTCTCGAGCACCCTGGGCCGGATCGACGATCCGGGCGTCGAGCTGGTCGATCGCGATCCGCTCGATCTGGTTCGCACGCTGAAGCAGCAGGACGGAATGGACATCTGGCTGGCTGGCGGCGGCAAGGTGGCCGCCGCGCTGCTGCCGGAGGTTGATGAGCTCGTGATCAAGAGCTACCCGGTCGTCGCGGGCACCGGCGTGCCCGGCATCGCGGGTGAGTTTCGCCCGACTATGTTCCGTCCGACCGAGCGCACGGAATTCAGCAACGGCGTACAGGTCACCTGGTTGACCAGAGCCTGACACCGCGCCGTGTTCGCCTGCCGAGGCGACCACCGTCATAGGGCTTCGGCGGGTCCGCTCGGGGCGGAGCGCCGAGCCCTGTGGCCGTCAAAGCCGGTGCACCTCCACAGCCGCGTGGACCCAGTGCCAGTTGACCGGTGTCTTTGGCGTCCCATTTGTAGCGGTACACGCCGTACAACGCGAAGGTGTCACCGGAAGGGGCAGCCGCGACGTCGTACGCCTGGACTCCCCATCCCTTCGAGTAGAGCGCGGTCAGGTCGATGCGGTGGGTGTTCACCAGCGAGTCCGGCAGTAGCAGGGGAAGCGTTTGCGCCATGGAAGCCATTTTCTGCAGAGCCACTGACAAATAGTCCAGCAGGACACTTCGATCCACGCAGACGTCAGCCCGCGTCGGCGAGGAACGACAGCCGCACTTGCCGGTCCGGATTGTCGACATTGAGATCGACCAGTGCGATCGACTGCCAGGTGCCCAGCGCAAGCGTGCCGTCGAGTACCGGAATCGTCGCGTAGGGCGCGATCAGCGCGGGCATCACATGCGACCGACCGTGCCCGCGTGAGCCGTGGGCGTGCCGCCACCGGTCGTCGGCGGGCAATAGATCCCGTAGCGCGGCAAGCAGATCGTCGTCGCTGCGAGCGCCCAATTCCAGCACCGCGATCCCGGCGGTGGCATGCGGCACGAAGATGTGCAACAGCCCGTCGCCACCTGCCTCGCGGACGAATGTCGCGCACTGCGGAGTGATGTCCTGCACCACTTCGCTGTGGCCCGTTCTCACCTCGAGCAGCATGCTCTTCATCTGCACATGGTCCCTCATTTTCGGTGGCGCGGGCGGCGCCGTCGGGATCCGATGCGGCTGGGGTCTTTGCACAGGCCGGGCAGGTAGTAAGAAAACCGCTGGGCCCCGCCGGTAGTCTGGGTGACTGTTACCTGCTGATTGTCGATCGGGGAGGACCCTGTCGTGGCTCTCGTTGTTCAGAAGTACGGAGGATCCTCGGTGGCGACCGCCGAGCGCATCCGGCGCGTCGCTGAACGGATCGTGGAGACCAAGAAGCAGGGCCACGAGGTGGTGGTCGTCTGCTCGGCCATGGGCGACACCACTGACGAGCTGCTCGATCTCGCACAGCAGGTCGCGCCGGCGCCGCCCGCCCGCGAGATGGACATGCTGCTCACCTCCGGTGAGCGTATCTCCAACGCGCTGGTCGCCATGGCGATCCACTCCCTCGGCGCCGAGGCCCGCTCGTTCACCGGCTCGCAAGCGGGCGTCATCACCACGGGCGCGCACGGTAACGCGAAGATCATCGACGTGACCCCGGGTCGCGTCCGCGACGCGCTCGACGAGGGCCTCGTCGTGCTGGTCGCGGGCTTCCAGGGGGTGAGCCAGGACAGCAGGGACGTCACCACGCTGGGCCGCGGCGGTTCGGACACCACCGCGGTCGCGCTGGCCGCGGCGCTGCACGCGGACGTCTGCGAGATCTACACCGACGTGGACGGCGTCTTCACCGCCGACCCGAGGATCGTGCCCGACGCGCAGCGGCTCGAGCAGGTCTCCTACGAGGAGATGCTGGAACTCGCGGCCTGCGGCGCCAAAGTGCTGATGCTGCGCTGCGTCGAGTACGCCCGCCGCTACAACGTGCCCGTGCATGTGCGCTCTTCCTACACCGACAAGCAGGGCACCTACGTTTATGGATCGATGGAGGAAATCCCCTTGGAGCAAGCACTCCTCACCGGCGTCGCGCACGACCGCAGCGAGGCCAAGGTGACCGTCGTCGGGCTGCCGGACGAACCGGGCTTCGCCGCCAAGGTGTTCCGTGCCGTAGCCGACGCCGAGATCAACATCGACATGGTCCTGCAGAACATCTCGAAGGTC
Source organism: Nocardia sp. NBC_00881 (assembly GCF_045207455.1). Lineage (NCBI taxonomy): Bacteria > Bacillati > Actinomycetota > Actinomycetes > Mycobacteriales > Nocardiaceae > Nocardia > Nocardia sp. NBC_00881. The sequence goes on from NZ_CP108798.1 coordinate 6,061,803, forward strand.
GAGACCGGCAAGACCGACATCACCTTCACACTGCCGAAGAGCGAGGGCGCCCGCGCGGTCGAGATGCTGACCAAGCGCCAGGACGAGATCGGCTTCTCCCAGGTGCTCTACGACGACCACATCGGCAAGGTTTCCCTGGTCGGCGCGGGCATGAAGAGCCACCCCGGTGTCACCGCCACTTTCTGTGAGGCGCTGGCGAAGGCGGGTGTGAACATCGACCTCATTTCCACATCGGAGATCAGGATCTCCGTGCTGGTCAAGGACACCGAACTGGACGAGGCGGTCAAGGTGCTGCACAAGGCCTTCGATCTGGGCGGCGACGAGGTGGCCGTGGTCCACGCGGGAACAGGACGGTAAGCCATGGGAATTCGAGTAGGTGTTGTCGGCGCGACCGGACAGGTCGGTGCCGTCATGCGGAAACTGCTGCAGGAGCGCAACTTCCCGGCTGACGAGGTACGGTTTTTCGCCTCCTCGCGTTCGGCGGGCAAGACGCTGCCCTGGCGCGGCCGCGAAATCGTCGTCGAGGACACCGAGACCGCCGATCCGTCCGGGCTGGACATCGCGCTGTTCTCCGCAGGTGCAACCATGTCCCGGGTGCAGGCCCCGCGCTTCGCCGCGGCGGGCGTCACGGTGATCGACAACTCCTCGGCCTGGCGCAAGGATCCCGAGGTCCCGCTGGTGGTCAGCGAGGTCAACCCCGAGCAGGCCCGCAACCTCGTCAAAGGCATCATCGCCAACCCCAACTGCACCACCATGGCTGCCATGCCGGTGCTCAAGCCGCTGCACGATATCGCGGGCTTGCGTCGTCTGATCGTGTCCAGCTATCAGGCGGTGTCCGGCAGCGGCCTTGCCGGTGTCGACGAGCTCGCGAGCCAGGCACGCGCGGTGATCGGCGATGCCGAGAAGCTGACCCACGATGGCCGCGCCGTCGACTTTCCCGCACCGAACAAGTACGTCGCGCCGATCGCGTTCAACGTGCTTCCGTTGGCCGGGTCGCTGGTCGACGACGGCTCCGGCGAGACAGACGAGGACCAGAAGCTGCGCAACGAGAGCCGCAAGATTCTCCGCATCCCGGATCTCGCGGTGAGTGGCACCTGCGTGCGCGTCCCTGTCTTCACCGGACACTCGCTGTCGGTGAATGCGGAGTTCGCCGAGCCGCTTTCGGTCGAGCACGCCAAGGAGATCCTGGCGAAGGCCCCCGGCGTGAAGCTGGTCGACGTGCCCACCCCGCTGGCCGCCGCGGGCATCGACGACTCCCTTGTCGGCCGTATCCGCCAGGACCCCGGCGTTCCTGACGGCCGCGGACTCGCGCTGTTCATCTCGGGCGACAACCTGCGAAAGGGTGCGGCCCTCAACACTATTCAGATCGCCGAGGTATTGCTCAGCGACCGCTGAGAACAAGGGCTATCAGGGCTGAGCATCCCTGGTCGGCGCGCTCAGTCCCAATACCTCTGAACCACAGAACGCCTCCAGCAAAGGTGCGATCTCACCGAGAACCGGGCAGTTCCTGGAGTGTCGCGAAGTGCCCGAGGCCGAAAGTCCTGCACGTGCGTCGACGGGGATAGCCGACGGCCGGAGACGCTGTGTTCAGCGGGTACGCAGCCCGTCGAAGATGACCGCGAAAGTGCGGTTGCGCTGGGCAGGAGTGGCGCTGGTTCCGTGCGTGGCGAGGAAAGCGCCCTTGATTATTCGCATCAGATCGTCGGTTTCGATGTCGGTGCGGACCGCGCCGGCGTGCTGGGCGCGGGTCAGCAGCGTGCCGATTGCCGTACGCAGTTCGTGAACCGGCCTCGGGTATTCGGGGGCGTCGGTGCTGCCCACGGCGTCGGCGAGGTCGCGTTTGACGCTGCCCTCCTCGACCAGGCGCGCGAGGAAATCGAAGAAAGCGCGGGCGGGGTGGGTTAAGCGTTCCGTTTATCTCGGAGGTTCGAATGGTGGCGACAGAGTCGGTGGAAACTTCGCGTGAGCTGGTCGAGAAATTGTTCGGTCGGCTCCGGCACCGTGATGCGGCCGCGTTCGTCGAGCTGTTCGCGCCCGACGCGGTGTTCGAGATCCCCTTCGTAGTTCCGGGCATCCCAGCTCGGCTGGAGGGCCGCGACGCGATTCGCGACCACCTGGTGCAGCGGTGGTCGGGGCTGTCCGGCATCGAGGTGCACGGCGTCCATCCTCAGGTGTACGAGACCACTGACCCCGAAGTATTCCTGGTGGAGAACGAGGTCGACATGACGCACTCCGGCGCCGAGTGAGCCCGCGTTCGCACATCGGTCAACGTGATTCGGGTCAGGGGCGGCAAGGTGGTGCTGTTCCGCGATTACATGGACACCGCGCGGTTCGCAGGTCTCGCCGCGCGCTGAGCCGGCCGGAAATGCGCGTGCCCGGGCCCCGGCAGGTGCAATCAGCTGCGCCGATAACGAACCAGATCAAGAGGAATCGGATCGCTGACGCGTGGAACCGGGCGGGGCGGAAATCATCGTGCCCCGCGTCCGGGCGCATACGGTGACGTGACTAGCGGATGCCGGGGGTCCGCGGGTCGGGTCCGAGGCAGGCGACGATGACGCAGCCCGGTGCGGTGTCGGCGAACGGCGGCGCCAGCGGGTAGTTCAGGCAGGCGACGACGTTGCAGCCCGGGTAGGCGGACGGTCCGATGCCGAACACCGCGAGCAAGATGTTCGCGTCTACGAAGAGGCGGGGGTCCAGCCGGACCGGCGGTTCGATATATGGGCCTGGGTCCGCCACCGGTCGGTCGTAGAACGCGTCGAACAGCCTGCGGAAGAACTCGTAGGGCAGTTCCTGGGCGTTCTGTACGACCCCACCGACGCCATACCTGCTGACGTTTCCATAGGCGCCCGTCCACACCACGGTGAGATCGAGGCTCGGGATGATGAACACGTCCTGTAGGGCGAGCCCCGACATCGCATATACGTCGGTGGGTAGGAAGTCGGCAATCTCGATACAGCCAGGCCCTAGCCAGAACAGGTACCCGTAGCACGGGTTCGCCGGCGAGGGCTCGCGGGCCTTCCGCAGGTAGGCGGCGGACACGATCTGCTGCGCGCCCCACTGCCCGTTGTTGCTCACCAGAAGCGCGATCTTGGCGAAATCGTTCGGCGGGATCATCAGATGCGCGTAGCCGTAGGTGTGTCCGGCGCGGTCGCGGGCCCAGTAGTAGTCGCTGCGAAGAATACCCAGCGGATCGAACAGCTCGCGTTGTGCGAACTGTTGCAGTGGTTCCCCGACAGCCAGTTCGATCACGTACGAGAGCAGGTCGACATCGCGCTGGCTGTAAGTGAAGACGGTGCCGGGCGGATGGTCCAGCGACACACCCAGTGCCTGCACCGCGCTGTTCGGGTCGACCGGAATCACGCCGGTGACGCCTTCCGTCAGCACCCCGACCCGCATGCCCGACGTCTCGGTGAGTAGGTTCTCCACGGTGATGGACCGGTGTTCCGCATCGCCGAGTCCCGCGGGCAGATAGCGATCGATCGGCACCTGAAGATCGAGTTTGCCCTGGTCCCAGGCTATTCCGGCGAGAACGGAGACGACGCTCTTGGTCGCGCTCCAGATGTTCCATGCGACGTTGCCGGTCTGATCGTTCGTCGGCCCCTCGCCGATCAGGCAGTTGTGCCGGAAAACCTGCACATTGAGCCGATTTCGCTCGCCGGCGAACGTCAGCGCCTCCTGGAGCCGCTCAGCGTTCAGCCCGACTTGTTCCGGCGCGGCCCGTTCCAGGTCGCGGCCCGAGGTGACCGCGCACCGGACCGGCTCCTCGGTCCCGGCGTGCGCGGTCCCGGCGAACACGTTGCCCGCCACCAGCGAAAACGTCGCGATTCCCACTAGGAGTCCACCGAAACGCCACATGCGCATGAGGCTAGCGCCCCTGAAGGTATTCACACGGTCGACAGGCTGGGTGTGGATTCCGGCGTCGGCCATCGTGGTCGTGCGGGTATCTGTCGATCGAGGCAGGGGCGGGGTCGCGGCAGATGATCAGCATGGACACCGTTCCGAGAATTACTGCGAAGAGCAGCGGCGGCGACCGGGGTGTGTGGTAGGACCGGTTGTCACCAGGGACGGCAGCGGCCGTCCCAGTGGCCCCACGAGTCGTGTTCGTCGTTGTGCCACGCTCCGTGCCGGTCACAGTGCCAGTCGTTGCGGAAGGGATCGCCCGGGTCGTGCCACCCTGGGCGATTCCAGCCGCCCCAGTCGCGATCCCGATGGGCTGGGATGTGTGCATCCGGTACTGCGGCGGTGGCCGATCCGGCGAGCGGCCCGACGAATACGGCACCCGCGGCTGCGACTACCGCCAAGGTGCTGGCGAGTTTAATTTTCACGGCAGGAGCCTTTCTGAGGACGAAATACTTGCTGTGACGGAACCATTCCAGAACACCGATTGCGCGAAGACAACGGAGGTCAGCGGATTCCCAGCACACTCCCACCGGCGTTCTCAGCAAACTCCCACAGGGAAAAGTCTTCCGGCGTACGCGGGCAAGGTCGCCGGGTCCATATGGGTGCCCCGGCCACCACCGCAGGCTCCCGGTCGCCACCGGGTTGGTATCTCGCCTGTCAGCAGGCCACATCCACTTCGTGCACCACCTCGACACTGAGGAACTCGGGAGCTTTGATCACCTTGCGCAGCATGAAGCGGATGAATGGCGGCATGTCGCCCGCGTTCTCGTCACGGTAGACGCGAGGAGCGCCGACCTCGTAGTGCTTGCGCCTGGTTTCGAGTTCGCAGCCATCCGCGGCGAGGACATTGCGCACCCAGTCCGCCTTCGGTCCATACGTCAGTGCGATCACGTAGCCGCCTCGGCGCCGGAAGGCCCACAGCGGTGTCCGGAAGATCCGGCCCGAGTTGCGTCCGCGATGGATCACCACCGCCCATCCCGGAGCCCAAGGGGCGATGAACTTGGTGACCCGATTGAGGCCGATCTTGTTGGCCTTGGCGACCCATCGTGGAGCTGGCATCAAAAAACTCCTCACATGTTGAGTTTCTTCATCGAGCCTACGAAGCGCGAAGCCAGAAAGTCAACGACTGTAGAATTTCTTGCACTATGCCTCCGATAGGACGACGACCGGGGAAGACCGACACCCGAGATGTGCTCGTCGAGACCGCGCGCCGCAAGTTCGCCGAATCCGGATACGACAAGACGACGGTGCGGGACATCGCCGCCGCCGCCGGCGTCGATCCCGCACTGATCCGGCACTACTTCGGCAATAAGGCCGAACTGTTCCGCGCCACCATGGGATGGCCATTCGACCCTGAGGATGTCGCCGCGCGGATTACCGAGGGCGCGCGCGGCGAGATCGGTGAGCGACTGACGCGGGTCTTCTTCGAGGCATGGGAACAGCCGGAATCACGCGCCCCACTGCTGGCGATCCTGCGCGGTGCGGCGACCCATGCGGAGTCCGCCGCCCTGGTTCGGCAGTTCATCCAGGGCCGGCTGTACGCGCAGCTCGCCTCCGCCCTCCCCGGCCCGAAGGCCGAACTACGGATCGATTTGGCGATGGCCCAACTGCTGGGCATCGCCTACCTCCGCCATGTGCTGAAGGTCGAGCCGATCGGCTCGGAACCACTCGATGAGCTCATCGCCCGTGTCGCGCCGGTGATCACCACTCATCTGAGCACTTAGTCCCGCGACGTGCGAAGGCCGCCAGGTTGGGAAACCTGGCGGCCCTGATTCGCGCCGCACGGCTGGCGTTACGAGAGGTGTCGACGTCCCACAAGCGCCTCTCGGCGAGTGGTCGCTCGAAGCGACAAAAGGGGTGAGGCCCGGGGCTGTCCGGACGCCGACAGTGGGATGCAACGGCCCGCCGTTCCAAACTATTCCGGCCCGGATCGTCGTTGCCGGACGACCCGGCCCCGGCCACCTCAAGCAGCGGCAACTGATGGTGGGATGGCGGCTGCGGGGGGTTGCCGGGTGGGCATGGCGGGTGGGGTGAGTTGGGTTGGGTCGGTGGTTGCGGTGCTGGTGTCGACTCCGGTGGGGTGGAAGAAGCCTTGGAAGGTGCCGTAGTCGCCCTGACCGTCCTCGAAGGGGTTGTTGGTGTCCAAGGGGACCATCTGCCCGCTGGTGATGAAGAACAGGCCGTCTTGGGTGACAATGGCGACGGCGGTGCGGTTCTCCCATTGGACGACGTCGCCGGTGCGGAGGTCTGCGGCGTCGACGACGGTCCAGGAGTGCGCCGGGGTGGATTCGCCGAGGGTACCGGCGTAGGCGGCGCGAGCATCGCTGCCGTTGGGATTGTTGATTGCCTTCTGGAGGGCTTCGGCGGTGGTGGCGGTGACTTTCTGGGTGGTTCCGTTGGGCAACTCGGCGTCGACCATGCCTGTGGTGCCGATGGTGGGTGCTCCTCCAGCGGGGACAGGCGCGGTAACGGCAGGGGTGGCACCGGTCGGCTGGCCGGAGACGGGCTGTTGCTGCTGGTACTGCGCTTCCTGCTCGCGGCGTTCGCGTTCGCGCTCCCGCTCCGCGTACTCGGCGTCCTGCTGTCGTTTCTGCATAGCCTGCGTCATCGAAGCCATCATCGGCACCATCATCATCGGCATCATCATGCCCAGCACCGAGCCGCTGTCAGTGGCGGCGGGCGCCGCGGTTGGTGTTCCACCGCCGGATCCCGCGCTCTGCCCCGTGATGGCATTCAGCAGTCTTGTCATGTCCAGGCCGGACGATCCGAGCGGGCCACTGAGCCCGCTGCGGTCGTCGGTCTCGGTGCCGAGCAGGTCGCTGAACAGATCGCTGTTATCGGTGTCGGTCCAGCCGGTTTCGGTTCCCGGTTCGGAGGGAGGGCTGTAATCCGCCGATGGATCGGGACCGGCCGGCAGCTGGTTACTCTGATAGTCGGGCGAATTCTCGTCGAGGCCGTTGCCGAGATCTTCCATAATGCTGGCTACCTCGTCCACTTTGCGTTCCACCTCGTCGAGGGCGTTGTACAGGGCGTCCATCAGCTCCGATTCATTAGTGATGACCTCCGATCGGACCGTGACCGCCGGCACAGTCATTCCGGGGTCTATGGGTTCATCGATCACCTGATAGGGGGCGGCCTTTAGTTTCTCGTTGAGATCGCCGACTCTCGCGCTTAGGTAATTCATACCGCTCGAGACGTATTCGGCCGTTTGATCCGCCGTTGATCCGGCATATTCGTCATAGCTCTGTAGAGTGGATTTCACTCCGTCGAGTTCGTGCATCATGTCGCTGTAGACGTCGCTCATGACGGAGCGGTTCCGCGAATCGTAAAAGCCGGTTTCCGCCAGCATGTCCCTGACATCTGGGGCTTGTTCCGGATGTCCGGCCCGCAGCGTGTCGGCCAGTGCGTCTATTCCACGTTCAATCGTGTCGATGAGTCTCTGCAACCCAGTCGACTCGCCACGTGGATGATACAGCGGAAACTCGATTTCACTTGTGCTATCGAGCTCGAAGGATGTACCGACCGGATCGTTCGACATGGGGTCTCGCCCCACGAGTCGGCCGTCTTCGGTCAGTTCCAGCGTCAAGCCGGGCCAACACACGTCGGTCGCGGGGGCGGTGTAGGTAGCAATCCGGTGACCGTCGCCGTTGGTGGCGTAGAGAGCGCCATTCGCCTGGTGTAGTTCCGCATTGCTGAGATCGCACCCGGGGGGCAGTTCGGGCGTCCATGTCTTCTCGACACCGCCGTCCGCGCTGTACAAAACGAGCTCGCCATTTTCGTGGAACGTAAGTGTGTAGTCACCGCTCCGCAATGATTCGCCGGGTGACAGCTTTTCGTCCGAGCCCAGTGTGGAGTTGCCCATCGTGACTTCCATCCTTCTCGGTCCGTGCCGGAGGTTCGCCGGATTTCCTACAAAAGGATGCAACGTTCAGCGTTTACGCGCTGCGCAGTCGCGTCTTTCCGATAGTGCGGGCCGCGCTTATTCGATAAAAAGTGAAGACTCGGACGGCGGCGTCGTTCAGGGCCCTTCCCCGAAATTCATGCGTCGATGGATGTGGCCGCTGGTGCGATCTTCAACGTTTCGCTAGGCCGCTCGCCGTACGCCATCCGGTAGGCCCTGGCGAAATCGCCCAAGTGCCTGAAGCCCCACCTGAGTGCGATCGCGGATACGGTCGTCTCATGTGGGTCGGCCTTCTCCAGCTCGGTCCGGGCGTGTTCTAACCGCACCCGCCGCAGGTAGGCCATTGGAGTCGTGTCCAGGTCCCTGCGGAATCCTTCCTGTAATGCCCGTACACCGACGCCTGCCTCAGCGGCCAACTGCGTGACGGTCACTGGCTCGGCTGCGTGCACATGCATGAAATCCACGGCCTGTCTGACCGTTGAGCCCGCTGGTGTGGCACTGCTGTTGCGCAGTCGCTCGGAGTAAGAGTGGCGCGCACTGAGCAGAAACCCGGTGGTCATCAGGTCTTGCAGATGGCGGACTGCGAGGGGGTGTGTGGCGACCTGCTGGCCCCGGTCGAATTCGCGGACCACCAATCTCACCTGATCCAACCAGGCCCGCATGGCTGGGGTCGTGAGATCTTGACCCAACTCGAACCGGAGCCCGGTTTTCATCCGCTGACCGATCATCTGTTCCAGCGTCGACTCCATGGCCGACGCGTCGAACCAGACCAACAGCATCGGGCTGTCAGCGGGCCAATCCAGCACGAAGCGCTCACGCGGCTGGGCTATCGTCGCCGTCCATCGGGTCGCGGTTGTGCGCTCCCTACCGCTGAACGTGTCGATCGCTCCAGCCAACGGGATGTGGACCAGGTAAAAGTTGTCGGTGCGGTGCGGGGTGACCAGCACCTGTGCGCCACCGCCGTAGTCGAGCGCGGCCAGCGCGACCGGCCCCATCGGCACCGCGTTCTGCCGGGCGTCGAACCTGCCTGCCGCACCGAGGATCTTCACATCATGGGGCGCGCGCAGGACCTTGCCGATGACTTCACGGGCCTCGTCCACGTCACGGGACTGCAGCACGCTGTAGTTGGCCAGCGGCAGCGGCTTCCTGTTCACGTCTCACTCTCCTACAAAGGTTCAACCAGATCTTCTTGGGAAACCGGCGAACGCGAGCAGGTCGGCGCGGGCGGCGTCGAGGTGGCAGATGACGTCGGTAGCTTCTCCGGCCAAGGCGTCGAGCATTCGATTATATTGGGCGGCAACCGATTCGGTGGCGGCTTGATGAACCGATCGCATACCGAGTCCACATCCCGTCGTTCTTTGGCCGCCACCGGCGGAACGCCCGTCACCCTGGCGCACCCAGCTGTCATCAGCCACATCAATGCCGACCACGGCTCGACGTCGAGTTGACGCGAACTCGACGACCACGAACACGCGCCAGCCGGATATCGGCTCCTGCCAGGAGATGCGGTATGCGACCCTGTCGCGGGGAGTTTCCGGCGACAGGGTGGGGCATATAACGCCCGTCCAGGAGGAGCCGGTCGACCGGCCACCCATCGGCGGCGACCTCAACCGCCGAACGGCAGGGCCTACAGCGCCTGTAGGGGTTGGCAGTCCCAGCCGGGCGGTTTTGCGGAGAACGATTCTTGGAAACTCGAGCTCGGGCGCGCGACGCACGCACCCACGTGCGTGATCCGGCCCGGCAAAACTCTTCTCTCTTCCAAGCCGAACGGGAACTGGGTGTTCACCGATGAGCGAACCGTCTGGCCGTTGTGGTCGATGTAGGTATAGGCGGCCGACCCTAGCAGCCCGAACGGCGTCCGCAAGGTGACCACTTCCGAGTTCGCGCCGGACACGCTGACCGCGACTCCTCGCCATTCGACAACGCGATCCGCCGCTGACGCAGGCCCGGCCGACCAGGCCAGCGCCGCGCCCGTAAATGCGAGTGCGGCAACCAGTTTCACTCCGGTGCCTTTGGCAATCAAGTGATTGGTCATGACAAATTGTCCCCTCACACGCGGATCGACGAGCCGCATCGGGCAGAGTCGCCGCTACAGATCCTGATACTGACGATGGGCTCAGTGGTGGTGATGACCTGCGACTGCCCTGGCGTCACCGAGATCCTCTGGCGATTCCTGGCCGCTTCGTCGTCCCCCTCGTGGGTGTAGAACACCGTAGCGCCGTCGGTGCCGTCTCCGGACCAGACCCACAGCCACATGTTGCCGTTGTCGACCTGAGCTTGACGGTGCTCGAACTCATACACCGCCGCGGCGGACGCGGACGCAGAGATACCGAAGGTGGCAGCGGCGCCGAGCGCCAGACCGGTCAAGATTGCACGAATATTGATCATTTCCACGCTTTCAGGTTTACGAGCCGGTTCGGAAGGGATGGCTTCCGATATCAGTGTTGGCATTACTCGTCAATGCTCGTCGTGACGACGATGGATTTCGGACGTTTCAATTTCGCGCTGTTTGTATCGGGTCTCGAAGCGCGGCTCGGGCAAGATTGTGCCTCATATCGTTGGTGGCGCCTTCCTGTTCACATCGCTTTCTCCATGCAAAAAGAATGCAATGTGTAACCATTGCAGGCTACGCAGCTGCGCCTTTTCGATAGCGTGTCCGCGCTTATCCGATAGCAGGTCGGCGCGGGGTGGATCGCCGAGGAGTGTCTGGCCATCGCGCGGTGTACTGCGCCGTGTTCGCGGCCGCACGGCCTTCCTGCGCGCGCTCGGCGACCAGGCGAGCAGGTTGGACCGCTGGAAGACCGCGCTGAAGTAATTCGACTCGCCAGGGTGGGAGATCAGGGCCGGTCCAGTGCGGTTCTTCGAATCGCATACCTGGACAACGCCGCCGACGAACTGTTCGTGCCGCTTGTGAACCTCACGGGCGCAACACTCTTGAACATTGCATCTGTGCACCGTTCTCGGATATGTTGCACCGATTGGTGTGGTGCGGCGAGTACCTGACCGGCCAACCCGTGTGCTGGTGGATTGCTCGACAAGGCATCCAGGGCAACGACCTGGTTGCCCCAGGGCCATGCCAGGTGATGGTGAGTGAGGGCGATATGGTGGCGTGGTACGACGAGGTTGTTGTCCCGATACCGCCGGGTGCGACGGTGACCTCGGCTGAGCTGCCCATTCGGGAGCGATTACGAGAACAACGACCGTATACGGCACCGCAGTTGGCGGCACCGGTGCGATTGAATACGAACGAAAGCCCTTTTCCGCCATCCCAGAGACTGATCGACGATGTCACTGCGTCTGTACGAGCCGCACTCGATTCCCTGCACCGCTATCCCGACAGAGAAGCGATGGAATTGCGCGCTGAGTTGGCGAGCTACGTCAGTCGGCGGGACCGCATAGTTGTGACAACAGAGAATATATGGGCGGCGAACGGATCGCTCGAGATCTTGCAGCAACTCGTGCAGGTTTTCGGTGGCTTCGGACGCAGTGCGCTGAGTTTCGCGCCGACCTATTCCATGTACAAGATCATCGCCGACACCGCCGACCTCGAATGGCTGGAGGGTCGTCGCGGTGCGGACCTGTCGCTCGACATCGACTACGCAGTCGCCTTCATCATCGAAAGTCGTCCGGACGTCGTGTTCGTCACCAACCCACACAACCCCAGCGGTCACAATTTTGCCATCGCGGATCTCGAACGGATTCTGGAGGCGGCGCCGGGCATGGTAGTGGTGGACGAGGCATACAGCGAATTTTCGTCTGCCCCCAGCGCGATCGGACTGATCGACCGATTCCCCGCAAAACTCGTCGTGACCAGGACGATGAGTAAGGCATTCGCGTTCGCCGGCGGACGACTCGGCTACCTCGTGGCCGCTCCCGCCGTAGTGGAGGCGATGAGATTGGTTCGCTTGCCCTATCACTTGTCGGTCGTGACCCAAGCTGCGGCGGTGGCCGCATTGCGTCACGCCGACCAGACGCTGGCAAAGGTCGCGGAAGTGATCGACGAGCGGGAACGGGTCGCGGGATCCTTGCGTGAGCTGGGATTCGAGGTGATCGACAGTGACGCGAATTTTCTGCTGTTCGGCCGGTTCGCCGATGCCGCACGTTCCTGGCAGCACTACCTCGACCACGGCGTCCTGATCCGCGATCTGGGAATGCCCCACTACCTTCGCATGAGTGTTGGCCAGGCCGAGGAGAACAATGCCTTTCTCGATATCAGCGAAATACTCGCAACGGGATGACTGTCGAGGAGGACCACGGTCCTTGACTGTCGCGTTCGCGGCAACCGCGGTAGCCGGCCGGCAGGTATACCGGCTCAGGCGGATTGGCGGACCAGGCGGATTATCGGTAGTTCGCGGTCGGTCTTCTGCTGGTATTGAGCGAAACGGGGTGCGGCGGCGGTGATCTGCTGCCATGCTTCCTCGCGCTCGACGTCGTGGAGTTGCTCGGCGACCACGGCTACTTCGCGACCGGCCACCTCAATCCGAACCTTGTCGGGATTCGCGGCGATGTTGTAATACCACGCAGGGTTTTTCGGCGCTCCGGCCGCGGATGCCACGATCAGCCAGCTGCCGTCCTTTCCGGGGAAGTAGCCGACCGGTGTGCTGCGCTCTGCTCCGCTCTTGCGGCCGATGGTTGTCAGTATCAGTGCATTCATATCGCCCATGAACTTGCCGCTCTTACGGATTCGTTTCGCGGCCCAGTTGTTGAGATACCGCATCAGGCGCCCTCCGCTGGGCTGACGCGCGCCTTTGGTGCCGTTGGATGTGTCAAAACTCATTGTGGCCTCTCAGAGGTTGTGCTGACGGGCGGGTGTAGGTCTGCGGCGGCCGATCTCTGGGCTCCCTGCGCTGTGGCGCGGATAAGGCTTTCCTCGATTTGTGCAAGGAGGTCGATGGCCTCCGACTGCTCGTCCGTGGTCAGGTTGCCGGAGACGCTTTGCTCGAGTTCAAACCAGACGCGTTCGACTTCGTGGCGGAGAACGAGGCTGGCGGTCGTGGGTTCGATGATGCTGACTCGCTTGTCGTCGGCGCAGGGCAGGCGGCGGACGAAGCCGGCGTGTTCGAGACGCTTGATGGTGCGAGTCATCGTGGCGGCGTCCGAGCCGAGCAGGCGAACCAGGTCGGTCCGACGCTGCGGGCCGAGGTCTATCCCGGCTTCGCCGGTTACGCCGAGAAGACGAAAGGCATTCGCACAATCCCGGTCCTTGCGCTGCGCCGTCGCTGAAAGTCGTGGCCACTATACTCAAACTTTCCAGCGTTTCTGCTCTGTCGCCGCGGCCCCGGTAACGACAGTGTTCGGCGGGATATCCTTGGTCACGATGGCACCGGCGCCGACTATCGAGTTTTCACCAATCTTGACGCCGGGGAGAATAGTGGCGGCCGCTCCGATCCAGACATTGTCTTCGAGCACGATCGGTGCGGCGAGAATGTACTCGCGCCGCTCGGCGGGCGGAACTGGGTGTCCGGAGGTGATGAGGTGAGTTTTCGGTCCGATCATCGTCCCGGCGCCGATTCGAATGCCGCCCTGATCCATGAAGGTGCACCCCTGGTTCACGAACACGTGCGCGCCGAAGGTGGTGTTGAGCCCGTAATCAGTGAAGAACGGCGGGTACAGCGTGACGGTCTCCGGGAGGGGTCCGCCGAACACGTCCGCCAGCAGTGCCGCGCGCCCCGCCGTGTCGTCGAACGGCAGCAGGTTCAGGCGCGATGTGAGTGCCGTGACGTGGTTGATCCGCTCGGCGACTCGTGCGAACTCGGGGGTTTGGACGTAGAGGCGGCCAAAGGTCAAATTAGGCATGTGCCGATTCCAGCAGCGGCTATGGCCGGGCAACAAGCAACCGACACGCGGGCCAGTCACAACCAGACGTTGAGGAAGACTGTTGGATCTTGACGGCGTCCACACCTTCATTGTCGCGGCTGAGCTCGGTCAGTTTCAGGGCGCAGCAGATGAGCTGAGTATTACGCCGCAAGCGGTCTCGAAGCGCGTCGCCGCGCTAGAGCGCGACGTTGGGGCCGTGCTGTTCTCGCGCAACGTCCACGGTGTGCGGCTCACCCGCGATGGTCACGCATTCCTCGCGCATGCACGAGACCTGCTCCGTGCCGCTGAGCGCGCGCGGCGGTCTGTCCAGCCCGAGAGCCGGGCGCTTCGCGTCGATGTGACGAATCGGCGCATCGCACCTTCGGTGGTGCTCCAAGACTTCCATCTCGCGCATCCCGATCTGGACGTTGATGTCGTAACCTGCTCGACAACAACCTCACCGGCGCGCTGACCGCGGTACAGTCCGGAGCTGTCGACGTCTCCTTCCGCGCCGTCACCGTGCCAGCCGAAGACAGGCCGGACGGGGTGAGCGCAGCCCGCGCAATCGACCATGAATTGGAGCTCCTAGTAGGCCCCACGCATCCCCTTGCCGCCGAGCCCAGCGTCGAACCGCACCGCCTGGCGAGGCACAGAATTTGGATCCCGGGCATCGTCCCCGGCACCGAATGGGGCTACCTTTGGCCCGCGCGCTACGGATTGCGCCGCATACCGCTGCGCAATCCGACCCCGATCTACCCGCACTCGCTGATCTGGCTGACCGCGAACCCACACCCCAGCCTGGCCGCCCTGCGCGACTACTTAGCCGCGGTTCGCCCGTCACAGTCGCAAGGGTCGAATGTCTGGGTGCCGGCATGGGCGATTGCCGATTCAGACGGGCTCGGTGTCGTCATCGACAACGCAGGCATGCACCGTGGACGCCACCCGCTGTAGGTGAAGCGTCGAACGGCCCCGTCCATCCCTAGCTGCGAGCGGAGGAGGGCAGCACTCAGGCGGCGCTCGGGTCGGCGCCGCAGCTAAACCTGTTATAGCGCAACAGGTTACGTTGCGCCGACCGAACGGACGGCGCTAGAGACTTTGTCTGCTTGGCTCCGCCGCAGCAAAGCGATCGGGAAGTAGCCCATGGACAGGGCAACCACCGGCGCGGCGAGCACGGCACAGTAGAACGCCATGGCCGCTGGCCAGAACAATGCGTAGATGGCGAATAGGGCGAGTCAGCGCCGTTAGGGCACATCCAACACACTCGCCGGAACTCCATAGGGCAGAAACCGCACCCGACGGCGATCATCGGTGTTGTCGCGATGCGCGCGTAAGGCCTCGAGCTCGCTTGGAAAGACCTGGTCAACCCTAGCCTCGCCGGCGTCATCGATGCTGTAGATCGCCCACACTCCGCTGCCGGTCTCACCGGTGGTCTCACCCTCGGGTTTCGCTGGACGGGGCCGTTCCGGTTGAACGAACTGACCGAGCAGCGACGCCAGTGAACTGACGCTCGCGTGATCTATTCGATCCAGGTATAGGCCGGCTTTCCCGAGCAGGTCGCGGAGCTCGGTTCCCGCCCCCCGCAGTGCGCGTTCGAAATCTTCCGGATCACTGCCGAAAGGCCCGTTGGTTGGCATCGCATGTGCTCCTGGGGACGAGTTGGGCGCTACGTCCTCAGTGTCCTCGCGAAACGTAGACTTCGCCACGCCGACCTCGACCAGGTCCACAGATATCGCCAGGTCGGCGGGGTTGTTCCGGGCGACCACGTGCGGCACGGTGGCCGAGGTCGGTGCGGCAAGGACAGTGCGAGTCAGGCGTACCGGCGCCGGGAGCCGCCGAGTGCGGCGGTGGTGGAATTGCCCTGCGGCAGCCAGGCGCGGGCGGCGAAGGTGGCGGCGGCGAAAAACAGCGGCATGGCCCACTTGTCCGGGCCGTCACCGGCGGCCAGGTGGGATGTGGCGGCACCGCCGTAGACGAAGACCAACCCGGCGTAGGCCCATTCCTTCGTTTGGGGATGGCCGGGAGTGAGGATCGCGGCGAGCGCGGCGGTCTTGGCGACGCCGAGGATGGTCGCGAAGTACATGGGTAGCCGAGGTGGTCGAACGAGTCGCGGACATAGGAGATCCGGGCGAGGTCCCAGTACGCACCGACCGCGGTCGCGGCCAGTACGGCGGCCACGGGAACACCGAGCACCGAACCGGACTTGCCTCGTCAACGCCGCGCCGTCGACGCCTTCCTCACCGCCGCACGCGGCGGCGACTTCGACGAATTACTCCGCATGCTCGACCCCGACGTGGTGTTGCGCGCTGATGCCGGCGAAGCGATGCGTGTCATCTGCGGCGCCGACGCCGCCGCCGGGCAATCCGAAACTTTCCAGCGCATGGCCACCCTCTGCACCATCCACCCCGCAGTCGTCAACGGCAGCGCCGGACTGGTCAACACCATCGACGGCGCCCCGTTCTCGATCATCAGCTTCACCGTCGCCGACGACCGAATCACCGCCATCGACATCCTCTCCGACCACGACCGCCTCACTCACCTCGACCTGACCGCAATCCTCGGATAAAGCGATCCCGGAAACCAGACGCGACGCCAGGCTCAGGACCCCGCGCTACGACTGTTGCGAATGCATGGAGGGCGTGCGATCCGGCGATTCCGATCGCCAGATCGGCGATGATCTCGAATAGGCCCCAGCGAAATTCCGTGTAAATGGAGCCGGAGCGAGTGTCCGGCCGCGCTGCGGGCTACTGAGCCATGGCGACTCTCCGATCGGCGAGGTGTGCCGTTCGACTCGCGCAACCTACGACCGATTGTAGTAGACCTGGCCGGGGTCGGCCAGGTTCGGATCCCTACAGCAGGCCCCACCAGTAGAACAGGCTGGCCAGTATCCAGACCACCACGGTTTCCATCGTCGCTTCCGATCTTCTCGGCGCCCCTGTTTCCATCATCCCGCGAACCAGGGCTGCGTGGTGCGACTCGATGGGATCCATCCATAAAAGTCCCTCTACCTGCGGATTTGATCTTGCAAGGTGTTCTTAAGCGCGTGCCAAGCCCGCGCTTGCATTGTTGTTTGCGTCAACACCGGAAACGGGAAGGACGACAAGCCGTCGGTGAGAACCCGGCGTGACCTGTCTCGAGGGGTGACAGGTTGCGTCGCGGGGGTGCCGCCGGGCCGGTCCACGAGGGGTGATCGGCCCGGCGGGCAATGGGGCGCGGAGTCGTGCACTTGCGCTGGCTCTTCCTGGAACTGACTGGCAACGAGAGGGTGTTGCCGCTGCCGAAGGGTAACCACGGGTATGCGGCGAAAGCCTCCACCAGGACAGAGTTGGCCGGGTCGGTTTCGGAGGAGCCGCGGCCGGTCAGCGTCACAGCGAAACGGGTTTGTCAGTCGGACCGGCATTTGCGGCCTAACGTCACAGTGCCGTCCGACGACATCGACGTGGTGTCGGGACCGGTCCGTGACGAAGGTGTTTTGTTCAGCGCTGCGGCTACGTCTGCAGCGACATGCCGAGCGAGTTTCTCGGCAACGTCCGGCGAGTAGAAGGCCGCGTGCGGTGTGATCACGAGGTTCGGAAACCTAAGGATCGGATCGTCCGGCGCGGGCGGTTCCTGCGGGAGTACGTCGACCGCAGCGCCCGCAAGCCGGCCGCTGCGCAACGCGGCGCCGAGAGCGTCGTGGTCGATCAGTTCTCCCCGAGAGACATTCACGAGATACGCGCCGAGTGACATGGCCGCCAGTGCCGTGGCATCGACGATGCCTCGGGTCTCATCAGTCAGCGGAACGTGCAGACTCAGCACGTCGGCTCGACGCAGCAGCTCCGGCCATTCGACCACGCCGAGTCCCTCGGCAACCAATTCCGGTGTGCGCGGATCGAGCGAACGCCCGCACACCAGCACGTCGATGCCCAGTGCACGCGCCCGGCGCGCCACAGCCGCGCCGATCCGACCGAATCCGTAGAGGCCCAATACTGTTCCGGCGATCCGGCGCGGTGGTGACGCCGTGATGTCCCACCGTCCTGCCCGCACCGCCGAATCGAGCGACGCGGTCGAGCGGAGTAGGCCGAGAATGCTCGCCAGGGTGTGGTCGGCAACCTCCTCGGTGCAGTAGTTCACCGCGCGCGTGACCTGGATTCCGCGCGCCCGGGCCGCCCGCAGCGGAAGATGTTCGTATCCGGCTGATGTGGCGGACAGGACTCGCAGATCTGGCAACGCGGCAAGGTGCGGGTCACCGAGTCCCACAGTGTCCGGACCGACGAGCAAAGCGACAATCTCTGTGCCCGTCGGAATCTCCTTCGTCACGATCACGTCAACGGCAAGTCCCTCGGCGGCGAGGCACTCCGCGAACACTGGAGCGTAAATGAAATCGTCTAGCACGACGATCTTTTCGGCCATGGTGCTATCCGCCTATCGGTTGTGACACGGCCTCGTCCTTTCCCATCGTTCGGGCATCCCAGACGGACAGGACGCTCGCAGGCGTCTGCGGGGTCACCAGGCTGACTCCCACGAACACCACTGCCGCGCTCGCCAGTCCGACATAGACAGGTTCGTTGGCGAGTGCATCGCCGACCGTGTACATGGTCGACAAGGTAGCGACGATGCCCACGCCCATCGCGGCCATCGCGGCGGCTCCCGTCGCCCTCTTCCAGGCCAGCCCGCCGAGGATGGGTACGAGTAGTCCGCCGACCAGAATGTCGTATGCGATGGTCAAGGCTGAGACGATGTCGTGGATCAGGGCCGCGAGTACGACGCAGACCACACCAATCGCGATGACGTACCAGCGATTGCCGCGGAGGTCGGCTTCCGTCGTCGCGGTGTCCAGTTCTCGCTTCGGGCGCCCAGTGATCCGCGTGAGCATCGGCGCTACATCCTGGCGTGCGACCGTCGCAGTCGCTATCAGGGCGCCTGAGGACGTCGACATCATCGCCGCCACTGCCGCCGCGAGCACAATGCCGCTGAGTCCAACCGGCACGCTGTGCTGGGCTACCTCGGCATAGACGTCGTCCTTGGCCTCGATCCCGGGAAACGCCGCGGACGCGGCAAGACCGATTGCGGCGCCCGCGACACCGTAGAGCAGGCAGTAGACTCCGGCCGTGACGCCACCCCAACGGGCCACCCTCGGAGACTTCGCGGTGAATACCCGCTGCCAGATGTCCTGTCCGATAAGAATTCCCAGGGTGTACACGACGAAGAAGGTGACGATCTTCCCGACGCCTATAGTTCCGATTCCGAATGCTGCATCGCCCACCCGTTCGCGGATTCCCGCATAGCCGCCTGCTTTGTGCCATGTGAAGGGCAGCATCAAGACGAAGATTCCGGTCGTCTTGACAACGAACTGGACGATGTCGGTCAGCGTGATCGACCACATGCCACCCATCGCCGAGTATGCGACGACGACAAGGCCGCCGACGACAACGGATGCCGTCCGATCGGCTCCGAAGACAACGGTGAAAACGCTCGCGTAGGCAATCGTCGATGTCACTGTGACCATCAGTGTGTAAGACATCATCACAATGCCGGATGCGGCAGTGAGGTCGACACCGTATCGCAGCGTGAGCATTTCCGACACGGTGTACACCCGCAGGCGTTGGATACGGGACGCGAAGAGCAGACCGAGCAGCAAGACACCCGTACCGATCGATACCACCAGCCACATGCCGGAGATGCCGTATCGATAACCGAGGCCGACACCACCGACCGTGCACGCGCCACCGAGAACCACAGCGCACATCGTGCTGGTATAGAACACGCCTCCCAGCCTGCGGCCTGCAACAAGGTAATCACTGGTGTTCCGGGCGCGGCGTTTTCCCCACCAACCGACGCCGAGCATTGCCGCCAGATAGATCAGAATGATCGAGAGGTTCAAGCGCAGGCTCCTCCGCCGCGATCCAGAGAGGCTTTCTCAGTTGCCGCGCTGGCCCAATAGTCACAGAGCCTAATGTGAACCGCGCCGATCAGGACATACTTCGCCGCGTTTCATCGGCACCACAGGGCATGAAACCGTCAGCAGCGCAACGCAGCTCGCGATTAGCTCGAACCTGTTGGACCAGCCCTAGTGCTGATGCCGGCGATGGCGAACGGCACGGCACGCACGCTCGGAGTTCAGCTCAGTATGGTTGACTGCCAGTGCGTTCCGATTTGCTCAACGATTTGCATGCCTGATTCACGTCGGGCACGGTGCCAGCTGGCCTGGAAGCGCGGTCGTAGGGATTGGAGCTGAACGCCGACGTGGTTGATTCGTCCGGGGCGACATCCACGACAGAGTCGGCACCGATGGAGCGCAGTGCCTGATCGAGCTGCTCACGCCTGAACGCATGCGCTATCGGATTGACGATCACCTTCGATCAGCGGCTATGTCGAACTTTGTGGAATCCTCGGACCACGCCGGCCGCAAGGCGTCGACGACGCGCTGATCGAAGCCGTCATACGCTGGGAACACTCGGGCGACTGTCTGCCTTCGTGGCAGCCGCCCTGTCGACCGAGTACCGACCGATGCATAGTGCCGCATATTCAGCGCACCGTTCGACAGCAGGATGTTGACCGGGCCTTGCGGAGACGGCCCGGTCGATGCCCTAGCGGCCGACGTTCAGTTCTGCGTAGTCGGGCAGGTCGTAGGACTCGGTCTTGGCGAGCATTTTCATCATGACCGGTCGCATCGGCTTCGAAGTCATCAGCTTGCTGAAGGTCTGACCGGCGCGAATACCGAAGCGTGACTTGGGGGTCATGGACCGCACGCCGCCCGGCTGCAGCTTCTGCGCGGTCTGGACGAAGGGGCGCAGCACCTCTTCGTAGCGGGCCAGAGCCTGCTTCGGATCGCTGATGTGCGTAGCGATCTCACCGGCGAGGACGTACGCACCGACCAGTGCCATGGCGGTGCCGTGGCCGGTGAGCGGCGAGCCGCAGTAGCCTGCGTCGCCGAGTAGCGTCACCCGGCCCTCGACCCAGGTCGGCATGTCGATCCGGGCGAGCTCGTCGAAGTAGAAGTCCGGTGCGTCGGCCATCGCGGCGACGATGCGGGCCGACTCCCAGCCGCCGCCGGCCAACCGCTCACGGATCAAGTTCTGCTGAGCCGTAATGTCTCGGCGCAGTGCGGGATCCGCCGGGCAGCGCAGCACGACCAGCGCCTTGCAGGTGGCCGGGTCGGCGTCCGGTCGCAGGCCGAGCCCGGTGGCGCCGACCAGCGAGTGCATCGTGAACCAGTGCGGCTCCAAGTCTTTCGGCCGCGCCAGGGTGAAGAAGGACATGTATCCGCCCAGATAGGTGGCGAATCGCTCCTCGGGACCGAACACCATGCGGCGGGTAGCGGAGTGCAGACCGTCCGCGCCGATCACGATGTCGAACCGCTCGGCGGCGCCGGAGGCGAATGTCACGTCCACGCCCGCGTCATCCTGCCGGACCTCGGTGATCCATTCCCCGTAGCGGTAGTCGACGCCGCCCTCGGCGGCGACCAGATCGAGCAGTACCTGGTTGAGATCGCCACGGGTGATCTCGATTTCGGCGACCCCGCCCCTGCCTTCGAAGAGCTCGGCGGACATGCGCAGGATCTCGCGGCCCTCGGCATCGACGTAACGCATGCCGCGCTCGTCCAGCTGACAGTCACGGATCCCCGGCATCAGCCCCATCCGCTCGGCCACCTCGCGGCTCGGACCGCGCAGGTCGACGGCCTGTCCGCCGGGGCGCGGTGCCGCGGCCCGCTCCACGACCGTGACCGAGATGCCGGCCCGAAGCAGTTGCAGCGCAACGGCATTACCGCCGATACCGCCGCCGGCAACAAGAACACGGGGCTGAACGCTCATAGCTGAATTCCTCCGAGTCACACTTCATTCAAATGTCTTAGACATATGTCTAACACAGGCTGGTACGAATGTCTAGCACAAATGTCTAAAGACGAGTGACGCATGGTTTACCCGACCATGTGCCACTCGCGGCGGGAGAACGGTTATCGGTGGTGTTTGGGGGTAGATGGGCCAGCTTTCTGTGGCCATCCGGCTGGGATGCGGATACGAATGCCAGATGCAGCGGGTACTACCGCGGTGCACCATGATTCAAGGAGTTGTGCCGCGCTCGGCGGTCGAACACGCTGGCTCCGCTGTGTTCGATGCGGGACAGATCGAAACAGAATCCGGCGTTGGTTCGACAGAGTTGTCGGGTCGGTTGTCTACATCAGCGATTTCACCGAGGAGATGGCATGAAGCGCAGTACGAAGTTCGCCGGGATCCTGGCCGCCGCAGCAGTGGCGCCGATCCTCCCGGCCGGCAACGCCGGAGCCGACGATAGCACGCTCTATTTCTCGGCAGGCAGCATGAACTGCGCGATTTTCGGTGACGGGAGCATCGGGTGTGATCTGGGATCTCCCCTTCGCCTGAGCTACACCGTCGGCACCGCCTACCTTCCGCTGTCGATTCCGATCAACGAGATCCTGATCGACCAGTCTTGGCTGCCCGCGCACCCCACCTTCGATGGAGGCACGCCGTACACGCTGGCCGGCGGCAATCCCAGCATCTACGACCTGAAAACCGGCCAAGACATGTGGGGGCCGGTCGTCGAGCACGCGGGGTCGTCGTGCCGAATCGGTTTCCACGGGAGTTTCACCTGCAACGCGAAGGGGCGGGGATTCAGCGCATACAGTGGCATCATCTCCGCCGCGATCCCGTAATTCGAGTGTGAGATAAGGGCATGTCATCGGCGGTGGGCCTGTGCTCGGGACGCGGAGTATCGCACCGCCGCCGTCACGCGTCGGCCGCTGGTGAATCTGTTTACCGCCCGCTGGTTTTCGTGGCCCTGCGGATGAGCGAACATCGCCTGACCGGGCACCGCCGCCCTCTGCCCGGATCTACCGCGGTGCCTCGGCGGCTCGGGCGGCGACGTCGAGACGGATGGCCTGCGCGGTCACCGCGCTCGCCGCCGCGCTTGCCAGGTAGGCGACCACGTCCGCGGGCTGGCTCATCGCCGCGACGACCGCCCCGAGTTCCGCGTTCCCGGTCTCGGCGACACCGTGGCTGACCGTGTTGACGGTGATCCGCCGCGGCGCGAAGTCCGGTGCCACAGCCTGACCGAGCTGCTCGACGGCGCCGCGGGTCGCGTCGTAGAGCGCGCCACGCGGGCTTGCGGAGTCGCAGACGGTGATGATCCGGCCGTCGTCGGCCAGGTGCTGCGAGGCCAGCTGCATGCCGTGGAACACGCCCCGCACCATCATCGCGAAGCCGAGGTCGAACGACTCCCCGCTGATCTTCGCGAACGGTTCGGCATCGGGCACCGTCGCGGTGCTCACCAGCAGGTCCCACCGACCGCAGTCCTCGAGCAGCACCTGTACCAGCTCCTCGTATTCCGCGCGGTCGCCGATATCCGCCGCGAGTCCGAGTGCGGTGCCGTCGGCGGCCGTGATCTCCTTGATCACGTCCGCCGCCGGTTCCGGGAAATGTGGATGATGGACAACAACTTGCGCCCCTTGCACAGCAAGCGTTTTCGCGATCGTTCGACCGACCCCGGTGTAGGCCCCAGTGACTAGTGCCGTCTTCCCGGACAGCGGTTTGTCTGTGCGGACACCATCGACGGGCTTGCTCATGTGCCGACCTTTCGCCGATTGCGGAAACAATGTCTCAGGATGGTATTCGTCGCGCGGCGGACGATGTCGCCGACAGCCCGCGTACCTGATCGGGCGCGTCGTGCGCCGGACCGGCTTGCTCGTTCCGCGCCGCATCGAACACTAGCCGCCGATGGTATTCGCGTCTGGAACATCGGAAATGGCAGGCGATTGCAGTAGCTGTGGTGCGGGAAGCGCGGTCATAATGCCCAGGTCGGGTCGCGCGCATGCGTAGAAGCGGTCCCTGGCATCCGACGCCCGGATCAGAGCCTGGCGGATGACCTCGGCGGACACCGCGGTGTCGTTGTGTAGCACGCGCAGTTCCCAGACCTTCTGCTGCCAGTCCCGCGCTGCCTCGACCGTCGGACCGTCGGCGAGCAGCAGGATCGACTCGAGCAGATCAGCGCGCGCGTCTTCCGCGGCTGCCAAGAGTGGCCAGCCTTCGGACATGGACAACGTCTCATGGCCAGGCCATAGCTCCGGGTGCAGCGCGGCAGCCATCTTCACGTGCAGTCGAACCTCATGCTTGATCGCAGCTGCGAACGCAACGTAAGCCTCGTGCCGTGCACTGTCCCATCGTGTCGCGTGATTGCGGCTCCATTGCAAACGATCTTTGCGAACGTTGAAGTAGTAGCCGATCCACGCCGAGGTCGCGCCGGTGACGATCGCGATCACCGCACTGTAGAGCGCAAGCATCGCCCAAGCCTATGCACTCTGGTTGGGCACATCTCAACTACCCTGTCGGCCAGGGTAATTCGAATTCCCGGCCGCGCACCCACCTGGTGGCTCCGAACCGGGGCAGTCCTTCAGGTGTTCGTACACCCCACTACTCGGCGACGATCAGTGTTGGCACGAGGGGGCGGATCGACGCCTGTCCACTAACGATCACAGCGCTGGTCGATGACTACCGCCGGATGCGCTGAAGACGGTGCTGAAGCCCGGGCGGACCAGGATGTCGAGATGCGGTATCAGCCGATGACCCGATCGGCGACATCACCCGACTCATGAGTCGGCCACTTCTGGGGGTTCGACCGTTCGTTTGTGGGGACTATGCTCCCGTATGTGCATGCTAGGCGTCGGGAACGCGTAGTTCCCGTCCCCACACACAGCTTCGTCGGCCGAGACCGTGAGCTGGAAAAGATCAACACTCTCCTGCTCGGCCCGGCCCGGTTGATCACGCTCACCGGTGCGGGCGGGATCGGGAAAACCCACTTGGCTGCTGAAGCGGTGCGCCGGTTCGGGCAAGCCGACGCGGGCGGGAGGCGAGTGTTCTGGGTGCGGCTTGCGCGGCTGGCCACAGGCTCGGACACGGCCGCGGTCGAAGAAGAAGTTGCCCGTGCGGTGATCGAGGCCGACTTCTCCGGACGATCGGCAGGAGATGCTCTCGTCGACACCCTCACCCGCCCAGACCCGAGCGGGCGCGTTCCACGCACCGTGCTGGTACTGGACAACTGCGAGCACGTCCTCGGCGGGTGTACTCGCGTGGTCAGCAACCTCCTCGACGCGGTGCCGGATCTGACTGTCGTAGCCACCAGTCGTGAACCTCTCGGCTGGGTCGACGAATACCTGATCGCAGTTCCGCCTCTGTCGGACGGTCACGCCCTGGCGCTGTTTCGACACCGCGCCGAACTCACCGAGCACCCCGTCACCGGCATGGGCCAGACCGCGACGGCCGCCGAAATATGCCGCCGCATAGACAACCACCCTCTCTACATCCAGTTGGCGGCCGCACGGCTGCGTCATCAACCTCTGGCGATGATCCTGAACGGACTCACCGGCCACGCCGACGACACCCGCCTGCGCTGGTCGCATGGCCCCGACACGGGCGCCGACCCGCGACATCGAGCGGTCACCGACGTCATCTACTGGTCCTACAACCTGTGCAGCGACAAAGAGCGGCTGCTCTTCGAACGCCTGTCCGTCTTCGCCGCAGGCTTTGCCACCAACCCTGACGACATCGATGGCAACGTGGCTTTGGAGGTGGGAGCCGACCTCGACGCCATCGAAACCATCTGTGCCGACGATGAGAACACCGACGGCGAGGGTAGTGCCACCGACGCCGACAGCCCTGGTGTGGTCCTGGCCCGGCGGGAGATCGAACCCTTGCTCGAACGTCTAGTCGATCGGTCGCTGGTGTCGGTGCAGATGACACCGACTACTGTGCGGTATTCCCTGGTGGAGAGCCTGCGGGTGTTCGCGCAGGACCGACTACGTCGTGGCGTCACCCCAGAAACGGACGAACCGACTCGGTTGGTCGGCCGACACCTCCGCTACTACCACGACAAAATCGCCTACGTCGCAGCCAACTGGTTCAGCCCGGAAGGGCAACGCCTGCTGGAGTGGACGCGAGCAGCCTGGGCCAATATTTTGACAGCGATCGAGGCCAGCATCGCCACCCCGGGCCAGGCCGCTGTCGGTTTGGAAATCTGTCTCGGGCTCACTGCGCCGCAATCGGCCGGCGCCGGGGGCGTGGTAGGAGAGACGTGTCGCTGGACGCAACGTTGCCTCGATGCCACCCGGGCCTTGGCCCCGCAGCCCACCGAACTCCAGATCGGGGCCATGGCCGCCATCGCATTGCTCGCATTGCTCCAAGGCTGTCACGAGGATGCTGAGCGGATGCTCGAGGACTGTGTCGCCGGCTGCCTCCCCGACGCGGATACCGGGCCGAACTGGCGGCACACCGCCGAAACCGATATCGGCCTGCCCGCGCCCGTCGAATACGCGTGGGGGTTCGAGCTGCTGGTCGTACACCGCGATGCCCGTGCCATCGCCGTCTTCACTCGCGCTCGGGACAAGTTCGCGGCCCTCGGGGACTGCGGCGCTGCGTCAAGGGGTGAAGCGGCCGCGGCTGTGACCGCGGGCCTGTTGGGAACTGCGCAACAGGCTCACGAGATCACCCGCCGTTACTTCGACCGCGCGAGCGTATCCGGGTCGCCGTGGGAAAAATCCTTGGCCGAATTCGCCTTGGCGATCACCTTGACCAGACGCAGCGGCAACCCCACCGAAGCGCTGGCCCTCGAACGGGCCTCGCTGGCCTATCAACTCAGCGCCGGTGACCAGTGGGCCGGGTGGCTGGTGGTGGAGTCTCGAACCTGGTCGTTGGCGCGCCTCATCGCCGACTCGCTCACCGCCGGCAACCGGGACCGCGACACGCTGATCGCCCTGGCCACCGAAATCGCCCACCTGGCCGGCGGAGCCGGAACTTTACGAACCAGGCTCGGCATCACCCTCGAACAGAATGCGCCGTTCGCCGCCGAATCCGCCAAAGCCGTCGCCGTCGCTCGCCAGGTGCTCGGATCCGACGGATTCGCAGCCGCGGAAACCCGGGGTAGCCTTCTGCGTCCGGAACTCGACGAGGTGCAGCGGTTGGCCCTGGGCACATTGACCATCGCCACCCAACCGGGCAAGGCCATCGCCACCCAACCGGGCAAGGCCACCGCCACCCAACCGGGCAAGGCCACCGCATCGCACTGGCACGAGCTGAGCTCTGCTGAACAGCAGGTCGCGATCCTGGCTACGGCCGGATGGACCAACTCCGCCATCGCCACCCGCCGCGGAAAATCGGTCAGAACCATCGATGCCCAAGTGGGCGCGATCCTCCAGAAACTAGCCATCGCCTCACGTGGGGACATCATCGAACACATCCCCGAAGACATCATCGACCAGGTCCGAACCGAGACCATACGACGACCACAACGAAACCACCCGAAATCACCACAACACACCCACAAGCCCGATAAAGACTGACCTCACCGCGACTCGAGCGCAGGAATTCGGGTAGATGGGATGCCGCCGCACAAGGTCGCGGTTGTACTCGGGCGCGAGAACGCCCGCACGGTAATGCACGTACTCCGTGCGCCGGTTCGAGGATTCGGACGCGGTGCGCCAGATGATGGGTGACCTCGACAACAGTGACGGTGATGGCTCGGAAGGCGTGCTGGTGAGCTGATTCCGAGCGGATGCTGGCCTACGAACGTCGTGTCGATGTCTTCGTTCTCGGCAACAAAGAAGACCCCTGACTATGCGTACTGGTCAGGGGTCTTCTTGTCGTCTCAACCACGAGTCGGGGTGACAGGATTTGAACCTGCGACCTCTTCGTCCCGAACGAAGCGCGCTACCAAGCTGCGCCACACCCCGTGAATCGAACCTGCAGTAGCTTACAACAGGGTGGGGTAAGACGTTAAACCGGCAGGTCAGTCAGCCTTCGTGGGGCCGGATGCTGGCGAAGATGCGCTTGGCGGTCTCGGCGTTCAGGGCGTTGGGGACGCCGGTGTCGGCGACGATCACCATGACGAAGTTTCCGTTGTCACTGGGAAATGCGACGGTGTATACGGAGTACGCCGTGGCGCAACCGGGCTTGGCCTGGCTGGCGGTGCCCTTGGTTTCCACGAACATGCCGTGCTGTGATCCATCCAGCGACGCCAACGGTACTGGTGCGCTCGGGGTGCCGCCGGGGGATTCCTTGTAGGCGAGCTTGGCTGTCCTCGTGCCGAGTTCCGTTGCCGCTCTTGCTGAATCGGCGTCGTTCGAGCCGGTGAGGAATGCGACGGTTCGGGTCGAGCCAGGGCAGTAGCCCTTGCCCTCGCTGGCGTAACCCTTGCCCCCGACTGCGTTGGGCGGCTCGCCGAAGCCGCCGACGGTGCCCCGCGGAGCGACGGTCCAGTCGGCGGGCACGTCGTAGGCCGCGCCGCGGTCCGGTGCGACGACCACCTGGTAGCCCGGGATGAGCGGGGTCTCATTGCCCGCGGCGCCCAGGGTTGTCGTCGGCGCAGGTGTAGTCGTCGTCGGTGCGGAGCTGTGTGCGGCCCCAGTGGTGGTGAGTGCGCTCACCATCGATGGTGAGGTCTCCTGCGCGGAATCCGATCCGCGCTTGGCCAGCACCACCGCCGTCACCGCGACACCGGCCACCAGCAGCACGACCAGCCCGACCAGTAGTACGATCTTGCCTCGGCCGCCGGAGTTCGGCCCATACCCTGAAAACCCGGCCTGCGGAGGGTACTGGGCGCCGCCGTAGCCGGATCGGTATCGCTCGAGCGGGATCACCTCGCCGTACTGCTCCGGCCCGCGGTGAGCTGGTTGCCATTGCAAGTTCGGATCCGGCTGCCCGAACCGGTCGGCGCTCGGAAATCCGAGCACGGTCGGATCGGCCTGCCCGGGGCCTGTCTCGGACGAACCGAAGTCACGCTGCCCCGGCGCGGACTGTCCGGGCGCCCCGTGTCCACCGAGGGGTTGGGCCGGCATCGTCTCGTCGGTTCGGCCGGACGCGCCCTGCCCGGGCTGCCGGTGATCGGCGAGTGGCTGCGCCAGCAGTGTCGGGTCGGCCTGGCTGGACGTGGGTTGCGGGCTCGATGTCCACTGTCCGGCGCGCGGTCCGCCGGGCGACTGGGCCGGGAGCGTCGGTTCAGCTGGTGCGGCCGAGCCAGCACTGGGCGGCCACGAAGGCGCGGCAGGCTCCGCGGACTGGGGTTGCCACTGGAGTGTGGGCGCGGCCTGACCGCCCATTCCCGGCTGCCCTTGCGGGGTGGGGTCGGGTTGAGCCGTCGGTCCGGACGCGGGTTGGTTCAGCTGGCCCAGTTGTTGCACGTCAGGCGTCTGTCCGGCCTGACCGGCTGGGCTCGGCTGCCACGGAGAGAGCGAAGCGTCCCCTTCGCGTGATGGGTCGGGCGCACCGATCCCCGGCTGCCACTGCGAAGTCGGAGCGTACCGGTCATACCGCGGTTCCGCTTGTTGATGCCATCCCGTGTTCGGATGCCACTGCGGCGTGGGCTGAGCCGCATCACTTTCGTCCGCTTGCTCATTCGAGCTGCGCCGCCATGGTGTGGTGGGACGGCCGGGCTCGTTCGCCGCGGGTTGCTCGGTCGCGCCAGGCCACCAGTGTGCGGAAGGAGTCGAGTGTCCTTCGGGGATCGGACTGTCCGACCATGCAGTGCCCGAAAAGTATTGTCCCTGCGGTGCTTCGGACTGCCCGGGTGCCACCGGATGCACCCCGGAGTTCGGTCGGCCCGTGGGATCGGAATCGTCACGCGTCGAGTCAGAATCGAACTGTGCTGCCCCGAACGGCTGTTGCCGAGGAAGTCGCGGCGCACCGGGCCGTCCCAGAACCGTCGGGTCGTCGCGCCGGTCGTCGAATTCGCTCACGTTTCCCTACCTGACACTCGTCTCGGCAGGGGACCTTAGCGGGCGACGGCCTCCGACGCCGACACACCCTGGCCCGCCTCGGCTCCTGGACGTCTCGGCGGCGCGGCGACCAGCGTCAACAAAGTTGCCTCTGGGCGGCAGCAAAATCGGTACGGCGCCCACGGCGAGGTGCCGATGCCCGCGGAGACATGCAGCTGGGTGTGCCCACCCCACTTGGAGGGGCCCTTCACCCGGGACCGGTCGATGCCGCAGTTGGTCACGAGTGCGCCGTATCCGGGCAGGCATAGTTGGCCGCCGTGCGTGTGCCCTGCCAGCACCAGGTCGTAGCCGTCCTCGGCGAAGCGGTCCAGTACCCGCGGCTCGGGCGAATGGGTGAGACCGATCCGTAGTTCGGCCAATGGGTTCGGAGCGCCCGCGATGGTGTCGTAACGGTCGCGCTGCAGATGTGGATCGTCCACGCCGGCGGTGGCGATCCGGATGCCCGCCACCTCGAGGTCGCGGCGGACGTGCGTCAGGTCGAGCCAGCCGCGCTCGGTGAAGGCCGCGCGCAGGTCCTTCCATGGCAGCGGAGCGCCGAAGGTGCGGCGGTGGTCCTTTTTGAAGTATTTCAGCGGGTTCTTCGCCACCGGCGCGAAGTAGTCGTTGCTGCCGAAGATGAACAGGCCTGGACGGGAAAGCAATCCGCCGAGGGCCTGGACAACCGCGGGCACCGACTTCTGGTGCGAGAGGTTGTCGCCGGTGTTGACCACCAAATCGGGCTCCAGGCGGTCCAGCTCGCGCAGCCACTGCTGCTTGAGCTTCTGGCCCGGCATCATGTGCAGATCGCTGATGTGTAGTACCCGCAGCGATGACGACCCCGGCGCCAACACGGGCATGGTCGCCTCCCGCAGAACGAAGGCGTTGCGTTCGACCAGCGAGGCGTAGCCGATTCCGGCCACCGCGGCCCCGGCGGCTCCCAGCGCGGTGGTGCGTACAGCAGAGGTCGAGATCACGGGCATTTGCCCAGCATAGGTGACCCCGTGCGGGAGCGCCGGGTGTGTTTCCGCACAAGCGCGGGTTCGGACGCCGGGAAATCCGACAGCGGTGCAAATGTGGTGGGCCGGCCGCGACGGACCGGCTACCGTGAGCTGCATGTCGGAACTCAAATCGCAGCTGCGGACGGATCTGACCGTCGCGATGAAAGCCAAGGACACGCTGCGCCTTTCCACGTTGCGGATGCTGCTCGCGGCCATCCAGACCGCCGAGGTCGCAGGCTCGGAGGCACGTGAGCTCTCCGACGCCGAGGTCGTCGCCGTGCTGCAAAAGGAGTCGAAGAAACGCAACGAGTCCGCCGAGGTCTACACGCAGGCTGGGCGCGGCGAACTGGCGGCGAACGAGCATGCCGAGGCGCGCATCATCGACGAATACCTGCCGACCCAACTGACCGACGCTGAAGTCGCCGACCTCGCCGACACTGCGATCGCGCAGGTGGCCGAGGAAATCGGTGAGCGGCCCGGCATGCGCCAGATGGGCCAGGTCATGAAGATCGCCACTGGGCTCGCGGCGGGAAAGGCCGATGGTTCCCGTATTTCGGCCGCGGTGAAGGCACGGCTGTAGCGTCGCGTGAACCGCGAAAGGGCCGCGAACCGGATGGTTCGCGGCCTCTTTCGGTCACTCAGCGCGGGATCGGAATCGGGATCGGGATCGGTGGCAGCCGCGGTATCGGCAGGCCAGGCGGCCCCGGTGGCGGTCCCGGTGGCGGCCCGGGCGGCGGCGCTTCCCGCACGGTGCCGTCGCTGATGTAGAGCGTGATCACCGAACCGGGGATCGCCGAGCCGTTCGGCGCGGTTCCCATCACGGTGCCCTTGGGCTGCGACCCGGCGCCGGTCACCGATGTCACCTGGAAGCCGGCGGCGACCAGTGCGGAGGTGGCCTCGCCCTGGGTCTTGCCTGCGACGTCGGGCACCTGGGCGTTGTTCGAGCCGCGCACGTACTTGTCGTCAAGCGGCGGCAGCCCGGGGGTCGGGAACAGGGGTACCACCGGCTTGATCGCGTTGAACCAGGTGCGCGCCGGTTCATTACCGCCGAACAGGTTGCCGTCGCCGCAACTGTGCAGCGGGAACGAGCAGATCTCGCCGGGTGTCGGGCTGTCGCCGTAGATGTAGGCTGCGGCGGCCAGCGAGTTGGTGAATCCGAGGAAGGCCGACGAACGGTGGCTCTCGGTGGTGCCCGTCTTGCCGGAGAGCGGGAAGTTCCAGCCTGCCGATCGAGCCGCACCCGCGGCCGTGCCGCTGGTGTCGTCTTTGCTCATCGCGTTGGCCAGGGTGTTCGCCAGACCTGGCTCGACGACCTGTTCGCACGCCTGCTGGGTCAGCGGCACCTGCCTGCCTTGGCGGTCGACGACATCCTTGATCGGGTTCGGCGGGCACCACCGGCCACCCGAGCCCAGCGTCGCGGCGACATTGGACAGCTCGAGCGGGTTGATCGCGACCGGGCCGAGAGTGAAGGAGCCGAGATTCTGGTCCTTGACCATGTCGGCCAGGCTTTGGTTGCCGTGGCCGGATGTGCCCGCCTCGGTGTAAGTGCGCATGCCGAGCCGGATCGCCATGTCGACGGTCGGGGTGACTCCGACCGCCTGGATCAGTTTGACGAAGGCGGTGTTCGGTGAGGTGGCCAGCGCCTCGGTCACCGACATCGGCGACTTGTACTTGCCCGCGTTCTCGACGCAGTAAGTAGCTGGCGGGCAGCCGCGCGCACCACCGTTACCCATACCCTTGGCCTCGAACCGGCCGGGCACGTCGAGCTCGGCGTTGATGCCGAGGCCCTTCTCCATGGCCGCGGCGGTCGTGAAGATTTTGAAGATCGAGCCGGCGCCGTCACCGACCAGCGAGTACGGCTGGGGCTGCACGGTCTCGCTCGCGTCCCGGTTCAGGCCGTAAGTGCGACTGCTGGCCATCGCGAGCACCGGATGGGAGTCCGGCCCCGGTGCGACCACTGACATGACCTGTGCGATGTCGTCGAGGTTCGGGTTGGCTGCCTCCGTCACCGACCGTTTCACCGAGTCCTGCACGGCTGGGTCGAGGGTGGTCTTGATGAGATAGCCGCCCTTGTCGATCTGGTCGCGGCTGATGCCCGCGTTGGCGAGGTACTGCAGCGCGTAGTCGCAGAAGAATCCGCGGTCGTTGGCCGCGATGCAGCCGCGCGGCAGGCCCTTGGGCTCCGGCAGCACCCCCAGCGGCTTGGTCTTGGCCTCACGGAACTCGTTGGCACGGCTCGGGATGTTCTGGATCAGGGTATCCAGCACCGTGTTGCGCCGGGCCAGCACACCATCGGCGTTGGTGTACGGGTTGAGCTTCGAGGAGCTCTGCACCATGCCCGCCAGCATCGCGGCCTGCCAGATGTTCAGCTCGGCCGCGTCGACACCGAAGTAGGTCTGCGCGGCGTCTTGGATGCCATAGGAGGAATTACCGAACGGGACGAGGTTGAGGTACCGGGTGAGGATCTCGTCTTTGGTCAGCTCTCGGTCCAGCGTGAGCGCCATCCGGATCTCACGGATCTTGCGGGCCGGGGTGGTCTCGATCGCGGCGCGGCGCTCGGCATCGGTCTTGGCGACCACGAGCAGCTGGAAGTTCTTCACATACTGCTGATCCAGCGTCGACGCGCCCTGCTGGACCTCGCCGCTGCTGGTGTTGGTGAGGAACGCGCGCAGCGTGCCCTGCCAGTCCACGCCCTCGTGTTCGGCAAAACGCCGGTCCTCGATGGACACGATCGCCAGTTTCATGTCGTTGGAGATCTTGTCGCTGGGGACCTCGAACCGGCGCTGCTCGTACAGCCAGGCGATCGGATTGCCCGCCGCGTCGACCATGGTCGAGACCGCGGGCACCGTTCCTTCCACCAATTCCGCGGAGACGTTGTCGACGGCGTCGGCGGCGCGGTTGGATACGAATCCGAAACCGCCTGCGAGCGGGAACAACAACCCGGCGACGAGCACGGCGGCCAGCGCACAGCTGCCGGCCAGCCTCGCGAGCGTATGTGTGATCGGCACGACCCCAAGACTACGGGGTGCCGTTCGCGTCTTCTTGGCGGCATTTGTCCGATGGCCGGAACTGGTGATCCGCGAACCGGCATGGGCGTGTCGTGGATTCAGCTCTAGCGTGTCGGGGAACGGCACATCCGGAATCTGCCTGACCGTCCTGTGTGAGCCCGACTTTGCAGGGACGGACGTACCAAAAAATCTCGGGACGGTCTTGCGCAAGCGCTATACCTTTACCTAGATTGAGAACCCAGTGTGATAGAGCTAACACTCAAATGTGGAATGTGGTGCACTGCGCAGCGGGGTTTGGGTTGCTGCGGTGGTGACACGCGATTCTGGAGCGCCGTTGACCGGTGTTCGGACTGCAAAGGGGCACACCAAATGCACATGACAACCCCCATCGCTCGATTGGACGTGGAGCAGGCCGAAGCAAGAATCGCCTGGGTAGCCCAGGCCCGATGCAAAGAAGTAGATCCCGATCAGCTGTTCGTCCGCGGTGCGGCGCAGCGCAAAGCGGCGACGATCTGCAGGCACTGTCCAGTGCTCATGCAGTGTGGTGCCGACGCCCTCGACAATCGCGTCGAGTTCGGCGTGTGGGGCGGCATGACCGAACGGCAGCGCCGCGCGCTGCTGAAGCAGCATCCGGAGGTGACATCCTGGGCCGATTTCTTCCAGGCCCAGCGGCAGCATCAGGTGGCGATGTAGCCCTGGCAGAACAACGAACCGGAGCCCGCGGAAGCGGGCTCAGTTTGGTTCGAAGGCGGTTGAACCGATAGCGGATACGCCTGAGTATCAGGTGGTTGCCTGGACGGTGCGGGTGAGCTGATCACCGACGGCGCGCAGTGCGTCGAGATCGGACACCTCGAACGGAAGCGTGGTCACCGTGACGATCGGCACGCGGGGATGCGCGCCGGTGAAGCGGTGCAGCAGGTGCTGTTCCCGCTTGTCGGTGGCAACCCGCCGCGCATGGACGCGCAATACCGCCGCGGTGAGCGGATCGGACTCCGCGAGCTGGTCGGCGGCGGTCAGCGCGTGATCGGCCGACAGCGAGCTGAGCGCCGGATGCGTCCGATTCAGCACCAGCCCGGCCAGCGGCATGCGCTCAGTGGAGAGCCGATCGACGAAGAACGAGGCTTCGCGCAGAGCGTCCGGTTCCGGTGCCGCGACCACCAGGAAGTGCGTGCCGGGCTTCGACAGCATCGCGTAGGTGCGGTCGGCGCGGTCCTGGAAGCCACCGAACAGAGAATCCAGCGACTGTAGGAAGTTCGACGCGTCCTTGAGCATCTGCCCGCCGACGATGGTGGACACCGCACGCACGGCCAGGCTCATCGCACCGGTCACCAGCCGGGTGACGCCGCGGCCCGGCGCCATGATCACCCGGATCATGCGGCCGTTGAGGAAGTTGTTCAGACGCTTGGGCGCGTCCAGGAAGTCGAGGGCGTTGCGCGACGGCGGGGTGTCCACCACGATCAGGTCCCACTCGCGCCGGTGGGCCAGCTGGCCCAGCTTCTCCATAGCCATGTATTCCTGCGTGCCCCCGAAGGACGATGCGACGGTCTGATAGAAGGGGTTGGCGAAGATCTGCTCCGCCTTCTCCGGGCTGGTGTGCTCGAGCACCATGTCGTCGAACGTGCGACGCATGTTGAGCATCATGGCGTGTAGCTCGCCCTTGGCTTCCGGGCCCAGTGCGACCCGCTGGGGGCTGTTGTCCAGGTCGGCGACGCCGAGTGACTGGGCCAGTCGGCGGGCCGGGTCGATCGTGAGCACCACGACCTTGCGCCCCTGCTCGGCCGCGCGCAGCGCGATCGCCGCGGCGGTGGTCGTCTTCCCGACGCCGCCGGAGCCGCAGCAGACCACCACGCGCGCCGACGGGTCGGCGAGGATTTTCGACATGTCCAGCGGGGCCGCGACGGAGGGGCTCGGCGTGCTCATCGGACTCCCTGCGCGCTGAGATGGTCGGCTAGTTCGTACAGTCCGCCCAGGTCCATCCCCTCCGCGAGAGCGGGCAGGTAGAGCCGGGTCACGTCGACCTTGGCCAGCTCCGCCGCGCTGTCGTCTTGTGCGCGCAAAATGGCCGAGTGTTCGGCGGTTTCGGTGACCAAGCCCTGGAAATCATTGTCCGACAACGTGATTCCCGCAGAGATCAGGCCGGTGCGGATGGCGTCGGAGTCGAGATCGCCCTGCGCGGCCTGTGCACGCAGGTCGGGCGGCAGTTGGCCCTCGGTCGCGCGATTCACGATCACCGCGCCGATGCGCAGGTCGGCGGCCGTCAGCTCAGCGACGGCGTCGGCGGTTTCCTGTACCGGCAGCGCCTCCAGCAGTGTAACCAGGTGAATCATGGTCTGATCCGAGTGCAGCAGCTTCGAAACGCCCTCGGCCTGCGAGGCGATCGGCCCGCCCTTGGCGACCTCTACCATGGCCTGGGTGACGTCGAGGAAGCTTGCGATCCGCCCGGTCGGCGGCGCGTCGACCACGATTTCGTCGTAGACCCGCTTGCCGGACTTGTCCACGCGGACCGCGCATTCTTTGATCTTTCCGGTCAGGATGACGTCGCGAAGACCAGGCGCGATCGTGGTGACGAAATCGATGGCGCCCATCCTGCGCATCGCCCGTCCCGCGAAGCCCAGGTTGTAGAACATGTCGAGGTATTCGAGAAAGGCGTGCTCGATATCCAGTGCCAGCGCGGCCACCTCGCCGCCACCATCGGCGGTGGCGATCCTGGTCTCGGTCGGCGGCAGCGGCGGCAGATCGAACAGTTGCGCGATCGACTGCCTGCTTTCCACCTCCACCAACAGCACCCGGCGGCCCCCCGCGGCGAGCGCGAGTGCCAGCGCCGCGGCCACCGTCGACTTGCCCGTGCCCCCCTTGCCGGAGACGTAGTGCAAGCGGGCCTTTTCCGCGCGCTTCGGCCACCCTGTGTCCAGCCCCGGCTCCGCCGAAAGTGGCACTACTGTTGGTACTCCCACGCTCGCGAGCCTATAACCCGTTCTGGGTTCACGTCCGAGGGATCCGGCGAGTCTCGGGTCCAGGACGTGCAGCTGTATCAGACAATGCTGCTGGGGCACCGCTCCCCGAAGCGGCACGACATAGGGACACGTCAGGGCTGGTGTGATGCGCGAACCGTCGCCGGATCGAGGACATACCGTCGTCGCTGGTGATCACGGGCCGCAGCGGGAATCGGTGCCATAGGGCCGACCCGGGTGTGACGTAGGAAACGTCAGCTTTGCCCATGCACAAGGCCGCCGCCAGGAATCGGCGACAGAGCGATCCCAGTGTTCGGTGACGCACTGACGCAGCGCTGCGAAGCGAACACAGTACGCTCTCGCACATGAGTGATGCGACTTTGTGGGAGTACGCGACCGTGCCGCTGCTGACGCACGCGACCAAGCAGATTCTCGACCAGTGGGGTGCCGACGGCTGGGAACTGGTCACCGTCCTGCCCGGCCCGACGGGCGAGCAGCACGTCGCCTACCTCAAGCGGCCCAAGTAGAGAGGGGATGACGCAATGACCCAGTGGGAGAAGAATCTCGCCGAGCTCGGATTGACCCTACCTCCGGTTGTGGCCCCGGTCGCGGCCTACATTCCTGCGATCCGCACGGGGTCGCTCGTCTACACCTCCGGCCAGTTGCCGTTCGTGGACGGAGAGCTGTCCGCGGTCGGCAAGGTCGGCGCCGAGGTCTCGATCGAGGCGGCCAAGGAAGCGGCGCGGCTGTGTGCGCTGAACGCGCTGGCCGCGGTGCATGATCTGGTCGGGCTGGACGCGGTGGTGCGGATTGTGAAGGTGGTCGGATTCGTGGCGTCCGCACCGGGATTCGGTGAGCAGCCGGTGGTTGTCAACGGCGCGTCGGAGTTCCTGGGCCAGGTGTTCGGCGACGCGGGCAAGCATGCCCGCTCCGCCGTGGGTGTGGCCGAACTTCCCAGGAACACTCCGGTCGAGGTCGAATTGATCGCCGAGGTGCTGTGATATCGGCCGCACGGGCGCGATCGTAAGACTCGCGCTGTGCGGGGAGTGGCAGGTTTCACTCCGCTCCACTCCGGGATTCTGTCGATGTCCGCAGGGATGCGCTCTGGGCACGAGTCGGCGCAATCGAATGTTCGGGTAGAGCTACCCTTTTTCACTCGAGGACAATGTGGCATGGCACTTGAGCACCCTGCGTATGGTCAGTTGCGGCGAGTCACCCCGACGGCGGCGGTGCTGCTCGCCGACAATCCGGGGCCGATGACACTGGAGGGGACCAACACCTGGATACTGCGCGCTCCGGGACGATCGGACTGTGTGGTGGTCGATCCGGGGCCCAAGGACAAGCCGCACGGTACGGCGATCGCCGAGGCCACCGGCGGCGAGATCGCCCTCGTCCTGATCACCCACCGTCACCACGACCACACCGGCGGCATCGATCGGCTGGTCGAGCTGACCGGAACACCGGTGCGGGCAAAGGATTTCGGCTTTCTGCGGGGTTCGGACGCGCCGCTGGTGGACGGCGAGGTGATTGAGGCGGCGGGTTTGCGGATCACCGTGCTACACACGCCGGGCCACACCGGCGACTCGGTGAGCTTCGTCCTCGACGATGCGGTGCTGACGGGCGACACCATTCTCGGCGCGGGCACCACCGTGCTGGACTCCAGCGACGGCACCCTGGCGGACTATCTGTCGTCGCTGGACAAGCTGGTCGAGGCGGGCAAGGGCAAGGCGCTGCTGCCCGCGCATGGCCCGGACCATCCCGACCTGGAGCCGATCGCGCGATACTACATCGCCCATCGGCAGGAGCGGCTCGACCAGGTACGTGCGGCATTGCGGGTGCTCGGGCCGGACGCCGGCGCGATGGCGGTGGTGCGGCGCGTGTACGCCGACGTGGACAAGCGGCTGTGGCCGGCCGCGCGCAGCTCGGTGCGGGCGCAGCTGGAATACCTTCGGAGGCACGGCTGACCAGGAAGACGACAACAGCACGCCGGGTTCAGTGGAGCGCTGAACCCGGCGTGCTGTGCGTTGTCGGTGCGAGCGTTACCGCGCGCGGCGAGCGAGCCTCTCGGAGTCCGAGATGAGCACGCTCTTACCCTCCAGCCGCAGCCAGCCGCGATGTGCGAAGTCGGCGAGCGCCTTGTTCACGGTCTCGCGGGAGGCGCCGACCAGCTGGGCGATCTCCTCCTGGGTCAGGTCATGGGTGACCCGCAGGGCGCCC
This sequence comes from Nocardia sp. NBC_00881, assembly GCF_045207455.1. NCBI lineage: Bacteria > Bacillati > Actinomycetota > Actinomycetes > Mycobacteriales > Nocardiaceae > Nocardia > Nocardia sp. NBC_00881. Next base: position 6,100,307 of record NZ_CP108798.1, read on the forward strand.
GCCTCCTGGGTGCCGAAGCGCTGCGCGAGCTGCAGCAGCGCCTTGGCGACCCGGCCGGGAACGTCGGTGAAGATCAGGTCGGCCAGGTTGTTGTTGGTGCGCCGCAGGCGGCGGGCGAGCACGCGGAGCAGCTGCTCGGCGATCTCGGGGCGCTGGTCGATCCAAGCCTTGAGGGCGTCGCGGTCCATTGTCACGGCGCGGACCTCGGTCACCGTGGTCGCGGTGGAGGTGCGCGGTCCGGGATCGAAGATCGACAGCTCACCGAACATATCGGACGGGCCCATGATGGTCAGCAGGTTCTCCCGGCCATCGGGCGAGCGACGACCGATCTTCACCTTGCCGGACGTGATGATGTACAGCCGGTCGCCGGGCTCACCCTCGTTGAAGATGACATGGCCGCGCGGGAAATCCACGGGCTGCAGCTGCTTGGCGAGGGCGGCCACCGCAGTGGGCTCGACGCCCTGGAAGATGCCTGCTCTGGCGAGGGCCTCGTCCACGAATGTGCTCCTTATGGGAAATGGCTCTGTACTGGACCGAAGCGACTCGGCCAACAGCGCAGTCTACGCGGCATGATGACAGCGTAGTGACAGACACCACGTAATGAGTGAATTGCGTGGCGCAGCGGAGAACCGTACCAGTGTCCGATCGGCGGCGTTCGGGAGTCCCTTCGTGATTACGCAAGCTGCCGCCGCCGGGACCATCGCTTGCGCCGTGTCAGCTTGCCCGGGCCACATCCAGCTCCTCGCCGCGGGAGCGGCGCCTGCGCATCCGGGCCACGGCCGCCGGCAGACCGAGCTTCGTCAGCTCCTTCACCTCGGCGTTGCTTGCGTTGTCCAGGTACTGCTGAACCTCTTCGTCGGGTTCGAGAAGCTTGCTGAGTCGATTCTCGACCCGCTCCATGCCCAGTGCGAACAGCATCAACACCACTGGGAAGAGCGCCACAGCGAGTCCTTGCATGTCGAGCAGTAAACACGGTCCAGGTCTCAGATGGAACACGGCAACCCAACTGGAAGGGCAACGTTGTCCGCCGGTTACGTATGGTGGACGCGTGCGAGTTTCCCCCTCCATCGCCGCCGGGAACGGGCTTTCGCCTGCCCCTGAGGCCTCCGATCCGCAGCCGGTCGCTGCCGCGGCTCCGAAACGGAAAACCAGGGCGCGACAGGCGGAAACCCGGCTCGGGCTGGTCCGGAGAGCGCGCCGGATGAACCGGGAACTCGCGGTCGCTTTCCCGGACGCGCACTGTGAGCTGGATTTCACCACTCCGCTCGAATTGGCGGTCGCGACAATACTTTCCGCGCAGTGCACCGATGAGCGCGTGAATCTCACCACCCCGGCGGTGTTCGCGCGCTACCCGGACGCCCGCGCCTACGCCGGGGCAAACCGCGCAGAGCTGGAGGAATACCTCCGACCCACCGGGTTCTACCGGAACAAAACCACCGCTCTGATCGGCCTCGGACAGACGCTGCTCGAGCAGCATGATGGTGAATTGCCTCACACCCTGGTGGAACTCGTTCGATTGCCCGGGATCGGACGCAAGACCGCCAACGTCATCCTCGGTAACGCGTTCGGAGTGCCAGGCATCACGGTCGACACCCATTTCGGCCGCTTGGTGCGCCGCTGGCAGTGGACCGCCGAGGAAGATCCGGTGAAGGTCGAACACATCGTCGGCGCGCTGATCGAGCGCAAGGAATGGACGATGCTGTCGCACCGGGTGATCTTTCACGGGCGCCGCGTCTGCCATGCCCGCAAACCGGCGTGCGGTGTGTGCATCCTGGCCAAGGACTGCCCGTCGTTCGGGACCGGGCCGACCGATCCGGAGACCGCGGCCAAACTTGTGAAGGGGCCGGAGCGGGAGCATCTGCTCGAGCTGGTGGGCCGGTGAGCTCGAAGCCCTCCGGCGGTAGAGGGGCAGGGTACGGGTGGCGCTGGGCACTTGCCGGTCTCGTCGCGGTAGTGGCGCTCGCGCTCGCGGTGTGGCCGCGCGAGGGTGATGACAACGACGTGAACTCGGGTCGCGAACGGTCGACGCGCGCCGCGTCCGGCGTGTCGGACGAGCTGCGCGCCGCGGCCGGTCTGTCCGCCTGCCCGCAACCCGCGCGAGGCCCCGGCGGAAACGGCCCGCTGGCAGGCATCACCCTGGAATGCCTGGCAGACGGCAGAACGGTCGACCTGGCCGCCGTCCTGGCGGGCAAGCCGGCCCTGCTGAACCTCTGGGCCTACTGGTGTGCACCGTGTGCCCAAGAGTTGCCGTATTTGCAGCAATTCGCACAGCGCGCCGGTAACGCGATTACCGTGCTGACCGTGCACAGCGACCCCGACGAGGCCAAGGCACTGTCCAGGCTGAGTGGACTGAGCGTGAAACTGTCCGGAGTGCTCGATGCGGACGCGCGGGTGCGCACGGCCGTCGGCGCCCCCGCGGTGCTGCCGGTTTCGGTGCTGCTGCGGGCCGACGGCTCGGTTGCCGACGTTGTGGTGCGTGCCTTCAACGGGGTCGATGACATCGCGAACACCGTCGCGGGCGAACTCGGAGTGGCCGCATGACACTGCGGGTGGACAGATCGGTGGTGGAGGTGTTGGTGCGGGCGTTCATTCGGGTCGGCGGCGTCGTGCGGGGAGGTGCGAGATGACTATCCCTGTGCCAGAAGACATTCCGAAGTGGCTGAGTAGATCGGCCGACCCGGCTGCCGACACCGCCGACACCTTGACGGTGGCCCGCGCACTGCGCAGGGCCGTGACCGTGACCTCGACGCCGCGGCAGGCCGCGGTGCTCGTGCTGTTCGGCGGCTCGGCCGACGCGGACCCGGAGGCGCCCGGCGGACTGCCCGCGGACGCGGAGGTACTGCTGACCCAGCGCGCGTCCACCATGCGCCAGCATCGCGGTCAGGTCGCTTTCCCCGGCGGCGAGGTGGATCCCGACGACACCGGGCCGATAGACACCGCACTGCGCGAAGCCTGGGAGGAGACCGGACTCGACCGCGCGGGTGTGCAACCCGTCGCCGTACTTCCGAAACTGTTCGTGCCGCCGTCCCGGTTCGACGTGACGCCGGTTGTCGCATACTGGCGCACGCCCAGCGAGGTCCGTGTGGTGAACGAGAGCGAGACCGAGCGTGTCGCGCGCGTTCCGGTCGCCCTGCTGCTCGATCCGGCCAACCGCTTCCTGGTCAAGAGCACCCTCGGCTACCAGAGCCCGGCATTCCAGGTGGATGGAATGCTGGTCTGGGGACTGACCGGCGGGATCCTCGGCGAAATCTTCAGAGCCGCGGGTTGGGAACGCGAGTGGGACCACGAGGACGTTCGTGACCTGGAGACCGCACTCGCCGCCGTGGGGATGACGTTATGAGCTCGTCGGCCTGGCTCGACATCGCGGTTGTGCTGCTTGCGCTGCTCGCCGCCTCCTCGGGGTGGCGACAGGGCGCGGTGGCCTCCGCGCTCGCCTTCCTCGGCGTGGTACTCGGCGCGGTCGCGGGCATCCTGATCGCGCCGCACGTCCTGGTCCACGTCGACGAGGGACGCACCAGGGTGCTCACCGGCGTGCTGCTCATCGTGGTGCTGGTGATCGTCGGCGAGGTCGCTGGCATGGTGCTGGGGCGCGCCGCCCGCAGCGGCATGCGTCACCCGTTCACGCGCAGCGTGGACAGTGTGGTCGGCGCCGTGCTGCAGGCGGTGGCCGTTCTGGTCACCGCGTGGCTGCTCGCGTTGCCGTTGGCCACCTCGTCGCAACCGGCCGTCGCGACCGCGATCAACGGTTCCCGCGTGCTCGCCGACGTCAACAACGTCGCGCCGAACTGGTTGCGCCGCCTGCCCAACGAGTTCTCCAAACTGCTCAACACCTCCGGTCTGCCGGACGTGATCGGGCCGTTCGGCCGCGCGCCGATCGCGGCCGTCGAACCACCCGATCCGAGCGTGCTTGCCAGCCCGGTCGCGGCGTCGTTGCAGCAGAGCGTGCTGCGCATTCGCGGTGTCGCACCGAGTTGTCAACGGGCACTGGAGGGTTCGGGCTTCGTGATCGCCCCGGAGCGGGTGATGACCAACGCCCACGTGGTCGCGGGCACCACCAGCGTCGCGGTGGACACCCCACGTGGCCCGCTGGACGCCAACGTAGTGCTGTTCGACCCGTCCGAGGACGTCGCGGTGCTCGCCGTGCCCGGGCTGACCGCGCCGGCGGTCGGGCAGGCGCCCGCGCCTGCGCGTTCGGGCGACAGTGCTATCGTTCTCGGCTACCCGGGTGGCGGCCCTTACACGGCCAGCGCGGCCCGCGTCCGCGAGACACTGGATCTCACCGGCCCGACCATCTACCGCAACGGCACCGTGGAGCGCGAGGTCTACACCGTCCGCGGCCAGGTCAGGGCGGGTAATTCCGGGGGGCCGCTGGTGGATACGGACGGGCAGGTGCTGGGCGTGGTCTTCGGCGCCGCCGTCACCGACGACGACACCGGCTACGTGCTCACGCTCGCGGAGGTCCGCGCCCAGCTCGACGCGGCCGGCGGTATCAACGCCCCGGTCGACACCGGAGCCTGCGTCCTCAGCTGATCGAGTCCCTGGCCACGCACGTGCGTGGCCAGGGAAGCACTCGCGAAACGCGAAAAGCTCAGGCGAGGAGTTTGGCCAGCTCCGTCGTGACGGCGTCCGGGTTCTCCTGATGGGCGAAGTGGCCCGCCGCTGGAATGGCGACCAGGCGTCGTTCCGGCGATAGGTGATGACCGCGGCGGACCGTGCCGGTCAGTACATACGGGTCGAGGTCGCCGCGCATGGCCAGCACCGGGATGTGAATGGGTTCGCGCATGGTCGCCATGAACCGGCGGCCGTCCGGGCGCCACTGGCTGCGGAACGCCCAGCGCTGATACTCCAGCGCACAGTGCGCCGCGCCGGGGATCCGGATGGCCGACCGCATCCGCCGCGCGGTGTCGACGAATTCGGCGGTACCTGACCAGCCCGCACTCACCCGCTGCCGCAGCAGCCGTTCCACCTCGACGCCATCGGCGGTGGTCAACAGGTGCTCGCCGTAGCGCGGGAGTTGGTAGCGCAGGAAATTCGGCAGCCAGGCCGCGCGCTGGCGGCGGTTGCGCAACACGGCGCTCTTCAGCGCCGACGGATGCGGCGAGCCCACCAACGCGATCGAGCGGACCAGCCGCGGGTGCAGCACGGCGGTCGTCCAGCAGACCAGCCCGCCGTCGGCATGCCCGACCAGCGTGGCGTCGGTGTAGCCGAGTGCGCGGATGAGCCCGGCGACGTCACCCGCCAATGTCCAGCCGTCGTAGCCACGCGGGGGTTTGTCGCTGTCGCCGTAGCCGCGCAGGTCGACAGCGACGGCACGATAGCCGAGGTCGGCAAGGCCGGTCAGCTGGTTACGCCAGGACCACCAGAAATCCGCGAATCCGTGCAGCAGCACGACGAGCGGGGCGTCGGAACGCCCGGTGGCCGCCTCGACGACATGGAATCGAATGCCGTTGGCATGAACATCCCGATGCGTCCACGGTCCGTCGTAGCGGACGCTGGACGGGTCCGGAAGTAAGTTCGACGACACGGCGATCGAGCCTAGTAGCCGCCGTACCCGCCTGCTAACGCGCGCCTAGGATGTCTGTTTCTCCAACGCGAGGTGGTCATCATGCGCGGATCCGCCGAGACTGTGCGGCAGCACCGTGCGCGCCTGCTTGAGTGAGTCGATCGTCTTCTCCGGCGCGCGAAGCTTCTTCACCCGCAGATAGCCGAGCAACGCGAGCACCGCGGTCGCCACGATCATCAGCAGGAAGACGATCAGGAAGGCGGCCCAGCGCACCAGCCACACGTCGAGGAGTTCACCGACGAAGAAGAAAAAGAAGAAGGTGCTGAACAGCAGGACGGTCAGGGCGAGGATGAAGTAGACACTGCCCTGGAGGCCCTTCTTGATCTCGCCGGTGACCTCGGCCTTGGCCAGTTCGACCTCGGCGCGGAGCAGGGTCGACATCTGCTCGGTGGCGTCGCGAACCAGGCTCCCGAAGCTGGCGGAGCCGAGGGGATCGGCGTCCGACAGGGGAATGGAGGTTACCGTACGACCGCGCTGCGCGTCGTTCCCGTTACCGCCGTGGTTGAAACTCACTTGGTCGACCCTTCTCCCTGTCCCGGCACTGCTTCGGCTCTGTTCTCTCCGCGGCGCTCCCGGTGCCCTTCGTGGTCACGCAGGCTACCGCTTCCGGGCACATGCTCGCGCCGCTCTGTTCTCTCTGCGGCGCTCCCGGTGCCCTTCGTGGTCACGCAGGCTACCGCCTCCGGGCACATCGCTCGCGCCGCATCACTCTTCACGTTGTAGCGCACGCGCGTCTCGCCGCGCTTGGTGGACACGCCCACGCCGCAACAGTAGCGCCGAACCCGCGAGCGACGCCGTCATCGACGTGACCAACACAGCGGTCTTCGCCAATTCGACGGCGGAGCCGTCTCCGACGTCGCCCAGCGCGAGTTCCGCCATGAGAAGGCTAACCGTGAAGCCGATCGCGCCGAGCACCGACAGGGCGAACATATCGCGATACCCAAGCCCCATCGGGCGTTTCGCGATGCCCAATCGGATTGCGGCCCAGCTGATCCCGAAGATGCCCGCGGTCTTGCCCAGCAGCAAGCCGAGAATGACGGCCAATGCGAGCCTATCGGTGAACAGCTCGCTGAACACCCTGGTGTCCAACGGAACTCCCGACGCGAACAGCGCGAACAGCGGGACACACAGTCCTGCGGAGATCGGCTGGATCAAGTGTTCGAGCCGGGTGGCGGGCGCCTGCCTCTCGCCTGGGTCCGGCCGCACCCTGGTGAGCAGGCCGAGCACCACGCCCGCCAGGGTCGGGTGAATTCCCGCCTCATGTAGCGCATACCAGGACACCAGTGCCAGCGGGATATAGAGGACCGGCGTGCTGATCCGTTTGTGCTGGGCAAGCGCCCACCCACCGAAGCAGGCCGTGGCGGCGAGCAACCACAGCAGCGACAGCGCGGCGGTGAACAGTACCGCGATCAGGATGATCGCCAATAGGTCGTCGACCACCGCGAGACTGAGCAGGAACACGCGCGCGCTTGCCGGGATGCGCGAGCCCGTCATCGCGAGCACGGCCAGCGCGAACGCGATGTCGGTGGCGACCGGGATGGCCCAGCCGCGCTCCATGCCTGGGATGCCGAAGCCGACCGCCGACGCGAGCAGCGCGGGGGTCACCACGCCGCCGACCGCCGCGACGATCGGCAGCGCGGCGCGCCTGCGGTCGGCCAGTTCGCCGACGACGAATTCGCGTTTGAGCTCGAGGCCCGCGACGAAGAAGAAGATTGCGAGCAGGCCGTTCTTGGTCCAGTCGGCCAGGGTCCATTCCAGGTGCAGCGGCCGGATGCCCACGACCGTCTCGGTCATCCGCAGGTAGCTGTCGGCCCACGAAGAATTCGCCCACAGCAACGCGACAGCTGCCGCGATCAGAAGAAGTGCGCCGCCGACGGTTTCGGTGCGCAGATAGCGGGTTAGCTCCGAGCGCACCTGCGTGATCACGGGGAACCTTTCGACGGAACGGTCAGGGCGAGCGGACGCGTTCCCATCGTTCCGTTTCGGGCACGCGACCGCGCACCGACCAGACTTCCCGGCACACCTTACGCAATTCTAACGGACGCGGCCGGTGGAGCCGTCCGTCACCGGCCGTAAAATGCTGTGTTCGCCCGTCTCGAGTCAGGCTTTGCCCGTCCGGATCGCTTCGAATACTTTCGGGTCGACCAGGGTGGAGGTGTCGCCGAGTTCGCGTCCCTCGGCGATGTCGCGGAGTAGGCGGCGCATGATCTTGCCGCTGCGGGTTTTGGGTAGTTCGGGAACGATGTGGATTTGTCTGGGTCGTGCGATCGGGCTGATTTGTTTGGTCACTTCTGCTTTGAGCTCGTCGACCAGCTCGGTTCCGGTGTTCTCGGTTTCGGCGGTGAGGATGACGAAGGCGACGATGCCTTGGCCGGTGGTGGCGTCGGTGGCGCCGACGACCGCGGCTTCGGCGACGCCGCTGTGTCCGACGAGGGCGGATTCGACTTCGGCGGTGGAGATGCGGTGGCCGGAGACGTTCATGACGTCATCGATGCGGCCGAGTATCCAGAGGTCGCCGTCGGTGTCGAGGGTGGCGCCGTCGCCGGCGAAGTACCAGCCTTGTTCGGCGAAGCGTGTCCAGTAGGTTTCGTGGAAGCGTTCCGTATCGCCCCAGATGCCGCGCAGCATGGCGGGCCATGGCTGGTCGAGTACGAGGTAGCCGACGACCGCGGAGCGGTCCGGGGAATCAGCGTCGGTCTCGGCTTTCTGTACTGGTTTGCCGTCTTCGTCGACCACCCGTGCGGAGATGCCGGGCAGTGGTGTCATGGCGGCGCCGGGTTTGGTGGTGGTGACCCCGGGCAGTGGGGAGATCATGATGGCGCCGGTTTCGGTCTGCCACCAAGTGTCCACGATCGGGGTGCGGTGGGCGCCGATCACCTCGCGGTACCAGCGCCAGGCTTCGGGGTTGATCGGTTCGCCGACCGATCCGAGCAGCCGCAGCGAGGTCAGATCGTGGGCGGCGGGGATTTCTCTTCCCCATTTCATGAAGGTGCGTACCAGGGTGGGTGCGGTGTAGTAGAGGGTGACGCCGTATTTTTCGATGATCTGCCAGTGTCGGTGTTCGTCGGGGAAGTTGGGGGTGCCTTCGTAGACGACTTGGGTGGCGCGGTTGGACAGCGGTCCATAGACGATGTAGCTGTGTCCGGTGATCCAGCCGATGTCGGCGGTGCACCAGTAGATGTCTTGTCCGGGTTTGTGGTCGAAGACGATGTGGTGGGTGTAGGAGGTTTGGGTGAGGTAGCCGCCGGTGGTGTGCAGGATGCCTTTGGGTTTTCCGGTGGTGCCGGAGGTGTAGAGGATGAACAGGGGGTGTTCGGCGTCGAAGGGTTGGGCTTCGTGTTCGGGTGTGGCGTGCTCGACCGTGTCGTGCCACCACAGGTCGCGGTGCTGGGTCCAGGGCACCTCGATACCGGTGCGGCGGACCACGAGCACATGCTCGACTGTCGATGGGTCGCCGCTCAACGCCTCGTCGACCGCGGCTTTGAGTGGTGTGGCCGTCCCGCGTCGCCACTGCCCGTCGGTGGTGATGATCAGCCGGGCACCGGCGTCGTCGACTCGTTGCCGTAGGGCGGTGGGGGAGAATCCGGCGAACACGACCGAGTGGGTCAGGCCCAGGCGGGCGCAGGCGAGCATGGAGATGATGGCCTCGGGCACCATCGGCATGTATACCGCCACGCGGTCACCGGCCCGCAGCCCGAGTTCGGTGAGGTAGTTGGCGGCCCGGCAGACCTCGGCGAGCAGTTCTGCGTAGGTGATGGCGCGGGAATCGCCGGGCTCGCCTTCCCACTGAATAGCGATCTGGTCGCCGTGTCCGTCCAAGACGTGCCGGTCCACACAGTTGTAGGCGACGTTGAGAGTGCCGCCGACAAACCATTTCGCCACCGGCGCGGCACTCCAGTCCAGTACCCGGTCGAACGGTCGATGCCACTGCAACCGATCAGCCTGCTCGGCCCAGAACGCATCGCGATCGGTTTGCGCCCGCTGGTAGAGCGTGGCATCGGCGTTCGCCGCGGCGGCAAACGCCGCGGTCGGAGGGTACGAGTCCCTGTGGTCGGCGGTTTCGGTCATGTCGTCTCTTCTTTCCACGTAGCCTGAGCGCACGAATCGACGCAGCCAAGTTCGACAGTAATCAACGTGACCTGAGCCGCGTCCGGTGTGCACCGGGTTTCGATACCATCACGCAGTGTGCGATCGGCACCGCGGCGGCGGGTCCGCGGTCCATGGATGGCCTCGACGGAGGCGATGTTGCGGCGAAGAGGTCAATTTCCCGTGAGTTTTGGTGTGTTTCGGTGGTGTTGCCGGATCGGTCGCACGTGGAATGAACTCGGGTCGATCCGATGACAGTGTCTGCCGGGGTGGATACTCTGCGAACACCCAAGGCGGATCGTGTTGGCGTGCCTGATGGACCTCGCGCGCCTGTCGTTAGTGTCCCCCTTCACGCACCGGGAGAATGCGTTGAGATTCCACAGAGCGATGGCGCTGACCGCGGCTGTGCTTCTGGCCACAAGCCTCGGACTGGCCGCCTGTTCGTCAGACGGCGGTGCCGACGCCGACATCGTCACCGTGAACGGCGGCGAGCCACAGAATCCGTTGGTACCTACCAACACCAACGAGAACATGGGTGGTCGTGTGGTGAACCGACTGTTCGCGGGCCTGAAATATTACGACGCCGACGGCACAGCGCACGACGAAATGGCGGAGTCGATCCAGACCACGGATCGGAAGAACTATCGGGTCACGATCAAGCCGAACTGGAAGTTCACCGATGGCACTCCGGTGACTGCGAAGTCGTTCGTCGACGCGTGGAACTACGGGGCGCTCGGTACCAACGCGCAGTTGCAGAGCTATGTGTTTACTCCCATTCTCGGCTTCGATGAGGTATCGGCGAAAAACCCGACGGCACAGACCATGTCTGGCCTGAAGGTGATCGATGACCGCACTTTCACCATCGAGCTGAAGGCGCCGTCGATCGATTTCGAGACCGAGCTCGGGTACGCGCCGTTCTATCCGCTGCCGGAGGTCGCGTTCAAGGACATCAAGGCATTCGGGGAGAACCCGATCGGCAACGGTCCGTACAAGTTCGCCGGTACCGGAGCGTGGGAGCACAACGTCAAGATCGATCTGGTGCCCGATCCGGACTACCCGGGCCGTCGCCCGGCCAAGAACAAGGGCCTGCGGTTCGTGATGTACCAGTCCTTCGACACCGCCTACGCGGATCTGCAGGCGGGCAACCTCGACGCGCTGGACACCGTGCCCGACAGCGCGCTCACGTCCTACAAGCAGGATCTCGGCGACCGCGCGATCACGAAGCCGACCGCACAGAACCAGCACATCGGCATCCAGTCCGGTGTCGCGCACTTCGCGGGTGCGGAAGGGCTGTTGCGGCGCAGAGCGATTTCGCTGGCGATCAATCGAGAACAAATCTGCGAGAACATCTTCCACGGCACCCGGATTCCGGCCCGCGACTTCACCGCGAGCACGCTGCCCGGGTTCGTTGGAAACCTGCCCGGCGTGGAGATGCTGAAGTACAACCCCGACGAGGCCAAGAAGCTGTGGGCGCAAGCCGACGCGATCTCGCCCTGGTCGGGTCGCTACGAGATCGCCTACAACTCCGACGGCGGCCATCAGGCCTGGGTCGAGGCCGTGGCGAACAGCGTGAAGAACACCCTCGGCATCGACGCCATCGGCACGCCGTACCCGACGTTCAAGAATATTCGCGACGAGGTGAACGCGCGCACGATCAACAAGGCGTTCCGGTACGGCTGGCAAGGTGACTACCCGACCATGCTGCAGTTCCTCACCTCGCAGTTCTACAGCTACTCCGACACCAACAACGTCGACTACAAGAGCCCCGAGTTCGATCGTCTGCTCGACGCCGCTCAGGCCGCCCCGACCCAGGAGGAGTCCTACAAGATCGTCGCGCGGGCGCAGGCGCTGCTGCTCGCGGACATGGCCGACATCCCGGTGCTCGACTACGTCGCCGCAGCGGGCCGCTCGGACAAGGTGCGGAAGGCCGAACTCGCCTGGAACGGTCTGTTCGACTTCGAGAACATCGAGAAATAGCCGCTCGGCGATTCGCGTCGTCGGGTGGGCGGCGCGGATCGCCACTTACCCAGGAGGCGTAATGGCCTGGTATGTCTTGCGGCGTCTGCTCCAGATGATCCCCGTGTTCCTCGGGGCGACGTTGCTCATCTATGCCCTGGTGTTCCTTGTCCCCGGCGACCCGATCCATGCGTTGGCCGGCGACAAGCCGATGACACCCGCGGTGGAGGCCCAGCTTCGGGCGCGCTATCACCTCGACCAGCCCTTCATCCTGCAGTACCTGCTGTACCTGAAGGGCATCGTCACGTTCGACTTCGGCACGGCCTTCTCCGGCAGGCCGGTGCGTGACGAGCTCGTGCGCGCCTTTCCGATCACTATCAGGCTGGCGTTCATGGCCTTGGTCATCGAGGCCGTGTTCGGCGTCGTGTTCGGGCTGGTCGCCGGGCTGCGCAAAGGCAAGCTGTTCGACTCGACGATGCTGGTGATCAGCCTGATCGTCATCGCGGTGCCGGTTTTCGTGGTCGGCTTCCTCGCGCAGTTCCTGCTGGGGGTGAAATGGGGGATCGCGCCGGTGACCGTCACCGGGAAGGCCAGCGTCGGCGAGCTGCTGGTTCCGGCGTTCGTGCTGGGCTCGCTGTCGTTCGCCTACGTGCTGCGGCTGACGCGAAACTCGGTTGCGGAGAATATGTCCGCCGACTACGTGCGCACCGCGACCGCGAAGGGGATCAGCAGACCGCGTGTGGTGACCGTGCACATCCTGCGCAATTCGATGATCCCGGTGATCACGTTCCTCGGCGCCGATCTCGGCGCGCTGATGGGCGGGGCGATCGTCACCGAGGGCATCTTCAACATCCCCGGTGTAGGCGGCACGCTCTACCAGGCGATCACCAGAGGCGAACCGCCGACGGTGGTCTCCTTCGTCACGGTGCTCATCGTCATTTTCCTGATCTCCAATCTGGTCGTCGACCTGCTCTATGCCGCACTCGACCCAAGGATTCGCTATGCCTGACCCGAACAAAGGCTCCGGCCCGGAGCGCGTTGGGCAGGAACACTTCGTCGCTCCACCCGACGAGGTCGAGGTGCTCGCCACCGACGTGGTGGTGGATTCAGGCGCGCCGATCAGTATCTGGCGCGACGCGTGGCGGCAGTTGCGGCGCAATCCGATCTTCGTCATCGCGGCGCTGCTGATCGTGTTCGTCCTGATCGTTGTGATCTGGCCGGGTTTGTTCACCGGCCAGGACCCCCGATACTGCAACGGCGACTTCAGCATGGACCCGAGCGGCGCGGGACACCCATTCGGCTTCGACAAGCAGGGATGCGACATCTATGCCCGAACCGTTTACGGCGCACGGGCTTCCGTGCTGGCCGGTTTCGGTGCGACAGTGCTGTTCGTGCTGATCGGCGGCACGCTCGGGGCGCTCACGGGCTTCTACGGTGGGCTGCTCGACTCGATCGTGTCTCGCGTCGCGGAGATCTTCTACGCGATCCCGCTGATGCTGGCCGCCATCGTCATCATGCAGCTACTGGATTCGCGCACGATCTGGACGGTGGTCGTCATCCTCGCGTCGTTCACCTGGCCGCAGGCGGCACGGATTGCCCGCAGCGCCGTGATCCAGGCGAAGAACAGTGATTACGTAACGGCAGCAAAGGCTTTGGGCGTCTCCCGAATACAGACGCTGGTGCGTCACGTGCTGCCGAACGCGGCGGGACCGCTGATCGTGGTCACTACGCTGTGGCTCGGCGTCTTCATCGTCACCGAGGCAACGCTGTCCTACCTCGGTGTCGGATTGCCGCGCACGGTCGTGTCCTGGGGCGCGGACATCGCCTCCGGGCAGAAGGAGATCCGCACGTCGGCGATCCTGTTCTACCCGGCGACGGCTCTTGCGCTCACCGTGCTGAGCTTCATCATGCTGGGCGACGCCGTGCGGGACGCCCTCGATCCGAAGGCGAGGAAGCGATGAGCGACGCCGCGCAGAAGCCGCTGCTCGAGATCACCGGGCTCAACGTGAGTTTCACCGCGGAGGGCAAGCAGGTGCCGGCGGTCCGTGACATCAGCCTGTCGGTGTACCCGGGCCAGACCGTAGCCATTGTCGGCGAATCGGGCTCCGGGAAGTCGACGACAGCGCATGCCATCATCGATCTGTTGCCCGGAACGGGGCGGATCGCCTCCGGCGAGATCATGTTCGACGGCAAAAACCTCACCGCGGCCTCGAAGCGGGATATCGTCGCCGTGCGCGGCAGCGGCATCGGTCTGGTGCCCCAAGACCCGATGTCGAATCTGAACCCGGTTTGGAAGATCGGGTTTCAGATCCGGGAGGCGCTCGAGGCCAACGGCATAGCGAAAGGTAAGGCGGCTAGGAGACGGGTCATCGAGCTGCTCGAGGAAGCAGGCATGTCCGATGCCGCGCGCAGAGTCAACCAGTACCCGCACGAGTTCTCCGGCGGCATGCGCCAGCGCGCGCTGATCGCGATCGCGCTTGCCTGCCGTCCCAAGCTGCTGATCGCGGACGAGCCGACCTCGGCGCTGGATGTCACCGTGCAGCGGCAGATCCTCGATCACCTCGACGGGCTGACGGCAGAACTCGGCACCGCGGTTCTACTGATCACCCACGACCTCGGCCTCGCCGCCGAACGAGCGGAACATTTGGTGGTCATGTACCGCGGCCGGGTGGTGGAATCCGGTCCGGCCCTGCGGATTCTGCGGGAACCGCGACACCTGTACACCAAGCGGCTGGTGAACTCGGCGCCTTCGCTCGCCTCGCAGCGGCTGTCATCGGTGCGGCAGCGGGTCGAGATCCGTGCGCAGGCAATGCAAGTTGCCGAGCAGGTGGTCCCGGCCGAGGGCGAGCCAACGGCCGTTCTCGACAACGTGGTTGTGGCCGAACACCTCACCAAGGTGTTTCCGATTCGCGGCGGCACGCCGTGGAAGTCGACCGACTTTGTCGCGGTGGATGACGTGTCGTTCCGGTTGCGGCGTGGTATGACGACGGCCATCGTGGGCGAGTCCGGATCGGGTAAGTCGACGGTCGCGCAGATGGTGCTCGGTTTGCTCGAGCCGACCTCCGGGTCGGTCACCTTCGACGGCAAGGAGGTGGCGAAGCTGGATCGCAGCGGCGCCTTCGCGTTCCGGCGCAGGGTGCAGCCGATATTCCAGGACCCCTACGGCTCGCTCGACCCGATGTACTCGATCTACCGCAGCATCGAGGAGCCGCTGCGTACGCACAAGATCGGCACGCCCGAGCAGCGTGCGGCGACGATCAGGGAACTGCTGGACAAGGTGTCGCTGCCGTCCACTGTGCTGCGGCGCTATCCCAACGAGCTGTCCGGCGGGCAGCGGCAGCGCGTTGCCGTCGCGCGGGCGCTCGCGCTGCGGCCCGAGGTCGTGGTGTGCGACGAAGCGGTCTCCGCACTCGACGTGCTGGTACAGGCGCAGATCCTGCGGCTGCTCAATGATCTGCAGGCCGAACTCGGGCTGTCGTACTTGTTCATCACCCACGACTTGGCCGTCGTCCGGCAGATCGCGGACGACGTGCTGGTCATGCAGCGCGGGAAGGTGGTCGAGGCGGCGACGACGAACGAGGTGTTCGACGCTCCGAAGCAGGAGTACACCCGCGGGCTGCTCGATGCCATCCCGGGGCGCGACCTGCTGGCCGGATAGGGCAGGCCGGATCGGTTCACGCGACCGGAAGTAGCCTCGTATGCCGTGACCGATCCGCTACAACCCCTCATCGATCTGCCCGGTGTCCGGGACGCGGCCGACCGGGCCCGTGCCGCCCTGGCCGAGGTGCACCGGCACAAAGCCAACCGGCGCGGGTGGCCCACTACGGCGGCCGAGGCCGCGGTGCGTGCGGCCCGATCCTCGGCTGCGATCGACGGCGGCAGCACCGAGCTGCCCGCCGACGGCCGGGTGGCCGATCCGATTCTGGCCGGGGCGCTGCGGGTGGGACAGGCGTTGGACGGGGACGCGCTGCGAAATCTGGTCGGCACCTGGCAGCGGGCACCGCTGCAGGCGCTGGCGCGGCTGCATCTGCTCGCCGCCGCCGATCTGGTGCCGAAGGAGGAGTTGCTCGGCAGGCCGCGCGGCGACGTGGGGGTGGCGGAGCGGCTGGATCTGCTGGTACAGACGGTGCTCGGATCGGGTGCGCCCGCGCCGGTGCTCGCCGCGGTGGTGCACGGTGAGCTACTGGCCCTGCGACCGTTCGGAACGGCGGACGGTGTAGTGGCGCGGGCCGCCTCGCGCCTGGTCGCGGTGTCGAGTGGGCTGGACCCGCACAATCTCGGCGTGCCGGAGGTGTTCTGGTTGCGCAGGCGCCAGGCATACCGGGATGCGGCCGCCGCATTCGGAACCGGGGATCCGGACGCTGTGGGCAGCTGGGTGATCCTGTGCTGCGGCGCGCTCGAGGACGGGGCTCGGGAGGCCACGTCGATTGCCGATTCGGCGGCGGGATAACGGTCCGTATACGTCAAAGCGGGCGGCGTGTCTTTCGACCTCACCGCCCGCTAGCACGGACGCCCGGTTACCAAGCGTGCTATGTGGGTTGTGTTCTGCGGCCTCGGCGACAATCCAGACATCGCCGGTTCATCCCCACAACCTGTGCGAGGCCCTCGCCGTCGAATACCCGTATTTCGCAGGCCCACAACGCTTCTGCCCTTGTCGCGGCGCGCTCCGCGTGGGTTCCTGGTGTCCGTGCTGGGAAGGGTGGGATGGGAGACAGTACCTTCTCTTCCGGTCCTGCCTTGGCCTTCCGTCCTCCCGTAGCTACATTTCTACACTGTGACTGCTCTCACATCAAGGGATCGGAAAACATTCAATAAGCGGCGGGTTATCCAGTGTTTCATGGTTAAATGCCTGGTCGCCCCGCCCCTCGTGCGATGTCGCCAGATGCCTGGGAGTTCGCCACGTGACCGTCCGGGCGCAAGCTCGCGGGCAGTCGGAACTCAGCGTCGCCGCCGCAGGAGCCGGTAGCTGATGGCTCCGGCCAGCACCGCGCTCAGGCCGACCGCGGCCGTCGCCGCAAGAGTGGTGGACGACGGCGCCTGGAAGCGCGCCCACAGAGACACCGGATTGGAGAAGGTGAGGATCGGCCAGCCACGCGCCATGGCTTCGCGGCGCAGATTGCGATCCGGATTGACCGCGGTCGGATGGCCCACCGCACCGAGCAGGGGCAGATCCGTGATCGAGTCGGAGTAGGCGTAGCAGCGCGACAGGTCATACCCCTCGCTGGCGGCGAGCCTTTCGATCGCGGCGACCTTACCCTCGCCGTAGCAGTAGAACTCGACCTCGCCGGTGTACTTGCCCTCCGCGACGACCATGCGGGTAGCCGCGGTATGTGAGGCGCCGAGCGCTTCCGCGACCGGGCCGACGATCTCCTCGCCGGAGGCCGAGACGATCACCACGTCGTGGCCCCGGATCTTGTGGTCGGCGATGAGATCGGCCGCCTCCGCGTAGATCAGCGGGTCGACCAGTTCGTGCAGAGTCTCGGCCACAATGGATTTCACCTGTTCGACATCCCAGCCCGCGCACATATTCGTCAGATGGGCGCGCATCCGCTCCATCTGGTCGTGGTCGGCGCCCGACAGCAGAAACAGGAAGTGGGCGTAGCTGCTCTCCAGGACGGCGCGGCGGTTCAGCAGTCCTTGTGCGTAGAAGGGCTTGCTGAACACGAACGTGCTCGACTTCGCGATCACTGTCTTGTCGAGATCGAAGAAGGCGGCGACGCGGCCGCCCGCGGTGGCTGGGTTGTCCACCCGACCAGAATAGGCGGCTGCCTCGCCTTCGCTCGGCCCGGCGCAGATTGGGGGCGGACAGGGTCCGGCTGTGTCTGATTTGCGGCTGCCTCGCCTTCGCTCGGCCCGGCGCAGATTGGGGGCGGACAGGGTCCGGCTGCGCCCCTAGACATGCGCGGCCCCAGAGGGAGCGCGCGACGTTACCGGTGAGTTTGCCCCGTAGACGCCGGGGGCGCGACGGTTGCAAAGTTCTCCGGCGACAGACTTGCATTGTGTCCGGGGCTTGGGTGTAGTATTTGTGGCACCTGGACATAGTCCAGGCGCGTTCAGCCCGACCCCCCGGGGCTGAACCCCGACGGCCCCAGCCTCCTCCCCCCCCGGCTGGGGCCGTCCTCTATTTCGGGGACGGTTCCGCGGTTCACGTGGCGCGCGAATTCTCCACAGCCTGCGAGTTGTCCACATTCGGCACTTCGCCCCTTCTCTCCTCGTGCAAATTCGGCGACGCTGACCTGCATGAACCTCGAAGCGCCGCCGGCCGGTGGCCCGCCACCGGCTCTCGTGCTCATCCATGACGACCGTCTCAGCGACGAAGTCCGGCGCGTCGCGGCCGCCGCTCAGCGGGGACTCGACGAGCGGCCACACCCCGTCGGCCGGCACGCGTGGACCGGCGCTCCGCTGGTAGTCCTGGACACAAACGCCGCACGAGACGCGGCAGCGGCCGGCTATCTGCGCCGGGCCGGTGTGGTCGTGGTAACCGACGGTGAGCCGGGATTGCTCGATTGGCAGGCGGCGGCGTCGGTCGGCGCGGAGCGAGTTATCGCCCTCCCCGGGGCCGCGGTGGGGCTGATCGAAATGTTTGCTCAGTACGGCGAGCACCGTGCGGGCGACGGTGTCGTGGTCGCTCTCGTCGGTGCGGGCAGTGGCGCGGGCGCGTCCACCTTGGCCGCCGCGCTCGCGCTGCGCGCCACCGCCGAGGGGTTCCGGCACGAAACGTTGCTGGTCGACGGCGCGCCGTTCGGTGGTGGCCTCGACCTGCTGCTCGGCATCGAGACCACGGCGGGCCCGCGCTGGCCCGACCTGGTCGTGGAGGACGGGCGCGTGTCCGCCGCCGCGCTGCACGGCGCGCTGCCCACCGCCGCCCCCGGCCTGGCGGTGCTGTCCTGCGGCCGCCGCGGTACGGGTCGATTGCCACGTGAGCTCGGGTCGGCCGCCGTCCGTGCGGTCATCGAAGCGGGCCGCCGTGCAGGCGATTTGGTAGTTTGCGACATTTCGGGCGAGCGGGGCGCGCATGCCGACCAGATGCTCGACTCGGCGGATCTCGTCGTTCTGGTAGTCCCGGCGCGGCTGCGGGCTGTCGCCGCCGCCGAGGCTGTGTCCGCCCACGTCGCGCGTCGAAACCCGAACCGAGGCTTGGTTGTCCGCGGACCGGCGCCCGGTGGTCTGCGCGGAGCCGAGGTCGCCGAAGTGCTCGATCTACCGCTGCTCGCCGCCGTCCGCGCGCAGACCGGGCTCGCGCACCGCGTGGAGCGCGGCGGGGTCTCGGTGCGCCGCCGTGGACCACTGCGCGATGCCGCCGATGCTGTGCTCGGGGTGCTGAGCGCACCGGCGGGGCAGCGGTGAGGAGGCGGCAATGAGTGCGTTGGTGACTTCCGAGCTGCTGGATCGGGTGCGGGAGCGCCTGGCCGGAGCCACGGGCGATCCGGATCCGGCGCAGGTCGCCGCCGCTATCCGGGCGGAGGCAGGTGGGGTGCTCGGCGACACCGACCTGCTTCGGGCACTGCGGTTGTTGCAGACGGAAATGACCGGGGCCGGCGCGCTGGAACCGTTGCTGCACGATCCACACGTAGCGGACGTCTTGGTAACGGGGCCCGACGCGGTGTGGATCGATCGGGGCCACGGATTGGAGAAGACGTCCATCACGTTCCCGGACGAGGCAGCGATCCGACGACTCGCGCAGCGGTTGGCGCTGTCGGCGGGTCGGCGACTCGACGACGCGCAACCGTGGGTGGACGGCAGGCTATCCGGAACTGGTGCGGCCCTGGGGGATTCATTCGGGGTTCGTCTGCATGCGGTGCTCGCGCCGGTCGCCCACGGCGGCACCTGTCTCTCGTTGCGCGTCCTCCGTCCCGCAACTCAGGGGCTGGACGAGCTCGCCGCGGCGGGTGCGGTGCCCGCTGACGCACAGCTGTTGCTACAGCGGATCGTGCAGGCCCGGTTGGCATTTCTCGTGGTCGGCGGCACCGGCGCGGGCAAGACGACGCTCCTGTCCGGTCTGCTCGCCACGGTGCGCCCGGCCGAGCGGATCGTCTGCGTCGAGGACGCGGCCGAGCTGGCACCGCCGCATCCGCATGTGGTCCGCTTGGTGGCCAGAACCGCGAACGTGGAGGGCGTCGGTGAGGTCACCGTCCGCGACTTGGTCCGGCAGGCGCTGCGCATGCGGCCCGACCGCATCGTGGTCGGCGAGGTCAGGGGAGCCGAGGTGGTCGACCTCCTGACCGCATTGAACACGGGCCACGACGGCGGCGCCGGCACAGTGCACGCCAACTCGCCGCGGGAGCTTCCCGCTCGGCTGGAAGCCCTTGCCGCCCTCGGCGGAATGGACCGCGCGGCCCTGCACAGCCAACTCGCCGCAGCCGTCCAGGTCGTCCTGCACGTGCACCGCCGGTCCGACGGATCGCGAGGCCTCCGCGAGATCGGCCTTGTGCACCGCGACGACGGTGGGCGGGTGCGGATCACTCCCGCCTGGCACGCTGCTGCCGACGCCCCTGCGGCCGAGGAACTGTCCCGCATGCTCGCCGAACGACTCGACCGATGAGCGCCGCGATTGTGTGTCTGGCGCTCGCATTGCTTATGGGCCCGGCGTCGGCCTCACGGTCCCGGTTCGCGCAGGTATTCACCGCATCGAGTGGGCGTGAAAAGCCTCCGCGGAACGGTATTTTCCGAGCATGCGCTCTGGTGGGCGTCGGGGGCCTGCTTGCTTTCGGGCCGGGCCCATTCCTGGCGGCCGGCCTGGTCGCCGGGACCGTAGGACTTCGGGTCCGCAGGGCTACGCGGGACCGGCGCAGGCACGCCGAGTGCGGGTACCTGCTCGACGCACTGGAGGCCGTGATCGGCGAGTTGCGGGTCGGCGCACATCCGAGTGCCGCCGCCGAGGTCGCGGCACGCGAGTCACGGGGTGACGCGGCTCGCGCGTTCACCGTCGGTGCCGCGCGTAGCAGGCTCGGCGGCCCCACGTCGGCGGGCCTGCGCCAGCCGGATTCGATTGTCGCGGTGGAGCTGTCCAGGATCGCAGATGCCTGGCAGGTCGCCGAGCAGCACGGCCTTGCCCTCGCGGAGTTGCTGTCGGCGGCGCGCGCCGATCTCGCCGGCCGCATCCGGTTTCACGGCCGCACCACGGCGGCGCTCGCGGGTGCCCGTGCGACCGCCGTGGTGTTGGCGGGCCTGCCATTCCTGGGGATCGTTCTCGGACAGATGATGGGCGCTTCGCCCTTGCACGTTCTCTTCGCCTCGTCCATCGGTGTGGTCCTGCTGCCACTCGGTGCCGGTCTGGCTTGTGCTGGTCTGCTGTGGACCGACGCGATCGCACGAAGGGTTCTGGTATGACGCGGTTTTCAGTACTCAAGGCGCATCGGTCAACTGATGCGGGTCGAACAGGTTCCCTTCGGCGAACCAGTCATCACGGATTTCGCACGCCGCGATCGGCGAGCGGCAGCAGGTCGAGATCGACGCGCGGGTTATCGACCATGCCTGGTTTCGGATCGAGATGCCCGGCCATGGCCGGGCAGTCGACGACACCGAACCCACCCGCAGTCCATCGCTCGGTTCGGTGGCGGGTTGTGCTGTGTGCGCGGCATTTTCACACATCAGTTCTCGTGACGAGAGTTGGGGATGGAGTTCATCACGGAGAGTTCGATAGTGCCGCTTCTGTTGCTGGCGGTCGGGTTGGCACTGTTCCCCGGGCGGGTGGTGGTGAGTCGGCGGCTGCGTGCCCTCCGGCAGTCGGGCACCGGACCGGTCGAGTCGTCGCACGGAGCAGACCGGAAGGCCGATCCGCTTGCCGTAGCTTCGGTCTT
Source organism: Nocardia sp. NBC_00881 (assembly GCF_045207455.1). Classification (NCBI taxonomy): domain Bacteria; kingdom Bacillati; phylum Actinomycetota; class Actinomycetes; order Mycobacteriales; family Nocardiaceae; genus Nocardia; species Nocardia sp. NBC_00881. Next base: position 6,121,712 of record NZ_CP108798.1, read on the forward strand.
CGACCTGCTGGCCGCCTGCCTACGGGCCGGGCTCCCCATGGCGGGTGCGGCGCGGGCCGTGGCGCCCGGCGCGCCGGAACCGCTGGGGGATGCTCTGCGGCGGGCAGCGGATTTGCTCGCACTCGGCGCCGACGCGGCCACGGCGTGGGAGCGGGTTGCGCGCGACGGGGCCGGGCGTGCGGGTGCGGAGCAGATCGAGTCGCTTGCCCGTATGGCGCGGCGCTCGGCGCGGTCCGGTGCGTCGCTGGCGGTCGCGGTCGGGGAGTTGGCCGAACAGCGCAGGGGCGTGCTCGAAGACGAGGCCGCCGCGAAGGCAGAGCGTGCCGGGGTACTGATCGGAGGCCCTCTCGGGTTGTGTTTCCTTCCCGCCTTCGTCTGCCTCGGCATCGTCCCCGTGGTGATCGGACTGGCGGGCCGAGTGGTCGGCGGTGGGCTGCTGTGACGCCGCGCACCCGACCGACGAGAACATGCTCGCGCGGATGGGCCGCACGGGCAGGAGTGAGAGGGGAATCAGGTGCGAATCGAGCGGTTGACGAGGTCCGCGGGCCAGGGCCTGCGGGCTGTGTATATGACACTGCGTTCGCGAATATTGCAAGCGATGGTCGCGGACGATGGCATGAGCACGGCCGAGTACGCGATCGGCACGATCGCGGCGGCGGCCTTCGGTGCTGTGCTCTATGGCGTCGTGACGGGCGACAGCATCGTGAACGCGTTGACGAAGATCATCGATCGGGCGCTCAATACCACGGTGTAGCGGCCCGTGCCGGTGCGGAAGAGCGTCGCGGTGTACCGGTCGTCGTCGGCGACCGTGGTGCTGTGACGATCGAGGCCGCGATCGGGCTCACTGTGGTCGTCGCGACGATTGTGTTGTGCCTCGGTGCCCTGCTTGCGGCGTCGACGCAGGTCCGCTGTGTCGACGCCGCTCGAGAGGCGGCCCGCCTGGCCGCCCGCGGTGATGACTCGAACGCTGTCCGCGCGGCCGCAAGTGTCGCCCCGCCAGATGCGGACATCACTGTCCGCATTGACGGCACCCGCGCTTCGGCTGTGGTCTCCTCCCGTACTCCGCTCCTGCCGCTGCTCACTCTCCGCGCCGAAGCGGTCGCCACTCTCGAGCCGGGCGCGGCATCGTGAACCCGGGATGCGGGGTGGTTCATGCGAGGGTGAACCGAGAAACAGTGCCGCGCTCGGGCGGGGAACCGACATCGATGGTCAACGCTGTAATTGGTGAGTACGCGGCTCCACCGGACCCCGAGGTCGACGACGGCGCGGGTCAGCGTGCGCGACGTTCCGCGGCGGAAGTTCGTCATGGGTCCGCGGAGGAGGGCGTAGCGACCGTGTTCGCGTGCTTGGGGCTGGTGGCGCTGATCGGCGCCACTCTGCTGATCGGCCAGCTGGGGGTCGTCGTGGTGGCGCGACATCGGGCGCAGGCGGCGGCGGATCTTGCGTCGCTCGCCGCGGCAGGCGTATTGGCGGAAGGGCTGGAGGCCGCGTGCGTCGAGGCGGAACAGGTGGCGCGGCGGATGGGCTCGCGGCTCGAAGGCTGCGCGGCCGCGGAGTGGGATGTGACGGTCACTGTCGAAAGAAATGTACCAATAGGTCTGTTTGGAGATCGGATAGTTTCCGCGGTCGCGCGCGCCGGTCCAGTTGAAGAGTGAGGCAGTGCCGCGCGCGTTCAGTCGGTCGTTGTCAGGAGTAGCGGAAATCGGTAATTCTGCTGGCGGGATTAATGCGGACTAGCGAATTCTCCGTGCGGAGGCGGATAACCGGAACGAATGAATGCGCATGTTCGCAAATGGCAGTGTGGCAATAGTTTAGTTAACATGAATCTATTCCTTTTTATTCGGAGAGGGGTGAAGCGGATCCATTCCACTCGAACGCACCTGGGTGATCCCGGAGATCTCCCGGGCGGGCGGGCAACCGGTTACATGCTCGGCTCGACGTCGTCATGAAATCGAGCGCGGCGGCTTTCACATCGCGGGCAGCTCGGCCAGCACGGCCGTGAGCAGCCGCGCCGCACCCGCCTTATTCAGCGGATGGTTCCCGTTGCCGCACTTGGGCGATTGGACGCAGGACGGGCACCCGCCCGCGCATCCGCACAGCTCGATGGCCGCGAGGGTCGCGGAAAGCCAGTGCCGCAGTCGGGCGAATCCCCGCTCGGCAAAGCCCGCCCCTCCGGGCTGGCCGTCGTGAACGAAGACGGTGGGCAGGCCGGTGTCCGGGTGCTCGGCGGTGGAGACACCGCCGATATCCCAGCGGTCGCAGGTCGCCACCAGGGGCAACAGGGCGATTGCCGCGTGCTCGGCCGCGTGCAGTGCTCCGGGAACGTCCTGAGGTTCGATTCCGGCCTGCGTCAATAACTCCGGCGTCACGGTGTACATTACCGCCGTGGTGGGCAGCGTCTGCGCGGGCAGATCGAGTTCGACCAGGTCGAGCACTTCGCCGGTGACCAGTGTGCGCAGGTAGCCGACCACCTGACTGGTGACCCGCACCTGGGCGAGTCCGGTCGTCACGTGACCGTGGCGGTGATGCTCGGTCACTGTGTCGATGGCGATCGAAGTGACCTGCCGCGCGCTGGTGGTCCATCCCGGTTCGGACGCGTGCACGAAGGCAACGCCGCCTTCGAGGTCCAGCTCGTCGACTACGTAGGTGTCGCCCTGGTGTAGGTGCACGGCACCCTCGTGCAGGGTCGCTGGTGCTCGGCCTGCGTCGGCGGTGCCGAGCAGCCTGCCGGTCTCGCCGTCCACGATGGCCACCGGATTCCCGATTCCACCGCGTACGTCGACCGCGTCGTGTGGCTGTGTATCGGCGGTCACGTACCACCGCGCGCCTTCCCGCACTGCGCGCCGCTTGATCACCCCCTTCTCGGCCAGGTCGTCCAGCACTTCGCGCGCGCCGAGTTCCGCTACCTCGGTATCGGTGAGCGGCAGTTCCAGCGCGGCACAGAGCAGTTGCGGCCCGAGCACATAGGGATTGTGCGGATCGGTGATGGTGGCCTCGACCGGCTTGTCCAGCAGCGCCTCCGGGTGGTGGACCAGGTAAGTGTCCAGCGGATCGTCCCTGGCCACGAGCAGGACCAGTGATCCATGGGTGCGCCGTCCGGCACGTCCGGCTTGCTGCCAGAAGGATGCGACGGTGCCGGGAAATCCGGAGATCACCACGGCGTCCAGCCCCGCGATATCGACCCCGAGTTCTAACGCGTTCGTGGTTGCCGCGCCGAGCAGCGACCCATCCGACAGCGCCGACTCCAGGTCACGCCGATCCTCCGCGAGATATCCCGCGCGATAGGACGCGACCCGCTCGGCCAGGGCCGGATCGACCTCGGTCAACCGCCTCCTTGCGTCCATCGCGGTCAGTTCGGCGGCTCGGCGCGAGCGCACGAACGCCAAGGTCCGTGCCCCTTCCGTCACCAAGTCGGCCAGGATCCGCGCCGCCTCCGCGGTGGCCGCCCGGCGTACCGGCGCGCCATTTTCGCCGGTCACCGTGGTGAGCAGGGGCGGCTCCCACAGTGCGATGGTCCGCGGACCCTGAGGGGAGCCGTCCTCGGTGACCGCGGCACAGGGCGCGCCGATCAGCCGGGACGCGGTCGCCGCTGGTTCGGCCGTGGTCGCCGAGCACAGCACGAACACCGGATCGGCGCCGTACCGTGCCGCGATCCGCCGCAGCCTGCGCAGCACCAACGCCACGTGCGAGCCGAAAACCCCACGATAGGCATGGCATTCGTCGACGACCACATAGCGCAACCTGCGCAGCACCCGGGCCCAGCGCTGGTGCGACCGCAGAATTCCCAGGTGGAGCATGTCCGGGTTGGTGAAAATCCACCGTGCGTTGGCGCGCACCCACTGTCGGATCTCAGCCGGGGTGTCGCCGTCGTAGGTGGCCGGATGGACGTCGCGCAGCGAACCCTCGTGGGTCAGCGCGCCGACGGCGCGAAGCTGATCGGCGCCCAACGCCTTGGTGGGCGCCAGATACAACGCGGTGGCCTTCGGATCCCGTTGCAGCGCGGTGAGCACCGGAAGCTGATACCCGAGCGACTTACCCGACGCGGTTCCGGTGCTGATGACCACATGTTTTCCCTGGTACGCGAGATCCGCCGTCCTGATTTGGTGAGTCCACGGCGTGTCGACGCCTGTGTCATGTAATGCCGTAACCACTTCCGGCGACGCCCATGTCGGCCAGGTGGTGACATCAGCGGCCCGCGCGGAGAGCTCGACGACATGGGTCAGCCTGGGGTCGTTATCCGGGACACCGATCAGGACACGATTCAGCAACGATGCGCCGTAGCTGAGGCCGGTTCGAGGCTCCGAATGGCCTGCCGACTCCGCCGGATTCATCAGACAGGCTCCGCGACACGCACGAATAGTGTGAAACGTGTGCGCTTGGGAAGGCCTACCTGCCATTTCGATACCCAATAGCGACCTGGGTCACAGCCCGTTTGCCGAACGATGACTCGGTTATCGAGGAGCAAACGAACTTCAGGTCCAGATTCGGCCATTGTGTCCCTTACCTGCGCATTCGCAAGATCAACTTTTTTGCAAATTGTCGCTAACTCGACTGTTGAATTGCTCGAAGACATGGTTCACTGGTTCCTGGTCGCAAGCTTCTGTGTTCGAGGGACGGATCCAAAGTCCAAACCGTCAGCAGGATCGATGTTGCGAACGGTGTGCTAGGTGCTTTCCTGCAGGGGGAACCAACAGTACAGCGGTCGGAACGGACCCGGTGGACGAACCCAGTTGTCCGCCGTTCCGGTAAGAAAAGAGAAGGAACAGAATGGCACAGGGAACTGTGAAGTGGTTCAACGCGGAGAAGGGGTTCGGCTTCATCGCGCCCGAGGACGGCTCCGCTGACGTCTTCGTCCACTACTCCGAGATCCAGGGTTCGGGCTTCCGTACCCTCGAGGAGAACCAGAAGGTCGAGTTCGAGGTCGGCCAGGGCACTAAGGGCCCACAGGCCACCGGAGTTCGCGCGCTCAGCTGAGTGCCGAAAGGATCCACCGCTCGTCCCTCACCGCCGATACCGGAGGTGGGGGACGAGCTATATCTGGGGTTGGACACGGCCCGCGCGAACGGTGGAAGGCCCGCCGGAGCACGCCGCGGCGCAGGTGTGGCGAAAAGACAAGGCATACTGATCCGCACTGACGCGCGTACGCTCAGTGGTTCGAGTCGCAAGCACTCGACCGCATGCGGCGTCAAGGTATAAACGTGTCTGGTGGCAACGTCCAGCTGTCGCCGCCGCTTGCCCCAGCCGCGCACAGCGCGAAACAACGCAGCGCGGGTCGATTAGGAAAGGTGTATTCGCCGGTGGCAACACGAGACCGCGGTGCAGCCGACCAGGGCCGTCCCCTGCGTCGTCTCGTGATCGTCGAGTCCCCGACCAAGGCCCGCAAGATCGCGCCCTACCTCGGTCGTAACTACATGGTCGAGGCGTCGGTCGGTCATATCCGGGATCTGCCGCGTGGCGCGGCGGATGTTCCCGCCAAGTACAAAGGGCAGTCCTGGGCGCGCCTCGGCGTAGACGTGGACAACGACTTCGAGCCCATCTATGTCGTCAGCCCGGACAAGAAGGCCAAGGTCACCGAGCTGAAGAGCCTGCTGAAGGACGCCGACGAACTCTATCTGGCCACCGACCCCGACCGCGAGGGCGAGGCCATCGCCTGGCACCTGCTCGAGACGCTCAAGCCCAAGGTGCCGGTCCGGCGAATGGTGTTCCATGAGATCACCGAGCCCGCCATCCAGGCAGCCGCCGCGGACACCCGCGAACTCGACAGCGACCTGGTCGACGCTCAGGAGACCCGTCGCATCCTGGACCGGCTCTACGGCTACGAGGTCAGCCCGGTGCTGTGGAAGAAGGTCATGCCCCGGCTATCGGCAGGCCGTGTGCAGTCGGTCGCCACCCGGGTGATCGTGCGACGTGAGCGCGAGCGGATGGCGTTCCGCTCGGCCGAGTACTGGGACATTGCCGCCAAGCTGGACGCGGGCACCGGCGAGGAAGCCGAGGCCGCCAACCCGAGGACCTTCGGCGCGCGACTGGTCGCGGTCGACGGCGCGAGGGTCGCATCCGGCCGGGATTTCGGTTCGGACGGACAACTCAAGGGCACCAATGGCGTCATCGTGCTGGACGAGGGCTACGCCCGGCGTCTCGCCGAGGGGCTGGACGGCGCCGACCTGGTGGTCTCCTCCGCGGAGGCCAAGCCGTACACCCGCAAGCCGTACCCGCCGTTCATGACCTCGACGCTGCAGCAGGAGGCCGGGCGAAAACTGCGCTTCACGTCCGAGCGGACCATGCGGGTCGCGCAGCGGCTGTATGAGAACGGCTACATCACCTATATGCGTACCGACTCGACCACGCTGTCGGAGTCGGCGATCGCCGCGGCTCGCTCACAGGCGACGCAACTGTACGGCGCCGAGTACGTGCACTCGACTGCGCGGCAATACAACCGCAAGGTGAAGAACGCGCAGGAGGCGCACGAGGCGATCCGGCCCGCCGGCGATACGTTTGCTACGCCTGGCCAGCTGCACTCGCGGCTGGACAACGACGAGTTCCGGCTGTACGAACTCATCTGGCAGCGCACCGTCGCCTCGCAGATGACCGACGCCAGGGGCACCACGCTGACGCTGCGTATCACCGGCGTCGCGGGCACGGGCGAGGAATGCGTGTTCTCCGCCTCCGGCCGCACCATCACCTTCCCCGGCTTCTTGAAGGCCTACGTGGAGAGCGTGGACGAGGAGGCGGGTGGTCAGTCCGACGACGCCGAATCGCGCCTGCCCGCGCTGGAGGAGGGGCAGGGCGTCACCGCGGTCGAGCTGAACCCTGATGGGCACAGCACGAATCCGCCCGCTCGCTACACCGAGGCGTCGCTGATCAAGACGCTCGAAGAACTCGGTATCGGTCGTCCGTCGACGTATTCGTCGATCATCAAGACGATCCTGGACCGCGGGTATGTGTACAAGCGCGGCAGCGCGCTGGTGCCATCCTGGGTCGCGTTCGCCGTGATCGGCCTGCTGGAAGAACATTTCGGTCGGCTGGTCGACTTCGATTTCACCGCCGCCATGGAGGACGATCTCGACGCCATAGCGGGCGGACGTGAGCAGCGCGGAAACTGGTTGTCCAGCTTCTACTTCGGTGGCGATCACGGCGTCGAGGGTTCGGTCGCGCGGTCGGGCGGGCTGAAGAAGATGGTCGGCGAGCGGCTCGACGACATCGACGCACGAGAGATCAACTCCATCAAGCTGTTCAGCGATTCCGAGGGACGTGACGTCGTCGTCCGAGTAGGCAAGTATGGGCCGTACTTGGAGCGGTTGGTCGCCAATCCCGATGATCCCGAAGGGGATTCGGTTTCGCAGCGGGCCAACCTGCCCGACGACCTTCCGCCGGATGAGCTGACGCCCGAGGTTGCCGAGAAGCTCTTCGCGACACCGCAGGAAGGACGTTCGCTCGGTATCGATCCCGAGTCGGGGCACGAGATCGTTGCCAAGGAAGGGCGTTTCGGTCCGTATGTCACCGAGATCCTGCCGGAGGACGGCCAGGTGCCCGCCAAGAAGACCGCGAAGAAGGCCGCCGCGCCGAAACCGCGCACCGGTTCCCTGTTCAAGTCGATGGACCTGGCGACCATAACGCTCGACGACGCGCTCGAGCTGCTGTCATTGCCGCGTGTGGTCGGTACCGACCCGGCCACCGGTGAGGAGATCACCGCGCAGAACGGGCGGTACGGGCCGTATCTGAAGAAGGGCACCGACTCGCGGTCGCTGAACACCGAGGATCAGATCTTCACCGTGTCGCTGGAAGAGGCGCTGAAGATCTACTCCGAGCCCAAGCGGCGCGGGCGGCAGGCCTCTACCGCGGCACCGCTGCGTGAGTTGGGGGACGACTCGGCCACCGGCAAGCCGATGGTGATCAAGGACGGCCGTTTCGGTCCGTACGTCACCGACGGTGAGACCAACGCGACGCTGCGCAAGGGTGACGAGATCGAGTCGATCACCCCGGAGCGAGCGATGGAGTTGCTCGCTGATCGGCGGGCGCGCGGACCGGTGAAGAAGGCGGCCAAGAAGACCGCGGCAAAGAAGACCCCGCCCAAGACAGCTGCTAAGAAGACCGCCGCCAAGAAGGCGACGACCACCAAGACGGTGGCCAAGAAGACAGCGGCGCAGAAGGCGACGGCGAAGAAGACCGGCACCGGAAGGTCGTGAATTCGCGCCGCGGGGTATCGGCCGTAGCCTGAGCGCCATGAGTACAGAACAGGAACGCGAGGATCTCGTGGCGATGCTCGCCGATCAGCGCGAGCTCTTCCGGATCACCCTGCGCGGCATCGACGACGAGCAGGCGCGGCGGTCGACCACGGTGAGCGAGTTGACCCTTGGCGGTCTGCTGCATCACCTGATCAGCTGTGAACAGCACTGGACCACGGTGATCGTGGAGCGCGATGAGCATGCGGAAATGGACCTCGCGAAGTTCGCGGGCGAGTACGTCATGGCGGCCGACGAGACCGTCGCCGGGCTGCTGGCTACCTGGGACGAGGTCGCCGCGGCGACGGCGGAGCTGATCCGTTGGGTGGACAGCCTGGACACCTCGATCCCCACACCGACCACGCCGTGGACGCCGGACCGAATCTGGCAGTCGGTGCGCTACACAGTGCTGCACATCCTGCGGGAGATCGCGCATCATTCCGGGCACGCCGATATCATCCGTGAGGCGCTCGACGGCGCGAACAGCACGCATCAGCGCGCCTCTTAGCCAGCGCGTACGGCGACCGATGTCCGGACAGATGTGTCGGTGTGGGCGGCTATGGTGTACGACGTGGCGGGTGTCTTCGATCGGTTGGTCGGCCAGGATACGGTCGAGTCCGAGCTGACGGCCGCTGCGATCGCGGCTCGCGGGGGCGTGGTCGCGGGAGCGATGACTCATTCGTGGCTGTTCACCGGACCGCCAGGATCGGGCAGATCCGTTGCGGCGCTGTGCTTCGCGGCCGCATTGCAGTGCACCGACCCGGAGATCCCTGGGTGTGGCAGGTGTCATGCTTGCACGACAACCATGGCGGGCACGCACGGCGACGTTCGTCGAGTGGTGCCCGAGGGACTGAGCATCAGCACCAAGGAGATGCGCGCGATCGTGCAGATCGCCTCGCGCAGGCCGAGCACGGGGCGTTGGCAAGTGGTCGTCATCGAGGACGGCGACCGGTTGACCGAGGCCGCGGGCAACGTGCTGTTGAAAGTGGTCGAGGAGCCGCCGGACCGGACGGTGTTCCTGCTCTGCGCGCCGTCGGTCGATCCCGAGGACATTTCCGTGACGCTGCGTTCTCGCTGCAGACACGTGCACTTGGTGACGCCGTCGGTACCCGCTATCGCGCGGGTGCTTCAGGAGCGCGACAAGCTGGACGAGAAGACCGCGACCTGGGCCGCCTCGATCAGCGGCGGACACGTTGGTCGCGCCCGCCGACTCGCCACCGACGAGGAAGCGCGCGCCCGACGTCAGCGCGCGTTAGCCCTGGTTGCCGCGGTGGGCCAGCCCGGCGCGGCTTACGCCGCCGCCGACGAGTTGGTGCGCGCGGCCGACGACGAGGCCAAGCAGATGAGCGGCGCCCGCGACGAACGCGAACGCGAAGAACTCGCCACCGCGCTGGGCGCGGGAGGCACCGGTAAGGGCGCGGCCGGTGCCACCCGCGGGTCCGCGGGTGTACTCAAAGACCTGGAACGGCGACAGAAATCCCGTGCCACCCGCACCGGACGCGATGCCCTCGACCGCGCCCTGATCGACGTAGCGGGCGTCTACCGCGATGCACTGGCCATCCGGTTCGGCGCCGCTGGCAACGGTTCCGGCGTCGCCCTCACCCACCCGGACCTGTCCGACCAGATCCGCGACCTCGCCGCGCGGGTGCGTCCCGAGGGCCTGCTCAGTTCCATCGAGGCTGTCCTCGCTTGCCGCGAAGCCCTCGACTTGAACGTGAAACCCCGCTTCGCCCTTGCCGCCATGGCCGCGGCCCTGATCGCGGCCCAATGACCGTGACCACCCGTTTTCGCGATCCGGGCCGGAGACGATAGACTCGCGTGGCCGAGAGGCACGCCGCCTTAGCTCAGTCGGTAGAGCGCTTCACTCGTAATGAAAAGGTCGGGGGTTCGATTCCCCCAGGCGGCTCCATCAAATCTCACCATGCAGGTAAGGCATATTTCCAAGGGTGCCTGACCCATTCGAGGTGCAGTTCGGCCGGTTTCCGGGAGGGGCGGCGAGTTCGCAGCGCCTGGCCGGAACCGTCCGAGCGCTCGAGCTTGTTCGGCGAGCGGGGTCGAGCTCACGGTCAGCACCCCGACGGTCGCGGTCGCGGAGGTCGATTTCTCGGGTGATGAGCGCGAATGCGCCGACGATCTCGAATACCCGGAACACCTGGCCGTCGGTGGCAACCAGGTTATGTCACCGACGTTGCGCACCCACACGGTCCAGCCCATTTTCGTCAGTTGCACGGAGGGCAGGGGCTGATCGAGCGATCTCAGAGCTCAGTCCAGGTCGAGTTCGTAGTACAGCGACAGCGGACCTTGCCCACGGCCCTCGTGGCAATCGAAGCCGTGTTTTTCGTAGACGCGGCGCGCGGCATGATCGGCATCGGTGGTGGTCAGATCGATATAGGTCGCACCGCGTTGTCGGGCGTGGTCCAGGATCACCGAGAGGAACGCCGAGCCGATTCCGCGCCCACGGAGCTGGGGAACCACGTAGAACTCGGCAAGATACGCTTCTGCGGCCGTCGACCAAGTACTCGTCCGGAATCTGAGTACCGCAACCCCGACGGCGGGTTCACCGACGAGCAGCACACTCGTATCCCCACCGGCGATCAGGGCGGACAGGTGCCCTGCCAGCCAGGTCGGCTCGGGCGCCGGGTCGTCATATTCCCGGTTGAAGTCCACCAGCAACTGGGCGGCGGCGACCAAGTCGCCGGCCTCGGCCAGTTTCACCGGAGGTGTCGTGTCGCTCGGGTCGGTTGCGCGGGTGCTGTTCATTCGTTTCCTTCGACGACTCGGCACCGTTGGCGCCGTCATGTATGCCCTTAGAGCCCCTGATCTGCGGCGAGAGTGCGGATTCCGGTCGACGGTCGAGCGCGACCGATGGTAGTCCGCAGTTGATCGAGGTGGCGCCCGCGCCCCTCGCAGAACCGGAGATGCTCGAGGAATCGCGCTTCCGACGCGGCGTCCATAACGCCTTCCAAGAAGTCGGTAACCAATTCGACGAACTCGTTACAGTGCAGTTCTCGCACGGTCGCTCCTTTCCGTCGTGTCCGGGGCGCGGGCGCACCGCTGGCGATGAAACACTCCGCGAGCTTGCTTCGGACGACAGCACGAGCACGATGCAGGAGCACGCGTTGGTTCGCAGCAGAAATCTCGAGTACCGAGCACACCTCGTCAGGAGTGTGACCCAGTACGTTCCGCATGGTGATCACCACACGTTGCCGGGCGGGTAACGATGCCAACGCGGCGGTGATCACAGATCTGACTTCACCATCGAGCACGGCGTCTTCAGGTGAGGGCCACGCGGCGGGAAGGATCTGCCAATGCCCCGGGTATGCGCCGCCGGGACCTTGGAACAAACTCGGGTCGACCGTCGGTCCGAGATCGTCCGCAGGCAACAGGGAACTCACCGGCACACTGCGAATCTCCTTGGCGCCCCGCCGCTTTGCGATATTGACCAGATTCCGGTACACCTACGTCTTCAGCGTGCTGCGCCCTTCGAAGCCGTCGATACCACAAATTACCGCCAGCCAGGTCTCCTGTACGACCTCGGACGCAGACGCATGGGTCGAGACGTATTCCTGTGCCAGTCGAAGCATGCCGCCCGACCACAAATCGAGGATAAACTCGAACGCCGCGTCGTCCCTGGCTCGTAGCTTGGCTGCCAGATCCACGTCGTTCGTAATCTCCGGTTTGCGCATCCGTTCCTCTACTGCTGGTACCGGGCGAGCATGGCGCGATCGGCCGTCATCTACGGTACGAGGACGCCTTTGATCATCGGGATCGCGGCTCAGTATCGCATCGACCCGCGACAGAGGCGTCCATCGGTCAGACGCCGATGGCCTGCGCATGAGTGCTAGGGCGGCTGGGCCCGACAATCACGCCGAGGTCGCCTCCATCCCCCCGCCGTCGACGTAAGCGGGACAGGCCCCGGAGAGTTCGGAGGCCCATATATTCCTTGACAGTTATATAACTGCGATGGAATGATAGGAGCGTGACCACGTTGACCGCTTTCCATGTCCTGGCCGAGCCGAACCGGCGGGCAATTCTGGATGTGCTGCGGGATGGGGAGCGGCCGGTGGGGGCGCTGGTGGAGCGGCTGCGGATGAGTCAGCCCGCGGTGTCCAAGCATCTGCGGGTGCTGAAGGAGGCCGGGCTGGTGGAGGTTCGGTCCGACGCCCAGCGCCGGTTCTATCGGATCCGGCCCGAGCCACTGGTCGAGCTCGATGACTGGCTGGAGCCGTATCGCCGACTGTGGGCCACGCATCTCGATCGACTGGAAGAACATCTCGACCGACGGAGGAAGCAATGACCGACGCAATACTTCTCGCCGATGGCGCGCGACCAGCCGTGCGACTCGAACGTGACCTTCCCGACCCGCCGTTGGTGGTGTGGCAGGCGATTACCGATCGCGCCGAGCTCCGGGCGTGGTTTCCCTGCGACGTGATCGTGGAAGATGGGGCATGGCGCGTCGGCGCATCGATCACCTTCCGTTTCTCGCCTGAGGACGCCGAGATTGCGCTCACCGGCGAAGTGCTCGCGGTCGATGAGCCGAAGTATTTGGCATACACCTGGGGAGACGAGCGGTTGCGGTTCGAGTTGTCACCGCAGAATGGTGGAACCCGACTTGTGCTGATCAACGAGCTGGCGCCGGATGTTGCAGCCCGCAATGCCGCCGGCTGGGATACCTGCTTGGACCAGCTCGCCGGTCTCGCGCCTGCACCGGAGGCATGGCGTCCGCGCTTCGAGGTATATTCGGCCGAGTTCGAACCCGTCATCGGCCCGCAGCAGGGCCCGCCTCTGGAAGATCGGGGTGACGAGACGTCGGTATCCGAGAGTGCGTGATATTCCGCTGCGGGACGAGCGGGGGAAAGTCGCGGGATCGACTGGCAGAATCTCCGCTTTACTGCCCACTGTGGTGCGACACGCTACGTAGTACGTATGTCCGAACCGGGGCTCAGGGCGCCCATGGTCCGATGCCACCGATCTTTACGATTCGGATGCGGGTGAGCAGGCCGGGCGGGGGGTAGGCGGGTGGGAATTCAGCGTTCGCGCTGGCCGGCGTCTTGGCCATTTCGGTCGGGAGTTCGGGGGCGCCGCCTTCGACGATGCGAGCGGTTCCGGTGACCGACAGGTCCGTTGATCGGCCAAGGGCAACGTTCTCGAGGTCAGCCCGCGGCGGCGGAGCGTACGTGGGCGCGTTGGGCGATGCTCGCCAATTCCTTGTTGAAGCGGTCGGCGGCCTCGATGTTGCCCAGGTGGCCGGTGGGCCACACGTGGTACGCGGCCAGATGGCCGGTGTCGGTGAGGATGTCGGCGATGCGGCGCGACATCCGCTCGGGCAGCAGACGGTCGTGCGCGCCCGCGATCACCGTGGTGGGGACGGTGAGGTGCGCGGCGGCGCCGGTGAGATCCATGTCGGCGAGCGCGGCGGCATGCCTGCCGCGGGTGAGCGGGCGACAGGACCGCACGATGCCGAGCGCGAAGACCACCTCGTCCACGGTCGCGTTCCTGGACATCACGCGCGCCTTGAGCAGTGCGGCAACGGGCCAGCCGCCGGGCAACGGCACCGGGGCGGTGAGGAGGGTCTCGGCGACGATGCTCGGCATGCGTACGCTGGCGCCGAGTACCGTGACCGGCCGGTTTGCCAGGGTCAGCGGCTTGTTCAGCAGCGGGAGCAGGTCGGTGTCGTAGCGGATGTTACCTGGGGAGGTGTTCAACAGAACGACCGCGGCGGCCCGCTGGCGCACCTGCTCGGGATAGCGATCGGCCCACGCCTGCAGGGCGATTCCGCCCATGCTGTGGCCCGCGAGCACCGCTCGCTGCCCGGGGCGGAGCGTGGCGTCCAGGACGGACGACAGGTCGTCGGCCAGCGTCTCTTTGCAGGGCAGGACTGGGCCGAGTTCGCTCTCGCCGTGGCCGCGCTGGTCGTAGCAGATCACGCGATACCGGTCGGCGAAGGCGTTGATCTGGGGATTCCAGTACTCGATGCTGCAGCTCCAGCCGTGAATCAGGACGATGACGTCGCCGTCCGCGGGACCATAGGCGTGCACTCGCAGGCGGGCGCCGTCCTTCGTGGTGACCGGGATGACCGCACACGCAGCGGTAGGGGGATTCAGTGCCGCGGTCCGATAGGTGCGAGATCGCAGTCCCGCCCGGTAAGCGGCGGTCAGCGCGCCATTGCGCGCGTCCGCCAGCGTCCTCATCGACTTCACCAGCATCGAGCACTCCTTTGTGTCCACCGCCACAGTACAACGCAAGCAAGGTGCTTGCTACTGCAAGCACGCCATGGCGGAATTCCTGGCTTGTACCGTGGAGTACCCCGAATTCCGTCCGGCCAAAGCTTTCACCGGAAAGAAAACATCGGCAGCGAGGCAGTTCGCCCGAGCCAGCGGACAAGAGCTACCACTATGCCGATTTGGCCTGCCTGGCGGACAGTCCGGATGGGCCCCGGGATTCGCAGGGACCGACCCGTCCGGCAACGTGCTGCGGTTCACGCAGCCGAGATAGCGGCGCTGGGCGGCTGAAGCGAAACCGGCGCGCGCGAACGTCTTTCGGACACCCGCGTGGAGCGCCGAGGTAGCGAACCACTCCTGCGCTGTGGCGGCACGGACCGGACCGCGGTTACGGTTGATCCTGTGGATATCGCGCACACTGCTCCCGAGCTCGTGACGGACTCGACAACGCAGCCGAGGTCCGGTTGGCGCGGGGTGGCGGTTCCGCTGCTGGTGGCGAGCGTCGGCGTGGGTGCCGGTGTACTGCTGCACCTGCGGGATCCGCACGTCGAAGGCTCGTACGGCACCTGCCCGGTCTATGCGCTGACCGGTTGGTACTGCCCGGGCTGTGGCGGCATGCGCGCCGTGCATAATCTCACCGATGGGCAGGTGCTGGATGCGCTGCACAGCAACCTGCTGGCGATTCCGCTGATCCTCGCGTTCGTGCTGTGGGTGGGGGACTGGACTGTCCGGGCCTGGCGCGGTCAGCGGATGCGGTTGCCCTCGATCAGCCGCGTCACGATGTGGACGTTCTTCGCGCTGCTGGCGGTCTACACCGTGCTGCGCAATACACCGTGGGGGACCTTGTTCACACCGGTCTAGGTGTGGGCGTGAATTGGCTACTTTTCCAGCTCTTTTCGCTGGCGTTGCTGCTCGGGTCGCGGTCGCCGTGATCCCCGATGGCCGGCAGGCGTTCCGCCGGTTCGAGCGCGAAGACTCCGACGACCGCTGCCGCACTCGTCGAGGCCAGGGCGATTCCCCTGGCGCGGACCGGGCAAGCTGCAATTATGAGTGATTCACTGAAGGACCGGGTGCGAGCGAAGTTGCTCCGCCAGCTCGAAGAGGACGGCCCCCCGGACATGGAGCACGACGACCCGCGGCAGATCTCCGTCGAAACCGATCTCGACGCGCTGGCGAACGTCGCCGACGACGACCCGCTTGTCGAAGAGCTTGCCGGGCGCTACCTGGTGTTCTGATCAGGCCGTCGACATACCGCCGTACGGCGGAAGCTGAGGCAGTGGTTCGGCGAACAGCCAGTTGTCCCAGAGCGGGCGCAGCGGCACCAGGCTGTAGTGCCCGGCCAGGTCGGTGAACTCCTCCGTGGTCACCGAGGAGTGGCGGTAGCGGATCGTCCATTCCCGCAGCAGTTCGAAGAACGTCGCGCCGCCGAGTTCCAGGCGCAGCGCGTGCAGGGTCAGTGCGCCACGCTTGTACACCCGGTCGTCGAACATCCGCTGCGGCCTTGGGTCGCCGACCACGATGTCCTGCGGCTCACGTGACAGGTTGTGTCGAGCGGCGCGGGCCATCTGGTCTGCGGTCGGCCCGCCTGCTTCCTCCGACCAGATCCACTCCGCATAACAGGCGAAGCCTTCGTGCAGCCAGATGTCGCGCCACTGCCGGATGGTGAGGCTGTTGCCGAACCACTGGTGCGCAAGCTCATGCGCGACCAGCCGCTCGGCGCCGCGGCGGCCGTCGCAGTGGTTGGCGCCGAAGATGGAGATGCCCTGCGCCTCGATCGGGATTTCCAGCTCGTCGTCGGTGACCACCACCGTGTACCCCTCGAACGGATAGGGGCCGAACTTGTCGTTGAAGACTTCCAGCATCCGCGGCTGACGGGCGAAGTCGTGCTCGAAGTTGGCGCGCAGCCGAGGCGGGACTACGGCCTGCATCGGCACCAGGCCGTGCGAGGAGCCGACGCGATGCTTGCGATAGGGGCCGATCTGGATGGTCGCAAGGTAGCTCGACATCGGCTCGGATTGCTCGTACACCCAGGTCGTCTGGCTGGCCTTGGCCTGCTTGCGCAGCAGTGTGCCGTTGGCCAGCGCGAAGTACGGCGAGTCCGTAGTGATCGAAATCCGGTAGGTCGCTTTGGAACTCGGGTGGTCGTCACAGGGAAACCAGGAGGCGGCGCCGTTGGGCTGACTCGCCACGAGCGCGCCCTCGGCTAGCTCCTCCCAGCCGACCTCCCCCCACGGTCCGCGCACCGGTTTCGGGGTGCCGCCGTACTGCACCACCAGCGACAGCATGCCGCCCGCCGGAATCCGGTCCGGCGGCGTGATCACCAATTTGCTGTGCTGGTGGGTGAATTTGACGGCCTTGGTCCCGTTGACGAGCACCTTCGAGACGGTAAGTGCCTGGGAAAGGTCGAGCGCGAACCGTGGGCGCACGGCGGTGGTTACCGCGATGATCGCGGCCCGGCCGGTCAGCCGGTTGCTGGACACCTTGTAGGCCAGCTCGAGTTCGTACCGCGATACCCGATAGCCCCGATTGCCGTTCTGCGGTAGGTACTCGTCGACGGGGGCCTCGTAGAACTTGCCCGGCATCAGCGTGCTCCGGGGTCGCCCGTGAACCAGGGCGCGATCGGGTTGCCCCACCAGCGCGTCGAGGCCGGCACCGTGTCGCCGCGCATGACCAGGGAGGCCGGACCGATGGTCGCGCCGTCGCCGAGGGCGGACGCGGGCAGCGCGACGCAGTGCGGACCGAGGGTGGCACCCGCGCCGAGGGCGACGGTGTCCATGGCCATGATTCGATCGTGGAACAGGTGGGTCTGCACCACGCAGCCTCGTTCCACGGTCGCGCCGTCGCCGAGAGTCACCAGGTCCGCCTCCGGTAGCCAGTAGGACTCGCACCATACCCCGCGGCCGATTGTCGCGCCGAGGCCGCGAAGCCAGAGGTTCAGCACCGGTGTCCCGGTCGCGGCGCGCGCGAACCACGGCGCGGCAACGGTTTCCACGAAGGCGTCCGAGACCTCGTTGCGCCACACGAACGAACTCCACAGGGGATGCGCCTCGGCGCGGATCCGCCCAACCAGCAACCATTTGGCGACCACCGCGCTAATCCCTGCGCCCGCGCCCGCGCCCAGCAGCACGAGGCCGCTGAGCAGCCCGGCGGCCAGATGGCCGAAGGTCTGTGCGAGCCACGCGAGGGTGAACAGCACGCCGAGGCCGATGGCGAAGGTCACCAGGACCGGGATCAAGCGGCAGGTTTCGACGATGCCGCGAGCGACGCGTAATCGCGCAGGCGGGTCGAAGGTGCGCGCGGTGTCGGTGCTCTCCGCCGCGCGCCGCAGCCGGACCGGTGGGCTGCCCAACCAGGACGAGCCGGCCTTGGCCTTGGACGGCGCTGCCGACAGCACCGCGACCAGGCCGTTCTTCGGGACACGACGGCCAGGCGCCGTCATACCGGAGTTGCCGAGGAACGCGCGCTTGCCAACCTTGGCCTCGCCGATGCGCAGCCAACCGCCACCGAGTTCGTAGCCGGCGATCATGGTGTCGTCGGCGAGGAACGCACCGTCGGCGACGGTGGTGAACTTCGGCAGCAGCAGCACCGTTGACACCTCGACGCTCTTGCCGATCTTCGCACCGAGCAGGCGCAGCCACAGCGGCGTGAGCAGGCTCGCGTACAGCGGAAACAGGAAGGTGCGCGCGGAATCCAACAGTCGCTCGGTGGCCCAGGCCTGCCAGCCGACCCGGCTGCGCACCGGGTGGTAGCCCTCGGTCAGGCCGATACTGAGCAGGCGGACGGCGATGATTGTCGCCGCCGCGTACACGCCGAGGCTGAGCAGGGTCGCGACCGGCAGGATCGCGAAGGCGCGGCCCACACCGCCCCCCAGCGTGCGGGTGTCGCGGATGAACCAGGCGATGAACGCGCCGCCGGCGCTGAGGCCGAGGATCGGCACAGCGGCCAGCACGACCGACGTGACGCCGAAGATGCCGACCCAATGCCGGGCCCGGCCCGGCGTGTGTTGTGGCCAGCGGTGCTGGGCCTTACCGATTTTCACGGCAGGCGAGCCCGCCCACTCCTGCTCGGCCTTCACCTTGCCCGACACCGCGGAGCCGGGCGCGATCTCGGCGTTCTTTCCGATCCTGCTGCCGGGCAACAGGATCGAACGAGAACCGACGACCGCGCCGGGACCGATGGTGATCGGGCCGAGATGTACCGCGTCGCCGTCGATCCAATACCCGGACAGGTCGACCTCCGGTTCCACGCTGCACCCGTCGCCGAGTTCGAGCATGCCGGTGACCGGAGGAAGCGTGTGCAGGTCGACGCCCTTGCCGATCCTCGCGCCGAGCGCACGGGCGAACGGCACCATCCACGGGGCGCCGGAGAGGTTCTCGGCGCCGCTGGCCTCCGACAGCCGGACCGCCGCCCACAGGCGCAGGTGCACCGAGCCGCCCCGCGGATAGCGGCCTGGCCGGACGCCGCGCAGCAGCAGTCTGGCGCCGGCCACACAGATCATCATGCGGCCGGGCGGGGAGATGAACAGCAGAAACGCGGCCAGCGTCCACCACCAAGACAGATGCGGCAACCACGGCAGCGAGCCCGACCAGCCCGCGATATTGCCGACTATCGCGAGCCAGGTGAGCCACTGCAGGCCGGTCAGGGTGGTCAGCGGGATGGTGGCGAGTACCTGCGCCGCTTGGGCAGGCAGCGGTGTCGGGCGCACCACCCGGTCCGCGACGGCGACCGCGGGAGCGGTCTGTTCGAGCAGTTCCACTAGCGCGCCGAGGCGGGGATGGTCGTAGAGGTCGGCGACGGCGATCCGCGGATACCGCTCGCGCAGGGCGGTGACCAGCTGCGCCGCCGCGAGTGAGCCGCCACCCAGGTCGAAGAAGTCGGCATCGAGGTCGCCGATCTGCGCGCCGAGGGTCGCACTCCACAGTTCGGCAACCCATTGCGCGGTGCCGGTCAGGTCGTTGTCGTCATCGTCGTCTGCGGAGTTGGGCAACGGCCAGGGCAGCGCGTCACGGTCGACCTTGCCGGACGTGCGGGTGGGCAGCTCGTCGACCACCGCGAGTCTGGGGACCAGCGGGGATGGAAGTTGTTCGGTGAGAACGGCCCTCGCGGCTTTGGTGTCGAAGTCCTGCGTCGGACCGGTCAGATAGCCGACCAGGATCTTGTTGCCTGCCTCGGTGGTTCGGATCGCGGCGGCGGCACCTGTGACACCGGGAAGACGCTGGAGCGCGTTGTCGATCTCGCCGAGCTCGATGCGGCGGCCGCCGAGCTTGATCTGATCGTCTGCGCGGCCGAGGAAGACCAACCCGGTGCTGTCGTTGCGGACCAGGTCGCCGCTGCGGTAGGCGCGGTCCCAACCGACCGAGGGCAGAGGGGCGTACTTCTCGGCGTCTTTGGCCGGATCGAGATAGCGCGCGAGGCCGACCCCGCCGATGACCAGTTCGCCGGATTCGCCCTCAGCCACGGGGTTTCCCGCCTGGTCCACCACGACGAGGTCCCAGCCGTTGAGCGGAAGCCCGATCCGGATCGGCCATTGGCCGTTCAGCAGCGCGGCACAGGCGACGACTGTCGCCTCGGTGGGGCCGTAGGTATTCCACACTTCGCGATTCGAATCACCATTTCCGGCAAGGCGTTCGGCAAGTTCCGGCGGCACGGCCTCGCCACCGAAGATCAGCAGGCGTACCGCCTCCAACGCCTCGACCGGCCAGGTCGCCGCCAGGGTCGGCACAGTCGAGACGATGCTGATCTCGCGCCGCACCAGCCAGGGACCGAGATCGGCGCCGGTGCGCACCAGATCGCGCGGGGCGGGGACAAGGCAGGCGCCGTTGTGCCAGGCCAGCCACATCTCCTCACAGGACGCGTCGAAGGCGACCGAGAGGCCGGCGAGGACCCGATCACCGGGACCGATCGGGGCGTCGCGCAGGAACAGGTCGGCTTCGGCGTCGACGAAGGCTGCGGCATTGCGGTGGGTGACGGCAACACCTTTCGGCGTTCCGGTGGAGCCGGAGGTGAAGATGATCCAGGCATCGTCGTCGGGGGTAGGCAGCGTGGACCAGCTGTCGTCGCGCGTGTCCCGCTCGGCCGCTCGGATGCCTGCGGAGGTGGTCTCGATCCCTTCGGCGGTCACGATTGCGGTGACCTGGGCTTCGCCGAAGACCAGCTGGGCGCGCTCGTCGGGGTCGTCGGCGTCGACCGGCACGTAGGCGGCGCCGGTGTACAAGACGGCGAGGATGGTGATGTAGAGCCCGCGTGTGCCCGACGGCAGACGCACGCCGACCCGGCCGCCGGGTCGCACGCCCGCCGTGGCGAGCCGGGCCATGGTCTTCTCGATCTCGACCACCAGCTCCAGGTAGGAGAGCACCACCTGGCCGTCATCGATGGCGGGGGCGTCCGGGTGGGTGAGTGCGGTGGCCGTCAGGATGTCGACGAGCGTGCGGACCTGGGGGGCATGGCCGGCTCGCAGCAGTGGGCTTGCTGTCGCGTCAACCTGGGGCTGGAGCATGGTGCTCTGCGCACCTCCCATCGAACTGGCCTCGCACTTCCGATAGTTGTGTCATAGTTGGGTTACCAAAGGGCAAACGCCACGCTGGCCAATCGTCCACGGTACCCGGGTTGTAGTTGATTCGTTGTTCACCGAACCGGTCCGCGGGAGCGGGCGATGCTTTGCCCGCTATTGCAAGGATGCTGTGCCCGCTATTGCAAGTCAGCGTCTGGTCACGGTGTGTGGGGTTCGCCAGATAATCGCTGACGGTCGGTCAACGATCTCACCCCGACGCCGACCAGATCCCCGTCCACTTGTGGTCGTGGTTGCCCCGCGAGCGGCGTCGGTTTCGCACGTTCCGGGGGAACCAGGTTGACAGTTCCAGCTCGTGTCTGCCAGTCTCGGGTCAGGTCATGAGTGCCAGCGTGAAGCCCCGGCTTGTTGGTCGGCAACCCTCCTCCGCGGTGGGGTGCTCCGGGTGACGACCGGGCCGACGCCCGACCGGGCGCGGCAAGCGCGGACTCGACGAATCATTTCGATCGCGGGTCCCTGAACCGACGGGATTTACGTGATGACCACTGCTGTCGACAACACCTGCGCCGCTCTCGCCCGGGTCTCCGGCGACGACCTCCGAGTGCCGCTCGTGCAGGGTGGGACGACCACCTACGCCAACTTCGACTACGCGGCGAGCGCGCCCGCATTGGCGCAGGTCATCGACCGGGTACAGCAGCTGCTGCCGTTCTATGCGAGCGTGCACCGCGGCGCGGGTTACGCCTCCCGGATCTCCACCGAGTGCTACGAGGCCGCGCGCGGCTCGGTCACCCGGTTCCTCGACGCCGCCGACGACCAGGTCGTGGTGTTCACCCGCAACACGACCGACTCGCTGAACCTGCTGGCCTCTTGCGTGCCCGGCGAGACGGTGGTGCTCGATATCGAGCACCACGCCAACTTCCTACCGTGGGCCAGGAACGGCCGGCGCGTCGTAGCGGCCGCCGACACCGTCGAGGAGACCATCGGCACGCTGGTCGCCGAGCTGTGCAGCAGACCGGCCGCGTTGCTCGCGGTGACCGGCGCGTCGAACGTGACCGGTGAGGTGCTTCCGCTGGAACGGCTGGCCACCATCGCACACCAGTGCGGTGCCCGGATTCTGGTGGACGCCGCGCAACTGGCGCCGCACCGGCGAATCAGTTTGCGCGAGACGGGCATCGACTACCTGGCTTTCTCCGGGCACAAGCTGTACGCACCGTTCGGCGCGGGCGTGCTTGTGGGCCACCGCGACTGGCTGGACGCGGCCCAGCCGTATTTGGCGGGCGGCGGGGCGGTGCGTGAGGTGAGCACGACCGCGGCCGAGTGGGCCCCAGCTCCGCAGCGGCACGAGGCCGGGTCGCCGAATGTGCTCGGCGCCGCCGCGCTGGCCGCCGCCTGTGACGCGCTCTGTGCGATCGACGCCGAGACTCTTGCCGCCCACGAACACCGGCTCGCCGACCGACTTCGCGACGGCTTGGCCGCCATTCCCGGTGTTCGCTTGCTCAGCATCTGGACCGACAGCCCCGACACCGTCGGCATCGTCGCCTTCACGCTGGATGGTTTCGTCCCCGGCCACGTCGCCGCCTATCTCTCCGCAGAACACGGCATCGGTGTCCGCGACGGCCGTTTCTGCGCTCACCCGCTGCTCACCCGTCTCGGTCTGGATGGCGCACTCCGGGCCAGCATCGGCCTCGGCACCACCTCCGCCGACGTGGAACGCCTCGTCGAGGCGGTCGCCACCCTCGTCCGCACCGGCCCCGCCTGGGATTACGCCGCCACCAACGGTCTGTGGAACCCCACCCCCGAAACCCGCCCCTTCACCTCAGCCGCCCCCACCGGCGCTGCCCCCTGCCTCCTCGGCTGAAGGCCGCGGATCGGAAGGTAAAGATTATTCAGGAGTACCGCCTGGATTGGGCCAGTCGCAGTTACCGGCTGGCCGAAACACATCAAGATGTGCTCCGTCTGACCGACCCGTTCCCGCTCGACGTCGACTTCGCCGCGCTGGACGGCGGCTGAGCCGCCGCGACCGCGGGTCGCGAGCCGCACTGCCCGTTCAGTCGCCCAGCGATGACGGGCGGTAATAGCGCCCGTTGTAGTAGAGGAGCGGGGCGGCGGCGGGTTTCTCGTCCGTGTTGTCGTGAACCCGGGTGACCAGGCCCACAACGAACGTGTGATCGCCGATCGGAATGAGTTGCCGCACGGCGGTACGCAGCCAGATCGGGGTGCCGTGCAGGACCGGTTCGCCGGTGTCGAGGGTGGTCCACAGGGAGCGATCGGTGAAGCGTTCCTCGGCGGCCCTGGAGAAGCGGTGGGCCAGGTGCTGCTGGTGTTCGCCGAGGAAGTGGATGACCACGGATTCGGCTTCCAGCAGCGCGGACAAGCTGGAGGAGGTGTGCGCGATATTGAAGGAGACCAGCGGGGGTTCCAGCGACAGCGAAGCGAACGAGGTCGCGGTGAAGCCGACCGGCCCCTTCTGCGCGGACAGTGTGACCACGGTGACGCCCGCTGGATAGTGTCGCAGGGAGGCGCGGTATTGCTCGGCCGTGATGCCGCTTAGATCATCGGGGATCTGGAACTCTGTGTCAGGCCGTGGCGCTTCGGTCACATGACGAAACTACGCCCGATTCTCGGCGGGTGGCCGACGCATGGTGGTCCGGTGTGTGGTGCCATCGCTCGCGATTCAATCAACGTCGATCGGAAGGCCCGCGGTGATTCGCACCAACTCGGGGAACGACGTGCGGAAAATGGTGTTCGGGTGTCCGCCGGCGGCCCAGACCTCACGGTGCCGGGACAGTGCGCTGTCCACCCAGGTGGGCAGGTTGGTCGGGTGGCCGACCGGCGCGACACCGCCGATCGGCTGTCCGGTGACCTCACGCACAAGATCGGCGGGCGCGCGAGTCAGCGTTCCCTCCAGTCGCGCGCCGGTGTTCGCCAAATCGACCTGGTGCGCGCCCGAGACCAGCAGTAGCACCGGATCGTCGTCGAGCAGGAACACGAGCGATTTTGTGATGGCACCCACCTCGACGCCGAGCGCCTGTGCGGCATCCGCGGCGGTATGCGTCGGCGCCGGCTGGCTGACGATGAGGCCGTGATGTCCACGGGCGATGAGGGTGTCCGCGACCCGGCACGCGACCGGCGGCAATGACGACCTGCGCATGCCACCAGGGTAGAGCGACGGCGGACAGTACGCCGGGTGAGTTGGAATGCCGATCAGTATTCCGGGTAGCCCTCGATCGGACCGAGCATTTCCGCGATCCGCTCGCGGGTGATCCGCGCGAGTTCGGACAGGCTGCGCTCCGAGACCTGTTCATGCACAACCGCTTCCAAGGCGCGATCGATATCCTGCTGGGATAGCGCAGGCAGTTCGACATTCGCCTTGGTCATCAGCGCGTCCCGGTCCGCATAGGGGCGTGCTTCGGTCAGCTTCGCCGCCCACGTGACATTACTGCAGCACTCGTACAGCGCGTGAACCGCGCGCCGGCGTGACATTTCGTTGAACCGGTCGAGGCCGATTCCCTGATGCATCAGCATGGGCGCCTCCGAACCCGATGACTGCGCTTCGCCGACTCGACCATGATCCGTCTTCCAGCGAACCGGGACCCAGGGCGTCGCTGCGAATTTGCACAGGATTTACACGCTCCGAGGCTGGTCCGCACAACGGACGTTCCGCAAGCCGGGAGACGGGCCATCGGACACCTCGATACGCTGTACGAATGACAGATTGGCAGGCTTTCACGGTCGAAACGAAGGACCACGTCGCACAGGTGACGCTCACCGGTCCCGGCAAGGGCAACACGATGGGCCCGGATTTCTGGCGTGAGTTGCCGGAAATCTTCCAGGCGCTGGACACCGACCCCGAGGTCCGTGCCATTGTGCTGACCGGTTCGGGTAAGCACTTCTCCTATGGGCTCGACCTTTCCGCGATGAGTGGCACGTTCGGACCGCTGATGGCCGACCGGGTCCTGGCCGCGCCGCGCACCGGCTTCCTGCACGAGGTGCGCAAGATGCAGTCGTCGGTCACCGCGGTGGCGGACTGCCGCAAGCCGGTGATCGCCGCGGTGTCCGGCTGGTGCATCGGTGGCGGGCTGGACCTCATCGCGGCCGCCGACATCCGCTACGCAAGTGCGGACGCTAAGTTCAGCCTGCGGGAGGCCAAGGTCGCGATCGTCGCCGACATCGGGTCGCTGCACCGACTGCCCGGCATCATCGGTGAGGGGCACCTGCGCGAACTCGCCTACACCGCCAAGGACATCGATGCCGCGCGCGCGGAGAAGATCGGCTTGGTCAACGACGTTTTCCCGGATCAGGAAGCGGTGCTGGACGCGGCGCACGCCACGGCGCGCGAGATCGCCGCGAACCCGCCACTGGTGGTGCAGGGCGCCAAGGACGTGCTGGATCAGCGGCACAAAGACGAAGTCGCCGCAGGCCTGCGCTACGTCTCGGCCTGGAACGCCGCATTCCTGCCCTCCGAGGACCTCGCCGAGGCGGTCAAGGCTGTGTTCGAGAAGCGCGCGCCCGAATTCAAGGGCCAGTAAAGCCATCTCCGAAGCGGGGAGTCCGGACGTGCCGGGCTCCCCGCTCATCGGTCGGACGGTCAGTGTCCGCCGTTGTCTTTCAGCCGTGCGATCGACGCCTCGACCTCGGCCTCGGCCTCGGCACGGCCGACCCACTCCGAGCCCTTGACAAACTTGCCCGGCTCAAGGTCTTTGTAGCGCTCGAAGAAGTGCTTGATCGCGGCCAGCTCGAACTCCGGCACGTCCTTCAGGTCCTGGATATGGTCCCAGCGGGGGTCGCCCGCGGGTACGCACAGGACCTTGTCGTCACCGCCGGCCTCGTCGGTCATCTTGTACATCGCGACCGGACGGGCCTCGACGATTACTCCGGGGAACACCGAGTCGGGCAGCAGGACCAGCGCGTCCAGCGGGTCACCGTCCTCACCCAGGGTGTTCTCGATGTAGCCGTAGTCGGCGGGGTAGACCATGGACGTGTACAGGAACCGGTCGAGCCGGACCCGTCCGGTCTCGTGATCGACCTCGTACTTGTTCCGGGAACCCTTGGGGATCTCGATCGTGACGTCGAACTCCACGCCATCTCCTTCAATGCGTCTGGGCCGAGTCCGACGACTCGGCTTCTCTTCGGCGGCTGTCGACCCGGCGACCCGGCCGCTGTGGAGTGTGCCGACTCGCCAGGTTGTTCGGGGGAACAGTTGCGCAACGAGGATAGTGTGAGCGGCGGGGATATGGGTGCGGCAGGCGGCTGCCGCGGACTTCAGTCAGGAGAGCGTCGGCGACGTGTCTGGTCGGAACAATAACGTCGGTGGGCTGGCCGCCCGGCGGCGTCGGAACATGTGGATCGGGGTCACGACCCTGCTGGCGGTACTGCTCGGCGGCGGCATAGGAGCGCTGCTCGCGCTGAAGCCATGGACCGAGGAGTTCCGTCACGGCGGGCTGACCATCGCGGCGCCACCCGCGCCGGTCAAGTCGTTTCCGCGGGTCAGCCCAGCTCTCTCGAACGCGCCCGCGCCGAGCCCCGCTGGAATCGCGGCCGCGCTGACGCCGGTGATCGGCAATCCGGACCTCGGCGCGTTCGCGGGCGAGGTGACCGATGCCGACAGCGCGACCGTGGTGTGGAGCGGTGAGGCGAACAAGCCGATGATTCCGTCGTCCACTGCCAAGATCCTCACCACCGCGGCCGCGCTGCTCACCTTGCCCGCCGAGCACCGGGTCACCACCCGGGTGGTTGCCGGTTCGGCGCCGAACGAGCTGGTGCTGGTCGGCAGCGGCGATCCGACTCTCACCGCGGAGCCGGACGGCAAGGGCTACTACCCGAACGGCCCCCGGCTGTCCGATTTGGTGGCGCAGATCAGGTCCTCGGGCCGCTCGGTGGACACGATCCTCGTCGACACCTCTGCCTACGCGGGCCCGACCATGGCGCGGGGATGGGACCCACTCGACATCGGCGGGGGGTCCATCGCTCCGATGGAGTCGGTGATGATCGACGGCGGTCGCTTGCAACCGCTCGTGGAGTACTCGCCGCGCACCGGGACGCCCGCGCTGGACGCCGCGCGGCGGCTGGCCATCGAGCTCGGGCTCGATCCGGCACGGGTCCGGGTGGGGACCGCGCCCGCGGGTGCGGTCGAGATCGCAAGTGTGCGATCGGCTCCGTTGCGCGACCGGCTGCGCGACACGATGGTCCACTCCGACAACGTGCTCGCCGAGGCGATCGGACGGGAGATCGCGACGGCGACCGGCCGCGAGGCTTCCTTCGGAGGTGCGGTAGCGGCGGTGAACGCAGCGCTGAGCGAGGCCGGTTTCGATCTGACCGGCCTGGGCATGCACGACAACAGCGGGCTGTCGGTCGACGATCGGATTCCCGCGCGGTTGCTCGACCGGATCATCGCGACCGCGGCCAAGCAGAACGGCGCCACGGCGGTACAGCCGACCGGTACCAAGGCAAGGCCCGAGAACGACCGTCTGGCGGCCACGTTGGCCCCGCTGCTCGACGATCTGCCGGTCGCGGGTGCCACCGGGTCGCTGACCAGCCGCTATGTCGCCCGGGATCGCAATGGTGCAGGCTGGGTGCGCGCCAAGACCGGAACTCTGTCGGTGTCCAGCGCGTTGGTCGGGTATGTGCTGGACGCCGATGGGCGGGTGCTCACCTTCGCTCTGATGTCGAACGATCGACCGCCAGAGGTGAGTAGGCCCGCGTTGGACGCGATCGCAGGCACACTGCGTAACTGTGGATGCTCATGACGGGTGGATGATCATGACCCAAGAAGGTTCCGACACAGCCGAATCCGGGCCCGTGGCCGCGGTCGAGCGGCGCAAGAGCCGCTCGGGTCTGTCCGGGATGGTCGACTGGCGCCTGGCAGCCAAGACCGGATCGGCCCTGGTGCCCTCGGGTCCGCGAACTTCGCGCTACTCGGCCGAACAGGTCGTCGCCGAATTGGCCGTCGCCTCCGAACGTGCCGAAGGACCAGTTCGCGAGGTGAGCGGGCTGCTGGACGACCGGCCGGTGCCTGGCGCCAGGATCGTCGACCGGCCCGGCTGGATCGAGGCCGCCGCCGACTCTATGGCCCAGCTCACCGGCACCGGAACGGCCGCCGCCGAACGCAAGCTGCTCGCGGGCAAGCCCGCGGGCGTACAGGCGGGCGCGATGCTCGCCTTCCTGTCCACCGCGATCCTCGGCCAGTACGACCCGTTCACCGGTCCGGATGGCACGCTGCTGCTGGTCGCGCCGAACATCGTGGCGGTGGAGCGCGCGCTCGGCGTGTCGCCGAGCGATTTTCGACTCTGGGTCTGCCTACACGAGGTGACCCATCGGGTGCAGTTCTCCTCGGCGCCTTGGCTCGTCGAGTACATGCGCGGCAATGTCGAGGTGCTCGGCGAGGTCGGTGACGAGCCGCTGGCCGAGATGCTTTCCCGGCTGGTCGACGAGGTGCGCGACCGTCGCCGCGGCACCGCCGCCCACGATCCGGCCGCGCGCGGTGTGGTGGGTCTGCTGCGCGCGACACAGGCACCTCCACAGCGCGAGGCACTGGACCGCCTGCTGATGCTCGGCACCCTGCTGGAAGGGCACGCCGATCACGTGATGGACGCGGTCGGCCCCGCGGTCGTGCCGTCGGTCGAGCAGATCCGCACCGCCTTCGACCAGCGCCGCAAACGCCCGACCAACCCGCTGCAACGAATCCTGCGCGCCCTGCTCGGCGTGGACGCGAAGGTCGCGCAATACGTGCGCGGCAAGGCGTTCGTGGACGAGGTAGTCGGCAGCGTCGGTATGGCCCGATTCAACACTGTGTGGACGGACGCGGAAACCCTGCCCCGCATCGATGAAATCGAGGACCCGAAGCGCTGGATCGGCCGGGTCCTGGGGTGACCGAGTCGGCGTAGCCGAGGGGTGCGGTGTCGGCGCGAGCGTGTCGGGCGACGGAATCGTTCGGTGCGGGTACTCGATGCGCCGCCGGTCGGTAGGCTGCGGCCCATGGGCACTGCGCCAGGGCGCTCCGGATCGGCCGCCGGTTCATCGGCTTCCACGCGGCGGTCGGCGCGCACCGAGGACGTCCGGCGGCTGCCGGAGACCGCGGCGGTGCTCACTGTGCGCAGGGCGGTGCGAGACTGGCTCGCCCAGTTCGGGTCGCGCGTTGCCGAGCCGCCCGCGGTCGCGGTGGCGCTGTCCGGCGGCGCGGACTCACTGGCTCTCACGGCTGCCGCCGTGGTCGAGGCCGGTGCGGTCGACGCACTGGTGGTCGATCATCGATTGCAGCCCCGCTCCGCGGCGGTTGCCGCCGAAGCCGCCGCGCGGGCGCTCGCACTCGGCTGCCGGTCGGCCCGGGTGCTCGCGGTCGAGGTCGGCAGGTACGGGGGCGTGGAGGCCGCCGCGCGCCGTGCGCGCTATGCCGCGTTGGACGCCGCGCGGGAGGGGCTGCCGGTCCTGCTCGGCCACACGCTCGACGATCAGGCCGAAACGGTTCTGCTCGGGCTGGCCCGTGGGTCGGGCGGCCGCTCGATTCACGGGATGGCTCCGTTCACCGAGCCTTGGGGCAGACCGTTGCTCGGCGTGCGCAGGGCAGTGACCGGACAACTGTGCGCCGAACTCGGTCTGGCGCCACACGAGGACCCGCACAACGCTGCGCCGGAGTTCACCAGGGTTCGCCTGCGCACCGAGGTGTTGCCGCTGCTGGAGGAGATTCTCGGCGGCGGGGTGGCCCCAGCGCTGGCCCGCACGGCCGAACAGTTGCGCGAGGACGCGGTGGTACTGGACGCGCTCGCTGCTGAACTGCTGCACTCCGCGAGTGATGGGCAGGCGCTGTCGACCGAGACCCTCGCCACTGCACCCGCAGCCCTACGAAAACGGGCAATTCGGGCATGGTTGTTGGCGGGTGGTGCGAAAGCGCTGACCAACAAGCATTTACAAGCCGTCGACGAGTTGGTGACCGCCTGGCGCGGCCAAGGCGGCGTCGCGGTCGGCGGAGGAACGTCGGGTAGCAGGTTGGTCGCCGGGCGCGAACATGGCAGGCTGACATTGCGGCTGTGTGATGACGGTCATCGGACCGATGACACATACTGAGCCGGCCCATCGGGCGCACCACCACGGAAGGGAATCCAGCTGACGTGTACGGGGACGACATCGCGTCGGTGCTGATCACCGAGGAACAGATCGCCGCGAAGACCCAGGAGCTGGCCGCGCTCATCGCCAAGCGGTATCCCGCCGACGCGCCGGAGGGAGACCTACTGCTGGTCGGTGTGCTCAAGGGCGCGATCTTCTTCATGACCGACCTGGCCAAGGCCCTGCCGATGCCGACCCAGATGGAGTTCATGGCTGTCTCGTCCTACGGGTCGTCCACCTCGTCTTCCGGCGTCGTGCGAATCATGAAGGACCTGGACAAGGACATCGCGGGCCGCAATGTGCTGATTGTCGAGGACATCATCGACTCCGGACTCACGCTGTCCTGGCTCAAGCGCAACCTGTCGACCCGCAACCCGGCCTCGCTCGAAGTGGTCACCTTGCTGCGCAAGCCGGATGCGCTGCGCACGCCCGTGGAAGTCGCGCATGTCGGCTTCGACATCCCGAACGAGTTCGTCGTCGGCTACGGCCTCGACTACGCGGAGCGCTACCGCGACCTGCCCTACATCGGCACCCTCGCCCCGAAGGTGTACGGCGGCGCCTGACCCTATTCGGGCAATATGCCGAAAATCGTTGCGGGAGAGCCGGAACCGCCGCGGTACAGCGGTCCGCCCGCGAGGACCCACGCGCCCGTTGTGGGCAGCGCGGCGAGGTTGGCCAGGCACTCCAGGCTGATCCGGTGTTCGCCGTACAGCAGCTTCGACACCGCGTAGGTGCCGTCGGTGCCCACGTCCGGCCCGAACGTGTCGGTGCCGAGTGCGCCGCGGCGTCCGAGCCTGCCGGTGCGCAGCAGCCATTCCACCGTGTGCACCGCGAAACCGGGCTGATGCTCCGCGGATTCGCCGGTGCCGAGGAACTCCGGGGTGCCCCACTTGGCGTCCCAGCCGGTCCACGCGATGACCGCGGCGCCGTCGGGAATCCGGCCGTGTCGTTCCTCCCACCGCCGCAGATCGGCGACCGTGATCGCGTAGTCGCGATCGCTCACGCACTGCCCACGGACATCGATCTTCACCGCGGGTAGCAACAGGTCGTCCAACTCCAGTTCGTCCGCGGCGAGCCCATCGGCGCGGAAGTGGATCGGTGCGCCCCAATGGGTTCCGGTGTGCTCGCCCTGCTGGATGTAGCGCAGGTAATAGCCGTCGTTCGCGATCGTGGCAACGAGGTCGGTGCGGAATTCCGGATCGTCCGGGTACAGCGGCGTGGTGGCCGGATCGTGCACGTGCGAGAGGTTCACCATCCGCCCGAGCGGGCGCGGCGAGGTCATCGCTTCCGCTGCGGAATCGCCCTGGCCAAGGCGAGGAGGTCGGCCTCTAGTACGCGGAACAGCCGGTAGGTGAGCACGAATGCCAGGATGCCACCGACGCTGAGCAGGCGCACCGGAACTATGACCAAGTTCTGGTCGGAGGCGTCCACGAAGGTCGCGCTCGCCACGCCGAGCAGCGGAACCGACGCCGCGACACCGAGATAGAAGTTTCCGCGTCTGGCGAGGGCGCGCAGCTGGCGTTCGTCGTCGGGGCCGACCCCGCCGCGCACCAACAGCTGCGGATATATCGAATGCACCGAGTAGAACGCGATCGGGAAGAACGGGTAGGCCAGCGCGATGGCCGCGCAGACCACTTGCGCGGCGAAGAAATGCAGGAATGTCCCTCGCGGCAGGTCGACACCGGAAAACACCAACCCCAGCGGCCAGAGTATGCCCGCGAGCAGCCAGAAGCCGAACGGCACCCACACCGCCCAGTCGCCCATCAGCAGGGTGTCGCGGCGTGCCTTCGCGAGCGTTCGCGCCGAGAACTCGTGGCCTCGGTTCAGACGGAAACCGATGGTCAGTGGGCCTCGAGTGAGGAAAAGCAGCAGCAGCGCGGCCACTGGGAAGGCGATCATGTTGTTGACCAAGACGACGGTGGCGAACGTGTCCTGGTCGGTGGCCGACATCCGGTCGATGATCAGGGTTTGGTTGAGCTGGATGTTGTACAGGCTGGCCAGCACGTTCGGCACGCCGATACACAGCGCGGCCAACGGGAGGAGCAGGCCACGGAACCGGTATGCGAGGCTGCTCGGCGGGGGGTCGACCAGGTCACGTGCGCGAGCATCGAGGCAGAGGTCGAGTTGTCCAGCAAGTTCGGCGCCGTTGCGCCACCGACGCTTCGGGTCGACGTGCAGGCATTCGAGCAGAACACGACGCAGTGCGGCCGGTGTGCCCTCGGGCAGACGTGCGAGCGCCACCGCCGAGACTCCGCCCCGGCGCACCGCGAGCATGTTCGCGAATGTCTCGATGGAGGTGCCGCGCTCGTCGGGCGGCGGGTCGTCGAACGGCTTGGCGCCGGTGAGCATTTCCCACAGCAGCACGCCGAGGGAAAAGATGTCACTGCCGTTGCCGGGTGCGGGCGCCCCGGGATCGAGGTATCCGGCCAACTGTTCAGGGGAGCGGTAAGGCAGCGAACCGGTTTGGATCGCAGCGAGATTCGGAGCGGCCGTACGCGGATCCGCCTCACCGATGGCGAAATCCGCGAGCTTCGGGATGCCCTCGGCGGTGAACAGGACGTTCGCGGGCTTGATGTCATGGTGCAGCACGCCGTGGTGCTCGGCGTAGTCTAGCGCGTCCGCGAGCCGCCTGCCCACCCATGCCACGGTCTCGGGCCAGCTCAGCTCCGCGATCTCGGCACGAACGCTCGAATCCGACGGCCGGATCTCGCCTTTGGACTCCATGGCGGCGTCGACAGCGCGCAACAGCAGCGCACCGCCATCGGCCACTGGGCCGCGACGGCGCTGATCGAGTACGCCAAGCGCGGTGCCGCCGGGCAGGTACTGCATGTAGACCAGGTGGGGGAGTGCGCCGCCCGAGGTGCCATCGGCTGTGCGAGTACCCAGGGCAGCAGCTGAGCGAGGCGCTGCCGGGTCTCGCCGCATCGAGTCTGGGAAGTCGGCGTCGCGGCGGTCCGGCGGGCTGGCGCGTGTCGCGTCGTCGTCTGTCGATCGGTCCACGGGGATGCCGTCGGCGACAGTGGTGCCGCCGCGGGATTCGACGGACCGCGCGGGAGCGTCGCGGTAGTGATCGGGGAGTGTCGTGCTGTCGTGGTGTGAACGTTGTGTGTCAGGTTCGCTGACGACGGTCGCGTCTTCGGCGAGGGCGGCTTCGAAGTCTCGCGACTCTGCGGCGGCAGCGCGGTCTTGTGCATCGGCGACCGTGGTGTCGAGGTCGTCTCGAGCCTCGGCGATGGCCGGGTCAGCGTCGATAGCGCGTGTTCGCAGGGCGGCGACGGTGCGATCGCCGCGGGTAGGCGATCTCGGAACGATCAGGGGGTGTGCGGTGTCAGCGCTGAGCACCCGCTGGTCGAAGACTCGGACGATGTGCGCGTGGTCCAGCTGTGCCATCGTCTGCGGCGTGCCTGCCCGTCCCGCCGAAAATCGGACGGCGACAAGTCGCTGCATGGAACGTTGCCTGGCGAGGAACACGCGGCCGAGTAGGCCGCCACCCAGATCCGTGAGCAGGTCGAAATCATCGATCCGCCGCCCAGGCGCCAGGTCGGCCGACGCCGCGACGGCTTCGCTCGACACCGCGGTCCCGATGCCGGCAGGCTCGTCGGCGAAGTCGGGGAGGCGTTCGCGGATCTCCTCGGCCAGATCGGGGTATTCGGCGACGAAGTGCGCCAGCGCCAGCGGCGCGTGCTTGCGGCGGGCCAGGAATTCCTCGCAGACCAGGTCCACAAGCTCGGGACTGTGCTCCACCTCCGGAAATTCCTTGCGGTACTCGGCGATTCTCTTACCCAGCCCTTTGTGCTCCCAGCGCCGACGCAGATCGATCCGCAGCAGATCGGTGAGCAGGGTGAGGCGCACCTGCGTGCCGTCGGGTACATAGTCCGGAATCTGCGGCGGCATGCGACCGCCACGGAGGCTGCGCTGCCAGTCGGCGGCGAACCGTGCGACGGCGTCACTGCGCCAAGTGGTCACGTGCCGGGCTCCGCCTCGTCCGCTCCGGCGCGGGCCGGCCGGCCGGTGGAAGCACCTGCTCGGGGGTCGACTACCCGCTCCAGCGCGCGCAGATCCGCTTCCAGCGCGCGGAACAGCAGATACGAGCCCACGAAAGCGATTATGCCGCCCACGCACAGCAGCCGTACCGGGAAGATCACCGACGGAATGTCGGCGGCGGGTAGGAAGGTCACTCCGGCCACCGCGAGCAGCGGCACGGACGCGGCGACGGCAAGGTACCCGTTGCAGCGCCGGTCCAGGCCACGCAGCCACACCGCGTCCTCGGGACTGATGTCACCATGCCGGAGGAACAGCGGATAAATGCACCGCACCAGGTAGAAGGTCAATAGGAAGAACGGATACGCGACCGCGATCGCACCGCACACCACCAGCGAGGCCAGGAAGTGCACCACGGCCTGTCTCGATATGTCGCCGGCGGACAGCTTCAGTGCGATCGGGAAGACGATGCCCGCCAGCACCCACAGTGAGAATGCCACGGCGACAGCACGATCGCCCATCAACAATGCGTCCCGTCTGGCTCGCCGCAGGGTGTCCGGGTCGTACCGTCGTCGCTTGCGCAACCCTCGCGGCACCGTCACCACGTACCTGGACATGTACAGCACGAGAGCGATGCCGGTCGGAAAGAAGATCGTGTTCACGATGCTGGTGATGATGAGGAAGGTGTGCTGGGCTTCCACGGTCATCCGGCTGATGATCAGATCCTGGTTGTGCGCGATGTTATACAGCGAGGCGAGCACATTCGGAAGTCCGACCGACAACAGCGCCACCAGCACGAAATACGGCCGAAGCCGTCGTCGCCAGCTCGTCGGCGCAGGGTCGACCAGCTCCCGTGCGCGCTCGTCCTGGCACATCTCCAGCTGCCTTGCCAGGGTCGCGCCGCTCGACCAGCGCATGGTCCGCTCCGGCGCGAGGCAGGTCAGCAGCACCCGTCGCAGCGCGGCCGGGCAGTTCGGCGGAAGCCGATCCAATGCGGCGGCATCCACGCCGGTGCTGCGTCGCTCCAGCATGGCCTCCAAGGTGGTGTCGTCGCCGTGCTGTCCCGCGCCCGCGGTGCTGTCGTCGAATGGCTTGGCCCCGGTGAGCAGCTCCCACAGCACCACGCCGAGCGAGTAGATGTCGGCGCGGGTGTCCAGGTCGGCGGCGCCACGGTCGAAGCTGGGATGGCAGGCCTCCAGCTGTTCCGGTGACATGTAGGCCAGCGATCCGCCGAAGTAGGCGACCGGACTGGTGCCCTCCACGTTGCGGCTGAAGCTGATGTTGAAGTCGGCCAGTTTCGGCACCGCCTCGGCGGTGAGCAGGACGTTGGCGGGTTTGACGTCGCGGTGCAACACGCCGTGCGAGGAGGCGTAGTCGAGTGCCTCGGCCAGTCGGCGCCCGAGCCAGGCGACCGTCTCCGGCCAGCTGAGCGCGGCGATTTCGGCGCGCACGCTGGAGTCGGTCGGCCTGATCTCGCCTTTCTCCTCCATAGCCGCGTCGACGGCGTCCAGCAGCAGCTGCCCGCTGCGTTCGGCGGGCGGGGTGGCGCGCACCCAGCGCAGCACGCCCAGTAGCGTGCCGCCGGGCAGGAACTGCATATAGAGCAGCCGCAGCCTCCGCGTCGCGACCGCGGCGTCGCCGAGAACCCGCTGGTCGAAGACCCGCACGATGTAGTCGTGGTCGAGCTGGGCCAAGGTCTGCGGCTCGGTGCCGCGGTCGGCGGAAATCTTCACCGCGACCAGCCGCTGCAGCGAGCGCTGCCGCGCAAGGAAGACCCGCGCGAACGCGCCGCTGCCCAAACCGGTCAGCAGATCGAAATCATCGATCCGCTGGCCGATTTCGATCCGGTCGAGCGCGTCGTAACGGCCGGGCCCGGTTCCGATCGTGGTGGGTACGGCGGTGGCTGTTTCCATGAGATCGGCGGCGGTCGTTCTGGTCACTTCAGAACTACGAGCGAACTCGGTGGTTCGGTTCAATCCGGTGTCGGCGTCGGCGGATCGAGAGGGTGCGAGAGCGGTGCGCGTGGAATCTTCCTGCACCGCGCGGCGGGTGCTCTGATCTACGTCGTCGGCGTTCAACAAGGCGCGAAGTTCCGCCGCCTGATGTGGATATTCGCGCAGGCATTCGCGCGGATCAACCCGTTCCCCGCTGTGCCGGCGGATGACGAATTCCTCGTAAACCAGACCGGCTGGGATACTGTCGGGGACGAGATCTGGAAATTCGGCGCAGTAATCGGCGAGGCGTTTGCGCGGGACCGGTTCGGGCGACGGACCCAGGCCTGCCGCG
This sequence comes from Nocardia sp. NBC_00881, assembly GCF_045207455.1. Lineage (NCBI taxonomy): Bacteria > Bacillati > Actinomycetota > Actinomycetes > Mycobacteriales > Nocardiaceae > Nocardia > Nocardia sp. NBC_00881. The sequence continues at coordinate 6,158,026 of NZ_CP108798.1, forward strand.
GGACGGCGCAGCCAGCGATGCCGCAGGTCGACGCGGATCAGGTCGAGCAACGCCTCCTTGCGCAGGGTTCTCGCGTCGGGCAGGTACTCGGTGATATCCGGTGGCCGGCTGGTGGATTCCCAGGCCGCGGCGAAGGCTTGCACCGCGCTCGATTCCGCAGGCGGCAGGCCGCCGTAACCGGCAGCGGTATTCGAACTCGTGTCGGTATCGGAACTTCTCTCAGAGTTGACACTCATGCTCAGACCTAGTGGCTCGGCGGACGTCGCAGAATCCGCTCTCATCGGTCGTTGGATGTACCGGAGAAAATCCGCCACACCCGCCGCCATCGTCCCCGCGCAGTATTCGAAATGATAACTTGCGGCTCAAGAGCGGATCACCCGATTTCGACAACGAGGCGACGGGGGACGACCAGCACATGTGCGACGAGGCCGCAGTGGTGGCGGACGGCTCGATTTCGAGGAAAGCGGCCGTAACAACAACGGTAGTCCGGAATGTGAAGGCCGTCGACGAGGTGGCCGAGGACGAGGCATCGACCGCTGCCGACGATCGGTGCGATCGAGTCCGGCAGACCGAGCCCCACCCACCGCGCGGCCCGGCCGCAGTGATCGCCGCGGGTGTCCGGGACGGCTCGCTCTTGCCCACCACGGTGGTGGCGGAGGCCGCTGCGCTCGCGGCGGGTCGGAAGGCGAACGCGGTGAGCGTCGCTCGCGCGGAGCGGGCGATGGCGGAAGCGGCGGCGCTCGAGCAGCGGGTCGACCTCGACGCACTGCCACTTGCCGGTGTTCCGGTCGCGATCGACCACCGCGTCTCGATCGAAGGCGAGGCGGCGACGGCCGACCATCCGGTGGTGCGCCGGTTGCGTGCCGCGGGCGCGGTGGTGGTCGCGGCACCTGAACTGGGCCTGTGGGGTACGACCGACAGCCCGCGCAACCCGTGGAACAGCGCGCGCTGCGCGGGCGGCGCATCCGGTGCGGCAGTCGCATCGGGTCTGGTGCCGGTGGCGTACGGCAGCGACGGGCTCGGCTCGGTACGCGTGGCCGCGGCCTGCTGTGGAGTGTTCGGGATCAAGCCCGGACGCTGCACCGTGCCCGTCGTGATCGGCGCCGACGCCTGGTCCGGCATGGTCGAAAACGGTGTGCTCGCGACGACGGTCGGTGACGCGGCGCTCGCGCTATCGGTCATGGCGGCGCGACCGGACCTTGCGGAGGTGGATACACCTGGCCGACTACGCATCGGATTGGCCCTGAATCCGCCGTCTCGCCTCTTCCGCGTCGATCGGCACTGGACCGCGGCCGCCCGCAGGGCGGGATCGGTCGCCGAGGCGGCGGGCCATGTCGTCGAGCCGACCGCGTTGCCCTACGACAACGCTCTGTTCTCGGTCTTTCTGCGCTGGCTGTCCGCCGCCGCGGTACCGGATCACGGTCGCCTGCCGTGGCGCACCCGCCGCCATCTTGCCCTCGGCCGGCTCGTGCAGCGTCTGGTGCGTCCGGCCCAGATCGACCGGGTGGAGGCGCGATTGCTGGAATTCTTCGACCACTACGACGTGGTGATCACGCCCGCGCTGACCGCCCCGCCGCCTGAAGCGCGGGCCCGGCACACCTGCCGTCAGCCCGCCTGCGTGCGGTTTTCGCCCTTCATCCCGCTGTGGAACCTGGTCGGCTGGCCTGCCGCCTCCGTGCCGATGGGCATGCAACCACGTGCGGGCACTCCCGTGGCTGCGCAGCTATCGGGTCCACCGGGCAGCGAATCCACCCTGTTGCGACTATCCGCGCAGCTGGAGATCAGCAGACCGTGGCAGCGCATCGCGCCTTGAGCCGGATCAGACGCTGACCGTGGGCCGCTGTGTGGCGAACCCGCCATCGACGGCTCGGCCGGCGAATTCGAGGATGGTAGGCCGGTTGTCGTCGGCTCGCCATGCCACGGCGAGTTCGCACGGTGCGAGCCCGGACACCGGGCGCGCGGTCAAGCCGGGCCAGCGGTACATCGGCACGTTGTTTTCGGCGAGCAGGCAGACGCCCAAGCCGAGGCTCACCGCCTCCAGTTTGTCCTCGGGCGTCGCGGCCTCTGCTCCGATCTTCGGCTGGCGTCCGCTCCGCCCGTCGTTGCCGAGCCAGAAATCGCGCACCGTCCCGGCTTCGGTGGGCAGCGCGACGAACGGCTCGTCGAGCAGGTCGGCGAACTCGATGGTCTCCGAACCGGCCAGCGGGTGGTTCTCCGGGAGCAACACCCAGCGCGGCTCGGTGCGCAGCACCTGCCAGCGGTAGCGGTTCTGGTCCGGCAGCGGCAGCCAGATCAGGGCCAAGTCGGCCTGCCGGCCCGCAAGCCCGCTGGACGGGTCGGTCCACGACGCCGCATGCAGCGCGAGGCGGTGTCCGCTCGCGCTCTCCAGGTCATTGAGCAGGCCGCGGCCTAGCGCGGCCTGGATGCCGACACGCAGCACCTCGCCGGCCTCCTGCAGCGAGACGTGCGTGACCTCCCACAGCTCCAGAATCTTGCGTGCGCCTTCGAGCAGCTCCTTACCCGCGACGGTCAGCGCGACACTTCGCTGGTTGCGGTCGAACAGCACCACGTCGAGCTGGCGTTCCAGCTGACGGATCTGACGCGACAGAGTGGGTTGAGCAATGTGCAGCCGCTGAGCGGCGTTGGTGAAGTGCAGTTCCTCAGCGACGGCGACGAAATACCGCAGGTCGCGCAAATGCGGGTCCATAGCCCCTTGCTATCAGAATCGGTCCTGAATTTCCAGCCATATCAGGCCGAAAAGTTCGGATACTTGCGCCAAAACAGTCGGCAGGTTTGTTAGGGACAGCATATTGGCTGACGTGGCACTCCGCACCATCAAGCTTGGCGAATGTGTGGCATGTGGCATATTTCTTGCCTGCCTGTCCGCAATTGGGCGATTGACCAGCTAGAACGGCGATGCAATCCGGATGAGTGATAGCGGGTTGTGGTCGCCCTGTCGTTTGCCGGGGATCGGCTGAGGATCGCTCGTGCCATGTAACCGAGTCACTGCGTGATGTTAGTCACAACAGTTTCATCTACGTCATCGAGAATGCGTGACTGGAACTGAGCGCCGACGGTGCTGCGCTTCCGGCTCGCTACGCTCGCTCACTTTTTGTCTCCCTTGAGTTTCAAGACGGCGGGGAGGTCGAGGCGGCGCAGTCCGCGCGCGCCCGCGGCGCGCATGGCGCCGAGTGCGAACAGGAGCTTCGGCATCGAGTACGGGTACCAGAACAGTTCCTTCTGCTGGGTCGGCAGGATCGGCGTGGTGATCGCCTGCTGACGGCAGTATTTGCGAACGCCGTTCGCGCCGCCCCAGCGGGCGCCGACGCCGGAGAGACCCCAACCACCCATGGGCAGCGCGTAGCTGAAGAGGTTGGCGAAGACGTCGTTGATGTTGACCGCGCCTGCGTTCAGCTGACGCGCGATTCGCTCACCGCGCTCTTTGTCGCCGGTCCACACCGAGGCCGACAGGCCGTAGATCGAGTCGTTGGCCAGTCGGATCGCCTCCGCCTCGTCGGCCACCCGCATCACCGGCAGTGTCGGTCCGAAGGTCTCCTCGGTGACGCACGACATGGTGTGGTCGACGTCGACGAGCACGGTCGGCTCGAACGCTGTCCCGAAGCCGGCCCGCTTGCCGCCGGTCAGCACCTTCGCGCCCGCCCCGACGGCCTCATCGACGTGGCGCTGCACGATGGTCACCTGGTTCTCGTTGGCCAGGGCACCGATGTCGTATTCGGCGCCGCGGCCGTCGAGGCCCTGGCGCAGCGCCTCGACGTTGGCGGTGAGCTTGGCGACGAACTCGTCGTACACCGGCGCTTCGACGTACACCCGCTCCACCGAGATGCAGACCTGGCCGGAGTTGAACATGCCGCCGAACGCGATGCCGTGCGCGGCCCGGTCGAGGTCGGCATCGGCGAGCACGATGGCCGGGTCCTTGCCGCCGAGCTCGAGACTGTACGGGACCATCCGCTCCACGCAGGCGGCGGCGATCTTGCGGCCGGTCGCGGTGGAACCGGTGAACTGGATGTAGTCGGCATTGCCGACCACGGCGGCTCCGGTCGCGCCGCTGCCGGTGACCACCGCGAAGATCGGGGGAGCGCCGATTTCTGCCCAACCCTTCGCCAACTCGAGCGCGGACAGCGGTGTCACCTCGGACGGCTTGAGGATGACGGCGGCGCCCGCGGCGAGCGCGGGGAACACGTCCATCACCGGCATGGCCAGCGGGAAGTTCCACGGCGTGATGACGCCGACCACCGGGTAGGGCCGGTAGACCGTGGTCAGCCTCTTGACCCTGGCCAGGGGACTGTGTGGCGACGGGTGGTCGTCGGCGAGGAACTTGGCCGCGCGGCGCGCGTAGTAGCCGATCACGTCGGTCGCGAAGCCCGGATCGATCAGGGCGTCGACGCGCGGTTTCGCTGTCTCCGACTGCAGCACCGTGGCCAGGTGGTCGGTGTTGTCGATCAGCCAGTCCTGAAACTTCAGCAGCCAGGACTTGCGGCCGTCGGGGCCGATCGCCTCCCACTCCGGCTGGTACAACCGCAGTTCGCGGACCTTGGCCGCGACCGCGTCGGCGGTCTCGGCGGGCACCGCGCCGACGACCTCGCCGGTGCCGGGATTGCGCACCTCGATGACGGGAGGGCCGTCGTTCTTCGCGGTCGTCTTGCGTGCCGGTGCTTTCTTGGTGGCGCCGGACGCCGGTTCGGTGTTGGCCACTGCTGTTCTCCCACTGACGTTGCACTGCTGTGAATCAGATCACTGAACTACGATCGTGGCACAACCTGAACAGACTTTCTTGGCCCAGTTTGTCATTTGGTTTGTTTCAGAGGAGGAGCGCGTTCTGCGCCCGGCGCTCAACCGAGGCGGTAGCCGCGGGGTAGGTCGCCGAGCGTGGGCCCGCGGGCGGTCGGCGGTCACCGGGTATCGCGAGGTGGAGATTGCCTATCGGGCTGGCGTGGATGGAAACGGCCATGGTGGGGCTGATCGGGCGCGCAGTCTTCCGCTGGAGGTCGCGTTGGCCTGCGTCGTCGCCGACGGCACCGACGCGCTGCACTGAACCGGTCGGCTCGTTACTCTCCCGCGGCGGGTTCGCGCGCGGCGATGCGGCGCAGCGGTGGTTCGGTGGTCGGCGCGACCCGGCGGTCGGGGAGTTCCGCGAGCAAGGTGGTGGTCGCCGCCGCGATGGCCGCGACCGCCTTGTCGACGGCCGGTTTGGTGGTCGAGCTCAGGCCGGACACACCACCGACCTTGCGCACGTACTGCAGTGCGGCGGCATAGATTTCCTGGTCGGTTGCGGCAGGTTCCAGGCCACGAAGGACGGTGATGTTTCTACACATGCGAGAACACTAGCTCCAGAGCACGACATGCGGCAGCGCAAAGAATCCGCTGATGTGAGATTCGGTTCGCCCAGTCGGCGCTGGGCGGGAGACGGACGACACGGAACCATCCGTGAATACTCAGTTTTCGCCGAGCTGGATAAGGAACAATCAAGGAATGCCTTCGCGCGGTGTACCCACCTTGACGACATTCCCGTACGCGGAGCTCGACGAGCGGGAGGAGGACCATTGGTCCGGCGCCGCGGTCTCCGATGACGAGCTGCGAGCGTTGGCCCTCGGCGCCTTCTACTCGGCCCGCTGGGACGCCTTCCACGACGCGCTGCTGCTCGGACCGGAACGCGAGCATCCGCTCGGCGATCGGCGCGAGCTGGCCATCGACACGCTCACCGGCGCATGGGGCATCACCGACGGAACGGAGGCGCAGGCCTCGATGGAGCAGTTGCTGGACGGCATGCACGCCCCGCTCCACGCCCTGGTCCATCCGCTCGTGACTGCCTCGATCAACGCGAGCGAGCGCGACCGTTTCGGCGAGCGGGCCGACCGGCACCGGGCGTTCCTACGCCAGGTAGGCGCGTTCCGTGGGATGGACAATCCCGAGGCGCTGGTCCGCGACTACGACATCTGGTCGCAAGCGATCAAGATCGGCTTCACGGATCATCTGGCCAGGCCGCTGCCCAGTGACATCCACGCCTGGGATCTGGCAAGGGTGGTCGCGGTGGCCAGGATGGCCTACACCGCCGGCTATATCGAGGCCGACATGGCCTGGGATTATCTGGCGCGCGCGCTGCCGCTGGCGCAGAGCAAGTACCGCAACTGGCGTCAGTTCGGCGACGCCTACCTGACCGGCTGGACCTATTGGCAGGCCTGCGAGGACCTGGCCGAGCTGAAGAACGGCGGCGTCGACCGCCGCAAAGAGCTGCTACGGCTGTGGCTGCGTCCGACCAGCCCGTGGCGGCGGGTCGCGCTGAACTCAGTTCCCATCCGGGAGTGAACGCAGGATGCCCCGGCCGTAGCGCTGGAACTGTGCGTCGTCGACCATGCCGAGGGAGTGCCGCTCGACGAGCAGCTCCCACTCCGAATACAACTGGGCCACACCGGGATCCGCAGGGCCGCTGGCGCCGTCGGCGGAATCGCGGCGTACCGCGAAGTTCACCGCGCAGGTGACCCGCTCGGTGTCGGCGCGGTCGGTGCCCGTGAAGTGCAGTGTCAGGTTGCCGTCGTGCACGTCTATGCCCGCTGCGCCGCGCGCCGTGCCGACCTCGCCGGGTCCGAGCGGAGGGGCGTCGGTGGTGCGTGCCCACACGACGGCCGGGATGGGCAGCTCATGGGCGTAGCGCGCGTCGTCGCCGATCGCGATGAACAGCAGCCGTCCCGTTGTCGCGGCAAGCAGGCCAGGGCCGTTGCCCGCAGGCGGGTGCGCGACGGCCACGGCCGTCTCCAGTACATACTCGTCTGGCGTCACGTAACGATGCAGAGCCGCTATCGCCGACTTGGCCTCGCGGCGTGGCGTCATCCTGAAGGTCGCCCGATCCACGTCCGCTCGGGTGGGACCGTTCCTGCCCCAGGTGGGGGCGGGCGGGTGCAGATCGGGTGCCGCCACGTCGATGCGCTGGGTGGCCAGGATCTGGGTGTTGATCCGGTCGATGATCTCGGCGGCCGCGGGGACGTCGTGCTCGGCGATCAGTACCGGCAGCGGCGTGCGATCCGCGGGCACGCCGGTCAGCACGGGCGTCGGGTAACGCAGGTAGATCTCGATGACGACCGCGTCGTCCGCCCGCCGGTTCAGCCGGACCTTGAGCAGATCCGAGACCGGAACGTCGAGTACGCGCTCGCCTTCGGACCCTGGCCGCAGAACGATCAACCTTCCGCGACCATGACGCACTATCGCTGTGGGTGTCCGTAGCTCGACTATGTCCATACCCCCTGCGCTCGTGTCGTATTTGCGGCGCTCACGGGGCCTTCGTGGTCTACGCGAGCTACCGCCTCGGTGCCTGTCGCTCGCGCCGCTGTATCTGATGAGCGGCGCTCCCGGGGGCCTTCGTGGTTACGCAAGCTACCGCCTCCGTGCCTGTCGCTCGCGCCGCTGTGTCTGATGAGCGGCGCTCCCGGGGGCCTTCGTGGTTACGCAAGCTACCGCCTCCGTGCCCGTCGCTCGCGCCGCGATGTTGTGTTGTCGCCCACGATAGGCCGAACATGCCATGATTGTTGCCACTTGGAATAAGTGGATCGGAGACATCGGGAACCACCGTCGTTCCCCGGCCGTTTACCTCTTTGACTGCACCTGCAGCCGAACTGTGCGATGTATCGACTAGACCGTACGCGGTAACGTGGCATGTCCGCATCCAAACCCCGCGGAACTGGACGCCCCAGACGCATCGCAAGCACCGGAGACACCGGAAAGGACTGGCCGCCCCGGCCGACGCTCTATGAACCGCAAGACTGTGTTTCGCACCCTGGCCATAGTCTCGGGCATCTTGCTCGTGATCTATGCGTTCAGCTACTTCGGCAACGACACGCGCGGCTGGAAGAGCGTTGATACATCGGTTGCCCTCAACCAGCTGAACGACAAGAGCAACGTTCAGAACGTTCAGATCGACGATCGCGAGCAGCAGCTGCGCATCGAACTGAAGAACGGCAATGACGCCACCGGCGGTCAAGCCAAACTCATCGCGAAGTATCCGGGCGGCAGCGAGACCTCCGCGCAGATCTTCGACGCCGTGAAGAACTCGGGCGCCAGCTATAACACGGTGGTCAAGCAGGAGAGCTGGCTCACCCAGATTCTGCTGTTCGTGCTGCCGATGGTGATCCTGCTCGGCCTTTTCGTCTTCGTGATGGCCCGCATGCAGGGCGGCGGCCGCGGCGGCATGATGGGCTTCGGCAAATCCAAGGCCAAGCAGCTGTCCAAGGACATGCCCAAGACCACGTTCGCCGACGTAGCCGGCGCGGACGAGGCGGTCGAGGAGCTCTACGAAATCAAGGACTTCCTGCAGAATCCGGTCCGCTACCAGGCCCTCGGCGCCAAGATCCCCAAGGGCGTCCTGCTCTACGGGCCGCCGGGTACCGGCAAAACGCTGCTGGCTCGCGCCGTTGCCGGCGAGGCGGGTGTGCCGTTCTTCACCATCTCCGGTTCGGACTTCGTGGAGATGTTCGTCGGTGTCGGCGCCTCCCGCGTGCGCGATTTGTTTGAGCAGGCCAAGCAGAACAGTCCTTGCATCATCTTCGTCGACGAGATCGACGCGGTCGGCCGTCAGCGCGGCGCCGGGCTCGGCGGCGGTCACGACGAGCGTGAGCAGACCCTCAACCAGTTGCTCGTCGAGATGGACGGCTTCGGCGACCGCACCGGCGTCATCCTGATCGCTGCGACCAACCGCCCCGACATTCTCGACCCCGCGCTGCTGCGCCCCGGCCGGTTCGACCGGCAGATCCCGGTCAGCAACCCCGACCTGGCGGGCCGCCGCGCCATCCTGCGTGTGCACTCGCAGGGCAAGCCGATCTCGCCCGACGCAGACCTGGACGGTCTGGCCAAGCGCACCGTCGGCATGTCCGGCGCCGACCTGGCCAACGTGATCAACGAGGCTGCTCTACTCACGGCCCGCGAGCACGGCGCGGTGATCACCGGCGAGCAGCTCGAGGAATCGGTGGACCGCGTGATCGGCGGACCACGCCGCAAGAGCCGGATCATCAGCGAGCACGAGAAGAAGATCACCGCCTACCACGAGGGCGGCCACACCCTGGCCGCCTGGGCGATGCCGGACATCGAGCCCGTCTACAAAGTCACCATCCTGGCCCGCGGCCGCACCGGCGGCCACGCCATGACGGTGCCCGAGGACGACAAGGGCTTGATGACCCGCTCGGAGATGATCGCCCGCCTGGTTATGGCGATGGGTGGCCGCGCGGCTGAGGAACTGGTGTTCCACGAGCCGACCACCGGAGCCTCCTCCGACATCGACCAGGCCACCAAGATCTCCCGTGCGATGGTCACCGAGTACGGCATGAGCGCCCGTCTCGGCGCGGTCCGCTATGGCCAGGAGCAGGGCGATCCGTTCCTCGGCCGCTCGATGGGCATGGGCTCGGACTACTCGCACGAGGTTGCGGGCGCCATCGACGAGGAGGTGCGCAACCTGATCGAGGCCGCGCACACCGAGGCGTGGGCCATTCTCAACGAGTACCGCGACGTGCTCGACGTATTGGCCACCGCGCTGCTGGAGCGAGAGACCCTGCACCGCAAAGATCTGGAGCAGATCCTGGCGTCGGTGCAGAAGCGCCCGCGGATCACCGCGTTCAACGACTTCGGCGACCGGGTCCCCTCGGACAAGCCGCCGGTGAAGACTCCGGGCGAGCTGGCCGCCGAGCGCGGCGAGTCATGGCCGTCGGAGCCGGTCGCGAAGCCGTTGACCGCCGCCGCGCAGCGTGAGCCCCAACCCGCCAATGGCTATCCGTCGCACGAGAGCGGCTACGGCGCGCCGCCGCAGTACGACCGTCCGACACCGCATGGCCCGGGATACCCGGCACCGCAGGCGCCCCCGCCGGCCTACCCGCGCCAAGGCACGCACGGTTCGCGGCCGGACTACGGTGCGCCGGCGGGCTGGTCGGCCCCTGGCTGGCCGCCGCGGGACGAACCGCAGCAGCAGGGGCAGCCCGGCGGCTGGGGCGACGGGCAGCAGCCGCGGCACGGATATCAACCGTGGAGTCCGCAGGGCGGACCAGAGGACGGCTACGAGCGTGGTGGGTACGGCGACCACTCCCACCCCGGCTACGACGAGCCTGGCCGCGCAAACCCGAACGGCGAGGGCGATAACGGCGAATGGGATGGACCGAACGGTAGGCACTGAGTCTGTTGCGGCGGTTCGCGAATCCCTTCGTGGTTATGCAGCGGGCCTGTCGCTCGCGCCGCTCTGTCTGATGGGCGGCACTCCCGGGGCCCTTCGTGGTTATGCAGCCTGCCGCCTCCGGGCCCGTCGCTCGCGCCGCGGCAGTGACGATTAGGCTCGACTATCGGGGTGCCGAGTTACTGTCGGCACCCGAGATTTTGGAGGTGTCCTCGATTGTCGGCCAACAATCACGGCGGTGGCCACACCCTCGCCCAGTCGGATGGCGCTGAACGCAACGGTGCCGACATCAGCGTGACCGAGCCGGAGATCGTCGCACTGGAAACCGGTAGGTCGTTCGACCAGGCCCGGGCCGAAGCCGCGATCCGGGAGTTGCTGATCGCCGTCGGCGAAGACCCGGAGCGGCCCGGTTTGCTCGAGACACCGTCCCGCGTCGCGCGCGCATACCGGGAAATGTTCGCCGGGCTCTACGTCGAGCCGGACTCGGTGCTCAACACCACTTTCGACGAGGGGCACCAAGAGCTGGTGCTGGTCCGCGACATTCCGATGTACTCCACCTGCGAACATCACCTGGTGTCGTTCCACGGCGTCGCCCACGTCGGCTACATCCCCGGCCCGCACGGCCGGGTCACCGGTTTGTCCAAGCTGGCCAGGCTGGTCGATCTGTACGCCAAGCGTCCCCAGGTGCAGGAGCGCCTGACCAGCCAGATCGCCGATGCGCTGATGCGCAAACTGGATCCGCGCGGTGCGATCGTCGTGGTCGAGGCCGAGCACCTGTGCATGGCAATGCGTGGCATCCGCAAGCCGGGTGCGAGCACCACCACCTCCGCAGTGCGTGGGCTGCTCCAGTCCAACGCCGCCTCGCGGGCCGAGGCGCTCGATCTCATCCTGCGGAAGTGAGCGGCCGGCGGTGTCTGGACTGAGGAGCGGAGGGCGCGCAGCGACTGGAGCGACGAGAGAAAGCACCGTCACCCAGGACCCGCGCGCTGACCGTGCGGAGAGCGCGCGATCAGACGCCGTGAGCGCGGCCGAGGTGGCAGGACTCAGGAGCGTCGGGGCGCGTGGCGACCGGTCCTGCGTGGTGATGGGCGTGGTGAACGTCACCAGCGATTCATTCTCCGATGGCGGCAGATACCTTGATCCGGAACTGGCTATCGCGCACGGCGTGGAGCTGTACGCGGCGGGCGCGGACATTATCGATGTCGGCGGCGAGTCGACCAGGCCGGGCGCGGTGCGGGTCGACCCGGCCGCCGAAGCCGCGCGGGTGACGCCGGTGATTCGTGGACTCGTCGCGGCGGGCGTGCCGACCAGCGTGGACACCATGCGTGCCGCGGTGGCGGAGACGGCGATCGACGCCGGGGTCGCAGTGGTGAACGACGTCTCCGGTGGCCGTGCGGACCCCGACATGGTGAAGGTGGTGGCGTCCGCGGGCGTCCCGTGGATTCTCATGCACTGGCGGCCGGGCGCCGACTACCGGCACTCGGGTCCCGCCGACCACTACGACGACGTTGTCGCTGAGGTGCTGGTCGAGCTGACCGCCCAGGTGGATTCAGCCGTCGCTGCGGGCGTCGACCCGGCCCGGCTGATCCTCGACCCCGGCCTTGGCTTCGCGAAGAACGCCGAGCACAACTGGGCTTTGCTCGGCGCGTTGCCCGAACTCGTCGCGCACGGGCTGCCGATCCTGATCGGCGCCTCGCGCAAGCGCTTCCTCGGCGCGCTGCTCGCCGACGACGCGGGGCCGCGTCCGCCGGATGGACGGGAAACGGCCACCGCGACCGTCTCGGCACTGGCCGCACTGCACGGTGCGTGGGGAGTGCGCGTCCACGACGTACGTGCCTCGCTGGACGCTATTGCCGTCACCGCCGCATGGCAGAACGCCGCCCGGCGCAGTTCCTCCGGGCATCACACCATCCGACGGAGTGCGCAAGGAGCTCACCGATGAGCAGGTCGCCGGTCCACGCCGAAAACGCTGCGACGCCGCTGGATTCGCCGATCCGGCGCGGCGCCGACCGGATCGAGCTGAGGGGCCTGCGCGCGTATGGGCATCACGGGGTGTTCGATCACGAGCGCCGCGACGGCCAGGAGTTCCTGGTCGATCTGACCGTGTGGGTGGATTTCGCCGTTGCCGCGGCCTCCGACGAGCTGATGGCCACCGTGGATTACGGCGCGCTGGCCGAGCGTGCAGTGCGGATCATCCAGGGCCCGCCGCGCAACCTCATCGAGACCGTGGTGTCGGAGATCGCCGATGATGTGATGACCGATCCTCGGATCAGCTCGGTCGAGGTAGTGGTGCACAAGCCGTCCGCACCGATTCCGCATACCTTCGCCGACGTCCGGGTCGTCACCTCACGTCACCGCGGGGAGCTCGCCGAATGAGCGACCGACACCGCGGCCCGGCCTTCCCGACGACTGTGTCCGATCGCCCGCGTTCCGCACCGGCAGTGCGCGGGCCCTCGGTGACGGTGTCTTCCCTCGTCGCTCCAGTCGCTGCGCTCCCTCCGTTCCTCAGTCCAGACACCGCAGGCCCGCTCACAGTGCCGAGTGTCGTGGAGGCGTTCCGGTGAGCCGCGCCGTGCTGTCAATCGGTTCGAATCTGGGCGACCGGCTCGCGCATCTGCGCAGTGTCCTCGACGGGTTCGGGGATCGGGTGCTCGCTGTCTCCGCGGTGTATTCGACCCCGCCCTGGGGCGGGGTCGCGCAGGATGACTTCCTCAACGCCGTTGTGCTGGTGGATGATCCGGCATTCGGGTGTGCGGACTGGCTGCGCCGCGGTCAAGAGCTGGAGCAAGCCGCCGGCCGGGTCCGCGACGTGCGCTGGGGCGCGCGGACGCTCGACGTCGACGTGGTCTGGTGCGCCGAGCTGCGCGACGGCGAGCCGGTCGCTTGCCGCAGCGCCGATCCGACATTGATCCTGCCGCACCCTCGGGCGCACTGCCGCGCCTTCGTACTCGTCCCGTGGCTGGACGTGGCGCCGGACGCGGTGCTCGAGGTCGCCGGCGCACCACATCCGGTGGCGGAGCTGCTGGACCGGCTCGATCCGGCCGAGCGCGCAGGGGTGCGCCGCACCGAGTTGTCCATGACGGGTGCGGCGTCGTGAAACTGAAGCCGACCCGTGTCCTGGACCTGATGGCGAACGTGCTCATCGCCGCGATCGTCGCGTGGATCGCCACCAGGATGGCCTACGACAATTTCCCGCCGATCTCGACCTACGCGGGCGCCTCGCTCTATCCGGTGGCCGCCATCGAGGCTGTGCTCGCGTTCGTGATCCGGGCCAGGGTCAACGATGACGAGGTCGGGGATGGCCGCCACCAGCTGCATCCGATCACCGCGGCCCGCGCCGCCGCGTTGGCCAAGGCGTCGGTGCAGGTAGGTTCGATCGCCGCAGGCGTCTGGCTCGGCTTCCTGTGCTGGGTGTTCCCCCAGCGTGGCACGCTGCGCGCCGCCGCCGCCGACAGCCCCGGTGCGATCGTCGGGATGCTGGCGGGGGTGGCTTTGGTTGCTGCGGCCCTCTGGCTGGAGTACTGCTGCCGAGCTCCTGAGGATCCCACTGACGATCCAGCTACTACGTAGCTAATTTTGTTGAAGGAATCACTGAACCGGATTCTGGGCGCGGCTCGCTGTTCAAGCTACCCTGACTGACATGGTTTCACCCTCCCGGAGCAGCACTTCCCGTCGACGGCGGGAAGAGGCGGGAAAATTGTTCATCGGTGTCTTGATTCTGCTCGGTCTGGTTGCCAGTGTTTTCCTGGTTTTCAGCGATACCCTGCAGTTCGTACGGGTAGGTTTGGTCGCCGCGCTCTGGGCGGCGGCGATCGGCGCGCTGGCCGCGACAAAGTATCGCAAGGAAGCGACGATCGATAAGGCCAAGGTCCGCGATCTGCAAACGGTCTACGAGTTGCAGCTGGAGCGGGAGGTCACCGCGCGGCGCGAATACGAGCTCGGCCTCGAGGCGCGGGTGCGCGAGGAGGTGGGCGCCGACGCGGCCGAACTCGCAGCACTGCGCGCGGAGCTCACCGTGCTCCGCCAGAGCCTGCAGCGGTTGTTCGACGGCGATCTGCCGATGGATCGCCCGGCGCTGCGCGCCGACTCGACCCGAATTCAGGAGCTGACCAGCTCGAGCGCGGAATCGGCGAACAATAGCTCTGCGAATGCCGGAATGTGGTCGGTCTTCGCAGACCAGCAACCGCATGGCAGCGTCACGCCGGTCTTCGTCCCAGACCATCCCGAGCCACCGGTGTTCGCCAGCCCCTTCGACGAGCCGGTCACCGCCGAGACCGCGATCGTCTCCGTCGAGGACGACGACGAGAGCACCGAGGGCGCCGTCGATGACAACCGGTACGTCCACCCGCGCGGGTGGACCGACGCCTTCACCGAGGAGCCCGCAGAGGAGCCCCCGACGCAGCCCGCGAAGCGCGCCGCCCCGCCTCGCCCTGAGGCCGCCCCGCGCCCTGACCTCGAGCCGTGGCCGACCCGGGAGCCCACGACCGGTACATCGAGCGTGCGCAGACGCCGCAGGGCCGAGTCCGACGACACACCCTCGCGCCGGCTCTCGGTCGCGGAGATCATGGCCAACCTGCAGTCCGAAGAGCGTGAACGGGACTGACCGGCCCCTGTCGGAGCACCACCACTGCGTCCTAAATCACGGAGTCACCCCGTGGCATCGCCGAACCGCGTAGCGATATTCTCGTGACGTACCGTCCGGTACCCGCATGGCGGGACTGGAACGACATCGAGAGGACAACGTTGACCTCGAGAAGAGGGAATTCCGACAACGCGAATTCGGGCGACTTCATTTCGAGCGACCTGCAAGCAGTCGCAAGCGGTCCCATTTCGAGCGACCTGCAAGCAGTCGCAAGCGGTCCCATTTCGAGCGACCTGCAAGCAGTCGCAAGCGGTGACCCCGCGCCCGCGCGCCTCACGGTGGGAATCGTCTCGGCGGGACGCGTGGGTACGGCACTGGGAGCGGCACTCGAGCGCGTCGGGCATGTGGTGTTCGGCGTCGCCGCGATTTCCGATGCCTCGGTGCGCCGCGCGCAGACTCGGCTACCCGACTCGGAGATCCTGCCGATCGAAGAGGTGGCCACCCGCAGCGAGCTGCTGCTGCTCGCCGTTCCCGACTCCGAGCTGGCCGGTCTGGTCCGCGGCCTGGCCGAGACAGGGGTCGTTCGACCCGGCACTATCGTCGCGCACACCTCCGGCGCGAACGGAGTCGGTGTGCTCGCGCCGCTTGCCGAGATCGGCGCACTTCCACTGGCGATCCATCCAGCGATGACCTTCACCGGTCATGACGAAGACGTGACCCGCCTGGGCAACGCCTGTTTCGGCGTCACTGCCGCCGACGAGGTGGGCTACGCCATCGCGCAGTCGCTGGTGATCGAGATGGGCGGCGAGCCGGTACGGGTGCCGGAGGAGAACCGCGCCCTGTATCACGCCGCGCTAGCGCATGGCAGCAATCACCTGGTCACGGTGATTGTCGACGCGCTGGCGGCGCTGCGCGTAGCGCTGGACGGCCCCGGCTTACTCGGCCAGCAGATCGTCGACGACCAGCCGAACGGCCTTGCCGAGCGCCTTCTCGCCCCACTGGCCTCGGCGGCGCTGGACAACGCGCTGCGCCGCGGCCAGGCCGCGCTGACCGGTCCGGTGGCCCGCGGCGACGCCGACGCGGTGGCCGCGCACCTGGCCGCACTGGCGTCCGTCGACACCCGTATCGCCGCAGGCTATCGGGCGCTGTCGCTGCGCACCGCGGAACGGGCGGGCGCCACCCCCGCCGTCATCGAGCTGCTGGAAGGACGCTGATGTTCGACCCGAAATTGCGTGGCGCCTACCGGCCGGGTGAGCTGACCGTGCACCACGATCCCGCCGTGCTCACCGCTGTGTCCAGCGCCCTGCGCGGCGTCGGCCGCACCGTCGCGCTGGTGCCGACCATGGGTGCGCTGCACGAAGGCCATCTGGAGATCGTGCGGCTGGCCAAGCGGACCAACCAGGTCGTCGTTGTCTCGATCTTCGTGAACCCGTTACAGTTCGGCGCGAACGAGGACTTGGACCAGTATCCGCGCACTCTGGACGCCGACGTCGAGCTACTGCGCGCGGAAGGCGTCGAGCTGGTGTTCGCGCCGAGGGTGTCCGACATGTACCCGGACGGCCCGCGCACCGCGGTGCACCCCGGTCCGATCGGCGCCGAACTGGAGGGCGCGAGCCGCCCGACCCATTTCGCGGGCATGCTGACCGTGGTTGCCAAGCTGCTGCAGATAGCGCGTCCGACCGAGGCGTTCTTCGGTGAAAAGGACTATCAGCAGCTCACGCTGATCCGGCAGATGGTCCGTGACCTGAACTTCGACGTGAAGATCACCCCGGTGGCCACCGTGCGCGAGCCGGACGGCCTTGCCCTGTCCTCGCGCAATCGCTATCTCGACGCGGTGCAGCGGGAATCGGCGCTCGCGCTTTCCGCGGCGCTGTCGGCAGGCAAGCACGCGGGTGGTCTCGGTGCGGACGCGGTGCTCGCCGCCGCACGCCAGGTGCTCGATGCCGCTACCGGCGTGGACCTCGACTACCTGGTGCTACGCTCGGCCGCTCTCGGCCCCGCACCGGCAACCGGCAACGCCAGGTTGCTGGTCGCGGCGAGAGTGGGAGCCACCCGGCTTATCGACAACATCGCCGTCACCCTCGGCGCCCCGATCGACGGCCATCCCAACGTCTCCAGTTCGCGTTACGCGGACACGCCCCAGCCTGCTCCGGCGGTGTCCGACCCCGCCCTGCTCCCACCCGTGAATTAGAAAGGGCGACGCAATGCTGCGCACCATGATGAAGTCGAAGATCCACCGCGCCACCGTGACGCACGCCGACCTGCATTACGTCGGCTCGGTCACCGTGGACCAGGACCTGCTCGACGCCGCCGATCTGTTGGAGGGCGAGCAAGTATGCATCGTCGACATCGACAACGGCGCCCGTCTGGAGACCTACGTCATCGCGGGTGAGCGTGGTTCCGGCGTGATCGGGATCAACGGGGCAGCAGCCCATCTGGTTCACCCTGGCGACCTGGTTATCCTGATCGCATACGGTCAGATGAACGAGCAGGAGCTCGCGGAATACGACCCGAAAGTCGTGTTCGTAGACGAGCGCAACCGCCGGGTCGAACTGGGTTCGGACCCGGCGCACGCGCCGGAGGGCTCGGGGCTGACCTCGCCGCGCTCTCTGTCCTTCGTCTGACGGCGGACGGAGCGGGAATGCTGCTGACCATCGACGTCCGCAACACCAGTATCGAGTTCGGTCTGTTCTCGGGCAGCGGCGCGCATTCGACATTGGTGCGGCACTGGCGGATCCACACCAATCCACTGCTGACCGCCGACGAATTCGCCATGCAGGTGCGTGGGCTGGTCGGCGCGCAGTTGGACGAGGTGATCGGCGTTTCCGCGCTCTCGACGGTGCCGCCCGTGCTGCGCGAATTACGCGGCATGCTCGGCCAGTATTGGGGACACGTTCCACACGTGCTGGTGGAACCCGGTGTGCGCACGGGTATTCCGCTGCTGGTGGACAATCCGAAAGAGGTCGGTGCGGACCGCATCGTGAACTGCCTCGCCGCCTACCAGCGTTACTCCTCACCCGCGATCGTCGTCGATTTCGGCACGGCGATCTGTGTGGATCTGGTGTCGAAGAAAGGCGAGTTCCTCGGCGGGGTCATCGCACCCGGTGTGGAAATTTCCACCGAGGCGCTCGTGGAACGCAGCGCACTGCGCCGTGCCGAGTTGGCAAGGCCGCGTTCGGTGCTGGGGAAGAACAGCATGGAATGCATGCAGTCCGGTGCGGTATTCGGTTTCGCCGGACTGGTGGACGGGCTGATCGATCGGATTCGCGACGAGTTCGACGCGTTCGCCGGCGACGACGTCGCGGTAGTGGCGACCGGCGCGACCGCCCCACTGATCGTCCCGGAATCCGAGACGATCGAGGACCATGATCCGCATCTCACGCTGACCGGCCTTCGGCTTGTATACGAACGGAACCAGCGCCGCAAGGGAAGTGTCTGATTTGCGCGGTGTCGGATTTGTCGCATTCCGGGGTGCTTGCCCGTCCTGCGTCGTGTTCTGTTAAACTCGCACTCGTGTATTTTCGCGTGAGCACCCAGGAGTGTTGTCGAGGCTGACATTGCCTCGACCGATCGAGGCTGAATACTTGCCCTCGACCGATACCAGCTCCTGGAGATTCGCTCATGCGTTCTTCTGTTTTTTCCCTTTCTTCTGCACGTGACGGTTTCTCGTCCACCCCACCAGTGGAACGCTCGGTGGCGCCCGCACTGCCGACTCGGCTGCGTCCAGCTGATTTGCTGCGGCTCACCGACGAAGGTGCGGAAGACGTGCTGGCCGGACGCTTCGACCATCTGCTTCCCGCGAGTGGTATTTGGCCGGCCGACGAGCGGTGGGCGACGAGATTGCTCACCGACGACGAAGTCGATGTCTGGCTGATCAGCTGGACGCCGGGCAAGTCGACCGAACTGCACGACCACGCCGGATCACTCGGCGCGCTGACCGTGCTCAGCGGCGCACTCTCCGAATACCGCTGGAATGGGACGGAATTGCGTCAGCGCACACTCACGGCAGGTGATCAGGCGTCGTTCCCGATCGGCTGGGTGCACGACGTTATGCGCGCGCCAACGGCCGCGGCCGCCGCCGAATCCGCGGGCCCGCTCGATCCGACGCTGAGCGTCCACGCCTATTCCCCGCCGCTCACCGCCATGTCCTATTACGAGGTCACCGGGCACGGAACTCTGCGGCGCACCCGAACCGTTCTCACCGACCAGCCCGAAGGTGATATGTGATGACCCGTTTGACCGTCGACCAGATGCTGGAGAACGCGCGGGCCCAGCTGACCCGTATCTACGCCTTCGAATTGCCGCGAGCCCTCGACAGGGGCGCCATTCTGGTGGACATCCGTCCGCAGGCGCAGCGCGGGCGCGAGGGCACCTTACCCGGCGCCTTGGTGATCGAGCGCAATGTCCTGGAATGGCGGCTCGATCCCTCCAGTTCCGCCCGGCTTGCCTTGGCCGCGGATCACGACGTGGAGTGGATCGTCGTCTGCTCCGAGGGCTATACCTCCAGCCTGGCCGCCGCCGCCCTACAACAGCTCGGACTGCACCGGGCAACCGACCTGGTCGGGGGCTATCAGGCATTGAAGGCGGCGGGGCTGCTGAACGTCGCCGTGCGTGCACCGCACTTCGTCCGCGAGGCAGACGCGCTCGCCTCGCTGTAAATCACTCGATCACTTCCGTCTCGAATTAGCCGGGCGCCCAGTTGTTTTTGGGCACCGATCGATGCGGTTCGGCTATTTCGGGTGTCGACCGTACCCGGGGCCGGCCCGTAGTTCGTCGTGCAACCGATACCGGTTCGTTACTCCCGTGCAGAGGTCGGGCGGCGCGCAAAACGGTTTCCGGTGCACGCTAGGGTTGTTCGATGTGAGCACCCCCAACTCTGCATCCTCCCGCGGATCCACGTCGGATTCGCGGCCTGCCGTGGCGCTCGACGCCGACGACGCCCCGGAGCAGATACGGATTCGCCGCGAGAAGCGGGAGCGGCTGCTCGCGGCCGGTAGTGAGGCCTATCCGGTGGTCGTGCCGCGCACGCATACCCTCGCCGAAATTCGGACCGCATATCCCGACCTGGCCGCGGACACCGCCACCGGGCAGCAGGTGGGTGTCGCCGGACGCGTCATATTCATGCGCAATACCGGCAAGTTGTGTTTTGCGACCTTGCAGGAGGGTGATGGCACCAAGCTGCAGGCGATGATCAGCCTGAACGGTGTCGGCGCGGACTCTCTTGCCGCCTGGAAGGCAGATGTCGACCTCGGTGACTTCGTTTTCCTGCGGGGCGAGGTGATCTCCTCGCGGACCGGGGAGTTGAGCGTTATGGCCGATTCCTGGTTCATGGCGGCAAAGGCACTGCGGCCGCTGCCGGTGGCGCACAAGGAGATGAACGAGGAGTCGCGGGTCAGGCAGCGCTACGTCGATCTGATCGTCCGTCCTGAGGCCAGGGAAATGGCGCGCACTCGAATCGCTGTGGTGCGTGCGCTGCGCAATGCGCTGGAGCGAAGAGAATTCCTAGAGGTGGAGACGCCGATGCTGCAGACGCTGCACGGCGGAGCAGCGGCCAGGCCGTTCGTTACTCATTCCAACTCGCTCGATATGGACCTCTACCTGCGCATCGCGCCCGAGCTGTTCTTGAAGCGCTGCGTGGTCGGCGGCTTGGAGCGGGTCTTCGAGATCAACCGTAACTTCCGCAACGAGGGCGCGGACTCCACGCATTCTCCCGAGTTCGCGATGCTGGAGACCTACCAGGCATACGGCACCTATGACGACTCGGCGACGATGATCCGGGAATTGGTGCAGGAAGTGGCGCAGGAGGTGTTCGGAACGCAGGTGGTGACGCTCGCCGACGGAACCGAATACGATCTGCGGGGGGAGTGGGCGACCGTCGAGATGTATCCCTCCCTGTCGGATGCACTGGGTGTCGCCGTCACTCCGGATACTTCGGTTGTCGAATTACTGGCACTCGCTGATCGGGTCGGTCTGGAAATTCCGGAGGACAAGGGCTACGGCCACGGGAAACTTGTCGAGGAACTGTGGGAACACCAGTATGGCGACAAGCTGTACGCGCCGACTTTCGTGCGCAACTTTCCAGTGGAGACTTCGCCGCTGACCAGGCAGCATCGTAGCGAAGCAGGCGTCACCGAGAAGTGGGACCTCTATGTGCGTGGCTTCGAGTTGGCTACGGGCTATTCGGAGTTGGTCGACCCGGTGATCCAGCGCGAGCGGTTCGTGGATCAGGCTCGGCTTGCCGCGCAGGGTGACGACGAGGCGATGGTGCTGGACGAAGACTTCCTCGCCGCGATGGAGCACGGCATGCCGCCGACCACCGGAACCGGTATGGGAATCGATCGGTTGTTGATGGCGCTGACGGGATTGGGAATCCGAGAAACGATACTGTTCCCAATTGTGCGTCCGGTCACTCGCTGACCACTGGATTACAAAGCAGCGGCTCCGTCTTGGAATTTCCGGAATTCGAGGTATTCTTGCCTCGGGTAATCGGCCTAGTATGCGGGTCGCACGATTTCGAGAGGACGTTCATCTCATGGCAAAGAAGGTCACCGTTAGCCTGATCGACGATGTCGACGGTGAGTCCATCGCAGACGAGACCATCGAGTTTGCGATCGACGGTGTGTCGTACGAGATCGACTTGTCGTCGGCAAATGCGTCGAAGCTGCGCGACGGTCTGGAAGAGTGGGTTTCGAATGCGCGTCGGGTGAGTGGCCGGCGCAGGGTCAAGGCCGCCGCGGCGGCGGCGGGTACGCCGAAGAGCCGGGTCTCCATCGATCGGGAACAAAGCGCCGCAATTCGCGAGTGGGCGCGCCGTAATGGACACAAGGTGTCTGCGCGGGGCCGCATCTCCGCCGACATCACCGACGCGTACAACAAGGCCGCGAAGGGATAGTTGTATTTTTTCGGCCGCTGTCCCGGCGAATCGTGCGACGTCGGGGCGGCGGTCTTGTTCGTGATAGGGCTTCGATATAGCTGCACGACGGGATGACACGGTGGCCCATGACGGCGGACGATCGATCTTGCTCGCGGTAACGGAACGCGGCACCATGGAAACGTGCGACGGTCACTGGCGGTATGGAGAGGCGAGGTATCGGCGCAGTGACAGGATTCGTCGGATCATTCTTGCGGTTCACCGATGACACGGGTCGCCAGCAGGAGTTCACCCTCACGCCCGAGCACGGACGGGTCACGATCGGTCGTTCCCCGCATGCCGATCTCGCTCTCAGCTGGGACGCGGAGGTCTCTCGTCTGCACGCGGCTGTCGAGTACCTCGGCGCGCACTGGACCATCGTCGACGACGGACTCTCGCGCAACGGCACTTTCGTGAACGGCGACCGGCTGGTCGGCAGGCGCAGGCTGATGGCGGGAGACGTCATCCGAGTCGGCACCTCGCGCGTCTCCTTTCACGATTTCGGCGGCATCCCCGACGACATCACGCGCACCTCGACCGGCTCGATGCCCACGGCCCGATCGCTCACCGAGACGCAGCGGTCGGTGCTGATCGCGCTGTGCCGCCCGTACAAACACGGCGCGGGTTTCGCCACCCCCGCATCCAATCAGCAGATTGCCGAGGAGTTGTTCCTCAGCGTCGATGCGATCAAGACCCACCTGCGCGCACTGTTCGCCAAGTTCGGCGTGGAAGATCTGCCACAGAACCAGAAACGCGTACGGCTGGCGGGACTGGCCATGCAGAGCGGTCTCATTTCCGATCGAGATCTGTGAGGCGTTCACCATAGACGCTCGCTCAGCCGGTCGAGCGTCTCGACCATGGAGGCCGGCCGGGAAAGCGGCTTGACTTGGAATGAGCAACCGGAGCGGGATCGACTCCGGGCAGTTCCGAGCAGGAGGAAGTCATGACCGCCGCACGTCTCGCCGCACTGGTTGTTGCCACCCTGGCGACGGGCCTGATCGCAGGCCTTTTCTATGGTTACGCCAATTCGGTGATGCCCGCCCTCGGACGCGCCGATGATCGCGCCATGATCGACGTGATGCAGAAGATCAACGTGGTGATCATCAATCCCTGGTTCATGATCGGGTTTCTCGGCACCGTCGGATTCACGATCCTGGCGGCGGGGCTGCATCTGGGCAAGGAGCATCGGACCACGCTGATCTGGATCGTGGTGGCGCTGGTACTCAACGTGATCGCCTTCGCGGTGACCTCCGGGTTGAACGTCCCGCTGAACGATCAGCTGGCCGCGGCGGGCGATCCCACGTCCATCACCGACCTCGTCGCGGTCCGCGCCGATTTCGAATCAGCTTGGGTCCGTTGGAACATCGTCCGTGCCGTGTTCCACACCCTGGCCTTCCTGGTGTTGTGCGGAGCGCTGTTCGTGGCGGGGATCCAGCAAGGAAGGCCGACGGTGGCCGGGGGCATTGTGGCGGGCCGGTACGTGGCGCAGGTGCACTCTGACCAGATCGGTACACCGGCGCATTACCAGAACTAGTTTTACCAACAACACGCCGGAATCAGCCCCGCCTGGGACACGCCCTGCGGTAGCTTCCTGGAACCCCACCCTTCCAGATCTGGAGGCTACTGTGCGGCGTGTCTCGGGCTTTTCATTACTGATCGTCCTGCTCGCCGCGCTCTGCGCCGGCACGGCGGGTTCGGCGCACGCGGATCGATATCCGGTCGTCTACAACTTCTTCGAGGGCCTCCCGGCCGAACTCGCGCATCCGGGCGGTTCGCTGCCCGGCACGAACGATTGGTCTTGTCGGCCGAGCGCGGCGCACCCGAATCCGGTGGTCCTCGCGCACGGTACCGGCGGTGGTGCACAGACGAATTGGGGCGTGTACGCGCCGCTGCTCGCCAACGAGGGCTACTGCGTCTTCTCGGCCACCTATGGCGCCTATGCCCTGCCCTGGCCCATTTCCGCCATCGGCGGAATGCTTCCGATCGAGCAGAGCGCACCGCAGTTCGCCACCTTCGTGCACCAGGTGCTCGCCGCGACCGGCGCGGCAAAAGTCGATATCATCGGCCACTCCCAGGGCAACTTCATCGGCAACTACTTCGTCAAGCGACTCGGCGGAGCAGCCCGGGTGGACAAACTGGTCGGGTTGGCTCCGCCGTGGCTGGGCTCGAACGCCGGGGGCTTGGCCGAGCTGGCCGAGTACAGCGCACGCATGGGCGCGAAACCGGCCTTCGACGCGCTCACCGGGTTGGTGTGTCAGGCCTGCCGCCAGGCGGTCCGTGGATCGGACTTCGTGCGCGCGCTGAACGCGGACGGCGTTTACCACCCGAGCGTGACCTACACGAACATCGCGACCGGACTGGACGAGTCGGTGGTGCCCTACACCGCGGGGCTGGTTCCCGGACCGAACGTGACGAACATCGTTGTCCAGGACGGCTGCGCCACGGACCACTCGGAGCACCTGGCCATCGCGGGCAGCCCGAGGGCCGCCGCATACGTGCTCAACGCGCTCGATCCCGCGCATCCGCGCCCGGTGCCCTGTGTGTACGTCGCGCCGTTCACCGGGTGAGCGGCCGTGGTCGGCGGGACGTCGTGGGCAGCGGTCATCGGACACCGCTGTTCGCTGAGGGCAAAACCTGGCCGGAAACGAATCGACCGATCCTCACGTTATGAGTGAATGACCGTGCTGTCGCCGGTCGGCAATAGGGTGGACCGGCGGCGGCGAAATCCTCCGCCAACTAGAGTGGAGGCGGGGGCCACGGTCCCCGGGCTTCATGGCAGGCTGACGCCCACGGTTGTTACACAGCACACTGCGGCGTCTGTTGCCAGAATGTCGGAGCAGGAGAGTGAGGGAGCGATGTTCGAGAGGTTCACCGACCGCGCGAGGCGTGTCGTTGTCCTGGCCCAAGAAGAGGCCCGGATGCTCAACCACAACTACATCGGCACCGAGCACATCCTGCTGGGGCTGATTCACGAGGGTGAGGGCGTCGCGGCCAAGTCGCTCGAGTCGCTCGGCATTTCGCTGGAAGGCGTGCGTAGCCAGGTGGAGGAGATCATCGGCCAGGGCCAGCAGGCCCCGTCCGGTCACATCCCGTTCACCCCGCGCGCCAAGAAAGTGCTGGAGCTGAGCCTTCGCGAGGCGCTGCAGCTCGGCCACAACTACATCGGCACCGAGCACATTCTGCTCGGCCTCATCCGTGAGGGCGAGGGCGTGGCGGCCCAGGTGTTGGTGAAGCTGGGTGCCGACCTGAACCGCGTGCGCCAGCAGGTCATCCAGCTGCTGTCCGGGTACCAAGGCAAGGAGCCGGTCGAGTCCGGTTCACGCGGTGAGGCGGGCACGCCGTCCACCTCGCTGGTGCTCGACCAGTTCGGCCGGAATCTGACTCAGGCCGCGCTCGAGGGCAAACTCGACCCGGTCATCGGTCGCTCGAAAGAGATCGAGCGGGTCATGCAGGTGCTCAGTCGCCGCACCAAGAACAACCCGGTGCTGATCGGCGAGCCCGGTGTCGGCAAGACCGCCGTGGTCGAGGGCCTCGCGCAGGCCATCGTCAACGGTGAGGTGCCCGAGACGCTGAAGGACAAGCAGCTCTACACCCTCGACCTGGGTTCTTTGGTCGCGGGCAGCCGCTACCGCGGTGACTTCGAAGAGCGCCTGAAGAAGGTGCTCAAGGAGATCAACACCCGCGGCGACATCATCCTGTTCATCGACGAGCTGCACACGCTGGTCGGTGCGGGTGCCGCCGAGGGCGCCATCGACGCCGCGTCCATCCTGAAGCCGAAGCTGGCCCGTGGCGAGCTGCAGACCATCGGCGCGACCACCCTCGACGAGTACCGCAAGTACATCGAGAAGGACGCCGCCCTGGAGCGTCGGTTCCAGCCGGTCCAGGTGGGCGAGCCGACTGTCGAGCACACCATCAACATCCTCAAGGGTCTGCGCGACCGCTACGAGGCGCACCACCGGGTATCCATCACCGACGGTGCACTGGTCGCGGCCGCGACGCTGGCGGACCGCTACATCAACGACCGGTTCTTGCCGGACAAGGCGATCGACCTGATCGACGAGGCAGGCGCTCGGATGCGCATCCGCAGGATGACCGCTCCGCCGGACCTGCGCGAGTTCGACGACAAGATCGCCGAGGCGCGCCGGGAGAAGGAGTCCGCGATCGACGCGCAGGACTTCGAAAAGGCCGCGCGGCTGCGGGATAAGGAAAAGCAGCTCGTCGCCAAGCGGGCCGAGCGTGAAAAGCAATGGCGCTCGGGTGATCTGGACGTCGTGGCCGAGGTGGACGACGAGCAGATCGCCGAGGTGCTCGCCAACTGGACCGGCATCCCGGTGTTCAAGCTCACCGAGGAGGAGACCACCCGTCTGCTCCGCATGGAGGACGAGCTGCACAAGCGGATCATCGGCCAGGAGGATGCCGTCAAGGCCGTCTCCAAGGCGATCCGCCGCACTCGCGCCGGTCTGAAGGATCCGAAGCGTCCGTCCGGCTCGTTCATCTTCGCCGGTCCGTCCGGTGTCGGTAAGACCGAGCTTTCCAAGGCGCTGGCCAACTTCCTGTTCGGCGACGACGACGCGCTCATCCAGATCGACATGGGCGAGTTCCACGACCGCTTCACCGCTTCGCGGCTGTTCGGTGCCCCTCCCGGGTACGTCGGCTACGAAGAGGGCGGCCAGCTCACCGAAAAGGTGCGCCGCAAGCCGTTCTCCGTGGTTCTGTTCGACGAGATCGAAAAGGCACACCAGGAGATCTACAACACTCTGTTGCAGGTCCTCGAGGATGGCCGTCTCACCGACGGCCAGGGGCGCACGGTCGACTTCAAGAACACCGTGCTGATCTTCACCTCGAACCTGGGCACCTCGGATATCTCCAAGGCCGTTGGCCTGGGGTTCACCCAGAGCAACGCCGAGGGTTCGAACTATGAACGGATGAAGCTCAAGGTCAACGACGAGCTGAAGAAGCACTTCCGCCCCGAGTTCCTCAACCGCATCGACGACGTGATCGTCTTCCACCAGCTCACGACTGACCAGATCGTGCAGATGGTGGACCTGATGATCGCCCGCGTCGGCAGGCAGCTGAAGAACAAGGACATGGAGATCGAGCTGGCTCCGCAGGGCAAGGCGCTGCTGGCCAAGCGCGGCTTCGACCCCGTGCTCGGTGCCCGGCCGCTGCGCCGGACCATTCAGCGCGAGATCGAGGACCAGCTCTCGGAGAAGATCCTCTTCGGCGAGATCGGCCCTGGACAGACCATCGTGGTCGATGTCGAGGGTTGGGACGGCGAAGGTTCCGGCGAGGACGCCAAGTTCACCTTCACCGGAAAGGCGAAGCTGACCAAGGCTCCCACCGAGGAGAAGCCTGAAGTCGTGCTGACCGGCGCGGGCGAAGGGGCCGCCGAGGCCGCCTCCGGCGAGTAAATCGCAACGAAAAGGCCCGTGCACACCGGCATCCGGTATGCACGGGCTTTTTGTGCGCAGCACGGCAAGCCTGTCTCGGTACTGCTCCTCGGTGATCTCGCCGCGGGCGAACGCGGTCCGCACTGTGCCGATCCCGCTCGCACGTCCGATGAACCGTCTCCGTGCGAAGAACACCACAGCGAGGAAGGTGGGCCAGAACAGCAGCGGGAAGATCCAGAAGAACGGCCAGGGATGCCACGCCTCGCCGCAGTGGTCGGCCAAGACGCTCACGGCCCCGGCGTGAGTGAAAATATTCATGCCCAAGACTGCGCCGCGCGGTATACCTCCGGCATCGGTCGCGCGTCGTCACTTGCGATACGCCTGGACGCGTAGGTCAGTTGCTCGGAAACAGCGCTGTCGGCAATGTTTACCCATTGCTTGCCGAGAAGGTTATCCGCTCATCGAGGAGCGATTGCCGGAATATTGCCCGCAGCACGGGGCTGGCTCCGCGTCCGCCCAGATCCTACTGCCACCCCGGTCGGACCAGCCCGGATTCGTAGGCCATCACCACCAGCTGGGTCCGGTCGCGGGCATCGAGCTTGGTGAGAATACGGCTTACGTGGGTGCGCGCGGTAGCCGGGCTCAGGAAGAGACGTTCGCCGATCTCTGCGTTGGTCAGGCCCTCAGCGACCAGGGTCACCACCTCACGCTCTCGGTCGGTGAGTTCGGACAGTGTGGCCCGCGGCGGTGTCTTCGCGCGCGCGGAGAATTCCGCGATCAGCCTGCGGGTGACGCCGGGGGACAAAAGGGCATCGCCCGCCGCGACCACGCGGATCGCGCGCACCAGGTCGGCCGGTTCGGTGTGCTTGACGAGGAACCCCGTCGCGCCGGAGCGCATCGCCTCGAAGACGTATTCGTCGAGTTCGAAGGTGGTCAGCACGACCACACGCACATCGGCCAGCCTGGGGTCCTGGGCAATCATGCGGGTGGCGGCCAGGCCGTCCAGGATCGGCATGCGGACGTCCATCAGCACCACGTCTGGCCGAAGGCTACGGGTCAGCCGCACGGCTTGTTCGCCGTTGTCCGCCTCGCCGACCACCTCGACGCCGTCCTGCGCGTCCAGCAGCGCGGCGAAACCGCCGCGCACCAGTGTCTGGTCGTCGGCCACCAGTACCCGGATGCTCGCCGTGGCTTCAGATTGCCCGGCCGTGGCATTCAGCCGTCCGCTCTCGTGGTGGTCGTTCATCGGAGCCTCCTCTGCCTCGGCCGGTCGGTTCGCCCGTGGACCCTATTTGCTTCCCGGAGGCGCTCGGCTGCTCGGCAGCCGTTTGCTTCGGGGAGTCCCTCGGCGCCGTCGTGCTCGATTCCGGCGCACGCGTGGGCAGCCGGGCAGCGACCCGGAATCCGCCGCTGGGGCGCGGGCCTGCCGTGAGCGCGCCGCCAAGTGCGTGCGCTCGCTCCCGCATGCCGATGATGCCGTTGCCCCCGCTCGTGCCCGACCGCGACTGTGTACCCGTCGGCCGGGTGTTGTCGACGGTGACGTCGACCGAGTCCGTGGCGTAGCGCACGGTCACCGTGGCGTCGGCGCCCGGCGCGTGCCGCAGCACATTGGTCAGCGACTCCTGGATGATCCGTGCCGCCGCCACATCGATGACGCTGGGCAGCTGCTGCGGTGTGCCGAGCACTCGGGTTCCGACCGTCCGGCCGGTCGCGCGGGCGCGCTGGAGGAGCTCGTCGAGGTCACTGATGCTCGGCGCGGGAGCGCGCGGTGCCCGCACGGGTTCGGCGGCTTTGTCGACCTGCTCGGGGCGGCCGTGGTCGGTCGAGCCCTGTTCGCTCGCAGGCGAATCGCGTCCGATGTGCTCGGGCCCCCGCCGGTTCCGGTGGCGGCGCGGGCCCTCGTCGGCGAACTCGAGCTCAGGCGAAGCGACCGTGCTACCGGAGCGAATTGTGTGCAGCAGGGCGTGGACCTCGGCGAGTGCGTCGCGGCTCGCGGTCTTGATCGCGGCCAGCGCCGACTCCGCCTGCTCCGGTTTCTTGTCGAGCAGTTCCAGCGCTACGGAGGACTGCACGTTGATCAGCGAAAGACTGTGCGCCAGAACGTCGTGCAGCTCGCGCGCGATGGCGAAGCGCTCCTCGCTGGCTCGCCGTTCCCGCTGCGCCTCCTCATCCCTGCGTGCGGCCTCGGCCCGTTGCCTTCGCGCGACGAGCGCCGCCTTACGCTGCCGAATCCCTTCGGCTACCGAGAGCAGCACGGCCAGCCATGCCATCAGCGCGAATATCTGCCATATGCCGGCTGAACTGCCGAGCAGCGCGGGCACTGGCCAGATCAGGGCCAGGTAGCCGAGTGGGACGAGCGGGTAGGTCCACCACCGGGATCCGATGCTCGCCGCGGTGACAAACGCGATGATCAGCGAGACGAAGATCGGCCCGTACCCGTAGCCGCGCAGGAAGTACGCCAGGCACGCGGTGAGGACGACGAACAATACCGGCATCGGCCGCGCCCGCCGCCAGATCAGCGCCACCGGCCCGGCGAGCAGCAGCAGGTAACCGAGAACGTCGAGGGAGGACGCCCCCGTCTGCCGCATGTTCGCGAACGTGCCACCGACCAGCTGAATCGCAGCTACGACAAGCGCGACCCCCCAGTCCCAGCCGACCGAGTTCCGATCCGTCATCCCTGCCACCCGCACCCACGTAGCCTATGCGGCTGGGCAATGATTCGATGTCCGCCTCGGAACGTATTTCGCCGATATCGGACGATCCGAATCGGGAATTGGGATTCGCGCGGCCGGAATTCTTTCGTTGTCACCGCATTTACTTCGGTTGCCGCGTCCGTCGGCCGCACGCGGTGGTGCCCGTCGGTTTCGACGCGTCTGCCGAATGTCGCCCCGCGACGGATGTATGAACATGGTCGGCGGCGGATTCTCGGAGCAGGACAGATTCGATCGTGGTCACCCGGGCGGTGACCAAACGCTACAGATCGGCGTGAACATGAGCGTTCCTCTGGGGAGATCTACGGGTTCCTCGGTCCGAATGGAGCGGCCAAGCTGCGCATGCTGGTCGGGATGATCCGTCCGAGCGAGGCATGGCGATGGTGGCGGGGCACCACCCGTTCTGGCGATCCACGTGATGCTATTTGCGGGCGGCGCTGTTTGGCTGATGCGGAAACGCGATCTGGTGTGACTTGTCGATGACGCCGAAAATGGTTGGTGGACAGGGCTGGCCGACGGTTTCGTGCTGGTCCTCGGTGGCATCGTCCTGGGTGGTGGAGCGGTCCGCGGACACCTGATCGCTTGGTGCGCTCCGGTTTATCGACGCGGCGGTCCACGATGGCAGTGCGGGTTCGGTCCGGCCGGTGGAGCAGCGCGAACGGCGCACCGCTGCGCCGGGCCGGGCCGGGCGGAGTAGGTTCGAGCTGAATCGTCAAACGATCATCGGCGAAAGGACCGTGATGCCCACACGTACCGCGCGTACTGCTTGGACCGGCACTCTGCAGGAGGGTTCGGGACAGGTCGAGCTGGCCAGTTCGGGGGTCGGCAAGTACGACGTATCGTTCCCCAAGCGTTCCGCGGAGGACGCCAACGGCACGACCAGCCCGGAGGAACTGATCGCGGCCGCGCACTCCTCCTGCTACGCGATGGCCCTCTCGGCGCAGATCGGCAACGCGGGTGGCACCCCGGAGAGCCTGGACATCGCCGCCGACGTGACCCTAGGACCGGATCCGGCGGGCGGCTTCCGGATCACCGGAATCAAGTTGACCGTCCGCGGTCGCGTCTCCGGCATCGACGCCGACGCCTTCCAGGCCGCCGCTGAGGCCGCCAAGGCGGGCTGCCCCGTCAGCAAGGCCCTCGCTGGCGTCGACCACATCACCCTCGACGCGGCGTTGGCGTAGTTCGCATCGCGGCTTGGTTCTTCGCACATCTTGCGTGCAGGGTGTGCGGGGAGCCATGCGGTGATGCGATGGCTCGCCCTTTCCGGAAGTAGCGGCGTGCGGGGCGGGTGTAGAGGGCCGGGATAGCGACAAGGACGCCAGCTATGTGGACTGCCCGGAAAGCACCGAGCAGGAACGATTCGGGTGTGAGGTCGATGAAAAGGTCGCCTAGTTCGTTGGCGGACAGCACCGCGGCCAGCGGTTCGATGATCAGCGAGACCAAGCCGAGCACGCCGATGCCTACAGTGAGCAGGAGGCGGGCCCAGCGGTCGCCATGCGTCATCCGAATGGCGACGGCCAGAACCAGCAGGTAGGTCGCCATGCGCAGGCCGAACCCGGTCGCTAGGTCCGCGATGTCGGCCTCGTCGCGATCGAAGGCCCACGCGACCCGCGCGATTGCCTCGGCGACTCCCGCCAGCAAGGCGACGGCGAGCCCGACGAACGCGACGCGGACAGCTCGGGGTGGGGTTGCGGTCGCCCGTGCGGGCCGGACGGAGAAGGCAGTGCCGGTCATGTGAACCGACACTGCCTTGCGAATTCCGGACGCGGATCAGCCCGCGGTAGCGATGGTGTCTCGTACCGCGGTATCAGTGCGTGTAGCGAATTCGGTGAGGGCCGCGAACCCGAGTGCCAGGCAGACCCACAGCGTGGCTGTCTCTGCCAGCGACGCCACCCGGAACTGCCACAGTAGGGCGGCCGGGAAGTCCGCGCTCACCTCGTTCACACCGGGCAGCAGGAGGTAGCCGAGCACCGTCACGAGGACGAATGCGGCAAAGCCCCCGATCAACCGGAACGTGGACAGTTGTGCACCCAGCACCTTGAACACCGACACCGCTGCCCCGACGGCCACGATGCCGAGCAGCACCGCCGCCAGCCAGAGCAGGGTGCGTTCGTTGATGGTGCCCGGATCTCCCACCGCCGGTGGATTGGCCGGGTATTTGAAGAACGGCACCGCGACGATCGCGGCCCAGCCGCCGACGCCGAGCGCCAGCGCGAGCCTCGACCCGGACAGCGTGGTGTAGCGACGCGCGACATGCGCGACCGAGGCGTAGATGGCACCGAGCGCGAGCCCGGCGAGCCCGAGCGCGAGGAACTGTCCGGCTTTCTGTCCGCTGCGGCTCACCAGTGGCTCGTCCTCGTCACCGTGCGAATGCCCGCCCGTCGATTCGGCATGCGTGTGTCCGGCGGCAGAGTCGGCTTCTTCGATGGCGATCGCGGCGTCCACCTTGGGCTCGCCCACGGCATAACCGACTGTCGCGCCGAGCAGACCGGCGACGAGGCCGGCCAGCAGGCCGCGAAGCAACAAGGTCCGAAGCGAACCGATCAGTGGCACGGAAGCCCCAGCAGGTGGCGTCCGTCATGCATCAGCTCGTGCAGGTACATCCCGCTGCGCGAGATGACGCCCTGGTCGAAACCGACCAGGTACAGCGTGAGTAGTGCGAGAAGTACGACACCAACCGTGACCAGCACGGTGGCCAGGGAGTCGGTTGCCCGGCTGGGTGAATGCGCGATGGCCATTCGAGTCCTCCTTGGGATACGCGTCCCGTTGGGTGGTGACGCGACGGTGCCGGTGTCTGGCTTTCCGGCACCGGGGCTCGGTGCGTGGAACACAGTGGCGCGACCGCTCCGGAATCACACCGGAATTACCGCATCACCCTCGCGTTTGTCCTTCGAACTGTGGCACTCGGAGGCGCCCGGCGTCAACACCAATCGGCACGGCGGTACCACGACGTCGGGCGAGTCGCCGGGCAGGGCGAACCTGCCCGGCGGTAGGCATTCGGGTCAGTTCGAAGGCTTCGCGGCCACGTCCAGCACGACCTCGAACTCCAGCAGCGAGGCGCCCGTCGAGACCGGCTTCTGGCGCTCACCCGCGTGCGCCTCGCGCGCGGGCCCGTCCCGCCATGCCGCAAAGGATTCCTCCGAATCCCACTGGGTGACAACGAAATATCGGTTGTCACCAGCGACTGGGCGCAGCAGCTGGAATCCGAGGAAACCGGGCGATCCTTCGACCGCGTGCGCACGATGGGCGAACCGCTTCTCCAGCTCGGGGCCCGCGCCCTCGGGAACCTCGATCGCGTTGATCTTCACAACAGCCATGTGATCCAAGCTAGCCGCTGCCGCCGAGCGGTTGCTCGGTGCCTCGTATTGTCGAACCGATGTTGCACGACGAAGGCGGAGCAGGCGTGCCGATCCTGCTGCTGCACGGGCTGATGGGCAGCGCGCGCACCTGGCGCCACCAGCTGGACTGGCTGCGGGAAT
Source organism: Nocardia sp. NBC_00881 (assembly GCF_045207455.1). Lineage (NCBI taxonomy): Bacteria > Bacillati > Actinomycetota > Actinomycetes > Mycobacteriales > Nocardiaceae > Nocardia > Nocardia sp. NBC_00881. The sequence goes on from NZ_CP108798.1 coordinate 6,191,260, forward strand.
ACGGCCATGTCTACACCCTCGACGCCGCCGGGCACGGCAGGCCCGCGCCCGAGGAGCTGACCACCGAGGCATTCGTGGCGGACCTGGCAGCGAACACGGCCGAGATCATCGACCCGATGGTGCTGATCGGGCATTCGATGGGCGCGCTGCACGGCTGGGTGTTCGCCGCGACATACCCCGAGCGGGTGCGGGCGCTGGTGATCGAGGACATCGCACCGGATTTCACCGGCCGCACCGCGGCGAACTGGGCCGCGATGATCGAAGCATGGCCGCAGCCGTTTCCCGACGCCGATGCGGTGCTGTCGTTTTTCGGGCCGGTGGCGGGGCGGTATTTCCTGAATTCGTTCGAGTACGGGCCGGACGGATACCGGCTGCACGGCTCGGTCGCCACCTTCCGCGACATCGCCGAGGAGTGGGGGGCCCGCGACTTCTGGGAGCAATGGCGCGCCGTCCGGGTTCCCGCCCTGTTGCTCGAGGGCGCGAACACCATCACTCCACCGGGACAGATGCGGCAAATGGCTGCCGTTCATCCAGACGCCGACTATGTGGTGGTTCCGGACGCAGGACATCTTGTGCACGATGACCAGCCGGGGCGTTACCGGGCGGAGGTCGAGCGCTTCCTACATCGCGTACTCGGTGGCTAGGCCTCGGCCGGACTCGGCGAGTCCGCGCCTGTCAGGCGCGCTGCCGGAGTGTGCTCGGACCATCGGTGGTCGGGCCGGGCGGGCCCGGCTCGAGCGATTCCAGCGCCGTGCCCCCCTCGCCCGCGAGCGCGAAAAGTCCATCGGCGGTCTGTTCGATGAGGCCGTCGACCAGCAGGGAATCCAGGGCGCGTTCGCGCTGGCCCGGGTCACGGGTCCAGGCGAGATCGAGCCGAACGCGCTCGACCGGTCCGCTGGCGTCGCGCAGGACGTCCAGCAGGCGACCGCGAGCCTGACGGTCGGTGCCCTCGTACTTCTGGGTGCGGCGGACGATGTCGGTGACCGGTCGGCCCGCGGCGACCCAGGCGCAGCGTGGCAGCGGGCAACGCGAGCAATCGGGGGTGCGCGCGGTGCACACGGTCGCGCCGAGTTCCATCAGGGCCGCGGAGAACACGGCGGCGCGGTCGATCTGGCGCGGCAGCAGCGCTTCCGTCTCCGGCAGGTCGCGCGAGGACGGGTTGCCCGCTTCAGCGCGTCCGTGCACGGCCCTGGCAACCACCCGCCGGACGTTGGTGTCGACCACAGGAACCCGTTGGCCGTAGGCGAAGCACGCGACGGCACGGGCTGTGTACGCGCCGATCCCAGGCAGACCGAGCAGGATGTCCACATCGGCGGGAACCGCGTCGTCGTGCTCGGCCGCCAGCACCCGCGCGCACTCGTGCAGCCGCAGCGCCCGGCGCGGATACCCGAGCTTGCCCCAGGCCCGCAGCACCTCGGCCGAGGATGACACGGCCATCGCCGAGGGAACCGGCCAGCGCGCCACCCACTCTCGCCAGATCGGTTCAACGCGCACCACCGGGGTTTGCTGCAGCATGATCTCGCTCATCAGGATCTGCCACGCGGTGACGCCGGGCCTGCGCCACGGCAGATCGCGCGCCGTCTCCCGGTACCAGTCCAGCAACGTGTCCGTGTCGATCTCTTTCCGCACTACCCTCACTGTTCCTGTCCCACTGCCGCCCGCCGCTATTTGCCGACTCGTAACCAAACGAACTCGCTGGTAACACGAGTCATGTGCACAATGGTCGGTATGCCTGATTCCAACCCGATCAGCGCCTGGAAGTCCCTGCGAGAGGGCAACGAGCGTTTCGTCAACGACGCGCTGCTGCATCCTAGCCAGGGCGCTGCAGACCGGGCCAAACTTGTCAGCGGCCAACACCCGCACGCGATTCTGTTCGGTTGCGGTGACTCGAGGGTCGCCGCCGAATTGATCTTCGACCAGGGACTCGGTGACATGTTCGTGGTGCGTACCGCGGGCCATGTGGTCGACAGCTCGGTGCTCGGTTCGATCGAGTACGGGGTGCAGGTGCTCAACGTGCCGCTGATCGTAGTGCTCGGGCACGACAGCTGCGGCGCGGTGAAGGCGACCATCGACGCGCTCGACGGCGGAGAGGTTCCCGGCGGTTTCATTCGCAGCGTGGTCGAGCGGGTCACACCATCCATTCTGGTCGGACGGCGCGAGGGCTTGTCCACCGTCGACGAGATAGAAGCCAGACATGTGGTGGAGACCAGCCGCCTGCTCATGCAGCGGTCGATGATCATCTCGCAGCGAGTCGCGACAGGTGAGTGCGCGATCGCTTGCGTGACGTACAAGCTCGCCGAGGGCCGGGTGAAACTACACCGTGTCGTCGGCAACATCGGCGAGCTGGTCTGACCGGGGCGCGCGCGAAGTTTCCCCAGCGTGCGGGCAGTAATTCGGCCGCGGCGAACACGTGCGGCGGGCCGACACGCCGTGCGCATGAGGCGCTGCACCTGAACATGCCCTTACCGTTGAGTCGTGCTGGAACCGAATGGACCGCTGCCACCGGAGATCTACTGGCGTCGACGCGCGTTCGCCATCGGAATTCTGGTCGTCGCGCTGGCGCTGATGATCTGGCTCGTGCTCGCGGTCGTGCGCGGCGGTGACTCGCCCGGCGATGCGAAAACCGCCGCGACGAGTTCGTCGGTGGCCAAGCCCGCCGACGCTCCGACAGCCAAGCCCGCGGGCACCGGTGAGTCCGGCGCGCCCAAGCCGCCCTCCGGCAGCGCCGCGGCCAACCCGAGCGGGGCATCGGCCGCGGGCCCGTGCCCGGACCAGTCGCTCGCGGTCAAGGTGACAGTCGAACAGCCCACCTACAAAACCGGCGAGCAGCCCGTGTTCGGGATCGTGATCACCAACATCTCCTCGGTGCCGTGTGCCCGCGATATGGGCTCCGGCCTACAGCAGGTTTCGGTATACACGCTCGACGGCCAGCGGCGGCTATGGTCGAGCACGGACTGCTATCCGGACGGTCAGCCCGACGTGCGCACCTTGAATCGGGGCGAGCAGGCGGCGTTTACCGTGACCTGGTCGGGTTCCACCTCACAGTCCAACTGCGCGGGCGAACGCGTCCAAGTTCCGCCGGGTGCGTACAACGTCGTGGCGCAACTGGGTTCCGTGCGCAGCGCGGCAGAGCCGTTCAACATCGCTTGAGAGGTGGGTTGGTGGACGCGAGCCAAAAGGGGGCCGCGAACACGCCGTGCCGTAGGCGCGGCAAAACCGACACAGCTCAGCCCGCGGCGTCCTCCGGTGCCGCGCGCAGTCTGCGCAGGCCCGTGATGCGGAGGGCGGACCGGAGGTCGGTGACCTCGTGGATCTTCATGGTGCCGCTCTGCACGGGTGTCAGGCCGGGGGGTACCAGGGCGGTGGTGAAGCCGAGGCGCTCGGCCTCGGCCAGCCTGCGGGCCACGCCGGTCACCTTGCGGACTTCGCCCGCGAGGCCGACCTCGCCGAGAATCACCCAGCCCGCGGGGATCGAGACGTCGGATTCGGCGCTGGCGATGGCCAGCGCGATGGCCAGGTCGGCGGCGGGCTCCACCAGCCGCATGCCGCCCACTGTCGCGGCGTAGACGTCGCTCTTGCCGAGAAACACCCGGCCGCGGCTCTGCAGGACGGCTAAGACCATGGCGACCCGGTTGTAGTCCAGTCCGCTGACCGCCCGGCGGGGCTGCGGGATCTCGGTCTTCACGGTCAAGCCCTGTACCTCGCCGACGAGCGGTCGCTTGCCGTCCATCGCGACGGTCACCGCGGTGCCCGGCACCGCCTCGGTCCGGTGGTGCAGGAAAAGGCCGGATGGATCGTCGACGCAGGCGATGCCGTCCTCGTGCAACTCGAAGCAGCCCACCTCATCGGCGCTGCCGAAACGGTTCTTGACGCCGCGCACCATCCGCAGCGTGGAGTTCTTGTCGCCTTCGAACTGCAGCACCACGTCGACCAGGTGCTCGAGCGTGCGCGGGCCCGCGATGTTGCCGTCCTTGGTGACGTGCCCGACCAGCAGCACCGCGATCCCGCTCGCCTTGGCCAGCGAGGTCAGCGCGGCGGTCACCGCGCGAACCTGCGTGACGCCGCCGATCACGCCGTCCACGTCCGGGACGAGCATGGTCTGCACCGAGTCGACCACGAGCAGCGTCGGGCGCACTTGCTCGACGTGTCCGAGCACGATCGACAGATCGGACTCCGCCGCGAGATAGACCCCGTCGTGAACCGCGCCGGTGCGATCAGCCCGCAGCCGCACCTGGCCCGCGGACTCCTCGGCGGTGACATACAGCGACTTCTCGTCGCGCTGGGCCGCCCAGCGGTGCGCCACCTCGAGCAGCAGCGTCGATTTGCCCACTCCCGGTTCGCCGGACAGCAGCACCACCGACCCCGGCACGACGCCGCCGCCGAGTACCCGGTCGAGTTCGCTCACCCCGGTCGGTCTGGCCTTCGTGACCTGCGAGTCGATCGCCGAGATCGGGGCCGCCGCGGTGCTCGGCAGCATGGCCTTACGACCAGGGGCGCCAATAGTGCCCGCCGAGACGACCACCTCGTCGACAGTGCCCCAGCCACCGCACTCCGGGCATTTTCCTACCCACTTGGCAACTTCGTGGGAGCACGCGGAACACCGATAGATCGGCTTGGTCTTTGCCACACGCGCACCCTACGCACCGTGTCAGACAGTGTCTGATTTGCAGCGCCGCAGGCGCGGACTATGTACTCAGTGGTTCGCTTCGGCCGGGCCGGACTTGTCGGACTCGTGGCGCTCGGTCTCCGTGCCCGCGTCGACCGGGACCTGCATCTGGACGGTGCCGTTCTGCTTGAAGTTGAACGAGACGTTGTAGGTCAGGCCAGGGGTGATGTCCTTGGTCAGTCCGGTGATCTCGATCAGAATCGGGTTCGCCTCGGGGTCGTCGGCCGCCGGCCGGGAGCCGTGGTTGTCGTGTTCGCCTTGCTCGGGGGCGGCGACCACGGTCTGCTGCGGGGCGAGCTCGACGGCGGACTTGCCTGTGGCCGGGGTGATCTTCACGGTGCCGAGATCGGTGGTGATGCTGGTCAGCTGGTCTGTGACGGATTCGCCGTTGTTGATGATGGACAGGGCGATGGCCGCCTTGCCGCCCTTGGCATTGGTGTACCCGCCGCCCTCGGCCGGGTACACGATGTGCACATTCCGCAGTGCGATGCGGCCGACGTCCGCGTGGTTGCCGTTCACGGCGGCAACCTGGCCGGCGGTCTGCGCGATCTGACCCGCGCCGCAGCCGGACAGCGCGATCGCCGCTCCGGCGGCGAGTGCGGCAACCGTCACCATGCGACGTCGCGCCCCCTTCGGGGCGGTCACAGTGTTCAGGGCAGTCACGGGTTGTCCCTCCATGTCGACCGGGCTCGGCTCCACAGGGGAGCGTAGTAACTAGGGAGCGTAGTAGTTCCCATCCCGGCCCGGCCGTGGGGGCTGTGCTAACTTGCCTCCGGTCGCCGCGCGAGCCTCCGGAATGCCGGGCTTGTGACCTGGCGAACGGTGCGGTCGTCGCGACACCCCCGCGTCGGATAACAGTTCGGTCGAGCTTCGGAGATTGCGGAGAAAGTGCCATGTCGCCGCAGGGGCCGAGACGGCGATCAAACTAGGAGATAACTCGTTCTGGCAGAACGTAATGCACACCGTCCAGCTTCTGTCAAGCCGAGCGGTTGCTTCGTTGTGGCCCCTGACCTGCACAGTTGATCGCGCCGTTATCGAGTCGCATGTTAAACTGTGAACATCGAAAGGGGCACGGGACACATGATTTTTAAGGTCGGAGACACCGTCGTTTACCCCCACCACGGAGCGGCGCTGATCGAAGCAATCGAGACTCGCACCATCAAGGGTGAGCAAAAAGAGTATCTGGTCCTGAAGGTCGCCCAGGGCGATCTCACTGTTCGGGTTCCCGCTGAGAACGCCGAATATGTCGGCGTCCGCGACGTCGTGGGCCAAGAGGGTCTCGATCGGGTCTTCCAGGTGCTGCGCGCGCCACATACGGAGGAGCCGACCAACTGGTCTCGCCGCTACAAGGCCAACCTGGAGAAGCTCGCCTCCGGCGATGTGAACAAGGTGGCCGAGGTCGTCCGCGATCTGTGGCGTCGGGAGCAGGATCGCGGCCTGTCCGCGGGCGAGAAGCGCATGCTCGCCAAAGCTCGTCAGATCCTCGTCGGTGAGCTCGCACTGGCTGAGGGTACCGACGACGGTAAGGCCGAGACGCTGCTCGACGAGGTTCTCGCAGCGGCTTCCTGACCGTGAACACACCTGACAACGGTGTCCGTCCCAGCGACGGATCCGTCGTTGCTTTGGTGCCTGCCGCCGGTCGTGGCGTGCGTCTGGGTGGATCCATACCCAAGGCGTTCGTCACGGTCGGCGGCACGCCTATGGTCCGGCTCGCGGTGGAAGGCCTGATCGCCTCCGGCGCGGTCGACCGGATCATCGTGATGGTTTCCACCGAACTCGTCGACAGCGCCGTTGCCCTGCTGCCGCCCTCGGATTCGGTACACGTGGTCGTCGGCGGCGCCGAACGCATCGACTCGGTGCGCGCAGGCATCGCCGCCGCGCCCGACGCCGCCTATTTCCTCGTCCACGACGCCGCCCGCGCCCTCACCCCACCCGCGCTGATCGCCAGGGTGGCCGCGGAGTTGCGTACCGGCCACCGGGCGGTGATTCCCGGACTTCCTGTCACCGACACCATCAAGTCCGTCGACGCGGCAGGCGCGGTGACCGGCACCCCGCATCGCGCGCAGCTGCGCGCCATCCAGACGCCGCAGGGTTTCGCGGCCGATCTGCTGCGATCCGCGTACGCGGCGGAAGGCATTCCGGCCACCGATGACGCGGGGCTGGTCGAAAAGCTCGGCATAGAGGTCCGCACCATTCCCGGCGACCCGCTGGCATTCAAGATCACCACTCCGCTCGATCTCCTGCTCGCCAATGCGGTGCTGGACGGCGCGAGTGTCGGCCGCGCGGTGACGCCGTGAGCGAGCCTGCGAGCGAACCATCGACACAGAGCGAGCCTGCGAGCGAACCATCAATCCAGCGTGAGCCTGCGAGCGAACCATCAACACAGCGCGCCGTGGGCATGCGCGTCGGCATCGGCAGCGATGTCCATCCCATCGAGTCCGGACGTCCCTGCTGGATGGCGGGTCTGCTGTTCGACAATGCTGACGGTTGCGCGGGTCATTCCGACGGCGACGTCGCGGCGCACGCGCTCTGCGACGCCTTGCTGTCCGCGGCAGGTCTTGGTGACGTCGGTGCGGTGTTCGGCGTCGGTCGCCCGGAATGGGATGGTGTCTCCGGCGCTGCCATGCTGAAGGAAGTGCGCAGGCTGCTCGGCGCGGCGGGCTTCGAGGTCGTCAACGCGGCGGTCCAGGTGATCGGCAATCGGCCCAAGATCGGGCCGCGTCGCGCCGAGGCTCAGCAGGTGCTCGGCGAGCTACTCGGCGCACCGGTTTCGGTGTCCGGTACCACCACCGACGGGCTCGGGCTTACCGGTCGCGGCGAGGGTGTCGCCGCGGTGGCGACCGCCCTGCTGCAAGACTGTCGTTGATCCTGCTCCCGCGGACCAGAGCCGGTCCGTGAACGCCCTTATATACCAGCTAGGATCGACTGCCGTGACTCTGCGCCTCTTTGACACCGACACGCGGACCATGCGCGATTTCGCGCCCTTGGTCCCCGGCCGTGCTTCGGTGTACCTCTGTGGCGCCACCGTGCAGGGTGAGCCGCACATCGGCCATGTGCGGAGCGGAGTCGCGTTCGACGTGCTGCGGCGCTGGTTGCTCGCACACGACTACGACGTCAGGTTCATCCGCAATGTCACCGATATCGAGGACAAGATCCTGACCAAGGCCGCCGAGGCGGGCAGGCCGTGGTGGGAGTGGGCCGCCACGCACGAGCGTGCCTTCGACCGCGCCTACGAACTGCTCGGCGTGTTGCCGCCGTCCGCGGAGCCGCGCGCCACCGGCCACATCACTCAGATGGTCGAGATGATGCAGCGACTGATCGATCGTGGGCACGCCTACGCTTCGTCGGGCAACGTCTACTTCGATGTGGTCAGCTACCCGGACTACGGCAAGCTGTCCGGCCACAAGCTCGATGACGTGCACCAGGGCGAGAGCGTGGGCGAGGGCAAGCGCGACCCGCGCGACTTCACGCTGTGGAAGGCCGCCAAGCCGGGCGAGCCGACCTGGCCGTCGCCCTGGGGCCCCGGCCGACCCGGCTGGCACCTGGAATGCTCCGCGATGGCCGAGTTCTATCTCGGCCCGGAGTTCGACATCCATTGCGGCGGTATGGATCTGGTGTTCCCGCACCACGAGAACGAGATCGCCCAATCGAAGGCCGCCGGTGACGACTTCGCCAGGTACTGGCTGCACAACGGCTGGGTGACCATGGGCGGAGAGAAGATGTCCAAGTCGCTGGGCAACGTGCTCTCGGTGCCGAACGTGCTCAAAAAGGTCCGCGCCGTCGAACTCCGGTTCTATCTGGGCAGCGCGCATTACCGCTCGATGTTGGAGTACTCGGATAAGGCGCTGCACGATGCCGCGCAGTCCTATCAGCGCATCGAGGCCTTCGTGAACCGGGTCGTGGATCGGGCGAGCGAGATCCCGGTGGGTAAGTGGACCGACGCGTTCGCCGCGGCCATCGATGACGATCTCGCGGTGCCGAAAGCGCTCGCCGAGATCCACCGCGTGGTGCACGAGGGCAACAAGGCGCTCGAGGTGGGCGCGATCGAGTCGGCTCGCGACCTGGCGAGCCAGGTGCGTGCCATGCTCGGTATCCTCGGCGCGGACCCGCTCGACCCGCACTGGTATACCCCGAGCGACTCCTCGGCCGCACTCGGCGCCTTGGACGTGCTGGTGCGCGCGGAACTGGATCGTCGCCAGCGCGCGCGAGCCGAGAAGGACTGGGCGAGCGCCGATGCCGCCCGTGATCGCCTGCAGGTCGCGGGCATCGAGGTCACCGACACCGCCAACGGCCCAGAATGGGCGCTCGGCGCACCGCAATCCGGAAAGGCCAACTGATGGCAGGCAATTCGCAGCGCCGAGGTGCGGTTCGCAAGGGCGGGACCAAGAAGGGGGCCGTGGTCGGCTCCGGCGGCAAGCGCAGGCGGGGACTGGAGGGTCGTGGCGCGACTCCGCCCGCCGAACAGCGCACCAAGCATCCCGCCGCCAAACGCGCGACCGCCAAGACCAAGGCCACGCAGGGCCGTGCGGCCACACGTGGCGGTACCACGTCCCGTCCTGCGGGTCGCAAGAACGACGACGCTCCGGAGTTGGTGCTCGGGCGTAACCCGGTGGTCGAGTGCCTGCGCGCCGGCGTGCCCGCGACCGCGCTGTACGTCGCGGTCGGCACCGAGAACGACGACCGGCTGACCGAGAGTGTGCGACTCGCCGCCGACAAGGGCATCTCGATCCTGGAGGTTCCGCGCACCGACCTGGATCGGTTGAGCGCCAACGGACTGCACCAAGGTGTCGCGCTGCAGGTGCCGCCGTACCGCTACGCCCATCCGGACGATCTGCTTGCCAAGGTCCGCGATTCGGGCGGCCCGGCGCTGCTCGTCGCGCTGGACAACATCTCCGATCCGCGCAACCTCGGTGCCGTGATCCGCTCGGTGGCGGCTTTCGGTGGCCAGGGTGTGCTGATCCCGCAGCGGCGCAGTGCGAGCGTCACCGCGGTGGCTTGGCGTACCAGCGCCGGCGCCGCGGCCCGGCTCCAAGTCGCCCGCGCGACGAATCTGACCCGCACGCTGAAGGATTGGGCAGGCAAGGGGATTCAGGTCGTCGGCCTGGACGCGGGCGGTGACACGCCGCTGGATGAGTTCGACGGCCGTGAGCCCACCGTCGTCGTGGTTGGTTCGGAGGGCAAGGGCCTGTCCCGCCTGGTCCGGGAGACTTGCGACGCGGTCATCGGGATTCCGATGGCCGGCCCGGTGGAATCACTGAACGCGTCGGTCGCCGCGGGCGTCGTGCTCTCCGAAATCGCGCGCCAGCGCCGGATTTGATCGCGGGCTGTTCCGCCCCTCCGAGTCTTCAGGCCGTACGAGTTGGATGACATGGATTTACGCTCAGGTCCTGCGTCTGGTGCCACTCGAGGGCGTACCCGGTGAGTTACCCATGTACTTGCGAAATCAATTGTTATGCATTGTTATTCAGTTAAACCAGGGAGGCGCTTGGGGTGAAGTACGCGTGCCGGCAGGCAGCAGAGAGAGCTTGTCGGGTACGTCCAGAACTGAAGGCGCACCGAAACGCAGGACCTGAGCGTAAATCCCATGTCACCCCAACTCGTTCGCCCTGAAGACCTGGAGAGGCGGAACAGTCCAACTGATTTCGCAAGTACATGGGTAACTCACCGGGTCGCCCAGAACTGAACCGGCACCAGACGCAGGGCCTGAGCGTAAATCCATGTCACCCCAACTCGTACGGTCTAAAGACCCGGAGAGGCGGAACAGCCCAGTAGAATTCGGCTGGTGGTGATACCGAACCAGCCCATCGGGCAGCCGATCGAACATCCGAACGCGACGGCGGTGTTGTTCCTCGGCGCGGCAAGTGTCCTCTGCTGCGGTGTGCTGGGACCGGTGGCGTGGGCGCTGGGCAAGCGAGCGCTCGATCAGATCGAGGAGTCCGGAGGCGCGTACGGTGGCCGCGCCCAGGTGCTGGTCGGGTACATCCTCGGCATCATCGGCACCGTCTTGATGATCATCTTCGCTGTGCTGTTCCTGCTGATCCTGATCGGCGGCAACGCCTAGCCCAAACTAGGCCGTTCCCGTTCGTCCTCGACGTCCCAGGCCGGCCACTCCGAGCTGACACTGCCGGTCCAATTGGGCTGTCTGCGATCCTTGAACGCCGCCATGGCCTCGCCGCCGTCGATGCTTTTGGTGACGTGCTGGTTGAGGTCGTGTTCCAGGTGGCCGACCATGGTGGAGCTCATCCCGATTCCCTCCCACAGCAGCCGCTTCGACAGCGCCACCGGTAACGGCGCCGAACCGTTGGCGATGTCGTGCGCGACGGCCAGCGCTGTCGGGAGCACCTCGCCCGCGGGCAGGCAACTGTTGGCCAGCCCCATCGCCTTCGCCTCGTCGCCGTCGAAGGTGCGGCCGGTCAGCATGATGTCGGCCGCGTTGGCCATGCCGACCAGGCGGGGCAGCGTCCAGTGCGCGTAACCGTCGGCCATGACGCCGCGACGGACCTGGTTGAGCCCATACACCGCGTCGTGCGCCATGTACCGCAGGTCGCATTGCAGGGCGAGGGCCAGCCCGATGCCGACCGCGTGCCCGTTCACCGCCGCGATCACCGGTTTACGCACCCGCCACGGCGGCGGGTCCAGTGTCGCGCTGACCTCCCCGACCCGGTTGGACAGGTCGGCGCCGGCGCAGAACGCGGGCGGTGTGCCGGTGATGATCACGGCACGAATGGCGTCTTCCACATCACAGCGCTGCAGCGCGGCACTCAGTTCGGCGGCCATCGTCGGGGTGAAGGCATTCTGCTGAGCGGGCCGGTTGAGCGTGAGCACGGCGATGCCGGCGGAGACATCGACATGCAGTTCCGAACTCATGCCACAGCATGTTAGCCGACCGGGGCCGCCCTGACCTCGGGGCGAAAAACCTCTGCTACCCGCGCACGACCTTGCGTCCGATGGCGTACTTGTGCACCTCGGTGGGCCCGTCGTAGAGCCGGAACGCGCGCATGTCCCGGAAGATCATCTCGACCACCGTCTCGTCGCTGATGCCGATGCCGCCGAGCACCTGCACGCACCGGTCGGCGACCTTGAACAGTTCCTCGGAGACGAACGCTTTGGCGATCGAGCTCTCGTGCCGCGCCTTCGCGCCGTTGTCCATCAGCCAGCACGCGTGCCAGATGGTGAGCCTGCACTGGTGTAGCGCGATCTCGTTGTCGGCCAGCATGAACGACACACCCTCGTGCTCGCCGATCGGCTTGCCGAACGCGGTGCGGGTGCGCGCGTGCTCGACCGCGATGCTTTGTGCCCGCTCGGCCGCACCGAGCCAGCGCATGCAGTGGGTCAGCCGGGCCGGGGCGAGCCGCAGCTGGGCGTAGCGTAGCGCTTGGCCGGCCTCGCCGAGCAGCGCCTCCTTGGGCAGGACCAGGTTCTCGAAGCGGACCACCGCGTGCCCGGCGACGTAGTTACGGTCCATCGTGTTCATCGTGCGTTCGATGACGATGCCCTGCCTGGTGCGGCGTTCGCGGGGCGTTCCGTGGTTACGCATGCCACCGCCTCCGGGGCCGTCGCTCCCGCCGGGCTGGTCACCGTCGGTGAGGAACAAGGTGGGCCCCTCGGGCAGGTGCGGGTTGGCCGCGAGCCGGGCCATAATGATCCAGGTCTTCGCGCCGTTCGCGCCGGTGATCAGCCACTTGCGGCCGTTGATGGTGAAATTCGCGCCGTCGAAGGTCGCCTCGGTGGCCAGCTGGGCGGGGTCGGAGCCCGCGCCGTCCGGCTCGGTCATGGCGAAAACCGAGCGCTGGTGTCCGGCGACCACCGGAGCCAGATACCGCCGCACCTGGTCCGGGTCGGCGACTTTGGACAGCAGGAACATGTTGCCCTCGTCGGGTGCCGCGCAGTTCATCGCGATCGGGCCGAGCGTGGACCAGCCCGCCGCCTCGTAGATCACCGCCTGCTCGACGTGGGTCAGCCCGCGTCCGCCGAGCGACTGGGGCGCCTGCACGGTGAGCAGCTGCTCGGCGCGGGCGAGTTCGACCAGTTCCTGTCTCAGCTCGTCGGTCGGGCCGTGCGAGGTCAGGCGTGGGTCCCGCTCGTACGGAACGATCTCGTCGATGACGAACTGGCGGACGCGGTCGCGTTCGGCGGCGAGTTCGGTGGGAATCGCGAAATCGATCATCGTGGGCACCATTCGTTCGGGGGCGCGATGGGTCGAGCATACGAAACCGATCCGAAAAGATTGAAGGCGGTTGCCATCAGAAGCTGTTTACGCGTGAAAGGCGGCTGAGCTGCGCAGATCTCGTTGACGTCCGGTATCAGCGCCGTGTCAGCGCGGCTGGGCATCGTTGCGGTCATCGAGAACGAGGACGCACAGCCCGGTACCGAACGAGGAGAACCCCAGGATGACCGTCGCCGCTGTCGCCCAGCTGTTGATCGCGCTCGACCCGGAGGGGCGGATCAGCCAACCTGGCGGCGCCGGGTGCCGACAACCCGGCAGCAGAGGTAGATCAGGAACGAGATCGTGGTGACGAACGTCGAGACCGGAACACCCGGGGCCAGCGACAGTAGAATGCCGCCGACCGCGGCGATCTCGGCGAACACCACCGCGAGCACGGTTGCCCGGATCGGATTCGCGGTGAGCTGCGCCGCAGCGGCGGCGGGGGTGATCAGCAGCGCGAGCACGAGCAGCGCCCCGACGATCTGCACGCCGAAGGCCGCGGTGATGCCGAGTAGCACGGCGAACACGATGGACAGCGTCCGCACCGGAACCCCGCGCGCCACCGCCACCTCCGGATCGGAGCTGGCGAACAGCAGCGGGCGGTAGACGAACGCGAGCACCGCGAGCACGCCCACGGTGCAGGTGGCGAGCAGACCGAGTCCATTGTTGCCGACGCTGACCACCTGTCCGGTCAGTAGCGAGAACTTCGACCCCGCGCGGTCGGGACCGAGCCAGAGGAACAGCACCGAGAGCCCGAGCCCGAACGAGAGCACCACCGCGATCACCGAATCGCGTTCCCGCGCACGAGTTCCCAGCAGACCGAAGAGCACGGCCGCGATTACCGAGCCCACAATGGCGCCGAGGCCGACCCCGATTCCGGCCAGCAGCGCGGCGGCCGCGCCGGTCAGCGACAGCTCGCTGGTGCCGTGCACGGCGAATGACATCTGCCTACTGATGATCAGCGGGCCGATCACGCCGGACAGCAGCCCGAGCAGCGCCGCTGCCAGTACCGCCTGCTGCACGAAGTCGTAGGAGAGCAGGTTCGCGGTGGTGGCGAGGTCGAACATCTTCGTGACGACGCCGGAGAGCTTGTCGATCACGAGCGCACTTCCCTCGGATCCTGATGGGCGGCCGACAGGGTCGTGCCGTTGTCGTCGGCGCGATTCTCGCTGTGGCTGTCGTCGACGGCGCAACTGTGGCCACGGCCGTCGGCGGCATAGTGACTGTCGCTGTCGTCGTCGGCGTAGCCGCGCCCCTGGCTGTCGGGGCGGCCGTGGCTGTCTACGTCGGCGTGGTTGTGGCTGGAGCCGTCGGTGTGGCCGCGGCTGTCGTGGTTATGGTGGCTGCGTTCGTCGCTGGGGCCGAAAGTCGCGAGGTCTCCCACCTCCCCGACAGAAACGGGCGCCGCCGCGTCGGCGGACGGCGGCGTGATGTCCTCAGCGGAAACGCCGGGCGCAAATCCGTCACCCGCCGCGCCATGGCAGTGCCCGCCCGCCGCGCCGAGGGCATCCATCGTATCGCCGGTCCCGACGACCACCAGTCGCCCACGCACCCGCAGCACATCCACCTCGGTCCGATACAGCTCCGAGAGCACCCGCGAGGTCATCACCTCGTCCGGTGTCCCGATCCTGAACTTTCCGTTGACCAGGTACAGCACCCGATCCACCAGCGGCAGAATCGGATTGATCTCGTGTGTCACGAAAAGTACTGCGGTGTTGTGGGTGCGCCGCCGCCGATCGATCAACTCCGCGACCAGCCGCTGATTGGCCAGGTCCAGGCTCAGCAGCGGCTCGTCGCACAGCAGCACCTTAGGATCGCCGACCAGCGCCTGCGCCACGCGTAGCCGCTGCTGTTCGCCGCCGGACATGGATTCCAATGGCGCGTAGGCGAAGCGCTCCGCGCCGACGTCGGCGATAGCCGCCGCCACCTTGCGCTTGCGTTCGGTGCGGGAGCGCAGCCCAAGCCCCCAGCGATGCCCGTCGACGCCGAGCCCGACCAGGTCGACGCCGCGCAACGGCACGCCGACATCGATCGTCTTCTGTTGCGGCACATATCCGATGTCCGAATTGCCCTTGCGGGCTGGGGCGCCCGCGATCCGCGCCGTGCCCGCGCTGAGTCCGAGCTGGCCGAGCAGCACCTTCAGCAGTGAGGTCTTGCCCGACCCGTTCGGCCCGAGGACGGCAACGAATTCACCTGCGGCGACGGTGAGATCAAGTTCTTGCCAGAGCGTGCGGTCACCGAATGACAATCGGGCGGCGTCCAGCCGGACGGCGGCCGAACCACTTGCGAGGCGTGGTGGCCGCCGTTCCATCCCAGTGTGCTCGGTCAGCGCCGCTCCCTTGCTCATCTGGTCAACTCAGCGCGGCGGCGAGCGCCTGCGCGTTCTTCGTCTGCCACTGAATGTAATCGACGCCGTCGGGCAGGGTTTCGGTTACTTCGACCACGGCGATGCCCGCGCTCTGCGCGCTGGCCCGCAGGTCCTTGGTGATCTTGTCCTGGGTCTGCACGTTGTAGACGAGCGCGCGCACCCGCTTACCGGCGAGCAGGTCCTGGGTCGCCGCGACGGCCGCGGGTGCTGGATCGGTCTCCTGCTCGATGGCCTCCTGGAACTCGTGGGGGGTCAGATCCTCGGCCGCGGCGGCGATCAACAGGTAGTGCGCGAGCGGTTCGGTCTGCAGCACCGGCGTTTTCGGGTGTTCGGCCGCGATCTTGCCGGTGATCGCGGTGATCGCGGCGAGTTGGTTCTCGAACACGGCCGCGCGCTCGGTGTAGGCCGCGGCTTTGTCCGGGTTCAGTTCCCCGAGCTGGGCGGCGATCCGGTCGGCGACCACACCGACGGTGCGTACGTCGTACCAGACGTGCTCGTTCTCGTCGCTCTTGTCGATCCGGGAATCGAACGCGTCGACAGTGCGCTTGTTCTTGCCCGCCACCGCCTTCTCGGCGAACTCGTCGTAACCGCCACCGTTGTAGACGACCAGGTCGGCGTCGCTGAGTTCGGCCGACTCCACGGCGGAGGTCTCGTGCGAGTGTGGATCGGCGTTCGGATCGGTGATCAGGGACCGGATCGTGGCATCTGGGCCCCCGATGGCGGTGGCGATATCGCCCCAGACGTCGGTGGAAGCGACGACAGTCGGCCGGTCCGAGTCCTTCGAGCTGCCGCAGCCGGTGAGCGTCAGCGCGGCGGCAACCCCCACTGCGATGCCTGCATATTTCATGGCGAATCGAGTTTTCACGTGGGGGTACTCCTGGCAGTGCTCTAGATCAAAATGGAAATCGTTCCCGTTTAACTTTAGCAGCAGCCGTCTACGGGAACGACTCGACGCCGCCCTGAAGTCCGAACGCGAAGGGCCCGCGAACGATTCCTCGTTCGCGGGCCCCGAGTGATTCGCGGCAATGCTAGACCATGGCTTTGGCTTCCGCCGGCTGTCCGAGAAGCTGCGCACAACGCAGCAGGCCAAGGTGGCTGTAGGCCTGCGGGTGGTTGCCGAGCGACCGTTCGGCAACCGGGTCGTACTCCTCACTGAGCAGTCCGGTCGGGCCGGCGACATCGACCAGCTGGGCGAACAGCGCCTCGGCGTCCGAGCGCTTCCCGATCAGCAGGTACGCCTCGACCAGCCAGGCCGCGCACAGGTGGAAGCCGCCTTCGCCGCCGGGCAGGCCGTCGTCGTGGTGGTACCGGTACACCGTCGAGCCGCTGCGCAGCTCGGCCTCGGTCGCCACGACGGTCGCCGCGAAGCGCGGATCGGACGGATCGATCAGGCCGCTCAATCCGATGTGCAGGGTCGCCGCGTCCAGATCGGTGCCGTCGTAGGCCGCTGTGTAGGACTGCACGTCCTCATTCCAGCCCTTGGCCTTCACCTCGTCGGCGATGGTGTCGCGTAGCGTCGTCCAGGCCGGGTCGATCTGGCGCTCGAACTTCCGGGCCAAGGTCAGCGCCCGGTCGACGGTCAGCCAGCCCATCACCTTCGAATACACGTGGTGGCGCGGATTGCCGCGGATCTCCCAGATGCCGTGGTCGGGTTCCTGCCAGCGGCGCTGCACCGCGTGCACCATGGCCTGCACCAGTTCCCAGTCGGCGTCCGGCAGCGCGTGCGCGGGGTCGGTGATCCCCTTCAGCTCTCTGGCGTGCGCCAGGGTCGAGATGAGGTCGACGATCGGGCCGAAGACGTCCAGCTGCACCTGCATGTTCGCCGCGTTGCCGACGCGTACCGGGCGCGAGCCCGCGTAGCCGGGCAGCTGGTCGATCGATGCCTCGGGCGGCAGCGTCTCGCCGTACAGCGTGTACAGCGGGTGCAGTCGCTCCGGGCCGGGCAGCGTCTCCAGTACGCGGTGCACCCAGCCGAGGAAGTCCTCGGCCTCGGTCAGCGAGCCGAGCGAGACCAGTGCCTGCGCGGTCAGCGACGCGTCGCGCAGCCAGCAGTAGCGGTAGTCCCAGTTGCGTACGCCGCCGATGTCCTCCGGCAGCGAGGTGGTGGCGGCCGCGAGGATCGAACCGGACGGCACGTGCACCAGGCCGCGCAAGGTCAGCGCGGAGCGCTTCATCAGATCCGGCTTCAGCGGCGGCAGCGTGAGTTGGGAGGACCACTGTGCCCAGTAGTTCTCCGCCTGCCGCCGCCGATCCGGCTCGCTGGTCATCGCCGGCGCGAAATCGACGGTGCCACAGCGCAATTCGAGCACGACCGGGCCGCGCGACGGGTCAACCACGGCCCGTGCGGACTCGTGTATCCCGTCGGAGACGATCTGCCACTGCACGCCGGGGGAGCGCAGCACGATCGGATCGTTGGTGCCGTGCACCCGCAGCCCGGTCTCCTGCGCCTCGAGGGTCACCGGCACCTGACCGAACTCCGGCCGCGGCGCGAAGGTGACGACGGCCCTGGCGTCACCGGTGATCACCCGGGTCAGGTCGGTACGGGTCGCCGCGATGTCGTGCGGCAGATAGTCGACAACTTGCAAGCTGGCCCACCGTGTTTCGACGGTCATCGTGCCGTCGACATAACGCTGCGAGAGGGGAAGTCCCGGCCGCTCCGGCTCGATGGTGAAGTGACCGGCCTGCGGGCCGCCGAGCAGGTGTGCGAACACCGCGGCCGAATCCGGCTCAGGATGGCAGAACCAGGTGACCGTCGCGTCGGGGGTGAGCAGCGCGACCGAGCGCGGGCTGGCGAGCATGGTCAGCCGTTCGATGCGCGGCGCGCTCGCACCGGCCAGCCAGGTGCGCCGCTCCTCGAGCAGGAAGGCCAGCGCCCAGGACACGGCCTCGGTGCTGTCCACCCGGAACCTGGCCACGCTCTCGCCGTCGCCGACCTTGATGCCGACGTCGGGACCGGACAGCACCCGGAACGCCTTCTCGTCGGTGACGTCGTCGCCGAAGAACACCGCTGCCGACGCGCCCGCCTGATGTCGGACGGTGTCCAGCGCGGTGCCCTTGTCCGTCTGCACCACGGCCAGTTCGATGACCGACTTGCCCTCGGTCACCTGTACGCCGATCCAGCACGCCGGGCCCTGCCGGACCTGCAGCAGCGCGCGATGCCCGATCTCGGGGCTCGCGTTGCGCACGTGCAAGGCGACGCTGGCCGGCTTTATCTCGACCGTGACGCCGGGGTTCTCCGTGGCGATCCGGCTCAGTGCCGTCTGCACCTCTTGCAGCAGGTGCTTGGCATCGTTGTCGATCGCGTGCACGAAGCCCACGTCGAACTCGGAGCCGTGGCTACCGATCAACTGCACCTCGACCGGAAGGCGGGACAACGCCGCGAGATCTCGCAGTGCCCGGCCGGAGATGACGGCGGCGGTGGTCCCGGTCAGGCCGGCGAGTGCGCGTAACGCACTCACCGACTCCCGATGGGGAAAGGCCTTGGTCGGGTCGGACACGATGGGCGCGAGCGTCCCGTCGTAATCCGATGCGACCAGCAGTCGTGGCACGCGCGCGACCGTCGACAGTGCACGGCGAAATTCCAGTGGCAGATCCTGTGCGCTCACGCATCCAACCTAGTGATGGGAGGTGTTTTTTCATGGGGCGGCCAAAACAATACTTTGTTGAATTCGCCGCACAGAAGCGCGCTGGTACACGTGCGCACGATAAGGCTCGCGTGGGAACGAATCGAGAAGGTCTGCCCAGCTGACGGCTTCGGGGCAGGAGGGCGTGAGTTGCGTCGCACACCCGAGCCCATCGCCTCGGTGTGGTGCCGATGCCCGCAAGCGCGAGCGGTGCGCTGACGGTCCGTCTGGGGGTTACTGACCTCGGTCGCCCAGCAGGAGATCCACTGTAAGCTCCAGCCGTTCGGTGACATCGGTGGCCGAGGCGCGTCGGGTCAGCCAGGCAACCAGATTCGACAGCCAGACATCGCTGATCACCCGGGCTATAGCCAGCTGGCGATCGCTGGGCTCGCCATCGTTCATGGCGCGGGCGAAAACGCGGTCCATCACCTTGCCGACGCGGTCCACCTCGGCGGCGGCCGAGGCGTCGGCGAACATGAACGCGCGGGTCATGGCCTCGGTGAGCAACGGGTCGCGCTGCATCATTCTGGTGATCTGAGTGAGCAGCAGGTGCATGCGTTCGCGCGGCGACTGGCCGGCAAGGGGCTTGCGTTTGCCTTCAATTTGCTCGAATTCGCGCGCCAGCGCGGAGACGAGCAAATGCACCTTCGACGGGAAGTACCGGTAGAGCGTGCCGACCGCGACATCGGCGCGCTCGGCTACCGCGCGCATCTGGACCGCGTCGTATCCGCCTTTGGACGCCAGCGCCAAAGTCGCGTCCAGAATTCGCTTGCGCCGCTCGCGCTGCGCCGCCGAGCTCAGGTCGTCCTCACTGAGCGTGGTGACGGTAGCGGTGGGCGGTGCCGCGCTCGAGTCGGCGGGCTGCGATCGGGAGGGACTGGCCATTGACGAGAGTCCTTTCCGGAAACGTCGTTTCATCGGCGTGCGCGGTCTGCCGGGGCGGTGATCGTGTCTTGACTTACTCCCGGCTAGGATATTAGAACATGTTCTAGGTGTGGGAGTCACGCCGGAAAGGCGGTATGGACTGTGACCATCGCCACCACTGACGAGCATAAAGCCGTTCAGGAGTCGATGAGCGGATGGGCGGCGTCGGTCCGTCCAATTGCAACAATGCGGACCGACCAGGCGGACTTCTGGCGCGGCTACTGGCCGGCGCTGGCCGAGATCGGAATCTTCCGGGTCGCGGTGTCCGAGGATGCGGGCGGCGCGGGCGGTTCGGTCGTCGATCTCGCCGTCCTGATGGAGCAGGCGGCGCACGATCTGGTCGGTGGCCCTGTGCTCACAACGGCTTTGGCCAATCTGATCACCGCGGGACGGCTCGACGAGGACCTCCCCTGCGGTGTCGCGCTCGACTTCGTTGTCGGTTCGGCGGTGAGCGTACCCGTCGCGAGCGGCGAGTTGTTGCTTACAGGTACCTGGGATTCCGTCCTCGGTGCGGCGCCGGGAACCGCGGTGCTGTTACCGGTATCGCTTCCACAGGGACAGCGTTGGTGCGTGGTTCCGCCGGATGTCGCCGGTCTGCGGGTCGAGCCGCTCGCGCCACTGGACTTGAGTACACCACTGGCGCGGGTGCACTGCGCCGACGTGCGCGTGCCGGCCGAGCGGGTGTTCGCCGCGCCGTACGCGGCCGGGGATCTCCTCGTCGTGCTCGCCGCCGCCGAGCTGGCCGGTCTCGCGGGCTGGTGCCTGGAGACCGCGGTCGAATACGCCAAGGTTCGCGAGCAATTCGGACGCAAGATCGGATCCTTCCAAGCGGTCAAACACATCTGTGCCTGGATGCTGTGCCGGACCGAGCTGATCCGCGCCGTCGCGGCCGACACCGCGGCCGCGGTAGACGAGGGTGGCGCCGAACTGCCGATCGCCGCCGCGATCGCCGCCGCGATCGCCCTGGACGCGGCGGTCGAGACCGCCAAGGACTGCATCCAGGTGCTCGGCGGCATCGGCTTCACCTGGGAGCACGACGCGCACCTGTACCTGCGCAGGGCGGTGGCGTTGCGCCAGCTGCTCGGCGGCTCGGCGCGCTGGCGGGCGAGGGTCACCGAGCTGACGCGCTCGGGACAGCGGCGCACCACCGGCGCCGACCAGGTATTCGCTGCCGATTCTGCTTCTCGCGTGAGCGGAGCCCTCCGTGGTGACTCTTCGCTGCCGCCTCCGGGCCTGACCGCTCATGCTGGGGGCGTGGCTGTCGTAGACGACGGCACCACGCACGAGCTGGCCGCCGAGGTCGCGCGGATCGCGGCGTTGCCCGCCGACGAGCAGCGCGTCGCACTGGTCGAGGCGGGACTGGTCATGCCGCACTGGCCACGACCCTATGGCCGCGCCGCGGACCCGATGACCGGTCTGATGATCTCCGAGGAACTGCGCCGCGCGGGTCTCACCGCCCCGGACCTGGCCATCGGCGGCTGGGCGATCCCCACCCTGCTGCGCCACGGGACATCGGAGCAGATCGACCGGTTCGCCTGGCCTACGCTGCGCGGCGAGGTGGTCTGGTGCCAGCTGTTCAGCGAACCCGAGGCGGGCTCGGACCTGGCCGCGCTGCGCACCACCGCGAAGAAGGTGGACGGTGGCTGGGCGCTGCGCGGCCAGAAAGTGTGGACCTCGCTCGGCGACAAGGCGAACTGGGCGATCTGCCTGGCCCGCACCGACCCGGACACGCCCAAGCACCGCGGCATTTCCTACTTCCTTGTCGACATGCACAGCGCAGGTCTGGAGGTCCGGCCGCTGGTGCAGATCACCGGCGAGGCACGCTTCAGCGAAGTGTTCCTCGACGATGTGTTCGTGCCCGACGACTGTGTGGTCGGCGCACTGAACAACGGATGGAAGATCGCCCGCTCGACCCTGTCGACAGAGCGCGTCGCGATGGGTGGCAACGGCATCGGTCCGGTGCTCGAGGAGCTGATCGCGAAATCGCCCGCCACGGGGCCCGGCGCGGAACTGCTGAACGACCGACTCGGCGGGTTCATCGCCGAGGCGATCGCCGGAATTTTGCTAGAGCAGCGCGCCGCGGTCCGAATGTTGGCGGGCGGTGACCCCGGCGCGCAGGGTAGCGTACGCAAGTTGCTCGGGGTACGCCACCGCCAGGCGGTCGCGGAATTCGCTGTCGAGACGACAGGGCCGATCGGCGCGCAGGATGCCGAAGTGGCGAAGGAGTTCCTGCTCACGCGCTGTTTATCGATCGCTGGTGGAACCGAGCAGATTCTGCTCACCGTGGCCGGTGAGCGGATTCTGGGGCTGCCTCGTGACGCTGACAGCTAGTCGCCGAGACAACTGGGAGAAAAGCGTGGACTTCACCAGGGAAGAGGGCCAGGATGCCGTGGCCGAAGTCGTCGTGAGCTTGATGGAGCGCGAGTCGGCCCGTGATATGGAGCTGTGGCCGAGACTGGTCGACTCCGGACTGCTTTCGATCGCGCTGCCGGAGCGGCACGGCGGTGATGGGATGGGCCTGCTCGAAGTATCGGTGCTGCTCACCGAGCTGGCGACGGACGCGGTCGCGGTGCCGGCCCTGCCGACGCTCGGCTTCGGCGTGCTGCCGCTGTTGGCCTCCGCGCCGGAGAGCATCGGGGAGCAGGTGCTGCCCGAGGTCGCCAAGGGCACCGTGCTGACCGCGGCGCTGAGCGAACCTGCGGCGCCGTTCACGGTGAAGCCGGAGACCACCGCGGTTGTCAGTGGTAACACGGTGCGCATCACCGGGCACAAGGTTGCCGTGCCCTATGCCGAGCAGGCGCGCTGGCTGCTGGTACCCACCGATTCCGGTATCGCCCTTGTTGATTCGGAAGCCGAAGGGCTCACCACGACACCGACTCCGGTCTCCGGCGGCATTCCGGAATGCAGCGTGCGGCTGGACCAGGTGAAGATACCCGCCGATCAGCTGTGGCCGACCGGTCTCGGCGACTTACACCGGCTGGCACTTGCCTCGATCGGATCGGTCGCCGACGGTTTGCTAAAAGGTGCGCTCGTCCTGACCGCCGAGCATCTGCGGACCCGCCGCCAATTCGGTCGGCCGCTGGCGGAGTTCCAGGCGGTGGCCCAGCAGATCGCCGATCTGTACGTCGTCTCCCGCACCCTGCACGTGGCCGCGTTGTCGGCGAATTGGGCTCTTGCGCAGGATGGTCCGAGCCAGGAGCATCGCGGCCGAACCGACGACGACCTGGACATCCTTGCCTACTCCGTCGCCGCGGAATTGCCGCAGGCTATGCAGAAGTGCCATCACCTGCACGGTGGTGTCGGCGTGGACGTGACCCATCCGATGCATCGCTATTACTCACAAGCCAAGGACATCGCTCGCTGGCTCGGCGGGCCGTCGTTCCGACTTGATCGATTGGGGGCCAGATGTTCATCGACCTGACTACCGAGCAGCGTCGATTACGTGACGAACTGCGCTCATACTTCGCCGATCTCGTGACTCCTCAGGAGGAGGCCGAGATGGCGGCGAACCGCCATGGCGATGCCTACCGCGCAGTGGTGCGCAGGATGGGACGCGACGGCTGGCTCGGCGTCGGCTGGCCGAAGGAATACGGCGGCCAGGGCTTCGGGCCGGTCGAGCAGCAGATCTTCTTCAACGAGGCCGTCCGTGCCGATGTCCCACTTCCGCTGGTGACCCTGCTGACGGTCGGACCGACATTGCAGCAGTTCGGCACCGAGGAACAGAAGAAGCAGTTCCTGCCAGGAATCCTCGCAGGCGATATTCACTTCGCGATCGGCTACTCCGAGCCCGAGGCGGGGACCGATCTAGCCTCGCTGCGGACCTCCGCGGTGCGCGACGACGCCGGGGACTGGATCGTCAACGGGCAGAAGATCTTCACCACGGGCGCGCACGAGGCCGACTACGTCTGGCTGGCCTGCCGCACCGGGTCGCGCGAGTCGCGCCACCGCGGCATCACCATCCTGATCGTGGACACCACCGATCCCGGTTACTCGTGGACGCCGATCATCACCTGCGATGGCGCCCACCACACCAACGCGACCTACTTCGACAATGTGCGCGTTCCGGCGAACATGTTGGTCGGCGAGGAGAACCGGGGCTGGAAACTGATCACGACGCAGCTCAACCACGAGCGGGTGAGTCTCGGGCCCTCCGGCAAGATCGAGCAGCTCTACGACCGGGTGCGCGACTGGGCGCAGCCGCGCGGCGTGCTCGGTGAGATCGACGTGCGTCGTTCGCTCGGCCGCATCCACGCCATGGCCCGGCTCAACGAGCTGCTGAACTGGCAGGTCGCCGCTGGGTCCGATGAGCGTCGTTCGCGGGGCCCTGCGGGGTTACGCTCCGCTACCGCCTCCGGGTCCGTCGCGCCCGTCGCGGAGGTCGACGGTGACCAGTCCCAGGTGATCGCCGACGCATCGGCCACCAAGGTCTACTCCACCGAAGCGCTCCAGGAGGCGGGCAGGCTCGCCGAGGAGATCATCGGCCGCTACGGCGACCCAGCCGACCCGGCCACCGGCGAACTGCTGGCCTGGCTCGACCGCAAGACCAAACAGAACCTCGTGGTGACCTTCGGTGGCGGCGTCAACGAGGTGATGCGCGAGCTGGTCGCCTCGTCGGGACTGCGCTTGCCGCGAGTACCCCGATAACGAGTAAGGAGCCGCGCGTGCCGGAAACCACTACTCCGGAAGCCATCATCGCCGCAGCCGAGACCATCAAGGCCGCGGGCGAGTGCGCGCCCCGTTTCGGGCGCGATCCGGTGAACCAGCCGATGATCAACAACTGGGTGGAGGCGCTGGGCGACACCAACCCCATCTACGTCGACGAGGAGGCCGCCCGTGCTGCCGGACATCCCGGCGTCGTCGCGCCGCCCGCGATGGCCCAGGTATGGACCATGTTCGGCCTCAACGGTTTCCGGCCTGCCGACGACCCGATGGGTGCGGTCACCGAACTGCTCGACGCGGCGGGATACAGCTCCGTGGTCGCCACCGACTGCCAGCAGACCTATCACCGGTATCTCAATGTCGGGGAAGAGCTTTCGGTTACCAGCAGGTTGTCCGACATCCGCGGCCCCAAGCGAACGGCGCTCGGGGACGGTTGGTTCGTCACCTTCCTGACCAGCTGGCATGTGGGCGACGAAGTCGTCGCCGAGATGCTGTTCCGTCTGCTGAAGTTCGCGCCTGGCACCGGTGCGGCGCCCCAACCCGCCGCCGGTGCCCGGGTCAAGCCGTTGGTCTCGTGGGACACCGAATTCTTCTGGGAGGGAACAAAGGTCGGCGAGCTGCGCATCCAGCGGCTGCCGGACGGATCGCTGCGGCACCCGCCCATTCCGGCCATCTGGCAGGACAAGTCGAAGCCGACCGACTACGTCGTCGCCTCCGGGCGCGGCACCGTGTTCAGTTACGTCGTGCACCACGCGCCGAAGGTACCGGGGCGGCAGCTGCCGTTCGTGGTCGCGTTGGTCGAATTGGAGGAAGGTGTGCGCATGCTCGGTGAACTGCGCGGCATCGACCCAGCCGAGGTGCGGGTCGGCCTGCCGGTCCAGGCGGGCTTCGAGAAACTCGACGACGAGGCGACCCTGCCGATCTGGCAGGTGATCGCATGACCGGTCAGGCCCGGAGGCGGCAGCTCGCGTCACCACGCAGGGCCCCGGCCATGCGAGAAAAGGACACGGCATGACCACCACCGTGGAACCGGATGCCGTGCGGGTCGGCACCGTGCTGCCCGAGCTCACGATCACCGCCGATCCGACTTTCGTGATCAGTACGGCCCTGGCGACCAGGGATTTCCAGGACGTGCACCACGACAGGGACAAGGCCGTCGCACGCGGCTCCAAGGACATCTTCGTCAATATCCTCACCGATACCGGGCTGGTGCAGCGCTTCGTCACCGACTGGGCAGGGCCGCGCGCGATCGTGAAATCGATCGCGCTGCGCCTCGGTGTTCCGCTGTACGCGGAGGACACGTTGACGCTCACCGGCACGGTGACCGCACTGGAGGGCGACGACATCCATATCGACGTGGTCGGCAGGGACAGCCTCGGTGACCACATCACGGCCACAGTTGTCATCGCGTTGCGGAGGGCCGATGACTGAGCAGACCATTTCGGGCTGTGCGGCCGTCGTCGGCATCGGCGCCACCGATTTCTCCAAGGACTCCGGCCGCAGCGAGCTGCGGTTGGCCGCCGAAGCGGTCACCGCCGCGTTGGCGGACGCGGGTCTCACGGCGGCCGATGTCGACGGCCTGACCACGTTCACCATGGACACCAACACCCAGGCCGCGGTGGCAAGGGCGGTCGGTATCCCGCAGCTGAAGTTCTTCAGTCACATCGGGTATGGCGGCGGCGCGGCATGTGCCACCGTCCAGCAGGCCGCCATGGCGGTGGCCACCGGCATCGCCGACGTGGTCGTCGCCTACCGCGCGTTCAATGAGCGTTCGGTGTCGCGATTCGGGCAGTTCTCCACGGCGCTGGCGACCGCGCCGACCTCGTCGGGCATCGACGCGGCTTGGTCCTATCCCCAGGGCCTCGGCACACCTGCCGCGCAGGTGGCGATGGTGGCCCGCCGCTACATGCACGTCTACGGCGCCACCAGTGCGGATTTCGGCGCAGTGGCCGTCGCCGACCGCAAGCACGCCGCGGTGAACCCGGCCGCCTTCTTCTACGGCAAGCCGATCACGCTGGAGGATCACCAGAATTCGCGCTGGATCGCCGAGCCGCTGCACCTGCTGGACTGCTGTCAGGAGTCCGATGGCGGCGTCGCGATCGTGGTGACCAGCGTCGAGCGCGCCCGCGACCTGCCGCAGCGGCCGGCCGTAATCGCCGCGGCCGCCCAGGGTTCCGGCGCCGACCAGTACGTGATGACCAGCTACTACCGCGATGCCATGACCGGACTTCCGGAAATGGGTTTGGTCGGCGACCAGTTGTGGGCGCAGAGCGGGCTGAGCCCCGGCGACATGCAGGCTGCCATCCTTTACGACCACTTCACCCCCTTCGTCCTCATGCAGTTGGAGGAACTCGGCTTCTGTGCTCGCGGTGAGGCGAAGGACTTCATCGCCGACGGAGCCATCGAGCTCGGCGGCCGTCTGCCACTGAACACTCACGGCGGCCAACTCGGCGAGGCCTACATCCACGGCATGAACGGCATCGCCGAGGCGGTAAGGCAGATCCGTGGCACTTCGGTCAACCCGGTGCAGAATCTGGAGAACATCCTGGTCACCGCAGGCACTGGCGTACCGACCTCCGGGTTGGTGCTCAGCGCTCACTGAATCCCCATCGCCCGTACCGTGCCGAGCGCGTGGCGGGCAGTACCGATGGCGTGCGCGAGCCGGGAGGCGCCGGCTGCGGCAGTGAGCTGTGCCATGGTGTGCGGCTGTCCGATGGTTTCGGCGTGCATGCACGGTATGGCTCGAGCGGCTGACGTGGGCCGCGTGGGTGGGGATCGGAGTCGTTCGGCCAGGGGCGGACCAGCAGTATGTTCGGCGGGTCGCGAAGCTGTCGGCCGGTACGGGCGTAACGATCGTGCGGCCGGCGGGGCGGCAGGACGTCCGCGCGGCCGCACGGAGAGGAGCCCCATGACCACCAGGCATCTGGTCGACGTGCACGTTCTGCTGGTCAGCGGGGACGACCTGCTGTTGAGCAAGCGACGCAGCGACGACGAGTTCGACGGTCTCTGGCACCTCCCCGCGGGCAAGCTGGAGGCGGATGAATCCGCTACCGCGGCTACTGTCCGCGAAGCATACGAGGAGGTAGGTGTGGTGATCGACGAGGCCGACCTGCACCATATCCACACCGCTCATGTCGTCGGGTCCGGGCTGGAACCCCGCCTCGGCCTCTTTTTCGAAACCCACCGCTGGTCCGGTGACCCGGTCAACCGCGAGCCCGGCAAGTCCTATGAACTACGCTGGTTCCCCCTCACCGCACTCCCCGAATCGACTCTCATTCCCTACTCGAACGCAGGCATCCAAGCCCACCGCACCGGCTGCACCTACAGCCAACAGGGTTGGCGTCGCTGAGCGGCACATGTCTGCGGCGAAACGCCCGATCGTTCCGTCCACCGTGTCCATGCCCCTCGAGTTGTAGGTCAGAAGCCGGCGAGTTGGTGGGTGCATGCGGCGGTGCGCTTACGGCAGCTCCTCTGACAAGCCGCCTTTGTGGATTGTCCCAATCCACTCCAGCCTTGGTCGGTCAGTCCCCAGTACGGCGGTCGACCTGCAGCTTCACCGCCCCAGCCGCCGATCGAGAAGAGGGCCTGGCGAAGTATTCGAATCCATCCCGAGTGGACCGCTCGGCATGTAACTATGTGGCTGTTCTGTGCAGTAGACAGATTTGGTGGTAACGAGTGGCCTGGGCGCGAGCGCCGATATCGCGCGTGATCGTGCTGATCACGCTGCTCGCGTTTGCTGCTGTCGGTTTGCGCGGATACATCCCAGGAGTTGTCGAATCCACCCCGCCCAAGTCCGGTCCTTCCGCGGTATCGGTGGCGCTCATGCCGGTACTGCTCACCGTGTCGATGGTGATCCTGCTGGCCGGGGTGATCGCGAGCCAGCATCGACTTCCGCTGGCCATACCGGAGCCGGAACGCGAGGACGAGCGCCAGCAGTGGCGTCTCGGGCGCGTGGGCCTGGCGGTGCTCGGGGCGCTGGCGATGCTGGTGCTGGTGCTCGCCGCCGCGTCCGCGATCTTCTTCATCGGTGTGGACCGTCCGAGCGAGCCCGCGCCGCCCGCCGCGACCACAGGCGCACCTCCGGCACAGGACACTCCAGCGCCGACCGATTCCGGCGAGCCATCCTCCGAGCTGACTGGCACGGCGCTGCTGCTGGCCAGCATCGCGGCAGCCGGTCTGGTCGGGGTCGCGATGACCGGTCTGGTCGTTGTCGCCGTGGTATCCAGGCGCAAGCCTGTGCCTGCTCAGGCTCCAGCCGTTCCGGCGGCGCCCACCACCGCGGACTCGTTGGCCCGCGCGGCCGAGATGGGCCTGGCCGCGATGAACGTGCCTGGCCAGGACCCGCGGACCGCGATCATCGCTTGCTACGTCGCGATGGAGCGTGGCCTCGCCTTCGACCGGGCCGTCGCGCCGTTGGCCTCGGACACCCCGATGGAGGTGCTGGCCCGTGCGTTCGAGCGGGGTGCGCTGCACGACGCATCGGCCAGGGAGCTGGTGGCGCTGTTCGAGGAGGCCAGGTTCAGCCCGCACGCCATGCTCGAGTGGCAGCGCATGCGGGCCGAACAGTTGTTGCGCATCGTGCTCGCCGATCTCCAAAGGGAGGACCCGGCATGAACGTCAGGCCCGGAGGCGGCAGTGTGCGTAACCACGTAGGGCCCGGGAATGCCGAAGAGGACCCGGCATGAACGTCAGGCCCGGAGGCGGCAGTGTGCGTAACCACGTAGTGCCCGGGAATGCCGAAGAGGACCCGGCATGAACGTCAGGCCCGGAGGCGGCAGTGTGCGTAACCACGTAGTGCCCGGGAATGCCGAAGAGGACACAGCGTGACCAGGCTGGCCGCCGTGATCAGTTGCGTGATCGTTGTCGCGGTGGTCGAGGCTGTCGCCTTGGAGAGCGCGCGGGATGCGCTGCTGATTGTCGCCGGTATCCCGGTGGCGGTGACGCTCGGCTGGTTGGTCTGGTCGCTGCTCGACCTTTCCGACGCCCGAACCGGGCGCGAGATCGATGGGATGGAGAACGGGCCTGCGGAAATGTTGCACCGCTGGCATGCCAAGGCGGAGATGCTCGCGGACCGCGCGGACGGCACCCGCGCCGATTGGGACCGGCACCTGCGTCCGCTGCTGGCCAAGGAGTTCGAGCTGTCCAGCGGGCAGCGGGTTGCGAAGAACCGCAGGGCGATCGAGGCGGCGGGTATCCACCAATTCGGCCCGGAACTGTGGCGATGGGTGGATCCGGCCGATTCGGCATTGCGTGATCAGGCCGGCAGAGCACCGGGACGTGCGGCGCTGGACGAGATCCTGAGCCGCCTGCAGAGAATGTGAAATGGGTTGAGGCAAGTGCGAGTACACAAATGACGATGCCGATGGATGCGACCATCCAGCGCAGCGAGGCCGTGCTCCGGGAGCTGTCCAGGGTGGTGGTCGGCAAGCAGGACGAGTTGCAGTTGATCATGATCGCGGTGCTGTCCGGCGGGCACGTGCTGATCGAGGACCTGCCCGGTCTCGGCAAGACGCTGATCGCGCGATCGTTCGCCGCCGCGCTCGGGTTGGAGTTCACCCGCGTGCAGTTCACGCCCGATCTACTACCCGCCGACCTGCTCGGATCGACCATCTACGACATGTCGACCGGTCGATTCACCTTCCGTCGCGGGCCGGTGTTCACCAACGTGCTGCTGGCCGACGAGGTGAATCGCACCCCGCCGAAGACGCAGGCGGCGCTGCTCGAGGCGATGGCGGAGGGACAGGTCAGCATGGACGGCGAGACCTTCCTGCTGCCGCAGCCGTTCGTCGTGCTGGCCACCGACAACCCGATCGAGTACGAGGGCACCTATCCGCTGCCGGAAGCTCAGCTGGACCGGTTCGCCATCCAGCTTCGGCTCGGGTACCTGTCCGAGCACGACGAGACGCAGATGATCCGGCGCAGGCTGGAGCGTGGCTCGCAGCAGCCGCAGGTGGGTCAGGTCGTCGACGCGAACGGATTGCTGGAGATGCGGCAATCGGTCGAGTACGTGACCGTGCACGCCGATGTGGTCAGTTACGTCGTCGCCTTGGCCGCGGCCACTCGTGGACATCCGCAGGTCGAGGTCGGCGCGAGTCCGCGCGCCGAGCTCGACCTGGTGCAGATGTCCAGGGCGCGTGCTCTGTTGCTCGGTCGCGATTATGTGATTCCCGAAGACGTGAAGGCGCTGGCCATTCCGGCCATGGCGCACCGGATCACGCTGCGGCCGGAGATGTGGGTGCGCCGCATCCGTGGCGAGGATGTGATCACCGAACTGCTGCGCCGTCTGCCGGTCCCGCGCGCCACCGGAACATGAGCCATCGCGATGCCAGCACCGCGGTCGACGCCGAATTACGGTGGCGGCCCGCACCATTGGTCTTCATGCTCGCGGTGTGTGCCGCAGCGGCTCTGGTGCCGGCGGTGGTGCTCGGCAGATGGACCCTGATCGTGTTCGCCGCGCCACTGCTCGGGGTGCTCGCCGCCGCGCCGTGGCAGCAGTCCTCGACCAGAATCCAGGTCGACGGCGGAGGCACGCTGCGCTGCTTCGAGGCCGAGGAAGTGGTGCTCACCATCGCCGCCTTCGTCGAGAAGGGGCACGCGCTGCTCCGCCTGAAGCCGGAGAGCATGGTGGGGCTCGGCATCGACATCGAGGAGACCGGCGATTCCGGGGTCGTACCCGCTGGGTTGCGGCTGGCCGTCTCCGCTGATCGGTGGGGGCGCTACCCCATTGCGGTGCGAGTATCCGCGCTCAGCCCGGCCGGGTTGGCGATCGCCACCGCGGTGCTGCCCGCGGGCCAGTTGTTCGTCTACCCGATCACAGATCCGCAGCGAATGCGCTTGCCGCGCATCGAACTTCCGGAGCGGCTCGGCACCCACCTGACCCGCAGGCACGGTCCCGGCGTCGAGTACGCGGATATCCGCGCCTACGCGCCCGGCGACCAGTTGCGCATCGTGAACTGGCCGGTGAGCGCGCGGCGCGGGCGGCTCTACGTCACCGAGCGGCTGACCAACCGCTCCGCGGATGTCGTTGTGGTGGTGGATACTTCGCAGCAGGCGCCGGGACCGGCCACCGACTCGCTGGAACTGTCGGTGCGTGGCGCGGCGCAGGTGGTGCAATCCACCCTGCAGGCGGGCGACCGGACCGCGGTGGTGTGCCTCGGGGACGCGCCGCGCTGGCTGCGACCGGATATCGGACGACGCCAGTTCTACCGCATCGTCGACACGGTGCTCGGCGTCGGCGACGAGCACATCGAAACTACCGGCACCCTCGCGCCGCACGCGGCCGTGCCGCTCGGCGCCATCGTGATCGCGTTCTCCACGCTGCTGGACACCCAATTCGCGCTCGCTCTGATCGACCTGCGCAAGCGCGGGCACGTGGTCGTCGTTGTGGACGTCCTGCGCGGTACGCCGTTCCGCGACGGCCTCGACCCGACTTTGGCCAGGATGTGGCAGCTCGAGCGCGCCTCGATGTATCGGGACATGGGTACCGTCGGCGTCGACATCGTGGCCTGGCCGGAGGACACCCGACTGGATCAGATCATGCGGGCGCTACCCGAGCATCGCAGAAGGGTGCGGGTGCGCCGATGACCAGGTTCTTTGCCGTTCTCTCCGGTGTGCTACTGGTGGCGTCGGTGGCGCTGACAGAGCCATGGGCGGGCATTCCCGCTCTGGTGCTCGTCGCGCTCGGCTGGTGGTTCCGACCGTTGGCGGTCTGCGCCGTGCTCCTTGCGGTCGTCGCGCTCGTGGTCGCCGACTCGGGTGTCCTCGCCGCCGCCGCGACCGGATTGGTGGCCACCACCTACCTGTTGAACGCCGCGATGGTGACCGCGCCGCACGGCGTCGTGCCCACCACGATCCCCTCCGTGGTCGGCGCGCTCGGCTTCACGGCAGTCGCGGTCGGTGCCGCGCTCGTCCCGCTGCGGCTCGCTTGGGCGCCGTTGGCGGCGCCGGTGCTGGTGGTGGTGCTGTACGCCTTGGTAATCCAAGGCGTCGCCGCGCGTCGAGCGCGGGGCGGTCCGGAACCACAGCCGTCCACCGGTGCTTGACGAGACCCAACCCGACCAATGGGCCGGACCGGCCCCTGCTCAGCACAGCTGAACTCACGTTTTCGTTGCGGAAACAGGTGTTTCGATCTCGCTCATCAACATTCGCAACGTCAGCGAATGCTTTTCCGGCGGTAGCGCGTTCAACGCAGCCCGCGCGACCTTGACACCTTCCGCTTGGTCACCCGCACGCGCAAGCATCAACCCCTGATGCATATCCAGATGCGTCCGGAACCGCGGCAGCGATTCCGGCAATTCCGCCCGCGCCGCCTCCTGTGCCGCCGTCGCGGTCCGCTCGTCACCCAAGCGGGCGGCCAGAAGGGATAGGAAGACGTTCACCCGCCACCACGGCACCGCGTAGTCACTCGACTGGTCCTCGGACCCGGACCGATCGAACTCCCGGCGACCCACGGCGATCAGCCCCACCGCCGTGTCTTTATCGCCGAGGATTGTGGCAGCGTGCGCCTTCCCCCACAGTGCGTTGAGCCGACCCAAACCAGGCCGGTCACTGATCGCCAACGCCTCATCGGCGAAATGGTGTGCCACGGGCAGTGCCGCGCCCTCGTAACCCAATGCGATCGCTGCCCGCCCCCGCACCCACACCCGGATGTCGGTGACCTCGGATCGGTCGGCCGCTTCGGCCGCCATCGAGTACCAGTTGATCGCCATGCGGCCGTCGCTGCCCGGAAAAGTTTTGGCGTACAGGGTCATCAGACGCGCGGCGATCGACCACATCCGCGGTGAATCCAACTGCTGTTGCAGCACCACCATGTCAGCTGCCAGCCGCCGCTGAATCTCAGCGGCGCCAGCGCTCATGTAATCGCGGCCATAGATGACAAGCCGGTTTTCCCACTCCTCGATATCGGGCCGAGCCGCGCGGAGCCGCGCGGAGAAGCCCTGGGCCAGGAGGTCGGACGCGATGACAGGTGCGACGGACGTAACGCCTAGGTGGCTCAGGAATTCGCGCCGGTTCACATTTGCCTCCAACAACTCAGAGGGACAATCAAGCACCGCCGCCAAATGGCGTAGCCAAAACGCCGATGGTTCGGTGGCATTGGATTCCCAACGCCGGGAGATGTATTCGCGGCTGATGTTCGCACCAGATGCTTTGCACAGTTCATCGGCCAGTCGTCCCTGTGACCAGCCTTTAGACAAACGAAGTTGGCGGATGAGGGCGCCGGGCCCGCTGCTCATACTTCGATCTTTCCCGGAATGTCAGCTCGAGGAAAGCGGTATAGGTGCCCTCAGCGCGGATGCCACCCCCGATGCCACTACCGAGCCTCGGCCGCGGAGTTGGCTGCTACGGCGACCGGGGATGCCACGGCTGTTGCCACTGCACCGACGGCGGGGCCGCGCGACATCGTTGAAGTCGGCCCCGGTGCCAGGTTGAACCGGCCAGTGCGTCGTTGTCCCTGGCGTCGGGTGCTCAGCCCGATATCGATCTGAGGTCGGGCGCACCTACAGCCGTCGATTCACGGAGGTCGGTACATGCCGAGCCGAGAACTACCGAAACGAGCCGCGCTCGTCGGGCCGCAACGCCCTGTCGACTACGAGCTATCGGCCGACGTCCTCGGACGTTATCTCGAGGCTCTCAAAGAGCTGGAGGCGATTGAGCGCGCCACACATGACGCGGGAGTGCAGCAGGTGGCCACCGAGTGGGGGTGTAGGTGATGCGCGAGACACCCCCGGCGCTGCTGACCGACACGGCCGAGAGTCGATGCCGGTTCTACAGGCAGGTTTGCGGGTTGGCGGCGGGGATCAAGCCCGAAACCGGCCGTATCTCCGTTCAGGCGGGCAGCGTAGGGGCGATCACGATGCCCGCGCGTCTTGGCCAGTCGGTTAAAGCCCGCATGCAGACCCGGAAATGCGTTGTCGGCCCGATTGTTTCCCATCCGCGTTCACAGAGGTGGACGTTCCTGATAAGGCCAGATCTGCCCGACGAGGTTCGCTTGTTCTCCGAGCTGTTCCGGCTGAATGTGACGGTCGCCCGGCTCGGCGCTGAAATAGCGTTGCCGTCGCCTGCCCGCATAGACGCCGCATTTCGAGTTTGGGTAGAGCCGCCACGCGACACGGTCTGGCCCTCCGGAATGGTTGTAGTGGAAGCGATACGCGCATGTGTGGATGCCCGCCCGTCGGGGCCGAACTGATGAGCATGGGTGGTGCGGCTTCTCCGCGCACGACCGGGGCCGATATACATCTGTCGGTCCAATTGCAGGGCATTCGAGGGGGGTCCGGTGGGCTTGTCGACGTTCGGCGGGAGGTGTCGCCGTCAGGCCGTCAAGAAGCGCAGCGTCACGTCGCCGAGGATCGGTGCGTCGTCGCGTTCGACAACGGTCGCCGCAATGGTCAGCTCGTCGTCCTGCCGCCAGATCCGGGTCCGGATCGTCTCACCCGGAAACAGCACGCCCGCGAACCGGGCGCGGAAGCCGGCGACCCGGCTCGCGTCGGCGCCGAGCACGGTGTCCGTCGCGGTTTTGCAGACGATGCCATAGGTGCACAGCCCATGCAGGATGGGTGCGGGAAAGCCTGCCGCGCGGGCGAATTCCGGGTCGGAGTGCAGCGGGTTGCGGTCGCCACACATCCGATACAACAGCGCCTGCTGCGGCAGCGTCGGCGTCGTCACCTCGAAATCGGGTGTGCGGTCCGGAAGTTCGGTGTTGGTGCTCGTGCCGCGCTCGCCGCCGAAGCCGCCCTCGCCCTTGGCGAAGATCGAGGAGCGCGCGGTCCACAGCGGCGCGCCATCGGAGCCGGTGATGGTGTGCTCCTGCACGACCACCGCGGCGGAGCCCTTGTCCCAGATCTCCGTGATCCGGCCGGTGCTGGTCGCCTTGCCCGCCGCCGGGATCGGGCGGTGTACCTCGACCTCCTGGTGGCCGTGCACGACCTTCGCCAGATCGATATCGATGCCGGGAAAGCTCACCTTCGGCGGTTCGGTCTCGCGCAGCGTCTGTGCCACAGTGGCGAAGGTCGGCAGCACCTGGGGTGCCCGATCGTCCAGGTAGCGCAGCTCGGCGGCGTTGGCCCAGCGTGCACCCGCGCCGAGACCGAGCTGGTAGAGCTGGACATCCGACGGCGTCCAGGCGAACTCCCGGCTCGGCAGTGCCGCGCCGAGCGCGATCTTCGGGTCGATGGGCATCAGTACTCCTTGTTCATGATTGTTGGACGGATAGTCCCTGACCTGGCCGTCGGAATCGACCGGCAAGCCGGATTTCGCACAACGCCGTCACGTCACGCACCGGCCGCGGCGGCCGCGGGCTGTTCCTTCCTGCGCTTCACGATGTCGAGCACCGCCAGGTAGCCGAAGGTGAGCGCGGGGCCGATGGTGGCGCCAGGACCGGCGTAGGTGTGGCCCATCACCGGGGCGCTGACATTGCCGGAGGCGTAGAGGCCCTCGATGACGGTTTCGTCCTCTCGCAGCACCCGGCCCGCGGTGTCGGTGACCAGGCCGCCCTTGGTGCCGAGGTCGCCGGGCACCATCTTGGCCGCGTAGAACGGTCCCTCCACCAACGCGGCCAGGCACGGGTTCGGCTTCACGGTGGGGTCGCCGTAGTACTTGTCGTAGGCGCTGTCGCCGCGGTGGTAGTCCTCGTCCACGCCGGTGGCCGCGAAGCTGTTGAACCGTTCGATGGTCGCGGCGAGGTTCTGCTCGGGCACACCGATCTCGGTAGCGAGTTCGGCGAGGGTCGGCGCCTGCACGATGAGGTTGTTTTCCATCCAGCGGGATGGAAAACGCTGACCCGGTTGCAGGCCCGCGAAGATGTAGCGGTTGCGGTAGCGCTGGTCGAACACCAGCCAGGCGGGCACGTTCTCGCCGGGACCGTCACCCTGCCCGTGCTCGCCGCCGTACATGGTGTGCACCGCCTCGACGTAAGGAGCGGACTCATTCCCGAATCGCTGACCGTCGGCGTTGACGATGACGCAGCCGGGCAGATTGCGCTCTGCCAGGCAGAACCAGGGCTTGCCGCCCTTGAAGATCGTCGGCCCCCACCAGGCGTCGGCCATGATGTCGACGGCCGCGCCGAGCTCGAGACCAGCGCGGATGCCGTCGCCGGTGTTGGCGGGCGCGCCGGTGGTCCATTCGGTGGTGATCGGCTCCCGCTGGTATTTTCGCCGCATCTCGTCGTTGTGCTCGAAGCCGCCGCTGGCAAGCACTACGCCGTGGCGGGCGGTGAAGCGGATGGTCCGGCCCTCGTGTTCGGCCGCGACGCCGGTGACCCGGTCGTTCTCGACGATCAGCCCCGTCAGCGGGGTGTTCAGCAGCAGCGGCACGTCCGCGTCCAGCAGTCCTTTGCGGAGGGCGGCGGCCAGCGCCTGCCCCATGCCGAGCAGATGCTTGCCGGTGAGCCGGGCCCAGGTGGTGCGGACGCCGACCCGCATGGCGCGCAGCATGCCGCGCGGATGCCGTCGGATGAGGTTGAGCTGCTTGAAATCGGCCTGGGTGACTACGACGTTCAGCGGGGCTTTGCTGTAGGGCGGCTCCAGATTGAAGCGCTCCGCGCCGAGGATCTTGCCGTTGAATGGCTTGGGTTCGCACGAGCGTCCTTCGGCGCGGCCGCCCGGTGCCTCGGGGTAGTAGTCGGAGTAGCCCGGCACCCAGCGCATCCGCAGCGGCGTGTGGTCGAGCACGAAGTCGAAGGCCTCGGCGCCGCGGTCGATGTAGGTGTCGATCCGATCCTTGGGCACGACGTCGCCGATGATGCTGTGCAGGTAGGTCCGCGCGTCCTCGCGGTCGTCGGGCCGACCGGACACGCGCAGCGCCTTGTTTCCCGGGATCCACACGCCACCACCGGAGCGCGCGGTCGACCCGCCGTAGTGCGCGGCCTTTTCGATGAGCACCACGCTCAGCCCGTGGTGGGCGGCGGTGAGGGCGGCGGTCATTCCGGCGGCGCCGCTGCCGACGACCACCACGTCGTATTCCCGATCAGTCATGTAGAACACGTTATAGAATGGACGCGCCATTGGTCTATGTTGTGTGGCAGAAGACTTGCTCGACGTTCCATTTGTCGAGGAAACTTGTTTCAGTTTAGGACCGGAGTGAAGTGCATGGCCCTCGAATTTGACCTGGCCACCGACGTTGTCGTGGTCGGATACGGCGCCGCGGGTGCGGCCGCCGCGCTGGAAGCCACCGCGGCGGGCGCGCAGGTGCTTGTGCTCGAGCGGTTCGCCGGGGGCGGCGCGTCGGCGCTGTCCGGCGGAATCATCTACGCGGGCGGCGGCACCTCGGTGCAGCGGGAGGCCGGGGTCGAGGACACTCCCGAGGCGATGTACGCCTACCTGGAGCGCGAGGTCGGCGATGTGGTGGCGTCCGAGACGCTGCGCCGGTTCGTCGACGAGAGCCCCGCGTTGATCGAGTGGTTGAAGGGCCATGGCGTGCCGTTCGAGGCATCGCTGTGCCCGTACAAGACCTCCTATCCGAACGATCGCTACTACCTGTACTACTCCGGCAGTGAGATCTCCGGCGCGTTCCGGGACATCCCGGCCGCGCAGCGCGGACATCGAGTGAAGGGTAGAGGCACCTCCGGCAAGAAGCTCACCGGTCCGCTCGCCGCCTCCGCGTCCCGGCTCGGTGTGCGGGTGGAAACCCTCACGCGGGCAACGCAATTGCTCACCAATGAGGCGGGCTCGGTGATCGGCGTCGAGTGCCACACGCTGCGCGATGCGCCCGGCCGGATCCGCGACCGCTATACCCGCATGGCGACCATCGCGGCGAAGCCGGGCATCTACTATCCACCACTGCGGCGGGCGCTGGAGAAACGGCTCGCGGGCATGGAACGCCGATATGGCACGACGATTCGCGTCCTGGCACGCAGGGGCGTAATAGTCAGCGCGGGTGGGTTCATCGCCAACCGCGACATGGTGCGGCAGTACGCGCCGCGATACCGGGGTGGTCTCGCGCTCGGTACCACTGGTGACGACGGCAGCGGCATCCTGATGGCGCAGCGGGCCGGCGCGGCCGTCGACCGCATGGACAACGTCTCGGCGTGGCGCTTCCTCCTGCCGCCCAGCGCCTTCACCGGCGCGGTGCTGGTGGACGCGGACGGCCGCCGAGTGATCGACGAGACCCGCTATGGCGCCGCCGTCGGCCACGCGCTGATCACCGAGCATGGCGGCAAGGGCTGGTTGCTCGCCGACGAAGTCCTGATGCGCACGGCGATCGGACAGATCGGCAAGCAAGGCGCCTGGTTCCAGCGCGGACAGTTCGAGGCAATGCGGCGCACCGCGATTCGCGGCGCCACCCTGGAGGAGACTGCGGCGAAAGCCGGGATCGGTGCCGCGGGTCTGCGCGCGACAGTCGAGGCGCACAACGCCGCGATCGACACCGGCGCACCCGATCCGGTCGGCAAGCCGGCCGAGTTCACGAAACCGATGCGCACCGGCCCGTTCTGGCTGTTGGATGTGGGTATCAAACCGAGCCTGGCAAACCCGTGCCCGATGCTCACTCTCGGCGGCGTCGTCGTGGACGAGCACACCGGCGCGGTGAAATCCACGGAGGGAAAGGATATTCCCGGCCTCTTCGCGGCAGGCCGGACCGCGATCGGCATCTGCTCCAAGTCCTACGTCAGCGGCCTTTCGCTGTCCGATTGCATTTTCTCCGGCCGCCGGGCCGGGCTATCCGCGGCGGGCGAGCGGGTCCCGGCGCCCGATCAAGCAACAGTGGAAGGAAACTAGCGTGCTGTCCGACGCGGTACGAACCGAACTTGCCGACGAACTCGAGCGCGCCGAGCGCGACCGGGTGGCGATCGATCCGTTGGTCGCCAGGCACGCCGGCATCGACGTGGTCGACGCCTACCAGATCCAGCTGATCAATATCCGGCGCAGACTCGACAGCGGTGCCCGGGTGGTCGGCCACAAGGTGGGCCTTTCGTCGAAGGCCATGCAGCAGATGATGGGGGTCGACGAGCCCGACTACGGGCATCTGCTCGCGGAAATGGAAGTTTACGAGGGTGTTCCGGTGGAAGCGGGCCGCTACCTGTTTCCACGCGTCGAGGTGGAAGTCGGGTTTGTGCTCGGCGCCGACCTACCCGGCGCGGACTGCACCGAGGAGGACGTGCTCGCCGCCACGGTCGCCTTCGCGCCGGCGATCGAGCTGATCGACTCGCGGATCAAGGACTGGAACATCGGCCTGGCCGACACCATCTCCGACAATGCATCTTCCGCCGGTTTCGTGCTCGGCGCGCAGCGCGTCGCGCCGAGGGATATCGACATCAAGGCAATCGACGCGGTGCTCACCCGCAACGGCGAGGTCGTCGCCGAGGGCCGCAGCGACGCAGTGCTCGGCGACCCGGTGATCGCGGTGGCCTGGCTGGCGCGCAAGGTCGCCAGTTTCGGGGTGCGGCTGAAGGCGGGCGACATCGTGCTGCCCGGCTCGTGCACCCGTGCCATCGACGCCCGTCCGGGCGACGCGTTCCACGCCGAGTTCGCCGGACTCGGTTTCGTCCGTTTGCAATTCACCTAGGAGGCCTGTCGTGTCCGTGAAAGGGACCGTCACCGCCGCGATCGTCGGGTCCGGCAACATCAGTACCGATCTGCTCTACAAGCTGCTGCGTTCGGAGAAGGTCGAGCCGCGTTGGATGATCGGCATCGACCCGGACAGCGAGGGCTTGAAGCGCGCCCGCGGCCTCGGGTTGGAAACCTCGCACGAAGGTGTCGATCGGCTGCTCGGGCAGTCCGAGTTGCCGGACCTGATCTTCGAGGCGACCTCGGCGTACGTGCACCGTGCCGCCGCGCCGCGCTATGCGGAGGCCGGCATCCGCGCGGTGGATCTCACGCCCGCCGCCGTGGGTCCCGCCGTAGTGCCGCCGGTCAACCTGGGGTCGAATCTCGACGCGCCGAACGTCAACATGATCACCTGCGGCGGCCAGGCGACCATCCCGATTGTCGCCGCCGTGTCTCGGGTGGTACCGGTGCCCTACGCGGAGATCGTCGCGTCGGTGTCGTCGGTGTCGGCGGGGCCCGGCACCCGCGCCAATATCGACGAGTTCACCAAGACCACCAGCCGCGGCGTCGAGACTATCGGCGGCGCGCAGCGCGGCAAGGCGATCATCATCTTGAACCCCGCCGAGCCGCCGATGATCATGCGCGACACCATCTTCTGCGCCATACCCGAAGACGCCGATACCGACGTGGTCGCCGACTCCATCCACCGCATGGTCGCCGACATCCAGCAGTATGTGCCCGGCTATCGGCTGCTCAACGAACCGCAGTTCGACCAGCCGTCGGTGGTGTCCGGCGGCATGGCGAAGGTCTCGGTGTTCGTCGAGGTCGAGGGCGCAGGCGACTTCCTTCCGCCGTACGCGGGAAACCTCGACATCATGACCGCCGCCGCGACGCAGGTGGGCGAGGTCATCGCCGACCAGATCCGGAGCCGAGCCAGCGGCGCGAGCAACAGGCCCGTAGGCGGTAGCTTGCGTAACCACGGAGGGCCTGCGAGCAACGCCGATTCAACACAGCGAGGCGACCAATCAGACACCGCGGCCCGGGTGTAAGGAGCGAAAAATGGCCTATTCAGCAGAACTCGACATCCGCGTCACGGATACTTCGCTGCGCGACGGATCGCACCACAAGCGCCACCAGTTCACCGCCACGGAGGTCCGCGACATCGTCGCGGCACTGGACGGCGCGGGTGTTCCGGTGATCGAGGTGACCCACGGCGACGGCCTCGGTGGCTCGTCGTTCAACTACGGCTTCTCCAAGACGCCTGAGCAGGAACTGGTCACCATCGCCGCGGAGACGGCAGTGCAGGCCAAGATCGCCGTGCTGATGCTGCCCGGTGTAGGTGTCAAAGAAGACATCAAGGTCTCGCAGGACAACGGCGCCTCCATCTGCCGGATCGCCACCCACTGCACCGAGGCCGACGTGTCCATCCAGCACTTCGGGCTTGCGCGCGAACTCGGTCTGGAGACCGTCGGATTCCTGATGATGTCGCACACCCAACCTCCCGAGGTGCTGGCCAAGCAGGCCCGCATCATGGCCGACGCGGGCTGTCAGTGTGTCTACGTGGTCGACTCCGCGGGAGCTCTTGTCCTGGAGCAGGTTTCGGATCGGGTCGCGGCGATCGTCGCGGAGCTGGGCGACGAAGCTCGAGTCGGCTTCCACGGCCACGAGAACTTGGACCTCGCGGTCGCCAACTCGGTCTGCGCGATTCGCGCCGGCGCCACGCAAATCGACGGCAGCGCACGCCGTTTCGGCGCGGGCGCGGGCAACACCCCGGTCGAGGCCCTGGTCGGTGTCTGCGACAAACTCGGCATCAAGACCGGCATCGACTTCTTCGCCATCGCTGACGCCGCCGAAGATGTGGTCCGCCCCGCTATGCCGCAGGAATGCCTGCTCGACCGCCAGGCCTTGATGATGGGGTATGCGGGCGTGTACTCCAGCTTCCTCAAGCATGCCGAACGCCAGGCCGAACGCTACGGCGTCTCCGCCGCCGAAATGCTTGTGCGCGCGGGCAAACGCAAACTCGTCGGCGGTCAGGAAGACCAACTCATCGACATCGCCCTCGAACTCCAGCGGGAGAAGGCCACGGTCTCCGCCTGATCGGCTGGTGACGCGAGCCGCGAACGGAACCTTTCGTTCGCGGCTCCGTTCGCGTGCCGGCTAGCAACGAAAACCCTGGCGAAGGGCAGTGATCAACACCTCGGGTGGGATGGTGCTGGGCCGGTCGCTCACCTGACCGTCGCCGAGTTCCACCAAACGCCACACTCGGTCGGCACGCAGAGCGAAGTCTGCTGTCACGAAGGGGAGCCCAAGGCCGGCAATGGGTTGTTCGACCGCGGCCAGGTCGAACTCGGCAGCGGATATTTCCTCCGGCGTGTCGGGGTGAGGTCCGATCAACCGGCAGCGGCCGTTGATCCACCAGGTACGAACCTCGGCCGAGAGGAACCGCTCGAAACGCCGGAGCACGAATCCGCCGGTCATCTCCTGATCGCGCAGCTCCCGAAATCTACTCGCCACACGCCAAGCGGCGTCTGGGTCGGCGACCTCCGGAATGAATGCCGCTTCATGCCAGTAGTGCTTCATCGACTTGGTGTAGTCGCGAATAACGGCAGGACCGGGTCCTAGTTCACGACACGCGTGATCGAACGTAGTGCGGTCGTGTCCGACGGTCCATACCGACCGAGGTGTCATATCGGTGAGCGCGGGATACCAGCCGGGCAGCTCGTGTGCCCGCCGGTATCGCTCGGAGTCGGTCTCGAGCAGCACGTTCCGGCGTCGCAGTGCTTGATCGAACGCTGCGTATCGGCCGCTGCGCAGCATCCATCCTCGATAGATCGCCTTGCCAGGCACCCGCACCCGGCGAACAGCTTCGTCGGCGCCACCGGGTCTGGTCAAGGCATCATGGTCGACCAGTGCGACATCCATTCCCGTGGCACGGGCGGCATCCGCCTCAGCGGCGAAATGCTCATCGGCCTGGTTCGGGCGAAGCACGTCAGCGGGTACAAGGAGAATCACGGATTCATCCTCGCGCGTTGCCCTGCCGATCCCCAAGCGGTTTCAGTTCGGCGCCCGCCGCCTGCCGACATCCCTGACCGCCGGGGCGCGCGACCAGTAGCGAGCGGTCACCATCAGTAACCGATCCGCGTTTGGATGGCCTGAGCAGACAACAATTGAGAGAAGCGCGCCCGGTTGCTCCCGCGGCCGATTGGGTCGGTTGGTCGGGTAGTCGCCGCAGCTGGGTAATGCGCTCGGCGATGTTCTGATCGGGCGGGGAAGTCGCTGTCAGGATCGCCCGGCCGCATCTCGCTCCGCGGTGGACAGATTGTCGAGGGTGGCTTGCACGGCAACCGCGGTGGCGGTGGGCTCGATGCCGAATGTCGTGGTGGCAGTGCTGGAATCGAGCACAAGCGGCCGATCGAACTGGTACCGCACTTCGCGCATCTCGCGGGCATT
The DNA here is from genome assembly GCF_045207455.1 of Nocardia sp. NBC_00881. Lineage (NCBI taxonomy): Bacteria > Bacillati > Actinomycetota > Actinomycetes > Mycobacteriales > Nocardiaceae > Nocardia > Nocardia sp. NBC_00881. The sequence continues at coordinate 6,234,632 of NZ_CP108798.1, forward strand.
CGAATCGAACAGGCCGGCGGCCCACAGCACTGCCGCAGGCATGCGGCGCACTCGTGCGAGCGGTGCGCCCGCGAGGTCCGCCACCAGTTGGGCAAGGGCGCGTACCGAAAGCGGTGCGGCGGTGGGTGTATGCCATGCTCTGCCCCAAGCGGTTTCGTCGTCGGCGACCGCCACTAGCGTCCGCGCCATGTCGTCGATGACGGTCCAGCTGTGCGGCGCATCCGGATCGCAGGGAAACAACCCCTGCTTTCCCGCGCGGACCGCCGGAAGCACCATGACCGTGAACGCCGAATTCGCTCCGGCACCCAGGTAATCAGATCCGCGCACCTCCGCAGTGCGAATACGGCCTGCCCGGTGCGCGGTCAACGCCGCATTCCAGAGTCCGGCTCGCGTGCGACCTTTCGTGGAATTGGGATGGAGCGGGTGTTGTTCGGTGATCGGTGTGTCGACCGCGCCGTAGCCGTAGAGGTTGCCGACGGTGACAAGTACCGCGCCGGTTGTCTCCGCGGCGGAAATCGCGGACTGGATCAGCGGTGGGAAGTCGGTGGGCCACCGGTGGTACTCGGGCTGGGCGCACTGATACATCGCGGTAGCGCCCGCACTATGCGTACTGAGGCTGGACGAATCGGTGGCGTCGGCGGCGATCCGCTCGATCCGTGGGTGGCGCGGTCCGGTGCCGCGGCGGGTGATGAGGCGGACCTCGTCGCCTCGACCGGCAAGCAGCAGCGCGGTGGCCGAACCCACCGGACCTGCTCCGATGACAACATGAATAGACATAGTCCGCGATCCCGTCTGGCGTTCCGTTTCGAGAACACTGTTCTCGATGTCGACACCACCGTACCTGCGAACGATGATCTCTGTCAAGAACAGTGTTCTTTAAATGGTCCATCGTTCTTCAGGCGGTTGGTTGTTCTCTACACTGCCGGTATGTCCGCATCGTCACTGCGCGCTCGGGTCCGCACCGAAATGACCGAGGAGATCAAGGCGGCCGCTCGCAAAAGGCTGGCCGTCGACGGCGCGAACCTGTCGCTGCGCGGCGTCGCGCGCGATATGGGCATCGTCGCCTCCGCGCTCTACCGGTACTTCCCGAGCCGCGACGACCTGCTGACCGCCCTGCTCATGGAGGCCTACCAGTCACTCGCCGCGGCTGCCGCGGCAGCCGCCGCGGAGGTGCCTGCGCACGAGTATCGCGGGCGGTGGCTGGCGGTCTGCTCGGCCGTGCGGGACTGGGCCACCGCGCACCGCGCCGAATACGGGCTGCTCTACGGCAGTCCAGTCCCCGGATACGATGCACCGAAAGACACCGTCGCCCTGGCGTCGAAGGTGGTGCTGCTGCTGGCCGATATAGCCACCGACGCTGTCGCCGCGGGCCGCCTCGATCCCGCACCACTCTCATCGCCCGTGCCTGAACTGGTTCGCGCGGACCTGCGGGCACTGATCGAACAGCAGGCATCCGACCTGCCCGAGGAAGTTCTCGACCGCGTCTTCGTCGGCTGGACCCAACTTTTCGGCCTGGTCACGTTTGAAATCTTCGGCCGCCTCGACGGCACCATCGAGGCCCGAGCCAGCTACTTTCAGCACCACATGAACCTGATGGCCGACCTCGTCGGGCTATAGGAAGCGCACTTGACGCCGTGCTGTCGCGCACAACGTCGTCCACTCAGCGAGCGGCCGGCATGCCGAGTTCATCTATTACGGTTTCCTACCGGCCGCCTGGGCCGCTTCTTCGCTCAATTCCGCGAGCATCCGTCGCAGCTGGGTCGTGCGCTCGGCGGGGTTACGCGACTTCATCAATCGAAGGAAGAGAGCGTACTGCCCCGTGCGATCGAGCTGATCGAAACGCGCTCGGGCGCGGTGGTTCTCGGCGAGTGCGGTGGATAGATCGGCGGGGATTATCGCGGTGCGCTGGGGTTCGTATGCGGCCGACCAACGGCCATCGAAGCGAGCTGCTGCGATGGCGGCGAAGCCAGGAGCGCGCATGCGGCCGGACGCGACGAGCGCCTCGGCTTTGGCGACGTTGACCTGGGACCACGGGCTCTTGGGGCGGCGCGGGGAGTAGCGCTGAAGGTAGTAGTCGGTGTCGAGGCGGCGGCGGTGGCTGTCGATCCAGCCGAAGCAGAGCGCGCCGTCGAGAGCCTCGGCGATGGTGATCGTGGTATCCGCGGCCCCCTTCTTCGCGATCTTCAGCCAGACACTCGTGGCGCGGTCGTGGTTATCGGCGAGCCAACCTTCCCACTGGGCAACGTCGGCGCAGGTGCGGATTTCGGTGCCATCGAACTGGTCCATGGTGGTCTCCCGGGTTGCGGTGCTGGTCCTGTACTCATCCTGCGCACTGAAGTGCTCACCGATTGAGCACTTTTGTTTCGACAGCAAAAGTGGACTGGCGGCGCGGGCTCGTCGACGATGTCAACATGCTGGCGAGGCATCGCGACACGCTAGGACAAGTACGCACTGGCCTACCTCGGCGGCGTGCTCTCGGCCTGCGCCGTCATCCATGCCTGCGTCGAGACCCGCGATTTGGGGACCCACGGCCTAGCCCGTGGCTCATAAGTAGGGTGAGCGCGGCGGGTGGATGTTCAGCGGGTCGGGATGAGCAGGTGACAGTTGTAGCCGGAAACCAGTGCGCCCCAGGGAGCGATCGAGAGTTGAGCGAAGATGGAGGGCGGCGGGTCCGGCTGCGTGATGAGCGTCGTTCCGACCGGAACATTGATCAGCGGGCGGTCTCCCGCGGGCGTGGGACCGGGCCCGGCCAGCACGGTGGAGTGACCGCTGGCCAGGTCGTAGGCGACGATCCAGTTCCGATCCGCGGTACCGACGGTGACGAGTAGTGCGTTGTCGCTGATCCAGGCCGGGCCGGACGGCGTCATTGTCTCGGAGATCCGCGGCGGCGCGGGCAGCGGCGCCGTCCACAGCTCGTGCCCGTCAGGCCCGGTCAGATGGGCGGTGTTGCCGGTGACCGTCAACAGGTAGCCGCGCGCCAGCGGATACCCGCCCGGTGCGTCGGATCCGATGTTGTCGCCGAGTTTCTGGGTGCCGAGCGGTCGGCCAGTGCGTGCATCCAGGATGTCGAGGTTGCGGGTTTTGGAGCTGGATCTGAAATCGCTTCGCAGGACTGTAGCGACGGGGTCGGTTGGATCGTCGGGGACGTTCGGGAGAGCCAGCTGTTCGTTGGGAACCGACGTCCGGGTCCACAGCACCTGTCCCGATTCGGGGTCCAACGCACCGACGATCCTCGGATCATCGACATCGGCGTGATCCGATGTCGCGCAGCCGAACTGCACCGCGCCGGCCCGGACGGTCCACACGAGCTTTCCAAAAATGACCCGGCCGGGTGCGCAACCGAGGTCCTTGGCTTGGACCGTCCACATCGGGGCCCCGGTGCGAGGGTTGTTGCGCGTCAATCGATCCGGACTGGGCTGGCTCGGGTCGGGATATTCCGACCAGCCCTGCTGCCGGTCCGGCACCTTTCCGATATCGCGGCTCCACAGTTCGCGCCCGGTGTCGGCGGCATAGGCGTGTACCCGGCTCTCAGCGCAGGAGTCGTTGTCGCAGTACGGGTTCGTCCACCGGACCACAAGGACGCGGCCCGTGTCGGCGGTACTCACCCCGGGCTGCAGCGCTGGACGGCGGACGTACCAGCGAGTCGCTCCGGTACGCGGATCGATGCCGGTCAACTGGCCGACGTGCGTGGTGTACAGACCGTAGGCGGTCACGCCGATGCTGTCGGGACCGCCGACGTGGTGGGCGAGGGTGATCCGGGTGAGATCCAGGACCGGGGCCGCCGATGTGGGCGCGGGCAGCGCGGCCGCGGTGACCGTGGAGTCGACCACTCCGGCGGATTTTACGCTGACGACGGTGACCACCGCGCACACCAGTGCCGCCGCCACCGCGAATGCTCCCGTGCCGACCGCACGAGCAACGCCGGATCGCTCGTCGTCCTTCACGTCTGCGCGAATGGCCTCCGACAGCGTGATGACGGTCGTCAGCGCCGCGACGCCGAGCAGCACTCCGGCGACCAGCCACAGCATCAGCAATCCGTATCTGGGCGACGAGGGCAACTCGTCCAACGGGATATAACCGCTGCGGTCAAGCACGCCCCACACGGCCAGCAGTACCGTGATCGCCGCCGCCCACACGACGACATCGACGATCACCGCGGCCGCCAGATTCTGCCAGCGCCGCCGGCGCGTGCTTTCCACTGCACGCCACAGCCGCCAACCGCCGATCGCGGCCGCGATCGCGATGATCAGGAATATCGTCGCGGTGCTGCGAAACCGGGGGCCCTCCCACACGTGCCGGGTGTCCACGACTCCCTGGATCGTGGTGGGGACATCCGTGACCTCGACCTTGGCGACGAGCCACCCCCAGGCTGCGAGCAACAACAGACCGTCGCGTGCTCGCGCTGCTAACCATAGAGTCCTGGACTGCATCTCACTCCCCGTTGATTCTGCGTCCTGCCGTCATGTCAAGACCCCACCGCTCAGCAGCCGGGACTGACACCCGGCCGCATCAGATTGACCCCACCATGCGCCAATTCCGTTCGACTGTCCACTCGAAATTTCCGCGATGCGCGATCGCCGGTCCCGCGGCGAGCCGACCACGAAGATCCACCTACTCGCCGACGGTATCCGGCACACTTCCGTTCGCCGATCACCCACTTCGGGCGGCGGCGGCTCACCCTCGCTGGCGCGATGCCGGCTCGTGTCTCAATACCCTTCAACACAGCCAGCCATCACCCGGACCGCACATCCAGCTCCACCACCGATCCGGACGTCGTCACCCGCCGATCCAGCCGACCCGAACCCCGACAACCCCGTTCGACACCAGCCACCTAGACGGCCACGATCTCGACCATACTTTCCAGCCCGCGGAAGTCACCGCTGTTGCGGGTGTAGAGCGGTAATCCGCGCGCTGACGCAATCGCCGCGATGAGTAAGTCCATCCGGCGGGGCCGCGGGTCGCGCTTCGCGGCCAGGGTGAGGGCTACCAGAGTGCCGTAGCGGGTCGCGGCGTCCTCGTCGAACGGCAGTGGATCGAACTCGACGATGGCGGCGCCGAGTTGCTCGGATCGTGCTGCACGTGTGGCGGTGTCCTTCGCCATCGCAACGCCTTGGTGCAATTCGGCCAGTGTGATCGCCGTGATCTCGGGTAACTGGGGTAGGACCGCCGGATCGAGTTCGTACAGGTCGATGTAGGTGCAGGTGTCGATCACGCCCGCTGCGTGTCGCTCGTTCATGAACGCGGTCCCCAGGCATCGTCGTCCTCGACGCGGTCTTCCGTTCCGAAGAATTCGTCCGCCTCTTGCCGCATTCGGGCGCAATCGACGCGCGGAAGTTTGCGATGTCGTTCGACGAGTTCTTCGGCGGTTCGGCGGCGCTGTCGGCCGACCGGTCGTACCTCCGCGACCTCGACACCGTTGCGGGTGACGCGAAAGGTCTCCCCGGCCTCGACCGCATTCATGACCGCCGCTGAGTTGTTGCGGAATTCTCGCTGCGTGATCACCTTCATGGCAGGGATTGTAGCTCTGTGTAGCACCACTTGCTACGTATTGCTGTGGAGTTGTCTGCTCGGCAATGTGGTGACCGCCGACCTGCCGAAATCACCGATAATCCCGTTGGGCCCTTCGTGTTGTCCCGGCCGCTACAACCAGGTATCGAGGGTTGTCGTGGTGAGGAAGTGTTCGAGGTCGGCGCGCCAGGGAGCCGGGGTGGTCTTCTCGGGTTCGATGGCGGTGTATTGGCCGCGGTAGAACAGCAAGGGTCTGCCGGAGGTTGTCGTCTCGGACATCGTCTGGACGCGACCGATCACGATGTAGTGGTCGCCGCCATCTACGACGCTGTCCACGGTGCACTGGATGGTGGCCAGTGCGTCGTCCAAAAGCGGAAGGCCCAAGTCGGAGGTGTGCCAGGCGGCGTCGGCGAACTTGTCGGGTTCGCGGGAGCCGAAGCGTGCGCACAGCTCGCGCTGTTCTTCGGCGAGCACGTTCACGCCGAAACGCCCGGACTTCTCGATCGCCGCCCAGGACCGGGATGCCTTGGTAGGGCAGAACAGCACGAGCGGCGGCTCGAGTGAGAGGGCGGCGAAGGACTGGCATGCGAAGCCGATCGGAACCTGGTCGCCGTCGAGGGTCGTGATCACCGTGATGCCGGTGCAGAACTGCCCGAGCACATTCCGGAACTGCCGTGGATCGATCTCGACTCGCCCGTCCGCGGTCATCGTTTCGCTCGCCCTCCCGGTCACTGCTGCCGCTGCCCGACGGTGAAGTCGTGGCCCCATAGACTCACCGCGGTGGATTCCCTTGCGATCCAGTCGCTGTCGTCCACTTCCAAACCCTCACAGCCGAATTCGACGTCGAATCCGCCTGGTGTCTTCATGTAGAACGAAAGCATCTTGTCGTTGACGTGCCGCCCGAGCGTCGCCGACATCTTGACCTTCTTGCGCAGCGCGCGGTCCAGGCACAGCCCGACGTCGTCGGCGTTGCGCACCTCGAGCATCAGGTGCACGATGCCGCTCGGCGTCGGCATGGGCAGGAAGGCCAGCGAGTGGTGCCGCGGGTTGCAGCCGAAGAAGCGCAGCCAGGCGGGCTCGCCGTCGGCCGGGCGCCCGACCATCTGCGGTGGCAGCCGCATCGAGTCGCGCAGTCGGAAGCCGAGCACGTCGCGGTAGAACTCCAGCGCTGCCTTGTCGTCCTTGGTGCTGAGCACCACGTGCCCGAGCCCCTGCTCCTCGGTGACGAACCTATGCCCATAGGGGCTGACCACCCGGCGATGCTCCAGCGCGGCCCCGTGGAACGCCTCTAGGGTGTTGCCGGAGGGGTCGTCGAAGCGGATCAGTTCGTAGACTCGGCGGTCGGCCAACTCCGTCGCGGTGCCTTCCTTGTAAGGCACCCCGGCCGCGTCCAACCGGTTGCGGATGTCCTGCAGCTCTTCGGCATCGGCGGTCTCCCAGCCCGAAATCTGCAGCTGGTCCTTCGTGCCGGGGACGATCACCAGCCGGGCCGGAAACTCGTCCATGCGCAGGTACAGCGCTTCCGGGTCGGAGCCCTTGCCCTCGACCATGCCGAGCACCTTGAGCCCGTACTCCCGCCAGGCGGCCATATCGGTCGCCTCGATGCGCAGATATCCCAGTGAGCGGATTCCCATCACTTCTCCTGTGTCTCCTTGACGCCTGCGAGGAAATCGATGGCCAGCCGGTTGAACTCGTGAAACTTCTCCAGTTGAGCCCAGTGCCCGCAGCCGCCGAAGACGTGCAGCTGCGCGCCGGGGATCACCTTCGTCGCCAGGAGCGCGCCGTCGAGCGGGTTGACCCGGTCCTCGCGACCCCAGATCAGCAGCACCGGCTGACGAAGCTGGTAGGCGTCGCGCCAGAGCATGCCCTTCTCGAAGTCCGCTCCGGCGAACGACTTCCCCATCGCGCGGGTCGCCGCCAGCGCTTCCGGCGTGCTCGCCGAGGCGAACCGCTCGTCGATCAGCTCGTCGGTGATCAGCGACTGGTCGAAGACCATGATGCGCAGGAATGCCGCAAGGTTCTCCCTGGTCGGCTCGTAGTTGAACTTGGCGAGCAGCTTCACGCCCTCGGTCGGGTCGGGCGCGAACAGATTGGTGCTCAGCCCGCCGGGACCCATCAGGATCAGCTTTCCGGCCCGATCGGGGTAGTCCAGGGCGAACCGCACCGCGGCGCCCCCACCGAGCGAATTGCCCAGCAGGTGCACACGCGAGGTGATCCGCAGGTGGTCGAGCAGATCCTTCAGCGCCGAGGCGCTGTGCACGAAGTACTGCGGATGCTCGGTCGGCTTGTCCGAGCGGCCGTACCCAGGCTGGTCCACCGCGAGCACATGAAAATTCTGCGCAAGCACGGGGATGTTGCGGGCGAAGTTCGACCACGAAGACGCTCCGGGGCCGCCGCCGTGCAGCAGGACGATTGTCGGGCCGTTGCCGACGCCGGCCTCGTGGTAGTGCAGCCGTAGGTCGGGGCGCACCCGCGCGTAGCGCGATGTCGTTTCGGCGGTGAGTTCCACGGTCGAGGTCACGGATTCTCCTACACCATGCCGTCGGTGACGGGTAGCCCGAACTCGTGCGTGCCGTACATCAGGTACGCGCGCTCGGGATCGTTGGCGGCGTGCACCCGGCCCGCGTGCGCGTCACGCCAGAAGCGTTGCAGTGGAGTGTCATTCGCCAGAGCGGTGGCGCCGGAGCTCTCGAACAGCTTGTCGATGGCGGCGATCGAGCGACCGGTGGCCCGAACCTGGTCGCGCCGCGCCCGCACGCGCAGGTCGAACGGTATCTCCTTGCCCGCCACCAGCAGCGCGTACTCGTCGGCCACGTTGCCCGACAGCTGCCGCCATGCCGCGTCGATATCGCTGGACGCCTCCGCGATGCGCACCTTGGCGAACGGGTCGTCCTTGGCCTTCTCGCCCGCGTAGGCCGCGCGCACGCGCTTGCCCTGGTGCTCGACGTGCGCCTCGTACGCGCCGTAGGCCATACCGACGATCGGGGTAGAGATTGTGGTGGGATGGATTGTGCCCCAGGGCATCTTGTATACCGGATCTGGATTCTGTTCCAGGCCAGGCGATTGCAGCTCGCTCATGGCGCGGAAGCTCAGGAACCGATGCGAGGGCACGAAGGCGTCCTTGACCAGCACGGTGTTGGATCCCGTTCCGCGCAGTCCGACCACGTTCCATACGTCATCGATGCGGTAGTCGTCGCGGGGAATGAGGAAGCTGCCGAAGTCCACCGGCTTGCCGTTTTTGATCACCGGACCGCCGAGTACCGCCCAGGTCGCGTGGTCGCAACCGGACGACCAAGCCCACGCGCCGTTGACGAGGTAGCCGCCGTCGACGACTGTGCCCGCACCCATCGGCGCGTAGGACGAGGAGATTCGCACCTCGGTGTCCTCGCCCCAAACGTCTTCCTGCGCCTGCTGCGCGTACAGGGCCAGATGCCAATTGTGCACGCCGACAATGCCTGCCACCCAGCCGGTGGAGCCGCACGCGCTGGCGATCTTGCGTACGGTGTCGTAGAAGACCACCGGGTCGGCCGCGTGGCCGCCCCACTGCTTGGGCTGGAGCAACCGGAAAAAGCCGGTCTCCTGCAACGCCTTCATGGTTTCGTCGGGAATGCGCCGCAGGTCCTCGGCCTCCTGCGCGCGCTCGCGCAGCATCGGCAACAGCGCTTCGACCCGTTCGGTCACTTCTTGCGTCATCTCGGGACCTGCTCCTGCCTGGTCGACTGATAACCAACTCTCATTCGCCTCTGAGACTAGAACAGGTTCCTATTTATGTCGAGAACCGATGTTCACCCCATGTCGCAATTGAACCCGCGCAGGAAGTGGGGCAAATCGCTGGCGTCGAGGGCGCCAATTTTGTAACGTGTTCTAGTACAGAAGGAGGAGGAATCGCGATGGCAGTTACCCCACCGCCGCCGAACGACGGATCCGGAGGCGGCAGCGTGCGTAACCCCGTAGGGACCCGCGAGGCGGCCCATCCCACCCCGCGGAGCGGTGCGAGGGTCCGGGATCTGGACGTCGGTACCACGCCGACCCGGTATGCCCGGGGATGGCATTGCCTGGGCCTGGCCAAGGCGTTCCGTGACGGCAAGCCGCACGCGGTCGATGTGTTCGGGACCAAGCTCGTCGTCTGGGCCGACAGCCACGGTGAACTTCGGGTACTCGACGCCTACTGCAGGCACATGGGTGGCGACCTGACCATGGGCGAGGTCAAGGGCGACGACATCGCCTGCCCGTTCCACGACTGGCGCTGGTCGGGCACCAACGGAAAATGCACCGCGATTCCCTACGCGCGGCGGGTGCCGCCCTTGGCGCGCACCAGGAAGTGGACCACGCTGGAGCGCAACGGCCAGCTGTTCGTCTGGCATGACCACGAGGGGAGCCAGCCACCGACTGAGGTCGCCATCCCGCACATCAAGGGTCCCTACACCGACGCGGACGGCAACCCGACCGAGGAACTCGACAGCGGGTGGACCGACTGGACCTGGAACTCGATGCTGATCGAGGGAGCCAACTGCCGCGAGATCATCGACAACGTGGTCGACATGGCCCACTTCTTCTACATCCACTTCGCCTTTCCGACGTACTTCAAAAACGTCTTCGAAGGCCACATCGCCACCCAGTTCCTGGAGACCAAAGGCCGGCCGGACATCGGCATGGCCTCCAAGTATGGCGGCGACACCCTGTTGAAGTCGGAGGCGTCGTACTTCGGGCCGTCGTACATGATCAACCCGCTGATCAACATCTACAGCGGCTACGAAGTCAAAAGCGTGCTGATCAACTGCCACTATCCGGTAACGCAAAGCTCCTTCGTGCTGCAGTGGGGTATCACGCTGGAGAAGCCGCAGGGCGTCGATGGCCAGATGGCCGACAGACTGGCGGAGAAGATGACCGAGGGCATCAGCGTCGGCTTCCAGCAGGACGTCGAGATCTGGAAGCACAAGTCCAAGGTCGAGAACCCGCTGCTGTGCGACGAGGACGGCCCGGTCTACCAGCTGCGTCGCTGGTATGACCAGTTCTACGTCGACCTGGCCGACGTCACCGAGAAAATGACCCAGCGCTTCGAGTTCGAGGTGGACACCACCAAGGCGAACGAGGCGTGGGAAGCCGAGGTCGCGGAGAACCTGCGGCGCAAGCGCGAGGTCGAGGAAGCCGAGGCCAACGTCTGATGGTCACCTGGGCGAAGGCACCCGATTTCGCCGACCAGCCTGCTCGGCAGGCCGAAATGCGCGCCCAGACCGTGGTAGACAAGCAGCGCTATCTGGAGGACGGCCTGACTCCGCTGCGGTGTCAGGCTTGCCGGAGCGAGGTGCTGGTGCGAAAGAGCAGTCCGCACCAGACCTCGGTGCAATGGACCGACGACCCGGCCAGCCACTGCCCGGTCTTCGCCGAACTGAGCGCGAACGGCTTCGGGCCGGGTCGTCCCGACTCCTGCCCGCAGCTCGAGCGCACCATCAAATGGGCCGTGGACGAGGGCGTGCTCCACATTTCCGAGTGAACGCGGCTACGCGCGCCGCGCGATCGGTGCACCGGCCGATCGCCGTGACACCCAGCGATGACCGCTGGCCACACTCAGTGGAACGAGCAGTCATGTGGCTGTCGAATGTCCTTATGTGATAACCCCGATTTGTGATTCTTCGGCGTACTCGTCGTCGTCGTCTTCCTGGACTGCGTCGTCCTGGGGGATGGCGGTATCCGGTTCGCGCAGACTTGGTGCACCCGGCAGCAGATCGGTGAGTTCGGGCATGCTGCCGACGACGTCGACGATCGGGGCGATCGTTTCGGTCGTTTGCTGATGCGCGAGACGTGCTGCCGCCCTAGCTGTTTCGGTGACGATTCGGCCGAGATCCGCGCCTGTGGTGCGCAGCGCCCGCGGGTCCAAGCTCACGTCGGTGACGATGCCCGAAAAATCGACCGTCACCGTGACCAGCCGGTCGGCCGAACTGGCCTGGGCATGCACGGCGGACAGCTGCTCCCGGATATCGGCGAGTTGAGAACGTTGCTGTTCGTACTGAGCGTCCATCAGTGGTTGTCCGTGTCGAGCAATGCCTGGGACTGGCCGTTGTCGTCGATGGATTCGCGACTATCGCGCCAGCTCGGCGCTCCGGGCACCATGTCGGGTAGATCGGGTAGGGCTTCGGCAGCCTCGGTGATCGGAGCGCTCACCTCTTCGCGCTGTGACCACGCCAGCCGCGCCGCCTCCTGGGCGGCTTCCGTGATCGACCGTCCAAGTTGTTCCGGTGTTCCGCGCATTGCGGCCGCCGACAAGCGCACCTCGGTGACCACTCCCGCGCTGTCCACCGTCACCTCGGCCAGTTGATCGGACGAACCGGCTTTCACGCGCAGTGCGTCCAGTTTCTTCTGCACGTCGGCCCGATGCGCCTGCTGCCGCTCGTAAGCATCCAGGATGTAGTCGATCTGGTTGCGCAACCCGCGGTTGCCCGACCGCAGGCCCTCCCGCTTCCATCGGTCCACGGGCGGCCTCCCATTCGCTCATTCTTCTCACCCCGCGAGCCCGCCCTCGGTTCGGCGGAATTCGCTCGCTCAGCGCCGGGCACACGGTGTTCGCTGATTATCGGGACGCCGAGGGCTCCGAACGGAAGCCGGCCTTCCCGTCGCTGGGAACCGTGTCGTGGTCTACGTATCGCATGACGTCGGCCGCTGTCGCCCGCGCACTCAGTGTTCTCGGATGTGCCAGGTGATTCCGAACGGCGCCAACGCGTCGAGGAAGTCCGCCGCGTCGAAGGCCTCGGCGGCGGCGAGCGCACCCGGCTGGGTGGCGCCTTCGGCCAGGCGCACGGCGGTCTCGACCGCCATCAGCGCCGAATCACGGTAGGAGTCGACGCCGCTCACCACACCGCGGACTTTGTGGCCGTCCGCGCCGAGTTCCGGTGGTATTCATCTATGTCATGAATCAGAATCTACGACTGACGCATGAGTAAACAAATGGCCGTATCACTCTCAATTATGCCTGAAACGCTCAATCTTCGAGTGCTACGGTGACTACGTGGACATTCTCAGCGAGACCATCGCGGCCATCCGCACCGGTAGTCCGACCTCCGGCCTGTTCATCCGGCACGCCCCGTGGGGTCGTCGGTATCCTGTCGTGCCCGGCGCGGGCTTCCACGTGGTGTTGCAGGGGTCGTGCTGGGTGGTTCCGCCGAGCGGCGAGCCGATGGCACTCGGGGTCGGGGACGTGCTGTTCATGCCGCGCGGTGCTGATCATGATCTGGTCGACAGCATGGACAGTCCGGTCACCGAGACGGCTTCGCCCGGGGAGTCGCGAGAGATCGTCGGGCCGGGCGTGCGGACCGCGCTGTTGTGCGGTGCGTACGAACTCGGCAGGCAACGCAGCCATCCGATCCTCGACGAGCTACCCGAATTCATCCATCTCGCAGCACGTCCCGGCCGTCACCCGGCGCTGCGTGGTGCCGTCGATCTGCTGGCCGCCGAGATCGCCGAACCGAGGCCCGGTAGCGACGCCGCCGTGCCCGCGCTACTGGATACGCTGCTGTTGTTCATCCTGCGCGCGTGGTTCGACGAGCAGGCCGACGCGCAAACCACTGGCTGGGCAGGCGCTTTCGTCGATCCCGCGGTCGCAGCGGTGCTACGCGCGGTGCACGAGGAGCCCGCGAAGGCGTGGACCGTTCCCGATCTCAGCGACATAGCAGGTGTCTCCCGCGCCACCCTTGCCCGCCGATTCACCGCGACCGTAGGTGAACCGCCATTGGCGTACGTGACCCGCTGGCGAATGCTCACCGCCGCCCGCCTGCTCCGCGAAACCGACAATGGTCTCGGCAGCGTAGCCCGCCAGGTCGGCTACACCTCGGAATTCGCCTTCGCGAAGGCCTTCAAACGCGAATACGGTCTGGCCCCGGGCCGATACCGCCGCGCCGAGGACAACCCCCCTCTGGTCGCGGTCTGATCAAGCGGCCCGCGCCGCCGCGTCCAGCGAAACCGGCGAAGCCGTCGCGAGGCTTGCGCCGCGCTGCTGTCCGGACCGGCGGCTGCCGGAGTCCATCCGAAGATTCATACCTGCTGGCCGCCGCCGGGCCCGATCGAGGGCGCGAGTTCCTCACGGGTGCGCATCAGCTCAGCTGAACGGTGAGCGGGGCCGTTCCTGGAGTTCGCCGTCGACGTAGATGTCTACCTTCTCGTTGTAGAAACAGACAAGCCCGGCAAGCTTCTGGCTTTCCGGGAGCGGGGTGCGGTAGCCCCAGACGTAGTCGGGATATTCCTTGTCGGCGATGCGGACGTTCCAGTAGTCAGCGGTGCCCTTGTAGGGGCAGCCGGTGTGCGTGTCGGATGGCTGCAGCAGGTCCATCCGGGCGTCGGTCATCGGCAGGTAGAACCGGGCGGGCAAGCCGGTTTCGAAGAGGATGCGCGGCGAGTGGGAGTCGGCGACGGTGACGCCGTCGATCACCACCTTCACGTGTCGCGAGCTGGCCAGGATGTCCACCCGGGAGTACGGATCTCGTGGGTGGACGTAGACCGGCTCGTCCTCCTCGAACCATTCGTCCATCGCGTTCCACTCCAGCCGGACCAGTTCGCGCAGTTCGGCGAGCGGTGAATCGTGATATCGCGCCGCCGCACCGGTGCCGGTCGTGCCGTCCACCACGACGTCGTAGCCGGTCGCTTCGCCGCGACTGGGGGAGTGCTGGGTTGTTCCGTTCGGCTCGAGCTTCGCGTGCACATCCGTGACGGGCAGATAGTAGGTCGGATAGTGCGGGTTCTCCCACACGAGCACCGGCCTGGCGGAGTCGGCCACCAGCTGCCCGCCCAGATAGACCCGCACCCGCTTCTGGCTGGTCTCGACCCTGACGCGTCCCCGCTTCGCTTCGGTCATACCTCCTGACCGTACTCCTCGCGGCGCCCAGGCCGAGAATGACGGAGGAGGCTCGTGACTGCGGCTTCACCGCACACCACCGAGGCTCGGTTCAGGGCGCCGAGGAATTGCAGGCAGTGCTCGCCGTGCCCCGCGTGCTGGGACAGGATGATCTTCGCGACGTCGAGAGAGATTTCGCCTGGGTGCTCACCGCAGACCCGGTGGCGGATGCGGACGACCTCTGCGTTTACGGGTGTGGTCATGACACCCTCCGCTGTGCGCGTTCGTCTGGGACGATGTGCCCGGCATCGACCAGCGTCCAGTACGCGAATGCCTTGTTCGAGCAGGAATCGATGTCCCATCGGATGTGGTCCTGCATGGCCGCGTGAGCCTGCTCGATGTCGAGGCGATCGATGATGTCCGCAACGGGCACTGCTGATTCTGGTAAGGCGTCGTCTCCGTCGAGCAGGTGCGGCAGAACGTAGAAGGTGCCGACGGCCAGCAGCGCCAGTGCGACGGCAACGACTCCTACAGTGACGATCTGATCCATGCGGAGAAGTGTCAGCAGCGCACCAGTCTGTCCGCGCCGCCACCGATGCATCACCTTGATCAGGTGAACTAGCGGAGGTATCTTCTATGTCTCATCTTCTTCGCATTTCGGTAAAGCCAGAAAGATCGAGAGGTGGCGTACCTGTGGGAACTTTACTGAAAGCCCTGCTGCACCAGCGTCACCTCCAGACCGTTTCAGCGTTCAACCGCGAATACGACCGAATCGCAAGCAAATCCGAACCCGAATTCGTCGGCGCCGGCCCCAAGAAGGCCCAGTTCTATCGCTGGCTCTCCGGAAATGTCACGAGCTTGCCGTACCCTCATCACCGTCGGATTCTGGAGGCCATGTTTCCCGGTTGGTCGGTCGACGAACTCTTCGAAGACTGCGCGAAACCCAGCGATATTCGACTGACCCGCGAAATCCAGACCAGAGCACAAACTCCCGATCGCCTCATGGCCGACGTTGAGGCGGTCTTCGCGAACCGAACCGAGTTCTTGCACGCCATGCCCCCTCGGAAGCTCTTCGAGAACGCTCAGCGGATCGATATGGCGGGCCTGTCACTGAATCTGCTCTGCCAGCAATATTCGGACACCGACCTCATGAGGTTGCTCGAATCCGGCACCAACCTTCGTTGTCTCTTCCTTGATCCGAACGGAACCCACATCCGTGCACGGGAGACCGAGGAGGGTCATCCACCCGGGGTGCTGTCGAGCCTTACCGAACTCAACATGCAGTGCTTGATACGAGTGCAGCAAAAATCCGCCACACAGCAGATAGAGTCCATTCAGATCCGAACTTACGATGAGACCGTCCGTTTCAATATCACCATCGTCGACTCCGCAGTATGCGTCATTCAGCCCTACTTGCCGACAGCCCGAGGAGTCGAATCTCCGACGCTGATCGCGCGAAAATCAGATCCGCCAGGGCTTTTCGACACCTTCTCCGAAGTCTTCGAAACCATGTGGTCCAGCGCTCGGGAGGCACCGTCGATATGACAGGCCGTGGAGACGAACTACTCGCAATCGCCCGTTCGGCTGTTGACCAAGGAGCCGAACTCCTCAGCACGGCCGATCGAGGAATCGTCCACACCAAGAACGACCGTGACTACGCGACTGACCTGGACCACCGAATTCAAGAGCACATCAGGCGGTATCTGGCCGATGCGACACCCGAGTTCGGTTTCCTGGGTGAGGAAATCGGTGACGGTCCGCCCGACAGCACTGGCGGGTACATGTGGATTCTCGACCCGATCGACGGAACATCCAACTTCATCCATGGATTGCCGCTCTGCGCGGTGTCGCTAGCTCTGGTTCGCGATGGTGAACCGGTCATCGGAGTCATCGCCGCACCGTTCCTCGACCTCGAGTACTATGCTGCGGCTGGGCAGGGCGCGTGCGGCAACGACAAGCTGATCACGGCGAGCAACACCAAAACGCTCAGCCGAGCGATCATTTCCATTGGTGACTACGCGGTCGGTCCGGACGCGGAGCCCAAGAACAAGCGCCGCATTGCCCTCACCGCCGCATTGGCAGCAACCGTCGAGCGCATACGAATGTTCGGATCCGCAGCTCTCGATCTCGCATGGGTCGCCGAGGGACGGATCGATGCCTGTGTCATCCTATCCAACAAGCCCTGGGATACGGCCGCTGGCGTGCTCATCGCCCGCGAAGCGGGCGCTGTTGTCCTCGACTCCTCCTACCGTCGGCACAGCCTCGACTCCCGTGACACGATCGCCGCATCCCCAGCTGTTGCCGACCAACTCGTAACTCTGATCGAAAGATCGAGCTGAACGTCCACAGTCGGGCCGTTTGCGAGCACCACTCCGTCGATCGGATCGGTAAGTCCGATTCCGATCCGCCCTGGCCTTCAGGCCGACCGGGTCGACGGCCGCCGCGGCGTGCCGAACAACTGTGCATCCCCATGCGCGCGCTTGAAGAACAGATGCGCGTCGTGCTCCCACGTGATCGCGATGCCGCCGTGCAGCTGGACGGTCTCGGCCGCGATGGCGGTGAGCGCCTCCGAGCAGTGCACGCGGGCGACCCACACGTCTTCGGCGGCCGACGGGCTGTTCGTCGCCACGGCCGTGGTGGCCGCGACAGACGCGGACCTGGCCGACTCCAGCAGCACGTACATATCCGCCATCCGGTGTTTGAGCGCCTGGAAGCTGCCGATCACACGGCCGAACTGCACTCGGGACTTGGCGTACTCCACCGTCATCTCCAGGCAGCGTTCCGCGACACCGACCTGCTCGGCGGCCACAGCGGCCCAAGCGATCTCGCGCAGCCGCGCGATGGCGCCCGTCGGATCACCGGAGCCGAGGCGGCGGGCGGGTGCCGCGGCGAAGGTGATCTCGGCGAGCCTTCGGGTGGGGTCCATGGTCGGTGCGGATCGCAGGGTGATACTCGGGGCGGTGGGCTCGACCTCGAAGAAGCCGGTCGGGGTCACGGCGACGAGGGAGTCGGCGGACATCCCGTCCAGCACGTAGTGCGCGGTGCCGGTGAGGGTTCCGTCGGCTTCGTGCACGCCGTGCTCGTCCCAGCCGCTCTCGTCCGCCCAGCAGACCGCGATCGTCCTGGTGCCCTCGGCGACCCCGGGCAGCAGCCGCGCACACGCCTCGGCATCGTTCGACAGCAGCACGGCCTGTGCGCCGAGTACGGCCGAACCGAGCATCGGCACACCAGCGAGTGTTCGGCCCACTTCGCCGACCACCACAAGGGATTCGACCAGGCCGGCGCCGAAACCGCCGTACTCCTCGGGAATGGCCAGCGCGCCCACCCCGATCTGCTCGGACAGCAGCCGCCACAGTACGGGGTCGTAGCCCAGCTCGGTATCCATCGCCGCGCGCATCGCGGCGGACCCGGCGTGCTTGGTGAGTAGCGCCCGGACCGACGCGATGAACTCCTGATGTTCGGAAGTGCTCATGACCGCACCGCGCCGGCGCTCGGCTCCGTCATGCGCGCCGTGCGCCGTGTTGATGATTCGCTCGCCGCGCTCATGCGGTGCCTCGCAATGCGCCGCCTTTGACGGTGTCATCGCGCAGCGCACGAGCGATGCGGGAACGATGCAGATCCGATGTGCCCCAGGCAGAACGAAGCGCCGTCACCTTGGTCAGCCACAGCGACAGGTCGTATTCGGCGGTGTAACCGATCGCGCCGTGCACCTGCAGCGCGGCGCGCGCCGCCCGGTAGGCCGCATCGCCGCAGGCGATCACGGCGGCCGACACGTTACGGGCGCGGGTCGGTTCCCCCATGGTCAGCGCGGCGCGGAAGAGTAGTGGCTCGGCCAGGTCCAGCCCGATCAGCACGTCGGCGAGCTTCTGTTTCACGGCCTGGAATTCGCCGATCGGCTTGCCGAACTGCTTGCGCTGCTTGGCGTATCCGGTGGCAGCGTGCAACAGCGACCGTCCCGCGCCGAGCAGCTGGGCCGCGCAGGCCAGTGCGCCGGTATCAAACCCGGCAGCGGCGGCGTCGCGCACCTGCGGCCCCTCGGCGACCACGTCGTCGAGGTCGACGGCGAACAACCGGCGCGCGGCATCGACCGACCGCACCAGGCCGGCGCGATGGCCGGTGCTCAGCTGCGTGCCGTCGGCGTGCAGCACCACCTCGGCGGTGTCGGCGTCCAGCGCGACGCTGCTCTGGCCGGGTGTCGCGAAGGCCACGGTGCCCAGCGCCGCGCCCCCCGCGAAGCCGGGCAGCCACCGTGCGGCCAGGCTCTGGTCCGGAAGTGCTTGCAGCAGCGCCGGTATCGCGGCAGCGGTCTCCACCAGTGGGCCAGGCACGGCGGCCCTGCCGATCTCCTGGAACGCCACGACCAGATCGATCGGTTCGGCGCCGACGCCGCCGTGTTCCTCGGCGACGGCGAGGCCGAGGACACCCGCCTCGGCTAGCTGCTTGATCAGTGCGCGGCCGGGACGCGGGTCACCAGCGGCCCAGGCGCGCACGACATTCGGCGTGCGCCCCGCGTCGAACAGCTTGCGCAGACTCGTGCCGAAGTCGAGCTGTTCGGGACTGAGCGCGAATCTCATCGAGCCCTCCTTTCCATACGCGACTCCCGCGTCGTAGAAGCAGACCAATAGATGGCTCGAGACGGGTAGTCGCCGGACAGGTATTGCACACTCATCGGCTGCTTCCTCTCGGTAGTCCGAGCAGCCGCTCGGCAATGATGTTGCGCTGAATCTCGTTGGTGCCCGCGTAGATCGGACCGGACAGCGCGAACAGGTAGCCGTCGGTCCACGGCCCGGCCCGCTCGGCTGCCTCGCCGAGCACCGCCAGCGCGGTGTCGTGCATGGCGATGTCGAGTTCGGACCAGAACACCTTGGTGATCGAGGATTCGGCGCCCAGCTTTCCGCCCTCGTCCAACCGGGTGACGGTGGCGAAGGTGTGTAGCCGGTAGGCCTCGCTGCCGATCCAGGCGTCCACCACGGCGTCGCGCTGTGTGGTGTTGGTGTGGTCGCCACTGTCCAGCCACAGATCGATCAGCCGCTGCGCGGTGGCGCTGAAACGGCCCGGGCTGCGCAGTGAGAGGCCGCGTTCGTTGCTGGAGGTGCTCATCGCGACCCGCCAGCCCTCGCCCGGCGCGCCGATCACGTCGCGGTCGGGCACGAACACGTCGTCGAGGAAGATCTCGGCGAAGCCTGGCTCGCCGTCCAGCTGTGGGATCGGGCGCACCTGCACACCGTCGGCGGTCAGCGGGAACATCATGTAGGTGAGGCCCTTGTGCCGCTCGGCCTCCGGGTCGCTGCGGAACAGCCCGAACGCCCAGTCCGCGTAGGCGGCGCGTGAACTCCAGGTCTTCTGGCCGCTGAGCAGCCAGCCACCGGTGGTGCGCCGGGCGGTGGAGCGGATGCCCGCCAGATCGCTTCCCGCCTCCGGCTCGGACCAGGCCTGCGCCCAGATGTCGTCGCCGCGCGCCATCCGCGGCATTATCCGCTCCAGCTGCTCGGGCGTGCCGTGCTCGAACAGTGTCGGCGCGAGCAGGAAGATGCCGTTCTGGCTGACCCGCCCCGGTGCGCCCGCGGTGTAATACTCCTGCTCGAACAGCACCCATTCCAGCAACGAGGCGTTGCGTCCGCCGAACTCCTCCGGCCAGGCGACCGCGGAGAGGCGTGCGTCGGCGAGGGTGCGCTCCCACGTGCGATGCGCCTCGAAGCCGGCCATGGTGTCCATCGAGGGCAGCGGTGGGGTGGGTTTGTTCGCGGCGAGGAATTCGCGGACCTCCCGCTGAAATTCCTGAGTCGCCTGGTCGAGATCCAGATCCACTACGTTGTTCCGTTCTGTTCCGCGGTGCTCGCCGTGGCCTTCATCGACTTGGCGTTCATGCCGCCCAGTGCATCGGCGCCGACTTCCGCGTTGTGCGCGTGCGCGAAGTGGTGCAGCCCGAAAACCGAGTCCATCCCCGAACGCATACCCATCAGGTCCTCGGCTTGGTTGACCGCCTTCTTGGTCAGGGCGAGCCCGAATTGCGGCATGGTGGCGATCTTCTCGGCGAGCGCCAGGGTCTCGGCCTCGAGCTCCGCGCGCGGCACCACCCGGTTCACCATGCCCCATTCCTTGGCCTGCGCTGCGCCGAATCGGTCGCCGGTGAAGAGGAACTCCTTGGCCGCGCGGGGTCCCATCACCCAGGGGTGCGCGAAATATTCGACGCCCGGAATGCCCATGCGGACAACCGGGTCGGAGAAGAACGCGTCGTCGGAGGCGATGATCAGGTCGCACACCCATGCCAGCATCAGCCCACCGGCGATGCAGGCGCCCTGCACCATCGCGATAGTCGGCTTCGGAATGTCCCGCCACCGCCTGCACATGCCGAGATAGACCTCGAGTTCGCGGGCGAAACGCTGGTCGCCGCCGACCCGGTCGACGTGGTCCCACCACAGCGCGGCCTTGTTCTGGTACCGCACGTGGTGGTCCCGGCCAGGGGTGCCGATGTCATGCCCGGCGCTGAAGTGTTTCCCATTGCCCGCCAACACGATCACCCCCACCTCGGCGTCGTCCACGGCCCGCTCGAAGGCGGCATCGAGCGCGTAGGTCATCACCGAGTTCTGCGCGTTGCGGTAGTCGGGCCGGTTCAGTGTGACAATCGCGACGCGGCCACGCCTCTCGTAGGTGACGACTTCGCCCTCGTGTTCTTCCCTCTGCGTGCTGTGTTCTGCTCGCCCCTCCGCGCTGTGTTCTTCCCGCCCCTCCGCGCTGTGTTCTGCTCGCCCCTCCGCGCTGTGTTCTTCCCGCCCCTCCGCCCCGACGGGGATTGCCGGTTCCGACATTACGATTTCTCCTCACGTAATTGACGTTTGAGCACTTTCCCAGCGGCGCTGTAGGGCAGCTGATCGCGGAACTCGACGAACCGCGGCACCTTGAAATTGGCCAGCACGGTGGTGGCGTGGGCGAGCACCTGCTCCTCGGTGAGCCGCGAGCCGGGCTTGCGTACCACGTACGCCTTGCCCACCTCGCCCATCCTGGCATCGGGTACCCCGACGACGGCGGACTCGGCCACGCCATCCAGCCGGGCCAGCGCCTGCTCGATCTCGGCCGGGTACACGTTGAAGCCGCCGGAGATGTACATGTCTTTGAGCCGGTCGGTGATCTTCAGATACCCGCGGTCGTCGAGCGTGCCGATATCGCCGGTGTGCAGCCAGCCCTCGGCGTCGATGGTCTCCGCGGTGCTCTCCGGGTCGTCCAGGTAGCCGAGCATCACGTTGGGTCCGCGCAGCAAGACCTCTCCTGCCTCGCTGAGTCGCAATTCGAAGTCCGCGATCGGCCTGCCGCAGGTATTCGCGATGGTCTCGGCGTCGTCGTCGGCGCGGCACATGGTGCCGAATCCCGCGGCCTCGGACAGGCCGTATGCGGTGATGACGACGTCGAATCCGAGTTCCGAACCCATCCGCTCGACCAGCACGACAGGCACCGTCGCCGCGCCGGTGACGGCCACTCGCAGCGTGCTCACGTCGTACTTGGCGCGGTCGGGGAAGTCGAGGATCGTCTGATAGATAGTCGGCGGCCCTGGCAGCACCGTGATCTTCTCTTCGGCGACCAAGCGCATGGTCTCCGGCACGTCGAAGGTGGCCTGCGGGATGGTCGTTGCCCCGGTGACGAGGCAAGCGAGGATGCCCGCCTTGTAGCCGAAGTTGTGGAAGAACGGGCTCACCACCAGATACCGGTCGTCACCGCGCAGCGTGGCGCATTCCGCCCACGCCCGCACCACCGACAGCGCCTGCCGATGCGCGACCAGAGTGCCCTTGCTGCGACCGGTGGTGCCGGAGGTGAACAGGATGTCGGAGATGTCGTCGGGGCCGACCGCCACGGCGCGTTCCTCCGCCTCGGCCACCGTGACCCGTTCGGCGACGGTCGCAAGCTCCGACCAGTCCAGAGCGGCGATGTCGGTGTTCTCACCGCCCGCCTCGACCGGAATGACCACCACCGTGTCGATAGCGAGAGCGCGTGCGGCCGCGCGGAGTTCTGCGAGCCGGTCGCGGCCGAGGAAGTTCCCTGCGACGAAAAGTGCCTTCACCTCCACCCGGCCGAGCAGGTCCGCGGCCTCGTCGGCGACATAGCGGGTGTTCAACGGCACCAGTGCCGCGCCGGCGTAGTGCGCGCCGAGCGCGGCGATCACCCAGTGGTGGGTGTTGGGTGCCCACATGGCTACCCGGTCGCCGATACACACACCGCGCGCGATGAGTGCCCGCGCCACCTCCTGGACCGCCTCGAGCAGCTGCGTCCAGTTCAGCCGGACCGGGCCGTCGGCGATAGCCGGTGCGGCGCCGAACGTGCGGGCGGCGTGGTGCAGTGCCATCGGTGTCGTTTGTGCAGGGGTTGTCACGTTTCCTCACCGTCCGTGCGAGCCACTTATGTCCGCGCTCTACAAAGCAAGTGCTTGGTAGGTTATCCTACCGGCGTGGGTGCTATCCAGACCTCAGAATCCGACACCGCTGCGCCGGACGGACGGTTTTCCGCTGCGCAAGACGCGCAATTCGCCACCGAGGTGCGCGAGTGGCTGGCGGAGAACCTCGACGGAGAATTCCGTGAGCTGCGCGGCCTCGGCGGTCCCGGTCGAGAGCACGAGGCCTTCGAGGAGCGGCTCGCCTGGGACCGGCACCTGGCCGCGGCGGGGTGGACCTGCCTGGGTTGGCCCAAGGAGTACGGTGGCCGGGCGGCGACTGTGCGCCGGCAGGTGATCTTCCACGAGGAGTACGCCAAGGCCAACGCGCCCGCGCGGGTCTCGCACGTCGGCGAGGAACTGCTCGGGCCCACCTTGCTCGCTTTCGGCACCCCCGCCCAGAAGGATCGGTTCCTGCCGGGCATCCGCGCGGTCACCGAGCTGTGGTGCCAGGGCTATTCGGAACCGGGGGCAGGGTCGGACTTGGCCGCGATCAGCACCGCGGCGCACCTGGACGGCGACGAGTGGTCGATCAATGGGCAGAAGATCTGGACCTCGCTGGCGCATGTCGCGGACTGGTGTTTCCTCGTCGCCCGCACCGAGCGCGGCTCTACCAGGCACAAGGGCCTTTCCTACCTACTCGTCCCGATGCAACAGCCGGGCATCGACGTGCGCCCGATCATCCAGCTGACCGGCACCTCGGAGTTCAACGAGGTCTTCTTCGACAACGCGCGCACCGCGGCCGACCTGGTGGTCGGCGAGCCTGGTGACGGCTGGCGCATCGCCATGGGCACACTGACCTTCGAGCGGGGCATCTCCACGCTCGGCCAGCAGATTCGGTTCGCGCGTGAGCTGGCCGATATCGAAGCGCTGGCCCATCGCACCGGCGCGGCAGACGATCCGCTGATCGCCGACCGGGTCGATCGGGCCTGGGTCGGGCTGCGCGTCCTGCGTGCGCACGCGATGCGCACGCTGGGGGCCGCGGGTGTGGACGATGGGGGCGGCCAGGCGTCGGTGGCGAAACTGTTGTGGGCCAACTGGCACCGCGGCCTCGGCGAGCTGGCCATGGCCGTGCTCGGCGCGCGCGGGCTGGTGGCGGGCGAGGACGATCTCGACGAATGGCAGCGGCTGTATCTGTTCACCCGCGCCGACACCATCTACGGAGGTTCGAACGAAGTGCAGCGCAATATCATCGCCGAGCGCGTGCTCGGACTGCCGCGTGAGGCGCGCGCGTGATGGGGCCGCTGTCGGTCGCCCCCGCGCCGGTTCCGGGGCACGGCCTGCTGACCGGACGCACCGCTGTGATCACTGCCGCCGCGGGCACTGGCATCGGTTCGGCCACCGCGCACAGGCTGCTCGCCGAAGGCGCTGATGTGGTCGTCTCCGATTGGCATGAGCGACGTCTCGCGGAGACCGCGACCGAGCTGGCCGCCGAGTTCCCGAACCGGCGGGTCGCCTCGATCGCGTGTGACGTGCAGAGCACCGAGCAGGTCGACGCGCTGGTGCGCGGCGCTGCCGAGGCCATCGGCCGGATCGACATCATGGTCAACAACGCCGGGCTCGGCGGCGAGACCCTGGTGGTCGACATGACCGACGAGCAGTGGGGCCGGGTCCTGGATATCACCCTGAACGGCACCTTCCGCTGCACCCGTGCCGCGCTGGCCTACTTCCGCGACGCCGGCCACGGCGGCGTGATCGTGAACAACGCCAGCGTGCTGGGCTGGCGCGCGCAGCACGGCCAGGCACACTACGCCGCGGCCAAGGCCGGCGTGATGGCGCTGACCAGGTGCAGCGCGGTCGAGGCCGCCGAATTCGGCGTCCGGATAAACGCGGTGGCGCCGAGCATCGCCAGGCACGCCTTTCTGGACAAGGTCAGCTCGACCGAACTGCTCGACCGGTTGTCCGAACGCGAGGCATTCGGCCGCGCGGCCGAGCCGTGGGAGGTCGCCGCGACGATCGCGATGCTGGCCAGCGACTACACCTCTTACCTGACCGGCGAGGTGGTCTCGGTCAGTAGCCAACGTGCCTGAGCTGCTGTGTTTGTTTTTGCAGCGCCTGCGGCGCTGCGCTGTTCGCGCCTATTCGGCACGCTGAGTGGACGGCTGATCAAGGTGTGGAAAACGAGGGCGCATCGGCTCACCGGGTGTGCCATGCTGGATGGGGTCGAATCTCATACCCGCCAAGGGGGCGATGGCTATGGGCCTGGATCGCCCACCTGCCCGCGAACAATTGGAACTCGAGTTGGTGCGCGAAGTCGTGCTGGCCAGACGGCGGCTGGACAGTTTGATATTTTCCGCGCTCACGCTCGGAGCCGAACTCATCGAGCACACCTCCGAATGCGCGACCGCCATGCGTGCCGCGCAGATTCTCGAGGAACACGCCGTCGACGAAGGCGAGGTCGCACGCGACCCGCGCGGTGCGCTACGCGCCGATCTGGCCCGCGATCGGGAGCGCGCCAGACGCATCGGGCTGAGCTCCGAATTCGACACTTCCGAAAGTGAAGAGGATCGGCGCAGACAACGCCAGTACGCGCTGCTGTGCGAGGTCCGCGCGGATCTGCTCGCCGTCGTCGCGAAGTGTCGGAAGTTCCGGTTCGACCGGATGGCTTTCGCGGACGAGGTCGCGCGCGGTCTGTGCGCCGCTACCGACAAGATGGTGCTGGCCGCGGACATGGAAACCTATCGCGCCTGGCAGCGCGGCATGCTGCTCAAGCTGATCGAGGAGCCTGTGCGCTACGGCCCGCCGCGGGTGATGGCCACGGTGGACGCCGGACCCGACCGTGGCGAGCTCACCGTCGAATGGGACAGCTGCGAGCGTCGTCTCGCACTCGTCACGCGGATGGCCAGGGCCGGCGTGTCACCCGTGGTGATCTGCGATCGGTTGCTCGCCGACCTGTCGGTCTCCTCGCCACTGCGCTACTCGGCGCGCTGAGTCACCGTGCCAACCCACTCGACCAAGCAAATGCTAGGTTGTATTATGGGCTTCGTGACCGCACCAGACGCCTCGAAATCAGCACGGCGCAACGAACTGCTCGCACTGGCGGCCGAGCTGTTCGCCGAGCGAGGACTGCGCGCCACCACGGTGCGCGACATCGCCGATGCGGCCGGAATCCTGTCGGGCAGTCTCTACCACCACTTCGATTCGAAGGAATCGATGGTGGACGATATCTTGCGCGGTTTCCTGGACGACCTGTTCGGCCGCTACCGCGAGATCGTCTCCTCCGGGTTGAGTTCGCGAGACACTTTGGAAGCTTTGGTGCTCGCGTCCTACGAGTCGTTCAACCGCTGGCACGCCGCGGTGGCCATCTACCAGGGCGAGGCCAAGCGCCTGAGCACCACGGAGCGGTTCACCTACATCGCCGACTACAACCGCGAATTCCGCGAACTCTGGCACCGGGTGCTGACCAGCGGCGTCGAGGACGGCAGTTTCCGGCCGGAACTCGACGTCGAACTGGCCTACCGGTTCCTGCGCGACACGGTATGGGTCGCGGTGCGGTGGTACCGGCCAGGCGGTGCCATCACCGTCGACAACCTCGCCAAGCAGTACCTGACCATCGTGCTCGACGGGCTCACCGTCCCCGAGCGGCGCACCACGTAGGAGCCCTTACATGTCAGCACCTTCCGCGTCCCGTCGCCCTTACATCCCACAGCGGGACGCCTACGTGATCGATGCGGTACGCACCCCGGTCGGCAAGCGCGGCGGCGCACTGGCGGGCGTGCACCCGGCCGACCTCGGTGCGGTCGCGCTGCGCGGTCTGTTGGACCGCACGCCGATCGACCCCGGCAACGTCGACGACGTCGTCGTAGGTTGCGTCGACAACGTGGGGCCGCAGGCGGGCAACATCGGCCGCACCATGTGGCTGACCGCGGGCTACCCCGAAGAGGTTCCCGGTGTCACGGTCGACCGGCAGTGTGGATCCAGCCAGCAGGCCATCAATTTCGGCGCGCAGGCCATCATGAGCGGCACCGCCGAGGTGATCGTCGCGGGCGGAGTGCAGAACATGAGCGCCATCCCGATCTCCGCGGCCATGCTAGCGGGCAAGGAGTACGGCTTCGAGTCACCGTTCGTCGGCGCGCAGGGCTGGGACCACCGCTACGGCATCGGCGAGGTGTCGCAGTTCCGCGGCGCTCAGCTGATCGCCGAGAAGTGGGGTATCAGCAGGGAGGACATGGAACGCTGGGCACTGCGCAGCCACCAGCGGGCGCGCGACGCCATCAAGAACGGCCGCTTCGACAACGAGATCGTGCCGGTCGGCGACTTCTGGATCGACCAGGGCCCACGTGAGACCAGCCTGGAGAAGATGGCCACGCTCCCCGCACTCGCCGAGGGCAGCCCGCTGACCGCCGCTGTGGCGAGCCAGATTTCGGACGGCGCCAGCGCCACCTTGCTCGCCTCCGAATGGGCCGTGCAGGAGTACGGCCTGACGCCACGGGCGCGCATCCACCACGTGAGCGCGCGCGGCGCGGATCCGATTTTCATGCTCAGCGCCCCGATTCCAGCGACCAAATGGGCGTTGGAGAAGTCCGGTCTGACCATCGACGATATCGATGTGGTCGAGATCAACGAGGCATTCGCACCGGTGGTGCTCGCCTGGCTGAAGGAGATCGGCGCCGACCCGGAGCGTGTCAACGTCAACGGTGGCGCCATCGCTCTCGGCCACCCGCTCGGCGCCACGGGCGCAAAGCTTTTCGCGACACTGCTCAACGAACTGGAACGGATCGACGGCCGCTACGGACTGCTGACCATCTGCGAGGGCGGCGGCACCGCGAACGCCACCATCATCGAGCGGCTGTCCCACTGACTCCGTACCACCGAGCGGCACGTCGGACAAGCGTGCCGCTCGGCTTGTGCGTCACCGATTCGACTGCCGAATCGGCGACTATCCGAGCACGGTCGGACTGAACCTCGTGGTCCGACTGCGCTCGGGACCAAGCCTCCTTTTCGCCACCCTGGGCTGTGGTCTACTCGCCGCCGCCTTTTCCTTTGCCTTTTCCCTTGCCCTTCCCTTTGCCTTTTCCCTTGCCTTTCTCATCGCCACTTCCGTCGCCCTTGCCACCCTCGTCGGACACTTGACCGGAGTCGTCGTCCTGCGCGAGATATGCGACAGTGCCGCTTGCCGTTTCGCTCGTTGCGGGCAGCGCGGCGAGTCCTACAGTCAGCGCACCGGCAGCGACCGCGGCGATCGACACGACGGCTCGAACAGACCTGTTTCCCATACCAAACCTTCCCTGTCGATCGGTTTCGTTGGTGGAGCAGGGCGAAGCTAGCACTGCCGACTACTCGAGCCCTGCGGCTCGCCAGCGGAATCACCCGTCGTGATATGGCCGACACTCCATCGTGATCCGTATCCCAGATGTCCCGAGAACGGGCCGAACGCCCTCTGTCGTCATCGGATACCCCGCATGCCAGCCTTGTGGATCGTGATTGCTCGGCTGAGCGCGCCGGGGTTCGTCGTCGGATCCACGGGGACGGCGGTCAGGTCCGCCGGGACGCCAGGGCGCAGTAGTGAGCTGGTGATCGCGTGCAGGATGTCGACTGGCGTCAGCCCGGCTTCGGTGAGTGCGGCGACTTCTCGGGCGTTGACAGCGCGCGGCAGTGGACCATTGCCCAGGTCGGTGCCGTACCGGACGGTTCCGCCTGCTGCGTGGAAGCGGTGGAGATTGCGCAAGGCGGTGTCTCGTTCATGGGTGGGAGTTCCCCAACCATGGATATCGAGGGTGGAGATGATCGTCGTGCTGCGGGCGAGGTCGTTGATCAAGTCGTCGGTGAGGGTTTCCGTCCACGGTGTGTGTGCGAGTACCCGTATCCCGGCCTGATACGCCCGCAAGGTTTGTCCGGATCCCTGGGTATGTGCGGTCACCGGAATGCCATGGTCGGCCGCCGTGTGGACTATTGCGCGCAAGGTGGCGTCGTCGACGACCGGACCCGCTTCGGAATTGAGGGCGACCTTTATCGTTATCGGCTCGTGCGGGAGTAACGATTCGACGGCCGCGGCGCCCGAATGTGGTCCATCGACTTCGAGTGCGATTCCCGCTGGGGCCCAATCCTGTTGGGTGGGATAACCGCCGGGCGCGGTGAGGAAGGGGCCCGCCGCCCGGATTCGGGGCAGGTTCGGATCGTTCCGCGAGCGCTCGACCAGTGGCCAGAGGTCGTCGGGCATGCCGCCGAGATCGACCAGGGTGGTCACTCCGGCCACCAGGAGTTCGGCAGGGTCGATCAGGGCTGTGTGCACATGGTGGTCGGTGAGACCGGGCAGCAGTATCCCGTCGAGGTGCGTTCGCGGCACGGCGGTCGGCGCGGCGGAGGGCGGGCCGATCCAGCTGATCTCGTCGCCGCACACGCCTACCGCGGTGGGCCCGGCGAGGTCGTCCGCGCCGAGCCACGCCGCGTCGGCGACGAACAGATGGTCAATCATGCTGTGGCTGAATCAGTTCGGGGAAGAACACGTCATCGATGGTGGCTTCGAGATAGCGTGCGCCCGAGGTGCCCGCGGTGCCTGGAGTGCTGCCGAGATGCTTCAGCACGAGCTGGAGATGACGCCGCCGCCATTCCCGCAGGTGCCCATCGATGGCAAGGAGATGTGTAGCGATCTGATACTCGACACGCTGCTCGGCGGCCTGAATTCGTTGGAACACTCCGAACAGTTCAGGCGTGGATTCCCGGCGTCGACTCCAGTCTCGTTCCAGATAGTGCTCGGGCACGGCATGGCCGCGCCGGTGCAGATATCGAATCAGTTCGTCGAACAGGCTCGGCTCGGTGGCGTAGCGGGCCGCGAAATTCCGCCAGCCGGGGTGGCGTTTTCCGAGCAGGAACTCCAGGTCCCGATACTGCTTCGAATACAGGCCGGATGCCCGGCCCAGATAGGGCCGCAACAGGTGAAATGCGCCGGGCGACAAGGTGTCCAACACCGCCCATTGCTCGTTCAGTCGCAACAGCACTTGCTCGGCGCGGGACAAGGTGGGCAGCCCCGGGGTATCCGCACGGAATGCTTCCCGTACCGCGGTCAGTTCGTGCAACAACAGTTTGAGCCATAGTTCGGTGACCTGATGGCAGATGATGAACATCATCTCGTCGTGCTGTTCTGGATCGGTGCGTGGCTGCTGCGCGCCGAGCACCTGGTCCAGGTGCAGGTAGTCGGCGTAGGTCAGCTGGGCAAGGTCAGTATCCATAGCCTGCCTTACTCATCCGGGTGAGCGCCTCGATGATCACCGGGAGCGGCGGTCCCAAATACAGCCGGTAGCACGGTGATCGGTCACCGATTTCGGCGTCCCACCGATCGACCCCCACCAGTACGCCCGTCTGCCGCAGACATTCGCGACGGAACTGCGCCACCGAACCGTGTCGCTGTGCCCGGGGCAGCGGCAGGTGCGCGAACGGTGCGAACTCCCCGACCTGTGCCAGGTCGGCCGGGTAGCCGAGTTCGCACAGCGAATCATGCACGGCGGACCGTTTTTCGGTGTATTCCCGCCCCTGTTCGGCGAGGTAGCGCTCGGACGCCGGATCGGAGAGCCAGCTTGCCATCGCCTCCTGAAGAGGAATGGCACTGGCGAAACTCCGTTGAAACTGCCACTGGTTGACCAACGTGTCGAGCGTGTGTGGATGTGCGGTTGCCGCGCCTATTCCCCAACCACTGCAATGGAATTGCTTTCCCAGTGACCGGACCGCCAGCCAGCGCGATTCGGGCGTTTGCCGCAACAGCATCCGCAGGGCGGATGTCGGTGTCCGTTCCGGATCGTGGACCCCGAAGTACGCATCATCCAGCAAGATCGCCGCGCCGGCCGCTCGCGCCGTTTCGAGCAACTGGCGGACGAGTTCGGGCCGCCAGTTGGCGCCAGTGGGATTGTGCTGGGCGTTGATCACCAGCAGCGTGTTGTGGTCCATGGCGAGGTCGGTGGTGACGGGCTGGCCCGCGTCCAACGGGTAATAGCGCATCCGGCAGCCGAGCGGCCCGAAAACCCCGGCATAGTCCCAGCCGGGCATAGGCGCGAGCACCGTGGCGACGCCTTCGGCGCGCAGCATCCGGCCGAAGTCGAACATTGCGTTTCTCGTGCCGCCCGCGGTCACCGCGACTTCGTAATCCCCGGAGGATTCGGGCGCGAGCCCGTGCGTGCGAGTGATATACGAACGCAGGACGCGTTGTAGACGGGGCAGACCGTACTGCGATATGACGTATCCGTGTGTGTGCGTCGGCAGCGCGGCCAATCCCGCGGTCAAGCCGGGCGCGGTCCTGGTCCACGTTTCGCCGAAACCTAGATAGATGAGTTCACCGGCCGGGCTGCCCGCTGCCAGGTATTCGGACACGAGTTCGGTGTCGGGGAACCTGGTGCGTAACTCGGGACCCGCGATCACCTCACGATAGGGAATCATCGGGCCTTCTCGCCGGAAACCGAGGTGGCTCGCGGACTCGGCAGCGGCCCGAACAGCTGCTCACAGGTGCGGGCGATCCGCAGCAAACGGCTGTCGCTGCCGGGTGGTCCGTCCAGCGCGATTCCTATCGGCAGCCCGGAGCTGTCCAGTCCGGCAGGCACACTGACGCCGGGCCACCCGAGAATACTGCCGAGGTTGGTGGTGCGGCTGTAGGCGAGGAACGCCGAAACCAGCTCGCCGCCCAACTCCACCTCGTCGGCCCCGATCGGCGCCGCGGTGACCGGCGTGGTCGGCCACAGCAGTGCGTCGAGCCGGTGCGTGGTCAGGCTGGTGCGCACCAGTTCGTCCAACTCGGGCCGATAGCGCGTCATCGCGGCCGTGTAGTCGTCGGGAGAGATCGCGTCCGTGCCCAAAAGTCCGGTGAGAAGCTGTTCGACATCGGGGCTTCCGCAACACGCGACGAGCTCGGCCAACGACATGGCGATATTGCCAGTCGTCAGGTAGTTCTGCAGCTCGAAGGGTGTCTCGTAGAAGGCGATCGGGAAACCTGCTTTGGCGATGAGGTCGCCGGTGTGCGCGGGAAATTCCAGCTCCACGATGTCGATCCCGGCGGCAGCGAGCTGAGCTGTGCGTCGTTCGAAACACTCCGCCAGGTCGGGGGCAAGTCCGTCGACGAAGGGACGGCGCACGACGCCGAGCCGCACCGGCGCGGGAGTGACGTCTTCCGGCTCGGTAACCCCGCTCAGGACCGAATCCAGCAGCCGCACATCCTCGACGGTCCTGGCCAACGGCCCGACCGTATCGCGGGTGCCGGACACCAGAATGAGACCTCGTTGCGAGTAGCGACCCACGGTGGGGCGGAAGCCGACCACGCCGCACAGGCTCGCGGGCATCCGCACCGAACCACCGGTGTCGGTGCCCAATCCAGCGGGCGCCAACCGGGCGGCAACCGCCGCGGCGGTGCCTCCGCTACTGCCGCCGGCTATCCGCTCCGGCCGGTACGGATTGGCCACCGGGCCGTAAGAACCGTTATTGCTGGTCATGCCGTAAGCCAGCTCGTGCAGGTTGGTTTTGCCCAACACCAGCGCTCCGGCATCCCGCAGTCGGCGCACCACGTCGGCGTCGGCGGACGGCTGGTGCTCGCGCAGGGCGGGCGTGCCACCGGTGGTGGGTAGGTCGGCGGTGTCGATGTTGTCTTTGACGGCGAGCGGCACACCGTGCAACGGCCCGAGTACCGCCCCGCTCGATCGCGCTGCGTCGGCCTGTTCGGCTGCGGCGAGCACCGCCTCCGCGCGTACGGTGATGAAGGCGCCGAGTGCGCGATGTTCGTCTATACGATCCAGAAGCGCCCGAGCATATTCCCTCGCGGACACCGAACCTCGTTTGATGTGAGCCGCCGCGTCGGCGACGCCCCACTCGATCGGGTCCATATCAGTGTCCCGCATTCTCGACGAGCAGGTGTGGAATGTGTGTGCTGATGTAGGGGCTGAGCTCGAGCAGCACGTCGTGCACGGCGTCGATGAACGTCTCGATGTGGTGGTCGGTCATCGGGATGGACAGGGCGAACAAGCCGCGGCGCGCCGTGTAGATTCCGCGGTTGAGCAGCGCGAGGTGAAACAACTCGGGCAGTTCCGCCAAGCCGGCCCGGCGGGCCAGCGCATCTTGCGGGTTGTTGATCGGCCCGTGGCCCCAGTGCAGGTGCATCAGGGACCCGATGCCGGTCATCCGCAGTCGCACGCCCGCCCGGCGTGCCGCTTCGGGGAGGTCCCGGATCAGCCGCTCGCCTTTCGCGTTGAGCTGCTCCACTTCGGCGGGGCCGTAGGTGTCCAGCGCGGCCAGCCCGACGGCCAGACTCATGTTGTTCCCACCGAACGCGCCCGCGTGATAGACGTGACCTGGTCGGGTGGGGTCGAACTGGGCCATGATGTCTTCGCGACCGCCGAATGCGCCCAGCGGGAAGCCGCCGCCGATGATCTTGCTGAGTGAGGTGAGATCCGGTGTGATGTCGTAGCGACGTTGCAGCGGCCCCATCCGGAACGTGGCGCACTCGTCGAAGATGAGCAGCACGTCATGAGCAGTGGTGAGTTCGCGCAGACCACGCAGATATGCGACGTCGCCAGGAATACCGCCTGCCGCACCCATCATCGGTTCCACGATGAGCGCGGCGATCCGCTCGGCGTGCAAAGCCAACAGTTCCCGCGCCGCCGCCAGATCGTTGTACGGCAGCAGCATCACCTCGCGCATCCGCGCCTTGGGCACCCCGCGCGCAGGCTGGGCCGGCGGGAAGGATTCCGGCAGGCCTTCCTGCGGATACGTCGGATCGGTCAGGCCTGTGAACATGTTGATCTGCGCATCATCGTGCAGTCCGTGGTAGCCGCCGTCGATCTTGACGATGACGTCACGGCCGGTGAACGCCCGCGCGGCCCGGATGGTGAGCATGGTCGCCTCGGTGCCCGAATTGCAATACCGCACTTTTTCGATCGACGGAACGCGCTCGCACACCATGGCCGCGTGCCGAGCCTGCACCTCCACGGGCGTGCCGAGGGCGGAGCTCTTACCGATTTGTTCTGCCGCCGCCGCGAGCAGTGCGGGATGACAATGACCGTGCACGGTCGCGCTCATGTTGTTGTAGAAGTCGAGATAATCGTTGCCGTCGACATCGGTCATCACGCAACCGGCGCCGTGGTCCATGAAAGTGGGGTATGGCGTGAAATGGTTGATCGTCCGGGTATCACCTCCGGGAAGCCATTCCTTCGCGTTCTCGTGTAGCCGCAGAGATTTCGGCGTGCGAACGAGATATTCATCTCTTATTCTTTGTGCGGCTATGGTTTCGAGCAAGGTCACGAGAATTCCTTCATTATCAGATCACTGGCCAGATTTGCGATGGAAGCTTGGGGAAGAGGGTGGCGAGCAGCGCCGCCGCGAGCTGGGTCTGCAGTCGATGGTCGACATACGCCGGGGCGAGTTCTCCCAGGTCGGCGTGACCCAGGAGCAGCGACAAGAACATCGCGACCGGCATGGACGCATCCGAGGAACGCCTGGTGTGCTCCGGCCACCGGTCGATATCGGCCACTTTTCCGTCCTGGAAGTGCAGTCGCAAGCCGAAGGTGTAGAAATGTAGCCGCAGCGTGCCGGTATGCCCCCGGAAGGCCGACTCGGCCAGCCTCTTGTCCAGCACAGGTGTGATGTGACGAAGAAACGCGGCGAGATCCGGAATCCGAACGAACCAGCCGATATTCGGCGGACGTCGTACCAGCAGATCGCCTAGTAGCTGATAGGCGGGGTGCTCGGTGCCGAGCCACAGCATGTATCCATCCGCACCCGTCGTCTGCCGCAGTACGCTCGGCAGGATTTCCGACCAGGACACGTCCGGCGCCAATTCGAGCCCGGAAATGGAAGTCACCGATTCCGGACATGGCTGCCCGGGTAGCCAGCTCGGAATGGGAAAACTGGGTATACCACCATAACCCGACAGTGCATAGCCCACCGGTCGATCGCCCTGCTGGATGACGAAGATTTCGTCGCGCATCATGTTGTCGCGGCTCCGGCCGGTCAGTTCGTATGCCCACAGCGCTCGGTCGCGTGCGCAGGTGAGCAAGACCCGGGACCCGGCATGGCCGTCGATGCTCTCCAGAAAAGGTGCATCGGCCGCAGTAGCACAACGCAATCCGGCAGGCTCGCCCGCCGACGGCGCCGGTGGCAGGTCACGCGTCCAGCCGCCACGGCCGGCGCGTTGGGTGAGCACCGCGTGATAGCCGTGCTCCTGATGGAAGAACATCAGGTCGGTGATGACCTGCATCAGCTGGCCGCGGCCCGCGCTGCGCTCGTGCAGCGCGTCGAACTGACGACCGATGAGCCCCCGCCTGCGATAGTCGGCATGCGTCGCCACCAGTTCCAGTCGGCCCACGCCGAACCGAATCCCGGCGTAGGACCAGGTCTGCGGCACCAGGGTCAGACCGGATGCGAGTGCACCGGTGGCCGGATCCTCCACCACCGTGATGTCCGCCAGCTCCATGGTGGGATGTGCGCGATCGAAAAGCTCGGCACTCCAAGCACCCACGGCCGCGTTGGGTTTGCCGTCCGAATCCTTATGGGCATCGGACTGGAGGGACGCGAACGCGTCTCGGTCGCCCGGAATCGCGGATCGCAGTATCAAACCATCTGGCAAGCGAATCGGTAGCACCGTCATCGTACTGGTCTCTCTGCCCGCTGGCCACGGCATGCACTCACATGGTGCAGTATCACGGATCCGTGATACTCCGGCTGACCAGCACTGGGGAGCGTTCGGATCGCTGCTCGTCCACTATCGAGGAGAGCGGTCTCCTGCATCGAATACCGGCGTGCGAGTTCGCGTTGTCGTTGCTGTCTGGAAGTGTCTGACGCCGCCGACTGCGACTACAGACCTGCGTTCGGTGGCAATCGCGCACAGTTCGCTACCCGAGCGTGCTACTTCACTCGAAGGCAGAATCCGCACGGTCGGCGAGCGCGCCGATCGCCTCGATCCGCGCGGCCGCGTCCGCGACGATCCGGTCGATCAATTCCGCACAGGTGGGCAGATCTTCGATGATCCCGGTGACCTGCCCGGCCGCGAGCACCCCGGCCTGGGTATTCCCTTCGACCAGCCCGGCACGCAACAGCATCGGTGTATTGGCTGCCATGATGACCTGGGACCAGCTGAGGTCCTTGGTCTTTCGCATCATCAGGCCGTCGCGGA
This sequence comes from Nocardia sp. NBC_00881, assembly GCF_045207455.1. Lineage (NCBI taxonomy): Bacteria > Bacillati > Actinomycetota > Actinomycetes > Mycobacteriales > Nocardiaceae > Nocardia > Nocardia sp. NBC_00881. The sequence goes on from NZ_CP108798.1 coordinate 6,270,461, forward strand.
CCAGGGCCGACCACTTCATCCCGGTCATGCTCTTGAACTTCACGGCATTGGAGACCGCCGTGGTCAAACCACGCCAGCGGCCCGAATGCTCGAGGCGCTGTACGAGTTCGGTGTTCAGCACGCGGTGCGGCATGCCGTCGACCTTCAGTGACACCACCGTGTCCTGCAACTGCCTGCGCAGGTACTCCTGCTTCACGGCCTCGGGCACCGTGCTCTCCCGGGTGAGCAGGAACCGGGTGCCCATCGCGACACCCGCTGCGCCGTAGGCCAGGGCAGCGGCGAGACCGCGCCCGTCGAAGAACCCGCCGGCCGCGAGGACGGGGATGTCCACCGCGTCCAGTACCGAGGGAAGCAGCAGCGTGGTAGCCACCGGGCCGGTGTGCCCGCCGCCCTCGCCGCCCTGCACGACTACCGCGTCCGCGCCCCAAGCCTCGACTTTCACCGCGTGCTTTGCCGCGCCGATCGACGGGATCACCACCACTCCGGCGTCTTTCAGCTTGGCGATCAAGTCCTGTCTAGGGGCGAGCGCGAACGAGGCGACGGCCACCTTCTCGCGGATCAGCAGATCGATTCGCTCGGCGGCGTCGGTGGCGTCGGCGCGGATGTTCACACCGAACGGTTTCGACGTGTGCGCCTTGGTCTTCGCGATCGCTGCCTCCAGCTCCGCGAAAGTCATGGTGGCGGAGGCGAGAATACCGAGCCCGCCCGCCTCCGCGGTGGCCGCGACCAAGCTCGGGCCCGCGACCCAGCCCATGCCGGTCTGCACGATCGGGTGCTCGATGCCGACCAGGTCGGTCAGCGCGGTGCGCAGGTGAACGGTCATGGCTTCACCTCGTCGGCGCTCAGCTCCGTCATGACCGCGATCGCGGCTGTGCTTGTCGTTCGCTCGCTCATGCCGCGACCTCGGTTTCTCGAATCTTCTTGGGATCGAGCACCTCTCGGATCAGTCGCAGCTCTTCGGTGGTGGGCGAGCGGGTTTCGCCCGCGTCGGCGAGGCCCGCGATCTCGAATGCGGTGTTGTCGGCGACCTCGTCGGCGGTGACGCCGGGGTGCAGGCTGCGGGCACGCATGGTGTGGCCGGGACCTTCGAAATCGAAGACGCCCAGGTTGGTTACTACGCGATGCAGGTGCAGAAATCGGAACGCGGGGTTGGCACGGTCCACGTTGTCGTATCCCACGCCGGAGACGACGTCGACCCGGTCGGTGAAGACCCGCCTGGTGTGCCGCGAAACCCAGTAACTGGTGGCGTGGTTGACCGTGTTGCCCGGTGCGCCGCGCACGCCGAACATCTGCCGGGTCGGCTGTTGCAACGGGCCGAACGCGGAGAGGTTCTGATTGCCGAATCGATCGATCTGGTTGGCTCCCATCACCACATGCCGCCGACCGGAGGCCACGACATCGAAAACCTTCCGGAACGGAATCCACCCCTCGATGGGCGCCTTGCCGCCGATCGGGGGAGTGTCGGCAAGCAACAGCGCCTCGCCGTCGGAGAGCAGCAGGTCGGGTTCGGTAGTGAGCTTGGCCAGCCGGGCGCCGATGATCGACATCGGCGACATGGGGCTGGCCATGATCTCCCCCGCGCCGCTGAAGATCTCCGCGCAGGCGACCGCGCACACCTCAGCTCTGGTGATGGTTTCGGCAGTGGTCATCGCGCCGCCTCCTGTGTTATGCGGGGGTTCCCGCACCCCGTCGGCGCGATGAGCGCTGCGCGATTGTGTCTCATCGAGCCTCCTGTGTTATGCGGGGGTTCCCGCACCCCGTCGGCGCGATGAGCGCTGCGCGATTGTGTCTCATCGAGCCTCCTGTGTCATGCGGGGCACTCGGGTCCGCTTCTCTCATCACGCGCCACCTTCCGCGAACTCACGTACGGCGGCCTGGTACTGCTCCTCGGAGACCGACAGGTATTTGTCGACGAATGCCTGCCATGCCTCCGGCGACTTGGCGGACTCGACGTAGTGCTTCTGGAACTTTTCGTCGCGGCGGTAGCTGTCCCCTGTGAGGGTGAAGTGGGCGCCGCCGGGCGCCTCCACGACGCCGTCGACCATCATGCGATTCAGCAACAGGGCTTGTAGCGGAACGGTTTTCACCAGTTCCTCGGTCTCCACCACGCGTTCCACCGAGACATAGCGCCGCTGCGCCGCAAGGCAGAACAGGTCGTCGAAATATGGGTCGACGCCGGTGTAGGCCGCGTTGCCGTGCGGGTCGCCCAGGTTCAGATGCACCAGCGCCGCATCGAGATTCAGCGCGGGCATGGCGATCAGAGTTTCCGGCGTGCCGTCCTGGCCGGGGTAGGGCGATTCGACCGTCTTCAGCTCGCCCTGCCAGAAGTTCGGGACATCCGAGCCGAGCCCGGCGCGGATCGGCAGGAACGGCAGCCGCGCCGCTGCCGCCTCCAGCCCGCACTTGAGCATGCCCTCGTCCATCTCGCGCGCGACCAGTGAGCCCGAGGTACGGGCCTTGCCGAACCACGGGTCGTAGAAAGGCGGCGAATCCAGTGAAACGAAGCCGTAGTACGCCTTGCGCACCTTGCCCGCCGCGCACAGTAGCCCGAAATCCGGCCCGCCATAGCCGACTACCGTCAGGTCCGTGAGGTCCGAACGCAGGATGGCCCGCACCAGTGCCATCGGCTTTCGCCGCGACCCCCAGCCACCGATGCCGATTGTCATCCCGCTGCGCAGCTCGCCTACGACCTCGTCGAGCGACATCCGCTTGTCTTGCATGGCCTTTCGCCCCTTATCTGATTGGTGGGCACTCTCGGGCCCGTCATTCGCGCCGTGGTCCTACTGCCCGGCCTTGCGCGCCGCCAGGTCGTCGTCGAACCGGGCACGGATCTCGTCGGCGACGCCGGCGAGGTTGAGTTCGAAGGTGAATCCCTGCTCGTACCGGTAGCTGCGGTGCACGTCCTGCACGTCGATACCGTTGAGTGCCCGCTTCGCCGCCCGAATCACCCGGCCGTCCTTGGCCGCGATGTTCTTCGCTACTTCCATTGCGGCCGCGTCGAGTTCGGCGCGCGGCACCACCTGGTAGACCGAGCCGTGGTGCTGTAACTGCTGGGCGGTGATGGTGGTCGCGGTGTAGAACAGCGCGCGCATCAGATGCTGTGGCACCAGTCGGGCCAGGTGGGTCGCCGCGCCGAGTGCGCCGCGGTCCACTTCGGGCAGGCCGAAGGTGGCGTCGTCGGAGGCGATCACGATGTCCGCGTTGCCCACCAGCCCGATGCCACCGCCCAGGCAGAAGCCGTGCACCACGGCGATCACCGGCACCTGGCAGTCGTAGATCGCGCCGAATGCCTCGAAGCAGCCGTGGTTCGCGTCGATCAGCGCTTGGTGGCCGGGCTTGCGCTGGATCTCCTTGATGTCCACGCCCGCGTTGAAGCCGCGGTTCTCGGCGCGCAACACGACGACTCTCGTGTCCTGGTCACGACCCGCCGCACGCACCTCGTCGGCGATAGCGAACCAGCCGTCGGTGGGGATGGCGTTGACCGGCGGGTAGTCGACCGTGATCACGGTGATGCCAGTTGATTCGGAGTGACGGTTGATCCCCATCGCAAGTCCCATCAGGTGTACCCAGCACATTGGCAAAGCAAGCAGTTGCTTGGTAGGTTAGCACGGTGGCACTCGAAATCGATCTGCTCGGCCGCGTCGTTCTGGTGACCGGCGGCGTGCGCGGCGTGGGCGCGGGGGTGAGCAAGGCGTTCCTCGCCGCGGGCGCGACCGTTGTGGCCTGTGCGCGACGGCCCGCGGATGTTCCCGTCGAACTCGACGGGCGGGCGATCGAATACCTGCCGTGCGATGTTAGGGACACCGACGCCGTCCGAGCGTTGATCGACGCGATCACCGAACGCCACGGCCGTCTGGACCACCTCGTCAACAACGCGGGCGGCGCCCCTTTCGCGCTCGCCGCCGACGCGAGTGCGAACTTCCACGCCAAGATCGTCGAACTCAACTTGCTCGCCCCGCTGCTGGTGGCGCAGGCCGCCAACATGGTGATGCAACAGCAGCCCGAGGGCGGCTCGATCCTGAACGTCTCCAGCGTCAGTGGGCACCGCCCGTCGCCCGGCACCGCGGCCTATGGCGCGGCCAAGGCGGGAATGGACAGCCTGACCGCCTCGCTCGCCGTCGAGTGGGCGCCGAAGGTTCGAGTCAACTCGCTGGTCGTCGGGCCGGTCGATACCGAACTGAGCCAGTTGCACTACGGCGACCAGGACGGCGTCGACGCGGTGGGTCGCACCATCCCGCTGGGCCGCATGGCCCGCCCCGACGACATCGGCCGCTGTGCTGCCTTTCTCGCCTCCTCGCTGGCCGCCTACGTCAGCGGCGCGACCCTGCTGGTGCACGGCGGTGGCGAGCGGCCCGCTTTCCTCGCTGCCTCCACTGCGGCCGTCGGTAGCAGCAATCCTGAACACACCGGACACACGACAAGGACACAGGCATGAGCGGTCAGACCAGGAGCAGGCAGCGGAGCGTAACCACGGAGGGCCCCGCTCATGCCGGAAAAGGACACCAGGCATGAGCGGTCAGGACCGAAGCAGGCAGCGGAGCGTAACCACGGAGGGCCCCGCTCATGCCGGAAAAGGACACCAGGCATGAGCGGTCAGGACCGAAGCAGGCAGCGGAGCGTAACCACGGAGGGCCCCGCTCATGCCGGAAAAGGACACAGTATGGACAGCGAGCAGATCTGCGCCGGACGCACAGTTATCGTCACCGGCGCGGGCCGGGGCATCGGCCGCGCGCACGCTCTCGCCTTCGCCGCCGCGGGCGCCCGCGTCGTGGTCAACGACCTCGGGTCGACGCTGGACGGCGCCGCCACCGCGGAGACGCCCGCTCAACAGGTCGTCGCGGAGATCGAGGCGTTCGGCGGCGAAGCCGTGGCCAACGGCGACGACGTGGCGGACTGGGAAGGCGCGCACAGCCTCGTTCACCAGGCAGTCGACACCTTCGGCGGCTTGGATGTGCTGGTCAACAACGCGGGCTTCGTTCGCGACCGGATGCTGGTCAACCTGGGCGAAGACGAGTGGGACGCGGTGATCCGCGTGCACCTCAAGGGACACTTCGTCACCATGCGGCACGCGATCGAGTACTGGCGTGCGGAGTCCAAGGCCGGGCGTCCGGTCGACGGCCGCATCATCAACACCAGCTCCGGCGCCGGACTGCAGGGGAGCGTCGGCCAGGGCAATTACGGCGCGGCCAAGGCGGGGATCGCAGGTCTGACGCTCACCGCCGCCGCCGAGTTCTCCCGCTACGGCGTCACGGTGAACGCGATAGCCCCGGCCGCCCGCACCAGGATGACCGAGACTGTGTTCGCGGAGACGATGGCCGAGCCCGAGGACGGCTTCGACGCCATGGCGCCGGAGAACGTCTCCCCGCTGGTCGTGTGGCTGGGCAGCTCGCGTTCCGCGGCTGTGACCGGGCGGATGTTCGAGGTCGAAGGCGGCAAGGTGGCATTGGCGGACGGCTGGCGGCACGGGGTCGCTGTGGACCATGGCGCCCGCTGGAATCCGGCCGAACTCGGACCCGTGGTGGCCGACCTGATCGCCAAGGCGACTCCGCCGGAACCGGTCTACGGGGCCTGACCGGTTGCCACCTTCTGGGACGCGGTGCAGGGATGAGGGTCTATCATGGGCACCCATCCGTTGAACAGTCCCGTGTGAGAGTCGCGACCGGGCACATATCTGCGCTTCACTGATGAGGGGAAGGCTGGCGCATGGCCGTAGGTCGCACGCTCCGTGTGGCAGCGATAGCTGGGGCTGTCACCGGCTTTGCGCTACTCGGCGGCGCGATCCGCGGCGAGGCGCAACCTGGGGGTTCCTACCCGTCCTACATTGCGGAGCCCACTTCGCTGCCCAACCACGCCGGCGATGCCGGGTATCCGCTGACGGTGCTGAGCCGACAGTCCGAGCGCAGCGCAGTGCCGACGAATCCGGTGATCCGTTCCGGTTCAGGCGACGCGGGTTCCGCTACAGGGAGATCGGCAGCCGGTTCGGCTATGGGTACTGCTGGTTCGGGGATAGTGCTGGGTTCTGTTTCGGCCAGTCTCGGTGTGGTGCTCGGTGCCGGTTCGGTCGGTGCCGCGCTAGGCTCTGGTTCGGCTGGTGGTGTCGCCGCCGTGGGGGACCGGGTCCGCCGCGGTCGGCGCCGGCTCGGCAGGTGTCGATTCGGTGGATGTCGGTTCGGGGGGCGTCACTTTGGTCGAAACCAGGTCGGCCGCAACCGGTTCCGCCGAAACTTGTTGCGCCTCGGTCGGTTCGGTCACCGTCGGTTCAGCCAGTCCGATACTGCTGCTGCCGATTTCGCCCTCGAAGACCTCGGCGCCGCTTCTGCTCGCGCATCATCCGCCGATCATTTCGTCGGCGCCAGACATGGCGGCACCGCAGATTTCGCAGATTCTCCCACCCGTGCTGGTGCTTTCGCGGGTACAGGCGCCCGCGACGATTTCCGTACCACCGCCCGCTGCCGTGCCGACGCCGTCCGGCGAGCCGAATCACAGTGTGCGCCCGACCGCTCCCGACGACTGGCTACCCGCCTCCGGGGCGCTGTCGGTAATCGGCGTCCTGATCGCGCTCGGCCTAGCGGGAGCCGGGTCCGGCGCCGTCAGTTTCCAGAGCGCGTCGACGACGCACGCCGGGATCGACGCGGCTCGTGCCCAGTTCTTCCCGAGGCCATGACAGGTAGGCGATGAGCGTGACCGAGACGCGGCGTAGCTCGCGTTCTACCGCCAGGTCGCGGCCAACGGTCGACGTGTGTCGCGCACGGCCGAAGCGGAACTTCCACGCAGCTCGAGGCTTTCGACCAGGTGGCGCAGATCATGGACGCGCTCTATCGCCAGACCGGCGGAGGCGTCGTGCCCGCGGAGGTGGCGTCCCCGCCTGCCTCGGTGGCGGAGCGCGGACCAGGTGACGCGATGGCGCGCAATCCGCGGGCGATGTCGCGGTCGACACACGGTGGATTGCTCCATCGGGGGGATTAGTACGCACGGGGGGTTCCATGCCATCGCCAGGGCCTACGAATCGGCGTCGTCCGGACACGCTCGGAATTGATCAATCCGGCGGGAAAGCCATCACTTCGGTGCAATACTGATCAACCGGTCCTATATTCGAACCGACCGGTGTGGCAGTGAATCCGGTTCGGCGCGAAGGCCGTACTCCGTGCCGCCCTGAAAGTCGTTATGCGGCGCGCGATCCGTACCACATGACATAGTGGCCCGCGGCCCTGCCCCTATTTTCTCGGGCACGACCGCGCGCCGGTTATGTGCAGCACCCGTCTTAAGGGTGCATAACACAGCACAGTGCGACCCAGCTGGGTCGCACTGTGCTGCCGTGCAGGAGAACCTATTCGGTGCCGTCCGGAGGAATTTCGGGTAAGCCTTCGCTAGCCCGCAACTTCTCCGCCATAGATGTGAGTAGGTTCTGAGATTCTTCGGACAAGTCGAACGCCCTACTTGACAGCCGTCGCAGTCCGTAGCCCTGCAGCTGGGACAGCAATTCCAGATCGTGGTCGATCTTGGCGGCATAGATGTCGTTGAAGAAGTAGTCCGGCTTGACCTTGAAGAACTTCGCCAGGGCGGCCACCGTCTCATCGGACGGGTTCGTCCGCTGTCCCGACCGCAACTGCGACAGGTACGGTTTCGAGATCGGATGTCCGGAGGCCGTCAGCGCAGCCGCAACCTCCGCGTTGGTGTGCGGCTTACGCCCCGGGGGATGCACGGTTTCGAACAGCTTGTTCAGCCGCGCCGCGAAATCAGCCATTGTGAGCCGCCCAATTCCCTTCGCTGTACTAACACTCGTTATCTCGGATACGTATCATTGATATTAGCGGCTCAGTAACTGAAAACCTACGCCTGATTCGGGATTTCCTTGAAGCTTCTAGGTCCCGGCGGGGCGAAGGCACTGAAACGGTTGCGTTTGCGGGTCGCGCCAAGGGCTCTCGAGAACTCAAGGTGCGGACCGGTTCTGGCCCGTCGCTGCGGTCTTGCTCGCAACCCTCCTGGTAGCGATAAGATAGCTGACGTCTCATCTAGTTGGCGGTATGTGAGTTTGTGTGGCGTACGACACGTTTCCAGCCCCTGGGGATGAACGTTCAACGAATGGCGCGCGATGGTTGAACTTCTTACAACCTCTCGATGATCGTGCCGGTCGCGAGTGCGCCGCCAGCACACATGAGAACCATCGCCGTGCTGCGATCGGTGCGCTCCAGTTCGTGCAAAGCCGTTGTGATGAGGCGTGATCCGGTGGAGCCGACGGGGTGGCCGAGTGCGATCGCGCCACCGTTGACATTGACCCGGTCCATGGCGGGCTGGTGCACCGAGGCCCAGGACAGCGCGACCGACGCGAATGCCTCGTTGATCTCGAAAAGGTCGATATCGTCGATCTTCATGCCGGATCGCTCCAGCAGCCGAGTGCACGCCTGCACCGGGCCGTCGAGGTGGAATTCGGGCTCCGCACCGACCAGCGCCTGTGTGACGATTCGTGCCCGTGGCCGCAATCCGCCACGCTGCGCGGCCTTTTCGTCCATCAGTAGCACCGCCGCCGCCCCATCGGAGATTTGCGAGGAGGAGCCCGCGGTGTGCACACCGCCCTCCAGGACCGGTTTCAGCTTGGCTAGGCCATCGACGGTGGTCTCGCGCAAGCCTTGATCCCTTGTCACGTCGAGCTTTTCGCCGGTGAGGTTGCCATCCTTGTCCACCGCGGGAGCGGTGACAGCGAGTACCTCCCGGGCGAAACGGCCTTCGGCCCAGGCCTGGCTCGCCAGACGTTGGGAGCGCGCACCGAACTCGTCCACATCGGCGCGGGTGATGCCACGCCGCTTGGCAATCCGCTCGGCCGCCTCGAACTGGTTGGGTAGATCGATGGTCCACGAGGCGGGCCTGCGCGGGCCCGCATGCTCACCCACGTTGGCGCCCAGGGGAACTCGGCTCATCGCCTCCACGCCGCAAGCGATGCCGATCTCGATCGCGTCGGACGCGATGAGCCCGGCGATCAGATGGTTGGCCTGCTGGGCGGAGCCGCACTGCGCGTCGACGGTGGTGGCGCCGACCTGCCAAGGTAGCCCGGCGTGCAGCCACGCGACCCGGGTGACATTGTTGGACTGTTCGCCCGCCTGGGTGACGCAGCCGCCGATGACCTGCTCGACCTGTGCCGGGTCCAGGTGGGCACGCTCGAGTAGTCCGCGCTGGGCGAGGCCGAGCAGTTCGGCCGCGTGCAGGCCCGACAGCCAGCCGCCGCGCTTGCCGATGGGGGTCCGAGCGGCCTCGACGATCACGGGTGTGCCCATGTCCAACCTTTCCCTATGGGACAGAAAACTGAAACGCGTTCATAACACTTGTCACGGGCGGATCTGTTCGGTTTCTTTCCTCGTTCTCGCACCTGTGCTTCAATGATTATAGAACGTGTTACAGTTTGTCGAAGGAGCCATCTGGTGGTAGACACTCGGAATACCCGGCCGGATCTGCCGGAGGGGTTCGACGTTACGGATCCGGCCATCTACGCCGAGCGTGTTCCGGTCGAGGAGTACGCCGAGCTGCGCAAGACCGCCCCGATCTGGTGGAATCCGAAGTCGCCCGAGGTCAGCGGCTTCCACGACGAGGGCTTCTGGGTGGTCAGCAAGCACGCCGATGTCAAGGAGGTGTCGCGGCGCAGCGACGTGTTCTCCAGCTACGAGAACACCGCTATTCCGCGGTTCAACGACGACATCACCCGCGAGCAGATCGAGATGCAGCGGATCATCCTGCTGAATATGGACGCGCCCGAGCACACCAAGCTGCGCAAGGTCATCTCGCGCGGGTTCACGCCGCGTGCGATCAATGGTCTGCGGGCGGAGCTGTCGGCGCGCGCCGAGTCGATAGTGAAGGCGGCGGCCGAGTCGGGCTCCGGGGATTTCGTCACACAGGTCGCGTGCGAACTGCCGCTGCAGGCGATCGCCGAACTGATCGGCGTCCCCCAGGAAGACCGGATGAAGGTCTTCGCCTGGTCGAACGACATGACCGGCTACGACGACCCGGACAACGACGCGGACCCGGTCGCGGCCTCCGTCGAGATCCTGGGATACGCGTACCAGATGGCGGCCTCCCGCAAGCAGTGCCCGGCCGACGACATCGTGACCACGCTGGTCGAGGCAGACATCGACGGCGACAAACTCAGCGAGGAGGAGTTCGGGTTCTTCGTGATGATGCTCGCGGTCGCGGGCAACGAGACGACCCGCAACGCCATCTCGCACGGCATGATGGCGTTCCTGGACAACCCGGACCAGTGGGAGCTGTTCAAGAAGGAACGGCCTGCGACGGCCGCCGACGAGATCATCCGCTGGGCCACCCCGGTCACCTCCTTCCAGCGGACCGCGCTGGAGGACACCGAGCTCGGTGGCGTGCAGATCAAAAAGGGTCAGCGTGTGGTCATGCTGTACCGATCGGCCAACTTCGACGAGGACGTCTTCGAGCACCCGGAGAAGTTCGACATCATGCGCAAGGACAACCCGCACCTGTCCTTCGGCGGCACCGGCGCGCACTTCTGCATCGGGGCGAACCTGGCCCGGCTGGAGATCGACCTGATCTTCAACGCGATCGCCGATCACCTGCCTGACATCAGCAAGCTCGGTGACGCGCGGCGCCTGCGCTCGGGCTGGCTCAACGGGATCAAGGAGTTCCCGGTCGATTACAAGACCTGCCCGGTCGCGCACTGACATGAGTAGGGCCGCACACCGACAATCGGTGTGCGGCCCTACTCGCATGTCGTGGCCGGGGAGCGGTCAGTCCGCCGGTCGGGCGGTCTTCATGGCTCGGTCGACCTCCCAGAACGCGCGCAGGGCGGCGATCTTGCCGTCGTCATCCACTCGGTAGGTGAACACGCCATCGGCGTCGATCCGATGACCGCCGATCGTGCTGCGGATGGTGCCGGTGAAGGCGACCTCCTCGCCGCAGGCGAACGAGTCGCCGAACAAGAATTCGATCAGATCGGTCTTGGCGATCGCCTTGTCCCAGAACGCGGCGATTGCTTCCGTGCCTCGATGGCCCTTGCCCTCCGGATCGAAACCCGAAGGGCCGATGGGGTCTTCCACGATGCCGTCCTCGGCGAACAGCGCGACCCACGCTTGTTTGTCCCGCGCTCGCACCGCAGCCTGGGACGCCAGGCCGGCGACTCTGGCCGGATGCTCGGTGGTGGTCATACGCGCTCCTTTCACCAACGGGTCTGCCGCACTGTGTTCCTCACCGTGCGGGCACGATGGGTTTCGCCACGTTCTGTTCCGCGAATTTTCGTAGCGAGTCCTGTTTGGCGGCGAGTTCGCCGTCGAAGCCGATGCCGTCGGCCAGCCAGGGCACCACGATCGCGTCGGTGACGCCCGCGTCGGCGAGGTCTTGGTACCCGGATCGCCCGAAGCGGTCGATGCACACCGCCTGGATCTCGAATGGCACGTCGGCCCTGCCGAACTCGGCACGCAATGCGTCCAGCTTGCCGATGGTGCGGCGCAGCTCGTCGTAGGTCATCATGGCCGAGGTCCAGCCGTCGCCCACTCGTGCGGCGCGCCGAAGCGCCGCCTCGGTGTGCCCGCCGATGTAGAACGGCACCGGCTGGGTCGGCGCCGGGCTGATTTGCAGCGGGTCGAAGTCGAAGAACTCGCCGTGGTATTCGACCATCCCGCCCGCCAGTACCAGCTTGATGACGTCGATCATCTCGTCTACTCGCGCACCACGTCGCGCGTACGGCACGCCGCACCACTCGAATTCCTCTGGCGCCCAGCCGATCCCGACCCCGAAACCGAACCGATTGCCCGACAGGTAGGCCACTGAGCCGACCTGGCGGGCCAACAGCAGCGGGTTGCGTGAACCCAGCTTCAGCACGTTTGTGTAGAAGCGGATGCGACTGGTCACGGCCGCCATTGCGGTCGCACCGATGAGCGGGTCGACCCACGGCGTGTCCGGCCCCCAGAACCTGTTGCCGTCGGCGGTATACGGGTACTTCGCCGACGCCGACTTCATGTAGAACAGCGAGTCCGGCAGCGCGATCGACGAAAACCCGCATTCCTCGGCGGTTCTCGCCAAGTCGGGCAGTTGGTCGAGTGGACTCAGCGCGATCCCGAGACTGAATTTCAGCGTAGTCACCGTCGCTCCGATCCGACTACCCACATCGAGAAGTACTGCGAGCCGCCGCCGTACGCGTGCCCCAGCGCCTTGCTTGCGCCTTCGACCTGGTAGTCCCCGGCCCGCCCCATGACCTGCTTGGCGGCCTCGGCGAATCGGATGAGCCCGGACGCGCCGATCGGGTTGGAGGAGAGCACGCCGCCGGACGGGTTGACCGGCAGGGTGCCCCCGATCTCGGTCTCGCCCTTGTCGGTGAGTTTCCAACCATCGCCTTGCGGCACGAAGCCGAGATTCTCCAGCCACATCGGCTCGAACCAGGAGAACGGTACGTAGATTTCCGCGACGTCGATCTCGCTGAGCGGATCGGTGATTCCGGCCGACGCCCACAACGCCGCGGCCGCGTCCCGGCCGGCCTGGGGATCGACCTGATCGCGTCCAGCGAAGGTGGTCGGCTCGGTGCGCATCGCGGTGCCGTGTACCCAGGCAACCTTCTTGCCGGTGGCCTCGACGGCGGCGGCCGCGTCTTCGTCGCCGATCACGATCGCGCACGCGCCGTCCGAGGAGGGACAGGTCTCGTCGAATCGAATAGGGTCCCATAGCATCTGTGAGGCAAGCACAGAGTCCAGCGTGATGTCGGGCTGCTTCAGATGGGCGAGCGGGTTCTTTGCGCCGTTGCGTCGATCCTTCACCGCGACCATCGCGCCGATGTGGCTCGGCGCGTTGGAGCGCCGGATATAGGAGCGCACGTGTGGAGCGAAGTAGCCGCCCGCGCCCGCGCCGACCGGCATGGTGAAAGGCACCGGAATCGACAACGCCCACATGGCATTCGACTCGGACTGCTTCTCCCACGCGATCGCGAGCACCCGCTTGTGCACGCCGGCTTGCACCAGGTTTGTCGCGACGACGCCGGTGGAGCCGCCGACCGATCCGGCGGTGTGCACGCGCAGCAGCGGTTTTCCGGTGGCGCCCAAGGCATCCGCGAGGTACAGCTCGGGCATCATGACGCCCTCGAACAGGTCGGGTGCCTTGCCGACGACGACAGCGTCGATGTCGGCGATGGTGAGACCCGCGTCGGCGAGCGCGCGATCGATGGCCTCCCGGCACATACCCGCCATCGACACATCGGTCCGTTTCGTCACGTGATGTGTTTGTCCGGTGCCGAGCACCGCGGCCGGGCAACATCCACCCGTCGCCCGGCCGCCACCCCTCACTGAATCGCTGCGTGATGCCGTATTCATTGGGTCTCCGATTCCAAGACGGTCACAAGGTTCTGCTGCAGCGCGGGGCCGCTGGTGGCATGGGCGAGGGCGCGATTCGCCGAGCCCGCGATGATCGCTTCGGCCGCGAAGCCGATGCGCTCCAGGCCCGCGGCGAACATGGGGTTGGCCGCGAGGGCGCCACCGGACGGATTCACCGCGGCCCCCTTCGTCAGGCCGATCGCCTCGGTGAGGATCAGTTGCTGGTGGCTGAACGGCGCGTGCAGCTCCGCGATATCGAAGCCGCCGGTATCGCCGCCGGTAACCGCCTGGACCGCAGCCGAAGTCGAGGGGGAGACGGTGAGGTCGCGTGCGCCGAGCACCGGGGTGTCCACCCGGTGTGCCATGCCGGTGATCCAGGCGGGACGCTCGCAGAGTTCTCGGGCGCGGTCGCCCACCGCGAGCACGATGGCGGCCGCACCGTCGGTGATCGGCGCGACATCGTGTGCGCGCAGCGGGTCGGCGACATAGGGCGCGTCGAGCAGGCTCGCCACGTCACCGGATTCCCCCGCGGCCACGGCGGCCATGTCACGCTCGGTCCAGCGACCCGCGTCGAGTCCCGCGCGGGCCTGCAACCCGGCGATGGACAGCGCGTCCGGCCATAGCGGCGCGACCAGGTACGGGTCCAGCTGCATGGTGAGGATCTGGCGCAACGTGCCCGCCGAGGACTTGCCGAAGCCGTAGACCAGTGCGGTGTTCGCTTGTCCGGAACGCAGTTTCACCCACGCCTCGTACAGCGCCCACGCGGCGTCCATCTCCACGTGCGACTCGTTGATCGGTGGCACCGCGCCGATGGCGTCGACCGCCGAAATGAACGAAAAGGCGCGTCCGGCAAGGTAATCGGAAGAGCCCGAGCACCAGAAGTCGATATCGGACTTGGTGATGCCGAGCCGGTCGTAGAGCTGCTGGAAGCAGGGCACCAGCATCTCGACACCGTTGGTGGTGCCGAAGGTCTCCGGCACATGCGGTGCGTGGGCGAAACCCACGACCGCGATATCGGTGGCGTTGTCAGTCAACGTGCGCCTCTCTCAGAGGTGGTGCTTGTAGGTCTCGTAGTCGGCGTCCGGCTCGCCGGTGGGGCGGAAGTGGTCCACGTTCTCCAGGCCGTAGCCCCACTCCTCGCGTGGCTTCCATACCGCCTCCACCCGCATGCCCATGCGCACTTCGCTCGCTTCGCACCCGAGCACCAGGTGCAGAAACGGGATGTCCGCGCCGTCCAGCAGCACGTACGCCGCGACGTACGGCGGCTTGATCCGCTGCCCGAGGAACGGGACGTTCACGATGCAGAAGGTGGTGACCGTGCCGCGATCGGGCAGCTCGATGAAGTCGTTGGTCGGCCTGCCGTCGGTCGGGTTCGCGCCGCGCGGCGGGAAGTACACCTTGCCCGCGTCGTCGGTGCGGCCGCCGATCAGCTTGCCCTCGGCCAAGCCGCGCAGGTAGACGGTTTCCTGCGGGGAGGCAGTGTGTTTGTAAGACAGGTCGACCGGCGTCGTGATCACCGTGACCGGGTCGCTCGTGCTGCCGGATCCGGTCGAGGCGCCGGCCTTCTCACCCGGCTCGAAGCAGGCGATGTCGCGGATGCTGCCCTCGGTCTCCGCCGCCCACCGGGCGGTTACGCGCAACCCTTTGTGGATGTCTTCGGGCGCGGCGACGTCCACCGCGTGCAGCAGTGTGGTGTCGGCGCCGTCGAGCCGGATCAACGCCCAGGCGAACGGGCGGTCGAACGGCTGCCCAGGCAGCGGGTCGCGCACCCAGGTCCACGATTCGACGGTGCCGGTGTCGGCGACATGAACGAATTCGGTCAGCGGTTCGGCGGTAATCGGGTCGTATTCCGGCGGTGGCACGATCACGCGGCCGTCCGAGCCGCGCGCGCCGACGATCTTGCGGTCGCGCAGTTCGGTCAGAAAGGTCCCGATGGTGGTTCCGACGGAGCGGGTGTAATCGAAACGCACCTGCAGGGGCGCGCTGAGTACGTCGGGCACTGAATCCGACTGGCGACGCTCCCGGGTGCCTTCGTGGTTACGCTCCGCCTCCGCGTCCGTCGCTCGCGCCGCGGTGTTCGATCCCGTGCCACTCCCACCGGCGATTGCCGTGGATGCAGTATTCCACTGAGTCACGATATCGAGTAGAACAGGTTCTTATTCTGGTGGCAAGCGGCGGTGTGAACGACGGGCCCGGAGGCGGCGGCTTGCGCAACCGCGGAGGGCCCGCGCACACCGTCGATCGAATACAGTTGATCGGAAAGGGGTCCGCCGTGAAGTTCGGATTGCAACTCGGGTACTGGATGGCCCAGCCGCCCGCAAATGCGGGCGCGTTGGTGGTGGCGGCCGAGGAAGCCGGATTCGACGCGGTGTTCGCCGCCGAATCGTGGGGGTCGGACGCTTTCGGTCCACTGACATGGTGGGGCTCGTCGACGCGGCGGGTTCGCCTCGGCACCTCGGTGGTGCAGATGTCGGCGCGCACGCCCGCGGCCACCGCCATGCACGCGCTCACGCTCGACCATCTCAGCGATGGTCGAGCGATTCTCGGCCTCGGCGTCTCCGGGCCGCAGGTGGTCGAAGGTTGGTACGGTCAGCCGTTCGCCAAGCCGTTGCAGCGCACCAGGGAATACGTCGGGATCGTCCGGCAGGTGCTGGCTCGGGAGGCGCCGGTCACCAGCGAGGGCCCGCACTATCCGCTGCCCTACACCGGGCCGGGCTCGATCGGGCTCGGCAAGCCGCTCAAGCCGATCGTGCATCCGCTACGTGCGGATTTGCCGATCTGGCTCGGGGCGGAGGGCCCCAAGAACGTGGCGCTCACCGCGGAGATCGCCGACGGCTGGCTGGCTATCTACTACGCGCCCAGGCTGGCCGGGATGTACAACGACTGGCTCGACCAGGGATTCGCGCGGGCGGGGGCGCGCCGCGACAGGGAGAGCTTCGAAATTGCCGCGAGCTGCCAGGTGGTGATCACCGACGACCCGGCGAGCGAGTTGGCCCGGATGCGGTGGGTCATGGCGCTCTACATCGGGGGCATGGGGGCGCCCGAGCTGAACTTTCATGCCCAGGTCTATCGGCGCATGGGGTATGAGCGCGAGGTCGACGAGATCGGACGATTGTTCCAGGCAGGCAGGAAAGCCGAGGCCGCGGCCATGGTGCCGGACGAGCTGATTCTGGACACCGCGATCATCGGCGACGAGGAGTATGTCCGCAAACAAATCGGTGTGTGGGAGGCGGCGGGCGTCACCATGATGCTGGTGTCGGTTCCGGACATCCCGCAATTGCATCGGCTCGCACCCCTTGTCGAATAGTAGAACGCGTTCTAGATTCAATGGGGTGACGACGCAGGAGTCAGTGAGAATTCTCGGTCTGTGGAACATCGCCCAAGCCGAACCCGATCGGATCGCGATGGTCGATCCCTCGGGCAGGGACGTGACGTATCGCGAATTGGCGACGCTCGCCAACCGTTACGCCACCGGTCTGCGGGGGCTCGGCCTGGAAACCGGCGACGTGTTGGTGAGCATGGTGCACAACAGCGTCGAGGCGATCGCCGCCTACTTCGCCGCCTATCAGGCCGGTTTGTACATCGTCGCGGTGAACTGGCATCTCACCGGGCCGGAGGTGGCCTACATCCTGTCCGACAGCGAGGCGAAGGCGTTCATCGTCAGCGATCGGTTCGCCGCCGCCGCCAAGGACGCCGCCGACGAGGCGGGACTGCCCGCGTCGGCGCGCTTTTCGGTGGGTGAGATCGAGGGCTTCAAGTCGGTGGCCTGGCTCGGCGCCGCGGATACCGGACGTCCATCGAACCGCAGCACCGGCGCGCCGATGCTCTACACATCCGGAACGACGGGGCGGCCCAAGGGCGTTCGGCGCCCGCTCACCGGGGCGGCCCCCGACGTCGTCCCGCCGCAGAGCACCGCGTTCTTCGGCCTCTTCGGCCTCGCGCCCTACGACGAGAATGTGCACATCTGCGGCTCGCCGCTGTACCACACCGCAGTGCTGAACTTCGCCACCATCTCGATCCAGCTGGGGCACAAGCTCGTTCTGATGGATCGCTGGGACGCGGAGGACATGCTGCGGCTGATCGACAAGTATCGGGTGACGCACAGCCACATGGTGCCCACGCAGTTTCACCGGTTGCTCGCACTGCCGGATGAGGTGCGCGCCAAGTACGACGTGTCCTCGCTGCGCAGCATGGTGCACGGCGCCGCGCCGTGCCCGCAGGAGACCAAGCGGCAGATGCTGGACTGGTGGGGCCCGACGGTCACCGAGTACTACGCGGCCACCGAGGGCGGCGGCACGGTGATCAATGGCACCGACTGGCTGCGCAAGCCGGGGTCGGTCGGCAAGGCGTGGCCGTGGTCGGTAATCAAGGTGCTCAGCGAAGAAGACGGCTCCGAGGTCCCGGTCGGCGAGCCCGGCCTGGTCTACATGCGCATGGGCGCTTCGAGTTTCGAATACCACCACGACAAGGCCAAAACCGAGGACTCACGTGTCGGCGACCTCTTCACCGTCGGCGACATCGGACACCTCGACGAGGACGGCTACCTCTACCTGCACGATCGGCGCTCGGATCTGATCCTCTCCGGCGGGGTGAACATTTACCCGGCCGAGATCGAGAACGTGCTCATCACCCATCCGAAGGTCGCCGATGTGGCGGTTTTCGGTATCCCGCACCCCGATTGGGGCCAAGAGGTGAAGGCGGTCGTGCAACCCACGGACGGCACCGAGGGCAGCGCCGAGCTCACCGCCGAGCTGCTGGCATTCGCCGCAACACAATTGGCGAAGTACAAGATCCCCAAGTCGATCGACTACCTGCCCGAACTGCCGCGCGACCCTAACGGCAAGCTCTACAAGCGCAAGCTCCGCGACCGCTACGTTTCGGCGTTCTAGCCTGTCGCGCACCCGATCCGCGGTGGTTGCGTTCCGGCCGCGCGGCGACGCCTAACGCTGAATGCCTTGCGGTTCAGGGGCGTCACCCTCACTGCCTACTCAGGTCAGTCCTTGTCGGGGTCGTCGAGTCAGCTGTTTCCCGATACCGCGCCAGAACCCGCTTCACGGCATCTGTGACAGGTGGTTCCTCGACCAGACTGGTCCAGGTATATGCGTCGTGTTCTGTCATTTCGACAGGCTCGGCACGACCGACGTCGACGGTGAAGTTGAACTGTCGGCATTTCTTACCGCTGCCGGACTGGTAGTCGAACTCGCCGAGGTAGTTCGTGATGGAGGTGACGTCAAGGCCTGTCTCTTCCTGGACTTCTCGGATCAGGGGCTTGGTCGATGGGCTCACCGGGATCGACTTTGCCGCTCGGAAGTTCCCAGACCCCTCCCATGAAATCGTCAGCGGGGCGTCGCAGCAGTAAGATTTTGCCGCCGTGTTGGACGACAGCGCCGACGACGAGTTGTTGTACGTCGTCCCGGTGGGCGTCTTTGGTCAGCTTTTTCAGCAGTGTGGTGTCGATCATCGAGTCCTATCCTTTCAGGTCTGCGTGGTGGGTGATGACTTTGTAGAGCGTCTCGATGCCAGACCGGAAGCTCGAGAGTGGTGTGGTGCAGCTCTTCGGCTCGTGGGTAATCACCACCGGGGGCGTAAGCCAGCCTGCCAGCGAAAGCTGGAAACAATGGACCTGGTCTTGGGAGAGATAGCAGATTCAGCGGACAGGTCGATCCAGGCCGATCGAACTCGCGGCAGCCCTCGGCCTGCAGCGCGGCGTGGAAACGCTCGACCCGCACGGCATCGAATGCTTTGCTTTCGTAGAGAATCGTGAATCCGTACCAGGCCGGGCGCGCATGTGGTTCGCGCCAGGTGATAGTCAGACCCGGCTCTCGCTGGAGTTCGTCGTGGCGGGAACGTTCAAGTGCGGGGCTGACCGTGATCAAGGTACATGACAGTGTCCGACGTGTACGCGCGGTAGGAGTAAGTCAGACGTCGCGCGAGGCGCTGAATTACATAGTCGGACAGGTTATTCACATTCACCCACTCAGTCTTGTCGATTTCGATTCCGTCGAGGTGAATGTTGCGCTCGTCGTCGGCCAGCTCTCCGCAGTCGAATACGTACAGTACTTTGTCACCTTCGGCATCACTTGGTGCCCAGTCGTGAACCAGCAGCCGATTGACAGATCTGTTGAGGCCCAACTCTTCTCGCAGTTCGCGTTCGCAGGCTGATGCTGGGGATTCTCCTCGGTCGACGTAGCCGCCGGGGATATCCCATCGATTGCCGTAGGTTTTGCGAACCAGCAAGACGTCTTCACCATTGACAAAGAGCGCCCCGGATGCGAGTCGAGGTGTTGCGAACTTTGCGGCCGGGTCGTCCATCAGATTGACTCGACCGCGTTCACGTGACGCGCCAACCTGACGATTTCGACCTGCCTAACAGTGCTTTGTGCCAATGTAGCGACCACCTTTCTGCTCAAGTAATGTTGGTGTACCTGTTCAGGGGCAATTCTCTCAGCGGTCAGCATCGTGCTGAGCGCATCATCGCGATTACCTGCCAGGCTGTGGGCGCGCGCGACATCCAGCAGGTAACGTACCCGCCGTTCGACGGGAGCGTTATTCAGATCAACGGTGGAGCCGAGTACGGTCTTGAAGTCGCCGAGTTCCGCAGCAGATCGATGAAGGCGACCCGGCTGCGTTCGCGGCCGAGAACGGCTCTCGCACATTCGCACTCAGCGAAGCCTGAATAGGCGGAGAGTCGGTCAAGCCTCGCGCAGTTCCGGTGCGAGACCGAACAAGGGAAAGAGCTTCTCGGTGTCCAAGAAGAAGTTCAGGCCGGAAATGGTGCCGCCGTCGAGTTCCAGCACCGTGATCGACCACGGCACCCACACACCAGGCTCGTCGCCCAGCTTGTAGTGGCCGAAGGCTGGTAGACCGTTGGCGCCCTCGAGCCGGACCATCCGCGAATCGCGGCAGGCGCCTCCGGTGCCGAGCATGAAGGCAGCCACGTTCTCCGGGCCGGAGATCCACAGCTCGATCGGCGGCATGGACAGCGCGACATCAGCTTTCAGCAGTGTAGTGAGCGTGTCCATGTCGTAGGCCTCGAACGCCTTGACGAAGTTGTCCACGAGCCTGCGCTGGTCTTCGTCGGTCTCGTCGTAGGTGTCGGTGGCCGTCGGCTGAACTTTGGACATGGTGGCGCGCGCCCGTTGTAGCGCACTGTTCACGGATGCGGGCGACATGGTGAGCGCCTCGGCGGTCTCGTTGGCGGAGAATCGCAGCACCTCACGCATGATCAGGATCGCGCGCTGGGTGGCGGGCAGGTGCTGGCAGGCGGCGACGAACGCGAGGCGCAGCGTGTCTTTGGCGCTGGCGTGCTCGGCCGGGTCGGCGCCGAAGGCCAGCGCGTTCGGGATCGGCTCGACCCAGACATAGTCGGGCTGCGGTGCGGGCAGCGGCGAATCGGGCCGGGACGGGCCGGACAGATCCATCGGCCGCGCTCTGCGTTGCGGGCCGTCGATCATGTCGAGACAGACGTTCGTGGCGATCTTGTACAGCCAGGACCGGAGGCTGGCGCGACCCTCGAACGAGTGATAGGACTTCCACGCCCGGGTCAAGGTCTCCTGGACCGCGTCCTCCGCCTCGAAGGAGGAGCCGAGCATCCGGTAGGCGTAGGCGCACAACTCTCTGCGATGGGTCTCGAACGCGGCAAGCACATCGGGAGCGAGGCCGGCGGGGGAGCCGGACGAGTCGTTCATGGCTGTCACCATGCCACAGGCCACCGACACAGAACAGGTCTTCGACGCGCCTACCTGCGAAGATCAAGATCATTAAACCTATCTGCGCTATGCGGTGCGTCACGTACACCTCGGCGATGAATTCGCCGTCCCGCCGCCGTCATAGCCAGTGACACGAACGAACTCGCTTGAGAGGAAGTGGCCAATGAGCAGCAAGATGATCTTCGTCAATCTCCCCGTAGCCGACCTGAACCGGTCGAAGGGCTTCTATGAAGCGCTGGGCTGGAAGGTCAATCAGGAGTTCACCGACGACAACGCCGCCTGCATCGTGGTCGACGACAACATCTGCCTGATGCTCCTCACCAAGGATTTCTTCACCACCTTCAGCAAGCGGCCGGTGGCCGATACGAAGGCGGCGATCAATGCCGCGTACGCGCTCGCGCTCGGTAGTGCTGAGGAGGTCGACAGCCTTACCGCTGCCGCGCTGGCCGCGGGCGGGACCGAAGAGGTGAACGAGGATAAGCGGGCGCAGGAGGCGCAGGTCGGCATGCATGGCCGCACCTTCATCGATCCGGACGGCCATCAGTGGGAGCCGTTCTGGATGGACTACCCGGGCGCCGACTGAGCCTGGTGCGGGGCCCCCGATGCGTGCGCGCAGCGGGGGCGTTGTGCTCTCGGTTTCCGACTGGCGGTGCTCCCGGGTCCCTTTGTGGTTACGCTCCGGGGCCGCCTTCGGGCCCGTGCTCGCGCCGCTGAAGCGGTGCTCTCAGTTGCCTGTGAAGGTTGGCTTGCGCTTCTCCGTGAACGCCTTCGGGCCCTCTTTGGCGTCGGCCGAACGGAATACCGCCGTACCGAGTTCGGCGTCGATCTTGAATGCGTCTTCCTCTGTCATGGCCTCGGTTTCCCGGATGGTGCGCAGGATGGCCTGCACCGCCAGTGGTCCGTTGGCGGCGATCTGCGCGGCGAGTTCCAGTGCCTTGTCCAGTGCTGTTCCGTCCGGCACCACGTGTCCGATCAGGCCGATTTCCTTGGCCTCCGCGGCGGTGACGTGCCGGCCGGTCAGCAGGATGTCCGCGGCCACGGTGTAGGGAATCTGGCGGACCAGTCGCACCGCGGAGCCGCCTAGTGGGAACAGACCCCACCGTGCCTCGGACACCCCGAATTTCGCGCTTTCGCCGGCCACTCTGATGTCGGTGCCCTGCAGGATCTCGGTGCCGCCCGCGATGGCGGGACCCTCGACGGCCGCGATCAGCGGCTTGGTCAGCCTGCGGCCCTTGAGCAGCGCCTCGATCTTGGACAGATCCCAGCCGCCGCCCGCGAACGAATCGCCGGGGTGCTGGGAGGTCATCGCCTTGAGGTCGGCGCCCGCGCAGAACGCGCCGCCCGCGCCGGTCAGGATCGCCACCCGGATATCCGGATCGTTGTCCGCCTGGTCCCAGGCGTCACGCATGATCGCCATCATCTCCGCCGACAGCGCGTTGCGCGCCTCGGGCCGGTTCATGGTCACGATGAGGACATGGTCGCGCTTCTCGACGAGGCAGTGCGGCATTGCTGATCTCCTGACTTCGAGCCTTGTCAGAAACAGTAACACGTTCTATTTTTAAGACTGTGAGCTACAACATAGCGGACCTTGTCGAACATGCCATCGACCTGATGCCCGACCGCGTCGCGCTGGCCGACGACGGCCGCGAGGTCACCTTCGCCCAACTGGAGGAGCGGGCCAATAAACTCGCTCACTACCTGCAAGAACGGGGAGTCCGTCCGGGCGAGAAGGTGGGCATCTACTCACGCAACACGATCGAGGCCGTCGAGGCGATGGTCGCGATCTTCAAGGCGCGCGCCGTGATGATCAACGTGAACTACCGATATGTCGAGAACGAGTTGCAGTACATCTTCGACAATTCGGACATGGTCGCGCTGATCCACGAGCGCCGCTACAGCGACAAGGTGTCCGCGGTCCGCCCGAACACCCCGACGCTGCACACCGTTGTCGTCGTGGACGACGATACGGCCGGAACGATCCCCACCGCAGCCGATTCGGTGGAGTACGAAGCGGTGCTCGCGCAGTCCTCGGGCGAGCGCGACTTCGGTGATCGTTCCCCGGACGACCTGTACATGCTCTATACCGGCGGCACCACCGGCATGCCCAAGGGAGTGATGTGGCGCCAGGAGGATGTGTGGCGCGTGCTCGGCGCGGGGATCAACTTCGTCACCGGCGAATACGTCCAGGACGAATGGGAGTTGGCGAAAGTGGGCGCGGGCAACCCGGCCATGGTGCGGTTCCCGATCCCGCCGATGATTCACGGCGGCGCGCAGTGGGCCACCTTCCACAGTCTGTTCGGCGGCGGCAAGGCCGTGATGATGCCGGAATTCTCCGGGCACGGGGTGTGGCAGGCCATCGACAAGCACAAGATCAACCTCATCTTCATCACCGGTGACGCGATGGCCCGCCCGATGCTGGACGCACTGATCGAGGGCAACCCGGAAACCGGCCAGCCGTATGACCTTTCAAGCCTGTACGTGATGGCCAGCAGCGCGGCGCTTTTCTCGCCCGCGCTCAAGGACCAGTTCCTGGAGCTGCTGCCGAACCGGATGATCTCCGACTCGATCGGCTCCTCGGAGACCGGCTTCGGTGGGCTGTCCATCGTGGCCAAGGGCGCGACACACACCGGAGGCCCCCGGGTGAAGATCGACGCCTCCACCGATGTGCTCGACGACGACGGCAATCCCGTGCAGCCCGGATCCGGCATGGTCGGCATTCTGGCCAGGCGCGGGCACATTCCGCTCGGCTACTACAAGGACGAGGTGAAGACCGCGGCGACTTTCAAGGAGTTCAACGGGATTCGTTACGCCATCCCCGGCGACTTCGCGAGGGTCGAGGAGGACGGCAGCGTCACTATGCTCGGCCGCGGATCGGTCAGCATCAACAGTGGCGGCGAGAAGATCTACCCCGAGGAGGTCGAGGGTGCGCTCAAGACGCACCCGGAGATCTTCGACGCGCTAGTGGTCGGCGTCGACGACGAGCGGTGGGGTCAACGGGTCGTCGCCGTGGTGCAATGCCGCACCGAGAACCGGCCGACCTTGGCGGAACTGCGTCCGATGCTCTCCCAGGAGATCGCGTCCTACAAGCAACCGCGCAGCCTGTGGTTCGTCGACGAAATCAAGCGCTCGCCCGCAGGCAAGCCCGACTACCGCTGGGCGAAGGAGCAGACCCAGGCACGTCCCGCCGACGAGCACACGGAGGCGAGTTCGAAGTAGAACGTGATCGGCCATTGCGAACTGACCGCCGGCCCTGCGGCGCGCCTCGACTAGAGCGTCACCGTCGACGGTCGGTCTGCTTTGGGTGACCGGTACCAGCGAGTGTCAGGTACAGAATCCGGTTGGCATCATCTATCGCGTACCAGATTCGGCCACCGCCGGTGATCTCGTATTGCCACTGCTCTAATTCTGTATCGCCCAACTTGATTGATGTGAGGCCGAATTTCAGTCGGTGCTGCCGCGAAGGGTTGGCGACGCTCCGTGGGTCGCTGGTGATGTCGACCCGGGCTCGGTCCAGATTTCCTGGTGCCTGGGCAAGTAGATCGGCCCAACCCCGTGCTGCGTTCAGGTCGTGCAGAACAATTCGCCAGGGGTTGGGCCGCGGGACCTCGTCGCCTCTGCGGAGCTTCATTCCGCATTTCCTGGACGGGTTATCTCGGTGAATTCCGAAGGGTCGAACGGGCCGGTCAGTCGACGTGCCAGCTCCGGCTGTGCGTAGACCTCAGCCGTGTGTTGCCAGGCAACGAGATCCCGAGCGAACGGAGTGAACAGGCCCGTATCGGCTCCCGCGATCAAATGGTCGAGCAGCTCGGCGGCCGCCTCTGCACGGCCCGTATCGGGCAGCCACTTGAGCCACGGTAGCTCCTCCGCGAAGACTTCTTCCGCCAGGCTCCGGTTCGATTTTGCGATGATGGCGATCGTTCGGGCAAGCAGTCGCACCGCCGTTTCCTTGGCCTCGAATCGCTCGGACCTGGACAACACCAGGTTCTCGGCGTCGCGGCGTTCGAGGATGACATCGGCGTCGTCGAGAGCTGGGAACACCGACGTCTGCTTACGAATCAGGTCGCTGAACGGAAAGCTTTTGGTGGCCATGTCACCATCCTACGGTAAGTTCTGAAGTAGTTCAGTTATTCCGGTGTCTGGCGACGTATCGATGACTTGTCGGCGCAGTTCAGCGGTTTGCCAGTTCGGCGAGTTGGAAGGCCAGGCGGTAGCGAAAGGCGGGGATTCGGCCCAGTGTCGAGAGCGTCAGGTTGCGCAGCAGGCGTGCCGGGCGCGGACGCACGGTCGCCATCTTCGTCATCCGGTCGGTGAACGAGACGACGCCGAGCGCGACAGGGCGGCGGGTCGCTTCGTAGCTGTCCAGTAGCGTGTCCGGCTCGCCCGCCAGTACCCGCGTCAGCAGCGGGCCGAGCGCGGCCGCGTCCTGGATGCCGGTGTTCATGCCTTGGCCGCCGGCAGGGCTGTGCACGTGGGCGGCGTCACCCGCGAGCAGGATGCGGCCCGCGCGGTAGTGGTCGGCGACCCGGTGGTGCACCCGGAAGCGCGAGCTCCACAACACTTCGCGGACTTTCACCTGGCCGCCGGGGCCGCGTGTGTCCAGGATGGCTTGAATGTCCTCGACGGTCGGGCGCTCGGGCGCCGTCTCCAGGGTGGCCACCACCCGGTAGCGGTTGGGTTCGTGGTCGTCCGGCAGCGGCGCGACCACGGTGACACCTTCCGGCGAAAGATGCAGCGCCACTTCGTCGCGGGCGATCGGCCAGTCCATCCGCACGTCGGCGAGGACGAAGGATTCCGCGTAGGTGGCACCGGTGAACCCGATTCCGGCCGCTTCGCGGACGATGCTGTGCATGCCGTCGGCGCCGATCACGTAGTCGGCGCGGATACTGCCCTCTGCGCCTGCGGCGTCGGTGTATTCGACCGTTACGCCGTCGGTTTCGTCGATCACCCGGCTTACCACGTAGGGTCGGTGCACCTCGCCGCCCGCCTTCCGCAGGCGCTTCAGCAGGACCGCCTCGGTGGTGTCCTGCGGAGTCATCAGAGTGTACGGGTAGCGCGTCGGAAGTCCGTCGAACTGGATGGTGGCCAGTGTGCGGCCACCATCGTGAACGGTGAAGCGCGGTACGACGATTCCCGTCGAGACCAGTTCCTCGGCGATGCCGAGCTGCTCGAGGACCTCCAATGTCCTGGCGTGCACCACTGCGGCGCGTGAGGTGTTGGCACCTTCGGTGAGCCGATCGAGCAGGACGAAATCCAGGCCCGCGTCGGCCAAGGTGATGGCGGCGGTCAGTCCGGCGGGGCCCGCGCCGACGATCACCACGGAAGTGGTCGGGGGCAACGGGTTCGGAATGGCGTTCATCGGGACTCCTCGTGTCAACGTCTGTAGGTCAACGCTTGTTGGCATAACTGTAACTTCGCCCTGGCTGGTAAGTCAACAGTTGTTGGCCTACACTTGTTGGCATGCCTATCGAGCCC
This sequence comes from Nocardia sp. NBC_00881, assembly GCF_045207455.1. Classification (NCBI taxonomy): domain Bacteria; kingdom Bacillati; phylum Actinomycetota; class Actinomycetes; order Mycobacteriales; family Nocardiaceae; genus Nocardia; species Nocardia sp. NBC_00881. The sequence continues at coordinate 6,296,949 of NZ_CP108798.1, forward strand.
GATCAACCCCCCGTGCGCCGCTCGGACGCGACGCGTGCCGCGATTCTCGAGGCCGCCCGCTCCCGCTTCGCCGCCGAGGGCTTCCGCAGGGCGACCATCCGTGCCATCGCCGCCGACGCGGACATCGATCCGTCCATGGTCATGCGGTACTTCGGCAGCAAAGATGGCCTGTTCGCAGCCGCGGTCGACATCGATCTGGAACTGCCCGACCTGGGCGCGGCCGAGCCGAAGGCTCTGGGGGAGTTGCTGGTTCGCCGCTTTCTGGCAATTTGGGAGGAGCAGCCGAACCGGGAGGTGCTGCTCACCCTGCTGCGCTCGTCGATCGCCGACGACGCGGTCACCGAGCGGGTCCGGACGATCTTCGCCCAGCAGGTATTGCCCGCTGTCCTGCGCTTCGGCGATCCCGCCGACGCGCCCCGCCGGGGTGGCCTCGTAGTCACGCAGCTCCTCGGACTGGCCCTTTGTCGCTACGTCCTGCGTCTGCCCCCGGTGGTTGTCATGACCCCCACCCAGCTCATCGCCGACATGGCCCCCACGCTTCAGCGCTACTTGATGTCGACTCCGGCCGATTGAATCCGGTCGGTGTCAGGCGGTACCGCGCGGTACCATCGAGCAATGGCTGGTCTGAACATTCGGTTTTCCGAGGCGGAGCTCGCGGCCTTGCGCGGACGTGCGGAGGCGGAGGGCCGCAGTATGCAGCAGTTCGTCCACGACGCTGTCATCAAGGCGATCAATGAGCATTCCAGACTCTTCAACGAGGCTGCTGATCACGTCCTGCGAGTCAGTGAGGAGCTGAACCGGAGGCTGGCCTGATGGAGTACCTGACGCTGCCTGAACTGCTGAGTCTCCCTGAGCGGCTGGGTACTCCGGCGGTCCGTGACTACGGCCTGCTCGACTCGGCTCTTGCTCGACCGCAGTCCAGCGTATTCGGCCAGGACGCCTACCCGGAGGTGTGGCAGAAGGCTGCCGCGCTGATGGAATCGATCGCACGCAACCACGGCTTGGTCGATGGCAACAAGCGATTGGCATGGTACGCGACCTGGGTTTTCCTGCAGATCAACGGCCATCCGCTGAATGCACACTTCGACGTCGACGACGCCGAGCGATTCGTCCTCGCGGTATGTCAGGGTGCCCTGGACGTACCGGCGATTGCCGAGCATTTGGCGAAGTTCGAAGGCTGACGGCCGGGACAAGCGAATCGGCCCGCAGGCAAGATGCCATGCGGGCCGATTCGAGATCTCGGTTACGTGGCCAGCAGCGCGCCGAGCGCGCGCAGGTGATCGGTGCCCGTGCCGAGGGCGAACTCGTTGTGCTTTGCCGCGGTGAAGTAGTTGTGCACGATGTGGTCGCGGTCGATGCCGACGCCGCCGTGCACGTGGACGACGGTGTGCGCGACTCGGTGGCCCGCGTCCGCCGCCCAGAACTTGGCGGTGTGCACGGCTTCGGCCGCGGGCAGGTTCTCCGACAGTAACCACGCGGCCTTGGTCACGGTCAGGCGCAGGCCCTGGACGTCGATGTAAGCGTCGGCGAGGCGCTGGGCGACGGCCTGGAAGCTGCCGACTGCCTTGCCGAACTGCGTACGCTCCCTCGCGTACTCGGCGACGAGCTCGAGCGCCCGCTCCACGGTCCCGAGCTGCAGGGCGCTCAGGCCCAGCCAGGCGCGGGCGAGGATCCAGTCCAGGATCTCCGCGCCGTCGGCCACGCCACCGACCAGTTCGGCCGGCGTATCGGTGAATTCGACGGCGAACTCCGGGCTGCGGTCGACGACCTGCTGGGCCGTCACGGTCGCGGCAGCGGGATCGACGAGAAAGACCGCCGTTGCGCCGGACACCGTGGCGGGAACCAGGATTCGCTCGGCTCGCTCGGCGAAGGGCACGGTGGTCTTGGCGCCGGTGAGCCGCCAGCCGCCGTCGGTTTCGACCGCGGTGGTGGTCGGCTGGGTGGGCTCCCAATTGCGCTCCTCGGCCAGCGCCGCGGTGAGGATGATGCTGCCCGCACCGGCCCGGGCGGCTCGATCTTGTTGCGCCGCATCGCCGAACCGGGCCAGCGCACCCGCGCCGACGACGATCGACCACAGATACGGCACGGCCGCGACATGCTTGCCCAGCTCACGCAGGATGGCGGTCTGTTCGAGCGGGCCGAGGTCGCTGCCACCGACCGACTCGGGCAGGGCCGCCGCGAGCACGCCGGTCTCGGCGAGCGAACTCCACAGCGTCTCGTCGAACCGCTCGGTGTTCGTTCCCGCCCCGCCGCCCCCGCCGGCCGTGTCGAGTTCGCGCAGCCGGTCGGCGGTGACCAGCTTGCCGCACACCTCGCCGGTCAGCCGAGCGAGATCCAGTTGGGCTTCGGTAGGAGTGAAATCCATGGTGGTCTACCTGCTTTCGATCAGCGCGCCGCGGCAGGCTGCTTAAGGGCGGTCATGGCGATGATGTCGCGCTGGACCTCGTTGGTGCCGCCGCCGAAGGTCAGGATGAGCGCGGCCCGGTGCATCCGCTCCAGCCGCCCGCGAAGTTCGGCGCCGGGGGAGTCCTGGCGCAGATAGGCCTGCGGACCCAGGACCTCCATGAGCAGGCGGTAGGCCTCGGTGGCCAGCTCGGTGCCGTACACCTTGCAGGTCGAGGCGTCCCACGGACGCGGAGCCGCGTCGCCGCCCGCATCGGCCCGGCCGGCGATCTCCCAGTTCAGCAGCTCCAGGTACTCGACCTTGGCGTGCACCTTGGCGAGGTTGAGCTGTACCCATTCCCGGTCGATCACCCGCGAGCCGTCGCCGGCCTTGGTGTTGCTCGCCCACTCCACGGTCTGACGCAGGGCCAGCGCCAGCGGCCCGGCCGAGGTGAGCGCGACGCGCTCGTGGTTGAGCTGGTTGGTGATCAGCGCCCAGCCGCCGTTCTCCTGACCGACCAGCGCACTCGCGGGCACCCGGACGTCCTGGTAATAGGTGGCGCTGGTGTCCGGGCCCGCCATGGTGTGCACGGGGGTCCAGGAGAAGCCCTCGGCCGTGGTCGGCACGATGAGCATGCTGATGCCCTTGTGCTTCTTGGCCGTCGGATCGGTGCGCACAGCCAGCCAGACGTAGTCGGCGTAGGCGATCAGGCTCGTCCACATCTTTTGGCCGTTGATCACGTAGTCGTCGCCGTCGCGCACGGCGGTGGTGCGCAGGCTGGCCAGGTCGGTGCCCGCGCCCGGTTCGGAATAGCCGATGGCGAAGTGCAGCTCACCGGCCGCGATCTTGGGGAGGAAGAACTTCTTCTGCTCCTCGCTGCCGTAGTGCATGATCGTCGGCGCGACCGAGTTGATGGTCAGGAACGGCACCGGCGCGCCCGCGATCGCGGCCTCGTCGGTGAAGATCAGCTGGTCCATGGTCGGGCGGTCCTGGCCGCCGTACTCCTTGGGCCATCCGAGCGCCAGCCAGCCGTCACGGCCCATCTCCTGGACGACCTCGCGGTAGACGTTGCCCTGCCCGTACTCGCCGGTCTGCGCGCTCAGCGCCGCTCGGCGCTCCGGGGTGATGAGCCGCGCGAAGTAGTCGCGCAGCTCCGCGCGTAGCTCCTCCTGTTGCGGCGTGTACGCAATGCGCATGGCAATACCTCATGGGGGATGGTCAGCCGACGGAGCTTGCGGAGTCGGCGGGGTGGGTAGGACCGAGCCTTCGTCGTTTCGGGTTCTCTCGATCATTGCATATCGACTGAAACATGTTCCAGTATTGGGAGTGGAACGGGTCGATGCCGACCCGGTCGGTCGCCTCGGCTTGTTAGGCTTCGAGCACGGCGTTGGTAAAGGAGTTCTCATGAAAGTCAGTGTCGATCTGGACCAATGTGAAGCGAACGGGATCTGTGTCGGAATCGCCCCCGACGTGTTCGAACTCGACGATGACGACGTGCTGCACATCGCGGAGGCCGAGGTGTCCGCCGATCGGCTCGCCGCGGTGGAGGACGCCGTCGCGCAATGTCCGAAGGCGGCGCTGCGTCTGCAGTAGCCCGACCCTTGCCGGAAGTTGGAACACGTTCTAAAGTCGGCCGCGTGAGCAAAGATCTGAGCCTTGCGGGCCGAGTGGCGATCGTGACCGGCGGCGGCGCCGGACTTGGGCGGGCCGAAGCGCTCGCGCTGGCCGGAGCGGGTGCTTCGGTCGTGGTCAACGACTTGTCGGAATCGGACTCGGTGGCCGATACCCTCGCCGAGATTCGCGCGTTGGGGGCAAAGGCGGAGTTCGTCGCGGGCAGCATTGCCGAGCGCGTCACTGCCGATGCGCTGATCGGCACTGCGGAGGAAGCCTTCGGCTCGGTAGACATCGTGGTCAACAACGCGGGTATCACCCGCGACCGAATGCTGTTCAATATGTCCGACGAGGACTTCGACGCGGTGCTCGCGGTTCATTTGCGCGGTCATTTCCTGTTGTCGCGCAACGCGGCCGCGTATTGGCGCGGCAAATCCAAGGAGGTGGGTGCTCCGGTCTACGGCAGGCTCGTCAACACTTCCTCGGAGGCGGGGTTGCTCGGACCGGAGGGGCAGGCCAACTATGGCGCCGCGAAGGCGGGCATCACCGCGCTCACCCTCTCGGCAGCGCGGGCGCTGTCGCGCTACGGCGTGCGTGCCAACGCGATCGCGCCGCGGGCGCGGACCGCGATGACAGAGGCGGTGTTCAGTGCCGCCCCTGAGGGGGAGATCGACCCGCTGTCGCCCGATCATGTGGCCCGGCTGGTCGCCTATCTCGCTTCGCCCGCCGCCGACGCGGTCAACGGGCAGCTGTTCGTGGTGTACGGGGCGATGGTCGCGCTCATGGCGGCACCGGTCGTGGAGCGCCGGTTCGACGCCGCGGGCGGTCAGTGGTCGGTGGACGACCTGGCGGACACGTTGAGTGGCTACTTCGCCGAGCGTCCGGCCGGACGGACATTCTCCGCCTCCTCGCTCATCGATTTGGGATGAGCCGTTCGTCGGAGGACGGCGCCGATGTGCTACTGGTCAATCGTCCAACTGTTGATCATGAGTTCAGCACTTGGTAGACATGTGCTTGCGGAACGTGTGACGCCTCACAAGGGTGGGATCTTTCCGTACTGACACCGGTTTCAATTTGAATGCCGATCTTCAGATAAATAGCACTTCAAATGTGTTGAAAGACTTCCGGCAGCACGGTGAACGTGTTCTAATCGTTGAGGCGGTGCGGCCACGGTGGACGTCCGTGCCGTGAGCTGTATACGCAGTTGAGCAAGGAGGATCGCGGATGAACGAGGTCCTTGCCGTGCCATTGCGGGCCGTCGGTGGGTTCTTCGAACTCACCGCCGAGGTCGCGCGTTCCAGCGTGCGAAGACCCTTTCAATGGCGCGAGTTCATCGACCAATCCTGGTTCATCGCGCGAGTATCGATTGTTCCCACATTGTTGGTCGCGATTCCGTTCACCGTTCTGGTGAGCTTCACGCTGAACATTCTGTTACGCGAGATCGGCGCGGCCGACCTCAGCGGCGCCGGCGCGGCGTTCGGCTCGGTCACTCAGGTGGGGCCGATCGTCACCGTGCTCATCGTCGCGGGCGCCGGTGCCACCGCGATCTGCGCCGACCTCGGCGCCCGCACCATTCGCGAGGAAATCGACGCGATGCGGGTGCTCGGTATCAACCCGGTGCACCGCCTGGTGGTGCCGCGGGTGCTCGCCTCGATGTTCGTCGCGCTGATGCTCAACAGCCTGGTGTGCACCATCGGTATCGTCGGAGGGTTTCTGTTCTCGGTATATCTGCAGGACGTGAATCCCGGCGCGTTCGTCAATGGCATCACATTGCTCACTCATCTGCCCGAGCTGATCATTTCCGAGGTGAAAGCCGGATTGTTCGGGCTGATCGCGGGGCTGGTCGCCTGTTATCTGGGCCTGAATGTCAAAGGTGGACCGAAGAGTGTCGGTGATGCGGTGAATCAGACCGTAGTCTTCGCTTTTATGGCCTTGTTCGTAGTGAACGTGGTGGTCACCGCCGTCGGCATCAAGTTCACGGCGCGGTGACGCGATGTCCTTCGTGCTCGAATCCCGCTTCCCGCGGACGGTGCGACGCATGCGCCGGATGTCGGACTCGCTCGATGCGGTAGGCAAACATGCCGTGTTCTACGCCCAGACGATCGGTTCCATTCCGAGGGCGGTGGTGCACTACCGGACCGAGACGATCCGGCTGATCGCCGAGATCAGCATGGGCACCGGCGCTCTGGCGGTGATCGGCGGCACGGTGGTGATCGTCGGATTCCTCACCCTGTTCGCAGGCGGCACCATCGCGGTGCAGGGTTACAGCTCACTCGGCAACATCGGCGTCGAGGCGCTCACCGGTTTCTTCGCGGCGTTCATCAACGTTCGCATCGCGGCGCCGGTCATCTCCGGCATCGGTCTTGCCGCCACCATCGGGGCGGGTTCGACCGCGCAGCTGGGCGCCATGCGGGTGGCCGAGGAGATCGACGCGCTGGAATCGATGGCGATCCGGCCGGTGCCGTACCTCGTCGCCACCCGGGTGCTGGCCGGGATGATCGCCATCGTCCCGCTCTACGCGCTCGCGGTGATCGCGTCGTTCCTCGCGAGCCGATTCGCCACCGTGGTGATCTACGGGCAGTCGGCGGGCGTCTATGACCACTACTTCTCCACCTTCCTCATACCGAGCGACATCCTCTGGTCATTCGCCCAGGCGATCTTCATGGCATTGGCTGTGATGATGATCCACACCTACTACGGCTACAACGCCGCGGGCGGTCCGGTCGGTGTGGGCATCGCGGTGGGCAACGCGGTGCGGACCTCATTGGTCGCGGTAGTCACGGTGACCCTGCTGATCTCGCTGGCCATCTACGGCACCTCCGGCAACTTCCATCTCTCCGGATAAGCGACATGGCGGAATCGAAGCAAGCAGAAAGCGGCCTGAAGAAGGCGCTGCGCGGCGGGCTCGGCCTGAAACTGGCAGGAGCCGGGATGGTGCTCGCGCTCGTCGCGCTCGTCGCCGTCGCGCTGACCATGTTCGTCGGCGGGTTCACCACCACGGCCACCGTGACCGTCGACGCTCCGCGCAGCGGCCTGGTCCTCGACCCGGACGCCAAGGTGAAGGTGCGCGGTGTCGACATCGGTCGCGTCGCGGCCGTCGATCACACCGCCGACGGAGCAAAGCTGACGCTGGCTCTCGATCCGGAAATGCTGAAGCTCGTGCCGTCGAACGCGGGCGTCGACATCCGGTCCACCACCGTGTTCGGCGCGAAGTACGTCAACTTCGTTGTTCCCGGGCAGCCTTCGTCTTCCTCGCTGAAACCGGGCGCGACCGTGACGGCGCAGCAGGTGACCGTCGAGTTCAACACGCTGTTCCAACATCTGACCGACGTGCTCGCCAAGATCGAGCCGCAGAAACTGAACGCGACGCTGTCCGCGCTGGGTACCGCGTTACAGGGCCGGGGGCAGAAGCTCGGCGACCTGCTCGCCCAGAGTGACGCCTACCTGCGCGACATCAACCCGTCGCTGCCCACGCTGCAACAGGACCTGGCGAAGACCAGCGACGTAACGAATCTCTACGCGGACACGGCGAACGACCTGTTACGCACCCTCGACAACGCTACCGTTACCAGCAATACCCTGGTCGAGGAGCAGGGCAGCCTCGACGACGTGCTGATGAACCTCATCGGGCTGGCCGATACCACCGGTTCGGTACTGCGCGAGAACGAGAACCAGCTCGTCACGGCGCTGGATCTGCTTCGCCCGACCACCGGATTGCTGCAGGAGTACGCGCCCGCGCTGTTCTGCCTGATCGGTGGTCTCGGTAAGGCGCTTCCGCTCGGCGAGGCGGTCTTCGGCGGTTTGCAGGAAGGCGTCGCGCTGAACGCGGGCTTCATCTACGGCCCCGATCCCTACACCTACGCACAGGATTTGCCGAAGGTGAACGCGACCGGCGGGCCGCAATGCGCGGGAATACTGGACCGCGAGCCGGGCAGCCACGCCGACTATGTCGTCACAGACACTTCGGAAGGTCACGTGTACACGCCGTCGACGACATTGACTGTCAACCCGCCCAAGATCTTCCAGATCCTGTTCGCCGGACTGCCGGGGGTGCCGCGACCGTGAAAAACACCGCGACGACCGTCAAGCTGGCAATCTTCACCCTGGTGATGACGCTGGTCTTCGCCGGCTTGGCCGTCGTGTTCAGCCAGATGCGCTTCGCCAGGGAGAACAGCTATCACGCCGTGTTCACCAGTTCCTCCGGGATGCTGCCCGGCGCGAAGGTGCGCATCGCGGGCGTTCCGGTCGGCTCGGTCACCTCGGTGAAGGTCGGCAAAGACTATCTCGCGCACGTCGAGTTCGCCGTCGACCGCAAATACGAACTGCTCACCAGTACGCGCGCGGCGATCAAGTACGAAAATCTGGTCGGCGACCGGTATATGGAACTGCTCGATGGCCCCGGCTCCAATTATGTGTTGCAGAAGGGCGGCACCATCGGCACGGAGCAGACCGCGCCGGCATTGGATCTGGACATGCTGCTCGGTGGGTTCAAGCCACTGCTGCGCGGCCTCGATCCCGGCCAGGTGAACGACCTGACCAACGCGCTGTTGCAGATCTTCCAGGGCCAGGGTGGCACGCTGGTATCCCTGCTGAACAGCGGTGGTTCGTTCGCCAAGACCCTGGCCGACCGGGACGCGCTGATCGGCAGCGTGATCGACAACCTGAACACCGTGTTGCAGACCATCGATCAGCGCGGCGACCAGTTCGCCACCACACTCGCCGAACTGCAACGGCTGATCAGCGGATTGGCCGCCGACAAAGACCAGATCGGCGACGCGATTCCGCGCATCGCCGGAGCTACCGGCGACCTCACCGGCCTGCTCGGCCAGGCCCGCCCGGACCTGAAGGACACCATCGAGCAGACCGGCCGCCTCGCCACCAACCTCGACGCGGGCTCCGACACCGTCCAGTGGGTGCTGGACCGGCTTCCCTCGACCTACCGGCAGCTGATCAGGATCGGTTCCTATGGCTCTTTCCTCCAGCTCTACGTCTGCGGGACGAATTTCCTGGTGGACGGCCCGGACGGGAAGACCATGAAGATCAACATGCCCGCCGCGCAGACGACCGGAAGGTGTGCCGAGAACCGATGAACGAGCAGCGATCAACCGCCATCACCCTCGGCATCGTCGGCCTCGTGCTGGCGGTGGCGGTGGCGTTGTCGGCACTGCAATTCGACCGGCTGCCGTTCATCCGGTCCGGTGCGACGTTCACCGCGTACTTCGCCGACGCCGGCGGCCTGGTGCCCGGCGACCCGGTCCAGGTCGCCGGCGTGCGCTCCGGCCGGGTGGACAAGGTCGGCCTGGACGGAGCGAAAGTGCTTGTCCGGTTCACCTTGGACGAATCGATCGTGCTGGGGGAGAAGACGTCGGCGGCGATCAAGACCAACACGGTGCTCGGGAGCAAGTCGCTGGAGGTCACGCCGTCCGGCTCCCGGGCGCTGCGTACCGACGACACGATTCCGTTGGACCGCACGACATCGCCGTACTCGCTCAACGAGGCGCTGGGCGATCTGGCGGGCACGGTGCATGGCCTGGACATGGAGAAGGTCGACCAGACCCTCGACGCGCTCTCGGCGACCTTCGCCGACACCCCCGCCCCGCTCCGGTCGGCGTTGGATGGCGTCACCGCGCTCTCGCGCAGCATCAACGCGCGCGACGAGGCGCTGTCAGACCTGCTGAAGCGGGCGCAGAGCGTCACGAAGATCCTCGCCGACCGAGGCAACCAGATCAACGCGCTCCTGCTGGACGGCAACGAGCTGCTCGGTGAGCTGGATCGGCGCCGCACCGCGCTCGGCCAGCTCATCGTCTACGTGAACGGCCTGGCCCAGCAGCTGTCCGGTCTGGTCGCCGACAATGAGGCGCAGCTGAAACCAGCGCTGGACAAGCTGAATTCGGTACTTGCCCTGTTGCAGAAGAACAAGCAGAACCTCGCCGACGCGCTCGTCGGGCTCGGTCCGTTCGCGGCCGCCCTCGGCGAGCAGGTCGGCAGCGGCCCCTACTTCCAGGCGTACGTGGTCAATGCGAGCAGCAAGTTGCTGCAGCCGATGGTGGACGCCCTGCTGTGGCCGCAGCACCTGCCCGACGACCTGCGCAGCTACCTGGAGCCGTTCCCGTCGATCGAACCCGCGACCCAGGAGCCGCCGCGATGAGCGAGCGCAGCGAGCGAACAACAGGCACAGCCGAGCATCGCTCGGTCATGGCGGAGCCGAGCGCCAGCGAGGTGGAGTCATGAGCGAGCGCAGCGAGCGAACAACAGGCACAGCCGAGCATCGCTCGGTCATGGCGGAGCCGAGCGCCAGCGAGGTGGAGTCATGAGCGAGCGCAGCGAGCGAACAACAGGCACAGCCGAGCATCGCTCGGTCATGAGCGCAGTACGGAAACTGCCCCGCTCGGTGCTTGTAATGGCGGGCGTGCTGGTCGCCGCCCTTGTGGCGGTGGGTGCGTGGAACGGCATCACCCGGATCGGAACCACCGGCATCACGGCTTATTTCCCGTCCACCTCCGGCCTGTACCAGGGCGACGACGTGCGCGTGCTGGGTGTGCGGGTCGGGAGGATCGACTCGATCGAGCCGGGCAGCGACCGGGTGAAGGTGGCGATGACGCTCGACCGCGGCATCGACATCCCCGCCGACGCGCGGGCCGTGATCATCTCGCCTTCGCTGGTCTCGGCGCGGTTCATCCAGCTCGCGCCGGCCTATACCGGTGGGCCGAAGATGAAGGACGGCAGCGAGATTCCGATCGAGCACACCGCTGTGCCCGTCGAATGGGACGACATCAAGGCGGAATTGTCCAAGCTGGCGACCACGCTCGGCCCGGTCGGTGACGACGCGCAGGGCTCGTTCGGTCGCTTCATCAACACTGCCGCCGACAATCTCGACGGCAACGGCCAGAAGTTCCGCGACACATTGCATGAGTTGTCGGCCACGCTGAACACGTTGTCGGACAGACGAACCGACCTGTTCGGCACAATCCGCAACTTGCAGAAGTTCGTCGACGTGCTCGCGGCGAGCAACGAGCAGATTGTGCAGTTCGGCGGCAGACTCGCGTCGGTGTCCTCGGTGCTGGCCGATGTCTCGTCGGATCTCGGCGCCGGACTGGACAATCTGGACGCGGCGGTGGTCGATGTGCGCCGGTTCATCGAGGGCAACGGCACCGAGCTCACCGAGGGTGTGCAACGGCTGGCCGATGCCACCCAGGTGCTGGTAGACAAGCGACCTGAGCTGGAACGGGTGCTGCATTCCGGCCCGACCGCACTGGTGAACTTCTACCAGATCTACAAGCCCGCTCAGGGAACCCTGACCGGCGCCATCGCGCCGACCAACTTCGCCGACCCGCTCAGCTTCCTCTGCGGGTCGGTGCGCGCGCTGGAGACCAACGACTCCGAACGCAGCGCCGATCTCTGCGCACAGTATCTTGCGCCGGTCCTCAACACCCTTGCCATGAATTACGTGCCGATTATGGCGAACCCGGCCAGCGGCGTCACCGCGTTCCCGAACCAGCTGGTGTATTCCGATCCCAGCCTGGCCGGGCGGGTGGCGAGCGAAACGCCGCCGCGGCCACAACCCGCGCCGGTGAGTGTGCCGAACGGCATTGCCGGACTGGCCATTCCGGGAGGAGGGCGATGATGCCGACGCGGCGAATGCGCCGGACCGCCACCCTCGCGGTGGGGCTCGCGGTGGTACTCGGGGTTTCCGGCTGCCAGTGGGACGGGCTGAACTCGCTGCCGATGCCCGGCACCGAGGGCACCGCGCCCGGCTCCTACCAGGTGCGCATCCAGATGCCGAACGTGACCACGCTGACCAGGAATTCGCCGGTGCGGGTGCATGATGTGACGGTCGGCACGGTCTCGAAGATCGAGGTGGAGGACTGGCACGCGCTGGTCACCGTCACGCTGAACCCGGACGTGCAGCTGCCCGCCAACGCGGTCGCCAAGATCGGGCAGACCAGCTTGCTCGGCTCCAACCATGTCGAGCTGGCCGCGCCGACCGACCAGACCGCCGAAGGCCGGCTGCGCCCCGGCGATGTCATCCCGCTGGCGCGGGCCGGCGCCTTCCCGACCACCGAGCAGGTGCTGTCCTCGCTGTCGGTGGTGCTCAACGGCGGCGGCGTGTCCCAGCTGGAAACCATTACCCGGGAACTCAATTCCGCGTTCACCGGCCGGGAGGACGCGATCCGGGACCTGTTACCGCAACTGAACGAACTGACCACGAACCTGGACCACCAGACCGGGGACATCATCGCCGCGATGAGCGGACTCGACCGGCTCGGTGGTCAGCTGGCCCAGCAGCGCGACGTGGTTGCGGCCGCCATCGAGCAGATCCATCCCGCGTTGACCGTGGTGGCCGATCGCAGGGCGAACATCACACGGGCGATCACCGCGCTCGGTGAGCTGAGCGATGTCACCCAGCGGATCATCGATGCGGGCGGCAATGATCTGAAGGCCAACTTGCGCAGCCTATGGCCGGTGTTGCAATCGCTGGCCGACACGGGCAACAACCTCACCGAGGCGCTGAAGATCCTGCTCACCTTCCCCTTCCCGATGAAGAACCTCGATCACGCGATCAAGGGCGACTACCTGAATCTGTTCATGACGGTGGACATCACGGGCAGGCGGCTGGACTCGAACTTCCTCACCGGGACACCGCTGGGTGGGCGCTTCGGTGGCGTCGAGGGCGCGCTCGGCAGCTTCGCGCCGGGTACGGCAGCCCAGAACGGTGACCCGGCGACCGGGCCGCTGCAGGCGCCCCCGCCCGCCGCGAGCCAGCAGCCGACGCCGACCATTCCCGGCCTTCCTCCGATCCCCGGCCTGCCCGCCATTCCTGGGCTGACCGTGCCCATGCCGGGCAATGCTGCGCCGCAAGGGAGTCCGGGACAGTGACGCTTACTCGATTTGTCCGCACCCAGCTGATCATCTTCTCGGTACTGACGGTGATCGGCCTGGTGGTGATGGGTGGGACGTATGTCAAGCTGCCTGCGATGTTCGGCATCGGGCGCTACGAGGTGACGGTCCAACTGGCTGCGACCGGCGGTCTCTACCCGACGGCCAACGTCTCCTACCGCGGCACGAATGTCGGTCAGGTGAAGGAGGTTCGGCTCACTCCCGCAGGGGTCGACGCGAAGCTGTCGATTGCGAGCGACTACAAAATCCCCTCGGACGTCGACGCGTGGGTGCGCAGCGTGTCGGCGGTCGGCGAGCAGTACGTCGACCTGGTGCCCGCCGAGCACCGCACGGACGGCAACCTGCATGACGGCAGCGTGATCCCGGTGCAGCGCACCAAGCTGCCGCAGGATGTCGGGGCGCTGCTCGACCAGTCGGACCGGCTGCTGTCCAGCGTCGCCGACACCCGCCTGCGACAGGTCATCGACGAGGCGTTCCTCGCGTTCAACGGTGCGGGCCCCGATCTGCAGCGGTTCATTGATTCCGCGGCGTTGCTGGTGCAGGAGGCGCAGAACAACGCGGAGCCGACGAAGCAGCTGATCGACCAGATCGGGCCGCTGCTGGACACCCAGACCCGATCGGATGCCGCGATCCGTTCCTGGACCGCCGATCTGGCGACCGTGACCGATCAGCTACGCGGCCACGACCCCGCGCTGCGCGGTGTGCTGCGCAAAGGCCCCGCCGCGATGCAGCAGGTGAGTTCGCTGTTCAACGACCTGAAGCCGACCCTGCCGCTGGTGCTGGCCAACCTGGTCAGCGTCGGCCAGGTTGCCGTGACCTATCACGCCGGACTGGAACAGATCCTGGTCGTCTATCCGCCGCTGGTCGCGGCGCTGCTCACGGCGGTCCGCGGTCCGCTCGAGTACGGTGCCCTGGTCGACTTCATGACCGTTGTCAACGACCCTCCCGCCTGCACCACCGGCTTCCTCCCGCCGGACCAGCGCCGCTCGCCCAGCGAACTGGACACCGTGGACACGCCCCCCAACCTGTACTGCAAGGTTCCGCACGACGCGCCCGAGGCCGTGCGGGGTATCCGCAACACGCCGTGCGCGGAGGTCCCCGGTGTACGCGCCCCGACGCCGGAGTTGTGCCGGACCGGGTACGTTCCGGTGGGCAACAACCCGCCGATCGGCCCGCCGCAGCCGGTCGCGCCCGCGGCCGCGCCGCTCGCGCGGGAACCCGCGGGTGTCGCACCCGCGAGTTACGGCGCCGGCACACCGGCCGCCGCGAGAGCGTACGACCCGGACACCGGCGTCTACATCGGCAGCGACGGGCGCACGTACCGACAGGGCGATATCGGACCGGACGGTTCGGGCACGGTACCGTCGAGCTGGCAGGCGATGCTCGAGGAGCAGCAACGATGAGTGATATCAACGGAGATGGTCACCGCACGCGGCGACGTGCGGTGCGCTCGGCCGGACCTCCGGTCGAGGGGAACGAGACCTCGACCACCACAGATGTCAAGACCTCGGCTACGGAGGTCGTCTCGGCCCGCGCCGCGGTTCTCGGCGCCGGAACATCCGGCCCCGCCGCGGACAGCGGGCCGGCTTCCGTTGACGACGCGGACGCCGTGACGGAGCCGGACGCGGTCGCCTCAGCCGCCGACACGCCGGCCGACCAGGAATCGGGCGTTCTCGCGAAAGCCGAAGCCGCTGCCGCGCCCGCCGACGAGAAGGAGAACAGCGGCCGCCGCGTCCCGCAGCTTCTCGCACTGGGCGCCGCAGCGCTGCTGGTCCTGGCGCTGGTGTGCGGTGCGACCCTATCGGTGTTCGCGGTGCGTTCGGCGGAGCAACGCGACGCGCACCGCGACGAATATGTGCAGACCGCCCGGCAGGCGGTCGTCAACCTCACCACAATCCGCGCCGATTCGGCCAAGCAGGACATCGATCGGATCCTGTCGCTGGCCTCGGGCGAGTTCAAAACCGAGTTCGACGGACGGGTCGACCCGTTCACCAGCATCGTGCAGCAGGCCAAGGTGGTCTCCAATGGTGAGATCGTGGCGGCCGCGCTGGAGAGCGACGACGACCGCTCCGCGCGCGTCCTGGTCGCCGCCAAACAGACACTGACCAACGCGGGCCAAGCCGAGCCGCAGACCAGGTATTACCGGTTCCGAGTGACCGTCACCCGCGGCGACGCCGGCCTGAGCGTGTCCGATGTGGAGTTCGTGGCATGAGCGGTCAGGCCCGGAGGAGGCAGCGGAGCGTGACCACGGAGGGCTCCGCTCATGCCAGAGAGGGCACAGCATGAGCGGTCAGGCCCGGAGGAGGCAGCGGAGCGTGACCACGGAGGGCTCCGCTCATGCCAGAGAGGGCACAGCATGAGCGGTCAGAACGGAATTCGAGGCAAGATTCTGCTCGCCATCGTCGGCGTGGCGGTCGCCGCGGCGGCGGTCATCGGCGGCGTGAACGGCTACCGCTACTGGGACGACCGGCAGGCCGAGCAGTCGCGCGAGGATGCGGTCGCGACGGCCGGGCGCACCGTCGAGGCGATGTTCACCTACAACCCGCAGACAGTCGACACCGAGCTGAGGAAGTCGGCGGACAACCTCGGTGGTAGCTTCCGCGACGACTACCTGACGTTGATCGACAAGCAGATCGCACCGGGCGCCAAGGAGAAGCAGCTCACGGTCACCGCGACCACCCAGGCGAGTGGCGTCATCTCGGCCGACCGCACCCACGCCGAAATTCTACTGTTCCTCAACCAGGTCACGACGAGCAAGGACACCCCGCAGGGCACCACCACCGGCAGTCGCGTCCGTGTCACGTTGGCGAAAACGGACTCCCGCTGGTTGGTCGAGGCGGTCACGCCGGTCTGATTGTCGAGAACCGGCGGCCGGTTCGATTCGGCTGGTCCGAACTCGGCAGCGTTCGGCGGGGCAGCCGGACGGTGAACGTCGTACCCTCCTCCGGTGTGCTTCGCACGGCGACTGTGCCGCCGTGTGCGGTCACCAGGGCCTGCACGATGGACAGACCCAACCCGGTGCCGCCGCTGCTGCGGGCGCGTGAGGTGTCGGTGCGGTAGAAGCGCTCGAAGATCCGCTCCGCCTCCTCGGCCGGCAGTCCGGGGCCGCTGTCCGCCACGTCGAGCACGACGTGGTCGGCGTCGGATGTCAGCAGTACCTGCACCGCAGCGTCTGGCGCGGTGTGTGTGACGGCGTTGTTCAGAAGGTTGGTCAGAACCTGGCGCAGCCGTGCCTCGTCGCCGATGACCTCCAACGTCCCCTCGCCCGGTTGAACTTTCAGCTCGATGGTGCGCATCGGTCCGTCGGTATGCGCGGCCGCGACCACCGCCCGTACGTTGTGCACGGCATCGCTGGCGACGGCAAGCAGGTCGACCGGTCCCAGTTCCAACGGACGCTGTGCGTCCAGTCGCGCCAGCATCAGCAGGTCTTCGACCAGAACGCCCATCCGCTGGGACTCGCGCTCGATGCGTTCCATGATCTTCCCCGGATCGGTGGTGGCGCCCTGGCGGTACAGCTCGGCGAAGCCGCGGATCGTCGTGAGCGGGGTGCGCAACTCGTGACTGGCATCCGCGACGAACTGACGCATACGCTCCTCGGACCGCCGTGCGGCGTCCTCGGACGCCGCGGTCGCGGTGAACGCACGCTGGATCTGCGCCAGCATGCCGTTCAGCGAACGCGACAGCCGGTCGACCTCGGTGTTCTTGCCGCGCACCGGAACCCGGCGATGCAGGTCACCCTGTGCGATCGCGGCGGCGATGTTCTCGACCCGGCGCAGCGGGCGCAGGCTGCGCCGGACCACGAAGTACGCGATCACCGCCAGCGCGGCGAGCACGATAAGACCGACGATCAGCTGCAGCATCAGCAGCCGGTGCACCGTGTCGGTGTTCTGGGTGAGTGGCAATGCCACGGTGGTCGTCGCGCGTGGTGTGCGCACCGTCAGCACGCGCCACTCGATCGGTCCGCCGTTCGCGGAGCCGGTGGTGAAGGGGCCGGATCGTGGCGTACCCGGCAGGGCGGGTTCGGCGTCGACGCCGAAGGCTTTGATGGAGAACGACCGCCCGTCGACGATCTGTACGCGAACGTAGAACTGGCTCGGCGCATGGCGCGGGTCAGGCGGCAGCACCGGCGGCGGCGGTACCCGCTCTCGGCGGGACCACTCGCCGGCGCCCTCGCGCAGCTGCTGGTCGGTGCGGTTGGTCAGCTGCTGCTCCAGGCCGGAGGTGACCACCATGCCGGAGATGAGCAGGCCGAGGCCCGCCGTGAGGACAAGCAGCACCATCAGTGTCACCCGCAGCGGGATCGCGGAGAGGGCGCCGGCCGCTTTCGTGCGGGCTGTCGCGAGCCGACCCGGGCTCACCTAACGCCCAACCCGGCGAGTGGGTGCGCGCATGACGTAACCGACGCCGCGCAGGGTGTGGATCAGGCGAGTGTCGCTGGTGTCGACCTTTTTGCGCAGGTAGGAGACATAAGTTTCCACGACGCCGACCTCGCCGCCGAAGTCGTAGCGCCACACGTGGTCCAGGATGCGTGGCTTGCTCAGCACCGTGCCCGCGTTGACCATGAAATAGCGCAGCAGCGTGAACTCGGTGGGGGACAGCGCCACCGGCTCCCCCGCCTTCCACACTTCATGGGTGTCGTCGTCGAGTTCGATGTCCTCGAAGCGGATGCGCGAACTCTCCCGCTGCGGTGCGGCGTGGCCCGCGCGGCGCAGGATGACGCGCAGCCGGGCCACCACCTCTTCGAGGCTGAACGGCTTGGTGACGTAGTCGTCCGCCCCAAGGGTGAGGCCGGTGATCTTGTCCTGCACGTCGTCGCGCGCGGTGAGAAACAGCACGGGCGCGTCGATGCCGTCGGCGCGCAGCCTGCGCAGTAGACCGAAGCCATCCATACCCGGCATCATCACGTCCACGATGAGCGCCTGTGGCCGGAAGGTGCGCGCCCTGTCCAGCGCCTGTGCGCCGTCGGCCGCGGTGTCCACTTCGAAGCCCTGATAGCGCAGGCTCACGGCGAGCAGCTCGACGATCATCGGCTCGTCGTCCACCACCAGCACCCGTGCCTCGGGTGTTCGTTCCGCAGGCGCACCAGTCATTGCTTCATGGTCCAGGACGCTGCTGCGAAGTTCCTGGACGAAAGCTGGGCGGTTCCTGTGAACGCCATCAGCGCGACGGCGTGCGCGATTCCGGGTAGATGTCGTCGTCGGTCAGCAGCGCGCTACCCGCGACCTGATCCTGCGCCAACGCGTCGAGGAATGCCCGTGCCCAGCGGTCGACGTCGTGGGCGAGCACCTGACGGCGCAGCGAGCGCATTCGCCTGCGCTTGGTGTCCCTGTCGTCCTCCAGCGCGGAGACGATGGCGTCCTTCACGCTGTCCAGATCGTGGGGGTTGCACAGATACGACTGGCGCAATTCGGCTGACGCGCCGGTGAATTCGCTCAACACCAGGGCGCCGTTGAGCCCGCTGTGACAGGCGACGTACTCCTTGGCGACCAGGTTCATGCCGTCGCGCAGGGGCGTCACCAGCATGACATCGGCGGCCAGGAAGAACGCGATGAGCTCGTCGCGCGGGATCGGCCGGTGCAGGTAGTGCACCACCGGATAGCCGACCCTGGCGAACTCGCCGTTGATCCGGCCGACCTGACGTTCGATGTCGCCGCGCATCTGGATGTAGCTCTCGACGCGCTCGCGGCTCGGGGTGGCCAGCTGGACCATCACGGTCTCGGCCGGATCGACCCGGCCGTCGACAAGCAGCTCCTCGAGCGCATTGAGCCGGATATCGATGCCCTTGGTGTAGTCCAGCCGGTCGACGCCGAGCAGGATGTTCTTCGGATTGCCCAGCTCGGCGCGGATCTTGGCGGCGCGCTCGCGCACCGACCTGCGTCGGGAGTGCTCATCGAGTTCGGCCGAGGCGATCGAAATCGGGAACGCACCCACCCGGACCGTGCGGAATCCCACCTGCACGACACCGAGCTTGGATCGCACACCGATCGAACCGCGCGAGGTCGGCTGGCCAGCCAGCCTGCGGGCCAGATAGAGGAAGTTCTGCGCGCCGCCGGGCAGGTGGAACCCGATCAGGTCGGCGCCGAGCAGGCCCTCGACGATCTCGGTCCGCCACGGCATCTGCATGAACAGCTCGACTGGCGGGAACGGGATGTGCAGGAAGAACCCGATAGTCAGATCGGGGCGCAGCATGCGAAGCATCTTGGGCACCAGCTGCAGTTGGTAATCCTGCACCCATACCGTCGCGCCCTCGGCGGCGACCTTCGCGGTGGCCTCGGCGAACCGCCGGTTCACCGTGACGTAGGCGGCCCACCAGTTGCGGTCGTAGACCGGACGCACGATCACGTCGTGGTAGAGCGGCCACAGCGTGCCGTTGGAGAAGCCCTCGTAGTAGTCACCGACCTCCAGTGCAGACAGCGGGACCGGATGCAGTTCGAGGCCGTCCTCGATGATCGGCTCGACGTCGACGTCGGGGACTCCGGCCCAGCCGACCCAGGCGCCCTTGTTGTTGCGCAATACCGGTTCCAACGCGGTCACCAGACCGCCTGGGCTGCGCTTCCATCGGGTGGTCCCGTCGGGCAGGCGTTCGAGGTCGACGGGGAGCCGATTGGCGACGACGACGAAACCGGAGCCCGATTCGTACGGACCGTCGCTCGCTGCCGCGGTCTCAGCAGGGGAAATATCTCTGGCGTGCTCGGAGTCGTCGGACGGGTTCATCTGGTCCACTCACGCATCCTTCGCGTTGCTATATCCCGCTGGAGTTGTGCAGTCGACGTCGCCGTTGGCGTCGAAAAAGAGGTTATTCGCTCCGGACGCTCGGTCCAATACCCAACATAGACAACAGCATTCGGCACTCATCGGCATCCTCGGCGTAGGCCGCGACCACCCGCTGTGCCTGCCGTGCTGTCTCGTCGGCGAGCGGTTCCAGATCGTCGTCCGCGATGTCGTTCGCGCTGCCTTTCGCGGCCATCTTCAAGTCCTCCCGGCTCAGTACCCTCGTACGTGCGAATAGTCAATGGTATGCGACGTTCGGACCTCCGTCCGCCCCGGAGTTCCGCGGCGCACCCGCGCCACGTCGACCGCACCCCGGCTGGTGCGCCGACCTGTCCCGTCCCTATACCGTGGGAACCGCAGCACCAACTCCACGAAAGGGTCGACATGCCGCTGGCCACGGTGAACGGAATTTCGCTCAATTACCAGGTCAAGGGTGATCGCGCCAGAGGCGCCGACGTCAAGGGCTCCGCGCCGCTCGTGGTCATGATCATGGGCACCGGAAGCCCGGGGCGGGTGTGGGAGCTGCACCAGGTTCCCGCGCTGGTCGCGGCCGGTTACCGGGTGTGCACGTTCGATAACCGCGGGATCGCGCCGTCCTTCGAGGCCGCCTCCGGCATGACCGTCGACGAACTGGTCGCCGACACCGCCGCCCTCATCGAATTCCTCGCCGAGGGGCCCGCGCTTGTCGTCGGCACCTCGATGGGCGCGCGGGTAGCGCAGGAGCTGGCCCTGGCCCGCCCAGATCTGGTGCGCAAGGCGGTATTCATGGCGGGTCACGGGCGACTCGACCAGTTCCAGAAGACGCTGTCGCTCGGCGAACACGAACTGGACACCAGTGGGGTGAAACTGCCGCCTAAGTACGAGGCAGCGGTCAACGCGGTGATGAACCTGTCGCCCGCGACCATGGCAGAGCCGAACGCCGCTCGCGACTGGCTCGACCTGTTCGAGTTCACCGGCGGACCGGTGACGCCGGGCATCCGGGCCCAGCGCAGGATGGACCACGATTTCGACCGTGTGCAGGCTTACCGGGCGATCCGGGTGCCCTGCCTGTCGGTCGGGTTTGCTGACGACCGGATGATCCCGCCATACCTGTCCAGGGAGATCGCCGAGGTCATCCCGGGCGCGCGGTACCAGGAAGTCCCGGATGCTGGACATTTCGGATATCTGGAACGGCCGGAAGCGGTCAACAAGATCCTGCTCGACTTCTTTGCGAGCTGATTGCGAGTTTGGCGAGGGTACTGAGGAGGTAATCGCTCTGGCGTAACGTGTGCCTTGCTAGGGTCGAAACAACGCACGGGGTATCTCGGCGCTTGCGGTTCGCCCCAGCGCCGTGTGAACCCGGAGCGATCCCGTACATAGCGCCAGTATCCAGTGAGGTGAAATTGAGCACCAACCCCTTCGATGACGAAGACGGCCGCTTCTTCGTCCTGGTCAACGACGAGGAACAGCATTCCTTGTGGCCGGCCTTCGCCGAGGTTCCGGCGGGATGGCGAGTCGTGTTCGGTGAGGACAGCCGCGCCGCCTGTGTCGAGTACGTCGAGAAGAACTGGACCGACATGCGTCCGAAGAGTCTGCGCGACGCAATGGCCGCGGACGACGCGGCCCGCCAGGGCGCCCAGTCCTGACACGCGGTAATCGATACTGCGTCGGGACGATCTGATCGACCGCCGACTACGTGACATCGGAAACCCGGTGTCACGTAGTCGGCGCGCCCGGCTATGATGACAACCGCTTTTCCCGCCTCCTTAGCTCAGTGGTAGAGCACTCGCCTTGTAAGCGAGCGGTCGTCAGTTCAATCCTGACAGGGGGCTCTTTTCCGGCCGTTGCGTGGCTGAGCTGAGTGGTCCAGGTCGTGCCGTTGTTGTCAGCGAGCGGTCGTCAGTTCGATCCTGACAAGGATTTCTGTTAAAAACGGCGGTCGACCTGCGCGTTTGACCGTCGGCCGCCGTCTATGGACTGCCTGGGCTTGCCAGGGGTATTGACGCGATCTTTGTCACAATTACATTTCAAAGGCTCGATACCGGCGCGAGGCGCTCCCTGAAACGAAGGTGAAGGGGCCGGGGGATTCACACACCCTCGGGCACACGCCCCACATCACTTGACCGCAGCCCTTGCGGGATATCCGGTTGCGTCTCGCGCTCTACGACTGCTCGATGACGTCGGAAATCCCGACTGTCGCCGGGACGTTCTATTGGGTGCTGTCGACCTTCGCGGTCACGCATTGGCGGTCCGGTACTCGCGGTAAGGGCGTGTCGCGGCGAGGCGGCTGCCATGGTCGGTGATCTGCCAGTAGGTGGGGACCCCGTCGGTGCCGGATGCCCATCCGTCGTGAGCGAGGGATGCCGCGGCGGCTCGCGCGGTCGTCTGCGCGAGACCGGTCCTGATGCTCAGTTCCTGCGTCGTCAGTGGCCGGCCCTGGGCCAGAGCGCCGAGCACCATCGCCTGCGATCTACTGAGCGCCATCTGCCTTCCTCGCCAGCGCGCGCAGAGCGTCGGAAACCTGTTGGAGCAGCTCCAGTGACTGGCCGCCGCTGATGTCCGCGAGGAGCTCGGCAGCTTCCTCGGGGCTGTACGGCCAGCTATCGGCGCCGATGATCGACAATGTGCCGTCGATGAAGCTCTGTCTGATGCCGATGGGCTCGTTGTCATTCGCCATGGTCTGCTCCGTCCCCGGAGCCGAAGATGTAGGCGGCCGCCGCCAGGTATTGCAGGCTGTCTGGGCCGTGACCGGAGTGGACGTTGAGGACGAACTGGGCCTGGTCCAGCGACCGGAATGCGCCCTCAGCGAAGCAGTTGCGGTGGAAGTGGCGCCACTGCTCGGCGTCGGCGAGGGTGATCATCGGATGGCCCGCCACGGCTTGACGAGTTTGGCTTCGATGAGGACATCGAGTGCGGCGGCTTTGTCGGCGCAACTCTCGGTGTCGCAGCCGATCCGCGCCTGCCACACCAGATGTGCGTCCTCCGTGGTGTACGGGACATCGGGTGCGGGATGGCATGTCTCAGTGCTTCTCACGGGGCGATCAAAGAACCAGATCGTGCCGTAGAAGGCGGCTGCGACGGCGAAGGCGATCAACAGAGCTGTGGGCATTGGGTTGTACCCCCGGGTGTGTTCTGGAGTTGGACGGCACCCGGCGCCACGGAAGGGCAGCTCATCTGGCGGGACGAGCAAACGATGTCTGGGTATCTGTCGACCTGGCGCCGGGCCGGATCCGACGCTACGTACGACGTGAGTCATCACTCAATAATTTTTCTCTAAATTTCTCGATGGTATAGAAATATGCGCGTTGAGCTGCAATGATTGCTATTACGATCGAACATTGAGAATGGGGGCAAGCAATGAAGCTGCAACTGCTCGGCGGACCATCCGGTAACGGCGGATCGCCTCGGCTGTGGGTTGATGACGACAGGGGCGTCTACCTCGTCCAGGGCTACAAGGTTCCGGGCCGTCCGGATCACGTCGAGATCCCGCACGTGCTGCTGACGTGGCTGCAACCGGATACCCATCTGGGAGTGCAGTTGACCGACACCGGTAGTGGTTGGTTCACACTGGCGGGCCCAGTGGTGACCGATCCGAAGGCGTTGGAACAGTTGCGGGTACCGTCCCACGAGACCTGCATCGAGGTGCCGGTCGCCGAGACCGCGAGGAGGTGACCATGCTGTTCCTGCCCAACGACGAGTCGAGCAAGTTGCTCGCTATGGCGAACTCTCGTGCAGTGCACCTCGAGGTCGCCGACGATCACGCGGTGAGTGATGAGGATGAACCGATGCGCAGGTTCCTCGCCGGACAGCCGCCGGTCGATCCAGACAACTACCCGACGAGTTGGCGGCAATGGGAAGATCTGGTTGCGGAGACGACAGCCAGGGGCGTTGCGGTACAACGCATCCGAGTGGTTACCGAACCGCTGACCGACTACATTCGATTCCTTCACGCAATCAGCGGCAGGAACGAGCAATACGGCGAAGACATTCGCTGGCTGCCGCGGCACACCGTCGACCCTGCGGAGTACACCACCGACGAATGGTGGCTACTCGACGATGACATACTCGCCTGGACGCTGTTCGACTCGGCAGGCGATTTCGTCGGGTTCGCGGTTACGCGTGACCCTGTCGAGGTCGTCAGGGCGATCGGTGTCCGCGATCGATTGTGGGTCAAGGCCGTCCGGCACAGTGACTACGTGCCGGAGACGATCGGTTAGAGGATGAGTGGTGTCGAGCAGGCGCGGATGGCCCTGGGTATCCGGCTGCGTGAATTGCGGAAGTCGGCCGGATTCACTGGTGTCGAGATGGCACGCCGTGCCGGGTGGGTACCAGCGAAGGTGTCCAAGATCGAGACCGGCAAGCAAGCGCCGTCCCAAGACGACCTCGTCGCATGGTGTGATCTCACGGACTCGAGCCTTGCGTTGCCCGACCTGCTCGCCACCCTCACCAACCTCGAATCCATGTGGTCGGAATGGAAACGGATCACTGCGGGAGGTCACGCTCGGCGGCAACAGCGCAGCGTCGAGATCGAGGCGGCAGCCCGATCCATCCGAAACTGGGAGCCGAGCATAATTCCGGGGCTACTACAGATCGAGGACTACGCCCGCGCGATCTTGGGGCAATGCATTCGGTTTCTCGGCACTACCGATGATGTCGAGGCGGCGGTGGCTGCTCGTATGCGTCGCCAGCGCGTCCTGCACCGTGGTCGGCATCGAATTTCGATCTTACTCGGAGAGCAAGCGCTGCACACGACGGTCGGCGACGACGCGGCGATGGTGGGCCAGCTCGAGCACTTGGAGGCGATGATCGGGTCGCCGCGGCTGTCGCTCGGAGTGGTGCCGCAGGATGCGGACTTCATCTACACCACCACGTGTTTCGTTCTGTACGACCGGCGACTGGCGATGGTGGAAACGACCAGCGCAGAGCTGTCGGTCACAACGCCCGCCGAGCTCGCGTACTACGAGAAGGCGTGGGCTGCGCTGCACCGGCAGGCCGCATACGGTGACCAGGCGCGCACCCGGATCGCTGCCGCTCTCAACCGCCGCCGCAGTCAGCTATAGCCAAAGCTGTCGACAATCCCAGCGATTGGCAACTCGTCGGGGTCCAGTCATAACCGGTCAAAAGTCCCGCGAGGTAACAAGCGAACACCGGATCGGCCACAAAAACCATATGGCGGCATCCTTTTCACCCACCGTGCCGAATCTATTTATGTCGAGGTTTTCCTCAGCTGGAAGTTGCTGAGGTGAACGAATATACCGCGTCGTTCCAGATGGGCACGCGGACTCGAACACGGGGGTGTGTGATGACTGAGTTGATCGATTTCTCTGCCGCGCTGATCGACCCACAGGCGATCAAGGACGCCGGATACGTGGGGGTCATCGGCTATTTCTCCGACTCCAGGCCTGGTACGAACTTCGGCGCGAAGCCGCTGACCCGCGACTACTGCGACCGGCTGCGCGCCATCGGACTCGAGGTGGTGACCAATTATCAGTACGGCAAGGGCGATACGTCGGACTGGAAAGGCGGATACGACGCGGGCGTACATCACGCCCGAATCGCGCTCGACTACCATTTCGCTGCCGGGGGGCCGGGTTTCCGGCCCCTGTATGCGCCCGTCGACTCGAATCCCTCCCTGCAAGAGTGGAATTCGCAGATAGCGCCGTTCCTGCGTGGCTGGGCATCGGTGGTCGGCTTGGAGTGGACCGGCATGTACGGCAACGCGCGCTGCATCGAGTGGGCGCTCGAGGACGGCGTCGCCACGTGGTTCTGGCAACACAACTGGTCCGGTGATGCCTCGATCAACGGGGACCATCCCTCCGCGCACATCCACCAGATCCGCATCGACCGCGACCAGGTCGCCGGCGTCGTGGTGGACGTCAACAAGGTCCTCGCCGACGACTACGGCCAGTGGTCGAAAGCGGTCACGCCGGATCCGAATCAAGGGGGAAGCGCGAACAAGCCGGATTACGTCGAAATCGATCGGATGGGTAACTCGGCTTCCAGTCGTCACGGTGCGCGGATCAAGAATTTCCTGCTGCACACGCAGGAGGGTAACGGGACTGCGGAAAGCCTGGCGAACTACCTCAACAACCCCAGTAACGGAGTGAGTTACCACTACACCCTCCGTGATCGAGTGGTCGTCGATGTCGTCGACACAGACTTGGCGAGCTGGTCTGTGCTGGACGCGAACCCGTATACGATCAATCTCTGCTTCGCCGGAAGTCGCGTCGCGTGGAGCCGCGATGTCTGGCTGTCCATTCGCGATGACATTCGGATCGCGGCGTGGCTCGCGGTGCAGGACGCCCGCAAATACGGTTTCGACACGTATGTCATCCAGCCGCCCTACGAGGAGCGTGCGGGGATCTCCGATCACAAGTATGTGACGGAGTGTCTTGGGATCGGCACGCACACGGATGTCGGACCGAATTTTCCGTGGGATGTATTCGCCGACGATGTGCGGAGCTTTGCCTCTGGCGGATCGGGCGGGTCGGAGCCGAACGCGATCAACGATTGCGCCGCCGCGAATCCCTGGTTGGGCAATCGGATCACCGACGGCGAAATCGCGACCCCCGACGGCGTGGGCCGATTCGCGGAGTTCGAGCACGGTCATATCTATTGGCACCCCACGACCGGCGCCCACGCCATCCCGGAAACGTTATGGGATAAATACGAGGAATTGCGCTGGGAGACCGGCCCGCTCGGCTATCCGGTCACTGACCGAACCGTGCTGCACGGGCCGGACGGCGCGCCGTTCGGCGAGGTGCAGGATTTCCAAGGCGGAGCACTCTACCGCCAGGCGGCAAGCGAGCACGCGTTCTGGTTGCACGGCGCTATCCGCGACCGGTGGAATCGCTCCGGCTACGAGAACGGCCCGCTGGGATGGCCGACAAGCGACGAAATCCCTTGGGATACCGGCACTTACCAGAATTTTCAGCACGGCAGGATCTTCTGGACCCCGAGCCAGACGCTGGCGACGGTCTCGGTCGGGGGAATTGATACTCCGCTGCACGACGTGCAGGCTTGACGAAGAAAACGGTCCGACCGCGGCCGGCGGTCGGACCGTTCTCTCGCGCGGGTCGGTACCGGGTTCAGTCGGGGACGTTGTTGCCGTGGCCCAGGTCGCGCAAAGCCTGCTTGATCTTGGCCTGGGCCTCGTCGAGGGACTCGGGACTCGGGTTCGGGTCGGCGCCGGAGATGTCGAAGTTACCCATCGTGAAGGCCGGGAACACGTGGACGTGCAGGTGCGGTACTTCCAGACCGGCGATCAGCAGACCTGCGCGCGGCGCGTCCCACGCCGCGCGCACGGCCTGGCCGATCTTTTGGGCGACGCCCGTCAACCGGGCGAAGGTGTCGGCGTCGACGTCCTGCCACTGGTCGATTTCCTTGCGCGGCACCACGAGGGTGTGGCCCGCGGTGACCGGGGCGATGGTGAGGAAGCCGACGAATTCGTCGTCTTCCCAGACGAATCGGCCCGGGAGCTGACCGGCGATGATCGCGCTGAAGACAGAAGCCATGCTCCGCAGACTAGACCGGTCCGTCTGCCCTGACGCCGAACCGGCAGGTGTCAGACCGCCACGAAGTGCGACAAGATGCCCTGCACCTCGTAGATGTCCACCTGCCGGTTGAACCTCTTCAGCAGGGGCTCGGCGGTGCCCGCGATCCAGATGGCCAGTTCGGCGTCCAGATCGAAGGTGCCCGCGGTCTCCACCGAAAAATGGGTGATCGCACGATAGGGGACGCTGTGGTAGCTCACCTTGCGACCGGTGACGCCCTGTTTGTCGATCAGGATCAGGCGGCGGTTCGTGAACAGTATGGCGTCGCGAACCAGCAGGTATGCGGCGTAGACCTGTTCACCGTTGCCGAGGAGTTTGGCGTACTCCTCTTGCGCCTGGCCCGGATCGATCCGTCCGGCATTGCCCATCAGTCCGTCGATCAGACCCACTGTTCCGCCTCTCCGCGTATTTGCCGGTCGAGTGTGGCTCGAAATAAACATTACGGGCCGGCGGTCGTGCGTGTGATCGGCTTTGTGGCGGCACCGAGCTCGGGCTGCTGGAGCAGCCGAACGGGTGAACGGATGGTACTACTCGCCCGGTCGGTGACGGACAGCCTTTAGGCTGTCTGCCGTGCGTGTACTCGTCATCGGTTCCGGAGCCCGTGAACATGCCCTCGTTCTTGCCCTGCGCAGGGACCCCGCGGTGAGTGCGCTCTTCGCCGCGCCGGGCAACGCGGGTATCGCCCAGCACGCGCAGACCCGCGCGGTCGACCCGAGCTCCGCGGAGGCGGTGGTCGGGCTGGCCGCGGAACTGGCGGCCGACCTGGTCGTGATCGGACCCGAGGTACCACTGGTGCTCGGCGTCGCCGACGCGGTGCGTGCAGCGGGCATCGCATGTTTCGGTCCGTCGGCGGCGGCCGCCAGGATCGAGGGTTCGAAGGCGTTCGCCAAGGATGTGATGGCCGCGGCGGGCGTGCGCACCGCGCAGAGCGAGGTCGTGGACAATCCGGCCGAGCTCGATGACGCACTCGACCGCTTCGGCCCGACCTGGGTGGTGAAGGACGACGGACTGGCGGCAGGCAAGGGCGTCGTGGTGACCGCGGACCGCTCCGCAGCGCGTGATCACGGCGCCGAATTGCTCGAGCAGGGCCATCCGGTGCTGCTGGAATCGTTCCTGGACGGGCCCGAAGTATCGCTGTTCTGCCTGGTCGACGG
Organism: Nocardia sp. NBC_00881; assembly: GCF_045207455.1. NCBI lineage: Bacteria > Bacillati > Actinomycetota > Actinomycetes > Mycobacteriales > Nocardiaceae > Nocardia > Nocardia sp. NBC_00881. Next base: position 6,325,298 of record NZ_CP108798.1, read on the forward strand.
CGAGACGGTGGTTCCGTTGCTGCCCGCACAGGACCACAAACGCGTGGGTGACGGCGATACCGGCCCGAACACCGGCGGCATGGGCGCTTACACGCCGCTGCCCTGGCTGCCGGAGACGACGATCACCGCGATCGTCGATGATGTTGTGAAACCCGTGGCAGCCGAGCTGGTTCGGCGCGACAGTGGGTTCTCCGGCCTGCTCTACGCCGGCCTCGCGATCGGCGCGGCCGGTCCCGCCGTCGTCGAATTCAATTGCCGCTTCGGCGATCCCGAGACCCAGGCGGTGCTCGCGCTGCTGGACAGTCCGCTCGGTGAACTGCTGAACGCCACAGCCACCGGCACGCTCGCGCAGGCGGCCCCGCCGCGTTGGCGTGACGGTGCCGCGATCACCGTGGTGATCGCCGCGGAGAACTACCCCGGCCGCCCCCGCCTCGGCGACGCTATCGCCGGCGCGGCGGAAGGCGCGCTCGACGAGGCCGCCACCGTCCTGCACGCGGGAACCGCGCTGCGCGAGGACGGCGCGCTGGTCTCCGCGGGCGGCCGGGTGCTCAACATCGTCGGCGTCGGTGCCGATCTCGCCGAAGCTCGCACGCACGCCTACGACCGCATCGCCGCGATCAAGCTGCCCGGCAGCCACTACCGCACCGATATCGGCCTGGCCGCCGTCGAGGACCGCATCACCGTCTGAGATCGACGCGACGCCGGCGTCGCGGGCTCAGCCGAAGGTCAGACCGCGCAGCGCCAGCCAGGCCTGCGGGTCCACGTGCTGCCCGCCGACGATCACCTCGAAATGGAGGTGCGGGCCGGTCGAGTCACCGCGGTTACCCATGCGGGCGATCTGCATGCCCGCGGGCACCCGCTCACCGACCGAGACGAAGAAGTCGTACATGTGCCCGTACACGGTGATGCTGCCGTCGTCGTGCCGGATCCGCACCCAGAGGCCGAAGCCCTGGGCCGGGCCCGCGTCGATGACCGTGCCGTTGGCGACCGCGTAGATCGGGGTGCCGAGTGGGCCCGCGATGTCGATTCCGTGGTGAAACGTGCCCCACCGGGAACCGAAGCCGGAGGTGAACGTGCCGCGGGCGGGCAGAACGAAGCCGGAGATACCCGGCAGCGTTCCGGGCTGCACCGGTGCGCTTCCGGTCATCCACGGCTGGCGCTCACCGGCGACCGCGGCGGCCGCCTCGCCTTTCGCGCGTTCGAGAGTCGCTCGCGCGGCGGCCGCGACCACCGCCTGCTCGCGCAGCCGCTCACCGTTTGCGATCGCGTTCAGCAACCGGCGCGCCGACGGCGGACTGTTTTGCATCTGCGGCGGATAGGCGACGGCGACGCGCTGGGCCCGGTCTGGTGCCGGGGTGCGATCCGTGACCGTCCCCGCGAAAGACGTGTCGCTCGCGGCGAACACCGCGGCCACGGCCAGCCCGGCCAGCAGTACCTTGTGCTTGCGCGCCAGCGTGAGCAGTTCCTCCCCGCTGGGCCGTCGCTGCCACATCTCGCGCGGGTCCGGCTTGCGTTCCCATAATGTCCGCCGTTGGGATCGCAGTGCCCACAGGGAGCTCCCGGCTCCGAACAGTGTGCGCAGTCTCTGCTCGGACCCCTTTCGCGCCGGCGCACGCCAATCACGCGGAATGACCCCGATGCCTCCCACTCCGCGCACTCGGTCGAGCCCGTCTCGTCGCGCTTTCTCGAGCATTACGGCGACCATAACCCGGACCGCACGCCGACCGTGTGCTCTACCGTCTGTCGAGTGTCCAGAGAATCTCGCCGGTCGACCATTCCCCCTTTCTACGTGATGGATGTCTGGAAAGCCGCCGCGGAACGGGCCAGAACCCACGGCGACGTGCTCGTACTCGCCGCGGGCCAGCCGTCGACGCCCGCGCCCGCGCCGGTGCTGCGGGCGACCCAACTCGCGATCCGATCCGAATTGCTCGGCTATACCGAGACTTTCGGCATCCTGCCGATCCGCGAGGCGATCGCCGAGCACCATCGCGAGACTTACGGCTATCCGGTCGATCCGGACGACGTGGTGATGACGACCGGCTCGTCAGGCGCGTTCTCCCTGATCTTCCTTGCGGCGTTCGACCCCGGCGACACCGTCGTGGTTGCCCGCCCCGGCTATCCGGCCTACCGCAACACCCTCACCGCGCTCGGTTGCCGCGTGCTCGAGTTGGACTGCGGCGCCCACACCAGATTCCAACCAACCGTCGCCATGCTCGAAGCCCTGCCGGAACGACCAGCGGGCCTGGTCGTGGCCAGCCCCGCCAACCCGACCGGCACGATGATCGCCCCCGCCGAGTTGGCCGCGCTGGCCCGCTGGTGCGAGGAACACGGCACCTTGCTGATCTCCGACGAGATCTATCACGGCATCACGTACGACAGCGCGGGCGCGGACAGTAAGACCTCCTCGGCGTGGGAGATCTCGCGGGAATCGGTGGTGATCGGCTCTGTCTCCAAGTACTTCTCGATGACCGGCTGGCGACTGGGCTGGATGCTGGTGCCGGGTGGACTGCGCCCCGCGTTGCAGCGTCTGGCGTCGAATCTGACCGTCTGCCCGCCCGCCATCTCGCAGTACGCGGCGCTGCACGCGTTCGGCGCGGAGGCCAAGGCGGAGCTCGACGGGCACGTCCGGCGTTACGCGGTGAACCGGCGGTTGCTGCTGGACGGGCTGCCGAAGCTCGGCATCACCGAGCTGGCTCCCGCCGATGGCGCCTTCTACGCCTACGCCGACATCGGCCATCTCACCGACGACTCCCGCGCGTGGTGCACGGACGTGCTCGACCACACCGGTGTCGCGCTCGCGCCCGGCGTCGACTTCGACACCGTGAACGGGCACCGCACGGTGCGCTTCTCGTTCGCGGGGGCCACGGCGGACATCGAAGCGGCGCTGCTGCGTCTTGGGCACTATCTCGGTGCGTGATCCGCCTGTCGAGCAACAACTTTCCACAGTTCGGCACCGTGGCCGCGCCGATGCGGTAAAACAACGTTGATTGCTTTCCTCGCTGATTTCCTCTGGAAGAACTGATGATGACTGGCACGATGGCACGGTGATCACCGCGACGACCCCGAAAGGCGAACGGCGTCGCCAGGCTTTGGTATCCGCTGCCGCCGAGTTGCTGCTCGAAGGCGGATTCGACGCGGTGCGGCATCGTTCGGTCGCGACGCGCGCTGACCTGCCCCTGGCGTCCACCACCTACTACTTCGAGTCCTTGGACGATTTGATCGCCCGGGCGGTCGAGTTCAGCGGTAACGCGGAGCTGGACGCGATGCGCCGCAGAGTCGGCGAGGTGAGCCACCGTCGCCGCGGCGCCGAGGCCACCGTCGATCTGGTGCTCGACCTGCTGGTGGGCACCGACGGACCCGACGAGCTCGCGCGCGGCCAGCTGATCGCCCGCTACGAGCGCTCGGTGGCCTCGGCGCGCCACCCGGAGCTCCGGGAGGTGCAGCTCCGACTGCGCGCACAGCTGGACGAACTGCTGGCCGACGTGCTGCGCCGGTCCGACCGGATGGTGCGGCCGGAGCAACTACGCAGGCTGGTCGCGGTGGTGGACGGAGCCGTCGTCGCGGCGCTCACCGAAATGGAGCCCGAACCGCGAAGGATGGCCCGCGGCGCGCTCCTCGAGGTGATCGACATCGTCGCACCGGCGACGCCCCAGCAAGTGGATCGTTTCCGGGCACTAGACTGACCGGTCGTGAGCGAGCGAACCATCGACACAGTGCCCCAGGGCACGACGGAGCCGAGCGTTACCGAGGTGGAGTCGTGAGCCTCGTCCCCAACGTTCTTGCCACCCGTTACGCCAGCCCCGAGTTGGTGCACCTGTGGTCGCCCGAATACAAGATCGTGCTCGAGCGACGGTTGTGGCTGGAGGTGTTGCGGGCGCAGTCGGAACTGGGCATCGAGGTGCCCACGGGTGTTGTCGCGGACTACGAGCGGGTGCTGGACCAGGTCGACATCGCTTCGATCGCCGAACGCGAGCGGGTCACTCGGCATGATGTGAAGGCCCGCATCGAGGAGTTCAATGCTCTGGCCGGGCATGAGCACGTGCACAAGGGCATGACCAGCCGCGATCTCACCGAGAACGTGGAGCAGTTGCAGATCCGGCTTTCGCTCGAGCATGTGCATGCGCACGGTGTCGCGATCGCCGCGCGGTTGGCCGAACGCGCCGCCGAGTATCAGACGCTGGTGATGGCGGGCCGCTCGCACAACGTCGCCGCGCAGGCCACCACCCTCGGCAAGCGGTTCGCCTCCGCCGCCGACGAGCTGCTGATCGCGCTGACCCGGCTGCGTGAGCTGATCGACCGCTACCCGCTGCGCGGGATCAAGGGCCCGATGGGTACCGCGCAGGACATGCTCGACCTACTCGGCGGCGACCCGGCCAAGCTGGCGCGGATGGAGCAGCAGGTGGCCCGGCATCTGGGGTTCGCCACCGTGCTCACCAGCGTCGGCCAGGTGTACCCGCGTTCGCTCGACCACGATGTGCTTTCGGCGCTGGTGCAGGTCGGCGCCGGTCCCTCGTCGTTCGCGCACACCATCCGGCTCATGGCCGGCCATGAGCTGGTCACCGAGGGCTTCCAGCCGGGGCAGGTGGGCAGCTCGGCGATGCCGCACAAGATGAACACCCGCTCCTGTGAGCGGGTCAACGGCCTGCAGGTGGTGCTGCGTGGCTACGCCTCGATGGCGGCCGAGCTGGCGGGCGCGCAGTGGAATGAGGGCGACGTGTTCTGCTCGGTGGTGCGCCGCGTCGCGTTGCCGGACGCCTTCTTCGCCATCGACGGGATGATGGAAACGTTCCTCACCGTCCTCGCAGAGTTCGGCGCCTACCCGGCCGTCATTTCCCGCGAGCTGGATCGCTACCTGCCCTTCCTCGCCACCACTCGTATCCTCATGGCGGCGGTTCGCACCGGCGTCGGCCGCGAAACCGCGCACGAGGTCATCAAGGAGCACTCCGTCGCTGTCGCCCTCGCCATGCGGGAGCAGGGCCGCGAACCCGACCTGTTGGACCGCTTGGCCGACGACAGCCGCCTCCCGCTCGACCGCGCCGCCCTCGCTGCCGCGCTGTCCGACAAGTCCGCCTTCGTCGGCTCCGCCGACGCCCAGGTCGCCGACGTCGTGGGCCAGGTCCAGAAACTGGTCGACCGCTTCCCTGACGCGGCTCGCTACATGCCATCTCCAATCCTGTAGCGCGGTGAGGATTTTCGCCGCGAATCGTTGTCGTAGTCGGCAGACCCGGTCACCAACGGTTTTCGAGCATCGGGCCCAAGGCGTGTCCGCCGACGAGGTGCAGATGCAGGTGATAGACCTCCTGGCCGCCGTGGCGGTTACAGTTCGAGATCACTCGATACCCTTTTTCCGAAATGCCTTCCTGGGCGGCGATCTTCGCTGCTACTGCCAGCATTCGTCCGAGCGCTGGTTCATGTTCCGGCTTGACATCATTCAGTGTTGGAATCAGCTCGTTCGGAACTATCAACACGTGTGTAGGGGCCTGCGGACGAATGTCCCGAAAAGCGGTAACCAACTCGTCCTGGTACGCGATGTCGGCCGGGGCCTCACCTCGGACAATCCTGAGAAACGTCGTATCCACAGCCACTCTGCCTACACGTCGCGGCTCTCACTGTCGAACGCCATGGCCGCTACCTGCGATCCCTCGGCCTGGCGCTCATGGCCTGCAGCCCACGAGCGGCACACGATTGCGGCATCGGCCGAGTAGGTCTCCCACGGTGTGCCACTCGTAGGCGCCGAGGCTGGTCGCGGACGGCGACGAGCGCAGCGGTCGACTATTCCGCGTGCTGATGCGCGACTGCGCCTGCTGTCCAGTTCGGGTAGTCGCTGTAGCCTTCGGCTGTACATCCATAGAGCATCTCCTCGCAAATCGGGGCCAGCGGGAGATCGTGCCGGATGCGATGGACGAGGTCGGGGTTGGCGATGAACGACCTGCCGAAGGAGACCAGATCGGCGAGCCCGGCGCGCAGCACGGTTTCCGCGCCGGCCGCCGTCGTCGGTGCACGGTTCTCGCCGATGTTGGCCACGAGTGTGCCGTGCCACCGCGGCCGCAGGTCGCCGAGTGCGTGGTAGCGGTCGTTGTCGGTGAGATGCAGGTAGGCGAGGTCGCGGCGGTCGAGTTCGACGACGAGGGCCTGGTAGAGCGGTGCCGGATCGACCTCGACCATGGCGAACTGGGGGTTGCCGGGGGAGAGGCGGATGGCGGTCCGCCGGGAGCCGATGGCGCCGGTCACCGCGTCGACGACGGCCAGCGGCAATCGCATGCGGTTCTCGATCGAGCCACCGTACTCGTCGTCGCGCAGGTTGGTGTTGTCGGCGAGGAACTGGTGCACGAGATAGCTGTTTGCCCCGTGGATTTCGACACCGTCGAAGCCTGCCGCGATGGCGTTGCGCGCGGCTGTGGCGTGCTGGTCCACCACCGCGGCGATGTCGGTGCGATCGAGGGCGCCCGGCGTGATCGGGTCTGCCTTTCCTCCGTCGATCAGATGCACGCGGTCGTCGTCCAGCACGGCCGACGGTCCGGCGGGCCAGGATCCGTCGATCCGCGCGAGCGGATGGCCCTTGCGTCCGCCGTGCATGAGCTGCGCGAAGATCCGGCCGCCGCGTGCGTGCACGGCCTCGGTGACGTGCCGCCACGCCTCGACGTGCGCGGGCGTCTGCAACCCGGGCACCCACGCCTCGCTCTGCCCGGTCGAATGCGGCCAGATGCCCTCGGTGACGATCAGCCCGGCCGTCGCTCGCTGGGCGTAGTAGTCGGCGACGTCGGTGGTCGGCGAGCCGTCGGGGAGGGAGCGCAGCCGCGTCATCGGCGACATCATGATCCGGTTGGGGAGGTGGAGCGAACGGTTGCGATATTCGGTCAGCAGCATGGCTGTACGGTAAAACCTGACATCAATGTCAGGTCAAGGAGCGAACGTGCGTATCGGTGAACTGGCCGAGCGGACCGGCGTGAGCGTCCGGTCGCTGCGGTACTACGAGACCAAAGGTCTGCTGGCCTCCGAGCGAACCTCCGGCGGGCAGCGGGAGTACCCGGAGGCGGCGGTCGACCGGGTCCGGCGCATCCAAGAAATGTTCGCCGCGGGTCTGCACAGCGAGACCATCGGCGAGCTGCTGCCGTGCATCCACGACCTTGATGGCACTCCCAACGCGCTGGCGACGCCGTTCCTGGTGGAGAAGCTCACCGAGGAGCGTGTGCGGATCGACCGGGCCATGCACGATCTGCGCCGGACAAGCGACATGTTGGACGGCATCATCCAGGCTGCGGGCGGCGAGGCGCCCGAACAGTAGGGTGGACGTCATGGCTCTCGACAGCGGCACGATCTTCGAACCGGGCAACGGCACTCCCGTCGTAGCGGCGCCGATCGCCAAGACGGTCCCTACCGAGCGGGTGCACCACGGCGACCTGTTCGTCGACGAGTACGAGTGGCTGCGGGACAAGGAGAATCCCGACGTCATTGCCCACCTGGAGGCGGAGAACGCCTACACCGAGGCGCAGACCGCGCACCTGGACACGCTGCGCGACGCGATCTTCGACGAGATCAAGGCGCGCACTCAGGAGACCGACCTGTCCGTACCGTCCCGCATGGGCGAGTACTGGTACTACTCGCGCAGCTTCGAAGGCAAGCAGTACGGCGTGCACTGCCGGTGCCCGATCGCCGCCGACGCCGAGGGCATCGACGCGTGGACGCCACCGCAGCTGGAAGCGGGAACCGAGGTTCCCGGGGAAGAGGTGCTGCTCGACAGCAACGTGCTGGCCGAGGGGCACGACTTCTTCTCGCTCGGCGCGTATTCGATCAGCCATGACGGCAATCGGCTCGCCTATTCGGTGGACAATGTCGGCGACGAGCGCTACGTGCTGCGGTTCAAGGACCTGCGCACCGGCGAGTTGCTCGGCGACGAGATCGCCGGTACCGCGCCGGGTGCTACCTGGTCGCTGGACGGCACGCACGTCTTCTACCAGACGGTCGACGAGTCGTGGCGACCCGACACCGTGTGGCGGCACCGGCTCGGCAGCACGGCGCCCGATGTCAAGGTGTTCCACGAGCCCGACGAGCGGTATTGGGTGAGCATCGGCGCGACCCGCTCGGAGAAATACCTGATGATCTCGGTCAACTCGAAGATCACCAGCGAGGGCTGGGTACTCGAATCCGATGATCCCGAGGGCGAATTCCGTGTGCTGCTGCCGCGCCGCGAGGGCGTCGAGTATTCCGCGGAGCACGCTGTGATCGGCGGTGAGGACCGGTTCCTCATCCTGCACAACGACGTCGTGGACGGGGTGAAGGCGGAGAACTTCGTCCTCGCCGACGCGCCGGTCGACGACCCGTCGAACATGACCCTGCTGCTCGGACACCGCGACGACGTGCGGCTCGAGGACGTCGACCCGTTCCGCGACCACCTGGTGCTCAGTTACCGGCGCGAGGCGCTGACCCGGATCGCGGTGTGGCCACTGACCGAATCCGGCTACGGCGAGCGCCGCGAACTCGCCTTCGACCTGGAACTCTTCGCGGTCGGCACGGGCTCCAACCCGGAGTGGGCTCAGCCGACCCTGCGCATCGGCCTGACCTCGTTCATCACACCGATGCAGGTGTTCGACTATGTCCCCGCGACCGGCGACCTGCTGCTGCGCAAAGAGCAGCCGGTGCTCGGCGGCTTCGACGCGAACGACTACGAACAGCACCGGGATTGGGCGATCGCCGAGGACGGCACCCGGATTCCCATCTCGCTGGTGCGGAAGAGGGACGCGGCGGCCGATGCGCCGAAGCCGTTGCTGCTCTACGGCTACGGCTCCTACGAGGCGAGCATCGACCCCTCGTTCTCGGTCTCGCGCCTGTCACTGCTGGACCGCGGCATGGTTTTCGCGGTCGCGCATGTGCGCGGCGGCGGCGAGATGGGCAGGCTCTGGTACGAGAACGGCAAGACGCTCACCAAGAAGAACACCTTCACCGACTTCGTGTCCTGCGCACGGCATCTCGTCGACACCGGCGTCACCGCAGCGGACCGGGTGATCGCCGACGGAGGTAGTGCGGGCGGCCTGCTCGTCGGCGCGGTGGCGAACCTGGCACCCGAGCTGTTCGCGGGCATCCTGACCAATGTCCCATTCGTCGATCCGCTCACCTCTATCCTCGATCCGTCGCTCCCGCTGACCGTCATCGAATGGGACGAGTGGGGAAATCCGCTGGCGGACAAGGATGTCTACGAGTACATGAAGTCCTACTCGCCATACGAGAACGTCGAGCCCAAGGACTACCCGGCGATCCTGGCAATCACCAGCCTGAACGACACCCGTGTGCTCTACGTCGAGCCCGCGAAGTGGGTCGCCAAGCTGCGCGCCACCAAGACCGGCGACGCGCCGCTGCTGCTCAAGACCGAGATGAGCGCAGGGCACGGCGGCGTCAGCGGGCGCTACGAGAAGTGGAAGGAAGTGGCGTTCGAGTACGCCTGGGTGCTCGACACCGTCGGTCTCGCCGGCGCGTAGGCCACGCTTTGTCCCGTTATTCGGTGGCCGGCGGGAACAGGAGTTTGCCGAGCAGAGCGGTGAGTTGACGCCGCTCGCCCGGCGACAGCGCGGCGAAGGTGTCGTCGAGAAAGGCGGGCACCGCCGACTCCGCGCTACGGAGCCGTTTCCGTCCGATGTCGGTGAGAGTGACGGCGTAGGACCGGCGGTCGCGGGGATTGCGCTCGCGCCGGATGTAACCCGACCGCTCGAGGTCGTCGCAGAGGGTCACCATCACGCTGCGGTCGATGCGCAGTTCCTCGCTCAAGGTCTGCTGTGCGCAGGCGCCGACCGCGTCCAGCATCTTCAGCACCAGGTGCTGCCCCACACCGAGCCCTTGTGCTGCGGCATGGGTTTCACCCGCCCGCGCCACCGTTGCCGACGCTCGGCACAGTGCGATATCGAGCCGGTCGGCGGCGAGCGCGGGGAAGTAGGTCGGCTTGGCGGCGTCTTCGGTGGTCGGCATGATCTCCTCGCTGTTCAGGACGTCTCAGCGCTGCTCAGGACATTGCAGCTAGTTTACTCGTTCGTTCACAGATCGTTTGACACAAGATTATCTCCAGTCATACGGTTTGCGGGTCGGTACCGGATGTTTCGGCTAGGAGCGCACGATGACACTGGATCTCACCCCGGACGAACTGCTGTCCACGACCCGCGCGGTGCGCAAGCGTCTCGATTTCGACCGCCCGGTGCCGCGCGAACTGATCGAGGAGTGCATCGATCTGGCCACCCAGGCGCCGACCGGCCGCAACCGGCAGCGCTGGCACTTCGTGGTGATCACCGAGCCCGCACGCCGCAAGGTCGTGGCCGACATCTTCCGCAGGTCGCTCGCGCTCGGCGGTGGGCAGCCACTGACCGGCGCCGACATGCGCCGGATGCACGTCGACCCCGGTGCGATGGACCGGATCTTCGGCGGCCTGCGTTACCTCGCCGAGAACATCCACCGTGTCCCCGCCATCGTGATCCCGGCCATCGAAGGCCGGACCGATCGTGCGTCGGTGGCGGTCCAGGCCGGGACGTGGGGCTCGATCCTGCCCGCCGTGTGGAGTTTCATGCTTGCCGCACGCGCGCGCGGTCTCGGCACCGTGTGGACCAGTGCTCAGGGACCGTCGGAACGGGAACTCGCTGCGGCGCTGGGGATTCCATACGACAAAATCATGCTCGCCGCATTCATTCCGGTGGCCTACACGATCGGCACCGACTTCAAGCCTGCCGTGCGGGTCCCGCGCGAGCAGGTTCTGCACTGGGACCGGTGGTAGCGGCGCGCTCGACCGAGGCGTGTCGGAGTGTTCGTCGCGTGGTCACGCGGGCTGCATGCCGAGGACATGTACGGCTGGCACCGTTGATTCATGAACGCTGAGCTGATCGTGTCGGTATCCGGGATCAGGGACACCACCCGGGATATGGCGATGGAATTCGCCGAGGAGATGGATCGGCGCGGCGTGCCGCTCTCGCTGCTGGTCGCGCCGCGGCTGAAGGGCAAATACCGGCTGGTCGACGACTTGGCGACGCAGGCATGGTTGCGCGATCGCCGGGTGCGCGGTGACGCCATCGTGCTGCACGGCTACGACCAGGCGGCCACCAAGCGGCGACGCGCCGAGTTCGCCGCGCTGCCCAGGCACGAGGCACGATTGCGGCTGACCGCCGCCGACCGGGTGATGGAGCAGGTCGATCTGCGCACCCGCCTGTTCGCGGCTCCGCGCTGGGATGCCTCGCCGGGCGCGCTGGACGCGCTGCCGGAGGTCGGTTTCCGGCTCGCGCTCGGCCTCACTTCGATCGTCGACTTGGAGCGCGATGTGGCACAGAAATCCCGGGTGTACGGCATCGGTGCGGGCTTCCGTGCGCAGCCGTGGTGGTGTCGAGCCCTGGTAATGGGCGCCGCCCGCGCCGCTCGTCGCGGCGGCGTGCTGCGCCTCGCCGTCTCCGCCGCACAGCTGGACCGTTCCGGTCCACGTCAGACAATGCTCGACGCCGTTGACCTCGCGCTGTTCCACGGTGCGCACGGCCACATCTACCGCTGGGAACCGTTCCCGGCCGCCCGCGCCGCATGAATAGTCGCGGCGGCAGGTGTATGGCGCATGTGCGGCTGCCTCGAGCCTTCACTCGGCCAGGCGTGGGCCGCGGTGGACTTCGTCCGGCTGCGCCCATCATGGGGGCGAAATCTTCGTGTCTGGTACGGCGGCCTTCGCGTCGTGTGTGAAGCCACCCGCCTCCGCGCGGGTGAGCGGGCTCGAAAATGGTCGTCGCTCCAGCTGTTTCATGCAGCGGATCAGGTCCTCTAGCAGCAGGTCGGCCATGTCGACGGTGAAGCCGTGCCGGATCACCGCGCGCATGATCGTCTCGTCGCCCCGGTCCGGGGGTAGCGGATACGCGGCTATCAGCCAGCCCCTGGTGCGCAGGCGGTCGGAGAGATCGTAGAGGTTGAATCCGGAATCGCTGGTCAGCCGCCAGGACACCGCGGTGATGCCGCGCCGGGGATCGCCGTCGTGGATCATCTCGAAGACCCCTAGCCCCCGCAGCCCGGCGGCCAGGTGCTGCGCCACGCGGTAGATCGTGGACTGCACCCTGGCGTAGCCGGTCCGGCCCAAACGGATGAAGTCGTAGTACTGCGTGATCGCCTGTCCGCCGGGCCGGGAGAAATTGAGGTTGAAAGTGGCCATGCTTCCGCCGAGATAGTCGACGTCGAAGATCAGCTCCTCGGGCAAATCGCCCGCATCGCGCCAGATCGCCCAGCCTGAGCCGAGCGGCGCGAGCCCGGTCTTGTGGCCGGAGGCATTGATCGACTTGACCCTGGGCAGCCGGAAGTCCCAGACCAAGTCCGGCGCGGCGAACGGTGCGAGGAAGCCGCCGCTGGCGGCGTCGACGTGGATCGGGATGTCGAGGCCGCTGGTCTGTTGCAATGTGTCCAGTGTCGCGCTGATCCCGGCAACGTCCTCGAATAGGCCGGTGAAGGTCTGGCCGAAGGTGGGTACGACCATGATGGTGTTCTCGTCGCAGTGGGCGGCGACGTCGTCCGGATGCATGGTCAGCCGGTCGGCACGCAGCGGGATCTGCCGGATCTCGACGTCGAAATAGCGTGCGAACTTCTCCCAGCAGACCTGAACCGGCCCACAGACGAAGTTGGGCGTCCCGGAGCCGCCGCGCTTGCGCCAGCGGAATTTGGCCGCGAGCCCGCCGAGCATGGCCGCCTCGCTCGACCCGGTGGTGGAGGTTCCGTGCGTCGTGGCCGGGTCCGGCGCGCGCCACAGATCGGCTACCATCCGGACGCCGCGGCGCTCCAGCTCGGCGGTCTGCGGGTATTCGTCCTTGTCGACGATGTTCTTGTCCAGGCATTCGGCCATCAGCCTGCGCGCCTGGTCGTCCACCCAAGTGGTGCAGAAGGTGGCCAGGTTCATCCTGGAGACGCCGTCGAGCATCAGCTCGTCATGAACGATCTCGTAAGCGGCCTGGGGAAACATCTCGCTCGCCGGAAATCCGCCCTTCGGCGCCGTCCGGCTGAGCCCGGGCAGGGCGAACAGGTCATCGGGTCCTTCGGTGTCGGGCATGGATACGGCCTCCCGATTCGGCTCGTTTTGGTGTGCCTGTGCGGGTGCCGGAATCGGTAGGTCGAAACCGGCTGCGCTTGCCGTTCATTCATTGACCATCGAGGATGCCGACTGGTTGCCGGCGCCCAGTTGCTCCAGCTTGACACAATGCGGGGGCGGCGCGCCTGAGTTCTTGTATTCGCAGGTCGGACCGGTTCAGCGGCAGCCGCTCGGCCCCCTATTCCACTGACAGACCGATCGGTTTGCGCTGTTGTCGACCGCGACCGACGCACTCGACGACCACTGGGCGGCAGATGGCGCGCCGCTCTCATGGAGTGATGGCGGATACGCTCGGCAGCGACAGCGGGATCGTCTGCGAGGATCTATCGTCAACGCTGATCAAGGCAACGGGCGAGCCGTCCGAGTAGTCGCGCGGTGACAACCGGGGTGTTTGGCGGGTAGACCCGTAGTCGCACGAACGGATCGGCACCTGTCCACCGGACAATGACATTCGAGGACGCGAAGAATCGAGGCGCGGGCATGACCGACGATCAACGCACCGCGGCGCTGCGTGAGCAGGTCGCCGGGTTGATGCCGCAAGCGAAAGCAGATCTGGCCCAGCTCGTTTCGCTCAGGTCGGTGGCCGACCCCAAGCAGTTTCCGCAAGAAGAGTGCGAGCGAACGGCGCAGTGGGTGGCCGACGCCTTCGCCGCGGCGGGGCTGACCAAAGTCGGTCTGCACGAAACACCCGACGGCAGTAAGGCCGTCATCGCCGCGCGCCCTGCGCCGGAGGGCGCGCCGACGGTGCTGCTGTACTGCCATTACGACGTCCAGCCGCCGATGGACGAAGCGGCCTGGCGTACCCCGCCGTGGGAGCTGACGGAGAAGAACGGGCGGTGGTACGGGCGGGGCAGCGCCGATTGCAAGGGCAACATAGTCATGCATCTCACGGCGTTGCGCGCGCTCGGCGCCGATCTGCCGCTCGGGGTGACCCTGGTCGCGGAGGGCTCCGAGGAGCAGGGCACCGGGGGACTGGAGCTTTTCGTCGAGGCCAATCCGGACCTGTTGCGGGCGGACGCGATTCTGATCGGCGACTGCGGCAACTTCGCGGTCGGCGTGCCGACCCTCACCGAGACGTTGCGCGGCAACGTGAATGTTGTAGTCACCATCGAAACCCTCGCGGGGGCGATGCATTCCGGCATGTTCGGCGGCCCGGCCCCGGACGCGCTTGCCGCACTGATCCATCTGCTCGCCTCGCTGCGTGACGAGCGCGGCAACACCACCGTTGCCGGACTGCCGAACGACCAGGTCTGGCCGGGCGTCCAGTATCCGAGCGAGCAGTTCCACGCCGACGCGGGCGTCCTCGGCGGCGTCGAGCTGACCGGCGACGGCACTGTCGCCGACATGCTCTGGGCGCGACCGGCTTTGACGGTGCTCGGCATCGACGCGCCACCGGTGGTCGGATCCTCCACCGCGATTCCGCCGATCGCACGCGCACGCCTGAGCCTGCGCATCCCGCCCGGGACCGATCCCGGCCGGGCGCACGAAGCGCTCGTCGCGCACTTGGAGGCGAACACGCCGTGGCACGCCAAGCTGACGGTCGAACTCGAAGGCATCGGCGCGCCGTTCCGGTCCGGCACCGACGGGCCTGCTCGCGCCGCGATGGAGGCGGCGCTGGCCGCGTCCTACGGCCGCCCCGCGACCACACAGGGCCAGGGCGGGTCCATTCCGCTGTGCAACGTCTTCGCCGACACCTATCCGGGCGCGGAGATCATGCTGCTCGGCGTCGAGGAACCGACGTGTCTGATCCACGCGCCCAACGAAAGCGTGGACCCGAAGGAGATCGAGCGCATGGCGCTCGCCGAGGCGGTGTTTCTGGCGACCTACACCGGGTAGCGGCTACAACTCGGTGGCGTCCTCCGGTTCGAGCACCCGGAATTCGGTCCCCGCGGGCGCCATTTCGGCGAGGCGGCCGAAGTAGATACCCCGCGCCTGCGGCACGATGATGCCGAAGTGGATGGGCAAGGCGGTGCGCGGATTGACCGCGCGCACGTAGTCGACGGCCTCGCTGACCCGCATCCATGGCGCGGCGGCGGGCGCGGCCAGCACGCCGACCGGGACCGGAGGCACCCACAGCGAGTCGCCCGGGTGTACAAGCTGGGCGGGATCGTCAGGAGTGCCCAGCTGAAAGACGGTGTTGTCGATCACCGGGATTTCGGGGTGGATGACGGCATGCCTGCCGCCGCCCCCGGTGATCTGGAGATCGCCGAGCGCGAGCACGTTGCCGGCGTGCACGGCCTCCCACCGCCCGCCGCGTTGCTGGGCCGTCTGCGGGTCGGACAGCAGCCGGGCTTCGGGGTTGGCGTCGACGAGCGCGTCGATCCGGTTCGGGTCGATATGGTCGGGATGCTGGTGGGTGACCGCGATCGCGTCCAGGCCGGTGAGTCCCTCGAAACCGTGCGAGAAAGTGCCCGGGTCGAACAGAATTTTCTTGCCGCGCAGCTCGACGAGGAGACAGGAGTGACCGAAGTGGGCTATGCGCATTTCGCAATGCTACTGTCAGATTTGCCGTGCTGAACTCGCCGCGCCTCTGCGCGGCGTGTTCGTAAGAACTCGCGCTGTGTTCCCGAGACTCGCGCTGTGTTCTTCGGAGTAGCGCTGTGTTTCTCAGACTTGCACTGTGTTCTCGACGACACGACGGGTTATTTTGTCCGACCCCGCGGATGCCGTTTGCGACCAGCACAACTAGGCTGCTCAGGTAACCCCCCAACCACATGAGGAGCAACGCGTGGCACGAGTCGTGGTCGAGGTGATGCCGAAGGCTGAGATCCTGGATCCCCAGGGACAAGCCATCGTCGGCGCGCTCCCGCGCCTGGGATTCGAGGGCATCTCGGATGTGCGTCAGGGCAAGCGATTCGAACTCGACATCGATGACAGTGTCGACGACGAGGCACTCGAGCAGATCGCCGAATCGCTGCTGTGCAACACGGTGATCGAGGAGTGGAAGGTGGTCCGCCTCTCATGATCGCGCGTATCGGGGTCGTCACGTTTCCCGGCACGCTCGACGATGTCGACGCCGCTCGGGCGGTGCGCTCGGCGGGTGCCGAGGCGGTCAGTCTGTGGCATGCCGACGCCGACCTGAAGAGCGTCGACGCGGTCGTCGTGCCCGGCGGCTTCTCCTACGGTGACTACCTGCGCGCCGGAGCTATCGCCCGGTTCGCCCCGGTGATGGGTGAGGTCGTGCGCGCGGCGACTGCCGGCCTGCCGGTGCTGGGTATCTGCAACGGCTTTCAGGTGCTGTGCGAGGCGGGGTTGCTGCCCGGCGCGCTCACCCGCAACGAGGGTCTGCACTTCGTCTGCCGCGACGAATGGCTGACGGTGGAATCGGCGTCGACGGTGTGGACCTCCCGCTATGAGCCGGGCGCCCAGATCCTGATTCCCCTCAAGTCCGGCGAGGGCCGCTACCAGGCCTCGGCCACCGTGCTCGATGAACTGGAGGGCGAGGGCCGGGTGGTCTTCCGCTACGCGGGTGAGAACCCGAACGGTTCGCAGCGCGGCATCGCGGGTGTCGCGTCGGCTAATGGTCGCGTCGTCGGCCTGATGCCGCACCCCGAGCACGCCACCGAGCCGCTGACCGGCCCGAGCGATGACGGCCTCGGCCTATTCCTCTCGGTGCTGGACACTTTGGTCTCCGCTTAGCCTGCCGCCGCCGCGGATCAGATGAGTTGGTCGAAAATGTCGAACTCGACGCCGTAGTGCCGCAGATGTAGCCGTGTTCGATCGGCTGGTTGCCGTGGTAAATCCATAGTCCACCCTTGGTTTCGAGCCAGGCCGTGGTCGATTGCGTCGAGGATTTCAGGCATGTGCAACGAACCCACCGTGCGCGCGCACGGTGCGGATCGCCTCGCACGGTCAGATGTAGTCGTTGCCGATGATCGCCCAGCGCCGCCCGTCCCGAGCGGCGCGTCGGTCCTGACGACCCGGCTTGCCTAGGATCGCAGGCATGCCCGTTTCCACCACTGACGCCACAGCCACCGGGCTGTGCGCGTTCATCGATCGGTCGCCGTCGCCGTTCCATGTCTGCCGAACGGTCGCCGACGAGCTGGACGCTCGCGGCTTCACCCGGCTCTTCGAGTCGCAGCCCTGGCCCTCGGACGGCCCGAGCAGGCACTACGTGGTGCGCGGCGGATCGCTGGTCGCCTGGGCCACGGCGGACCCCTCGGGGGCGACCCCGTTTCGGGTGGTCGGCGCACACACCGACAGTCCCAACTTGCGCGTCAAGCAGCACCCGGACCTGGTTTCCGCGGGCTGGCAGCTGGTGGGCCTGGAGCCCTACGGCGGCGCGTGGCTGAATTCCTGGCTGGATCGTGAGCTCGGCGTCTCGGGGCGGCTGAGCGTACGCGACGGAAACACGGTGCGCGAGCGGCTGGTTCGGATCGATGAGCCGATCCTGCGGGTGCCGCAGCTGGCCATCCACCTCTCCGAGGACCGCAAAGGCGTCACGCTGGACCCGCAGCGTCACGTCAACGCGGTGTGGGGCGTCGGATACGAGTCGGACGCGTTCCTGGATTTCGTGGCCGGCCGCGCCGAGGTCGACCCGGACGAGGTTCTCGGCTGGGAGCTGATGACTCATGACCTGACGCCGAGCAGGCTCGTCGGGCGCGACCAGGATCTGGTGAGTGCACCACGCCTGGACAACCAAGGCACCTGTTTCGCGGGCCTGCGGGCGTTTCTCGCGGCGATCGACGAGCCGGGCGCGGCCATCCCGGTACTGGCCATGTTCGACCACGAGGAGGTCGGCAGCCAGTCCGATCGCGGAGCGCAGTCGGATCTGCTTCCCACAGTGTTGGAACGCATCGTGCTCGCGCGCGGCGGCGGACGCGCCGACTACCTGGCCGCGTCGGCCGGTTCGGTGTGCGCGTCCGGTGACATGGCGCACGCGACGCACCCGAACTACCCGGAGCGGCACGAGCCCGCGCACCGGATCGAGGTGAACGGCGGGCCGGTGCTGAAGGTCAACCAGAACTTGCGTTATGCCACCGACGCGGCGGGCGCGGGAGCGTTCGCGCTGGCCTGCGCGGAGGCCGGAGTTCCGTTGCAACGCTACGTGCATCGCGCCGACCTACCGTGCGGCTCTACCATCGGCCCGATGACCGCGGCCCGCACCGGCATGCCGACGGTCGACGTCGGGGCGCCGCAGCTGGCGATGCACTCGGCGCGTGAGCTGATGGGCGCGGCCGACGTCCCGGCCTACGCGGCGGCGCTGGCCGCCTTCCTCACACCTGAGGTCGCCGGGCGGTAGGTGGCGACCGCGATCACGAAGACCCCGAGGGTGGCCAGCACATAGCTGCTTCCGATGATCTGCTGCCACCAGGCCCAGTCCAGCTCGAGGTCGGTGGAGTGCGGCAACAGCCAGTGCGGGCCGATCAGGAGTAGCACGGTGAACACCGCGACGGTACTGATCAGACACCGACCGCGGCTGCCGCGCACCATCATGTCGGCGGTGACCACCAGCGCGGGAACGATCCATACCCAGTGGTGCGACCAGGACACCGGTGAGACCAGTAGCACCGTGGCGGCGTTCACCAGCAGCGCGGCGACGGGGGCGCCCGCGTCGATCAGCCTGCGCATCCACACCGCGGCGAGCGCGACGGTGATCAGCGAGAGCGAGATCCACAGCAGGGTGGCCACCGAATCGGTAACGCCGAGACGGAATGTCATCCCCTTGATGGACTGGTTGCCCGCGAAATAGGGCGGGCCGATCCGGTCGGTGTCCGCGAGAGCGTGGAACCAATACTCCACCGAGTCGCTCGGGAACAGCACGAATCCGAGGCCGACCGCCGCGATCGCGGACACCACGAGCGTGCCCGCAGCCTTCCAGTCCTTGCGGATCAGGAAGTACAGCAGATATCCGGCTGGGATCAGCTTCACCGACACCGCGATGCCGATCAGCATGCCGCGCGGCCACGATGGCTTGCGCACCAGGCAATCCAGCGTGATCGCGGCCATCAGCACCAGATTGATCTGGCCGAAGCCGACCGTCTGGCGGATCGGCTCGAAGAACTGCGCCAGCGCTACCGCGCCGATGACCGATGTCAGCGCGGTCAGCCGGGTCAGTTCGGGGCGGATGCGCGCGAGCACCAGCCACACCGTGATACCGAGGCTCAGTACGGAACTGGCGACCACGAGGACTTCGGCGATCGGCAGCGACATCAGGGCCAGCGGAGCGAAGAGCAAAGCGGCCAGCGGGGGATAGGTGAACGGGAGTCCGATTCCGAGGACCGGTGGCATCGGGCCGTACAACTCGCGACCGTCCAGCCAGGCGCGGGCGCCGTTGCGGTAGACCCGGAGATCGATGAAGCCGTGCCACCAGTGCGCCAGCAGCGACACGAGCGCCGACACCGCGAATAGCGCAATGGCAGCAATCAGCCAGCGCACCTGGGGCGACGAGAGGTTCAGCGATGCGGTGCGGGTGGTCGATGCGGAATTCGCGCTTCTGGCGCGAGCGGCGTCGGCGGCGACCGGTTGCTCACCCGGATTCGCAACCCCCGATCCTTCTTTCACCGGCTCAGAGTAGCGGGTCGGTTCGGCAGGTCGGCCGGTTGACCCGCATGGCTATATCCCCTCGATACGCCGCCGGGGAAATGGTCACGGACCACGGCCGGTGCTGCTGCTACGCCCTCAGCTGCGCGGCACCTATCCACTGCCTCTAGACTTACACCCAGGCATCTCGCCGCAACCCAGTGACAACGCTCGTCGCTTCGCTGAGTTCGCCCACCCGGCCGGCTCCGCCGGCTTGCCGACCCCCTGCCCGGCCGAAAGGACCCTGGTACTCCGTGACTCCGCAGGTCGACACCGTCAGCGCAGCCGCAGCAAACCCCGATGTGCCGCAACCCTACAAAGAACTGGGCCTCAAGGACGACGAGTACGCCCGCATCAAGGAAATCCTCGGTCGCCGGCCGACCGACGCCGAGCTGGCGATGTACTCCGTCATGTGGAGCGAGCACTGCTCGTACAAGTCCTCGAAGGTGCACCTGCGTTACTTCGGTCAGACCACCACGGATGAGATGCGCAAATCCATGCTCGCCGGTATCGGTGAGAACGCGGGCGTGGTCGACGTCGGCGACGGCTGGGCGGTCACCTTCAAGGTGGAGAGCCACAACCACCCCTCCTATGTCGAGCCGTACCAGGGCGCGGCCACCGGGGTCGGTGGCATCGTGCGCGACATCATGGCGATGGGCGCGCGTCCGATCGCGGTGATGGACCAGCTGCGCTTCGGCGCGGCGGACGCGGCCGACACCCGTCGCGTGGTGGATGGCGTGGTGCGCGGCGTCGGCGGCTACGGCAATTCGCTCGGCCTGCCGAACATCGGTGGGGAGACCGTGTTCGACGCCTCCTACCAGGGCAATCCGCTGGTGAACGCACTGTGCGCAGGCGTGATGCGGGTCGAGGACCTGCACTTGGCTTTCGCCTCCGGGACCGGCAACAAGATCATCCTGTTCGGTGCGCGCACCGGCCTTGACGGCATCGGTGGCGTCTCGGTACTCGCCTCGGACACCTTCTCCGATGATTCGGACCCGGCTTCGGAGGGGTCGCTTGCGGGCCCCGGCCACCAGCGCAGCCGCAAGAAGTTGCCCTCGGTGCAGGTCGGCGACCCGTTCACCGAGAAGGTGCTCATCGAGTGTTGCCTCGAGCTGTACGCGGCGAAGCTGGTCGTCGGCATCCAGGACCTCGGCGGCGCCGGATTGTCCTGCGCCACTTCCGAACTCGCGGCCGCAGGCGACGGCGGTATGCACATCGAACTGGACAAGGTGCCGCTGCGCGCGGCCAACATGACCCCCGCCGAGGTGCTCTCCAGCGAATCGCAGGAGCGCATGTGCGCGGTGGTCAGTCCGGAGAATGTGGACGCGTTCATGGCCGTATGTCGCAAGTGGGACGTGCTGGCCACGGTGATCGGCGAGGTCACCGACGGCGACCGGCTCGTGGTCACCTGGCATGACGAGACCGTCGTGGACGTGCCGCCGCGCACCGTCGCGCACGAGGGCCCGGTATACGAGCGCCCGGTTCAGCGGCCCGACGAGCAGGACGCGTTGATCGCCGACACCCCTGACAAGCTGACCCGACCGAAAACCGCCGACGAACTGCGCGCCACGTTGCTGCAGATGATCTCCAGCCCGCAGCTGTGCAGCCGCAAGTGGATCACCGAACAGTACGACCGCTACGTGCGCGGCAACACCGTGCTCGCCGAGCACGCCGATGCGGGCGTCATCCGGATCGATGAGGCGACCGGCCGCGGCATCGCGCTGGCTACCGACGCCTCCGGCCGCTACACCAAGCTGGACCCCTACACCGGCGCGCAGCTCGCGCTGGCCGAGGCATTCCGCAACGTCGCCACCACCGGCGCGACTCCGAAGGCGGTCACCAACTGCCTCAACTTCGGCTCGCCGGAGGACCCCGGCGTGATGTGGCAGTTCCAGCAGGCCGTGCGCGGTCTCGCGGATGGCTGTGTTGCGCTGGGTATTCCGGTCACCGGCGGCAATGTGAGCTTCTACAACCAGACCGGCCGGACCGCAATCCTGCCGACCCCGGTGGTCGGCGTGCTCGGCGTGCTCGACGACGTGCACCGCCGCATTCCGACCGGGCTCGGCCTGGAGCCGGGTGAGACGCTGATCCTGCTCGGCGACACCCGCGACGAGTTCGGCGGCTCCATCTGGTCGCAGGTCACACACGACCACCTCGGCGGCGTCCCGCCGCGGGTCGACTTCGCCCGCGAGCAGTTGCTCGCCGAGGTCCTCATCGCCGGTTCGCGCGACGGCATGATCAGTGCGGCACACGACCTTTCGGAGGGCGGGCTCGCCCAGACCATCGTCGAGGCCGCGCTGGCCGGTGAGACCGGTTGCCGCGTCCTGCTTCCCGAGGACGCCGACCCGTTCGTCATGCTGTTCTCCGAGTCGGCGGGGCGGGTACTCGTTGCCGTGCCACGTTCGGAGGAGACCAGGTTCACCCGCATGTGTACCGCGCGCGAGTTGCCGTGGGTGCGCATCGGCGTGGTCGATCAGGGGTCGGATTCGGTCGAGGTGCAGGGCCAGTTCTCGATCACCATGGACGAGTTGCGTGCCGCGCACGAGGGCACGTTGCCGAAGTTGTTCGGCGCAGGCACGATCTGACCATAGGCGGCCGGAAGATCTCGACGGCGACAGCGCTCGCTGGAACGCCCACCTGTGCGGGCCTGGACCCCTCGATTGCCGGGCCCGCACAGGTGCGCGTGGTCAGGCGACGGATGTGAACGGATCGTGCTCGGCGAGCAGCTTTTCCATCCGCGCCTGGTCGATGCGGCCATGCACGGTCGCGGCCTCATGCTGGTCGCGTACCACCTTTGCGAGCGTGAAGGTGCTCGTCACCAGGAAGAGCATGGACATCGCTAGGAAACCCCGCTGCCAGATGTCCAGTGGCAGATAGCAGATGCCGGCGCCCGCCCCGAGAAAGCTGACGCCGAACGCGATCGCGGCCTGGGCGACGAACGCCGAGGTGGTCTTCGGCTGTGCGTTGGGTGTGCTCATGGATATGAAGTCTGCGGACTCAGCGGTGCGAATGACCGCGTACAACTACTCGAGCGGACTGGGTAGTTGCCGTGCCTGGGCATCCCCGGCGATGCTTCTCCACTGTCGCGTGGCGTGATCCGTGTCGACGGCGCCCGTGTCGCGGCCGGGCAACGCGTCGGGCCGTCGGTGGCGACCGCCATACTGGTGCAGTGCTGGAGACCGCCACGACCATGCAGAGGCTGCGTAAGCGCGGCGTCGTGGTCGTCCGGCGCGCCGAGGAGATCATCGACCTGAACTACATCGGCCTTGTGGTCGCAACGGTATTCTTCGCGCTGTCGGTGACGCCGTCGCTGCTGCCGCGTGACTGGCTGTTCCAGGGATTGATCAGCGGGGTCAACGCCGCGCTCGGGTACGGCGTCGGCTGTTTGCTGGAATGGTTGTTCCGGCTGTGGGTCCGGCCACGGTTGACGATTCCCGCGCCGCCCACCTGGGTGCGCTACGCGGTCAAGTCGGCCGTCCTGTGCACCGCCGCGCTGAGCGCCGCTCTCATGCTCGTGCAGTCGGCACGCTGGCAGCGCGAGATCACCGCGCTGATGGGGATGGAGGGCACCACCACGCCCGCCTACCTGCGCACGGGTCTGCTGAGCGTGGCGATCTGCGCCGCGGTGGTCGCGGTGTACCGGACGGCGCGCGAGATCATCCTGTTCCTGGCCCGCCTGCTCAACCGGTGGGTGAAGGTACCGCGCGAACTGGCGCCGGCGGCGGGGTTCCTCGTGCTGGTCGTACTGGCCGTGACGATCTTCAACGGCGTGGCCTCGCGGGCGTTCTTCGCGGTGGCCAACTCCGCCTTCAGCGTGCGCAACGACCACAACTCGGAGAACGCGGTCCAGCCGCAGCAGCCGGAGCGCTCGGGCAGCCCGACCTCGCTGGCCAAATGGGAAACTCTCGGGTTCGAAGGGCGGTGGTTCGTCTCCCACGGCCCGACCGCGAGTCGCATCACCTCGGTCACCGGCAGGCCTTCCAAGGAACCGATCCGGGCCTACGTCGGTCTGGAATCCGCCGAAGAGGGCGAGGAACAAGCCGAGCTGGCGGTATCCGAACTGGAACGGACCGGAGCGTTCGACCGGAAGGTGCTCGTGGTGGTCACCACGACCGGAACCGGGTGGGTGAACGCCATGGCGACCGGTGCGATCGAGTACATGTACGGCGGCGACACCGCCATCGTCGCCACGCAGTACTCGTATCTGCCCAGCGTGCTGTCGTTCCTCGCCGACCGCGGCAAGGCGACGGTCGCGGGCGAGCGCCTGTTCGACGCGGTGTACCAGCACTGGACGGCACGACCGCCGCAGCTGCGGCCGAAGCTGCTGGTGTACGGAGAGAGCTTGGGTTCGGAGGGGTCCGAGGCCGCCTTCGACGGCTTGGCCGACCTGCGGGCCAAGGTGGACGGCGCGCTGTGGGTCGGCCCGCCGAACTCGAACCGGCTGTGGAAGCAGTTCGTTTCGCGCCGCGATCCGGGCTCGCGCGAGGTCGAGCCGATGTACGCGGACGGGCTCGTCGTCCGGTTCGCCTCCGACAGCGCCGATCTGGCGCGGCCCTCGTCGGAATGGCGGCCGCCGCGCCTCGCGTACCTGCAACACGCGTCCGACCCGATCGTCTGGTGGTCGCCGGATCTGATCTTTTCGAAACCGGATTGGTTGTCCGAGCCGCGTGGGTTGGACGTGTCTTCGCAAATGCGCTGGTGGCCGTTCGTGACGTTCTGGCAGGTCGCCGCCGACCTCACCAACGCACAGGGCGTCACCGACGGTCACGGGCACCGCTATGGCAGCCTGGTGCTGGACGGCTGGGCGGCCATCGCGGCGCCACCGGACTGGACCGCGGAGATCTCCGAGCGGATTCGGGGCGAGTTGGAGGCCGCGGAGGACTACGAGCGGAAGATCAAGTGAGTCGACTGCGTGTCGCGGGAACGGCTGCGGCTGTTGTTGTTCCGCCTGCCTGGAACAACTGGGTGCTGCCCCGGCTCGGGCTCGGCATCCGTGGCCGGACCGCCGCCAACACGGGCTTCGCCACCGGATACGCGCTGGCGATGCACGGCAGGCCGAACTGGAGCGCGCCGCGTGGCGTGCGCTACGGGTTGGTCTCGGCCACGGTCGTCGCCGCCGGTTATGCTGCGACCCTTGCCATTCCGTCGACGCGGCACCGCCTTGGTGAATTCGCCGATCGGAGTCCTGAGGTGTCGGCCGCGGAGTGGGTTGCCGTGCACATCCCGATCGGTACCGTCTACAGCGAGGAGCTCGTCTTCCGCGCGACCTTGGATCCCCTGCTGGACAAGGTTTTCGGCACACGGATCGGCGCGCTGCTCGGCGCACTGACCTTCGGGCTGTGGCATATCGCGCCCGCACGCGCGGCGGGTGACAGCGTGCCCGCCACCATTGCCGTTACCTCGGTGGGGGGCTTCGTGTTCGGCTGGCTGCGCCGTCGTGCCGAGAGCGCCGCTGCCCCCGCCTTCCTGCATCTGGCCGTCAATGTCGGTGGAGCGGTCGCTTCCCGGCTCGGCCGTCGTCTCGGTTGGTTCCGTAGCGGCTGAGCCGGAGCGACGGCGTTCGATATCGAGAACCGCTCGGTGGTCGGGTCCGCTCACTGTCGTGCTGGTTTCGTCCACGTGGCCGAACGCGGGCGGCGGTCAGATTTCCTCAGCTCTGCCGGGCCCCGACCGTGCGCGCCGCTGCCTCGCGGAGGCGTGTCAGGGGGATCGTGCCTGAGCGTGGTCGCCTGTCGGCTGGCGTTGTACGGAATTCGGTCATCCGCCATTAGCGATTCCGAACGTGCACTTGCGCACATCGTTCCCTAATGAGTACGGTGTGCGCATAAGGGAACGACGTACGAGTCGACTGGAAGAAATTGGGAGCAAAGCGATGTCGAACACTGTGAACTGGGACGCGGCCGGCGATTGGAATGTCCGAGGAAGCTGGGGGAGCGCGGACTCGTCCGGCCGCCGGTTCTCCGTCGCTCGGTGGCAGGCGCGGCTCGACGAGCTGCGTGCCGCGCACCACGTACCCGGCGCATCGCTCGCCGTGCTGGTCGACGGACAGGTCTACGAGATCGCCAGTGGCGTCCTGCACCGAGGAACCGGAGCGGCCGTGACGAACGACTCCGTGTTCCTCTGTGGCTCCGTCGCGAAGGTCTACACCGCGACGATGATCATGCGGCTCGTGGACCTGGGCAAGCTCGACCTCGACGCTCCGGTCGTGGACGCGCTGCCCGAGTTCGCCACACCCGACTCGGAGGCGACGCGGCGGATCACGATCCGGCAGCTGCTCAGCCACACCGGCGGCGTGACAAACGATTTCAACCACGACACCGGCCGTGGTGATGACTGCCTCACGGAATATGTCAGGGCTGCAAGGGATGTCGCGCTGGACTGCGCACCGGGGACGGCGATGTCCTACGGCAGTCTCGGCTACGTCGTCCTCGGCCGGGTGATCGAGGTGCTGACCGGTAAGACCTGGGATCAGGCGGTGCACGACCTGCTCGCCGCCCCACTGGGACTCGAGCATCTGGTGACCCTGCCGGAGCAGGCGCTGCGGTTCCGCGTCGCGATGAGTCACCTCGGCGAGGCGGGCGCCGACCCGGATCCCGCGCCGGAGTGGGATCTCATGCCCCGGTCGGTCGCGCCGGCGGCGCGGGTGATCAGCTCGGCGGGCGACATGGTCCGTTTCGCCCGTATGCACCTTGATGGTGGGCTTGCGGCCGACGGTACCCGGGTTCTTTCCGTCGAATCCGTCGCAGCCATGCGGCATCGCGAAGTCGACGTCCCGGACAAGTGGACAGTCAGCGCCGACGGGTGGGGCCTCGGCTGGACCCTGTACGACTGGGACGGCGTCAAAGGATTCGGCCACGACGGCGCCGCGATCGGCCAGTACGCCTATTTGCGGGCGGTACCAGAGGCGGAGGTCGCGGTTGCTCTGCTCACCAACGGTGGTGGCGCGCGCCAGCTCTACGCGGCATTGTTCCGCGAACTGCTCGTCGAGTTGGCGGATGTCCGCATGCCCGACCCGTTCGGGCCGGCCGACCCGCCGGTCGCGGTGGACATCGCCCCGTTCGTCGGCACCTACCGGCGCGCCGGTGTTGTGGTCACCGTCTCCAAACGTGCCGATGGCACCGGCCACATGCGCTACGAATTCATCGACGGCATGGCGGGCGTCTCGCCCGCGCTGAGCATGGAGCTGACTCCGGTCTCGCCCACCGTGTTCGCCGCCTCCGGCGCCGGACCATCCTTCAGCGAGGACTACATGCCGGTCGTCTTCGCCACCCTCGCCGACGACACCGAATGCTGCTACGTCGGCATGCGGGCTACACCGAAGCAGTCAGCCGAGACCGCCTGACCGTCCCCAGTGCCGACCAAGCTGCGCAGGGGTCGGTCGCTTCTGGCGTGCGACGTATCCGATGCGCTCCAGGCAAAACCTTCGGCGCGCATCCGAGATCAGCGATCTGTGCTGGGTAGAGCTAACTCGCAGCATGTCGATTATTCGTTGCAGCAGAACATGTTTCATGGCCGACCCGCCCAGTCCGGCTTTCGAATTACGTCACTTGTTGTTCACGCAATGTCGTGAACAACGTCTGCAACCTGTCAATGAGACGGACGTACTGTCCCACTGTGCCTCGCTCTGGAGACGGAAAGAGAGTGTGCTCGAGCAACGCCCCCAGGGGCGGTTGACGACGCCGGCGCTCCTGAGCTGTCCGACGAGTGACGACCTGCATTGGCGGTGACCGAGGACGATGAGTTCGACATGGGATGGGGACTCTTTCATGCACACCTGCTCCGCGGCAGCGAGATTCGTCGCATCGTCATGATGATCCACCTCGACATCGCCAAGTTTCGGCAGCGCCACACCTCGAGAATCGATTCGAACCAGATCGTCGATGAATTGATCCGATTTCGACTGCGATGGGCGAATGTCGGCCCGTGGCGGCGCCGTGCGGTCTGGCTGGTGTTGATTCTGTTGGCGCTCCTGGTCTTTCCAGGCGCGGTCGGTGCGGTGGCCACCGCGCAGTATCAGGCGGCCTCGGCCGGCGCGTCCGAGGTCGACGGGCTGAGTTGGATGAATATCAAGGACTCGTCCGGCGTTCCGCTGGCCAACTATCTGTTCGCCAGCGATCATGGCGGACCGCTGAACCCCGGTGCCACAATCGTGTGGGCGGTAGTCGGTCTGGAGTTCATCGGCTACCTCGCCATTGTCACGACAGCGATCTGGTTGATCGGGTACGCGTTGAGTTTCCGGTGGCTGGACATGTTCTCCTCAGCGCTGCGCGGAGTGGCGGATGCGTTGACCGGTCAGGTGGCGACACCGTTGGTGTTGGTGACAGCGGCGGCGATGGGGGCGTTCTTCGTGGCGTGGTTCATCGTGCGGGGCTATCACGCAAAGGCTGCGATGCAGGTGGTGACGATGGTCGCGGTGGCGATAGTGGGGCCGGTGTTCCTGGCCGAGCCGCTGGAGGATGTGTTGTCCTCGCACGGGTTGCTGGCGCAGGGCCGTGATCTGGGTATTTCGGTGGCGGCCGGTTTGAACGGCAACGGTAACCCGAATCCGAACCAGTTGGTGGCGGCGATGCAGGGGAATCTGGCCGATAATTTCGCGCGGCGTCCGCTACAGGTGTGGAACTTCGGGCACGTGGTCGATGATCGGCCCGCGTGCAGGTCGGTGTGGTCGGCGGGGGTGCTGGCCGGTGACGACGACCGGGTGAAGAACGGTATGAAGGTATGTGGGGACGCGGCCGCGCACGCCAAGGCCGCGAACCCGAGTATGGGCCAGGTCGGCACCGGGCTGATGTTGTTGGTCTGTGGCGGGATCCTGTTGTTGTTCGCGGCCTACCTCGGAATCAAGGTCATCAAGACCGCCTTGGACACGATCTACCACGGGTTCATGTCGATATTCGGGTTCGCGGCGGGGGGATTCGTCTACGGTCCGAGCCAGACGTTCCTGGTCCGCAACATCGTCGACAGTTTCGTCGCCGCCGCGCGAATGACCGCCTACACCATCTTCCTCGGTGTCTACGTGCTGTTCATGGGCAACCTGTTCCAGCAGGCCCGGGGGCAGGTGATGGCGGTGATCGTCATCGCGGGCGCCGTCGAAATCATCGCGATCTCACAGCTGAAACGCCTCTCTCAAAGCCTCACCAGCGGCAATGACTGGATTGCCAATCGATTCGCGCTCGCCGTACAAGGCGGTCAGGTCAAGTCCGCCAGTAGCAGTGGCACGGCCCTCGGCATGGGCACGTCCCATGCCGCAGGCTCTCGCGGTGGGATGATTACCGGACTCGCGGCACTCAACACCATCAACTCGTCGCCAGTCGCCGCATGGCTCGCCGCGGGAACGACCAACCCCCTCAACCCGCAGGCACGTGGACGCAGACAGATTGAGCTGGCCAACGTCGAAATCGCGCCGATGCGGCGGGAATCGCACACCTGGGGCCAGCTGGCCCGGACGAATTGGCGAGTGCTGGCAGTGGAAGCCGCTGCCGACTTCGGCGGAATGCGCACCGAACTCGGGGTGGCGAACGCTCTGAAACGTCTGGAAGACAGCAAAATCTCCGACTCGCAGCTGCCCAGCGCCCTGATGTCTGCTGGTGGGAGCCGGGAACACGTCAGCAATGCGATACGGGCCCTCAGTACCCAGAAGTCGACGACGTCGCAGAACCAGAATAGTTTCAAACCACTTCAGAAGGCCGTCGCGGCGGCACGCGCCGTGGAAAACCATGTGGACGACGATGCGCGCACGGCCTTCGCCGCGCAGGCCGTGGTCGCGGCGAACAGCTTCGCCAGGAACACCAGCGCGCCACCCCCCGGTGCGCCCATCGATCACCGTTTCATCGAAACCGTCGAGCAGAATTGGCATTCGGACCGAGCACTGCGTGCCGCGATCACGCCTGATGAATGGAACGGCGTCGGTCGTGCCACGCGATGGGAAATCGGGCAGCGGGTGGCGCGGATGCACCGTGACGCCGCCCAGGCTTACCACGCGGATCAATCCGAGCTGAACCGCGCACGGCTGATGGAGTCGACCCGACGAATTTCCAACCTCGACCATATGGATCCCAGTGGTGGGCTCGACCCATGGGACCCGTAAAACCGGCCCGCCTTCAGCGGTAACGTCGGTGATGTGGCGCGACGATCGACAGTGGACCCGGCGGAGCTGCGGGCCGCGGTGGCAGCGGTGAGCATATGGCTGCGAGACG
The DNA here is from genome assembly GCF_045207455.1 of Nocardia sp. NBC_00881. Taxonomy (NCBI): domain Bacteria; kingdom Bacillati; phylum Actinomycetota; class Actinomycetes; order Mycobacteriales; family Nocardiaceae; genus Nocardia; species Nocardia sp. NBC_00881. The sequence goes on from NZ_CP108798.1 coordinate 6,355,088, forward strand.
ACACCGCACCGGCCCCCGCGCGCACCGAACTCGCGGCGGCGGTCCGCACCACCGCGCGCACCCTTGCCGCGAACGCTCCGGGGCACTCGGTGGAGGTCCGGGTTCCGCCCTTCGTCGCGGTGCAGTGCATCGAGGGTCCGCGGCATACCAGGGGAACCCCGCCGAACGTGGTGGAGACCGATCCGCGCACCTGGCTGTTGCTGGCCACCGGCCTGCTGGAGTTCGACGCGGCGGTGAATTCCGGTGCGGTCAGCGCCTCCGGAAGCCGAGCAGCCGAGGTGGCGCACTGGCTGCCGTTCGTCCGGGCCACCGACTGAGCCGCGAACCGAGCGGATCGATTCCGCGCGCTCATGCCTTCACCTCGCTGCGCTCGGTTCCGCCATGACCGAGCGATGCTCGGCTGTGCCTGTGGTTCGCTCGCTCATGCCTGGACGCGATTGCCGCGGTGCAGTCCCTTGCGGTCGTAGAAGCGGGTGACCGCGGCGCCGAACAGCAGTCCGATCGCAAGGCCGAAGACCGCCATCCACACCCCGCGCGACAACCCCGCGTCGAAATCGGCATCGAAGTAAAGGATCGCCCGCACGCCGAGAAACACCTGGTGCATCGGCTCGAACGAGGCCAGCCAGCCGAAGTACTTCGGCGTCGCCTCGATCGGCACGGTGCCACCGGAGGAGGGCAAGCCGAGGATGACGAACAGGATCAGGTTCACCAGTAATCCGGCCGAGCCGATCGACGCGAGCATGGACAGCCCGGTCGCCCCGACCGCGGTAATGGCAAGCGCGCTGTAGAGGTACAGCGCGAGCGGATGGTCGATCGGCATGTCCAGCACCTTGCCGACGCTCAGGAACACCGCCGAGACGATGTTCGCGGCCACCACCAGCACGCCCCACTTGATCAGCAGCGTCTTGAAGCGTGAGATCGGCGTCGGCGGATAGTGCACGTACCACGGCCCGTATTCGGTGGGCACGAAACCGAGTTGGGCGTCGATCATGGTGTGGATGACCATCGCGCCGACCACGCCCGCCAACAACAGCAACAGCGCATAGAAGAACCCGATGAGTCCCTGCCCGGTGCCGTGGGGCAACGGGTGGTACTGCTGCACCACCACCTGCACCGGCTGCGCGAGCGCGACCCGAGTGGCGCCGGATAGTTCGGGCGCGGGCGGGCTGCCCGGCTTCGGTGCGAGCTGGGCGTTCACTTGATCGGTGAGCTGCTTGCCGACCTGCTTGTTCACCTCGGTCAGTGCCTCGTTGCCGATCCGGAGCACGATCTGGGTGCCGAACGCGCCGGTGCGCGGGTTGGTCTGCACCGTGATGATCGGCCGCTGGATGTCCCCGGGTATGACACTGCCCACACCGAGAATGCCGAGCCGCTTGCTGAAATCGCTCGGGATGACGATCGCGCCGTAGACCCGCCCGGACTGCATTTGCCGCTCGGCCTCGTTGATGCCGATCACCCGCAGATCGACCTTGTCGGACGGAACGCCATGCGCCAGCGCGTCGGTGATCTGGTTGCCGAAGTTCACTTGCCGCTGCTTGTCCGCGGTCCCGATGGTGTCGCCGACATCCTGGTTCACCAGGGCGATCGGGAAGTCGTGCAGGTTCTTTTCCGGATCGATGACGTAGTCGAGATACATAATGCCCAGCAGTGCCGTCAGCAGTGTCAGCACGCCGATCGGGGCGAGCACCATTCGAGCCCAAGGCGTGCGCTCCGCGGGCGTGGCCGACCCTGTCCTGCCCGCGTCGTCCGTTGTCGTCACGGCCCGCACGGTAACAGTTGTGGGTGTCGGAAATCTGTAGGTATACCGGGCGGATTCCTGCTCGGATGCGGTGGCGGTGATCGTCCGCGGGCATTCACCCGTAGACTGAAGGACGCCCCCAGCCCGCCCGAACAGGGAGCAAACGGTGACCAACGCCGAACTGCCGGTCGACAGCACTTCCGCCACCCCGGTTTACGCCGCCCCGGACGTGGACGAGAACGAGCCACGCGAGGAGTGTGGTGTCTTCGGAGTCTGGGCGCCGAGCGAGGAAGTGGCCAAGCTCACGTATTACGGCTTGTACGCATTGCAGCACCGTGGGCAAGAGGCCGCGGGCATCGCGGTGTCGGACGGGTCGCAGATCCTCGTGTTCAAGGATCTCGGTCTGGTCAGCCAAGTGTTCGACGAGCAGACGCTGGCCGCGATGCCGGGCCACATCGCCGTCGGTCATTGTCGCTACTCCACCACCGGGGGAGTGACCTGGGAGAACGCCCAGCCCATCTTCCGTACCACCGCGGTCGGTTCCGGACTTGCTTTGGGACACAATGGCAATCTGGTCAACACTGCCGAATTGGCCGGCCGCGCAAGAGAACTCGGTCTGCTCGCCGCCACCGTCCGGGATGGGCGTCCGCAGCCCGCCGCGGCGACCTCGGACTCGGACGTGGTGACCGCGCTGCTCGCGCACGCCGCGGCGGACTCCAGCATCGAGCAGGCCGCCATGGAACTGCTGCCCACTCTGAAGGGCGCGTTCTGCCTCACCTTCATGGACGAGCACACCCTGTACGCTGCGCGCGACCCGCACGGCGTGCGGCCGCTCTGCCTCGGCAGGCTGGAGCGCGGCTGGGTCGTTGCCAGTGAGACCGCCGCGCTGGACATCGTCGGCGCCGCGTTCGTGCGCGAGATCGAGCCGGGCGAACTGCTGGCGATCGATGCCGATGGCGTGCGATCGATGCGATTCGCCAACCCCGAGCCGAAGGGTTGCGTCTTCGAGTACGTGTATCTGGCCAGGCCGGACAGCGCCATCGCGGGCCGCTCCGTGCACGCCACCCGGGTGGAGATCGGTCGCCGCCTCGCGAAAGAGCACCCGGTCGAGGCGGATCTGGTGATCCCGGTGCCGGAGTCCGGCACCCCGGCCGCCGTCGGCTACGCACAGGGTTCGGGAGTTCCCTACGGCCAGGGGCTGATGAAGAACGCCTACGTCGGGCGCACCTTCATCCAGCCGAGCCAGACCATCCGTCAGCTGGGCATCCGGCTCAAGCTCAACCCGCTGCGCGAGGTCATCCGCGGCAAGCGCCTGATCGTCGTGGACGACTCGATCGTCCGCGGCAACACCCAGCGCGCACTGATCCGGATGCTGCGTGAGGCGGGCGCGCTGGAGATCCACGTGCGGATCGCCTCGCCGCCGGTGAAGTGGCCGTGCTTCTACGGCATCGACTTCGCCTCGCGGGCGGAGCTGATCGCCAACGGCGCCGGTACGGAAGGCAGCTTCGAGGACATGGTCGAGGGCGTGCGCCGGTCGGTCGGCGCCGACACGCTCGGCTACATCTCCACCGAAGGCATGATCGCCGCGACCGAGCAGCCGCGCTCCCGGCTGTGCTGCGCGTGCTTCGACGGCGACTACCCGATCCCACTGCCCACCGAGGCCGCCATCGGCAAGAACGTGCTCGAAGGCATGCTGACCGGTCAGTCGGAATCGGTGCTGCTGAGCGAGAACGCGAATGCGAGCGCGCTGAGCCGTCCGTGAACGCGGCCAAGACATCGCCATTGGTGTCCCAGTGGAAGCTGAGGCCGATCCGGCGACGCTTCGGATCCGCGACTCACCGAAGGCGACTGCGTCGCCGAGCCCAGATCATGCACAAGACCGGCAGCCAGGCGGCGATCCGCTTCCGAGACGCCGCGGTTGGAGCACACGCGGCAGCCGGTGGCTGCGGTGCCCGACCCGTTGGAGCAGCGCCGCCGGGCCAGGGCATCTGGACTGTTCAGCGCGATTGTCGCGGCTGCTGGCCCGTACTACGGTTCACTCCGCCGGATTGTCAAGAGGGTGAGTCAACACCGGTGCGGGGTCGTTATCCGACTCCGGTAGCGTGAGCAGGCATCTATCCGCCGATTCGGTTTGGAGCTCTCCCCGAAAATGACTGAACAGACCCCCAGTGGTGGTGCCTCGTATGCCGCGGCCGGCGTGGACATCGAGGCAGGTGACCGCGCAGTCGAGTTGTTCGGACCATTGGCGAAGAAGGCGACCCGGCCCGAGGTGCAAGGCGGCCTCGGCGGTTTCGCCGGACTGTTCGCGCTGAAGGGAGGCTACCGTGAGCCGCTGCTCGCTGCCTCCACCGACGGCGTCGGCACCAAGATCGCGGTTGCGCAGGCGATGGACAAGCACGACACCATCGGCTTGGACCTGGTCGCGATGGTGGTGGACGACCTCGTGGTGTGCGGCGCGGAACCGCTGTTCCTGCAGGACTACATCGCCATCGGCAAGGTCGTCCCAGAGAAGGTCGCCGAACTCGTCTCCGGCATCGCCGAGGGCTGTGTGCGCGCGGGTTGCGCGCTGCTCGGCGGTGAGACCGCCGAGCATCCCGGCCTGATGGACCCGGACGACTACGACCTGTCCGCGACAGGTGTCGGCGTGGTCGAGGCCGATGCGGTGCTCGGCCCGGACCGGGTCCGCTCCGGCGACGTCGTGATCGCGATGGGGTCCTCCGGGCTGCACTCCAACGGCTACAGCCTGGCCCGCAAGGTGTTGCTCGACATCGACCGCATGTCGCTGACGGGGTACGTCGAGGAATTCGGTCGCACCCTCGGCGAGGAGCTGCTCGAGCCGACCAGGATCTACGCCAAGGACTGCCTCGCGCTGATCCCCGAGACCGACGTGCGCACCTTCGCACACGTCACAGGCGGCGGGCTGGCGGCCAACCTGGCCAGGGTAGTGCCCCCGGGCATGGTGGCCGAGCTGGACCGCGGCACCTGGAACCCGGCGTCGGTGTTCAAGATGATCGCGCAGCGCGGCCGGGTGGAGCGGGCCGAGATGGAGAAGACATTCAACATGGGAGTCGGCATGGTCGCTGTCGTCGCCCCGGAGGACGTCGACCGGGCGCTCGCCGTGCTGACCGCGCGACACATCGAGTGCTGGACGCTGGGCACTGTCAAGAAGGCCAAGGACGCCGACGCCGCGCGCGCCGTCCTGATCGGTGAGCACCCACGGTTCTGACAGCGGTGGAAGACGCACCAGAGTCCCGCATCATCTGATGCGGGACTCTGGTGTGTTGCAAGCCTTTTCGGCGCCTGTCCGTCAACCCGCGACAACGATCGAAGGGGGAGGCCCGTCGGCCTCCCCCTTCAGACGTTGATCCGAGTCAGCGGCGCCAGTCGTCGTAGTCGTCGTCCTGTTCCCAGCGGGACATGGATTTGTCCGCGTCGTGCTCATCGGACAGCACATCACCACTCCGCTGGGAGGTGGGGCTTCCGGAGAGCTCGCGCTGAAGGCTCGTGAAGTCGGTCGACGGCGAGCTGTACTTCAGCTCGCGCGCGACCTTGGTCTGCTTTGCCTTAGCCCGGCCACGGCCCATGGCTGACCCCCTCGCGTCACTGCGGGGCGGCCTGGGGTTTGGTGGCGGCCCCGTTCGAATTAATACTCTTCCTGACAGACACTTTAGCGTGTGTCCGGCGGTCTCGCTTCCAGGAGTGGGTGAAGATCTCCGGAACCGTTGCCGTTTGCTCGGTTGTCGCCCCTGTGGAATCGCTATACGGCCCCGGGAATCGCGCGGATCACACCGACTCGGGCGCCGCCGCCGAGCACCGCGGGGGCCGCCAGCTCCGCATGCGTCTCGGTCCAGTCGACCCCCAACCGATGCAAAATGGCCAGCGTCAGAGGTATTCGGGCCCGGTCGTGGCCGTCTTCGATCTTGTAGGCGAAGGCCGATCCGTCCGGCAGCGCTCCCGCGTGCACGCCATCCGCGCCGATCTTGCACACCAGGCCGGGGGTGGCCTGCATGGCAAGCAGATCGGGCCCGTTCGTGCCGGAAATCACTCGCGGATGGGCTCGGATGGCGTCGGCGACCCGGCGTTCCGGGGAGCCCGGCGCGGCCGTCGCCATAGTCGCGAACACCCGGGCCAGATTCACCAGCGAGACCGGGATGATCGGCAATCCGCAGCCGTCGATGCCGAGATCGGTCTCCGGCTCGCCGGTCAGATCGGCGATCGTGGCGATGATCTCCTGCTGCAGCGGATGGGCCTCGTCCAGGTAGCCCTCGGTCGGCCAGCCGTTGATCGCGCAGGTCGCGAGCATCGCCGCGTGCTTGCCGGAGCAATTCATGTAGATGCGGCGCGGCTCCTGCGCGCCGGTGAGCACGGCCGCGCGGGCGCGCTCGTCGGACGGCAGGTCGGGCGGGCATTCGAGGGATTTCTCGTCGAAACCGAAGCGTTCGAGCAGCCTGCGCACCAGGGTGATGTGGTCCGGCTCGCCGTAGTGCGAGGCGGTCGCGATGGCCAGTTCGGCGTCGTCGACCGGTTCGAAACCGTTCCGCAGCAGGGCGATCGCCTGCATCGGCTTGTTCGTGGAGCGCGGGAAGATCGGCAGGTGCACCTCGCCGAGCGCGACGGTCGGCTCGCCCGCGTCGTCGAGCACCACCACCGAGCCGCGGTGCACGCACTCGCGGAAGCCGGAACGGACGACTTCGACCAGTTCCACACTCACAATTGCGCTCCCGTGCCGAGTTCGTCGGTACTGGTCGCCGCGTCCCGGCGGGCGGCGGCCAGTGCGGCGGCGGTATGCCTGCGCGCGTGTCGTTCGATCTGCGCACGCACGTCGTCGGAGATGGTCGGTTCGTCGGCGAGCAGGATCGCGAGCAGGTCGAGATCGGCGCCGGTGAACAGGTCGCGGACGGTGACGCCGTGCTCGGGGACGTACTCCACCGACACCCGGTCACCCGCGCCGATCGTGCCCTCGGTGAGCACCCGCAGATAGGCGCCCGTGTCGCTGCGCAGCGTGAACCGCTTCACCCACTGCTGTTCTCCGCTCCAATGCTGGAATGTCGAGCACGGCACGCGCGGCGCGCTCACCTCCAGCAGAGTGTCACCGATAGACCAGCGTGCGCCGATCACCGCGTCGCTGACCGCGAGCCCGGCGATGCGGAGGTTCTCGCCGAACCAGCCCGCGGGCAACTCCCGGCCGAGTTCCGCGCCCCAGCTGCGGGCGTCGGCGTGGGAGTAGGCGTAGACGGCCTGGTGTACGCCGCCGTGATGCTTTGTGTTGCAGACGTGATCGCCGTCCAAGCCGAGACTGCGTACCGCGACCCGGCCCGGCACCGGGCGCTTGTCGATCGCGGTGCGACCGACCCGGCCAGGCACCGTCAGATCGGCGTGCACCACACACGCCGCGAGGACCTCTCCGGAGTCACCGACACGCATGGCACTGCTCCTCTCGTAGCGTGCGGGGAGTTCGCCCTGCGCGGGTCGGGATGTCGGTGGGCGTCGAGCAGCCCGCGTCGCATCGGGTCGTCATCGGTGGGTCAGCGCCCGCGCAGCCGGTCGACCGCCAGTCGGCCTGCCTGCGGTGCGTCGTCGGCGGGAACCGAATCGGGGTCGATGGCCGCCGCGACCGGGCCCGCGGACAGCGCGGTGTCGGCTGGAACCGCCCGTTTGATCAGGGCGAGCGCGATCGGTCCGAGTTCGTAGTGATCGACCACCGTGCCGAGTCGGCCGACCACGCGGCCGCCCGCGGTGACGTCGTCGCCGGTGGCCGGGCGCTCGTCGGCCGAGCCGTCCAGATGCAGCAGCAACAGCTGCCGCGGTGGCTTGCCCAGGTTGTGCACCCTGGCGACAGTCTCCTGGCCGCGATAGCAGCCTTTATCGAGATGGACCGCTCCCTGTTCGGCTACGCCGCCGATCCAGTGGGCCTCGTGTGGGATGGTCCGCTCGTCGGTGTCGAGTCCGATCCGGGGGCGCACGGCCGCGACGCGCAGCGCCTCGAACGCCCACATGCCCGCAGGTGTGGCGCCTGCCGCGGTGAGCCGGGTCCACAGGTCCGGCAGTTGGTCGCGCGGGATCGCCAGGTCGAAGGAGTCCGCAGTCGGCCACGGCATCCGGCGCAGGAAGCCGCCTCCGGGCAGCGGCGTCGCCTCGTAGACGCCGGGAAGGGCGGCCACGCCGAGCGCCTCGGTCAGGTCGGCGACCTGACGTCCGAGCAGACTCAGCACCGCGTGGTCGGTTGCCTCGACGGGCTGGGCGTCGGCCCAGAACACCATCCTCTGCAGGAAGGCGAGGAGATCGGGACCACGCTCGGCCTCGGTGTCGATCCAGACGGTGGCGTCCAGCTCGGTGACCACGAAGTGGTGCAGCACCCGGCCGTTCAGGTCGAGGTCCAGGTTCTCCGCCGACCGCCCGTCGGCGAGCGCCGCGACATGTTGACTGGAAATGGTGTGCAGCCAGGTGAGCCGCTCCGCGCCGGTGACGCGCAGGACGAAACGGTGTGAGCGGTCCACGATCGCCGCGCGCTCGACGGCGGCACGCTGTTCACCGAACGGATCACCGTAATGCCATGCTACGGCGGCATCGGGCGTACCCGGCGCTCCCGCGACGGCTCCCGACGTGCTGAGGATGGGGCTGGGTGCTGCGACCACGGACACCTTTCTCACTCTAGGCGCGGTCGGAACGCGGTGTGTCAACCGGGCTGTCGACCTGGTTTTCCGACATAGCGGGTCGGCATCGGGCGAGCATTCCACGCGGCCGCGCGGTGAACCTCGATAAAAGGTGCTGCGAAGTCGGCCATGCGACGGGCATGGTTCGCTCGCACCGCCTACGCTCTCCCCATGGTGGATCGAGTTCTTGTAACACTCGATGGCGTGGTCCGAGATTCGGACGCGCCGTTGTTATTTGCGGACGATATCGGCGTATTGCGCGGCGACGGTGTCTTCGAAACCGTGCTGCTGCGTGCTGGTAACGCGTGCGCGATCGAATTTCATCTAGGTAGGCTGCGTCGCTCCGCACAGGCGTTGGATCTGCCCGAGCCGGAGCTGGGGAAATGGCGGGAGGCGATCGAGACCGCCGTGAAGGAATGGGGCAGCGAGCGCGAGGGGCTGATGCGGCTGGTGCTCACCCGCGGTCGCGACTCCGCCCTGTCCGGCGCGCCGGACAAGGTGAAGACCGGTGATCTCGCCGCCGCGGTTCCGGTGCCCACGGCTTTCGTGCTGGTGCTTCCGGTGCCCGATCGGGTAGAGAAGGCCCGCACCGAAGGCGTTTCCGTGGTGACACTGTCCCGTGGCATCTCGATCGACCTTGCCCAGGCGGCACCGTGGCAGCTGCTCGGCGCCAAGACGCTGTCCTACGCAAGCAACATGGCGGCCCTGCGGTTCGCCGCGCGGATGGGCGCGGACGACGTGATCTTCACAAGCACCGAGAACCGGGTGCTGGAGGGCCCGCGGTCCACTGTGGTGATCGCGCGCGACAAGCAACTGATCACACCGCCCGCGAAGAACGGCGTGCTCCCCGGGGTCACCCAGCGTTCCCTGTTCGTGGAGGCCGAGAAGGCGGGCTGGGAATGCCGCTACCACTCGCTTTTCACGGCCGATCTGCTCACCTGCGACAGCGTCTGGATGCTGTCCAGCATCTCGCTCGCGGCGCGGGTGAACTCGCTGGACGGACTGCGGATGTCCGCGCCGGACAACGCCGCGGAGATCATCGAGCTGGTGAATCGCGGTATCGAGCGAGCAGGAGCGATCGGCGACTGGTGACTGTTCCGCCTCTCCGGGTCTTCAGGCCGTACTAGTCGGGGAACGCGGGATTCGCGTTCAGGTCCTGCGTTGGGTGCCGCTCGAGTACTGGGCGTACCCGACGAGTTACCCATGTGCGGGCGAGATCAATTGTCGCGTCAGCGAAACCGACGGCGGTGCCACCTCGCTGATCCCCGCCGCTTCGTGATCTACGTCCTACTCGGACGGGCGCGGTTGGCGGCGAGCACGGCAATACGGCGAAATCTGGCACAGGTTCCGGTGTGGCGTGGTCTAGGACTCATTGTTCTCGGCTGTCTCCGGCGTAGTCTTACTACGTCACGTCGTAGATATGCAGGAGGCCGGCTTGAACGCCTTGGACATCTCCCGATGGCAGTTCGGCATCACCACCGTCTATCACTTCCTCCTGGTGCCGCTGACCATCGGGCTCGCGCCGCTGGTGGCCGCCATGCAGACGGCGTGGGTGATCACCGGTAAGGAGCACTGGCTGCGGTTGACCAAGTTCTTCGGCAAGCTGTTCCTGATCAACTTCGCGCTCGGTGTCGCGACCGGGATCGTGCAGGAATTCCAGTTCGGGATGAACTGGAGTGAATACTCTCGTTTCGTCGGTGACGTGTTCGGCGCCCCGCTCGCGCTGGAGGGCCTGGTCGCCTTCTTCATGGAGTCCACCTTCCTCGGACTGTGGATCTTCGGCTGGACCCGATTGCCGAAACTTGTCCACCTCGGCGCGATGTGGATGGTCGCGATCGGTGTGAACGCCTCGGCGTACTTCATCGTCGCCGCCAACTCGTTCATGCAGCATCCGGTCGGCGCCAGGTACAACCCGGCGACCGGACGCGCGGAACTCGACAGCATCGTCGCGGTGCTCACCAATAACACGACGTTGGCGGCCTTCCCGCACGTCGTCGCCGGATCCTTCCTCACCGCAGGCACTTTTGTCGCCGGCATCGCGGGCTGGTGGATGGTGCGCAACGCGCGCGGCGGCGACGACGCGAAGCAGGCCGAGGCGCGCACGATGTGGCGACCCGCGGCGCGGGCGGGCATCTGGGTGATGCTGGTGTCGCTGGCCGCGCTGGTCTACACCGGCGATGTCCAGGGCAAGCTGATGTTCGAGCAGCAGCCGATGAAGATGGCCTCGGCGGAGTCGTTGTGCCACACCGCGACCGACCCCGACTTCTCGGTTCTCACCGTTGGTACGCACAACAACTGCGACAGCGTCACGCATGTGCTCGAAGTGCCGTACGTGCTGCCGTGGCTGGCCGAGGGCGAGTTCACCGGCGTGACGCTGGACGGCGTCGTCGACCTGCAGAAAACCTACAACGAGCGGTTCGGTGTCGGCGACTACCGGCCGAACCTGTTCGTCACCTACTGGTCCTTCCGCGCCATGATCGGCCTGTCGGCGGGCGCGGCGCTGCTCGCGCTTGCCGGACTCTGGCTCACGCGCCGCGGCAGGGTGCCGGACCAGCGCTGGTTCTCCTGGCTGAGTCTGCTCGTCATCCCGACGCCGTTCCTGGCCAACAGCGCCGGCTGGGTGTTCACCGAGATGGGCCGCCAGCCCTGGGTTGTCGTGCCGAATCCGACCGGTGATCCGAACCTGCGACTCACTGTCCAGCAGGGGGTCTCGAACCATTCACCCGGCGTCGTGCTCTTCTCGCTGATCACCTTCACGCTGGTGTACGGCGCGCTGGCGGCGGTGTGGTTCTACCTGATGCGCCGGTACGTGATCGCAGGACCCGAAGCGCCCACGGCTATCCGGCCCAGTGCTGGCGAACCGGACGACGACACGCAGGAAGGAGGCCGCTCCCGTGTCGACGACGTTGAGCAGCTTTCGTTCGCCTACTGAAGCGTGCCGAACTTGTTCGGCACCCTCCTTCGCGGGTGTCCCGTGCCGTTGTCGGGCCGAGGTCCCTGCTTCGTCGAGCTCACTTCCACCAGACCACCGACAAGTTTGTTCGAGGCAATTCAGGAGCCGGCGATGAGTTTGCAAGAGTTCTGGTTCGTGCTGATCGGCGTGCTGTTCACCGGCTACTTCGTACTGGAGGGATTCGACTTCGGCGTCGGCATGCTCATGCCGGCGCTCGGCAAGGGATCCGACGCGCGTCGGCGCGTGGTGCTCAACACGATCGGGCCCGTGTGGGACGCCAACGAGGTCTGGCTGCTGACTGCGGCCGGCGCGATGTTCGCCGCCTTCCCGGAGTGGTACGCCAGCTTGTTCTCCGGCTTCTACCTCGCGCTGCTGCTGCTGCTCGTCGCGCTGATCCTGCGCATCTGCGCCATCGAATACCGCGGCAAGATCAACGATCCACGCTGGCGTGCCCGCTGCGACATCGGCATCGGCATCGGTTCTTGGATACCGGCCATCGCTTGGGGCTGGGTGTTCGCCAATGTGGTGCACGGGGTTCCGCTGAACGAGAAGAAGCAGTTCGCGGGCACGGTGTGGGATCTGTTCGGGCCGTATGCCTTGCTCGGCGGGTTGGTCACGGGGTTGCTGTTCGCGCTGCACGGCGCGATGTTCCTGGTGCTCAAGACCGATGGGGAAGTGCGTGACGACGCGCGGCGCACGGCCCGGCTACTGCTGGTGCCTGCCACGGTCGCGGTCGGCGCGTTCGGGCTGTGGACACAGCTTGCCTACGGCACCGAATGGACCTGGATTCCTTTGGCGCTGGCCGTGCTCGGGCTCGCTACCGCGGTGGCGGCCGATCTCGGCCACCGCGACGGGTGGGCATTCACCGGGACCACGGTGACCGTGGCGGCCGCCACCGCGCTGCTGTTCGGGGCGCTGTTCCCGAATGTGCTTCCCTCGAGCCTCGATTCAGCGTTCGACCTGACCATCCACAACGCCTCTTCGACGCCCTACACCCTGAAGGTGATGAGTTGGGCGGCGGTGCTCGTTACCCCGGTTGTGCTGGTCTACCAGGGCTGGACGTACTGGGTGTTCCGGAAGCGGATCACAGTCGAGCAGATCCCCGCTCCGGTCGGCCTTCCGCTGGGACCCGTGAAGGACTGACGCCATGGCCCGTCCTCCGATCGATCCGCGCCTGTGGCGGTACGCCCGCTCGGCCCGCCGCTACCTGATGCTGAGCATCGCGCTGTCGCTGGTGATCACCGGTTCGATCGCGGTCGCGGCGGTCATGCTCGGACGGGTCCTCGCGGGAGTTGTCACCGACCCCGGCCGCCGCACCCTGAGCGCGTGGACGCTCGAGCTGGCCGTGCTCGCGCTTGCGATCGTGGGCCGGGTGCTCGCCACGTGGATCCAGTCCAGGCTGGCGCACCGGGCGGGCGCGAGCGTGGTGGCGGAGCTGGAAACCGCGGTACTCGCCGCCGGCGCGCGGTTGACTCCGCGCGAACTCGATACTCGCCGTACGGAATTGGCGGTAGTCGTCGGCACCGGGCTGTCCGGACTGCGCGGCTACCTGGTCGGCTATCTGCCCGCCCTCCTGCTCGCGGTCCTCGTCCCGCCGATCGTGCTGGCCGTCATCGCGCTGCACGACCTGACCTCCGGCGTGATCGTGGTGCTCACGCTGCCGCTGATCCCGGTGTTCATGATCCTCATCGGGTTGCTGACGCAGGGTAGGGCCGAGGCCACGCTCACGGCGACGACCCGGCTTTCGGATCAATTGCTCGATCTGTTCGCGGGCATGCCGACGCTGCGGGCGCTCGGCCGCGAGATCACCAACGCGGAATCCTTTTCAGCAGAGCCTTCCTGGCAAGTTCGGCATCGTGGCGACGGTTCGAGTTCGCCGGAGAGCGGTGCGGGCACCATGCGGTATCGCGTGCGGGATCTCGGCGAGGCGCTGCGGCAGCGCACTATGCGTGCCCTGCGCGTCGCCTTCCTGTCTTCGATGGTGCTGGAGATGCTCGCGACCCTGAGCGTGGCGCTGATCGCGGTCTCCATCGGGCTGCGTCTCGTGTCCGGCGAGATGAGTTTGTACGCGGGCCTGGTCGTACTCGTGCTGGCCCCGGAGGTGTATCTGCCGCTTCGGATGGTCGGCGAGCGTTTCCATGCCGCACAGGACGGAATGGCGGCCGCGGACAAGGCATTCGCCGTCCTCGAGTCGGCACCCGACGCGTCGGATACGTCCGGTGGTTTCGCACCGGACGATTGGGCAGCCGGATCGATCGAGCTGCGGGACCTGTCGCTCCGGGCGCGCGACGGGGCCGCTCCCGCGGGGCTGTCGGCTGTTTTGCGGCCTGGCGCGGTCACCGTGCTGACCGGCCCCAACGGCAGCGGGAAATCGTCGGCGGTGCAGGCGATCCTCGGTCTCCTCGCACCGGAGCGTGGCTCGGTGACCTGCGACGGCGTCGACGTACGCGACCTCGACCCGGACCGCTGGTGGGCGCGCGTGGCGTGGCTTCCGCAGCGACCGGTGCTGGTACCGGGAACCCTGCGGAACAACCTCGAGCTGCTCGGCGCACGAGCGGTGCGTCCCTCCACCCGCGGGCCGGCCCGCGTTCTCGACGACCTCGAAGCGGCCTGTGCCGCTACCGGTTTCGATGCCGTGCTCGATGATCTGCCCGACCGCTGGGACACCGTGGTCGGTCCCGGCGGCGTGGGTCTGTCGCTCGGTCAGCGCCAACGTCTCGCGCTGACCAGGGCGCTCGCCGCGGACCGCCCGATCCTGCTGCTCGACGAGCCGACCGCGCACCTGGACGCCGTGAGCGCTTCGACCGTGCTCGCGGCGCTGCGGGAGCGGGCGCGAGCGGGCGCGACGGTGGTCGTCATCGGACATCACCCCATGGTGTTCGCCGCGGCCGACTACGTCGTCCAGGTGCGTGCCGATCACGGAGCGGCGGTGGCTCGATGAACGCGCCGTTTACACGAGATTTCTTTCGCGACACACATCGAGGCCGGCGCGGGCCGGAAAGCAGGCGTGCGGCGACGGGCACGGCGCGGACCGCTCCGCGCGGTGCGGGCAGCACCCTGCTCGGCGACCTGCGCCGAATGTGGGCGCTGCTGGAGCTGCCTCCCTGGCGGGTCACGGTGGCGATCGCATGGGGTGTGCTCGCGCTGGGCAGCGGCCTCGGTCTCGCGGCACTGGCCGCCTGGCTCATCGCCCGCGCCTGGCAGATGCCGCCGGTGCTCGATCTGAGCATTGCTGTCGTCACGGTGCGCGCGCTCGGCATCTCCCGCGGCCTGTGCCGCTACCTCGAACGCCTCACCACCCACGATGTCGCGCTGCGGGCCATGACAACGGCGCGTACAACGGTCTACCGCACGCTGGCCCGTTCCGACTTCTGGCTGCGCAGGCCGGGGATTTCCGGCAGCGACTCCGAGCGACTGCGATCGGGTGTGTCTGTTGATGCGAGTGCCGGCCGGGCCGCAGTGAACGATGTGGCCGGCGGTGCGGTAGCGGAGCGGTCGAGCAGTAGTGGTCCCACTCCGCCACGCAGGGGGGATCTCCTCGTGCGGATCGGCAGCGATATCGACGATCTCGGCGCGGTCGTGGTGCGTGCGTTCGTGCCCGTCGCGGTTGCCGTCGTGCTTGCCGTCGCGGCAGTGGGCCTGCTGGCGACCATCTCGGTGGGTGCGGCCGTGATACTGGCCGGGGCGCTTGCGCTGTCGGGCGTCGTCGCACCGTGGCTGTCGGCCAGAGCGGCCGGCGCGGCAGAACGTGCCGTGCGCGCGGACCGTGCCGAGTTCACCGCGCAGGCCCTCACGGTCCTCGACCACGCGCCCGAGCTGCGTGTTGCCGGGCGCCTGGACGCTGCCATGGGCGCCGCCGCGGACGCGTCGCGCCGGGCTGTCGCCGCGGAAGACACCGCGGCCTCGCGCGGCGCGTGGTCGGCAGCGGCCACGCCACTCTCGATCGGCGTCAGTGTCCTCGGTGCCCTGCTGATCGGTATCACGCTCTACGGCCCGCACGGCGGGACGGCAGGTGCGATGACCCCGATGGCACTGGTCGTGCTCGTCTTGCTGCCACTCTCGGCTTTCGAGGCGGTCGGCACGCTGCCCGCGGCGGCGCAGGCGCTGACAACCGCCCGCGCGGCGCTGCATCGCCTGGTCCCCTTCGAAGGTGAACCGGCTGCCCGCGGCCCATGGAGCACCGGCTCGCCGGGGACCGATCGGCCCGACTGCGGCCCTGCCGCGGCGGCTGTGGTCGGTCGGTCGGTCGGTCCTGCCGCGGTGGAGTTGCCGGAGGGGCGCAGGGTCGCCGTCGTCGGCCCGAGCGGTGCCGGGAAGACCACCTTGCTGATGGCATGGGCGGGACTGTTCGACACTCCCCGTCCCGGTGTCACCTTCTTCGCCGAGGACGCGCACCTGTTCGGCACTTCCGTCCTGGAGAATCTGCGGGTCGCCCGCGGCGACCTCACCGTCGCGGAGGCCGAAACCGCCGTGCGCGCAGTGGGTCTCGGCAACTGGCTGGATACTCTGCCGGACGGCGTGCACACCGACCTGGTCGGGGGAACGACCGCCGTCTCGGGCGGCCAGCGCCGCCGCATTCTGCTCGCACGCGCCCTCGTCGCGCCGGCCCGAGTGTTGCTGCTCGACGAACCGACCGAGCATCTCGAGGCCGAAGCCGGTGCCTGCCTGCTGCGGGATCTGCTGGACGCCGAAAGCGGCCTCGTCGGACCGGACCGGACCGTGGTTGTCGTCACGCATCAACTGCCACAAGATCATCGAGCCGACACAGTGCTACGGGTCGCCGCGTCGGGCCAGGTGACAACTGATTTTCTGGCTCAGGGCGTGCCCGTTTCGGCTCAGCGAGAAATTCCGTTGCCGACGCGCTGACACCTCGCTAGATTCGTTCGTACACGAGGAAGGAGGTGGTTCGAAGAATGGTTATTCATAGGACACGTGAGGTGGCTGTCCGCTAGCGCCACCGCTGCAGGGGGATTCCGCCCGCGCGAGCGCTGAGCGAAATCCAGGCAGTCACCCGACCCCCGAGCTCCGGTCTGTCCGACCGGACCTGTGCGATGTAACGCCGCACCGGTATGGCTCGGGGGTCGTTCCCTATTCAGGGCTCGGCGGTAGGCGTCGGCAGCGCCGCAAGCAACGCACCACCGGACCGCTTTTCCGTCGGCTGCCTGCGACGACTCAGCCGATATACCGCTTAAGGCGGGCCGAGAGGTGGGGCTCGAGGGGCCCGTCGGCTACGACCCGTTCTTCGACGTAGGCCAAGTCGCCGCCCTCGACGATGCCGTAGAGGCGTTTGGCGCCGCCGACCACGATGCCCGATTGGCTGCGGATCACCACGTCGGTGGCCAGTTCCCAGGACGACTGGGTAAGGGCCTGACCGTAGAACAGCTCGACGATGCCGGTGCTGTGGGTGAGTAGCAGCTCGATGACCTCGTCGTTGCCGTCGATGCCGACCCGCCAGAAGCCGCTTTCGCGTAGGTCGGGGCCGCTGTAGTCGCCGTCGGAGTCGATAACCCAGGAACGGGATTCCCAGCAGAGGTAGTCGCCGCCGTCGTGCGAGACGACAATCTGCTGGCCGAACCGGTAGTCACCGCGCTCAGGATCGTTGCCCTCGCCTTCGCCGCGCCACACACCGACCAACGGCAGTAGCGCGAGCATCGAGGAACTCAGGTCGGGCCCGAGCCGCAGGTTCGCGGTGTCGTCGGGCAGCGGAAGCTCCGGTAGGACCGGAATGTTGCGGGCGCCGGTCGATTTCGCCCGTTCTGCGGCCTCGGCGACGACCCGGTCGCTGCCGAGGCGACCAGGGGAGTCGGCCGGAGCGTTGCCGTTCAGTTGTTCGCTCGCTCGCTCGGCCGGGTTGGAACCTTCGCTCGCGAGTTCGCTCATGATTCCGTGAAAAGCCGGTAGAAGACGTACAGGCCGAACCAGCCGATCAGTACGGCCACAGCCACCAGCAGAATCTCGAAGAAGACGACCACGTTTGGAGTCTAACGACATCCGTGCCGCCACACGCAAACGGCCCCGGTGCTTCCCGTCATAGGCGGCGGTCGGACGTTCGTCCGTCCGTGCGCTCTGAGCGGCGGCGGAGATGTTCGTCCGTCCGTGCGCTCTGAGCGGCGGCGGAGATGTTCGTCCGTCCGTGCGCTCTGAGCGGCGGCGGGGACGTTCGTCCGTCCGAGCGCTCTATGGGAAGACCGGGGCCGTGTGCTCGCGTGCGGTCGATTACTTGGCGACCGCGACGTCCACAGTGTGGATGCCTGCGCCCTCGGGACGAACCTCGGCGGAACCGTTGCCCGAGGAGGACAACGCCCGGACGGTCCACACGCCAGGAGCGGCGAAGAACCGGAAGTCGCCGGTGCCCGAGGCGACGACCTCGGCGGTGAAATCACCGTTGCCGTCGAGCAGGCGCACAAACGCACCGCCGACCGGCTGACCGTCGATGCTCAGGACACGGCCGGTGATGACCGTCTCCTTCTCCACGTCGACCCCAGCCGGG
This sequence comes from Nocardia sp. NBC_00881, assembly GCF_045207455.1. Taxonomy (NCBI): domain Bacteria; kingdom Bacillati; phylum Actinomycetota; class Actinomycetes; order Mycobacteriales; family Nocardiaceae; genus Nocardia; species Nocardia sp. NBC_00881. The sequence continues at coordinate 6,372,922 of NZ_CP108798.1, forward strand.
ATGGCCTGACCTTGAGTAGGTGCTGCACACATGTTGATTACTCTCCCAACGCGATCGGTGCGCCGACGAGGGAGCCGTACTCGGTCCAGCTCCCGTCGTAGTTCTTGACATTCTGGTGGCCGAGCAGCTCCTGCAGCACGAACCAGGTGTGCGAGGAACGCTCACCGATACGGCAGTACGCGATGGTGTCCTTCTCGCCGTCCAGGCCGGCTTCCTGGTAGATCTCGGTCAGCTCGGCGTCGGACTTGAAGGTGCCGTCCTCGTTCGCGGCCTTGCTCCACGGCACGTTGATGGCGCCGGGGATGTGGCCGGGACGCTGGCTCTGCTCCTGCGGAAGGTGCGCGGGCGCCAGGATCTTGCCGGAGAACTCGTCCGGCGAACGGACGTCGACGAGGTTCTTGCTGCCGATGGCCGCGATGACCTCGTCACGGAACGCCCGGATCGATACGTCGGGCGCGGACGCCTTGTACTGGGTGGCGGGGCGGTCCACGGCCGCGGTCGACAGCGGACGGCCGTCCAGCTCCCACTTCTTGCGGCCACCGTCGAGCAGCTTGACGTTGTTGTGGCCGTACAGCTTGAAGTACCAGTAGGCGTACGCGGCGAACCAGTTGTTGTTACCGCCGTACAGGACGACCTCGTCGTCGTTCGAGATGCCGCGCGCCGACAGGAGGTCGGAGAACTGCTCCTGGTTCACGAAGTCGCGACGAACCTGATCCTGCAGGTCCTTCTTCCAGTCGAGCCGGACGGCACCCTCGATGTGCCCACCGTCGTAGGCGGAGGTGTCCTCGTCGACCTCGACGAAGACGACGCCGGGGGCGTTGAGGTTCTCTTCGGCCCAGTCAACGGAGACCAGGACATCGGAGCGAGCCATTGTGTTCCTTTCTGAGATGACGTGCAGGGTCAGTTCGATGCCGGGGACCCGGCGGTGTGCGCGTCAGGCGCGGAGGCGGCAGCTCGCGTAGCCACGAAGGGCTCGCGAGGACCGCCAGCCGGACCAGTCCGGCGGAGGCGGGCGACCAGCGGATAGATCTGGCAACCCAGGCAGATCCCGAACGCCGCGTTCAGGAACGCCGCGAACAGGGCGAAGCCGGCGAATATCGCGCCGACGATTGTGGAGCCGAGCGCGAAGCCCAGCAGGCTGACGGCCGCGAAGACGAAGCCGAGCAGTTGTGCGAACCGCAGAGGGGCCACGGGCTCGGTCTCGCTGGTGGGAGCAAGACGCGGCGCGACCAATGTGGCGTAGATCCGGCCGTACGGGTGGCGGCGCGGACCGAAGGCGGCGCCGACCACGAAGACGATCGCCTGCAGGGCGATCAGTACCGCCGCGGCGGCTGGGGAGAACGCGGCGGCGAGGAGGACGAGAACCAGGACGACGGTGGTGACCCAGGCGGTGAACCGGGGACCGCGGACATCGACTTGTGCGGCGCGATCGGCGAGATTTTGGGAAGTGCTACTGGTATCGGTGGACATTGTGCGTACTCCTGCGCTGAAAATGTCGAATGACTGGAAAGTCGCCAGTCCGCCGGGGGATCTACGAGATCACTCGCGCGGCAGACAGAGGTCGGCGTCAGGAAATCCGGGGAAGCCGACCGATCAGCGGCACAGGCAGCAACAACCACCGAGCCGACACAGATCCACTGTGCGGCGTCGGGTGAGCATCAGCTCGTGGTTGGAAAGCACGAGAGCAGTTTACCCAATTCGGCAGGAGAATTGGACCGGGGGTGGGTCATAGCCGTCAGGGGGGCTTGTCATCGCAGCTCAGGCGGCCACGGTGAGCGGCTCCAATGCGGAGTGCAGATCCATGGCCTTCGGCACGCCGGAGATCCGGAACCGCTCCCGCCCTGCGCTGTCGAAGACGAAAGTGGTGGGCAGGGAGAGGACGTTCAGTTCGCGCGCCAGCGCCGGTTCCGCATCGACGTCCACTTCGATATCCAGCGGCGGCTGCGGCGATCGCGCCAGCTGCTCTGTGACATTGGCAACCACCCGGCGAACAGCGGAGCACGGGCCGCACCAATCGGCGGAGAAATGCAGTACCGCCGGACCGGAACCGGTCACGCCGACGTCTGCGAGCAACTCGGCGCGCGTCGAGTCGGACATCTCGTTGGCATTGACGTTCGCCGCGCGCACTCTGCCTTCGCGACGGCGTAGCAGAACGCCGACCGCCAGTGCGGCGAGCAGCACTACTGACAGAATTGCGATGTTGATCATGGTCGCTGCAATCGGTCGAGGTCGATCGTGACGTTCACGCCCTTGCCCTCCACCACGATCTGCCCGCCCTGGGCGGACACTTTGGTGGGCCGGACACCGAACGGCAACTCCTTCGTATCGATGGTACGGGTGAATCGGGCGAGCACCGCAGGGCGATCGGTCTCGGTGATCAGCGCGATCGGTGTGTTCTCGGTGCCGGGGGCGCCGCGGTAGAAGCCGGTCGCCACGATCTTCACCTGATCGCCGTCGAGCAGCAGATCGGCCTGCACGCTCACCTTTTCGCCACCGAACTGGGCGCCGGGGGTATCGGGCAGGGTTCCGGTGAGCACCAGCGCGCCCGTGGTGGTCATGCCGGATCCGCCCGATCCGCCGGTTCCGTCGGATTTGTCCGCGGGACGTGAGTGCACCTGTAGGTCCGGGATGTTGAACAGCCTGCCGAGTTCGGTGGGCTCCACCCGCAGCCTGCTGTCCACCCGCTCGACCGGAACTCCACGCAGACTGCCGTCGACCAGCTCGCCCACCGGCAGCCGCACGCCGGTCAGCGTCGCCTCCAGCGCGATCTCGCCGGGAATGTCCAGGCGCTTGGCCCGCGCCCGGATCTCGACGTTGTCGTAGCGGCTGTCCCAGGCCTGGCCGACGAATGGGAAGCCGTGGATAGTCACCTCGGGGTCGGCGGTGAGATCGGCGCCGTCGCGCAGCGCGCGTGAGACGCGGTACTCCGAATAGGCCGCGGTGCCGAAGTCGACGACGACCGCGAGTCCCGCCAGACACAGCAGGCCGATGATCAGCTTGCGCATGTGCTAGGCCGCCTCTCCGCGTTTCTCGCCGGCCGTGGGTGCCGTGAGAGCTGCCTCGTGGGCTGGCGGTCGAGTATCCGGCTGGGTTTCGGCCGTACCCGGTGAGTTACCCATGCACGCACGATATCTGTCGTTGCGTTGTGGAGCTTCCGGGAGTCGCCCGGAGCGGGTAAAGCACCCGGAACGCGAGGTCACTCGCACTAGCGCGCTAATCTTGCATCCGATTACCTGTGATCAGCGACTTGGGCACGCGGCATAGTCGCTGAGCCCACGGAGCTACGAGATGGGAGGAGGCGCTGTGGAGCTGCTCCTGCTTACCTCCGACCCCAACCCCGAGTCGGTGTTGCCGTCGCTGGGGTTGCTCGCGCACAACGTCCGTCCGGTGCCCACCGAAGTGGCGTCGCTGCTCGAGGCAGGCTCCGCGGATGTCGCCTTGGTGGACGCACGTACCGATCTGGCCGCGGCTCGCGGCCTGTGCCGCCTGCTCGGCAGCACCGGGTCGTCTGTGCCGGTGGTCGCGGTGGTCACAGAGGGCGGCCTGGTCGCGGTGAACGCGGACTGGGGCCTCGACGACATCCTGTTGCCCGGCACCGGGCCCGCCGAACTCGACGCCAGGCTACGGCTGCTGGTCGGGCGCAACGGCGGCGTCGCGAGCCCGGAGACCACCGGCAAGATCACCCTCGGTGAGCTGGTGATCGACGAGGGTACCTACACCGCGAGGCTGCGTGGACGCCCGCTCGATCTCACATATAAGGAGTTCGAGCTGCTGAAGTACCTCGCTCAGCATGCGGGCCGGGTTTTCACTCGCGCGCAGTTGCTGCAGGAGGTGTGGGGCTACGACTTCTTCGGCGGCACCCGCACGGTCGACGTGCACGTGCGGCGGCTGCGCGCCAAGCTCGGCAGCGAGTACGAGTCGCTGATCGGCACGGTCCGCAACGTCGGGTACAAGGCTGTGCGACCGTCTCGGGCCGCGGCCAAGGGCGAGCCGGTCAGCTTTCCGGAGGGCGACAGCGAGGGCACCGACGACTCGCCGCTCGCCCCGGTCAACGGTTCCTTGCAGTGAGGCGGCAGGTCGCCGCGTGATCTCCGGTAGTCCGGTGATAACCATGTGTCGTTCGGCCGACGGAGAAATGCGGGCCGCACCGATGACGTTGCCTGAAGCGGAACCCCGAACGGGGTTCGATGGCGCGAGGAGTGGAGTCCGATGAGCGGCGTGACAACACAGTGGACCGAACGTCCGGATGCGAACGCGGCAAGGGCGATTCGTGAACTGGTCGAGCGAGCCGCCGCCTCCGATGGTGTCGCGCCGATCTCGGAACAGGCGGTGCTCTCGCTGACCTCGTCCGAGGCCACGGGCACGCGCCATCTGCTCGCGCTGCGCGATGGTGTGCTCGCCGGCTACACCAATCTCGTTCCAGCACACGGCGAACATCCGGCGATGGCCGAGGTGGTCGTGGACCCGCCCGCACGCGGACACGGTATCGGTACTGAACTGGTCTCGGCCGCGCTCGCGGAAGGCGGCCCTGGCGCGCGGGTCTGGGCGCATGGCGATCGGCCCGCCGCCGCAGCGGTGGCGGCCCGGCTCGGTCTCCGCACGACGCGTGAACTGTGGCAGATGCGACGTGCTCTGGCAACGTCTGAGCTACCAGATCTGGTGATGCCGGACGGCATCGTGCTGCGCACCTACACCGGCCCCGCCGACGACGCGGAGGTACTGCGGGTGAACGAAGCCGCCTTCCATTGGCATCCCGAACAAGGGGGATGGACCGAACGCGACATCGAGGTTCGCCGGGCGGAGTCCTGGTTCGACCCGAAGGGACTGCTCCTCGTCGCCGACGCGAGTGACCCCGACCGCCTGCTCGGATTCCATTGGACCAAAGTGCATTACGAGGAGAACCCGCCGGTCGGTGAGGTCTACGTGGTCGGCATCGATCCAGTGGCGCAGGGCCGTGGACTCGGCCGTCTGCTCACGCTGGCCGGCCTGCGCCATTTGCGCGACCGCGGTCTTCCCGAGGTGTTGCTGTACACCGAGGCCGACAACACAGCCGCCGTGCGGACCTACACTCGCCTCGGATTCGCCCCCGCACACGTAGATATCGCCTACGCGGTGGCCGAGAGTGAATAGTGGGCGCCACGCGGCAGGCGTCGAGTAAAACTGGGGCAAACATCACACCTGGCGACCTCGATAGCGCTGGGCTGTTCACTCTCTGTTCACTCAGGTCGGTCGAACTGTCAACCACGTGACTTTAGGTTGAAGGAGGGCAGCACGCTGCTGCCCGGTGCGCAAGTTCCCGCGAACAGCACCACAGCACCCGTCCGGGCCGGTGAGGGACCGGGCGAGTTGGACACCATTCCGGAGGAATAGTGAAACTCGAGCGCAGCAGCGCCCTTGTGGGCGTGCTTGCCGTCGGCGCGATGACGCTCGCCGCCTGTGGCAGCGACGACAACACCGCGACCGACACGAGCAACGTCGCCAAGGTCGACGTCGCGTGTGGCGGCAAGGAGGCCCTGAAAGCCAGTGGCTCCTCGGCGCAGAAGAACGCGATGGAGCGGTTCATCGCCGCCTACGAGAAGAACTGCGACGGTGCCACGCTCAACTACACGTCGAGCGGCTCCGGAGCCGGTGTGAGCGAGTTCCTCGGCGGCCAGACCGACTTCGGCGGCTCCGACTCGCCGCTGAGCTCGAAGAAGGACGAGCCGAAGAAGGCCGCCGATCGCTGCGCGTCGCCCGCTTGGAACCTCCCGACCGTGTTCGGCCCGGTCGCGATCACCTACAACATCGACGGCGTGACCGACCTCGTGCTGGACGGCCCGACCGCTGCCAAGATCTTCAACGGCGCTGTGACCACCTGGGATGCTCCCGAGATCAAGGCGCTGAACCCGAACGCCAAGCTGCCGTCCGAGCCGATCGCCGTGATCTTCCGCAGCGACGAGTCCGGGACCACGGACAACTTCCAGCTCTACCTGGACGCCGCCTCGGACGGAGCGTGGGGCAAGGGCGCCGGCAAGGCATTCGCCGGTGGTGTCGGCGCGGGCTCGAAGGGCAACGAGGGCACCTCGGGCGCGGTGAAGGGCACCAAGAACGCGATTACCTACAACGAGTGGTCCTTCGCTAAGGCGCAGAACCTGTCGATCGCACGGATCGTCACGTCGGCGAGCAAGGATCCGGTGGCGCTGAGCGTCGAGTCGGCGGGCAAGGCGATCGAGTCGGCGCGGATCTCCGGTCAGGGCAATGATCTCGTGATCGACACCTCCTCGTTCTACAAGCCGTCGGTGGCAGGGGCGTACCCGATCGTGATGCCGACATACGAGATCGTGTGCTCCAAGTACAGCGACGCCGCAACCACCAAAGCGGTGAAGGCATTCCTCACCTCCGCGGTCAGCAACGGTCAGCAGGGTCTGGACGAGGCCGGGTATATCCCGATCCCGGAGCAGTTCAAAACCAAGCTGACCACCGCCATCAACGCCATCTCCTGATAGCAATCCGATGACCGTGCACGACGAAGTTACCGCCGCTGGACCGTCGGACTCGACCGACCAGCGGCCGGGCGGAGATACTGCGCACATGCCGAACAAGCCGAGCATCGAACCGGCCACCACGGGCGGTCGCCGTCACAGCCAGCGTGCGGAGATCATCTTCCGTTCGCTGGCGACGACGGCAGGAGCGATCATTGTCGCCTCCATCGCCCTGATCGCGCTGTTCCTGTTGATCAGAGCGGTGCCTTCGGTATTGGCGAACGACGCGAACTTCTTCACCAGCGCAGAGTTCAACACCTCGGACGCCAACCACCTGCGGTTCGGTATCCGGGATCTGTTGATGGTGACGGTGCTCAGTTCGATCTTCGCGTTGGTGCTGGCTGTTCCGATCGGTGTCGGCATCGCGTTGTTCTTGACGCACTACGCGCCGAAGACGCTGGCTCGACCATTTTCGGTGCTCGTAGATCTGCTCGCGGCGGTTCCTTCGATCGTGTTCGGTCTATGGGGGATTCTGGTTCTCGCTCCGCAGTTGGAGCCGACGCAGAACTTCTTGAACGACAAGCTCGGATGGCTGTTCCTGTTCTCGGACGGCAATATTCCACTGGCCAGCGGCGGCACGATCTTCACCGCGGGCGTCGTCCTCGCCGTGATGATCCTGCCGATCATCACGTCGGTCAGCCGTGAGGTCTTCAACCTCACACCGCGCGCGCACATCGAGGCGGCGCAGGCGCTCGGCGCGACGAAATGGGAAGTCGTTCGGATGACCGTGCTGCCGTACGGGCGAAGCGGCATGATCGCCGGAGCGATGCTCGGCCTCGGTCGAGCGCTCGGTGAGACGATCGCCGTTCTGATCGTGCTGAAGACTGCCGCGCAGGCCGGGCACTGGTCCGTATTCGACGGCGGTTACACCTTCGCGTCCAAAATCGCCTCAGCCGCCGCGGAATTCAGCGATCCGCTGCCGACCGGCGCGTATATCGCGGCAGGCTTCGTGCTGTTCGCGCTGACCTTCGTCGTGAACGCGCTGGCGCGACTGGCCGCGGGCGGAAGGGTGAACGGGTGATGACCACGTCGACATTGGACAGGCCGATCAAGGCCCCGGCCTTCCGGCAGGTGAGCGTTGCGCGCCGGGTGCGCAACAACATCGCGACGGGATTGGTCTGGCTGTCGTTCGCCATCGCGCTGGTGCCGCTGGGCTGGGTGCTGATCCTGGTGGTCACCAAGGGTTTCCACGCGGTAGTCCGCACGAACTGGTGGCAGAACTCGATGAAGGGCGTGTTGCCCAATCAGTTCGCGGGCGGCGTCTACCACGCGATCTACGGAACCATCGTGCAGTCGCTGGTCGCGACGGTGATCGCGGTGCCGCTGGGAATCATGGCCGCGATCTATCTGGTCGAGTACGGCCGCGGGCTGCTGGCCAGAACCACGACATTCATGGTCGACATCCTGGCCGGTGTGCCGTCGATCGTCGCGGCCCTGTTCATTTTCGCGCTGTGGATCGCGACGCTCGGCTTCCCACAGAGCTCCTTGGCGGTTTCGCTCGCGTTGGTGCTGTTGATGCTGCCGGTGGTCGTCCGAAGTACCGAGGAAATGCTCAAACTGGTGCCAGACGAACTGCGCGAAGCCTCCTACGCCCTCGGTACTCCCAAGTGGAAGACGATTCTGCGGATCGTGGTGCCGACCGCGCTGCCCGGCATGATCAGCGGCATTCTGCTGGCCATCGCCAGGGTGATGGGTGAGACGGCTCCGGTGCTGGTGCTGGTCGGCTACAGCAAGTCGATCAATATGAACATCTTCGACGGCAATATGGCGTCGCTGCCGTTGCTGATCTACCAAGAGCTGGCCAATCCCGAAGCCGCAGGACGGGAGCGCGTCTGGGGTGCGGCATTGACGCTCATTCTCATCATCGCCTTCCTGTACCTGGCGGCGGCGGTCCTCAACCGTCTGCTCACGCGGAACCGATAGAAGCGGAACGGATTACCGAAATGGCCAAGCGGATCGACGTCAAAGATCTGAACATCTTCTACGGCAAGTTCCACGCCGTGTCCGAGGTGTCGCTGAACGTGCTACCGCGCAGCGTGACCGCGTTCATCGGTCCCTCCGGCTGTGGCAAGTCCACAGTGCTGCGTTCGCTCAACCGCATGCACGAGGTAACCCCGAACGCTCGCGTCGAGGGCGCGGTTCTGCTGGACGGCGAGGACATCTACGGCTCGCAGGTCGACCCGGTCGGCGTGCGCCGCACCATCGGTATGGTTTTCCAGCGGCCGAACCCCTTCCCCACCATGTCCATCAAGGACAACGTGGTGGCCGGACTCAAGCTGCAGGGCGTGCGCAACAAGAAGGAACTCGACGAGGTCGCCGAGCGCTCGCTGCGCGGCGCCAACCTGTGGAACGAGGTGAAGGACCGCCTGGACAAGCCGGGCGGCGGCCTCTCCGGCGGCCAGCAGCAGCGTCTGTGCATCGCGCGTGCCATCGCAGTGTCGCCCGACGTGCTGCTGATGGACGAGCCCTGCTCGGCGCTGGACCCGATCTCCACCCTGGCGATCGAGGACCTGATCACCGAGCTGAAGAAAGAATTCACCATCGTCATCGTCACCCATAACATGCAGCAGGCCGCGCGCGTGAGTGACCAGACCGGCTTCTTCAACCTCGAGGCGCAGGGCAAGCCGGGCAAGCTGATCGAGATCGACGACACCGAAAAGATCTTCTCCAACCCTTCGCAGAAGGCCACGGAGGATTACATCTCGGGCCGCTTCGGCTGATTTCGACCACCGAGTACTTTGCTCGCAACAACAGAGTTCTGGGCGGTATCGACTGCCCAGAACTCTCGTGTTCCCATCGGCGCAGTGCGATCGAAACACCGCCTACGACCTCCCCGTGGGAGCCCGCCGACCGGATTTGTGCCAGACGGGCTCGCTGGAAACGACCCCGTCGTCGCGGACGTGGCAATAGGTCTTCTCACGCCTCGGTATCAGGATCCGGAGGGAGGACTCCGGTGACCAGGAAGATGACGCGGCGGCCGATTTCGACGGCGTGGTCGGCGAAGCGCTCGTAGTAGCGGCCGAGCAGCGTGATATCGACGGCGGCGGCGACGCCGTATTTCCAGTCCCGGTCCATGATCAGCGTGAAGAGGTGGCGATGCAGGTCGTCCATCGCCTCGTCGTCCTCGTTCAGCTGGGCGGCGCGCTCGGGGTCGCGAGTCTCGAGGACCTCCTTGGCGCCGGCGCCCATGTTCACCGCGATGCGGCCCATTTCGGCGAAGTAGCCGTTGACCGCCTCGGGCAGCGCGTGGTTCGGGTGCCGCCTGCGCGTGACCTTCGCCACGTGCAGCGCCAGCGCGCCCATGCGGTTCACGTCGCCGACGATCTGGATCGCGCTCACGACCTGCCGCAGATCACCCGCCACGGGCGCCTGCAGCGCGAGCAGAGCGAAGGCCTTCTCCTCGGCGTCCTGGATCAGGTCGGCAATCCGGTCGTGTTCGCTGATCACCTGCTCCGCCAAGGTGAGGTCGGCCTGGAGCAGCGACTGGGTTGCCCGGTCCATGGCCGACCCCGCCAGACCGGCCATCTCGCCCAGCACGTGGGCGAGATCGGCCATTTGCTCGTTGTAGATGACACGCATGAGATCAGACCCTAGTTCCCGGCGCTGACCAAGTCACCAACAACGGATGAATGACCGGTGCCGCGTGTTCGCCGGTGCGTTGCCGCATGTGGCGAGGCCCACCGGCCCCAGATGCGATCCTGGCATCTACGCGTCGAACCGACCGGCGACATGTGATGCGCATCGCACGGCGGACGTGCGGCCCGGGGCACTGGGTGCCCGCGTATCGAGGGTCCGCGATGTCGACGACCGGTCCTACTTGCAGATGTCTTCGGCGGCGTTGACGTGCTCGAGGTCGGAGGGAAGGTTGACCGGCGTCGTGCCGGCGGTCGAGCTGACCGGCACGTTGGTGATCGGATCGCCTACCGGAACCGGGCTCGTTACCGTGCCGGTGAAGTCGGTCCCCAAGACAACCTCGATGATGCCACCGAGATCGGACGCCTGCTCCAACGTCGTGCCCGGAATCGCACTGGCCACCGTCGCAGCCTCCGCCTCGTGTCCAGCCGCGTACCGGATCTTCGACGTCGTCGCGGTGCCGTTGGAGTAATTGCCCGTGTTGTAGATCTGGAAGCCCTGATTACCCAGCTTCGTCGACGCCTTGTTGGCCACGCCTCCGACGCCGGAGGCGTTCGAGACCAACAGCGACACCGTGCTCGGATCGACCGCGGTCAGCTTCGGCGGTGCGGGTGGAGCTGTCGTGCTCGACCCTGGGGCGGGCGCCACCTTCTTCTCGCCGGGCAGCGGCTGGTCATCGATGACCGCGCGGAAGATGGCCTTGATATCGGACTCGCGGGGAATCTCGTTGCCGTAAGAGGTGGTGCCTGCGGTCGGGATGGTCAGGAAGGTCACCGCGCCCGCGTCGACCTTTTGCAGTGATCGTCCGAGCGTCAGCAGGTCGTTCGTATCGACCTGGTCAACCCACGTGTGCTTGGTGAACGCGTCGATGAAGCCGCGCAGCTTGCCGGGGTCGAACAACACTTTGCTGGACAGCGCACCGCGCAGCAGCGAGGCAAGGAACCGCTGCTGCCGGTTGATGCGGTCGTAGTCGCTGCGTTCCTCACCGTAGACATGCCGGGCCCGCACATAGTTGAGCGCGGTCTCGCCGCTGATGTGCTGCATACCGGGGTTCTCGAGGACCGTGCCGAGAATCCCGTCGACGATTGGCTTGGAGGCGCACACGTCCACGCCGCCGACCTGGTCGACCATCGCCTCGAATCCGGCGAAGTCGATGCTGATGAAGTGGTTGATGCTGAGCCCCGTCATCTTGGAAATGACGTTGAACAGGCACTTCGGGCCGCCGAGGGCATAGACGGCGTTGAGCTTGTCGCCCATGGCCGCAGGGAAGACCTCGTTGGTGTAATTGATTTTCTCGTTGTCCCAGCCATTGCACCGCGGCCGGCTCACGTCGAGGTCACGGGGGAACGAGACGACCACGACCCGCGATCGGTTCTTGGGGATATTCACCAGCATGACGGTGTCCGCCCGGGAGCCCTCGGCATCGTCGGTCGACCCCGCGCCGAGCTGCCCGTTGGCGCCCACACGGGTGTCGGTACCGACGAGCAGGAAGTTCTCGTCGCCGAGTTGCGCGCCCGAGTCGACGACGTCCTCGGTGTTGTCATCGAGCGCGGAAACCTGGGTGAAGCCGTTGGCGGTGGAACGCAGGTAACTCCAGCCGCCGCCGGTGGCCAGCAGAACGAGGACGGAGACACCTGCCACCGCCGCTCGGCCCGCGGTCCGCATGCGCGTCTTCCGGCGTTGCCGGGCGGCTTCCAGTCGGGATTGCGACGGCGCACCGACCGCTTTCGGCTTGACGGCCTTGGATTCCGTCGTGGGCCAGCCCGAGCCTTTGCGTTTGGCACGCGTCGGCTCAGTCAGCGGTGGGAGGACGTCGGTAACTTCTTCGGCCGGTTCCGGCTCGGGCCGGGTGCCGGGCTCGGGGCGCTCGGCGGGACGCCGGCTCCCGGCTCGCGAGGTCGGCGTGGCGTGCTCGCCGGCGATGTCCTGGACCACCGGCGAACTGCCGGTGTGCCGCGGCGCGGGCGCGTCGGGTGGGCGACGCGGGCCTGCCGCGCTGCGACCATTGGCGGGTTCCGGTGGGCGGCGGGCGCCGGGCTCGGCGGGCCCTGGCGGAGCAGCCTGCCGTGGTGTCGGCTCGGTGCGGCGGCCCCGTGCCGGTGGCGGGCCGGCGTCCTGCGGTGTCGGCTCGGTGCGGCGGCCCCGTGCTGGTGGAGCGCCCGCGTCCTGCGGTGTCGGCTCGGTACGGCGGCCCCGTGCTGGTGGAGCGCCCGCGTCCTGGGGCGCGGCTGCCCGGCGACCCCTGCGCCCGCCACGCTCGTTGTCGACCCGCTGGACGAGATCCTGGACCGTGAGCGGCGCGGAACTCTGGTCATGGGCGGCATCGGTATGTCGTGAGCGCCGGGACGCCTGTTCGGCGTCTCGTTCCGGGTAATCCGCCGCGGGATAGCGCTCCCACGGGGCGCGACCTCCGGGCCGTGGCGAACGCCCGTGCCGATCGTCACCCACCAACGAACCTCGCTTTTCGTCTTGCTTTCCGCCTCGGGCCATAGTTGACCGGCAGCACCGATCCCGCAATGATAACGATTCCGCCACGGCGGGCCACCCGAGTGCGAAATCGAAGAGATCGCGTCGTCGTCGGAACAGCCGGTTCGCTGCGGGGTTGCGGGATCAGCCGCCGCTGTGCATCACGTCGGCGGCCTGCGGCACCGCCGGATCGTCCGGATCGTCGAGCCAGCCATGCGGCAGCGCGACCTTGCCCGGTGAGCCCTGACGGCCGCGCGGTCCTTCGGCGTCCTTCGGAAACGGCGCGGTCGGATCGAGTTGTCCGACAAGGTCTTCCAGCTCGGTGAGACTGGATACGGTGGCGAACGTGCGCCGCAGATCAGCGCCGACCGGGAAGCCCATCAGATACCAGGCCATGTGCTTGCGCAGATCGCGCATGGCTTTGTCTTCGCCGAGATGTTCGGCGAGCAGCGCGCCGTGCCGATACAGCACGTTGCCGACCCGGCCCAAGTCGGGCGCGTCGGGCAGCGGCTCGCCGCGCAGCGCGGCCTGGAGTTCGGCGAACAGCCAGGGCCTGCCCAGGCAGCCGCGGCCGACGACCACACCGTCGCAGCCGGTCTCTGCCATCATGCGGACAGCGTCGGTGGCGGCGAAGATGTCGCCGTTGCCCAGCACCGGGATCGCCGTGACGGCATCCTTGAGCCGGGCGATCGCGGTCCAGTCCGCCTGACCGGAGTACCGTTGTGCGGCCGTGCGCGCGTGCAGCGCGACCGCTTGCGCGCCTTCGGCTTCCGCGATGCGGCCCGCGTCCAGATAGGTGCGGTGTTCGTCGTCGATACCGATGCGGAACTTCACAGTCACCGGGACCCCCGCCGGTTCGGCGGCATTCACCATGGCGGCCACGATGCGGCGGAACAGGGTCCGCTTGTACGGCAGCGCGGCCCCGCCGCCGAGCCGTGTGACCTTGGGCACCGGGCAGCCGAGGTTGAGGTCTATATGATCGGCCCAGCCCTCGCCGACGATGATCCGCACGGCCTCCCCGAGGGTGGCCGGGTCGACGCCGTAGAGCTGCATAGAACGCGGATGTTCTTCGGCGTCGAAGGACATCATGTGCAGCGTCTTCTCGTTGCGTTCCACCACGGCCCGCGCGGTGATCATCTCGCACACGTAGATGGCGGTCGGGCTGCCGTACTCCCGGCACAGCTTCCGGAACGCCAGGTTCGTGATCCCCGCCATCGGAGCAAGCACCACCGGCGGATCGACCGGGTAGGGGCCGATTCGGACGCTTGCTTCCCTCAGGACATCGGACTGCACGACCCCCATTTTCCTGGACGGTCTTCTACGGTCGCCACGGGGTGGACCGCCACGCGCCTGCCGCTACTTATCGGGCGGGGGTTCGGCACCTTCCCGTGCCCGGCGTCGGTGCCATGGCTGTCTTTCGCGTGTGGTCGGCTGAGCGGGCGAATCGGCGGTTCGGGACCGGGGTCTCGACGCGGTTGACCGGGTGCTCCACGGCGTCTCCGTCGGATGCTCGGATGGCGCGGAGTGTGCCGCCCACGATGTTCGGCACGCGTCCGGCGGGGTGTGCTCCGCGGCCGGTCGACTCGCTGGGTCGCCTTCGACGGTCGCATCGGTGTCGCGTGGTGGCTGTGCCTGCTCGCTCGAACAAGCTGTCCACGGTGTCGGACCGGGGGCGGCGGGATCGATCAGAGCGGTGCAAAACCTGTCGAGCCCTGTCGGCGCTGAGGGTTCGGCCGAATCGGGGACCTCCTGACCATCCGGTTCGGCCGGGCGGCCGGTGATCCTGTGTCGTGGATGTGCGCGGTCGAGGTGGTCGGGTACAGGTTCGTGGAGGGCCGACAGGTCGCCGTTGTCGTTCCCGAGGAAGGCGACGAAGGCTTCTTCGATATGTGGGTAGGACTGTTTCCAGCGATCGAGCGTCCGTACTCGGGGTGTGGGTGTGTCGTCCGGGTCCGTTTCACGTGCGTCGGGATCTTCGATGTTCGTGTCGAAGACGACGATGGCGCCCTCGACGTCGGTGATGACGTAGCCGTGGGCATTGGTGCCGTCGTCGACGACGATGACGGCGGTGTCGGCGCCGTCCAGTCTGTTCTCGACGGCTGCGACGATCGGTGCCAGGAGATCATCGGTATGCGCTGTCAGCTCGACCTTGGTCAGCTGTGCCGCGATGGCAGTTTCCAATGTGCGCCAGTCATTTCTACCCGCTGGGGCTTCGCGTGCATGCTTGCTTCCCAGCGCCGACACCACTCGGGCGACCCGGGCGACGCAATCGTTCCTTTGCCGAACCGCATCGCGGGCGGTCCCGGTGTGGTCGCTCGGTCCGCCTTCCGGCCGGTCGCCCGCTCGCGCCGGTACGGCGGTGTCGATGAGGCCGCGTTCTGCCGGCATGGGGCGGACGTCGCGTTCGGGGCCGCGCACGATTTCGACGACCTCATCGAGGTCGACCTCTTCGTGGCGGTCGGGCTGCCGGTCGGCGTCGGCGAGCGGTTGCTGGTCGACCACGTTGCGTCGGCCGTCGTCGTATCGCCCGCGCTCGCAGTCAACGGGCGCCGAGCCGATCCTGCGGTCGGGCTGACGGCGATCCACCGCGACGAGGGTCTCGCCTCGGCCCGCGGTGATCTGCGCGACATTGGCCAGTGCCTCGGTGGGTAGTCCGGTCGCCGGGTCGTAGTGCAGATAACCCTGATGCACGGACTCGACACCGGCGAAGTCCGGCGAGTCCGGAAACTCGGCGCCGATTCGTCTGCCGCCGAACTTCTCGGAAGCAGGATCCATGCCGAGGCCGAGTCGCCAGTGGATGCGGCTCCACGGGCCGGGCTGGTCCGCACCGAACATGGTCACCAGATCACGCCACGAGGCGGCGACGAAGACGTTTTCCGCGCCGATGCCGAACTCCGCGGCATTGCGCAACGGGCCTGCCCCAGGCGAGCCCGAGAGGGTGATCGATGCGACCAGCCCCGCCAGCCTGCCGTACCTACCCGCATAGCATGTGGTGACCGAGCCGTAGCTGTGCCCGTAGATCCGGTTGCGCAGACGATCCGGGTCGGCGGTTCCGGCGAACTGTCTGGTGGCGTGGAACGCCGCGATATCGCTCAGCAGCAGATCGCCGCCCTTTTCCGCGCGGCTGTGGAAGGAGGCCTTCAGGTAACCGGTGTTCGCGGTCCCGGTCGGCGCGTCGTACCCGATCCAGATGATCGACGCCAGCTCCAGCGATGGATCCACCCGCAGCGTCTCTTCATACAGGTTGCGCAGCGGCTTGAACTGGTAGGCCAGCGAGCGCGACGTCGTATTTGTGCCCGGCACATGCCAGTTCACCGTGTGTGCGGTGTCCACGTTGCCGAGTGCGACCACGGCCTTCCCGTCGCCGTTGAAGGCGGCCGAGTCGTAGGACAAGACGTGCACGGGCGGGCTGCCCGGTACCTCCCTTGCCTGCTGGTCCAACTGTGCCAAGTGATTTCGAGTATGGATCAGGTTGCCGAACTGCTTCGACTCAGCCGCTGTGAGTTCGGTGCGGAACCAGTCGAGGATTCGTCCGTCGGGTGGCCGGCGGGCGTTGAAAGCCCCCAGATCGCGGCTGATCGACAGCCGGTTCGCCCGGTCGCGGATCACCGCGGGAATGCCGTCGGCATTGCCGATCTGGTGCGGGAATACCTGGATCAGCGCCTGCTGAGCGGCGCTCGGCTGACCCGGGTTGGCGGGGTCGCTCAGCGAATGCCACCACTGGGCGTTCTCAAATGCGCGGCGCGTCGCGGCGTCCGCGATATAGGTGTCGCCGCGACGCTGCAACGTATCCGCGTCGGCGAAGCCACCCGTATGTAGGGCCGCGTCGGCCAACTGCCGCTGTTCGTCGGTGAAGCCGACGTCCCGAGGCAGTGCGCGCCCCAGATACGTCGGGCGGCCATCCACCTGGACTGGATCGGACGATTGCTCGTCGCCGTCGCTATTGGTGGGCGATCCGGTGATTCTGTGTGGTGGGTGTGCTCGGTGTTCGTGGGCGGGGTGTGGTTGATGGAGAGCACCGAGGGTGCCGTTGTCGTCTTTGAAGTAGGCGACGAAGGCTTGTTCTATGTGGTGGTAGGTGGGTTGCCATTTGTTGTCGCCGTTTTCGTCTCCGTCGTAGCTACGCACGCGGGGGCTTGTGCCCTCGATGAGGGTGTCGAAGACAATGAGGTTGCCGTCGACGTTGGTGATGATGTAGCCGTGGGCGTCGGTGCCGTCGTCGACGACGATGACGGCGGTGTCGGCGCCGTTTTGATTGGTGCGGACGTTGTCAGCGATGGTGGCAAGGGGGTCGGTGCCGCCGGTTGTGGTGGGGTGGTGGTCGATCGCGGTGAGTTGGGCGTGGATGTTGGTTTCGATGACGCGCCAGTTGTCCTCGGCCTGCCAGGCGGGGTCGTTTTCGTCGGGTTCGGGTGTGTTGTCGTTGCCGAGTGCTCGTAGCGTGCGGGTGAGCTGGACGGCGCAGTCCTCGATACGCCGGGCCGCCGATCGAGGGCTCGGAAGTGCATCGGTCGCCGCGGCATGGCCTTCCCGCGCATCCTGCGGCACCGTGTCCAGGTCGTCGATCGGCCGCTCTTCGAGGTCGTACGGTGTCTGTGGATGCTTGACGGGGTCGACGTGTCCGGCGGGGGTGTTGTGTTCGGTGCCGGTGTTGTGTCCGCCGGAGGTGCTGTGCCCGATGGGGCTGTCTGGGCCGACGGGTGCGGTGTTGTGTGTGGCGCTCGGCGGTATCTGTGGCGCTCGAGGTGGATGTTGTTGTGGCTGTTCGACATTGGATTCTGCTGGCAAGGCGGGAAGAGCGGGGGTGTCCGGGCCGCTGGTGTGGTCGGTGCGGAAGTGAGCCTGCTGGTGTTGTGCCGCCGCCACCTCCTGCAGTGGCTCGACCAGTGAACGAAGGGTGTCTTCGGTATGGACGAGCCGCGCCTGGGTCTCGCTGGTCGGCTGGGCATGGTGTTCGGCGGAGGCTTCCCTGTACTGGATGACGGCGTACTTAACCAGCGGGTTGTCGGAGAGAGCGTAGAGGTCGTCGCCGGATGAGGTGTAGTACCGGACGCTGCCTGGATCACCGTTGCGGGCGGCGCGGTTCTCGGCCTGGATGTCGATATCGCGGGACAGCGCCGAGCGGCCGGTGACAGCGACGTGCAGGCCGCCGAGTTCGCGGGTGGTCGCGTTGATCGGGATGTCGACGCCGCGGGCGCCTTGCATATTGATGATCAGGACCTTGCCCCGTTCGCCCGCCGCGTCGAAGATCTGCTGTAGATCATCCTCGGCGCGGGTGCCGTGCTGGAGGAACCACTTCGCGTCCACTGCGACATGATCGACTTCGACCAGCTTCGACAGCGCGGCGACGATGTCGTTGCGGTCGCACAGGATCAGCTGTGGACGGCCTGTCTCCTGCATTGTCGCGATGTCCGTGGCGAGGTTCTGCAACTTCGCGGCCTCGTCCGGCGAGACCGTGTCCGCCATGACCTCGAGCCGCGACTCCGTGAAGCGGTCGATCTTGATCACCTCGCCCAACCCGTAGCGGTTCTGCAGCGTCGCGGCCGAGCCTTCGGCCGTGCCGGAGGCGCCGGTGACGAAGTTGTAATTCTCCCGGCCGAACAGTCGCTGCGCCGTAATGGATTTCGAAGTGTTGGGGTCGTTGCGGATCTCTAGTCCGTGCTCGGCCTCGATCGCCTGCGCCATGCCGCCGTTCCACCGGCTCTCGGTGGAGGTCTCTGGGTCGAACATCACCTTGTGGGTGGTCTGGTCGATGATGAATATTTTCTTGTGGCCGTTGATTTCGTACACCACGTAGTGCACGTTCTCGACGTATTCCCACCGTGCCGATGCCGCCATGTCGAGCCGCTGCAGTTCGTTGGCGTCCGGGGCGCGTTTCAGTAGTGCTTCCAGCTTCGCTCGACCGGCGTCGGTCAACATCGCCCGCCCGCCGCGCTGGTTGGGTTCCCGCCCGAAATCGGCCTCTGTCAGCAGGCCGCGGTCGAGGCTCTCGACCAAGAAGTCGCGGGCATCGGTGACCTGGGCCACGGTCTCGGGCTCCGCCAGCTGACCGGCGCCGTCGGACAGGATGTACCGAGTGTCGGCGTGGACGAGCGCCTCGTCGATCTCGTCGATCGCGGCGCGGCGACCCGGCACCCAATTCTCCCGCAGTGCAGCGAAACCCACATCCTGTTGGGTGCCGATGTAGATCGTCGGCCTGCCCTCTGCCGGTGGCGGGGGTGCGTGGTCGGGGTTCATCCGCACCACATCGAAGCCGACTCTGCTCAAAACCGTGTGGTAGCGGGTGAGTTCGCGGTTGGCGAGATTATCGCGGGTGGTGATCACCTGAACCGCGCCGTGCTCCACCGCGTCGCGGGCCGCGTGTGCGAGGAACACCAGCGACTTGCCCTCCCCGGCATCCATATCGACCGGGCCGTCCCGCATCGCGATCAGCGCGGCGACCTGCGTCCACCGCAGTACTTTGTCCTCGCCGCGACGAATCACCTCGATCAGTGCGGCCGTCGCGTCGGCGGGATCGCCGACCAGCATCTCCATCAGCTTTTCGTCGGAGGCATTCACCAGTCGTTGCTCCTCCGGCACGTCCTGCCCCGAGCGAGCCTCGTAGTCCTGGAGCGCCTCCTCGGCGGCACGACGCACCGCATCGCCTGCCGAAAGGGGCGCTTCGCGCTCATCCGACGCGGTGTCGGGCTGATCGTCGGGTAGCGGCTTCCCCTCGTGCGCCGCGTCAGCCGCGTCTTCACCGTCGGATTCCGGCTCCGATCGTGTCGTCGGTTCTTCCGGTGGTTTCCCGGACATGTCGACCGACGTGGTCCGATCGGTCTCTGGTCTGCCGCTCTGTTCCGCGGAGTTGTCGGGCGACAGCGGCCGCTCGGAGCCAGGTCCAGCGGGCTCCGAGGCGGCTGCGGTCTCATCCAGAGAGCTGGAATGCGGTGCACTCGACCGTGTTTCGGCAGCGGCAAGTGGCTCGGACACTGGTTTCGTAGCAAAGTCGGCAGGCGGCGTCGCGACAACCTCCGGCTCAGCGGTGTTGCCACTGTTGGGTTCGGCGCTGGAGATCTCGGAGTCGATTCGAGGGACGAAACCGTTGCCTTTCGCCGACACCGTTTGCGGCGGTCGCGCCGCCGCACTGTCCACGGAAACCTGCGCCGGTCCGTTGGCGGCACCGGACTTCCCGCCAACCGCGGCGTGCGTTGGTTCGCCGAGGGTGCCCGCTGGCACGTCGGCTGTGGGTGCCTTCCCTTGGAGGAGCAGGGTGTGCTGTGAGTCGAGCAGTTTTTGCTGGTGGGCGGGGGGAGGGTTGTCCGGGTCGTAGTCGTGGGTGACGATGCCGTGTTGCGCGAGGGCGTCGGTGAGGTCGCGGGTGCCGGCGGGCGCGTCGGGCGTCGCAGCCACCGGGGAAGTTGGCGTAGCAGCGTGGATGTGGCGGGCGGCGTGGCTGGCGGCGCCGAGGAATCCGCTGGTGACTGCCGGGAGCAGCCCCTCGGTGAAGGTCTCGCGGGTGAATTTCTCACCGGAAAGCAAGACCGCGACACCGGTGCCCGCGACACCGCCCGCGAGCCCGCCCGCGGCGCCGACCAACGCCGTGCCGCCGATCTGGAACGCCACCCGCCCGGCGGTACTACCGGCACGTTCGGCCAAGGAGACGGTCGCAGGAACGATCCAGCGGCGTCCGAGCCATTGGCCGAAAACCGCGCCGCTCGCGCCACCGACACCACCCGCGGCCGTTGCGATGCCTGCGGACTTCAGGTCCATCGATTCGCGGTTGTCGTCGGCGATCTGCTTCAGCTGGACCGCTGCGTTGATGCCGCCACCTTGGAGCACGCCGATGATCGCCGCATTGCGGGCCAGTACCAGGGTGCTGCGTTCGGCTGCATACTTCGCGCCTTGCCCGGCGAGGTATTCCAGGAGTTTCCGGCGAGCGATCTGCAGCGCGGTTTCCGTCCGTGCCTTAGCCAAGTACGCTTCGATCGCGCCGCCCGCGGCGAACATGATCGCGGCGTGCGTCAGGGTCCAAGCCAGGATCACCGCAAAGCCGATGACTGTCCATTTCTGCAGCTCGAGATTATTCGCGCCGTCGTACAGCTGTTCGGCCAGCTGGTCGTTGTAGTCGGCCTGGCTGCGGAAACTCTCGGCCAACTGCTTGTAACCGTCCTCGATCGCATCACCCGTGCGACCTCGGATGGTGGTGTGCCGCTGCGCTGCTTTGACGTCCATGTACGTCGCTTGGCCGCGGCACCATTCGGCTTTGTCCGACCAGTAATCGCCGTCGCGACGCATCCGGTCTTCGTCGGCGACCGGGAAGTGGCCCACCACACACTCCATCACTGGGGTGGGCAGCCATGGCGGCAAATGCAGAGTCATCCGTATTCCGAACCCGTCAACCTGCGTTCGTCGAGTGCATCTGTGCCCATGCCACCATCCACCGAATTACCACTGCGGAATCCTCCGACGGCAAGCACGTTCCCGACCGATAGACATGTTGTCGCCCAGGTCGGGAGTGCGCTGATCGTGGCGCAGCAGGGGTCAATCCGCTGAATTCTGGTCGCCTCGGAGGAAGGCGCGGATATCGTGGAGGCTCGGGGTCTCCGGCATGATGTCGGGGAGGTCCGGCATGTCGTCCAGATCGGCGGCGACAGGGGCGGCGATGGCTTCGTTGTGTTCACGGGCGCGGACAGCCGCTTCCCGCACAGCTTCGACGATGAAACGAGCGAGCTCGCCCGGTGTTTTCCGCATTGCGGACGCGGTCAGCGTCAGGTCGGTCAGCACGCCGCTGGCGTCGACGATAACCTCCACCGACTGATCCGGTGAACTCGCCTGCAGGCGATAGGCTTCCAGCTGCCGGTAGACCTCGGTCAGCCGAGGTTTTTGCGCCTCGTAGGCGTCGAGGAGATGCTCGACCTGGTTGCGCAACCCGCTGTTGGCCGACCGCAAGCCTTCTCGCTTCCATCGGTCCATGCAGGCTTCCTTCCTGGACCCACGTGGCGCGAATCCGGATTCGGTTACACCGCAGGCTGCTCAGCATATCCGCAGCTCGGAGTCGGTTGAAGTGTCATGACACCGCCCGCGGCCTCCGCAGCGCGCGTCCGGCCGCGCCGTAGTCACCAGCAAGCGGTGCAACGCCTTCGCCGGGCCACTTGCCTTGTCGCCGTGCAGCTCGACGGTGGCGAACCCTTCGGCCAGTGCCCGCCCGGGAGACAGCACGCCGCAGTCGAAGCAGGCTCTGCTGAGCTGGGATCGCCAGCGCTTGTAGCCGCCGACCACACGCCCGAGGGGGTCACCCGCGGCGCCGCTCACCCGCAGGTACTCGGTGATCAGCGCGCGCTGCACCTCTCGCCGCGCCCGGACCCCACCGAGGAGGTCGAGCACATGACCGAACTCGAGCAGCATCGTCGCGTACATCGGCCGCGCCCAGAGCGCGTTGTCTGTCGAGCGTGCTGTCGCCCTCGTACGCCTGGACAGCAGGCCGGGGTCCGCCGCGCCTGCGCGGTCGAGGACGATCCACGGTTCCGGAGACTGCGACGGTGTGGCTTCCGACGACCCCGAGGAATGTGCCGGGGCACGGTTCTCGACCCGCGACAGGGAGCCGTCACCGGCTGCGATCTCGATGCCGCGCAGAACGATCGTGTGCTTCGTGAGCACAGTGTCTACGGCGTCGGCTATCTCCTGCACCGTGTGCGCGGTCATACCTGCCGTTTCGAATCCGACGATCTCGAGGCCCTGCCGGGCCGCCATTTCCTGCGCGATCCGGATAGCCTCGTCGTCGGTGGTCTGCGGTGGCCAGGCCGCCGCTGGCTCCGGACGCCGGGATATGGTGCGGCCCTTTTCTTTCGCGGGGGTCACGGGGCCCTGTGGACGGCCGGTGGGTCGCGGCGGGGAGACCCGTGGTGGCATTCCCCTTTCCGCGGGCCTCGCTGTGCTCGGTGCCTTCGACCACGGCGTGCCCGATGAATTCTGCAGCCGGGGAGCGTCGTCCGACGGCGCGGCGGAAGTCGTGCGAGCGATTTGGGTTCCCGTATTCGTCGGCGGCGCTGTCCTGCCACGTCCTACCGGAGTGGTTGGGGCCGAGACGGTGGGGGCGGAGGTGGTCGGCTGGGACTGCCCTTCGTTCAGGCGGGTGTTGGAGTCGTAGCCAGGAGAAGCTGGATCGGCCGGTAGATCCGGCTGTCGCTGCGCTGCGCGCTGCTGGCTGGTATCGGTGCCGGGATCCGCCGTCGGGCCTGCGTTCTGTCGCCCGGTGTTGTCGGCCGTCGGTTCACCGGCGGTTGGCGGCGATCCGATGGGTTGCTGTGCGGGATCTTCGATCGGGCTCGGGGAACCGGTCGAGCGGGGGTAGGCCGATCCGCTCGGGTCCATGCTCGCGAGGTCGCCGCCGGTCGAATGCGCGCGGTTGACATCGAGCCCGCCGTCGCGATCCTGATTCTCGAATGCGTCGTTGGCGCCCCGGATGTCGGAACCTATCGCGCGGAGGTTCGCCGCGAGGTTCTCGAAACCCTCCATGCCCTGCTCCGCGCCGGGCACATACGTTTGGGCGAAGGTCTTGCCGGGTTCGTCGTCGCCCCAGCACTCCCCTTCGCGGGCGAGGTCGGCGTTCAACTCCGCCGCCATCCGTGCAGTCTCCTCGGCGAGCTGGTGCAATTCCAATGCTGACGCGTGCAACTCGTCGGTATCGATCCACAACGGCTGACCCATACGATCTCCCTCCGGAACACCCGCCGGTTCCGCGGCGCCGACCATGGCCCGCCCGGTCCGGCTGAACAGCGCGCGCTTGTAACGCAGCGCGGCGCCACCACCGAGCCGGGTGCCTTTCGGCACCGAGCAGCCATAGCCAATGTGGTCAGCAAGCTTTCACTTGTGGTGATCTTGGCTGCTTCTGCCATCGTGGCCAGGTCCACGCCGTACAACTGAACAGGGCGCGGGAACTGGGTCTCTGCTCCTGCCCACTGTCGGTCCTCCCGCGCGACACAAACGCACATTGTCAACAAGTGTGGTTTCAGACTGTATTCTCTTCACATCAGTTGATGATTTGATTGCACCACGCCTGGTCTGGCCTGTCAACGGTCGTCAAGCGATAATGGTTCGAAGGCATTCCAGTTGACGGGAAGGCGACCGGTGGACGAAACGGGCTCAACGTTGGCGTCGAGATTGACCCATCTGTTCGACGTCGTGCGCAGGCCGGACGGTCGCGAGTTCAGCAACGAGGAGGTCGCCACCGCGATCGCCCGCCAGCAGGGGGTGCGATTGTCCGGCTCGTATGTCTGGTACTTGCGTACCGGTCAACGAGACAATCCGACCTTTCGGCACTTGAGCGCGCTGGCTCGATTCTTCGGGGTTCCCCCTGCGTACTTCTTCGATGAAGAGACCAGTCGCGAGGTCGACGCCGAGTTGGGTCTGCTGGCTGCTATGCGGGACGCGGGTGTGCGTGATGTGGCGCTGCGGGCGGCGGGCCTGTCTGCCGAGAGTCTGGCGGCGGTCACTGACGTGATCAACCGTTTCCGCCGCTTGGAGCGACTGCCCGCAGGCCCGTCCGGCGACCGGTAGCGCGCGAAGAACCTCGACTGCCATGCGGACTACAGATTTGCGGAAGCGCTGCGAGAGGCGAATCGACGTGCTCGGGCTACCGGTTCGTTTCGGTATCGGCGAGGTGCGCGAGCGTTTGGCGAGTCATGTGGGCAGACGGATCGAACTGATCCCGATGGCCTTGCCGCCGGCGAGCCCACTCGGGCTGCTGATCACCGACGAACACGGGCATTCCGTCATCTACGAGGAGTCCGCTAGTCCGATTCACCGCCAGCAGATCATCTTTCACGAATTCGCGCATCTGCTCCTCGGCCACACGGGTCAGCCGATCGGCGAAGATCGACGGAACTGCGTGTTCGTGCACATCGCCCATGAGATCCAGGGACAGGTTCTCGCCAGGTCCTGCGGATCGACCGAGCAGGAGACCGAGGCGGAGATGACGGCGACGTTGCTCCTGCGGCGCGCGCACCGGTCGAGCCAGCCGGTCACCATCGCCGCCGATCCGGCGATCGCCGACATAGTCCGCCGCTTGGATAACTCACTGTGACCCCCGACCCGATTCTCCTCATCTTGCTCACGGCGTTCGCTTGCGTCACTGTCCTGGCCATCAAGGCTCGCGACATCATGCGGGATCCGGACAACGGGATGCACCGTGCGAGTGCGCTTTTCACTGGTGCGATCCTGGCGACGATGATGCTCTGGCTCGAATCCGATGCCATCGACCACCACACCCGTATTCCGACAATCGGCGTCATGCTCAGTGACGTCACAGCGATGCTCGCGGTGTGCGCGAGCCAGATATGGTTTGTGTACCTCACGACACCGGCCGAGATCGCGCGCCGTAGGTCGCCGCTGTGCTGTGCGGGATTCGTTGTCGTCGTCGCCGCAGTCGTCTCGCTGTTCGCCGCCTTCCCGCCGGCGTCCCCGAACGGTGCTCGGTATCGGTATCTGTTCATCTGCTACGTCGGTGTCAGCGCCGTTGCGGCGGTCGTGTTCGGGTTTCGCTACGCCGTGCTCACTGCGAAGCCATGGCTACGCATCGGATTCCGGGTTATCGCGATAGGCGGCATCGCCGTGATCGCGCGCCTTGCCTTCCTCGGTTACGTGCTCGTCGCAGCCGATCTCGGCCACACACCCCAGCCGATGTACGCGACCGTCGATGGGCTACTCACTGTAACGGGACTGCTCATCCTCATCGCAGGGATGGCGCTGCCCTCTGGCGGTGAGCTCCTCGGGTCGCTGCTCCACGCTTACCGATGCCACCGCGCCGAACGACAACTCATTGAGCTGAGCGGGCACCTGACATCCGCCACCGGAACGGCGAGCGCTGTGCCCCTCCCCATCGGCCGTGAATGGAATCCTTTACGGGACGCCGAATTTCGGCTCTGTCGCCGGGTTGTCGACATTCGGGATGCTCAACTGGCGTTGCGCGGGCATGCCGATCCACGGGCGCGACAACTCGCCGCCGAACGCTCCGACGCGCTCGGCCTGCCGGACCACGAGCGCGGCCCGATGATCGAGGCGGCCGTCATCGCGGCCGCGATCCGGGCGAAGCGGGCAGGCATACCACCCCAACACAACACGACGATGACCCTGTTCGCGCAACACGGTGGCGCTGACACGCTGCTCGACGAGGCCAGATGGCTCGGACATGTCAGCCGCGCACTGCGATCCTTCGAGATCGCACGCCCCGAAACGCTGAGGTCCAGCTGCCGCGATCGAGCCTGTACTGTCGACGGCACCTCTCCTTGTCGAGCTGCCACTATTCGCCGCGCAGCCTGCGGTGGTACTTCTCCCTGAGCTTCGGGTCGGCCTGCGCGTACGCCGTTGTCGCCCCGGTGAATCGGGCCACCACGAGCTGGGCGCGGTAGGGCAGCAGCTGTGTGGACTTGATGATCGCGGTCAGCCTGCGCGGCACCGTCACCAGCGGACGTGGCCGGAGAACCGTGCCGACGATCGCCCGTGCGACGTCCTCCGGGTCCACCGTGGTCAGCGGCGTGATCCACTTCGGCATGTTGGCGCCCGCGGACAGCTCGGTGCGCACGATGCCCGGCAGCACTGCCGAGACCCGCACGCCGTGTTCCTTCAGCTCCAGATGCAGCGCCGAGGTGAATCCCACCACCGCGTGCTTGGTCGCGGAGTAGGTCGCAAGGCCGGGTAAGCCTTGCGTGCCCGCCAGCGACGCGATATTGACGAGGTGGCCGCTGCCACGCGCCAGGAAGCGCGTGATCGCCAGCCGTGAACCGGTCAAGACGCCGCGCAGGTTGATGTCGATGATGCGGTCGGTCATCGCCTCGTCCTCGTCGGCGAACAGACCGGTCGGCATGATGCCCGCGTTGTTCACCAGTACGTCCACCAAGCCGAGCTCATGCTCAACCGCGTCGAGGAAGGTGGCGAACGAGTCGCGGTCGGTGACGTTCAGGGGCAGGCCTATCACCTTCGCGTCCGGATCGGCGCCGAACTCCGCCGCCGTTTTGGCGACCAGCTCGATATCGATGTCACCGATCGCGACGGCCGCACCCGCGGCGAGGAACGCCTCTGCGGTGGCCCGGCCGATACCGCGAGCCCCACCCGTGATGGCCACGACCTTGCCTGCGAGCACGGCGCCACCCTGGGTTGTTGTTGTCATCTCGTCGGCCTTCCGGAGTAGCGGTCAGAGTCCATGAACGATGGTTCTCTTCATGATCTCGTCGGCGCTGCCGTAGTTCTCCCGAATTCGGAAATCCGTGTGGTTCCGCCGGAGCCGGGAAATAGGCGCGCCGCCATCCAGAAGTCCGGACGACGGCGCCGTTGTGCCAGGAGTATGCCGTCAGCCCACGGTACTGCCCGCCATCTGGCGCTCGCGCTTGGCGGCTTCGCGGGCGAGCATGCGATCGCGCTGCTCCTCGAACTTGAGCACATCGCCGGCCAACTTCTCGAGGAAGAGGCCGAGCCGCTCGCGGACAGCTTCACCGCGGGCGGTGAAGTCGGTGCGCTCGAAGATGTCCCACTTCTTCAGCACCGGCTGGACGACCTCCTCCAGGTGCTGGCGCAGGTCGTAGATGCCGTGCTTGGCCATCAGCACGCCATTGCGGCGGAAGTTGGGCATCCCCGCGCCGGGCATCTGGAAGTTCTCCAGGATCAGAGTGATCGCTTCGATAGCTTGGTCGGGAGACAGGTCGAGGGCGGCGCCGCACATGTTGCGGTAGAAGATCATGTGCAGGTTCTCGTCGGCGGCGACGCGCTGCAACATGCGGTCGGCGATCGGATCGTCGCAGACCTTGCCGGTATTGCGGTGACTGACGCGGGTGGCCAGCTCCTGGAACGTGACATACGCGACCGAGTGCAGGAATCCGGCATCGGCGTCGGCGGGGGAGGCGAAGCCGTTCGTCATATGGATCATCCGGGCTTCTTCGAGCGCGACCGGGTCGACACCACGGGTGACGACGAGGTAGTCCCGCATGACGATGCCGTGTCGGTTCTCCTCGGCTGTCCAACGGCCCACCCAGGTGCCCCACGCGCCGTCCTGGGAGAAGTTCTCGGCGATCTCCCGGTGGTAGGACGGCAAATTGTCCTCGGTGAGCAGGTTGGTGATCATGGCCGCCTTCGCGACCTCATTCAGCCGGGACTGGTCCGGATCCCAATCGATGCCCCCGAGTGCGGAGAAATTGCGGCCTTCGTCCCACGGGACGTAGTCGTGCGGATGCCATTCCTTTGCCAAGGAGAAGTGCCGGTTGACGTTTTCTTCGGCAACCGGCTCCAACTCCGTCAGAAGCTCGAGTTGAGTCAGATCCCTTGCCATGTATGAACCCTTCAGTGTGTGCGTCCGGTCTTACAGGTCATCCCCACGGTAGACCGATGCCGATGCGGCCATACCTTACGGCACCGTAGGTGTGATGCGAAACGCATCCGTTAGTCAATTGATGCCCTGGTGATGCACGTCATGCGCTGTTACTGGCGTTCTGCGATCCTCACGAGTGTATGGGTTCGGGCCGCCGCGAGGGGACTATCGCCACGGACCGAAGCGGTGTTAGCCCGACATGTCGCATCCCATAGTGCCGGAACGCACAGATGTACGGCCGTCGCGCCGACGAGGACGAAACGCGCGCTCGGGCGCGTCATGGCTTTCCGCGGAACACGCTATCCAGCACTTTCCGGGCATGCCGCCCACGTTTTCGGCCAGCGCCCACGCCCTAGAGCTCTGGCCGCTGCCGTCATTCTTGCCGCCCCTGCCGCAGACCCGGCCCGATCCGGCCGGCCGCGTACCAGGTCTGCGGCGTGCCGTGCCGCTGCCTCCGTTTTATGTGCTCGCCAGGTAGGAGAGCAGATGAACGGGGCATGGTCGGCGCCGGGATCGCGATCAGATCGTTGCCTCGGTCCGTCGATGGCTCAGAGCGCGTTGACCACCGTGCCGTCGTCGTTACCGAAGCCGTTTATCGATGATCGTCCAGCCGACCGAAGAGTCCGATCTGATCGATATAGACCGCGCACTCGCCTTCGATCAGGTCGCCGTCCTATCGCGGCGCGCCGACCAACCAGGTTGCGGCTTACCGCCGGGCCCGCAGCCGCCGAGCAGGGTGGGCAGGTCGCCCTGGAGAGATCTGGTCGACGCCGAGCTTCTCGGCGATTCAGGGCAGTGATCACGGAGAGCGAATCGTCGAAGGAAGTCATCAGGAGGGATGGCCTGGGTACTGCCGACCTTGTGCTCACAGCAGGGAAAACCCGAGTGGAATGTGCTGTGCCTTATTCGCGCGGTGAGCACCTCTCCGTGGTGACCTCTCACCGAAAATAAGGGTCGGGCGCCCGGGAAACCCCGGGCGCCCGACGAGTGCCCCCAGTAGGGCTCGAACCTACGACCTGCGGATTAAAAGTCCGTAGCTCTACCAACTGAGCTATAGGGGCGCGGAGAAACAGTGTAGTGCGATCGGTGCCCGATGCCCCAATCGGGGGAGTTGATGTCGGTAGGTGCGGTCGACTGGGGTGTGATGAGTGTCCGGTCGACGCCGTGGTCGGTGACGATCGTCTGCCGCCGTGAGCGGTGCTGTGCCGGGGTAACGCGGGGCGCGCGGGCGACGATGCAGGCGGTAAACATTTGCCACCCAGCTTTGTTCATCGTGCCCGGGTCTGGATATCATCCAATCATGTTGGCTAGCAATGTGTTTGGATTTTATGGAAGTGGGGGCCCTCGACGCGGGGTGGCTCGCGGGGCGGGTTGGCGAGCGAGGCGCCCTCGGTGGCCGGTCGGTCGGCTGGCCGATCAGCTCGGGTGAACATCACTGGGCCGCTGGCGAATTCGCGCAGCCGTGGGACGAGGGTTTCATGTTGCCAAATATTTGCCGTTACTGAAAGCGGAGCGGGATGGCTGCTTGACTCGTCGTTTTGCCGCGTGTCGGACCGGGTTTCCGGGTACGGTGACGCCTTGGTGAATTCCGGAAGAATCGCCGACTCGCTCGGTGATGCGGAATTCGGCTTATCGTTGGTGTGCCCGAAGGTGCTGCGGTCGGTCCGGCCGATTGCGGCTCGGTGGAACTCGATGCCGCAGGAGGAGGCAGGTCCGAGACGAAGAAATGCCCGGGTGCGCACCCCCTGCGGCGCGCCCGGGCAGGAAAACTATACCAGCTGGTGTGTTTCAGGTTTTTCGCAAGTTTTCGTACCGAAAGTTTGAAACTGGGCGAAAACCCGGTTTGAAGTATTGATAAAAACTCATAACTTCGCGCCAAGGGTCTGTTCCTTTTGGGGGTGGCTGCTTGGCGGCGAGTAGGCTTCGGAGGCGTTTCGAGCATGGCACGGCAGCAAGAGCGGGCCCGCCGGACACGCGCGGCGATTATCAGATCCGCCGCCGTTGAGTTCGGGAAGAGCGGCTATGCCGCTGCATCGCTCAACCGCATATTGGAAGGGTCGCGTGCCACCAAGGGCGCCATGTACTTCCATTTCGATTCCAAGGAAGACCTCGCGCGCGCGGTGCTGGAGACCGCCGTGGAACGCTACCGTGCCTCCGCCGAGCGTTGGCTTGCGCGAGCGGATCTCACTCCGCTGGACATCCTGCACGGGATGGTCGACGAGATCGCGTTGCGGCTCGAGCACGACATCATCGTGCAGGCCGAGCATCGGCTGATCATCGAGCCGGATTTCTACCGCGACGTCCAAGCGGGCGGCGGACGCATCGTCGGCCGCACGACGAGGGTGCTCACCGTGCGCGCCATCGACCACGGGCAGCTGCGCGCCGACGCCGATCCCGACCGGTTCACCCGCACACTTGCCGCCGCACTGGCCGGCCAGCGGTACATGGTCGACCTGATCAGTGGTCCGGTCGATCTGCGGTCGCGGTTCGAGGAAGCGCTCGAGGTGGTGATCGAGGCGATGGCGACCTCGGAGTGGCTGGCGAATTTCCGCAGTGACGGCTGGCGTACCCAAGCCCGCCTGGAGGAGCTCAGTTTGGGGCTCTGACCAGCCGGTTTGGGGATCCGGTCCGGTCTGTCATAAGCTATCCCAGCTCCCAACGGACAGCCGTTGAAAGCCGGTCCGGAGAAATCCGGGGCGAGCCCCCTTCGTCTAGCGGCCTAGGACGCCGCCCTTTCAAGGCGGTAGCGCGGGTTCGAATCCCGTAGGGGGTACGATTTTCGGATCGTTGGTAGCAGAGCATGGCCCTGTGGCGCAGTTGGTTAGCGCGCCGCCCTGTCACGGCGGAGGTCGCGGGTTCGAGTCCCGTCAGGGTCGCAAGCAAGCGCCGGAGCAATCCGGCGTTTCGCGTATGGCATTCACTTCGGGTGCCTGCGGCCAGGTAGCTCAGTTGGTACGAGCGTCCGCCTGAAAAGCGGAAGGTCGCCGGTTCGATCCCGGCCCTGGCCACTCGATCCCCCTGACAGATAGCCCGGTCGGGGGGATTTTTTCATGCCATACCCGTGAGCAGACAACCATGACCGACGACTCCGACCTCCGGACACGGCCGGTCGGATAGTTATGTGCCGTAGCGGGGCTGAAACCGTTCTCAGGAGTGGCGGACCCCATCGCGATGCACGATTCTTCGTGGTTGTGTGCTCGGTCGCCTCGCAGCAGGTGGGTAGGCTGGCGCCGCCATGCCGACCCTTCTCCTCGCGCTCGCGGGTCTCGCCTTTCTCGACTCGCTCGACGTCCTGCTCGTCGGCGTCACCACGGTCGTCGTCTTCGACAGCAGGCTGAGCCGCCGCTCGCCGCTGGTCGGTGGACTGAGTTTCCTGGCCGGGGTCTTCGCCGTCACCACCGCGTTCGGGCTCTGCACTGTGTTGGGAATCGGCTTTCTGACCGATCTGGTGGACCTCGAGATCACCCCGACGGTGCGGTATCGGTGTGAACTCGGTCTCGGCGCGGTGCTGATCGCCCTCGCGAGCATTCGAATGACCGGCCGAACGTCGGCCCCGGAATGGGCGACGCCTATGCGACGGCAACCGTGGGCGCTCGCGTTGATCGGCGTGGCGATCGGTATCGCGCAGGCGCCGACGGCGGTTCCTTATCTGGCCGGGCTGGCGATGCTCTCCGCGCGGAATCCATTGCCGACGCTGTGGCCGCTGATCGTGGTCGCCTATTGTGCGCTCGCATTGCTGCCGCCGGTGGTGATTCTCGCCTTCGCCGTGCGGGGCACGACCCGGGCTCGGCGCGTCTATCGAAAAGTCGTTCGCGTTCTTGCGGCATATGGCCCGAAATCGGTGCGCGTTCTGTTCGTCCTCTTCGGGGCCGTTCTGGTTTGCGACGCGGCCATCCATTACTCGAGTCTTTGGTAAGTCCGCGGGAATTCCGATCGTCGCGTCGGCACCCGATGAAAGGAAAATGTGAAGCGGGAGCGGTGTCCGGTGGGATGCTGGAAGTATGGCTGAGCGCTGGTATTACTGCTTGAAGCACAATCGGGCCGAGCAAGGACGGCAGTGCTGGTTCCGCGATCGAATGGGGCCGTATCCGGACCAGGCGACGGCCGAGCGGGCTCTGGAGATCGCGCACGCGCGCAACGAGCGGGAGGATGCCCGGGATCGCGCCTGGCGGGACGGCGACTAGGTGGTGCTGCTGTCTGCCGCAATGGATCTCACGTCCGTGCGCTACTCCACCACGTGAATTCGGCGCGCTGAGGCGGTCTCGGCGGATGCTGTCGTCCCGCCGGGCCCGGGGCGCACGGGATGTTCCCCGGCGCGGTGAAGTTGATCTTGAGCCGCAGGTCGGCGCACCGAAGGGCGTCCCGCGCGGTGCGGCCGCTCAGCTCGCGGTCAGGTGCATCAAGTACGGTTCTCCAGAAATCAGACGAATGCTCGATGGTCCTGGCGTGGGCTTCGAGCGGAAACCAGGATCAGCAGGGAGGGCGACCCTTGAGGGTTACCGTTGTTGTGCCGACCTACAACGAGCGGGAGAATCTGCCGGTTGCGGTGGAGCGGCTGACCGCGCTGCCGGTGCCCGACCTGCACGTGCTGGTGGTGGACGACAGTTCGCCGGACGGCACCGGCGAGGTGGCGGACAAGCTGGCCGTTGAGCTGCCGAACGTGGTCGGCGTGCTGCACCGGACCGAGAAGGATGGGCTCGGGCGCGCGTACATCGCAGGCATCACCCGGGCGCTGGACGACGGCGCGGACGTGGTCATCCAGATGGACGCCGACCTGTCGCATCCAGCCGATGTGATCCCGGCGATGCTGGAAAAGCTGCGAACCACGGACGCGGGCGTCGTGCTCGGCTCACGCTACGTGCCCGGCGGCTCGACCGCCGCCGATTGGAAGTGGTATCGCAAGGCGCTCTCGGCCTGGGCCAACTTCTACGTGAACCTGATCCTGCGCCTCGGCGTCAACGACGCCACCGCGGGCTTCAAGGCGTGGAAGGCCGACACCCTGCGCGCCATCGATGTCGCCTCGATCCGCAGTAACGGATACTCCTTCCAGGTCGAGATGAACTACCGCACGATCAAGAAGAAGATCTCGATCGCGGAGGTCCCGATCCGGTTCGAGGAGCGCACCCTCGGTGCGTCCAAGATGAGCCTCAAGGTGCAGTTGGAGTCGGCGCTGATGCCATGGAAGCTCCTGTTCGGACGCGCGGTCTGAGCGCGACGCCAGGGCCACGCATCCGCCGGATCGGTGCCCCGGCCGTTTCGGGTAAGTGGATCTCCCTGGCGATCACTTCGGCCAATCCAGCAGCGCGTCGATGAACAGCTGCCGCACGCTCGCCACCTTGGCGTCCAGGTCGCGCGGATCCCATTCACCCACGTCGATGGGATCGAGGATCGCGACGTCCACGGTCCCGGGACGGGCGACCATCGCGTTGCGCCAACTGATCTCACCCGCGTTGCGAATCACGACCGGGATCACCGGCACCCCGGCCTGG
Organism: Nocardia sp. NBC_00881; assembly: GCF_045207455.1. NCBI lineage: Bacteria > Bacillati > Actinomycetota > Actinomycetes > Mycobacteriales > Nocardiaceae > Nocardia > Nocardia sp. NBC_00881. The sequence goes on from NZ_CP108798.1 coordinate 6,406,368, forward strand.
ATCGCAATGTGGAACGCGCCCTTCTTGAAGGGGCCGACCTCAGGGGTGTAGGAGCGAGTTCCCTCGGGTGACACCGCGATCGACAGCCCGCCGCGCAGGGTCTCCACCACCGGACGCAGTGCCGCCTTGGCTTGCGCGGTGTTCGACCGATCGATGAACGTCACCCCCACGAACCGCATGAGCGGCCCGAACACCGGATTCTTGGTGAGCTCCTTCTTCCCGATGCCGGTCACGCCACCACCGAGCACCTCGGGAACGATGATGATGTCGAATTGGCTCTGGTGATTGAACAGGAACACCGCGGGGCGTGGCGATTTCGCGTTCTCGGCGCCGGTCACCCGGACCTCGACGCCCGCGATGCGCAGTGTGTTGCGCGCCGCGTGCGCCATCAGCGCGTCAGCCATCTGCTGGCGGTCCTTGGTGGGCGATTTCGCCGCTACACCGAACAACGCGCCGCCGAAGAGTCCGGCGAATGCCGCGGCGGTGCGGGCGTAGTCGCTCGCCCGCGGCTCGCGGCGCGGCCGGAACGACAACCGCGTCCAGTGCCGCCGGTCGGCGATCTCGGCCAGCGGTCCTTCGGCATTGACCGCCACCGGATGACCGACCAACGACAACAACGGCAGGTCGGCGGCCCCGTGGGCGTAGGCGTAGCTGAGTGCGAGGTCCACCTCGTGCGCGGCGGCGAACTCGCGGAGTGCTTCGGCTTTGCCATTGCGCCACAGCGTCTTCCCGTCGGGGTATCCGGTGAGAACGCCGTCACGGGCGGCCATCGGCGTGTACAGCACGTGCTCGATGCCGAGCTGCTCCGCCGTGGGCGTCACCTGGAACCGGGTCAGGGAGCTGACCAGCACAACCGTGTGGCCGGCAGCTCGGTGAGTGCGGATCAGCCGCCACGCTTCGGGATACAGGTGCCCGTATACGGTGCGCTGGAACAGTTTCGTGCCCAGCTGGTCCAGCTCCTGCTCGGACCTTCCTGCCAACTCCTGCTCGAGGTGGTGGAGGTACCGGCGATACTCGCCGTCGGTCATACCGTTGCGGATACCCCCGACCAGCACGTTCGCGAGGTCACGGCGACGCAGTGGCCTGCGCACAGGTCGCCGCTGGTCGAACCCATCGACGATCGTGCCGCCGAAGTCGAAAACCGCGGCTACGGCGGGGCCCTGTGGCCCGGAGCGGATCGCGGAGATCGCGGCGTCGAGGTCGGCGCGCTCGTCGGTCATCGAACCTGCGTTGTCACCGCGGTGATGTCCGCGACGAGTTCTCACCGAGCGTCCCTGTTGGACGGGTCCAGCGCGGCGGCCTGTGCGATCCGAATTCCGATGGTTCGCAGGCGCTCGGCGAACTCCCTCCTGCGGTCGACCGATTCCGCCCGGTGTGACACTGCGTCCTGGGCTGCGGTTTCCAGCAGGCCGTAGTTGTCGGCGAGCTTCAGTGCGCTGGTGAACAGCTCGGTGGAAACCGATTCCGGGCTGTGTAGCCGCTGCTGCAGCATCATCTGCTTGCCGACCGCCACGCATTCGGCGATGAATTCCTTACGGTCGATCTCGTCGCCCGCCTCGCGGGCGGCCAGCCGTTCGGCCACCACCAGTTGCGCGTCGATGAAGGAGCGCAGCACGCGGTGGGCCATCATGAATCCGGAGGCCGTGAGCTTGGCCAGGATGTCCGATCCGAGTGTGTCCTCGCGGTTGTGACTGTGCCACTCCGGGTCGACCAGCAGCATCTCCGTGACCATCTGCTCGGCGAACTCGGCCCGGTCGGGGAAGAAGAACTCGAACTTGAGCAGGTCGCGCAGCCGGAACGCCTCGTCCCATCCGGTGTTCAGCGCGTCGGTGTCGCCGCTCTCGACCGCGGCGAGGATGGACAGCTCCAGGATGGCGCGGTTGACGAACCAGTGCACGGCGCTGTTGCGGTAGAAAGCGGCCTCCAGGTGCGCTCCCGCTTCGATCGAGTACACCGGCTCGAGCCCGCCGCGGTACACCGTGACGACTTTGGCCAGCGAGAGCTGTTCCAGCACGACAGCGAGGCTCTGCTCGTCGCGTAGGGCGTCGAGCTCACCGCGCGGCAGATCACGCTTCTCGATGTAACCGAGCACCGGTGCCAGTACGGTGCGCACCTCGCCGAGGGTGAGCGCGCGCTCGTGCACGCCGAGCAGCGCGAGGGTGGCCAGCGCGTTGACCGTGACCGGGGTGACCGCGTTGATCCCGACCGCGACCTCGAAGGCCAGCCGCTGCACGGCTTTGCGCTCCAGCTCGGCGATCTCCGGCGGTTCACTGTCGACGGCCCCGGCCTCGGTGCGGCTCGACGGGATCGGTTCGGTCTGGTGCAGCGGGATGGTCAGCGGTGGGCTGGTGAGTGGATCGCCGTACGCGGCAAGACGATCACGGGCCGACAGCGGCTCGCCGAACCGCACGTACACGTGCCCGGCCGAATGCTGCTGGCTGCGGATGTAGCGGGCCATCCAGGTCAGTCCCTCCGGCTTCTTCTTGCCGCCTGCCTGCTCGGTGACGATGGCGCCCAGTTCGTTGAGCCGCTCGTAGGTGATCGAGACCGGAACCAGCATCACGTCGTCGATCCGGTTCGCACGCACCGCTGCGGCAAGGTAGTTCAGCAGGCCGTAGCGCGGTGGGCGCAGCTTGCCGGTGCGGGTGCGGCCACCTTCCATGTACCACTCCAGGTTGAAGCGTTTGGCCAGCAAGTAGGCGAAATACTCCTCGACGACGGCCTTATAGACTTCGTCGTCGCCGAAACTGCGCCGGATGAACACCGTTCCGGTGCGCCGGGCGATCGGACCCATCGGCCAGAAGCTCAGGTTCGCGCCGCCGATCACGTGGTTCGGCGGAAAATCATTGCGGGCCAGCACGTCGCCGAGCACGAACGCGTCCACGTAGGAACGGTGCGACGGCAGGAACACCAGCGGGAAGCGGCGGTTGACATCGCGCAGCGCGGCCAGTCCGGACGGGTCGGAGTCCACCTTCCAGGTCGACGCGTGTACCGGCCGCATCGCCTGGGTGAACAGGTCCGAGACAAGCCTGCTCTGCGCGGCGACGAGCTCGTTGAGCCCCTTTTCCGCGCGGCGGTACACCTCGTGCGGGCTTGCCCCGATCTGGTCGGCGATCAGCTCGAGTCTGCGCAGGAAGTCGGGCGAGTCGAGGATCTCCTCGGCAACCAGCCGGGGCACCTTGTACCGGTCGCCGATGACGGTGCGCTCGGCGCGCTCCAGTGCCACCACCGCCGCGCGCACGATGGCGCGGGCGAACGGCTCGGCGGTGCCCTTGGCGAGCAGCGCCGACGCCTCCGGGTTGTTCGCGCGTAGCTCACTGAGCAAGGCGGGTGCGCCGGTCAGGACGACGTGCCGCTCCGGCGACTTGGCACGCAGCCTGCGTTGTGCCAGTCGGTTGGGCTTGCGCGGGTTGGTCATCAGGGCAAGGTCGGCGAAGGTGATGCGCCGGACCCCGTTGCGCTCCGGCGGCAGCCACAGCACACGCACCGGGACCACAAGCGGATCGTCTCGCCTGCCGACCAGGCGGGTGGTGACCGCGCCCGCGTCCAGGTCGAGCTGGGTCACCGGCGCGTCGGTGCCGAACTCCTTGGTGATCCCGCCGTCGGCGAGCCACGCGCCGACCAGTTCGCGTTCCACCCCCGACGCCGCGTCGATCAGGGCCACTACCGATTGTGGTGTGGTCCCGTACCGGGCTGTCGCGGGCAAACCGCCGCGGTGATCGATCATCGAAGTTCTTCCCTCCACAGGTGACGCTCCCCCCTATTCAAGCCCGCCGGGTCGATTCCGCGCAGGCACTCGGCGCGGCGAGTTCGGTTTAGGCTGCGCACATGGACTGGGCGCTGCGTTCTTGTGGCTGGCACGGCCACTACACGTACGAGCCGGATGAGCAGGATTTGGCCGACCGGCTGCGGGTCGAGACAGTGGCCGGGGCGGCCTGGCGATGCCTGCGCTGCGGGACCTTTGTGCCTGGTGAGCCGGTCGGTTCCGGGCCCGCCGACCACGCGCCCGAGGTGCCGCGCGGGCGCCTGCTGCGCGATCGCTGGCTGATGCGCGCGCTCGCGATCGAGCGGATGTCGCGGGGACTGGTGCTGGTGGTCGCCGCGGTGGCGGTGCTGAAATTCCGGTCCTCGCGGCAGACGATGCGCGCCGCGTTCGACCAGGACCTGCCGCTGCTGCGCCCGTTCGCCGACCAGATCGGTTGGGATATCGACCAGTCGAGAATCGTGCATCTGATCGATGAGGCGTTCTCGCTGTCGAACACGACTTTGCTGTGGACCGCGATCGGCATCTTCGGATACGCCGGATTGCAGATGGTCGAGGCGATCGGCTTGTGGCTGGTGCGGCGCTGGGGAGAGTACTTCGCCGTCGTCGCGACCAGCCTGTTCCTGCCTCTGGAGATCTATGAGTTGACCGAGAAGGTGACCGCGCTACGGGTAGCCGCTCTGGTGGTCAATATCGCCGCCGTGGTCTGGCTGCTCTACAGCAAGCGACTGTTCGGACTGCGCGGCGGCGGCACGGCGTATGACGCCGAGCACAGCGCGGAGAGTGTGCTGAGCGTCGAGCGATCGGCACTGGCGGCGGGCACTGACCGATAGTTCGAGCCATGTTCTGCGCCTTGTGAACCCCCTTGCCTGCGGCCAGGTAATGCTAACCTTACCTCCACAAGTTAGGCCAGGATAACCTTGGAGGATCGTTGTCGACCACGGAGCGCTCGCGGGTTGAGTATGTGACCGATCCAGCGGCAGCGATGTCCCGGCTGGCGGGGGCCGATCGGTTCGGTGAGTACGTCATGTACGAGCGTCCGGGCGAATGGGTATTCGCCGCCGACCCGATCGGCAGTATCGAACTGGACGTGCAGGAGCTGCGGGTCACCTGGGCGGGACAGACCACCTCCGGTCGATGGGAGGGTAATCCGGCGGGCGTTATCGACCGTGCGCTCGGCACGCTTGCCTTGGAGGGCCGAAACACCTATGGCTGGATCGGATTCGAGTTCTGCGCATGGACCCTCGACGCCACGCGACACCTCGACCCCGGAACGTCGCTGGTGCGTTTGATGATTCCGCGTATCGAGGTGCGGGTCGGCGAATTCGGCGTGCGGGTCGCCGGCGCGACACCCGCCGAGACCGGCGACATCCACGATCTGATCGCGCAGTCGCAGAACACCGAACTCCCGCAAGCTCATATGGTCGACGTCCGCGTCGACCCGACCGGATACCGGGACCGGGTGGCCGAGGCGATCGGTGAGATCCAGGCAAGGCGGTATCAGAAGGTGATCCTGTCCAGGAAGGTCGATCTACCGTTCGCGGTCGACGTCCCGGCCACCTATCGACTCGGTCGCGCGTACAACACTCCAGCGCGGTCATTCCTGTTGCGGCTTGGTGGATTGGAGGCGGCGGGCTTCAGCCCCGAACTTGTCGCGTCCGTGGACGACGATCGCGTGGTGACCACCGAACCGTTGGCGGGCACCCGCGCCTTCGGCCGCGGCGACGCGGTCGACACGGCCGCGCGGGAAGATCTGATCACCGATCCGAAAGAGATTGTGGAGCATGCGATTTCGGTGCAGACAGCACTCGCGGAGATCTCCGCCATCGCCGATCCCGGCACGCCCGTGGTGTCGGACTTCATGGCGGTGCGCGAGCGCGGCAGCGTGCAGCACCTCGCCTCCATCGTGCGCGGGCGGCTGGCCGCCGACCGGTCCAGCTGGGATGCGCTCGAGGCGCTGTTCCCGTCCGTCACCGCCTCTGGCATTCCCAAGCGTGCGGGTGTCGATTCGGTGTTCCGGCTCGATCACGACCCGCGTGGCCTGTATTCCGGCGCGGTGGTGATTGTTTCGCCGACCGGTGCGCTGGAGGCGACACTCGTGCTGCGCGCGGTGTACCAGAACACCGACGGCGCCTGGCTCCGCGCGGGCGCGGGCATCGTCGGTCAGTCACGGCCGGAACGGGAGTTCGAGGAGACCTGCGAAAAGCTCGACAGCATCGCGCCCTACATGGTGCGGGCATAGGTCTCAACGGGCAGCGCTCCGTGGCGCTCTGCCCGCCAGGTGTTCGTCAGAATGTAACCGATGGGGCGGTCAGCCCTCCGCCCGCAGCATTTTCTTGTCGACCTTGCCGACGGCGGTGATGGGGAGCTTATCGCTGCGGCGAAAGACGTCCGGCAGCTTGTAGGTGGCAAGTCCGTAGGTGCGGTTGCGTTCACCGTCGAGTAGCACGGGCCGGTGCGGGTGCTGTCGTGCGCTGTCGCGTAACAGATCACCGAGCGGTCGCCCGGCCCAATACCCGGCGGCCCGATACGCTTCCGCCGTCTGCGCGGGAAACGGCACATAGCCGTCGCGATGCGCGGATGACGTGGTGGATGTCGAAGTCACGGTCTGCCTCACAATAACTGAACTCGGGACCACACGATCAGGACCCTCTATTTAGGTTAGGCAACCCTATCTCGCGGCGAAAGTCTACCGCCGAACCTCGGCGCAGCGACCGCGGTACGGGGCAAATCGCACGGGTGACTGGGGCATCGGCCGCACCGTGATGCGGACGCGACGCGATTCTCGCTCAGACGCAGCGCCGCGGATCCTCGGCCGACGCGGATTAGACTTCTCACTATGAGCAGGTGGGATACCTCGAATCTGTCCGACCAGGCCGGACGGACGTTCATCGTCACCGGGGCCAACAGCGGTTTGGGGGCCGTGACGGTGCGTGCGCTGGCCACGGCAGGGGCCGATGTCGTGCTCGCCTGCCGGAACGTGGCCAAGGGGGAAGCGGTGGCCGCGGAACTGGGGGAGCGGGTTCGGGTGCGAAAGCTGGATCTGGCCGATCTGGCCTCGGTGCGCGAGTTCGCCGAGGGCGCCGACCGCGCCGACGTGCTGATCAACAACGCCGGCGTGATGGCGCTACCCGAGTCACGCACCGCCGATGGTTTCGAAATGCAGATCGGGACTAACCATCTCGGCCACTTCGCGCTGACCGGCCTGCTGCTGGACAAGATCTCCGACCGAATCGTCACGGTCTCCAGCTGGGCGCACCAGATGGGAAAGATCGACCTGGACGATCTCAACTGGGAGCGGCGCAGATACCAGCGCTGGGCCGCCTATGCGCAGGCCAAGCTGGCCAATCTGATGTTCGCCCGTGAGCTGCAGCGCAGGCTGACCGCCGCGGGTGCGGCAAAGCTGTCGGTCGCCGCCCACCCTGGCTACGCCGCGACCGAACTGCAGTCGCACACCGAGTCGTTCCAAGACAAGGTGATGTGGCTGGGTAACCGGCTGCTCGCACAGAGCGCCGCCATGGGCGCGCTGCCGACGCTGTACGTCGCGACCGCCGACATCCAGCCGGGCGGCTACTACGGCCCGACCGGGCTGGGCGGCACGCGCGGATATCCGGGCCCGTCCGGTTCCTCGAAGGAGTCCAGGGACGAAAAGGTCGCGGGCGAGCTGTGGGAACTGTCGGAGAAGCTGACCGGCGTCACCTACGACTTCACGAAGTAACCGGTCGGCCGGAATCTCGGCCGCTCAGCGCAGTGATCCAGTTCACAAAGTGGGATTGTCACACTTCGCGGCGCCGGGTCGTCCTCTTTGTGAACCCCAACGGGAACGACAAAGGACGGACATCATGGAATCCCGCATCAACCTCTACACCAACCCCGTCGCCGGCAGCTTCGTCAAGCGACTCACCATGGCCTCCAAGGTAGTCACCGACTCCACCCTGCCCGCCGCCACTTACGAACTCGTGAAGATCCGCGCCAGCCAGATCAACGGCTGCGGCTACTGCACCGATATGCACACCAAGGACGCCGCGCATGCGGGCGAGACCTCCGTGCGGCTCAACCTGATCGCCGCCTGGCGTGAGGCAACCGTCTTCACCGAGGCCGAGCGGGCCGCGCTGGCGCTCACCGAAGAGGCCACCCGGATCGGCGACGGTCGCGCCGTCAGCGACGAGGTATGGCAGGAGGTGCGCAAGCACTACGACGAGGACCAGCTCGCCGCACTCATCGCCGCCATCGCGATGATCAACGCCTGGAACCGGATGAATGTCATCGCGCGCACCCCGGCGGGAGATTACGTGCCCGGCCAGTGGGGCTGAGCTTGTCGGCATCGCCTCGAGCGCCGCTGCACAAAAAACAGCAACCACAGTGGCCCGACCCCCGCTTCCGAGCGCAGCGAGATCATGCATTGCCCGTTCGCGGCCCGGCTCGTGTCCGAGCGGCCGATGCGTCCGCGACGAAGTCGCCAGCGCCGGTCGCTCTCGGACACGAGCCAGAAGGGGGCCGCGAACACGCGTCGTCCGCGCGGCCGATGACACGGTCTGGTACTGTGCCGAGCGTGCAGTGCGTGTATTTCTGGTTTAGCAAGCCGGCCCTGGGTGGGCTGGTCTGCAGCAACCACATGCGCTGACGACACTCCACCCCGAGCCGGACGATGGACCGGCTGTACGGGTTTCACGTCCGTGGGTCGGCCCCGAGAAAAGGACCCACGACTATGACAACCGCAGCCGATGTCGACGCGCGGCATTCCGATCTGGATGATCAACGCACCCTGAGTGTCAGCCCGCTGCGCTCGCCCGCCGAGGTGCGTCGCGTGCACCCGATCACCGATGCGCTCGCGGACACCGTTCGCGCGGGACGCAGGGCCACCGTCGACGTGCTGAACGGTGTCGACGACCGCCTCATGGTGATCGTCGGCCCCTGCTCGGTGCACGACCCCGCAGCCGCGCTCGACTACGCGCGCCGTCTGACGGCTCTCGCCGCTGAGTTCGACGACCGGTTGCACGTGGTGATGCGGGTCTACTTCGAGAAGCCGCGCACTACGCTGGGCTGGAAGGGCCTGATCAACGACCCGCATCTGAACGGCTCCTTCGACGTCAATACCGGGCTGGGCTTCGGCCGCAAGCTGCTGGTCGACATCACCGCGCTCGGGCTGCCGGTGGCCTGTGAGTTCCTGGATCCGATCACCCCGCAGTACATCGCGGATCTGGTGTCCTACGGCGCGATCGGTGCCCGTACCGCGGCCAGCCAGGTGCACCGCCAGCTCAGCAGCGCGCTGTCGATGCCGGTCGGCATCAAGAACGGTACCGACGGCGACGTCCAGGTGGCGGTGGACGGCGTGCGCGCCGCCGCAGCCAGCCATGTGTTCCCCGGCACGGACCTCGACGGGCGCTCCGCGCTGATCCGTACCGCCGGCAACCCGGACTGCCACGTGATCCTGCGCGGCGGCAGTACCGGCCCGAACTACGACGCGGCTTCGGTCGCCGAGGCGTGCATCCGGCTGGACCGGTCGGCGCTGCCGCAGCGGGTGGTAGTCGACGCCAGCCACGGTAACAGCAACAAGGACCACAACAAGCAGGTCGACGTGGTCACCGATATCGCGGAGCGGCTGGCGGCGGGCAAGCCCGGCGTGGTCGGCGTGATGCTGGAGAGCTTCCTGGTCGCGGGTCGGCAGGATCTGACGCTCGGCCACGCCGACGAGCTGACCTACGGCCAGTCCATCACCGACGCATGTCTGGACTGGGAGACCACCGCCCATCAGATGGAGCGGCTGGCCGACGCGGTGCGGCGGCGGCGCGAGCGCTGACCTCGTCCGACGAACGGACCGATACGCCTCCTCCGACCCAGTCGGATGCGAGTCGTACAAGTGCCGGTCGCTGCCCCGGCTCGCGTGCGCGCGGCCGCCGCATCCGCGACGAAGTCGCAAGCGGCGGTCGCACAAACGCGAGCCGAGAGGGGCCGTGAATACGCCGCGCCGCAGGCGGCAAATCGGTGATACCGCGCGCGAACGTGCCTCCGTCGGACCGTAGACTGCGCGGTGATGGTTGCCGCGCTGCTTTCCGACCTGTTCGAATCACATCGGGCGCATTTGCTCTCGGTCGCCTATCGACTGACGGGCAGCGTCAGCGACGCCGAAGACGCCGTCCAGGAGAGCTGGCTGCGCCTGGCCGGTGCGCGTCAGTCCGAGATCGAGGATCTGCGGGCCTGGCTGACCACTGTGGTGAGCCGCATCTGCCTGGACCGTTTGCGCAGCGCGGTCGCCCGCAGGGAAAACTACGTGGGGCAGTGGCTGCCGGAACCTGTGGTCACCGCGCGCACCCCATCGAGTGCACCGGACCCGCTGGAGTCCGTGGTCCGCAAGCAGGAGTACCGGTTCGCCGCGCTGGTCGTGCTGGACAGCCTCACGCCGCCGCAGCGGGTGGCCTTCGTGCTGCACGATGGGCTTTCGGTGCCGTTCGATGAGATCTCCGATATTCTCGGCATCTCAGCCGACGCCGCACGGCAGCTCGCGGTGCGTGCCCGCAAGGCGGTGGCGCACACGCCCGCACCGGTACCGGACGCTGAGCACGAGGCCGCGGTGCACCGCTTCCTCACCGCACTGAGCACCGGCGACGTGCATGCGGTTACCGCCGCGCTGCACCCGGAATCGGTGATGATCGGCGACGCCAACGGCACTACTGCCACCGCCGTGAACATCCTGAACGGCTCGGAAAGGATCGCCCGCTTCTTCCTGGGGCTGGTACGAAAGTACGGGCTGAACGAGGATCCGGCGCCCATCTACGAATTCGCCTCGGTCAACGGGCAGCTCGGCCTCGTCGTCGCCGGGCGTCCTGCCGAAGAGGGTCGGGCGGGTTATCCCACCCGGATCATGGGCTTCACCGTGCGGGATGGATTGGTCTGGGGTACTTATGATCTCGCGAATCCCGCCAAGCTGGGTGGGGTGCGGCTCGGTTGAGCCCGTCAGACGCCCGGTTGACCCGCGCTGGGGAAACACACGAATATGCAGGTAGATCCTGATTTCGATGTGAAGTATAGATATTAGCTATCTGACGGCAACAATGCTGGCCGCTGGGATAATCTCCGAGCATGCCCTCGCAGCCCCCGACCGTTGCCCGCTTGCGGCCCTTCGCCTCCACGATCTTCGCCGAAATGACCGAGCTCGCCATTCGTCATGACGCGGTCAATCTGGGCCAGGGGTTTCCCGATACCGATGGGCCTGCGGGCATGCTCGAAGTGGCCCGCCGTGCCATCGCCGACGGACTCAACCAGTACCCGCCCGGGCGCGGCATGCCGGTCTTGCGCAAGGCCATCGCCGACGACCGGGCTCGTCGCTACGGGACGGAGTACGACCACGACTCCGAGGTGCTGGTGACAGTCGGTGCGACAGAGGCGATCAGCGCCGCGGTGCTCGGACTGGTCGAGCCCGGCCAGGAGGTCGTGCTGATCGAGCCGTATTACGACTCCTACGCGGCCGCGGTCGCTCTCGCCGGTGCGCGCCGGCGCACGGCCAGGCTGGTCGCCGATGGTGACCGGTTCGTGCTCGACTTGGACAGCCTGCGCGCCGCGATCACCCCGGCGACCCGCATGCTCGTCGTCAACTCGCCGCACAACCCTACCGGCACGGTGCTCGGGCGCACCGATCTGCAGGCAATCGCCGACATCGCTTGCGAGCGCGACATTCTGGTGCTTACCGACGAGGTCTACGAGCACCTTGTCTACGATGGCGCCGAGCACATCAGCCTGGCGACACTGCCAGGTATGGCCGAGCGGACGATCGTGGCGTCCAGTGCGGCAAAGACTTTCAGCGTCACCGGATGGAAGACCGGTTGGGCATGCGGCCCCGCCGATCTGATCGACGGCGTGCTGGCGGCCAAACAGTTTCTGACCTTTGTTGCGGGCGGACCGTTTCAGCCGGCCGTCGCACACGCGATCAACCATGAGCGGGCTTGGGTCGACAATCTGCGTAATACCTTGTCCGAGAGGCGTATCCGCCTCTCCTCCGCACTCGCTGATACCGGGCTGGACGTGAAGGCCAGCGCGGGGGGCTATTTCGTATGTGCCGACATCACGCCCATCGGAGCCCCCGACGGTCTGGCGTTCTGCCGGGAGCTGCCGAAGCGGCTCGGCGTCGCGGCGGTCCCCGTCATCGCGTTCGCCGACGACACAGCCGCGTGGAAGCATCTGGTGCGTTTCACCTTCTGCAAGCGCGACGAGACGCTGGACGAAGGGGTGCGCCGTCTCCAGCTCGGCTGCCTCGCGTGACAAACGGCACAAGGCTGTCGCAAACGCGAGAGGTCTCGCCATCGTGTGCCGCTCGTCGCGGGTCAGGCGGGGGTGGGGCGGGCACGGTCGGTGGCGAGGAGCACGGCGATGGCGCCGAGCATGGTTCCCATGAGGTAGCGCTGGGCGCGCAGCCAGAGCGGGCGGCCGGTGAGGAAGGTGGCCAGGCCGCCCGCGCCGAGGACGATCAGGCCGTTCACGGTGAGCGCCACCGCGATCTGCACCGCTCCCAGACACAGGCTTTGTAGCCACACCCTGCCGTGCTCCGGCGTGACGAACTGTGGAATCAGCGCCATGTACATGATCGCGATCTTGGGGTTCAGCAGATTGGTGAGCAACCCCATACCGAACAGTCGTCGCACCGGGTCGGCGGGCAGTGCCGCGGGCGCGAACACCGAAACGCCGCCCGGTCGCACTGCCTGCCATGCAAGCCACCCCATATAGGCGGCACCAGCCAGCTTCACGCCCAGGTAGAGCCCTGGCACTACCGCGAACACCGCCGTGATCCCCGCGGTCGCCGCCGCGAGATACACTCCGAATCCAGCCGCCACCCCACCCAATGACACCAACCCCGCCCGCCGCCCCTGCGACACCGTGCGCGACACCAGATACATCATGTTCGGGCCCGGCGTCAGCACCATCCCCACCGCCGCCGCCGCAACCCCCACCACCGCCGCCATCTCGATCATCCCCCGATCGTCACCCACCCGATCCCGTGGTGTCGCGGTCCAGTTGGCGGTTGCTGGCCACGGTCCTGGGGGGCGTCCCGCGCAGGCTATCGGGAAGAGTCCGGGGCCTTCCGGCGTTGCACACGGACGCTGCCGAATCCGCTCACGGCGGAGAATGGCCGGTTACCTGCGGTGTTGTCGGTGGGGTCGGGGAGAATGGGCGGCGAGCCGATACGAGGAGGGGCTGTGACCGACGGTCCACTGATTGTGCAGAGTGACAAAACGCTGCTGCTGGAGGTCGACCACGAGTTGGCCGATGCGGCGCGGCAGGCCATCGCGCCGTTCGCCGAGTTGGAGCGGGCGCCGGAGCATGTCCATACCTACCGAGTGACGCCGCTGGCGCTGTGGAACGCGCGGGCGGCGGGGCACGACGCCGAGCAGGTGGTGGACGCGCTGGTCAGTTTTTCCAGGTACGCGGTGCCGCAGCCGTTGCTGGTCGATGTCGTGGACACGATGGCCCGATACGGCAGGTTGCAGCTGATCAAGCATCCCGCGCACGGCCTGACGCTGGTCAGCCTGGATCGCGCGGTGCTGGAGGAGGTGCTCCGGCACAAGAAGATCGCGCCGATGTTCGGCGCGCGCATCGATGACGACACGGTGGTGGTGCACCCGTCCGAGCGCGGTCGGATCAAGCAGATGCTGCTGAAGATCGGCTGGCCCGCCGAAGACCTCGCGGGCTACGTCGACGGCGAGGCACATGAGATCGAACTCGACTACACCGACGACAAGTGGCACCTGCGCGACTACCAGGAGATGGCCGCCGACTCGTTCTGGGCGGGCGGCTCCGGCGTAGTGGTGCTGCCCTGCGGCGCGGGCAAGACGATGGTCGGCGCGGCGGCCATGGCGAAGGCGAAGGCGACCACGCTGATCCTGGTCACCAACACGGTGGCGGGCAGGCAGTGGCGGCGCGAACTGCTCGCGCGCACCTCGTTGACCGAAGAAGAGATCGGCGAGTACTCCGGCGAACGTAAGGAGATCCGCCCGGTCACCATCGCCACCTATCAGGTGATCACCCGCCGCACCAAGGGCGAGTACAAGCACCTGGAACTCTTCGACAGCCGTGACTGGGGCCTGGTCATCTACGACGAGGTGCATCTGCTGCCTGCCCCGGTCTTCCGGATGACCGCAGACCTGCAGTCCCGCCGCCGCCTCGGCCTGACCGCGACCCTGGTGCGCGAGGACGGCCGCGAGGGCGACGTGTTCTCGCTGATCGGCCCGAAGCGCTACGACGCGCCGTGGAAGGACATCGAGGCCCAGGGCTGGATCGCACCCGCCGAGTGCATCGAGGTCAGGGTCACGCTCACCGACGCCGAGCGGATGGCCTACGCGACCGCCGAACCAGAGGAGCGTTACAAGCTCTGCTCCACGGCGCACACGAAAATCGCTGTGGTGGAATCGATCCTTGCTCAGCACCAGGACGCGCCGAGCCTGGTCATCGGCGCCTACCTGGAGCAGCTGGAGGAGCTGGGTGCCGCGCTCGACGCTCCGGTGATCCAGGGTTCGACAAAAACAAAAGACCGCGAAGAACTCTTCGACGCATTCCGGCGCGGTGAGATTCCGGTGCTCGTGGTGAGCAAGGTCGCGAACTTCTCCATCGATCTGCCGGAGGCGTCGGTGGCCGTGCAGGTCTCGGGCACCTTCGGCTCGCGTCAGGAGGAGGCGCAGCGCCTCGGCCGGTTGCTGCGCCCGAAGCAGGATGGCGGTCAGGCTCATTTCTACTCGGTGGTCGCGCGCGACACCCTCGACGCCGAATACGCCGCGCACCGTCAGCGTTTTCTCGCCGAACAGGGGTATGCCTACCGCATCACGGATGCCGACGACTTGCTCGGTCCGGCGCTCGGATAAGTGGAGGCAATTCCTCCGAAAGCTGTGCTAGGAATAGGGACGTGCGACGCTTCGAATTCGCGGTGGACCGCGGGCATGCCCACGCGGTCAACGAAGTCTTCGCCGACCTGCGTCGACTGCGCATCATGGCGATCGGCGCCGCGCTCATCGCGGCGACCGGAACGGCCTACCTGATCTGGCTGGACCATCCATGGGCGTATCTGCTCGCGGTCGCCTTCGCGCTCGGCGCGGTGACCGCGTTGTGGGTGGCGCTGTGGACGCCAAGGCATTCCAGCATCGACAAGCTCTACGCCGACGGGGAGCTCGTCCCCGCGGTGATCTCGGAGTCCCACCCCTCCGGAGTGGTGCTGCTTGCCTTGGTCGACGTGTCCAAGCCGCAGGAGGCCGGTCCGCGCTACGCCTTGGTGACCAGGAAGGTCCGCGCACTACCCGGCCACGAGACCACGGCGGGGGAGCGGGTGCCCTCGGTGGCTGTGCGCACCGATCGCGCGCCGCGCCAGGTCGGCGAGCGCTGGCAGTCGGTGAGCGCCATGCCGATCGCTTGGGGCACCAAGGACGGCACGGTCATCGACCGCGCCCGTGCCGCCATCAGCGAGGTCGAGTGGCGACTACTCACCGACAACCTCGCGCTGGCCGAAAAGGTGCGCCGCACCACGACCAAACGACTGCTGCTCGATCCGCACCAGCTGCCCGGCGAACTCGGCTCCTGAATCCGGCCGCGAACTCCGGATTTCGAGTTGCGTGTGCACATAGACTCCGAAGAGGGTTCGGCGTCCGATCTGCGGTGCTGCGGCAAGAGCGCCATCGCGATGGTCTCCGGCAGAACCTGGGCCCTGCGGCCGCCTCGGTCAGGTCTTGGTTCGCGCGGTCGCCCGGCGGGCTGGAGGCGGCAGGGACGCGTGCTGATCCTCGGTGCAGGCGCGTCGGCGGCGCTCACCGGTAGCGGCGACTGAAGCGGCTACCATCCAGCGAGTCGGTACATCGGTACCGAGAGGGGCGGAGAGGGTGGTTGTCGAATGAGGTTGTCCGGCCGGATGTGCGCCGCGGTCGCGGGTGTGGCCGTCGCGGCGCTGTCGGTGCCCGCGAGTGCCGATCCGCCCGCCGACCCGCTGGTCGGCTCCCCCGGACTCGGCGACCCGTACTACCCGCTGGACGGAAACGGCGGCTATGACGTCGGCCACTACGACGTCAGCATCGACTACGATCCGCCGAGCCGCCAGCTCACCGGGACCACCCGGATCGAGGCGACCGCCACCCAGGCTCTGCGCATGTTCAACCTGGACTTCGCGGGGCCGGACGTGCGCATGGTCTCGGTGAACCACCTGCCCGCCGCGTTCGTCCGTGACGGCGCACACGAACTGACGGTGACCCCACTGCTCCCGCTGCTACCCGGCCTGCCGTTCACCGTCACTGTCGACTACTCAGGTCCCGCGGTGAACACCGAGGGCGCGGGCTGGACCTTCGCCCCCAGCGGAGGCGCTTTCGTCGCAGGTGAACCCCACTCGGCGACAACCTGGTATCCGCTCAACGACACCCCGCTCGACAAGGCCACCTTCGCGCTGCATACCACCGTCCCCGCGGAGTGGGAGGTGGTGTCCAACGGCGTGCGGACCGATGACATCGTGCGGGGCGACAAGCGGACCGTCGGGTGGGCAACGACCAAACCGGTGCTCGGCTATCTGACCACGGTCGCGATCGACAAGTTCAGCTACCTCGAACAACGCCGGCCCGATGGCACCCCGCTGGTCAGCGCGTTCGCGTCGGACGCGGAGGGCAAGCGGGAGACCGAGCAGCGTCTGCCGGAGATCCTCGACTTCACCGAAACCCTCTACGGCCCGTACCCATTCGAGGCGGCGGGCGGCATCTACCTGGATGCCGACATCCGGTTCTCGTTGGAGACCCAGACCCGCCCGATCTACGCGCCGTGGACCGATCTGCAAACCGTAGTTCACGAGATCACGCACCAGTGGTGGGGCGATGCGGTGTCGGTGCGCCACTGGTCGGACATCTGCCTCAACGAGTGCTTCGCCAGCTACACCGCCGAGTACCTGTGGCCGGAGCGGATGGAGGGCAAGAACGTCGACGACGACTACCGCGAGACCGTCCAGAAGTACCGCGACAAATCCAGATTCTGGGACATTCCGCTGGAAAACCCCGGCGCGGGACAAGAATTCACCTCCGTCTACTACCGCGGCCCGCTGTTCCTGCACGCCCTGCGCAAGCAGATCGGCGACGAGGTGTTCTTCGCGGCCGCCCGTGACTTCCTCGCGGCGCACGCGTACGGCAACGCATCGATGCCGGAGTTCCGCGCGTTCGTACAGTCCAGGGCATCGACGGACCTGACGGGCTTTTTCGACGCGTGGTTGAACCGCACCGAACCACCTCCGGAGGCATACCTTTTCCCGGGAACCCTCCGCAGCTGAGCCGCGCAGGTTATTCGCCGTCGAGGCGCTGGCGAGCCCCTTCCGCCCGGCGTTCGGCCCGGTCCAGGTGGCGTTGGGCATTGTGCAACTGGTCCCTCGCCGACCGCTCGGCTGTCCTGCTGAACTGCCGCTGCTCTTCGGCGTGTGTCAGTTCGGCCGTCAACGTGGCGATTCGGGATTCGACGCCGGCCAGCCGCTGATGCGCTTCGTCGACCTCGTACTGCGCTGAATCCCTTGCCGCGCGGGCGGATTCGAGCGCATCCAACGCCTCCTCCAGCTCCTCGCGCACGGTGTCCTCGGCCTCAGGCTTCGGCGCGGCCCGCTGGGTGGATGCGGGCACGACGACCAGATTAGGTCCGCTCGGCCCGAAGCCATCGTAGGTCGCCGCGGTGGCTAGCGTTCCGGCGCGCACTCGCTCTGCCACCGCCGGCTCGGCCAGCGCCGCCGTCAAGGTTTGCCCGACCTCGCGCAGCACACCCTCGCCGACCGGATGGCCGTGCTCGGCGGCCAGTGCGCCCGCCTTCTTGGCCAGCGCGTTGACCAGTTGCTGCCGCTGCATAGTCAGGTCGCGAAGCTGATCGGCGGACAGTTCTCGCTGCGCTGCGGCCAGTGCCGCGCCGAGTCGCAGCAGCGCGTCCACGTCGCAGGGCGCTTCGCGAGCCAGCAGGTTCGCCGTCCACGCGGACACGGTGGGTTTGCGCAGCTTGCCGACGGCGGCCGCGAGCTCCTTGTCGCCCGCCCGCTTGGCTGCTTCGACCCGGGCGGTGCGCGCCGCGACGAACTCCGCGGGTGCCACCCCATACAGCTCGCCTGCGACGTCCTCGACCGTCATACCGACCAAGCGTAACGACTCGGTCAGCCAACGGATCGCACGATGGTCCATCTACGGCCTGCGCATGGAGCGAAGCAGGCCGCGCTCGGTGTCACCCGCCGAGCTGATGCGGCCGCAATGATCCTGCGGGTATCCTCACCGCGTTCACGAGTCCGTGAACGTGTTCGGTGAGAGAGGTTTTCAGGTGAAGTTTCCAGGAGCGCGGCTGCTGGCACGGATTGTGCTCGCCCTCGTAGCGGTGGCCGCGGTGGCCGGCTGTTCGTTGATCGAGGACTCGAGCAAGTCG
This sequence comes from Nocardia sp. NBC_00881, assembly GCF_045207455.1. Taxonomy (NCBI): domain Bacteria; kingdom Bacillati; phylum Actinomycetota; class Actinomycetes; order Mycobacteriales; family Nocardiaceae; genus Nocardia; species Nocardia sp. NBC_00881. The sequence continues at coordinate 6,424,519 of NZ_CP108798.1, forward strand.
GACACTGCCAAGGCGAAGGTCGGCGACTGCATCAACGTCATCGAGAGTTCCGCTGTCGATTCCAAGACCGAGCCGGTCGACTGCTCATCGGACAAGGCCGTGTACAAAGTCGCGCAGTCCTTCGACAAGAAGACCGAGTGCGCCGCCGACTACACCTCCTACGAAGAGACCCTCAGCGGTGGAACCACCGCGTTCCTGTGCCTCGCGCCGAACTTCAAGGAAGGCAACTGCTACAACGAGAGCAGCGCGACTGGATACAAGCACGTGGAGTGCGGTTCGTCAGAAGCGACCTTCCGCGTTCTGAAGCGGATCGAGGGTAAGGCCGACGAACTGCTGTGTGGTGCGGACGCCGACGGCTTCCGCCTCATCGAGACGGACCCCAAGGTCACTTTCTGCACGGGCAAGCCGAAGGCCTGATCACTCCAGCAGGGCAACCGACGCGATCCGGTGCAGCGTGAAGTGCCGGACCGCGCCGGTCACCGGGTCCAGCGCGTCCAGCTGCCCATTGCCTACTTTCAACGGCTCCACCACCCGCTGCGTGGCGACTCCTTGGGCATCCACGTAGCCGATGTTCACCGACCGCCGCACCCGCGCCGCCAGCTGAAGCAGGGCGAGGGTCGCGGCGGTATTGGTGCGGGTGCCGTCCGGGCGCACCACTTGGCCGGCGCGGGCGCTGGCGGCGCGTTCGCCGGCGCGCAGTTCCGTGACGAGCAACTCCAGCTGTTCGGCGCTGGGCGGCGTCGGCCGATATGGCTGCCTGGCGCCCGGCCGCGCCGAGATCCGGGCGCCGCGGGGTCGAAGGTCGACGATCGCGCCCGTCGAATCCTCACCCGCTGGTGCGAAGCCGGCGGCTCGCAACTGTTCCAGTAGCTCGCCGAGCGGCGCATGGGCGATGGCGACGGTCGGGGCGATGGTCCGCAGCGCCAGCGCGCTCGCCACGGGCGCGGAAAGCACCTGGGCGAGTAACGCCGGGTCGTCGCTCCGGATAAAGGACTGGGCCATGCCTGCCCGTAGCTGACCGTGCCGCCTGGCCACGTCGTCGATCAGATAGGTCAGCGCCTGCGGGATCGGCGTCCTGGAATGCTTCGCGAACAAGCTGTGCAGTTCGGCGGCGGTCAGTCCGACGTCGAGTGCGCGGCGCACCGAGGACTCGCTGAGCCGGTACACCGTTGCGGCACCAGCGGATTCGACGTCGGCGACAAGGGCGATCCGATGCTGTAGGTCGGTGGTCAGTGGGCCGGGCGCGATCACCGTCAGGTCGGCCTGGACCAGCACGTGGTCGACCGGTTCCGGCAGTGCCGCCTCCATCTCGGCCTCGGCGTCGGCCGCACTGGTCGCCGCACCGTGCAGCAGCGCCCGCGCCGGTGAGCCGAGTGCACCGCGGCCGACGAAGCCGACCGCGGCCGCCTCGGCCAGCGTCTGCTCGACAACTTCCGGCCGGAAGTGCCTGCGTCGGCGCGGCTGCCGCCAGGCAAGCACCCGGCCGATGTCGGCCGGGTCGAGCGCGGTGCCCGACGAGCACTCCGTGAGCAAGCCGAGAATCGCCCGCCGGTCGCGGGGTGCGTGCGGGGTGCGCAGCTCCAGCGAAAGGGCCGCCAACGGTTTGTCATTGGCGTCGCGCATGCCGATCATCCACGGCATCCGGTCCAAGTCGAGCCAGGCAATCGCGAGCGCGACCCAGCGCCGTGCGGGCGGTGCCGCCAGCCAGGCGTCGACCGCGGGGGTGGGCGCCCAGAAGTCGTCGGTCGAATCGAATTCCGGTGGTGGCTCCGGCACACCTTTTTCGAGGAGTTTGGCCGCCGCCAGGAGTTCGACCAGCAAACCGGCCCTCGGCTCCTCGACGCCGATCTGCTTGGCGATGCGGCGCAGCTCCCGTACGCCGAGCCCGCCCGCCCGCAGGGCAGGGGCGGGGGCTTGGCCGAGTACGTCGAGCACGGCGGCGCAGTGCCGCAGTAGCTCGCCTACCTCGCCTGCCGCGACCGCGTTGACCTCGGCAGGCGTGTATTTGGCCGGGCACGGCTCCGGCGGGCTCAGCGCATGCGGGTGGGTGACCGGTTCGCGGCGCAGCACCTGGCCGACCGTGACTGGAAGCTCGACGGTCTCGTCATCGATCCAGTGCAGCAGCCTGAGCGCCAGGAGGCGCTGGATGGGGCGGTCGGCCGGGGTGCCCGGCGCAGCATCCCTGGTGCGTCCACGCGGGCCCGTCGCGGCCAGCTTGTCCAGCAGGGCGCGTTCGGGGGGTGCCAGCTCTGGAAGAGCGGCGACCACCTCCGGCTCGGTGAGCGTGTCGGGGAGTTCGGTCGCGCTGCCGATCGGCCACGGCAGCGCCTCGGCCGCGGCCGGGATCACGTGCAGCTCGTCGTCGTCGGTCCAGACGAGGGCCCGAGCGGTCAGGTGCTCCAGCGCGTCGTCGATCGCGGTCGACGCCACCCGTCCGCTCAGCCGCACGTGCAGTTCGTCGCGGCGCAGCGGCGGGCGGTCCCGGTCGGTGTGCTTCACGCCATGCACCACGAGGATTTCCAGGATGGCGAATTCCAGCGTGTCCAGGTCCTCGGTGGCGCGCAGCACCGACGCGCGCTGTTCGGCGCGGGTGGCGAGCACCGCCATCGACGAAGGCAGCGGCACAGCCAGGTCGGGCCGAAGTTGCAGCAGCATCACCAGCTGGGCATCACTGCGGGCGCCGAGCCATCCGGCAAGGGAGTCGGTCGCGGTCATCTCATCCACCCTACGATGCTGCGGCCCCGTGATCGGATCCGTCACGCAACAACTCATTTCGCGAGAACATGGGTAACTCGGCGGGTACCCACAAAACCCAGCTGACCACCAACAGCCAGCCCGCAACGATACTCGTCACGCACCCACGACCGGCAAGAAACGCGGAGAGGCAGGTTAGCATGGGGCCGTGGTGAACAAATCGAAGAAACCCTACGTCGACAACGGCTGGCCGAAGGTCGACGACGGCGACCACGCGGTCACCGAGCTCTCGTCGGCCCGCTCCGGTGGTCTCTCGCCGTACGGCGAGGACACCGAATTTCCGGTGCCCGCCGATCAGCTGCCCTACATGCACCCGAACACGGTGATCAACCGCTGACCGCGCGTAGGGTGATTGATTCCTCGGAAAAGAAGAAGGGCCCCGCATCCTCGTTGATGCGGGGCCCTTCTTCGTTGGTGTAACGATCAGGAAGGGATCAGACCCTTGTTCGCCTCGTAGAAGTTCACGATCGCCGGGTCGAGCATGACTCCGCTCGCCTTGGCGGCGTTGACGAAGTCGAGGGCTTCCTTGGGCACCTGCACGCCCTGGCCCTGCACTACCTCGAGGGCGCGGTCGACGGCCGAGTAGACCTGCTGGGAGCTGACCTCCGGCGCGGACTGGGCGGTCTGCGGCGCGGGGTTCCAGCGCGGGGTCTCGGTGGTGGCGGGAGCGCTGCGCTGGGTAGGTGCACCGCTCAGGCCCAGCGAGGACGAGCAGGAGGGCCAAGCGCCCCAACCCTGCGAGGCGAGCACCTTTTCGGCGACGGCGATCTGCTGTTCGCGGCTGGCCTGGTTGGCGGTGGCGGCGTACTCCTGGCCACCGTGGGCACGCCAGGTGCTCGGAGAGAACTGCAGCCCGCCCTGGAAACCGTTGCCCGTGTTGATGCCCCAGTTGCCGCCGGCCTCGCACTGTGCGAGTCGATCCCACTCGGAGTCGGGTGCCGCGCTGGCGTTGCCTGCGAGTGCCACACCGGCGGTGCCGATCATGGCCCCGGTGACGGCAACCTTGGCTACCGTGCGGCCGGTCGAGCTTGGCTTGCGATGGCGTCCACTCATATCGGGTTCGTCTTCCTCTCGACGCACCTGCGAGGCTTCGGCTCCGGGTTCGGACTGAGAGGTCGTCCGTTCCGCCCTCGCCCCTACATTTCCGTCGGGGTCCGGTACCCGCGGGGCGAGGTTCGGTGCGGCGGGCCGGTTGTAGCCGGGTGTCCCGGCTGGATAAGACCGTACGTCGATCCCCGCGAAAAATCACTATTTGGTAACCGGCGTGTACGGGCCGGTCTCGGCACGGTATCGATCGGGGTAGCACGGCTTACGTGCAGCTAGAGAGGCCGCCGTCGGTCCGATGAGCCGCCGTCACCGCTTTGTGACCTACTCGTAATGTGATGAGGATCACATCGCCGCGTGGGTAACGATCGCTTGGGTAATCAGGTCGCGAGCCAACGCGAGGTAAAGCTTCCGTTTCAGCGTGATCTCCGACCGGAACGCAACGCGAACACGAGCGCGACCACGAAGCCCAGTGGCGCGAGCAGCGCCCCGAAGTAGAGCCAAAGACCCGGTTCACCGTCGGTGAGCGCCGGCGTCAGAAAGATGGCGACTATTGCCAGCAATCCCAGCGCGAACAGGCAGAGGGCGAGTCGGAGCAACCAATCCCCGGATCTGCGTGGCACGCCGCCGGAGAGGGTCGGAGCGGAGGGGTTCGTCACCGCTCGACCGTAAAACTGATGTGCTTGCGTTATACGCACCGGGGTAGACTTGTCACAACCGCGTCCCGCATCATGCTGGGCGCGTTCTTTTCGCACGGAGAAAGGACCGGTCGCGGCGCCGCCGCAGGACAGGTCCGGTAGACGGATGTGCTCGGGCCGACGGGGTCCGAGCTTTCGATGATGAACGGGTGAGCGCAGTGCCGACCGGCAGGGTTAAGTGGTACGACGTCGAAAAGGGCTTCGGCTTCCTTTCCCAGGACGAGGGTGAGGACGTCTATGTCCGCTCGTCCGCGCTGCCGCAGGGCGTCGAGGGCCTCAAGCCCGGGCAGCGAGTCGAGTTCGGCATGGCCGCAGGCCGCCGAGGCCCCCAGGCTCTGAGCCTGAAGCTGCTCGAGGCGCCGCCCTCGATCCGGCATGGCCAGGAACGCAACGCGCGCAAGGAGCCCGCTGCCCGCAGGCACACTCCGGACGAGCTGCACGGGATGGTCGAGGACATGATCACCCTGCTCGAGGCGACGGTGCAGCCCGATCTGCGCAAGGGCAAGTACCCGGACCGCAAGACAGCGCAACGTATCTCGGAGGTCGTCCGAGCGGTCGCACGCGAACTCGATCACTGAACTGTCGATAAGTGGTCCGACCCGACTCGGCTACGCGGTGCTGATCGACCAAGCGGCGTGCGGAACGTAGAACTCCTTGCCGGTTTCGTCGCGGGCGAGGATCGGCAGCTGCAGTTCGACGCCGATCAGGCGTAGGTCGGGCTCCGGCATCGAATCGATGGTCAGCGCAAGGGCTCTGTCGGGGTAGTCGTTACGGCTGATCACCCGATCCACCTTCTCGCCACTAGGCAGGACGTAGATGAGCTGGGCGAGCCAGGGTGCGTCGGCGATCTTCTTCGGCAGCGACAGCTGTAACGGATAACCGGGGGGGACCTCGAGTTCGACCGTCCTGCCGCGGTGGCAATCCGGGGTTTGCTGATCGCAGGGCAGGGTGGCGAACACCGTGCCCTCCGCATTCCCCTCGGGCAGGATGTGGCAGTCCTGCATGGTCACGGTGCAGTAGCTGAACGGCCGGACGGTGACCGTCTTGCCATGCGCGTAGGCGGTGATCGTGACGTCTGGTTCGTCGGCATTGCGGACCAGCACCACCAGCGCGCCGACGAAAGCGACGGTGAGCATGAGCAGGGCTGCCGCGACAAGCGCGACGATTGTGCGTGCGTTGGGCTTGCTCACCAGAGGGGGTCTCCTTGCCCTCGTTGGGTCCGTGTGGTGTCGCCGCCGCGGCGTGGCCCGCTCAGGCCGTGCTCGCGGTATGTGCTCGTGGAGTGACCCGCGGGCCGGGCCGTCGGGACCTCCTGCTCCGCGTGCTGCGGACGGTTGCCACCGAGGCCGGGCAGCAGGGAGTGCCCTCGGAAGCTGACGAAGGTCTGCACGAGGCCGATCACGAGTATCGCGGTGACGACCGCGAATCCCTTCCAATAATCGGTCGGCAGCAGCACGCCCGCCGCGCCGCCGACCACCCAGCTGAGCTGTAGAACCGTCTCGGAGCGGCCGAATCCGGACGCGATCGACTCCGGCGGAAGGTCGTCCTGGATCGCGGCGTCCAGCGACACCTTGGCCAGCGCGCTCGTTCCGGCCGCGACCAACGTGGCCAGTGCCGCGCCGAGCAGGTTGTTCGCGAACGTCGCGAACAGCGCGACCAATGCGCAGGCCGCGGTGCAGCCGAGCACGATCAGCGACGGCTTGCCGAGCTTGAGCCGGGCACCGGTCGCGTTACCTGTGAAGTTGCCAACGGCCGCTGCCGCGCCGACGACGCCGAGCATGGCGGCCTGCTGCACCGGCCGATGCTCGGTCGCCTTGGCGACGAATGCGACGTAGAACGTGAGGAACCCGGTCAGCACGCGGATGGCGCTGTTACCCCATAGACCGGTCACCACCGAGCGGCCCAGCGGCTGTCTGCGCTTGCGCGGCGGCACCGCCGATTCCTTGGCGGACGCCAGCACCTGAGTGTGCGCGTCAGGGCCGTGATAGCTCAGTGTCGCCGGGACCTCGCCCTCGGTGACCTCGACCCAGGACGGGATGCGCAAACTCAGATATGTTCCCGCGCCAGCGATCAGCATCGCAAAGACCAGCGCCCCGTTGGAACCGGCGATGCTCGCCGCGAGCGCGGCCACTGCCCCCGCGCCGATGGTGCCGCCGACCAAGCCGAACACCGTCAGCCGAGAGTTGGTGCGGACCAGATCGATATCGGGCGGCAGGACGCGCGGCGTCACCGCGCTCTTCAACACCGAGAATGATTTGCTGCCGATCATCATGCACAGCGCGAGCGGATACAGCGCCCAGGTGTCGAACTCGACGATCAGTACGACCGCGACGACCGCACGCAGGGCGAACGACGTCGCGAGCGCCAGTCGCCGGCCGCGCTGCAGGCGGTCGAGCATCGGGCCGATCAGCGGAGCGATCACCGCGAACGGCGCGATCGTGATCAGCAGGTACAGCGCGACTTTCGTCTTGCTCTCGGCGGTGGCGCTGGCGAAGAACAGGGTGTTGGCCAGCGCCACCGCGATGGCGGCGTCGAGGGCGAAGTTCGCCATGGTCGCGTAAGTGAGCGCGGTGAGGCCGGACTCGTCCGCGCCATCCGCCTTGGCCGCGCGCTGGAAGGTCGCGATCCCCTTCTCGGTCAGCTGCCTGCCGCGCATGGCGGCGACGCGGGTAACCGTCAGCTTGCGGGGGGCACGCTGGTTGCCGGGCGGAGTCGGGGTTTCGCGCGGTTCCGGCTCGCTCGGGAGCTGCCCAGCGGGTTCGGTGTGGTCCGGTTCGGCGTGGTGCGAGGGTTTCGGGCGGCCCGGAAACACGCGGCGCGGCGTCGGACCGTGCTCGGTGTCACGTCGGCCGCGCAGCAGTCGCCGGGTCTCCGGGTACTCGGAGCCGGGCGGTGTTTCGTGTCGCTGGGTCTCCGCGTCCTGCCGCCGGTCGTCGTACGCGGGCAGGGTGTTGCCCGCGTCCGGTCGGAGCGGTGGCAGTGGCCCGCGCCGCCGCGGCGCGTTGGGTGGCGGATATCGGTCGAAGCCGGGATGCCGTTCGATCGGCGGATGCCCCTCGCCTTCCCACCGATCACGGTCGGGACCGGAAGGCTCGCGGGGAGTAGTCACGTCGTCAATTCTGTCGTACTTCCGTGCTGGGCGTTCACCCGCGCTCCGTGGCTGTCGACGGAAGGTGCCCGCCCTAGCTACCCGCCGGTTGCGCTCGAGCCGGAGTGAAGCGGACTTCGAACATGGTCGGCCAGTTCTTGCCCGTGACGAGGAACCGGTCGGTGCCGGGCAGCTGGGCGATGCCGTTGAGCGCGTCGGCGTTTGCCCGCGCGTTCGGGGGGAGCAGACCGGCGGCGTCGATGGTCGCGAGCACGCGGCCGGACTCCGGGTCGATGCGCACGATGGTGTCGGTAGGCCAGTCGTTGGCGTAGACCGAACCGTCCGCCGCGCACTCGAGTTCGTTGAGGCGGGCGTTGTGATGGCTGGTCAGCCGCACCGAGCCGGTCGGTGCGAAGGTGACCGGATCACGGAAGGTCAGCCGGTCGGTGCCGTCGCTCATCACCAATCGCCCGGTCCTGGTGCACAGACCCCAGCCTTCGCCGTCGTAGGACGCCCTGCCGCGCTCGGTCAGGGTGCCGGGGTCTCTCGCGATGGCGACGTGGTCCTGCCAGGTGAGTTGCCATAGCGTGCCTGCGGCCAGGGCGATGCCCTCGCCGAAGTAGGGGGCGGACAGCTGCACCCTGGCGAACTCATCGCCGGTCGAGAGGTGGGACGCGCGTACGCTCGACGCGCCCGGCAGCCCGGTGCCTTCGTAGAGGATGTCACCATCGATTTCCAGACCCTGGGTGAACGCCTTCGGGTCGTGCGGCCTGGTGCCCATTACCTCGATATTCATCGTGGGTGTCGTGTCCTCGGTGCCGCCGCATCCGCTCACAATGAGCAGACCGAGCAGGGCACCGATAGCCAACGAACGCCTGTTGCGCTCCATACGGCAAAATGTAGGCCGTGAGCGCAGTTTCTGTTTCGGAGTCCGGCGTACGGCCGATCCTGGCTGATGCCGTTGACGTGGCTCGCCGTGCGCTCCTGGAGTTGGAACCAGAAGCCGTCGGCGCACATCTCGGCGTGACCGCCGAGGACGAGAACGCGGCGACCCACCGGTTCGAGGCCACCTTGCCTGGTTATCGCGGGTGGCAGTGGGCGGTTGTGGTGGCGGCCCCGCCGGAGGCGGAGTACGCGACGGTCAACGAGTCGGCGTTGCTGCCAGGGCCTGATGCCCTGGTCGCGCCCGACTTCGTGCCGTGGGAGCAGCGGATCCGGCCCGGTGACCTCGCGCCAGGAGATCTGCTGGCCCCACCCGCCGACGATCCGCGTTTGGTGCCCGGCTACGTGGCGACCGGAGACCCGGTGGTCGACGAGGTCGCCTACGAGGTCGGCCTCGGCCGTACCAAGGTGATGAGTGGGGAAGGTCGCGCAGAGGCCGCCGAGCGCTGGTACGCCGAACACGGGCCCGATTCCGAGATGGCCAGGTCCGCACCGTCTACGTGCGGACTCTGCGGTTTCTACCTGCCACTGGCCGGGTCGCTGCGCGCCGCGTTCGGCGTCTGCGGTAACGCCATGGGCGCCGACGGTCGCGTCGTGCACGTTGCCTATGGCTGCGGTGCCCATTCCGATACGGTGCTTCCCACCGGCGGCGGTTCCCCGCTCTACGAGGCGTATGACGACTCCGCTGTCGAGATGGTCTCGATCGAGTCGCAGCGGGCCCAGCCGGCGCCTGGCGCCACCAGGGAGAATTCCCCCGACGCGCCTTCGACAGCTGTCACGTCGACATCCGTGGGCGAAGGTTCCGAGCATGCCGCCGCCGACGTGGGGGTTGGCGACGCGTCCGCTGTCGATGCCGGCGAGGTGGCTGCCGCACGGCCGGATAGTGCTGCTGCGGAGCCGTCCGGACTGACCGAGGCGGAACCCGTGGCCGAGCCCCGGATAGTCGATGACAGCGCACGCGCCGGGGAAACGGACGCAGCCGAGCCCGTCACCGCGCCGGAGTCGGCGGCTCCCCAGGCTGCGGCTGGCGAGCCTGCTCCAGAGCAGGGCGTGGCCGGCGGGTCGGAAGAGGCCGGTGCGCAGGCTCCCTCGGGCACCGAGCAGGACACCGGTGACGAGTCGGGTTTCCAGGAGCGGCCGGAGTCCCAGTCATCGCCGCGGAGCTGACCGAGACCGCCGATCCATTCGGCACATCGGAGCTGCGTGCGGCGGTCCTCGCCGCATGGCGTGATTCGCCGACTCGGTTGCGGGAGGACGCCGCCACCGAAGCCGACCTGGTGCGTGCCGGATATCGCGACCGGCTGCTCACCGAGTTGGCGCAGAACGCCGCCGACGCGGCGGCCAAGGCAGGCGTGGCAGGTCGCCTCGCCGTCCGCCTCGCCGGTCGCGATCTGCACATCGGCAATACCGGTGCGCCGCTGGATCTCTCCGGTGTACACGCGCTCACCGCGCTGCGCGCGTCGGGGAAGTCCGATGTCGGCACGGTCGGCAGGTTCGGTGTCGGTTTCACCGCGGTCCTCGCGGTGAGCGAGGACGTCGAGCTGCGTTCCACCACCGGGTCGCTGCGGTTCTCTCGCGATCTGACCCTGGATGCCCTGCGCCACAGCGATATCCGAGTTCCCGCCGCGGACGTGGACGAGCTTGCACCTCCGGTGCTGCGGCTGGCTTGGCCGGTCGAGGCGCCTCCGGCGGACGGGCTGGACACGGAAGTCGTGCTGCGCCTGCGTGACGATGTGGACGCCGAAGCGTTACTCGCCGGGATGCAGGAAGAAGCCGTCGACCTGCTGCTGGAACTGCCCCCGCTGCACCGCATCCGGATCGGCGAAGACGAAGTCGTCAGCAGCGCCGAGGATATGGGTGACGGGCTGCACGAGGTGTACGTAGACGGGCCGGGCGGCGAGCAGCGGACGTGGTGGCAGTACCGAGCGTCGCGCGCCCGTTGGCTGCTGCCGGTGCGGAATGGCAAGCCGGTGGCGGCGGCGCCGGATGTGCTGCGGGCGCCGACCAGGTCGGACGAGGAGCTGTCCCTCCCCGCCCTCCTCATCGCCAACATTCCCATGCAGCCGGATCGCCGCAGGTTGCTGCCCGGCGCCCGCCTGGCCCAGTTGGCGGAGGGTTACGCGGATTTCGCTCGCGCGCTCCCGCCCCGCGACCGCCTCGTGCTCGTCCCGGCGCCTGGCTTCGCGCGCAGCGAGGCCGATGGTCTGATCCGCGAAGCTCTGATCCGCGAGCTGCAGACCCAGCCATGGCTGCCTGTCGTTGCCACGCGCCGGCACACCGCGCCCGAAGGCCTGGTCGGAGCCCTTGCGCACCTCGACCCGGTTGCGCGCGAGCCCTATGCCGACGGCTTGTCCGGCGCCACAGCATCGATCGGCGAGCAGACGGCGGGCGTAGCCGCGCCGACCGACGCGCTCGCCGGTGAACGGGATAACGTGTTCGACAGCTCGGCGCAGGTCGCGAACCGCGTCGCGATTCCGACCAACACGCATGTATTCACTGGCCTCACCGAGGAATTGGCCGCCCTGCTCGTTGACGTGGTCGGCCCGTTGGCGATCCCTGACCTCTCCGGCCGTGCGCAGGCGGAAGCCATGAGCGTGCTGGACGTCCACCGTCTCGGTTTGGCGCGCATCGCGGAACTGTCGGGCGGCTTGGAGCGACCGCCGACCTGGTGGCGGTCGCTGTACTGCGCGCTGGAACCGTTCGTGGTGGATCCGCTCACGGCCGAAGAGCTGGGCGCGCTAGCGGTTCCGTTGGCCGACGGCAGGCTGGTCACCGGGCCGCGCACGGTGCTATCGGACGATCAGCTCGAGGTCGCGATACCGGTGCACTGGGCCAGAGTGGTGCATCCCGAGGCGGCGCACCCGTTGCTCGCTCGGCTCGGCGCGCGATCGGCCACCGCCGAGGATCTGTTGAGCGACCCCGGATTACGCGCCGACCTGGAGGACAACCCCGCCGAGCCGGACACCGTCGACGCCATCCTTCGCCTTGCCGCGCATGCCGATCCGGCCACGTTGCCGTCCTGGCTCGGTTCTCTCGAATTACCGGACACCGAAGGCGAATTGCTGCCCGCCGACGAACTGCTGTTGCCCGGCGCTCCGCTGCGCGATCTGCTGGTCTCGGACGCGCCGTTCGGTACGCTGGATCCTGATCTGGTCGATCGTTACGGCGCGGACGCTTTGCGTGCCGTAGGTGTCGGCTGGGATTTCAGCGTGGTCGTCGAGGCCGATCCGACCGGCCCAGACCACGATCTGGACGACGAACCGCACTGGTGGTCGACACTCCTGGACGATCCGCCGGAGCTGGCGGCGGTCCGCGACCTCGACTTGGTGGACGACGCCGCATGGCCGGAAGCGTTGCGGCAGTTGGCCGCCACACCGCGCACCCGGCGCCTGCTCACGGACGCCAACGGTTACACCGCATGGTGGTTGCGCAGATACGCGCGTATCGACGGCACTCCGCTCGGGCTGCTCCGCCACCCGGTGGACACCGAATTCGCCGGCCTGCTGCCTCCTTTCGCCGACATCGACGCGGACGCCTTCCGCGCCGTACTCGCGAACCCGGACCTGATCACCGAGGACTTGGGCGTCGCGTTACTGGATGCGCTCGCCGACCCGGCGAAAACACCTGTGCCTGATGTCGTGTCGCGCACGCACGCACGCTTGGCCGCCGCCGTCGCCGCGGATCGGCTCGACCTCACCGACTTCCCACCACCCGATCGCGTGCGCGCTCTCTCGGGCGCCGTGATCGATTCTGGTGACGCGTTCGTTCTCGACCAGCCGTGGTTCGGCCTGGCAGTGCCGTCGGACCGGCTGGTGGTGGGCGATACCGACACCGCCTCGGCCCTGGCCACTCTGCTGGATCTGCCGCTGGTCTCCGAGTCCGTCACCGCCGAGGTGGTCGGCGCGGGTCGCCGCACGATCTGGGCGGCGGAGCCGTTGGGAGTCGTTCTGCGCCAACTGTTGACCCTGACCGAGCCGGAGGGCGAGCTGATACTGCACGACGACCTGCTGGTTCGGTTGAGCGGCGCGATCGAGACCACGGTCTCCGTACCTCTGTGGTGTATCGGCTCGACCGTCCACGTCCGCGCGCCGCGGTCGCAGAGCTGAACTCGGGGTCTATTGGCGTCTGCCTCGCCTTCGCTCGGCCCGGCGCATAAGCGGCGACCTCGAGCCTTCGCTCGGCACGCGTGGGCCGCGGGCGGACTTTATCCGGCTGCGCCTATTCCGCCGCATACCCCGTGATCATTTCACTCAGCAGATCCAGCTGCACGCGCACGCTTTCGCTGTCATTGTCCACCAGCCAACGAAGCACGAGGCCGTCGATCACGTTGAGCGTGAAGCGGCTCAGCGTCTGCACCGGGACGGACCACTGATTCCCGGTCGCGTCGCGTGCGTGTTCCAGGATGTCGGCCACGGTGGAATCGTTGAAGTTGTACTGTTCGCGCGCGATCGCGATTTTTGCGGGGGTTTGTTCCCCTTCGCGTAGTGCGTAAGTGGTTGTTTCGTATGTGAGCAACTGCCGTTCCGGGGTGGCTTCGATGTTGAGCCACATGAGTTCCAGTCCGGAACGGATCAATTTTTGAAGAGCTTCTTTTCCACTTCCGACTTCTTGCCACACTGTTTCGTTTGCGTCGACCGAATCGCGTAATTCCATCGACAACGCTTTGACCAGTTCGGTCATCAGCGCGTCCTTGTTTTCGAAACAGTAATGCACCACACCGAGCGACACACCCGCAGCCTGAGCGACATCACGCGTGGTCACGCCCGCTACGCCCTTTTTTTCGGCAAGGCCGATCGCGGCCTCGATAAGGTGGGCCCGTCGTTCTTCGACGCTCAATCGGGAGGACACCCAAGCGAGTTAAGCGCGCGCGGCGCGTGCAGTCAATTCGCGGGTCGGAAATTCTCGACTGGACGAGTGACCAGTTGCGTGGCCGCTGCATCAGACCGAAGGGACCGGTATGCCGGCGTCGCGCAGAACAGTCTTGGCCCAGAGCGTGATCGGTTCGGCGGCGCTCGCCGCCGCGACCGTGCCCGGGACGACCAGTGCGCTCGGCGTCCGACCGGCGCCCCACCCGATTCCGGCGGCTACGAGCCATATCGACCAGGCCGACATCGCGGTGGACGGACGGTTTCACCCCGGACTGCCAACCGCGCCACACCGTGCCTGCCGCCGCGGGCGTTTCGCTGATCGCGGGCAGCATTGTGGACGGTCCCGGCTTGCCCGGCACCTCATTCCGGAAGGCGTGGGCGACCCGTTCCGCGGATCGCTCGGCGATGCCGGCCCGGGCGCACCGGCCTGGCCGGCCGACGCGCAGACGTCCGAGGCGATCGCGGTGCCGCTCGGCCTGCTGCCCCGGCGGGGCGCCGAATGTGCTGCCTATCCGACTCGTTCGTATCGGTGGATCTGTATTCGGCCGCTGCGGGCGGCGAATTCACCATCGCCTCGGGTCTGCGGATTCGCCGCGAGGTTGCCGCAGTGCTGAACATTCCGCCGGAGCAAGTGCGCGCGCAGGATTATGCGAGCGTTACCACCAATATGTCACCACCCCAGAGGAATACGACTCGCAGCACTACGCGGACAGCCTCGCCCTGGACGGCATATCGCACCTGTTCACCGGGACCACGGACGAATTCGAAGTGGCTCGAGCGCGACCCGGATGGCTACAGCCCCGTCTGCGCACCCTTGTCGCCGCGCCGCGCGCCGCGCCGCTGGATCAGGAAGATGCCGAGCGCGAGGACACCGACTACCAGTCCCATGAGGCAGACCGGCCGCGCCGGCTCCCATCGGTCACCCCCCGCCCACACCACCGCCGTGGCGATCAACCACAGCGCGCTGCCGACCGCGAGCACGGGGCGCGGATCGGTCAGGCGCGGCGGAATCTGCGGGACTTTCTGTGTCACGGGCCCAGCCTAGCGGCGGGAACCCACGTCCGGCCGATACTGGTCCCGTATCGTTTGCCACTGTGACAACGCCATCGGATGTTCGAGCCCTTGCCGGTGAACTCTCGCTGGCGGTCGTTCGACTGACGCGACATCTGCGCGGCCGCCGTGCCGACTCCCAGATATCGCTGACCCAGCTCTCGGCCCTCGCCACCCTCGCACGCGACGGCGCGATGACGCCGGGTGCGCTTGCCGCGAAGGAGCGTGTTCAGCCGCCGTCGATGACCCGCGTCATCGCCTCCTTGACCGATCTGGACCTGGTGGAGCGCAAGCCGCATCCGACAGATGGCCGTCAGATCATCGTCTCGTTGTCTTCCGCGGGCCGCGCGCTCATCGCCGATGAAACCAGCGCGCGCGAGGCGTGGATGACCGAGCAGCTCACCACGCTCACCGACGAGCAGCTCGTGGTGCTCACCCGCGCCGTGGCGATCATGAAGCAGATCGTCTCGGAATCCGAGTAGCGGCCACGGCGGCAAGAGGATTCGCGCTCCACGCTCGGGCGGGACGACCACACCGGCTCAGTGTCCCGTTCTGCCGAGCCGGATGATGGTGTCGGCGCCCCACCACAATAGGCGGCCCGTGATCGACAGATAGAGGACGAACGCCAGATAGACCAGCATGGCGCCGTAGTCGTCGGCCCAGTCCGGCAGGTGGTTCAGTTGGGTACCAGCGGCAACGAGCAGCAGCAGCCCGAGCGCGATTGCGATCGGTGCGAGGGGCGCGGTGCCTGGGTCGTCGGCAGGTCGAGCGGGGTGGTTGGTCATGGCGGCGCTCTCCTGGCGTGGTCGGCTCGGAGCCGAATCGGAGCGAGAGAGATGCCACCGATGTCGGTTACCCTTTAGCTACCTTTCGCGCGAAGGGTTCGTTCCGTTAACTCAAATGTGACTTATATCACTATGAAGCAGTGAATGGTCGATCGCTGTCTACGATCTCGCGCCCGAGTGGGAACAGAGAGAGCGGAATGAGCTTGAGATTGGCCCACCCGAACGGTATGCCGATAATCGAGACGAACAGCGGGATGCTGGTGAACAGATGGCCGAGTGCCAGCCACCATCCGGCCACGATGAACCAGATGATGTTGCCGATCAGTGAGCCCGTCCCCGCACCCGGCTTCTCCACCGTAGTCCGGCCGAACGGCCACAATACGTAGACCGCGATCCGGAAGGACGCGATTCCGAACGGGATCGTGATGATCAGAATGAAGCAGATGATCCCCGCCGCGATGTAGCCGAGCGCAAGCCAGAATCCGGCGAAGATCAACCAGAGGATGTTGAGAACCAGCTGAATCGGCTTCATGTCACCAGCATGCCAGCCCCGCGCCGATTCAGACATACCTTCCCTCCCCGCGACGGCGGTCTAGAAGAACCAGCCGAGCACCGCGTCTCGCTCCGCGCGGAAGGCGTCGTCCATCGCGTGCAGCCGTGCGGAATTCTTGACCCGCAACCGGTTCGCCGCCGCGAACACCCGTGCCGGCACCGCGCCGAGGTACATGCTCCCGAGAACGTCGATGCCGAGTTCGATATCGGCCGCGCGGGTGGTCGGTTCGCAGAGGGCTTGCCCGTCCCGCACGCGCAGCGCGAACCTGCCGCCCACGTCGCGGAACGGATCGCTCACGGCGAGGACCACATCGAGTTCGCCCGCGTACGAGCGCGCCGACAGCGCGACGGGAAGGTTCATGAGCCGCAACCACAATCCGTCATAGCGGGCCGTAGTGCGCACCAGCCGCGGATTGGTCAGCAGATAGGGCAGCGGGTCGTGGTCGGTGAGCACGGCCTCCACCCGCTGCACCAGATCCAGCCCGAGCAAGGTGCGCCACAATGCCGCGTGCGCCTCGCCGGTGACCGTCCGCATCTCGACGACCTCGGCCGCCGTCAACCGGTCGTGGCGGTGGAACCGGTACAGCGCGTAGCCGTCGGCGTGCAGGAGCGCGAAGAGATCGCTGCCGCCGTGGCGGAAGCGTTGCGGATCGTCGAACAAGATGTCCCAGTTCGCCGCGGGACGCACTTGGGCACCGGGTATCACCCTGCGCCACCGGTCGTAGATTGCCTCCGCCGCGGCGCGCGCCTCGCTCGGCTCGCAGAGTGTGACCCCACCTGGATTCGGTACGCAGGGCAGGAATTCGGCGAACCGGCGATCGATGCCGACCGCGTTCTCCCGCGTCGCCGGGCCGTAGCCGAACCGGCCGTAGATGCCGCCCTCGCTGGCGGTGAACATGGTCAGCGGCAGACCGGCTGCCTCGATGCGCCGGTGCTGCTCGGTGTACATGGCCCGGAGGATGCCGCGGCGCCGATGTGTGGGTGCCACTCCGACACCGGCGATACCGCACACCTCGACGGTCCGTTCGCCGGGTACGGTCACCGTCATCGTGGTGGACTGCACGTGCCCGACAAGCCGCCCGCGCTCGACCGCCACGATCGCCTGCTCCTGCGGGAACAGCCGCGGTACCCGCTCCAGCTCCGGTGGGTCGTAGCGGGTCCCGAAGGAAGTCTCCACCAGCGTCCGGATCGCGGCTGCGTCGTCCTCGGTCGCGGACCGGATGGTGATTTCCGGGAGGGTCATGTCTCGACCATTCCACGGTTGATCACGCGCATGCACCAGATTTTCCCCGTGTCTCGCGACGCCGGAGCGAACACCGGCGACGGCGCGGCCGGACCGCCCCGGCAGGATGTAGCAGTGGCCGAAGTGATCGATATCGATGATCCCGCCGACCCTCGGGTCGATGACTTCCGCGACCTCAAATCCGCCGACCGCAGACCCGACCTACCCGGGCGCAAGGGATTGGTGATCGCCGAGGGTGTCGTGGTGGTCCAGCGGATGTTGGATTCGCGGTTTGCGCCGGCCGCACTGCTCGGCGTGGAGCGCAGGCGCGCCGAACTCGCCGACGACTTGGCCGCCGTCGATGTGCCGTACTACCGCGCCTCAGCTGAGGTCATGGCCCAGGTCGTCGGGTTCCATCTCAATCGAGGAGTGCTTGCCGTGGCGCCTCGTCCCGCCGAGCTCGGCATGGACGAGGTGACCGAGAAAGCGCGGACCGTCGTCGTGCTCGAGGGCGTGAACGACCACGAGAATCTCGGCGCGATGTTCCGCAACGCGGCTGGACTCGGGGCCGAGGCCGTCCTGTTCGGTGACCGGTGTGCCGATCCGCTGTACCGCCGTGCCGTCCGGGTGTCGATGGGGCATGTGCTCCGAGTTCCCTTCGCGTCCGTGCCGGATTGGCCGCGCGGCCTGGATATACTGCGGCGCAAGGGATTCCAGATCATCGCGCTGACACCGAATCCTGCGGCGGTGAACTTGGCGACAGCGATGAACGGGGATCGGGTGGCGTTGTTGCTCGGGGCCGAGGGACCGGGACTGACCGAGGAGGCTATGCGAGCCACCGATATCCGTGCGCGCATCCCGATGTCACCCGGCACCGATTCGCTCAACGTCGCGACCGCGGCGGCGATGGCCTTCTACGAGCGGGTGAGGATCTCGTGACCAGTCTGAACCGGCCGTACCCGTCCTACCATGACCCGACACCGTGGGGAGCGGGGCTGACCGTCGCGATCATGGTGGCGTTGCTGTCCGCGGTCGCCGTGTTCTCCTTCGGCGCCGCGCTGGCCGAGGTGCACCCGCTCCTCGCGGTCGTGGTGAATCTGGTCGCGGTCGGTGGCGTGGCGCCGACGGCGTGGCGGTGGCGTCGCGCCCCGGTGACCCGATGGGTGCTCGGCGGCGGCGCCGCAGGAGTGCTGCTCGGATGGGTCACGCTGCTACTGAGCGCGCTAGCGGCTTGATGGAAGGCGAGGTGGCCGCCCAGGAGACAGTGCGCCCGCGGTCTAGGAGACGCGGTCGTGCCCGCGCAGCCAGCCGAACAGGCCGCGCCTGTGTGGTGTTGCCTCCCGTTTGTCGGACCGCGGAATCCGCGCACCCCGGTTGGGTGCCTGGCCCTTCGGGTACAGCGTGAATCCGCACACCGCGACGTCGTCCGGCATCAGCGCGCTGTCCGCGGCTGGTGCGCGGTAGTGGAAGCCGAGCCATTCGTTGTTGGCGGCGTCGGCGAAATCGGGGGGGTCGAACGGCAGCGCCTGTGGGTCGGGTAGTTCGCCGGCGTGCCAGCGCACCGGATGCTCGCCCGCCCAGTACGGCCGCTCCCATACCAGCGGAAGGCCCTCGTCCTCCAGGATGTTCACCCGGGTCGAGCTGAACGCCCGGCGGAACTCCCCGCGCTCCCAATGCGCGAACGCACCCCAGCCGTGTGCCGCGTCGAAGGACACCAGATAAGTGTGCTCGGAGGCCAACGGGCGCACCAGTAACTCCGGGATCTCGGTCGGGCGGACGCGCGCGGCCTGGGTCGAGCACACCACGGTCACGCCGGGGTAGCAGCCGATGTACACCTCGTCGACCTCCGGGCCCGCGCAGCCGGCCAGTGTGCCGACCATGATCGGCAGCACGTCGTGGTCGCTGTGCAACTGCTTCGCGAGTGCGAGCGCGGCTGCGGGGTCCGGATCGTGGTTCGCCCGGAGAACCGCCAACGGATCGGGTGTGTCGATGTACCAGAGAGACGAAGCTTTCGATAGCAATTCCGGCACCTCCCGATGGTTGCACGAATCAGCTAGCAAACTTCAAGCAACGCACGGTGGTGTCCAACGGCTCACCGCTTGTGTGAACTGCTCGACGCCGACGTACGACGCCGACCACACCTAAAATCTACCTGCCCAGTGCCTGCCTCCGCGGACCTTCCGCTCGCGAACACGTCAGCGAGCACCGGAACTACTGTCCGATCACAGATTCAGCAACTTCGACGGCATTGCAGGCAGACGCCAACGACGGCTTGGCGCCGAATTCGACGCCAGGGCGCGGCAGTGCTCAGCTGTCTCATCAGGTTGCACGCCCGAAACAACAGCGCGGCAGTTGAACTCAGTTACCCGAGCTGCGAACCCCGAGCAGCACGTCCTCCCAGGACGGCATGGGGGCCTTGCCGCGCTTGCTGCGGCTCGGCTTCGGAGGGGCCTTGGCGGCAGGCTTCGCGGGCTCCTCCACGGCGGGAGCCGTCGACGCGGCGGGAACGGGCGGGGCCGTGTCCCCGGTGGCGCCGGAGGTCGCCGCGGCCGCAGCGCCGTTGGTGGATGCCGCATTACCGGCGGTGGGGGTCCCGGTGCTCGACGCGGCCGGTGGTGCGCTGGTGCCCGCCGTGACCGCGGCGCTGCTGCCACCCGCGGCGACCGCGCGCTGTTCGAAGTACTCGTCCAAGCTGGACTGGCCCTGCTGCCGGCTTGCGCGCGCGGGCGGCGTTGCCGGGGCGGGCCGGGGCGGGGTGACCGGCTCAGGCTGTGGCGCAGGCGGCTCCGGCTCGGCCGGCAGGATCGTTGCCAGTCCGCGGAGGGCGCGACCGAAATCCGGATCGATCAGGTCGGAGGCCGGGTCATCGAGCGGGGAGACCGAACCGCCGTGCGCGTCCGGCTGGTAACGCCAGTGCGCGGCGATCTCGGAACGCCCGTTCTGCCACTGCAACTGGGCGACCCAATAGCCCTTCTCGTCCTTCCAGGCGTCCCACGCGGCGCCCTCGATGTTGTGACCGCGCTCGGTGAACGCGGCGGTGACCACATCGATGAGCGTTTCCACGGCGGGGCCGTCGGGGCGGACCGGATGCGCCTTCTGTGCGAGTTCGGCGGCACGGGCCCGTTCGAGGAGGACCGGATAGGCGAACCGGTCGACGCGGCTGGCCGGCATTCCGGATTCTTCGGTGACTTGTTCTACAGAGGCGCCGGCGCGGATACGGGCCTGGATATCGCGGGGACGCATAGTTGCTTCCATTTCGATCTCAATCTGGCCGAATCGGGCAAGGTCTCCGCGCGCAGCGGCTCGTAGTTTGTCATCGGCGGGAAGCCGGAACTTCTGACCGGACTCGGTGTCGATACACACGATGTGCGTGGCGTCGGGCGTCACCCCGATCACTCGAAGTTCACGCACCGTTACCTCCTTATCGCGTCGACTCGCGACACCGCCCACTTTCCGAAACAGTAGTGCAGATCTGAGATTCATGGGGCAGGACACGCGGCACGGAAATCTCCGAAGAGACTCCCGCACCCCGCTAATCTGCTCTGTTCGACGTGCCGCGCCTTACTTCGCGGCGTGTCGAATCCGGGCGTGTCGCGCCGTCAGCCGAGATTCTGGACGACCCAGTCGATGGAACGGGTCAGCTGGCTGACGTCGTCGGGATCGATTGCCGGGAACATGCCGACGCGCAGCTGGTTGCGCCCCAGCTTACGGTAGGGCTCGGTGTCCACGATGCCGTTGGCGCGCAGCACCTTCGCCACGGCGGCCGCGTCGACCGAGTCGGCGAAGTCGATGGTGCCTACCACCTGCGAACGGTGCGCCGGGTCGGTGACGTACGGCGTGGCGTACTCGCTCGACTCGGCCCAGGAGTACAACCGCGACGAGGAGTCCAGCGTCCGCTTGACCGCCCAGTCCAGACCGCCGTTGGCGTTGAGCCACTCGATCTGGTCGGCGAACAGCAGCAGGGTGCCCAGCGCCGGGGTGTTGTAGGTCTGATCCTTGGTGCTGTTGTCGATCGCGATCGGCAGCGAGAGGAACTCCGGAGTCCAGCGGCCCGACGCCTTGATCTCCTGCACCCTGGTCAGCGCGGCCGGGCTCATCAGCGCGACCCACAGGCCGCCGTCGGAGGCGAAGCACTTCTGCGGTGCGAAGTAGTAGACGTCGGCGTCGGTGATGGTCACTGGGAGGCCACCCGCGCCGGAGGTGGCGTCGATGGCGATCAGCGCGTTCTCCGAACCCGCGGGCCGCTGCACCGGGATCGAGACACCGGTGGAGGTCTCGTTGTGCGCCCAGCCGATCAGGTCCACCGACGGGTCCGACACCGGCTCCGGCGCACTGCCCGGATCGGCCGAGACTACGATCGGGTCGCCGATGAACGGGTTGCCCTTGGCCACCGCGGCGAACTTCGAGCTGAACTCGCCATTGGTCAGGTGCAACGAGCGCTCCCGGATCAGGCCGAACGCCGCGGCATCCCAGAACGCGGTGGTGCCGCCGTTGCCGAGCACCACCTCATATCCGTCGGGCAGGCCGAACAGTTCGCGCAGACCCGAGCGCACCCGCGCCACCACGTCCTTCACCGGCTTCTGCCGATGCGAGGTTCCGAACACCGAGGCGCCGACCTTCACCAGGGACTGCAACTGCTCCGGACGCACTTTGGAGGGGCCACAACCGAACCGTCCGTCGGCGGGCTTGATGTCGTCGGGAATGGTCGGGAACGCAGTGGTCATGCGGTACAGGGTAGACGGTGGTATTGCTGTGTCGCTGACCACACTCCAGCTAACCTAAGTGTCCATGAGCATGGTGTCGGCTAACTCGGGGTGGCGACTGCGCGGGCGGGCGGCGTGGAGTTTCGGACTACGCTTCGCGACGGTCTCGGACGCGGTGAGGCGGGAGTTGCTGATTCGCGGTAGGACTGGTTCGGCGACGATCCTCGGCGTGCGGCCGCGGCGCACCGAACCAGGGCACGTGTTCTGGGTTCGGGTGCAGTTGGACGGGGAATTTCCCTACGAGACCAGGGTGCGGCAGCACGCGACGGAGGCGGACCTGGAATGGATGCAGCCGGGCGACGTGGTGTGCTGCCGGGTGGACCCCAACGACCGCGCCCGCTTGCTGCTGTATGTGCCCGCCATCGAGGTGTCGGGGCGGGCCAGCATCGCGAAGATCCTCGCCGACGGCCGCCGCGCCGATGCCACGGTGCTTGCCGCCGCGCCGGTCGCCGCCGACTACACCGGCCGTGACGACCCGGTGCTGCGCCTCGACCTGGAACTGCGTGCCTGGGACGAGCCGAAGCCGTGGCGGGTCCGGCTCGTGCAGCCGGTGCCGCTCGGCTCCCTCGGTCTCGTCGACCTCGGTCAGCACCTGGAGGTCGCCTTCTTCACAGTGGACCGAGGCGAATCCGTCGCCGTCGACTGGGTCGCCTCACTCGGCGACGAATGATCTGGAGTACTCGGGCCACTGTCTACAAGTGGACGAACCAGCGTGGTCAGCCGCTCATGATTGGCCCACTTGGTCGGCCGCCTCCCGTACCGAGCCGGTGTCCGCGATGCCGTAGGCGGCGCGACCGGTCACCCAGAGCGGTTGTGCGCGACGCCGTTATCGGACAGCTCGAACACTGAATTCAACGCCAGCTGCGATGCCCGCGCCAGGTTCGCGTCGATCCACCGCTTGTTGAAGAACAGCGTCGCCGGGATCCGCTGAGCGATAAGAAAACCCACCAGCGATTCGTCGATGTGGTTGTTGCCCGGCCTGCGGCACGCGTCGAAGGTCAGTGCCATCTGCCTGCCAGTGGCCCGAGCCGAACGTGGGCGGCGGACAACGTCTCCGACGCGCGATCATGCTGTACGGAAATTGCCTACGTGTGCGAGACCGAGGCCCACCCCGAGACCTCCTCGGGCTTGCGTGGACCCGGCCCGGTGTAGATGGCGGCGGGGCGGACCAGCTTGCCCAGCTGCTTCTGCTCCAGGATGTGCGCGCACCAGCCAGCGGTGCGGCCACAGGTGAACATGGCGGGCATCATGTGCGCGGGCACCTCGGCGAAGTCCAGGATCACGGCGGCCCAGAACTCGACGTTGGTCTCGATGGCGCGGTCCGGACGCCGCTCGCGCAGCTCGGCGAGCGCGGCCTGCTCCAGTGCGGCTGCGACCTCGTAACGCGGAGCGGCGAGGCGCTTCGCGGTGGCCCGGAGCACACCGGCGCGCGGGTCCTGGGCGCGGTAGACCCGGTGGCCGAAGCCCATCAGCTTCTCCTTGCGGTCCAGGATGCCCTTGACCAGAGCGCGTGCGTCGCCGCTCTTCTCGACCTCTTCGATCATCGGCAGGACGCGCGCGGGCGCGCCGCCGTGCAGCGGGCCGGACATGGCGCCGATCGCGCCGGACAGCGCGGCGGCCACGTCGGCGCCGGTGGAAGCGATCACGCGGGCGGTGAAAGTGGAGGCGTTCATCCCGTGCTCGGCGGCGGACACCCAGTAGGCGTCGATGGCCTCGGTGTGGCGCGGGTCCGGGTCACCCTGCCAGCGGGTCATGAAGCGCTCGGTGACCGTGGTGCACTCATCGATCGTCTTCTGTGGGACCGCGGGCTGGTAGATACCGCGTGCGGACTGCGCCACGTACGACAGCGCCATCACCGAGGCGCGCGCCAGGTCCTCCCGCGCGGTCTCGTCGTCGATGTCCAGCAGCGGCTGGTAGCCCCAGATCGGGGCGAGCATGGCCAGGCCGGCTTGCACGTCCACGCGCACGTCGCCGGTGTGTACCGGCAGTGGGAAAGGCTCGGCGGGCGGCAGGCCCCGGCCGAACGATCCGTCGACCAGCAACGCCCACACGTCTCCGAAGGTCACCCGGCCTTCGACCAGGTCCTCGATATCCACGCCGCGGTAGCGCAGCGCACCACCGTCCTTGTCCGGCTCGGCGATGTCGGTAGTGAACGCCACCACGCCCTCCAGGCCGCTGACGAAATCGCTGGGTACGGTGGCCTGTCCACCGGAAACCGCGGGGCTGGTGGTCATGGTGCGACTCTCCTTGCACTTCGGGTCATATGTTCTCGCCGATGGGAAGTTGTCGGACTTGACGAGTACATGCCGATAACCAAAACCTTAGCTCGCTGCTACCCCGGAGTAACGTCTGGCCCATGCGTGACCTGGACAATTCACCCCGCGGCCAGGAAACGGCCGACTTCCTGCCGGGCGCCGATCTCGCCGCCATGCGCACCGAGTACGGCGGTGTGCCCTACGGCAGCGGCGAGGACGTCGACCTGGACGAGAACTGGCTGGCCGGGGGCTGGGAGCCGCTTCTGCGCCATTGGATCGAACAGGCCACCGCGGTCGGTATCGCCGAGCCCAATGCCATGGTGCTCGCCACGGTGTCGATGGTCGGCGGTACACCACGACCGGTAGCGCGGACGGTGCTGTGCAAAGGGCTTTCGCCCGAAGGCGTGACTTTCTACACCAACTACGACTCGGCCAAGGGCACCCAGTTGGCCGCCGTCCCGTTCGCCGCGGTCACCTTCGTGTGGCCCGCGCTGGGCAGGCAGGTGCACCTGCGCGGGGCAGCCGAGCGGGTGCCGGCGGAGACGACGGCGGTCTACTGGCAATCTCGGCCGAGGGACTCGCAGCTGGGCGCGTGGGCCTCGCAGCAGTCCAAGCCGATCGGTTCCCGGGCCGAGCTGGACCGGACGCTCGCCGAGGCGACCGCGCGGTTCGCCGACATCGACGAGATCCCGGTGCCACCGCACTGGGGCGGTTTCTTGCTACGACCCGACGAGGTCGAGTTCTGGCAGGGGCGGCGCGGCCGACTGCACAACCGGATCCAGGTGCGCATCACGGACGAGACCATGACAATCGAGCGATTGCAGCCCTGACGCATCCCCGCTCGGCGCGTGAACATTGTCGCGTCGAGCCGGGCTGGGCCGACTCGCTACGCTGCGGCCGGTGAAACTGCTCGCAGACACCACCCCGCTGCGCCATTCGGATTTTCGACGCCTGTGGGCCTCGGGCGTCGTCACCACGATCGGCGCGCAGCTGTCCGTCGTCGCGGTGCCCCAGCAGATCTTCCAGATCACCGGTAGTTCCGGCTATGTCGGCCTGGCCGGATTGTTCGGCCTCGCACCGCTGATCGTGTTCGGCCTTTGGGGCGGCGCGCTCGCCGACGTGCTGGACCGGCGCACGCTGATGCTGATCACCAACGCCGGCACCGGTCTCACCGCCCTGGCGTTCTGGATCCAGGCGGCCACCGGGGTGGACAACGTGTGGGTGGTGCTCGGCCTGTTCGCGGTGCAGCAGGCTTTCTTCGCGGTGAACCAGCCGACGCGCAGCGCGACCATCCCGCGCCTGCTGCCGGAAGACCAACTGGCCGCAGCGAATTCGCTGAGCATGACGGTCATGCAGTTCGGCGCGATCGCGGGACCGGTGCTGGCGGGCGCGCTGATCCCGCTGGTCGGGCTGGCTACGCTCTACCTGATCGACGCCGTCGCGCTGCTCGCCACACTCTGGGCGGTCTGGCGGCTGCCCGCGCTGCCGCCCACCGGGTCGGTGCGCAAGGCCGGATTCCGGGCGGTGCTGGCCGGTTTCGGCTATTTGGCGACCCAGCGAGTGCTCCTCGCGTCGTTCGCGGTGGACGTGATCGCCATGGTCTTCGGCATGCCTCGGGCGCTGTTTCCGCAGATCGCGCACGAGACCTTCGGTGACCCGGCCACCGGTGGCGTCGCCCTCGGGTTGCTGTTCGCCTCTATGTCGGTGGGCGCGGTGCTCGGCGGTGTGTTCTCCGGCTGGATTCCGCGCATCCGTCGCCAGGGCCTTGCCGTGATCGTCTGCATCGTGCTGTGGGGCCTGGCCATGGTCGGGTTCGGCATGGCCGTCGGATACGCCGGACATGGGCTCGGCCTCCGCGTCGGGTTGTGGATCGCGCTGGCGTGCTCGGCCTTCGGCGGCGCGGTGGACATGGTTTCGGCCGCGCTTCGGGTCACCATGTTGCAGACAGTCGCCACCGATGATCTGCGCGGGCGGCTGCAGGGAGTGTTCATCGTTGTCGTGGCGGGCGGGCCGCGCATCGGTGACGTTGCCCACGGTTTCGCGGCAGCAAGCCTGGGTACTGCTGTAGCCGCGGCCGGAGGAGGTGGGCTCGTGGTGGTCGGCGTGCTCGTCGCGGCTGTCGCCTTCCCCGCGTTCACGCGTTACCGTGTCGGCCGCGTCCATGCCGAAATACCAGCATGACCAGCACCGCGACGCTGGACGACGACGACCGGTCGCACCTGCGAAACCTCACCGCTCCAGGACGTGTTCGTGAGGCGCCGCAGGACTACCCTCCGTATTTGTCCGTGTCGGTGAACAGCTAGCGTTGGGGCAAGCGCATCGTGTGCCGACCGCGCCGGTGCCTGTGGTTCTAGCCTGAGAGGGATCCTTCCGTGCCCGCTGAGAACATCATCAACGTCGACGACGACGCCAAGCCGGTCCTTTCCTATTCCGGCGGGGAATTCCCGATGACGGTCACCAAGGCCGCCGAGGGCAACGACGGAATCGAGCTGGGAAAGCTGCTGGCCAGCACCGGGTACGTGACGTACGACCCGGGGTTCATGAACACGGCGCCCACGAAGTCGGCCATCACCTACATCGACGGCGAGGCGGGGATCCTGCGTTACCGCGGCTACCCCATCGACCAGCTTGCGGAGTCCTCGACCTTCATCGAGGTCAGCTACCTGCTGATCTACGGCGAGCTGCCCACGCAGGCCCAGCTCGAGGACTTCACCGACCGGATCCGCCGGCACACGCTGCTGCACGAGGACCTCAAGCGCTTCTTCGACGGCTTTCCGCGCAACGCGCACCCTATGCCGGTGCTGTCGTCCGCGGTGAACGCGCTGTCGGCCTACTACCAGGACTCGCTGGACCCGCGCGACCCCGAGCAGGTCGAGCTATCCACCATCCGACTACTAGCCAAGCTACCCACCATCGCCGCCTACTCGTACAAGAAGTCGGTCGGCCAGCCGTTCCTCTACCCGGACAACTCGCTGAGCCTGGTGGAAAACTTCCTGCGGATGACCTTCGGCTTCCCCGCCGAGCCTTACGAGGTCGACCCCGAGATCGCCGCAGCCCTGGACATGCTGCTCATCCTGCACGCCGACCACGAGCAGAACTGCTCCACCTCGACCGTGCGCCTGGTCGGCTCGTCCGACGCCAACTTGTTCACCTCGGTTTCCGGCGGCATCAACGCGCTGTGGGGCCCGCTGCACGGCGGCGCGAACCAGGCCGTGCTGGAGATGCTCGACGGCATCAAGGCCAACGGCAGCGACGTCAAGGAGTTCATCCGCAAGGTCAAGAATAAGGAAGACGGCGTGAAGCTCATGGGCTTCGGGCACCGCGTCTACCGCAACTACGACCCGCGCGCCTCGATCGCCAAAAAGCACGCCGACGCCATCCTGAGCAAGCTGGGCGGCGCCGACGAGCTGTTCGATATCGCCCAGGCCCTGGAAGAGGCCGCGCTGACCGACGACTACTTCATCGAGCGGCGTCTGTACCCGAACGTCGACTTCTATACCGGCGTCATCTACAAGGCGATGGGCTTCCCGACCCGTATGTTCACCGTGCTTTTCGCGATGGGTCGGCTCCCTGGCTGGATCGCGCACTGGCGCGAAATGCATAGCGAACCTCTGAAGATCGGCCGTCCGCGGCAGATCTACACCGGCTACGGCGCCCGCGACTACGGCGAGATCGCCAGCCGTTGACGAATTCCCACCCACCCACCTATCGAAGGGGATAGCTGAATGACCAAACCGGAGATCGAGTTCCAGGAGGGGCCCGCGCCCACCGAGCTGGTGATCAAGGACATCATCGAAGGCGAGGGCAAGGAAGCCGTGCCCGGCGGCACCGTCGAGGTGCACTACGTCGGCGTCGAATTCGAATCCGGCGAGGAGTTCGACTCCTCGTGGAACAGAGGCGAGTCCATCACCTTCCCGCTGCGCGGCCTGATCCAGGGCTGGCAGGACGGCATCCCTGGCATGAAGGTCGGCGGCCGTCGTCAGCTGACCATCCCGCCGGAGCTTGCCTATGGCCCGGCCGGTGCAGGCCACCGCCTGTCCGGCAAGACGCTGGTCTTCGTGATCGACCTGCTGAACGCTCAGTAATTTTTGGCAGCGCCTGCGGCGCTGCGTGTTCGCGGCCCCTTAATGGCTCGTATCCGAGCGGATGCGAGCCGGGCCGCGACCGAGCAATGCTCGGTCTCGCTTCGCTCTGAAGCGGGGACGAGGCCGATGTGGTCGCGTTGGGCGGCCGACGGGATCGGCTGTCAATCAAACACGGTCAGGGAGCACGAGGACCAGGCGGACGCCGCCGAGGGTGCCGTCATCGAAATAAGCGCGGCCGCCGTGTAATTGGGCCTGTTGCGCGACCAGGGCGAGGCCGAGTCCGGAGCCGCCCTTGCTTGCCTGGCTGCCGCGGAAGAAGCGGTTGAAGACGGCTTCGCGCTCATCGGGTGGGATGCCACGCCCGTTGTCGTCGATGGTGATGACGATGTGGCTGTTGGCCGCACGATGCGCGGAGACGAGGGCTTCGGTGGCCCCGCCGTGCTTCACCGAGTTCGCGAGGGCGTTGTCCACGGCAAGGCGTAGCCCGGCGGGCAGACCGCGGGTCACCAGCTCGGCGTCGGAGTCGATGTGCACTGTGAGGCCGGAGAAGTGCCGTATGGCGTCATGCGCTGCTTGGTCGCACAGGTCCCCCACGTCGGTGGCGACGTGGTCGTGCTCGTTGGTCAGGTCGCCGGTCGCCAGCCGCTCCAGTGCTGTGAGCGTCGTCTCCACCCGGCCCTGGCTGTGTTGCAGGTCACCGAGGATCTCCGCGCGCTGTGCCTCGTCCAGATCGAGGGTGCGCAGCACCTCGAGGTCGGTGCGCATCGCGGTGAGCGGGGTGCGCAGTTCGTGTGCCGACACGGCGGCGAAGTCACGCGCGGTCTCCAGCGCGGCCGCAGTCTCCGCCTGTGCCTGGTCCACGCGCTGCAGCATCGTGTTCACCGCGTCGGCCAGCTTCTCCGCCTCGCGCACGCCCGAGCCTTCCACGGGCGGTTGGGGATTGCGCGGATCGGGGAACGCGCTGCGTGCGCCGACCTGCCGGGTGAGCCGGACGATCGGGCGTACCGCTGCGCCCGCAAGCAACCAGCCGAGCGCCGCTGCGGCGGCGATGGCCAGCAGTGCGCCGCCGAGGACCCAGCGCTGCTGCTCGGCGGTAGCCTCGGCCGCGCCCGCCGCGGGTATGCCGAGCGAAACCACTCGTCCCGCAGGCTGAATCTCCGTGGTGGTCAGGATCCGGTACGGGGTGCCGCCCACTGTGGTGGTGCGCGAACCGGTAGGCAGCGCGGGCAATTCGGTCGTGGTGCTCGCCGTGATCGCGCCTTTGTCGCGGACAGTGACGGCCATGTCGTTGTTCAGCCCGGTCACGCTGATGAAGTTGACCGCGATGACCGGCTCGATCAGCACGATACGCGCCGCGATGGCGAGCTGCTGGTCGGACTGCTGCACGTTGTTGCGCTCGATGGCGCGGATGCTGAGCAGGCTGATCAGCGTCACAATGACGATCGCGCCTGCCGCCGCGGCACCCGCTACCCTGGTGCGCAGCGAAAACGAACGCCGCCGATGGTTTTTCGGCGGCGCGGCGAACGTGCCCGGTGCCGCCTCTCGAGCCGGATGAAGCGCGGGCTCGGTCATTTCGGCGCTCGTAGGACGAACCCGACACCGCGGATCGTGTGCAGCAGTCGGGGTGTGCTGTCCACCTCCAGTTTGCGGCGCAGGTACCCGACGAAGACGTCGACCACGTTGGTGTCGGCCGCGAAGTCGTAGCCCCACACCAATTCCAGCAGCCGTTCGCGGCTCAGCACCACGCCGACGTTCCTGGCCAGCGTGGCCAGCAGCTCGAATTCTCTTTTGGTGAGCTCGATCTCGTGACCGTGCAGCAATGCGCGGTAGCCGGCGACGTCCACCTCGAGCGCACCGATGGTGATCGCGCCAGGGGTTGCCGGAGCAGGAGTGTCCGACCGCCTGCGCAGCAGCGCCCGGATTCGCGCCACCAGCTCCGCCAACACGAACGGTTTGATCAGATAGTCGTCGGCGCCGGACTCCAGCCCGGAGATGCGATCATCCACCGACGCGCGGGCGCTGAGCACACAGATCGGCACCTCATTGCCCATCGCGCGCAATGCGGTGACGACGCCCGCGCCGTCGAGCACGGGCATGTTCATGTCCAGCACGACGGCATCCGGCGCGTGTTCGTTCACGCTGCGCAGCGCCTGCGCGCCATCCCTGGCCACCAGCACGTGGAAACCGGACAGCCGCAGTCCGCGTTCGACCGACGCGAGCACGTCCTCGTCGTCGTCGACGACGAGGACGGTCGGGATCGAAGTTGTCACGTCATCCATTGTGCCGCCACTTGGAGAAGGTATCGGTTAGGTGACCTGCTGATTTCGTCGGCACATGGCAGGAAGGCCACACCGCTGGTCGCTCCAGACGCAGGACCTGAACAGAATCCCGCTGCTCGACTGGTACGGCACGCCACGTAACTACTGATTTCGTAAGAACATGGGTAACTCACCGGGTACGCCCAGAACTCGAGTGGCACCGGACGTAGGACCTGAACGCAAATCCCGCGTCACCCGACTAGTACGGCCTAAAGACCCGGAGAGGCGGGGGAGCGAGGCGGAACAGCTCAATAGCTGTGGCAGGATTCGGCCACGACACGGAAGGTGTCGCGCAACTGCGCGGTCCGCGGATCATTCTCCGCGTCACGTGCCGCCTCCGGGTTCGCGTCGATGGTCCGCCGCAAATCCGCACGCCGCTGCTCGACCGGCTGATCGAACTTGCGCTGCAGCTCGGCCTTCTGCGTCGGGTTGGCATCGAGCATCGCCGCCAGCTGCGGTGCCTTCGCGTGCAGCGCGGCGTCGACTTGGGCGAAGGAACAGGTGGAATCCAGCAGTGGTGCGGCCAGCTCCATCGGATCGGCGGCCGCGATCGCGGGACTGAGGAACAACGCAACCGTGGCGAATCCTCCTGCGGCGAGTGCGGTGACGGCGGGACGGCCTACGGAAAGCTTCATGGATGCTGCCTCCAGATCATCGAGGGGTTCTGTCTCGAGGCTATTACGGGCAGCTGGCGCGCGGGTGAACGCTCTCTGAGGAAACTCTGAGAAGCGTTGCCGGACCGCGACTTCAGGACCGCGCGACCGAGTCCACGTCGGGCGCTACCACATCGTCGGGATTCTCGATGGTGTCCGGCACCGACTCCTCCTGCATCGGCCGCGCCGCGCGGATCTGCTCCGCCAGCGACACGAGCGCTGCGGGATCGTCGATCGTGGATGGCACCTCGAACGTCTCGCCGGAGATGATCTGCCGGATGGTCTTGCGTAAAATCTTGCCTGATCTGGTCTTGGGCAGCGCGGTCACGACGACCGCGTCGTGCAGGGTGGCGATCGCGCCGATCTGGTCGCGTACCCGCTGGATCAGTTCATCGCGCAGCTGTGCGGGATCGATCTCGACGCCGGACTTCAGCACCACGTAGGCCAGGGGGCGGTGGCCCTTGAGTTCGTCGGGCAGACCGATCACGGCGCATTCGGCGACCGCGTCGTGACCGGCGATCGCCGCCTCGATGCTGCCCGCCGAGAGCCGGTGCCCGGCCATGTTGATGACGTCGTCGCTGCGGCCGAGGACGAAGAGATAGCCGTCCTCGTCGAAATAGCCGGAGTCGCCGGTGAGGTAATGACCGGGGTAGGCGGAGAGGTAGGACCGTTCGTAGCGGGCGTCGTCGTGCCAGAGTCCGGTGAGGGTGCCGGGCGGCAGCGGCAGTCCGATGACGATATTGCCCTCGGTGTTCGGAGCCACCGCATTGCCGGATGAATCGAGCACACGTAGTCGATAGCCGGGCACCGGCACCGACGCCGACCCCGCCTTGATCGGGAGCTGCTGTATGCCGCGCGGGTTCGCGCAGATCGGCCAACCGGTCTCGGTCTGCCACCAGTGGTCGACCACGGGGCAGTCGGAGCGGCCCGCGAGCAGGATCTCGTCGGCCCAGGCATAGGTGGCCGGGTCCAGCCGTTCGCCTGCGCAGAACAGCGCGCGCAGCGAGGACAGGTCGTATTCGCGCGCCAGTTCGGCGCCGGGGTCGGCCTTGCGGATCGCGCGTAGCGCGGTCGGCGCCGTGAACAGCACGTCGACCTTGTGCTCGGCGATCACCCGCCAGTAGGCCCCCGCATCGGGGGTGCCGATCGGCTTTCCTTCGTATAGCAGCGTGGTCGCGCCGACCAGCAGCGGGGCGTAGACGATGTAGGAGTGGCCGACAACCCAGCCGACATCGGATGCCGCCCACATCACCTGACCTGCGTCGACGTCGTAGATGTTGCGCATGGACCAGGCGAGGGCGACCGCGTGCCCGCCGTTGTCCCTGACCACGCCCTTGGGTTTCCCGGTCGTGCCGGAGGTGTAGAGGATGTACAGCGGATCGGTCGCGGCGACCGAGACCGGATCGGCGAGTGGCGCATCGCGGACAGCGTCGTCCCAATCGAGCCATCGCGCCGCGACGGTGTGGGTGGAGCTCGGTAGGAAGCCGGTGGCGGGCTGCGGCGGAGGGAAGGGGATGGTCTGGAACTGTGGCCGCTGTTTGACGATCACCGTGCGCGGCGCGGTGGTCTCGGCAAGATCCAAAGCCTGTAACACGATCGGCGGGTATTCGATCTTCTTGCCCGGCTCGAGGCCGCCCGACGCTGTGACGATCAACACAGGTTCGGCGTCATCGATACGTGCCGCCAGCTCCGGCGCGGCGAAGCCGCCGAACACCACCGAGTGCACCGCGCCGATCCGTGCACAAGCCAGCATCGCGACGACCGCCTCGGGGATCATCGGTAGGTAGATCACCACACGATCGCCCGCCGAGACGCCGAGCCCGGCCATCGCTCCGGCGAACCTGGACACCTGCTCGAGCAGCTCGGCATAGGTGATAACGACTCTGGTGTCGGTGATAGCGGAGTCGTATATCAAAGCGGGCTGATGCGCGCGGCTTCTGTCATCGGAGGTGCCTCCGTGCACATGCCGGTCGAGCGCGTTGAAGGAGGTGTTGAGGCGAGCGTCGGGGAACCATCTGGCCGCCGGACGAGCGCTGGTGTCGACGATCTGCGTCGGCGGCACGTCCCAATCGATCGCCGTGGCCGCAGCGGCCCAGAACTCGGCGGGATCGACCAAGCTGGTCTGGTAGGCCGGTCGGTACTCGTGCCTCACGTTCAACCCCGTGACTCCCTAGCCTCGCCTCGATGCCCGCCTCGATAGATCCGGTTGATTGTGGCAGACTTCACGCGACGCCCGGTTGGGTGCCGCGACCTTAGGTTTTGCCTGGAACTGGCAGGTCAATGATCGCAACATCACGCCAAGTCGCCCAAGAAGTTATTGATCCGTTAGAATCTGATGTCACTTATTTTGGGCCGTCGTAGACGCAATTTCTCGGCCAGCCGCAGCTCTCGGCCAGCTCCACCTGTCGAGCCAAGCACGCGATTGTGGAGGTTCGGTTGATGGTGCGTGGTAGAGGCCAGTTTGGAAAGTGAGTGGGAGATGCGTGACGCCGCTAGGTCCGGCAATAAGCGCTGGGCGCTCGGCAACTGGGACCTGCGCTGGAAGGTAACAGCGGTCCTCGCTGTTCCACTCGCGGTCGCGGTCGGGCTCGGCGTGTCCAGAATTTCGGCGCAGTTCGCGGAGTCGAACCGGCTCGCCGACATCGCCGAGAGCGTCGCCGCCATCCCGGCGGTCACCGCGCTCAGCGCGCAGACCGCGACCACTGCGAGCTCCCAGATGGTCTCGCTGGGCAACCAATCCATAGCTACTGATCAGAATCTGGCGGATCTGGACAAGGCGATCGCCAACGCCGAGAACGCGATCAGCCGGCTCGACAGCGTGCCCGGTGCACGCGCGGCCATCGACAGCATGCTCACTCAGGCCAAGGGCGTCCGTGCCCAGGGTAAATTGCCTATCACCGGTCCGCCTTCGGACTCTGTCGCGCTGATGGATCGCGTCGTCAACGACAGCGTGCGCACCGTCGAGACCACGGTCGGCCAAGTCAGCGACACCGCCGTGGACGCGGCCAAACTGCGGCTGGTCGACTCGCTCAACACCCGTGCCACCCTGGTCAGCGAAGTCGCGGCCTTCTCCGAGGTGTTGCGCAACCAGCAGTCCGGCGTGCAGAGCTTCCTGGTCGCGTCCAACACCGAGCGCGCACTGCTCAACGTGCTCGCGCACCGCTTCTCCGACGGCGACACCTCGATCGCCGATCTGCGTGCTGGCATCGACACCAGGATCGCGCTGCTGACCAGTCCGCAGGCTCAGGCGGGCCAGCTCCCGGTCGGTGACCTGAAGAAGTCGCTCCAGGACAGTCTCGCGGTTTACGAGCACGTCGTCGGCAAGGCGACCAAGGACATCGATTCCGCGATGAACGAGCTGGTGTCCACAGCCCAGGGCGGCGCGTGGACCTACACCGTGGTCGTCATCGCGACCATCCTTGCCGCGCTCCTGCTCGCAGTCTTCGTCGCCCGTTCGATGATCGTTCCGCTGCACCGGCTGCGTCTCGCCGCGCTGCGCGTGGCCGAGAGTGACTTGCCGCAGGAGGTCGCCGAGCTGCGCAACGGTGCCTCGCCGGAGGAGGTTCCGCTGGAGCCGATGCCGGTGCGCAGCACCGAGGAGATCGGTCAGCTGGCCCGCGCCGTCGACGACATCCATGGTCAGGCGCTGCGGCTGGCGAGCGATCAGGCGAAGATGCGTTCGCAGGTCAATGACATGTTCGAGACCTTGGCTCGGCGGTCGAAGTCGCTCGTCGACCACCAGCTCACCCTCATCGAGGCGATGGAGTACGACGAGAAGGACCCGCGCCTGCTGGAGAACTTGTTCCGGCTGGACCATCTCGCTGCGCGTATGCGCCGAAACGGCGACAACCTGCTGATTCTCGCGGGTACCAGGCAACGCCGCGCTAAGTCGGCTCCGGTCGAGATCGGCGACGTGCTGCGTGCCGCGATCTCCGAGGTAGAGGACTACGAGCGCGTGAAACTCGGCGCGACGCCGCGCGGTTCGCTGAAAGAGCCGTCCGCCTCCGACCTCGCGCATCTCTTTGCCGAGCTGCTGGACAACGCGCTGCGGGCGTCGCCGCCGGAGACCGACGTCAAGTTCACCTTCGCGCAGGCGCATGACCAAGGTTTGCTCATCGAGGTCGCTGACCGTGGTATCGGTATGCCGCCCGCAGAGATGGCCGACATCAACCGGCGGCTCGAGCAGACCGCGGAGCCGGGCCCCGACACCGCCCGCCATATGGGTCTTTTCGTCGTCGGCAGGCTCGCCGAGCGGCACGGCCTCTCGGTGCGGCTGCGGCCCACCTTCGATACCGCCCGCGATCCCGGCGTGACCGTCACCGTGCATGTGCCGATCGGTCTGATCGTCGCGGAGAAGCCGATCGCGGGGCAGCCCGTCGCCCCGCAACCCGCACCGCAGCTCTCCGCGCCGCAGCGGCCGTCGGCGCAGTCGTCCATGCAGACGCGGGCGATCACGCGCACCCCGGGGGGCAATGTCATGGTCACAGTCGATCCCCGGGTGAGCGGGCCGATTCCGGCAGCCAACCCCACGCCCAGCGCACCATCCAGCGGGCCGATCCCGTCAGGCCCCGGCGGTCTGCCGCGCCGTCAGCCGGGTTCGTCGATGTCGTCCGGTTCACATTCGGACGCTCAACAGTCGGGTGCGTCGTTGCGTCCCGCGCCAGGAACGCCCGGCCAGAATTCGAGCATGCCGCAGCGCGGCAAGCTGGCCGCGGCCAACCTGCCCAAACGCAACCTCGGACCGGGCGGTCCGCCGCCGCGCAGGCCGGATGGTCCGTCCGAACCGACTGGCACTGGTCTGCCGCCGCGCGAGCCGAATTCGGGCGAACTACCGCTGCGTCATCCTGGCATCAACGGTGTACCGCAGCCCAGCACCGGCCTCCCGCAGCGCCAGCCGAGCGCAAACGGCCTACCGCAGCGTGAGTCTGCGTCGGGTTTGCCGCAGCGTGAGTCTGCGTCGGGTTTGCCGCAGCGTGAGTCTGCGTCGGGTTTGCCGCAGCGTGAGTCTGCGTCGGGTTTGCCGCAGCGTCAGCCCGCGTCCGGTTTGCCGCAGCGTGACTCGACGCCAGGTGGTCTGCCGCAGCGCGACGCAACCGCAAACGGTCTGCCGCAACGTGCTTCCGCTCCCACCGGATTGCCGCAGCGCGAGCCGAGTTCGGGTGCGCTGCCGGCCGTGAACGGTCTACCTCAGCGGGATTCCGCCTCCAACGGTTTGCCTCAGCGGGATCCGGCCGCGGACGGTTTGCACCGCCGGGAGCCGAGTTCGGGTGCGCTGCCGGCCGTGAACGGTCTACCTCAGCGGGATTCCGCCTCCAACGGTTTGCCTCAGCGGGATCCGGCCGCGGACGGTTTGCACCGCCGGGAGCCGAGTTCGGGTGCGCTGCCGGCCGTGAACGGTCTACCTCAGCGGGATTCCGCCTCCAACGGTTTGCCTCAGCGGGATCCGGCCGCGGACGGTTTGCACCGCCGGGAGCCGAGTTCGGGTGCGCTGCCGGCCGTGAACGGTCTACCCCAGCGGGATTCCGCCTCCAACGGTTTGCCTCAGCGGGATCCGGCCGCGGACGGTTTGCACCGCCGGGAGCCGAGTTCGGGTGCGCTGCCGGCCGTGAACGGTCTACCCCAGCGGGATTCCGCCTCCAACGGTTTGCCTCAGCGAGATCCGGCCGCGAACGGTTTGCCTCAGCGGGATCCGGCCGCGAACGGTTTGCCTCAGCGAGATCCGGCCGCGAACGGTTTGCCTCAGCGAGATCCGGCCGCGAACGGTCTGCCTCAGCGGGACCCCGCCGCGAACGGTCTGCACCGCCGTGAGTCGGGCAGCGATGGTCTGCCGCAGCGCGAGTCGGGCATCGGTGGTCTGCCGCAGCGTGAGCCGGGTATCGGTGGTCTGCCGCAGCGTTCGTCCGCAGCGGCGAGCCTGCCGCAGCGCAATGCCGGTCCGACCGGCCTGCCGCAGCGGCAGCCGGGCGCCCAGGTACCGCGGCGTGAGCCCGTGCCGCCGGGAGTCGGTCTGCCGCAACGGGATCGCAGCACCGAGCCCGCGGTGAGTGCCAGTAGTGAGCAGCCCGCCGTCTCGCAGGCGCGCGATCCTGGCAAGCACAGCTACCGGTCCAACCCGGCGAAGACAGCCTCTTTCTTCCAGACAAGGCTGCAACCCGCGCCCGAGTCGGGGCCGTCGATGGGTACGCCGATCTTCGCTGAGATGATGTCGGCGTGGCTTTCGGATCCCAACAGCGATCGGTCCCAGATGGCCGAGTCGTTCGACTCCCCGGGTGACGAAGGCTGGCAGGCGGCTCGTCGAGCGAGCGAGGCGCAGTCCGAAACGAAAACGGCGGCCGGGTTGCCGCAACGCAATCCGGGCGGAAGGCTTGTCCCGGGCGCCGTAAGTGGTGCGGTGGACCGGGCGCCGCATCGCGATCCAGAAACAATCAGGTCCAGCTTGAGTCGTCACCAGCAGGGCGTCCGGGATGGCCGCGCAATGAGAGCAATGAACCTAACCGGAGATAAAGGAGACCGATGAACCCCGATCTAGGTGGTACGAATCGTCAGCTGGATTGGCTGGTTTCGAACTTTGCCAACGAGGTTCCTGGCGTAGCCCATGCTGTCCTGGTCTCGGCTGACGGCCTACTCATGGCCGCGAGCGCCCAGCTGCCCGTCGATCGTGCCGAGCAGCTCTCGGCCGTGACGGCGGGCCTGGCCAGTCTGTCAGTGGGCGTCTCGAATCTGTTCGAGGGCGGAACCGTGCTGCAGTCCGTCGTCGAGATGGAGCACGGCTACTTGCTACTCATGGCAGTTGGCGATGGCTCCTATCTCGCGGTGCTGACGAACACGTCCTGTGACATCGGTCAGGTCGGCTACGAGATGGCTCTGTTGGTCGAACGTGTGGGACAGTCGGTTCAGGCCACACCACGCGTCACGATGGGTTCCTGATGGTGGGATGGACATAGAAGATCACCGCATGAGGAGCGTCGAGCCGAGCCTCGTACGGCCATACTCGCTGACCGCAGGCCGCACCAGGCCCGCGGTCGAGTTGGCGTTGGAGGCCCTTGTCGCATCGCATCCGGTCGCCCTGGAGCGGCAGTTCGAACTGAGCAACATCGAGACGTCAATCGTGGAGTTGTGCAGAGAATCGCCGTCCGTTGCCGAGGTAGCAGCCAGACTGGGTATCCCCATCGGGGTAGCCCGAGTGCTCGTGGCCGACCTGATCGAGGCCGGGCACGTGCGCGTTTCGGCAACTTTGAAAGACGATTCCAGCGACGATGAACGTCGCGAGCTGATCGAAAGGGTTCTCAGTGGACTCCGGCGTATTTAATTCGACGGCGCAGGTCGACACCCGTACCAGCAAGCCGACCTCGGCGAAGATCGTGGTCGCGGGTGGCTTCGGTGTCGGCAAGACCACGTTGGTCGGTGCTGTCTCGGAGATCGTTCCGCTGCGCACCGAGGCATTGGTGACCAATGCCAGCGCCGGTATCGACAACCTGACCGGCATTCCGATGAAGTCGACCACCACGGTGGCGATGGACTTCGGCCGCATCAGCCTCGCCGACGATCTGGTGTTGTACCTCTTCGGTACGCCGGGCCAGTACCGCTTCTGGTTCATGTGGGATGACCTGATCCGCGGCGCCATCGGCGCCGTGGTGCTGGTAGACACTCGCAGGCTGGAGGACAGCTTCGCGGCGGTCGACTACTTCGAAGCGCGCGGCCTACCCTTCCTGGTGGCGCTCAACGAATTCGACGACGCACCGCGGTACCCGATCGAGGACATTCGGCAGGCACTGGCCGTGCCCGCCGATGTGCCGATTCTGTCCATCGATGCTCGGCGTCGTGAGCCCGCCAAGCATGCGCTGGTCACGCTCACCGAGTACGCACTGCGCAAGGTGATGCAGGGCTACTGAGTGCTCGCGCGGCACCCCGGCTCATCGGATTCCGCCGGATAGGCTCGCCCGGTGCGTATTTCGGCGCGGGAGCTGCTCGAGCAACTGCTCGACACGGAATCGTTCGTCAGTTGGGACCGGCCGCCGGTGACGGTGGCTGCGACTCCGCGGTATCGCGATGCGCTGCGGAATGCGGCGGTAGCGGCGGGCACCGATGAGTCGGTACTCACCGGGGAAGGGCTGCTGCGTGGTCGCCGTGTGGCCGTGATTGCCTGCGAGTTCGAATTCTTGGCGGGTTCGATCGGGGTTGCCGCGGCGGAGCGGATCGTCGCTGCGGTGGAGCGTGCCACCGAACTCGGCGTGCCCTTGGTCGCCTCGCCGACCTCGGGCGGCACCCGGATGCAGGAGGGCACCGTCGCCTTCGTGCAGATGGTGAAGATCGCGGGTGCGGTCGCTGCACACAAGTCCGCCGGGTATCCGTATCTGGTTTACTTGCGCAACCCGACTATGGGTGGTGTCTTCGCCTCGTGGGGTTCGCTGGGGCACATCACCTTTGCCGAACCGGGCGCCCTCATCGGGTTTCTCGGTCCCCGGGTCTATCAAACCCTCTACGGCAGACCCTTTCCGGAAGATGTTCAGACTGCGGAGAACCTCTACCGCCGCGGCGTCATCGATGGCGTCCTCCCGATCTCGGTATTCCGCCGCATAGCCCATCGCGCTCTGAGCGTGTTCAGCGGAGTCGAGCCGCCGGATTCCGCTGCTGCTCAACCTGACATGACACATGATCGCGACCCGCTCGCATCGGAGTCGCGACAAGAATCGGCACGCGACGCCACGCTACAGCTGTCCGACGCGGCGAAGCGACCAGACCGCCATTCGAAAAAGATTGTGCCGGAACAAAATCCTCGTGGCGGCGGGCCCGAGGACGGTCCAGCGTGGCGGTCGGTCCTGATCTCGCGCCGCCCGGAACGTCCAGGCATCCGTGACCTGTTGCGTCATGTGACGCAACGTGTTCCGCTCAGCGGCACCGGGCAAGGAGAGTCGGATCGCACGGTCGCGCACGCGCTCGGGCGATTTCGGGGTCAGCCTTGCGTGGTGTTCGGCCACGATCGACGTGGCCAGGAGGGCGAGAACACCATGGGGCCGGCGGCGTTGCGCGAGGCGCGGCGCAGCATGGCGCTTGCCCGGGAGTTGAGGCTGCCCCTGGTGCTGGTCATCGACACGGTGGGCGCGGCACTGTCGAAGGAGGCCGAGGAGCGTGGCCTCGCACCTGAAATCGCACGCTGTATCGCGGACTTGGTGGCCTTGGACACGCCGACTATCTCGGTACTGCTCGGTCAGGGCACCGGCGGCGGCGCGCTGGCCCTGCTACCCGCGGATCGGGTGCTGGCCGCCACGCATGGGTGGCTCGCTCCGCTGCCGCCGGAGGGCGCCAGCGCCATCGTGTACCGCGATACCGGCCACGCGGCGGAGCTCGCTGCGGCCCAACGGATCAGTGCCGCCGATCTGCTCGCCGACGGTGTGGTCGACCGAATCGTGCCCGAGTATCCGGATGCCGCCGACGAGCCCGTGGACTTCGCGCGCCGGATGGTGGCCGCGGTCGCAGGCGAACTCGCCGGCCTGCGTGCCCGATCCGAACCGGAGTTGCTCGCCGCGCGGAGGGCGCGCTACCGCAGGCTGGGCCTGCCCGGCGTGGCGGACTGACCGACTGTGTTAGTCCTGCGGCGCCCGCGGCCCCGCGAACGTGCTCGTACAGGGCTGGAGTGTGATGATCAGGGCGTCTTGGACGCGAGCCGGGCCCGGAACGTACTCATAAGAACGTCGGGGTGCATCCAGCAAACTGTAAGCCAACACGCCCGAGGCCGTGATTGACGGTTCGCCGCCGCACTTCTACCGTCGAAATGTGACCTTCAAAAGCGAGACCAGCGCCGTTCCCTCGATCGTGCTGAGCGACGGGAACGTGATCCCGCAACTCGGCTTCGGCGTGTTCCAGGTGCCTGCCGAGGGTGTCTTCCCGGCTGTCACCGCCGCGCTCGAGGCGGGCTACCGCAGCATCGACACCGCCGCGATCTACGGGAACGAAGAGGGCACCGGCCGTGCGATCCGCGAGTTCGGCGTACCGCGTGACGAGGTCTACGTCACGACCAAGCTGTGGAACTCGGAGCAGGGCTACGACTCCACGCTGCGCGCCTGCGACGCCAGCCTCGACCGGCTCGGCCTGGACTACCTCGACCTCTACCTCATCCACTGGCCGGTAGCCGCCGCCGGCCGGTTCGTCGACACTTTCCGCGCCTTTCAGGCGCTGAAGTCGCAGGGGCGGGTCAAGTCGATCGGCGTGTCGAACTTCACGGTCGCGAACCTGCAGCGGGTGATCGGCGAGACCGGCGAGATCCCTGCGGTGAACCAGATCGAGCTGCACCCCCGGTTGGCCCAGCGTGAGTTGCGGGAGTTCCACGCGGCGAACGCGATCGCCACCGAGGCGTGGAGCCCGCTCGGCCAAGGCACTTTGCTCGATGACAGCACCATCGTCTCCGTTGCCGCCGCGGTCGATCGCACCCCGGCTCAGGTGATCATCCGCTGGCACCTGCAGCTGGGCAACATCGTCATCCCGAAGTCGGTCACGCCTTCGCGGATCGCGGAGAACTTCGACGTGTTCGGCTTCGAACTCGCCCCGGAGCAGATGGACGCGATCAAGTCGCTGGACAGCGGCGAACGGATCGGTCCGGACCCGGACACCTTCACAATGGGTTTGTCGGACTGACCCAGCCGGTCGCCGGTCTGCCGGTCAGCGCAGCCCCAGGTGGTCGGCAAGTTCGATCGCCGCCGCGTGCCCCGCGCGATTGGCGCCGATGGTGCTCGCCGACGGCCCGTAACCGATCAGATGGATCCGAGGATCGGCGGCTACTTGTGTGGCCAGCCGGCCGGACATGGTGATCCCGCCGCCG
The DNA here is from genome assembly GCF_045207455.1 of Nocardia sp. NBC_00881. NCBI lineage: Bacteria > Bacillati > Actinomycetota > Actinomycetes > Mycobacteriales > Nocardiaceae > Nocardia > Nocardia sp. NBC_00881. The sequence goes on from NZ_CP108798.1 coordinate 6,466,412, forward strand.
TGCCCGCGCAGCCGCAGCGGCGCAAGATGATCGAGTGCGCTGCGGAATCCGGTGGCCCAGAGAATCACGTCCGCCCGCTGGAAGGTGCCGTCGGCCCAGCGCACCCCGCCGGGCTCGATGCGCTCGAACATCGGCAACCGCGTGAGGGCGCCCCGCATCCGCGCTGCCCGCAACCGGTCGTCGAGGCGCAGGCCGGTCACCGAAACTACCGAGCCGGGCGGCAGCCCGTGCCGCACCCGGTCCTCGACCATCGCCACGGCGGCACGTCCGACTTCCTCGGTGAACGTGCCATCGCGGAAGTGCGGTGGTGTCCTCGTCACCCATGTGGTCGCGGTGACCTGGGAGATCTCGTCGAGCAGTTGCACCGCCGAGATACCGCCGCCAACCACGACGACATGTTTGCCCGCGAACTCCTCGGCGGTGCGGTAGCCGCGGGTGTGTAGCTGGTGGCCGGCGAAGGTCTCCGCGCCGGGATAGCGCGGGATGAACGGATGCTCCCAGGTGCCGGTGCAGTTGATCAGGCCGCGCACCCGGATGGTGCCCGCCGCGTCGGTTTCCGCGTTGAGCAGCGGACCGCGCTGGGCCGGGCTACCGTCCTCGGTGCGATCGCAGACCACCGTGACCGACACCTGCCGGTGTACCCGCAGGTCGAACCGCTTCTCGTACAGCTCGTAGTAGTGCGGAACCGCGGTTGCGGCGGGGGCGGTGTCCGAACCAGGCGGCAATGTTTCCGCGAACGACATGCCTGGCAAGTCGTGCACCTTGTTGACCGTGTTCAGGGTCAGCGAGGGCCAGCGGAACTGCCAGGCGCCGCCAGGGCCTGGTGCATGGTCCACGATCCGAAATTCCCGTTCGGGACGCAGCCCGAGACGCTGGAGGTGGTAACCGGCCGACAGTCCCGCCTGACCAGCGCCGATCACCAGGATGTCGAAGTCTGTCGGCACAGCCGGTGATCGTATCGCCCAGCACGGAATGGGCGGTCGGCTGTGGCAGAGTGAAGAGAATCAGAAGGACCGTTCAGTTGGGGAGGTCGCATGCTCGGCGTCAGCCGCGATGGTGACGTGGTCACCATCGAACTTCAACGGGAGGAGCGTCGTAACGCGCTCGACAGCGAGCTCGTAACGCTGCTGCGCGAAGCCGTCCTCGTCGCCGTCGCCGATCAGGCGCGGGTCATCGTGGTGACCGGGCGAGGCCCGATCTTCAGCGCGGGCGCCGATCTGTCCGGCGTGCGCTCCGACGAATTCCTCTCCGGCTTGCGGGAGATGCTGCACACGATCGAATCGGCGCCGATCCCGGTTATTTCGGCGATCAACGGCGGCGCGTTCGGTGCGGGTGTCCAGTTGGCGCTGGCCTCGGATCTGCGGGTGCTCGCGCCCGATGCCTACCTAGCGATCCCGGCCGCGAAATTGGGCATCACGGTGGACCGCTGGACTATGCGCAGGCTGGTCTCGCTGATCGGTGGTGGTCCGGCCAGGACTGTCCTGCTCGGCGCGGAACCGGTGTCGGCCGCCGACGCCTACGCCTTCGGGTTCGCCAACCGAATCGGCACCCTCGCCGAGGCGCAGGTCTGGGCGAAGGAGATCGCCGAGCTGGCGCCGCTGTCGCTGCGTCACATGAAACTGGTGCTCAACGACGACGGCACCCGCGATCCGGAGAACGCGCAGCAGCGCGCGGCGCTGGAGGCGGCGTGGACGAGCGAGGACGCCAGGGAGGGACGCTTGGCCCGACAAGAAAAGCGTGCGGCGAAGTTTGTGGGGCGATGATGAACCTTCGACGTATCGCCGGTGCGGCCGCGGGTGCGCTCGGCATCAGCTGGGTGGTGCGGGCGGTGTGGGGCATCCCCTCCGCAATGGGCGCTTCGATCTCGGCGATCCAGCCGTACGCGGCGGGTGCGACGAGCTACCGCGACCGCCAGTTCCACAACACCGAGCCCAGCAGCCAGCTGGCCGCGGGTTCGGCTCCCTCCCTGCTGGTCTCAGCCCTGACCAAGCGCAACGTGGGCAGGCCGCCAGGGCCGATCCCATTGCAGACCCCGAAGGCACCACCCGAGGCGGCCGACCTCGCTGTCACCTGGTACGGCCACGCCACCACCCTGATCGAAGTCGACGGCTATCGGATTCTCACCGATCCCGTATGGAGCGAACGGGTTTCTCCGTCGGCCATGGTAGGACCTGCGCGGATGCACCCTGTGCCGCAGCCGCTGTCCGAACTGCCCGTGGTGGATGTGGTGATCATCTCGCACGATCACTACGACCACCTGGACAAGGAGACCGTCCGGGAACTGGTGCTACGCCAGAGCGCGCCGTTCCTCGTCCCGATCGGTATCGGCGCGCACCTGCGGCACTGGGGTGTCCCAGAAGATCGGATCGTCGAATTGGATTGGGGAGGTTCTCTATCGCTCTCCGCGCTGGGGCGTGGCAGAGACGGTGCCGATCTGGTGCTGACCTGTACCGAGGCACGGCACTTCTCGGGCCGCGGCCTGATCCGTAACACCACGTTGTGGGCGTCGTGGTCGATCGTCGGATCGACGCGACGGGCCTACTTCGGCGGTGACACCGGATACACCAAGGCTTTTGCCGAGGCCGGCGCGGCGCTCGGTCCGTTCGATCTGACGCTGCTGCCGATCGGCGCATACGACGAGCGTTGGCCGGACGTGCACATGAACCCGGAGGAGGCGGTCCGGGCGCACGCCGACCTGTGTGCCGGCGATCCCGGGCGCGGCCTGCTCGTGCCCATCCACTGGGCGACATTCAACCTCGCCTTCCACGGTTGGTCCGAGCCGGTGCGGCGGATGGTGGCGGCCGCTCGAGCCGGAGGCACCACCGTCGCCGTGCCGATGCCGGGGCAGCGTGTGGATCCGCGGGGTGTCTCCCCAGGGGATTCCTGGTGGGAGAATGTTGGATGAATTACTCGGGATAGTTGGCGACAGGAAGGGAATGACGGCGATGAGTTTCGCGGACACTCTGAAGGGCCTGGTCGGCAAGGGAAAGGAAGCTGCGGCCAAGAACGCCGACAAGATCAACGACGCGGTCGACAAGGCCGGTGACTTCATCGACCAGAAGACGCACGGCAAGTACTCGGACAAGATCGAGAAGGGCAAAGAGGCCGCCAAGAAGGTGGTCCCGCCCGACCAGTCCGGCCAGCAGGGGCCGCAGGCCTGAGGTCGTGGCGGGGGCCGAATGTCGGTCTCCGCCTCTACACTGCGGTTATGGTTTCCCGCCGGAATTTCGGTGGTGTCGAGGTTGAGCTGAGCAACCTCGACAAGGTGCTGTATCCGGCAACCGGCACCACCAAAGGCGAAGTCATCGCCTACTATTCGGCGATCGCGCCCGCCATGCTCCCGCATGTCGCGGGGCGTCCGGTTACCAGGAAGCGCTGGCCTAACGGAGTCGACGAGGCCTCCTTCTTCGAGAAGAATCTCGCGGCGCATGCGCCGTCGTGGCTCGAGCGACATACGATGCGGCATTCCGGACGCACGGTCGTCTACCCGGTGATCGATTCCGAGGCCGGGCTGGCCTGGCTCGGCCAGCAGGCGTCGCTGGAAGTCCATGTGCCGCAATGGCGGTTCGACGGCGACCGGATGGGTTCGGCGACCAGGCTGGTGTTCGATCTGGACCCGGGCCCGGGGACCGGGCTCGCCGAATGCGCCAGGGTAGCGCTGGCGGTACGCGACATGGTCGAGGGGATCGGCTTGCGCACGTACCCGGTCACCAGTGGCAGCAAGGGAATTCATCTCTACGTGCCGCTGGATCGGGAGCTGAGCCCTGGCGGCGCCTCCACGGTGGCCAAGCAGGTGGCCACGAATCTCGAGAAGCTGCACGCGGATCTTGTCACCGTGACGATGGCGAAGTCGGCGCGCGGCGGGAAGATCTTCTTGGACTGGAGCCAGAACAACCCGGCCAAGACCACTATCGCGCCCTACTCGCTGCGCGGGCGCCCGGAACCCACTGTCGCGGCACCGCGCACCTGGAAGGAGATCGAGAACCGAAAGCGGTTGCGGCACTTGCTGTTCGACGAAGTCCTCGCTCGGTATCGGTCGGATGGTGATCTGCTGGCCGAGCTCGACCCGCCGCTGGACTCGGCCTCGGCGGAATCGGGCGCGGACGCGCTGGCGAAGTACCGGTCGATGCGTGATCCGGCGCGCACCCCCGAGCCGATTCCCGCCGAGCGGCCCGAGTCGGCAGAGAACAACCGGTACGTCGTGCAGGAGCATCATGCGCGGCGACTGCATTGGGACGTACGGCTGGAGCGCGACGGGGTGCTGGTCTCCTGGGCGGTACCGAAAGGCCCGCCGACCTCCTCGCACCAGAACCGGCTCGCCGTGCACACCGAGGATCATCCGCTGGAATATCTGGATTTCCACGGCGCCATCCCGAAAGGGGAGTACGGCGGGGGCGAGATGACGATCTGGGATTCCGGCACCTACGACACCGAGAAGTGGCGCGACGACGAGGTGATCGTCCAGTTCCACGGCAGACGGCTCAATGGGCGGTACGCGCTGATCCAGACCAACGGCAACCAGTGGCTGATGCACCTCATGCGAGAGCAGAACGGTGCGGGGCCGGACGACGCGGAGCACGGTTCAGAACCCGAGGCGTCTGCCGGTCGAATTATCCGCCCGTCGAGCGGGGCGTCGCCGTTCCCGCGTGGTCTCGCGCCGATGCTGGCCACCCCCGGCGACGTCGCCGACCTCGACGCCGACGAATGGTGTTTCGAGACCAAGTGGGACGGGTTCCGGCTGATCGCCGAGGTCGACTCCGGCGCGGTCACTTTGCGCAGCCGGGCCGGGAACGTGGTAACCGATCGCTACCCGGGGATGCGGAAGCTTGCGCGGGAACTGGCCGGGCACAGCGTGGTCTTGGATGGCGAGGCAGTGGTATTCGACGATCACGGCGTCGCTACCCTCGGGTTGTTGCAGGCCGACGCGGCGCGGGCCGTGTTCGTCGCCTTCGACGTCCTGTATCTGGACGGCACCTCCCTTGTCCGGAAACGGTATTCGGACCGCCGCCGGGTGTTGGAGGCGCTGGCGGCGAATGCCCCGTCGCTGCTGGTGCCGCCGCGGCTGGACGGTTCGGGCGCGGACGCGGTGCACTACAGCCAGGAACACGGGCTGGAGGGCGTGGTCGCGAAACGCAAGGACTCGGTGTATATGCCGGGCAAGCGCGGGCATTCGTGGGTGAAGCTGCGCAACTGGCGCACCCAGGGTGTGCTGATCGGTGGCTGGCGGCGCAGCGCGGCCAGGAACTTCAAGTCGCTGCTTGTCGGCATTCCACACGAGGGGCGGCTGTACTACGTCGGGCGGGTCGGCACCGGGTTCACCGAGCCGGAGATGCGGGATCTGGCCCGACGGCTGAGCAAGCTGGAGCGCAAGACCTGCCCGTTCGACAACGATCTCACCGCGGAGGAGCGTAAGGAGGCGGTGTGGGTGACGCCGAAGCTCGGCGGCGCGGTGCGGTTCATGAACTGGACCGAGACAGGTCGGCTGTGGCATCCGGCGTGGATGGACAGCGCGAACTGAGCGCGGTCACGCCGCGTCGCAGTGCCCGCCCGAAGCGATTCCGGCCGTGTGCCGGCATGTCCCTGCTTCGTCAGTTGGTGCCCGCGAGGAGCGGTGTGATGGTGGCGATGTCCGTGACCAGCGTGTGGCCTTGGAATTCGAAGTCGTCGTAGGCGCGCGCCATGGCCTCTTTGTCCCGGCCGCCGCAGGCATCGCTGATCACCACCGGAACGAAACCGAGGTCGGTGGAGTGCGTGACGGTGGGGGCGATGCCGATCTCCAGTGCGACGCCCGCGATCGCGTACGCGCCGATGCGCAGGTCGCGCAGCATCGAAGCCAGCGGAGTGCCTTCGAACGCGGACATCGACGTCTTGTCGAACACCACCTCGTCCTCGCGCGGCCGCAGTTCGGGAACCAGCTCGAAGGCCGGGGTGTCGCGTTGCAGGATGAAGCGCACCTTGTCCACCGAATCCACCTGCTGCCAGCTCATGGCCATGCGCAGCGCGAACGTTCCGCTGAGGCGCTCGGGCAGGAAGAAGTGGCGCAGGAAGACCACGGGATAACCGCCTGCCCGCGCCGCGTCCACCACCCGCACCACGCGCTCGATGATCTCCGGGCCGTCCGGCAGCTGGCTGAGCACGCCGACCTGCATGTCGTAGACGATCACTGCCAGCCGGTCCGGCGCGCACACGTCGGCGAGTCCTTGTGGGATGTCCAATCCGTTGCCATGCCGCATGTTCGGCCACTCCTCTTCGTTGCGTTCTGGTCGCCGACGGCGCGGAACTTGGGGCGATCGGGTTGCGCTAAGGGCTATTTCGCACCACTGTAGTCAGCAGAGAGGACAGCCGCGGCGGTGGGTCCGACCTGGAAGTGACCCGTTGCCGGGCCTCTGACCTGGCAGTACCGTTAGTACCCAGAGGCAGTAGGTGAGTCGAGGCCAACGACGCCCGGCGCACGGTCACTCTGTCTCGCCGGACTGGGGAGGCCGTGATGAACAAGATTCACGGAATGTCTGCCACTGGGCAGTCGCCGCATCGGGGCCTGCGCGTCATACGGACCATTCCGGCAGCCGTTCTCGCGGCGCTGACCCTCTTCGCCGCGATGCTGGTCACCGCCCCGGCGGCGTTCGCAGGTGTGCCACACCCGGACGACGACCCCTTCTACGCGGCACCTGCCGACCTCGCCTCGTACCCGAACGGCGCCGTTCTGGACTCGCGGCCGATCGCGCTGTTCGGTCTGTCCCTTCCGGTCTCGGCGTGGCAGGTCGCGTATCGGACCACCGACGCGAGCGACCGTCCCGCGCCCGGCGTCGCGACGGTGATGGTACCGATGCTGCCGTGGTTCGGACCGGGGGCGCGGCCACTGCTGTCCTATCAGGTCCCCGAGGACAGTCTCGGCACCCGGTGCGCGCCCTCGTTCGCGCTGCGCGGAGGTTGGGATACCGGCGTGGTCAACACGCTGATCGACACACCATTCATGGCCGAAGCGCTCCGACGGGGATGGGCCGTGGTGGCCAGTGACTACGAAGGCCCGCAGTCGCGGTTTCTGGACGGCGTGAATTCCGGACGCGGCGTGCTGGACGGTATTCGGGCGGCCCGCGATTTCCCTGCGGCCGGCCTCGGACCCACCACACCGATCGGGGCATGGGGCTATTCGGGCGGCGCATTCGCGACGTTGTGGGCCGCGCAGATGCAACCGCGTTACGCGCCGGACGTCCGGTTCGCCGGGATCACCTCAGGCGGTGTTCCCGCGGATTGGCCCACCATCGCCCGGCACGCGGACGGCGGTGTGCAGGCCGGGCTGGCGCTCCTCATCCTGTTCGCGGTCGCCCGCAATAATCCCGCCGACGGCGTCCTGGAATTGCTCAACGAGCATGGGCGGGCGGCACTGGCCGAGGACGCGGCGGCTTGCGGGTCCGATCTGGTGCCGAAGTACGTCGGGGCGCGGGCCGACGACTTTTCCACGGTACCAAATGTGTTGGGCCATCCTGTTTTTCGTGTCGCAACGGCAGCACAAGAGCTCGGCGGCAGCGCGCCCACTGTACCGATGTACCTGTACCACAGCACGACCGACGACGTGATACCCGTAGCCGGATTCACCGACCTACTCGGCCGGTACTGCGCGCAGGGGGCGACCATCACGTCGCTGCATTCGATGTTGCCGACTCACAATCCGACGGCGATCGGTGAGGCGTCGGGGGCGATGGGGTACCTCGCGGATCGGTTCGCGGGGGTGCCGGTGGCGGATGGATGTCATTCGCGATAGTCCATCCTCCGGGCTGTCGCTAGGGGTGGTGGGGTTCACGACTCGAGACTGTGGCGCTGCTCCGAGTGAGTAGGCATCCTGGTGTGTCTCGATAGCTGTATGGGAAGCGAGGAGGACGCGCATCGGTTGGGTGGAGAAGCGAGACGGCGCGCACGGAATCACCAGGGATTCGGTGCGCGCCATGTCGAGGGCGCGGGTGTCAGTTCTTCTAGCGGCCGGTGGCGTCCACCCACTGGGTGGTTCCCGGCGGGGCGTTGAGAGTATTGAGCAGGTCGATACCGGCGACGATCAACGTGGGGCCGCCGGCAACCAGAGTCCCGATGACAGCCCCGATTGCGGCGCCGGTAAGCACTGTGCCGATACCTACCGGACCACCGACGATCCCGATCAGTCCGATGGCCGCTCCAATGGCAGTGCCGATGAATCCACCAACGGCGGTGGCGATGCCGAACTGAGTCAAGAAGGCTTGCTGAGCTAGCTGGTTCTCATACGGGGAGGCGACTGGTGTGGCGGCTGGGCGAGCGTGCGCGGCATCCCTGACTACGGTTAGCTCCAGCACCCGGTCTGCGTCCTTCACTGCATAAGGCAGTGGGTACTCGAGCCCGTCCTGCCGGAAGGCCAGCGGCATTGTGACCACTACGTTTCCGGCTTCATCCTTGACGTCGACCGAACCGCCGGATGCTGAGAACGTGCCCCCGGTGAGGGTCGTGACGATCTTCTCACCTATCAACTGGGCCTTGTACTCGATGTTCGGGACGGGGGTCGCGGCTGGTTCCGCGTGGGTGGTACCCGCGCCCACCGTCAGCGCGGCGACGAGTGGTAGCACAGCCGCCGCGATTTTATGGACAATCATTTCCGGTTCCAATCTCATCAGGTTCTGACCACTGGGGAACGCCGCGGGCGCCGGAATTCCTTCCCCCGCACACGCATACAGCCGTGATGTGATCAAGAAGACAGCTCTCGACAAGCAACTGTACTGTGACTGAAGGGTTTGGACGTCGAATTGAACGGGTATTCTTGCTGTTTTTGATTGTGCCAGTCTTGTTATAGCCGTTGCCTATTCGCTGTCGAACGGGCCGGCGCCGTCGACACGTACCCTTGCCGTCACATCTCTTCGATCGAACCGCACGGATCAGCGATTGCCACCGAGGCCACCTGGCCATGCAGGGCGTGGTCGCGTGGCCGCTCTCATGCTGCTCGTCGCCGGATTCAGAGCAGCAGGTGCAGGCCGATGGCGCCCAGACAGACGGCGAGGACCACCGCGAGGGCGATGGCGTCGCGGTGGCTGGGGGCACTGGGGTAGGCGGTGAGCTGCCCCGTGCCGCCGCGTGCGGTGATCGCCTCGCCCAGTTCGCCGGCGCGGCGGGTGCACACCGCCATGGCGGCGGTGAGAATGTCGATCAGGGGGTTTTCGGCGGCGCGGTAAAGCAGGCTGCCCTTGGGGCGGAGTTGGCGCGCGGCACGCAGGACCCGGATTTCCTCCAGCAGCAGCGGAAGGCCGCGGAGGGTCAGTGCGACGACGACAGCCCATTCGTCAACGGGCACCCGGAGTTTGCGCAGCGGTGCACCGAGTTTGGCCAGGGCAGGCGCGATGTCGCTCATCGGTGTGGTCCACGCGATGAGGAACGAGGCGGCCACCAGGATCAGTCCGAACACCACCACCTGCGTGTACCGCAGCACCGCAGCACCGCCGACCGGCACGTTGATCAGGGCTCCGGCGGCGAGCAGCGCCCAGAACCACCACGGCAGACGCGGCAGCGTGCCGAGCGGCAGCCGGGCGACCACGCCGACGAACACCAGGAAAGCGACCATCACGCCGAGTACCGGCCAGGACGGCAGGAACATCAGCAGCAGGCTGATCAGGAACGCTCCGATCATCTTCGTGCCCGCCCACAGCCGGTGCACCGGGCTGGCGACGGGAACCTGACGGAACAGCACGGTGCTCATGACTCCACCTCGCTGGCGCTCGGCTCCGCGACGACCACGCGGGTGGCTGTGCTGATTGATGGCTTGCTCATCGGTGGACTCCCAATTCCCGGGGCGACTCAGCGGACATCATCGACCTCCGTGTTCGAGCCGCCACGCCGCATCGCCGGGTGGGCGCAGCGGCGCGGGCGGGTAGTCGCGGTGCGGCACAGGGCTCTTCGCAAGCAGCGCGGTATCACGTGCGGACTCGGCGGCCAGAATCCGTCCGGACCGCAGATGCACCGTCCGGTCACACACTGCGGCCATGTCCGCTACGTCGTGTGAGATGACGATCAGCGTCAGGCCCGAATCTCGTAGCCGCGCCAGCAGTTCCACGATGTCGGCGCGACCTTCGGGGTCGAGGCCGGCGAGCGGCTCATCGAGCACGACGACCTGCGGATGGCTCGCCACAATCGCGGCGAGCACGACCCGCTTGGCCTGTCCGCCGCTGAGTTCCTCGATGGAGCGCGCGGCCAGGGACCGATCCAGCCCCACCGCGTCCAGCGCGCGCCCGACCGCGCCCGACCCGGTGGCCCGACCGCCCCAGTCCGCGATCTCCGCGCCGACCGTCTGCTTCTGCAATTGCAGGCGGGAATGCTGGAAGGCCAGCTCGACCCGTCCGATCTGCTTGGTGATCGACTTTCCGCCGAGTTCGCACCGGCCGGAACTCGGTTCGATCAGTCCGGCCGTGATCCAAGCCAGGGTGGATTTTCCCGATCCGTTTCCGCCGACGACGAGCAGCGCCTCGCCGCGTCGCACCGACAGATCCACGCCGTGCAGAGCCGGCGCCTCCCACGGGGTTCCACGGTTGTAGGTGTGCTGGACGCCGCGTAGCTCGAGGATCGTCTCGCCCATCGGCCTGCGCCTGGCGTCGCGCACCGGGCGAGGCCAGGCGGGCAGGCGCTCAACCGAGCGTCCGGCGGCCAGATGTACGACTCGATCGGCCGCGGCGGCGTCGGCCTCGTGATGGGTGACCAGCACGACTGCCATCGAGTGCCGTTTCGGCAGTGCCGCGAGCAGTTCCACGAGTTCGCGGCGTCCGTCCGGATCGATCATCGAGGTCGCCTCGTCGGCGATCAGCAGGGCGGGCCGACGGGCCAACGCCGCGGCGACGGCGAGACGCTGCTGCTGCCCGCCGGAAAGCGTGGCGGTCTCCTTCGCCCCCATGCCACCGAGACCGACTTCGCCGAGCAGTCCGTCGACATTCACGTCGGCGGCGAGCTCGGTGGGCAATCCCCACACCACGTCGTCGGCGACGAGCACTCCCAGGGTCTGACTCTCCGGCCGCTGCGACACCAGCGCTGTTCCGCCGAGACGCCCCAGGCCGGCCGACCCGGGACGCTCGACCGTTCCCGAGGTAGGTGGCAGCCCGGCGAGCAGCCGCGTCAGCGTCGACTTGCCCGATCCGTTGTGTCCCACCACCGCGACGAATTCGCCGATTTCGACGGTGAGGTCGATGTCGCGCAGCGCGTCGCGCACCGCGCCCGGGTAGCGGAATCCGGCGCCGCGCACCCGCACCGGCAGCGGCGCGATGGGCCGGTCGTCGCGCGGCGCGTCCAGCCGATCTCGACCCGGCAGCCAGACGAGCCGGTCCAGCACCGAGCCGAGTACGTACCAGGAGAACAGTCCGGTGGCGACCATGCCCATCGCGACACCGCCGCCGATCCAGGCCCACCACCAGTGCAGGACCGAGTCGGTGAGGTCGGCGGCGGCCCGTCCGAGGGGTTCCAGCTGCGTCTGACGCGCCGCGAGATCCTGAACGCCGCGCGAGGCGTTGCGGATGTTGTCGAAGAGCAGCTGGCGGGACGCCGAGAGCAGCAGCAATGACCCGACGGAGAACGATGCCCAGATCAGTCCGGTCAGCATCGAGAGTCCGAACACCGCGACGACACCGCCGCGGCGCCGCTTCACCGTGCCGATGATCCCGCCCAGCATTGCCGACGAGACCAATCCGATCGCGGGCACCACACCCGCTGCGACAAAGGTGACCAGCGTGGCCGCGATGGTGGCGGTGACCAGGGCCCGCAGCCGATAGCGGTGTGCGATCAGTGCCATCGGCACCGCGGCGACCAGTTGCAGAGCGGCGGCGAACGGGATTACCGAGCCGACCGTGACCAGCCCGACGGTCGCGCCGCCCAGCACGGCGCCGGTGGCCAGCTCGATCGGACGTAGCGGCCCCTGCTCCCCCGGATCGCCCTCAAAGGGCAGTGCACTCACGGAACAAGTCTGCCAGCCCGGCGAGGGTCGCATCGTTTGCGGCAATTCGAGAGGGCCCCTCCGTGGAGTGTTACGCGTCAGGAGTCGGGGTGAGGGTGTAGGCGGTGGGGTCTAGTTTGCGGATGGAGCGGCGGTAGCTGGTTTGGGAGCCTGGCCAGTTGTTGGTGATCCGGCCTGCGGAGTTGCGGTACCAGCTGGAGCAGAAGTTCCAGGGGGTGCGGGCGAGGCGCTGTTGGAGGGCGGTGTTGAAGGTCGCCTCCCGGTCCGCGCGCACGTCGAGACAGTGGCCGGGGCGGTCGGCGAGCAGTTGGACGGCTTGGCGGATGTAGCGGGTCTGCGATTCGATCATGTAGATGATCGAGCCGACGCCGAGATTGGTGTTCGGCCCGTAGACCAGGAAAAGGTTGGGGAAGTCCGGCACCGAGATGCCGTAGTACGCGTGCGCGCCGTCGCCCCAGGCGTCCGACAGCTTGCGGCCCGCGCGGCCGTAGATGTTCATCGGCCAGAGGAATTCGGTGCCTTTGAACCCGGTGCCGTAGATGATCACGTCCGCTTCGTGCACGACACCGTCGGCGGTGTGTACGCCCTCCGGTGTGATCTCCGCGATAGCGGTGGTTTCCACCTGTACGTTCGGCTGGGTCAGCGCGGGGTAGTAGTCGTTGGAGAAGAGTGCGCGCTTGCAGCCGACCGGATAGTCGGGGGTGAGCTCGGCCCGCAGCTGTGGGTCCTCGACCTGCCTGGCCAGGTGCTCCGACGCGATGCGCGCCACCAGCTGCGCGATCGCGGGGAACTCGACCAGCCCGAGCGAGATGAACTCGGCGATCGACCACCACCCGAACCGCTCGACCAGCAGCGCGCCGGGCACCCGCGCGAACAGGCTGTGCTGGATCGGCGAGTAGTCGGTGTCGAATTTCGGGACCACCCAGGCGGGCGTGCGCTGGAACAACGTGAGGTGGGTGACCTGCGGCTGGATCTTCGGGATGAACTGGACGGCGCTGGCTCCGGTACCGACGCAGGCGACGCGTTTGCCGGTGAGTTCGACATCGTGGTCCCATTCCGCCGAGTGGAACGACGGGCCGGTGAAGGTGTCGATACCGGGGATGCTCGGCATGGCCGGGCGGGACAGCTGGCCCACCGCCGAGATCAGCACATCGACGATGCGGGTATCCCCATCCGCGGTGCGGACCGTCCAGCGTCCGGTCGCGTCATCGAATTCCGCGTCGGTCACGGCGGTGTCGAACCGGATCAGGTCGAGTACACCGTGCCGCTCGGTGACACGGCGCAGGTAGCCATGGATGGCGACCCGCCCCGAGTACCGCTGCGGCCAGTCCGGTTTGGGTTCGAACGAGTACGAATACAGCGGGGACGGCACGTCGCACGCCGCGCCGGGATAGGTGTTCTCCCGCCATACGCCGCCGAGGTCGGCGGCGCGCTCCAGGATGGTGATGTCATCGAGACCGTGGCGGCGCAATTCGATCGCCATGCCGATGCCGCCGAAACCCGCGCCGACGATGAGGATCGATGGCCCATTGCCTGCTGTCATGTGGGACTCCTCACAGGACCCTGGATGACTCCACTGTAGGAGCCTCTGCCAGCTGTATCGAGATATCCGGCCATAATGTCCGAGTGCAGCGGGTGCAAGGTCCGGGAATCCGCGATTGGAATTTTCCGCGCGGCGTGGCAAGCGTGGCGCTGATGGTCGGCTTTGCGGCCGAGCACGATGTCCCTACTGCGCGCATGCTGCGCGGCACCGGTCTCACCGAGCAGCAGCTGCGCGACCCGGACGCGCAGATCGATGCGCACACCGAGCTCACGGTGATCCGCAATCTCGTCCGCGCACGGCCCGACCTGCCAGCTCTCGGTATCGAGGTCGGCCGCCGCTATCGGATCACCACGTTCGGCATCTTCGGCTTCGCCTGCGTCAGCAGCCCGACGCTGGGTGAGGCGATCAGATTCGCGCTGCGCTACCTGGACCTCAGCTTCACCTTCTGCTTGCCGGTGGCGGAGTGGGGCGAGGCCGAGTTCGTCGCGTGGGTGCACGACGAGTCGGTGCCCGCCGACGTGCGGCAGTTCCTCATCGAACGCGACGTGACCGCGATGCATCAGGTGATGAGCGACCTACTCGGCACGCATCTGCCGCTGACCAGGGCCGAATTTCATTTTTCCGCACCAAGTTACGCCGATCGGATCAGGGCGGTCACGGTGGTGCGACCGCGGTTCGACATGCCGCACAACCTGTTCGCCATCGATTCGGTGATGCTCGAGCAGCCGCTGCCCCAGGCGAACGAGCACACCTGGGCGATGTGCCTGGCCCAGTGCCGGGACCTGGTGCACCGCCGCAGGGCCCGCACCGGCATCGCCGCCGAGGTGCGTGCTCGTCTCGTGCCGCGCGGCGGCACCGACGGCTTCACCGCGCCGCCCGGAATCGACACCGTGGCACGCGATCTCAACATGAGCACGCGTACTCTGCGCCGCCACCTCGACGCGGCCGGGACCAGCTACCGTGCGCTTCTGGACGAAGTCCGACGTGCCTTGGCCGAGGAAATGCTCACCGCCACCCCGCTTTCGGTGAGCGATGTCGCGATCCGCCTCGGCTACGCCGAAGCGTCCACGTTCATCTACGCGTTCAAGCGGTGGACCGGTGGTACCCCCGCGGCCTATCGACGCGAACGCGCCGCGCAACGTTAGGTCGCTTCGCCCCGGCCGCTTCGACTGCCGGTGTAGGCCAGCTCACGAATCTTGCCGACCGCCTCGGGGAACATTTTCACCTCGGGCGGATGGTTGAGCATCGGATCGAAATAGTCCGTCCGATGCTCGGCGGGTTCCTCGTGGCGGAGCGTCAGCTCGGCGAGCCGCAGGCGTGGCACACCGATGCCGCTCGAGGTGAGGGTGAAGGTCACCATGTGTTCACGCAGGTGCTCGTTCATCGCGTCGAGCGACGCCGAGCCGGGCTGGTCGGCGTCCGGCTCGGCGAAGAACCAGGTCGGCGTGGACTTTCCGACCCGATAGGGCAGCAGGCTGCCGTATCGGGCGCTGGCCCAGCCTCGGGCAGGCGTGAACACGAATCGGCTCAACGGTCCACCACCGGTCGTGGCCAAGGCGAAGTCCCATGGCTCGTTATCGCGGTCGAGCACCCGGAACGCGAACCCCAGCACATCGGGTAGGCCCGACGGCGTGCCCGCCCCCTTGGACAATCGCGCGATAACGGCACGTTCGCCGCTGCCGAAGAGGGGCTCGAACTCGCTCTCCGCGTGCAGCCGCCCGGACAGATGCAGGCCGTCTGGGTGGAACACCCGCGCGTGCCGGAGCCGCGCTCCGGTCGCGAACGCGCCTTTCACCACTGCGGCTGGTAGGTCGACCATGCGGGCCCTCCGGGAGTAGGCGTTGCTGTCGTCTCCCGATTGCCCTGGCTCCCGGCGGGTAAACCGAACTCAGCCGGGCTGTACCCCGATGCGGCCGCCCATCGGGATCGTGCGGAAGTGGGTCGTCATGCGATTGTTCTCATCGATGACGTGTAGAGCGACCGCTGGGTCCGGCGCGTAGTCCATGACATGGTCGGGGAGCTCGAGCTCCCATTCACCACCCAGCACGGACGCGGTGCTCGGCCCCACCAGCAGCGGACGTCCCGCGAACAGGGTCGTCGCCGACGAGTGCGCGTGGCCGGTGAGCACGCCGACGATGCGATCGTCGCCCGCGACCAGCGCGGCGAGCCGCTGCGGGTCGGCAAGCGAGATCTCGTCGACGACCGGGCTGAACAGGTGGGCGGGCGGGTGGTGCAGGGCGAGCAGGACCGGCTTGGCGGCCGGCGCCGCGGTGAGGACGTCGCGCAGCCAGTCGTAGGTCTCGTCGGTGAGCTGCCCGCCGGCTTCGCCGGGAATGCTCGAATCCAGCAGGGCGACGGTGAGGTCGCCGATGCGAGGGGCGTGGTTGATCGGCGCGTCTGAAACGGGCTCGCCGAGCAGGGTGGTGCGGAAGCCCGCGCGGTCGTCGTGGTTGCCCGGGATGGGATACACCGGGATGTCGACGTCGAAGGCGCGCCTGGCCTCGGCGTACTGCTCCGGCTTTCCGCACTCGGTGATGTCGCCGGTCACCAGGATGGCATCGGGCCTACGACGGAGGTCGGCGAGGAAAGCCATGACCCGCTCCACACGTTCGGCGTTGCGGGCGCCGAGATCGAAATGGGTGTCGCTGACCTGAGCCACCAGGATCATCGGCATTCGCTTTCACTAGGGGATCGCTGCAGTGCGCCATAGTGTGCTCACGGCGCGTCCGCGGCACGTCATCAGGCTAGATGACCTGCGTATTACGCGTCGTCAGGAGGCTTACCGCCGGTCGGGACCGGCTCGGCGGAATGGAGGTCGAGGAGCGAATCCGCCTGATCCGGCACCGAGGAGTTACTGCAGATAGCGGCACCCTACGCAGGTTGAGCTCGGAGTCGTCCGGCCGCGATGTCGCTTTCGCGTGGGGTCGACTCGGGAAACTATGTGCGATAGCTCACGACGGCCGCACCGCCGGGGTGCTCGCCGCGGCGAGCGCGCGCTGGAGCCGCGCCGAGTTCGCCCAGGAGTAGTCGGAGTCCCGAACGCCGCGGCGCTGGCGGAGGGCGAGCAACATCCCCCGCCGCACGTCCACACGCGGCTGCGGCGGTGGGCTCGGCCACGCCGGCCCACCGCCGCCCCGCTACGGAACGAGTGCGGGCTGGTCCACGGCCCATAGCCACGACCCGTCCGGCTGGCGACGGGCGATCTCGACGGTCACCTCGCCGGTGGTCAGCGTGGACGCTGTCAGTGCCAGGTCGCCGCTCACCAGCGCCGGATGCTGTCTGCCCGGCGAGAGCACCGGTGCGGCCGCGACGAACTGCTCATACACCTTGCGGATCTCCGCATGTCCGGTCGCGAGGTTGCCCGGCGGAAACGCCAGCACGGCGTTCGGCTCGTACAACGCCACCAGCCCGTCGACGTCGCCCGCGTTGGCGCGCTCGATGAAGTACCTGCCCAGGTCGTTCGGCTCAGTGGCCACTTTCTTGTTCGTCATACTGATAAGGCTCCCAACGAATCACGACATCTTGTGTCGTGTATTTCCGCAAAGGTTTCCGTATGCGCGCCGACCGATTGGTCTCGCTGGTGTTGCTGCTGCGCCGGCACGGTCGGCTGTCCGCGGCCACGCTGGCCCGCGAGCTGGAGGTATCCACCCGCACCGTGCTGCGCGATATCGAGGCGCTGTCCGCGGCCGGCGTCCCGGTCTACGCCGAACGCGGCCGGCACGGTGGTTTCGCATTGTTGCCCGGTTTCCAGACCGAGCTCACCGGACTGAACCACGACGAGGCGCTCGCCCTGCTGGTCGCCGGATCACGGCGCGGCGCGCAGGTATTCGGCCTCGGCTCGGCGCTCGTTTCGGCCATGCGCAAGGTGGTTGACGCGCTACCTGAAAGCTATCGGGCCACCGCGACCGGCGCGGCCCAGCGATTGCTCATCGACCCGGAGACCGACCTCTTCTCACGCCGGCTGGTCGCTGAGGAGGTGCCCGACACCATAGTGACCGAGGTCCGGCGCGCGGTGTTCGCCGGACACAAGCTGCGCATCCACTACGCGGCTGTGGACCAGACCCCGACGTGGCGCACGGTGGACCCGATCGGCCTGGTCACCGTACGCGACCAGGGCTACTTGCTGGCCACGAGGTCTGGTGCGGACCGCACCTATCGGCTGTCCCGGGTCTTGGCCGCCGAGGAACTCCCCGAACCCGCACAGCGACCGGACCGGGTCGATCTGGACCGGGCCTGGCAGGAACGCGGCACGCGGTTTCGGAGCGGCGGCGACCAAGTCACCGTGCTGGTGCGGGTGAACCCGGCACAGCGGGAGGATCTGGTGGGCACCGCGCTGGCCGTCCGCGCCGAAGAAGCCGACGCAGACGGCTGGCTGCGGCTGAAGGTGACATTCCAAGATCCGAGACACGCCGAATGGGCACTGTGGCAGCTCGCCACGAACGCGGAAGCCCTGACCCCGCAGTGGTTGCGCACCTCCCTGCGCAACCGCGCCGCCGCGATCACCGCCTGTTACGGAGTGTCATCCTGAGAGTTGTCGCCTTCTGCGGGCCGCCCGATCAACGAGAGGACACGCTCGAACTCGACTCGGATCCGCAGTGGCCGCCTCACTGTTGATCGGCAGGCAGATTCTCCGCCGCCCAGCGCCGGCCCGGTTCGGGGTCGACACCGAAGCGCTCGGCGTAGCGTTCGTGGATGTCCTTCCACGGCTTGTGTGCCGCCTCATCGGAGAGGTGGCCGCCCGCAAGGTGGGGCTCGAGCCTCGAGAGGTAGGTCTCCCAGCCGGTTGCGGTCTGCGCTGCCGGCAAGTCGTCGATGACGTGAGTAAAGATCAAACGACAGCCGCCTTCCTCGTCGACCAATTCGAAGCTCTGACGCTGGCCGGCATATATCCACGCCAGGCGATGCGGTGCATCGACTTCGGTCACCTCGAGGGTCGCACCGCCGAGTTCGATGGTCTCGCCCTCCGCCGGTGTCCAGTCCGCCGCGCCCGGAAAGAAGCGCTCGAGCTCTGCCGGCACGCTGACCGCCTGCCATACGCGCTCGATCGGGTACGCGTACGAACGCTCGAAACGCAGGCCTGGACGTCCGTCGATCGTCTCGAGTGTTCCGTAAGCCATGGTGTCGGTCATGGGGCGTCCCTTCGTGTCTGTGACCACTGATCTGCGATAGCTTGCAGCGGTGTGGGGTCGATAAAGTGGTATTTGTAGCGGCCTTGCTTGACCGCGAACACGAGACCGGCCGAATCTGCGATCGCTTTGTCAACGTCGCTCACGGCACAAACAATAGGCAAGTATGTACTTGCCTGTCAAGGCTGGCGGGGACCCGCCGCGGTAGTGGATGCCCTGCTCGACGGACGACTCTCTTGGGGGATGATGGTGGCGGGTTGTGTCGGCCTGACCCACCGACCGACGAGTGCGTGGTCCTGGCTTCGGTCGGCGCCGCTGATTCATGCCGACGACGAGGTGGTCACGCGGTTGACGTGGTCGGCGAGCGCGGATCTCATCCAGCACCCGCTAGGCATCGGCCGGCGCGGCCCGGCGCGGCAACGTCTTCGGCACGGTGATCGTGTCGACCTTGTCCCTCGCGGTCGGTCCTACTTCGGCTGCTCGGCGACGGCCGCGGAGAGGATGCGTAAGGCGCGCAGGAATACTCGCCGGTCCGTGGCGGGGAGCTGATCGAGCAGCCGATTCTCTTGCGCCTGGATTTCGCGTTGCGCACGATCGCGCAGCGCCCGGCCCGCCTCGGTGAGGGACACCAGGTTCACTCGCCGGTCCGCGGGGTCTGGTGCACGGTCGATGAGCCCACGTCGCTGCAATTCGTCGAGCACACCGATGATGCGGGTCTTGTCCGCGCCGATCGCCTTGGCCAGGGCGGCCTGGGTGTAGACCGGTTCGGCGTCGAGGCCGAGCAGCACGGCATATCCCCACATCGACAGCTCGTGACGGGCCAGCACGGGCGCCTCCGCGGCCATGAGCGCCCGTACGAGCGGCACGATCATCGCGGCGAGGTCGGGGCGAGATTCTGGCATGGATCGAAGATATCGCTTGGCAAATAGTATGCGATTGCATACGATATGCTCATGCTTACTATTGGAAATGAGCAGGAGCTGCGCGACCTGCATGGCCGTGCCGTGCGATTGAGCGTCGACGTCGTCGACCGCGTGACCCCCGACCGGCTCGGCGCCGAAACGCCCTGCGCCGAGTGGAATCTCCAAGCCTTGCTGGAGCACATGATCACGCAGAACCACGGCTTCGCCGCCGCCGCGCGGGGCAGCGACGATCCGGGGCTCTGGACGGTTCGCCCCGCTACCGATCCGGTCGCGGACTATCGCGCCTCGGCCGACGACGTGGTCGCCGCGTTCGCCGCCGAAGATGTGTTCGAGCGCGCGCTGCTGCTGCCAGAAATGCTGCCCGGCTACGGTTTCCCCGCCGGCCTCGCGATCACCTTTCACCTGATCGACAGCGTCGTGCACGCCTGGGACGTAGCGCAGTCGATCGGGGAGGCCATCACCCTGGACGAAGACCTGGGCAGAGAGGCGCTGCGTGTCGCGCTCGCCGTCCCCAACGGTCCGGAGCGTTCGGCCCCTGGCGCGGCTTTCGCGCCGGGATTGGTGGTCCCCGATGAGACGCCGGTGCTGGATCGGATCCTGCTTTTGCTCGGGCGTTCGCCGAGCTAGTTCGAGCGGCTCAGCGGATGGTGTGCAGCAACTCGCTCGCTCGCTCGAGCGCCGCTGCCTCGTGCGATCCGTCTATCGATCGCCAGAATCCGGCGTCGGGCGGGGCGGCGAGCACGAGTTCCGGGGGCGTGCGCCACGACGCGGTCAGACCGAGACACCAGGAGTGCAGATAGGTTCGTTCATGCGTTCCGGATCGGTCGAACAGTGGGTCACCGACGATCGGGTGACCAGTCCAGGCCAGGTGGACCCGGATCTGGTGGCGGCGTCCGGTGACCGGCCGCAGAGCGAGAACGGTGTGCGCGGCACCGCGCAGCACGGTCGCGAAGTGAGTGACCGACGGATAGTTCTTGGCGTCGAGCAGATCGGCCTCCTCGACGAACCACCGATCCGCCTCGTGATGTATGCGCTCCCGCGGCGCGGCGATCCGCACCCGGTTCTTGCGGCCGACGCTGAGCGGCAGATCGATCACACCGGTGTCGGGCAGTCCGGTAGCCGTGACGATGGCCAGGTACGCCTTGTCGGCGGTCTGCTTGTTGAACTGTCTGGTCAGCTCACCGTGCGCACCGAGTTCCTTCGCGAACAGGATCAGGCCGGAGGTTACCTTGTCGATCCGGTGCACCGGATACAGCGTTTCCCCCGCAGCGGCCGCGAGCTCGACTATGTCGGTGTCATGACGTTCGCCGGTAACGGAGATTCCGGCTGGCTTGTGCAACGCGAGAATCGCCGCGTCCTCCTCGACGAGGGAACGCGCGCGCAGCTGTGACCAGTCCGTCTTCACCGGGACGAGCCTAATGGGCGCAGTCGGACGAGTCTGCCCACCGCCCGCGCCGGGTCGGGTGAGGGCTCGGGGCAGCCGCGTATGTGCCGGGTCGGGTGAGGGCTCGGGGCAGCCGCGTATGTGCCGGGTCGAGCGAAGGCGAGGCAGCCGCCTAGGGTCCGTCCGGCGCGGTTTCGGAGCGGGACCTACTTGCTCTTGCCGTTGCGGCGCAGCACGTGTGGGCGCAGCCGGTTGAAGCCACGCACCCGGACGCTGCGCAGGTTCTTGATGTCGAACTCCGTCTCGCCGTCCAGCGCGGCGGCGGCCGCATCATCGATCAACACGGTGCCCGGCCGTGCGACGCCGGTCAGCCGAGACGCGATGTTCACCACCGAGCCGTACAGGTCCCCGAAGCGCTGCAGCACCGGGCCGTAGGCGACGGCGACGCGCAGCTCCGGGGTACCGCCGACCATCATCGTCGATTCCTGGATGGCCAGCGCGATCCGGGCGGCGTCGGCGGCGCGCTCGGCGGCGAACATCACTTCGTCGCCGACGTTCTTGATCACCCAGCCGCCGTTCTCGGTGATCGCCGCGGTCGTGGTGGACTCGAACGCCTCCAGCAGCATGGATAGTTCGTCGGGATGCAGGTGCCTGGTCAGCCGGGTGTAGCCGACCATGTCCGCGAAGCCGACGGCCAGCTCCCGGATCGACTCGCCCGCCGTCGTTCCGGGGTCCAGCGAGCGGGACAGTGCCGCGGCGAGATGCCGCCGCCACGCATAGCTGTTCAGCTGCTCCAGCGTGGCGATGGCGCCTTCGGTCGCGGCGCGCACCGCCTCGGCCGGATCGGCTCCCGGGCCCGCCTCCTCGATGCGCTCGGCGATCTCCGCGAGCACCAAATCGACCTGCCATTCCGCCAGCCGCGCCATACCCTGCCCGAGCGTGCGCACAGTCGCCGCCTGTTGGCGGTTGTCAGCCGAGGAAAGGACGTTCAGCTGCTGGAAGCTGCGGACTGCCGCGACGTCGGCGTCGGTGTAGTCGACCGCATCGTCGTCCACGCTGGAGGGGAAACCGAGCGCCATCCAGAGCCGCCGGGTGAGCGCCTTCGTCGTCCCGGTCCGCTCGGCGACCTCGGGGCGGTTGTACCGGCGCGTTCCGTCGAGCAGATACGACTCGACGACCGATTGCACCAGCTCGGACATCTCGGTGGGCACCATAATCGGTACCTTACGGTTGTGTCCGATTCGTAGCGCCTGAGGCAGCACAAACCGGCTGCATTCCGGGGGGCTCGCCGCCGACCTCTTCGGTGGCTGTGCTACCGCCGGAATCGGCTAAATTGGCAGGGTACTGCCATTCCAAGGCAGACCGCGCGGGTGGACGGAGGAGGCTCGGTGGATGCGAACGCGGAAGTTGCGGCGGGTCCTGCGACCTTCGACGAGCTGCTGGTCGAAATCCGCGGTCGGATGGATTCGCTGTCCACCTCGCACAAGAAGTTGGCTCAGCGCGTGCTGTCGGATCCCGAAGCGGTGGCGTTCATGACCGTCTCCGAGCTCGCGAGCGCGGTGGGAGTCAACGAGGCCACTGTCGTGCGTTTTGCCAATGGCCTGGGTTTGAAGGGATACCCAGGGCTGACGCGATTGTGTCGCGGACGGCTGCAGGAGCAGGCGCAACTGTTGCGCCGCTTCGACAATCTCGAGCACCTCATAGCCGAGGGAGCCGGGCTGCGCGAACAGACCGTGGCGCTGGACCAAGCGAATATCGCCCGGACGTTCGCGCGCATCGAAGACGCGATGTGGGAGTCGGCCGTCGATCGGCTGGCCCATGCGCCCCGGGTCCATGTGATGGGTCTGCGCAAATGTCACGCCCCGGCGTATCTGCTGGGCTACTTGCTGCGCATGCTGCGTGAGGACGTGGCGACGATCGATGCCACCGCTGGCACCCTGACCGATGAACTGCGCCGGGTGCGTGCGGGCGACTGCTTCGTGGCGATGTCGATCCATCGCTACAGCCTCGACACCGTGCGTGCCGCGCAGTGGGCTCGGCAGCGCGGTGCCCACGTCATCGCATTGACCGATACCGCCGTCTCACCGCTGGCGGTTTCGGCGCACGACACGTTCTACATCGAGGCGTCCAGTGCCAGCGTGCTGCGATCGATGACCGCCTTCACGTCCCTTGCTCAGGCGATGACGGGCGAGGTCGCGCACATCCTGGGGCATCAGGTGCGTCCGACGCTGCTCGAGGAGGAAAAACTGCTGGGCGAGTTCGGTGTCTATGCCGCCGATACCGTCGGCGAATAACGCAGGCGTGGTGATCTACTCCGCTGTCGCCATCTGTACCGCGGCCGCCCGGCGCTGATGAATCAGGCCTGCGGTGACGGCGGCGGCGGTGACCATCATGGTCAACGCGAGCGGAGTCCGGGTGCTGGAGGTCAGTGCCATCCCGACGACGATGGCCAGCAGGATGGCTCCGACCACGTAGGACAGGTATGGGTTGCCCCACATTTTCACGGGAAGGGCGGTGATCTGCGCCGCGGTCTTGTTGCGACGTCCGACGATCTGGGTAGCGCAGATACACAGGTAGACCACGACCGCGATCGCGCCCGAGGAGCTGAGCAGGAAGGTGAAAACCGCTCCGGTGGGCAGGAAGAAGTTCGCCACCACCGCAAGGAATCCGGCACTCGAGGCGGCGAGAACACCGGCGGCGGGCACCCCGGAGCGGGCGGTCCTGCTTAGCAGGCGGGGGGCTTCACCGCGGCGCGACAGTGCGAACAGCATCCGTGAAGACGAGTAGAGACCCGAGTTCAGACATGACAACACCGCGGTGAGCACGACCAGATTCATGATGGTCTGGGCACCGGGAACTCCCAGCAGGTTCAGCACCGCGGCGTACGGGCTCTGGGTGATTTGGGTTGCGTTCCACGGCAATAGCGTGACAACCACGAGTATGGAGCCGACATAGAAGATCAGGATGCGCCCGGCGACGCTGCGCATACTCGCGCGCACCGCACTGACCGGATCTTTCGCCTCGCCAGCGGCGATCGTCACCAGTTCGGTACCGAAGTAGGCAAAGAAAACTGTCAACGACGCCACGAGCAATGGTGTGAATCCGTTCGGGAACAGCCCGCCCTGCCTGAGCAGGTTCGCCGTTCCTGGCGCGGGGTAGTGCGGGAACAGGCCACAGACCGCCGCTATACCGATTCCGATGAAGGCCACGATCGCGATCACCTTGATCATCGCGAACCAGAACTCGAAACGCGCGAAGGAAGTCACCGCCGCGAGGTTCACGCCGGTCAGGGCGCTCATGAAGATCAGGGAAAACAGCCAGGTCGGCACTGACGGCAGAAGCTGGTTGGCGATCGTCGCACCGGCGATGGCTTCGAAAGCGACTGTGACACACCAGTGGTAGGCGTATACCCACCCGACCGCGAGACCAGCCCAGGATCCCAGTTCTCGGGAGGCGTAGCTGGAGAACGATCCCGTTTCGGGGCTGGCCGTCGCCAGTTCGGCGAGCATGCGCATCACCAGGATGATGACGAGGCCGGTGAGTAAGTAGACGAAGACGATGCCAGGCCCTGCCGCGGCGATCGCCTTACCGCTGCCTACGAACAATCCGGCGCCGATGACTCCGCCGATACCGATCATCGTCAGCTGACGAGTGTTGATGCTGTGCTGCAGGTTCCCCGAGGTTGGCACGATGCCTTCTTCCGTGGGCCGTGGGCCGTGACCCGACAACTGGTAGTGATATGAAACACGGCCCGTGCAGTGTATGCAATAGACTTTGCATAAATGTTGCATACTGCAAATTTGATGGCATAGTGAAGGCATCGAACCGCGAGGCCGACAGCTCGGCGCCGCGGTTCGCGGGGCATGTGGGTCGGCCGATCTGCCTGTGCCGCAACGCGTCAGGCAGCGATCAGGAAGAAGTGAGGCGCATGTCCACCGTGCTGGTGAGCAGATCCGGTTCCACCGCAACACTCGTTCTCAACCGTCCCGAACGGCTCAACGCCGTCAGCGCAGAGCTGTATCGGTCGCTGATCGACGAGCTGAATGCCGCCGACTTCGATCCGGGTATCCGCTGTGTCGTCCTCACCGGCACCGGGCGGGCGTTCTGTGTCGGTGCCGACCTGAAAGCGCACAAGTCCGGCACCAGGACTCCCGCCGAGCAGGCGCACTACGTCGAGCTGGGTCAGCGCGCCTGCGAGCAGATCCAGACGATGGGCACCCCGGTGGTGGCAGCGGTCAATGGATATGCCCTCGGCGCCGGTGCGGAGTTGGCCGTCAGCGCGGACTTCCTGGTCATGGCAGAAGACGCGCAGATGGGGTTTCCCGAGGTGAGCATCGGCACCTTCGTGGGCGGTGGCGTGACCAACCGGCTTCCGCGTCTGGTCGGTCTACGTAGGGCCACGGACATGCTGATCCTTGGAGAGCGATTCAACGGTCGGCAGGCACTCGAATGGGGGTTGGCCCATTCCGCGGTACCTGGGGATCTCCTGCTCGGTTCGGCTCGAGCGCTCGCCGAAACCCTCGCGGCGAAGGCGCCACTCGCCCTGGCCCGGATGAAAGCGGCACTGCGTCGCGACGATCCTCCCGATGTCGCGTTCGCTACCGAGCCGAGGGAGCTTCTCGAATTGATGGCGACCCGGGACTGGGCCGAGGGCGTCGCCGCGTTTGCCGAACGCCGCACCCCGATCTTCGAAGGAAAATAGGCATGACCAGCATCGACGAGCACACATCCCGTCTCGACACTCGCGCCCGCACCGCACTCGAGCGGCTGTTCGACCCACATTCCATCGCCATCGTCGGCGCGTCCGCCAATCCGGCCAAGCGCGGGTTTCAGGCCATCCGAGCCCTGCAGCAATCCGGCTACGCCCATCCCATCTACCCGGTCAACCCGACAGCACCGCAGATCCTCGGCCTCGGCGTGTACTCGTCGATCGATCGACTCCCCTACAGCGTCGACGTCGCGCTGATCGCTGTGCCCGCCGCCGCCGTCCCCGACATGCTGCGCCAGTGTGCCGCCGGCGGTATCGCCGGAGCCGTCGTGCTCGCCAACGGTTTCGGAGAGATCGGGGAAGCCGGCGCCGAACTCGCCGCCGCGCTCGCGGCGGCGATCACCGAGACCGGCATTCGGGTCATCGGCCCCAACACCTCGGGCCTCCTCAACGTCTTCTCGGGTGCGAATCTCGTCGGCCTCGAGGACGTTCCGTGCGGACCGATCAGTGTGATCACCCAGAGCGGGAACATGCTGCTATCGCTGGTCAATGACGATCGCGCGATCAAAGGCCCCGGTTTCCACGCCTACGTGGGGCTGGGCAATCAGGCCGACGTCCGCTACGACGAATGCCTCACCGAATTCGCTCGCGATCCGCGCACCGGCGTCGTGGCGATCCATTCCGAGGGATTCGTCGACGGACGGTCGTTCCTGGTCGCCGCCGCTCGTGCCGTGCCGGATAAGCCGGTTGCCATGCTGCGTGGCGGACGATCGGAAGTGGGGCGCCGAGCCGCGCGGTCGCACACCGGCTCGATCGCCGGATCGGACGCCGTGGCGACGGCCGTGCTGCGGCAGGCCGGGGTGGAGCTCGTCGACCGCTCCGACGAACTAGCGGTCGTCGCAGGCGCCTTTGCCACCTGCGCCCCGATCGCCCCGGGGCGCAAGGTCGCGATCCTCAGCGATGGCGGTGGCCACGCCACGTTGGCCGCCGATGCCCTGGCGGCCCGTGGCATCGAACTGGCCCGGCTCGGCGAGCGGACCCAGCTGCAGCTGCGGCAACTGCTCGGCGACGCCGCCGCGGTGGCCGATCCGGTCGACGTCGCCGGCGCCACCGACACCGACCCGATGGTGTTCGCCAAGGCCGCCGATGTCCTCATGCGCGATCCCGAGGTCGGTCTCGTGCTGATCATCGGCCTCTACGGCGGTTACCACCTGCGATTCGATCCCGAACTGCGCGAGATCGAGGACGCCGCCGGCGGCATGTTGCTCGCGCTCATCGCCGAACACGGCGTCCCTCTGCTGATCCAGAGCTGCTATGCCGGTTTCGAGATCGCCAACCACGACCGCCTTCGGGCCGGTGGTATACCGGTGCTCAGCTCCATCGATCACGCCGTGCGGGTCGTGGCGGCCCTGGAGCGGCGTGGCCGCCTGCTGGCCGATACCGCGCAACGATCCTCACTCGTACTTCCGCCCGCGGCTCCGGCCCTCGAAGGCTCAGGACTTCTCGACGAGCCGACCGGACGGCGGGTGGTCGCGGCCGCTGGAATCGACGTCGGCGCCTGGGCATTCGCTCGCACCATCATGGAAGTGGTCGCGGCCGTCGCCGAGTACGAACGGCCGTGTGCGCTGAAAGTCGTTTCTCCGCAAGTGATCCACAAATCCGACGTCGGAGGGGTCAGGCTCGGGGTGGTGGCCTCCGATGCGGCCCAGCACGCCCAAGCGATCATCGACTCCGTGCATGCCCACGTGCCCGACGCCCACATCGACGGTGTAATCATCACCCCCATGGCCGATGCCGGTGTCGAATTGCTCGTCGGCGCCACTCGCGATCCGATCTTCGGACCGGTGGTGGCCTTCGGCAGCGGTGGGGTGATGGTCGAGGCATCGCGGGATGTCGCATTCCGGGCCGCTCCCTTCACCGAGCTCGAGGCGCGCGAGATGATCGACGAGACTCTCGTCTCGCGCATGCTCGACGGCTACCGTCATCTCCCGGCGGTCGACCGGCACGGGCTGGCCCGATTCCTTGTCCGCATCGGCGATTTCGTTGCCGCGCACCCAGAGATACTCGAACTCGATCTCAATCCAGTGATCGCCTCCAGTTCTGGCTTTTTCCTTGCCGACGTCCGAATCATTTTGTCGGAGAACGCATCGGGAGACGGCAATGAGTGAACCGATCCTGATCGACCGAATCGGCCATGTCGTCGTCTGGACACTGAACAACCCGGCGGTGCGCAACCCGATATCCGAAGCCGACACCATCACCGCCCTCGAGGACGCGGTGACAGCGGCCAATCGAGACCACAGCCTGCGGGCGGCGATTCTCACCGGTGCGGGGTCGGCGTTCTCTTCCGGCGGCAACGTCAAACAGATGCGCGATCGGGCGGGAATGTTCGGCGGCACACCGGCGGAGCTGCGTCAGGGGTACCGGCACGGCATCCAGCGCATCCCGAAAGCCTTGTACCAATGCGAGATTCCCACGATCGCCGCCGTCAACGGTCCCGCTATCGGCGCAGGCTGCGATCTGGCGCTGCTGTGCGATCTGCGGATCGCCGCGAGCACCGCGGTATTCGCCGAGAGCTTCGTGAAAGTCGGTCTCATTCCCGGCGACGGCGGCTCCTGGCTGCTGCCGAGGGCGATCGGCATGGCCCGAGCCTGCGAAATGGCTTTCACCGGTGAACCGATCGACGCGCACACCGCTCTCGATTGGGGCCTGGTCTCCCAGGTCGTCGAACCCGACGCCCTCCTCGACGCGGCCCACCGGCTCGCCGCCCGGGTGAGCGCCAACCCGCCGCACGTGCTCCGGATGACCAAGCGCCTACTGCGCGAGGGTCAGCACCAGGGCATGGAAAGCCACCTGGAGCTTTCCGCGGCGATGCAGGCCGCCGCCCATCACACCGAGGATCACCGGGAGGCGGTCGCAGCCATGCTGGAGCGCAGAGCGCCTGATTTCACGGGGCGCTGAAGGGACGGCGACCGCCGACCCGCCGGTCGCCAGATCCCCATCACCTGTGGTCGCGTCGCTCCAGGCGCTTCAGTTGTCCGACCGACAGGGCTGCGACGAACAGGCAGAGGGGTACCAACCCGAATGCCGCACGAATCCCGAGCAGATCTGCCAGGGCGCCGAGGAGGAAAGGTGCGGCCCCGAAGCCGAATGCGATGCCGTAGGAGTTGCGGGACATGGCGAGTTCGGGCTGCTGATTCGACGCCTTCATGGTGAGGGCCACGCCGAGCGGGAAGTGCAAAGAGATGCCCAACCCGCAGCAGATGAGGCCGGCTATGGCGATTTCCGGATCGGCCGTGGACCAGAACACTGCGAATCCCGCTGCCGCGATCGCCAGCGCAGCGAACATCAAGGGTGCGGTGGGGACCCGCGCGACTATCCATCCTCCCGCGAGCCTGCCGACCACCATGCCGCCGAGTACAGCGGAAACTCCGATGGCAGCCATGTCCGCAGCCATTCCGGTGTGCATTCGGAGTTGCTCGGGCGCCCACAGCATCAGGCCCGCCTCGACCGAACCGGTGGCCAGCAGGCAAGTCCACGCCAGCCAGTATCGCGGTGGCAAGCCCTCGCTTTCCGAATGTTGTCGATCGGGAATGATGCGAACCGCAACAGTCGACTGTCGGTGGGTCAGCGCGGTTGCCGCGGCGAGCACACAGGCGAAAAGGATCGACAGGCCCATTGCGGCACGCCAGTTCAGTCCGACATCCACTGCGACGTTGATCAGCAATGGGGAGATGATCCCCATGCCGGCACTGGCCGCATTGGCTTCGCTGATCGCTGCTCCGGAAGTCGTCCTGTGGTGGTCGGACAGTCCGGTGGACACTCCGCTGAGCACAAGGATGCCGAAGGTCATAGCGACCGCGGCAGCGACAAGCGTGCCGGCCACCGATGGCAGCAGGCAGAACATGGCCACGCCGGAGGCAAGTCCGCCCAGGGCGATCGACAGTACGACTGCCAGTGGCAACCGCCGCGTCAAGTGCGGAAACAGTGCGCCGCCGATCACTGCGCCGGCCGCCAGCGCCGGACCGTACAGACCGGCGACAGTACGGCTCAAATCCGCCTCCTGCCTGAAGAGGAGTACGGAGGGGCCGAATCCGAATTGGAAATATCCGAGGGCGCCTTGCTGCGCATAGTGCAGCCAGGTAACGCGATCGCGCACCAGGCGTGTCGTCGAGTGGCTTCCATCTATTGTCTCGGGATGGTCGAACTGGCCGGTCTGTAATTGCAATGCGCTATCAAGTCCGACAGAATCGCCGCTCAATTGATTTCAACCTTCGTTCATTTACCCACGAGTGTGCGTGGCCCCGCAATCGCTGCTATTTCGGGGTCAGGTGCCATCCTGGGCGTATGCACTGACAGGGAGGCGTCACGGCAACGCCCATTGCTGGTGGGTAAAAGCGCAGCTTGATGGATGTGATTCGGCAGTCGAAGGTGCTCGAGCGCGGGCACGGTACGGGTTTCGGCATAACCGAACCGGTCGGTCTGTCCCACATCGAGGTCTAGTCGTGGCTTATTCTTCTCGCATCGGGTCGGCGATGTGACGCCAACTCAAACCTGTGTATCCCGAGGTGATCGATGCGTGTTCTGGTAACGGGCGGCGCTGGATTTATCGGCTCCCATCTATGTGTGTTACTCCTTGATCGAGGTGACCAGGTTATATGTGTGGACGACCTGTCGACCGGCAGCAAATCCAACGTCGAATATTTGCTCGAAAATCCCTCCTTCGAATTCTATGAGGCCGATGTCAGCGCGGGACTGGACATCGAGGGCAAGGTCTCCGCAGTTGTGCATCTGGCAAGCCCGGCCTCCCCGCCCGACTATCACCGACTGCCACTCGAGACGCTTGCGGTCGGGAGCCGTGGAACGGAGAACGCACTGCGGCTGGCGCACCGGGACGGAGCTCGCTTCGTGTTGGCATCGACCAGTGAGATCTACGGTGACCCACTGGTGCATCCGCAGCGCGAAGAGTATTGGGGCAATGTCAACCCGATCGGCCCACGCAGTGTGTACGACGAAGCCAAACGGTTCGCCGAGGCGCTTACCGCGGCTTACCGACGGACTCTGGGCGTCGATACCGGTGTGATTCGGATCTTCAATACCTACGGTCCTCGGATGCGCCCCCACGATGGCCGCGTAGTGACCAGCTTCATCACGCAGGCTCTGAATAGTGACCCGCTGACAATCTACGGTGACGGCAGTCAAACCCGAAGCTTCTGCTACGTCGATGATCTCATCCGCGGCATCGTCGCGATGATCGACTCGGCCGAGCCGGGTCCGGTCAACTTGGGCAACCCGAATGAACGTACCGTGGCCGAACTTGCCGAGCTGGTCTCGGCGATCACCGGCGTCAGCTCGCCCATCGAGTACCACCCGCTGCCGACCGACGACCCGACTCGACGTCGCCCGGATATCACCAAGGCGCTGACGACCCTCGACTGGTCACCGCGAGTTGATATCGAAGACGGTTTGCGCCGCACAGTGGAGTGGTTCCGCTCCAGGCCGGAGGAGGTGGCTGCGGCGGCCGCCGCCGTTGCCGGCGGACAATGCGACAACCTGTCCCCAAAATATCAGGAACAGCTGTGAACTCGCTCGGTCCTGCACAAACACAAACCAAGCCTCACCAGGACCCCGGTGATCGAGACCGTACTGCGGCGATCCAACGACTGTCGGATGGCAATGTGCTCGAAATTTCCTCCCGCGGACCGATATTCGGTCACGGCACGAAACCGCAACGGACTTTTGCCCCGAAAACTTTCGTGCCTGCGCTGCGGCGCCGGGAGCGCATACTCGTCGCAGGCCTGACCGTCGGTTGGCTCGTCGGCGTCCTGGCTTTCTGGTGGTGGTGGCTGCGGCCCGAAAACCGAGTGGGATGGATCGGGTTCCTCGTCGGCAGTACGGTATTGCTATACCTCTCGTGTGAGCCGCTGTCCTATCTCGCCGCGGCGAACCGGCTGTGGCAAGTCGATCGGCGATTGCCGGTGCCCAGCCTTCGGGTTGCGTTCGTGGTCACGCGCGCACCGTCGGAACCATGGGACGTCGTGAGGACAACGCTGTCGGCGATGCTGGCGCAAGAGTTTCCGTACCCCTACGACGTGTGGCTGTGCGACGAGCAGCCGACCGCGAAGGTGACCGATTGGTGTGCGGCGCACGGCGTCCGGATTTCCAGTCGATTCGGTGTCGCGGAATACCACTGTGCCGCCTGGCCCCGCCGCACTCGGTGCAAGGAGGGCAACCTTGCGTACTTCTACGATCGAGTGGGGTACGGGAATTACGACGTCGCAGTCCACGTCGACTGCGATCACGTGCCGGACTCGACCACGCTGGCCGAGATGGTCCGGCCCTTCGGCGATCCCGCGGTCGGTTATGTCGCGGCACCGAATAATTGCGACCGCAACGCGGCGAGTTCGTGGTCGGCCCGCGGGCGGGTGCATCGCGAGGCGTACTTCCACGGTCCTGTTCAGCTCGGTCACAACCGCGGACTGGCGCCGATCGCCATCGGCTCCCACTATGCAATCAGAACACAGGCCCTTGCCGAGATCGGTGGGATCGGTCCAGAGCTTTTGGAAGATTTCTCGACCGGTTTCCTGCTCGAATCGGCGGGTTGGCGCGGCGCCTTCGCTATTGCGGCCGGTACACACGGGAACGGGCCACTGACGTTTTCGGCGATGCTCGTCCAAGAATTTCAATGGACACGAAGCCTGACCACCCTACTGTTGCGGGTGGTGCCGCTACATTTCGGCCGGCTCAGTTGGCGGTTGCGGCTGCGGTATCTGTACGCGATGCTTTTTCACTCCGCGTTGATCGTGGCCATCGGGTGCGGGGTGGCGGCCCTGGCGATCAGTGCCGTCACCGGGGCGGAGTGGTCCGCCGCCAACCCAGTTCTGGTGCTCCTGTACTGGGTGGCAAATTCGCTCTGGCTGGTCCCGCTCACTGCGGTGTTGCGGAGAGCCGGGTTGCTCCGGCCGATCGATACACCGATTCTGAGCTGGGAGAACTGGCTGTATCGCCTGACCAGATGGCCGTTCATCGCCTGGGGAGTGGGTGCGGCGGTCTGGCAATTGTTCCGGCCCCGCCCGATCACGTTCAAGGTGACTCCCAAAGAGGTGAGCGGGCTCGAGCCGTTACCGTCCGAACTGATCGCGCCGTCTGCCGCGCTCGGCGTGGTGCTGGCCGCTGCCGCGCTCATCGGCGAGTTGTCCAGCGCGACTGCAGGTTACGTCGTCCTCTGCCTGTTGGGTGCGGCGATCTACGTCACGGTGATGTTCGCAGTGTGTCTGCTGCATGCCGCGGAAACAGCCAAGGCGGCTCGAGTCAGCTTTCGCCGCGCCATCGAGAAGGTGGCCGCCCCGTTGCTTATCGCTGTACTGACAACTACTCCTGCCGCTGTGGCGATGGCCCTGTTTCTGTTTCGGAAAGTGAGTGAAGAAGCATGGTAATTCTGGTCACCGGCGGAGCAGGATTTATCGGCAGCCATACCTGCGTGGAATTGCTTCAGAACGGCTACGAGGTCGTGGTGGTCGATGACCACTCCAACAGTTCGCCCGGAGCGTTGGACCAGGTCCAGAAACTGGCGGGACTGCCACTCACGGCCTACCAAGTCGATCTGCGTGACCGGCAGGCCCTTGCCGCGGTATTCGATGCCCACCCGATCGAAGCGGTCATCCATTTTGCCGCGAAGAAAGCCGTTGGCGAATCCATCCAGATTCCCCTGGACTATTTCGACGTCAATATCGGCGGTACCACCGGTCTGCTGCGCGCCATGTATGAGCACGGGGTGTACCAGCTCGTTTTCTCGTCGTCGTGTTCCATCTACGGGGACTCGCAGAAGGTCCCGATGGCTGAGGAGGCGCCTGCCGGACCGACCAATCCCTACGCGCTGTCGAAATGGACATGTGAACAGCTGCTGGCGGAAACCTGCTCCCGGTACGCGCAATTCAGCGTGATCTCGTTGCGATATTTCAACCCGATGGGCGCGCATCCGAGCGGGAGGATCGGGGAGGATCCGCGGGGTGTGCCCCACAACGTCATGCCGTATCTCACCCAGGTCGCGGTGGGACGGTTGGAACGGTTGTCGGTTTTCGGCGGCGACTACCCGACTTCCGACGGTAGCGCGATTCGTGACTACATCCACGTGATGGATGTGGCGGACGGCCACCGGCTGGCCGTGGAACACCTCGGTGACGAGCCGGGAATGCGGGTGTTCAACCTGGGCACCGGATCGGGTGTCTCGGTTCTGGAACTTGTCGAGGCCTTCAGTGCGGCCTGCGGCAAGGAGATCCCTTATCAGATCGTGGATCGACGCCCCGGTGACGTGGCGTGCCTCATCGCCGACGCGGGCCGGGTCGAGCGGGAATGGGGATGGCGAACCACCCGAAATCTGGCCGACATGTGCGACGACGCGTGGCGGTTCCAACGGCTCAACCCCAACGGCTACGACGGGGTTGAACACCCCGATCGTTCCAATTAGGAGAGCGACATGCGGATTACGGTGATCGGAACGGGATACCTCGGTGCGGTACACGCCGCCTGTATGGCCGAAATCGGTCATGATGTCCTTGGTGTCGACCTCGATGCCGGCAAAATCGAGGTGTTGGCCTCGGGCCGTGCACCATTCTTCGAACCCGGCCTTCCTGAGGTACTAACGCGCAACGTCGACTCCGGCGCGCTGCGTTTCACCACATCACTCGTCGAAGCCGCCGAGTTCGGCGATGTCCATTTCATTTGTGTCGGTACCCCGCAGGAGCGGGGGTCATACGCGGCGGACCTGCGGCATGTGCACGCCGTGATCGACGGTTTGGCGCCCCATCTGGACCGGGACACCTTGATTGTCGGCAAGTCCACCGTGCCGGTCGGGACCGCGGCCGCGCTGGCGACCCGGGTTGCTCGGCTTGCACCCGCCAGTGTCGAGGTTGCCTGGAACCCGGAATTCCTTCGGGAAGGTTTCGCGGTCGAGGACACGCTGAAGCCGGACCGACTGGTAGTCGGCGTCCAATCGGCTGAGGCCGACTCGATCCTGCGTTCGGTCTACGCGCCGATACTGGAAGAGGGGATACCGTACATATCGACGGATCTGGCCACCGCCGAGTTGGTCAAGGTCTCGGCGAATGCCTTTCTGGCGACGAAGATCTCGTTCATAAATGCGATCGCCGATGTGTGTGAGGCAGCCGGTGCGGATATCGTCACGCTCGCCGATGCGATCGGTCATGACGACCGCATCGGACGCCGATTCCTGTCTGCGGGACTCGGCTTCGGCGGTGGCTGCTTGCCGAAGGATATCCGTGCTTTCACCGCCCGCGCTCATGAGCTGGGTGTCGGTCACTCATTGGGTTTCCTGAAAGAGGTCGATGAGATCAACATGCGGCGCCGGGAACACGTGGTCGAGCTGGCCCGGCAGCTGGTCGGGGGCTCGTTCCTCGGGGTTAACGTGGCGGTGCTGGGTGCCGCCTTCAAACCGGACAGCGACGATGTCCGGGATTCTCCAGCGCTCAACGTGGCGGCCGCGATTCAGCTGCGCGGCGGCCGGGTACGTGTGCATGATCCCGAAGCACTCGACAACGCGCGCGCGGTGTTTCCTGGGCTCGACTACGCGCGCGAGGTGACCAAGGCGTGTGAGCATGCCGACATCGTGCTCCATCTGACCGAGTGGAAAGAATACCGGGAACTGGATCCCGCGGAACTCGCCAAGACGGTAAGCCACCCACGTATTCTCGACGGGCGAAACATGCTTTCACTGGATTCGTGGCGCGCGGCCGGCTGGACGATTCGCGGACTCGGGCGAGCCGCCGCCTGACGCGGCGCCGGTGGGGTTTCGTATCGGCGGCGCGCCGTCGGTACGAAACCTGCGGCCGATCGCGGCCGTTCCTCAGGACGCGGCTTCAGATCGGGGCTCCTCGTTCCGCACCAGCGTGCACGCGTAATCCCTGAGTAGACGATGCAGCTGGTAGTGATTCCTGCTCACGACGGTGACCAGATTCTCGTCGGCCAGACGGTCCAGGAGCAGACGAGTATATGAGGGGGTGAGTCGCATCAGTGCGGCAACGTAAGCGGTGATGAATCCGTCGGAAGGCAGCGGGCCCAGAAATCGGAACATCCGTTGCTCGTCCGCGCCGAGCGATCGATAGGACAGATCGAACGCCGACCGCAATCGGCCGCTTCCGGCGGCGAGTTCGTCGAGCAGACCCCCAGTGCTCTCGAGTTGTTCGACGAGATCCGCGA
Organism: Nocardia sp. NBC_00881; assembly: GCF_045207455.1. Taxonomy (NCBI): domain Bacteria; kingdom Bacillati; phylum Actinomycetota; class Actinomycetes; order Mycobacteriales; family Nocardiaceae; genus Nocardia; species Nocardia sp. NBC_00881. Next base: position 6,502,255 of record NZ_CP108798.1, read on the forward strand.
CTGTCCATGCAGGCCGGGACTGCAAGCGGCGCGCGGCAATCGCCAATGCCAGCGGGAGACGGCCGCACAACTCCACCAAGCTGCGGCTCGCGTCCGGTTCGGCCTGGACCCGCTTCGCGCCCACCGCCTGGTTCAGCATCTCCTCCGCCTCGGCAGGTGTGAATGTCGACAGGATCAGTGTTTCGGCGCCATCCAATGCCAATGTTCGCCTGCTGGTGATCAGTACCATGTTGGCAGGACCGGCCGGCAAGAGCGGCAGCACCTGGTCCTCCAGCACGGCGTTGTCCAGAATTATCACAGTGCTTTTGCCGTACAACCGATCCCGGTACATGGCCGCTCGCTCACCCGAGCCGGGCGGGATCTGGTCACCGGGCACCCCCAGTTGCCGAAGGAACATCGCCAGGACCGATGAGGGGTTTGCAGGTGGTTGAGCGGCGTGTCCCTGGAGATCCACGTAGAGCTGGCCGTCGCCGTAACGACCTTCCCTTCTCAGCCGGTGCGCGGCATGCACTGCGAGCCGTGTCTTCCCGATACCAGCCATCCCCTCGATCAGGAAGACAGGTACCGAGGTGTCGGCATTGTCGGCGGAGGAGCCGTCCAACAGTTGCTGGAGCTCGACCTTTCGGCCGATGAAATCGGCGATATCCGGAGGTAATTGGTGATGTGCGCTGATCGGCGTGAACTCCGGCCGGCCTACTTCCTGACGCAACACACGCTGATAGGCAGCAGTGAGTTCGGGCCTGGGATCGGCGCCGAGCTCCGATGCCAAGCGACGCCGCAGGGTGTCGAAGACATTGAGCGCGGCAGCCTGCTGCCCGCTACCCGCAAGCGCGATCATCAGCGCCGCATGAATGGATTCGTGCAGGGGATCGGCGTCGGCCACTTGTTGCAATAGTGGAAGTACTTCCTGGTAGCACCCCAAAGTAGCAGCAGCGGAAGCATATTCGACAACCACGGCTCGGTATTCGCGGACAAGCGCCAGCACGATCGGGTGCGTCTGCAACGCGACGATGCCGTCGAGCGGATCGCCGCGCCACAGCGCGATGGCTTCGGCGAACAGACCGCACGCGGCATTGAGGTCCCTGTCGTCGCGGGCCTGCCGCGCGCGGGTGACCAGCCGCCGGAATACCAGCAGATCGTGTTGATACTCGGTCACGGTGAGCTGGTAGCCACTGCGAGTCACCGGTATCGGCTGTGATCGGGAATCGTCGGCGATGCTCGGCTGTAGGCGTCGCCGAAGGCGGGAGACCCTCGACTGCAGCAGGTTCGCTGTGCCATAGGCCGGCCGCACGTCCCAGAGCGCATCGAGCAATGCGCCGCGAGTCACGGAAACATTCGGTGTCAGCGCGAGCAATCCCAACAGTACGTGCTGGGCCTCGGACCCTGGATCGACCGGTGTGCCGTCCACCGAAACTCGCAGCGATCCCAGTATCTCGACCCGCAGCCGGGCTGCTTGGCGGTATTCATTGTTTGCCTGGCGTACCAAATCATCGAACTCGTAACGGGAAAGCCCGAATACATCGGCGAGCTTGCGCAGCGTGGAAGCGCGCGGGCGGGCAACTCGGCCTTGCTCGATGTCGCGCAGTCCGCCGACGCTCAACCCCGCGAGTTCCGCTGCGGCACGTTGGTTGAGACCGGCGCGCCGTCGGAAGTGTTGGATACTGTCGGCGAGTTGGTCACCAGCGGTCAGCGACACGTCGATCACCCTCTCGAGCACGAAAGTGGCCGCCATAGTTGTCGATCGGAATCCCCGTTGCTCGATCCAGTTCGTGGTGGTCCGGTCGGAGACACATGCCCCATCGATGAGCCTTTCCGATAGCGGTTGATCGAGCGGTGCGGGTTCGGCACGCGAAAGCCCTACTGGCACAGGGAACTCGGCGCGGATCCAGGCGTCGACCCATCCGTTTCAAGCCGTTGAGATACGTCGGGCCGCAATTTCCGCACTGTGGGATTGCCGATCGCGAGCTCGAAGCGCCTGAGCGTCCTAGGGCAGGTCGTCGAAGCTCCTGACCAGGTCTGGCCGTGGACGCCATGTGTCGTAGCCGGTCGGGTCTAAGCCTCCTGAGGATTCTCGGCAGTCGGCTTCGCTGGCTTCCGCCGCTGTCCGCTGATGGGCCCACGTCGTTGGTGGCCTTCCGGCGCGTCGCTGGATGCGGGGCTGGTCTTGGGTGGCCCAATGAGGGCCTACCGAGAAGAATAGATCGAGCGTCGCTGGCGTGTTAGCTTCTAACGCGACATTTTTCGTTCGTTCCCCGACATCATCACCTCCCGTCGGCGACATCGGATCGCCCGATCCGCGCCGCAAACGCGGACTACCACCGGCAAGGGTGGTCGGGTGGTCCTCGCCAAGGAGAACCTGACGCTCACCGGCGAGCACTCACCGACGGCGACGCTGCTGCTGTCGGTGATGGTCGCGTTCGCCGAGTTCGAAGCACTGATCCTCGAACGCCAGCGCGGTGCCTCGCCGCAGCCGAGCAGCGCGGCCTCTACACCAGCTGGAGGGCCGAGAATCCCCTATCTCCCATGCAGCACCGGTCGTGCGCAGGGGCTTCAATTCGACGAGATCTGCTCCTGGTGCGCGTGTCCAAGCCGCTCGTGAGCGGCAGTCGTGACGACATCGATCAGCGACGACATGATCATGCTGTCGAGAGCATGCCGGCTGCAGCCGATAGGGCGCCAGCGTCCCCGAGATCGTCCTGGTCCCTGGGGGAGGCGGCCGTGGCCGCGTGGAACCGCCTGTCCGCTTCGATCTCGAGATCCGTGATGCCTTGTCGCATGTCAGGCGCTACACCGTAGCCACGGACTCGGCTCGTGCTGGTATAGGCGGAGCGTTCGCTCGCTGCAGAGTTCCCTCAGCAGGTCCTGGCCCGCACCGTCCTCTCAGCGATCGGCAGTGGTGAGCGGACGTTCTATGGCGATCGCCCATGACAATATCTCCGTTTCCCTGGCCGGAGGCGGTCGACCGGCGCCCTATTCGGCGAAAAGGCCTGGTTGCTGTGGGTGTCGGCCTTGGACTGGGCAATATGGCTGCTGGGGTATCCATCGTGTGGGCGGTGGTGCCGGCTCGGCTCTTCCGTCGATCGGTCTGCTTCCCACGACAGATGCATGCGCGGTGATCCAGCGTGATAACCAGTCTTTTTGCGCGCAGAGGTGATTCGTGAACACGGCACAGGACTCGCGGGACCGAGCCGCGGTGGCGCGGATATTGGACTCGTCCGATCGGCCGGTGGGGACCGGGTTTCTCGTCGGTCCACAGATGGTAGCCACGTGCGCGCACAGTGTCGCGGCGGCAATCGGTGGCGATCCACACAACCTGCTGCGACCCTACGTCCCCGTCGGCGTGGATTTCCCGTGGCGTGCTCCCGGCGGTCGGGTAATCGCCCGAGTGCGCGGCTGGGTGCCGGAGTATGCCGACGGTTGTGGCGATATCGCTGTGCTGGAACTCGATGCCGCACCACCGGCAGCAGCAAGTACACCCTCGATGCGAGGGACCGACGGCATGACGGCCACCGGATTTCGGATGCTGGGAGTAAGGAACAGCGGATTCGGTATCGTTGCCGTGCGCGGCGACTTCCGGACCCCTGCATCGGGTATGAGTGTGGTAGCGCTGGAAGTCACGCACGAGAACCACCGATCTCCGACTGCTGCAGTGGCGCCCCCGCATGGGACGGCGGGGCGAACACAGTGATCGGTATGGCGACGGTCCCGGACCGGCGATCGGTCACCCGCACCGCCTACATGATCCCGATCCAGGATGTGCTTCGCGTCGTCGGTTCTCTGCAAGCTCGCGATGCCGACGTGGGGAAGTTCTACGCCGAGCCGGATGCCGCCGGCGAGCCGGTGGTCGGCGTCTACGGGCTCCGGACGTTCACCGTCTACCACGGGAAGCTGCGGCCGGTGTTCGAGCGGGGAGACAGCACCGCGTGGCGCGACGGAACGTGTATCGCCGAGCGCAGCAAGGGCGCGCGGCATCAAGCTCCGGCCGACGGCTGTACCTGTGGCGTGTACAGCTTCCGAGATCTGAACCACCTGCGGCGGCAGTATTCGGAGTCCGCCACGACCGTCGGTGTGATCGCGCTCGAGGGCCGGGTGGTCGAGGGCGGCGCCGGTTGGCGAGCGCAGGCGGCGCGTCTCATTGCGTTGTGGGAGCAGGCCTCCGGAGTGGTGGACGTGTTACCGGGGGTCAAGCGGTATCGACAGGTGGATGACATGGTTCGTGCCTATTCGGGCCACACCGTGGGCAGCTCGTCGGAAAGTGCCGCCCCGAGACATGCCTCGCCCTCGCCCTGGCCTGTCCCGTTGCGGACTTCGCTGTCCGGTCCGGCCTCGAGACCTGTTCTGCCGAGGCCTGTGGCAGCGAGCCCGACACCGCCGCGGTACCAGCGGTCAGCTCGAAGAGCGCCGGCCGGTGTTCTCGAGTTCGCGATCCCCCTCCTCGTTGCTGGAGTGCCGCTGGTGATCTTGGTGTTTGCGCACGGACTGGTCGTCGTCCTGATCGAAATCTTTGTCATGCTGGCCGTCATGCTGGCCGTCATGGTGGCAACAGTGCTTGTGGATTGAGGCCTTCCGTGCGCGCCGAGGTCCGTTCGGTCCGCGGGTAATTCCGGTCTCCTGCCCGTGCTCGGCGACGATTCCTTCACGCCATCGGCGGATTTGCTACGCTTGCCGAACTTCCCCGGGAGGGTTCGACGCGTGCAAGGGATTGCGGACACCGGTCGGCTCGGCTGGGCCTCAGTGCGGATTCTAACGCCCACCGGCGATGTGGTCGGCGCGGGATTTCTGGTGCGGCCCACTCTGATTGCGACGTGCGCGCACGTCGTATCGGCGGCGCTGGGTGCGGAACCGACGGCCGACAATGTGCCCGAAGGGCCTGTGGCCGTGGACTTTCCGTCGGCGGGTGCCACAGTTCCGATACTCGCCCGGATCCGGCACTGGTCCCGCATCCGCGAGGACGGCCGTGGCGATATCGCCATCCTGGAGCTCCTTACTTCGCCCCCGGATTCCATTGCGCCGCTGCCATTCTGGCCCGCCGGCCAGCCCTGGGGTGGAGAGTTCCGGATGTTCGGATTTCCGGCCGAGATGCCCGGCGGCGTCTGGGTGTCCGGCGAGTTTCGAGCTCCGCAAAGCCAGGGCTGGGTGCAGCTGCAGGCAGCGACCGGCGGGCAGCCGATCACCGAGGGGTTCAGCGGCGCCGCCGTTTGGGACACCGAGGCGCATGCCGTGACCGGAATGGCGGTCGCCGCCGACCGCCGCCGCTACACCCGCACCGCGTTCATGCTTCCCATCGACGAGGTGCTGCGGCTGAATCCGGCGTTGCTGTCGAGCCCGTATCGCGGTATGGCGCCGTTCGACGAGGAGCACGCAGAGTTCTTCTACGGGCGGGACGACGATATCGCGCGGGTGCGGGAGACGCTGCGGCAGAGCGGTTTCGCCGCGGTGGTCGGACGTTCCGGTACCGGGAAGTCCTCGTTGATCCGAGCCGGGGTGATACCGCGATTGCGGCAGCAGGGGTGGCAGGTCGCCGCATTCCGGCTCAGCGGCGACGCCGCGACGGAATCCGGAGTGCGCGCAGTCGGTTCCGGTATCGCCGCGGATGAGCCACTCTCGACCTGGTTGATCGACCAGGCTGCGCCCGCGCCCGACGCCGATGACGCGGCCACACTGCTGCAACAGCTTCCGCCGCACGGCACGGTGTTGTTCGTCGACCAGTTCGAAGATCTGGCCGTGGCGGCCCCGCGGCAGGCCCGTGCGCTATTGCAGGCGTTGCTCGAGCTCACCCGCGCCGACACCGAGGGACGTCTGGCGATCGTGCTGACGTTACGCTGGGACGCGCTGGACGACCTACTCGACGCCGAACTCGCCGAATTCCTCGGCGGCACAACGGTTGCGGTGGCCCCGCTGAGCCGTGCCCAACTGCGCGACGTGATCAGCCGCCCCGCCGCCCGTGCCGGAGTGATGCTGGACGATGCGGTGGTGCAGCGGCTGATCGACGGTGTTTTCGACCAGCCCGGCGGGTTGCCGTTGCTGGCGTCGGTGCTGTCTGACCTGTGGGCACGGCACACCGGCGGCCGGATCACCCTCGCCGACTACGAAAACGTCGGCAGCGTGGAGGTTTCCATCGCCCGGCGGGCCGAGCAGGTCATGGCGCAGTTCACCGATCCCGCCGAGCGGGCCGACGCGGAACGGCTCCTGAAGCTGCTCGCGGTGCCGACCTCGAGCGGCGCCGGATTCCTCCGAGCGGTGCTGCCGATGCGGGAGTACTCCGAACTCCGCGGTGTGGTCGGGCGGCTGGCGCTCGACCGCCTGGTCGTCGTCGGCCGCGACAAGAACGGCGCGGACACCGTCGAGCTGGCACACCAAGCGCTCATCGACAATTGGGAACGGCTGCACGACCTGCTGCAGTCCGACCGCGACTTCCGCGCCTGGCAGCAACACCTCGCGCAGGACCTGGACAATTGGGAACGGCGCGGTCGCGAGCACGACGCGTTGCTGCGCGGTACCGCTCTGGAGACTGCGAAGGAGCAGTTGGAGGCTCGGAAATCCGATGTGCCGCAAGCACATCAGGAATTCATCGCGGCCAGCCGCCAGCTGCGCGGGCGGGAGGTGCGGCGCCTGCGAGTGGTGACCGCAGCGCTCACCGTTCTGGTGGTCGTGGCCACGTCGATGGCGGTGGTCGCCTACCGGAGCAGTGCGGCTCGCGCGGCGCAGTTGCGGTTGCAGGCGGGGCGCAGCCTCGCGGCGGAATCCATGCGGGTGGCCGACTCCGACCTGGACAAGGCGCTGCAATTCGCGCAGGCCGCAGCGCGGTATGCGCCGGACGACGACATGGTGCGGACGGCACTGCTGTATCAACAAGTGCGGATGTCGTCCGTCACGGATTACCGGACAGGCCTGTGGCGCGATGCGACATTCGGGGCGGCAAGTGGCGACGGGGCCGAGGTCGTGGTCGCCGAGGGCCGCGACGTCACAGTCTGGGCCGGTGTGCTCGGCGATGAGCCGATGCCGTGGCGACTTCCACCGACCGCCGGTAAGGTCGCCTCGCTGAACCTCAGCCGGAACGGCTCCGCACTCGCCGTGGTGACCGACGATGGTGCGGTCGCCGTCTGGGATGTTCGAAACCGCACCGGTCCTGCGTTGGTCCGTCCGCCGGAGCCTGCGCCGCTGCTGCCCAATGGCGTGTCGACCGGCTGGGATCAGACCGGGCGCTGGCTCGCGGTGCGACTCAACCGAGCGCAGGTCCAACGGGCAGAGCTTCAGCAGGCACAGCACACCGACCTGCTGGAGGTGTACGACATGGCGGGTGCCGGGCCCGTCCTGGTCTCTTCCCCGCCTCCGCTGGGAGATTTCGCCCAGTTTCCGGACTATGTCGACCCGACCGGCAGCATGATCGCGATGCGCGAGTCGAAAATCGGGATCACGCGCAACGTCGTGCGCGACGCCAAGACCGGACAGCCGATTCGGGAATTGCCAGCCGGTAATATCACCTCGACCGGCCTGGTCGTCGGATGTTCCGACGACCAACTGGTCGTCTCGGACGCGCTGACGGGGGCCGAACGTCTGCGGACGCCGCGCAGCTCGGGCTCGACGACCGAGGACTGCAAGTGGGCCGTCGATAGCAGTGGACGGTACGCGTGGTCGACGAGAATCCTCGCCGGCGATACTCTCGGCCAGACTCACCTCATCGACCTACGGACCGGCCAGGCCTTCGCCGTCCAAACAGCCAGCCCTCGGGATATGTCGGCCACGGTAGTGGTCGCCCCTGCCGACGACGGCCCGAGGCTGGCACAATTCACGCCGAGTGGCCTGCTCCGCTTCGCGCCTGCCGTGGCGATCTCGGACATGAACGTGTTCGCCGGACCGGCCACCGAACAGCGGATTGTCCGGTGGAGTCCCGACGGCTCGTTCGTTGTAGACGTCGCATGCGGCCCAGAAGATGCGAACGCAACGGTGCGCGTCGTCGAAATGACCCCCGCCATAAGGGAAGTCGCGCGTATCACGGTGACCCTTGCCGTGCGTGGGTCGATTCCGCCCGAATCTGCCTACCGGATCACTGCCGACGGGAAGCATTTCGTTGTGGCCGGTGCGACGGGTGGCATCACCATCTTTTCGCTGCCCGGACTCGCTGTCGAGCAACGTATTTCGTTACCTGTCCCGCCCGAACTCGGACCTGGACTGCGGCGACCGACATCCATCATGCAGCCCGGCGACGACGAGTTGGCCTTCTTCCATGCGGGCTCGGTCACCCGGTGGCGGATCAGCGATGGGAAACAGCTCGGCCACACCGTGCGGACTTGGCGCGACATCGACGAACTGGTGTGGATGGTACGGGCTGGCGCGCAGGCGGCCCTCGTCCCGACGCGCAACGACCAGTACTTCACCGAGAACATCGACGGCGATACCGTCCGGGCCCTGGATGACGGACGAGTACTCCGCTCGGTACCCGTCAAACCGATTGATCGCGGCAAGAGGCAGGATGCCTTCGTCAGCCGTGGCGCTCCACAGATATACATCAGGTACGAGTCCGGGGAAGACACCGTGGAGAACTTCGACAGCGGTGTGGAATCTCCTTCTGCACAACCGTTTCCGTCGGGCAATGGGGTTGGCATGACCGATGATGGTCTGCTGGTGGTCGATCACCTCGGGACACTGGAGATCTGGGACTTCGATCGCAGCGCAAAGCTCTTCGATGTGAAGATCTCGGACCAGCGGTACGGGGATCTCTCCAAAGATGCCCTGTACGCGCTGAATCCCGGCAGGTACTCCGGCAGCGGAGGTGTCGGACGGTACTCGATCAATCTCGACCGCGATGACGTACTGGGACGGCTCTGCGCGATCAGTGACCGCGGGTACACCCAGGCCGAACGGGACGAGCTACCCGTGGGTGCCGACAACACCCCACCCTGCCACGGGATCTGACGATCAAGCGACTTGCTCTTCGAGGTATTTTCGGACGCGCAACAGCCCGTCGTGGACGTATCCCTTGACGGTGCCCTCCGCCACGCCCATGACCCGAGCGGTCTCTTTGTAGGTGTTTCCCTCGTAGGTGTAGATGATGACCGCCTCACGTTCCCTCGGCGGCAGTGCGTCCAATAGCCGGATCAGCATGTCCTGCAAGGCGATCATGTCGTCGAACGGCAGGCCGGCATGGTCGGCGAGTACCGAAAGGCGTTCGTGTCCATCGGAATCCAGCCTTTCCCGGTCCTTCGCGGCCCGGACCATCGCATCCTTCACCAGGTTTTCCGCCGTGGTCCACAGGTACTTCCGGAGCCCTTCGACGTCGGTGATGTGGTCCGGCCAGCGTGCGTACACCCGCATGAACGCGGTCTGCACTATGTCGTCGGCGTCGGCGCGGCTGCGCGTCAACTTGGTGATGCGGGCAAGCAGCATCTCGCTCGCCGACTCGTATGCCTCCACCAGCATTTCGGCGAATGCCTGCTCCCGCTGCTCACCACCGCGGGCGATCCGGATGACGGCCGATCCGGTATCGGCGGTGAGCAGCGAGAGTGGAGCCTGCGCACATTCGTGCAACACCACACGCAGCAAGGCGGCAAAGAAAATATCACGGGCCTGGGCGGGATCGAGTGGCGCGCTCATGTGGTCTGGCTCCCTGTCGTCTCTCGGTATCTTATGCCTGATACTCGAGCCACCGCGTGGTCGATGTCGCCAAGGTCAGGATGATCGTGGCGATGGGGAACACGGCCACGAATATGGCGAACAGCGGGCTGCCGATCACACCGTAGTCATCGGAGGCTCCGGCAACAGCAAGCACGACCACTGTCTCGATGATGCTGTAGGCGATGTCGACCGCACAGCCGATGACGATCAGCCGACGCGCCGAGGCATGCTTGCGAAACATCTGGATGCCACCGGCAAGCAACAGCGAACCGGCGAGCAAGAAGATCGGGATCGAGATCGCGAAAAGCACTCGCGCCCCATTGGTTTCGCCCTCCGCGTCGAGGTCGCTCAACATCGCTATCCCGGCGATGAGCACAAGAATACTCAGCAGCCGGTGCGTACCTCCGAGGCAGGCGAGCACCCCGGCCGTGATGGCGGTCCCGCCGCTGGGCGGCGGTACCGGGTGTGAATGGGCAAAGTCGTCAGGGGCGGTGGGGCTCTGCATCATGGCGGATTCCTCCTTATCGAACTGGGTGTTCGTAGGGATCAACCGCCGTGGGTCACGAAACGTTGGGTCCGTAAGAAAATTTTCATGGTGGCGGTGGTGTCTGCCTGGCTGCCCGCAGGACACGGCCTGAATCGGCGACGCGGTGTGTGACGCGGACCCCGTCGGCCGCCGCGACCCCACGAAGGTAGCCGCCATCTTGCGCCACGAGTTCGAGGAGAACTGGACCCATGCCCGTATCGCCGACCACGCGAGCTCAGTTCGTCGGCAGTGACGCGCACTGACCGCCGCCTGTGAACTCACCAACCTGGAAGGAGAACTACCGCAATGACTGGGATCGAGCCAACCGAAATCAGGTGGAATCCGACGACCGCCACGAATCCTCCGCTGGGCCAGTACGAAGAATGCAGCGCAAATTCACCGGCATCCTGAGGAGTTGCGGCCTGGCATCGGCAGCGTGATGTGCGGACACCAGATTCGTGAGTATGGACGTGAACGCGACAAGCAGCTCGGTGATGTCTCACGAATACACTGGCCGCGCGGTCGTGACCGGCGTTCGGGACGGCTCTCGTCCGCGCGCCTGCCCGAGTTGGAGTGTGATCTGGTCGAGAATCTCGCGAGTGGCTGCGAGCAATGAGGTCGATCCCATCGACTCGGTGATGCCGGAGTCGGACGTGCCGGTGAGTCGAGCCTCGGTGGGCGACCGTGGGGGAGGTGGCGACGGGGCGCCAGCCGGATCGGACGGTAGTTACCAACGCACCCGACGCCTACAACGCGATCTGTACGCCGCTTTCGGCATCAAAATCGTCTACGACCACAACATCAAACACGCCACGCTCACCACGGAAACACTGCCCGCCGCTACACAAGCCGCCGCCGCACTGACCGCTACCGCACCCCCGGAACCAGCCGCCGAACCACCACCGGTACCAAGCCGAACCAGCACGCGACACAACACGACAGGCCGGGCAACCACTCGAACAGTTGCCCATGTTTTCGGTGCCCTCGGCAGGATTCGAACCTGCGACACCCGCTTTAGGAGAGCGGTGCTCTATCCCCTGAGCTACGAAGGCTGGTCGTGGTGGGTGTTGAGCCCACCGGGGACGTGGGCAGTCTACCGGGTCGAGGGCTGGGAGGCCGCATCGCTTTCCAGTGGGGTCGAAAGTGGCAGTTCCGGGCGGTAGTCGGCGAGTCAGAATCCGCCGTCGAAGCCGCCGCCGCCGTCGTAACCACCGCTGTCGTACCCACCGGAGTAGTCACCGCCCTGGTCGTACCCCGCGTCTGATCCGCCGCCGTCGTCAGCCGCGAGCCCGTCCTGGTATCCCTCGCCGTATCCGCTTTCGAACCCCTGCGCGTCGTATCCCACCCCGGACATCCCGGAGAACAGCGACGTGAACAGCACTGCGGAGCCGAGGCCCCAGGCGCCGCCGACCAGGGCCGGCTTCCACCAGGGCTCGGAGTACCAGCCCGCGGGGACCGGTCGTCCGGCGACTCGTCCGCCGGGATAGTAGTTCGGCGTCGCCGACGAGGGCTCGGGCGAGGTCGCGATCTTCCTTCCGTCGTACTGGACGACTCGCTTCTCGCTGACCTGCCCGGCGGTGTCCTGCCCGTCGAGCGCCGCTACCGCGGGGCCTGGGTCCATGCTCATAGCGGTGCGTGCGGCCCTGATGTAGTAAAGACCTTCCAGCGCAGTCTGTTTCGCCAGTCGCGCCTGCGCAGGGGTGCGGGCCTGATCGAGTTGCGATCCCGCCGCGAGATGCCGTTCTGACGCATCGGCCAATGCCTGCTCAGCCGCGTCGTTGCTGCCGCTGAGCGTGTAGACCTGGCCGCCGAGTCGCTCGTTCACCTGCCTTGCGTCGGCGAGCGCGTCGGCGAGTTCGGTCGCCGCGCGCTGTTTGCTCCGCAGCGCCTGCCACACCAGCAAGGCACCCGACGCCACCATTACCACGACGATCAGTAGCCACCACACCGTGCACCTCTTCCGTTGCCTCGACCCCGGACAGTGCCAGTTTACTGTCGGCTTGCTGAGACCGGGCTGAGTGCGGAAGGCAAGGGCACGGTGGCGGGTGCCTGTGTCTCGTCATAGTCGGCAGCGTCGAAAGTTCTTGTCTTCCAGCGGTAGAGCAGGGTGGCGCCGGGCCAATTATTCGTGATTCGTCCCGCCGCGTTCCGGTACCAGCTGAAGCAGAAGTTCCACGGCGTACTTTTCAGCCGCTTCTGCAGCCAGTCGTCCCAACGCTGCTCGGTGGCGGCGCGGGCGGCGAGATAGTGCCCGGGCCGGGTGGTGAGGTGTTGCACCACCTGCCGAATGTAGCGGGCCTGCGATTCGAGCATATAGATGATCGAGCCGGAGCCGACGTTGGTGTTCGGACCGTACATCATGAACAGGTTCGGGAAGTAGGGCACGGAAAGGCCCAGGTAGGCGCGCGCACCCATGTCGCCCCAGACATCGGACAGCTTGCGCCCGCCGAGGCCGTAGATGTTCATCGGTGCCAGGAACTCGGTGCCCTTGAACCCGGTGCCGTAGATGATGACGTCCACCTCGTGCTGGACGCCGTCGGCGGTGCGGATTCCGGTCGGCGTGATCGCCTCGATCGCGGTGGTCTCCACGGTGACGTTCGGCTGTGTCAGTGCGGGGAAGTATTCGTTGGAGAACAGGCCGCGCTTGCAGCCGGCTGCGTAGTCGGGTGTCAGCTTCGCGCGCAGTTCGGCGTCGGGCACCTGTGCGGCGCGGTGCCGATCGGCCAGGGCGATGACAGGGGTCTTCACCGCAGGGATGTCGGTGAGTGCCAGGGCCATCACTTCGAAGAATGACCAGATCGCGAAGCGCTCCGCGAGGCGGCTGGGCGGGACGTGCTTGAACAGCGCGTGGTGCACGGCGTTGTACTCGACGTCGGCCTTCGGCAGCACCCAGGCCGCCGAACGCTGGAACAGCGTGAGCTGCGCGACCTTCGGCTGTATGCGCGGGATGTATTGGACCGCGCTGGCTCCGGTGCCGATGCAGGCGACGCGGGTGCCCGTGAGGTCGACCTCGTGGTTCCACTCCGCGGAGTGGAAGGCGGGACCGGCGAAGGTGTCGATCCCCGGGATATCGGGCAGGGCAGGACGCGACAGCTGCCCGACAGCCGGGACGAGGATGTCGGCGGTGAGCCGCGACCCGTCGGCCGTGCCGATAGTCCACTGGCCGGTGCGCTCGTCGAACTCCGCGTCGGTCACCTCGGTGCCGAAGCGGATGAAGCGCTCGAGGCCGTGCTTCGCGGCGACACCGCGCATATACGCGTGGATGTCGCGCTGTTCGGAGAAACGCCGTGGCCAATCCGATTTCGGCTCGTAGGACCAGGAATACAGCGGCGACGGTACGTCGCACGCCGCGCCGGGGTAGGTGTTCTCGCGCCACACGCCCCCGAGATCCTCGGCGCGCTCCAGGATGGTGAACGTGTCCAGCCCGGCCCTCCGCAGCTCCAGTGCCATGCCGAGCCCGCCGAACCCGGCTCCGATGATGATGATGGACGGCGTTGTCATACCTCGAGCGTAAGACGCGAATCCGCAGGTCCGAAGACATCTGCGGTCAGCGAATTGGCATTTTCGGCCATGTCGGGTGATCAGTTCTCGGAGAGGTGACGGGCGATGACCAGGCGTTGGATCTGGTTGGTCCCTTCGAATATCTGCATCACCTTGGCCTCGCGCATGTAGCGCTCGACGGGGAAGTCCTGGGTGTAGCCGTAGCCACCGAACACCTGGACCGCGTCGGTGGTGACCTTCATGGCGGCGTCGGTGGCGACGAGTTTGGCCACGCTGGCCTGGCGGGAGTACGGCAGGCCCATGTCCCGACGCCGCGCGGCGTCGATATAGGTAGCGCGTGCGGAGTCGACGGCGGCGGCCATGTCGGCGAGTACGAAGCCGAGGCCTTGGTGGTCGATGATGTGGCGGCCGAACGTCTCGCGTTCCTTGGCGTAGGCGACGGCCTCGTCCAGGGCGCGTTGCGCCAGACCGGTGGCGATCGCGGCGATGCCCAGTCGGCCGGAGTCCAGGGCGCTGAAGGCGATCGAAAGTCCCTGTCCTTCGGTGCCGATCAATCGTTCCCCGGGCAGGAACGCGTCGTCGTAGGCGGCGGTGGTGGTCGGCACGGCACGCAGGCCCATCTTCTCCTCGGGCTTGCCGAAGCTGAGGCCTTCGGCGTCCCGCGGGACCAAGAAGCAGGAGATGCCACGCGAGCCTTCGCCGGTGCGGGCGAACAAGGTGTAGAAGTCGGCTCGGCCGCCGTTGGTGATCCAGGCTTTGGCGCCATTGATTCGGTAACCGCCCTCGACGCGAGTCGCCCGGCAGCGCAGCGCGGCCGCGTCCGATCCGGCGTGTGGCTCGGAAAGGCTGTAGGCGCCGATGGTCTCGCCGGAGAGCATCCCGGGCAGCCAGCGCTGCTTCTGCTCGTCGGTACCGAAAGCGAACAGCGGATGGCATGACAGACTGTGCACGCTGACCGCGACCGCGACGGCGGCCCAGCGGGCGGCCAGTTCCTCGAGCACCTGGAGGTACACCTCGTACGGCTGGTCACCGCCGCCGAACTCCTCTGGGTACGGCAGGCTCAGCAGTCCGGCCGCGCCGAGTGCGGGGAAGGCGCCGTCGGGGTAGGTCCCTGCCTTCTCGCAGTCGACCACCCGCGGTTCCAGCACCTTGTCGGCGATGTCGCGGGTCAGTTCGAGCAGATCCCTGGCCTCGGGGGTGGGCAGCATTCGGTCCACTGGCATGTCGTCTACTCCGGCGGTCACTCGGTGCGTTGTCTCGTGACTCACAGTAACCGCGGCCTTGCCGAAGCCTGCCTTGCGCCGGTTCAGCGGTCCGCGCCCCATGTCGTGCTGAAACTGAACACCGCCGTGGTCCACGCGTATCCGGCGCGCAGCGGGTCGGACCGGACCGCTTCGACCGGGTAGCCGAGCTGACCAGCGGAGGCTGATGGCGGCCGCACGTCCGGCCGGATCCCGCCGGCACCTCCCCGCTGCGCCTACTGTTGGGTAGCATCGCCGATGTGATGTGGCTCATGGTCGGTTCGTGCTGAGACATGCCGGCGCGCGTACCGAACCTCTCCACGGTTCCCGACCTGGTCCGATGGAGCCACATCCTCGAGCATCTCGCCTCGGGTACCCGGCGCGCCCTCGGAGCTCTCGGCTTCACCGACAACGTGGCATGGACCGGCCCCGAGCGCGTGCTGTCGTGCGCCATGCTCGCCGGCGGCACACCGATTCCGGACCCCGAGGTGGTGCGCTGGATCGGGTTGCCCGACGGGATCACGTCGGAGACGCCGAAGGTTGCCGACACCGACTTGGCTTTCTGACGGGAAGTCACTGAAGAAAAAGGAGTTCCGATGTTGAGCACCATGCAGGACGAGCCGTTGTCGCTGGCCACGTTGCTGCGCTACGCATCGACGTTCGTCGGCGATTCCACCGTGTCCACTTGGACCGGTACCGGCGTGCGCACCATGACCTACCGCGAGGTCGGCGTCGAGTCGGCACGGCTGGCGAACGCGTTGCGCGGGTTGGGGATCGGCGTCGGCGACCGGGTCGGCACGTTCATGTGGAACAACAATGAGCATGTGGTCGCCTACGTCGCGGTGCCCGCGATGGGCGCGGTGCTGCATGCGCTGAACATCCGGTTGTTCCCGGACCAGGTCGTATACGTAGCCAACCACGCCGAAGACCAGGTGGTGCTGGTCGACGGAACGCTGGTGCCGATGTTCACCCAGTTGCTGCCGCACATGAAGACAGTGCGCCACGTCGTCGTGGTCAACGGGGACGCGGCCACGCTCGCCGCGCCGGACGGTGTCCAGGTGCACTCCTACACCGAACTGCTCGGTGCGCAGCCGGATACCTACGACTTCCCGGTGATCGACGAGCGGTCCGCCGCGGCGATGTGCTACACCTCCGGCACCACGGGCGACCCGAAGGGCGTGGTGTACTCGCACCGCTCCAACTGGCTGCACGCGATGCAGGTCGCCGCGAACAACGGCATGGGTCTGATCGGCACCGACACCATCCTCACCATCGTGCCGCTGTTCCACGCGAACGCATGGGGCCTGCCGTATGCGGCGCTGATGTCCGGCGCGAGTCTGCTCATGCCGGACCGTTTCCTGCAGCCGGGGCCCCTGCTCGAGTGCATGGCCGACCAGAGGCCGTCCTTCGCCGCCGCCGTGCCCACGATCTGGGGTGGGGTGCTGGCTGGTCTCGCAGCGAAACCACAGGACATCACGCACCTGCGCTCGGTCGTTGTGGGCGGCTCGGCCGTTCCGCCGTCGATGATGCGCGCCTTCCGGGACAAGCACGGCGTGCGGGTCCTGCACGCGTGGGGCATGACGGAGACCTCGCCCCTGGGCAGCGTCGCGCATCCGCCGGCAAGTGCGCTCACCGAGGAAGACCAGTGGCCCTACCGGGTGACGCAGGGCCGGTTCCCGGCCGGCGTGCAGGCTCGCCTGGTCGCCGACGATGGCAGCGTGGTCCCCACCGACGGCCAATCGCTCGGTGAGCTGGAAGTACGCGGCCCCTGGATCACCGCTTCCTATTACTCGCCGGACGGCGTCCCGGTGGACGCGGAGAAGTTCCACGACGGCTGGCTGCGCACCGGCGACGTCGGCAAGATCAGCGGGGACGGCTACCTCACCCTGGTGGACCGCTCCAAGGACGTGATCAAGTCGGGCGGCGAATGGATTTCGTCGGTGGACCTGGAGAACGCCGTGATGGGGCACCCTGCGGTCGCCGAGGCGGCCGTGATCGGCGTGCCGGACGAGAAATGGGACGAGCGGCCGCTGGTGGCGATCGTGCTCGCCGAGGGCGCCGAGGCGAAACCCGAACAGCTGCGCGAGTTCCTGGCGGACAAGGTCGCGAAATGGCAGCTGCCGGAACGCTGGACGTTCATCGCGGAGGTGCCGAAGACCAGCGTGGGCAAGTTCGACAAGAAGCGGCTGCGCTCCCAGTACGCCGAGGGCGACTTGGACGTCACCACGCTCGGCTGAATACACCGCCTCACGTCACCACTTCAGCATCGGCAGTGGTGACGTGGGGTTGGTCCACAGTCGCCGCGCGGCCAGCCGCACCAGTGCGCGATGGAAGCCGTGGTCGGGATTTCGTTTTGCCAGGTCACGGTAGGTCGCCCTGGATACCCCGAACCGGCCGAGCAGTCCCAGCTCGACGTCGATCGCATCGGCGCGGCGGAAGATCTCGACCGCGTCGTCCGGTGCACCGGCGGAGCGGATCTTGTGGTGCTCGGTGATCATCGGCACCACTATCTCGGTCAGGTCGCTCCGGTCGATGCTCGCCAACCAGGCACGTGCGTGGTCGCAGGAGGGCGCGAGGTAGTCGAACGTACCCGCCGACCAGATGCCGATGTCGTGCAAGGCGGCGGCGGTCAGATACTCCTCGCGGCTGCTGGGTGGGGGTTGCTGATCATCTGCCAGAAGATCGCACAGGGCTAGCACGCGCAGCACGTGATTGGTGTAGCCCGCACCGTCCCCGCCGAGCTGTTGCTGCCACGGCGCCAGCCTGCCCTCGATCTCATCCCGAAGATCGTTGCTGCTCATGCCGGTTCACACTACGCGAAGGGTCGGAAGACAGCCGGTGTCGACGCGCGGGTGCGATGCTGACAAGAGAACACCCGGCGCAGGCCGAAACAGTTTGCCGCGCCGGGTGTTCAGAGTTTGCCGATCAGCAGTTGCGCAGCTCCGGGTTTTGGTTGAGCAGCTGGGCCCTGGTGCCGATGAACGTGGTGTAGGTATCGCCGCCGACCGCGGAGATCGGGAACGCGGCGACCCGGTGGCAATTCTGGAAGGCGAGCTTCACGCCGAAATGCCGTTCCAGCCCGCCGCGGATCGCGTCCGAGGCCATGGCTCGCAGCAGCTGCCCGCGGGCGACCTCGTCCGGTGGAGGAACCGTGTTGTCGGCGAATTCGGCAGTGCCGGACTCCAAGTCGCCGGCGACTCGGCTGACGACTTCCCAAGCGTAGGGCAGCGAATCGCGGACGACCTCGACGAAGTCGGCGTCGTCGACCTCGCCGCGCTCGGCGCGTTCGAGTAGTTCGGTGGGGACATCGAGGGACATAGCGCTTTCCTCCAGGGATAGACGGCCGATGCGATGCCCCTCGACTTTAATCGAAAGTCGTTGTCAACAAGGCTGGATTCGGCGCGAAAGCGCTGACTCCAGTGCGTTTTTCGTGTCGGCGGCCAGCGTTCGCACCAGTTCACCCGCGGGTAGCTCCGGTGCCAGGGTGTGTGTTTGCCCAGCCCACAGGTTCACCTCGTCCGGGTTGCCGGCCGCGCGTGCTGCCGCCCGCAGCGGGGCGGTGGCGTAGTGGATCTCCGGGTACGCGGCAGGCGCCGCGGTGTGCTCGATCATGAATCGGTTGCGCAACCCGCGCGCTCGGCGTCCAGTGAAGGCGCGGGTGAGCATCGTGGGGGTGTCCTGGGTGAGCGTGGCGCGGTGCACCTGATTGGTGCCCGCCTCGGGGCAGCGCAGGAACGCGGTGCCGAGCTGTGCGGCGGCGGCGCCCGCCGCCAGCGCCGCGGCGATGCCTGCGCCGGTGGCGATACCGCCGGTCGCCACGAGCGGACGGTCGGTGGCGGCGGTCAGGATCTGCACCAGGGCCAGTAGCGTCAGCGGATCGGTCGCGTCATCGGCGGGTCGGTCCACGAAGGTGGCGCGGTGCCCACCCGCCTCCGCGCCTTGGGCGATGAGGACGTCGGCGTCCGCCTCGACCGCGACGCGCGCCTCGGCCGCCGACGTCACCGTCACCCACACCTCGGAGCCGACGGCATGCAGCCGTGCGATCTCCTCGGTGGTCGGGCAGCCGAAGGTGAACGAGACGGCCGCGACCGGATCGGCGACGAGCAGGTCGAGCTTGGCGTCCCAGTCGTCGGTGTCGAACTTTGCGTCCCCGAGCTGATGGTCGGCGCCGAGTTCGGCGAGATAGGCCGTGAGGTCGGCGGTGGGTGTCTCCGGTCCGGGCACGAAGAGGTTGACGCCGAACGGCTTGTCGGTCGCGGCGCGGGTCGCCGTGATCCGCGCGGCGGTGTCGGTGGCGCTCAGATAGCCGGCCGCCAGCTGGCCGAAACCGCCCGCTTCGGCGACCGCGGCGGTGAGTTCGGGAGTGGAGGGGCCGCCCGCCATCGGGGCCAGCACGATGGGGACGCCCAGTTGGTGGATGATCACGGTCCAAGTCTCGCTCATTTGGACATGTGACCCAGCGCTCACCAGCAACTTTGTCGCAAAAGGTTGCGGAATGGTCACGACGAGGTAGAGTTCCCATCACAACGGACGCCGAAACGTTATCTAGCTCAGCTTCACCGGATCGTTATCAACCGGTCGACGCAAGCATGGCATCCGGGACGGACCCCTGTTCTTCGAGGCAAGGACGCAGCTTTGTCGCAGCACCGTGTAGGCCCCAGCTCTATTACCGTCATGAGCCTCATCGGCGATGGTGTCACGGGTCGGCCGACACGGCACCGCGCCGAGCCGTCCTCTGCTGGGCGGGTGAAGTTCGCTGCGAGCGTCGTGGTTGCCACCGGCGCGCTGATCGGCACCGCCACCCAGGTCACCTACGCGTCACCACAGCTACCCGGTGCGCACGACGCCGACGATGAGGCGGTCGAACAGGTCACCGCAAAGGGCACCGGAATCACGCAGGTCGCCGAGCTGAAAACCGCGCAGGAGCCGGTTGTCGAGGCTGCGGCGGAGCCCGCTCCGGCCGCCACCCAGGTGGCCGCGCCGGTGGCCGCTTCGGCGGCCGCTCCGTTCGGCATCCCGAACCTGCCGCCGGAGGTCGTCGCACCGCTGGCTCAGGCCGAGGAGGCCCTCCGGGGTGTGCAGCAGCAGGTCGCTCCGGCCCAGGCGGTACGCCCGGTGGGGGGCGAGATCAGCTCAGGATTCGGCAGTCGCTGGGGTGCCATGCACTACGGCCTCGACTTCGCCGACGCGCTCGGCGCGCCGATCCACTCGGTCAGCAACGGCACCGTGATCGAGGCGGGCCCGGCCTCCGGGTTCGGCCTGTGGGTGCGCGTGCTGCAGGACGACGGCACCACCGCGGTCTACGGCCACGTGAACGAGATGTTCGTCCACGCGGGCCAGCGGGTGAACGCGGGCGACGTGATCGCTACCGTCGGCAACCGGGGACAGTCGACCGGTCCGCACCTGCACCTGGAGATCTGGAACCAGGGCGGCACCAAGATCGACCCCATGCCTTACCTGGCAGCCAAGGGCGTGCCCATGCAGTGGGGCCCGTCCGCGCACTGAGTTCAGTTGCCGGGCTTGCTATTGCGACGATCACGCCGGTGTCTACCGCGGGGTGTCCGCACTGCGGCGGCATGATGAGCGCTTCGAGAGTCGGTCTGCTCGAGCCGCCCCACAGGCATCGGTCGGTCGTTAGGCTCGGGCCGTGACCGAGCTGGGCGACATCTTCGAGCCTGGATCACCGCATGGCCGCACCTACGCCGTGCTGGTGCACCATCCGCGATCGAGTCTCGCCGATATCGCGCAGTACCTGGGCATTTCGGTAGACCTCGCCGCGGACTCGTTGGATCTGTTGTGTGAATTGCATGCCGCGGTCCGCATCGAGTCGCCCGACGGCGACCCGGTATGGGACGCGCACGCGCCGGAATCGTTGTCCGAAGTCGAAGCGCGGCGCAGGCAACAAGAGATCAACCAGATGCATGCTGCCGCCGCGCGCCTGAGCGAGACGTTTCGTTCGGTGCGCCGCTCGCCACGCGGCAGCGGCGCCGTGGTGCCGGTATTCGAGCGCTTGGAGATGCTCGCGGATTTCGAGGAGATGCAGACCGGTGCGCGCGACTGCGTCAAGCTCGTCGAACGCGGGCCCTATCTCAGCGATTTGGACCGTGAGCGACAGTTGTTCCAGCTCAAACGGGCCAGGATCGCCGAAGGCATCCGCTACCAGACCCTCTATCAGGACACCGTCTACCAGGACCCGGAGCGCCTGCGGCACGCACTGTCCACCAATGCCAGTGGGGCACAGGCCAGAACGCTGCCCGAACCGCCGTTCAAGCTGATCATCAGCGACGACGAACGGGCCAGCCTGGTGCTGCACGCCGACGAACGCAGGCCCGACCCGATGGGTCTGCGGATCACCGGCTCATCCACGCTGGACCTGCTGATCAAGACCTTTGAAGTGCTCTGGGCCCTGGCCGCGCCCATCTCCGTGAATCCGACCGCGGAGGCGCTGGACGAACGCGACCGGGCGATCCTGACCCTGATGGGTCTCGGCGCCACCGACGACACCATCGCCCGCAGGCTCGGGATGTCCAGGCGCACCGTGGTCCGCCGCACCGCCCGGCTGTTGGAGCGGCTCGGCGCGAGCACCCGATTCCAGGCGGGCGTGCAGGCCACCCGGCGTGGATGGTTGTGAACGAGTTCATCGATTCGGCTGCTCCCGCGACATGACAGAACCTGCGTCGATCCCACGGCAGGCATCGGGCAATGCGCCACTTTCATGAGGGATCGGGCGGTGTTCGACGAAAGGATGGCCGCACCGAAGGGGGCGGCCCGCAGCAGCGGAAGCCGTGGCAATCCAATCGCGAGTGGCTACCGATCAGTCCCCTTATATGATTGCTCGGACCGCACTGGTCCTGGACACATGCCCTGATCTGGGTAGGGCCGGGTCCTGGCTCGATGCGAGAGGTGAATGCACTCGAATGGAAACCGCCCGTCGATCCGCTCGAGGTAGCCGTCGCCGCAGGTCGAGCAGTTTGCTTTTCGGGCAGTTACTCACCGCTGCGGTGGAGTCCGCCGCCACTGAGGTCGCGATCAGGTTCAATCCGACGGGAGATCCCGCCGATGATCGCGAGCTGACCTATGCCGAGTTGGATTCGGCGTCCTCGCGGCTGGCGAGGGAGTTGATCGAGCGTGGTGTCGGTCCGGGCGATGTGGTCGCTATCGGCATCGCGCGCAGTGTGGAGTCGGTGCTCGCGGTCTGGGCGATCGCGAAGACCGGCGCCGCGTATGTGCCGGTGGATCCGACGTACCCGACCGACCGGATCAACCACATCGTCTCCGATTCCGGTGCGGTGGTGGGCCTGACGACCTCGGCGCACCGTGCCGTGCTCGGCACCGCCGTGTACTGGATCGAGTTGGATGATCCGGTGCAGGCGGAGCGGATCGCCGCGCGCCCAGGGCATCCCATTTCGTATACCGATCGGGTTCGTCCGCTGGATGAGCGGCACCCGGCTTATGTGATCTACACCTCGGGGTCGACCGGCAAGCCCAAGGGTGTCGTGGTTTCCCATAGTGGTCTTGCCGGGTTGGTGGCCGCCGAGCGCGCGCATTACGGGGTGAGCGAGGAGTCGCGGGTTCTGCATGTGTGCTCGCCGAATTTCGATGTGTCGGTGCTGGAGTTGTTGTTGGCGTTCTCTTCCGGGGCGATGTTGGTGATCGCGCCGCCGTCGGTGTTCGGTGGGCATGAACTGTCGGATCTGTTGCGGCGCGAGCGTGTCACGCACATGTTGATTACTCCGGGCGCGTTGGAATCGGTGGACCCGGAGGGTTTGGGCGACCTGCAGGTCGTGGTGGTGGCCGGGGACAAGTTCGGGCCGGAGCTGGTTGCCCGTTGGGGGGTGAGCGGGAGTTCTACAACGGTTACGGGCCTACCGAGGCAACGATTCTCGCGACGAGTACTACGGCGATAGTTCCGGGTGATCCGATCACGATCGGCTCGGCGATCGCGGGAGTCGGTGCGTTCGTGCTGGATTCGCGGCTGCGTCCGGTGCCTGCCGGGGTGGTGGGTGAGTTGTATCTGTCGGGTGCGGCGTTGGCGCAGGGCTATCTCGGCCGGCCGGGGTTGACCGCGGAGCGCTTCGTGGCCAGCCCATTCGGTGCCTTTGGTGGGCGGCTCTACCGGACCGGTGATTTCGTGCGGTGTGTGGAGTCCGGGGGTGGTGCGGGCGATGTGCTCGAGTATGTGGGCCTTGATCGTGCGGTGTTGCCGGAGCCTGTTTTTGCTGCGCGTGTGTTTCGTGCGCCTTCGACACCGGTTGAGGAGGTCGTGGCCGAGGTGTTCGGGGCGTTGCTGGTGGCTGAGGAGGACGGCCGGGTCGGGGCGGACGACGACTTCTTCGAGCTCGGCGGTAATTCGTTGCTTGCCGCGCAGGCCGCGGCACGGGTCGGTTCGGCGTTGGGTGTGCGGGTGCCGGTGCAGTTGTTGTTCGAGGCGACAACTGTCGCCGCGTTGGCGGCGCGTGTGGAACAGCATGTGGGTTCGGTGGTGGGCCAAGCGTTGCGTGCGGGCCCGCGACCGGTGCGGGTGCCGTTGTCGTATGCCCAACAGCGGATGTGGTTTCTCAACCGTTTCGATCCGGGTAGCGCGGTAGACAACATCCCGGTGGCGGTGCGTTTGTCGGGCCGACTGGATGTCGAGGCGTTACGGGCCGCGGTGGGCGACCTCGCCGAACGGCATGAGGTGCTGCGTACCGTCTACCCGGAGATCGATGGCGAAGGCTACCAGCTGGTGCTGCCGACAGGTGATGTGCGCGCGGTGCCGGAGTTCATGATCGAGCAGGCCCACGACAGCGAGGTGCCCGCGTTCATCGCTGCCGTGGTGACAGACGGTTTCGACGTGACCAGCAGGCCGCCGGTACGGGTGCGGCTACTGGCGTTGAGCGAGACCGAGCATGTGTTGATCTGTGTGGTGCACCATATCGCCGGTGACGGGTTCTCCATGGGCCCGTTGACTCGTGACCTGATGGGCGCATACGCGGACCGGGTGCGTGGTCGCGTGCCGGAATGGGAACCGTTGCCGGTGCAATACGCCGACTATGCGATATGGCAGCGTGCGGTTCTCGGTGTCGAGGACGACCCGGATTCGGTACTGGCGCAGCAGATCTCGTTCTGGCGCAGCGCATTGGCAGGACTGCCTGAACAGTTGGAGTTGCCCGCGGATCGTGCACGTCCCGCGGTCGCCTCGCACCGCGGCGCCACGGTCGGCTTCGACATAGATGCTGATGTGCACGCGGCGTTGAGCCGCCTCGCCCACACCCACAATTCGACGTTGTTCATGGTGATGCACGCGGCGCTGGCTGTGTTGTTGGCTCGGTTGTCGGGCACCGGTGACATCGCGGTGGGAACACCGATCGCCGGACGTGGCGAGGCGGCGTTGGATGATGTGGTCGGCATGTTCGTCAACACATTGGTGCTGCGCACCGAGGTCGACTCGGGCACGCGTTTCGATCAGCTGTTGCGTGCGGTGCGTGAAGCCGATGTCGAGGCGTTCGGGCACGCTGATGTTCCGTTCGAGCGGCTGGTGGAGTTGCTGGACCCGGTGCGTTCGGCAGGGCGCCATCCACTGTTCCAGGTGATGCTGACCTTCCAGAACCTCGCACACACCGAACTGGAACTGCCCGGACTTTCGGTATCAGGAGTGGACCTCGCGGTGCCGCTGGCCAAGTTCGATCTACAACTGACACTGGTGGAAAACATCGAACGGCGCGGCGAACCCCACGGCATGTCAGCGGCATTCACCTACGCCACCGACCTGTTCGACCAGGCCACCGTGCAAGACTTCGCCGACCGCTTCAACCGAATCCTGACCACCGTCGCATCCCAACCCACCGTGACCATCGGCGACATCGACATACTCGCCCCAGGCGAACAAGACCTGGTCCTACACGAATGGAACAGCCCGGGTGCGACGGTGCCTGAGGTGACCCTGGTGGATCTGCTCGGCGCGCAGGCGCGCAGGCGGCCGAACGCGAGGGCGATTCGTTTCGGTGACACCACGCTGACTTTCGGTGAGTTGCAGCGTCAGGCGAACCAGGTGGCTCGTGCGTTGATCGCGCATGGTGCGGGTCCGGAATCGCTGGTGGCCGTGGCGGTTGCGCGGTCGGAGGAGCTTCCGGTCGCGTTGTTGGGGGTGCTGATAGCGGGTGCGGCGTATCTGCCGATAGATACCACCTATCCGGCGCAGCGGCTGGAGTTCATGCTCGCCGACGCAGCACCGATCTGCATCCTGACCACGGCGGACGAGCGCGTCGCGGTATCGACCGGCGATATTCCGGTGATTCTGCTCGAGGAGGCGGCGTACTTCGCCGACGACCCGGTCGGTGACACCGATCGCATCGCGCCGCTGCGTCCGGACAACCTGGCGTATGTCATCTACATTTCGGATTCGACTGGTGTGCCCAAGGGTGTCGGTGTGGCGCACCGCAACGTGGTGAAGCTTTTCGCCAACACTCAGCTGCTGTTCGAGTTCGACGAGACCGACGTGTGGACGCTTTTTCATTCGTTCGCGTTCGATTTCTCGGTGTGGGAGTTGTGGTGCGCGCTGGCCAACGGCGGCACCGTGGTGATAGTCGACTACCTCACGTCGTGTTCGCCGGAACAGTTCCGCGAGTTGCTGATTCGCGAACAGGTCACGGTGCTCAACCAGACCCCTTCGGCGTTCTATCAGCTCGCCGAGGCCGACCGTGCCGCGGACCCGATCGACCAGGGCAAGTTCGCGCTGCGCTACGTGGTCTTCGGTGGTGAAGCGCTGGATCTGCGTCGGCTGCGGCGCTGGTACGAGCGGTACGCTGTGAACGCGCCATGGCTGGTGAACATGTACGGAATCACCGAGACCACCGTGCACGTGTCGTTCCTGTCGCTCGACGAGCACATCGTGGACAACGCGGCCGGCGTGATCGGCCGTGCGCTGCCCGGCCTGGACGCCTATGTGCTCGACGACAGGTTGCATCCGGCGCCGGTCGGCGTGGCAGGGGAGATCTACGTCGCGGGCGACCAGCTCTCCCGCGGCTACCTCGGCCGTTTCGGACTGGCCGCCGCGCGATTCGTCGCGAATCCGTTCGGCGCACCGGGATCTCGGATGTACCGTACCGGCGACATCGGCCGCTGGGTCGGTCTCGGTTGGCAGGCCACCCTCGAATACGCGGGCCGTGGTGACCAGCAGGTACAGCTGCGTGGTTTTCGTGTCGAGCTCGGTGAGATCGAGTCGGTGTTGTCGGGTTGCGCCGGTGTGAGCCAGGCTGTCGTACTGGTCTGTGTCGATGAGCAGGTGGGTGATCGGCTCGTCGGCTATGTGGTGCCCGATGCCGGTACTCAATTGGATCCAGTGGTGTTGCGCGCTCAGGTTGCTGAGTTTCTTCCCAGCTATACGGTTCCTGATGGCATTGTCGTGCTGGAGGCCCTGCCGCTGACTCCGAACGGCAAGCTTGATCGCAGGGCGTTGTCGGCACCGGAGTTCTTCGGTTCGGTGACTTTTCGTGCGCCGAGATCGCCGGTCGAGCAAGCCGTGGCTGATGTGTTCGCCGGTTTGCTCGGTGCCGGTGAGGTTGGCTTGGATGATGACTTCTTCGCTCTTGGTGGTAATTCGTTGCTGGCGACCAGGGTGGTCGCGCGGATCAATGCGGCGTTGGACGCGAACGTCGCCGTGCGCGAGCTGTTCGAGGCGTCTACTGTTGCCGCGTTGGCCGACCGTATTGTGCCTGGTGTAGGGGGGCGTCCGGGGCTGGCTCGCATCGAGCGGGTGGAGCTGGTGCCGTTGTCGTTGGCGCAGCAGCGGATGTGGGTGCTCAATCAGTTCGATCCGGCTTCGCCTGCTTACAATATTCCGCTGGCGATCAGGCTGTCTGGTGCGCTGGATGTGTCGGCGTTGCGTTATGCGTTGGCGGATGTGTTGGAGCGGCATGAGTCGCTGCGGACGCGGTATCCGGTGAGCGGGCCGGGGGGGTTGCCGTTTCAGGAGATCTTGTCTGTGGCCGAGGTGCTGCCCGGCGGGTTGGAGGTGGTGGCCACCGGTGACCCGATGGGTCGGGTGACCGAGTTGATGCTCACCGGGTTCGATGTGACCGATCAGGTTCCGGTGCGTGCCTTGCTTGTGGAGTCCGGACCGGAGGAGTATCTGCTGGCTGTGGTCGCGCACCATATCGCCGCTGATGGTGCTTCGATGGTGCCGCTGGCTCGTGATCTGATGACTGCTTACCTGGCCAGGATCGGTGGTAACTCGCCGCGTTGGTCGCCGCTGGAGGTGCAGTACGGCGACTTCGCGATCTGGCAGCGCAGTGTCATCGGCACCGATGATGAGGAGAACTCGATAGCCGCTCGGCAGTTGGCGTACTGGCGTAACCAGCTCGAGGGGTTGTCTGGTGAGTTGGAATTGCCGCTGGACCGTCCGCGCCCCGCGGTGGCGACGATGCGTGGGGCGAACACCGGCCTGGCCGTTTCGCCGGAGGTGCACCAGGCGCTGGCCGTCCTTGCGCGGGAATACAACGCGACCCTGTTCATGGTTGTTCACGCGGCGCTGGCGGTGCTGCTTGCCCGGTTGTCCGGGGACTCGGATGTGGCTATCGGCACGCCGATCGCGGGTCGTGGTGAGCGTGCGATCGATGATCTGGTCGGGATGTTCGTGAACACTTTGACACTACGCACAGCGGTCGAGCGGTCGGCGTCCTTCGCTGCTCTGGTCGACCAGGTGCGCGAGACCGATCTCACGGCGTTCGCCAACGCGGATATTCCGTTCGAGCGGGTGGTGGAGGTGGTGGCGCCTGGTCGGGCGACTACGCAGAGTCCGCTGTTCGGTGTGGTGCTGTCGTTCCAGAACACCGAGCAGCCGGCCTTGGAATTGCCCGGGCTCACTGTCGCCGCGCTGGACGCGGGTCTGGTCTCGGCGAAGTTCGATCTGCAGGTGAACGTGCACCCGCGCCATGGCGAGGATGGTTCGTTCGGCGAGCTGGACACCGTCTTCACCTACGCGGTCGACCTTTTCGACGAGACCACGGTGCAGTCCTTCGGTCGCAGGCTGGAACGGATCCTGACCAGGGTGGCCGCCGACCCACACGTGCTCGTCGGCGACATCGACATCCTCGACCACACCGAACGAGAACAGATGGCCGCCGCGGCTGAATCGGTGGCTGCCGAACCGCCGGTGGCGACCGCGGGCACTGCGTTGACACAGGTGTTGGCGGTCGCTGTGGAAGACGATCCGGAAGGGCCCGCGGTGGTCTCCGGCGAGAACGCCCTTTCTTATCAGGATCTGGATGCTCGTTCGTCGCGGTTGGCGCGGGTGTTGATCGCGCGGGGTGTTGGGCCGGGTATGGGTGTCGCGGTGTTGCTCGATCGGGGTATCGAGGCGGTGATCAGCGCTTGGGCCGTGTTGAAGGCGGGTGCGGCGGTGGTGGCGGTCGATGCGCTGGACGCGGCGCTGTCGGACGGGCTGGAGGTCGGGGTCGGGCTCACGGTCGGTGACTCGGGCTCGATCGGTGCCATCGACTGGCTGGCGCTCGACGATCCCGGCGTTGTCGCCGATGTCGCCGCCGAGTCGCCGCGCCCGGTGACCTACGCGCACCGTGTCCGTGCGCTGCGCGGCAGCGACCCGGCGTTCGTCGGGGAGCAGGTGCTCAGCTACGACGGGTTGGCCGCGGCGGCCGCAGGGTTGTGCGCGCGGACCGAGCTGACCTTCGAATCCCGCACATTCCAGCACGGCAGCGCGCAATCGCTCGCCGCGCTGGTCGAGGTGGTCGCCGCTGGATCGGCGGGCGCGTCGGTGGTACTCGTGTGGGACGGCGGCGTCACCACCGAGTCGCTCGCCGACGAATGGGTCACCCATTTGATGACCGATCGGGCAGGGCTCGACACACTCGACCCGACCGCACTGGAGGACCTACAGGCTGTGGTACTCGACAACGGTGTCGGCGCTGGCGCGCCAGGTTCCTGGGGTCGAGTGGATTCGATCGTCGAGTTCGCCGAGTTGTTGGGCACGGAATGACCGTGCGGTCGTGGTATGGGCGGCGGCCGAGACCCAGTGCCGGATTTGTCTCGGTCGCTCCGAACTGCCCAGCCGATCGCGTCGTGAAGGACTCGGGCGCGAGTGCCCGGGTTCGCCACGGGATTGGGCACCACCGAGGACACCATTGCCCGGAGGCTGGGAATGTCCGCCGCCCGCCGCCCGCGGTCCGTCGCACCACCGACCGCCGGAGCGTCTCGGCGCAAGCGCCAGGTTCCAGGCGGGTGACAGTCACCCGGGCGCGGATGGCTGTGAGCTAGTTCACCAACTCCTCTACTCCTGCAACGCGCCGGGTTTTGCGCCGATATAACGGCAGGCATTCAGACAAGACACCGCGATCAGGGGTCCGAGCAGTGTTCGGAGGAGAGGACAGTCAGCACGTAAAGAGGGACGTGGCCGCCTGCAGCCACCGCTGCGGTGCAGCCAGATACAGCAGATGTTAGTTACCGGTCAGTCCCTTATATGATTGCTCGGACCGCACTGGTCCTGGACATCATGCCCTGATCTGGGTAGGGCCGGGTCCTGGCTCGATGCGAGAGGTGAATGCACTCGAATGGAAACCGCCCGTCGTTCCGCTCGTGGTAGCCGTCGTCGCAGGTCGGGCAACCCCGTTTTCGGGCAGTTGCTCACCGCTGCGGTGGAGTCCGCCGCCACTGAGGTCGCGATCAGGTTCAATCCGACGGGAGATCCCGCCGATGATCGCGAGCTGACCTATGCCGAGTTGGATTCGGCGTCCTCGCGGCTGGCGAGGGAGTTGATCGAGCGTGGTGTCGGTCCGGGCGATGTGGTCGCTATCGGCATCGCGCGCAGTGTGGAGTCGGTGCTCGCGGTCTGGGCGATCGCGAAGACCGGCGCCGCGTATGTGCCGGTGGATCCGACGTACCCGACCGACCGGATCAACCACATCGTCTCCGATTCCGGTGCGGTGGTGGGCCTGACGACCTCGGCGCACCGCGGCGTGCTCGGCACCGGGCTGCACTGGATCGAGTTGGATGATCCGGTGCAGGCGGGGCGGATCGCCGCGCGCCCAGGGCATCCCATTTCGTATACCGATCGGGTTCGTCCGCTGGATGAGCGGCACCCGGCTTATGTGATCTACACCTCGGGGTCGACCGGCAAGCCCAAGGGTGTCGTGGTTTCCCATAGTGGTCTTGCCGGGTTGGTGGCCGCCGAGCGCGCGCATTACGGGGTGAGTCAGGAGTCGCGGGTTCTGCATGTGTGCTCGCCGAATTTCGATGTGTCGGTGCTGGAGTTGTTGTTGGCGTTCTCTTCCGGGGCGATGTTGGTGATCGCGCCGCCGTCGGTGTTCGGTGGGCATGAACTGTCGGATCTGTTGCGGCGCGAGCGTGTCACGCACATGTTGATTACTCCGGGCGCGTTGGAATCGGTGGACCCGGAGGGTTTGGGCGACCTGCAGGTCGTGGTGGTGGCCGGGGACAAGTTCGGGCCGGAGCTGGTTGCCCGCTGGGGGGGTGAGCGGGAGTTCTACAACGGTTACGGGCCTACCGAGGCAACGATTCTCGCGACGAGTACTACGGCGATAGTTCCGGGTGATCCGATCACGATCGGCTCGGCGATCGCGGGAGTCGGTGCGTTCGTGCTGGATTCGCGGCTGCGTCCGGTGCCTGCCGGGGTGGTGGGTGAGTTGTATCTGTCGGGTGCGGCGTTGGCGCAGGGCTATCTCGGCCGGCCGGGGTTGACCGCGGAGCGCTTCGTGGCCAGCCCATTCGGTGCTGAGATCGGTAATGCCGGCGCGCGGCTGTATCGCACTGGGGACCTGGTGCGCCGCAGCGAATCCGGTGGTGAGGGTGGCGTCATCGAGTATTTGGGGCGTTCGGATTTTCAGGTGAAGGTCCGTGGTTTCCGAATCGAGCTCGGCGAGATCGACAACGCGTTGACCGGCCATCCGGATATCGATTTCGCGGCGACGCTGGGTAAGACGTTGCCTTCGGGTGCGACGGCTTTGGTGTCTTACGTGCTGCCCAGTGCGGGGGTCGTCGTGGATACCGGTGTGCTGACCGAGTTCCTCTCGGAGTCGTTGCCGGGGTATATGGTTCCGGCCGCGATCATGGTGCTGGATGAGATCCCGTTGACCACGGTTGGCAAGCTTGATCGTGCGGTGTTGCCGGAGCCTGTTTTTGCTGCGCGTGTGTTTCGTGCGCCTTCGACACCGGTTGAGGAGGTCGTGGCCGAGGTGTTCGGGGCGTTGCTGGTGGCTGAGGAGGACGGCCGGGTCGGGGCGGACGACGACTTCTTCGAGCTCGGCGGTAATTCGTTGCTTGCCGCGCAGGCCGCGGCACGGGTCGGTTCGGCGTTGGGTGTGCGGGTGCCGGTGCAGTTGTTGTTCGAGGCGACAACTGTCGCCGCGTTGGCGGCGCGTGTGGAACAGCATGTGGGTTCGGTGGTGGGCCAAGCGTTGCGTGCGGGCCCGCGACCGGTGCGGGTGCCGTTGTCGTATGCCCAACAGCGGATGTGGTTTCTCAACCGTTTCGATCCGGGTAGCGCGGTAGACAACATCCCGGTGGCGGTGCGTTTGTCGGGCCGGCTGGATGTCGAGGCGTTACGGGCCGCGGTGGGCGACCTCGCCGAACGGCATGAGGTGCTGCGTACCGTCTACCCGGAGATCGATGGCGAAGGCTACCAGCTGGTGCTGCCGACAGGTGATGTGCGCGCGGTGCCGGAGTTCATGATCGAGCAGGCCCACGACAGCGAGGTGCCCGCGTTCATCGCTGCCGTGGTGACAGACGGTTTCGACGTGACCAGCAGGCCGCCGGTACGGGTGCGGCTACTGGCGTTGAGCGAGACCGAGCATGTGTTGATCTGTGTGGTGCACCATATCGCCGGTGACGGGTTCTCCATGGGCCCGTTGACTCGTGACCTGATGGGCGCATACGCGGACCGGGTGCGTGGTCGCGTGCCGGAATGGGAACCGTTGCCGGTGCAATACGCCGACTATGCGATATGGCAGCGTGCGGTTCTCGGTGTCGAGGACGACCCGGATTCGGTACTGGCGCAGCAGATCTCGTTCTGGCGCAGCGCATTGGCAGGCTTGCCTGAACAGTTGGAGTTGCCCGCGGATCGTGCACGTCCCGCGGTCGCCTCGCACCGCGGCGCCACGGTCGGCTTCGACATAGATGCTGATGTGCACGCGGCGTTGAGCCGCCTCGCCCACACCCACAATTCGACGTTGTTCATGGTGATGCACGCGGCGCTGGCTGTGTTGTTGGCTCGGTTGTCGGGCACCGGTGACATCGCGGTGGGAACACCGATCGCCGGACGTGGCGAGGCGGCGTTGGATGATGTGGTCGGCATGTTCGTCAACACATTGGTGCTGCGCACCGAGGTCGACTCGGGCACGCGTTTCGATCAGCTGTTGCGTGCGGTGCGTGAAGCCGATGTCGAGGCGTTCGGGCACGCTGATGTTCCGTTCGAGCGGCTGGTGGAGTTGCTGGACCCGGTGCGTTCGGCAGGGCGCCATCCACTGTTCCAGGTGATGCTGACCTTCCAGAACCTCGCACACACCGAACTGGAACTGCCCGGACTTTCGGTATCAGGAGTGGACCTCGCGGTGCCACTGGCCAAGTTCGATCTACAACTGACACTGGTGGAAAACATCGAACGGCGCGGCGAACCCCACGGCATGTCAGCGGCATTCACCTACGCCACCGACCTGTTCGACCAGGCCACCGTGCAAGACTTCGCCGACCGCTTCAACCGAATCCTGACCACCGTCGCATCCCAACCCACCGTGACCATCGGCGACATCGACATACTCGCCCCAGGCGAACAAGACCTGGTCCTACACGAATGGAACGATACTGCGCGTCCGTTGCCTGTGGGGACGTTGGTGTCGTTGTTCGATGCGCAGGTCGCGGCGACGCCGGATGCGGTGGCGTTGGTGTTCGAGGACGAGCGGTTGACTTACCGTGAGTTGCAGGGGCGGGTCAATCGGATCGCCAGGCAGTTGATCGGTGCGGGTGTCGGGCCGGGAACGGTGGTCGCGTTGGCGATGCGGCGTTCGATGGAACTCGTGGTCGCGATGTACGCGGTGGTGCAGACGGGTGCGGCTTATGTTCCGTTGGATCCGGATCAGCCCGCTGAACGGATCAACGACATCGTCGAGACCGCGCGGCCGCGGATGGTTTTGTCTGGCTCGGCCGACGGGTTCGGTCTGGACCTGTCACCGCGGGTGAGCGTGTTGTCGGTCGAGGGTATCGAAGCGACACCCGGGTTCGCTGCCTCCAGTGGTGCGCCCATCACCGACAGCGAACGCACGCGACCGCTGCTGGCGGCGAACACGGCGTATGTGATCTTCACCTCCGGGTCGACTGGTCGGCCGAAGGGTGTGGCGGTCAGTCATGCCGCGATCGTCAACCGTTTGGTGTGGATGCAGCATGAGTATCCGATCGGCCCGCAGGACGCGGTACTGCAGAAGACCCCTGCCACATTCGATGTGTCGGTGTGGGAGTTCTTCTGGCCGTTGCAGACCGGTGCCCGACTGGTTGTCGCGCGCCCGGACGGGCATCGTGACCCGATGTATCTGTTGCGGGTGATCGCCGAACACGGGATTACGACAGCGCATTTCGTGCCGTCGATGTTGTCGGTGTTCGTTTCGGTGCTGGGCAACGAGAGTGGCGCCGGCCTGCCCGCGCCGCGTCTGCGGCAGGTATTCGCCTCTGGTGAGGCATTGCCGGCGGTGACCGCGCGGCGGTTGCGTGAGTTGACCGGTGCCCGTCTACACAACTTGTACGGTCCGACCGAGGCCGCGGTCGACGTCACCTTCCACGAGGTAACCGACACCGACACGGTGTCGGTGCCGATCGGTGCTCCGGTGTTCAACACGCGGGTGTATGTGCTGGATGCACGGTTGCACCCGGTACCGGTGGGTGTCGCGGGTGAGTTGTATCTCGCGGGCGTGCAGCTGGCGCAGGGCTATGTGGCTCGCCCCGATCTGACCAGCGAGCGTTTCGTGGCGAATCCGTTCGGTGATACCGAACGGATGTACCGTACCGGCGACCTGGTCGCCTGGACCGACGGTGGCGAGCTGGAGTATCTGGGCCGCACCGACTTCCAGGTGAAGTTGCGTGGTCTGCGTATCGAGCTGGGCGAGATCGAGTCGGCATTGACGGGACTGGACTCGGTAGCGCAAGCGGTGGTGGTGGTGCGTTCGGATGACCGCCTGGGTGATCAGCTGGTCGCTTACCTGGTCGCGGAATCCGACCGTGTGGTCGATACCGAGTCGGTGAAGACCGCGCTGAGTGAGCGGTTGCCCGCCTACATGGTGCCGTCGGCTTTCCTGGTGCTCGATGAGTTCCCACTCAACGTGTCCGGCAAGTTGGATCGTAAGGCGTTGCCCGCTCCGACATTCGAAGCCAAAGTGTTTCGCGCACCCGCCACCCCGGTACAGGAAATCGTGGCCGAAACCTTCGCCGAGGTACTGGGTGTCGAACGCGTCGGCTTGGATGACGACTTCTTCGAACTCGGGGGCAACTCGCTGATCGCGACCAGGGTGGTCGCGCGGATCAATGCGGCGCTGGACGCGAACGTCGCGGTGCGCGAGCTGTTCGAGGCGCCCACCGTCGCCGCGTTGGCCGCCCGCGTGACGCCCGGCACCGGTGGCGGTGCACGTCCGCAGCTCGCCCGTGCTGAGCGGGTCGGGCCGGTGCCGTTGTCGTTGGCGCAGCAGCGGATGTGGGTGCTCAATCAGTTCGATCCGGCTTCGCCTGCTTACAATATTCCGCTGGCGATCAGGCTGTCTGGTGCGCTGGATGTGTCGGCGTTGCGTTATGCGTTGGCGGATGTGTTGGAGCGGCATGAGTCGCTGCGGACGCGGTATCCGGTGAGCGGGCCGGGGGGGTTGCCGTTTCAGGAGATCTTGTCTGTGGCCGAGGTGCTGCCCGGCGGGTTGGAGGTGGTGGCCACCGGTGACCCGATGGGTCGGGTGACCGAGTTGATGCTCACCGGGTTCGATGTGACCGATCAGGTTCCGGTGCGTGCCTTGCTTGTGGAGTCCGGACCGGAGGAGTATCTGCTGGCTGTGGTCGCGCACCATATCGCCGCTGATGGTGCTTCGATGGTGCCGCTGGCTCGTGATCTGATGACTGCTTACCTGGCCAGGATCGGTGGTAACTCGCCGCGTTGGTCGCCGCTGGAGGTGCAGTACGGCGACTTCGCGATCTGGCAGCGCAGTGTCATCGGCACCGATGATGAGGAGAACTCGATAGCCGCTCGGCAGTTGGCGTACTGGCGTAACCAGCTCGAGGGGTTGTCTGGTGAGTTGGAATTGCCGCTGGACCGTCCGCGCCCCGCGGTGGCGACGATGCGTGGGGCGAACACCGGCCTGGCCGTTTCGCCGGAGGTGCACCAGGCGCTGGCCGTCCTTGCGCGGGAATACAACGCGACCCTGTTCATGGTTGTTCACGCGGCGCTGGCGGTGCTGCTTGCCCGGTTGTCCGGGGACTCGGATGTGGCTATCGGCACGCCGATCGCGGGTCGTGGTGAGCGTGCGATCGATGATCTGGTCGGGATGTTCGTGAACACTTTGACACTACGCACAGCGGTCGAGCGGTCGGCGTCCTTCGCTGCTCTGGTCGACCAGGTGCGCGAGACCGATCTCACGGCGTTCGCCAACGCGGATATTCCGTTCGAGCGGGTGGTGGAGGTGGTGGCGCCTGGTCGGGCGACTACGCAGAGTCCGCTGTTCGGTGTGGTGCTGTCGTTCCAGAACACCGAGCAGCCGGCCTTGGAATTGCCCGGGCTCACTGTCGCCGCGCTGGACGCGGGTCTGGTCTCGGCGAAGTTCGATCTGCAGGTGAACGTGCACCCGCGCCATGGCGAGGATGGTTCGTTCGGCGAGCTGGACACCGTCTTCACCTACGCGGTCGACCTTTTCGACGAGACCACGGTGCAGTCCTTCGGTCGCAGGCTGGAACGGATCCTGACCAGGGTGGCCGCCGACCCACACGTGCTCGTCGGCGACATCGACATCCTCGACCACACCGAACGAGAACAGATGGCCGCCGCCGGAACCGCGAGCCTCGAGGCACCCATGGCGACCGCGGGCACGTCGCTGACTCAGGCGCTGGCAGCCGCTGTGGAAGACGATCCCGAGGGCCCGGCCGTGGTCTCCGGCGAGGACATCCTTTCTTATCAGGATCTGGATGCTCGTTCGTCGCGGTTGGCGCGGGTGTTGATCGCGCGGGGTGTTGGGCCGGGTATGGGTGTCGCGGTGTTGCTCGATCGGGGTATCGAGGCGGTGATCAGCGCTTGGGCCGTGTTGAAGGCGGGTGCGGCGGTGGTGGCGGTCGATGCGCTGGACGCGGCGCTGTCGGACGGGCTGGAGGTCGGGGTCGGGCTCACGGTCGGTGACTCGGGCTCGATCGGTGCCATCGACTGGCTGGCGCTCGACGATCCCGGCGTTGTCGCCGATGTCGCCGCCGAGTCGCCGCGCCCGGTGACCTACGCGCACCGTGTCCGTGCGCTGCGCGGCAGCGACCCGGCGTTCGTCGGGGAGCAGGTGCTCAGCTACGACGGGTTGGCCGCGGCGGCCGCAGGGTTGTGCGCGCGGACCGAGCTGACCTTCGAATCCCGCACATTCCAGCACGGCAGCGCGCAATCGCTCGCCGCGCTGGTCGAGGTGGTCGCCGCTGGATCGGCGGGCGCGTCGGTGGTACTCGTGTGGGACGGCGGCGTCACCACCGAGTCGCTCGCCGACGAATGGGTCACCCATTTGATGACCGATCGGGCAGGGCTCGACACACTCGACCCGACCGCACTGGAGGACCTACAGGCTGTGGTACTCGACAACGGTGTCGGCGCTGTTCTCGAGGCTCCCTGGACCCAAGTGGATTCGATCGTGGAACTCAGCGAGTTGCTCGACATGGAGTGAGGCTGTTCCCCCGGCACGGGCAAGCCCAGGGTATGTGACTATGGGTACAGTCGGTCCGTTTGTAGTATCAGGTTTCCCGCTGGAAACGTGTCATAGAAGTGTTCTATAGCGGCAGGATGTGCAGAGTTTTTATGATTCGCTTGTCGGGAAATAAGCTACGGGCTCATGGGTGGGGACCCAGGAAGCGGAAAGCGGGGGACGCGTGACCCGGCCGACGCGGGTGCGGCCCACGCGCACGAGGCGATCTAGGGTCACCACTCTCCCGCAGCTGATGGCAACCGCGGTCGAAGCGAATCCGACCGGCACCGCGGTTTTCGTCGCCGACGCTGTCAGCTCGCGCGGACATCTCACCTACGCGGAACTGGACGCCAGGTCGACCCGACTGGCGCGACTGCTCATCGATCGCGGCGTCGGGCCGGAGGACCTGGTCGCGGTGGGGATTCCGCGCTCGGTCGAATCCGTGGTCGCGGTCTGGGCAGTGGCCAAGACCGGCGCCGGGTTCGTCCCGGTCGACCCGAACTACCCGTCCGATCGCGTCGAGCACATGGTGAAGGATTCGGGCGCGGTGCTCGGCCTCACTGTCGCACATGTCGTGGACGAACTGCCCAGCGAAATCGAGTGGCTGGTCATCGACCCCGACACTTCCGCAGGTCAGCTGGAGAACTATCCGACCGAACCGGTCACTTACGCGGATCGGCTGCGGCCGCTGCGTGCCGAGCATCCCGCCTACGTCATCTACACCTCGGGTTCGACGGGTATGCCGAAGGGCGTTGTGGTGACCCAGGCCGGGTTGGCGAGTTTTTGTGCGGAGCAGCGCGACCGGTATCGGGTGACCGACGTGTCGCGCACGTTGCATTTCGCTTCGCCGTCGTTCGACGCGTCGGTGCTGGAACTGCTGCTCGCGCTCGGCGGCGCGGCGACCATGGTCGTGGCGGCGCCGACGGTCTACGGCGGCGACGAGCTGGCCGCGCTGTTGCGCAGGGAAGCGGTGACGCACGCGTTCGTCACTCCTGCTGCGTTGGCATCGGTGGATCCCGTCGGTCTTGACGAGTTGCGGGTCGTCGTTGTGGGTGGGGAGGCATGCCCGTCGGAGTTGGTGCGTCGTTGGGTGCTTCCGATCGCCGGTGGTGAGCGTGAGTTCTACAACGTTTATGGGCCGACTGAGGCCACGATCGCGACGAATACCAGCGCGCCATTGGTGCCTGGCGCATCGGTGACGATCGGTGCGCCGATCCGGGCGATCACCGAGTACGTGTTGGACGAACGCCTGGTGCCGGTCCCGATCGGTGTGGTCGGCGAGTTGTACGTCGCCGGCCCACAACTGGCCCGCGGCTACCAGCGGCGCCCCGGCCTCACGGCCGTGCGTTTCGTGGCGAACCCGTTCGACGCGAACGGTTCCCGGCTCTATCGCACCGGTGACTTGGTGCGCTGGACTGTCGATGGTGAGTTGGAGTATTTAGGCCGCAATGACTTCCAGGTGAAGATCCGCGGTTTCCGAATCGAATTGGGCGAGATCGACGCTGTGCTCACCGGCCACGAGAGCGTCGACTTCGCCGTCACGATCGGGCACGAGCTGGAGAGCGGGGCGACGATCCTCGCGTCCTATGTGCACGCGACGGGTGGCCACTCGATCGACGTCGGTGAGCTGATCGCGCACGCCGAACGCAGCCTGCCCGCGCACATGGTGCCGACCTCCGTCATGGTGCTGGACGAGGTCCCGCTGACCCCCGCGGGCAAACTGGATCGCAGGGCGCTGCCCACGCCGCGCTTGCAGACCAGGACGTTTCGCGCACCGGTCGGACCGCTTGAAGAGCTGGTCAGCAAGGTGTTCGGCGAATTGCTCGGCGCGGGTGACCAGGTAGGCGCGGACGACGATTTCTTCGAGCTCGGCGGCAACTCGCTGATCGCGACGCAGATCGCGGCTCGGCTCGGCGCGTCGGTCGGCGCGCGGATACCCGCCCGAACGGTTTTCGGGGCGCCGACGGTTGCCTTGCTGGCCACGCGGCTCGCCGAATTCGAAGGTGGCGAAGCACGTCGTGCGTTGGTTCCGGTAGAGCGCCCTGAGCGGGTTCCGTTGTCGTTGGCGCAGCAGCGGATGTGGTTTTTGAATCAGTTCGATACTGATTCCGCGGCGAACAATGTTCCGTTTGCGATTCGGTTGTCGGGTGCGTTGGATGTGGGGGCGTTGCAGGCGGCGGTCGCGGATGTGATCGAGCGTCATGAGTCGTTGCGGACGGTGTATCCGGCAGTGGATGGTACGGGGTACCAGGTGGTTCTGCCTGCCGCCCAGGCTGTTCCGGATTTCACGCCGCACCCCCTCGCCGCCGACGAGGTCCCGGAATGGCTGCGCGCCTTCACGGCCGCAGGGTTCGACGTCGCGGCCGAAGTGCCCTTGCGCCTTTCGCTCGCCCGCCTCGATATCGACGACTACGTTCTCGCCGTCGTGGTGCACCACATCGCCGCAGACGGCACCTCCATCGCTCCGCTGGTGCGCGACCTGATGACCGCCTATATCGCGCGCCGCGCTGCCACCGCGCCCGACTGGGCTCCGCTGCCGGTGCAGTACGCGGACTACACGCTGTGGCAGCGTGCGGTGCTCGGCGACGAGAAGGACCCCAGCTCCGTGGCGGCCGCGCAGATCGCCTACTGGCGCGATGCCCTCGCGGGAATTTCGGAGCGGCTCGACCTTCCGATGGACCGGCCGCGCCCCGCGCTCGCCTCGGGACGCGGCGCCGTGTTCACCTTCACTCTCGACGCAAAGACCAGGGCAGGGCTCGACCACCTCGCGCAGGCCAGCGGTGCTTCACTGTTCATGGTGGTGCACAGCGCCTTCGCCGCGCTGCTCGCACGACTATCCGGTGTCGACGACATCACCATAGGTACGCCGGTCGCCGGGCGCGGTGAGCCGGAACTCGACGATCTGGTCGGCATGTTCGTCAACATGCTGGCACTGCGGACCGCGGTCGATCCCGCGTTGTCGTTCCGCGACCTGCTCGAGACGACCAAAGAGTCGGATCTCGCGGCATTCTCGCATGCCGAGCTGCCGTTCGAGCGATTGGTCGAGGTGCTCGACCCGGTGCGTTCGCAAGCGCATCATCCGCTGTTCCAAGTGGCGTTGTTCTTCCAGAACATGGATCAGGCGCAGCTCGAGTTGCCGGGTCTGTCCATGAGCGCGGTCGAATTCGACAGTGCGAGCGCCAAATTCGACCTGCAACTGACGGTGACGCCGCAAGAAGGCCCTGACGCGGGCCTGGCGGCCATGTTCACCTACGCCACCGATCTGTTCGACAAGGAGTCGATCGCCGATCTCGCGGCGCGTTTCGGCCGCCTGCTGCGCGCGGTCGCGGCCGCTCCGGATCACGCGCTGGGTGATATCGATCTGCTGACCACAGTCGAGCAGCACCGGATCCTGCAGGACTGGAACGACACGAGCTACCCGGTTGATTCCGGGCTGTTGCTGGATGGGTACCGGCGTGCGGTAAACGCTGATCCGGGTGCGGTGGCGGTGGTGTTCGAGGGTGTGGAGCTGACTTATGGTGAGTTCGACGCGCGGGTGAATCAGCTTGCGCGGTTGCTGATTTCCCGGGGTGTGGGTGCGGAGTCGTTGGTGGGGTTGGCGGTTCGGCGTTCGCTGGATTTGGTGGTGGGGATGTATGCGATCGTGGCCGCGGGTGGGGCGTGGGTGCCGTTGGATCCCGATCACCCGGTCGAGCGGATCACTCATATCCTGGACACGGCACGTCCGGTGTGTGTGGTGACTACCAGCACCGACACGGTGGCTGTGCCCGACGACATCGATGTCGTGGCTGTGGACCTGCTGGATTTGTCGGGGTTCGATACTTCCCCGATCCGCGCGCGGGAGTTGTCGGCGCCGGTGACGGCAACGAATCCGGCGTATGTGATCTTCACTTCCGGGTCGACGGGCCGCCCGAAGGGTGTGGCGGTCTCGCATGCGGCGATCAACAATCAGATCGAGTGGATGCTGGCGCAGTATCCACTCGGCCCGGGTGATGTGTATCTGCAGAAGACCGCGACCACGTTCGATGTGTCGTTGTGGGGTTATTTCCTGCCGTTGCGGGCTGGTGCGAAACTGGTCGTCGCTACCCATGACGGTCACCGCGACCCGGTGTATGTCGCGGAAACCATTACCGCGCAGCGGGTGACGGTGACCGATTTCGTGCCCTCGATGTTGACGGTGTTCGCCGCACACCTGTCGGCGAGGTCGGTCCCGACGTTGCGGGATGTGTTCGTGATCGGTGAAACGTTGCCACCGGAAACGGTGACGGCGTGGAACGCGGTGTCGGAGGCGGTACTGCACAACCTCTACGGTCCGACCGAGGCCGCGGTATCGGTGACCTACTGGCCCGCCCGCGGTGGTGACGAACGCACCGTGCCGATCGGGGTGCCGCAGTGGAACACCCGAGTGTATGTCCTGGATTCACGCCTACGACCGGTCCCCGCGGGGGTGGCGGGTGAGTTGTATCTGGCCGGTGACCAGCTCGCGCGTGGCTATGTCGCACGCCCGGACCTGACCGCCGACCGGTTCGTGGCCAGCCCGTTCACGACCGGTGAACGCATGTACCGCACCGGTGACCTCGTGGTATGGCGTGCACCCACCCCGGACCTGCCACACCGGTTGGAATACATCGGGCGCACCGACTTCCAAGTCAAATTCCGTGGCCAACGCATCGAACTCGGCGAGATCGAGACCGCGCTGCTGACCCAACCCGGCGTCAACCAAGCCGTAGCCGTAGTCACCACCTCGAGCCTGGGTGAACAGTTGGTCGCCTACGTCGTGCCCGCGCCCAGCCAACAGATCGATCCGGTGGCGCTGCGGTCAGCGGTCGGGGAAGTCGTTCCGGCGTATATGGTGCCCGCAGCGGTCGTGGTGTTGGACGCGTTCCCGTTGAACACCAGCGGCAAACTAGACCGCAAAGCACTACCCGCACCCGAATTCGAAACCAAAACATTCCGTGCTCCCTCCACACCGATCGAAGAAATCGTGGCGGGTGTGTTCGCCGATGTCCTGGGCATCGAGCGGGTTGGTGTGGACGACGACTTCTTCATGTTGGGTGGTAACTCGCTGATCGCGACGCAGGTCACCGCGCGTGTTGGTGAGGTGTTGAGTACGCGTGTTCCGGTGCGGGTGTTGTTCGAGGCACCCACGGTCGCGGCGTTGGCGGTTCGGGTGGAGCAGCAGGCGGGCACCCTCGGGCGGGTGGCGTTGGTGGCTGGTCGGCGCCCGCAGCGGGTTCCGTTGTCGTTGGCGCAGCAGCGGATGTGGTTTTTGAACCAGTTCGATACCGCCTCGACGGCCTACAACTTGCCGATCGCGGTCCGGTTGACCGGCTTGTTGGATGTTTCGGCGTTGCGTGCGGCGATCGAGGATCTGGTGGGTCGTCATGAGATTCTGCGCACGGTGTATCCGGTGGTCGAGGGTGAGCCGGTGCAGGTGATCGTGGCGGCGACCCAGGCGAGGCTGCCGCTGACGGTGCGGTCGATAGCTGCGGCGGATATCGAAGCCGCGGTGGGGGAGTTGGTGTCGACGCAGTTCGATGTCACCGGTGAGGTGCCGGTGCGGGTGGCGTTGTTCGAGATCGAAGACGCCGCCCCAACTCCGGAGTATGTGATCGCGATGGTGGTGCACCACATCGCCGCCGACGGCTGGTCGGTGGGGCCGCTGGTGCGGGATCTGATGACCGCTTATGTCGCACGGTCGGCGGAGCAGGCACCGAACTGGGCTCCGCTCGAGGTGCAGTACGCCGACTACAGCATCTGGCAGCGTGAGTTGCTGGGCGGTGAGGACGACCCGGGCTCGATCATGTCCGATCAGCTCACCTACTGGCGTACCGCGCTGGCGGATTTGCCTGAACAGTTGGACCTGCCGATGGATCGACCGCGTCCAGCGGTGCAGTCCTTCGCGGGTGCCGCGGTGGCGGTGGGTATCGACGCCGACACCCACCGCGGGCTGGTGCAGGTAGCGCAGTCGCAGAGCGCGACACTGTTCATGGTCGTGCACACGGCGCTGGCGGTACTGCTGGCCCGGTTGTCGAACACCGGAGACATCGCGATCGGCACGCCGATGGCGGGCCGGGGAGAAGCCGCGCTCAACGATCTGATCGGCACATTCATCAACACGCTGGTCTTCCGCAGCCGAATCGAGGCCGGTGAAGCGTTCACCGAACTCCTCGCACGCCAACGCGAAACCGACATCGCGGCCTTCGCGCACGCGGACGTGCCGTTCGAACGACTGGTCGAGGTACTCAACCCGGCACGCTCCACCGCCCGCCACCCACTGTTCCAAGTGGGTTTGTCGTTCCAGAACCTGGCCGCGACCACACTGGAACTGCCAGGGCTGACGGTATCGGGAGTGGACCTCGACACCCACATCTCCCAGTTCGACCTGCACCTGGTCCTCGCCGACCGATACGACCAGTCAGGAGCACCCGCCGGTATCACCGGCATGTTCACCTACGCCACCGATCTGTTCGACCACCACACCGTGCAGGGATTCGCGCAACGATTCACCCGCCTGCTCGCCGAGATCCTCACCGCACCACACACCCCGGTCGGTGATCTGCAACTACTGACCACAGTCGAGCAGCACCGGATCCTGCAGGACTGGAACGACACGAGCTACCCGGTTGATTCCGGGCTGTTGCTGGATGGGTACCGGCGTGCGGTAAACGCTGATC
This sequence comes from Nocardia sp. NBC_00881, assembly GCF_045207455.1. NCBI lineage: Bacteria > Bacillati > Actinomycetota > Actinomycetes > Mycobacteriales > Nocardiaceae > Nocardia > Nocardia sp. NBC_00881. The sequence goes on from NZ_CP108798.1 coordinate 6,545,711, forward strand.
CGGGTGCGGTGGCGGTGGTGTTCGAGGGTGTGGAGCTGACTTATGGTGAGTTCGACGCGCGGGTGAATCAGCTTGCGCGGTTGCTGATTTCCCGGGGTGTGGGTGCGGAGTCGTTGGTGGGGTTGGCGGTTCGGCGTTCGCTGGATTTGGTGGTGGGGATGTATGCGATCGTGGCCGCGGGTGGGGCGTGGGTGCCGTTGGATCCCGATCACCCGGTCGAGCGGATCACTCATATCCTGGACACGGCACGTCCGGTGTGTGTGGTGACTACCAGCACCGACACGGTGGCTGTGCCCGACGACATCGATGTCGTGGCTGTGGACCTGCTGGATTTGTCGGGGTTCGATACTTCCCCGATCCGCGCGCGGGAGTTGTCGGCGCCGGTGACGGCAACGAATCCGGCGTATGTGATCTTCACTTCCGGGTCGACGGGCCGCCCGAAGGGTGTGGCGGTCTCGCATGCGGCGATCAACAATCAGATCGAGTGGATGCTGGCGCAGTATCCACTCGGCCCGGGTGATGTGTATCTGCAGAAGACCGCGACCACGTTCGATGTGTCGTTGTGGGGTTATTTCCTGCCGTTGCGGGCTGGTGCGAAACTGGTCGTCGCTACCCATGACGGTCACCGCGACCCGGTGTATGTCGCGGAAACCATTACCGCGCAGCGGGTGACGGTGACCGATTTCGTGCCCTCGATGTTGACGGTGTTCGCCGCACACCTGTCGGCGAGGTCGGTCCCGACGTTGCGGGATGTGTTCGTGATCGGTGAAACGTTGCCACCGGAAACGGTGACGGCGTGGAACGCGGTGTCGGAGGCGGTACTGCACAACCTCTACGGTCCGACCGAGGCCGCGGTATCGGTGACCTACTGGCCCGCCCGCGGTGGTGACGAACGCACCGTGCCGATCGGGGTGCCGCAGTGGAACACCCGAGTGTATGTCCTGGATTCACGCCTACGACCGGTCCCCGCGGGGGTGGCGGGTGAGTTGTATCTGGCCGGTGACCAGCTCGCGCGTGGCTATGTCGCACGCCCGGACCTGACCGCCGACCGGTTCGTGGCCAGCCCGTTCACGACCGGTGAACGCATGTACCGCACCGGTGACCTCGTGGTATGGCGTGCACCCACCCCGGACCTGCCACACCGGTTGGAATACATCGGGCGCACCGACTTCCAAGTCAAATTCCGTGGCCAACGCATCGAACTCGGCGAGATCGAGACCGCGCTGCTGACCCAACCCGGCGTCAACCAAGCCGTAGCCGTAGTCACCACCTCGAGCCTGGGTGAACAGTTGGTCGCCTACGTCGTGCCCGCGCCCAGCCAACAGATCGATCCGGTGGCGCTGCGGTCAGCGGTCGGGGAAGTCGTTCCGGCGTATATGGTGCCCGCAGCGGTCGTGGTGTTGGACGCGTTCCCGTTGAACACCAGCGGCAAACTAGACCGCAAAGCACTACCCGCACCCGAATTCGAAACCAAAACATTCCGTGCTCCCTCCACACCGATCGAAGAAATCGTGGCGGGTGTGTTCGCCGATGTCCTGGGCATCGAGCGGGTTGGTGTGGACGACGACTTCTTCGCACTAGGCGGCAACTCACTAGCAGCCACACAGGTCGTGACGCGTATCGGTGCCGCACTGGATACACGGGTTCCGGTGCGGGTGCTGTTCGAAGCATCCACCGTCGCCGGATTGGCTGTGCGGGTCGCGGTCACGGCGGCTGAAGCCGCGCCGATCGAGCTGGCCGAACTGCCCGGCGGCGGTGTCGGCGAGATCCCGCTGACGCCGGCGCTCGCCGCATATCTCGAAGACGGTGTCTCCAACCGGTTCTCGCAGAGCATGGTGTTGGACCTGCCGGACGGAATCGAGCGCGCCGGACTGGTCTCCGCCATCGCCGCCGTCCTCGACCACCACGACGTGCTGCGATCGCTGGTGCGGCAGCTCGACGGGCAGTGGCAATTCGAGGCGCTGCCGCTCGGTGGCATGGACGTGAACACGCTGATCTCCGAGGTCGACGTGCCGGCCGGTGTAGACGAGACGGAGCTGAACCGGATTGCCGGGGAGGCGATGGATTCCGCGCTCGCGACGCTGGATCCGGCGGCAGGCAGAATGATCGCCTTCACTTGGCTGCGTCGCCCCGATGCACGCGACTCTGTCACCGTCGCGGCCCATCACCTCGTCATCGACGGCGTATCGTGGCACATCCTGATCTCGGACCTCATGGCGGCTTCGGCGCAGCGAGCGGCGGGGCAGGGGGTCACGCTGCTCGCCGTCGGCACCTCGTTCCGACGCTGGGCACACGGCCTGGCCACAGCGGCCACGGCAGCGGACCGTGCCGGCGAGGTCGGCTACTGGCAGCAGGTGATGGCCACGCCGGATCCGTTGCTCGGTACCCGTGCCCTGGATGCCGCGGTGGACACCTATGCGACGCGCGGGCAGATCGGCATCCAGGTGTCGGCCGAGGTCACCGGCGCTGTCCTGACCGAGCTTCCGGCCCTGTACCGAGGCGGTGTCGACGACGGTCTGCTGGCCGCACTCGCAGTGGCGGTGCGCACCTGGCGGGCGCGCCGCGGCATCGACGCACCTGCCACCCGGGTGCGGCTCGAGGGCCACGGCCGCGAGGAGGGGACCGTGCCCGGTGCCGACCTGACCCGCACCATCGGCCGGTTCACCAGCAGCTACCCGGTGGCCCTTGATCTGTCCGGCATCGACACCGAGGCAGCCCTGTCCAGCGGTGTAGCCGCTGCGGCGGTACTCAAGTCGGTGAAGGAGCAGTTGCTCGCGGTGCCGAACAATGGCATCGGTTACGGCATGCTGCGCTACCTGAACGCGGCCACTGCCGGCGAACTCACCGGTGACCTCGGGCAGGTCGGCTTCCACTATCTCGGCCGCGTCTCGACTGGTGAAGAGCCCGAGGGCCGGGCCGATCCGGGCTGGCTGCCGACCGGCGATCTGGGAGCCGTTGCGGGCGAACAGCATCTGACGATGCCGATGCCCGCGGTGATCGACATCGACGCGATCGTCAACGAGACCGCCGCCGGCCCGCAGTTGGATGTGTCGTTCGCCTACGCCGCCGAGGTCATCGGCGAAGCGGACGTCCGCGAGCTGGCCGACGAATGGCTGTCGGCACTGACCGCGCTCGCCCGCCACACCCAGGATCCGGCGGCCGGCGGGCTCACCCCGTCGGATGTGCCGCTGGCGCGGGTCACCCAGGCCGAGCTGGACACCTGGCAGCGGACCCGGCCGGGTCTGTCCGATGTGCTGCCGCTGTCGCCGCTGCAGGCGGGACTGTTGTTCCTCGCCGAAGTATCCCCGGTGGACGACTACACCATGCAGTTCGTGGTGGAGCTGTCCGGCGATGTCGACATCGAGCGGCTGCGCGGCGCCGCGCAGGCGGTTCTGGATCGGCACGCGAACCTGCGGAGCGCTTTCGTCGCCACCGCCGACGGCACCCCCGTACAACTGGTGGTGGACGCCGTCGAGGTGGGGTGGAAGATCGTGGAGGACGTGCACGATACCGAGCTGCCGGCGATTCTCGAAGCCGATCTGCGGCGCCGGTTCGATCCGGCGGTGGCGCCACTGGTGCGATTCACGTTGTACCGCACCGAATCCGGAAGCGCCCACCTGGTACTGACCACCCACCACATCCTGCTCGACGGCTGGTCCATGCCGTTGCTGATGAAGGACCTGCTGGTCCTGTATGCGACGCACGGTGATTTGTCGCAGCTACCGCGGGTGCGGCCGTACCGCGACTACCTGGCGTGGCTGTCGCGTCAGGATCCCGATGCGGCGCTGCGGGCGTGGACGAAGGCGCTCGACGGGCTGGAGGCGACTCCGCTAGCGCCCGCGCTGGCCCGACCCGTGGCACCGGAGCCGGGTGTCGAGACACTGGCATTCGACCTGTCGCCGGAGCAGACCTCGGCGCTGGTGGCCTTCGCCGCCGAGGCCGGCGTCACCGTCAACACGGTGGTGCAGGCGGCCTGGGGCCTGGTGATCGCGGCCGGAACCGATCGCGATGATGTGGTTTTCGGCGCCGCTGTGTCTGGTCGGCCGCCGCAGCTCGACGGCATCGACGACATGATCGGTCTGTTCGTGAACACCATCCCGGTTCGCGTTCAGTTCGATCCGCGGTGGACGGTGCGAGAACTGCTCGGCCGCTTGCAATCCGAGCAGGCAGCCCTGCTGGACCGGCACTACCTTGGGCTGGCCGATATCCAGCATGCCCTCGGCGTGGACGGACTCTTCGATTCGCTGCTGGCGTACGAGTCCTATCCGATCGACACCGAAGGGCTGCAGCAGCGGGCGAGTTCGATCGACGGCATGGCCATCACGGGTCTGCAGAGCGTCAACTTCAGCCACTACCCGCTGACGGTGCTGGTGGAACTGACCGCACAGCTGACGGTGAAGGTGATCTACCAGCGCAGCACCGTCGACGATGCTGCCGCACAGGCTGTCATCGAGCGGATGCGAATGCTGCTCGGCGAATTCGTCGCCGGTCCGCGGCGCACGCTGGCGGCGACCAACCTGCTGCTCGACGCCGAGCAGGCGGCGTTGGACGCGGTGAACGACACCACGGCACGGGAATTCGTGGACGACGCGACACTGGTCTCGTTGTTCCACGCCCAGTGCGAGCGCACTCCCGACGCGCCCGCGGTGACATTCGGCGATGAGACGCTGACCTATGCGGAGCTCCGGTCGCGCGCGAGTCGCCTTGCCGGAGAACTCGTCCGGCGCGGTGCGGGCCCGGAGAGCCGGATCGCGGTCGCGATGCGGCGGTCGCTGGAACTGGTGGTAGCGATCTACGCGGTGCTGGAAACCGGCGCGGCCTATGTGCCGGTCGACCCGGATCATCCGGTGGAACGCAACGACTACGTGCTCACCGGTTCGGCGCCGCTGTTCGTGCTCACCACGGTCGAGGACGGGTTCGAAACCGGCACCGCGGCGACAGTGCTCGATGTCGAGCAGATCGAACCCGCTTCGCAAAAGGCGAGTATCGCTACCGCTGGGTGGCTCTCGGGGGCGAGCGAGTCGCGTCCGGGTGATGTGAGAACACGGCCGGACAACATTGCCTACGTCATCTACACCTCTGGCTCCACCGGACGCCCGAAGGGCGTGATGATCACGCACCGGCAGATGGTGAACCAATTCCGTTGGACCCAGCGCGAATACCCGCACACCACCGGCGATGTGGTGCTGCACAAGACACCGATCACATTCGACATCTCGACGTGGGAGTTGTTCTGGCCGTTGCAGACCGGCGCCCGTATCGTGGTCGCCGAGCCGGACGGGCACCGCGATCCGCGGTACCTGGCCGAGGTGATCGAGAAGCAGTCCGTCAGCACGGTGCATTTCGTGCCGTCGATGCTGGACGCGTATCTGGAGCTGGAGCAGCTCCCGAATGCCCTGCCGGGACGAGTTTTCGCGGCGGGCGAGGCGCTGACCGCCACCACTGCCGCCGCGTTCCACGACCGGCTGTCCGGGGAGTTGTACAACTGGTACGGCCCCGCGGAGGCAACTGTGGTGACCGCCGCCGCGGTGCCGGCTCCGACCGGTCATGGCGAAATCCGCGGTGCGGTCCCGATCGGTGCCCCGGTGGCCAACACCCGGGTATTCGTGCTCGACCGCCAGCTGCGGCAGGTGCCGATCGGCGCGACCGGCGAACTGTATGTTGCCGGTGTGCAATTGGCGCGCGGCTATCTCGGTGCGCCGGCGTTGACGGCCGAACGATTCGTCGCCAGCCCGTACGAGCCGGGTGCCCGGCTCTACCGCACCGGCGACATCGTCAAACTGGTGGGTTCCGCAAGCTCCGCCCCTGCGGGAGAACTCGATTCCCCGGTCCTCGAATACCTCGGCCGCGCCGACTTCCAGGTGAAACTGCGCGGCCAGCGTATCGAACTGGGCGAGATCGAAGCCGTCCTGCTGGAGCACGATTCAGTCGGTCATGCCGCGGTCGCACTGGTCCCGGATCCGGATCGCCTGGTCGGCTACGTGGTGGCCGCATCCGGTCACACGATCGACGAGATGGCCCTGCTCGAGCACACCCGGCGTGGGCTGCCGGCGTACATGGCGCCGTCGGTGCTCGTCACGCTGCCGGAGCTGCCGCTGAACGCGAGCGGAAAGCTTGATCGCAAGGCGCTACCGGTCCCCGCTTTCACCGCGCGGCCCTACCGAGAGCCGGTAACCCCGTTGCAGCAAGCGGTCGCGGCGGTGTTCGCGGAGGTGCTCGGTATCGAACGAGCCGGTCTGGACGACGACTTCTTCGCCATGGGCGGCACCAGTCTGGTCGCCAGCCAAGCGGTGAGCCGGCTGCGTCGGGCCACCGGCGCGCAACTGCGGGTGCAGTGGTTCTTCCTGGACCCGACAGTGGCCGGCATATCGGCCCGGATCGTGGAGGCGCTGGAATCCGGCCTCGACTACGACGCCGAATCCGATGCCTCGATGAGCGTGATACTGCCGATCCGCAAGACCGGCAGCCGGACACCGCTGTTCTGCGTCCACCCGATGTACGGCCTGTCCTGGTGCTACAGCGGGCTGGCCCAGCAGCTGGACCCGCAACAGCCCATCTACGGCGTGCAGTCCCCGGCGCTGTCGGAGGACGCCGATCCGCCGGAGTCGTTGCACGACATGGCCGACCGCTACCTTGCGGAGATCACCGCTGTCCAGCCGGAGGGGCCTTACCGCCTGCTCGGCTACTCGCTCGGCGGTGTGCTCGCGCACGAGATCGCGGTGCGTTTGCGGGCGGCCGGGCAGGAAGTCGAGTTGCTCGCGATGCTGGACAGCGACCACAGCTTCGACATCGACTACTTCCACGCCGCCATGCTGGAGCTGCTGGCTGAAATCGGTATCCAGGGCATCGATCCGCAACAGTTGAGTGTGCTGAGCGAAGCGGACTTCATGAAGCTGTACGAGGCGATCCCGACGGACATGATGGCGTTGACGCCGGACCGGTTGCGGCGGATCTACACCAGTGCGGTGCGGTCGGCCGAACTCACCGAGAGCTACACCCCACAGGTGTTCGACGGGACGGTGCAATTCTTCAAGGCCATGCAGAACGAAGGCGTGAAGCGGGACATTGTCGCGGCGTGGCGGCCCTATGCCGCCGGGGTCACCGTGCACCCGGTGGCGGCCAGCCATGAGACGATGACCCAGCCCGAGGCGCTGGCCGTCATCGGTTCCGCGCTGGCCGATCTGCTGCAGGCCGGTGATCGGAAGTAGCCCCGATGGAGGGCGACGCAATCACGTCGGCAGTGGGATCGCTAGGATAGGACCTCAGCGCGAGCGTCACCGACCTTGCCGACGAACTGCGCGCCGCCGCGGCGGCGTGGCAACCGGTACGTGTCCGGTGCGGTCTTGGACCGGCCGATCGAGGTCACGCATGCTCGGATGGCGACGAGGCGTTCGCGGCGATCGGTCCGCAGCCGGCCGTTCTGCGCGACCCTCGCGCCTAGCCGTTCCCTGTAGACGCGCGACCCGAATTGCGCGTCGACAGGGAATAATCGTCCCCGGCACTCGTCACACGCGGCCGTATCCGCGACCCGAAACGGGTCGCGGATACGGCCACCTGCGGATTCGTAACGATCGGTATGCGCTCGTTCGATGATCACGGGCAAGGGGCAGCATGACTTGCATGTGGCAACAACAGACAAGGTGAGGCATCTCGATGGTTCGGGCAGTCGGACAGCGGTGTGACGAGACTGCGGAAGTGATACGCGGATGACCCGCCCGACCCGCGTGCACCCGATCCGAATACGGCGGCCCCGCGTCACTACGCTGCCGCAGCTGATGGTCACCGCCGTCGAGGCCAATCCGAGCGGCACCGCCCTGGTATTCGCCGACGCGAACAGCACGCTGGCCCGGCTCAGCTACGCCGAACTCGACGAGTGGTCGACCCGGCTGGCTCGGTTGCTGATCGGACGCGGCATCGGCCCCGAGGACTTGGTCGCGGTCGGGTTTCCGCGCTCGATCGCCTCCGTGGTCGCGGCCTGGGCGGTGGCCAAGACCGGCGCCGGGTTCGTCCCGATCGACCCGAACTACCCCGCCGACCTGGTCGAGCACATGGTCCTCGACTGCGGCGCGGTCTTCGGGCTGACCGTCGACGAAGTCCGCGCCGATCTGCCGGATCGGGTCGAGTGGCTGTCTATCGATACCGCCGAGTGCGCGCGGCTGCTCGAGGAATTCCCGGCCGACCCGGTCACCTATTCGGATCGGCTGCGTCAGCTACGGGCCGAGCATCCCGCGTATGTCATCTACACCTCGGGTTCGACGGGTATGCCGAAGGGTGTTGTGGTCACCCAGGCTGGGTTGGCGAGTTTTTGCGCGGAGCAGCGCGATCGGTATCGGGTGACCGACGTATCGCGCACGTTGTCTTTCGCGTCGCCGTCGTTCGACGCGTCGGTGCTGGAGTTGCTGCTCGCGCTTGGTGGGGCGGCCACGATGGTGGTCGCGTCGCCTACGGTGCGCGGCGGCGACGAGCTGGCCGCGCTGGTGCGCAGGGAGGGCGTGACGCACGCTTTCGTCACGCCCGCTGTGCTGGCGTCGGTGGATCCGGCGGGCTTGGACGAGCTACGAGTCGTGGTCGTCGGTGGCGAGGTGTGCCCGCCGGAGCTGGTGCGGCGCTGGGCATTACCGGTCTCGGGTGGGCGAACCCGTGAGTTCTTCAACGGTTACGGGCCGACCGAGACCACGATTATGACGAACATCAGTGCGCCGTTGGTGCCCGGCGCGCCGGTTTCTATCGGTGCGCCCATCCGGGCGATCACCGAGTACGTGTTGGACGAACGTCTGGCGCCGGTCCAGGTCGGCGTGGTCGGCGAGCTGTATATCGCCGGAGCGCAGCTGGCCCGTGGCTATCATCAGCGGCCCGGGCTCACGGCCGTGTGTTTCGTGGCGAATCCGTTCGACCCGAATCATCCCCGGCTCTACCGCACCGGTGATCTGGTGCGTTGGACCGCGGACGGTGAGTTGGAGTATCTAGGTCGTAATGACCTCCAGGTGACGATTGGTGGTCTCCGTATCGAGCTCGGCGAGATCGACGCGGTGCTGGCCGCGCACGAGAGCGTCGATTTCGCCGTCACTGTCGGACACCAGCTGGACAGCGGCGTGACGATCCTGGTCGCCTATGCACACGCCGCTCCCGGGATGACAGCGGACGCGGCCGAATTGGCCGCCCTCGTCGAGCAGAGTCTGCCCGTGCACATGGTGCCGACGGCGATCATGGTGCTGGACGAGATTCCGCTGACCCCGGTGGGCAAGGTGGATCGCCATTCGCTGCCCACACCGCGTTTGCGGACGAACATGTTTCGCGCACCCGTCGGACTGCTGGAAGAGCTCGTCGCGGAGGTGTTCGCCGAACTGCTCGGGCCGGGAGCGGCGGTCGGCGCGGACGATGACTTCTTCGAGCTCGGCGGCAACTCGCTGATCGCGGCCAAGGTCGCCGACCAGCTCGGCGCCGCCATCTCGGCGCGGGTGCCCGTCCGTATGATCTTCGAGAATGCCACCGTCGCCGGGCTCGCCGAGCGGCTGAAGCCGCTGAAGGGTACGGGAGACCGCCACGCGTTGGTTCCGGTGGAGCGCCCTGAGCGGGTTCCGTTGTCGTTGGCGCAGCAGCGGATGTGGTTTTCGAATCAGTTCGGTACTGATTCCGCGGCGAACAATGTTCCGTTTGCGATTCGGTTGTCGGGTGCGTTGGATGTGGGGGCGTTGCAGGCGGCGGTCGCGGATGTGATCGAGCGTCATGAGTCGTTGCGGACGGTGTATTCGGCGGTGGATGGTATGGGGTACCAGGTGGTTCTGCCTGCCGCTCAGGTGGTCCCGGATCTGACGCCCGAGCCGATCGCCGAGCACGAATTCCTGGACTGGTTGCGGGGATTCGCGCTGACCGGGTTCGACGTCGCGGCCGAGGTGCCGGTGCGCATCGTCCTGGCCGAGCTCGGCCCTGATGAACACGCGATCGTGGTCGTGGCGCATCACATTGCCGTTGACGACGCCTCGGTCGTGCCGTTCCTGCGGGACGTGCTCGGCGCGTTCCTGTCCCGGCGCAACAGGGCACGGCCGTCGTGGGCTCCGCTGCCGGTGCAGTACGCCGACTACACGTTGTGGCAGCGCGCGGTGCTCGGCGATGAGAACGACCCGGACTCGGTGGCGGCAACCCAGATCGACTATTGGCGCCGCGCCCTGGCGGGCATTCCAGAACGGATCGACCTGGCCTCCGACCGGCCGCGTCCGGTCGTCGCCTCCGGCCGAGGCGCCGAGTACACCTTCGAGGTGGATGCCTCGGTGCATCGTGGCCTCGCCGAGCTGGCACAGCGCACGGGCGCCTCGGAGTTCATGGTGGTGCACAGCGCACTCGCGGCCTTGCTCGCCCGGCTTACCGGTACCGACGACATCACCATCGGCACCCGGGTATCGGGTCGCGGCGAGCGGGAACTCGGCGGGCTGATCGGCATGTTCGTCAACCTGCTGGTGCTGCGCACCCGGATCGACCCAGGCGCGTCGTTCCGCGCACTGCTGGCCGACGTCGAAAAGACCGATTCGGAGGCGTTTTCGCATGCCGAGCTGCCGTTCGAGCGGTTGGTCGAGGTGCTGGATCCGGAGCGTTCGCAGGCGCGTCATCCGCTTTTTCAGGTGGCGCTGTTCTTCCAGAACACGCGCAGGCCGGACGTGGAGCTGCCCGGGCTGTCGGTGCGGCAGCTGGACTTGGACGGCGTGGTCGCCAAGTTCGATCTGCGGCTGGCCGTGGTACCCGAGAGCGAGGACGGTGCCGCGGGCTTCTCTGCGAAATTCACCTATGCCACCGACCTGTTCGATGAGCCGACGATCGCCGAGTTCGCTTGGCGGCTGGAACGGTTGCTCGCTGCCGTCGTCGCGGAGCCGGATCGGGTGATCGGCGAGATCGATCTGCTGGCTCCCGAGGAGCGGGAGCAAATTCTGCTCGGATGGAACAACACCCGGCAAGCGGTGGCCGCCGAGCTGTTGCTCGATGGCTATCGGCGCGCGGTGGGTGCGTTCCCGGATATGGTCGCTGTGGTGTTCGAGGGTGTCGAGCTTACTTACGGTGAGTTCGATGCGCTGGTGAATCGCCTTGCGCGGTTGTTGATTTCGCGTGGTGTGGGTGCGGAGTCCTTGGTGGGGTTGGCTATTCGGCGATCGCTGGATCTTGTAGTGGGGATGTATGCGATCGTAGCGGCGGGTGGGGCGTATGTGCCGTTGGATCCGGACCATCCGGTCGAGCGTATCGCGCGCGTCCTGGAGACGGCGCAGCCCGTCTGCGTGCTCACCACCTGCACCGACGCGGTCGAAGTGCCCGAGGGCACCGCGGTGCTGCTGCTGGACGCGATCGACCTCGACGATGTCGACAGTGCTCCGGTGCGTCCCGAGGAACTGCTTCGCCCGGTGCGGCCGCAACATCCGGCGTATGTGATCCTCACGTCGGGGTCGACCGGTTGGCCCAAGGGCGCGGCGATTTCGCATGCGGCGATCAACAATCAGATCACGTGGATGCTCGCGGCATATCCGCTCGGTCCCGCGGATGTGTATCTGCAGAAGACCGCGACAACGTTCGATGAGTCGCTGTGGGGCTATTTCCTGCCGCTGCGTACGGGCGCGAAGCTCGTAATCGCGGTACACGATGGTCATCGCGACCCGGCCTATATCGCGGAAACCATTGCCGCGCACGGAGTGACGGTGACCGATTTCGTGCCGTCGATGCTGGCGGTGTTCGCCGCGCATACCGTGCCGGGCTCGTGCCCGACATTGCAAGACGTCTTCGTGATCGGCGAGGTGCTGCCGCCGGAAACTGTTGCGGCGCTTCGTGCGGTGTCGACCGCGAATGTGCACAACCTGTACGGTCCGACCGAGGCCGCGGTGTCGGTCACGTACTGGCCTGCCTCGGCCACGGCGGGCGAGCGCACCGTGCCGATTGGTTTGCCGCAGTGGAACACCCAAGTGTATGTGCTGGACTCCCGTCTGCATCCGGTACCGGCGGGTGTTCCCGGCGAGCTCTATCTCGCTGGTGTTCAGCTGTCGCGTGGTTATGTGCGGCGCCCGGAACTGACTGCGGATCGGTTCGTGGCCAACCCATTCGCCTCGGGTGAGCGGATGTACCGCACCGGTGACTTGGTGGTGTGGCGCAGGTATGCCGACGAGGCGGTGCTCGATTACCTGGGTCGGAGCGATTCTCAGGCGAATGTCCGTAGTCAGCGGATCGAGTTGGGGAAGGTCGAGACGCCGGCCGTGCCCGCGCATGCCGTGGCGATCGAGTCGCCGACACAGGGGGAGCGTGGTGTGGAGCTGGGCAGTATCGCGCGTCCCGAGCGGTTACCGTTGTCGTCGGCGCAGCGGCGGATGTGGTTGCTGAACCGTTTCGATCATGCCGATGATGCTGTGGCGAGGGCCGGTTCGGCGGCCGCCCACAATCTGCCGTTTACGTTGAGGTTGACCGGTGATCTCGATGTGTCTGCTCTCGGTGCGGCTCTGCATGACGTGGTGGCGCGGCACGAGGTGCTGCGCACCGTGTACCCGGAAACCGTGGACGGTCCGGCGCAGGTCGTGCTGCCGGCCGAACAGGTGGTCCTGGATGTGGTCCCACAAGTGCTGGCCGAAACCGAGGTGGCGGGCGCCGTGTATGCCCGGGCCTCGGCGCCGTTCGACGTGACCGCCGAGGTCCCGGTGCGGGCAGCCCTGATCCAGGTCGGCGGAGTACCCGGTACCTATGTCCTGGTCGTTGCGGTGCATCGCATCGCGGCCGACGCGTCGTCGATGGGTCCGCTGGTGCGGGATGTGGTGGCCGCCTACGCCGCGCGGGCGGCGGGTGCGGCACCGGATTGGTCGCCGTTGCGGGTGCAGTACGCGGACTATGTGCTGTGGCAGCGTGCGGTACTGGGTGCCGAGTCCGATCCGGAATCCATTGCGGCGCGGCAGATCGCGTTCTGGCGTAGGCAGTTGGCTGATCTGCCTGAATTGCTGGAGCTGCCGATGGATCGTCCGCGGCCGGCTGTGGCGTCGATGGCCGGTGCGCGATTGGATATCGAGATCGATGCGGTGACGCATGCCGGACTCGTCGAACTCGCCCGTGCGAACGGTGCGACATTGTTCGTCGTCGTGCACACCGCGTTCGCGGTGTTGCTGGCTCGGTTGTCGGGTAGCTCGGATATTGCGATCGGTACGTCCGTCTCTGGTCGTTGTGAGCGTGAGCTCGATGATTTGCTCGGTATGTTCGTCATTACTGTGGTGTTCCGCACACGGTTCGAGCCGGGTGAATCGTTCACGGCGTTGCTGGCCGGACAGCGTGAATCCGATGCGCAGGCGTTCGCGCACGCGGATATTCCGTTCGAGCGGTTGGTGGAGGTGCTGGATCGGCCGCATTCGACGGCGCATCATCCGTTGTTCCAGGTGGGGTTGTCATTCCAGAACGTTGCGCGGGTGGCGTTCGAATTGCCTGGTTTAGCGGTGGCGGGTCTGGATGCGGATTCGGATGTGTCGCAGTTCGATCTGCATTTGATCGTCAGTGATGCGTATGACGAGTCGGGTGAGCCCGCCGGTATCGGTGGTTTCTTCACGTACGCCACCGACCTTTTCGATGCGGCAACGGTGCAGGGCTTCGCCGACCGGTTGACGCGGATTTTGTCCTTCGTGGTCGCCGATGCCGCTGTCCCCGTCGGGGACATCGATATCCTTGCCGACACCGAGCGCGCCGACGTGTTGGCGGTGTGGAACGACACCGCACGCCTGGTAGCGACGGCGGCGAAGTTGGGATCGTTGCTGCGGCGGTCGGTGATGACAGCGCCGGGAGCGGTCGCGCTGGTCGAGGACTTCCCTATGGGCGGGCGTAGGGAGCTGAGTTACGCCGAGCTGGCCACCCGGGTGAATCGCCTTGCCCGCTATCTGATTTCCATCGGTGTCGCGCCGGAGTCCCGGGTTGCGCTGGCGTTGCGCCGGTCGGCGGATCTGGTTGTGGCGATGTACGCGGTGGCAGAGGCAGGTGGCGCGTACGTGCCGGTGGATCCGGACCAGCCCGCTGAGCGCACCGCCTACATCCTGGCCTCGTCCGCGCCGGTGTGCGTGCTGACCGACGCCGACGCCGGGTTCGATACCGATGTCGTGCCGATGGTGCGGCTCGACGACCTCGAACTGGCGTCCGTGCCGAGCGGGCCGATCGCCGACGCCGAGCGGATCGCACCACTGCGTCCGGAGAACACGGCGTACGTGATCTTCACATCGGGCTCGACCGGCCGCCCGAAGGGCGTGGCTGTGCCGCACGCCGCGATCGTGAACCAATTGCTCTGGAAGGCCGCCGCCTTCGATCTGATGGGCGACGACGCGGTGCTGCTCGAGACCGCGACGACGTTCGACTTGTCGGTGTGGGAGTTCTGGTCGGCTGCCGTGTGTGGCGGCAGGCTGGTGATCACGGCGCCGGAGGGACATCGCGATCCGGCGTACCTGAGCGAGCTGATGGCGCGGGAGTCGGTCACGACGCTGCATGTGGTGCCGTCGATGTTGGATGCGCTACTGGCGTACTGGGTGTCCGCCGACAACGCCGCCGCGGCGTTGTCGCTGCGGCGGGTACTCGCCATAGGTGAGGCGATGCCCCCTGCGCTTGCCCAGCGCTTCCGTGCGACGTACCCGGATGTCGCACTGTTCAATTTGTATGGTCCGACTGAGGCGGCGGTGTCGATCACGTGCCACCGGGTGACCGAGGACGACCAGAACTCGGTGTCGATCGGCGTGCCGGAGTGGAACAGCCGGGTGTACGTGCTGGACGCACGACTGCGGCCGGTGCCGGTGGGTGTTTCGGGTGAGCTGTATTTAGCGGGTGCGCAACTTGCTCGCGGTTACTTCGGCCGGGTGGATCTGACCGCCGAACGTTTCGTGGCCAATCCGTTCCAGTCCGGCGCCCGAATGTATCGCACGGGTGACCTTGTCACGTGGAATGTCAGTGGCGAGCTCGAATACCGGGGTCGCACGGATTTCCAGGTAAAGATTCGTGGTTTCCGTGTCGAGTTGGGTGAGGTCGAGGCGGCGTTGTCAGCGTTGCCGGAGATCGCGCGGACGGCGGTGATCGCGAAGCCCGATCCGGAAACCGGCGATCGTCTGGTGGCCTATCTGGTTCCCGGTGATGCGGGTGTGGATGTTGTGCGGGTGAAGTCGGAGCTGACCGCGAGCCTGCCATCGTTCATGGTGCCGTCGGCGTTTGTGGTAGTGGATTCGTTGCCGTTGACTGTGAACGGCAAGGTGGATCGGAAGGCGTTGTCCGAGCGGGAGTTCGGTACTCAGCTGTTTCGTGCGCCGTCGACGCCGACCGAGGAAATCGTTGCCGGCGTATCCGCGGAGGCCCTCGGCGTCGATCGTGTTGGTGCGGATGATGACTTCTTCGCGCTGGGTGGGCAGACATTGTCGGCGCCGCAGGTCGCGGCGGCGCCGAGCGGTGTTGCTCTGGATTCGCCTGTGCCGGAGCGTGTTCTGTTCGAGGCATCCACCGTCGCCGGACTCGCGACCGAGATCGAACAGGGCGCGTGGGAGCGCGAGCGCCTCCCGCTGGTTGCTCGGAAGCGCCCCGACCAGGTACCACTGTCCATTGCGCAGCAGCGCATGTGGTTCCTCAATCAGTTCGACACCTCGGCCTCGGTCTACAACGTTCCGGCCGCGTTCCGCCTCTCTGGTGACCTGGATGTCGGCGCCTTGCAGCAGGCCGTCGCCGACCTCGTCGCGCGCCACGAGATCCTGCGCACCCGCTACCCGCAGACACCGAACGGCCCGGTGCAGCAGGTGCTGGTGCCGCATGAGGTGCCGGTGGACCTGGCGCTTACGCAGATCGGTGACGAACGTGTCGCCGACGAGATGCAGCACGTCGTCGGCGCCGGATTCGACGTGACCATCGAGGTTCCGTTCCGCACCAGGCTGTTCCAGCTCGCAGGCACCGAGTATGTCCTCGTCTTCGTCGCACACCAGATCAGCGTCGACGGCTGGTCGATGGGTCCACTGGCCAGGGATCTGATGCTGGCCTATGCCGCGCGCAGCGGCGGCGAAGCGCCGTCCTGGGCGCCACTGCGCGTCCAGTACGCCGATTACGCGCTGTGGCAGCGCGACGCGCTCGGCGCCGACGACGATCGAGAATCCCTCGCCGGCGCGCAACTGGCGTATTGGACCACCGAACTCGCCGACCTGCCCGACGAGCTCACCCTGCCGGCGGACCGCCCGCGTCCGCCCGCCCAGTCATTCGCCGGCGGCAAGACCGATTTCGTCGTCGACGCCGGCGTGCACGCCGCGCTGGCCGGGCTGGCCAGACAGCACAACACCACACTGTTCATGGTCGTGCACACCGCGTTTGCTGTCTTCTTGTCTCGTTTGTCCTGCACCGAGGACATTGCCGTGGGCACCCCCCTCACGGGACGGGGCGAACCCGAACTCGATGATCTGATCGGCATGTTCGTGAACACCGTGGTGCTGCGCACCCAAGTAGCGCCCGGCCTGGGCTTCACCGAGCTGCTTGCCGCCAACCGAGAATCCGGCCTGCGCGCCTTCGCCAACGCGGACATTCCCTTCGCGCGGCTGGTCGAGGCGCTCGCTCCCGAGCGCTCGGCGGGTCGCCACCCGCTGTTCCAGGTGGCGCTGTCGTTCGAGAATCTCGCCGCCACCAGTTCGGAACTGCCCGGCCTCAGTTTCACCGCGCTCGACCTGGCCGCCGACAACACCCAGTTCGACCTGCTGCTCACTGTGCGCGAGCAGCGCTCCGACGGGGGAGGGGAGGCTGGTCTTGCCGCCGAATTCACCTATGCCCGTGACCTGTTCGACGATAAGACGGTCGCCGAGTTCGGCCGCAGGTTCCGCCGCATTCTCGCTGCCGTCGCGCAGAATCCGGCCACCGCCGTCGGCGACCTGGAGATTCTGGACGACTCCGAGCACGCGGATCTGATCGCGCGCGGGGGTGGCGGCGCCGTGCCGCCGCGCACGCTGCCGGAGCTGATGGCCGATGCCGTCGCCGCGAATCCGACCGGCGTCGCCGTGGTCGCGGACGATCGCACCTTCAGCTACATCGAGCTCGACGCGGCCTCGGCGCAGTTGGCGCGCGCGCTGATCGATCGGGGCGCGGGTCCGGACGTGCTGGTCGCCATCGTGATCCGGCGTTCGGTCGAATCCGTGCTCGCGCTGTGGGCGGTGGCGAAGACCGGTGCGGCGTTCGTCCCGATCGACCCGACCTATCCGGCCGATCGTATCGCGCACATGGTCGCCGATTCCGGTGTGACGCTGGGCGTGACGCTCACCGCGGAGCTGATCGATCTGCCCGCCCTGTCCGGTGTTTCCTGGGTTGCCTTGGACGATCCCGACTTCACCGTCGAGGTCGGGGGGCGCTCGGATCGCCCGCTCACCTCCGGCGACCTGCGCGGGCCACTGCACAGCGACAACGCCGCGTACGTGATCTACACCTCCGGCTCCACCGGCCTGCCGAAGGGCGTCGTCGTCACCCATGCAGGACTGGCGAACTTCAGCGCCGAGCAGGCGGAGCGCTACCGGCTGGACCGATCCACGCGCGCATTGGCGTTCGCGTCGCCGTCCTTCGATGCTTCGGTGCTGGAACTACTGCTCGCGCTGGGTTCCGCGGGCGGTCTCGTGGTGCCGCCTCCGCTGACCTTCGGCGGCGAGGAACTGGCCGAGCTGATCCGTGCCGAGGGCGTCACACACGCCTTTCTCACCCCATCGGTGCTCGCCTCGCTCGAGCCGGACGCACTCGCGGGCATGCGGGCGATCGTGGTGGGTGGCGAAGCGGTGCCCGCCGGCCTTGCGGCCAAGTGGACCGGCTCGCCCGGGCGCGACCTCTACAACGGGTACGGGCCCACCGAGACCACGATCATGACCAACATCAGCGACCCGTTGCTGCCCGGTGATCCGGTCACCATCGGCGGTCCGATCCGCGGCATGCGGTCGCTGGTGCTCGACGGCAGACTGCGTCCGGTGCCCGAAGGCGTCGCAGGCGAACTGTATCTGGGCGGCCTCCAGCTGGCGCGCGGGTATCACGCGCGACCGGGACTCACAGCGGCGCGGTTCGTCGCCGACCCGTACGGCGCGCCCGGCGCTCGCCTCTACCGCACCGGCGACGTGGCGCGCTGGCGCGGGGCCGAGGGCGCACCGGTTGTCGAGTACCTGGGCCGCAACGACTTCCAGGTGAAGGTGCGCGGCTTCCGCATCGAACTCGGCGAGATCGATGCCGCGCTCACCGCCCAGCCGGGAGTCGACTTCGCCGTCACGATCTGCCGCGGATCCGGCTCCGGCGCGATGATGCTGGTCTCCTACGTGCTGCCGGCCAAGGGTGCTGCGCTGGAATCCGCCGTGCTGACCGAGCGGCTCGCGCGCGCGCTGCCGGAGTACATGGTTCCGACGGCAATCGTGGTGCTCGACGAGATTCCGCTGACGCCGGTCGGCAAGCTGGACCGCAAGGCGCTGCCCGAACCGGTCAGGGATATCCGCGGCTACCGCGCGCCGCGAACCCAGGCCGAACTGGTGATCGCCGAGGTGATCGGCGAAGTGCTCGGCATCGACCGGGTCGGCCTGGACGACGATTTCTTGGCGCTCGGCGGCGACAGCATCGTCTCCATCCGGGTGGTGTCGCGCTCACGCGCCCGCGGTGTGACCTTCACCCCGCGTGCTGTCCTCGAATGCCGCACTGTCGCCGCACTGGCCCGCGCCGCCGTAGTCGAGGGCAGTCCCGGCGACGAGGCGGGCGAACTGCCACTGACGCCGAACGCGGCACGGCTGCTGGACGCGGGCGTGGAGGTGCGGGCCATAGCCCTGGACGTCCCCGAGACCTGCCCTGTCGAGGTGGTGCGTGGCGCGGTGGCCGCCGTTCTCGACCAGCACCCGATGCTGTGGGTGCGGGTGGAGTACGCCGCTGACGGCGCGCCGATGCTGAGCATCCCCGCGGTCGCCGAGCGCACCGGTGACGCTTTCCGCCGGCTTGATCCCGAGCGCGGCGAGACCTCGCTGCCGATCGATGACGTAGTGCTGGCGGCCGCCGCGGCGCTGGACCCGGAACAGGGTCGCAATATCCACTTCGTGCTCACTGGTGGGCCCGAGGCCCGCTCCACGCTCATCGTCGTGGCCAGCAGCCTGGTAGTCGACGACATCTCGTGGCGCGCGGTTGTCGACCAGTTGACGGCCCGGTGGAACCGTGCCCGCCACGCCGCCCCCGCGGCGCCGGCGTCCGGTCTCGGCGTGCTCATCCGTGCGCTGTCGGCCCGGGCACACGACCCTGCGACAGTCGCCGAAATGGACTGGTGGCGGCGGTCGCTCGGCGCCGTGCCGGAGGACGCGGTGGCCGATGGGCGGGACCTGCGTGTCCGCAGCCGCGTTTCGCTCACGATTACGGCGGAAGGCGCTGGGGCAGTCGCCGCCGCGGCCGCGGCCTACCACGCCGGCGTGGACGACATCCTGCTCACCGCGGTGGCGCTGGCACTGCGAACTTCCGCGGGCGAGACCGTCACGCGCGCGGTCGGTTCGGTGATCCGCCTGGCCGCCGACGGCCGGACGGCGGCGCACGCCGACGCGGAAAGCATGGTGGGCGGCTTCGTCACCGAATATCCGCTTCCGCTGCGGCTCACCCGGATCGACGTCGACGACGCGTTGCTCGGCGGGCCCGCGGCGGGTGCGGCGATCGCGCAGATCAAAGAGCTGCGCCGGTCGGTGCCGACGCACGGCGTCGGCTACGGTTTGCTGCGCTACCTCAACGCCGACACCCCGGACGACCTGCGCGGGCTCGGTCGCGGCAGGTTGGCGCTGCGCTATCGGGATCTGCGCCCAGCCAGGGTGCACACCGACACGCCGGCCGACGACCTACTGCTACTCCTCACTGTCGATGCCACCGACGACGGCTTGCTTGCCCGGTTCGACTACGCCGCAGCGGCTTTCAGCGGCGACGAGGCCAAGACTTTCGCCGAGCACTGGATCCGCGCGCTCGGCGGTCTCGCCGAACACGGTCTTCGGCCGGACGCGGGCGGATTCACACCGTCGGACTTCCCGCTGGTGCGGCTCAAGCAGCCTGACATCGACCGGTTCGCCCGCGCTTATCCGAACCTGTCGGATGCCTGGCCGGTCACGCCGTCGCAATCGGGCATGCTTTTCCACGCCCTGCTCGCCGAGTCCTCGGTGGACGTCTACACCACCCAGTTCGTGCTCGACCTGGGCGGTGCGGTGGACGCCGATCGGATGCACGCGGCCGCGCAGGCGGTGCTTGACCGGCACGACAATCTGCGCGTCGCCTTCGCCGACGACGTGGCGGGCAATCCCGTTCAGGTCGTGCAGGATTCGCTCGAAGTGCCGTGGCAACTGATCGATCTCTCGCCGCTGCGACCGGGCCCCGCGGCGGCCGAGTTGGCTCGGATCAAGGCCGCCGACCTGGCCGACCATTTCGACATGCGGACCGCGCCGCTGCTCCGGTTCGCGCTGGTCCGTTCCGCCGCCGACAGCCACCACCTGGTGATGACCAGTCACCACATCCTGATCGACGGCTGGTCCATGCCGCTGCTGATGAAGGATCTGCTGACGCTGTACGCGCTCGGCGGCACATCGCGGCACCTGCCCAAGGTGCTGTCCTACCGTGAGTATCTGGCCTGGTTGGTGGCGCAGGACGCGGAGGCGGCGCGCACGGCGTGGCGCACCGCGCTGGCCGGGATCACCGAGCCGACGCCGCTGGCGCCGGTCGACCCCGGCCGGGAGATCTTCGCGGGCGCCGGCGAAGTCGGTTTCGAGCTGTCCCAGGCCGACACGACCGCGCTCACTCGGCTCGCGTCGGACCTCGGAGTCACGGTGAACACCGTGGTGCAGGCGGCCTGGGGTGTTCTGATCGGTCGAAGCATCGATCGCGACGATGTGGTCTTCGGTGCCACTGTGTCCGGGCGGCCGCCACAGCTCGACGGCGTCGAATCGATGGTCGGCCTGTTCCGCAACGCGATTCCGGTGCGAGTGCGTCTCGGCGCGACCGACACCCTCGGCGGCCTGCTGCGCCAGCTGCAGGCCGAACAGGCCGCGCTGCTCGACCACCATTACCTCGGCCTGAGCGACATCCAGGAGGCCATCGGCGTGGAAGGGCTGTTCGACTCGCTGGTCGTGTTCGAGTCGTTCCCGGTGGACCGGGAAGGACTGGACCGGGCCAGCACCATCGAGGGCATGAACGTCACCGGTGTCGGTGCCGTCACCGGCACCCATTACCCGATCACCGTGATGGTGGTGCTGGACAACCAGCTGCGGGTTTCGCTGAGATACCTGCGCGATCTGTTCGACGCACCCGCGGCACATTCTCTCGCGCAGCGACTTTCGATGCTGATCGGCCGCTTCGTGACCAGTCCGCAGGCGCGGGTCGGCGAGATCGACGTGCTGCTGGATACCGAGCGCGCCGCGCTGGTCGCACACAACGCCACCGACTTGCCCGAACTGCTCGACGATGTGACGCTGCTTTCGCTGTTCGACGCGCAGGTTGCGCGCACACCGGACGCGCCGGCGGTGCACTTCGGTGCGACCACCCTCAGCTATGCCGAGCTCGACTCGCGCGCACAGGCATTGGCCGTGGAGCTGACGCGGTGGGGCGTCGGGCCGGAGGCGCTGGTCGCGGTGGCCATGCGACGCGGCATCGACCTGATCGTTACGCTCTACGCGGTGCTGCGGGCGGGTGGCGGCTACGTCCCGATCGATCCCGATCACCCGGCCGAACGCAACGAGTACGTACTGGACAACGCTGATCCGGTATGTGTCTTGACTACCACGGCCGATCGGTTCGATACCACGACTGGGATTCCGGTCGTCGCGGTGGACACGCTGTACCTGCCGGTGGACGCGGTTTCCCGGCTGGACAGTGACGTCCACCCGGATAATGTCGCCTACGTCGTCTACACCTCGGGCTCCACCGGCCGCCCGAAGGGCGTGATGATCACGCACCGGCAGATGGCCCACCAGCTCCGCTGGGCCCAGCTGGCCTACCCGCACGACGGCAGCGACGTCGTGCTGCACAAGACGCCGATCACGTTCGACATCTCCACCTGGGAGCTGTTCTGGCCGTTGCAGACCGGCGCCGCGATCGTGATCGCCGAGCCCGACGGCCACCGTGACCCGGCCTACCTGGCCGGAATCATCACCGAATACGCGGTGAGCACTGCGCATTTCGTGCCATCGATGTTGGACGCATTCCTCGACCCCGTCGCTGATCCCACTGCGGCGTACCCGCGTCTGCGGCGGGTATTCGCCGCGGGCGAGGCGTTGTCCGGGGAGACCGCGGCGAGGTTCGCCGCCGCCGTCCCCGACGCCGCCCTGGTCAACTGGTATGGCCCCGCCGAGGCCACGGTGGTCACCGACCATCCGGTGGGCGACACCGCCGCCGTCGCGATCCCGATCGGCATCCCGGTGGCCAACACCCGCGCGCACGTGCTCGACCGGCAGCTGTGCCCGGTGCCGCCGGGCGCCGCGGGCGAACTGTACCTCGCGGGTGTGCAGCTGGCCCGCGGCTATCTCGGCGCCCCGGCCCGGACCGCGGAGCGTTTCGTCGCGTGCGCGGGCGGCGAGCGAGGCTATCGCACCGGTGACATCGTGCGGTGGCGCGACGGAGCGCTGGAATACCTGGGCCGCGGCGATTTTCAGGTCGAGCTGCGCGGCCGACGCGTCGAACTCGGCGAGATCGAGACCGCGTTGCTCGGTGACGACCAGGTGCGACACGCGGCGGTGTCGCTGGTGGGCGGGGCCACGGGGGACCGATTGGTCGCCTACGTGGTCGCCGCGCCGGGAAAGCGTATCGACGAGGCCGCGCTGCTGTCGCGTGCGCGCGGTGCGCTGCCGTCCTACCTGGTGCCCTCGGCGGTGGTCGTCCTGGACTCGATGCCGCTGAACGCCAACGGCAAGCTCGACCGCAACGCGCTTCCCGTGCCGCAGGTCACGGACCATCCGTACCGCGCGCCGAGCACGCCACTGGAGCGGACCGTGAGCGACGTGTTCGCCGACGTGCTCGACCTGGACGACGGGCACCGGGTCGGCATGGACGACGACTTCTTCGACCTGGGTGGCAACTCGCTGATCGCGACGCGCGCGGTCAACAGGCTCCGCACGCTCACCGGCGCCCAGGTGCGAGTGCAGTGGTTCTTCACCGATTCCACCCCGGCAGCGCTGTCGGCCCGCATCCTCGCGGTGCTGGCGGATGACCACGACCACGACTACGACTTGGACTCGAACGCCGCACTCGGCGTCCTGCTGCCGATTCGGACGATGGTGCCGCACGACACCGCCGCCGCCGAGCCGCTGTTCTGCCTGCACCCGATGTACGGATTGTCCTGGTGTTATGCGGGACTTGCGCGCTACGTGCCCGCGACCACACCGATTTTCGGCCTGCAGTCGCCCGCCCTGACCGAGGACGGCTACCTGCCGGAGTCGCTGACCGAGATGGCGCTTCGCTATGTGGCCGAGATCCGCGCCGTGCAGCCGGAAGGGCCGTACCGTCTGCTGGGCTGGTCGCTCGGCGGCGTCCTCGCGCACGCCGTGGCGACCGAACTGCAGGCCGCCGGCGAGAAGATCGGGCTGCTGACCATGCTGGACAGCCGCCCGGACATCGACGTCACCGACTTCCACGCGGCGGTCCGGGAGGCGCTGTCCGAACTCGGCATCGGCGCGGATGCCTTGTGGCCCGGCGACGGCGACGTCCACGATCTGAGCGAGGACGCGCTCGCCGCACTGCATGCCACGATCCCGCCGGACATGGCGGTACTCACCCCCGAACGGGTGCGCCGGATCTACCGCAGCGCGGTGCGCTCGGCCGAACTCATCGCAGAGCATCGGCCCGAGGTCTTCCGCGGCAGGTTGGACTACTTCAGCGCGGTGGGCAACGATACTGCGGCGTCCAGGTGGCAACCATATGTCGACGGCGGGGTCGCGGACCATCGGGTCGGCGTCGTGCACGATCAGATGACAACGCCGCAAGCATTGGCGGAGATCGGTCCTCGATTGTCCGAGCTGCTCGATCCGAATCCCGAAACGACGCAGCGTGTGCGGTCAGACCCGGAGGAGGGGGCCTGTGTAACCACGGAGGGCCCCGCACGCGCTGGATAGGCCACAGAATGCGGGGCGGCCATGATCGAATCGGGACCGTTCCGGCATGATGGGGCAACGGTGCGGTAACGATGACCGCTGTTGTCACGACTACATAGGCCGTATGGTCGGGCGTGGTGTCCAGGGCATCCACTCTCGACGCGTGGGGAATGCAAGAGCGAATTTCGAGACGAAGCGAAGGTGCGAAATTGATACGTCGACAGACCTGGCGCGGCGGACTGCGTGCCGCGGCAGCGATCGCGGCGACTGCTGTGCTCGCGGGCGTCATGACCGGGTTCGGCGCGTCCAGTGCGTCGGCTGACCCGATCATCGATTCCCAGAGCCTGCTAGGAAACCCGACCGCACCGGACGGTTCGCGTATCGCCAAGGCCGTATACAAGAACTCGCGCAATATCCGGCTGTATGTGTACTCGGCGGCGATGGATGAGCAGATCATCATCGACGTCCAGCGCCCGGCTGACGCTTCGGTGCCACGCCCGACTCTGTACCTGCTCAACGGCGCGGGCGGCGGTGAGGACGACGCCTCGTGGCAGGCGAAGACCGATGCGCTGCAGTTCTTGTCGGACAAGAACGTCAACGTGATCCAGCCGGTCGGTGGCAAGTGGAGCTATTACACCGACTGGATCAAGGACGACCCGGTACTCGGGCGTAACAAGTGGAAGACGTTCTTCACCGAGGAGCTGCCCCCGCTGGTCGACGGCGCGCTGGGCACAAACGGCGTGAATGCCATCGCGGGACTGTCCACTTCGGGGACCACCGTGCTCGCGCTGCCGATCGCCAAGCAGGGGCTGTACAAGGCCGTCGCGGCCTATAGCGGATGCGCGCAGACCAGTGACCCGGTCGGCGCGGAGTTCGTGAAGCTGACCGTCGAGACCTGGGGCGGCGGCGACACCGAAAACATGTGGGGCCCCCAGGGCGGGCCGGAGTGGGTGGCCAACGACCCGTACGTGAACGCCGAGGGGCTGCGTGGGCTCGATCTCTACATCTCCACCGGCAACGGCCTTCCGGGCCAGCACGACACGCTCAACGGCCAGTACGCCCTGCCCGGCGCCTACGGTCTGGCGAACCAGATCGTCATCGGCGGCGTGATCGAGGCGGGCACCAACTACTGCACGCACAACCTGCAGAACAAACTGGACCAGCTGGGTATCCCAGCAACCTGGAACTTTCGTGACTCGGGCACCCACTCATGGGGTTACTGGCGCGACGAGTTCCTGCGTTCGTGGCCGGTGCTGGCGAAGGGCCTCGGCATCTGACCCGCTGAGCTGAGCCGGGGTCGCCCGGCTGAATCTCGACCGACCGCCTGGTTGCCCTGTGATGTGCAACTCAGGCGGTCGGTTTCTATTGGTGCTGCTAACGATAAAGTTCGGGTACCCGTAAAGTATTGTTTCATGAGTACCGCCGTGGCTGATTCCGCGAGAGTCGCCGGACAGCGGGCGCGCGCGGCGACCGGCCTGCTCGGCCCCGCGTTTGTCGCGGCCATCGCCTACGTCGACCCCGGCAATGTCGCGTCGAACCTCAGCGCGGGCGCGCAATTCGGTTACCTCCTCGTCTGGGTCATCGTCATGGCCAACGTGATGGCGGGGCTGGTCCAATTCCTTTCCGCCAAACTGGGCTTGGTGACCGGCTTGTCGCTGCCAGAGGCGGTGCGGGAGAAGTCGAGCCGCCGGATCCGGCTGGCTTACTGGGGTCAGGCCGAGACGGTCGCGATTGCTACCGACCTGGCCGAGGTGGTCGGCGGCGCGATCGCGCTGCACCTGCTGTTCGGGCTGCCGCTGCCGGTCGGTGGTTTGATCACCGGCGTGGTATCGATGGCCCTGCTGCTGGTCCAGGACCGTCGCGGGCAGCGCCCGTTCGAGCGGGTGATCACCGGGCTGCTCGCGATCATCGCGATCGGCTTCCTGGCCGGCGTAGTGATCTCGCCACCGTCGTTCGGCGGCACGGTCGGCGGCCTGCTGCCGCGCTTCCAGGGCACCGAGAGTGTGGTGCTCGCCGCGGCCATGATCGGCGCGACGGTCATGCCGCACGCGGTGTACCTGCACTCCGGGCTGGCCCGCGACCGACACGGGCACCCGGAGGCCGGTCCCCTGCGCAGCAGGCTGCTGCGGGTCACCAAGGTCGACGTCGGGCTCGCCATGATCCTGGCAGGCACGGTGAACCTGGCCATGCTTCTGATGGCGGCGAATACCCTGCGCGGCCGCGCGGTCGAGACCATCGAGGACGCCCACGCCGCGGTCGGCGACGCGCTGGGTCCGGTCGCCGCGCTGCTGCTCGCGATCGGCCTGCTCGCCTCCGGTCTGGCCTCCACCTCGGTCGGCGCCTATGCCGGTGCAATGATCATGCAGGGGCTGCTGCGCAAGCGCATTCCGCTGCTGATGCGGCGCCTGATCACGTTGATCCCGGCCATGGCGATCCTGGCGGCAGGCATCGATCCCACTCGCGCGCTGATCGTTTCGCAGGTTGTGCTCTCGTTCGGTATCCCGTTCGCGTTGATTCCCCTGGTGTGTTTCACGAGTGACCGATCACTGATGGGTGGCGACACCAACCACCGCGTGACCACCACGTTGGCCTGGCTGGTCGCCGCCATCATCACGATGCTCAATGTCGCCCTGATCTATCTCACCATCACGGGCAGCTAAGCGGCTGCCTCGCGTTCGCTCGGCCCGGCGCACCAGCGGCTGTCTCGAGTGTTCGCTCGGCCCGGCGCACCAGCGGCTGTCTCGAGCGTTCGCTCGGCCCGGCGCACCAGCGGCTGCCTCGAGTGTTCGCTCGGCCCGGCGCACCAGCGGCTGCCTTGAGTGTTCGCGCGGCGCGGCGGGGTGCGGGTGGACTTGGTCGGACTGCGTCGGTCGAAGTGGCCGGTTCAGACCCAGTTCTCGATCCAGTATTTCCAGATCAGTGGGGCGTAGCCGGCCAGTGGTGGAACCTTGATGTCGGTGCCTGCGAGCGCGGCTGTGGTGTGGCGGCAGTCGAACCAGCAGCTGAATTCGCTGTGTTCCAAAACATTCAGCGGAACGCCGACACGGGGAAGCAGCCAGTTCACGCCGGGGATGCGCAGCATCATGTCGAGGGTGCGCTTGGGCATCACCTCGATCAGATGCGGCGCGCCCGCCTCGTCGGCGAACAGGTTCAGCGCCTCGACCGCGCTCTGCCTGCGTGGGTCGACCAGATGGTAAGTGGTCTTGTCCGAGCACGGCAGGTGGGCGATGTGGTCCAAGGCGCGGGCGACGAAATCGACCGGAACCATATTGGTTTCGCCCAGTTTCGGCACCAGCACCGGCAGCAGCCTCGGTAGTTGCGCACCCATGCGCAGCAGCCGGAAGAAGTAGTACGGTCCGTCGATCCGATCGATCTCGCCGGTCTTGGAATGGCCGATCACGATCGACGGACGGTAGATTCGCCAGCGCACGGAGGATCCCCGCACAATCCGCTCGGCCTCGAACTTGGCCCGCTGCATCGGCGTGGCCAGCGCCTGACCGTAGTCGAACATGTCCTCGGTGAACTGACCCTCGCAGGACCCGGCTACCTCCACTGTCGAGGCATGATGCAGCAGACCGGCGTCGAGATCCTCGGCGACGTCGACCACGTGCCTGGTGCCGCCGCCGCGTTCGGTCAGGTCGTAGCTGGCGGCTAGATGGAAGACGTGCTCGATCCTGCCGCGGTGCTCGGCCAGCCAGACCGGGTCGATGCCCAGCCCTGGCGCGCCGAGGTCGCCGCGCACCGGCCGTACTCGGTCGCCGCCCGCCCACTCCCGCGCGCAGCAGGCGAACCGGTCGGCCGACGCGTCGCCCGGCCGTACCAGCACATGGATGTCACCCTCGCGTTTCAGCAGCTGGGGGATGAAGAACCTACCGATGAACCCAGTTGCCCCGGTAACCAGGTAAGTCATAGCCGATGAACATAGTCGCTCGCCAACTGGCTCGTTGCGGCGGGCCGATCAGTCGGCGAAAACGGGCTCGCGCTTGGTGAGCATCGCGGTGGCGCCCTGGGCGAAATCGGCAGACCGAAGCAGCTCGCACTGGCCTGCCTTCTCGGCGGCAAGCGCCGCGTTCAGCGGACGTCAGCATGGCCTGGTCGAGTGCTTCTTATGCGCGGCGTGGACCCGAGGCGATCTTCGCGGCCGCGGCCTCCACGATCGCGTCGATGTCGTCGGGCACGACCGCCGTGAACAGACCAGCCGCTTTGGCGGTGAGCGCGGGCAGCCGCTCCCCGAGTAGCGAGATCTCGGCGACCGGCAGCCGCGGTGACCGGCGCCGCCGTCGGGCGTCAGGCCGATGCTGATGAAGGCGAGCAGCAGGGTAGGAGTCCTCGCTCGTGTAGACCAGGTCGCCGGCCGACGCGATGCCGACGCCCGGCGATGAACAATGGTCAACTTTGCGAATTGTGGTTAACTTAGATTCCATCGTCGGGCGCTGTCGACCAGCGCCGCCGGAGAACGGAGAGGTGCATGGTCGCGGATCGCAGCGAGGTCGACCTCGCTCCCGCGCGGCCCGACTCGGGGAGTAGGACGGGCGCGGACGACGGTCCGTCGGTGCGTCGCCGTCCGAAGGATCGCAAGGTTCGAATCATCCGGGCAGCCGCGCGAGCGTTCAGCGAACGCGGATACTACCCGGTCGGTGTGGACGAAATCGCCGCCGAAGTCGGAATCTCCGGCCCCGCGCTGTATCGCCATTTCACGAATAAATACGCGCTGTTGGTAGCGGCTGCCGAGGAAGGCGCGCGTCATCTGCTGAACGTCGCCGACGCCGCCGACGACGCTGGCCTGGACCCGCCGCGGCGCTTGGACGCACTGATCCGTGCGATCAGCGAGCACACCATCGAGATCCGCCGCGAGGCCGGGCTCTACCGCTGGGAAAGGCGCTACCTCGAGCGTCCCGACCGGGTTCGGATCAAGAAGGTCTACGACGATCTGAACAACACTCTCGCGGCACCGATCGCGCGGCTGCGGCCCGCCGCGCCGCAGGCTGATGTGGCGATGTTGGCCGCGGGCGTGCTCAGCACGATCGCCAGCATCTCGGCGCACCGCACCACGCTATCCAGTGCACGGCTGCTTCCGCTGCAGCGCGAGATGGCCTGGGCCATCCTGCGCACCGAACTGCCCGCCGCCCCCGCGGAGCCGGACCCGGGCCCGCCGGTGCGTGGCATCCCGCTGACCTCGAAACGCGAACAGCTGCTCACCGAGGCGATCCGGATCTTCGGTAGGCAGGGCTACCACGAGGCGAGCATCGAGGAGATCGGCTCGGCAGTCGGCATCAACGCCTCCAGCGTGTATCGGTATTTCGCGAGCAAGGCCGACCTGCTCGCCGCGGCCTTCTACCGCACGGGTGACCGGCTGGCCATTGCGATCACCGAGGCGCTGGCCGAGGCGACCAGCAAGGAGGACGCGGCACGGCGCCTGGCGGACCGCTACGCCAAGCTCAGCTTCGCGATGCCGGAGATCATGCCGGTCTACTACGCCGAATTCAGCAATCTGCCGCAGACCGAGCAGCACAAACTGCGCGCCATCCAACGGCAGAATGTGCTGGAGTGGGCCAATCTGCTCGACGGCGATCCAGTGGAGGCGCGCTTCCGCGTGCACGCCGCCATCGGTCAGGTGATCGACGTCGGTAGGCTGATCCGATTCGATTCCCGCCCAGCGCAACTGGCGCGGGTCACGGCGCTGATGGACGCGGTTCTGCTCGGCTGACCGCCGTGGACTTACGAAGGGCGTCCGTGCCGGACCCGGAAGATCATCTTGGCCAGGCGCAGATGCCGCGGGCGCCGATCGAATGTGGACAGGTTGACCGGCGCCCGGTACTGCTTGCGCGCGATGGCGAGGGTCCTGCTGAATTCGCGCAGCCCCTGGTCGCCGTGGCTGTGGCCCTGCCCGTACTCGCCGACGCCGCCGAAGGGCAGCGCGGGAATGCCCGCGTAGGCGGTGGAGGAGTTGATGGTCACCACCCCGACCCGCAGCTGCTCGGCGAACGCCTCGATTTCGTGCACATCCCTGGTGAACACCGACACTGCGACATCGGTGCCGACCGCGTTGATCCGCGTGGCGGCGTCGTCCATGCTCGCCACCTTGTTCACGATGAGCACGGGGCCGATGCCCTCGCCGGTGATCGCGATGCTCTCTTCGGGCACCTCGGCCAGCACGATCGGCTCGATGTAGGGCTCGCGGATCGACTCCAGCCCACCGACCACCGTGCGTCCGCCGCGGGCCACCGCATCGCGGATTTGTCTGCGCACCACGTCGACCTGTGACTCCATGATCATCGGACCGTAGGAGGCCCTCCGATCCGCGCCCGGCCGCAGCTTGCGGGCTTGTTCCACGACCAGCTCGAGAAATCGGTCGTAGACCGACTGGGCGACGTAGGCGCGCTGGATCCCGGTGGCGTTCTGCCCGGCGTTGGCCATCGCGCCGAATACCGCGGCCTCGGCGGCGTCGTCGAGCTTCGCGTCCACATGCACGACCATGCTGCCCTTGCCGTTGCGCTCCACGACGACCGGCGTCGTGGTCTGTGCGCACAACCCGATCACTTCGCGTGCGCCCGCTTCCGAGCCCGCATAGGCGATCTTGTCGACGTTGGCGCGACAGAGCGCGACACCGGTCGCGGTGTCACCGGTAACCGCTTGCAGCACTGGCTGATTCGGCGCCAGCCTGGCCCAGCTGTCGGCCAGCCACACCCCGACGCCGGTGGTCAGCTCATGCGGCTTGAACACCACCGCATTGCCCGCTGCCATCGCGTAGGCAATCGAGCCCATGGGCGTGAACACCGGGTTGTTCCACGGTCCGAGTACCCCGACCACGCCGAGCGGCAGATAGCCGACCGAAGCTCGCTGGTTTCGGGTGAGCCAAGTGGAGCCGAGCCGTCGCCGGTCCAAGGTGCGGCCCGCGTTGCGCGCGGCCCAGTCCAGGTTCTCCACCGCGAGCATCACCTCGATCGCGGCGTCCGCCTCCGGTTTTCCGGTCTCCTCGCACAGGGTTGCCACCAACTCGCCTGAGCGCCGGACGATATCGCGCTTCCAGTCCAGGAGCCAGCGTTTGCGCGTGCTGAATCCCAGTTCGCCCCACCACTTTTCGGCGGCACGCGCGGCGTGCACGGCGCGAGTGAGCTCGCCGGAATGCATCACGGCGTAGCTGCCCACCACCTCGCCGGTGCGCGGATCGTAGGACGTCAGCACATTCGATCGGCCAGTTCCTCCCGGATGCGCCGCCAGTCGTGGCTGCGCGGACTCGGCCATGATCACCTCTCACAGTGTCGAAAACAGCGTGCGAACCGCTGAGCGGGGCACAGCCGCAGACGAGTGATTGTGGTTCCCCGTCAAGCAGACTATGGTCTGCCGCCGCGGGCCGACAAGGCTCGGCCGCCAGCCCCCTGGCTGCCCCGGATCGCCCTCACCAGCGGCGACCCCTCGGGAGGGGGTTCGGGAGCAGGAAATGTGAGTAAGGACACTGTTGATGGACCCCAGGGCGGGTGGCATGCGCGACGCGATAGCGAGGCGGCCGGGCCGGTAACATCACGCCGAGCGCGACGGATCACCAATCAGAGCGCAAGCATGCGCTCAGGCGACCTCGTCGCCGCACCGGCCGATAGTGGAGAGTTGATGCCGAATTCCAACCAAGCAGATTCGCATGCGAGTGAGCCAGCGGTCCAAGTAGCGGACGTCCGCAAGTCATTCGGCGACGTGCATGCACTGCAGGGCGTCAGCTTCGTCGCCGAACGCGGCTCCGTTCTCGGCATTCTCGGCCCCAATGGCGCGGGCAAGACGACTATGGTGAAGGTCCTCTCCACCTTGCTGCGCCCCGACTCCGGTACGGCCGTCGTCGCCGGGCACGACGTGCTGAAGGACCCGGCGGGCGTGCGCCGCTCGATCATGATGACGGGGCAGTACGCGGCGCTCGACGAGAACCTCTCCGGTCGGGAGAACCTGGAGCTGTTCGGCAGGCTGATGGGCCTGGCCAAATCCGCGGCCCGCAAGCGCGCCGACACTTTGCTCGAGGAGTTCGACCTGGTGGACGCAGGCCCCCGTGCGGTGCGGCACTACTCGGGCGGCATGCGTCGCCGCGTCGACATCGCCTGCGGCCTTGTGGTGCGTCCGAAGGTCGTGTTCCTGGACGAGCCGACCACCGGCCTCGACCCACGCAGCCGGCAGGGCGTGTGGGATCTGGTGACCGCACTCAAGACCCAGGGCATCACGGTGCTGCTGACCACGCAGTACCTCGAGGAAGCGGACGTGCTCAGTGACAACATCATCGTGATAGACAAGGGCACCGTGATCGCCGAGGGCACCGCCGACGAACTCAAGGAGAAGACCGGCGGCAGCTATTGCGAGGTGGTCCCACTGGATCCGACCAAGCTGCGAACCGCCGCCTACGCGCTCGGCGACCTGATGCCGCCCGCGGTGCTCGCAGATCTCGACGGCGGCGACCGGCTCTCCATTCCGGCGCCCGAGGGCGCGATCACGCTGACCGAAGCGCTGCGCAGACTCGACAGCGCGGGCATCGACTTGGCCGACATCGCGCTACGCCGCCCCTCGCTGGACGACGTGTTCCTGTCCATCACCGGCCACACGGGCGGTCACGCGTGACCGCTGTGACCGCCCCGGAGAGCACACCCGCCGCCGCGGCACTGTTCGCCGAGCTGCCCGAGCCGCGGCTCTCGTCGTTCGCACAATGGCGCGCGCTGACCGGCCGGATCGTCCACACCATGGTGACCAAGGGCGAGATGATCGTCGCGGTGGTCACGCCGCTGATGTTCACGCTCGGCTTCTACCTGCCGCTGCGCTACGTGATGAAGTTCCAGGGGATCGACTACGCCCAGTACGTCATGCCGATCATCGTGCTGCAGACCATGGCTTTCACGATGATGTCGAACGCGCAGATTGCCGCGTTCGAGGCGCGGACCGGATTGAGCACCCGCCTGCAGACGATGCCGATCGGCATGGTCGTCCCGCTCACGGCGCGTATCGCGGCCGGGCTGGTCCGGTCGATCACCTCGCTCACCGCCGCGGTGGTCTTCGGATACGTCATCGGATTCCGCTTCGTCGCGGGCTTCGGGCAGGCGGTGCTGTTCTGTGTTTTCTCGCTCGCCGTCGGCACGGTGCTCGCGATCGGCGCCGATGCACTCGGCAGCCTGACCAAGAGCCCTGAGTCGCTCAGTCAGGCGCTGACCTTGCCGACGCTGATCTTCGGCATGCTCTCCTGCGGGTTCGTCCCCGAACGCAGCTACCCGATGTGGATTCGGCCGTTCGTGCGCAACCAGCCGATCTCCCAGTTCTCCTTCGCCCTGCGCGATATGGCGGCCGAGGGAGTGACCTGGCAGGTGTTGTGGGTACCGCTGGTGTGGGTGGCCGGGCTCGCGGTGGTGTTCATCCCGTTGGCGATCTGGGCGAGTGTGAGGCGGTCATGAGTTCTGTGGAGGCGACCGTGGCACCCGCCGACGACGCGGCCGAGCGCATCAGCTCGTCATTGCTGCCCGAAGTGACCGCGCGCTCGGAATCTTCCCTGCGTACCTGGGCCGCGCACAGTCTGATCCAGTGCAAGCGCCTGCTGATGGTGTGGGCACGCGACCCCGCGACGACGATCCAGGCGCTGATCTATCCGGCCGTTACCCTGCTGATGTTCCGCATCGTGCTCGGCGACTCGATCACGCTGGCTACCGGCCAGCCGAGCGTCTATGGAACCGTTCCGATGATCACGCTGGTCGCCGCGATGTCGGGTGCGGTGGTGAGCGCGCTCGGATTGAAAGTGGAGAAGATGACCGGGCTGCTCGGCCGGTTCTGGACCATGCCGATCCATCGCGCGGCGGGGTTGACCGGGCGACTGCTCGCCGAGGCGATTCGGGTGCTGGTCACCACGTTGTTCGTCCTTGCGGTCGGGTTGCCCATCGGCTTCCGCTTCGACCAGGGGCTTGGGGCGGCGCTGGCGCTGCTCTGTATTCCGGTGCTGTTCGGTGTGGCTTTCGCCGTGCTGGTCACCGCGCTGGCGACGGTCTCCGACGGCGTGCTGCTGGTGAATATCATCGGAATCACCAGTACGTTTCTGATGTTCTTCAACTCCGGATTCGTACCGACTTCCGTCTACCCGAGCTGGCTGCAAGGTGTGATCGGGAACCAGCCGATGAGCTGCGCCATCGACGCCATGCGCGGACTGTCCTACGGCGGCCCGGTGGCGGAGCCGCTGCTGAAGACTCTCGCCTGGGTGATCGGGATGATCGTGGTCTTCGCCTACCCCGCGGTCCGCGGCTACCGCCGCGCCGCCGAGACCGGAGCCTGATCGAAGCCGTAGTCCAGCCAGCGGTTCCGGTTGGTCCAGCCGACCAGGTCGTAGCGCCAGTGGAACGGCCAGGTGTGCGCGACGGTGTTGAACAGCACCGCGCCGAGAGCGGTGTAGTCGTCGTGGGCGGACAGCAGGGCGCGCCGGCCGCGAGGGGAGGCGCTGAAGAACGCGTCGAACATGGCGATGGATTGTTCGGTGGTGAGCCTGCCCAGGCCGTAGAGGCCGCGCGTCCGCATCCAGTACACCAGTCGCGCGCGCCGTGGCCACAGCGCGGCGATCGGGTCGCGACCCCGCTGTAGTGCGGTGACCGCGGTGTCGACCAGTGCGAGTGAGCCGGCGACGCTGTAGCCGGTGCACGGATGCATCATGCCGCCGCGCGACCCGAACGGAAGCGCCCTCGCCTCGCCTTTGCGCGGCGGCGGCTGGTCGAGCGGGTAATGCGCCGCCTCGCTCGGTTCGGCGCCGGTGAGCCGGATACCGTGCGCGGCGAGTCGGTTGAGCGTGCGCCTGCGCAGTTCGCGTTGTGGCATGCCGCCGCGCAGGCCGAGGCTGGTCTCCTCGAAGATCACCGTGCCGTCGCCGAGCGGCACCGCGTAGAGGAACGACGGCGGTTCGTCCGGGCCCGCGCCGTTTTCCGGTCGCCAGTCCAGCAACAAGCCCTCGCCCGCACCGACCATCGGCGCGGCCGTCTCGGCGTCGACGAAGACACCGTGCGCGCTCGCCGCCCTGCGGCGTCCGAGGGCGGGCAGTCCACGGGTGTCGAACACTGTCGCCGCGATGTGCACCGTGCCGTCGGCGAGCTCGACCTCGTGCGCGTCCACCCGGCTGGCGCGGCCTGCCACGACGGCGGCGTCGTCGAGCGGGAGCGCTTCGCGCAGACCGGGCTTGGACAGCACACAGTAGGGCCGGTCGATGCGGTGTTCGGTCGTCGTCCACACGGTGGGCGCCGGGATCGTGGTCGCGATGGCGCCGGGCGGCAGCCAGTCCGGCAGCTCGTCGACCCAGCAGGAGAAGGTGGGCGGCCACAGCCGGTCGGGACGCGGATCGATCGCGGTCACCGACAGCCCGGCCCGCATTGCGCGATGCGCCAGCGCCCGGCCGGTCGGGCCGAGCCCGACCACGCACACGTCGACTTCCCGGACCGCGCTGCCACCCATGGGGGCATTCAATCCGTCCGGCCGGCGCAAGCGCAACTATCGCCGCTGATCGAGCCCTGGAAATGCAGGTCTCGCGGAAATGCGTCCAGCCTGGAACAGATGCGGCGAGAATTCAATTTTCGGGCAGGTCCCAGAATTAGCAGACCTGCAGCGTCAGGCGTGAATCACCTTGGGCCACAAGCACCTCGGCGGGGAAGAAACGTCAATCGGGCGTCACCCAAGTGGTGATGTCGGCATGTACGACTTCGAGGCCGTGTTTGTCGTAGATCGACACCGGCACCACCAGGTCGCGGCCTTCGGTGATCGCCGCGAAGTCCGGAATCTCGGGCAGTTTCGCGACGGCGCGCAGTCCGGTCTCGGCCTTGGCCAGGTATTGCACGGTCATCGCCTTCGGAATCCAACGGTGCGTCGCGGGGACGGTCGCCTCGCTGAGCATGCCCATCGCCACTTCCGCCAGGTTGCACGCCGCGATCGCGTGGAAGGTGCCCAGATGGTTGTGGATACCGAACCACTTCGGCGAGGTCACCTCGCACAGCCCGGGTTCCAGCCGGACCACGCTCGGCAGCACGGTACCGAAGTACGGCACCCGCGCAACCATCCCGAGGGAGAACAAGGCGTGGCCCAGCCGGTTGTCCGGCAGTTTCTTCCAGCCGCGGTAGGTCACGGTCTCTTTTGTCATAAGCTGTATCTTACTCAGAAGTAAGTTATGGGTAAGCCCTCTGCTGTCGATACTGTCCGGCACCCTGCCCTGCGTACGGCGGCCGGCTGACTGAGCGAACGCACGGCCGCCGTGCCCGCGGCGAAGTCGCCAGTGGCGGTCGCTCAGACGTGAGTCATAACGGACCGCGAGCACGCTGCGCCCGCGCGGCCGAAGACGCAGCGCGAACCCGTCGACGGGTTCGCAGCCGAACAGTGCAACGGCAAAACAAACACCGATTTGGAGTGTGGGAGTGCGTCGGGCATACTGTTCGGGTTGCCTTGCACCGGGCCGTGCCTGTTCCGTGTGGAACGGGTTGTGGTCGGGCGAGGCGAGTAGTACCCAATCTTGTACCTCGCCGGGTTTCCGGCGTGGGTACGTCCGGGACAGTGTTCCAGGTCTGAGATGAAGTAGATCCGAGGCCGAGGAATGAGCGGATGGGCGACACGCCCGACCGCGTGGACCGGAGAACCATGACAGATGAACAGCGGCGAGGACCGGGCATGCCCGGTCAGGTCTCGACTCTGAGGCGTCTTCGTGTGTTCGGGCTGTGCAAATTGAGGGTGGTCCAGAAAGTTGGTGTAGCCAGCTTCCGGGCCACGAAGGAAAGCGGAGAAAAGGACACTTAGCGTGGCGGGACAAAAGATCCGCATCAGGCTCAAGGCCTATGACCACGAGGCGATCGACGCATCTGCGCGCAAGATCGTGGAGACGGTGACCCGCACCGGGGCACGTGTCGTGGGCCCGGTGCCGTTGCCGACCGAGAAGAACGTGTACTGCGTCATCCGTTCGCCGCACAAGTACAAGGACTCGCGCGAGCACTTCGAGATGCGTACGCACAAGCGCCTTATCGACATCCTCGACCCGACGCCGAAGACGGTGGACGCGCTTATGCGCATCGACCTGCCGGCCAGCGTCGACGTCAACATTCAGTGACGGGGACTCGAGATATGACTGACAACAAGAACAGGCCGGCGGCCGGCATCCTGGGCACCAAGCTCGGCATGACCCAGGTCTTCGACGACAAGAACCGCGTCGTTCCCGTGACCGTCATCAAGGCCGGACCGAACGTCGTTACCCAGATTCGCACCGTGGAGCGTGACGGCTACAGCGCCGTCCAGGTGGCTTTCGGCGCCATCGACCCGCGCAAGGTGAACAAGCCGGTCTCCGGTCAGTTCACCAAGGCTGGTGTCACGCCGCGTCGCCACGTCGCCGAGATCCGCGTCGCGGACGCCTCCACCTTCGAGGTCGGCCAGGAGATCAACGCCGACGTGTTCGAAGAGGGTACCTACGTCGACGTCACCGGCACCAGCAAGGGCAAGGGTTTCGCTGGCACCATGAAGCGCCACGGCTTCCGTGGTCAGGGTGCTTCGCACGGTGCGCAGGCCGTGCACCGTCGCCCGGGTTCCATCGGTGGCTGCGCCACCCCCGGCCGCGTGTTCAAGGGCATGCGCATGTCGGGCCGGATGGGCAACGACCGCGTCACCACGCAGAACCTGTCGGTTCACAAGGTGGACGCCGAGAACGGCCTGCTGCTGATCAAGGGAGCGATCCCGGGTCGCAAGGGCGGCGTCGTGATCGTCAAGAGCGCCGTGAAGGGTGGTGCGCACGCATGACCAGCTCTGCTGTGAACACTGAGAAGAAGTCCGCCGACCTCACGCTGCCGGTCAAAGAGATCGGCGGCAAGACCAACGGCACCGTCGAGCTCCCCGCGGAGATCTTCGACGTGACCGCCAATATCGCGCTGATGCACCAGGTCGTCATCGCGCAGTTGGCCGCGGCCCGTCAGGGCACGCACAGCACGAAGACGCGCGGCGAGGTCTCCGGTGGCGGCAAGAAGCCGTACCGGCAGAAGGGCACCGGTCGCGCCCGTCAGGGCTCGACCCGGGCGCCGCAGTTCGCCGGCGGTGGCACCGTGCACGGCCCGCAGCCGCGCGACTACAGCCAACGCACCCCGAAGAAGATGAAGGCCGCCGCCCTGCGTGGCGCCCTGTCGGACCGGGCCCGCAACGAGCGCATCCACGTGATCGCCGAGCTGGTCGCCGGACAGACGCCGTCGACCAAGACCGCCAAGAGCTTCCTGGCCGAGCTGTCGGACCGCAAGAAGTTCCTGGTCGTCGTCGGCCGCGAGGACATCGCCGCGTGGAAGAGCGTCGCGAACCTGCAGAACGTGCAGCCGATCGCCCCGGATCAGCTCAACACCTACGACGTGCTGAACAGCGACGAAGTGGTGTTCAGCGTCGAGGCTCTGAACACTTTCGTTCACGGCCCCGCGGAGTCTCCGCAGGACACCGCGGCGGCACAGGAGGAGAGCAAGTGACCACCATCGCCGACCCCCGCGACATCCTGCTGGCGCCGGTCATCTCGGAGAAGTCCTACGGACTGATCGAGGAAGGCACCTACACCTTCCTGGTGCACCCGGACTCGAACAAGACGCAGATCAAGATCGCCGTCGAGAAGGTCTTCGGTGTGAAGGTCACCAGCGTCAACACCGCCAACCGTCAGGGCAAGCGCAAGCGGACCCGCTTCGGTTACGGCAAGCGCAAAGACACCAAGCGCGCGCTCGTGACCATCTCGGCCGACAGCAAGCCCATCGAGATCTTCGGAGGCCCGGTCGCGTAAGCGCCTGGGAACCCAGAAAGCAGAGAAGAACTCATGGCAATTCGTAAGTACAAGCCGACTACGCCGGGCCGTCGTGGCGCCAGCGTCTCGGACTTCGCGGAGATCACCCGGTCGACGCCCGAGAAGTCGCTGCTGCGTCCGCTGTCCAAGAGCGGTGGTCGTAACGCCCACGGCCGCATCACCACTCGCCACCGTGGTGGCGGGCACAAGCGGGCCTACCGTGTCATCGACTTCCGTCGTCTGGACAAGGACGGCATCCCGGCCAAGATCGCGCACATCGAGTACGACCCGAACCGGACCGCGAACATCGCGCTGCTGCACTATGTGGACGGCGAGAAGCGCTACATCA
This sequence comes from Nocardia sp. NBC_00881, assembly GCF_045207455.1. Classification (NCBI taxonomy): domain Bacteria; kingdom Bacillati; phylum Actinomycetota; class Actinomycetes; order Mycobacteriales; family Nocardiaceae; genus Nocardia; species Nocardia sp. NBC_00881. The sequence goes on from NZ_CP108798.1 coordinate 6,584,859, forward strand.
TCGCCCCCAAGGGGGTGACGCAGGGCACGCCCATCGAGTCCGGCCCCACGGCCGACATCAAGCCGGGCAACAACCTGCCGCTGCGCAACATCCCGACCGGTACCACCATCCACAACGTGGAGCTGCGTCCGGGTGGCGGTGCCAAGCTGGCCCGTTCCGCGGGCATGAGCATCCAGCTGCTCGGTAAGGAAGGCCCCTACGCCACGCTGCGTATGCCCTCCGGCGAGATCCGTCGCGTCGACGTGCGCTGCCGCGCCACCGTCGGCGAGGTCGGCAACGCCGAGCAGTCGAACATCAACTGGGGCAAGGCCGGCCGCATGCGCTGGAAGGGTCGTCGCCCCACAGTCCGTGGTGTCGTCATGAACCCGGTCGACCACCCGCACGGTGGTGGTGAAGGCAAGACCTCCGGTGGTCGCCACCCGGTCTCGCCGTGGGGTCAGCCGGAAGGCCGTACCCGCAAGCCCAACCGCCCGAGCGACAAGCTCATCGTCCGCCGCCGCAAGACCGGCAAGAAGCGCTGAAGGAGGAGGTAAGAAATGCCACGCAGCCTCAAGAAAGGCCCGTTTGTCGACGACCACCTCCTCGCGAAGGTGGACGTGCAGAACGAGAAGGGCACAAAGCAGGTCATCAAGACCTGGTCGCGTCGTTCGACCATCATCCCCGATTTCATCGGGCACACGTTCGCGGTGCACGACGGCCGCAAGCACGTGCCGGTGTTCGTCTCGGACAACATGGTCGGACACAAGCTCGGTGAGTTCGCGCCGACCAGGACGTTCAGGAGCCACGTCAAGGAAGACCGGAAGAGCAAGCGGCGATGACGACGACTGAGACTCAGAACCTGACTGCGCGCGCGACCGCCAAGCACGTTCGCGTCACTCCGATGAAGGCACGCCGTGTCGTGGACTTGGTCCGCGGTAAGCGTGTCGAGGACGCCCTCGCCCTGCTGAAGTTCGCGCCCCAGGCCGCGAGCGAGCCGGTCGCCAAGGTTGTCGCCAGCGCGGCGGCCAACGCCGAGAACAACCTCGGCTTGGACCCGTCCACACTGGTCATCTCGACGGCCTACGTCGACGAGGGCGCGACCATGAAGCGGTTCCAGCCGCGTGCCCAGGGCCGTGCGTTCCGCATCCGCAAGCGCACCAGCCACATCACCATCGAGGTCGAGAGCATCCCCACCGCCGGTGGATCCACTCGTAACCGCCGGAAGGGAGGGGCAAAGTAATGGGACAGAAAATCAACCCCCATGGCTTCCGCCTCGGTATCACCACCGACTGGAAGTCGCGTTGGTACGCGGACAAGCAGTACGCGGACTACGTGAAGGAAGACGTCGCGATCCGCAAGCTCCTCGCCACCGGCATGGAGCGGGCGGGCATCTCCAAGGTCGAGATCGAGCGCACCCGTGACCGCGTGCGGGTGGACATCCACACCGCACGTCCGGGCATCGTGATCGGCCGCCGCGGCGCGGAGGCCGACCGCATCCGTGCCGAGCTGGAGAAGCTCACCGGCAAGCAGGTCCAGCTGAACATTCTCGAGGTCAAGAACCCCGAGTCGGATGCGCAGCTGGTCGCCCAGGCCGTCGCGGAGCAGCTGTCCAACCGTGTCGCCTTCCGTCGCGCGATGCGCAAGGCCATTCAGTCGGCCATGCGTTCGCCGAACGTCAAGGGCATCCGTGTGCAGTGCTCGGGCCGCCTCGGTGGCGCCGAAATGTCGCGCTCGGAGTTCTACCGCGAGGGTCGCGTGCCGCTGCACACGCTGCGCGCCGACATCGACTACGGCCTCTACGAGGCCAAGACCACCTTCGGTCGCATCGGCGTGAAGGTCTGGATCTACAAGGGCGACATCGTCGGTGGCAAGCGTGAGCTGGCCGCCGCTGCCGCCGCGCCCGAGCGTCCGCGCCGGGAGCGGCCGAGCCGCCCGCGTCGGTCCGGTTCCGCCGGTACCACGGCGACCAGCACCGAGGCCGGGCGTGCCGCCACCGCTGTGGTCGACGCTCCGGCAGAGACACAGGAGGGCTGACGCATGCTGATGCCTCGCAAGGTGAAGCACCGCAAGCAGCATCACCCGGGTCGTTCCGGCATGGCCAAGGGCGGCACCTCGGTGGCGTTCGGCGAGTTCGGTATCCAGGCGCTGGAGCCGGCCTACGTCACCAACCGGCAGATCGAGTCGGCGCGTATCGCGATGACGCGCCACATCAAGCGTGGCGGCAAGATCTGGATCAACATCTACCCGGATCGTCCGCTGACCAAGAAGCCCGCCGAGACCCGTATGGGTTCGGGTAAGGGTTCGCCGGAGTGGTGGATCGCGAACGTCAAGCCCGGTCGGGTGATGTTCGAGATGAGCTACCCGAACGAGGAGACTGCTCGCGAGGCCCTGCGTCGCGCGATGCACAAGCTCCCGATGAAGTGCAGGATCGTGACCAGGGAGGAGCAGTTCTGATGGCTACCGGAACACCGGCCGCAGAGCTCCGCGAGCTCACCGAAGAGGATTTGGTAGCCAAGCTGCGCGAATCCAAGGAAGAGCTGTTCAACCTGCGCTTCCAGATGGCGACGGGTCAGCTGGACAACAACCGTCGTCTGCGCGTCGTCCGTCACGAGATCGCGCGCATCTACACGGTCATGCGTGAGCGCGAGCTCGGTCTGGCCACCGGACCCGCTGGCAAGGGAGACGCTGCATGAGCGACAAAGTGGAAGGTCAGCGCGGCAGCCGCAAGGTTCGCGTCGGCTACGTTGTCTCGGACAAGATGAACAAGACGATCGTCGTCGAGCTGGAAGACCGTAACCGGCACCCGCTCTACGGCAAGATCATCCGCACCACCTCCAAGGTGAAGGCGCACGACGAGAACGAGATCGCCGGTATCGGCGACCGCGTTCAGCTGATGGAGACCCGTCCGCTGTCGGCCACCAAGCGCTGGCGGTTGGTCGAGGTACTGGAGAAGGCCAAATAAGCCTGCTCCATGGCTGACAATATCGAAGGCCCGTTTCCCCTTGTGGGAGACGGGCCTTCGTCTTTCCGCCGTGCCGACCATGGGCATAGATCCAGTGCATGAGAAGTCGAGCCGATGGTATCGCTCGTGACGCGGTCCGGGCGTACCTCATGCGGCATCGCAAGTGGGACTCACCGCTGCTCAGCTACGACGAGACATTCGATCTGGGCGGACCCATCGACAAGGATGTCATCCGCACCATGATGAACCGACCGGCGTGATCGTCGTCGCCGATACCTCGGGCATCCTGGCACTGTTCAATCGTTCGGAGCCCGAGCACTTCGGAGTGCGTCGCGTCGCGGATTCGGCGAGCGCCATTGTCGTCAGCCCGCTGGCACTCACCGAGGTGCACCACGTGGCAAGCGTCCGAGCCGGACGAGGGGAGTCCGCCACAGTGAATCGTTGTCGATGTTCTGCTGAATCGCCGTGGCCTCGACCTATCGCTCCGGTGACCTGACGTTGGCGGAGAGAACGCTGGGCTACAGCCCGATGATGCTGGGTTGGTTCTAGCATCAACTGTGGGGTCACCTCTGCTCAGTGTGGTTCTCATCGCGGTGATCGCGATTCCGCTGCTGCTCACGGCCAGATCGGCGGGACCGATCGACGGGGTCTTGTCGCTGGCAGCGGTCGAGGTTCTGGCGAAGGCGAAGTAATCTCGCTCCATGGCTGACAAGTCGAACCCGAAGACCAGGTTCTCATTTTTGGGAAGTATTAATTTGACATTTCCACAAACTCTATCTTGGTTGATCTCATGACAAGCGCTGCGTGAACGGACTGTCGAAATATACTGGGCCCGAATGGCTTTGAGAGCTGGTAGTGGCAGCTGCCGGAGCTCATCCTTCCTCGGGGATCGTCGCCTCGGAGTCCTGAATTGAAACCTTGACAAGGTAGCGAACCGTGCGTTATCTTTGCGCGATCCAAGAAATATCGGATCACAATACAAATAAGGAGGTCGCCATGTCGGACGAGCAATTCCTGGATTCTCGTGACGAGGGCGAAATCGCCACGAAGTGGTGATGTGCCGACTCGATCTCCCCTTCTGATAGCTGATATAACAGAGAGTCTGATGTAGTTGAAGCAGTTCTCTGGCATTGATGATTGCACTGATGCCGAGTATTGGGTCGCGGTAGAGAAAACCAGTGCTGAGTGGCGCGAACTCCCCGTTGATGATGAAACGCTCTCATTATTGATTTCTCTTTCGCGTAAACATCCGGATTGGCCCATTCGCGCGGCAGCGATTCGCTATCTCGCCGAATCTTTCGGGGAGCGTGATTCGGCCGTCGAGGCCATCATTGCAGCCACTCATGACCAGACGGATTGGGTGTCGTTCACTGCTATTCAGCTATGTGGGGAACTGAGAACAAAAGAGGCCCTGCGGGATCTGATCCGTATTTCGGGTTGGCCGAGCAATTTTATGCGACACGGTTACGCTCGTAAACCTGTCGGGTGCGGTGCCGCCTTCACCAAGCGTGCACTGATCTCGATCCTGGGTAGCCGTGACCCGGAAGAATTGCGTCGGCTCGAGGACGAACATTTTGCCGAGCTGCGTGCCAAAGCCGATACTGGTCGGCCCACACGCAGGCATGAGGATGTCGTCGAGATCCCCGCCGGGCCGTTCATCGCTGGCGCACCTGCGCAAGCGGTCGGCCCCTTCAACATGGACGACTCGGACAACCCGCCGCGTTCGGTGGATCTGCCGGCATTTCTCATCGATCGCACCGTAGTGACCAACCGGCGCTACCGGGAATTCCTCGATGACATCGGTGACAGCACGGCGTTCGACCACCCGGATCAGCCGGAGGGACAAGAACACCATCGCCCAGCCCATCGGCACGACGCACGTTTCAATGGTCCTGAGCTGCCGGTAGTCGGCATCGACTGGTATGACGCGTGGGCATTCGCCAACTGGGCCGGCGGCATGCTGCCGAGCGAGGACCAGTGGGAGAAGGCGGCGCGCGGCTGCGACGGGAGGGTATATCCATGGGGAAATGCGTGGGAACCCGAGCGCGCGAATTTCGTCGAGCGGGCATTCGATACTCGCGTCAGCGATCTCGCTGAACTGGAGCAGTTGCTGGTCACCATCACGGAAGCAGACTTCCCGGCGAGGCCGGTGTTTCCCGCCGACAGCTTCCCGGAGGGTTCTGGTCCGTACGGCTTGCTGCACATGGCTGGCAACGTCTGGGAAATGACCCGAACCAACTTCTTCAGCCGCAAGGACATGGACCCGTTCTTCCGAGGCCGTCGACCAGTCGAGTTCATGAACCGTCAGGATGCCTTCTATGTCCTTCGCGGTGGTACGTGGACCTCGCCGCCGGTCTGTCTCACGACGTACTACCGAGGCAAGGATCTGCTGACCGATAGGCACAACGAGATTGGATTCCGCTGTGTATACCCGGCCGAATGAGCCGTCGGTGAGTACCGGCGCCGATGGTGTCGAAGTTGTGCTGCGGTATCTCGCGGCTTCCAATGCTGGAGACCGCGCGGCGGTGGAGGAGCTGTTGGCCGATGAGGCCACCTTCACGCTCTGGGGTCGGCTGCCGGTTTCCGGAACGACGGTCGGCAAGCGAGCCATTGTCGAGTCTCTGATGCCTGGCGCCCGCAAGTTGTTCCAGCCCGGCACTTTACAGCTGCGACCGCTGCACGTGATGGCCGACGGAGACCATGTGGTCGCCGAGGTGCACGCAGAAGGTACCAGCGCTGCCGGCACTGCCTATGACACCCAGTACTGCATGGTATTTCAGGTCTGCGATGGACAGATCCTTGCGGTACGCGAGTACATGGACACCTCATACGCGGAGACTGTGCTGTGCCCTCATCTGTGAGTTCGACCTACGACCTGTTCAGCGACGCCTTCTTCGCCGAACCGGATCCGGTTTTCCATCGCATGCGTGCTGACGATCCTGTGCACTGGGAGCCGACCCTCGAGGCATGGGTGCTCACTCGTTATCAGGATGTGCGCGCGGTACTCAACGACCCCCGCTTCTCGGTCGATCGCAATGGGCGTATTCGTGGAGCAACCCCGCCCGAGGCGCGGGCGAAGCTGGCGGATTGTTACCGGCTGCTGTCCAAGTGGATGATCTTCACCGACGAGCCCGATCACAGTCGGCTTCGCACGGCCATCGGCCCGGCCTACACGCCGGGAGCGGTTCGCAATGTGATGCCGTTCGTGGACCAGACCGTGCATGAGTTGCTGACTAAAGCATGCGCGCCCGGGGAGTTCGATGTCGTGGCCGACCTCGCCGAACCACTCACGGGACTCGTGAACGCCCGGCTCATCGGCTTCCCTCCTGAATTGGTGAGCCAGGTCAAGCGATGGAGTGACAACGTTTTCCGGCTGTTCGGGTCCGGGATCGTCACCGAAGAGATCGTGGATGCCGCGCACACCAGTCTTGTGGAGTGCGGCGATTATGCCCGTGCGCTGATCGGCGAAGTCCAAGACGCCACGGGGGACAGTCTCGTCGGCAGGCTGCGAGCGAGCCTGGATCGAGGGGAGATCCTCGACGTGGACGAAGCAGCCAAGTCCGTCACGATGGTCATGATCGGGGGCCACGAAGCCGCTCGCCACATGATCGGCAACGGCCTGGTGGCGCTGCTGCGTAACCCGACCCAGTTACAGCTGCTTCGCACTCGTCCCGAACTCATCGGTACGGCAGTCGAAGAGCTGCTGCGTTATGACTCACCGTCGATGGCGGCGCTGCGGTGTGCACGGGTGGACGTCGAGATCGGTGGAACGACTATCCGGGCAGGACAGTTCGTCTTCGCGATGTTGCGGGCGGCCAATCACGACCCGGAAGTGTTCCACGCCCCCGACCGTCTCGACCTGGAGCGCACCGGGGTTCAGCACCTTGGGTTCGGCTTCGGTAGGCACTTCTGTAGCGGCGCGTCGCTGACTCCAGTCGTGGTCACCGCGGCATTACGGGCATTGATCGCGCTCGAACCACGGCTCGCGACCGATCACCTGCAATGGATCCCGAGTCTGTCCAGCCGTGGGCCGGCCGCGCTGCCGGTCCGATCAACCCGTTGGCCCGCGACACCTGAGTTGACCGGCACCCTTGTACTCGATGACGCCGCCCTCGACGCCGCCGCTCACGACCAGGGCAACACGGTCCGCATCCGGCCGACGTCGATTCTGCGACCAGGCGCCTTCGACGACGTCGTTCGGATGATCCAGTATTGCCGTACACAGAATATCCAGGTCGCCCCCCGCGGCACCGCGCACACCAGCTTCGGCCAATGCCTGGTGAACGGTCTCGCCATCGACATGCGGTCATTGGACCGAGTGCTCGAGGTCAGCGAAGACGCTCGAACTGGCACTGCGAGCATAGATGTCCAGGGTGGAGCGCTCTGGCAGGATGTCGTCGCTGCCGGCTTCGAACATGGGCTCAGAGTGCGAACGGGTGTACCCGCCGTATTGCGGCTCACCGTCGGTGGGGTGCTGTCCGTTGGTGGCATCAGCACGATCCGAGTCGGCGGCTCGGTCGCTGAATCCGTTGAGGAACTCGAGGTCGTCACAGGTGCCGGCGAGTTGCTTACCTGTTCCCCCGATAAGCGCAGCGATCTATTCGAGGCCGTCCTCGGTGGACTCGGGCAGGTCGGGGTGATCGTCCGTGCCCGATTGAGTATGGTTCCGGTGGCCCCTCTGGTACGTGGCTATGCCTTGCGCTACCAGCACGCCGAATTGCGTGAAGCGTTCGCGGACCAGCGAATCCTGGCTGACCGCGACGGAATCGATGAGCAACTGCTGCGCTGGAAATGGCAGCCGGATGGCCCTACCGCAGAGCTCACCGCCCACGTTTACTACACCAGCGGCAATCCGCCAGACGACCAATACTTGATGCGTGGCCTCAGCCGCACACCGGCCAGCGTCACCGAGGTGACCTATCTGGAGCGCGTCGCGTCGATCGACCGCCTCTATGCCGAACACGAGCGCCATGGTTGGTCGGACTCTCTGAAACTGTGGTCGGACAACTTTTTGCCCGATCCCGGGCCAGGAAGCGATTTCGAGGACATCACCATCGCGGTGCTCGATGAGATCGGCGAACGTGAGTGGAGCCGGTCGTCGACTGTGCTGCTTTTCCGCAAGCATCGGGACGCCTTCCTCTTGCCGGGTCTGCGCCTACCCGACCCTGCGCTGGGGCGGCACCTGTGCTTGGTCGCAGTTTCTTCGGATGGCTTCGGCAAGACCGTCGACACAGAATATGTTCGAACACGAAAAGCGACTAATCGCCGCTGGTATGAGTGGGCACGAGACGTTGGCGGCACCCTGTATCCGCTCGGCGCGACGGAGTTCACCGCTGCCGATTGGAAGCACCAGTACGCTGACTACTACGGCGCGTTCCAGCGAGCCAAACACCGATACGATCCCGATGGAATTATGACGCCGACTCCGGCGATCTTCGAATGAGACAGGAATTGCGCCGATGTGGCAGCACCGCACGTGCACGGACGCGTCCGACCTCGAGCACCTGACCCCAACGGTTACTCCTGCGGAGGCGCAGGCTTGGTGCAACTTCATCGTATGGATACCTGATCGCCTTCCCGCCGAATGCGAACTACATTCCGGCACCCTGCGCCGTGAGGCTCCTCCCGGAGTACCGGTGGAGCCAATCGAAGACCGAGGGCCGCGAGACGGCAACTACCTCTCTTCCTATCGATTCGAAATCTCCGGGAATGATCGCAAGCTGCGCATCAAGGAGTTCTATTACGATTGGGCATTTCCTGCGTTCGATCAGCCCTGTCTCTGGAAATCCCATACACATGCCGTCCCCATCGACGACACCTATGTCGTCTGGTTCGGCATCGATTACCTGGGTAATCAAGCCGCCTCCGCGCGAATGGGCAGAACCACCATCGAACTGTCCGTGTTGGAAGGCACTTTCACCGAACTCGAACTGCTCGCTCTCTACCAGGCTCTGCATCCGGCCGACACCGGCGTAGTGAACGCGATCGCGGCGACTCCCCATACACAGCTCAGCTATTGGGCACGCCACGCCGATGCTGCGCAACTGGTCGTACCGATTGGATTCTGGACATTTCGGCGCGGCGCGCACCAGGCAAAATGGTCTACGTCCGGGTGGGGAGATCAGGGTATCCCGGTCGCAATCGCGGGCCTCGACCTCGACAGCGCCGCACACATCCAACTCGACGACAACCGCGCCGAGATCGAAGTGATCTACGACGGCGGCCGGGATCGGGGCGTCGAGCTCCGGCTTATCGTCCAACGGCCCGGCAAGGGAGGCCTCCGCATTCCCGCCGACCCAGAACCGCACCCCGGCCAGCGGGAGCAGATTCGCCACGGGGATCTCGACATACAGCTGGGCTGGATCGACCAACGATACGGTCCCTTCCAGGCCGTGTTCACCACCGCGAACCAGGCGTGGGAAGCCACGCTGCTCAGCAGTGCCGGGGTGGGGCTTGGTCGGGACTGGTTCCTCGCGGCCCTGGATGAACTGGCACGCTGACGGAGCAGAGGTATTACCACCGCTGATCCCTTATCTGCTCGACCGCGCTGGGCTCGGTGGATGAAACAGCCCGTACGTCAAGGCCGCTGAACTGAGCAGAACGAAAGCTTGGCGAAGATCGGCCTTGCTTTATACGTATACATCTACTTATAGTGAGTTCTGGCTAGGCGTTGGGCTGGATCGGAAGAATCTCGGATCGGCTAGGGGTACGGCGGGATCGGTCGAGTGGCCCGGCGCTGGTATTTCTATGCCTGAATGCGCACTTATTGATGAATGGAGGGGTCGTGAACGACTCGGAGAAGGTGTCGGTGACCAAGGTCGTGGACGGTGTGGATGCCGGTTCGACAGAGGAGCTTCGGGAGTTCGTCCTGAAGGTCGGTCCGGGCGGCGGACGGATGCAGCGGTTCGTTGGACGGCAGATCGGGGAGTCGCGGCAGTTCACGAAGGTCGGCATCGAGGCAGTACGGGTATACGTCAGCCGCAAAGGAAAGTATGTGGTGCACCGGCGAATGTCCGACTGGTCGGACTGCCCGGCGGCGGGCTTGATCAAGGACTGGAAAAACTGGCGCAACGTCCTCGACGAGCAGAGCTGGGGCGACTACACGCTCGACGTAGTCGACACGATCGATGGACTGCGCGAACGGATTCCGGCCAAGATCTACCACACGCTGGTCGACGTAGCGGAGCACCCGCGCACCGAGAATCTCGACATCTGAGTACGACTCGGATACCGAAAGGACTTCTGCTACATGTTTGCTCGACTGGGGCGCCTGGTCGTCCACCACCCGTGGAAGGTGATCGGCCTCTGGCTGCTCGTCATCGTCGCCGTGGTGGCCTCCGCGCCGAAGCTGACGTCGACGACCGACCAATCCGAATTCTTACCTTCGCATTACGAGTCCATCCAGGCAATGGAGTTGCAGCAGAAGGCCTTCCCGCAGAGTGCGGCGCCAGCGGCGATTATCGTGTTCGGGCGTGCCGACGGCGCGCCGCTGACCGAGGGAGATTCCGCCGCGATCGCCGCGGTCGGCGAGCAGCTCACCGCCGCGAACCTCGAGGACGTCATCGGACTACAGACTGTGCCGCCCTCGGAGAACAAGCTGATCCAGATCATCGCGGTCCAGCTCACGAAGATGACCAATCAGGGCGACACCCGCCAGGGGGACGCGGTCGAGGCGCTGCGCACTGCACTGAAACGCCAGGTCGAGGGCACCGACCTGAAGGCGGGCATCACCGGTCAGGCGGCACAGATGCTCGACCAGCAGGAGTCGAGCGCGAAGGGCATGGCGATCATCGGCGTCGCCACGATCGTGCTGATCCTGGTACTCCTGCTGGTCATCTTCCGCAGCCCGGTGATCGCGCTGCTGCCGATCGTGACCATCGGCGCGGTGTCCAGCCTCGTCGGCGGGCTGATCGCCATGGTGGCGAGGGCTTTCGACCTGCAACTGGACAGCTCGGTGAATTCGATCCTGCTCGTCGTGCTGTTCGGTGTGGGCACCGACTACATCCTGTTCCTGATGTTCCGGTACCGGGAACGGCTGCGCGCGGGCGAGGACCCGAAGACCGCGATGGTCGGCGCGGTCGCCAGGGTCGGGGAGGCGATCACCTCCGCGGCGGGCGCGGTGATCATCGCGTTCACCGCACTGACGCTGTCGACGTTGGGCATGTTCCGTGCGCTCGGCCCCGCGCTGGCGATTGCGGTCGCGGTCGCGTTGATGGCCGGACTGACGCTGGTCCCGGCGGTGGTCTCGCTGTTGGGCACCAAGGTGTTCTGGCCGTCGAAGGCGTGGAAACAGGAGCCGACGGGCGCGCGGTTCGCGGCGCTCGGCGCGGCGCTGGGTCGGCGGCCGGGCGCGTTCGCCGTCGTCTCCGGTGGGCTGCTCGTCGCGCTGGGTGTCCTGGCCTTCGGCTTCAACCCGACATTCGACCTGACTTCCGGTTCGACCTCCGACGTGTCGGAGTCGGTGGTCTACAACAAGGAATTGCTCAGGGGAATGCCAGCGGGCGCCACCCAGCCCTCGGAGGTGCTGCTGCGAGCGGACGGCGGTGTGCTGACGGTTGACCAGCTCGCGCACTTCCACACCGCGCTGGACCAGGTGTCCGGCGTCGGCCGAGTGGGGGAACCGAAGCTGTCGGACGACAAGGCGACCGCCGAGTTCCAGGTGACGCTCGACTCCGCGCCGGAGTCGGACGTCGCGCTGGCCACGGTGCGCGGCCCGCTGCGCGACGCCGCTCACGCGGCGGCACCCGCGGGTACGACGGCCGCGGTGGGCGGGATGACGGCGGTGTTCGTCGACTTCCAGGATGCGATGAATCACGACTACGCGGTCGTGTTCCCGGTAGCGGCGATTCTCATCATGATCGTGCTCGCCCTGTTGCTGCGCAGCCTGGTAGCGCCTTGGTATCTGATGGCATCGGTCTTCCTCGGCTTCGCGGCGACGCTCGGGGCCGCGGTCCTGGTGTTCCAGCGCATTCAGGGTGATTCCGGCCTGATCTTCACGCTGCCGGTGATCATGTACCTGTTCGTGGTCGCACTCGGAACCGACTACAACATCCTGATGGTCGCGCGGTTGCGTGAGGAGGCCCGCGAGGGGCGTGACCCACGGGAGGCCGCGGCGCTTGGCCTGCGGCACACCGGGCCGACGGTCGCCGCGGCGGGCGTCATCCTCGCGGGCACGTTCGCGTCGATGATGCTGGCGGGCAACAATGTTCTGTCCCAGATGGGTTTCGCCATCTCGGTCGGCATCGGGGTCGCGGCGTTCGTGATGGCGATGTTCTTCACCCCGGCGCTCACCGCGCTGCTCGGCCACCGAGCCTGGTGGCCGGGGCACGGGGACCGCACTGCGCAGGAAGTGAAGCCGGGGAACGGCGATTCGCTCCGCGCTGGATCGGGTGGAACCGAGGCCCGGCCGGTCGCACCCGGTGGAGGCGAGTCCCGCTGATCGCGGAGGAGGTAGACGCTGTCGCTGGGTGCTTCCTGGCGGCAGCGTCTGCTTCGTTGTCCGGCCACAAGCTGACGCCTTCCTTCCGGTGCCTGGCTGGTGGTAGCAGCTGAACGGTTCCGCCGTCAGCCGGTGATCGCGTAGGGGCGGTGGACCTTGATCGCCGAGTCCAGCACACGGGTGACCGCGGCACGGGAGACGCCGAGTTCGTTTGCGATACCCGGGGTCGTACCCCCTTGGTCGGCGAGCGTGAGGATCTCCCTGACTTCCTCGACCGGCAGATTCGACAGGCGTCGGCCGGTGATTGCCCGTGCTATGGCCGAGATTTCGTCGTCGGTGTCGGCCTCGTCGACCTCCGCGGGAATCTTGGTTTCCTCGTCGTCCTCCGGTTCGATGATCGGCGTCGGTTCGGATCGCAGACGCGGACGAGGAGGTGCGGCGGCTTCCTCCAAGACGAGCTGCTCGACCTCCGCTGCGCCGGATCGGTCGCTCTGCTCGACCGAAAGCGATTTCCCGGGCCCCGCTGGGCTCGGCGCAGTGGCATTCGCGTTCGGCTGGGCGACGGGGCCCACCGCGGATTTGTGGATGGATTCCGTAGTGTCGGCACCCTCGTGCGCCATGGTGTCGGAGTCGACACGAGCTCGCTCGGTGGGACGGCCATGGCGCTCTACACTCGAAATAGGCTGTGCTGAAACACGATTGGATGCAGTGTTCTCGCGGCCCGGTGTCGCAGGAGCAGTCCGCTCGCCGATACCGAGTTCCTCCTGCACCTCATCGATGGAGATCTGCCGCGAGGTGGGCGAAGCGTTCGGCCGGTCTTCGCTCGCGACGGCCTTTCCGGCGTTGTGCACAATGCCGACGGACTCGTCGTCCCGACCAGCGGACGATTGCGTGCGTACCCGTCCGGACGGGGCACGGTTCGTGTCCGCCGAGAAAGTCTGTGCTGGAAGGTCATCAGCCGATCGTGTGGTCGGCTCCTCGGACAGGAGATCGAAGACATAGCCGGCGACCGAGAAAGCGGTGTTTCCGTTCTGAGCGGGCGGCACCGTGTGGCCGTTGGCGCTAGAGGAAGCCATGCCAGGGTTGAGGGGAAGGTCATGCGGATTGCCATTCGCGGCGGTGTGCCCATGCGGAGTAGGCATTTTCGCGTGGACATTCATGGCCGAAGGAGCAGCGAAGTGCGCGTTGGCCGGACGGTCAGGAGCATAGCGATCGGCCGAGGTTTCGACGGAATGTCCATTGGTGGATGTGATCGGATGGCCTTTGTGGGATGCGACCATACGGCCGTTGGTCGATGATCCGGCGGCTTGCTCTCGAGCGGTGGATGTCTCGTGGACTCCTCTGGCCGCGCCGTCGGTCGACGTGCGTGGGGAGCCATCGACCGTGGCGTGATCGTCGGCCAGGGGCGTGGCCGTGCACCCGTTGGTCGGCAGGTTGACGGCGTGGCCGTTGGTCAGCGGGCCGTTGATCCGAATGCCGGCGGCCTGGCCGTTGGTCGGCGTATCTACGGCGTGGCTGTTGGTTGTCGACGGGTTCGAATAGTCGGCTGGCGATATGGCAAGGGGATCGTCCGCTGCCAGCGTGCCGGAGTACCCATCGGCGGAAGCGTCGGGTGGGGCGAGAGCGGTCGGGGCGGCAGGAGTCATGTCGGGGGACGCGACGGTGTGATCGTTCCCGGTGGGGCGGACACCGGCTTCCGCTTCGCCGGGTCGATCGACTTGCGACATGGCGACCGAACCGTCCTCTGCCGCAAGCCCTCCGGTCACGGTGTGATCAGATCTGTCCCAGGGAAATCGACCGCTATCCGCGGGATCGCCTCCTCCGTCGAGCAGCCGATAGTGGCCGCCGGCGGAAAGCCCCGAGGCGTGCGAATCGCGTTCCGCGGCGATCCGGATCATCTGCTGGTCGCGCTCGACCACCGGCGCACCATCGATCAGCACCGCGTACCGCGCGGAAACCCAGGCGTGCAGCCAGATCACGACGCCGACCATCACCGGAGCGATCGCGTACTCGGCGGCGCGGCCGAGATCGCCCGCGGCGAGATGCGGGCCCGCATTGAGTGCGATGGTGGTGCCGAGCAGTGCGGTCTCGAAGAAGATCACCTTGCCGCGCGCCAATTCTCGGCCCCACCGTGCGGCGGTCGTCGCCGCAACCATGATGGTGATGATCGGAATCGAGATCATCGCCTCGATGCCATAACTCAACCAGTACAGCGGATCGGACATGTCGCCGCTGGGTACCAGGTTGTGCTGCACGTTGACCCCCGCCCACACCATGCCGAGTACGACGACGGCGATCAGCGCTCGCGACGACCACTCCGCCCGCCGGTAGAGCTGCGCCAGTCGCGCGTCCTCGCTGGATACCCGCCGCCGTGCCGCCAGCGCGCGCCGATGCCAGCGGGCGTCGGCGTCGTCGGAGCGGCGCAGAGCTGCCGCCGACTTGCGGTCGCGTTTCTCGGCGGCCAGTTCCGCTTCGATCTCTGTGCGTCGCTGTTTGCGCCGTTGCGCGCGGATCCACTCCGCGAGTTCGCGTTCCGCGGCGATCTCGCGTTCGGACAACACTTGCAACAGCGCCGGGTCGTGCTGCAGGGGCAGTTTGCCGCGCGCGGTCTCGACTTGCTGTGCCAGTGCGGCGATCTCGGAACTACCGTTCGACAGTTCGTCGGGCATCGCGAGCCTTCCCAGGAGCAGGTGTCATGCCGATCGGTGGAGGCATGAGTGCTCGAACATATGTGTGATCGCTGTGAGACTAAACCGACCGTTGCGCGCGGTCAATGTCATTCGTTCGTCGACCGGGGCGACACGCCCGGAAGCCGAAATGCCCCTTCTCGGCGAAAATCCGGATGAGCGGCCATTTTGCCGCCGACACGTCGCGTCGAAAATTGGTTCGGATTTCTCGCACGGAATCGGGCACTGTCCCGTATGACTTCGTGCTGTCCGGATCGAAATGACTCATGGATATCGCCGGAATTCCGTGCGGGTAGCGTTTTCATGTGCATGCGTGTTCGGGCGGCTCGCCGCGATATCCGTCGATCAGCTCAGCGTGGTATGCCACACGATCGCGGCCGCCAGTGCACCCGCGCCGTTCACCGACCAATGCAATGCGATCGGGGCGAGCAGGCTGCCGCTGCGGCGGCGCAGCCAAGTGAACACCACGCCCGCCGCCGCCGTCGCGAGCACCGCGAGCAGGATTCCGGCGATCTGCCCCGCCACCCCGCCGCCGATGAATCCGGTGAGGCCGCGGTTGCTCGCGGTGAGGCCGAACGAGGACGCGATGTGCCACAGCCCGAACAGCAGCGAGCCGGCCGCGAAGACGCCACGCACACCGTACGCGCGGTCGAGTGTGCCGTGCAGCACGCCGCGGAAGGCCAGCTCCTCGGGGACCACCGTCTGCAGCGGGATGACGATCATCGAGGCGATCAACGCGCCGGAGATGGTCGCATATCGGTCCGCCAAGAAAAAGGGACGGGTGACGGGCAGCGCTGCCCCGATCGCGACCACTGCCAGAACCAGCGCCACCGCGCCGAGCGCGTAGTGCGAGCCGCGGCGCCAGTGCTGGGGCGAGAGTCCCAGCTCCGACCAGCCCAGTCCGCGCTTGCGCACCAGCGCGAGCAGCACGACGGCGGCCACCGGCACCGTGACGATGCTCGCCCATGCCGTGGTGAAGTGCGCGATCAGATTGGTTCCGGCTAGGACGATCACCACGACGGCCACATCGATGTATGCGTGCATTTTGTGGCGGGGACGGGTCGTTGCTCCGTGATCCTGCTGAGACATCCCGACCAGTGTACGGATCGATGGCATCGACACCGCATGCAATGGTTGCACTACCTGACACGTCACAGTTCTCCGTGCGGTCGTATTTGCCGAGGTCTACGCCTTCCAGCCGACGGCATCCCGGATATTGCGTGACGGGGAGCTCTGGTTTTCGGGAGGCCGCGGAAGGGGCCGCGCCGGCCGTGACCGATCCACCGCGCCGGGCGTAAGGGCTGGCTGACGCGTGTGCCGTCAGCCGGCCCACCCTTCCGGATCGGTCCAGGCTTGGAGCGTGCGGGTGGTGTGGAAGCGGCGTGGCTCTCGGCTGATCGGGTCGGTGAACTCGAGTGACGCGGCGAGCAGTTGTAACGGCCGGGTGAAGTCGTCGACGGGCTTGTCGGTGAGCACGGGATAGAAGTCGTCGCCGAGGATCGGGATGTCGAGGCTGTTCATGTGCAGGCGCAGCTGGTGGGTGCGGCCGGTGTGCGGGCGCAGCCGGTAGCGGCCGAGCCCGTCGCGGTGCTCGAGCAGTGCGATCTCGGTCTCCGCGTTCGGTTCGCCCGGCACCTCTTGGGCCGCCAGCACCTGCTTCTCCTTGATGATCCGGCTGCGCACGACGCGCGGCAGGGTCAGTTCTGGATCGACCGGTGCGATCGCTTCGTACTCCTTGCGGACCGTGCGCTTGTGGAACATGGTCTGGTAGGCACCGCGCCGGGCCGGATTGATCACGAACAACACCAGGCCCGCCGTGACGCGATCCAGCCGATGCGCCGGGACCAGGTCGGGGAGGTCGAGCTCCCGGCGCAGTCGTACCAACGCGGTCTGCAGAATGTGCTTGCCGCGCGGGATGGTGGACAGAAAGTGCGGCTTGTCCACCACAAGCAGATCGTTGTCGCGGTGCACGATGGTGATCTCGAACGGCACCACCGTCTCCTCGGGCAGATCGCGATGAAACCAGACCGCGCCGCCCGGCACATAGGGTGCGTCGGGTGCGATCGGCCCCTCCAGGTCGACAATGCCACCCGCGCGCAGCAGTTCATCGATTCGCGCGGCGGGCACCCGGGGGAGCCGCGCGACCAGATGGTCGCGAATGGTCGCCCAGTCGCCCTGCTCCGGCAGTCGCAGCCGGGCCGGATCCAAGCCGTGCCGCTTCGGCAACGGCGGTTGCTGTCGCCTTCTCATCGAGATCGACCCTAGTCGGTCTGCTGAAATGATCAATCAACGCGAATAACTTAGCCTAACCTACCTTGTCGCCCGATTCTGTGTGAAGATGGTCCGATCCCAACGGGGAACCACGAAGGTCGAGAGCGAGGACATATGGCGGTGGTGGTCGTGACGCCCTCGGCGGCGGAGACCGGGAACCGGCCGCCGCGGGCAGAAGGTGGGGCGCGCAAGCCGCAGGAGGCGCTGGCGCGCAAAAGGTCTCGGCGCCGCAGCACCATCACCGCGCTGGTCGGCCCGAGCGGCTCCGACAAGTCGACGTTGCCGGCTCCGCGGGGCACCATCTGCCGTCTTAGCAGCTGAGTGCCGATTCGGTCATCGCGTGGTGGCTGTAATCGCAGATGGGAGAACCGGTGGACAGACTTCTGGTGGTCGGAGCGGGACCGAAGGCCATGGCCGTCGCGGCGAAGGCGCATGTGCTACGCGAACTGGGGTTGCCCGCGCCGCAGGTGATCGTGGTGGAATCGCATGCGGTGGGCGGCAACTGGTTGCCCAGCGGTGGCTGGACCGACGGTCAGCATCGGCTCGGCACGAGTCCCGAGAAGGATGTCGGGTTCCCATACCACTCGACCTGGACGCGCGGGCGCAACCGCGCGATCAACGAGGCGATGCTGGCGTTCAGCTGGACGTCGTTCCTGGTCGAGCGCGGCGCCTACGCTGAATGGGTCGACCGAGGGCGCCCGAGCCCGCAGCACTATCTCTGGGCCAAGTACCTGCAGTGGGTCGCCCGGAAGGCCGATATCGAACTCGTGCTCGGCACGGTGCGCAAGATTTCCGCGGCGGCCGACGGCTGGCTGGTCTCGGTGATCGATGCGGACGGGGTTGTCACTGAGATCGACACGGACCGGCTGATGATTACCGGACCTGGCAACAGCCGACGCGCGCTGGCCGACCATCCGGCAGTCCTGAGCATCGCGGATTTCTGGGACCGCGCCGGCCGACGTCAGTTGCCGGTCTCGTCCCGGGCGGCGGTGATCGGTGGCGGCGAGACCGCGGGCTCGGTCGTGGACGAACTGGTCAGGCACGACGTGCTGAGTATTGTGGCGATCTCTCCCGCAGCCACGATCTACACCCGTGGCGAGAGCTTCTTCGAGAACTCGCTGTACAGTGATCCGGCCAGATGGCGGGCGCTGAGCATCGAGGAACGCCGAGATGTGGTCCGGCGCACCGACCGCGGCGTGTTTTCCGTTCGGGTGCAAGAAAACCTGGTGGGCGACAGTCGAGTTCACCATCTACAGGGGCGCGTCGTTCGGGTGGCAGGGCAGGGCGAGGGTGTCGCGCTGACGTTGCGCAACGAGCGCCGCCCGGATCAGGTGCACACATTCGATCTTGTGGTCGACGCGACGGGCGGCCAGCCCCTGTGGTTCCTGGAGATGTTCGACGCGGATGCTGCGGATCTTGTCGAGTTGGCGATCGGCGGGCCGATCACCCATGCGCGGCTCGAGGCGTCGATCGGACACGATCTCGCGGTGATGGGTCTCGAGACGAAGCTGTATCTGCCGAATCTCGCCGGTCTGGCGCAAGGGCCGGGATTCCCGAACCTCAGCTGCCTCGGGGAACTTTCGGATCGCGTGCTGGTCGCGGCGCCGGTTCGAACCGGATCGGGTGCGCGGGCGTCCGCGGCCACGCTCGAGAAGTAGGATAGGCTATCCTTCTCCCGCCTAGATGAGGTTCGGTTCATGCGTATCGTGTTGTTCGGCTTCCAGACCTGGGGCCGCAAAACGCTACAGGCTCTGATCGATTCGGAGCACGAGGTGTCGCTTGCGGTCACTCATCCGGCGAGCGTGCAGCCCTACAAGGCCATCTGGGCGGATTCGGTTGAGGAGCTGGCCCGTGCGCACGGCATTCGGGTGCATCTGACCGATCGGGCAGACGCGGCGACCATCGACCTGGTCAAGCGGGCTGAGCCGGACGTCATTGTGGTGAACAGCTGGTACACCTGGATGCCACCGGAGTTGTACAACCTGCCGCCGCACGGCACGCTGAATCTGCACGACTCGCTGCTACCGAAGTTCACCGGCTTCTCTCCCGTGTTGTGGGCGCTGATCAGCGGCGAATCAGAGTTCGGGCTGACCGTGCATCGGATGGATGAACAGCTGGACACCGGCGACATCCTCGTACAGCGTTCGCTGCCGATCGGACCGACCGCCACTGGAACCGAGCTCGTCGAAGCTGGGATGGAGCTGATTCCAGGCGCCCTGCGAGAGGCGCTGAGCGCGCTCGAGTCCGGTACCGCGGTGTGGCGGCCGCAGCGGAAGGCCGAGCGGACCTACTTCCACAAGCGGTCCGAGCGAGACAGCCGGATCGACTGGTTCTGGTCCGCGGTCGACCTGGAGCGCTTCGTGCGTGCATTGTCCGAGCCGTATCCGCGTGCGTTCAGCTACTACCGGGGCGGGAGGGTCGAGATTCTGGATGCCGCGGTGTCTGCGGCCTGCTATGGCGGCACTGCGGGTCGCGTTGTGGTGCAGGAGGGAGGTGGGGTCGTGGTATGCGGGCGTGATGCGATTCGCGGTCGCAATCGTGGTCTGGTGATCAACCTGGTGCGCACGATGGACGATTGCGAGCACACGGGAGCCGAATTCTTCTCACGCGGCGGATATCTCACCGACGCGCCGGACTGATCCGCGGATGCGAAGTTCCAGGTGTTCGCCCGCTGACAACAACATCGAAGCCAGAGCCGAAGGAATTCATGTCGACCGTAGCCAACGACTTGTATCGCCTGCCGGCACGCGGGTCCGGTCGATGTACTGGCCATAGTGACCAGGAACCGGTGCGCAGCGCCGCCCGGGGATACCGAGAACCGCGCACTGACACCGAGATTCGCCTTGCCGGGCTGTACCGCGAGATCTTCGGCCTGCTCCGCGTCGGCGCGGATGATTCGTTCTTCGAACTCGGCGGTCACTCGCTGCTGGCCAACCGGCTGGCGCTGCGGCTGCGTACCGAGTTCGGTGTCAAGATCGATATGCGAACCCTCTGCGAGACGCCGACCGTTGTCGGTCTCGCTGCGCTGATCGAGGACGCGCCGGTTGCCGCGCCGGATGTGCTGACCGCCGACGACCGGCGCCGCGTGCTCGGCGAGTGGGCAACTGGAGTGGAAGTGCCGGAGGTGCCGGGCGTCGCCGATCTGATCCGTCGCGGTCGCGCGATTCCCGATATTCGCACCATGATCCATTGCGGCGACGAAACGTGCACCTACGGCGAATTGTTTGCGGGGCTGGATACCGCGGTTCTCGACATGGTTTCGGAAGGTGCGTCGATTGCTCGGTTGGTTCGGCTGCTGGCGACGCTGGGTGTGGACGCGGGCTGTGGGATCGAGGTCGGCGGTGCGCCGGAGACCGTGCTGCTGCCCGATTCGGCATTGGCAGTGGCTGTCGCGGATCGCCGTGCAGTCGCCGCCGAACGTCGATGTGGTCGGAGGGATCCCGCGTATGGCTCGGCCGACGTACGACTGATCGCCGCCAATTGGAGTGACGCCCAGGTCGCCGTCGAACTGCTGGCCGCACTGGCGGACGGCGCGACATTGGTCGTCGCCACCGAGTCGCAGCTGGCGAACCCGGACGCGTTGGTCGAGCTGATCGTGCAACATGCGGTCAGCCACGTGGTTGCCACTACGCATACCGTGGCAGGTATCGCCGCCGCTGAGCTGCCGACGATTCTCCGCTGGGACATCACCGGAACCGATTCGACCGCAGCACTTTCCGGTCGACTCGCGTCCGTGTCGGCCGGATCGGTCGCCACGATCGCCTACGGGACGCCCGGGTATGCCGGCGTGGTGGCGCGTGGCCTGCTCGACGGCACCGGACGAATCCGCCCGATTCCCGGGGCCAGAGTGCTCATACTGGACGAATCGTGCCAGCCGGTTCCGCCTGGGGTGATCGGCGACGTGTATGTGGGCGGCGCCGCACTCGGTTTCGGCGACGTGGGCGGTCGCGCCACCGACCGATTCGTGGTGGACCCATTCTTGCCGGCAGGCCGATTGCTTCGGACCGGTGATCGCGGCAGCTGGACCAGCGAGGGCTGGCTTGTCATTGCCTAGCCTATGTGCGCCGCGCAGCCCAGTGGATCGGACGACGAGACAGATAGCGGCCGTCGCCCGCCCACACCGGTAGATAATTAGGGTAGCCTATGCTAATGTCATGCGCTGTGGTCGCGGGTTTCGTGGCGTGGATTTCTCGGTCGTTCGTGGACAGTGCTCGATGAAGCTCTGCGGTGGACTGTCGATGCCGAGGCCGTAGGTGCAGGTTCTGCGCTGATTAGGAGATATGAGATATGTCAGAGGAACTCTGCCTGGTCATGCGATCCCGAGTGTCGCGTTCCGCGACTTGTGTGCCGCTCGCGGCAATTCCATATGCGGGCGCTGCTCCCTTGCTGTATCCCGTATTTGCGAAGAACTTAATTCCGCTGGCGACCTTCGGGTCGAATTGGGACATCCCGATCAGGAACGTTCTGGGCGACACCTCTCGTGACGAGGTCGTGCTGACCATGACCGACAACAGCCAGGACTGAGGGGCCAGATCATATGTCGCATATGGATATCTCCAAGGTCGGCGTGACTGCGCTCGATCGACGCAAGGCGCTGCTGAGTCAGAGGATGCTCGAAAGTGGCTTGACCACCACGAAATCCGCTCCCACGGCACGCGTCCATGCTGGCGATCGGATGCCGCTGTCCGCTGGGCAACGGCGGATGTGGTTCGTGCAGATGCGCGACCCAGAAAATACCGCCCTCAATATCTGCGTGGCCTATAGGCTGACCGGAGCACTCGACGAATCGCGGCTGCGCGCGGCTGTCGGGGCCGTCGTCGCCCGTCACACCATTCTGCGAACGACCTATGGGGTGGACGCTGAAGGCGAGCCGTACCAGGTCTTCAACGACGACCTCGCGGTGCCGTGGCAGTCTCACGATTTGTCTGATCTAACGGAGCAGAGCCGCAATCGGCGAGTAGAGGTGCTGGCCCGCCGGGAGTTCGGTCGCCCCTTCGACTTGGCGTCGGAACTGCCGCTGCGAATCACTCTGATGCGAACCGGGATCGACGAGTTCGTGCTGGTACTCGTGATTCACCATATCTGCTGGGACGACGAATCCTGGGAGGTCTTCTTCGCTGAACTGAGCGCGGCCTACATCGGCGATCACACCATCCCTGATCCCGCGATGCAGTTCGTCGATGTCGAGGTGGTCGAAAGGCCGGCGGACCCTGGTGACGCCGAGGTCGACTACTGGCGCACCGCGTTGCGTCCGATCCCGGAACCGCTCGAGTTACCTGGGTCTGCGGCCGTTTCACCGTCGAAACAGGCCGATCGGTGTGCCCGCCTGCTGCCGAAAAATCTGCTCGACCGCATCGACACTTTCGCGCGAGAGCATGCTGCGACGCCGTTCATGGTGCTACTCGCGGCGTTCGGTGCTGTGGTTCATCGCTATACCGCGACCTCGGATTTCCTGGTGTCGGTTCCGGTGATCGACCGGCGTACCGACGCGGCGAAGTCCCTCGTCGGCTATTTCGGCAACACACTGCTGATCCGTGAGACAGTGCGGTCCGACGATACGTTCGCCACGTTCGTGGAGTCGACCAGGGACGTTTGCCTGGGTGCCTTCGCCCACCAGCGGGTCGGGATCGATCGGGTTGTGCGGGAAGTGAATCCGGATCGGATCATGGGCCACGACGGCATGGAGAGGTTGGTGCGTCTCGGTTTCAGCGTGCGGAAGACCGGGGAAGCCCTCGCACTCCCCGACATTGTCGCGGAGCAATTGGATCTCGGCGCTTCAATGGCGCAGGTCTCATTAGCGCTTGCGGTTGTGCGCGATGCCTCCGGTGCACGTGTTGAGGCCGAGTACCGAATCGACGAGCTGGCCGGGCCGCTGGTGGAGCGTTTGCTCGCGCACTTCGTGCAGCTGTTGGAGAGCGCGCTGGCCCAACCCGACCGCCGTATCAGGGAACTCGATCTGCTCGGTGATTCCGATCGCGCGGCGATTCTCGACATGTCGCATGGTGGATTAGTCGACATGTCCCCCAACACGCTGGTCGCCATGCTGGAAGAGCGAGTTGCGGCAGCACCGCACGCGTGCGCACTGCTATCGGACACCCTAGAGCTGACCTATGGGGAATTGAACCGACGTGCGAATCGGCTGGCGCACTGGCTGATCAGTGCAAATGTCGGTGCCGACGATATTGTCGGGTTGACGTTGCGGACCTCGGTCGAGTTCATCGTCGCAGTCTTGGGCGTGCTCAAGGCGGGGGCCGCATACCTGCCGATCGACTCCGCTTATCCGGCCGACCGCATCGCGTACCTCGTCGAGGACGCCCGCCCCAAGCTGATTCTCGGCCACGCGGAGTTGGCCACCGCCGAAACGGCCGCCGCCCGGCTGTCGGAGTCCGATCCCACCGACGCCGACCGTATCCGGCCGCTACGGCCCGGTCATCTCGCGTACGTCATCTATACCTCCGGGTCGACCGGCAAACCCAAGGGCGTGTCGGTCTCGCACGCTGCAATCGCCGAACATGTCTCGACTTTCGGCGCGGAATGGGGAATGACCGCGGCGGAGCGAGTTCTGCAGTCGTCCTCAGTGAGCTTCGACGCATCGTTGTTGGATATATTCGTCACGCTTGCGTCGGGTGCCTGTCTGGTCGTCCCTAAGCCGGACGCCTTCGGAGATATTCGATACGTCGCCGATCTGATCACTCGGCACGGGGTGACCGTGCTGCACATGGTGCCCTCGATGCTCAGCACATTCCTGTTGCTGCCGGAGGTGGCCGAATGGCGTGCGCTGCGTCGGGTACCAGTGGGTGGTGAGGCGTTGCTGGGTGAGGTTGCCGACAGGTTCGCGAAGATTTTCGACGCGGAGCTGCGGAACCATTACGGCCCCACAGAGGCCGTGGTGTGTTCGACACACTTGACGGTAGTCGGACCGCAGGGCACCGGCATCGTGCCCATTGGTATCCCGAACCAAAACGTCCACGCCTATGTGCTCGATGAGGCCCTGCAGATAGTCCCGAACGGTGTCGTGGGCGAGATCTATCTAGGTGGTGCGCAACTGGCTCGCGGCTATATGGGACGGTCCGACCGCACAGCGGAGCGTTTCGTTGCGGATCCACACATTCCAGGCGGGCGAATGTACCGGACAGGTGACCTCGCTCGTCGCAACGTCCTCGGGGAACTCGTTTTCGTCGGCCGAGCTGACGAGCAGGTCAAGGTGCGCGGTTTCCGGATCGAACTCGGCGAGGTGGAAGCCTCGATCACGACACACCCACAGGTCGGGCACTGTGTTGTGGTTCTCGTCGACGACCCAGTGGCCGGGCCGATGCTGGCCGCATACGTGGTCCCCGCCAGAGGTGACAAGGGTGATGCCGCAGTAGATCTCGATCAGGTGCGTGCGCACGCCGCAGGAGGTCTGCCGGACTACATGGTGCCCAGCGCTTTCGCCGTGATCGACCAGATTCCATTGACCACCAACGGCAAGCTCGACAAGCGAGCATTGCCAGCTCCGACACGGGTGGTGGACCGCCGCCGCCGGGAGCCGGCGACGGCTACTGAACAGCGGATGTGCGCGATCTTCGCGCGACTGTTCACCATCGATGAAGTGGGCGCCGACGACTCGTTCTTCGAACTCGGCGGTCACTCGCTGCTGGCCGCTCGACTGGTTGCCCTGATCCGCGCCGAGTTCGGTGTGGAACTAGAAGTACGTGCCGTCTTCGACGCCCCGACGCCTGCGGGGCTCGCCGCGCGGCTGGTCACTTGGTTCCGTGACGAACTCGGCATCGATCTCGACGCACTGGAGCAGGACGAGGGTGTGGACGGCTTCGGGGAAGCGATGGAGGCTGTCGCTGCCGAGCCGGCCGCACGCGCCGCGCGGCCCGGGCTGAGCAGACGGTCTCGCCCCGAGCGTATTCCGCTGTCGTACGCACAATTGCCGATGTGGTTCCAGTATCGGATGGAGGGCGCGAGCGCCGCCGGCACCCTGCCTTTCGTGTTGCGTCTGGACGGTCCGCTCGACACCGCGGCACTGACCGCGGCCGTCGGTGACGTGGTCGCTCGGCATGAGGCGCTGCGCACCACATTCCCGGAAGAGGCAGGAGTCCCGTACCAGCTGGTGCATCCCACGATGGAGATACCGGTTGCGATTGTCGAGATCGCCACGGATCGGTTGGCGGAGGAACTGGCCGAAGCCGCTCGGTATCGCTTCGTGCTCGATAGCGAGCCGCTGATCCGCGCCACGCTGCTGGTGCTCGACGCCGATACGCATGTGCTGTCGGTGGTCGCGCACCACATCGTCGTGGACCATTCCTCGCTCGCTGTGTTCCAGGCCGACCTGGTCACGGCATATCGAGCACGGATCGGTACCGGCAGTGCACCGCAATGGGCGCCCATGCCGATCCAGTATCCCGATTACGCGCTGTGGCAGAGGGACGTCTTCGACTCGGATCCGGCTGGATTGCCGGCGAGCGCTTACGGCCGGGCGCTGGTCGAATACTGGCGTACCGCAGTATCGGGACTGCCGGACGCGATCACGGTGGCATCCGATCATCCGCGCCCGGCGGTGCTCGGCAACCGAGCCGAAATCGTGGTCCGCACAGTGTCGGCTGCCCGCCGCGGCGATCTCCAGGCACTCGCGGAACACTGTGGCGCCAGCGAATTCATGCTGTATCAGACCGTGGCCGCGACGGTACTGCACAAGATCGGCGGCGGTGACGACATTCCGATCGGCACACCGATTGCCTGCCGGATCGACGAGGCCGTCGGGAATCTGGTCGGCTTGTTCGCGAATATGGTTGTGCTGCGCAACGATTTCTCCGGCAATCCGACCTTACGCGACTTGGTTACCCGCGGCCGGAGCGTCGTGCTTGATGCGTTCGACCATCAAGAGCTTCCCATCGAGCGTCTGGTGGAGGTGCTGAACCCGGTGCGGTCGCGATCTTGGCATCCGCTGTATCAGGTGATGTTCCACTTTCGAGGCGCGGATTGGGTGCCGGAGCCCGTCGAACTCACCGACAACGGTACGACGATCACACCGTTGCCGGTGACCTTCGATATCGCGTTCCGGGATCTGAACCTGAGCCTGGACGTGCAGCCGGACGGCAGCATGGATGTGCGACTCGGAGTCAATACCGATCTCTACGAGCCGGAGACGGCTCACCTCATCGTCGATGCGCTCATGGCGACGCTCGATGCGTTCGCCACCGCCCCGGAACGGACCGTTTCGGAGCTCGAGGTGGTCCCAGCGGCACAACTTCAGCGCCTGCTTGCCCTCCCGGTTTCGCTATCGACCGGCGACAGCGAGAGCCCGCGTGCCACCTCGGGTTCGGCGACCGAGACCGCACGGACACTGATTTCGCTGCTCGAGGAGCTACTGGAGATCGATGGGGTCTCCCCCGACGACGGGTTCTTCGCCCTCGGTGGCGACAGCGTGCAATCCATCCAGTGGTCTGCCCGTGCCGCCGAGCTCGGCCTGGCGTTGACGCCGCAGATGGTGTTCGAATACGTGACCATCGCGGAATTGGCCGCCGCGGTCGACGCCGCATCGGATCAACTGGTGCCGGAGTCGGATGGCTCGCCGGACGACCAGCGTCATGCGCCGATGAGCGTCTCCGGCCTGGACAGCGACGCTCTGTCTGCTTTGACCGCGTCCTGGCAGGCCAGGTCATGAGCGCGGGTACTCAGCACGAAGCGCCGCAGATCGAGGACGTCCTCGCGCTCAGCCCCCTGCAAGAGGGCCTGTTCTCCCTGGCGAAGTTGGCAGGCGACGGAACCGATCCATACGCGATGCAGTTCGTCTTCGACATCGATGGTCCGCTGGACGTGGCGTTGCTGCGCCGCAGCGGACAGGCGATGCTCGACCGGTACCCCAACCTGCGAGCTTCGTTCTGGGATCAGGACGTGCCGAGGCCGGTGCAGATTGTGCCGACACGGGTCGACCTGCCGTGGTCCGAACGCGATGCGTCGCCCGAAGAGTTCGACGCAATTGCAGAGTCGGAACGGTGTCGCCCCTTCGACCTCAGTCAGGGCCCGGCACTGCGCATCGTGCTGTTGACCGTGCCTTCCGCGACGGCCGAGACCGAGCGCCGTCGGCGTATGGTCGTCACCGCACACCACATCCTGATGGATGGCTGGTCTCTCGCCGTGTTCTTCGGTGAGCTGTTTGCGGTCTATCAAGCCGATGGATCGGCAGTTGGCCTGGCCGAGTCGCGACCGTATCGGGACTACATCGGTTGGCTGGCTGCGCAGGACACCGCGGCGGCGACCCGGGCGTGGGTCGACTATCTCGGGGGCCTCAGCGGTCCACTGATGATCGCTGAAGGGACGCCTGCCGCACGCGGCACAGCGGTGCCGGATAAGACACGGCTCACCCTGCCAGCGATCGAGACCGCGAGGTTACAGCAGTGGTGTCGTACGAATGGGCTGACACTGAACACCGCCGTCCAGTTTGCCTGGGGGGTGCTGCTCGGGCGACTCAGCGACCGTCGTGACGTGGTGTTCGGCACCATAATCTCCGGCCGACCCGATCAGCTTTCCGGCGTGGAGCGGATGCTCGGTCTGTTCATCAATACGGTGCCGGTCTTCCATCGCCTGGATAGTTCCGCGAGCGTGCTCGACCAGTGTGTGGCGCTGCAGCGTGAAGCCGCGGTTATGCGCGACGTCGGCTACCTCAGCCTATCGACGGTGCAGCGCGCGACTGGGCACGCGACACTTTTCGACACCCTTTTCGTGTTCGAGAACGCGCCGATCGGCGATACGATCGAACCCGTCGTCACCAGCGAGGGCGTCAGGTTCATCCCGTTCGAAATGGAGAGCCTGACCCACTATCCGCTCACTGTGGTGTCGCATTTGCTCGAAGGTGATCTGATCGTTCTGGTGGAGTCCATCGCCGAGGCGATGCCGTATTTCCCGGCCGCGGAGATCGGCGAGCGTCTGCTCGCGGTGCTGCGTCAGCTGCCCGACTGCGGCGACGCCACTCCCGACGCGCTTGACGTTCTGACGACTGCTGAGCGAACCGAGTTCACGGTTCCCGCCGGCATGCAGGCACGTCCGAGTAGTGATTCGGTCTGGGAACTGTTCGAACTTCGGGTTCACGAGACACCGGATATGGTGGCGCTGACCACCGGATCGGGAGGGCAATGCACCTACCGCGAGCTGCACGCCGCGGCCAGTCGTTTGGCGGTCGAACTGAGCGAGCTCGGTGTCGGGCCGGAATCGGTTGTGGCACTTGCGTTACCTCGATCGGTTCAGGCCGTCGCCTGTCTACTCGGAGTGTTGGGTGCCGGGGGAGCTTATGTGCCGGTGGATGTTTCGCTGCCGAAGGCGCGGATAGCGTCGATCTTGCGACAGGCAGGGCCGATCCTGCTCGTCACCGTGAACGACAACCGTGAACTGCTGTACGGGCAGGATATTCCGCTACTTGTTCTCGATGACCCGCTGGTTTCGGAACGGATCTCGCAGCGACCTGCGGTTGTCCGGCCGGTGCGACGTCATCCCGAACAGCCCGCGTATGTGATCTTCACCTCCGGTTCGACCGGTGAGCCCAAAGGTGTTGTCGGCACGAACTCCGCGCTCACCAGCTACTGTGCCGATCACCAGCACCGTGTCTACCGACCCGCCATGGCCCGTCTCGGTCGACCGCTGCGGATTGCGCACGCGTGGTCCTTGAGCTTCGACGCGTCTTGGCAGCCGATGGCGGGTTTGCTTGCCGGGCAGACGATCCATCTGTTCGATGCCGAGGAGATGCGTGACGCACATCTCCTCGTGCAAGGGATGGCTCGGTACCAGGTCGACATGATCGACACGACTCCCTCTATGTTCACGCAACTGGCAGCGGCCGGGCTGCTCGATCGGGAGCTGGCGGTTCTCGCGTTGGGCGGCGAGGCCATCAACCCGGCACTCTGGGCGCAACTGCGCGCACTGCCCTATACCGCTGTGTACAACTGTTACGGGCCGACCGAGACAACAGTCGAAGCCGTCATCGCCTCGACCAGTGATTCCGAGAGCCCGACCATCGGTGGTCCGACTGCCGGAATGTCCTGTTACGTCCTGGATTCGAGGTTGCGCCTGGTGCCGAGAGGTGCTGTCGGAGAGCTGTACCTCTCTGGGGGGCAGCTGACCCGGGGCTACGTCGCCAGACCGGGTGCGACCGCGAGCCGCTTCGTGGCCGATCCATTCCAACCGGCGCGACGCATGTACCGCACCGGCGATCTGGTGCGTCACCAGCCCGGTGGCAGCCTGGCGTATCTCGGCCGCGCAGACGATCAGGTGAAAATCCGTGGGTACCGTATCGAAATCGGAGAGGTCGAAACGGCCTTGCGGCGGGTGCCCGGTGTGGACAGTTCCGCTGTCGTCGTGGTTCGCCGAGCGGGCAGTGCCAGCCTGGCTGGTTTCGTGGTGTGCCAGCGGGGACAGGATCTAGACCCGGCATCGCTGCGCGTTGCCCTCGCGGAGCGTTTGCCCGCATACATGATTCCGGCCCGCATCAGCGTGCTGCCGCAGTTGCCGGTGAATGCGAACGGCAAGCTGGACGGCCGCGAACTCACCGCACTCGCCGAGCGAGTACTTCTGGCGGGTGCGCGCGATGACAGGCAGCATCCGGCAGCACCGAACACCGCGACCGAGCACGTCTTGTGCGAGATCTTCGCGGAGCTGTTCGATGGGTGGACGCCCGACATCGATGCGGATTTCTTCACGCTCGGGATGGACAGCATCGTGGCGATCTCGCTCGTCACCAAGGCACGGCGGCAGGGAATCCAGCTGAGCCCGCGGACGGTGCTGGCCGCACCCACGATCCGGGAACTCGCGGCATCTGTCGGAACGACGGCGGTGTCCGGATCTGACACCGACATGGTTGCGCACGGCGAAGTGCTTCCGTTGCCCGTAGTGTCCTGGATGTTCGAGTTCGGTCACTTCCGTCGGTTCACTCAGACGGGGTTGCTGCAGCTGCCGGCTGGCATCCATCGCGCCGAACTGGAGGCGGTGCTGCAGGCGCTGCTCGATGGGTATGACACGCTGAGATCTCGGCTATCCGACACCCCCGACGGTCCGCGACTGATCACCCGTGAACGAGGTTGTGTTCGTGCGGCGGATATCTTGACCCGCGTCGAGTCCGAAACGTCGCAAGAATTCGAAGCGACGATCGGTGCTGCCGCGCGCAGGGCTTTCGACGAGATCGATCCAAGCACCGGGGACATGCTTCGTGCGGTGTGGATTGCGGGTGCCGATGGTGATCTTCTGTTGCTGACGATTCATCACCTAGCTGTGGACGTGGTGTCCTGGCATATCCTCTCGACCGGCCTGGCCGAGGCATGGGCCCTGATCGAATCCGGTGCTTCCCCCAAAGTGCTGCCGGAGTTCACCTCGTACCGACAGTGGTCAGATCTGATGTGGCAACGTGCGGTCGAGCCGGAAGTACTCGCACAGCGCGACTATTGGACTCGCCAGCTGGTCAGGCCGGATCCGGTGCTCGGACGTCGGTTTCCGGATCCGACCATTGACACGTGGTCGTCTTTGCGAAATACGTCAGCGCCGACATCCGTGGACATCACCGAGCGGATCCTTGCCAGCTCGACCAAGGAGGAGGGTGTCCGGGAGTTCCTTCTTGCTGCTCTGGTGATGACGCTGACGAGTTGGCGGAATGAGCAGGGGCAGGATGCAGACTCCGGTGTCTTGATCGCCCTGGAGGGACACGGCCGTGCCGACGCGACCCTCGGAACCGATACGACAAACACTGTCGGCTGGTTCACTAGTGTGTTCCCGGTACGCCTCGGCGTGGGTGCGGCGGTCGGCATACGGCAGGCGGAATCGGATCCGGGCGCGGCCACGGCACTGCTGAGTTCAGTTGCCGAACACCTCGCGGCGATCCCCAATCAGGGACTGGACTACGGACTGTTGCGATACGTCGACCGTAGTCCGGAATTGGTGGCGGCCCCGCAACCACAGGTCGAGTTCAACTACCTGGGCCGCATGGATCTGGCCGGTCGTGGTGGCAGAGCCTGGTCCTTGCCCGGCGGTAGCTTGCTCGATGCGCTTCCACTCGATCCCGAGCCCGATCTGCCGCTTCGCTATGCCCTCGACATCATCGCCAGTATCAGCCCTACGGCAGACGGTCCGCAGCTGATCACCAATTGGCGCTGGAGTGACCGCCTGTTCGTCGCGAGCGATGCAGAGCGACTGGCAGCGCTCTGGCAGCGCAGCGTCGTCACGCTGGCCGCTGCTGTGCGCGACTGAGTATTGCCTCAGCCCGGCGACGTGACACCTGGGCTGAGGCAACAGTGGAAACTCGGAGGTGGGCGGCGGACAGGTGCGCTGATGTATCAGGTCTTTGCAGGCGAGCCGATGATCATGCAGCCCACGCCGCATTCCTCGAGTTCATCGACCTGAACAGCTTCGGTGAACGCGGCCGTGTCGACAAAACCGTGTGCGACCGCACCCAGACCCATGGCGTTCGCAACGAGGTACAGGGTTTGCGTCAGCACACCAACGTCTTTGAGAATGACCGAGTACGAAATGTGCTCGTATGTCCACATGATTCGACCGGGCCGGGCCGCGATGACGAGCATCAGTTGGGGCAGCTGGGCATTGGTCAAGGTGGCCGAGGTCATCCGGAGCAACTGTTGGACGGCTGGATGGTCTTCATCGACCACACGGCGTAAGGCATGATCGAACGAGTCATAGTGGTACATACCAGCCGCCAGCCCGTCCACCTGCCGCACCACTGGATACAGTTCGAGCTCGTACAGACTTCCTCCGGACGGGTAGGGGCGAGACACGAGCTCCTCGCCGTCACCGGTGCGGCTGCTGCGGGTGCGGGCGGATCGGTAGAGCAGCTCACCGAGTTCGTCTCGGCTCATCGGGCGAGCGTCGTCGAAATCGCGGCAGGAGTATCGGTCCTCGATCACCGTGGTGACGCTTGGTCCCGTCGCACGGAGCCCTTCGAGATCCGGCGCGAACAGCGGAATCGGATCGGCCGAGCATTGTGCCTTACGGGCAGGTGGTTGCGGGAATTGACCTTTCGCCCACTTGGTCGGGCCGAGATGTTCCCCGGTCAGCACCCGGTCACCGGCCGTGCTGCGTCGGTGGAACCACAGATCGGGTGCGCTCCAGCTGCGTGGCCCGAACTCGCGCTGCTCGATGGTTGGATCGGCTGTCGTATGGCCGGCCCAGGCCAGATCCGTGATCATTCGTGCCGCCAGCTCCGAGGGCAGGTCTGTCTTCGTCCCCGACCTCGAGCCACATGCCACAATGAGCGCTTCAGGGTGATGCAGCACGATGTCGCACCATGACTGGGGGTGCTCGAGCATCATCTCGCCCTGCTCTCGATGGAGCACAGTGAACTTCGACAGCTCTCCAGATGCAGCAGAGACGGCGTCCGGCCGCGCTCGGGGAGTGGCGAACGGGCGGATTGTGTACAAGTCTTCGCTACCCCATCGCACGGTCACCGAGAGCCAGCCGCCTATGACGAGCTGGTCGATCAGCGCGGTGACAGCGGAATCGCCTGCCGTCGAGATATCGGCTGTCGTCACCGTTCCGGAGTTCAACATTCGCAGCGCATGCAGCTGCGAGGCTGACAATCCTGTCAACTTTTCCCGGCGTGGTCCCGCCAGCAGCACTGCTTGGCCGGTCGGAACAACTATGCAGGTGCCGGCAGGTCGCAACGTATACCGGTCGGATCGGTCGGTCACGATGGTTCTCTCCTGGTGCTGAGTGGGCGTCAAGCGGCTGCGTCGCGTACCGCGGCGAAGATTCGCTGGTCGAGCAAGTACAGCGGATGGTCGGCATCGGGCAGCATGAGCATCGGCGTGAGCCCGGCCGCGGTGAGTTGGTCCAGCCATTCGCTCTCTTCCAGGAAAATCCGGTCCGTGCCAGCTCGGACATCGGACAAGCCCGGGTGCGCTTGACCGGGGCGTGGCGACATCAGGAAGTGCATGGAGGTCAGCAACTGACAGTGCGCCCGGCAAGCCTCGATGAAGACGACCGCACCGCCCGGATTGAGCAGGTCGTACAGCTGACGGAGAGTCTTCCCGACATGATGCGCATTGTGCAGAACATTCGCGGCGAGGACGACGTCATAGCGTGGCTGCTGATCGAGGTCGGCATTCATGTCCACGATTCCGTAACGCATCCACGGATGCTCGGCGAATCGTTCGCGAGCCGCGGCGAGGAAGAAGGTCGACAAGTCGGTGAAATGGTAGTCGACGGACAGCCCGGCGAGACCGGCCGCGACATCGCTGGTGGTACCACCGACACCCGCCCCCAGCTCCAGAATGCGGACTGGGGATCGGTCACTCTCCAGCCGCGCGACGATTTCGGCGACGACTTCGCGGGCCGCGAGATTGAGGTAGCGGCTGATGACGTTGTCTCGGTAGGCGGCTTCCGCGGTGAACATGTCACCGTCGGGAAACAGCAGTTCCTGGACGCGGACCCGGTCCTGGGCGAGTTCGGTCAGGTGTTCGTCGGCGCTGCGCAGGAAGGTCGCGAACTCGCGTGAGTAGCCGAGGTCGGCGCACACCTCGAACAGGTCGGACCGAGCCGGTGACGGTACCGCGCGACGTGTCCGGTACCCACGGTCCGGGTCGTAGTCGAGGCAGCCGTGCGTGCTGAGTTCCCGGAGCCATGCGCGCAACAGCCAGTGATGCCGCGGCGCGAATTCCAGCCGCGTGGCGATCTCGTCCGCGGTGTGTTTCGCGCCGTCGCGCAGCACCGGGTCCAGCGCGCGCATCATGGCGCGTAGCCCGAATGTATCCAAATCGCGGCGAGCGGAACGGATTCGGTCGGAATCGATGTCGTCTGGAACGGCTTGCTCAGCTGCCGGCCGCGCGCGCTCGCCGATGTCCATCGGTTTCGCCGGCGCCTGCGGGTGCGCACCGAACGCCCGTATGACATCGTCGACAGAAGCTCCGCCGAGGAGCTGCGCGACGGGGAAATCGCGATGGAACTCCGCTTTGACACGTCGACGGAATTCCAGTGCCTGCAACGAATCCAAACCGATCGCCACCATGGGCAGCGTCGTGTCGATCGTGTCGACCCGATCGACACCGATGACCTCGCCGAGGAGTTGCACCACCCGGAACGGCAGATTCGCCTCGGCGACCGGCGTCTGGTGGCGAGTGACCGGTGCCACCAGCTGCGACAGCACCGGCCCGTAGCCGTAGGCACCCAGCACCGCGTGTGCCCGAGTCCAGTCGAACGCGGCAACGATGACGTTTTTCCGGAATCCACTCGAACCCAACGAGATCGCGTCCGCCGGACGCATCGGAACAGCGCCTGCGCCGGCTAGTTTCGCCGCGCCCGAGGCGCCGAGGTCGAGGTGGACCGTCCATTGCCCCCATTGCACCGACACGCAATCGAGCCCGTCGGCACGAAGCTGGTGCGCGAGCGCGTCGAGCATTCGATTGGCGGCCGCGTAGACGATCTGGCCGCGGCCGCCGAGTGTCGCCGCCAGCGAGGAGCACAGGATCACGCGGCAGTCCGAGGCAAGTGCGAGTGCATCCAGCACATTCGAGATGCCGATGACCTTCGCCCGCAATGCCTGGTCGACTTGCTCGGTGGTGATGTCTGCGAGCGCGATATCCGAATAGTCCACTGCGGCATGGATTATCAAGTTCGCGGGCGCGTCACGGAGCTCGTTCGCCAACCGCACCACGGCATCGGTGTCGCTCACATCGCAGGATATGACGCTGACTTCCGCGGCAGCGGCCTGACGAATCCGGCGCAGCCGGTCGGCGGTCGCCGCGGTCGCACCCGATCTGCTCACCAGCGTGATCCGCTGCGCGCCCTGACGAGCGAAGTGCTCGCCGAACTCTAAACCGAGTTTGCCTGTGCCACCGATGATGACGACATTCTTCGGCGCCGCGCTGTCCGAATCCGGAACGATCCGGGCGGCCTCGGCAAGTCTTTTTGCGTACAGATTGTCGCCGCGCAACGCCAGTTCCGATTCGTCGGCCGTATGTAGTGCCGTGACGATCGCATTCGCTGATTCCGGACGCGCCTGCTCAGGCGAAAGGTCTAGATGACGGAACGTCACGCTGGGATATTCGGTGCCGATACAGCGAAATCCCGCACTGGCTGCGGCGTGTACCGGATGCGGTGGAGAATCGTCGGCCAGCACCGCCTCACCGCCGACGGTCACGAGCCAGCAATCGGCCGCCGCACCGGTCAGCCCGGGCCACCACCGTCGATCACCGAAGAATTCCGCGACCTCGGCGGCGGCGGCGCGGCCGTCCAGCTGCGGTAGCTGCGGTAGCAGCACCACGATGGTGTCGAGGTCGCTGTTGTCGCCGGAGTTTTCGACATCGATCACGCGTGCCGTTGCACCGTGGACTTCCGCTTCGGCGCACAGGGCGGCGGCGAGTTCCGCGCAGCCGTGCATGTGATCGATGATCCCGATGGCGCGCGGCGGCACCAGCGAGCGCTGAACGAGCCGGACCCACTCCTCGACCAGCAGCTGTGGTGCTGTCGTGTCCGGGCTCGGGTCGGTGGCGGCTTGGCCGGCGGCGGACTGGAGCTGCCGAGCGGGCGGTGAGTTGTACGGCAACCACAGTCTCAGCTCGTTCATCCGCACGTTCGGAAAGTCGGGCAGTGGTGGCCGAATGGCATCATCGGATCGCTCGCGCAGTCGATCCCACGGATAGTCGAGGTCGTTTACCGCGAGAACGGCAAGGTTGCGGGTGAATTCGCGCAGATCGGTTGCGGTCCGGCTGGAGGTGCCGGTCACGGTGGTGGTCTGCTCGTCTGCCAGGACACCCAGGTTCTCCTGGATCGCCAGCTGCAGGGTCGGATGTTCGGCAAGCTCGACGAAGGTATCGACATCCCTTGTGACCGCTGCGGCCATAGCCCGGTCGAATCGAACGGTGTTGCGCAGGTTCCAGAACCAATATTCGTCAACCGCTAGGTCCGAAGTGATCGCGCCGCCGAGGGTGGCTCCGAGACAATCGGTGTGGGTCTCGAGGAAGTACTGGTTGTCCAGCCGGCTCTTCAATGCTTCGCGTATGTCGTCGCGAAGACTGTTGACCAGTCCGGTATGCGCTGCATACTGGACGCGGATCATCCTGGCGAACCGGCCGCGGTCGGTGAGCGTGTCCACGATGTCTTGCACGGTGCCACGCTCGCCCGAGATGCCCACCATGTGCGGGGAATTGACCACCGACAGCTGCGCCCAGCCCGATCGCCGTGCGAGCAATTCCTCACCTTCGTCGCGGTCTGCGGCGACAACCGCCATTCCGTACTCATCGGATGCGATCTTGTCGACGGCGTTGGCCCGTGTCCCGACGATGAGGACCGCATCGGCCAGCGTCATCTTGCCCGACACGTATGCCGCGGCGATCTCGCCCTGACTGTGTCCGATGGTGACAGCGGGCTCGATACCCACCGACCGCCACATCGCGGCAAGCCCGGCCATTTGAAGGAACAGCGCCGGCTGGACGACTCGCGCGCTGTCGTCGGCCGGAGCCTTGTCGTCGAGAACGTAGGCCAGCCGCGACTCGCCGAACAGCTCACGGAACATCGCGTCACAGCGGTCCACTTCGGCCCGAAATGCCGGGGCGGACTCGTAATAGAGCAGGCCCATTCCTGGGCGCTGCCCGCCTTGTCCGGGAAACACAAAGGCGAGTCGATGAGCCGCGGCGGGTGCGGTCGTGTGCACCACCGCAGGGTGCGCACCGCCCTCGGCGATCGCGCGCAGTGCAGCGCTGAGCTCGTCGCGGACGGTAACCATCGCCAGGGCTCGATATCGGCGTGCGACCCGTGTTCGGAACAGCATTTCGGCGATGCGTGACGGCGAGACCGCGGGGCGATCAGCGACGTACGAAAGAATGGCCGCAGCCTCGCTGCGCACCAGGTCAGGTGTATCCGCCGACAGGAGGACCGGAACGGTGCCATCGGGCAGTCGATAGCTAGAAATCGTCGCTCTCCTCACGGACGGGCATCGCAATGATTGCGTGCGCATTGGATCCCCCTGCGCCGAACGAGGAAACAGCCCCATAGCGGACGCCGTTATTCGGTTCCCACGGTTGCAGTTTCGTGGCCAGTCGCAGGCTCGACCGGTCCCAGTCCACTTTCGTTGTCGGGTTTTCGGAGAACAGGCTGGGCGGGATATAGCCGTGCTGGCCCGCGAGCAGAAGCTTGATCAATCCGAGCAGTCCCGCGGCTGCCTGCGCATGTCCGGCGTTCGACTTCACCGAACCGAGCAGCGGGCTGGATCCCGCCGCGCCGTAAGTGTTCTGCAGCGCGGTGAGCTCGGCCGGATCGCCGGCCCGGGTGGCGGTGCCGTGACCCTCGACCATTCCCACATCGGCCGGATCGATGCCAGCGATATCGATGGCTTTGCGAACCAGCCGTTCCTGTGCGTGCGCTCGCGGGACGAGTATCGGCCTGCCTTTTCCATTGTGGTTGGTGCACGTGGCGAGGATGCGGCCGTATATCCGATGTCCCAGCCGGCGAGCGCGCGATTCATGTTCGACGAGTACCACTCCCGCGCCTTCACCCCACAGCGTGCCGGTGGCGTCATCGGCGTAGGACCGGCAGTGTCCATCGGTCGAAAGGGCGTTGTTCTTGGCGAACTCGTAGAACGCCAGCGGCGATCCCATCACGCACACCGCGCCGGCGAGCGCCCACTCGCACTCCCCGCCTCGTACTGCTGTGGCAGCCAGGTGCAGAGCGGACAAGGACGACGCGCACGCGGAGTCGACGCACATCGATGGACCGGTCAGGCCAAGGCTGTGCGAGATCCGGCCGGCCACGCTCAGTGACGCGAGGCCGACGGCCCGGTGTCCGCTGTAGGGGTTGACCTCGGCGGCTCGCGGGCCGTATTCCATCGGCGACGCACCGATGAAGCAGCCGGCGTCCGCGCCATCGAGGGCGCCCGGGTTGATTCCAGAGTTCTCGAGCGCTTGCCACGCCACCCGCATACCCACTCGCTGCTGTGGGTCCGCGGCGATGGCCTCGCGTTGGGTGATGCCGAAGAAGGCCGGGTCGAATGCCGCGGCGCCGTCGAGGAATCCGCCCGCATCGGAGACCTTTCCCCAGCCGTCGTGCCGGGAAACAGACAGTAGATCGTCGATCGGCCAACCACGATCTCGCGGGAACGGGCTGATCAATTCTCTCGATTCCGCGAGTGCCGACCAGAAGGATGCAGGGCTTTCGATTCCGCCGGGCGCTTCTACAGACATTCCGGAAATGACGATATGATCGCGGTCTTGCTTGGTCGATAATGTCATCGCTGGCCCTCGGTATTCATGCTGACCGCTCATGTTGTGCCCTGGGCGTCAACAATTCTGCGATAGCGTCGACATGATCGTTCAGATAGAAGTGCCCACCGTCGAACATCGTGACGTGGATATCGTCGGTGTGCTTGCCCCAGCCGTAGAGATCCCGCATCGTGACGACCGGATCCTGATCACCGCAGATCGCGTGAATTCGCGCCGCTATCTTGACGGTTTCGTCGCAAGAATAAGTATCGAAGGCGTGGTAGTCACGCTTGATGACCGGGAGCGCCATCTTCATGACCTCCCGGTTCGCGAAGACATCGGCATTGGTTCCCTCGAGCACCCCGAGATGGTCGAGGATTTCTTGGTCATCTGTCGGATGCGGCGGTTTGTCCGCGACGTGGCAGGGAGCGACTGCCGCCGAGATCGTGAGCTGTCGTATGGCGATTCCCGCTGCTTCGGCGAGCCTGGCGAATTCGAATGAGACCAGCGCACCCATGCTGTGGCCGAAGGTGGTGATCGGAAAGCCGCGATGGTGTCCCGATGCCCGAAATGCGGCGAATGCGCCGGCGGCGATCTCGGGGAGGGAAGTCAATCCCGGCTCGCCGACTCGGTCTTGGCGCCCTGGGTACTGAAAGATGATGACGTCGAAACTATCGCTGAATGCCTTGGACAAAGTGCGGTATGCTGATGCGCCGGCGCCGGCGTGCGGAAAGATCAATAGTGGAAGGCGCTCAGGTGAATTCGGCTTGTGGAATTGTCTGATCCACCCCGGTCTGTGCTGCATGCTACTTACTCCACGTCTCAATTGTTTCCGTTCGACGACCCGGCAAAGTCGGAACGGGCACGCGAGCGACAGGATCGAATCCATGAGCTCGTCGACGTGTTCCGTCGCGACGACGTCGAGCGAAGTTAGGTAAGGCTATCATAAATCAAATCGTTAGGGTGGTCGTCGGTCGATGAACAGTAATGGCGGCCAAGGCAATGCGGCCTGCCGGACAGCGCCCACCGGGTTGTCGATCGCCGAGTGGCCGTTCCCGCACCGGGCTCCTGCTCGCGTCGATCTGCGTGCGGGAGCCCGGTGCCTGGTGCCGATTTACGTGGCCGCCTTGGCGAGCGCGGGCTCCAGTTCATTCAGGATGTAGGGCAGCGAGAGCGCCGTCGGCTGATTGAGGCCACTACCCGAGACGAGATCGATGAAGACGATGCTCCCCTTCCGCACCGAGGGCAGCGTGCCGTATCCCGGGAGTTGCTTCAGTGGCTCCCCGGTCGCCACCAGTAGGTCTGAATCGAGGTCGCCGAGTCGCTCGGGTGACAGCGACAGCCGTCCCCCATTGGACGCCTCGTCGACCATGTGCTTCGGTAGCCTCAGCCCGAGCCGGGTGAACACCTCCGCGGCCCCGTCATTGGGGTCGGCCAGCACCATCAGTTGGTTCGGGCCTGCCAGCCAGCAGGTGAGATAGGTCTTGCCCGACAGGCCTGGGTGCCGTCTCGCGACGTCATCGATCTGGCGGTACACGCCGTCGATGACCTCCGTCGCCTTGCCTTCTCTACGAAGAATTTTGCCGACCGTCCGAACCTGATCGGTCCATCGATCGACCTGCATGCTGCTCAGCGCTGGGATGGTCGGTGCGAGTCGGGACAGCTTGTCGTACTGGGCCTGGTCGGTGGTGAACGCCGATGCGAGGATCAGATCGGGCTCCAGCGTTGCCACCTGTTCGGCGAGATCGCCGGTTGTCGTCAGCGCCTTGGCATCCGGCAGCGATTCAGGTTCCCACGGTGGGCGCTTGCCGCCGGTGATCAGGCTGATGTTGTCGAGGTAGCCGACGGGCGTGACGCCCAACGCCAGCGTGGCGTCCAGCCACTGGGCGTCGAGTGCCACAATGCGTTTCGGTGTGCCGGTGACCACCGTTTCGCCGAGTCGGTGGGTCACGGTGATCGGGTTCCCTGCCGTCGAGTCCGCGGACTCGGCGGACTCGGAGCCGCACCCGGCGCCGAAGGAAACGGCGAGGGCGAGCGTCGCGAGCAACGACCATCGGCGCAGCGGGCGCTGCTGGGGTGGTCGGCCGCTCGGCTGAATTACATTGCCGCCCATCAGATGGTGCACTCGCTCATGGACATCTGCGCGATGCTGCAGACTGCGGTCCGATCGAGCTTCCACCGGCCGTCGAGGTACCGGAAGTCCATGTCGAAGTCGAACGACGACTGCTCACCGTACCCTGGGATCTGCGGTCCGGTGTAGTTGGCGTGCAGGATCCCGGTCGCGGTGTGGCCGTTCACGTCGATGTCGGACACGGCGAAGTGGATGTATTCCGGTGAGCCGGGCGGAGAGACGAATGCACGCTGTGCCGCCGCCTTGTTGAAGATCGGCACGGCGGCACTGCCCGCCACAGCCGAGTTCGCTTTCTCCGCGTCCGAAGTGTTGACGCTGGTGGCTCTGTTGACCAGTGCGGTGAGTTCCGCTGGTGTCGGATTCGGGACGCTCGGTGCGACCGGGTCCTGAATCTGCTGTGCCACAGCGGGCTGCTGAACGCCTGGCTCGGTCCACGGGGCGGCGGCGGCGCCCGCGGCCGTCAGCGTCGTCCCGAGTACGTCGACCGCCACGGCGAGCGCCGATACGATCGCGGCTCCGGCGAAGCGCTTGCGTGATCTACTCATTGATTCCTCGTTTCCTCACGGCTACGTCGCTACATCGGGCGCCGCGGTTGTCAGACTGCCGGCGACGTGGTTCCATTTAAGTAGGTAAGCCTGGCCTAATCTATCATCGGCTTCTGGTCTTGATAAGCGGCATTTCGGACCGGGTGATGCCCCTCGGGCGCTCGTCGCCCCTGTGTGGCTTTGTGGGTCCGAATGTGGCGCCGGACATCTCGGCATCAACATCTAAGTTTGCATAGCCTAACCTAATTCGCTAAGTTAAGCGAGTCTGGTCCACACCAGGCTCACGGTTACAGGTAGGTGAGGTTGGGCCCATGCTTGATGGATTTGTTCCCTGGCCCGTGGAGTTCGCCTCCCGGTACCGCTCCCTCGGATACTGGCGCGGAGAGACACTCGACGCCGCTCTTCGGCGCTACGGCAGCACATTCGGCGATTCCGCAGCCGTCGTGGATTCCGACCGCAGCTGGACATACTCGGAGTTGGATGCCGAGGTGGACCACTATGCGGCCGGCCTGCACGCTCTTGGCATCAGGTCGCGGGATCGGGTGGTCGTGCAGCTGCCCAATCGAGGCGAATTCATCGCCGTCATGTATGCGCTGCTGCGAGTCGGTGCGATCCCGGTGTTCGCCCTGCCCGCGCATCGGGCCGCCGAGATCACCCATTTCGTCGACAGCACCGACGCGGTCGCATACGTGACGGCCGACGTCATCGACGGTTTCGACCATCGCGAACTCGCACGCGCGGTCCGTGGGCAGACCGGGAATCTGCGGCACGTGATCATCTTCGGCGCCGCCGCCGAGTTCATTCCGCTGGACTCGTTACGACAGCAGCCGATCGAGCATCCCACAGCCGACCCGTCGGACGTCGCGATTCTCCTGCTCTCCGGTGGCACGACGGGGTTGCCCAAGTTTGTCGCGCGCACCCATGATGACTGGGCTTACAGCGGACGCGCCGTCGCCGCGGCGTGCTCCTACGACGCGACGACGCGCCATATGGTCTGCCTGCCTCTTGGCCACAACTGGACTCTCACCCACGGGCTGCTCGCCACGTTCGATGTCGGTGGCACGCTGATCCTCGCCGAGAGTCCTGATCCAGGAATAACTTTCGACTTGATCGAGCGCCATCGCGTCACCGACACCGGACTGGTGCCCGGAGTCGCATTGGTATGGGTAGAACTCGCACCCGGCGGCTCCGCCGACCTGTCGAGCCTGCGCCGAGTCGTAATCGGCGGATCGAAGCTTCCGCTCGAACTCGCCCGTCGCGTCGAGCCTGCGCTGGGTTGCCAGCTGCACCAGGCATTCGGAATGGCGGAGGGCCTGTGCGGATTCCAGGACTCGGACGACGATCTGGAGACGCGGCTACACGCCCAGGGCAGGCCGGTCTCGCCGGACGACGAGTTGCTGATCGTGGATCACTACGGAAATCCGGTACTCGCGGGGGAAATCGGTGAACTGCTGACTCGCGGGCCCTACACGGTCCGCGGCTACTTCCGCGGTGGTGTCCACAACCGAACCTCGTTCACCGACAATGGTTTCTATCGAACCGGGGATCTGGTCCGCCTGTTGCCGAACGGGCAGGTCGTGTTCGAGGGCCGGGTCAAGGACCAGATCAACCGGGGCGGGGAGAAGATCGCGGCCGAGGAGGTCGAGAACCATCTGCTCGCGCACCCGGCAGTTCGCGATGCCGCGCTGATCGGGGTCCCGGACGAAATACTCGGTGAACGCAGTTGCGCGGTGCTCGTGCCGCATGGCGCCGCACCCGAGCAACCGGAAATCGCTCGATTTCTCACCGAGCGCGGAATTGCCGCGTACAAGATACCGGATCTGATCCGCATCGCGGACACGCTGCCTCGTACAGCCATCGGAAAGGTCGACAAGAAGAAGTTGCGGCAAGAGGAGGTAACGCGGTGACCACCGGTTTTCCAACAGTCCGGCCCGCGCCCGACGACCGGTTCCGGCCGTTTGCGTTGACCGACACGCAATTGGCGTATGTGCTGGGACGAGACGATGCCTACCACTACGGCGGTGTCGCGGCGCACGGGTACTACGAATACGAAGGCGCCATCGACATCGACCGGTTCACGGCCGCGTGGCGCTCGCTGGTCGAACGGCATGATGCGCTGCGCCTGACCATCGATATCGAACGGCGCGAACAGCGGGTGCTGGAATCGGTTCCGCCGTTCCATCCGGTTGTGCACGATCTGCGCGGGCTCACCGAGAGCGCGCGTGCGGCCCTGCTCGCGGAGCTTCGCGATACGTACTCGCATCTGGTACCGAACCCCGGGACGTGGCCGCTGTTCCATATCGCGGTGAGCCGCCTCGATGACGAGAGCAGCCGGATCCACATCGGCTTCGACGGGCTGTGTTTCGACTACCTCAGCTGGCGACTGCTGCTGGCCGAGCTGAGTCTGCGCTACCGTGACCCAGCCGCCGAACTGCCGGAGCTGTCGCTCACCTTCCGCGACTACGTCGGTGCCCTCTCGGAACTCGAGAACGCCGAACTCTACCGGCGCTCGCAGCGGTACTGGACCGATCGCGTCGCTACTTTTCCCGCGGCGCCG
The DNA here is from genome assembly GCF_045207455.1 of Nocardia sp. NBC_00881. Taxonomy (NCBI): domain Bacteria; kingdom Bacillati; phylum Actinomycetota; class Actinomycetes; order Mycobacteriales; family Nocardiaceae; genus Nocardia; species Nocardia sp. NBC_00881. The sequence continues at coordinate 6,628,603 of NZ_CP108798.1, forward strand.
CAGTTGCCCGCGAATCGTTCTACCGACATCTCGGCGACTCGCTTCACCCGCCGCGAGGCCGGTATGCCTCCCGCGCAATGGCGGCAGTTGACCAGACACGCACGCGCACAAGGGCTGACAACCTCAGCGTTGATGATTGCCGCCTTCAGTGAGGTCCTGGCGGTCTGGTCGGGCGAGCACAGGTTCGCGCTCAACATCCCCAGCATGAACCGGATTCCGCTGCACCCGCAGGTCGAGGCGGTAGTCGGCGAGTTCGCTTCGATCTCGGCGCTCGCGGTGGACCACGATCGCGATGCGACCTTCGCCGCGCGGGCGAAACGCATCCAGGCAACTCTCTGGGACGACCTCGAGCACAGCCACTACAGCGGCTTGCGCTTCATGCGCGAGCTCACCCGCCATGACGGCAGTTCCGATCGGGCGCGAATGCCGATCGTGCTCACCAGCACACTCGGTTGGTCGGATGGTGCCAGGACGCCGTTCGACGGCCAGGTTCGCGAGGTGTACGCGCTGTCGCAGACTCCGCAGGTGAGCCTCGACGTACAGATCCACGAACACGACGACGAGCTGTACTACAACTGGGACACCGTCGATTCCGCCTTCGCGCCCGGCGTGATCGATGCCATGTTCACTGCGTTCCGCCAGCTGCTCGAACGCCTCGCGGGTTCCGCCGAGGTCTGGCAGCAGGCCGACCTGTCGATCGTGCCGCTGGCGGACGCCGAAGTGACCGGACGGCAGGTCGACACGGCAGCGGCACTCGTGCCGGAGCTGTTCGTCGAGCGTGCGCGCCGCCAGCCCGATCATCCCGCGCTGATCGACGGTTCGGTGACGATCACCTACGGTGCTCTGCTCGACCATGCCTGTCGCATCGCGAACCGGCTCGCTGCGACGTGCGGACCGAGCGACGATCAGCCGATCGTTGCCATTCTGCTGGACAAGGGGTGGCGTCAGTTCGCCGCGGTGCACGGCGTGCTGCTGTCGGGTGCGGCATACCTGCCGATCGATATTTCCGCTCCGCCGGAACGCATTCGCGGCATGCTCGAGCGTTCTGGTGTGGTGGCCGCGTTGACGGGTGACGCGACACCCGCCGCCGTGCGCGCGGTTGTCGAAGACCTGCCACACCTGGCACTGGTCGATGTCGACGGTGTCGCGGTCCGTGCATCGAGCACGCTCGTTCCCGACATATCGATCGACCGTGCGGATCTCGCCTACGTGCTGTACACCTCCGGCTCCACCGGGGAGCCGAAGGGGGTCATGATCGAGCATGGCGGCGTGGTGAACTGCGTCGTCGACACGATGACGAGCCTCGCGATAGGTCCGGCGGACCGGTCGCTCGCGGTATCGGCGCTGCATCACGACATGTCCGGATTCGACGTGTTCGTCACGCTGTGTGCCGGGGCGACGGTCGTCGTGCCGGCCGCCGATCGCCGGCGGGACCCGCGGCACTGGCGCAGCCTGGCCGCGGAATACGCGGTGTCGGTGTGGTGTTCGGTGCCCGCCATGCTGGAGATGCTGCGCGCCGAAGGTGGGACACCACTGACCGCCATGCGGCTGGCGCTGGTCGGGGGTGACTGGGTCGCGCCTGCGCTGGTGGACCAGCTGCGCGAGCAGTGCCCGAGCGCGCGGCTGGTCAGCATCGGAGGCCCGACGGAGACCACGCTGTGGAATATCTGGCATGCGGTCGGCGACATCGATCCGGCCTGGCGATCGGTACCGTACGGGCGGCCGATCGCGAACACCCGCTACTTGCTCCTCGACCAGGCGATGCGTCCGGTGCCGGCCGGCGTCGTCGGTGAAATGTATTGCGGCGGGCCGGGTATCGCCCGTGGCTATCTCGATGATCCCGAGCGCACCGGGACATCCTTCACGATCTACCCCCGCACCGGTGAAAGGCTCTACCGCACAGGAGATTTCGGCCGTTTGCTGCCGAGTGGGGAGATCGAGTTCGTCGGCCGCAGGGACCGGCAGGTCAAGGTGCGAGGGCACCGCATCGAGCTGGGCGACGTCGAGGCCGCAGTGGCTTCGCTGCCCCAGGTCGACGCGGCGGTGGTGACGCCGGTACCGGCCACGGACGGTCGTGGCTCGCGGGCACTCGTCGCGCACGTCGTCGTGAACCGCGAATCCGCCGTCGAGGAGCTCCGTCGCGATATCGAGGCTGTGCTGCCGTCCCATATGGTGCCCGGCACGATGCGGCTGGTCGAGTCGCTTCCGCTGACTGCGAATGGCAAGGTCGACTACCGCGCATTGGTCGCGGCAGCCGCCGAAGCTGCCGGTCCGGCCGAGCGGCGAGACGGTGCGGCGACGCCGCTCGAAGCGGTGCTTGCCCAGGTGTGGCAGGAGGTCATGCACGTCCCTGCGGTCGGCATCGGCGACAACTTCTACGCGCTCGGCGGAGACTCCGTCGTTGCTGTCGACGTCACGAGAGAGCTGCGCGAAGTGCTGGCCGACCCGACCATCGACCTGCACCTGCTGCTCGCTTCGCCGACGCTCGGCGAACTCGCGCGGAGCCTGCAGGCCCGCGAGAAATCGCCGGGACGGCTGGACGAGATCGCACAAATTTACCTGGAGATCCTCGAACTCAGCGACGACCAGGTCGAGTCCGAACTCGCCGACAATGCGGACCGCACTGTTGCGGAAGGGAATTGACATGTACGAGGCACAGGACGAATCGGTTGCGGCGGCCGCGGACAGGTGGACGATAGAAGACCTGCGAAATGCCGCAGCGAAAGCGCTCGGATTCGCGACATGGTCCCTTCCGGACGACGCCGATCTGTTCGAGCACGGACTGGATTCGCTGCGGATGATGCGGTTGGCCGGCGCCTTGCGCGCAGGTGGATACGACGTTCCTCTGCGTGTTCTGGCCGAAACACCAACTCTCGCAGCATGGTTCGAGATCATCAGAGAATCGGGTGAGCAGCGTTGAGGTCGATCGATGAACCGAATGTCACCACGAGTCAGTCCGAGTTGCTGAAGCTGCTCATCGGGGGGTGGGTGAGCAGCAGTATCGGCGCGGCCGTCGATCTCGGCCTCGCTGATCTTCTGCGCAGGGGGGCGATGGATGGCGAGGCCGTGGCGGCGGCCATGGGCGTGGCGCCGGAATCGCTGACCCGCCTGTTGCGGATGCTGCGTGCGCTCGGCATTGTCGTGCGCGACGACGATCGGCGGTACTCGTTGAGTCCGATCGGCGAGTTGTTGCGCTCTGACCATCCGCAGTCCATGCGAAACCTGGTACGGCTCTATCAGGAACAGTACTTCGCCGATGCCTGGAGTGAGCTGGTGCCAGCGCTGCGTGACGGCGAACAGCCGTTCACCAGAGCACACGGCGAGACCGTATTCGACTATCTGGGCAGCCGACCGGACGCACTCGCGGTCTACGGTTCGGGCATCGCGGTCGGCAGCATGTTCGTCGCCGACCTGCCGAATGTGTACGACTTCGGCGGGAAATGCGTCGTGGATGTCGGCGGAGGTGACGGCACCCTGCTGGATGTCATTCTGGCGGCGGTCCCGGATTCGACCGGAAGGCTGATCGAACGACAGGCCGTGGTTTCTGCGGCAGTGGACCGGTTGCAGGAATATATCGCTCAGCAACGGTGTGAAGTGTTCGCGGGGAACTTTTTCGATCCCCTCCCCGCGGGCGGCGATGTCGCTGTGCTGTGCCGAATTCTGCACAACTGGGACGACGAGCGGGCACGCGCGATCCTGGAGAATTGCCGGGCGGCGATGCGTGCTGGCTCGCCCCTGCTGATCATCGAGCGGGTCGTGTCCGACCTGCGGCCCACCCCGGTCGCCACCGCGTTCGATATGCACATGTTCGTGATGACCAGCGGCCGGGAACGAACGGACGAGGAATATCGGCGGCTGCTCGCCAGCGCCGGATTCGAGCTCGTGTCGATCAAGGGCCTGCCGCTGGAGATGAGCCTGGTCGAAGCTCATGCACGCTGATCGGGTCAACGGCACAGCGCCCAGCACGGCGCAGATACAGGCCGGTGTCATCGTCGACGAGCTCATTCGGTGCGGTGTGCGCGAGGCCGTGCTCTGTCCAGGATCTCGCAACGCCCCTTTGGCTATCGCGCTGCACCGGGCCGACGCCGATCGGCGTATCCGCCTGCACGTTCGGATCGATGAACGAAGTGCCGCCTACCTCGCGCTCGGTATGGCCGCGGGCAGCCACACCGTGGTCCCCGTGGTGACTACGTCCGGAACGGCCGTCGCCAATCTGGTCCCCGGAGTTCTCGAGGCGAGCTACGCGGGTGTCCCGCTGATGGTGATCAGCGCGAACCGGCCGGGGGAGATGCAGGGCACCGGGGCGAGCCAGACCATAGTTCAGCCCGACATATTCGGTCTCGCCGTGCGTTCCGCGATGGTGCTCGCCCAAGCGGACCACCGATATCCGCCCGGTGGCGACCGGCTTGCCCAACACAACGCGCGCTGGAGGGCCACGGTCGGCCGACTCACCGCGGCTGCCCTCGGCCTTCGCGACAGCAATCCCGGCCCGGTTCATCTGGACGTTCCGTTCGCCGAACCGCTGGTCGGACCACGTGCCTGGGAGACTCCGCCGGGCCGGCGCGACGGTGGACCGTGGACAGTTGTCGAGCCGACCATCATCGACGCGCCAGTGGAGGTCGATCTCGGCCTGGATACGCTCGTCGTGGCGGGGCAGGGCGCGCCGGTGCTGCCCGAGCTGGCGGGTGTTCCGACGGTCGCCGAGCCGTCGGCCCCGCCGACGGACTGCACGGTGCATCCGCTCGTGATCCGTCAGTTGCATCCCGAGCAGGTAATCGTGGTCGGGCGACCGACACTGCATCGGTCCGTCGTGCAACTGCTCGCGTCACCGACGATCCGGGTAATCGTCGTGGCCCCGGAACGGTCATGGACGGATGTTGCTGGAACGGCCAGCGCGGTCGGGCGCAGCATCCGGGCGACCGGGCGACCTGCGCAGGCGTGGGTCGATGTCTGCCGCGTGGCGACATGCATCGCGTTCTCCGCGGTGCACCGGGCGCTCGACGAAACCGACCAGGTGACCGGCATGCATGTGGCCCGGGCGATCACGCGGCAACTCGGAGTAGGAGACACGTTCGTCGTCGGCTCGTCGAATCCGGTGCGCGATGTGTCGATGACCTGGGAACACACCACCGGCGTTCGAGTTGTGTCCAATCGGGGAGTCGCCGGGATCGACGGACTGGTGTCGATGTCGGTGGGCGTCGCGTTGGCGGGCGACCGCACAGTTGCGCTGCTCGGCGATCTCACCTTCGCCCACGACAGTGGCGGATTGCTGGTCGGTCCGTCGGAACCGGTCCCGCGTGACCTGTCGATCGTGGTGGCGAATGACAACGGCGGCGGGATCTTCGGTTTGCTCGAGCAAGGGGGCCCGCAGTACGCGGATGTCTTCGAACGGGTGTTCGGCACACCGCACGGTACGGATATCGCCATGCTGTGTGCCGCGCACGGCGTCCCGCACATTGCCGCGGGCGTCGCCGATCTGGGTGAGGTCCTCGGCTCCGGTGCGGAGTCCGTCGGCGGTTTGCGCGTCATCGAGGTGCGGACCGATCGGGATGGATTGCGCGCGCTGCATGCCGATATTCGGTCGGGGATCGAACGCGACCTTTTCGACGACTCGGTTACCGCCGTGGACGACCAGAAAGGTTCGGACGGTCCGGTACGGATTGCGTGAACCGCATGCCAGGCGGCCGGTCGATGAGCCGGAGGTAACTGACACTTCGCGGACCGACGGCTAGTTCAACCACCCGTTGCCAGCCTGCTTCGAGGTCGACGTGGATTTGTGCCGCGTCGAACCCGCCCACCATGATGGCTTTGCTGGTGCCGCGTCGAACGATGAGTCGTCACACGGCCGGGCCGCATGCGAGTCGGGCCGACATCGGTCAGCGGCCGGACCAGATCGGAGCCGGCCGTCGATGTCGGCCGACGACCCTTGTGTATGCCCGCACCCGACCGCGCTCGCGCCGTAACCGGGGCGCCGCAGCGAGAATTCCGGCTATCTCCAGTAGGCCTGTGCCTTGATCGCCTCTTTGGGAAGTGCGTGTTTCGTTTTCAGCGTCTTGGTGATCGCGCGAGTGGTCGTACCGTCGCAGGCGACCCAGCCGAACGCGTCCGGCGCACAGGTCAGCGATTCCGCCTGTTCACGAAGCAGTCGCCCGTCATCGATCCGTTGCAGCCAGGTCACCTCGGTGGCCGGGCCGGACCGCACCGGCAAGGTCGGGTCCGATTCGTATTGCCATTCCAGCCATACCCGGGCGGGGATGTCGCCGATGGCGTCCAGCAACGAGTTGATCGCGGGAAGGGAGGCGGTGTCGCCGAAGATGACGAACTCCGAAGGCTTGGGATCAGGGACCGCGAACTTCGATGCGCCCACACCTTTGCCCATCACGCTGGCCTCGATGACATCGCCTACTGCAGCATTCCCTGCCCACCGTGAGGCTGGGCCGTGGTGCAGCGCGAACTCGACATCGAAACTGTCTGTGGCCGGATCGGGATCGACGAGTGTGTAGCCGCGCTGGCGTTCCTTCCCGTCGTGGTCTTGGAACCACATGCGGATCCACTGTGTGGGGTGAACCGGGTGGTCATCGAACAAGCCGTCCGCGGAGAAGCCGAGGCGGCGGTAGTTGTCGGTGATGCTCTTGACCGAGGTGACAGTCAGCCGGTAATCGTCTGCCCGCCATGCCTTCATCATCAGTCCATTGAACCCTTTGCTCATAGAAAGACAGGTTAGCCTAACCAACCTAAGTACGCCCGTTGTCTCGATGATCGATCCCATGTGCGTGGCCACGAATTGCTCGGTCCCACCGGCGGACTGGCGGAGCCTGGCGTCAACGCCGACACCCGCATCGGACAGGAGTTGTTCCAGCGCCTGCTCACCGGTTCGTTCCACCCCGGTCTGATAATCGTGTTCGTCGCGGCGGCGGTGATGATGTTCCTGGCGGTCGCCGCTTCCTACTTCGCCGGTGACAAAGGTGGCCACGCGCCCCGCCACCGCTGCAGGTCTCACGACTAGGTCGGGCAGTCCCAGCTCTACTTCGCCGCGTTGGTGAGGCCGGGTTTCAGTTTTTCGAGTAGGTAGGGGACGGATAAGGCGGTCGGCTGTGCTATCCCGCTCAGCTCCTGAGTAGTGAGGAAGGTGACGGAGTTCTTCCGCGCTGCTGGCAGATCGGCGTATCCCGGGAGTCGGCGATATTTCTTGTCCAAACCGGGGGAGTAGCCGGCCAGGAGGAGGTCGGCGTCGAGTTCGCTGACCTGGTCCGGCGGGAGGGACGTCGGGAGTTCGGTGAGGTGTTCGAGGGGGCGCAGGCCGAGTTGGGTAAAGAGGGTGAGGTTGTTGTTCGGCGCCGCCAGCACGATGAGCTGGGTGTCGCTGGCCAGCCAGGTGGCGACGAAGGTTTTGCCAGGCAGCGCCGGGGCGGCCCGGGTGATGGTGGCGATCGTCTTGTCGACGTCGGTGATCAGCGTGTCGGCGGCATCCTGTTTGCGCAGGATTCGGCCCAGCGTCCGCACTTGGTCCTGCCAGGATGCTTCCGCGCTGAGGGCGGGGACCGTTGGGGCTACTCGCGAGAGCTCGTCGTAGGTCTTGCGGTCGGCTATGAAGCCGTCCACCAGGATCAGGTCGGGATGCAGTGCCGCGATCTGTTCGGTCAGCTTGCCGCTCGTGTCCAGGGTTTCGGCCGATTCGACTGCCGCATGTGTCCACGGTGTGGCGTCGCCGACCGCCGGCGCGATGACACCGATCGGCGTCACGCCCAGCGCCAGCGCGTTGTCCGTCCACTGATTACCGAGGGTGACGACGTTTTTCGGCAACTTGTCGACGGTCGTCGTGCCCAGCATGTGACTGACCGTGACGGGTTCGTACCTGTCTCGCGTTCTGGTCGGCAGAGTGCACGCGGAAACCATGAGCAGCATCGTGCCGACAATCACTGCGAGCGTCGCAACGCGAGCCAGCCGAACAGACTTCACCGCCGGACCCTTCACGCCGAGGAACGTCGCGGCTGACTCGATCGAGCCCCGCACGAGCAGGGTCAGCCTAAGCCTCTGGGAGGCCACACGCGTCCGCGATCGCCGCCGTGTCCCAATAGAAGGGGTGCACCTCGCCGATGCGGCCGTCGGTGAGGGTGACTGTCTGCAGGATGGGGAAGGTGAGTTCGCGGCCGGTCGCGCGGGCGCGGGCGTGCACGCGAGTGTGTACCACGGCGGTCTCGCCGGTCGCCAGAAAATGCTGTTCCAGCAGGTCGAACGATTGCCACGTGCGGCTCATGGCGAGGAAGAAGCGTTCCATGCCTTCGTGTCCACGCCATGTTCCGCCGTAGGGCAGCCCGTCCGCCTGATGCAGCACCACACAGGGAGCGAAGAACGGTGCGAGCAGCTGGAACGAGGCGCGGCCCGGGCCGCCTGCCGCCAGGTACTCCGCCTCGGCCGCGTACATGCCGGTCAGCACGGTCATTGGATCTGTTGTTCGCGTCATGCGGCCAGTCTGCCCAGCGCACACCGGACGAGACCGGCGATAATCGGACGTCGCTTTCCTCCGTGCGCTACCCATCCGAGGCATACCCCCTGAGTTCCCCCGTACCGAATTGCATGCGAATCCGGGTGCGGGAAAACCAAAGCGTATGCGGGAATCGGAGCCGATCAGTGTGCGGCGCGGGCGGCGACCGGATCCTGGCGGGTGCCGTCGCGCACGCCGATCGACCTCAGGTCGGAGGGCTCGTCGAGTTCGATGCGGTGCCAACGGCCGCGTGGCACGACATACGCCGTGCCGGGTGGCAGTCGCACCATCGACTCTGGCTCCTCCGGATGTTCCGGGCGTAGATACAGGCGCATTCCGCCGGTCAGGCAGCAGACTGCTTCGTCTGCGGCGGGGTACATCTCCCAGCGATCGGCGTGCACGTCGGCATCGGTTTCGACGTGGAAGGCGGCGAGTTGCCAGCCACCGATCCGCCCGCCGCGCCGCCGAAAACCGCCCCACTTTCCGCGCACAGGTCTTCGCCGACCTGGACGCCGAAACCTTTCCCCGTCTGGCCGCCCTCGGGCCCCGCTTCCTCACACCCGCCACCCAGGACACCTATGCCAGCGGCCGCCGCGCCCTGGTAACCGGCCTGCTCCAGGCGCCGTGAGCGGAGTCGGAATGGTGCCTCGGGCACCATTCCGAGCCACCATTTCACTACGCTCGCTGAAGAATCCACACCCGGTGGGTTATGCACAGGGGTGCGGATGTGCCTGGCTGGGCGCCGGGACCGAGGCGGCGGGCTAACCAGGCTGAGGAGATGCGACTCGGTGTGGAGCACGTTGACCACGAACGCCGCCCGCACGGCGGTGGATGTCGCGCGCACCCTGACCCGATTGGACGCCCTGGCAACCCTGGACGCCGCACTCCGCGCGGGAGTCTCGTCCACCGCGCTCACCGCCGAACTCGAAAAGCAGGCCGGACGGCGCGGCCGCCGACAAGCCGCCCAGCTGATTGGACTAGCCGACGTCCGCGCCGAGTCCCCCATGGAATCACGCACCCGGCTGCGCTGCATCGACGCGGGCCTCCCACCTCCGGAGCCGCAAATAGAGGTCCAGACCCGAAACGGTCTCCGCCGCATCGACCTGGGCTGGCGGCGCAGGCGAATCGGGTTGGAATACGACAGCACCGTATGGCATCGGGGGAAACCGCGGCGCGCCGTGACAACCCCCGCCACAACTGGCTCAGCACCGAAGGCTGGACCATCTACTACGCCACGGCGGCCGACGTCTACCACCACCCGCACCACTTCACCACCCCGATCCGGCACGCCCTCGGTCGAGGGCAGTGAAATGGTGGCCGTCGGCGCTTGGTGCACCACCATTTCCCTCCGTTCGACGGACCATGTGCCATTGACGTGCTGGTACAGGTCATTGTGGCGCGGAGCTTCGGGTCGGCTTACAACGTGACCCGCTGATCGGCGGGCATGAACAGTTTGTCGCCTTCTTTGACCTCGAAGGTGTGGTAGAACTCCGCGAGGTTCCGAACGACTTGGTTGCAGCGGAATTCGGCGGGGGAGTGAGTGTCGCCCGCGAGATAGCGGACGGTGAGTTCCTTGGTCTGCTTCTCACGCCAGCTGCGGGCCCAGGACAGGAACATCGTGCGATAGTCGGGGTTGTCGATCCCGCGGCGCTTCTCCGCAATGCGGAAGGCGGCCAATGTGATCTGAAGTCCGCGCAGGTCAGCGAGGTTCTCGCCGACAGTGAGTTCGCCGTTGACGTGCTGGCTCGGGTCGAGACCCTCGGGAACCAGCACGTTGAACTGGTCGATGAGTTGTTTGGTTTTGGCGTCGAACGCCGCTCGATCTTCGGGAGTCCACCAGTCGCGGCGGTTGCCGTCGCCGTCGTATTTGGAGCCCTGGTCGTCGAAGCCGTGGCCGATCTCGTGGCCGATGGTGGATCCGACCGCGCCGAAGTTGACGGCCGGCTCCGCGTCCTTGTCGAAGAACGGCGGCTGGAGGTAGGCGGCGGGGAACACGATCTGGTTGGAGGTCGCCGAATAGTAGGCGTTCACCGTCTGCGGCGACATTCCCCATTCGGACTTGTCGACCGGGGTCCCGAGCCGGTCGAACGCCCGCTTGCTCTCGAAGTGGTTGATGGCAAGCAGCGATTCGACCAGCTTGCCCCTGGTGATCTTCAGCTTCGAGTAGTCGACCCACTTGTCCGGGTACCCGATCTTGGGATCGATCTTGTCCAGTTTCGCGATGGACGCCACCCTGGTTGCCTGCGACATCCACGACGAGTTGGTGAAGTTCTCCCGATAGGCGGCGAGTACGTCGGCCAGCATGTCCTTGGCGCGCTGCTTGGCCTCGGGCGGGAAGTGTTTGGCCACATAGAGTTTCCCGAGCTGTTCGCCGAGGTGGTCGTCGACGATCCCGACGCCGTACTTCCAGCGTTCCGGGCGCTCGTCCTGACCATTGAGCACCTTGCCCTTGAAGTCGAAGTTCGCGTCGTTGATGGCCTTGGGCAGATAGGGCGCGAAGTCCCGCAGCACGCTCAATTTGAGGTAGTCACGCCACGTGGCGATGTCGACCTCGCTCCACAGTTGCCCCACCGCCGTGAGGTAGGACGGCTGGTTGACCACCATTGTCGAGAACAGCTCGCGCGGGCGGTCGGTGTTTCCCGTCATCCACGGGTCCCAGTCGAACCCTGGCGCGAGCGCGACCATATCGGCCCAGCTGTACAGGTTGTACGTCGCGTCGGTGTTGCGGTTGCGCACGCTGTCCCAGTGCGCGGGGGCGATCCGCTTCTCCAGATCGAACACCCGCTGTGCCATGCCCGCCGGATCGGCGAATCCGGCGCCCGCGGCGACGCGTTCGAGGAAGACTCGATACTGCGCCAGTACCTCGGCGTATTCCGGCTTCCGGTAGTACTGCTCTCCGAGACCGAGCCCGGACTGGCCGACCGAGGGGATGTAGGCGCTGGAGTTCTTCCGGTCGATGCCGATACCGATACCGATCAGCCCGCCGATAGGCAGCTCGGCCATCACCTTGGCCAGGTCCGACTTGGCGGCCGCCCCGTCTATCTTGGCGAACAGGCCTGCCAGTGGAGTGATGCCGAGCCGTTCGATCTCATCCCAGTCCACCCTGGCGTCGTGCAAATCCCGGATCTGTTGCTCCTCCGAGCCCTCTTTCGGATCGCGGATGCCTTCGATGATCTCCCGCAACTGCTGCTGTGTGCGCTCGGCCGCCTCGCTGGTCGAGCCGTAGGCGGCCTTGTCCGGCGGCAGCTGGTACTCCCGCAGCCATTTCCCGTTGACGTGCCGGTACAGATCGTCCTGCGGTCGAATCGTCTGGTCCGCCCCGCTCAGATCGACCCCGACGAGCGTCTTGCTCGCCGGTTCGGTGTCGTTCGAGCAGGCGACCAGCGCGGCAGCGGTCGGCACCGCCCCGAGTGCGATGAGAAAGCCACGACGGCCCAGCTGGACCGGACGATCGGTTGATGTCACGAGAATCCTCTCCCCGACGCGGCATCGCCGCAGATGAACGTAGAAGCAGTCTCTGCTCGGATCGAGGCTACCGGCGCGGCGCCGGTCGAGCCCGGATTCGTGCCGGATAACCTCGGACCGGACCGCCCGCGCCCCGTCACCACGTCCCGATTTGGGAACGACCTGCGGATTCCCCTACACTGAACCGGTTGCCTGCGGGAGCTATGCCCGCAATCCGGCAGTGAACCCCCAGCGATTTGGTTCTGCGTTTTCTTGCTCAGACCAAGGAAAACCGCTGGCAGGCGCGCGTCCGGAGGGTGACTGACCATGCCCGTCGGGTCGGCAATCCGGCGTGCTAATTCGTCCAGGTCAAGGAGGACGCTGAAGTGATTCAGCAGGAGTCGCGACTGCGCGTCGCCGACAACACGGGTGCGAAGGAAATTCTTTGCATCCGCGTTCTCGGTGGTTCGTCGCGTCGCTATGCCGGTATCGGCGACATCATCGTCGCTACCGTGAAGGACGCCATCCCCGGCGGCAACGTCAAGCGGGGTGACGTCGTCAAAGCCGTCGTCGTGCGCACCACCAAAGAACGTCGGCGCGCCGATGGCTCTTACATCAAGTTCGACGAGAACGCGGCCGTGCTCATCAAGCCGGACAACGACCCGCGCGGCACTCGCATCTTCGGCCCGGTCGGCCGCGAGCTGCGCGAGAAGAAGTTCATGAAGATCGTCTCGCTGGCGCCGGAGGTGCTCTGACCATGAAGGTGCACAAGGGCGACACCGTGCTCGTCATCTCGGGCAAGGACAAGGGTGCCAAGGGCAAGGTCATCCAGGCCTACCCGAAGGAGAACCGGGTTCTCGTCGAGGGCGTGAACCGGATCAAGAAGCACGTCGCGAACTCCGCCAACCAGCGCGGCGCCTCCTCGGGCGGCATCGTGACCCAGGAAGCCCCGATCCACGTGTCCAACGTGATGGTCGTCGACTCCGATGGCAAGCCGGCGCGTATCGGCTACCGGACCGACGAGGAGAGCGGCAAGCGGGTCCGGATCTCCCGTAAGAACGGGAAGGACATCTGACATGACCACGACTGAGAACAAGATCCAGCCGCGCCTGAAGCAGCGCTACCGCGCCGAGATCAAGGACGCGCTGAACAACGAGTTCAACTACGCCAACGTGATGCAGATCCCCGGCGTGGTGAAGGTCGTCGTGAACATGGGTGTCGGCGACGCCGCCCGCGACGCGAAGCTGATCAACGGCGCCGTCAACGACCTGGCCCTGATCACCGGTCAGAAGCCCGAGATCCGCAAGGCGACCAAGTCCATCGCGCAGTTCAAGCTGCGTGAGGGCATGCCGATCGGCGCGAAGGTCACCCTGCGCGGTGACCGGATGTGGGAGTTCCTGGACCGCCTGGTGTCCATCGCGCTGCCTCGTATCCGCGACTTCCGCGGCCTGTCGCCGAAGCAGTTCGACGGCAACGGCAATTACACGTTCGGCCTGAGCGAGCAGTCGATGTTCCACGAGATCGACGTGGACTCGATCGACCGCCCGCGCGGCATGGACATCACCGTGGTGACCACCGCGACCAACAACGAAGAAGGCCGTGCCCTGCTCAAGCACCTCGGCTTCCCGTTCAAGGAGAACTGAGCACATGGCAAAGAAAGCACTGGTCAACAAGGCCAACGCCAAGCCGAAGTTCGCGGTCCGCGGCTACACCCGCTGCCAGCGCTGCGGCCGCCCGCACGCGGTGTACCGCAAGTTCGGTCTGTGCCGCGTGTGCCTCCGCGAAATGGCGCACCGGGGCGAGCTGCCCGGCGTGCACAAGAGCTCCTGGTGAGTTCGCGCTCGCAGTGAGCGCACCTGGATTACAAGACGCCGAGGGCACGGACTCGCACCGAGTCCGTGCCCTCGTTTTTCTTTTCTACAGCTGTTAGGCCTGTTGCGAGCTGCTCGGCAGGCCTACGCGGTGGTGTTGTCCAGGTTCCGTCGGCGTGCCTGGTCCAGTACTCGGCTCCATGTCGTTCCTTCATCGGCCAACCGGCGTCGCAATGTCCGTGGCCCGACCTCGAGGCGGCGGGCGACCTGCGCCAGCGAGAGCGTACCTTCGGCCAGGGCGTCTTCCAGCGCGGTGCCGACCTGGCCCGACCATGTCGAAGAACGCGCGGGCGGCGGAATCGTGGCGTAGCGGCGCACGGTCGCCATGAGCCCCCCGGCCGCATCATCCGCTTCGGGTTCGGCTGGATGAGGTCCGTCAATGCCCGATGCCAGTCGATCGGTCAGTTCCCTCGACCGGCGTTTCTGGAAATCTCGGGGGTGTTTCGCCGTATCGGGTTCGAGCAGCACGGGAAGTGTGCGGGGCCCGCAGGTGATGAAATTCGGACTGTAGACCTGGGTGGGGTCACAAGCCAGGCGCAATCGCGGGAATCGGTTGAACAGCGTGGACAAGGCGATGCGGCTTTCCAGCCGGGCCAGATGAGCGCCGAGGCAGACATGTGGTCCCCGGCCGAACGCCAGCTGGTCTCGGTGATCTCGGTCGATGTCGAAGGCATCGGCGTTCGGATAGTGCTCCGGGTCCCGCCCGACGCCGCCATACATCCCACGATGGCTCCCGCGGGAATTTCTACACCGGCGATGGTGACGTCTTGCAGCGCATACCGAGTGGGAATAATTACGGCCACCGAAGATTGGAAGCGCAGCATCTCCTCCACGACGTTCTTCCATCGGTCTTCGGCCTGGGCTTCGGCGAGCTGCTCGGGATGGGCGCACAGCGTGACGACCGCGTTGCCGAGCAGGTGCACGGTGGTTTCGTGTCCGGCCATCAGCACCAACCACAACATGTTGACCAGTTCGTCGTCGGTCAAACCGTTCTCTACATTGGCCTCCAGCAGGGCGGAGGTGAGGTCGTCGCCAGGTGCGTGCCGTTGCGGTCGAGGAGTTCGGCGAGGTACCCGAGCATGCCTGTCATCGCGGCCTGAATCTCGTCGCCGGTGCTCAGATGCGACATGACCGTGGACGCCCAGAGCCGGAATTGTCGTTGTTCCGATGCCGGTACACCGAACAGTTCGCCGATCACCCGAACCGGCAGAGGGGTGGTGTAGCCGGAGACGATGTCGATTTCGGCATTATGGTCGGGAATATCGTCGATGAGCTCGGTGGCGATCTGCTGGATTCGGGGCTCTAGCGCGGCGACTCTGCGGGGGGTGAACGCCTGGCTCATGGTTTCCGCAGCCGTCGATGATCGTCGCCGTCCTTGTTGATCATGTGGTCGATATCGGTGAGTGCGCGCAAGGGCCAGTCGGCTGGGATCGTACCGTCCTGCAGGGCAGGACAGTTGCGCGGATTCTTGCTCAACACGGTGCCGTCACCGGCGAGGACTTCGCTCACCGCCTTGTGGCTCACCGCGAACCAGGCCACGACATTGCCGGGCAGTTCGATCGGAACGATCGGACCACGCCGGCCGATCCTGTCGAAGGTCTCGAAAACCGACTCTCCGGCGGTAGGCAGCTGAGTGACGGGCTCGGTCATGTTGTCTCCCATGGTGCGGCGGTCACACACGGACAGGGCTGACGTGTGCCCGCCCAGTGTCGGACTCAGCGGCACACCGAACGACCGGAACCGTGAATTGCTGCCCCACAATGAAACTGCGACGCAAAAGAACATATTTGGAACCGAGGTGCGTCAAGATCTCGAGTACACGCGATCAACGCCACGAGCGAACGTGATCCGACTCGATCGGCTAGACGGTTCCAGACATCGAGGAGCTGACGGTGAACCAGGGGCCGACAGACCGGCCTGGTGACGGGCCGACCACCGGGCGAGCGCGCTGCGACGAACGGGCGATACACACCGGGTCAGGATCGCGATCAGTCATCGCTACTCGGCCGTGGGAGGATGCGAGTCCGTCCGCCGCCGTGCGGTTCGGTGCCCATGGACGCGACCGCGACGGCTGGACAGATCGGTCCGCACGGGGAAAAACGTGTTTCAGTTACGCCATGCCGGACTGAACCTCATTCACCCGCAGCCACATTCGCCGATCCGGGAGCACCGAGCCCAGCACGACTGAATCCGCCGACAACTGACCACCAGCTACGGCTGACGAGAGTTCTCGGACGCTCACCAAGTCTAAGAAAGCGTCCGAGAACTCCGGATCAGCCGGCTCGTATCGCTCGATATCCGTGTGTCATTATCGGTCCTGGCAGGAACGCCTGAACATGTCGAGTTCAGGAATTCCCGCCAGCAGGCTGAGTCGGGTGCGCGAGGGCCGCAGTAACGCAGTCCAGGAACTGGCTATGAATGAACGATGTCATCGAGCAGTGGGAGACGGCGACGTTGGCATCCGGGGTCGGAACGGCGATGCTCTTTTGCGCGGAGGCAGATGTCGCCGAGAGCGTGATGGCGGCTGCGGCGGTGAGCGAAATGCCGACGAATCTGGCAATTGTGCGAATCATGTTGTTTCCCTTCAGGGATTTGCCGTCGACGATTTCGTTTCCGGCATTACAAGACGGCGGCACGGGGAGTGCCGACGATCGGCACCACCATGTTCACCGACGACACGATAACCCGGTGGACACGCCCAGGGACAGCGGCGAATTCCCGCTCCTGGTTAGCTGTCGGTATCTGCATTGTTGGTGCCGGGGTCTTGTCCGACCGCTCCACAGTGTCCGGGATGCGGATTCCCGTGCGTGTGCCTTGCCATCGGCGGGACCTGCGGCTGTAGTCGGGTGCGTGCCGGACCTCGATCGGCCTGCACGATCAACAGGTCGAAGAGCGCGCGTACCGGCTCGTTCGCTCAGCTAAGCCAAGTTTTGGAGGAGGCCGTGAAACACGCGGGCGACCTCGACGCATTGACCGCTGGTCTCGCTCGAGAGGCATATGAGCACCGTGGCATATGTGCGCACCTCGGCGGCGGCGTGGATCAGGGTGACCCCCGTCGGCGCTTGCGGAGAAGTGCTGCGCCGTTCTCGAGGTGGTGGATAACGGACACCTACACGGTCGGGCACAGCGGCTTTCGTTGCGCCTCTGTCTACGGCACGACGGTGTGCGGGCCCCGCTTGATCAGGCAGGCAGGGTCGCTGGCATCGTGCCCGAAGGTGCGCCGAATCCCGTTGCCTGGTGTGCTTGGCCTGTGCGGGACTCAGAACTCGAGGTCCGACCAAAGGATGTGGATCGGGAACGGGAAGTCGATGGCTATGGCCTCGGAATCTTTCGGTGACCACTTGCCGGTAAGTAGGTAGTTAGCCGGGTGCAGTGGGTGTACGCCGGGCGGGAGCATGCCGTGGCTGGTCTCCAGTGCGTAGGCGCGGACCATCGCGATGGCACTCTTCTCGCGCTCCAGCGTCACCTCCCAGTACCAGGGGATGCCCGCTTTGGCGTAACGCGCTTGTTTGTCGTCCATGTCGGTCTGGGTGTTCGACGGAGAAAGTACCTCGCCGACCAGCTGGACATCGGCGGCGCGAAGATCCTGGTACGCGTCCGGCAGGCAGCGGCTGATCAGGAAGTCCGGCGTCACGAAATCGGATTTTCCGGATCGGCCGAAGAATACGTTTGTTTCGGTGTGGACCCGCCAGCACTGCTGTGGGTCTGCGGTCATCTCCTCGCGGGCGCACCGGCGCAGACCACTCCACAGGAGGTTGGTGAACTCCTGATGTTCGGCAGGCCCCCGCCGTAGCCAGACAACCCGCCCGTTCCACAGTTCGATCTGCCCGGCGATCTCCTCGGGCAGCTGCTCGAGCTCCTCCCAGGTCATGAACTCGGGGAGGTCCGGCCGATCGATTCGCGGACTCGACATGGTGTCATGGTAGTCCCGAGCGGCGACACCTCTGGCTTGCCGGCGCGCCCGTGTGGCGGGGAGATCAGGGTCGGTTTTCGGGTAGTGCGTTCCGTTCGGTGCCTGCCACGTAGGCCGGCATCACAGATTGTCCAGGTTTGAACTGAACATACGTAATAGCGTTCGCATTGCTGTCATCGGTCTTTGTGTACCGGTCAGCGGCCTGGTGTATCAACGCCGCGTCCTCGCTCAGAGCGGTAGCGACCTTTCGAGCGGAATCCACCCGCTCGGTCCACGATGCGGCATGTGTATCGGCCGCCTCGCCGAGCCAGTCGGTGGACATGACAGCGTCGGCTTCCTTGCGAAGCGCCTCGATGTCGTCCCAGAACTCATCTGCCTTTGCCGTCATTACGGTCCGCTGGTGCGTGCATCTGTGCGGGCTCGCTGTGCACCGTGCGACGCTGTCACGAACGCACCCAAGCGATTTGCTGTTTCGTGCCGGGCCGATAACAGGTACTCCGGGTCGGCCGAGGGCGCGCCGACCAGGCCGGATTTGGCGGCTAGCTGGGCGTTGCCTACACTAGAGCGGTTGCCTGGGCACCTCCATGTCCGCATGCGTACCGTGTGCCCGGGCGATCGAACCTCATCCGGTCGGCAAATGTCGGCCGGACCATCCGAATTGTTGTAGGCCCACCGCCGCGCATGCCGACGTGCATGTCGGTGCTGTATGGGAACCGCGGCAAGAAAGGTGTCTAGGTCGAACCATGACCATGACTGATCCGATCGCAGACTTCCTGACCCGTCTGCGCAACGCCAACTCGGCGTACCACGATCAGGTGAAGGCTCCGCACTCGAAGCTCAAGGCGAACATCGCCGAGATCCTCAAGCGTGAGGGCTACATCGCCGACTACCGGACCGAGGAGGCGACCGTGGGCCAGACCCTCGTCGTCGACCTCAAGTACGGCCCGAGCCGCGAGCGCAGCCTCGCCGGTGTGCGCCGTGTCTCCAAGCCCGGTCTGCGTGTGTACGCGAAATCCACCAACCTGCCCAAGGTGCTCGGCGGCCTCGGCGTGGCGATCATCTCCACGTCCTCCGGCCTGCTGACCGACAAGCAGGCGGCCAAGCAGCGCGTGGGCGGCGAAGTCCTCGCTTACGTCTGGTAAGGGAGGTCAGGACAAATGTCGCGTATTGGTAAGAAGCCCATCGCAATTCCGGCCGGCGTCGACGTCAGCGTCGACGGACAGGATGTGGCGGTGAAGGGGCCCAAGGGCACCCTCTCGCTGACCATCGCCGAGCCGATCACCGTCGCCAAGGGCGAGGACGGCCAGCTCGAGATCGCCCGTCCGGACGACGAGCGCCGCAGCCGCTCGCTGCACGGCCTCACCCGCACCCTCGTGTCGAACATGATCGTCGGTGTGACCCAGGGCTATGAGAAGAAGATGGAAATCTTCGGCGTCGGTTACCGTGTGGCGCTCAAGGGCCAGAACCTCGAGTTCGCCCTCGGCTACAGCCACCCGGTGCCGATCGAGGCGCCCGAGGGCATCACGTTCGCCGTGGAATCGCCCACCAAGTTCTCCGTGTCCGGAATCGACAAGCAGAAGGTCGGCCAGATTTCGGCGGTCATCCACGGTCTGCGCAAGCCCGACCCGTACAAGGGCAAGGGCATCCGCTACGCAGGCGAGGTCGTTCGCCGCAAGGTCGGAAAGACGGGTAAGTGATCATGGCGCAAACCGAAAACCAGAAGATCAAGCGCATCCCGCGTGGCAAAGATGCCTCGACCACGCGCCGCCTGTCGAAGGTGCGCCGTCATTTCCGCCTGCGCAAGAAGGTCGCAGGCACCACCGAGCGTCCGCGCCTGGTGGTCAACCGCTCCTCGCGTCACCTGCACGCGCAGCTGGTCGACGACTCGATCGGCAAGACCATCGCCGCCGCCTCGACCATCGAGGCCGACGTGCGTGCGCTCGACGGCGACAAGTCGGCCAGGGGCAAGAAGGTCGGCCAGCTGTTGGCCGAACGGGCCAAGGCCGCTGGTGTCGAGGCCGTCGTGTTCGACCGTGGTGGTCACGACTACCACGGCCGGATCGCCGCCCTGGCCGATGCCGCTCGCGAAGGTGGGTTGAAGTTCTGATGACCACACTGCTCAAGACTCGAATGAACGGAAGGAACGTCTGATGCCGGGACGTCAGAGGCGTGACGGCGGAAACGGACCCGCCGGACAGAATGGCAGCGCCCCCGAGGGCGGCCGCGGCGATCGTCGCGGTGGTGGCGGCGACCGTCGTGGTGGCGGCGACCGCCGCGACAACGCCGCCGAGAAGAACCAGCTCGAGCGGGTCGTCGCGATCAACCGTGTCTCCAAGGTCGTGAAGGGTGGTCGTCGCTTCAGCTTCACCGCCCTCGTGATCGTCGGTGATGGCAACGGTCTGGTCGGCGTCGGCTACGGCAAGGCCAAGGAAGTTCCCGCGGCCATCCAGAAGGGTGTCGAGGAGGCTCGCAAGGGCTTCTTCCGCGTCCCGATGATCGGCAGCACCATCACCCATCCGGTGCAGGGCGAGGCGGCGGCCGGTGTGGTCATGCTGCGCCCGGCCTCCCCGGGTACCGGTGTGATCGCCGGTGGTGCGGCGCGTGCCGTGCTGGAATGCGCCGGCATTCATGACATTCTGGCGAAGTCGCTCGGCAGTGACAACGCCATCAACGTTGTGCACGCGACCGTTGCCGCGCTCAAGATGCTGCAGCGTCCGGAAGAGGTCGCGGCTCGCCGTGGCCTGCCGCTCGAGGACGTTGCCCCTGCGGGCATGCTGCGTGCGCGCGCTCAGGCAGCGGGAGGTGCCAGGTAATGGCAGATCTCAAAGTGACCCAGATCAAGAGCACGATCGGCGCCAAGAAGAACCAGCGTGAGAGCCTGCGCACGCTCGGTCTGCGCAAGATCCGGCAGACCGTGGTTCGTGAGGACACCCCTCAGAACCGGGGCCTGATCAACGTCGTGCGCCACCTCGTGACCGTTGAAGAAGTCGGGCAGGAAGGTTCACGATGACCATCAAGTTGCATCACCTGCGTCCGGCTCCCGGCGCCAAGACCGAGAAGACCCGGGTGGGTCGCGGTGAGGGCTCCAAGGGCAAGACCGCGGGCCGTGGTACCAAGGGCACCAAGGCGCGCAAGAACGTCCCGGCCGCCTTCGAGGGCGGGCAGATGCCGATCCACATGCGGCTGCCCAAGCTCAAGGGTTTCACGAACCGGTTCCGCACGGAATACCAGGTCGTGAACGTCGGCGCGATCGCCAAGCTGTTCCCCGAGGGCGGCGAGGTCGGCAAGGCCGAGCTGGTCGCCGCCGGTGCGGTTCGCAAGAACCAGCTGGTCAAGGTCCTCGGCGACGGTGAGATCGGCGTCGCGGTACAAGTGACCGTGGACAAGGTCACCGGCTCCGCGAAGGAGAAGATCACCGCGGCCGGTGGCACCGTCACCGAGCTGGGCTGACGGTACTCTGCAAGCAGTGGCATCGGACGAGTGAAGGCTCGTCCGATGCCACTGTTAGAGTTCAATTGTTGTCTGCCAAAGCCTCGTCGTGGTTTTTCGGCGTCCCTCCCGAGCGGAATCAGGGAACTGGACATCGCTGAAATATCCATGTCATGACCATGTCGTTCGCCAGGAGGATCAGTGCTTTCCGCCTTCGTATCGGCCTTCCGGACTCCGGACTTACGGCGGAAGATTCTCTTCACGCTGGGGTTGATCGCGTTGTACCGCGCCGGTGCTTCGCTGCCGTCCCCCGGCGTCGACTACAAGGCGGTCCAGGAGTGCATCGACCTGGTCTCCGGCGGTGAGTCCGCCGGTATCTATCAGCTGATCAACCTGTTCTCCGGTGGTGCGTTGCTGCAGCTGTCGGTTTTCGCGATCGGCATCATGCCCTACATCACCGCGAGCATCATCATCCAGCTGCTCACCGTCGTCATCCCGCGGTTCGAGGAATTGCGCAAGGAAGGCCAATCCGGCCAGACCAAGATGACGCAGTACACCCGATATCTATCGGTGGCATTGGCGATTCTGCAGGCGACCGGTCTTGTCGCGCTCGCGGCCCGCGGCCAGCTACTGCAGGGCTGCCAGAAGGACATCCTCGCCAATACCAGCGTCTTCGGCATGATCGTCATCGTTCTCGTGATGACGGCGGGCGCGTCGCTGGTCATGTGGTTCGGCGAGCAGATCACCGAGCGCGGTATCGGCAACGGTATGTCGCTGCTGATCTTCGCCGGTATCGCCGCGCGCATCCCGACCGAGGGCAAGTCGATCCTGGACAGCCGTGGTGGTCTGGTGTTCGGCCTGGTGTGTGTCGCTGCCATGGCGATCATCACCGCCGTGATCTTCGTCGAGCAGGGCCAGCGCCGGATTCCGGTCCAATACGCCAAGCGCGTGGTGGGGCGGAAGATGTATGGCGGCTCCTCGACCTATCTGCCACTGAAGGTGAACCAGGCGGGCGTCATCCCGGTCATCTTCGCGTCGTCGCTGCTGTACCTGCCCAACCTGGTGGCGCAGCTGACGTCGTCGCAGAACAACCCGGACCCGAGCTGGTGGCAGAACATCATCCAGAAATACCTGGTGAATCCGGGGAACCCGGTCTACATTGCGATCTACTTCGGTCTGATCGTGTTCTTCACCTACTTCTACGTCGCGATCACCTTCAATCCGGAGGAACGCGCCGACGAGATGAAGAAGTTCGGCGGCTTCATCCCGGGGTACCGACCCGGTAGGCCGACCGCCGACTATCTCAACTTCGTCCTGAGCCGCATCACCCTCCCCGGCTCCATCTACCTCGGTCTGGTCGCCGTGCTGCCGAACCTGTTCCTCGACATCGGTTCCTCCGGTGGCCCCCAGAACCTTCCGTTCGGCGGTACCGCGGTGCTGATCATGGTGAGCGTCGGTTTGGACACTGTGAAGCAGATCGAGAGCCAGCTGATGAATCGAAATTACGAAGGGTTCCTCAAGTGAGAGTTGTACTGCTCGGTCCGCCGGGTGCCGGCAAGGGCACCCAGGCCGTCCTGCTGTCGGAGAAGCTGGGCGTCCCGCACATCTCGACCGGGGACCTGTTCCGCGCGAATATCAGCCAGCAGACCCCGCTGGGCCGCGAAGCGCAGAAGTACATGGACGCGGGCGATCTCGTGCCGAGCGATGTGACCAACCGCATGGTCGAGGCGCGGGTCAATGAGCCCGACGCCGTCAACGGTTTCGTGCTGGACGGCTACCCGCGCACGGTCGATCAGGCCGACGCGCTGGAGAAGATCCTCAAGGACATGGACACCACGCTCGACGCGGTGCTGTGTTTCGTCGTGCCGGAAGACACGGTGGTGGGGCGGATGCTCGCCCGTGGCCGTGCCGACGACAACGAGAGCGTGATCCGCAACCGGCTCCGGGTATACCGCGACGAGACCGAGCCGCTGCTGGAGCACTACGACGGACTGGTCGTCACGGTGGACGGCGTCGGCGACGTCGACGAGGTCAACGCGCGGGCGCTGCGCGCCCTGGGCCACTGATGCCGCTCGGGCTGAAGCGCTGAGGCCGGGATGGTCTTCCACCGCAAGAAGAAGGTAGTGCCGTTTCGCACGGCAGGTGAACTGGACGCCATGGCGGCGGCGGGCGCGATCGTCGGCCGTGCCTTGGTCGCCGTGCGCGCGGCCGCCAAGCCCGGGGCATCCACCCTCGAGCTGGACGAGGTCGCCGAACAGGTGATCCGAGATGCGGGCGCGGTGCCGTCGTTCAAGGGCTACCACGGATTCCCCGCGTCGATCTGCGCGTCGGTGAACGACCGTGTGGTGCACGGGATTCCGGGTGCCGAGGAGATCCTCGCCGAGGGTGATCTGGTCTCCATCGACTGCGGCGCGATTCTCGACGGCTGGCACGGTGATTCGGCCTGGACCTTCGGCGTCGGCACGATCATCGAGGCCGACCGGCTGCTCAGCGAGGCGACCAAGCTGTCGATGGAGGCCGGTATCGAGGCAATGCTGCCCGATAACCGGCTCACCGACGTCTCGCACGCCATCGAGCTGGGCACCCGCGCCGCCGAGAAGGAGCACGGACGTGGCTACGGCATCGTCGACGGCTACGGCGGTCACGCCATCGGTCGGGAGATGCACCTCGACCCGTTCCTCGCCAACGAAGGCGAGCCGGGCAAGGGCCCAAGACTCGTAGTGGGATCGGTTCTCGCGATCGAGCCGATGCTCACCCTCGGCACCACCCAGACCAAGGTGCTCGACGACGACTGGACCGTGGTCACGCTCGACGGCAGTCGTGCGGCACATTGGGAGCACACCGTCGCCGTCACCGAGGACGGCCCCAGGATCCTCACGCTTCGCCCGGAGTAGGCACTACCGACTGACTGACATCGATCGCCGCACAACCTGCAGTGGTACCATTTTCCGTACCACTGCAGGGAGGTGACATGGCCGAGGCAATTACCGTCAGCGAGGCACGGAAGCATCTGTTTCCATTGGTAAAGCGGGTAAATGAGGATCACGACACGGTCGAGATCGTGTCGAAGTCGGGGCAGGGGAATGCTGTCCTCATGTCCAAAGAGGACTACGACTCCCTTATCACCACGCTGGAGTTGCTGAGCGACAACGGGCCGAGGCTGCTGAAGTCGATCGCGCAGGCCCGCGCGGGCCGCGTTCACGAGCATGAGCTGCTCGAGTGAGAGTCGTCTTCACGGAGCTTGCGTGGGAGGAGTACACGTCCTTTCTTCAGCGTGACCGCACTGTTCTGAAGCGCGCGAACGCGGTGATCGCCGACATTGTGCGCGATCCATTCAACGGCATCGGAAAACCCGAGCCGTTGAAGCACCAGCTGGCCGGGTTCTGGTCGAGGCGGCTCACTCAGGAACATCGAATCGTCTACCAGGTCACCGGCGAGGATATCGTCATAGTCCGGGTCGGCGGCCACTACGAAAAGCCCCAGGCGAGGGAGCCATAAAACAGCGGTCAACCGGCAAACGTGCAGGTTGACCGCCTTGTAATTCTTCTACCGTTGCGTGAGTCTCAACGCTTGTCAGCGCTGAGGCTGTTCCTGCGTCATCGACTGCTGCCCGGCCCGGAAGGGCCGTGGTCTTACGCGGTCTCGGCGAAGCGTTTCACCTCTCCAGGGAACTTCCCGGCGAGGACCACATGTTCGGGTTCGGTGTCGGCGAGCATCGCGGCCAGCACATTGCGGGCCGCGTTGTGGTCACGGTCATGCACCACACCGCAGCCGCGGCACTCCCAGGTCCGGTCATTCAGGGTCAAGCCATGTTCGACTCGCCGGCAGGCCCCGCAGGTCTTCGACGAGGCGAACCAGCGGTCGGCTTTCCACACTCTGGACCCATACCAGCCGGCCTTGTACTCCAGCAGACGCACGAACTCGGCGAACCCGGCATCGGAAATCGCGCGGGCCAGTCTCCGGTTGGCGGCCATACCTTTGACATTCAATGTCTCCACCGCGATGGCCGTCTTGGTTCTCGCCAACCTCGTGGTGGTCTTGTGTAGAAAATCCTTCCGCTGGTCGGCGACCCGCAGATGCTGCCGCGCCACCCGCACCCGGGTCTTGTCCCAATTGTTCGACTTCGGTTGGCAGCGCGCGAGTTTCCGGTTCGCGCGGCGTAACGCCCGCTGCGCTCGGGCCAGGGGTTTGGGCGCGTGGATCTCCTCGTAGGTTCCGTCGTCGTCGGCAATCACCGCGAAGGTCTTCAACCCCAAGTCGATCCCGGATTTCGGGGCGTCGGCGGGCACGCGGCGGCGGGTGTTGAGTTCGTCGCGGTCGACCTCGAGCTGGAACGAGATCCACCACCGCCCGGCCTGTTCGCGCACCGTGGACCCGAGAATCCGGGCACGCCCGTCGGTCACTCTGTGGGTGAGCCAGGACATGTCCTCCCGTGTGGCCACCTGTCCGACCCCGGGCAACCATACGCTGCGGGGGCCGAGGGGTTTGGCGCGGTCGGCGTCGTAGCGAAACCGGCTGCCGTCCTTGCGTTTGCGCCAGGTCGGGAACCCGACTCGCGGGCCGTTGCGTTGACCGGTCTTGGATTTCAGGTAGTTGGCGAACCCGGCCGCCCGTACCCGGCATGCCTCCTTGGGCACCCGCGACGACAACGCGTTCTCGGTGAACCATGGGAACCGGGTCGGATGCGTCGCGCGCCATTCCTTCTCTAACGCGGGCGCGGTCCATGGCACCTTGGTCAACTGCTCACCGGTGAAACCGTAGGACTCCTCGGCCTTACGCTGCGCCCACTTCTTGGCCACCGTCTCCAGGCAGAAGTTCTCCACCACCCGTGACAACCCGGCATGCCGACCCATTATCACGGCGTGCTCCGGATCGGGAGCGAGCTCGAAACGCACCCCCTGTTTGTGACTCACCCATGCCCCCCTGTCATCCCCCAGGTCCGCACCGAATCGAACATACAGACGATAACCGAGAAACACAGACGAACACAGAAGAACGAGCGAACAGCTTCGAACCCCCTTGCGCGGGTCACGCTGAATCCAGCACGCGGCGCCGGGGTGAGCCCCCGAACTCCCCCGGCGTCGGGTGCCCACCAACGGAACACCCACACGACGCGCCCAGGGGTATAGACCGAATGCCCATCGCTCTACTGATCGCTTTCACGGTGGCCGCTCTCCTCTACGGCACTATCTGCATCTTCGATCGGCCCGTGAGAAGCGCCGAGACGTGCCATCCCGCACCGGATACTCCGTACACGCCGGAGGATGCACACCTGGTGTGGCAGACCCGAATCGGTTGCGACACCGAAACGTGCGCCGACAAGGCTGCCGCACTCGACGTCCTCATCGAAGCCAAGATCGTCAAGCCGTGGCGGTCCGTCCGGTGACCACCCTCGCCGACGCCGAGCAGTGGCGTCACTTTCACCGAAACTGCCACAGCGATCCCATATTCCGTTCGCTGGACCAGGCGCAGTTCGTCATCAACATTCACGCCGGTTACGGCCACATGTGCGGGCAGTACGTCGGCGCGATGGCGTACATCATGGGCTCCGGAGATGGAGCCGACCATGACTCGTGACAACGAGCCCATCGGCATCCGGCAAAGCCACATCGACGGCACCCTGTCGATCATCGGCGCCGACGGATGGCCCTACACCCCAGAGGAAACCGTCGAGCTGTTCAGGGATGCCAAATACGGCAACTCCCTGGAGCGGCTCGAACGGGTGCGTGACGGCCTGCGCGCACTGCCAAGGAAATCAGATGGCACTCAGTGAGAACCAAGCCGAGGTGCTCGGCGCCCTCGCCCAGGGCGAGCCGATGACGACGCGGGAGCTGAGCAGGCGGACGGGCCTCGCGGCGACGACTGCGCGGACCGCCGCGACATCCCTCACCCACGACGGGTGGATCTCCAGCACCGACAGGGTCCCTACCTACTGGCAGATCACCGCCTATGGCCTCCGCCTGGTCGCGACACGCCGCTACCGGGAGTACCGCGCCGGCCAACGCCTGAGCGCGGCACCCCACGTCGAATTCGCCTCGGCGGTCTCCGGCCTGCCACGCGGCGGCCGACCTTAGGATGCGCCGGGTAGTCGCCGGATGCCCGCGCAGACTTCGGCCGCCAGATCGTCGTAGCCGACGGCGAGCTCGCCGAGGCGCTGCCAGGCCTCCCAGAGGTCCCAGTGGGAGGCGCTGGCGAGCGCCGCGTAGGCGTGTGCGGTGAACTTGGCCAGGCGGTCGATCACGGCGCCGAGGGTCTCGGTGTGTACGTGTGCGCCGCCGTGTGCGGGCGGTAGTTGCACGGTGATCCAGCGATCGATATCGCGGATCAGGCTCGCGCGCAACGCGTCGATCTCGTCGGTGTCCGCATCGCCC
The DNA here is from genome assembly GCF_045207455.1 of Nocardia sp. NBC_00881. NCBI lineage: Bacteria > Bacillati > Actinomycetota > Actinomycetes > Mycobacteriales > Nocardiaceae > Nocardia > Nocardia sp. NBC_00881. Next base: position 6,656,116 of record NZ_CP108798.1, read on the forward strand.
CTGGCGAGCCTGCGCTCATGCAGTGTCGTCAGTTTGTGCGCGCAGCGCAGCAGCGGGTTACCCTCCGACAGTTCGCCTCTGCACGCTTGCAGTACTTGATGTTTTGCGGGCAGGGACGCCATCGTTATCGTTTCCCTGCTCTCATGCACGAGCGGACGGTTTCGACGATGGACGAGCCGAAAGGGCGGAAACCGTTCTGCGGAGGCACGATCCATCGCCGGTACTCGACGTGGGCATCGACGGGGGAGGGCAGTGCGATCTCGCCGCCGCTGGGCACGATCGACACGTTGAGACGGAACAGTTCGGCGAACAGCCGGACGTCGTCGGATAGATCGGGGCGGATCAGGAAGGTCCATCGTCCGGACCGCACGTGGGAAATGATCGGGCCCCATTCGATTCGGCGGTGGGCGAGTTCGTCGCGGACCTGCTGCCCGAGCGCGGCGGGCATCGTGATCGCACCGACGAAGCCGGCCCGGACGACGATTCGGCCGATCTCGGGGTGGACTCCGGCGGGCAGATCGCAGGTGTGTCGGTAGTAGGCGCATCGTGCGGTCGGTGTATCCGCTAACGCCATTTGGTCCATGGGGCCTCGGCTAGCTTCGTCTGTCTTCTCAGGCCGTCCGGTCGGTGCTGCGGCGTCGGTGCTGTGATCCGGCGCACCGTCCGGGCGCTGTCTCAGTAGAGCACTCGATGGAACGGGATAAACATTCCGTTCAATTTGTTCTCGAAAAATTTCTGCGCTCAGGCGGCCGGAAAGAGTGGTGACTGGTGTAGATCGGCGCGAATTCCCGTCTGCCGCGACATCCAGCGGCCCGGCTCAGGGCGCCGTTCGGAAGAACAGCGCCCGGTCGCCGTGCTCGGCCAGTGGCGTGGTGACGCTGATCTGCCGCAGGCCGCTGTCGGGCAGGTAGGTGAGGTTCGAGAACATCTTCGTGTTGCCGAAGGCGGCACGGAGCTTGGTCTCGGTCGCCCGGTCGGCGTTGTAGTCGGAGAGGGTCTTGAAGTCCAGTGGCGCGAGCGGCTTGTCGAGCGGGGCCTGCCCGGCCGGACGGCCGAGCGCGGCATACTGGGTGGCCGCGCCGTGCTCGTACCAGCACAGCTCGTAGGCCACGTTCTCGGTGACCGTGATCGCCGCCACCGGCCAGTCCTGGGAAAGACGCAGTGCCAGTGGATGTTTCGCCACCGGCGTGAGCTCCCAGTTCAGGCTCATCACCGTCACCCAGCCGCCGTAAGGCTGATCGATCAGCACGATGTCGTCGCCGAGGGCGCTCGCGGTATTCATCTGAGGATCGGCGATCTTCCAGTTGTCCCCGTGCGCACCGAGGTAACTGTCACGGTCGACAGGGTAGGCGTCGTCGATTGCGTACGCCGCGATGATCGCGGCGCGCACTTGGGCGACGGTGTCGCGTTCCGGGCAGTACACGCTCAGCGCCCCGAAGGTGGCGCCGATCTGTACCGGCATCGAAGGCGGGTCCGGCTCCGCACCCGGCGTGAGCGGTCGCAGGCCGACCAGGGCCAACTTCCAGTTGATCTCCTCGACGGTCGACAGGTCGCCGGAGGACTTGAACATGACCTGCTGCTGGGTCAGCCGCCCGGCCTGTTCGAGCGTGCGGCAGCCCAGCTCGAGTAGAGCGCGATGCGATTTGGGCGTGAGATCCAGATCTTGAATCCCGCACGCGCGCAATCGGATCGACATGCTCGTGGAGGTCAGGACCGAATACCGTTCGCGATACATGGCGATGGCTTGTTTGCGCGAGCGACCGACCATCAGCGTCCGCAGCAGGGTGCTCAGGCTGGCGAGGTACTTGCCGGAGAGGTCCGGATTCGCTGCGGCGAGTGCGGCGCGGATGCGGGCCGCCTCCTCGGTCGCCGCCACCGCGGCGCCCTGGTCGAGCCTGCCCAGCCAGACGCCACACTTGGACAGCCCGTCGGCGCAGGGACCGGCGACTTCCGGATGTGCCCTGGCCACGTGCCGGTACACGTCGCATGCGCGGCGAATCGTCGTCGTCGCGAGTTCTCTGCGACCGCTGTGCCGCGCTGCCTGCTCGAAGGATCGGAGCGCATCATTCAGCTCGCCCGCGAGGCGTGCCGTCAGAACCTGGCCCCTGGAGAGCAGGCGCAGGCGGATCGCCACCGCTTCCTCGGCGGGCGCAAGCGCCTCCCTGGTCCGATCCCGGACCGACCCATTGGTCTTGGTGGCGATCAGGCCCTTGGCGAGTTCGCCGAGGGAGGTGGCGAGCCGCAGATCGGCTTCGACCGAACGGTCGAGGGCCGCATACCGATCGTCGCCGATCCGGCGCTCCAGCGCGTCCAGATCCATCGCGATCCTCGTTTCCAGCATGATCCTCCGCCAACGCGCGGCGGCCCGCGCAACGCTTCTTTTCTGAGCGAGTCTGTCACGGTTGCCGCCCGCGCGCACCTGCATCCGTCGCGGCCTGGTAGGCCCGTTCAGGAGTGAGCGCAGCGAACGAGCAACAGGCACACCGCGATAGCGGTCACACCTTCGCGGCCCGGTCGGCTCGCGCCGACTCGGCAGCCTGCTGCGGAGTGCGCGACTGCCGGTCGCCGCGGCCCATGTCTGCCGCCAGCCACACCGGCAGGTCCTCGCCAGGGTGCTCGTCGCAGCATGGTGCAGCAATGTGTCAACGTCGACCCCCGTGGTAGCCGCGGTGATGGCATGTTGCAGTACGAGTGCAACCGGAAGAACAGCGATGGCACCATCGGCGGTGTTGCCGCGGCGGCCGACAGCAGATTCGGTCGAGCCGGTGTCATAGCGTATACGCTATAATTTGAGTGTGACCACGCCACCGGATCTATTGACCCATCTCCGTGACGCACGCCTGCGGCGAGGCCTGTCCCAAGCCGACGTGGCCGCACGCATCGGGACGACCCAGTCCGCCATCGCCCGGCTGGAATCCGGGGCTGCCGATCCTCGGCTGAGCACGATGACTCGCTACGCCGACGCAGTCGGAGCCGAACTCGATGCGCGGACCACCCGATCCATACCGTCACTGGACCGCACCGCAGGCGAGGTGCGCGTTTCCCTTGCCGGTGCGGGCGCCGGCGAGGCGCTGCGGCAGATCGTCCAGTTCCTTGACGACATCGCCCCCCTCGACAATCCGACGATTCGCCAGGCGATCGGGAGCGAACCCGACACAGTCGGCGACCATCGCTGGGACGCGTTGCTGGGCGGCATCGCCGAATATGTCAGCCACCGCGCCGAACTCCCCGTCCCCGGCTGGGCTGCGTCCCCCGGCCGTTTCCTGCGACGATTCTGGTTCGTCATCGAAGACATCCTCGGTCGGCCCACACCGGGCCTGGATATCGCCGCATTCGTCTCGGCGCCACCGGAACTGGCCAACCGAGGCGTGTTCCTCGACCGTTCGTCCTTGGTGAGTGTATGAGCCTGCTCGACCGCGACACCATCATCGCGTTACTGACCGATCTCGGTTCCGCGCTGGCAGCCAAGGGGGAGCATGCCGACCTGTTCGTCGTCGGCGGCGGCGCCATGGCACTCGCCTACAGCACCCGTCGAGCGACCCGCGACCTCGACGCTGTCTTCGAACCGAAGAACACTGTCTACGCCGCCGCCAAAGACATCGCCCGCGCTCATGGCCTCGCCGACGACTGGCTCAACGACGCCGTCAAAGGCTTTCTCCCCGGACCGGACCCGAACGCCACCACCCTGTTCGAACAACCGGGCATCAGCGTCCGTATCGCCTCTCCTCCCTACCTATTCGCGATGAAAGCCGCTGCCGCCCGCATCGAGCGCGATGCCGAAGATCTGCAATTCCTCTACCGGCTCTGCGGCTTCCGCACCATCGACGAAGCACTCGACTCCGTTGCGCAGCACTACCCACCCCACCTGCTCACCCCGAAGACCGAACTCCTGCTCCGAGAACTACTCGAACACTGACGCCGCATCGGTGGTGCACCGCGCGTCGAGGCAGCACGGCGACGCGGTCGGTATCATCCAGCCGGCGCCGGGCCGAACGGCTCCGCTCGCGGGCCAGGTTGACGCTGTGCGGTTCGGCGATGTCGTTCTTGGATTCGCTGCTGTCCGCCGGCGCAGGTCACCCATGCGGCCGCTCAGGCTCTGGGGCAAGGCATGATCGGGAGTCGTGCGAGCCCTCTTGCAGCGCGTGACTTCGGCGCAGGTGACCGTCGACGACCAAGTGGTCGGTCGCATCGACCCGGCGGGCCAAGGCGTCCCGCACGGTCTGCTCGTTCTGGTCGGCGTGACGCACTCCGACACCGCGGCGACCGCGAAAGCGTTGGCCGACAAGGTGTGGTGGCTGCGGATTCTGGAGGGCGAGCGCTCGGCCGCGGATCTACGCGCGCCGATCCTGGTGGTCAGTCAGTTCACCTTGTACGCGGACACCGCCAAGGGCAGGCGCCCCTCGTGGTCGGCGGCCGCTCCCGGCGCCACCGCGGAACCCCTCGTCGATGTCTTCGCGCAGGCACTGCGTGAACTGGGCGCCACGGTCGCCACCGGTCGGTTCGGCGCGCATATGCGGATCGAGCTGGTGAACGACGGTCCAGTCACCCTGCAGCTGGAGATTTGAGCGAATCGGCGGTGCTTCGGGCCAGTGGCTGTCGAAATTGTTCGTGCTTGCGCCGCCTATGTTGTTCGGGCCATCGTCATCTCGGCGGCGGCCGGAGACTCCGGTATCCCGGTGTCCGGAATATCGCAATGATCTGGCCGGGCGCCGTCGGACCCCGGCTTCTTCGCGTCGCGCCGAGGTCGAACCGGTCGGGGTCCGCGCATTCCCTCTGTTGGGAAATATCCTGGCCAGGCTATGTAAACTGGGCCACTGGTTCGGTGGATGAGGAGGGCGTCGTGCTCGGGGCCAGTGGCTGGCGAAGAGGTCGGAAGACGGCGCGAAAATCCTCTCTCGTACTGTTTTGGTTCCAGTAAATGCATCACACGCGCGGTCAGGATCTGAGTAGTGAGCGATCAAGACAAGGAAAACCCAGGCCCGGAGGACAAAGCCGAGGCGCCGGATGTGGGCTTCAGCCTCGCCCCGGATGATTCGGCGGAGCCCGCTGAGCCGGAGGCCGTCGAGGACGCTGCCGACGAAGAAGTAGCCTCCGAGCCGCAGGACGAGGCGCAGGTGCTGGCGCGCCGCGCCGCCGACGGGCTCGCCGAGGTGGGACCGCCCGGGTGGCAGCAGTTGGACGCGGTGTTCGCGCTGACCGTCGCGTCCGAGGTGGCGCAGGTCGTCTACGCCGATGGCGAACGGTCGGTGCGGGTGGAGCCGCCGGCAGCGGTGCTGGAGCTGGTGCGGCAGCAGCGTGCGCTGGTGGCCGAGCAGGACGGTGAACCGTGGTGGCGGCTGTTGCTGCGGCTGAGTGCGGACGGCGAGTTCGAGGTCGATTACGACTTCGGTGACGAGCCGTTCCCGGACGGTCAGCTGTTCGAGCCGGAAGCCTACCGGGCGGACCTGGACGAGTATCCGCGCGACGACCTGCCGGTATGGCTGGCAGCCTATGTCGGCCACAACAACCGGCAGTCGCGAACCCCGCAGGACGCCGCCGAGGACGCGCGCGCCGATCGGGCTGCCCGGGTGTGGCCGGTGTTGGCGGAGAACGAATTTCCGGACTTCCCGGAGATGTGGGCGCGATGGGCGGTGATCTCCGCGTCGTTCGTCGCGGCCGGATCCGATTGGGGCCCACGGGTGATGCCGTCGATGGGCTGGTTCGAAAGCTCTCGCCGCGGCGGGTCCACGCTGTACTCGCTGCCTGACGGGCGGGCAGTGCTGTCCGGTGGCGTATGGGAGTCGCCGAACCTGAACGCCACCTACAACGATGGCGCCGATATGCCGAACTTCTATGCCGGAGCGCCGGATTGGGTTGCCAACCCGGTGCTCAACCCGCGTGCTGCCACCGGGTTGATGTCGTTCTGCTACTGGTGGGACGCCGGCCGCTGGTATCGCGGCGAATCACCGGCCGCGGAGCACTGCGCCACCGCGGTACCCGGTGTGTGGACCGCCGACACGGTCGCGGGGATTGTCGCGGGCCTGGTTGCGCAGCAGCCCACCGCCGCGCAGCGTGCCGCCGCCGCGGCGCTGATCTCAGCCGCGGAAGTCGGTGTGGTCACCAGGGACACGGTGACCAACGTCTTCGGCGACGACGGCCGCTACGACATCGACGGCGCCATGTACCAGCTGTCGCTGGCCGGTGTGGTCATGTCGCTGCCGGAGCGAATGCCGGAGGAAGAGGCCATCTTCCGGGTTCGCAAGTACATCGAGGGGCGTCAGCTGGACACCACCGGCTATCCGCTGGAGCAGTTGGTCGCCGACCGGTTCAGCTGCGGCTGGATGGTGTACGTGCCGGTTCCTCGTGGCGAGATTGCGATCGGCCGGGCCATCTTCTACATCGCCGACGACGGCGTCCTGGAGCACTCGTCCTCGTCCGTCGCCCCGACCACCTTCGTCGAAGGCTTCGAACAGCGCTACCAGGAACGGCAAGGTTCCCGCGCCTGACCTGGTCCCGAGCTGTCTGGATGTGGCATTCGGCGAGTGAACATATGCCGCATTCAGACAGTGCTCGGCGGGGAAGAATGCGCCGTTGAACCATGGTGAGGGTTTGATCGTTCCCTCATGTGGGAACCCCCATGGGTTGGTTCATGTAAAAATAGTGCAAAATAGCTAAGCCTGACAGATCGAGGTGGGTGCCATGGCCGATACGTTCGCCTTCAAAAGCGGGCACGCGGGGAAGATCCAGGACCAGATGGTGGATCTCGCCGATGAGGTCGAGGCGGTCAAGGTGGAGATGGAGTCGGTGTTCAAGGAGTACTGGGGATGCTGGGGCACCGGCGAGACCGGTCGCACCATCGCTCACGGCGAGAAGAATGACGGTCTGATCGCTGGCTATGAAAGCCAGGTTGAGGTCTTCAAGTCCTATGAGGATTTCGCGAACGGTCCCGAGGGGTTTGGGCCGGCTTTCGGGGAAGCCAAGAAGAAGCTCATCGCGATGGAAGAGCACAATAGGCAAATACTCGAGTACAACAAGGATATACGCGCATTCAACGAGCAAGTGCGTGATCAGTCGCAGAGCAGAGAAGCGCTCGACCGCGCCAGGCAAGCGCTCGAGCGCAGGGGAGAAGTACTCGAGCGCGCGGGCAAGCTACGGAAGTGAGCGAGCCAGGCGTGGACAATGAGGAGATGTCGGCGGCTCGGTTGACGGATCTGGTCGATTCTGTGCAGGCCGGAATGAAGTCGATCGAGAATATGCAGCGGCAGTGGATGCTGCTCACCGCGACGGGATCGGCGGCGAACAAGCGTGTCACGGTGTCGATCAACGCCGAAGGCACGGTCATCGAAACCCATTTTGCCGACGATATCGGCGACTTGAGCTATGCGGAGATCGCGAAAGCCGTCACCGAAGCCGCGCAGAATGCCACCACAGAAATGCAGCGCAAAACCGCGGGATTGACGGCTTCGCTGCAGGAGCAGAGCTCTCAGGTTCCGAAGCTTTCCGAGCTTGCGCCTGGTGCTCTCGATATCCTTGATTTGGTGCCTGCGGCGCCGCGGGTTTCTCTCGCGCCGCTCGGCTCGCCGGAACGGCTCGCGGCTGAGTCCGAGGCTATGGAATTCACTGATACGGAGCAGCCCGTCCGGGATGCGTCGCAGTCCGGGGTGACTGACTCGTCTTGGTGATGATGGTGCGCCGGTTGGGGGTGTGTGGTGGCGTTTAATGTCGAGGGCCCGGCATTGTTGCGGGGTATCGGGGAGCTGCTGAATTTCGGTATGGAGCTGCCTGATACCAGGGCGGGGGATTTGGAGCTGTTGGCTCAGCGTGGTTTGTTGGGGATGGCTCCGCGGGTGCGGGCGTTGACCGAGGCGGTTCGGAATACGCAGGGCAATGTTGCGGATATTTATGTGGGTGAGGCGACCCAGCCGTTGTTGAAGGCGTTGGGGTTGCTGGAGTCGGGGGAGTTTTCGTTCGACGAATTCGCTGATGCGATGACGCAATTCGGGAACGCGTTGGTGAAGACGGCGAATGGTGTCACGAAAACACAGTTGATTATGTGGGGTTTCGCGGCGGTGACGCTGTATGCGTTGTGGGCGGCGCGGGCGGCGTTGGGGTTCACGCCGTGGGGGCGGGCGGCGTTGCCGGTGGTCGAGGAATTGATCATCCAGGAGGGTAAGCAGCTTGTTCGGGGGCAGGCGTTGCGTGGGTTGGGTGAGGCGGCGGCGGCGATGGGGGAGGCCCGGGCCGCGGGGATGCTGCAGCCGTTGCTGAAGCGGTTCGGGGTGTTGCCTGCTTTGCGGGAGACTTCCGGTGGCACGCTGGCGAAGTTGCTGAGCAGTAATCTGGTGAGGGCGGCGGGCAAGCAGGGGCTGGTGGGTTTCGGGGTCGACACGGCTGCTGGTTTGGCGTCGGGGGACGGTTTCCACTGGGATTCGGCGTTGACGATGGGGGCGTCTTTCGCGGCGGGGCCGTTGGCGGGTGGGCCTGCGGCGCGGTTTATGCAGAACTTTATGGGGCGGTTCGCGATACCGGCGTTGGCGCAGCGGATCACGACGGGCGCGGTGGCGGGGACCGCGGCGATGGTGGGGATGGGTCTCGGCGGTGCGGTGATGCAGTCGGCGCTGCATGGGACGGTGGCGTGGCAGGCGTTCGCGGCGGCGGCCGATCCGCACATGTTGTTCGCGGGTGCGGGTTTGGGTGCGTTGGGCGGGATGCGTCCGGTGCCGGAGGTTCGGGGTGCCGGGGAGGCGGGTTTCGAGGGTGGGAGGAAGTTGGCGTGGGATCGGGGTGAGCTGACTGCTGAGTCGCGTCAGGAGGGGCGGCTGCTGTTTCGGCAGTTGGCCAGGGAGATGCACCCGGACAAGTTCCCGGAGGGCCCGGCTCGTGAGCAGGCCAGGGGGTTCTTCGACCGGATCGGGGAGGTGCACCAGGAGGCGAATGCCAATGGGCGCGGCAACATGTACCAGACGGGTGACGTCGCGCAGCTGAGGAAGATTCAGGGGGAGTGGACCACGGCGCGGGATACGTCCGGGTCGGCATTGCACGACGGGACTGCGCCGCGCCCGGACACCACCACGCGGACCGGCGCGGACAGCGCACCGAGGGCCGCATCGCCGGACCCCGGCTCCGGCGGGAGATCGCCTGCGGTACAGGGTGATTCACGCACTGGGTCGGCGCTCGATCGGCCATCGCAGAGTGGTGCGCGGCCGGTCGTGCCACGGACCCCGCCGGCAAGTGCCGGTGTGGTGGCGGGTCCGCAAGCGGGGGCGGCGCCGCCCGCTGCGCCTGCGACGCCCGCTACGCCGGTGAACCAGGCGGGTGGGCCGGCTACGGCTGGGGATCAAACCGATGGCGGCCCGGTTGTACCGGTTGATGCTTCGGCTCCGTCAGCCGGGGAGGCGCCGGGGCGACCGAGCAGTGACCCGAATGCCGGTTCGGGGCAGACGGCGGACCAGTTTCTGGCGGAGCTGCAGCGGACGTCGCTGGAGCGGTTGCGGGTGGATGCGGAGTTGGGGCGGGCGGCGACGGGGTTGCCGGAGGGGGAGAATCCGATGCCCGCGGCGACGCCCCAGGGGCAGCGGACCGTGGGTCTGGACCGAGTGTTCGCCGACTTCGGGCATGGTGACAAGCCGGTGACCTGGGTGGGAGAGACTGAGGCGTTTTTCCCGGTGTCGGATTTGGGGAAAGTCCTGGCGGAGGGATTTTCGCCCGGTCGCTCGGGTTATGTCTCCGGGTTCACGTCGTTGGAGCAGGCGACGAGGTTCGGTGTGAGCAACGTGGTTGTGGTGAAGGCGCCGGGCTTCATTCGGGAGGGGATTTCGGGGGAGCCGATGGCGCTGTTCGTGGGTGGGGCCGCGGAGAATTTTGTGGCGGGGTGGCATGAAATTTCCGGGGATATGTCTATTTATGTGGAGCATTCCGGTTTCGATCCGGCGCGGAAATCGGCATCTCCGGAGCCGGTGAATGCTGGGCGGCCGGAGGCGCCGGCGCAGAAACCACGCCCGGCCGATGCGCCGACCCGCCCGCAGCAGGCGCAAGTTGTGCCGACCGAGAAGCCGAAGCCACCGACGCCGCAGGAGATACAGCGAGGCAAGGACGTCACCGGGCTGACGGCCGATAAGGATCCGCTGGCGGGGGCGGCGGATCTGACCGGGGTGAAGCTGGACCATCTGCTGGCGGGTTTCGGCAAGTCGGCGAATCCGCCGACGTTCACCGACGACGGGGTGGCGTATGTGGCCGTGAAAGAGGGGAGCCCGCAAGCGCCCTTCGTGAACGGTATGACGTCGAAGACCTCGGGCGTGGTGGTGGCGTACGAATCCCCCGAGGCCGCGCGGGCGGCTGAGGGCGGACAGTGCCGGGTGTATGTGGTGCAAGGCCGGCGAGGCAGGTTCGAGCAGGAACTTCCCAATGGGGACAAGGCGTATCTGTATGTGGGGGGAATACCTGCGCACAATTTCTTCGGCCGTCTCCAATCGAATAATGACATCGGGCTGGATGTGCCGGAGTTCGAGGACTTGCCGGATGTTGCGGCGTTCGTGCCGAATCCGGGGTTCGACCCCGACCGGCAATCGCAGCCCAAGCCCGCGGTGCCGGATGCGCTGGAGGAGACCGACCGGGTTGCGCAGATACCGAACTCGGCGGATCGGAAGTGGCAGCGGCAGCAGGACAAGGAAACTGCCGCGTGGCTCGCGGATGCGTTGCGGCCCTCGGAGCAGGAATTGTATCGGGGGATGGAGGCCAGGGGGTTGCCCGCGGGGGCGGATCCGGCGCCCGCGGCAATGGATGGTCGGGCGGTTGATCCGAAAACGCTTCCCGCGTCCTGGGGGAATCCGGATGCGCCGGGTCGGGTGCGCTGGTTGGGGGAGCAGACGGGGCCGGTTGTGTATGTCCCGTTGGTAAAGGGCGAGGAGGTGTTGTTCGAGACCGGGATGGTGGGCGACGATACCGCGGGGGCGGTGTTGGGGTTGACCTCGCTGGAAAAAGCGATGGAGTTCGGCGCGGAGTGCGTGGCCGTGGTGGACGCGCCGGGTGGGTTCATCGACGAGGCGTCGGGGGTGGTGATGCTCCTGGACAGTGTGGCCGGCCGATATGTGGTGGGCAAACACGTGGTGTCCGGGAAGGGGGTGGAAGCAGTCTCGATTTTTGTGCAGAACCTTGGCTTTGTTGCGGGACGGGTGCCGCGGAAAGAAACGAAGCCGGCGCAGCCGGAGCCGTCGCTGTCCGAACAAATTTCGGATTTGGCGGCGAATATGCGGGAGTTCCGGGAGGAGGAGCGGAAGCGGGAGGCGGCTGCGCGGGAGGCTGCTGCGCGAAAAGAGGCCGAGGCGGCCCCGCCGATGGCGCCGACAGCGCAGGAGGTGCAGCGGGGGATGGAGGCGACGGGCCTGACGGTTGATCAGGATCCGTTGGCCGGGGCGGTGGTGGCCGACGGGGTGGATATGGCGGCATTGTTGACGGGCTTCGGGAAGTCGTCGACGCCGGCGCGGTATGTGGAGGAGGGTCTGGCGTATGTAGCGGTGCCGGAGGGGAATCCGGTGGCGCCGTTTGTGGATGGTGCGCACCCGGATGTGCTGGGAGTCGGCGGTGTGGTGGTGGCGTACGACTCGCCGGAGGCGGCGCGCGCGGCGTTGGGGGCTGCGGGTGCGACAGCTCGGGTGTATCTGGTGCAGGGGCGCCGGGGAAGGTTCGTGCAGGGGAATGCGCACTTGTTTGTGGGTGGGATCGCTTCGCAGTTCTTCATGGGCCGGTACCAAGACGACGACGCGGATTTGGATGTCCCCGATTTCGAGGGCATGCCGGCTGTTGCGGTGTTCGTGCAGAATCCGGGGTTCGACCCCAACCCCAGGCCACGGCCGCAACCGGTGCGCCCGGCGTCCGCCGAGCCGGCATCGGCGCAGGACGGGGAGCGTGCGACGCCGCATACCGCAGATCCGCAGCGGCGCCGGCGTGCGGCGGCCGCGCGCCTGGCGAAACGGGCACAGTCCGGCACAGCGGCGACCGGCTCGGGTCTGACAGCAGATCAGGTTCTTGCGGAGTCGAAGACAGCGGCGCTGGAGCAATTCACGGCGGAAGCGGCGTTGGGGAGGGCGATTTCCGGGTTGCCCGATGGGGCGGATCCGATGCCTGCGGCAACGCCGGAGGGGCGGGCGACGGTGGGCGTGGACCGGGTGCTGGCCACGTGGGGCCGGGAGCAGGCCCCGGTGACATGGGTGCAAGACGGGGTCGAGGCATTTATCCCGGTGTCGGATTTGGCGAAGGTTTTGGCGGAGGGGATTACCCCGGGGGATCGGGGCTATGTATCCGGGTTCACCTCACTGGAGCAAGCGGAGGCGTTCGGCGCTGGCTGCGTGGTGGTGGTGAAGGCGCCGGGCTTCATACGGGCGGGATCTTCACCGAATCCGACGATGGCATTGCTCGTGGGCGGTTTCGCGGAGAATTTCGTGCTGGGGTGGCATGAAATTTCCGGGGACATGTCGATTTACGTGGAGAATTCCGCTTTCGATCCGGAGCGGGAGCCCCGCGAGCTGGCCGAGCCGGAACCGTCACTGTCCGAGCAGGTTGCGGCATTGGTGGCGGATATGCGGGAGTTCCGCCAGGAGCGGGGGACCCAGCGAGCGGAGGCTGCCCGCGCGGCGGCCGCGCGCTGGGCGGATAGGCCATCGGCACCGACGGCGCAGGAGGTGCAGCAGGGGATGGAGGCGACGGGCCTGACGGTTGATCAGGATCCGTTGGCTGGGGCGGTGGAGAAGAAGGGGGTGGATATCGCGGGTCTGTTGGGGCGCTTGGGGAAGTCGTCGACGCCGGTGCAGTACGTGGCGCAGGGAGTGGCGTATGTAGCGGTGCCGGAGGGAAATACGGTGGCGCCGTTTGTGGATGGTGTGCATCCGGATGCGATGCCGAATCTGCTGGGGATCGACGGTGTGGTGGTAGCGCACGATTCACCGGAGGCGGCCCGGGCGGCGTTGGGGCCTGCGGGTGCGACGGCTCGGATGTATCTGGTGCAGGGAACACGGGGGAGGTTCGTGTGGGGGCATATGCACGTGTTCGCGGGTGGGATCGCTCCGCAGTTCTTCCTGGGTCGGTTCGAGAACGACCTTGCTGCGCCGGCCATAGCGGACATGCCGGCTGTTCAGGTGTTTGTCGCGAATCCGGGGTTCGATCCAGACCGGGAACCCCGTCCACATCTGGTATCGGAGCCGGAGCCCGAGGTGTCGACGGCGGCAACCGACACCGACACCGATACCACTGAGGCGGATTCCGCTACCGGCCCGACCGGCTCGTGGGGGTGGGTCGTGCGCAGCACGCGCCCGACGGCACATGCCACTGTGCCGGTGGCGATCCCGCGTCGCGAAGCCACCGCCGTGACCACGCCGGACCCGGCGATGTTGGACACCGCGTTCGAACAGCTGCCGGACCGGTCCGGGACAGCTCCTGATGCGGCCGGAGACAGCCTCGGACACAGCGTGGAGATCATCGACCTCGATGTGGCTCGTGCCGATCAGCCTGCCGCGGAGGGGAATTCGACGGCTGTCGACGGCTCCACCGGACAACCGGCGGCGGCTGCTTCGCCCGGTCGTGCCGCCCGTCGGGCCCGGCTGCGTGCCCAGCGTGAGCGAACGGTACAGCAGGCGCGTGACGTGGTGGCCGCGGCGCTGGAGCGCGAAGGAGTACGGCTCGCCGATCTGGTGCCAGGTGCGGGTCGGGTGCGTAATGTTCGGGCCGACGCCTGGGCCCGGGCCCGGCAACTTGTCGCACTATGGCCGCGGTTGACCCCGCAGGAGCAGGCGGCATTTATCGCGGCGTATCCGGAAACGGTTTTGGGGACCGCGGGCCTGCCGAATACCGATCGGATCCGGGCAGCCCATACGGTGGTGGACCTGATTCGGATCGAGCTCGGCGACGAGCAAACGAAAGACAACCCGGATACCGCGCTGATCACCGCACTGCAGACGCACATCGAGCGGGTGGAACAGTTGACCGCCGCCCTGGCCGCGGCGGACGAACCACAATCGGACAATGCAACGGTCGATGATGCTGCGGCCGCCCTGCCGACGAATTCTGATGCGGCTCCGGTCGACACGCGGGGGCGGCGACCAACTGCTCCTGCGGCGGACCCTGCTGCGCCGGTGCTGGTTGCGGGGCGTGAGTCGACGGCACTGACGACGCCGGATCCGGTGGCGTTGGCATGCCTGCAGCACCAGACTCCGGCGCGGCCCGCTGCCGCGGAACCCGATGTGGCTGATACCGATCAGCCTGCGGCGGTGGGCGCGCCCAATGATGCGTTGCCCGGTCGCGCGGCTCGGCGGGCTCGGCTGCGGGCCGAACGTGAGCAGGCAGTGCAGGACGCACGTGAGATCGTGGCGGCGGCGTTGACGCGCGAAAGGGTGCGGCTCGCGGACCTGATCCCGGGTGCGGGGCGAGTGCGTGATGTGTGGTCGGACTTCCGGGCACGGACCCGGTTGCTCATGCAGGTGTGGGACACCGGCTTCACCCCGCAGGAACGGGACGCCTTCGCCACGGCGTACCCGGAAACGCTCCTGGGCGCGGTCGATATGCCCGACCCTCTTCGGCTGCGCGCGGCTCGTACGGCACTGGATCTCAAGCGGATCGAACTCGGCGAAGTGCGGGAGACAGACCCGGATGGTCTGCTGGCCACAACCCTGCAGGCCGAGATCGACATCCTGCAGAACGCGGTAGCCGCGTTGAACGGTGGGGACGGCCTGCGATCGGACACCACCGTGGCCGATGACGCTGCGACCGCCGAGAAGGTCGACACGGTCGAAGACCCGCTGCCGAGCACACCCGCGGCCCCCGATACGGGTCCGCAGCCTCCGACAGCACCCGCGGTTGCGCCGGTGGCGACGCCGGGTCGTGGGTCGACGGCGCTGTCGACACCGGACCCCGCGGCGTTGGCCGGCCTGCCCCAGCCCACCGCGGCCGGGACCGGCGCTGCCGAACCCGATGCGACCGGCGCCGATCGGCCCGCAGCCCTCGGTGCACCCGGTCGCGGGTTGCCCGGTCGCGCGGCTCGCCGCGCCCGGATGCGGGCCGAGCGCGCGCGGGCGGTGCGGCGTGCGCGCGCGGTGGTAGCGAAAGCGTTGGAGCGCGAAGGGGCGCGGCTGGCGGACCTGGTGCCCGGTGCGGGCCGGGTACGTGATCTCGAGGCCGACCGGCGGGCCCGGGCTCGGGAACTCGGGGTGCTGTGGCCGCGACTGACCGAGGACGAACGGGCCGCGTTCATTACCGCCTATCCCGACACGGTACTGGCGGCCGCGGGCTTGCCCGCGGCGGTCCGTACCCTCGCCTCCCGTACCGCGCTGGACCACAAGCGGATCGAACTCGGCGATGAGCGGGACAAAGACCGGGACAAGCAGCCCCAGGAGCCCGGCGCCGATCCCGCGGTCATCACAGCTCTGCAGGCCGAGATCCGGATAATCGAGAACCTCACGGCCGAGCTGGCCGAGACCGTCGAGTTCCTCACCGAGCAGGCAGCGCAGGACGGCACGACCCCGAACACCGGCATCGCCGACGGCGACGCGGACCAGCCGCTGTTGGTCGGCGAGTGCGCGACCTTTGCGGACTGGGCCTTCGCATGGGCGAACTGGGATGCCACCGGCCGGGTCGGTCCACAACCGGTGAAACCACCGCGCGGCAACCGGCTGGCCGGCGATACCGCGATCAATCTCGCGAAAAAAGTGGGCGCGAACTTCGACCGCAACCATCACGGTCAGCTGACGATGGCGCAGCTGGTCAACTTGGTGCGCAATACCCCCGGTATGCGAGCAGCGTTCGTCGTCGAATACCGCGACGGTATCGGACACACCGGTTACATCGCCCACGACCCGGTACACGGGGTCGAGATCAAACACAGCTACAGCGGCGGCAGGTACCCCCACGAGGGCATGAACGAAGTCGACGCATACCTCCTCCAGCAGTGTTACAACGGCGACGGCGAATACACCCACCAGGGCACCACCGCGATCGACCTATTCCTCCGGCTTTTCGCGGGAGAACCGCACCAGGCCACCTTCATCAAATCCCACAACGGTGTCCTCGAACACCCCCTCGAACCAGGCGAGGAACCCAGCGCACTGCACGGCGTGCACATGCCCCGCGAGGACACCCTGCTGTTCGGTGCGCCATGGGAACGACATGTCGTCGAGGCTGCGCACTCGAGGTCGCGATCGCGGTGGGGGCCGGACGCAGCCGTCCTGATCACCAATAACGGCGATACCGCCAAGCACGGCCACGGCAACGAGGACGCGATGGCGTTCGCGGTCGGTGCGTTCGACGGTCAACCGGCGACCGTGTTGGTGTCCGGCGATGGGGTCACCTCGCGGAAGCATGGAGAGAAGGCATCGGAACTCGTCGTGCAGACGATCCGCGACACCCTGGCAGTACAGCTGCAGGCGGGTATCGCACCCGAAGCGGCGATGCAGCTGGCGTTCGAGGAGGGCATGGATGCGATCGAAAACCTGACCGCCGCCGAGTACGCGAACCTGAACCCGGGGCAGCGGACGCCCGGGGCTTCCGCGGCGGCGGCGATCATCCTGCCCGGAAAGATCATTGTCGGGAAATTCGGTGACGTCGAAGTGCTTTCGGTGGACCCGGATGATCCGATGGCAGGCGCCGAAATACTGGATCCGGTGGATCCCACCGATATCGAGCACCACTATTTCGCCGCGGAGAAAAAACTCCCGGCGGATCCGACGAGCTACATCAAAACGTTCGCCATCGAAGGCAACCGGGTCATCGGGGTGTTGACCGACGGTATGCCGTTGTACGCGTTCGCCGATGTGGTCGCCGCCCATCCGAATGATCTGCGGGCGATCGCGGTCACGCTGGCCGACCAGGCCTTGGTCGACGGCGGGCCCGACAATGCTACCGGCGGGATTGCGGCGTTTCCGCCGCCGCCGGCGGCGCCACCCGGCGAATGGGTGCTGTCGGAGCATCCGCTGTCGCCCGAATCCGAAGCCCGGCAACGGTTCCAGCTACCAACCGAACACCGCACGGATTCGGGGGTCGCAGCGAACGAGCCATCTCGCGCGCTGCTCCCCGCGGCATTCACGGGCAACGAGCCGCATGTCCTGGTGGACCTGGGGCCCGCGGGTGCCGGGATCAGCCATATCGGCATACCCGAACGGCACGGTCACGGCAATCAGGATGCGATGCGACTGGCCGTGTTCGATCACGACGGTGAACCGATCGAGGTCGCGGTGATCTGCGACGGCGTGTCGACTTCGGCGGGTGGGGGTGTCCTGGCGGAAAAGGTCGCGGCGGCGGCTATGGGTCACATCGGGAAGGTCGTCAAGGACTCTGCGGGAGGGGCATTCGTCGCGAAAGCCGCGTCGGAAGAGGCGGTCGACGTGGCCCAGGACATCGCGGAAAGGCTGGCAGCCGACGACCGGTACCGGAGCGACCAGAATCCGCCCGCCAGCACCATTGTGATCGTTATGGTCCAGCAGGGGCTGGTCACGGTCACCTGGGTCGGCGACAGTCGGGCAAAGGTCGGGTCGAAACTGGTGACCCGGGATCACTCGGTTCTCAACTGGTTCCGGGATATGAAGGAACTGACCGATACCGAGGTGGTTGAGCGCCTGCGGGTATACGGGATGCGACCGAGCATGCTCGCCTTGGTCAGGGAACTGGACGACCTGACCGACGTCGAGGCGGCGGAGCATCTGAAGCGCAATGGGGCCAAACCAGGTGCGCTTCAGCATGCCATCACCACGGGGGTAGGCGCCCCGAAGGGCCGGGCGAAGTACACCGAAGTCGTGGAGGTGTCCGGCGAGGTCACTGTGACCGTGTACACCGACGGCTTGAACTGCGTGGCTCCGGTCGATTTCAACAACGCCCTCGAGGAGCATGCCGAAGATCCGGAGAAGCTCGTCACCGCGTTGATGAACCTGGCGCTGGTCAAGAGCAAGGACAACATCACCGTCGCCGCCCTGCGGCACAAGCCACGCCCGGCGACCCGCCACCGCCGCACCTTGCGCCCCATGCGGACCATCGCGGACGCCGCGTCCGAGGCCCAGCCGGCGCAGGCCGAGCCCACCGAGCCAGGGCAGGCGCAGCGGATGGCAGCCAAGGCCCGGGAACACCACGAGGTCTGGCGGCAGGTCAAGGACAAGCGCAGGCAGCTTGACGTCATGGCCACATTCGGCAAAGTCGACATTGCGACGTTGGGTACGCCCGCGCGATGGGCGAATGCCTTGCGGCAGAAGGCCGATCAGATCGGGCGCGATCCGCGGCAGCGCTTGATCGCGACCCCAATCGACCTCGCCCGGCACTTCACCGCGATGGCCGAGGTGGTGGACGAATACCACGTCCTGCACGATCGGCTGGATGAGCTCGACGCCGAATTGAATTCGGGCCTGGCCGATGGCGCGCTGAAATACAAGCGCCCGCGCGAGATGTGGGTGGATGAACCCAACCAGTGCTTCACGGTGGTGCAGGCCGATGTCGCGGGGGTCACCGGCCGCACCGACATGCGGATCACAGCCGCTGATCGGCTGCGCGGCAAGTCATTCCGTGAGGGCGTGGCCGAGTTCGCCACCGCCGAACAGCGCGAGGATCCCATCGAGCCGCAGTGGTGGGCGAACCTCGACGAGGCGGTCGATGACTTCGAGTTCCGTGGGCGGAACCTGGATCGGCTACGGCCGGATAGCCGGAATCCGGGTGGCAACGGGATCAAGATGCTGGTGGCCATCCCGAAACAGCCCGGAACAGTCAGGAGCGGGCCTGGATATCACCTGGTCTGGGTGATCCGGCATGTCGTGGACGGTGTCCAGCACCTGGAGTACCGCGACCCGATCAACGGAGAGTTCAGGTACGACTGGACGCCGGATCCGGGTGGTCCGCCGGTGATGGTGTTGCACTTGGATGCCGGTGGGGTTCCGGTCCAGTTCGACAACCCGAACCCGGTTGACCCGGACACCATCCCGCAGGGCGAGATCTACGTCGGCGCATCGTCCGGCAAGGGACTCGGGCCGGAAATCACTCAGCTGCGGAACGACACGCTGCTGCGGCGGGCCGCGTCCGTTGCCGCCCTCACCACGGCGGGACCGCAGTTTCTGCGCGATCCGGCGAACATCGGTCCGGAGGAGATCGCGCAACTTACGATTTTGCGCCGTCAGTTGGCCGACCATATCGCTGCCGGGAATTCGGAACCGCCGAACTGGTTGGCCGGGCAGCGAGTGCGGAACCTGGTGGCCGGTGGGGGACATGGCCGTTCCGCTGCGGAATTCCTGGCTGAGCTCGATGGCGTGCTCGGGCATGCGCGGATGTTCCTGCGCGCCGATGTACTCGCCCGCGGTATCGACACGCTGGAACGTGATTATGCGGAGGCGTTCAGGCACAGAATCAACGATGATGACCCGAACCAGGAGCAATGGCTGGAACGGTACAACTGGCTGTACCTCCAGGTCATCAAACTCAGGGTGGCCCTCTTCACGGCAGAGGAGCGGGAAGTCGCCGGGGGGCGCGGGATCGACGCTGCCGAAGACGGGGTCTTCTCGTTGCTGGCCCAGGGTGTCGGACGGCGGGACGCCGCGCTGCTGATCTGGGCTCGGGCGTTCGGCGGGAACCTGCCGCACATCCGCGGCAGCCGGGTGAATGAACAGTGGCGCATGCTGTCGCCTACCGAGCAGACGCTGCTGATCGAGCAGCTGCCTGGTTGGGTGGCGGCGACTCCCGGTATCACATGGTCGGATCGGGGCCTGGCCGATGCCGATACGGTCGAGGCCGAACGCACCCGGTTGATCGACCAGGGCCATGGTGGCACCGAACCGCATTGGCCTCAGCTTTTGCAGGACCGCACCCTGGAGTTCGACGAGCTGCGCAGGCGTGCCGCGGCAGACCGCAGGCCGTTGGCGGTGCTGACCGATGTGCCGCGTGGCGCGGATGGCCGGGTGATGGCCATCATCGGTTCGCCGGAGGCGCACACCATCCGGGTGGAGGTCGTGGGGCGCGGGGTCGGGGCCTCGGTGTCGAGGGGCCTCGGCGCCGCTATGGATTGGCTGGATGCGCAGGATCCTGGCCATGCGGTGGTGGTGTGGTTCGCGCCCGAGGGGCCGCTCGAGGCCGCGGGGCTGCTTCTGGCCGCCGATATCGTCGACGGCCTGGTGGGAGCCTGGGACCACTGGCAGGGCCGGGGCCGCGGGGACGACGCGCCGACATTCGAATTCGTCACGCATGGCAGCGCTTCGGCGATCCTCGCGACCGTGCAACGCGGTATCGGTATCTTGCGGCTATCGGAGAGCAGTCAGGTAGGGGCCCTCACCATCCGCATGGTGACTCCGGATGCGTCGCCGACGGCGGAGTATCGACGGCCCGCCGGGGAGGGACTGGCGGATCTGGGTGCCGACGCCGAGGAACGGTTGCGGGCATTCGACGTCGCCAGGGCCGATGCGCGTCGCGACGGCATCGCCGCCCTGGAAACCGCGCTCGCCGGAGCCGAAACCCTTGCCGCGAACACCCTGCGTGAGTTCAGGGGACGCAGCCGGGCCCATTGGGAGAACTTCCGGAACGATGAGGTGACGACGGCGAACGTGGCCGAGCTGTTGTCCCAGGCGCGGAGCGCGACCGGCGGACTCGGCCGGATCTTCGATCCGCGCAGGCCGGGGGCCGCCGCCGGCCCAAGCACTGGTAATACGAATCTGGCTGGGCGACTTCAGGATCGCTATCGTGGTCTGCAAGAGCTGAATGCCATTGCGGGCAGGCACCGCGCGGCCATCGATGAGGTTACCCGGCTGCAAGGGCTGGCCGATCGGCTCACGGATCTGGTTGATCAGCGGCGGAATCTGGAAGCGGACCAAGGCCGGTTGGAGGCGCTGTTCGACTCGGTCGCCGCCCGGCCTGAATTCGCCGGCCTGAACTTGCGTCGTACCTGGGTAGAGAGCATCGCTGTGTTGCGTGGGCAACGGCAGCGAGCGGAGTCGCGACTGGCAGAGCTGCTGTCAGCGGACCCGCTGTTGGCGGATCTGCGGCGCCGGCTGCTCGGTGACGACGGGCGGCTGTCGGTGCCACCGCACCAGGTGCGGTGGCTGCGGCAGGTCCTCCCGGAGTTCGGGCCGGTGCGCGCGGCAGCCGACCGGCTGTACTGGATCGACGAAATGGGCGGGGCCGCGTACCAGATCCGGCGCATCGCGGTGCAGCTGGCCGGTCTCGACGGCAGGGTGGACGCCGCCCTGCGCGAGGTCGCCGACGGCCCGCCGCGCACTGAGGATTCGGCGCGCCCGACGCCGAGGAGCACCGAGCCGACCGCACCGCGGGCCGGCGAGGTCCTGCGTCGGATCGTGCGGCAGCCGGACGACCTGCCGCAGGTCGAGGGCGATACCCGACACGCACGACCGGATTCGGAGCGGCCGCAGGCGAATCAGTGTGCTCCCGAAGCGATGCGTGCCAACGCGATCCGCAACAACCGGGACCCGGGTGGCATCCAGGATGCAAACCCGTTGGCGGGCACTTGGATCAGTACGGTCGAGGAGTGGGCGGCCGGGCCGGATCAGGATCCGGTGCTGTTCGAGCAGCTGGACAATATCGGCGAGGCTTTCGACCGGCTGATGGCCTGGCATGACGAGCTCAAACGCCGGAACCCGGACGACGAGAACGCGGGCGACGGGCTGGAGATGTTCGTTGCGCAGAACCTGGACGGCCCGCTGGCGCACCTGATCGCACTGGTGCTGGTCGTCGAGAACGGGGTCGCCCGCGTCGATCTGGTCGATGCCGGTCGCCGCGTGGTCATCCGCGACTTCGTGCCCGAACAGCTCACCGAGGCCCAGCTGCGGGAACCGGTACTGGCATTGCCCAACCGGCACGGTTTCGCCGACCGCGAACCGGAAGGCCTCCCGTCGCGCCCGGTCCGCGAGACGAATATCCGCCTCGGCCTGGTCGAACCGAGCAAGCCGACCTATGACGTGGTCCCGGTCACCAACCCGGAGGGTATGGCGGTACGGGAGACGATGCGACGGGTGCGGATCATCCAGGACGGTGGCAAGCCGTTGTTCGTCGTCGGACCGGACAACGAGCCGTACAGCACGACCCGGGCGAGCGGTGACTGCTTCACGATGGACTCGATACCCGGTAAAGGGTTCCGCACCGACGCGGAGGGGACGCACACCAATCTGTGCATGACGTACGCCGAGGAGGAAGGCGGACCGGCGGCCTTTGGTCTCTGGAAGATCAAGGCGGGGCGGTTGGTCGAGGTCATACCCTACGGTGGGGCGTTCCCGCTCGACCTATCGGACCCGAAGAACGTCGCCAATCTCCGCGCCGAACTGCGGCGCAACGGGATCGATCCCAAACCCGCGTTGTTCGTCAACGTGGAATACCAAGGGTCGCTGTGGGATGACAATTCCCTGGGATGGCCGGTTCCGACGTTGCTGGAGCGGCACGGTCGCGGCTCGGAGGAGATATTCACCGGGTTCGGCGACGTAGACGGGGACGACTTCTCGCTGGATGTCGAGCAGGTGCAGTCGACGCCGCACGGCATGCTCATCACGCTGCGCATCGAACCCGTTCGGGGTGAGCCCGCGTGGGCAGTACTGGAACTGCGCACCGTCGATGGTGAAACCACGGCATATTGGCGAGAGTTCGATCTGGGGTCGGAACCGGAGCGGACCGGACCGGTCTACATCGAGTTGACCGAGCGGACCGCCGAGTGGCTGGCTCGGTCGGGGGTGGTGATCGGCGAAGCGAACGTCGCCGGACCAGAGCCTGATCCGGTCGAGTGGGAGCCCACACAGGAACTGCCGATGCTGTTCCCGGCCGATGACATCGGCATCCGGCGGACTCTCGCGAAGGTGCGCACCTGGCTGTCGCGGCGGATGAAGAACGGCTGGTTCGTCTGGCAGCTGGACGATGTCATGGCGGAGTTGGCCGCGATGGTGCAGCGGCCCGGCTTCAACGTTGACATCGAAGGGATGCTGCAGCTCGGTGCCGGGCGGCTGCGGGTAACGATGTACGACACCGACCGCTCGCTGGTGTCGGTGCCGATGCCCGGCAACGCCGCCCAGGCGCCGCTGCGGAGTTCGGGCCTGCAGCGGATGGACGGCGACTGGCGCAAGGTCGTCTGGTTCGAGCTGACCGAACCCGACCCTACCCAGCTGCTCGCGGATGTGTTGCAGCGCAATGGACTCCAGAATCTGGAATCGCTATTGCAGCCTGCCCGGGGAGCGGGTGTGTTGGGGGTGGCGCACCAGCGCGGACGGGTGGTGGCCCAGCTGTTCGACGAAGCGGCGCGGCAGCCGGAGATGTGGCAGGCGCTGCTGGCCCGATATCCGGCCTTGGGCGGCCTGATCGGCGCGGTGCCCGACGAGGCGCTGGAGCAGGCGGTCGATGCCGCGATGGAACCTGGCGGCGCATTCGACCAGACCACCAGGGAAATGGTGGAGGCGATGCACACCGCCTTCGAAGAGGCGATGGAGGCACCGATACCGCTGTTGACGGCGGCGCATCTGCCGGATATCGGCCCGGACGGTGGGCCCGCGGACCAAGGTGGGCGCGTCCAGGCGCAGTTCCGGCTCGGCTCGCCGGACGCGGACACCGTGATCTGGCACGCAGCCGAGACCGTAGGCAGCTCGGCCGAACTGTTCGAGGTGCTGCGGCGCATCACCGACATCTATACCGACCACCTGGCCGAGCCGGGCACGGTGACGATGATCGTGACCGTCACGGTCGATCTGCGGAAGCCGACGGTCGGCTGGGCCGCCATTCTCGACGACCGGCACGGCACCGATGTCTCGAGGCATGCCGAGCAGGTTGTGGTGCTGAACGCGGCCCGCCGCCTGCGCGCCGGAAACCGGCAGGAAGTGTTGTTGGACGGCGAAGGCGACCGCATCGACGTGGTTGCCGCGGTGAGCGCGCTCCCCCAGCTGGCCGATGAACTCGACGACGCCTTCGACGTGGTCTCCCCATGGGATGTGCTGGCGGAGGTCGGGCTCGCCGAGGAAACCGCCGACCAGCTGGCGGGCGCAGAGCAGCTGAAGCAGGCGTTGGACGAGCTCGGTCCGGTGCCCACGGTCCGGCAGGTGGCCATGGTGCTGGCCGCGCACCAGGATCGGATCACCGACCTCGTCGGAGTCGACCCGGCCAGGATCGCCGATCTGCTCGGCGCCGATGACCACTCCCGCCATGTCGCCACCATCACGCTGCTCGCCCAAGCGCTTCGAGGTGCCGAACAACAGGTCGAGCGGGAAGACCGGGAGGACCGGGAGGACCGGGTCCAGGCGGCCACCCAGCGGCTGACCCAGCTGCGCCGGACCGTGCAGGCGTTGAACCGGTTCCGCCGTTCGGTCGCCCACCTGCCCGGTGCACCGGCTTCGGCGGTGCTGTCGCTGAACGATCCGTTCGTCGCCATCGGCGTCAGCGCCACGGCTGACCTGATCGATGTCAATCTGGTTGTCGGCGAGGAAAGTCCGGTGACGCTGGACGAGGGGCTGCAGCGCACCGTCGACCGGTATCAGGCCGCCAAGGGTGCCAACCCGGGCCTGAAGTTGGCGTCGCTGATGTTCCGTGGCGCGGACCTGCGGCGGCTGGTCGACGAACTGACCGCGGTTCTCGAGCTGCGCCTGCTGACCGGTGAACAGCCCGGCCTGGCGCCGCTCACAGTCCAGATCCACGCACACGGCGACCGCGGCAGTGATGGTGACCAGCTGGGCAGCTGGCTGGTGACCGTGCTCGGCAATGCGGTTGTGCACCGGACGCTCGAGAAGGCTGCCCTCGGTGTCGCATTGGGCCGGACTCCGGAAGATGTGGAACGTCTGCTGGCGGGGGATGAACCGGGACTGCAGGACTGGGAACAGCTCTTTCGTCATGCATGCACGACGGTACTGCCCGACATGGTGGTCCCCAATGATCTGCTCATCGGGCAGAAGCTGGCGGATCTGGCGGATCTGCGGGCGCAGGACGAATGGTCTTCGGATGAAGAAGATTTCGTCAATGCGCACGAAATCGTGCAGCAGGTTGCCAAGATCCGGCGGGCCGAGAAGCTGATCGAGCAGCTCATCGTGCTGCACGAGACGCTGCGGGACACCCGATTCCGGCGGGACCGGAAGCTGGACACCGGCGAGATGTTCGACGACTTCGCGCAGCGGGCCCACGAACTCGACGAGACGGCCCGCGCGGTGGCCACGGCCGAACGCCTGGTGGGTTTCCGGCCGCCGTCGGTGCGCGGCGCAGTCGTGGAGAACCTGCGTCGCCTGACACCTGGCCAAGGGTTCCAAGCCCGTACCGTCGTGCGGCAGTTGGCTGCCGACGAAGCCGCCACCAGAGAAGTGCTGGACGTCCTGATCGGCGCAGGTGTCGACCCGGCGGATATGGACGAAAGCCAGTGGGCCGCACTGGATGAGCTCGCCGCGACGATGGCGCGCATGCTGCTGGAGATTCGCGCGCTGCGCGACGAACTGAACCGGGTCGAGGATGCCGTCGACCTGCTGCGACAGTATGACTCACTGCTGCGCGACAGGTTGGATGTGGCATTTCGGACGGCCCGAGAGCTGCCACCTGCGCCGCGAGTCGAACTGGGCCACAACCTGACTCACCTGCATATCGATGCCAGGGCGCGTCTGATGGCACCCGGCGACTTCCATGATGATGGCGTTATGGTCGCCGAGCTGGACCTGCTCGCTGCCGCACTGAAGGCAGCGCACGTGAACCGGTTGAGCGCGCGGAACCAGTTCGCCAACACCGTATTCCGACTCGGCATTGTGGCGCCTGGCGTGGACGCACTCGAGCAGCTTCACGCCGAGCGCAGCCGGGCATCGGGTGCGGATCCGGAGCGAGCCGCCGGATTGGCCGAGTTGATCGTCATCGCCGAACGTCACGAACAATGGCAGCAGCGGTTCGGTTTCTTGGACCTGGCGGCCACCGACCTCGAGGTGGTAGCAGCCAGGCTGCGTGCCGCCAAGACCGAACACCTGCGAGACACCGCCCGGCCTGACGCGGAGTTCGACGAGCTGTCCGATCGAATCCGGGCGCTCGAGCAACAGCTGCGCACGGACCTGGCCGCCGCCACCCGGCTCGCGGCTGCGGGACCGGTCGCCACTCGTCCGGATCCGGCGGCGGGCCGCACCGACGGCATCACCGAGGTGCCCGACCATCCTGCCCGGCCACAGACATCGGCCCCGGACGCCGAGGGTATGGCTACCTTCGTGCGGCGGGACCCGAGGCCGCTGTTGGCCGACCAGTGCTGGCCCGCGATCGCGGCGGACATCGCCTTCCGCGCCAAGCGTGATCGCTCCGGAATCCGGGCCGCCGTCCCGGGAATGGGCGCGGATCTCGCGGACGCCGAGGAGTGGCTGGACCGGCCCGGGCACGAACCGGTGCTCGCACATCAGCTGCACGGTCTGCAGGACGGATTCGGCCGGCTCGAGGCCGAGGTAGCCGCGCGCGAGGCACAGCACAAGGGCAGCGGCAACGGCCTGCAGATGGTCGTGGCGACCGCACCGCCGGAAGGTCTCGGGCACGCGGTGCTCTGGGTGGCGGTCGTCGAGGGCGACAACATCCGGGTCGAGCAGCGGGATCCGAAGACCAACGAGATCATCCGCGACTTCCGACCGCCCGCGCAGGATCCGGAAGGCCAGATCGCGGTGGCGATATTCGTCGGCGCCGACGGCTACGCCATCGACGACCTGGCCGGCGTGGAAACCCGGCCGCCGCGGCCCCGGCCGTTCTTCGTCGGCGCGACGGAACCGGCCGACAACGCGGTGCTGGTGCGGGAGGCGTTGGAGCAGGCAGGGATCGGTGATATC
This sequence comes from Nocardia sp. NBC_00881, assembly GCF_045207455.1. Lineage (NCBI taxonomy): Bacteria > Bacillati > Actinomycetota > Actinomycetes > Mycobacteriales > Nocardiaceae > Nocardia > Nocardia sp. NBC_00881. The sequence continues at coordinate 6,682,842 of NZ_CP108798.1, forward strand.
GCCCAGTTGGTGCATCACGCGGGCGAAATCCCTGATCCGGTGGCGGCGCATGCGCAGGGCCGCGCGAACACCGTGCTGTGGGATTTCTCGACCCCCGAACAGCGCAGGGCGCTGCAGGAACTCCACCCGGACGTTCTCGGCGAGGCCGAAGGCATTCCGGGGCCGATCCGCAGCAAACTGAACGAAAAAGCGCTGGAAGAGGAATGGCAGCGGCGTAGTGCGGACGATCCCCGCAGGCGCGACCTGGCGGCTTTCCGTGTCGTGGTCGCGGAAGGCAAGAAGCGGGCTCAGAAGATGGGGGTGCCGTTCCATCTGCTGTCGTTCGACCGCGGCAACGGGCTCGGCAGTCCTGGCTGTGTCATCGTCGAGTACGGTGACCAGGAACTTATCGCGCAGGACGTGATCTGGTTCGTCCCGGAACATGCCGGTGACTTGGACGAGATTGCCGTCTCCGCGCACGTCGGCGCGGACTTCGCTGAAACCGAGCATCGGCCCACTCGAGTGGCCTCTACCCGGGTGGTGCACCGGCACGGTGATGCCACAGGTCTGCGAGACCGGGAGATTTTCGCCGGCGAGGCGGTGGTGCATCGGGTTTCGTCTTCCAACGGAGCGCGGGACAACCGGGCGGTCCAGGACAATGAGCCGCCGCTCATCGAATTGGTCTCCCGCGGTGACACTCCCGGCGTCGAGGCCTGGGCGGCGGTAGCGGCGCAGCTGCACGGCAATGGTGTCGACGCCGTGCAGGTTCGGCAGGGCGCTATGCCTGCGCGCCTGGAGCCGGAGGACATCACCGATCGGGTGACGCGGTGGCTAGCGGAGCTGCCCGGCGCACCTGAACTGCACGTTCGGTCGGTCGAGCCATCCGGGCAGTTCTGGATTGGTGATCCGCGCACTGCCGATCAGGTCGTGGCGTGGATATTCGCAGGGACTACCACGGCCTCGCTGCTCAAAGGGTTACACCAGGCAGTACAGACATTCGTGGAACGACAGCGCGCAGGCCAGTCGCCCGCGGTGGTTTTGCTGCTGGAAGACAATTGGCAACAGTTGGCCGACGACCTTGTCGAGCTCGCGGAGAACCGTGCGGACACGACCGCTGCGGAGCGGAAAATTCAGTTGTTCCCGGAGAAACCGGGCGGCCGAGGACTGTTGTTCGCCGCCGCGAATGACGACCGGCTGAACGAGCACCGCGACGCCTTCACCCATTTGCCGAAGCCGAAGCACGTCCCGGACGAGCCCTTGCCGCAGCCCATCCAGCGGGCCATGGACTGGGTTTCCCGCCGTTCACCGTTGAACCGGCGCCCCAAGTCCGCAGCGCCGGCCACGGCCGGACCGGCCCCCGTTGAACCCGGGCTCGGCGAGCTGAATACGATGCGACGCTTGGCTCGGGCGCGGCATCCGGAGCTGATTGCCGAACTGAAAAACCGGTTCCCCGACACGAATGTGGCCGATCTGGTGCGGCCCGGGACGCTGCGGGACTTCTGGCGGGACGAATTGATCCAAGCCAGGGACGTTCTTATCCAGACGGCGGGCAACCCGCCGGGTGAGGATGAAACGCTCCGGCATTATGCCGCGGCTCTGATCGAGAAGTCTGATACGCCTGCCGAGGTGCGGGGGCGGGCCACGGATTACGTCTCGCTGTACGACTCGGTGACAATGATCATGGACGCGGGCCGGTACGCAATGCGGCCCGGGCTGATCGACGAGTTGGAAGTCCTCCTGTTCCACGCGCAAGCGTGGTTCGAGCAGGAAGTCTTGCTCGCGGAGGAATTCGACGCCCTTAACGCACAGGTGGTCGCGCTCAGCGAGAAGGCACTGAGGATCCGTGCTTTGGCGGAAGTGTCGGAAGAGATCAATGCGAGCAATCGGGAATCGACGGCGAAGGAGCTGCGTCGACTCGACCAAGAATTCGACGACGAGCTGGCGGCGACCCTCCGCAACGCCAGGGAGATCACCGATGAGGAGGGAGTCGGCGCGCAGTTTGTGCTTGGCGCGGATCTGATCGCGTTCGCGGATGCCGATGCGTTGCGCCGATCCCAGCTACATCAGATTTTGTTGAAGCATGGCAGTCGCAAAGATGTTGCCGTACACCCGAATACATTTTCCACGCACACACCGGAACGGTTACGGGCAGCTAGGGAAAAGGCCGCCGCCGCACTCGGTTTGCTGGTGGGCAGCCACCCCGAGCAGCTAACTCCGGCCCGGGTCGCGGGGATGACGGCTCAGCTGAAGCAGCAGCATGACCAGGCGCGCCTTGCGGCCGCGGAAAAATGCCGGGCATACGACAGGCTGCTTCCGGACGCGACGGAGTTCGTCGCGGTACAGCAGCGTCAGGGCGGCGTCGACCGGCTGCATGCGGCGCTGGCCCGGGCGAACGCGCGGCTGCTGGTGTTGGGACGGCACCTGGTGGATCTCGCTGATGCCGATCGGGAATGGCTCGCCGACAACGGATTCGGGCTTTCGGATGGCATACCGGATGCCGCACGGCTGCGGCGACTGTTGGACACGGCGAAGCAGCGCAAATTCCGTCCCGAGGAAATGGCCGCCCTGGGCGACATCGAGAGTTCGCTGGCGACGATGCTCGAGGTCGCTGAACAGTGGCAGCTGTGGGATCGGCGGATCCAGTGGCTCAAAGAGCTGGACTTCAAGTTCACGTCTCTTGCGGGTGAGCACTTCCGGCTGCGACGGGAACTCGACGAACGCAACAAGCGGATCCGTGTGCAAGCTGGGTTCGAGTTCGACTGGTTGGGGCCGGATGCCGAGCGGTCGGAGCAGCTGCGCCGATTCCAGCGCACTGAGCGGACCGTTTTGACGGTGGATATCGGTCGCGATGTCCTGGCCGATGCAGGGCTTTCCGAGACGGAATTGACTTGGGCGCAGCTGAATCAGCTGATGGCGAACCGACCCGAGATGTTCGCCGGGCGTCATCGCATCGGCCTGGTCGGGCGGATCGCTCGATTCCGGGAGCTGGAACAGCTCATCGCCGATGTCGCCGAATTCGACAGGATCGCAGCCCAACTCGACCGCATTCACCAGGCGTTGGCCGTCGGATTGGCCGTCGATGTCGTGAAGGTCATCGGCTCGGCCACTGTGACGGACCTGGCCGACTATCAGCAGCCCCACTCCAAGTTGGTGCTGCATCTGGTCGACGGCGCGGTGGATTGCCTGTTGCAGGCGAACGAGGCGGTGCGGCAGAAGGTGGGGGGCGAGGTGTCGGCCCGGCTGCGGCGCTACCCGACAGCAACCCGGGGCATACCGGCCCCGCTGGCGCCGGAACTAATGGAAGCCGATCTGCGGGAGAACGGGTACCGCGATATCTACGAGGCCAGAGACCATGTGTGGAACACCGGTGATGGTGTCGTACTGCTGATTTCGCAGCTCGGATTCGTCGATCCCGCTCGGCCGGGTCAACATGCCGTCGGAATGGTGCGTGACGGCGACAAGGTGATGGTCTTCGACCACGGGAAATGGATCCCATTCCGGCAGTGGGCAGCTGAGCAGAAGGGCATCCGCAGTGTCGCCGGGTTCGAGATCATGCGGGGCGGCACGCCGCGGCGCCCGCTGGTCGACGGGAAGTCGCAGGCGATCGCCGGGTTGGACTACGACAATGTCGCCATCGCGGGTCGCGTTGTCGCACAACCGGAATACGTCGAGCCCCAACCGGCGCTGCCCGAACTGCTACCCGAGGAAGACGGTCGGCAGCAGCATGACCGTGCCGAGCAGCTGTGGCTGGAGTTGCGGCAGGAGTTGGACGGCGCGCTCGGCGGGTTGGATTCGACCGCGGCGGAGCGTCTTCGTCCGGAGCTGCTCGACCAGGAATGGCAGCGCCTGTCCGACCAGGATCAGCTGCTGCTGATGGATTACCTGTCCGACAACAACGGGTTCGCGCCGGTGGCCGTTGCGGCGGATCTGTCGGATTCGATGGCGGACGCGCTGACTCGGACGCAGATCGCGAAGACGTTGCGGCGCGGCGAGGGTGCGTTCGACGCCGAGGACCTGTGGCAATTCCGGGAGATCACCGACTGGGAGCACCGGCTGCAGGTCGCCCAACGCTGGGCTACCCATCTGGGCAATCCGACGGTGACCTTGCGGGGGCACCGGCTGTTCGGCCGCGACGAGCGCACCATGTTCATCGCGGGCGACCGGCGTCGGGTCAAGCGGCAGCGGGCGAAGCTGATCGTGCATGTCAACGGAAACCGTTGGTTCGACGGTCACTACGACCGCGGCACGTTACACACCGTCGACACGGTGATGACCGATCTGACCACGGCCGCACCCGATCGGCCGGTTGTCTCGGCATGGTGGTCCGGGGCGCATGTCACCACCTTGTTCTGGGATATCCAGCGGCTGATCGCGGAACTCGATGCGGCGGAGCTGGAACTGGAACTGATCGTGCACGAGGACGGCGTGCGGATGATGGAGGGCGCGCGGCATCTGCTGGCGCAGCTGCCGCCGCACACCCTGGAAGTCGCGGCCACCGAAGCAGTCGATGAGCAGAAGCCTGCACCGGCCGGTGACGATGCGGCGATCGTGCGGGCGGCACTGCGCTGGGAAGGCTTGGCCGGCGTCCAAGACCTGGTTCTGCGCCCCGATATGACGGTCGAACAGGCACGGCAGCTGGGGGCGCGCAATGCCGCGATCTGGCGTCGACTGCCCGCGTATGTCCGTGCGGCGTTCGCGAACGAATGCCCGCAGGACGTACTGCATTTCGTCGGTTGGCCGCACCGGGCGCGGGATGTGGCCGGACGGATCGCGGTGCAGCAGTCGAACGCCGAATTCGGTATGGCGGCACGCCACATCAACGCCATGGATGCCGTATTGAAGGAGAAAGTGCCCGGAATCCGGGCTCATCTGTTGGCGGTTCGCCGGTTGCCGGACGGTCGACTGGAGATCCGATTCGCGATCAAGTCTCCTTCCGGTGTGACCAAGCAGACGTGGTGGGAAACCCAAACCATGGACACCGAGGCTCGTCTGGGCGGGCTCACCAGACACCTCGTCATGGGTTTCCACGAACGGCGGAACCTGGAAACGTCCGATTTCTATGTGGTCCGGTTGGCGCCCAAAGGTTTCAACGCAAACACAGCTGAAGTCGACGCCAATGCGATGGCCGGTGAGATCGCGGCGGAAGTCGCAGGCGAGCAGGTCCTGTATCCGGACAAGCAGCGCCCGGAGAACAACCTGTTCGGCATGGGTACCGGTAGCGCCGCGGTGCGCCACGTCGTGGCAGCGGGCGAAGTGGCCGGCGACATCGATTCGGCCCGCGACAATGACGACTACTTCTGGTTCCCGAACCCTACGGAGGAGATCTATCGGCGGCGCATGGACGCAGCCATCGCGTGGCGGCCCGGCCAACAGCACAAGACCCTCAACGACGCCCGAGTCGAGAGTTTCGACGAGTACCTGAGCACTCACGGTCCGGAGCGCTGGGCGAATCTCGACTTGCGGAACGAACTGCATGCCGCGGTCCTGCGGCGCGAGCTGCTTGCGGCCCGGATCGCCGAGTTGGCCGGGGAAGCGGGCATGGTGGTGGACCTCCACGAGGTGAACCGTGCCCGGATCGACGAGCTGAACGATCTGCTGGAAGGCGGGGTGGCGCAGGCCAAGGATGGACTTCTGCGGCTGAACATCCTGGTCCCGAAGTTCGAGATCGCCGATGTCGAAACCCGCTTCTTCCGCCATCAGGTCGGCGACCAGGACGCCGCAGTACCCGACGAGTGGCGGGTAGCGGATGCGCTGCTCACCGAGCTGCGGGACGTCCACGCCGAGCAGGTGCGGCAGCGGCGCGAGATAATCGCAGTGCAGCGCACCCATGAAGCCAGGCTCCCGGTTTACGCCCAGCTCCCGGCCGAGGCACGCGCCCAGAACCCGGCGCTGCGGCCATTGTCGGTGCTGCGCACCACATTGCACCGCGAACTGGCCGACGACTTCGAGGTGCTCCCATCAGAGCTGACCCAGCGATTCCTGAATCGGAAGATCAAGGAATTGCACGCGGGAGACCAGCGCAGAAATCGGGCCATGCAGTATCTCGCGCTGCGCGAGGTGGTCCATGCCGTGGATGCCCGCGACCGCGCGGACAACCGCCTATTCTGGCTGATGCACCGCGGTGAGCGGCTGATGCACCTGGTCGACACCCGCGCGGAACAAGCGCAGGACAACACCGAAATACAGCAGTGGTTCGACGAGCAGTTCGCGCTGATCATCGACGAACTCACCGACGGCTTGGAACTCCCGAACAACGGCGACACTGCGAAAGTTCCGGTGCGACAGCCGCATACCGGACCGTTGAACTGCGCCGTGCACGCGACGAACCGGTTCCGGACCTACCGCGAGAATCGCGGCCATACCCTGTCCTCGCGGACGAAACTGGCCAACACCACGGCAGCCAAAACATCCGGGGTAACCGAGATCCGGGTCGCCCGGGCCGGCGACGCGGAACGGCAGCGATTCCGCAACCTGCGCGACATGTTCGACCATCTGAAAGCCACCGGTGGCGCGATGCTGGGCCTGCTGCTCTACCGCGGCGTCCGAGACATGGGCCACCTGTTCTACGCCCAGATGGCCACGGCCCGCGAGATCGCCGAGCTAGCCACGGCCGGCGAGATCGACCAGATAGCCGAAGCCGACGAGACCGACGAACAGAAACAGCTGGTTATCTGCGACGTCGACAAGGAAACCGGCGAGCCACTGCCACCGATCTTCGGCCATGCCGCGATCGAACAGTGGCTGCTCGAGCAGCACCGCCGCGGACTGCGCGGCATCTTCGGCTACGGCGCAGACGCCGAGGGCTACGCCGAAGTCCTCTTCCTGACCGGCAAAGACCGCCTGGTCCCCGCCGACGAAATCCCCGAACGTGTCGGCGCGATCCCAGGCGACACCGAACGCGCTCCTCCGGTCGAACAGCGTGTTCGGGAGCGTGATGATCTGGCCGCCGAACTCGGAGTCCAGGTCACGAACCTCGCGAAGAACTTCGAGCAGGCGGGTGCGGAGCTGGGCGCGCTGCTGGGTATGGAATTCCACCCGAACAACCCGGCGTTGCCGGGCGCAGTCCGCCAAGCACTCGGGATGGTGCGTCTCGAGCTGCGCGGTGGTCTGTTCCGGGCAGGCTGGCAATTCGCGGCGCAACTGCCGGGACTGCGGCAGGTCCCGGATTGGATGAGACGATGGCTCGAGCTTGATGCCGCGGCCCAGCAGCTGGCCCGTCTCGGTCTGGCAGCCCGCGAAGATCAAGAGGAGCTGCGTCAGCAAGCCGACGACCTGGCTGCGGAAATTGCAGTGCTGCTGCATGTTCCGGAATCGGGGAATCATCGCGCGTCGAAATCCGAACAGCCCACGCAGCATGATCAACCATTGCGGCATCTGGGCGAATCGGCCGGGCTGCCGGATTTGGTGCACCTGGAGCAGGCCGCCGAGCGATTCCTGCAGCTGCACCGGCTGATCGAACAAACCAGGCAGATCGAGGAACTGACCGCAGCCGAAAATGACCTAATCCCAAGACGCCTCGGCCCGATCGGCCGACCGGTCGAGGATGTTGCCGGGCTGCTCGACGCTTCCGAAGGTGAAGCGGCGCGGGTCAATGATCTGGCCGACCCGGTGGCGCGTGCCGCGCAGCGACAGCAGCTCGCCGAGGCTGTTCAGGCGCGCCACGAGGTTCAGCAACAGCGCGACAACCTCGCCGGGTCGTGGGAAATCGAGCTGGCGAATCCGGCCGAGTTGCCCGACCGGATCGCTGCGGTTATCCAGGAAATCCTCGGCGCCGCACCGCACGTGGATGCGGAGTTGGCGCAGCGACTGGCGGCACAGCCACCGGAACAGTGGACCGTCAGGGGCTTCATCCGCGCGCAGGTCGGCGCACAGGCCGATGCCGCGGTGCCGGCATTGCCTGCCGGTGTGTTACGCGCATTGCTCCTCGAGCTTTCGGCTCTGTTCCGGCTGCAGCGGCTCGTCGACGAATACGACCGGCGGAATGCGGAAGTGCAGCAGCTCAACGAAGTGGTGTACGGCCGAGCCCTTCAGTTGATTCGTGACTTGACCGGGCTGCTCGGGATCCGGCCGATGATGCTCAGTAGGCAGCGGTTGAGCTCGGCGGTGTCCATCTTGCAGGGCCAGTTGCGCACATTGACCGACAGCGAATGGGCGAGAGCACGTAGCCAAGGCAAGCTTGCGAAATTCGTGGAATGGCTCGGGCACCAGATCGAGCTGGAGTGGGGGCCGCAAGCGGCGGCGATAGCGGACAACAATGCCGAACGGCAGCACAATCCGGTGGCGCGGGAGGCAATGCGCCTGCAGTGGCAAGAGCAGTGGCGTGCCACGGCCGCAACGGTGGGCCGGGATCTGATGAGAATGCTCGCTCTGCCGATGTTGCGGCGGCCAGAGCAAGGGCCGATTTCGCATCGGCTGCCTGAATTGCGGCGTCTGGTCGACGAACTGGGCCGTCCGCCGAAGGCGGTGCATGTTGTCGAGTTGATCGAGGCCTTCCTCGACCTGCACTGGAGCGAGTTGGAAGAACCGCCGGCGGCGGCACCTGTGGTGCCGGCAGACCGCTACACCCAGGCAGGGCGCGCAGCGGAAGCCCCGGTAGGCGAGGAATCGGGCGGCACCGAAGAGCCTGTGGCGAACGATGTTTCCCGGGACACCGCATTTGGCCTGGCGATTGGTGAACGGCCGCTGCCGAACGCGGAAGCGCCGATCTTGAGCAGTACCGAAGAGCTGCTGCTGTTGGAAGCCATCCACGAATATGCCCCTGGCGCGCTGTTGCGCGGCCTGCCGGTGCTGACTGATGACGAATGGTCTTGCTACGAAAAGTATTTCGGGCATGACCAGAAAACCCAGGCCGATATCGCCGAAGAGCTGGACGTTGCGGAATCCACCGTGCACCGCACCCTGCACCACGCTGTACACCAGCTGATCCTGCGATTGCCCGCGGGTGTGCAGCAGAGCTTCACCGGCGCCGGCCGACTGCGCCGCAGCACGGTGTTGGATGTGGCCGGCGCGGTCGGAGTAAGCCCGCAAACCGTCAGGCGGGCTTTTGCCGACGAGTACAACGGACCGGAAGAGACAGCAGCCGAGATCATTCGGGTTGCCGAGCGGTTCGGTGTGCGCCGACGCAGGCCGGCCGTAATCGCCGATGCCACCGGACTGCTCGGCACCACGGATCCGGACCGGGCGCCGCTGCCGGTAGTGCGGGATCCCGACGCTTCACCCGCGTCTGCGCGTCGCGGCGCTGGTCGTTCAGCGGACCAGGACGCGCTGGTGCTGGTGCGTGCGGCTTGGAACAACAACTCGGCGCTGGTGCAACCGCATCTCGGCGGGCTCGACCCATTCGACATCGAATGCTTCACGATGTTCGCGAAAGGCAAGACCGCGCCGCAGATCGCGACCGAGAAAGGCAAGCACCGCAGCACGACCGACCGGGCGCTGAAGCGGGTCGCGAGACAGGTGGCCCCGAAGTTGCCACCAGGGTTGGCCGACCTGTACGAGAACCAGGGCGTGCTGCGTCAGACCACCGTCGTCGACATCGCCCGGCGAGTTGGTGTGAGCGTCGAGACCGTCTACCGGGTACTCAACAGTGACACCACCGTTTCGGTGAGCGAGCAGACAGCGCGACGGATCCGGCAGGCCATGGCCGACACCGGTTTCACCGCGAAACAGCCTGCAGGAGATGCCGACACGGTGGAGAAGCCGGAGCCGGCTCGGGCGGAGCCGCCGAAGATCTGCGGTATCCAGGTGCAGAAGGCTGGTAAATGGCTGCTGGGGTCGAAGGCCCATCCGCAGATGAAGGTGGCTCGTCGCACCAAAAAAGTGGAGCGCGAAGGGATCTCCGGGAAACAGCTTGCCAAGGGCTTTGTCGCGGACATGAACGAGGATCCGTTCGGGACCGGGGTCGATGGCATCGAGCTTGGGCTCGAGCAGGTGGGCGACCACGGTGGGATCGTCGTATTCGCGATCAACCACTGGAAGGGTCTCGGGCACGCGGCGTTGGGATTCGAGGTCGACGAGCGTTTCATCGAGGCACATCGGGACATCAAGGATCTGCAGCTCGGTGAGGTGGTGGTCTTCGACAACGCCGAGGAGGAAATCGGTGTCCCGATCGTCATCGGCGGCGCCGAAGGCCGGTTGATCCGCGGCCCCGAGATCACCGTATGGAAACACAAGGTCGGCGCCCGTGCCGGTGTGGTGCAGGGGATTGTATTCGGCCGCAACGGCATTGCACCGATGGAACTCGCTGTCGACGACCAGGGCCGGGTAGCCGAGCCGGTGTACGCGGGCTCGGGGATGTTCGGTGCGGTGGTGATGGATACGCCAGGCGATCTGATCCAGGCTTTGCATGACGAAGCCGACAACGGCAAGCGGTCCCAGGCGTTGCTGGGTGACAACCTGATCGAGACCCGTTATGTTTTCGGCCGGGCGGAGGGGGACCGCGGACTCTTCGATGCACCCACAGCAACGACCACGATCGCTATGGGCGGACTCAGCCTCCTGGCGCAGGGAAGTACACAGCGGCACGAGAACAAGAAACACAAAGCGAAATTCCTCGCCGGCGAAACTCCGGATGCCACCAAGCTGACGCAAACCGCATTCCTGCACGAGATTCTCCGTGAGGAAGCCGAGGCATTCGCCGAGAACGCCGTCTTCGATCTGAAGATGGCGTCGCGGGGCTACGACGTGTCGGTCGAGTGGTATGTGCCGATCTATGCGAACGCCCGCAACCGGGCCATCGACGAAGCCGGGAAGGAAAATGCGGAACGCACCAAAGAAGAACTGGTGGCTATTGGTCACGAGAAGGGTGTCCGTGCGCTGAAGGACGAGCTGGAGGCGTCCGGCTATCTGACCGAGCAGTACCTGGAGCACTGGATCTGGATCAACAACCAGCCCATCGAGGACATCCGACAGGCGACCTCGGCTGAAGTGGCCACGAAGATCCGGCTGAAGGCGTTGGAAGCCAGTGCCGCAGAACGCGACCTGCGTAACCTACGGCTTGCAGCGCAGCGGCAGATCGAACGGCTGGCCGCGGGACCGGTTGCCCCGGCATCGAAGTGGGACGAACGCCGCCGTGACCACAGCACCCTGATCATTCGCGACCTGGCCGCATTGCGCGCCCAGGCTGAGGCGCGGGTCAGCGCTGCTCGTCAGGCGCTGGCTGCCCGAGCTGCTCGCGATGTGCTGGACGGTCTGCTTCAGCAGGAGCCCGGACAGCGATTGGGTGATCATGCTGCATTGATCGGCGGGAATCGGCTCGTTGTCGTGTGGGGAACGGGTGACGATGTCCAGAAGCTGCACAGCCTGGTCCGCGATCACCAGGCAGCGGGGATCACCATCGAATGCCTCAATGTCTATGTCGATGTCCGGGGCCGGATGTGGGTCACCTCGAGTGAGCTGCCCGAACCGACTGTGACCGTTCCGCCGGTCCAGATCGAGGTGCTGAATCTAGCTGACAACGCCTCCACGCGGCGAGTGCGGCGGATTCGGCGGCGGCTGCGGGCGACCGAAATCGGGCAGACGGTCGATCGGTTCCTACTCGACAATGGAATCCGCATTCGGCTCGATGTCGCAGATGACCGGTTCTACCCGACCGCGGGGCTGCTGGTGCTCGATGTCGGCAAGTCCGACACCGAGCTGCTGGCGGCTATTGTGCAGGGCGCGGGCCAGGTCCAGCTGGAACTCGAACGCACCAGGCGCGACGCGGTCCGAGAGCTGATGCATTCGACCCGGCCGGAGTTCATCGGGACGATGCTCCACCGGGAATGGGATGTGCGGGCGTGGACCGCCGAAGTGATCCGGCAGCTGCGGGCAGCGAACCGCGAACTTCCAGAGAGCCCACTCGAGTACGCCTACCGGATGGCGTTCGAGGAAGCGACCGCGCGCGGCGGCAATGACGCGCCGTTCCCCCCGACCCCGCCGGAGAGCGCTCACCGGATGCCATGGCAGGACTTGGCGGCTGCGGGAGAGAACCTCATTGGGTTCCTGGCCGGACGTGCGGCGGTGCGTCCGTTCATCGAAACCGTCGGATCGCGCGACTCCGGGGAAACCGTCGCCGAGTTCTACCGCGGGTTCTGGAACACAGCGCACGGCGGGGTGCCCACAGGACTGCTGGACGAGCCGGTCAAGGTGGAGGTGATAGGTGCGCAGCTCGCCCAGGCACGGGCTCAGCTGGCGCAGGCGCGGGCCGCGCTCGCAGGGTGGTCGGACACTGCGTTGGCCGACCATGAACCGACCTCGCCGCAGATGGAACTGCTGCGGCGCGCGTCCGATCCGCAGTCGGCGATGTTAATCGAGCGAATCGACACCTACCACCGGTGGAATGCCCGAGTCGGCCTGTTGCTCCGGGTGATCGACACCTATGACCAGCGGGACGATGCCTATGCCGAGCTGGCGGAGTTCCTCGGTACGACAACGGATCCGATCTCCCCGAGCCAGGCAGCCGCATTGCTTGGCCATGCACAGCGACTGTTGGACAATCCGCTGTCGCCGAAAGATGCGTTGCGGCTGCGGCAACTATCTACCGCGTGTGTGGAAGCCGACGTGGCGATTCGCGCGTTCCAGGAGCAGGAAGATGACGGCAGGCGACTGGATCAGGCACATCCCGGACTGGCCGGGGCCCAGGCCGCTGAACTGGCGCGATTGGAAGAGATGGTCGGCTGGATACCGAATCTCGATGCCGCCGCCCGGCTCGGCCTCATCGAGACGATCAGCAATGGGCTGGGCAACGGCGCCCATCTCGGGATCCCGAAGCGGCTGGGGACCGCAGACGCACCCGTGCACCGAATTCAGGTCGTCGACGGATACGACAACGTCCTGCTGGTGGTCGATGTCGCCGAGGCCGACGGGGCGATCACCGTCCAGCGACCCGTCTCATCCGGCCATCCCGGCGCGCTTTTGGCCGGGGCCCAGGACAGGTGGCAGGTTAATTCGATTGTTACGCAACAACTGAGCTCGCCAACGCTTGTCCTGGGCCCCGGCGAAAAGCATGCCGGGGTGGACGAAGAAAACTCTCGGTCTCGTCCTGGGGTGGGCGAGGGAACTCGTGTCGAGGTGGGTGGGGATTACGGGATCACGGCGAAGCCGGTGGAGCAGCCGACGCCGACGGTTCAGGTGCCCGAGCTCGACTGGCTGCGGAATGTGCTCAACGCGACGTTGAACCTGGATCCCGACACCTGGGCGCGGATTGCCGCGGTGTTGTCGGAGGCGTTGCGGCGCAAGGGTGCAACCGTTGCGCCGGTGGAAGTTCGGGACGACGGTCACCACATTCGGGTGCTCGACGGCGACGGCAGTGCGCTGCTGGATGTGGATGTGACCGGTTGGCCGGATGGGGTTGTGACGGCGCGGGTGCACCTGGAACAGGATCGCTCGGATCGGGCCGCGTTCGCGCATCGGCTGGTGTCGGTGTTCCTGCCGGACTGGGAGCCGCGGCAGCGGGGCCGGGTGTTCCTTGCGGTGGGCCGTCGGACTGAGGGCAAGTTGGTCGGCTCGACCGGCACGCTCACCATGGAGCTGGCCGACGGGCATCTGGATGTCCTGGTCAAGGGCACCGGCGGCAATGTGGGGTTGTATTTCGACAAGAAGGAAGAGGTCCTTCTCGGGCAGCCGCCCGCGACTCGGCCGGATATGGGTCGCAACGCCGATGCGGTGTCGGATATGGGTGTCGTGGTTCGGGCATTGGGGCGGGAGATTTCCGGGGCGCCGGTTCCGCTGGTGGGTGATGGCTCGGATCCGGCGGCGGTGGCGGCGCGCAAGGCCGGTCCGGCGATCAAGAACTGTGGTCCGATCGGGGTGTGGTTCGCCGGGCAGCTCGGGGTGCAGATCGTTCAGTCGCTGCCGCTGGATGATTCGGATATCCATGCCCACGGTGTGGATTTCGGTCGGATCGCGGTCGCGGTGGGAGCGAACAACCGGGAGGGCGGGCTCTCATCCTTCGATGCGGTTGCCAAGCATGTCGAGGACCATGGCGGCCTGGGGATCGTGGGATTCGAGCGTGCCGGGGACCAGGGCGGGCATCAGATCGAGGTGTTCAAGGGTGTGGACGGCCGAGTGTGGGTGTTCGAGCACGACGGCCGGGTGGGGGTGCTGAAGCCGTGGGCGAAGTGGCAGCAGCCGCAGGATGCGGTGCGGGTCGAGGTGCTCGTGTTCAAGGGCCCGGCGCAGGCCGACGCGCAACGCCCGGACGGCACGCCGGTGCTCGTCGGTGCGCCGGAGGAGCCGCTGGCGCCAGGACAGCGACCGCGGATCGCGGACCGGCCACTGCAGGTCGGCTACGCGCTGGACCGCCATGAGCGCCAAGCCCGTGCGCTATTGCGCCAAACCGCGTTCGGGCGCGGCTTCGCAGACTTCCTCGACACCACCCCGGTCCAGGTGCTGTTCAGGGACACCCTGGCGACGCCGGGTAGTCGCGGAAGCTTCCTGCGGTCGGACTTCTCCATCGAGATCTTGACCACGGGGCGTGACCTGGTTTTCCAGACGCTGTCGCTGCTCCATGAAATAGTGCACGCCAAAGCTTTCGCGGAGGGGCGGAACCCGAACGCCGCGAAGCAAACGGAGGCCGAGTACATCGCCGCGGGCATCCGGGAGGAGGCCGAGGCATTCGCCGGGGTCTTCCGATTCACCGATGAGCTGCTGAAACTCGGCTATCAGGTGGACCATGTCGGCCTGGATGTGGCCTTGCGGCTCATCTACCTCCTGGCGAGGCAGAAATGGATGAAGCAAGCGTCGCCGGGGCTCTCGCAGGCTGAGCGGGTGGAGAAGGGGCACGAGGCCGGTATAAAGGCGCTGGCGAAGGCTTTGGCGGCGCCGCACGCTGGCCACCCCAGTTACTACACAGCTCGGTATCGAATGCAATACCAGCTGTTCCATCAGGAACAGGGTTGGCACCGGCCGACTACGGACGAGGTCGCGGGGCGTCTTCGGCTGCGTGCGTTCGACGCGACGATCACCGGGCGGGAACTCGCCACGGCGATCACCGAATTCCAGGCGAACAAGTTGTATCTCACGGCGGCGACGGTGCAGGCCATGCTCCAGGGATCCGAGCCGCCACTCGGTGACACCGAGCAGGAGCGGGCGGCCGCGATGGTCCGGCGAGCGCAGGCTGAGAAGCAACGCGCGGAACACAACGAGATCATGGTGCTCGATGCCGCGGAAGCCATCCGACAGGCGGGGATTCGGCATCAGGATGCGCTGCGGGAACTCCATGAACCGGCCTTGCGGGATGTGCTGGCCAGGAGGCAGACACAGGAGCCAGGGGGACGGGTATACGGCAATCATGTCCTGCTCGTTCCCGGTGACCGGCGGATCGTGGTGTCGCCCTTCCAGGATCATCTCCAGATCCTGGCGGAGCTGGCGGCGGCCGAGCCGGAAATCCCGGAGCTCGCCCCGGATTCGGGAATCGACACGGAGTACCTGCAGCTCGAGGTTGACGAGAACGGGCACGTGCGGGTCATCGGCATCCCTCGTCCCGATGCTGATCCGGGGGTCGGGTTGGCCGAATTGCCGACGGCGTCAGCCGGTGCGGGCGCTCAGACCGTGGCGGCGCGGCGTCTGTCGGATGTTTGGGAGAGGCTGTACCGAAGCGCCGTCGGCCGCGAGGCGAACCAGATCCTGCTGGACCACGATGTCCGGATCGTCTTCGAGTCGAATGCCCCGACCTGGTACCACCCGGACGAGAACACCCTGGTCATCGATGCCGGGGCGTTGGACGCCGACCTGATGCTCGCCCTGGTGCAGGGAGCCGCCTATGTCGAACATCATCACCGGCAAGGCACGGGTTCGGCGATCCAACACCTGTTGCAGTGGGAGCGCGCCGATTACCTCCGCATGATGTCCCTGCGAGAGTCGGACGCCAGGCAGCGGAAAATGACTGCAGCACAGCAGCTTCGAGATGCCCGGGTGGCGATTCCGGAACAGCCGATGGAGCGGATCGCGCGCATCGACGGCATCGAGGCTTTCGTGGCCGCCCTCGCCGAGCAGGAGGCCGACTGGGACGCGTTCTACGGGGCGGCATGGGATAAGGCCAACATTCCGAATCCGCCGGATCCCCAGCCACCGGCTCAGCCTGCTGCCCCGCCCGCACCGCCCGGAGGACCGCCGCCCCCGCCGTCCTTGAACGACGGGTCCGGTCTGACGTGGATGAGACTGGAAGATCATGACCTGGACGGTTCCGCGCCGCACGGTGCGCCCGTCGACGCGCGGACCGCTCCGGTGGTCGAGACGCAGGCCCGGCAGCTGGCCCGGATCCAGGACACCCTGGCCGAGGCGCTGCAGCCGGACGCCACCACCCAGGCGCGGGTGCTCGCGGTGCTGCGAGAAGCGTTGGGCCGCAACGGTGCTGTGTTCGGGCCGGTGGTCGACCTCGACAATGGCCGCCAGATCCCGGTGTTGGACGGCGATGGCAGTCCGCTGGTCGATGTGGACGTGACCCGCAGGCCGGACGGCGTGCTGGTGGTCGCGGTGCACACGCATCTGGTGCAGGATCGGCTCACCCGGCCGCCGCTGGGGATGCGGTTGATCCCGGAGCTCCTGCTCGACTGGGGACGGCAGGCCACCCAGGTTCTGGGCGAGGTACAGCACCGGACCAGTGGGCTGCGTGTCGACGCCGACGGCACCGTGACGATGGAGCTGGTCGGCGACCATCTGAGGGTCACCACGGACACCACCCGCGGCACACTCATCCAGGACTTCGACAAAGAGGCCGCGGCTCCCGCACCACCACCGCCGAAACCCCCTGGAGCGGCGGAGGTGCTGCCGTTTGTGCCCAAGCGGCTGCCCAAGGGTGCTCGTTTCGATGTGCGGCAGCTCGGGGTGTTCAACGCCTTCGGCGGCGATGGGGCGGAGGATTTCGCCGCGCACGCGCATGGCCGGCCGGGCGGGGCTGGGAAGTTCCTGCGAAAGCTGGCCCGCAAGCCCGCGCCGGTGCAGGCGCAGGCCGGGGCACTGCCGGAGCAGCTGGTTGCCTTGCGTCGCAACGCGATTGCCGAGGTGCAGCGACTGCGCACCGTGATGAGCGAAGGCTTCCCCGGGGCGACGGTCGACCAACTGTTGGCAGGCGGGATGGCTTTCGCGGCGCTGGAGCGGGATCTGACTTGGCGCCGGGAAGGGTTCGCCGAGAAGCTGCAGGGTGTCGCGCCGGAGGATCTGGACGACGACATCAAGGTCGAGCGGGCCCGGGCGGACCTGCGGGTCTGGCTCGCCCGGACACCGGTCTCCGCTGAGTTCCGGCAAGACATCAGAGAGGCGGAGAAGAAGTTCCTGGAGAAGCATCGGGTGATGCTGCTGCTCGACGAGATTCGCGAGTTGCTGGACTGGTGTGCCCGGGTCGATGCGTTGGAAGACAAGCTGTATGAGGCGTACGCGCTGTTCGAGCAGGATGCTGGGTCCGTCGGCGGTTACCGTCGGCTGGCCGAGCAGGCTGATCGAATCGCCATCCTGACCACGGACATTCGGCGGCTGCGCGACCAGTGGGTGCTGCCGGGGCGAGTGCGCGGCGGTGTGATCGTCGACGCGATCCAGAGATACGGCTACGACCTGGACAGTGACCGGCAGCCTCGGATGGGGCCGAGGATGGTCGCCGAATTGCGGAGTTCCGTTGACAGTGCGGACAAGCGCACCCGGGCCGAGATCCAGTCACTGCTCAACTGGAATGACCGGGTCGAGGAGCGTGACCGCACACTGCAACTGCGGGCGGACGAACTCGACGAGGCATTCCAGGCAGTCGAGGCATCGAGCCGGGGCTCCCGATACACCCTCGGTGGTGAGCTGCCGAATTACGCTGAAACCGCCGAACACGAGCAGCCAGAGCTGGTCGACACGCTGCGGCGGACGGGCAAGGAATTCGGCGTCGACCCGGAGAAGGTCGACGACAAGACCGTGCGGAAGCTGTCCCGCAAGCGCAAACCGCTGGGCAAAGAGATCAAACCGAAGGGGGAGCTGACCCCGGACGCGGTCCGACGGTGGCGTGACAAACAGGGCGAAGGGCCCATCGGACGCGGCCGGCGTGGCCGCGCCGAGGAGTGGCTGCGCATACACACCGTGGAAGAGGCGGTCACCAACCTGCTCGCCCTGCGACGGCGCGTCCGCGCGATCGAGGAGATGCAAGCGAATCTGCGTCGCTGGCATGCCCGTTGCGTGGTGGCGCGCGAGCAGTTCGATCTCGCCCGGGTGGCACATCTGAAACTGTTCCCGAATGACGAGTTCGAGTTGTGGGCTGCACCGCATGACCTGGATGGGGTGCGGTATCTGCTCGAGCAGGCGGCGGGCGATCTGGTCGAACACGGTCGGCAGGGGTCCGCCAACCGGTATATCGGCCTCGGCAAGCTGCTGGAACGCGGTGAGGAATACCAGCATTGGACCGCGCAGACCGAACGTCTCGAAGAGCGGGTGCGCCGGTTCGACTACCTGCTGGGCGAGCGGGCTCGGGTCGTGACGCTGCGCGACGACGCCGAGCAGAGGCTGAAGGACCTCGCCGACCAGCCGCCACCGTCCCGCAAGGACAAGTATCCGTTGGGGAATTACCTTCCCGACGCGAACGGAGTTCGGCCGGGAAGCCACCGTCCCGACGACATCAGCGTGCGCACGGGCATTCAGGGCGAGTTGCGGGATCAGCAGCACAAGCTGGAGATCCTGGTCGGGTCGGATCGTTTGTCGGAGTGGGAGATAGCCAACAGATCCGAGCTGACTGCCGACCGGGTGCGGGAGTTGTTGACGCGTTCGGATCTGGCGGACGACGAACGTGCGAGGCTCGGGGCGATCGCGTGGGCCCACCAAATGCTGGCGGCCGAGCAGACATTCTACACCGCCACCATCGAAGTCCGCTCGATGGACCGGGTGCTGACCGAGGGTTTGGCCCAGTCGCCGGCCCAGGTGCTCGGGCTGGTCGACGACCGGTCGGTCGCCACACCGCAGCGGCCGACCACCGCGGAATCGATCAGCCTGAAGGGCGCCTGCTCGTCGTACGCGGTGCGGACTTCCGAGGACGCGGACCGCCGGGCCCGGGGCGAGGACCCGGTCGAACCGTCCACCGAGCCGCGGGAGTTCTCCCTCGACGGTGACGATCCGGTCGATGTCGCGATCGCCCGGCGCGGCCACTGGATTCAATACGACAACGGCATCATGCAGCCGATCGACGAGGTCAATAAGCTTGGCCAGCAGGGGATTTGGCTGACGGTGACGGTCGGCATCGACTACACCCGCAATCGGGGCGCGCACACCGCCACCATCACCTGGAACCATGACTTCGACACGATCATGGTGTTGGAGCGGGTCGACGGTAAGGAGCTTTTCTACACCGGCATGGACGACGTCCGGGCGTGGGCGCAGCGGCAGATGGCCGATGCGGAAGCCTCCTTCGGCATCGAATCCCAGAACGGCCTTCCGCGCCACCCCCTCCGTGAAGGCGAGATTCCGACCGGCCCGATGCCGCGCCAACGCCTGCGTGGCGCGCCCGCACCGATGGT
Organism: Nocardia sp. NBC_00881; assembly: GCF_045207455.1. NCBI lineage: Bacteria > Bacillati > Actinomycetota > Actinomycetes > Mycobacteriales > Nocardiaceae > Nocardia > Nocardia sp. NBC_00881. Next base: position 6,702,275 of record NZ_CP108798.1, read on the forward strand.
CGCGGCCGCGCCGCCGGGCGGGCCGCCGCCACCCCCGTCGACCAGGCACAGTCGGCCGGACTTCGGGCTGTGGCAGGTTGTCGACGCGTTCTGGGAGCAGACGGTCGATACGTGGTGGGGTCGTTCGACCCGGCAGAGCCCGGTGGGGCCGAAGTATGGGCCGGAGGTGTTCTTCGGTCGTGACCCGAGGATTTCGCCGCGACACCGTGTACAGGTGTCCGCGTCGGGTGACGATCCCGTGGCGGTCGAATACCGGCGCCCCGAAGGGCCGCTGCCGGACATCCTGGCCTACGGCCCGCTGAACTGCGTGGTGGTCGTCGACCAGGAGATGCGGCCATGGCTGGCGGCGGGTGGGGTCGAGCTGTCCACGACACCGCTGGAGGACAGCATCCGCATCGATATGCAAGGCGTCCAGGGCTGGGAGCGGGCGCAGGCGTTGCGGGCAGGCTGGGAGTACCTGGGGCGCGGCCGGGCAGCAATGAAAAAGGCGATCGCACAGGCGGAAGCCGGTGGAGCGTTCGAGCTGGCCTTGGGCTTCGATGGGCGTCGCGGGCATCATGCCGCCGGGATCCGCAACGAGAACGGCGAAGTGGTGGTGTGGGAGCGGGAATACGGGAAGCTGCGGTACTGGCGCGGGCGGGAGCAAGTGGCGGCATGGCTGGAATCCCGGGTCGGGCTGCGGGTCGGCAAGGTGTGGGGAATCGGCTTCAGGATCGGCGTCGATGGCAAAGTGGTGCCGAATGTGCCGTTCAACCCGGAGGCGGACTGGTCGGCGCTGGTCGCGGCAGGCCAGGCTCCGCCGGACTTCATCGGTGCGCTGCCGCAGGAGCGGGCGCCGCCGTGGACAGTGGAACAGTGCGCCGAGAACTACTCGGCGCTGTATGCCGAGCGGGACGATCTGCGCGGTGTGGATGGCCCTCTCGCTGACGTCGAGGTAGAGCGCAAACGGGAACTCGACATCGTCACGTTGGTGAACGACCGGTTCCGTAACGGGCTCGCTGAGCGCGGGATCGACCTTCCGATGGGGCTGATGTCCTTCCACCACGGTGATAAAGGCGCGCGCGGTCGGATCATGATGGTGGCAGGTGTGCCGGAGCACGAGTCGGTGTTGACCGGCTATGCGCCGGTCGTCGTGTCGACCCTCGACGAACTGGGCAAGACGGTGGACGAGGTTGTCGAAACCTTTGCCGAACGATGGGCGTTGGGCCATCGCGGTGCGATGTTCGCGATGTTCCGGATCGACGACATCGAGAGCGGACAGGCCCGGGCGGAAACATACGACGCGGCCGTGCGGGCGGACGCCGACGCGCTGGTGGACACCGTCCGGAGATGGAATGTGGATCGGCCTGCGGCGCTGCCCGGCGACCGACCGATCACCGAGATCTTCTACTCCTATCGGTACTCGTACGCGGCCGAGCGGCTCGAGCTGCGGACGGCCGTGGCCGTGCGGCTGCTCGACCAAGTGGACGCGCACGGGGACGCACATGGGGTGCCTGTCTCACCGCGTGCGGATCCGCTGCCGAATGTGCTGAACCTGAGGCTCGACCAGCCCAATGCCGTGGAAGCCAGGGCCGCCGAGGCGGCGTGGGAGCGGTTGACCGGCCGCACCGCACCCGAGGTCGCGCAATGGTGGGATGCGCATGACGGCCTGAGTCACGCGCTGGTGTGGTTGAAGCCGAGGGAAATCGCTCAGCTGGTGGGCGTCCCGCCGCATATCCGGCAGTTGGCGAATCGGGAGTGGCTGCGTCGGGAAATCGCCCGACTGCACAACACCGGCAAACCGCTGACCGCTTGGCAGAAGCGGCGGCTGGCGCGGCTGGAGACGATCGCGGATGTGCTCGGTCTGGCGATGCACTGGGGCAACCAGCTCCCGATACAACCGTTCGCGCTGAACCTGAACGGCGACCGGACGCAGCCGACCTGTGTCGCGCTCGGACCGCTCGACCCGGTCTCCGGTGACTACGCACCTACTCACGTGGATGTGCTGCTGTTGGACGGTGAGCCGACTGCCGCGACACTGCGCGCCGGGATATTCCGGGGCTTCGACCACCAGAAGCGGCAGCAGGCGCTGGACCGGAACGAGTCGTCGCAGCCCGCACAGGCCAGGCCGGTGCTGGTGGTGCAGGGCACCGGCGGGCAACTCGCACAGGAGATTTCCGCGCTGGTCGGTCTCTTCCGGCGCCGCGGGGTCCGGGTGCCGGAGTTCCGGCTGATCGGGCGTGGCGATACACCGGTGGTGCTCAACGACTGGGCGGACCGGGCAGCGCCCCCAGCCCTGCGGCAGCACCAGATCCAGACCAGGCGGGCCGAGGCCGAGCAGCAGCTGCGCAGGCTGATCGTGGAAAGCCACCTGCGGCCGGACGAACTGGGTTCGCCTGCGTGGCGGCCGGGAATTATCAGCCGCATGCGGCGGCAACAAGAGCAGTGGTTGTTGCAGCTGCTCGGGCAGCAATGGTGGCAAACCAATTTCGGCGGCGACCTGCCCACCGAGCTGACGTCGCAGCAGGCCCGGCAGATGAAGAAGTTTTTCGTCAGGAACCCGAGATCGGACAGTGTCACCACGCTGCGCCGCGAGGTGGCCATCCATCTGGTGCGCCTGGACGACATGATGCCGATCGCACAGGAATTGGCCACACTCGACGCGCTCCACCCCGTGGTCACCGCCGAGTTGAAGGCCGCAATGGCCGATATGGCCTCGGTGTTGGAGGTAGCCGAAACGACACCTGATGCGCGGCAAGGTCTTCCGGCGCAACCGTGGCGGGAGGAGGTGTTCCGGGAACTGTATGCGGAGCTGCGTGTCCTGCACGACCGCGCCAACGACGAAACCCTCGATGCGATCGCGGGCAGGCGGCTTGCGCAGCTGAAGTCGATGGTCAGTCTGTGGGGCTGGGCAGTCACGCAGGTCAGGGAACAGGGGATGCAGGGGTTGCCGGTGCGGCTGGTGACCTTCCCGAATGGCCGCGTCGGTCTGGTGGTGGGTGATGCCGCCGGTGCCGCCCGGGTGCTCGGGGTGGTGGCGCGAGGCACCGATGCGCAGGTCGAACGGCACCGCGTCGTGTCGGAGGTCATTGAGGCCGCCGCCGGACGGGAGTTGGGGCCGAACGAGGCGATGTTCGTCATGTTCCAGCACGACGAGCCCGACGATGCGCCACCGCAGACCGTGCAGGCCACCGCCGACGACCTGACTCAGGTTGTGCTGGCATTGCAGGCGCTGCGCAAGCGAACCCGGCCCGGAACCCGGCCGTTCACCGAACTCATCGGACATCGGGATGGCATTGCCGTGCTGATCGCCGCCCGCGCCGCATTGGCGAAGCATGGCGTGCGCGGACTGCCCGAGGAGAACGCCGAATCCGATGCCGAGCAGCTGGCCCGCGCCCACAGACACCATGCTCTGGCGGTCGAACTGCGCCGGGTCCGCAGCAAGCACCTCGCGATGGGCGAGCGGATCGAGACACTGCTACAGGAGTGCACACTGCGGCCGAAGCTGCGGCTGGACGATCCGGATGCGCAAGCGACAGCGCAGCGGGTGCGTGGTGAAGCGCACCGGCAGCTGATCGCCGAGCTCGGCCCGGAGTGGCTGGCCGAATTCTTCGGCGGAAACCCGCCTGATGAACTGAATCCGGTTCAGGTACAGCGGGTTCAGCAGGCGCTGCTGGACCAGCGGCCTGGTGCGGGCAAGGCGGCGGTCAAGCACCGCCATCGGCTGGACTGGGCCACGGAGGTGATGCGGCACGACGATCTGGTCGAGGCCGTCGCCGAGAACGCGGCGCTCTGGCAGCGGCGTCAGCTGGTGCGGCTGCAGATGGTTGCCGCCGCGGATCCCGCCGATGTCGATGCGCTGGTGGTGCGCGCCGGGGACGGTATCCGCCCGGTGGTGGCCATCCCGGTGACTGCCGAGCCGACCTGCTTCCGGGAGTCGATGGAAGATACCTGGGCTACCGCGGGCGGCAAACCCGAAGGCGCACTGGACGATCTGGTCGAAACTGCCGGCGGGGTAGAAGGCAAACACGGTGCCGAATCGGCCCGCGCAGACTGGGACAAGAACGGCCTCACCCTGCACCAGGCCCACGATCTGGTAGCCGACCCGGACAACGAAGTCGCCTCGGTGGCGGTGGCAGTCACCTGGCGTGGCCGCGTCAATGCGAACCGGACCGGATCGCAATCGCATATGGTGACTTTCAAGAAACTTGACGGTCGAAAGAATCCGCACGGTCCGGTGATGGTGCTCGACCGTGGCAAGCTGTACCACTTCACGGCGTGGCTGGAGTTATTCGGCCCGCTGATCGAGAAGAACCACTTGATCGTGATTCTGTGGGCACTGGAGGAGGGGCAACCGGGTCGGGCAGCCCGCCCGCTCGCCAAAGGTCAACGCTCGGACGCTGTCGTCGCTGCGGACTATCCGGACTCGTTGATCGCGGGGGCAGTATCGGCACCCGCCGTCGAGGCTGCCGCGCCGCCTGCCCCACCACCACCGCCACCTCCGCCGCCGTCGGATTCGACGGATATCGGTTCCGCGCTGCGGAGCATGCGCGAACGAGACCGGCTGCTGTGGGACGAGCTGCACAAGGACCGGGTGCTGGGGTCGCTGCTGCCCGCCGATTCCGCCGAGCGAGCACAGCTGTTCGCCGCGGAACGGGACAGTGCCGGGCAGGAATTCCCGTACGAGCTGGTGACTCGAGTCCAGCGCGCCGACTGGCTGCGCCGCCGGGCGGACCGGATCACTCAGCTGGAAACGCTGCTGTACCAGGCGAATTCGAATGGTCTGGACACGGAAGAGCTGCGTCGCGCGGTGCAGCGGCTCCAGGTGCTGGCTCAGCGCATCCACGACATCGAGCTGCAGGACCTGGCCTTGGGGCGGGTCCGCGGCATGGCCGTCGACGTGGCGAAATACCGCCGCGACGCGGTGCCGTCGCCGCCGGACAGTGTGCTGTACGCCGCCACAATGCTGGACCAGCTCGGTGATGTGCTGCTGGGCGAGCAGTTCGACGAAGCGGAGATCCGGGCGAGGTTCCGGCGTGCGAAGGCCCGGCTGGTCGAGCTGCTCTGGCTGCGCGGCGATCCGGACCTGATCGCCGACGAGGTACTGGAGAATGCCGCGGCCGCGCCGGTCATGCACCGGGACAAGGTGACCGGCGAGCTGGAGCAAGTGGACTGGCGCCTGGGTGTGCTCGCCGAACCGCTCACCGACGAACAGCGCGCCTACGGGATAACCGATGAGCATCGTGCCGAAGACCGAGCTGCGTGGGAGGAATGGCGCAAGCAGGTAGTGACCGGCGGACGGCAGGTGACCATCGACCGGTCGGCGGCGCTCACCGAATACCTGGAGCTGCGGGAGCTGGTCCGGTTCTACGACAAGATCCACGCCCGGGACGTCACCCTGCCGCAGCTGGAAGCCGAACTGGACCTCGTCCTGGCCGAGGCGACCGCACCGAAACTGGACGCGGAACTGCTCCGGATCCGCGACGAAGCGGAACTGGAACGCGAATACCTGCGCGCCGCACTGAAGGACGCGAAGCTTCCCGCCGCCGACCTCGGCGTCGGGGAAAGAACCGGAGTGCCGTTCCGGGTCGACCCGACGGTTGGGGCGGGGCGGTTGGGGGAGTTGCGACGGGATCGGGCTCGGATCGCGGCCAACTTCGTCGCGCTGCTCGGTACCGAGCTCGGGATCGGGCCGGTGGACCTGGAGCCGGGTCGGCTTACCGGGCTGATTGCGAAACTGCAGGCGCAGCTGGTTGATTCGGCGGTAGTAGGGGCGGTGCGGTCGCTGCGTGAGCTGGACGCGGTGATCGAACTGTGGGTGCAGTTCGATGCCGCCGATATGCGCGCCGGGCAGATCGGCATGCTGGCCGACGATCTGCACGAGGCACATCTGCGCGGTGAGGATGCCGCTCCGGAGTTGGTGGCGCAGATCCGGGGCATCGAACAGCTGGCTCGCCGTCGGCACGCACTGCAGCAGGAGCTGGACGCGGCGAACGAGACACTGCGCGACAGCGGTGTCGGTGCCACCGGAGCCGCGTTGGCACACCAGTGGGATCGGCAGTTGCGACTGGTCGGCAAGTTCGCGCGGCTGGTCGGGGTCGACAACGCGGGACTCGGGCAGCTGCCTCAGTTGGCGGCGGCGCAGGCCCGGCAGACGCTGGTGGCCAACAAACTGCGTGTGGCGGCCGCTCGGCTCCAGCTGCTGGACGAGATGATCGCGGTGGACAACACCTGCGATGTGCTGCGCCACCGGATCCGCGACTTGGACGAGCGGATCGACGCCGCCTTGGCACAGGCGCTGGCCGCACCTACCCCGGAGCAGTTCCAGGACGGCGACCGTGCGCACCGCTTCCCGGACTCGGGCGACGGTCGCAACGACTGTGTGCAGCTGACCCTGACGGTGCACCGGGAGCGGACTGGAAACCCCGATGTCATCGTGCCGGAATACACTGGCCCCCAAGGTGTTCGGCTCGACGACTATATCGCCGATGCCGATATGACCTGGGCAGATGTGCAACAGTTCCCGGTCGGCGCGCTGCACCCGCTGCAGCCGGTGGTGAACGCCTTCCGCCGCCAGGTCGGCAAACTGGACGCCGACAAACGCAATGGCGCCTCGGTTTTGGTGGTGATCGGCTATGCGGCGCCCGACAGGCACGGGGTCGGCGGCCACACCCTGCGGCTCGAGTACAACCACGGTGCGGTCACCGTCCAGGAGAAGGGCGTCGAAACACCGTGGGCGCAGTTCCGGACTCGCCGGACACACCGCACCGACATCACGGGTGTCTGGACGATGGCCGCCGACCCGGACGGCCGGTCGTTCCTGCTGCCCGGCTCGGAAAAACTCACCCTGACACAGGGATTCTGGGTCGGCGCGACCCCGGCCGATCCGAGCTGGATCCCCCCGGCCGACCAGCGGGGTGTGGTACTGCCCGAGATCCGGCGTGGCGAACTGGGGCCGGCGATGGCCTCGACCCGCGTTATCACGGCGTGGGAGCGGGAAGCGACGCAGGCTGCGATCGCCGCGACCGAAGCGCGATTCGAGGTCGATTTCGAGGTCGATACCGCGACTGTGGCACCCGAGGACCTGGCCCGGCTGCACGCTCTGCGTGGCCGCCTCGGCGCGGGATTCGCCGAGCTGCACCAGATGAATCCGGCGTTGCTGACCCCGGCGCGGGTGCGGGAACTGACCCCGACCGGTGACCCGATGGGTCAGCAACTGCAGGCGCTCGACGACACCATCGATCACGCGGGCGCCTTCGTCGCGGCCCGGTCCTGGGCCGAGGCCATCGAGGCACTGGAAAAAGGTCTGCGGCAAACGAACTCGTCCAGGTTCGGGCAGCTGCACCGCACCGCCCACCTGCTGGAGGCCAATGCGCTGGAGCGGGAGGAGATCCGCAAGCAGATCGCGATGCGGGAATCGCAGATTCTCTCGTATACCAAAGACTTAGGGGTCGATCTGGGTGGACTGGCGCCGCTGGGGGACCGGGCGACGGTCCTGCTCGATATCCGCCGGGACGGTCAGCAGCGGCTGATCGACGAGATCGGCCGGATCGACCAGAAGCTGTTGGCCGTGATCTTCGACGGCGACGTCCCTACCGGGATCTGGCGTCATACCGAGCTACAGGAGGTCGAGGATGCGCTGAAGCACGACGCGGAACTGCTGCACTGCGCGAACGCGGCCGCACAGCTGGCGCTCCTGTCCACCGTCCAGGTCGTCGTCGACGCGGTCGAGGAGCTCGCCTGGCAGCTGGTCGAGCTCGACCATGCCCGGCACGCCATTCTGGCGCAGACCGTCCGCAGTGCGCGGCAACAAGCGATCCTGATCTGGGCGGGTCTGTTCGCCGGTATCGAGCCGGGCCGGTCCGCCGCGGTGATCGACCGGCGGTGGCGCCTGCTGACTGCGCAGGAGAAGAACCTGCTGATCGCCGAACTCCGGGAATGGGTGGCCACGACACCGGGCGTGTCCTGGGATGCGCGCGACCAGGCGAACCGCGCGCTGTTCGCGGCGGAACTGGCTGATCTGCTGGCCGCCCAGGAGCGAGGGGAGCTGCGCGTCGACGAACAGGAACGACTGCGGACCCTGAAAACCCGGGATCTCGACCTGCACGACTTGGACGGTTGGGCGGCCAGGACAGGGCGTCCGGTGTATGTGCTGGCCGCCGATGGGCCCGCTGATCCGGATGGCGCGCTGATGTTCTTCCTCGGCGGGCCGAAGGTGAACGAGATCACCGCTACCGTAATGGGGTCCGAGTCCGAATCGTCGCAGGCACTGATGTACGCGCGAATGGGGCTGGAGGACCGGGACGACACCCGCGGTGCGCTGGTGTGGCTGGCGCCCGAGACCCCACCGGCGGTGGCGGGCCACCAGTTGGCCCGCGACCTCGACGGGGTCGTGGAATCCTGGGATTACTACCGGAATCGGACTCCGTACGCCGCAGGCGGCACGTTCCATATCCGGACGCATCTGGAAGCCGCCGAGATCACGGCGGTCGCACAGCGCGATCTCGACACCCGACCGCCGACGGTGAACCTGCGCAACCAGATCGTCACCTTCCGGCCGAGCTACGAGTCGCATGTCCGATCCACCAAGACCGAACATGCCGTGCGGGTGCCGTTGACCACACGCACCACCGAACTGCGCGCCTTGTGGTCCGACGCCGACGCCCGTGCCGGCAACGCCCGCGACGCGATCGAATCGCTGGCCGCCGACTGTGTGGAACTCGGGGTCGCGTCGGAAGCCGTGTTGGCCGGTGACCCGGCGGCGATCCGGGAACTGGAGCTGCTGGCGGGCGACCCGCGGACCGCGACGGACGGAAAACTGCTGCGCTGCATCCAAATCCTGCGTCTGGCGCACGAGTTGGTGCGGGCCCGGGCTCGGGCGGGCGACATCCGCTCGCTGCTGGAGGATCTGGCGAAACTGGAGGAGGAACAGGCCGCGGCCGAAGCGGAGTTCAACCAGCTGCGCGACGCTCACCTGGCGGTGTTCGGCGAGGACGCCGATGTGCTGGCGAACGCGCCGAGGGAGATGACCCCGGTGCGCGACCGGGCAGCCGAGGTCGGCAACCAGCTGGCGCAGCTGCTCGGCCTGGCGGAGATGAAGTGGACGACCGCGGTGCTGCGCCGACGCGTCGCCGCGCTGGGCGCAGGCCAGCACGCGGAGCGGGCCGGAGCGTTGCTCGACCGCCTCACGGGACTGGGTGACCTGGAGGCCGCCGAGTACCGATGGTGGCAAGTGATGGCGCCGAAGCGCCAGGCTCGGCTGGGACAGTTGGCCGGTCGACTCGACGCGCTGCTGGACGAACAGCGGCTGCTGCGCAACCGTCGGGCCGAGGCGCGGGAACGGATCCGCGCGGTGGCTCGCCACGAGGAGCTGCCGTGGCGGGAATGGGGCAGCCCGACGCAGCGCCCCGGCGTGCTCCGATACCTGCGCGCACAGCGCCACGACCAGCTGCTCGCCGCAGTCGATCCCGGTTGGCTGGCCCGGCGATTCGGCGGGCAGGTGCCGCAGGAGCTGACTCCGGAAGCGGTGCATGAGCTACTGATGGAGTTCCAGCGGTACCCGCGGTTGGCGAACGCCGAGGCCCTCGCGGCGGTCGAGGCGCTGTACCGGATCGACGCCGCGCATGCCGCGGCCGTCGAGTTCAACGAATCCACCGTGCTGCTCGCCGGAGTCGAAGGGCGGATCGATGCCCTGTTGGCCGAACGTGCACCCGCAACGCTGCCGCCTCGCCCACTGCACCCGCCGCCCGTTGTGGAGAAGCCGGCCGGTGTGGTCGCACGGGCCTTGGCCAAGGTCCGTGCACTGCGCGGCGGGACCCCGGCAGGCGGCGACGCTGTCACCGGCCACCAGCGGCCGGGTATCGCACTGCGCAACCAGTGCGGGGTGGACCTGGTCGATGATGTCGTCGCCGTCACCGGCCGCGAGGGCCTCGGCTTGGACCCGGCCAATCCGGATGAGGGCACCCTGGTCAGTGCGATCGTGGATCATCTGGCCGTCCTGGGCGAGCTGCCGGTCGCTCCGCAATGGGTGGCCGGCATCGGCGGCGCCTATGACCTGCTGATGGCGGTCGGCAAGGACCGCCATCGCCGGAATCCCGGCAGTGGCAACGGAATCGGCATCTTGCTGTTCGACCCGAAGGTCATAGGCCGTCGCGGCGACGGCGATATGGGCCACGGCCGCTGGCTGGTGCGCTGGGTCGAGAACGGTCGGGTCTTCGCCGAGCTACGCGACCGAAGAGGCAACATCCTGGACCCGAATTTCGTGCCGAAGCAGGAGGATCGCCTGGGGCGAGTGGCGGCGATGGTGCTGGACCGGCACGGTGAACCGGTGTGGCTGGCCGGTCCGGACGGGCTCGACCCGGCCTGGGATCCGCAGGACGACTTCGCTATCGGTCGTTCGCCGGAGCCTGCGCTGGTTCCCGGCACCCGACCGTCTGTTGCAGCGCTGGTGGCGATGCGCCGCCACGCCCACCTGGCGTGGGAGCGGTTACACGACACGTTGGTCGACGAGCACCACCATGAAGTGCCGGTGCGCCGGGGGTCGGCCACTCGGCGGACCACCACCCGCGAGCTTCGTGCGGCGCGGGTGACGTTGGCGAGTTTCCTCACCGACGTGACCGCGGCCGAACTGGCCAGTGACTTGCGGGCTCGGCTGGTGTTGGCGCGGCTGCGCCGCCAAGCGGACCTGCCCGACGCGGTGGCCGAGGCGGCCGACAAGTTCGAGGAATCGCATGATCGGGCACAGCGATTCGCCGAGCACGACGCCCATGCCGACACCACGGCCTTGGTGGACCGGGTCGACGCGCTGGCGCACTACACCCGAGCCCGGGTACGGCACGGTCTGGCGAACCAGGCGGAACAGGACCAGGTGCTCGCCGAGGTGGCGCGGCTGAACCGGATGGCCGCCGCGGTACTCGATGTCGAGCACGAGAGCGAACTGCCCGCACGAGTGCGCGGTATGAGTATCGAGAGCGTCATGGGTGCCTACGGTTGGCATCCCGACGATGAACTGCCCGAACCGGATATCGAAGCCCATATCCGGGACCTCTTCACCGACGCCCACGAGAAACTCACCGAGGCGCTCGGCACCGATCCGGCGGAACTCGACCCGATGGAACTGGCGCGGCGGACCAGGAACATCGAGGTACGGCCGGAACACGCGGGCGGGGTGGAGTTGACCCTGGCCACGCTGGGAGTGGTCTTCGAGGAAACCCGCCAGCTCAAAGCCGCGATCGACCGGATCTACGCCCGCGAAACCACTCTTGCCGCGCGCCGGAAAGCATTCGCCGAGGCGGTGCGGGCCGCGACCGCGACATTGCCCGAGGATTTCCCGACCGGTACCGATATTGTGTTGGGCGAGTGGCTGGTTCGGCTGCGCAATGACGCGCTGCGGCAGCGTGAAGCCCGGCGTGGCGTCATGGCCCGGGTCGGCGTCGCAGCGGAGGCGGTGACCGCCGCCACCATCCAGGAACTGCCGGTCCGACGCGTCCGGCAGGCCACAGCCTTCTCCGACCTGCTGCATCAACAACGGTCGGTCCCCAAACCGCAGCGTTCGCTGTCGCCGGACGAGGTGACGCACTGGGTCGAGCAGCTGGAGCAGGAGCACGCACCGAACCAGGAGCTGCTGGCGACCGCATTGCTCTTGCGCAACCTCGATATCGCCAATGCCGAACTGATCCCGCTGATCCGCGCCAACGCACACATTATCGCCGTCGACATGCTGGAAAACGGTCTGCGCGAATCTTATTCGCAGCTCCGGACCTCGCAGGCCGACTCACTCGAAGCGAGCCGCTGGGCCGCGCGGGTTGGTCTGCTGAATGTCCAGCGCGACGAAATCGCCACCGTGGTCAAGGAATTGCAGACCACCGTGGCCGAGCTCGACGGGACCTGGACCGAGCTGGAGGAGCTCGCCGACGAGGCCGAGACGACCTTGGACGGGCTGGGTGACGGCCAGGACCTGGTCGACGAACTGGAGCGGATGACCGCCCAGGAACTGTCGATGATGGACCGGGCGCTACAGCTCGGCGCCATGACCACGATGGCGAAGACCCGGGCCACGCTGCTGACGAAGGTCGATCGGCTCACCGAGGCCCTGGACACGCGGCTGGCAGCGCTGCCCGACCTGTTCGCCGGAATGGCCACCGAGCCCGATACCGACACCACCGAACAGGAAGCAGCGGCGGACAATGGCGCCGTTATCGCGCCGGATACCTTTGTCGGAGTCGGCAAGTGCGCTGCGCCGGTAGCAGCGATGACCCGGCATCACGTCGGAGCGGACACCGGGTCGCTGCTGGCCGCGCTGCCGCAGCTGGTGCTCGAGGACGCCGCCGCCGCGGGCAATGTGACCGAGGACGTGTTCATCTCCGCGGCCATGGTGGGGAACTGGGCGCTGTGGTTTACGAAACTAGGCCCAGACCCAGCACAAGCAGCCGGGCCACTTGCCGAGGCGGTCGAGGAGGTGTGGCGCAACGGCGGTGTGCGCGCACTGGTTGTCGGTTTCGGCGACAAGGGTGGGCACGTCATCGGACTGGAACGCGCGGTCCGCGACGGCAAAGACACGGTGGTCATGCGGCACGTCGACGAAGACGGCTGGTGGCGGGAGTTCGAGGGCGCGAAGCTGGTCAAGGAGGTCGCGCGCCTGGACCGGGATGTGACCGAGGTGATCGTCGCAGGCGTCGACGGCAACGGAAACAAGTTGGCGGAGTTCATCGAGGACGACCGCGCGGTGGCGATCCGCAACGCCAAGACGCTGCAAGGCAAGCTCCGCGGCGTCTTTTCCGCCGGCGATATGACCGTGCCGGAACCGTCCGGGCGGCCGCGGATATCGCGTGACACCGGAACGGATTTCACCACCGCCGTATGGCCGAGGGACCCGAATGCCGTCCCGCAGGGACCGCCGACTCGCGTCCCATGGAGCTGGAAGAAGGGCCAGCGGAGGCAGCTGGAGGAGGAGAACTGGGCTGCGGCCTTCCTGGCCAAGGAAGGTTGGGAGATCTGGCAGAATCCGGAAGTGGAGGGTGCCAAGAACCCGGACTACCTGATCGGCTACCGGGACCCCGACGACCCGACCGGGCAGACGCTGCTGTACCGGATCTTCGACCACTATGCGCCGGGCTCGAATAAGACGGTCATGATCCGCGCCGGAATGGTGATGAAGATCCGCAAGGGGCAGACCAACCGGATCGTGCTCAACCTGACCGGCAGCAAGGCCAACCCGGAGAACGTCCTGGCCGCCCTGCGGGAATACCCGATCGAGGGCCTGCATGAGGTGCTGCTGATCACTCGGGACCGCAAGGTCATGCACCTGGACCTGAGGGCTGACCCCGACACTGATGTCCCGGTCTGGCGGGCGGTGATTCCGGCAGGCCGCGAGGAATCGGCGGTGGCCGACTATCGCCGTCCGCTCCCGGGGAACTGTGTTCCGTATTCCCTCGGCAAGTACTGGGAGGCCCGCGGGCTGCCCGCCCCGTTGTCCTTGGCGGGATATAAGGCACCGCGGAAGGGTGTTCCGCCGCAGGTAGCCAGGAAACTGGCCGAGGGCGTCTGGTATCCCGGTGGCTGGGCATCCTTCACCGGCCCCCGTGATCTGCTGCTCGATCCCACCAACGATCTGACCACGATCACGGTGATCTACTCCCACCTGGGATTCCAGGTCCCGGGTGAGCCGGGTGCGCATATGGTGACCTTCGAACTCGACGACCGTGTCGTCCTGGTGCACTACTACGCTCGCGTCGTAGGCGAAGACGGAGCCGTCACCTATGAGGAACGCACCAGAACCTTCGACGAGTGGGACAAGCCGCGCAATGTGGCGAAGGTGTTCGTGATCTTGCCGGAAGACAGCAATATCGCGGATACCAGCTACGAACCGAGCGCGGGATTCGACTATCCGATCGCGAATATCGCGGGCGAGCTGGATGAGCTGCGCGTGGCAGCCGAGCCGGGCGCGGCACTGGCCGAACTGCGTCGGCGCAGCGACGAGATCTGGTGGAGACGGCGCCACGAGCTGCAGCGGGTGCACAAGACGAACAAAGTGGACCCCGGGTCCACGGCGCACGACACCCTCGACCGCCGATACCGGCAAAGCCTCGAGGCGGTGGCGGACGATCTCGGCTGTAGGACATCGGAGGTGGATGGCGACCTGCCGTTCCAGCGGGCGCTGGCGAACGTGCGCCATCAGGACACCATGCCGAAAGAGCTGCAAACCGCGATCCGTGATATCCACACCCAGGCGACCAGGTTCAAGAACTACGATCGTCACGGCGAGCTGGTCGAACTCACCAACCGGTTCGACATTCTGCTGCACAATGCGACAGCCCTGGTACAGCAAGGGATCTGGAACGACGAGCGGATTCGGCCGCTGCTCGCCGCGGCGACCCGGCTGAACCAGCTGGCCGACGTGGTCAACGACCTCCGCGCCACCGGGCTGCGCCCGAATGTGCGGGAGTTGCGCGGTCTCATGGCCAAATACGGCTGGGATCCCGAAGACATTCTGCCCGCCACCGTGATCGAGCAGTACCTGCGTAACCGCCTTGATGAAGCCCCCGCCCGGCTCGCGGAACTCGAGACCCCGGCCAGTGCATTCGAGGCGCTGGAGAAATCCACGCTGGAGGACCTGATCCTCGAGGTGCCGCAGCTGCTCGCCGTGATCGACGAGATCTACCGCCGTGATGCCGAACTGCGACTGCACGACACGGAATTGCGCGACCGACTGAATAAGGTTCTCGCGCAATTCGCTACGGAGATCCCGACCGAATTCACGATGGTGCCGGGCGATGAGCTGACCCAGCTGCGCCGCGACGAGGGCGCGAAGGCCATCGACCGTCGTAAGCAACTGACCATGTCCGGTATCGGCGCACAGGCAGTGAACGCGGAGTCGCTGCGCCGGCTTCAGGATTCGCGCGGCGAACTCACCGGCGACGAGCTGCGGGAGCGCGACGGCATTATCGGCATGCTGACCACCGTGGTCCGCGCGGGAACCCGGGTGCAGGCGATCGAGACGCTGGACCAAGCGCAACGCCGGGCCGAGGCTCAGCTCCGGGCGGTGCCGGCAGGCGACCCGCGGCAGCGCCGCTGGGCGCAATGGCGCGACCGGCTGGCGACCGAACGTCGCGAAATCGACACGATGGCAGGCAAACTGCGCCAGACCCCGGATGTCGTCTACCAGGCCTTCGACCACTTCGAGGCGCTGGCCGAGCAGTGGGTCGACCTGGACCTGCTCGGTGTCGATGGACCGCAGGGCCTCACCGAGGACTCGGAGCCGATGGCCAGGCTGCGCGACATCGTCGAGGGTGGCCGTGCGGCCGGTGACCCCGAACGGTCTCGCGGACTCGCCAAGACCCTCGCGGCCGCCGTCACCTACCTCGAGATCGCCGACCTGGCCGACCAGGACGAAGCGGCGTTCGACGAACGCCTCGCCGGCCTGGCCGCCCTGCTGGCTGCGGAACCGACCGATCCCGAACCGTCCGCAGGCCGGTCGGGCATCGGAGCTGTCGACGTCCCGCGTGTCGTGCGGCGCGTCGCCGAGGCGGCCGCGGCCAATGCCGAGGAGACCCTCGAACGGGTCGCCGAAATACAGTCCGACTTCGAGCGATTGGGCTTCGCCGAGGCATATCCCGATGTGCAGGAACGGCTGGCTGCGATGGAGCAGAACGCCGTTGGTGAATCGATGCCGTCGGTGCCGCCGTCGCGCGAAGAGGTGCGGCGTCTGCTGGAGATTCGCCTCAACAGCCTCGCCGCCGGCCTCGGGCTGCCGCTGGTGGCCAGAGATCCGCAGGGGTGGCGCAGGATTGTCGCGGAATTGCGCGAGCAGTGGGCGGCCGATCGGCGTGCGCTGGAGGCTGAGCAGGATATGGAGCCGGGGCTGTTGGCCGAGCTCCGCGCCGAGCTGCTCGACCGCGGGCGGCGTATTCGGATGCTCGACGGTGTGGCCAAGCTATATCTGCATGTCGGTCTGGAAACCATATCGGCCCAGAACGTGTTCGACATGGTGGTCAATAAGCGTGAGCCGCTGGTCGATCGCTACCTGATGAACCTCTGGCAGCGGATCGCCGACTTGGAGGACTGGACGCGGTTCGCGGCCGTTGTGACATCGCACGAAGACTGGACTGCTCGCTTCGACCGTGAGATCCAGGCCGAACTCGATCGTCTCCGCGTCGATCCGGGCTGGGCGCCGGATGTGGTCGAGTACGCCCGCCCGGGCACCCCGGTCGGGGTGGGTATGTGCGCGCCGCCGGTCGTGGATATGGCGCGTGCGTTCCGCACCCGGGTGACCGGTCGGCGGATGCGGGCAATGCCGCGGCTGGCAGTGCATGCGCTCGCACTCGCAGGCCACGTGACCGAAGAGGCGTTCCTGCGGGCAGCGGAGGTCGGGGACTGGGCACGGACGTTCGACAATGTCGCCGAAGCGGTCGACGAGGTGTTGCACAACGGCGGTATGCGGGTGTTGGTGGCGGGCTCCGGGGAAGTGGGCGGCCACGCGATCGGGTTGGAACGCGTCCTCCGCGACGGCGAATTCGCGGTGGTGTTGCGGCATGTCGGCAAGGACGGGGTGTGGCGGGAGTTCGAGGGCGCGAAGCTGGACGAGGAAGTGGCGCGGCTGGATCGCGCTGTGGTTGAGGTGGTCGCGGCCGGTGTCGACGACAACGGCGTGGAGTTGGCACCGTTCGTCGAGGGCCGTGACCGGGCCGAGTGGATCCGCGATATCAAAGCGCTGCAAGGGAATATCCGCGGCGTTCCGACCGACGCGCCACCGCGCGCGGGACCACCCTTCCGCCGTGACCCGGGCACCGTCTTCGGGATCAAGCAGCTGGGCGAGAACCTGCACCGGGGCCCGGAATTCCTGATCGAGGACCTCCGCGACGGGCTGCGCCTGCACCGCGTCGACCGGCTCGGCTTCCTCGTCGAGGAACGCCGGGTGTTGGCTGTGGTCGTGGACAAGCGTGAGGACCAGATCACGCTGTACCGTCGCATCGAAACGATGTCCGGTGAGGTCAGGGATCTCACCACCACTTATTTCAGCGGCACTGCCGGTAGCGGTTTCGAGCCGCCCGCCGAGGTGCGTTCGCAATTGCAGAAACTGGCGGACAGGCAGGTTCCGATGCGGAAGCAGCTGGAAGCCGCTGGTTTCCACCGCATTGCGGACCGGGTCATGCGGCTGCGGCACCAGGGCACCGAACTGACCGTGGAACTGCGGCTCACCGGACTGGTCGAATTCCACACGCCGGTATGGCAATCCGCGCTGCGCACGCTCATCTCGCAGTCCGAGATCGTGGGTGTGTGCCCGGTGCCGGGCGATGACGACGACCGGACCGGTCTGCGGCTGAGCAACGGCTGGCTGGAGTACACGCTGGCCAACGACGCGGCCATGGTCCCGCTCCAGACCGCCGTGGTGCGGCCGATCACCGCGGCCGAGATCGGTGTCAGTCCGTTGCCACAGCACACCGAGTCGAGCGGATTCGTCGTCGCAGGCAAGAACCCGACCGAGCTGATCCGGCGGATCACCCAGGTCAACGGGATACCGCTGACGAAGATCAAGAAGTGGATGCTGCCGTTCGACCTCGATGCGGTCGACGCCTCCGAGGAGTACGTGTACGTCGGATCGGGGGACGGCTTCCTCGGGCCGGAAGACGATCTGGTCGACATCATGGCCCGAGACAACGACCTGGTGCAGGCGCTCGGACTCACCCATGCGCAGATCGCCGAGGCGATCCGCACGGGCATCCACCTCGCTAACGAATATGAGGTGAATAGTTACCTCGACGAGGGCGGCTACCAGCAGCGGGTCGTTGTGTACGGCAGTCTCGGGCTGCAGGAGTCGCCGTGGCGGGACGGGACCACCGGCTCGCGGAACTACGAGATGACCAATATCGAGACCGGCGCGAGCCATCGGACTTCCGATCTCGGCGCGACGATGATCGGGCTCTATGGGTTCTACCAGGGACCGGGATCGCCGTATCGCGATGCGCCGGAACAGATCATCGCCGCCCACGGACACCTGCTGGCAGCCGTCGGCGGTATCGAGCGGTTGCGCGAGGCGGTTGCACAGGTCGACCTCGACCACGGGTGGGCGTTGCCCGAGCAGCCCGTTGCCGAGCTCCAGTCTGCCGTGGCGGACGGGGACCCGCCGCTGCTGTTCGGGCGGGACCGCGACGGCACGGTGCGCTGGTTCGAACCCGGCGATGTGCTGAGCCACACCCTGTACGAATCCGACGGCCAGGACAGTCCGTTCGACGTCACCAGGCTGATGGACCTGGAGCACCTGGCCGGAGACCAGCGTGACTCCGAGGGTCGGCCGGAGCAGCCGGACGGTGACCAGCGCGACTCCGAGGGAGATGAGCGGCTCGTCGTGTCCGGGATGTTGTTCCCGGAGCAGCCGGACGGCGACCAGTTCGTCATCCGGGTCAATGTCGGCACCAACGAGCAGCCGAACTGGACCCAGCTGTGGATCGGTCCGGAAACGCAGCGGCGCTTGGTAACCGGTCACCCGGTGCTGGCCGAGATCGGCGAATCGAGCGATACCGCGGTCTCGCTGACCTATGACCCAGATGAGCCGCAGCTCGTGGTCCGTTCGGTGCCCGGCGACCAGCCCGGCGGTCAGCGGTACCGGCTGTGGAGTCGCCAACGGAGGGAGTCCGCGGAGCCGTTGCCGGACGGGCTGCGCAAGATCACCGACTGGCGTCCGCCGCTGCCGGACTGGCTGCGTGGGGTCGACGGGACCGCGACCCCGGTGGTACCGGATGTTCGCAGGGTGCCGAATCACTGCGTGCCGGTGATGATGCGGCAGCTGGCGGATCTCGGCGTGCCGGTGGCGCGGGTCCCGGGCCAGGACGAGGTGGGGCTCCGGGGCATGACCTTGGCCGCCATCGAGGAGTGCCTGGGTGTGCCGCTGGTCGAGCTGGTAGTGGATCCGGAGCATCCGGAGGGCCCGCACGCGGCGTTGCAGGCGGCACTGGACTTGGCAGGCCCCGGGGCACACGCGGCCGTGGTGAACGTGTTCGAGGACATGCCGCCCGCGGACACGGTTCCTGAGAAATGGTGGGAGCGGCTCTGGCGGCGGCCGAAGCCGGAACCGGAGCCGGGGCTGCTGGAGGCCGACGGGCACGCGTTCGTATTGGCGCACGGTGCACCCCTGCCGCAGGATAAGCGCCGGGTGGTCCGGGTGATGGCGGTGATCTTCGACGCCGTGAAGCGGGTGGTCCCGTTCGACCCCGAGGTGGTAACGGTGAACCCGCAGGGCTGGGGCACCCTGGAGATCGGCGCGGCTACACCGGATCTCAACGCCCTCACGCGCGAGGACGCCGGATCCGCTCCGGTGATCCGGGTGGCGGTGCCGAATGCAGATAGCCCGCAGCTGATCCAGCCCGGTGGGGCGGGCAGACGGCGACAGCGGCGCGACGGGCGAGCCGATGTGCTGTTGCGCAATGCCCTCGACGTGCTCGCCGAGCGCGGGCCCGCGGTGCTGGGGCGACCGGAATTCACCTCGACCGAGGAGTTCACCGCGCCTTCGCGGTTTGCCGATGTGCACACCAAGCCCATCGGAACTCCGACACATGTCGCCGACAGCTGGACGCTGATTCCGTGGCTGCAACTCACGGACGAGAACGATGTCGCCGCGTTCTTGGCGCAGGCCGGCTACGACGTCGCGCAGAACCCCGAGATCGAGGGCTTGAAGAAGAACCCGGATTACCTGATCGGCAAGGAACTGCGGGTATTCGATCACTACGCGCCGCGGACCAATAAAGCCGAATCGATCCGCGGCACTATCTGGCGCAAAGTCAAGAGCGGGCAGACCCAGCGGATCGTGCTCAACCTGTCCCGTTGCCATGCCAACTCGGAGAATGTCGCGGACTACCTGCGCCGCCACCCGGTCAAGGGTCTGGTCGAGGTCATCGCGATCACCAAGCGGCACGAGATCATCCACCTCGACCTGCGCCCGGAGTCGATCGGCAGCTGGCGGGCAGGCCGAGCGATCAGCGATGACGGCAGGAACGGCCTGGCCGGATATCACCGGCCATATCCGGTGAACTGCCTGCCGGTGGCCGCCACCGAGATGTGGCACGCCCAGGGCCTGCCGGTCCCGGATACCCTGGCCGGATTCGTGGTGCCGGACAATGGGACTCCCGGCGAGATCGCCGAAGGCGTGGTCAACGGCTACTGGTATCGCGGTGGCTGGGGCGAGCTGAGCGGGCCGCGGGACTTCCTGCTCGACCCGAAAACCAGAGCGGCCGGGATCAAGTCCATCACGGTGGCGTTCGCGTACAAGGGTTACCAGCGCAAGGGCATACCGGGCGCGCATGCGGCGACCTATCTGCAGTTCGGCGACGAGGTATGGGTCCGCGAACCCGGCAAGAAACTCGTCCGCTATGACCGGTGGGACAAGCCGCACAATATCGCCAAGGTCTACGCGCTCGTGCCGCTGCTCGATCCGAAGGACGCGCCGACCGACGAGCCTATCGCCGGCGTGGACTACCCGATCGCGAATATCGCTGCCCGGGTGAATGAACCGGACAAGATCGGCCTCGGCGACGCCCTGATCCGCCTGCGTCGCCGTTCGGCGATCGCATGGTCGAATCTCACCGATGCGCTGCGGGACAAATACGGAAAGAACGCGTTCGCGTCCAACTCGCCGATCCCGGGCCACGCCACTGGTCGCTACAACCAGTCACTGACCAACTTCGCCCGCTATCTCGATGTGCCGAGGCAGCTTTTGTTCGGTCCGGTGGGGATGGTGCGCGCCGCGGTTGAGCTGCGTGACCTCCGGGCCCGCGGACTCGCCTCGGATCTCGTGGAGCGTGCCGCCATCCGGTTCGCCGACGACGCCGAATCGACTCGATTGTTCTCCGAACGCGATGAGCATGCCGAGAAGATCTGGACGATCAACGCGCTGGAGAAGCTGGTCGCGTTCGCCGCGGCGCGGGTACAAAACGGTATCTGGCCGGTCGAACGACTGCATCCGCTGATGACCGCGCTGGCCCAGTTGAACGAGTTGGCCGCGGAAGCCATGCGTCTGGAAGACGAGGATCTGTGGCCGGAGGATGACGATCTGGGCCTCGACATACTCGGCTTCGGCTGGGATCCGGCGCAGGAAATTCTCCCGACCTACGAGGTCGAACAGCGGATCCGTGCCGCCGATCCCAACAGCGCCGAGGCTCGGGCGCTGGTCGACCGGATCGACGAGGTCTATCGGCGTGACCGCGACAAGCGGCACCACAATGCCGCGCTGCTGCTGGCACTGATGGACATCGGTCCCGAGACCGCCCCGGACATCAGGATCCCGCTGGAGCCGGTCCCATTCGACGACCTGATAGCGATCCGCGACACCGCGGTCATAGAGGCAGGCGACAACCGTAAACAGCTGGTGGATTACGGTGCGCCATTCGGTGTCGATTCGGGTGGCGTGCTGAATGCCACGATGGTGCAGCAGCTGGAGGCTCGTCTCGTCCTCTTGCAGGCCGGGGAGCATACCGATCCGGCTGTGCTGCGGATCCTGCGCATCGCAATCCAGTCCGTACAGAAGGCCATCGCGGCGGAAACCCGGGCACACCGGATCGAGGCGTTGGACAACGCGCTGTGCTGGGCCCAGGCGCAGCTCCAGGTGGCGACGACCCGGCGCGACGAACCGCAGCAGCAGCGCTGGCAGGAGTGGCATGACCAGCTGAAGGAAGCACGCGCGCACCTCGTCGCACTGGCCGAGCGGGTACTCGATGTCCCACGGCAAATGGACGCGGCGCTGGCGCGGCTGCTGGCTCGGGCCGATGACGAAGGGATCGGCATCGAGGTCCAGCAACCCGGGGCCATCGCGAGTCCGGATCTGGCGGAAAGCCTGCGGGAGGCCCGCGACCAGCTGCTGGATGAAGGCAATGTCGATATGGCGGCTCGGCTGGATGCCGTACGGCAGTTCGCCGTCGCCTGCTACGACGCCCTGCAGCCCGTTCTCCGACAGGGCGTCCTGGACGAGGCCGCGTTCGACGCGCAGCTGTCCACCATCCCGGATCTGCTGGAACGGGAGCCGAACCGGCCGCAGCGGGTGGCCGCGAACGATGCGACCGTGCCGTGGGTGCGGCGCGGTGCGCTGCACGAGCAGCTGCTGGTCGAAGACCAGGTCCGCGCCGGGGAGGATGTCGTGCGTACCCGACGGCTCGACCGGGCCGACATGGTGCTGGACACGGCCCGGGATGGGGTGGCGGGTGCGGTGTCGGTGCGACTGTTGTGGCACGATTCGCTGCCGGCCATCGACATGAACGGTGCGCTGATCGACGACGAAGTTCCCGCTCCGCCCGCGGAAGTCACTGCGCCGGAGCGCTCAGAGTTCACGATCGGATTGGGCGCGGAGAACGCCGAGCACGAGATCTGGCGTGTGTTCGGCACCGTGTCAGGGCCGGACACGCTCGCCGCTCGGGTGCGGGAGGTCTCGGAAGCCTTTGCCGCGGAGCATGGTTCGGATGACATATCGCTGGTTGCGGTGTTCCGGATCGACGAGAGTCACGACGCCGCGTCCCGAGCCGTCGACGCCGTGGCGGTGACCGGCGCGGCGCTGGCAAAGCGGATTGCGGCATCGGTGGCGGCCCGCGCGGAGCAGCGGCCCGCAGGGAACCCCGGAACCGTGGAATTGGGGGGACAGCACGACGGTGTCGCGGTGGCCCGGTCGGCCGCGGAACAAGGCGAATTCGGTGCTGCCGTAAGGCTGACCATCGACCGGGAGCGCCGAGTGCTCACCGACTCCCGGCCCGCCGACACCGAACGCACTGGCAACGCGAGGCCGGTGTGGGACTCGCTCGACGGGCTGGAGCCTGCCGCGCTCCCGCTGCGATGGCACGGGCTGGGTGACGAGGTTCAGAAACTCCTGCTCGACGTGGACCCGGAGAAGGTCGCGCTGATGCCCGGTGTGCCACCGGAGCAGGTCGACTCGGCCTGGCGGGACGGACTGACCCATGCCCGATTCTGGCTGCGGCCGCTCGGCGACAGCGACTGGCTGCGGCATATCGACGACACCGTGACCTTGGTGACCGAGGCCGAAAGGCTCGCGGAAGGTCTGCCGGGGGCGCCCGACGTCGAGATTTCGCGGCTCAGCCTGAAAGATCCGCACCACGGGGTCGGCCCGTCCGGGATCGGATTCGGCAACGCCCGCGGCGCCGCGCGCGTGATCGTGGATGTGTCCGCGCAGCCATTGCCGGGTCGGATCGATCGGGCCGCCGACCGTTATCGGGCGGCGGTGGCGGACGACTCGACAGTGGCGGTGATCGCCTGGCACGAACCCGATAACCGGCAGCCTCCGCAGCTTGCCGCCTGGCTGGCGAACCTCATTCGGACACTGAACTTCTGCGCCGACCTCGACGGCAGGCCATGGCCGCGGATCGAACTGGTCGGTGACGATCCCGGTGTCGATATTGCTATGAATGCCTGCGCGGCACCGGTATTGGCGCAGGAACTGCTGGAACAGGTGGAGCTGCCGTTCGACATGGACGGCCTGGATCCGGCTGCGGCCCAGTTCGGTCTCGTCCCGATCGCGATCCCCGATGCGGCCGCGCTGCTGGACAGTCTGCGCAAGAAACCGCACCTCGACGAACCGTTCGGCAACCCGATCGACAGCGTCACGCTGCCGGTTCAGGTGGACGGCAACGAGATCGCCCTGACACTGGAAAGCGACAACCCAGGCCACTGGCGGGTCCGGCCCGCGAACGGCACCGGCCCCAGAATCGGCAACGCCCTCGCGGATGCGCTCGGCTTCCTGCGGGCGGGCAGCCCCGGTCAGCTGGCCGAGAAGATCCAGGCGCAGATCGACCTGGTCGACGTGCCCGGCGGACCGCAGGGCACCGCAGGCTATCTGCGTCCGGGAACCCCGGTGGGAGTGGGGAATTGCGCACTCCCGGTGCTGAATATGACGCGGGCCGAAGTCGCCGCGACATTCCCCGATCGGGTGCTGCCGGAATCGGCCATGGTGCGGATGGAAGCACAGGCTGTCGCGCGGAATGTGCGTGAGGACGTGCTCATCGCTGCCGCGGGGATGGGAGATTGGACAACTCCGTGGAGCCGGGTGGCGCAGGCCGTGACAGACCTGGAAATTCGCGGCGGTGTCCGGCTACTGGTGGTGGGTGACGGTCGACGCGGTGGGCACGCGATCGGATTGACCTGCCTGCGCAAGGCCAACGGTGAGTTCGAGCGCACGGCCGACCGCCGGTTCGTGGTGGTGATGCGGCATGTCGACGAGGACGGAGTGTGGCAGGAGTTCACCGGCGAACAGCTGGCCGCGGAGGTGGCGCGGCTGGACGAGTTCGTCAAGGAGGTGATGGCGGCAGGTATCGACGCCGACGGCGTGTTCATCGGGGGCGAATTCGTCGGGCACAACCTCGATCGGTTGGAGCGACTCGAGCACATCAAGGCGCTGCAGGGCCGGATCCTCGGTTTGCCGCGGGACGATGGGTCGCCGCGGGGAGGGCATCTGCGGGCGGTACCGGATCCGGTGCCGGAAAGCTATTCCGGCGCGCGGGTTTTGGGACCAAACCTGGCTCGTATGCGTGACCTCATGACGCAGCAGCTCGATGCCATCCGGACCCGTATCGAACCGCACCGTGTGTTCGAACCGGATGGGCTGGCGCGAGTGCGGGCCTCGCGTGACCGGCTCGAGGAGCGGGCCAGGTATGAGCGCTTGCTCTCGCCGGAAGGGGTGGCCTCTGAGGCAATCGAGCATGCGCTGGCCAACTACGACCAGGTGCTGGCCGATGAAGTCATATTTTCCCGAAAAGCGTTGCAGTTCAATGGTATTCAGGTGGTGGTGGAAGAGCGCCGCAATGCCGGTGCGCAGCGGGAGCGGGCCGAGCAGCGCTACCGCGAACAGCATGCGGCGCATGTGGCGCAGTTCTCGGAGGACGCCGAGCAGTTGGGTGCCGACCCCGGAGCGCTGACCGAGGTACGCGCGTTGCGGGAGCAGGCGTATCGCCCCGGTACGGCGGAACAGTCGCCGCGCTACCGTGGGCTGGACGGTCTGGTCGCGCTCGCCCAGGACTTCCGGCGGGCCGATGACAGCGTCCGGCGGCTGGACGATCTGGTGACCCGACTCGAGGACCGGGCAGCCGACCACATCGTGACCGTGCAGCAGATCGCGGACCTCCAGGCACGTCTGGCGGAAATGGCCGACCAGTGCCGGGTGGACTTGGCGACATTCGGTCCGCCACAGCAGTGGTGGCAGAAACTGGGCGAAGAACTCGCCCGCCGCTCGGTGACAACCGTTGCTGTGCGAGTGCTGTTCGACGACATGATCATCGATGCTCATAAGCTCAATCAAGCTCTGAAAAAGGCGGAGCAGGCGGACCGGTTCTGGGACGCGGTGGCCGGTATCGAGGTCTTCCACCGGCTCCAGGACCTCGAGCTGAACCTTGCCCGGATGGCCGGCCAGTGTCGAGTGCCCTTGGAGGTATTGACACTGCGCTACCGGGTGCCGGGCACGCTGCGCGACATCTGGTTCGAGCGACGGCGGCAGTTCGCCGCGGACGACGAGCAACACCAGCTCGCCGACATGATCACGGTCGCCGAGAAGCTCGTCGAACTGCAGAAGCAGGCCGAAAAAATCGACCAGCGTTGGGATCGGATTGCCGATGAGGTGGCGCCGGTGGGCGCCACCCTGCCGTTCCCGCCCGCGCCCGGGGCGAAGGAACGGGCGGCCGCGATCTGGGCGCGACGGCACGAGTTCGGCAGCACCGCGGAGTTTTTCGCGTCCCTGGTCTCCGATGACCGGTGGACGCTGGCCGAGGGTGGTCACCCGGAGCAGCTGACCGACCTGGCCGGTGTCCCGGCGCGGTGGCTCAACCGGATCCACCGGTACGAAATCGTGCATCGCATTGCCGCTTTGACCGAGGTGCCGGAGAACCAGCGCACGGCCGAGCAGCAGCGGCAGTTCGACGAGCTGGATCAGCTGGTGGAGCTGTTGGCGCAGGCCCAGCGCCAGGCGGCGCGGATTCCCGGTGCCGAGCCGACACCGGTGCATCTGCTGTCGCTGGACGAGCCTGCGTTCGCCTACAACGATCTCGACACCACCCGCCGATGGGAGGTGCACACCGGCCTGACGGCGGCGGAAGGACTGGCGCGGGCCGCGTACCACCAGACCGCGAGCGTCCTCGGCCGCCCGGACGGCACCGGTCGGCGCGTCGAGGCCACCGCCCAGATCGTGGTGCCGAAGCTCGCGGGGAACGCGCAGCGGGCCGCGAGCCGGGTGATCGAGCGGATCAACGGCTGGTTGCCGCCACGCGCCCATCTAACGCACGCCGGGCGCAGGCCCGAGGTCGCCTTCGTCGAGCACGCGGAGGGCGCGGCCATTGTGGCGGCGGTGATGGACGACCTCGATCACGACTTCGGGCCGACCGGTGTCGGACACCACCTGCATTCGGTCTATGCGGCGGTGGGGCCGGAATCCCTTGCGACATGGCGCTCGCCGGACGTCTCCCGGCTCTCCTCGCCAGGGCATCGGGAGGATCTGGAAGGGATCGAACCGAAGGACTGCACCGGCTACATCATCGCCGACTGGACCGGCGCGGACCCGCGCGCACTGGCGGGCGTCACCCGAAATGCCGATGAACTCAGCGCCGGGCTGCGCGGTACCTGGCAGCCGACAGATTTCGGGCTCGCCAGGCCCGTCCTGGAAGACGAGCCGGTGCAGCCGCGGACGGACACCGACCGCATCGCCCTGGACGTGATGAAGGTGGGCCGCGGCGCGCGGGCGGCGCTGGTCCGGGTCTACGACGACCGGACCGCGCATGTCAGCGAGCTGGTGTACGAGGGCGGCGTGAATTCGCTCGGTCTGCCGTGGCTCACCATGCGCAACTGGGAGCGGGATGCGGCGAGTGTCGGTGACCTGGAACGCCCCCGGGTACGCGAGATCAAGCGCGAATACATCTGGGGACAACAGCAACCCGGTGTCGTTGCCGAGCACGCGATCTTCGCCGACCGCCGACGCGTGCCGGTGGGCGAGTATGTGCCCGGCAACGGTGAGCCGGGCGTCACCAAGCCGCACGACGACGTGCCGATCGGTCACGAGCCGCCGCCGTCCGGTGTGCCGTCGGCGAATCGACGGACGATGTCGTGGACGATCGATCGGTCCTGGTTCGTCGAGCGGCTGCCACTCATGCGCGGTCGGGGTGAGGTCGACCGAGTGAGCGCCTTGGTGACCCTGATGTTGCGCACCGATGGTTGGGCGGAGAGCCGGATCGAGGATGCGGTGCTGACCTGTGTTCCGTTCGTGGCCAAGGCATTCCGGCGAACCAGCGGTCCGCTGGAATTGCGGGCGACAACCGATGGGACGCCGGACAATCCGACGTTTGTGTTGGAAGCCCGGGTCAGTGAGCTGCGTGCCAAAAACCGGCCGTTGGTGCAGGGCACACCGGAGCAGACCAGTGCGTGGGAAGGCTGGTATCCGCGCGGCCGCGGCTACGTGGTGTGGGTCCGGGTCGGTACGGAACGTGACGAGAACTCCGAACTGGTACGTGAGACCGTCGCGGTGCGCGAGGTCCTGGCGCTGTTCGCGCGTATCGACGAAGCCACTGCGGAGTTGGTCGCCGCGACGGTCGGGATCGTGCTGGATGGTGCCGATGATGCCTGGCTGGAGCCGGAATTCATCGATGACCAGGATTTCCCGATTCAGCAGCTGCGGGTGGCGCACTCCTCGGGTACCGATCTGTTGTCGGTGACCATCGATGATGAGCTCATTCCCCGGGTGACCATGGAGGCGCCGCTGCGGCGAGAGGACCCGTGGCGGGTGGCCTTGGCTGTGCAGGCGCTGTCGGAGCTGATGGGTGATTGGCCCGAGGACGAGCAGAACCGTGTGCTCGGCGAGTTGTTCCAGAAGATTTCCTATCTGCTGACCAACGGCAATGGCACGCTCCGTGCGCAGGCCAGTGGGATCGCCGGTACCCGGCGACTGATCGTCGAGCTGGAGACCGACGGCGGTGCGACCGATGCCCGCGGTCCACTGCGCCGGACCGCCGTCGAAACGATGGTGTTCACCGAGACACCGGTCGGCCGCAGCGGCATCGAACCGGCGGGCGAGGAACTCCGCGATGAAGTCGCCGCGCTGCTCGGGCAGACCGAGTCGTGGACCGTCGAGCGGCAGCCCTTCCGGGAGCGGCTGTCCTCTTTCCTCCGCCGGCGTGGCGAGGACCCGGTGAGCACCCGGGTGACCGCGATGCTGCGCACCGATGGTTGGCAGCAGAGCTGGATCGAAGATGCGGTGATCATCTGTGCCGCGTTCGCGACCAAGGCATTCCGTCGAACCAGCGGTCCGCTGGAATTGCAGGCGACAACCAATGGGCTGCTGGACAATCCGACGCTCGTACTGGAAGCGAAGGTCAGCAAACTTCCTGCCAAAGACCGGCCGTCGGTGCAGGGCACACCGGAGCAGACCAGTGCCTGGGAAGGCTGGTATCCGCGCGGGCGCGGCTACGTGGTGTGGGTCCGGGTCGGTCCGGCATCCGACACGGTCACTGTCGCGGTGCGCGAGGTCCTGGCGCTGTTCCCGCATATCGACGAAGCCACCGCGGAGTTGGTCGCCGCGACGGTCGGGATCGTGCTGGATGGTGCCGATGATGCCTGGCTGGAGCCGGAATTCATCGATGACCAGGATTTCCCGATTCAGCAGCTGCGGGTGGCGCACTCCTCGGGTACCGATCTGTTGTCGGTGACCATCGATGATGAGCTCATTCCCCGGGTGACCATGGAGGCGCCGCTGCGGCGAGAGGACCCGTGGCGGGTGGCCTTGGCTGTGCAGGCGCTGTCGGAGCTGATGGGTGATTGGCCCGAGGACGAGCAGAACCGTGTGCTCGGCGAGTTGTTCCAGAAGATTTCCTATCTGCTGACCAACGGCAATGGCACGCTCCGTGCGCAGGCCAGTGGGGTCGCCGGTACCGGGCGACTGATCGTCGAGCTGGAGACGATCACCGAGCTGGAGACCGACGGTGGTGCGATCGATGCCCGCGGTCTACTGCGCCGGACCGTTCTCGAAACGATGGTGTTCACCGAGACACCGGTCGGCCGCAGCGGCATCGAACCGGCGGGCGAGGAACTCCGCGATGAAGTCGCCGCGCTGCTCGGCCCCACCGCGCTGGAAACCATCCTCCTGATGGATATCGACCGGGTCGCCGCCGAGGGTTATGCCGGGTACCGCGAGCTGTACCGCAGGCCAGACGGAACGTATACGCCGCGGGAAAAGCACATCGACGGTCTGCCGGTGACCGACGAGACGCCCGCGCAAGAGCGGTTCGATATCAACAGCCGCAGGACCCTCTGGGAACTGCCGCCGCACTGGCAGGAGCAGTGCCGCGTCAGCGCCAGAACCGCGTTGCAGGCCGCGGCGGACGCCCACGACCACGGGGTCGACCTGGGCAGCTTCCTGGCGGTCGAGTACGTCGCCGCCATGGTGCACGAGGGCTGGTTGCCCGACCAGGGTGGCCAGGCGCTGCCGGAACAGCGTGGCAGCTACGACGATCCGCTCGGCGACGGCCTGGACAAGCTCAATCAGGAAAAGAACAAAGTCTGGGCTCGTCCCGCCATCGCGGCCGTGTACTCGCATATCCGCACCCAGGAACGCGAGCAAGCCGATACCGTTGCGGCAGTCGCCGATCGTGGCGAAATCGACCCGACCGCGATGACCCGCAAGGACTGGGAGCGACGCAAGGGTGTGCTGCGTCGGGAGATCGGCGATCTGATGCGCTGGCACGGCTGGCGTGATCCGCGTCAGCAGCGGTATGCGGAGCGACTGATCAAAGCCTTGGTCAACAAGGCGTTCCGGCACGGCGATGTGCAGGTGTGGTTGACCGCCTGGGTGGACGGCGATATCGGCGCGCAGCGACTGCATGTCGAAGTAGTCGCCACCAGCCCGGATCCGGTTGTGGCACATGAGCTGAAGTACAACCTCGACAAGGGTGTCCCGCAGCTGGATGCGCTGACCGGCGACTGGGGTGTCGCACCCTTGAACGATGGCAAGACGGTCCGGCTGGAATTCTTCCAGCGCGGCGGCGTCCGGCCGCCGAAGCTGACCCTCGGATTGACCGAACCTGACGATACTGAGTTACGTAGGGCAGATCTCCAGGTCGGACGCAGCTGGCTGAGCGCGCGACTGGCCGCGATGGGGTTGCCCGCCCAGATGATCCACGAAACGGTCCTGGTGGGCTCCGAGGTGATCGGGAATGCACTCGATCACGCCGAGGGTCCGGTGACCGTCACGGTGGACCTGCACGAGCGTGCCCAAGGTAGGCGCTGGGTGGTGATCAAGGTCAAGGACACCAGCAGCGGAGTCCCGTTGCAGCCGCGGCCACCATGCCCGCCTGGCCGCGACCCGGTGGACTGGGAGCTGGAGTGGGCTTTCCGCAGGCGCGGCAGGCGGATCACCGGCGGATTCACCCTCGGGCGCTGGGGTTGGTACCGCGTGACCGACGGCAAAGTGGTCTGGTACGTCATCGGCGAAACCGCCGAGGTGGGTCCGGAGATGGACCCGGTTCCGGACGGCGCCAGCGGTGAACGACGGCCGCCATGGCTGACCGCGGGCGTGCCCGCCATGCCGACGGATATGACTGCCGCACTGGACCGACCGGCACGAGCGGTCCAAGATCTGGCTGCGCCGGTGGCCCGGCCGTTCGGGCTGCTCGGCCCACGCGGCCGCGGCCCCGCCGACGGCGCGGTGTGGGCCAACGCCCTACCGGGCCATGAGCCGGGCAGCGGCGCACGCGACAGCGATCCACAGCCGGATCCCCGGCGGCAGGCGGCCGACGATGCCGGCGTGGCATGGGCGCGACGCGACGCGCTGCAGGCCGAATTGTTGACCGAGGACCTGGACCGGGCTCGGGCCGAGGACGACTTCCCCCGGCAGTTCGATCTGCTGCGGGCGCAGATCGTGCGGGACGACGCCCGGTCCACGGTGCACCGGCAGGCCGGTCGGATCCCGGTGCAATTGCTGTCGCACGGCAGGCTGCCGGAGATCGGCCCGGACGGCGATCCGTTCCCGGCCGGACCAGACGGGCGGCGCAGTGTCACCCTCGGCTACGGCAGCGCGAACGCCGACCATGAGAGGAGGCTGATCTCCGGCACCGCGAGCAGTGAGACCGAGCTCACCGCACTGGTGCGGACAGTATCGAAAGAGTTCGTTGTCGCACGAAAATCGGACCCAGCGGTGGCGTGGGTGGTGGAGTTCCGCTACGACTTCCGGCCGGATGCGGTGAGCCGGGCCGCCGATGCCGAATATACGGACGCTATGGAGTTGGCCGACCGGATGTCGGCGACGGTCGCGGCCCGAGAACGGCTCCGGCCCGCCGGTGACCCCGGCACCTTGGTCATCACCGGGGAGTTCGACGGTGCCGAGGTGGTGCGCTCGGCCGCCGAGAGCGGTCGGTTCGGCGATGAGGTAACTGTGCGGCTGGGCCCGGTGCGGCGCGCGACGTCTCCCGACTACCAGGTGGCCACCGACCTGGACCGGCACGCGGCCCGGACGGGGTGGGCGGCGCTCGAGCAGGTCGCTCCGGCCGATCTGCTCCCGGAGTGGCGTGACCTGGACCCCTTCCTGAAGGCGGGGATGACCGCGGCGACGCCGCAGCGGGTCGGCATGCTGCGCTGTGTCCGGCCGGAGGAAGCCAACGAGGCCTGGCGGCGCGCGATGACCGACGTCCGCTACCTGCTCGCGGACGCGGACAAGGGTCTGCGGGCGGGCAACTCGGCGCCGAATCGGGACAACCTTGTCGTGCCGGATATTTCGCCGGACGACCCGGACTTCGACCCGCGACGCGTGCTGAGCGCCATGATGAACCGAGCCGGCGGCCGCGGTGACACCGTGCGGTCCTGGCTGGCGCAGGTCGACGGCGCCGTCGCGGTGGTCGACCACGCCGAGCGCACCGCGGAAACCCTGCCGGGCGCACCGGAAGTGCAGGTGCTGCACCTCAACCTGAACGCGCCGGAGGACGGCACGCTGCCGTCTGCGATCGGTTTCGGCAACGTGGGCGAAGCCGAACTGGTGATCGTGCATGTGTCGCTGGAGCCCCTGCAGACCGGGATGGACCGGTCGGTGTCGATGGGGCCGCTGCAGGCCGGGGTGCGCGACACCGGGCAGTTGTACCGCGCCGAGCCCGCGGACGGACCCGTGGTGGCCGCGGTGGCCTGGCACGAGCCAGACACCCTGCGTCCGACACCATGGTTGGCGCAGTGGCTGGCGAATATCGTTCCCACACTGAACTTCAACGCTCACGCCGAGGGCAGGCCGCGGCCGCGGATTCGACTGGTCGCGAACGGCGAGGCCCGCCAGGTAGTGATGAATGCCTGCGCGGCAGGCATTTTGACGCCGCCGCTGCTGGAACAGATCGACCTTCCGTTCGACGCCGCGGAGCTGGAGCCGCGTGAGGATCACAGCAACCTCGAGCCCATCGCCATCTCCGCCGTCGAGCCGGATCCGACGCGGCTGGACGACCAGCCGTTCGGCGACACCGTCGAGATCACCATGCTGCCCGTCGTGGTGGACGGCCACTCGACGCAGCTGGTGTTGGAGTTCGATGGCGAACACTGGCGGGTCGGGCCGCCGGAAGGCTTCGGCGACCCGGTGGGCGAGGGGCTGAAGGCAGCGCTCACCCACCTACGGGCAACCAGCCCACCCCAGCTGGCCGCGATGATCGTCGAACAGCAATCGGATACCAAACTGTCGGTCGAGGATCCGGCCGCCTCGGTGGCCGATCCCGATGATGCCGCCGAAGCGGACGCGCCGCCCGCATCGGCACCCGCAGGCGGTGGCGATGGTGGCGGCGGATCGGAGCCGCCGGATTCGACCCAGGCGCAAGCGGAGCTGGCGCAGCTGCACGCCGAGATCGCGGCATCGCTGGAGCAGCGGTTCGGTCTGTTCGACGAGGCTGTTGCTCTGCTGCGTGGCGAGGGTGCCGTCATCGACGACCCGGATGAGGTACCCCCGACCGCGCTGCGCGCGATGGCCGAAGAGCTATCCGACGAGACGGTGCGCAATGACATCCTCGACCGGCTCGACCGGCACGACGAGATCCTGGCCCGCGAAGTCGTATTGCGGGAACTGACTGCGGGAACACCGGATCAGGCCGGGGCAGGGGCGAATACACCCGCGCCATCGGCCGAGCCAGAGGTGACCGGTGAGATCGTGGAGCACGGCGAACACGCCAATAGAGCTGTCACCACCATCGCCGTCGATGACACCCGGTTCACGACCGACGCGATCGAGGTCTCCCCGGTGGACGGTGACAGTACCTACCGTCGGCCTCTCGATGAGGCTGCGGTGCTCGCGGAAGTGGGGGACCCGCGGAATCAGTGCTGGGCGTTGGCTATGGGCATGCTCGGTTTTCCGGCGCGTAACAACGGTCTCGGTGGTACTCCGGTTTGGCAGGCTGTGCAGGAGGAGGGGTGGATCGCGCAGGAGTTCGCGGTTGATCCGGAGCGTGCGCACCTGCATGTCGAAGTGGCTTTCCTGGCTTGGGTGGAAGGCTTGGATCCCGCCGAGCGCA
The DNA here is from genome assembly GCF_045207455.1 of Nocardia sp. NBC_00881. Classification (NCBI taxonomy): domain Bacteria; kingdom Bacillati; phylum Actinomycetota; class Actinomycetes; order Mycobacteriales; family Nocardiaceae; genus Nocardia; species Nocardia sp. NBC_00881. The sequence goes on from NZ_CP108798.1 coordinate 6,735,736, forward strand.
ATGGTGCGGCGCTGCTGGTCATCGACGGCCTGCACCAGGCCCGGGACGGGATCAATGGTCACGTCAGGCTGTGGAAGTTCATCTGCGACGACCAGGGCCGCAACGGCGAGATCCTGGAGCAGGATCTGGGCAACGGCCGCGTCGGCGCGCCGGGGGAGCTCGAAGCGCAGGATCTGCGGGGTATCTGGACCGTCGCTTTCACCGCCGAGCAGGAGGGTGGTCGGGTCAACGACGCGACCACTGTCCTGCCCGGCGGTGAAATCGCGGAGATACCTGCGGATGTGATCGCCGGGGCAATACCCGAGTCGCGGCCACAACCCCTGAGCGAGGCCGAGGGGATTCCGGATCACGGCGACGAGCAGAACTTGGGGCGCGACGCGGTCAACCGGGACAACCCCGATCAGGTGCCGCCCACCGAGCTTCCGAACCTGTCATCGGTTTCACCGCTCGGCGAACTCTTGGATGTCCGCATCGAAGATCGTGACGACGACGTATTGACGAGGCAACTCAGCGGCATCGAGGGGCGATATGGCCCTTACCGGGTCGGAGAGATCAGCGCGTCATATGTAGTTGCGGATCCATCGAATTACGATGACGAACAAATCCTCGGCATGACAACGTCCGGTGCCACAATTCTGTCTTCAGGCATCAGACTGACGCCGGGCGTCGTCATCGCGATGTCAGGCAAGATCTTCGACGACAATGGTGTCGAGGTAGGCGATCTGGAACGGACGTTCTACCGCGACGATCAGAACCGGATCGTCGTCCACAACATCAGCCTCTGGCTCGAGAAACATGCGCGTCGAAAGGGATTCGCGACCGCTTTCGCTCAGTTGGAAGACTATTACCGCCGTTCCGGAGTCGAACGGATCTACATCGAGGCCGGTGGCGATAACGGTGGCGTCGTTTGGGTGAAGGGCTATGTCTGGGATCCCGAACCGGTGCTGCTGACCATTTCGGTAAACAACATCAAACGAAGAATTGAAAAGATCCGCGCGACAGCTACTCCCAGTGATCAGGACCGGCTGGATGCCATTCTGAACAGTCTCGATGGACCGGTTGACGACTATCCGTCGCCTCGGGAGATCGTGATGACCACCGGCGACAACCCGCGGCTCGGCGAGCTCGTCATGAGTGGGGCGATTTGGTTCGGGATGAGAATTCCGACGGCGCCGAATGGGGGGCCGGGTGGCGGTGGGCAGTCGTCGTCTGATCCGGCTTTGGCCGGGCAGCCGGATGAGCGGGATGCCGTGCACGAGTTGGCGGCAGCGGCGCGGACCGGAGTGGCAGAGCCGAACACCATCGCCCTTTCCGCCGGACCGGACCGTGTCAACGACGCGACCACCGTCCTGCCCGGCGGCGAAACCGCGGAGATTCCTGCGGATGTGATCGCCGGTGCCGCTCCAGTCGTGCGTCCGCAGGCCTCGAGCGGCCCGGAACAGGAACGGGCCCGCCGGTATTTCGAGGATCTGGTGCTCGCGGCCGACGCCGACAATTCGGAACTCAAAGGCCCCGGTCCGATGGTTCCGGTGCGGTGGAACCGGCTGCGTGCCGCGGTGCGTCGGGAAATCGTCAAGATGGGTGTCCCGGTCGAGATCGAGCGGTTCACGAATTTCCTGGCCCGGGACATCGACCAGTTCCACCGTAATGAGCTGGCTATCCAGCTGGCCGAGCCTGGTGAGTTCGACGAGAAGCTGATCGAGCAGCTCGTTTTCGTGCACGAAGTCGAGGCATTCGCGCGGACGCTGCCCGGGAATCCGCCGGTGCACATTCTGGCGCTGGATCTGCACGACGAGTGGGGTGGCCGGTGCGCGGTGGCGGTCGGCGATATCGACCTCGCTGACTGGGCGCGGGTGAGTGTTCTGGGTCGTGGCGACGAGCTGCCCGAGCCCGAACACCTGGATGGCCGGACTCTGGTGTTCTGGCGGGCAGGCGATATCGGGAAAGAGAAAGCCGCACAACTGCTGGTTCGGGACCTAGAGGACTGGCAGGCTGGTCCGAAGCATTACGCCGGGTTCTATCGGGTGCCGGTGCTACCGATCGCGCTGCTCGGCCGAGACCGTGGTCTGGATATCGTGCTGACCGAGCCGGTGACCACGTGGCTGAACGCGCAACCCGATGCCGTGGCACCGCAGCCTCGAGTGCGGGATCTGGCGGCGCTGGAACGGGCCATCGCCGAGGGCGGTGATCCGGTGGGGGTGGCGGATGTTCGCATCGAGCGCCCGCAGCTGCCGGATCTGCTACCCATCATGTGGCTGTGCCAACAAACCACGCTCGCCAGCTTCGTGCAGGCTGGGGTCGGTCTACAGGTGGCGCGTCAGACCGTGCAGAGCGACGAGGCAGCGGCCCGCGAGACTGCCGCCTGGGCGGAGATTCTCGAACTCGAACCGCCCGGATTGCTGGTGGCCCGGGACGAGTACGGACAGATCATCGGCGTCGCCTATGTCCGACACGACGGTATGAACCGGGCGATCCTCGAGCATCTCGCTGTCGATCCGCTGTATCGGCGGCGCGGCATCGCTTCCCTGCTGCTCGACAGGGTGCTGACCGACCTGGGACAGCGGCGGGTACTCGCGGATGTGGTCCCGGGCACCGGTGCTGAGGAATTCCTGCGTATCCGTGGCTTCGACCGGTCCCTCCGGCCGCGCCCTGCTCTGCCGCTCGACGACGGCAACCACCTCGACCAGGTCCAGTTCGTCCGCCATCCCCGCCGTGCACGCCCGCCGCAGCCTGAAGCGTTCGACCGCACGATGCGCACTGACCGGCCTACCGCGTCGCTGCCTGCCGATGACGGCTCCGCGCAGCGGCCGCAACCGGCGGCGAGCACCGGACATGAGCTGAATCAGTGCTGGTCGATGGTCATGGGCCTGTTGGGCTTCGACGAACCGTCGAATGGCATGGCAGGCGTCCGGGTTCACGAGCGCGTTCGGGAAAGGAGCTGGACGGTCCAGCGTTTCCTGATCGATGAGCTGGAGCCGCATTGGCATGCCGAACATGCCTTCCGGACCTGGGTGCAACAGCTGCCCCCGGAGCAGCGAGACGGCGTCTCCGCGGTGGTTATCGACGGCACCCATGAATCCCGTGGCGGCGTCGACGCACACGTCTACCTGTGGACGCACCGCAACGGCGAGTTCGAGATGCACGACCCCGGAAAGAGGCTGCGCGGAGAAATCCGAGAGATGTGCAGAGCATCGGAACTGAAGGGCATCTGGCTCATCGGTTTCGACAAGAACCGCCAGAACAACGAGACGACGTTGCTGCCCAACGGCATCGTCGAAGAGCTACCGGAGACCTTGACCGCCGGGGCGTCCAGGGACGTCGAGCGGACTCGGGTTGTGCAGTTGTTGGCGGCCCTCGATGACGACGCGTTCCCGGACGGGGTGCCGGTCGGCCGCGCTCTGCGGGCGGCGATGAAGAAGGCGATCCGCGATGGCAGGTTGCTCCCGGACCATGAGCTGCCGACCGCCGAAACCCTGGCCGAATACCTCGACTCCTCCAGGCCGGCCATCGCCCGCGTCTACACCAATCTGAATGAATTGAAGTGGCTGGTAACCACGCCAGGCCAGGGCACCGTGGTGGCACCCGAAATCCCGGCGGAAGCCGAGCCCCAGGACACGTCTGACGTGGATCCCGGCGTGAGCCAGGGTGATGCCGCCGCATCCGTGGTGGAGGGCGGCGATCCGACCGCCGAGGAGTTCTGGGACGTCGAGCGGGATCGGGTTGCGAACCTGTTGCGGGCCTTTGGTGATGGCGCGTTCCCCAATGGGGTGCCGGTCGGCCGGGCCCTGCGGCAGGCGATCAAGCAGGCGATTCGCGATGGCAGGTTGCTCCCGGGAGAGGAGCTGCCCGCGGCAAGGCCGCTGGCGAAACGCCTCGGTATCGCGAGGTCGGGCGTCAGCGAGGCTTACACGGAGCTGCGTGCCGACGGGTGGCTGATAACCGAGCCGAACATAGGCACCGCGGTGGCACCCGGCATTCCTGGGGAAGCCGGGAACCAGGCCGCACCCGAGGCAAGTCAGGATGCGGCGCAGGCGAGTCCGTCTCGCGTTCGCGTCGCGGATGTCGCCGAACGGGCCGGGGTGAGTCGCGAGATCGCGACCCGGGTACTGGTCGACGGCGATCCGAAGGTGCTAGCCGCGAACCAGGACAAGGTATTGGAGGCCGCCGCCGAACTCGGCTACCAGTCCCTGGTCCCGACTGCCGCCGAGCTGCGGGACTGGGAGCAGGCCGCCCGCCGCGGGCATGCCGCCGAATTCGACCTGCTGTGGGGACAGCATTGGGACACGGTGTTCGCCCTCGCGGTGACTACGGACCTCGAGGTGACGCGGACCCTGCTCACCGAGATCCGCGCGGCGGCGGACCGTGAGATCGGCGATATGCCGCCGGACGGCGACTTCGTCGAATGGTTGACCGGCATCGCGGACCGAGTAGTCGCCGACCACCGGGAGCGGGGAGCGCTACCGCCGGAACCGGATTCCGGCGACACGGTGATCCGGCCGCCGGTGACCGCGGACGGCATCGTGCGCGTGGGCACCGAGGCGTTCGCCACCGGCACCGAGGTGCGCGAGTGGGTCGACGCTGCGCGCGACGGCGATCGTGCCGCGGTCAACCAGCTGTGGGAGATGTTCTGGGCCGAGGTCGTCGGCCGGGTGACCACGCTGACCACCGATCGTGCCGCCGTGTCTCGGATGGTCGCCGCGGTACGGCGGCAGTTGCGGCGCGGTATCGAAAACCTCCCGGAAGACCGCGATTTCGGAAGGTGGCTGACCGGCCGCGTGAACAATGTGGCCGGCCGGGAGGTCGCCAGACAGCAGCCGACACCCGATGGAGTGAATGCCCCATCACGCTCACCCGGTGTTGTCGAACGACGTGGTCCGCGGCAGGCGCTGCCGGACTGCCCGACCGTCCAGGAGCGGGAAGCGGGCCGGGATCTGTTGGTGGCCCGGATGCTTGGCGAAACCGATGGCCGGGTGGATCCGAAACGCTGGAATCAGCTGACCGCGGCCGATCGGCTGACGATCATGAAGAGCGGAATACCCAACGAGCTCGAGAACTTCGAGGATTTCACTCCGAATGACATCGACCTGTTCCACCGCTACGAGTTGGCGATTCAGCTGGCCGACCCCGGCGAGTACGATCAGCAGCTGCGCGATCAGGAGCAACTGCTGGTCGAGGCCGAGGAGTACGCGGCGACCCTGCCCGACAACCCGACGGTGTATCTGCTGGCGGCCGACCTGCACGGTGCCTGGGGCGGCCGGTTCGCGGTGGCGGTCCGCGATATCCACCTTGCCGACGGAGCGTGGCTCGGCGTGGTCGGCGCGGGTGAGCAGCTGCCATTCGATGCGGCTCCGACCGGATCGCGGCAGGCGCTGATCTTCTGGCGTCCCGGGGCGCTCCCGTTCGAGGCAGCCGAGGAGCGGGGCGAGACGGCCGGGAGACTGTTGGCCGCGGATGCCCGCCGGTGGGGGCAGACCCCGACAGTGTTCGCCGCGCACTATGTGACGCCGTTGATGCCGATCCAGCTGATCGCCCACGGCCGCGGCGCGGACATCATCGGCCGGAACCCGGTCACCGAATGGCGCCAGGAGCAACGGAAGCGGTTGGCCCGCAACGGTATCTCGGCTTTCCGTCCACCACACCGGGTCCGGGACCTGGCGCCGCTGGAGCAGTCGATGGCCGGTCGCCGTGCGGATCCGATCGACGAGGACACTATTCGCATCGAGGAGCCCACGGCGGCGGACCTCGACGATATCCTCGCGGTCTGGAAAGCGGCCATGCTCGCCGCCAACGCCGAGAACGGCGCCGACCGGGACGAGCTGAACAGGCTGCTCGACAGCGACCTGGTCATGGGCGAGCAGATCGGCCATTGGACATGGGTACTTGCAAACCCGGAGACCGCCGCTCAGCTGGTCCGCTGCCGGGTGGCGCGGACCAAGGACGGTCGTCGGGTTATCGGTGTGGCCCGGGCCTGGGAGGGCGCGACCACCACGACAGTCGAGTACCTGCATGTCGATCCCGAATATCAGGGTCAGGGAATCGGCGCCCGGTTGCTCGACACTGTGCTGGACGGCTGGCAGCCGCCGGTGCGGGTCGCGGTGACCGCGAATACCAGCACCGAACGGTTCTTCCACAGGCACGCATTCACCCGGAGCGACAGCCCGCCCGCCTCGGGAGATCCGGGAGATCCGATACAGGCGCTGATCGAGCACGGCATTCCCCAGGTCGAGCTGGTTCTGCGGGTGCCGCGCGACGGCGACCCGGTACCATCGCCGCAGGAACCACAGCCCTCCGCCGTCGACCACCGGCCCACCGAGTCGTCTGTCGGTGACAGCACTACGCCGTGGCTCGCCGACCAGCGGACGCCGTCGCGCGCCGAGGACATATCGGCCGTGCTGGCGCAGCTGAAGCAGGGTCCGTTCGGCTGTGCCCTGTGGGTCGAGCAGAACGTCATGGAGGTATTCGGCCGTCCCCGGCAGGAAGCCCGGCAGCCGGACCGCGATAACGCCGAGGTCGGGCTGGGTGGCCTGGTGCTGGCCGAGGATCTGGTGGCAGGCTGGGCGGACGGGCCGATCGGCGCCGGCGCGCAGGGTATGGCCGATGCGGCTGCGTTGATGACCGGCACCGCCCGGGTGGTCGTGGTCGGGTTGGAAGTCGAGCCGCTGATGCGGGACCCCGACGCGGTGGTTGGCGCGCATGCCGCGGCCTTTGTCCGGGTGAGCAAGGAATTCGCTGAGCTGCACCTGGAATGGAAGTTGAAAGAGAACGAGGTCGTTCTCTTCGACAAGGTCGCGAACCCGAATCGCCCGCTGCGCGGCGCCGAGATCACTGCCTGGTTGGCCGATGCCAGGGATATCGGCGACGTACATGTCATGGTTATCCACGACGGCGGCCGCGCGGACATCCGGTTCGTGCCATCGGAACAGGCCCAACGCGGCCCTAAGAAAAACATGGGTGCCCGGCCCGCACCCGAACAGGACGACGACCGGCCCCGGGCACCGATGGATGCCATCCAGGTGCGGGCATTGCAGCTGGCGTTGACCGAACGACTGGGTGGGCTCGAGCTCGAGCGGTTGCAGGCCGCGGAGCAGGGCGACGATCGGGTACTGCGGAGGCTGGCCCGCCTGTACTCCGGGCTCGGTCATCGGGAGACGCAACCGCCCACAGTGGCGAATGTGGCCAGGCTTTCCGGGGCACACAAGGAAGACGTCAAGGCGGTGCTGTCCGGCCGCAAATCCGCGGAAACGGAGCTGGGCCAACGGATTTTGGTCGCCGCCCAGTGGTTGGGATACGGCGAGCTGCGTGCTGATCTCGCCGCACGGATCAATCCGGAATTCGTCCGCGACAGATTCACTCCGCCGCACTACACCGACGACGGTCGGTTCAATCGGGGCGAGTTCGCCAGCCAGACCCCACTGAGTGCACTGGCCCATGCGGCCGGGGTCGACGCGCCGGTCGCATGGTGGGTGGTAACTGGGGATCCCAGGGCGTCCGATGCGCAACGACGCGCCGTGTGGGCGGCAGCGTCGCCGTCGGATTACTACCCTTCCTTGTCCGACAGGGCCCCGAAACCCGCCCGCCCGGAGGCCGAGGGCGCCGCCGCGAAACCCGCACCCGCACCGGCGCAACGCCCGGAAGACCCGGAGTCACTCCGGCTGGTGGGGGAGTGCGCGACGTTTTCGGCGCATAAGACGCAGCTGGAGTTGTGGAAAGCCAACGGCGAGGTCGGGGATCCGCCGGTCCAGCCTGCGCAGGGAGACCGGTTGCGCGGCGACACTTTGGCCGCGCTGGGCACGACGCTGGGATCGAAGATCCACCCCGGACATAACCGGGTCCGTACGATGCGTGCATTGGTGCGGCGGGTGTCCGAGAAGCACCTGATCGTGCAGGCAGCGGTGCTGCACGGCGACGGGACCGGACACGCGGTCACCGTGCTCTGGTGCCCGCAGCGCGGTCTGGTCATGCATGAGATAGACCACGGGCGGCCGCGGACCATCGAGGGCGATGCGGCGGTGCGCGCCCGGGCACGGCGGTTTGAGGACTGCCGGGTTGTCTGGTTCGAATTCCGCGAAGGCCGGGCCACACACACTCTGCAACCCGGTGAAGCGCTCGATCTCCCGGACTGGCTCGCCGACGTGAAAGTATTCGGTGGCCGCCGGGGCGAACGATTCTTCCCGGGCGAAAACGGCGACAGCGGTGAGCCCCGATCGGTCCGACCAGACGCCCAGGCGAATCAGGATGTCCGCGAACAGCTTCGGGAGCTGGAGCGGCACCGTATCGACGGTCTCGCCGACTACAAGGAGTCGGTCGCGCTGTTCCGGCGGGATCTGGTCCGCTTGCAGTTCGTCATGGACGGGACAAGGCGGGAATCGGACAGTCTCACCTGGCATCACTTGCGGATCAGACTTGACCAGCTCGCGGCGGAGAATGACAAGCTGGTGCGAGCGGTCGGCGGGCGCGCGGGCCGTCGGGATCCGGAAGCCCGGCAACTGGTGCAGACGCTACGCGCCGAGATCGCGAAGTTGCGTGCGGACCTGCAGGCGATGTCCGGACCGGTGTACCGGCTACCCGCACGGGGTAAGCGCGTCCACCCGATCGGTCCGGGGCCGCAATTCCAGGGATTCGATGAGAACCAGTCGACCAAGCGTCGTTTCGGTGACCGAATGGCCGAGAAATACGGGATATCGGTCAAGGGGCATCTGAACCGGGATGTTCCGGCGAGCGTCACCGACGGGTGGGAGCAGGCGATCGATCTGGTCGCACAGCAGCACCCGCACCTGGTGCAGACGCTGTTTCGACTTCAGATCGGACGTGTGCCGGGGGAGCATCGCGCCGAAACGTCGTCCTACCGCCGCGCCGACGGCACACCTGCGGCAACGGTCACCTTCAATGTGCGCTGGGCCACCGACGCGGAGGGGTCGGCGGCGAAGTGGGCCGCGGATGTGGAATCAGGCAAATACTTGGCGGTGTCGGGCGACCCGGTCATGTACTCCCTGCTGCACGAGCTGGGGCACGTGGCGGCGGCCTGGTTCGATCCCGATGTACTCGATGATGATCCAGCGGAGGTCGCACGGGATTATTTCGAGAGCACGGGTGCCCTGCTGGTGGAAGCCGGTGTGATCGCGGACCGGGAAGCCTATGTGGCGCAACTGTCGGGTTACAGTTTCGTCGGCTCCGATCCTTCCGGTGCCATCCATTGGAAGGAAGCGCTGGCGGAGGGGTTCGCCTACACGATCCACCCCGACAACGGCCGGGACTGGACTACACCCCAGGACGCCTTCTACCGTGCGGCGGTCCGTCTGCCGAAGTTGGATCGGGCGGAACGCGATCTCTATTCGATGGCCGTCGGGTTCGGGGTACAGCATCCCGATCGGCTGGATCGGGACCAGTGGAACGAGACCATCCACGGGCTGCGGGAGCAGTACGACGGGGATGCCGATCGCCTGAACCAGCTCGACGAGCTGGCCACTCGAGCCACGCGGCAGATGGATAAACTCGACAGGTTCGGTCCGTCCCGGATGCGGCCCACGGCCGAGCGTCTGGCGATCGCGGACGATGCCGCCTCGGCACGCGGAGTCGAGCGGATCATGGCCGTGCAGCCCGATGGTGTCCAGCACGGCCACCACATCGTCCGGTTCCCACAGCAGCGCCGGCTGGTCGTGGTGGCGACTGGGGACCGGCAGCGGCAGGCGCTGGAGGAATTCTGGCGCACGAACACGGAGATCCGCGCCGAGCTCGATGAAACGGGCTACCAGCTCGAGTTCTACGAAGCCTTCACCCTCGACGCGCCCGGCGGGTTGCAGTTCCAGATTCAGCCCGCGGGCTCGTGGCAGGTCCCGGCCGACTCGACATCCGGTCGAGTGGAATATGGATACGTTCTCGGGGATGCGGCTTCACACCGCGTCGTCGACCGGCTGCGGCAGATGCACGAACAGGGTGTGCGCATCGAGTGGTATGGACATTCGGACGAATTGATTGCCTGGGCGCGATCGGACGCGGCGACTCCGCTGCCGGAGCTGTCGCCGACCACGACGCTGAACTGCTGGGACATGATCTTTTACGCCGCAGTGGATGTGGGGGTTCTCGATCGTGAACAGGTCCGTGCGTTCTTCGAGTACCGAGGTGACGAGTCGACCGTCGAGCTGCTGGCGCCCGGCGGGCGAACCGTGCTTGCGACGAGTCGAGAGGAGCGGGACCCGGTCAGGTATGGGATGCGGCGCACGTTCGAGATCGGTGACGACCTGCCGCGCCGAGGGGATCTGGTCTTCTGGTATGTCGGCACTGGAGATCCCGGTGCGCCAACGAAGTTCGTGCATGTCGCGATCGCGACCGGGCGCACCCATCCGGAGGACGGCTCCCCCCTGGTGTATTCGTTCTGGCGACTTCCGCGCCGCATACGCAACCGGGGGAGCAACTACCCGGGTGGGGTGGTGTACGCCAGCGTCGCGGAAGTCACCGAAGACGTGTCCAGAATGGGTCCTTTGGTCGAGGTCGATTTCGGTGAGGGACTGTGGGAATTCCCGGACGAGGCGCCGGTCGCGGATACCGGGGAACTGATCGCTGATCGGGATCCTCCGACCAGCGGTGTCGATCCCGACCCGCATTCGTCGTCGGAATTTACTGTGCCGGAAGGATTGTCGGCACCGGAGCGGAAGAATATCCGCCGCGTGCAACCGGCATCGGACGGCACTGCGGTGTGGCCGGATCTGGCGGCGCACAGGCGTGGCGAGGACCCGAAGAACTGCGGGCCGTGGGCGCAGTGGTTCTTGCGCGCCGCGGCCGGGGAGACCGGACCCGATCTGCGGGATGACCCCGTGATCGCCACGGCGGGGATGGACAAGGTCGCCCTGGTGCAGGACCTCGGCATCGGATGGCGCAAGAACCGGATCGGGGTCGGGACGACGGGGCTGCAGCGGGCCATCGCCGAGGCGGACGAACTCGGTGGACAGCTGCTGGTGGGCTGGGATTGGGTCGACGACGAGAGCCTGATCCAGCGGCACACACCGGCCGAAGGCGCGGCCGATGACGGTCCGTTCGGGCATGTCATGGTGTTCGCGAAAATGGACAAGGCGTTCGCCCAGTGGCTGAACGAGCAGCATCCGGAGCTGATCGCGCCAGACGAAGGGGACGTCCAGCCCGGCGAGGTAGTGGGCTTCGACCCGCTCACCGGCACCCTGCTGCGTCACGCGAAGCTGGACGAGTTCGCCCGGCGCTTCGGGGCGGCCGTCGGCGAGGTCCACATCGCCCGAAAGAAGCCGAACCGGCAGGCCGAAGTCACGTTCGTCGCCAGCGAACAGGCCACCCGCGGCCCACGGGTGCAGCGAGTCGCAGGCCCGCAGCGCCCGCAGCGCCCGACCGTGCTCGCCGCTGACCGCGAGAACAACATGGGTGCCCGGCCGCCCGCGGATATCCGCAAGGAGGTCCGCGACCTGGAGCGGCGGCGCGACGAGTTGGCGCATGAGCTGCGGGTGCCCGATCCGAGCCGGTTGGACGCGGACCAGCCGGCGTGGGCGGTCGACGGTGCACTCCGGAATCTCGAGCAGGGGGTGGCCGAGGATCGACAGCGGCTGATCGACGACCTCGCGACCGAACTGGGGGTCCAGCCCGAGCAGATCGATCTGGCGCGCCTCGCGCTGCCACGTGAGCTGGCGTCGTTCTGGGCGCTGGACGACCGCCGCACCGATGTCCTGAACCGGGAAGAACTCCTGCCGCTGCTGGCGGCCGTGGTGGAACGTCATCGCGAGTTGACCGCTGAACTGACCGAGGCCGACACCGCGGCGATGGTGCAGGCGGACGACGACGCGGAGGCACGGGCCTGCGGCCCGGTGGTCGAGCGGATCATCCGGGACGCGGCACTGACCGGCAGCCCGGACGGTGAGGCCCGCGGCGACCAGATCGCCTGGTTCCCGGCGCAGCGGCGGCTGATCGTGGTCGCCTTCGACGGCGGGCATGAGCGCGCGCTGATGCGATTGATGGTGGAGCACCACGGATTCGAGGGTGTGCTGGATGCCGCGCCCGCACACGATGGGCAGGAATACCGAATCGAGCGGCGCACGGTGCCGCGCGCGGAGGAACAGCCCGCCATCGCGCAGCCTGCGGTACTGGCCGAGACCCGACTCGTCGACCGAACGGAAGTCGTTGCCGCCGTCGCCGATATCCGCGATCTGGAACAGCGGCGAGATGAGCTGGCCGCGCGGCTGGACCTCGCGGACCCGGCCGGTCTGGCGCCCGGTGCGTCGGTGTTCGACCAGCTTCTCCGCGAGGTGCGGCGGGACTGGCTGGAACTGGCCGACGAGCTGCGCGTCGATGCGTCCGATGTCTCGAAGGCCGTGCTGGATGTGTTCGGCGATCCGGACGAGATGGCTGAGGGTGACCCGTTACACCGATGGGCGCAACACTTCTCGGCGATGAAGGCCCAGCGTGCGGAGATCGTCCGGCGCGACCACGCGATCGGCGAGCTGGTTACGCTGGTCGACGAACTGCACCGCGCCGTCGCGGCACTCGACGACGGGGTGGCCAACCGCTTCATCGCGGAGCGGTTCGCCGGTGGCACGCAGGTCAGTACGCATGCCGTTGTAGTCGAGACGCCGGGCGTCGAACTTCCCGCGCTGTATGTGGTGGCGTTGGCGGGCAGGCACGAGCGTGCCCTGGTCGACTTGGCGCACCAGGATTCGGCGAAATTCGCCGACGTGCATCTGCCGCCGACCCCGCAGCGGCCGCGGCGGTACCAGATTTTCCGGGTCGAAGCAGCGGTGGGTCCGGACGGCGCGGTGGCCGAGGCCACCCGAACCGCGGTCACCCCGGTCGGTGGCCACTACCAGCTGAGTCGGAGCGAGATCAAGGCGGCCTTCCTGGAGCTGTATCTCCGGCCGCGCTACGCCGGGCTGCTGTCGGAGCCGATCGGCTTCCCGGAGTGGCTGGCGCGCGGCGGATTCGGTCCCGATCCCACCTTCGAGGACCTGGTGCGGGGCGTCGCCGACGCCCATCCGGACGACGTGCTGGACATCTTCGGCGCGAAGGAGGCCGCACGCAAAATCGTCGACCGGGAATTCACCCTCGCGGACCTGCGCTATGACGCCGAGGACGCCGATGGTGCGACGGCCGCACCGGTCGCGGTGCTTCCTCGGGTGGTCGAACTCGGTAAATTCCGGTTCCGGCTCCGGATAGTGAAGCTCGGGCCGTCTCGCTACGCGATCGCGAAATCTGTTGGCGTAGGCCGTGATCCGGGCGGTGTGGTGTCGGGCTGGTTCGGTGGCCGGGAAGCCGGCAGCCCCGGCAAGCTCGCCAACGACATCAAGGCGCTGCTGAGCGACGGCACCGCGGATCTGGGTATCGAAACAGGCACGCCCGCACTGGAACTGGAGCCTGTTGGCGACCGAGAGCTGCAACAACAGCTCGACGAGGTGGTCGCGCAGCTGCCCGGCTGGCAGACCTGGCAACTCGATCCCGCGACCCCGCCCGGCGAACTTCCGGCCGGTGCGCGCACGCAGATCGATACCGCCGCGCGCGCGGTTCGGGAATTCCATGCCGACATCGCCCGGTGGTGCGCGGAACTGGATGTCGACGTGACCGGGATGGACCGGGAGCAGATTCGGAATGCCGTGCGGCAAAAGGCCCACGACATCTATCAGGACGTCCGGAATCCCGGTAACTGGGGGGAGGCGGATCGTGTCAGAACCTTGGCAGAACGGGTTGATTCGGATGAGGTGTGGCGAATCGGTGCAGCGGCCGAGAAAGAGCTGGCCGCGGCGCTCGACCTGGCCGGACTCGTCGTTTCCCGCAATGAGCTGGCCGCCGAGCAGGCGGTTCCGCTCAACGAATGCGTCGGGTTCGACGCACTGCGTGGGCAGCTGCTCGTTGCCGGGAAGTTTGCTGACTTGCCGCTGCTGGTGCGGCGGCAGCTCGGTGTAACCCCCGAGGAGCTGGCCGCACGGGGTATCACGATCCGCTATAAGCAAGCCTGGGTCGACCGGGACGGCGCACGGCAGGTCGAGGAGCTGACCGGCGACCCCGTGGATCCCGGTGCCCCAGCCGATTCCGCGTGGGACTACTACCTCGATTCGGAATGGGCCGGTCGGGTGAACCGGATGGTCGACAACCGGTCGTTCGCGCAGCGAGTCCGCGACGGACTCGAATCCGGGGCCCAGCGTGCCAGTGAGGTGGACACCAAGACGTACCGGCGAACGGTGGTGACCTGTCAGGACGGAACCGGATACACCGAGTACTGGTTCGCCGACAAGGAACTGGTCGATGCCGCCGAGGCACAGTCGATACTGGCCGGCGCGGTCCAGGACCGGCCGGTGGAGTTTTATCGCAACTCGCCGAACAGCTACTGCCGACCGAACCCGCACTGGGGCAATTCGGAATCCATGGTGTCCGATGTCGTGCGGAACGCGTTGCTGGATTCCACCAGCGGTCGCCTGGTAGGCATGTACGACGCGCTGTCCAGGCAGCAGCCGGACCGGCTCTTCTCCTGGTACACCGACGGCAGCTGGCGGGTGCTCACCGCCGACTATCACATGGGTGTGGAGTATGGGGCTGCCTCGACCCCGCGTGAGCCCGGAATGCTGTTTCCCGCTGAGCGTTTCGTGATGCGCCATGAGGACGGTACGGAAGCCTGGATCCGTCATCGTGTTCCGCGCGCGGATGTCCAGGCGGTCTGGCGGCGTATTCTCGCGGTGGAGCATGCGCTGCGCAATCTCGGTCAAGAGTTCCTCCACACCAAAATCTCGGCGCGGATGGTCGAGATCGTAGGGAATGCCTTCGATTCGACCGCCGATGCGCCGGCCGACGCGCAACTGGTTCCGAAGCAGTCCGCCCCGGTGCTGCCGGCCAAGCCCGACTTCAAGCCGTTCGGCCGTCGGCTCCTGGAACCCGCGGAAGTCCTTGCCGCCATGGAGCGGACCAATAACCTGGCCCGCGACCGCGACGAACTCGCCGACCTGCTGGGTATCGCGGACCCGGCGGCACTGACCTCGGCCGAAGCCCGCGGTGACGCCGAAATCGCCCGACTGGTCGATCTGGTCGCCGAACACGAGCGGGCCGTCGCGGAACTCGACGAGGACGTGTCCAACCTGGCTGTCGCACATCTCAACGCGCGCCTGGGATCCAAGTCCGCCATCCAGGTGAGCGCGCATGTCACCTACACCGCGCAGTCGTACAATGCCGGGAGCGTGGATGTCGCGGCGCTGCCGGGCAGGCACCGTGCTGCCGTGGATGACCTGTGCTACCAGCAGCCGCGGTTCGCGGATCTGCGGAAACCGACGATTCGAGAGCAAGAGCGGTACGGGGTCTGGTTCTACGAGGCGGTCATCGGGCCAGACGGCACGGTGCAGGCGGAGCTGATTCGCCCATCCCAGGACCCGCGCCTCTACGAAGGTTTCCGTTACGCGGATCAGGGCGAGATTCACACAGCATTGCTGACCGGGTATCTCCGTGCGCGCAGCCGGGGATGGCTGGACAAAGATCCCGAGCGGAGGTCGAAAGGGGCGGTCGGATTAGCGGACTGGTTCGATTCGGACACCGCTTACACGGATCGTCTTCAGCGGGAGCAAATCCCCGGCCAATCCAGCTTCGAACGCCGAGAGGCGATGTGGCTGGCCGAGGGCAGGAAGGATGTCGCGCAGTTCAGCGTCGACGAGATCCTTCGAAAAGTGCGATCCCGAGAGATCACCGGCGCGGACACCTGGCACGAGCTCGAGCCGGATCGGCCGGTGGGCACCGAGAAGGTAACCATCCTGTTCGGCAAGGAATGGGCTTTCGAGGTGGATATCTGGATGGTCCCCGACGGCGAGGGCAACTACCGGATCGCGCAGCCCCCACAGGCGGGCAGCACCACCGGTCATGTGGTGGCCGACTGGTTCGGCCACAAGCCCCCGCGCAAGAAGAAGAAGCTGGTGCGGATCGTCACCGAGGCGCTGAAAGACGGCAAGGTGACGTTGATACCCCCGGTCGAATCCGGGCGGTCGGTCGATGGCGCCATCTCGCGACCGAATCTGGCGGCGCACCGGCAGGGCGGCGGGGAAAAGCTCTGTGGGCTGGCCGTCCCGAAATTCGTCAAGGCATGGGCAGGCCCGGAAGCGGGCGCGAAGATCCATCCGGCCGACGAGAACGATCCGAATATCGCCCGGATCATCGCCACCCAGGGCAGGGACAAGAACGACGTCCTGGAAGACATCGAAGCCGGTTGGCGGGAGAAGAAGGTAGGCACCGGGGCGACGGCGCTGCGGTCGGTGCTGGCCCGCGCCCGGTTCCGCGGCGGAGCGACCGTGGTGGGTATGGACTGGGTGAGTCGAAGCGACTTCGGGCACCTGGCTGTGTTCGTGGAGGTGGACACCGAGGAATTCGCCACGGAGCTGAACAACAAGCACCCGGAATGGGATGAGCACGAGCACATCCGGGTCGGCGAGGTCGTGCTCTTCGACCCGATCCACGGGCTGCTGCGCGGCGCACAGATGGACCAGTGGGCGGAGGAAATGGGCGCGGTCGCCGGGGACGTGTGGATCGCCGCCATCAACCGGAACCGGCAAGCCGAGGTCCGGTTCGACGCCGATGTGCAGAAGCACCGCGGCCCGGGGGCGAAGCGGCTGGGTGCCGGGCCTCCGGTCCCGCAAGACCCGGAGGCGGGCAGTACTGCCGACAAAGGAAATAACGGGCGGCTCAACGTGCCCGAGCCCCGAGCGGCACTGCCGGAATATCCGTCGCCCGCGGAACAGACAGAGGGGCGCGACCTTTTCGTACGCCTGGTGCTGGACCGCTGCAAGTCGGAGAACGAGGTTCCCGGGCTGTTCAACAGGCTGCCGGAGGCCGTGCGCCACAGGATCGTCAAGGGTGGCGTGCCGCCGGAGTTCCCCGGCTTCAAGGACATTCCGGCGCGGTATGCCGATCTGTTCAACCGATACGAGCTGGCCATTCAGCTGAAGGCGACGCCGGATTCGGCGAAGCTGACCGACCAGCTCGAGGTGCTGGACGACGCCGAGGAGTTCGTGGCCGCGCTGGAAGGGCACCCGGTGGTGCACGTGTTGGCGTTGGATCTGCACGGACCGTGGGCCGGGCCGTTCGCCGTGGCGGTTCGTGACATAGACACAACCAACGCCATGACGGTCTGCGTCACCGGCCCTGGCATCCAGGAAAGTTTCCAAGCCGTTCCCGCGGCAGAGGATTCGGACCGGTCGTTGATTTTGTATCGCCCCGCGGACGAATCCGTCGAAGACGCGGGCGCGAGGCTGAAATCCGATATCGAAGGGTGGCAGCGGCCCTCGGCCCGGTACGCGCCGTACTACCGGTTTGCGGTGGCGCCGGTCGAGCTGGTCGCGCGCACCGGCGGCGCCACTATCCTGGCGTCCGACCCTATGACGCAGCTGTCCTGGCACGAGCAGGCCCGTGCTCGAGAGGCCGCGGGCAACGATGGCGTGGCAGGTCACCGCCCGCCGCGCAGGGTGCGGGATCTGGCGCTGCTGGAGCGTGTCCTGAACGGCGAAGCCCAGCCACCCTCCGCTGCGCCGCAGGTGGGACATGATCCCGACGCGTTCTGGGAGCCGGTGGATGAGCGCGCGGCATTGGGGCTTTCGCCGCGCGGTAGTCGGGCGACTCGGCGGTATGGGCCGGGAGTGGTGTTCGCGGTTACCCCGGGGACGTCGCCGGAGGATGGGGTGCATGCGGTCGTGCCCCGTCGCGGGCGTCCCGCTGACCCGTTGGGGCCGACCAAGGCCCGGTACGAGGTGCTGCGGCCGCAAGGTCACGAGTCTGTCGATCCGGAACGCGCCGGCAATGTCGAATTTACCTTTGCTTACCCGGATCGGCAGGGGTTGTTCCACGGCCTGGATGGGACGCGGTATAACACTGCGGGTTTGGGGGATTACGTCCTGATGGATGCGGCGCCCAAGGATGAGCGCATCCACTTCCGCTTGCATTCACACACCCCCCATGTCTATCTCAATCTCTCCTACGGTCCGTCGGAGCCCGGGCCCGGTGGCTTCGGATACCCGGTGATCACCGACGGTTGGCTGTTGTCATTCCCAGTGATCAGCCGGGGTTTTGGAACAGAGGACGGCGCAAAGTCCGCCGCGCAGACCCGTTTCGAGCTGTCCCGCAGCGGGGTGGACCTCGGGCTGGTCGACATGCCCGGCGATCACCAAGGCCTGCTGTGGCGCACCCGTGGATCGCGGTGGCGGGTAGATCAGGTGATCTCCGGCGACGTCGATCTCAACCGGATGTTCGCCGGGTATGGCGACGATTTCTGGGTGGACCTCGTCGACGCGAAGCTGGTCGACGGCGGAATGGCGGTGACGTGTCGGATCAACATGGTTCTCGGCGAGTCCGTTGAGGTCACGTGGAAAATGTGGCAGCAGGACGAGGCGAAGACGGCGGCATACCTGAAGGTCGATTCAGGGACGAATCCGGCGCGGATTGCCCCGGCACTGCGCACACTTGACCAGAAATTGACCGCCTGGCTGGCCGAATCAGGTTTTTCCTGGACGGATTCCGAGGGGTTGCCCCCCGGCGTTGTCCAGCTCGCCGAGGCGGCGACCCGCCCCGCTGCGGAGCGGCAGCGGGAACTGCGGGCGCGAGTCCTGTTCATGGCGGATGAGCGGGCACGCATTCTCGACGCGGCCCGGGAGTCGCTCCGCGGGCTGGGCGCCGACATCGCCCCAGAGGCGGGCCCGGACGAGCTGGAACAGGCCGCGCAGGTGATCTATAGCGACCGCCGCAACAACCCCGAACCCGCTGCCGAAGCGGAGCAGGTTGTCAGAAGAATTGACTTGTACGACAAACTCCTCCAGCGCGAGGCCGAATTGTCGGACGAGATAGCGGAGCTGCGGCAACAGGTGGAAGCCGCCGAACAGGATGCCGGCCCGGAGACACCGGCCATCCCGGACGCGGACACGGACCCCGCGACAAGCGCGTGGGCGCTCGAAGATCCGCAGCGCGATAGTGATTCGGGTGATGCGCCGTCGGCAGGCGCCGTCAAGCCCATCGAAGGTCCGCAGGCGCCCTCCGACGGGAGAATCGAGGAGCCTGAGCCGCGCGCGGCCACGGAGTGGTTCGCGGTGGGTGACGGCAGTCGGCGGGTCGAACTCACTGTCGGTCTGCCAGGGCTTACGCAGGCGGGGCGGACGGCGGGCGCCCCGGTTGCGGCCGACTGGCTGCGTGAGCGCATGGACGAGTGTGGTTGGGGGAACCACGACCAACGCTCGCAGGCCTGGATGGCAGTCATGGATCTGGTGTCGGCTTCGTTGCGGGATACCACCGGCGAAGTTCGGGTGGCGGTGGTGGTGACCGATCCGGAGGGTCCGCTGCGGGTGGAGGTGTTCGACGAGGGCGCGGGGACCGACCCGATCCAACTCAATGCGGACGGATTCGGTGTCGAGCCCCTTGCCGACGGCGCGGGCAGGGTGACCTGGTTCGAAGTAGATGGATCCGGCCAACCGGCCGACCAGTCGTCGTCGGAGCAGGATGACGAGGGCTGGCGTCGTGCTCCGTTCTCGATCGACTTCAGCGCGCCGATCGAATTCGGGCTCGCCGAGCCCACTGCCAACGGAGCCTACCGGCTGACCATCACCCCGAACACGCTCGACTGGCAGGTCAAAGAATTTCTAGGGGGGGCGTACTGCCACTGGTTGGCTGCCGCTTTGCAGAACATAACCGGTTGGGACATCGTCCACATCGAGTCGCGGCGGGACGACGGGACATGGGAGCCTGTGCACAGCGCCGTGCGTATCCCGGAAGAGGATACGCACGGCACTGTGCACAGGCGTACCCCGGAAGGGGATCTGCTCGATATCATCGGTCGCCGCAGCCTGGTCGAGGTCAAGGCACACTATGGAGACGCCGAGTCGGTCCGCCATCGGGTCGTGGCCGCGGAGCTGATGCCCGGTGACGTGATCGGCGACTTACCAGAGCTGCGCGGCGACCGGTTCTGGTGGGCTGCCACAATGCCCATCCTGTTCGTGGTGGTTATCAGTCACTTCGCACGCTATTTGTTGCGCGACAACGGATACTCCGACCTCGCCGACGCGGCTACCAACGGGCAGACGCCGCCTCCGGCGCAGTCGGGACCGCCCGACGCGGACAGCGAGCCGGACATGCCCGAGCCCCGCCCGGAGCTACCGGAAGGACCGCCGGCCGATGAGGGCGACGAGCCACCGCAGGCACATCCCGACGAGGCCGCGCCGCCCTTGCGCGCACTGTCGAGGGAAGACCCGGAGCCGGTCGAGACCACCACTATCGCGCTCGGCGACCGCGGGTCCAGCACCGACGCGACCGAGATATCCGACGTGGAGGGCACCAGCGATTACCGCCCGCCGCGCCAGGTCCGCGAGCCGGGCGCGCCCCTGGCTGAGCAGGAGATTCGCCTGGAGCGGCCACAGTGGTCGGATTTCGCCGACATGGTCGAGATGTGCACGCAGTCCGCGCGCACTGGCTATGCCGACACCGAGGCGGGCCGAAATGCGCTGCGCGCGATCGATTCCGGTAGGCACGATCCGGAAACCGGGGTATGGGAATCCCTGCTCGAGCAGGAGTGGGAGAACTGCTGGATCGCCTGCATCAGTGACGCCGTGGTCGGTGTCGTGGTGGCCTGGCGTGATGACGTCGACGGGACGGTGACCCTGCGCCACCTATACGTCCACCCGGACTATCAGGGCCGTGGCGTCGGTTCCGTCCTGCTGGATCAGGTGCCGGCCGGGACGGACGGGGCACCGATCCGGCTCGATGTCCTCCCGGATACTCGTGCC
This sequence comes from Nocardia sp. NBC_00881, assembly GCF_045207455.1. Taxonomy (NCBI): domain Bacteria; kingdom Bacillati; phylum Actinomycetota; class Actinomycetes; order Mycobacteriales; family Nocardiaceae; genus Nocardia; species Nocardia sp. NBC_00881. The sequence goes on from NZ_CP108798.1 coordinate 6,756,468, forward strand.
GAACAGTTCTTCCGCAACCGCGGGTTCACCGACGACAACCACCCGGTGCCGCAGCTGTATGTACCCGGCACCGGCGGCCTTCGCCTCGACCAGATCGAACTGATCCGCCGCCCGACTCGCGCCGAGGCTCCAGCGGAACCGAGGCAGACGATTGTCGACCTGGAAACGGTTACCGTGGCGCAGCTGCGGGAACTGTTGGACACCGGTCGCATCACCAGTGTCCAGCTGACGCAGATGTGCCTGGACCGCGCCGCCGCGCGCGGGGAGTTGAACGCGGTGCTCGCGATCAACTCCGCGGCCCTGGACGAGGCCCGTGCCGCTGATGCGATCCTCGCCACCGGGCGCCCGCACGAGCTGCCGCTGCTGGGTATTCCGGTGTGGCTCAAGGACAATATCGACGTCGCGGGCATGCCGACCACCGCAGGCTCGGCGGCGCTGGCCGAGTCGGTGCCGGACCGGGACGCCGAGCTGGTCGTCCGGCTGCGCGCGGCGGGCGCGGTCATCCTGGGCAAGACCAATATGACCGAGTTCGCCAACTATCTGACCGAGCATCAGCCGCATGGGGACAGCTCACTCGGCGGCCCGGTCGTCAACCCCATCGGCAGCTGGCTGGAGGTGGGCGGCTCCAGTGCCGGATCGGCGGTTGCGCCCGCGGATGGGTGGGCCCCGCTCGCCGTCGGCACCGAAACCAGCGGTTCAATCATTTTCCCAGCCGCCTGCAACTCGGTGGTCGGCATCAAACCGACCAACGGCCTGATCGACGGAACCGGGGTGCTGCCGCGTTCGGGCCGCCGGGACACCCCCGGCCCGATGGCCCGCACCGTCGCCGACGCCGCCGTGCTGCTGACTGTGCTGGCCAACACCGAGGGCAATCCGCTCGCGGGCCATGACTTCACCGCCGACCTCGACTCTCAGGCGCTGGTAGGTGCGCGGATCGGCATTGTCGCCAGCCAGATTCCGCCGGAAGGCGACGAGAACCGCAGGCTGTGGGATGCGGCGATCGCCGCGCTCCAGGCCCAGGGCGCCACCCTGGTGCTCGTCGACGTGGACACCGCCATCCCGAAAAGCGAGATGTGGCTCAGCGGCTCGACCTCCGGGCTCTGGGAATTCCACCGGGACATGAACCGCTACCTGGGCAGGCTGCCGGCGAACGCCCCGATGAAGTCGTTGTCCGATATCGACGACTACTACAAGACACACGCGGACGCACGGAAATACGGCCGGATGGTGCTGCCGCTTGCGGTCGCCAAAGACCTCGACCCGAACAGCGCCGACACCGCCGCCGCGCAGGCGGAAATCGCCGCGATCCGCGCCGATGCCCGCGGCAAGATCGACCCGCCGATGGCGGAACACAACCTCACCGCCCTGCTGTTTGTCGGCAGCGGCGGCGCCGGAACCGGCGCCCGCGCCGAATATCCCTCTCTCACCGTGCCCGCCGGCTACCGGGGCAGCGACGGGCAGCCGTTCAACATCACCTTCCTCGGCCGATCCTGGAGCGAGCCGACCCTGATCGGCTACGGCTACGCCTACGAGCGGGCCACCCAGTTGCGCCGCCCGCCGTCGCAGGTCAGCTCCACCGCCCACGAACTGCGTTTCCAGTTCGAGCAGTTGGTAACACAGCGGATGGCAGTCGTCCGGGATCCGGAGGCAGCCGCCGACCTGGTCACCGAGGTGTTCCGCCGCGCGGTGGCGCGCGTCGCCGAGCTCGCTGCGGCCCAGGACGCCGACGTGTGGATCCTGACACTGGCCGAGGAGGTGCTGTTCGAGCGGAATACCCGTATCCGCCGCGCGATCGAGGTCGCGGCGCGCGGACCGGAGGAACGCGGCGCACTCATCCAGGCGAGCGACGAGGACTTCCACCGTGCGGTCGCCACCCTCCCCGACGACCAGCGCCAAGCGCTCCTGCTGCTGTTCAGCTCGGCCGGCACGTCTACCACGAAGGCCCCCAGGATCCACGGCGTCGACGCCGGATCGGTCCCCGCCGGTGCGCACGAGGCGCCCACCACACTGTTCCCGTCTGCTGCGGCGATCCCCCAGGTGCGTGGTCTGGATGCGCCAACGGCCACCAAACTGGTACGTAAGGCTCTGCAGCAGTTGGTCATCGAGCTCGGAACCGACTTGGGGACCGAAGTTGCCAAGCTGTCCGACCTGAGCGTCGTGGACCCCGTCGCGGTCGTGACGATCCGGCGGGCCGGGCTGAAACGTCCCGACCTGCTCCGGGACCTGGTCAACCGACTGCGCAGGTTGCAGTGGGAATGCTTCCTGCGCTGGTGGGTCCGCGGCCAGTCGGTCAAGGCCATCACCATCGACCTGAAGAGCAACGAGCGGGCAATCCAGGAACTGCTGTCCGCCACCCTGGACACGTTGGCACGGTGGCTGTCCGGCGAAGAGCAGCCGCCCGAGGGAGCCATCGAGAAACCCGCGCTCGAAGCACGGCCGTATGAGCCGACCTCGCTGCTGGTGGGGGAGTGCGCGACCTATTCGACGTATCAGACTCAGCTGGAGCTGTGGAAAGCCAACGGCGAGGTCGGCGATCCGCCGGTGCGGCCGGCATCGGGCGACTGGCTGCGCGGCGACACCCTGGCCGCCATGGGCACGGCACTGCGCGCGGACCTGCACCCGGACTACATCCAGGTCAGAACGGTGCTCGAGCTGGTGGACCGGGTGGCGGACGCCGAGGACGACCTGATCGAACAGGCGGCGGTACTGCAGGGCGACGGCACCGGACACGCCTTCACCCTGCTGCGCACCGCGGATCGTGGCCTGGTCGTACACCACATGGACCACGGCAGGGAAGAGACCATCGAGGGCGATGACGAGGTACGCGCCTGGGCAGAGAAACTTGGGAACCGCCGGGTTGTCTGGTTCGAGCACGCCAACGGCCGGGCCACCCACCCGCTTGCAGGCCGAGCGCCCCAGAACATCCCGGACGACCTCGCCGACGTGGAAATCTTCGGGGCCCCGGCGATCGACCGGCCTGCGGCACCGTCGTTGGCCGTGGCGATCTGGAACCGGCACGGCCACAGCGTGGTCCAGGAGATCTTCACCGAAGTCGGCAGTCTGGAACTGGCGAAGCGGCTGGCCGACGAGGTGTTCCAGCGGGCGCAGCCCGGCTTCGGCCGGATCAGTCTCCGGGATCTCGAACGGTGGCTGGCGCGGCATCTCCGGGACGTGATGGCCGATCATATCGATCGGAAGCGGCAGCGCAGCCGGATCACCCGTGCGGCGGAATCACATTCGCTGTCGGTAGCCGGGGTGAACTGGTCGCGGCTGGAGGCGGCGCTCGAGCAACTCGACGACGAACACCAAGAGATCGTCGAGCTTCGCTACGGCGCGCTGAGGCTGTCCGCCGCGGCGGTCGCCCGGCGAATGCCGGAACTCGACGGGGAAGCCGGGGTCCGTGACGCGGAGCGGGTGGCCCTCACCCGGTTGATGGCTTTGCTGCGGGAACGGACCACGGTGAGTCGGTTGTCCGTGGTCCAAACCGCATTGGCCAATGATCGCAACGCCTGGTCGGCTGCGTTGGCCAGGTTGTCACCGCGCCGACGACAGTGTCTGCGACTTTGGTTGCTGGAAGGCTGCTCGACACCTGACATCGCGGAGCTGACCGACGATACCGAGTCGAATGTCAAGTCACTGAAACAGAATGCCGTTCGGGATATGGCGGTGGCCTTGACCGGAGGGAAACTGCCGATCCTCGGTCAGCGGGCCGAGCTGGTCGAAATGGTATTGGTCGAGCACTACCGGCGCTGGCACACCCGGATCGGATTGCTCAGTCCGCAACAACAACGCTGTCTCCAGCTGCGCTTCCAAGCTGGCCTGAACAATGCCGAGATCGCGCGGCGGATACCGGAACTCACCGAACGTCAGGTCGCGGACCGAAGTAGCCAAGCCATCACCCGGATGACCGAACTGATCTTCGGTGACGAGCCCCGCAAGCTCGACTGTGCGGCGCTGGTTTTCGCCGCGTGGGACGTCGACAAAGCCGCGCTGCTGGACTGTCTGCGACAGCTGCCCGAGAACCACGCGGAGTGTGTCACACAGCGGCACCTGCAAGGACTTTCCGCCGAGCAGGTCGCGAAGCAGCTGGACTGCTCGATCCGCCAGGTCACCCGATATGAACGTGAGGCCGCGCTCCATCTGATCCGGCTGTTGCCGGAGGCATTCGGACCGAGCTATCCCCGGTTGGGCGATGCCCGGCAGTCGACAGCACTGGAAGTGGCCCGGGTCTCGGATGCTCGGTTGGTGGACGTGTTCCGGGTATTGGTTGCCGGAGTCGACGTGCATCCGGATATTGCTCGGCAGGTACGTGATACGGCCGCATACCTGGGATACCGGCCGCCGCTACACCAACTGAGGCCGTCGAAGCGACGCTTCACCGTCGAGGACGTGGCCGTGCGGGCCAACGTATCTGTTCGGACCGTGCACCGGTATATGCACAATCCGGAATCAGTGGGGGAGCGGACCCGGAAACGGTTGCGGACCACCATGGTCGCACTGGATTTCACCCCCCGCGCCGGTGGCCGCCCTGCCCCACAACAGTCAGCGCCCGGACGAGCCACCAAGCCGCCGACACCACTGCAACAGGTGGCGCGCGCAGCCGGAGTGAGCTCGACCACGGTGACCTGGGTCTTCACCGAAAGACCCACAAGGGTGACCAAGGCGACGGCGTTGCGGGTGCTCGACGCGGCCGACCAGCTGGACTATAAGCCGCAGGAACGGGCGAGGGTGCGGGCGTTCTGGGAGGCCCAGCCCGACAAGGTGTCGATAGCGGCGGTAGCCCGGGCGATCGGGGTGGAACGCACCACGGTGCAGTTGGTGTTCGGCCGCAACGCCCAGGGGACGAGTGCGAGTAGCAAGTGGGTGAGCAAGCCGGTCGCGTTGGAAGTGCTCGCGGCGACCGTCGAGCAGGGCTACCTGGTATCGCCGCAGTTGCGGTTGTTCTGGGAGGCTCGGCCTGCTGTGGTGCCGAGAGCCACGGTGGCCGGGTTGGCCGGGGTGAGCCCCAAGACCGTGTCGTGGGTGACCACCCAGCACGCGCCGGTCAGCGCGGCCACGGCGTTGAAGGTGATCGACGCTGCCGATGTCGTCGGGTGGGAGATCCCGGTGTCGTCGCGGAAGCTGGTGCAGCGCAAGGCCGGTGTGTCCGATGCCGTGGTGTTCCCGGCACTGGTCGGTCATCGGGCAGGCGGCGGTCCCCGGTTGTGCGGTCCGGTGGCAGTGGATGTGTTGGCGGAGCATGGTATTCAGCTGAAGCGCCCGCTGCGGATCGACGCTGACAAGGTCATCGCCGAGGGCATGGACCTGAATGAGCTGCTGGATGCGTTCCGCGCGGACACCGAGGACTTCGACTCGGTGGAAGACCTTGCCGCACAAGCCGCGGCAGGCAAGAAGGTGCTGGGCGTCGTGGACTACGGCGAAGCGGGCGGCCACGTCTTCGTGTTGTTCCTCGGCGACGACGGCAAGGTGTGGGTGGCCGACTTCGACGGTCACCGGAAGGTGGTGATGCCGTTCGAGGATTGGCCGAAGCCGGTCGGTGCGGTCGCGGTGGAAGGCGTCGTGTGGGGCGAGGAGGGACCGGAGAAGCCGCTGGCGCCGGGACAGCCGCCGCGTAAGCGCAAGCGGCGCTTGATGGTCGGTCACCGCCGGGGCGAGCGGTTCGATGAGGGTCCGGACGCGGGTGCTGCCGGTGGCGGCGCGCCGCCAGGTGGACCGCCTACCGATCAGGACCGGGACGATCCGACGTGGCGGGTCGAGCAGGATCTGGGCGTGGCGGCCGGGGTCAGTGACGGCGGACTGGTCAAGTCCCGCAACGAAGACCGGGTCGGGGTCGAAGTTGTGCGGCGGTTCGGGAAGAAAGTCGTGATCCTGGTGTCCGCGGACGGGGTATCCGGGTCGACCAACGGCCAGGAGGCCGCCGAGATAGCTCGCGACGCTGTCCTCACGCATCTGCGGCACGTCGCCCGGCGCAGTGTCCGGTTCAACGCCGACCGCGCTGTGCTGGACGCCATCGAACTGGCGCAGCAGCGGATCGTCGAGCACGCGGACCAGAACTATCGGGACGAGGAGTCTCCGCCGGAATGCACGGTCGCCGTCGCGGTGCTCGAGGGGGACGGCTGGCTCACTACGGGTGGGGTCGGCGACAGCGAGGTGCGCTGGGTTCCCCTTCAGGGTGACGGGGCGCATCGACTCACCGAACCGCACACCGCGATCGCCTTGTACACCGAGCAGTACCTGCGCGAAGACAAGTCGCAGGCCGAGGCCGAACGTCTCGCGGTGAAGAAGGTCCAGGAATTGGGCCAAACCCACGCGATCAGCCACTATCTCGGCAAAGACGGTGGCCCGCCGTCGGGCGAGGCACACGTCACCCGACGGCAGATCACCGAGCCGGGCATGGTGTTGGTCTGCACCGACGGTGTCCCCAAGACGGTGTCCGAGGCGGCGATCACCGCGGCCGTGCGCGGGAATCGCGACCAGCCGATAGCGGTGGCGCGAGAGTTGGTCGAACAGGCGAAGGCCAACGGCGAGACCGACAACATCACCGCGGCCCTCGGCCTGCACCCCATGAAGCGGCGGCGTCCGGAGCCGCGTCCGGATGCGCCCCGCTTCGCGGAGGAGAAGGCCTACGGGTCGGCTACTCAGCTGCCCGAGCAGCAGGTTGGTACGGGTCGGGCTGTTGTGTCGCAGCCGGTGCCTTCGGCCGGTGACGGTGCCGCGCCGTGTCCGGAAATGGTGATCGCGGAAGCGGAGGTGGGTGATCGGTTCCAGTGTGGGTTGGTGGTGTTGGGGGGTTTGGTGGCGGCGGGGGTGCCGGGTGTGCGGGTGCCGCAGCGGGTGGGGCTTGCCGGGGTGTTGTTGGAAGCCGAGGAGTTCGGCGGGACGCAGATTCCGGGGCTGGAGGATTGGCTTGATCGGCGGATGGTGGAGATTCCGGTTGATTCGGAGTCGGATGATCCGCTCCGACCGGTCCGGGAGAAGGTCGGTGCGTTGGGGGCGGGTGCGCGTGCGGTCGTCGTCGAGGTGTTCGCCGAGGACGAGCATGTGTTCGTCGAGACCAGGGAAGGTGATCTGCTTCGGGTCGGCGGTCACGCTCGCCTGCTCGAGAATGTCGGTGGGGAGGTGCAGGCGACGCAGGGCCGGGGTGGGGCGAAGCCGGTGCGGTTGCTGGCGTTGGTGTTCGACGCGCAGCACGAGCAGCGCGCCATGGAGATTCCAGGAGCCCATGAGCGGGATGCGGGCCTGGGGGATGTGCACATCGGGCACTCCGGTGACGGCGCGGAAATCGACCCGCTGCGTGAACACTTCGAGGATCAGGTGGCGCAGCAGATGGCCTTGCTGCGGAACCCGAGGGTTGCTCCCGTCCTTGTCGCGGAGGTATTCCGCCGTGCCGCAGTCCGTGTCGGTGAACTTTCCGGGGGCCAGGATGGCCTCCAGTGGATCCTGTCGATCTCCAACGAGGTTTTTGCCGAGCAACTCGAGTTCGAACGGCGGGTGCGGTTCCGGGAGGCAGTCGAAGCGGCGGCCCAGGGACCGACACATGAGGTCTTGGTGGCGGCAAGTGATGAGGACTTTTGGGATGCGGTTGCCGCCTTGACCGATCGTCGCCGCCGGGTGCTCATGCTGTTGCACATGGGGCAGGGGATGTCGGTCGAGGTGGCGGCCGGGCTGATGGGTATCGGCGTCAGTGTCGTTACCGGCTTGCGACAAGCAGCCTTGCGTCAGTTGGCGGTTGAACTCGGTGCCGAGATTCCCGACACCGACAACCCGGACCCCGACACCGAGCGGGCCACGCCTGAAGTCCCCAGCCACCGGTATCCGGTGCCGGTGGCGGCCCGCGATGGCGAGACGCTTCCAGGTGCGGTGCTGCGGGCCTACCGCTCGGAGTCGGCGGTGATTCAGGCGGCACAGCTCGATCCCGCGCAGCGTCCGATGCTGTGGAGTCTGGTCGAGCACCTGTTGCCGAGGCAGCAGGAGTGCTTCGTCCGGTGGTTTGTGGGGGAGTCGTTCACCGAGATCGCGGCGGCGATGGGAGGCACCCGCGACGATGTCGTGCAACGCCTGCATGGTGTCGTCCGGAGGCTCGCCGGGTGGCTTTCGGGTGAGGTTCCACTCAACGAATATCACCAGAAAATGGTGGTGGTTCAGGTGGCTCTGCTCGATTCCGAGCGGAACGCCGAGGTGCGTGGCGCGGTCGAGCGGTTGACCGACAAGCAACGGGATGCTTTCCAGCGATGGTTTTTCCAGCGGCAGACCATGGCGAGGATGGCACGGGATCTGGAGGTGACCGAAGAGGCGGTCCGGAAACGGCTCCACCATGCTGTTGATGCGGTAGTTGCCGAGCTTTCCGGCGATCGGCGAGATGGTTTCCGTCGCCGGCTCGAGGCCGCGGTGGCGAATGACGCGCATCGGGAGGTGTTGGCGCGGGCCACTGATGCCGAGTTCCACCGAGCTGTCGAACAACTCGAGGATGGTCCGCGGACAGCGATCATCCTCCGGTTCCGGGATGAGCTGAACTTCCGGGAGGTAACCGAGATGATGGGATGCAGCGAGAACACGCTGCGCGCCCATCTCCGGGAGGGTGAATGGCAGCTGGCGGTGGCGTTGGGCGCCGTGGCCGATGAATTCGCCAACCCGGGCGGCCCGAATCGTCGATACCCGGTGCCCGCCGAAGCGCGCATGGGCGTGATGGCGACGGGCTGGGAGCTTCCCGGGTTCGAGGAACAACTGGCGATTGTTCAAGCAGCGCAGATCGATTCCGCCCAGCGTCCGATGCTGTGGAGCTACCTCGAGCAACTGGTGGCGGGGCAGCGGGAAGCCTTCATCCGCTGGTTCGCGCATGGGCAGTCATTCGACGCCATCGCGGCCGCGACCGGCCGTACCGACTATCGCGACATCCGCAGACAGGTACAGACGGCGGTCGATTATCTGGCAGGGTGGCTTTCGGATCGTGAGCCCGTCCTGGCATACGGCGACGATGTGCTGGTCATCCAGCTCGCCGACCGTGACGATGTCTTGCGCGTCGCTACCCGCCTCTCCGCCAAGCAGCGGGAAGTCTTTGAGCCTTGGTTCACTCAGGAGCTGACCAACGAGGCAATCGCTGCCGAGCTGTCGTGGTCAGCGGTCGAGGTACGGCATCGGTGGCGCCGGGCGGTTCGGCAGGTGGCGGCGGCCCTGCGATCAGAGATCCCGGTAGAAGCCATTGCGCCGCAAATGATCGACTTGGCGCAGCTGCGGCCGTTCATCACCGGAGTCAGCGGCTATCGAGGCTTGGTCGATGCGCTGCGGGAGGCGATCCGCACCGGCGTGATCCAGCCGGGCATGCGACTACCAGGGACCGAGGGGGTGGCCGCGGAACTCGGGCTGCACGCGACGACCGTGAAACGGGCCTATCGCCTACTCCGCGACGATTGGTACCTGGTTATCCGCAACGGCATCGGAGCCGTGGTCGTCGATCTCGACCACCTGATGCCCTTCGACGGATCCGACGAGAGCAACGGCGGTAATGATCCCGCACCGGAATCCGCACGCCCCGATCCTCTTGTCGAGCTGGCCACGCTACGCGACACCCACCGCGACGACATGGTTCGCCGGTTGACGGGTGTGGCCGGGGCGGAGCCAGCTGGGGAGCTTGCTGATCAGGTGTTCGCTTATGCCGCAGTCCATCTCGATGCGTTGCGCGCGGCGGATGATGCGAAAGCGTGGTTGGATCGGGTCGCCGCGACCATACTCGCCGAGGCGTTGACCGGTGAGTTCTGCGCGCGGGTCTGGCAGGCCTATACCCGCAGCCACGAGCCCCCAGCGGAGGTGACGCTGCAGGGAGTGACCCCACCGATGCTGCAGGCGGCGCTGAAGAATCCTCGGCTGTCGGATGATCATCGCGCGGTATTGCGGTTGCTGCACTGGGGGCCGGGCATGAGCCGGAGTGCTGTGGCCCAGCGGCTCGGGTGGCCTGCCGATTTCCTCGACCGGTTGGCAGAACAGGCCGTGCAGCGGCTCGTCGAGGTGATCTGGGAAGAGTTTTCGCATGACATCCTTGCCGCGCAACAGGCGGCGGGACCGTGGCGCGACGCCCGCAGCCAATATCCGGGGCTGCGGCTGCGTCCTCCGGCCATGGCCCTGGATGTCGCCAGAGCAGCCGGGGTGAGTACCGGAGTAGTGAACAACGTCTACACCACGAACCCGGGCAATCCGGTGCACCCGGAGACGGAAGCACATGTGCGCCAGGTGGCCGCTCGACTGGGATATCGGCCGCCGCGCGGAGCTCGGCGGCAACCGGTCCCGGTCCGGATGCTCGCCGATCGAGCCGGTGTCGATCGGCGCACCGCGGACCAGGTGATGCACGGCGAACTGTCGCAGATCGCTGACGACACCCTGGAGCATGTGCTGACCGTCGCGGTCAGACTCGGCTTCCGGGTGACCTGGGACGGCGAGTCCGGCAACGAGACCGAGGTGGGCGATCGGTTCTATCTGCCGACGGAGCGGGCCGCATGGCTATTGGAGATGCTCGGCGGCCACGAACTGCGGGTGATTCTGGCCGGCCGGCAAGCCCAGCGGGTCCTGCTGGCGCAATTGCGTACGGCGATCGACGAGGGCCGGATTCCCGCGGGCTATCGGCTGCCCGGAGCCGAGACCTTCGCCGAGCATGTCCGTATCTCTCCGGTGCTCGTCGACGAAGTGTATGCCCAGCTGCGCGACGAAAGGCTGGTGTACCGACGGAACTCCGGGACCGTGGTGGGGGACGAGCCGGAATCCGATTCGCACGCCGAAAGCCATACCGGCCGCACGGACGGCCGTAGATCGCCCAAGAGTGGTGCGCAGGCGGTAACGCCTCCCCCCGGTCCGGTTTCTACCGGAGCAGTGTCCGGGCTCAGTGCCGCACCGTCGGATGGTCCGCCCACGCAGGACACACCCCACGAGTCCGAGGGCCGGGTGGATGCGGAGTTGCTGGCGGCAATCGATGCCGAGGCAGTGCGTGTGCAGCTGGATGCTCGGTCGCCGGTGCAGATGACCTTCGCGGCGGCGTTCCGTGCGGCAATCCGCGAAGGTCGGCTGGTGCAAGGGCAGCAACTGCCCGGGGCAGCGCGGCTGGCCCAGGTGTTCAGGGTGGCCCCGAAGTCCGTGGCGAAGGCATACGAACAGCTTCGGGCCGAGCAGTTGGTGGTATCGCAACCCAGCCGTGGCACAGTGGTGGCCGATATCAGCGCACTCGCGGATACTCCGACGGATCCGGCTGTCACCGTGCGCGGCGTGATCGATATGGCAGAGCTGCGGCCCATTCTGACCGGCCTTCGCGGTTACCGGGTCATGGCCGATGCTCTACGGGCGGCGATCCTCGACGGCAGACTGCGGCCGGGCTGGCGACTACCCGGAGTCGATGAGGTGGGCGCGAAATTCCGGCTGTCGGCAAGGGTTGTCGAGCGGGCTTATCGAGTGCTCCGCGAAGAGGGGCTTGCGATCGTTCTGAGCGGCATCGGAACCGTGGTGACCGGGCCGCCCGACGAGAACGATGGCGGCACACCCGCTCCGCCGAATCCCACACCGTTCGAGGGCGGACCGTCCGCAGAAGCTGCCACACCGCGTGACCGCACCCCGGCCGATGGGGCGGCCGAGGATGAATCCACTGCCGCGCATCGGGAGCGGCGGTTGTTCGGGCGGGAAATCGACGGCACGGCGCACTATTTCGCACCCGAGGATGTCCAGGCCACGCTGGTTGGGCGTGCCGATGGCACGCCGGGCACTGTGGTGTTCGATTGGACTGCCGACTTCGTGGACGGGGCGGCGGAATGGGCAGCCGCTCAGAACTTCACCTTCGACCGGGAGGTGTATCAGCCACAGAAGCACGAACCTCGGCCTCGGGCGGTTGATGTGCAGTGGCGCGGCAAGGGCAGACCGCGGATCCTGCGGGCGCAGTCCTACGCCGGTGAAAGTATCGGGTTGTCGATCGATATCGGCACCCCGGGAAACAAAGATGTTCGGAAAATCTATGTCGGCCCTCGCACCTTCGCCAGTGTGGTTGTCGGCAACCGGTATCTACCCGAGCTCGGAGCGCCCACCGATCCCACGGTGATGACGGCGTGTGGCACCGCACACGATGGCAAGTCGGCGGCGTACACCTTCTTCCACTATTTGCGTGACTCCGGTGCGTTGTCCGGATATGGCTACAGCCCGTCCGGGAATGTCACCACCTCCTCCACACACCGCAGGTCTGAGCTGCACATTTCAGTGACCCACGATGCGGAAGGCAACCCGGAGCCGCCCCTGGTGGAATTCGGACCGGGCGACGACGTGGCAGCGTATTCGACGCCGGATACCGGGGTGGAGCCGGAGCATTGCGTGCCCGTGGCGCTGCGGAAACTCGCGGACGCCGGTGTCCCGGTGGCAGCGATACCGCATGACCGGAAGCTGGCATACCCCGAAACCGAAGAGTGTGTGGGGGTTCCGTTTACCGAGTTGCAGGTGGATCCCGAGAATCCGTATGCCGCGGTGACAGCGGCATTGGAGGCCGGTGGGCATGCGGCGGTGTTGACCGTCTACGTCGAGCAGGTGCCCGTGCTGGGATCGGACGGGACGCCGCTGCCGGGTGTGAGGGTGCCGCGCCGAGAAGGACATCTGATCGCGCTGAACCACGGCGAGCTCCCGCCGGAGGATCCGCGGCAGGTGGAGCGGGTGCTGGCCGTGGTCTGGAACGGCGAACACCAGCCGGTCGTCTTCGATCCTGCCGTCATTCGCCCGACATCACCGGACCTGATGGCCCTCCGCATCGGCACGCCCGCCGCGCTGTTGGTGCGCCCGGAGGAAGCCCGTGAGTCGTCTGAAACGGACCGCGAGTCGTCACTTCTCGCCCGCGAGTTGTCGCCTATCGACCCCGAGTCGTCGCCTGACACCCCGGCTCGGCCTGCCGACTCCACCCCGCGCGATGTCGACAGCGAACGGGTGCGGTGGCAACCCGTCACCGGGATCAGCACCGGGGTAGTGCAGTGGCCCGACGCAGACGTGCCGAATATGGCTGGGGCACTGGACCTTCCGTCGGACCGGAACAGCTCGATGGCTCATTTGTTCGCGAACCCGTTCGAGGGCATCGGTCAACGGGGGAAGGCGGTCGCCGATGCCTCGATCATGCACGCCGTGGGCAAGGACGGCATGGAGGCTGGTGGTTGGGGCACCGGCGAACACCGTGCGCGAGCCTCGTCCGGTGGCACGCCCGCGCCGAAGCTCAGCGGTCGGGCCCGGGCGTCCGCCCAGAATGAGCCTGCCGGGTCGCAGCTCGATGGGACTGCTACGAAATCCGGAGCCCTGGGCCGGGCCGCGCGGCGACTTCAGCCGCAGAATCGGGCCCTTGCCCGGTTGTACGGCGGTGCGATTGTCTCCACCGGCATCGGTGTCGGCGTGCTCGACTGGCTCCCGACGGTTATCACACAGCTGAGCAGTTCGCAGACAGCTGGTATGGCGGTGTCGCTAACCAGCGCGGCTGGGATGGCTGCCCACTTCATGGGCGGACCTATCGCGGATCGGTTCAACAAGCGCCGGACACTACTGACCGCCTCGACGGTCGGGGCGGTGACATCAGTTGGTGCCGCTGGTTGGCTGTCGTCAGGGCTGCCGGGGGCGGTGGAGGTGATAATCGGGTCGACGGTAGTCCTGAAGGCGACCGATGCGATCGCGGGGACGATTACCACGACCTTCGGCCAGAAGCTGGTTCCCAAGGAGCAGCGGGGGACCGCGGCCACGCTCTCATTGGTGGAGCGGGTGGCGTCCGGCGCCGTGGGGAGGTTCGCCGTCCCGGTGTTGGGCAATGTCTCACTGGCGTTGCCGTTCGGGGCTAATGCGGCGTCCTATGGAGTGAATTTCGGTGCGGTGTGGGGACTTCCCGACATCCCGACGAATCCGGAGGAACGCGCCCGTCTGTTCGACGGTGCTCGCGCGATGTGGCGGGATCCGTATGACCGCGGAAAAATTCTGCTGACGCCCGCACTGGCATTGAGCGGCACCGTGTCCGCGGTGTTGTTGGCGGATCTCATTGATACCGCCGGTTTCTCGCCGACGACATCGGGTCTGCTGCTGGCGGCGGGCAGTGCCGGATTCCTGGGCGGAGCCCTGGTGCCGAAGAAGGTCACCGAAAAAATCAACGTGCGATGGATGAATCCGGTCGCCTCGGCCATGTCCGCGGTGAACGCGGCGGAGTTCCTGGTCACCAATGAGCCGTGGATCCTCGTGCCGACCATGGCTGTCGACGGTGTGGCCATCATGCTCAGCGGCAAGAAGACCTTCGAGTACGAGTTGGAGATCGTGCCCGAGAACGCCACAGGCGGACTGGTGTCCACCAATGCCACGTTGTTCGGCGCAGGTGGAATAGCGGGCGGGGCCGTGGCCGCTTACGGGTTGTCGACGGTCGGCCCCGAGGCCCTCAGAGCGGGAGCCGCAGGTCTTTTCACGGCAGGCGCCATGACCTGGGGGGCGCTCGGCTACTTCACCCGCCGGAAGGCCGGATCGGAGCCGGTCGTCGCCGCCGCACCGCAACCGGTGCCCTCGGTCGGCGACGGCAGTGCGTCGCGGCCCGATCTGGTGGTGCGCCGGAGTGCCGAAGGTGAGATGGGTCCGCGGCGTGGTGGTGGTCCAGAGCCCTCGGAAGACGATTCGGACCCACCCGACGAGAATGGTGGTGGCACACCCGTGTCGCGGAATCCCACACCGCAGGGTGGACCTTCCGGGGGCGCCGCTACACCGCGCGGCGGTGGTCCCATGCCAGGTCCGCAACCGCCTGGTTTCGCCGATGGTTCGGGAGCTGCCTGGGATGCGCCGGTGCGGCATTCGAAGGGTCGGCGGCTACGGCCGGAAAACTGGGGGACGTTCAACGCCTACACCCCGGATGGGGACGGCTCGACGCACGCGCATCAGCCGGGCCGGGCGCGAGCGTCGACCGGCGGTGCGCCCGCGCCGAGGCGCAGTGGTCGGGCACGGGCACGGGCGTCGTCCGGCGAGACCGCGGCGCAGCCCGATGGGAGTGTCGCGAAGCCCAGGGTGCTGAGTCGGATCGCCCAGCGACTCCTGCCGGAGAATCCGGCTCTTGCCCGGCTGTTCGGCGGTGCCATTCTCTCCACCGGGATCGGTACTGGTTTGTCCGCCTGGATCCCGCCGGCTGTCACACAGCTGAGCGATGCGTCGACCGCCGGTTACGCAGTGGCATTGACCACTGCGGCTGGGCTGACCGCACAGCTCTTTGCGGGACCTATCGCGGATCGGTTCGACAACCGCCGGACGATTCTGGCCGCGTCGGCGATCGGGGTGGGGACGACAGCTGTTGCCGGTGGTTGGCTTTCGTCCGGGTTGCCGGGGGCGGTGGTGGTGTTGGTCGGGTCGGCCGGCGTGCTGGCGGCGATCGACGCGGTCTCGATGACGACCAACATGGCTTTCGCTCGGAGACTGGCTACCAAGGAGCAGCAGGGGATCGTGACCACGCTGTCTTTGGTGGAGAAGCAGGCGTCCGGCGCCGTGTGGAAGATCGCCATGCCGCTGTTGGGCAATATCTCCCTGGCATTGCCGTTCTGGGCTGATGCGGCGTCCTATGGGGTGAATTACGCCGCGGTGCGGAAACTGCCGGCCATTCCGCCGAAGCCGGACGAACGACCCGGTCCGCTCGATGCTGTTCGCGCTATGTGGCGGGACTCGTATGAGCGCGGAAGAGTCCTGCTGGCGCCCCCGTTGGCAATCGGGAGTGTCGCGGGAGGGGTGTTGTTGGCGGATATCGCCGCGGACCACTCGCCGATGACGTTGGGTGTGCTGGTGGCTTCCGGCAGCATCGGGGTCCTGGGGGGAGCTGTCGGGCTGAGCCTGATGCCGAAGGGGATCACCGAGAAAATCAACGTGAAGTGGATGTTCCCGCTCATGCTGTCCGGGCAGGCGGTGTATGCGGCGGAGTTGGCGACCACGACCGACCCGCGGATCCTCGTGCCGACCATGATTGTCAACGGTGCGGCCATCATGGTCAGCAACCACAGAATCATGGAGTACGAGCTCGGGATCGTGCCCGAGAATGCCAGGGGCGGGATGACGTCCACCTCCGCCGTGCTGAACGGTGTCGGCGGAATAGCGGGCGGGATACTCGCCGCCTCCGGGTTGTCGACGATCGGTTCCGCGGCGACCGCACAGGCGACCACAGGTCTTTTCATCGCCGCTACCGGCGTAGGGGCGGCGCTGGGGTACGCCACCCGCAAGTCCGGATCGGAACCGGACGCTGCCGCCGCACCGCAACCGGTGCCGTCGGTCGGCGACGGCAGCGTGTCGCGGCCCGATCTGGTGGCGCGCCGGAGTGCCGAAGGAGAGCGGAACTGTGCGCCGCTGGTGAAGCAGTTCCTGCGGGCCGCGGAGGGTGCGGAGGTAGATCCGGCCGAGACACGCAATCCAATTGTCCTCGTGGAGGGCACGGACCAGCTCGACTTCCTCCAGGAGTACGAGGCCGGGTTGCGCAAGAAGCGGATCGGCGTCGGGGTGTCGGCGCTGCAACGCGGGATCGATTTGATCCGGATGCAGGGCGGCCAGGCCGCGCTAGTGATCAAGTGGCGCAGGAAGTTCGAGAAGAAGCTCGGGGGTGAGTTCGGCAAGCGGCTCGGAAAGCGCTTCGGGCATGTCGCGGGGATCGCGGAGCTGGATGCGTCCTTCGCCGCGGAACTGAATGCGGCGCATCCGGAATGGCGCCCGGATCAGCAGCTCGTAGCAGGCGATGTGGTGGGCTACGACCCGGCCAGAGGTGGACTGATCCTGCCCGGTGAGTTGAACGCGTGGGCGCGGGAGGTCGGCGTCGCCGCGGCCGAAGTACACATCGCGGTCAAGGATCGGGACGGGAATCCGGAGGTCATCTTCGACGCCGATGTCCAGGCCCGCCGCGGCCCGGACGTGGACAGGCTGGGAGCAGGCCCGGCCCTGGCCGATGCCCGGATCCGTCGGGATCGGGCACAGGGACTCCGGGACGCCGCAGCCACGCTACGCAATGTGAATCTCGCGGATTTGCAGCCGGATTCACCGCGGCTGGCGGAGTTGACGACTCGTCGCGACGAAATACGGGCCGCGCTGAATGTTCCTGCCGTCGCGGATCCGGTGGAGTTGCGCAGACGGCTGGTGGCGCAGCTGGTGCAGGCGCACCGCTCCGGTACGCCGCTGCCGGACGCCGAGCGGCTGGTCGACTATCCACTGCTGAATTCCCTTGTCGAGCAGTCGAATACATACAACACCTGGAATGCCGAGGTTGATCGGCTGCAGAAGCTGGAGCAAGCCCGCGTCGACCGCGACGACGCCGAGTGGGGACGTAATGAGGCGGCCGACGATCTGGAAGTCTCGGATCCAGCGGCGCTGCAGGCGAATTCACCAGAACTGGAACGGTGGCGGACCAGGCACAAGGACCTGATCGAATCGATGGGCGGCAACCCGGCCGACCCGGAGATGACAATCAATGCGATTGTGGCCGAGCAGAACCCGTCGGCCGAACAGACCGAGCTGTTGTCGGTCTACGACTTGGTAGCGAACGCTGACTCGTACAACCAGGCGGATCGCCAGGTCCGGGAGCTCGAGGCGCAGGCCCCGGAACGGTATCCTGACGAACCTGAGCACGGCACCGCCGTTGTGGCCGGCGGCTCGCCGCGGGCATTCGAGTACCGGTCACTGCTGACGGACCCGGACTCGTTCGACGCGCTGCCGCCAGCGCTGCAACATGCGGTCGCGGTGCTCGAATTAAACTACGACACACTGTTTTTCGAGAGCCCAGCGGTGTCGGTCGAGTACAGTCGGCGGTACTGGACCGAGCATGTGCGCGATCTGCATTTCGAGGTGCGGGATTCGCTGAGCTGGCTGGAGATATCCGGAAACCTCAGCCCATTCGGATACACGGCGGCCAACGCGCACGTGACCGGTGCCGACGCGCTGCCCTCAGCCGAGTCGGACGGGGCCGCCGCCACCGCCACCACGGCAGGTCACCTCCGGAACCTGCGTGCCGCGATGGCCGGTCGGCCGCTCGAACACGACACCGTCCTCATGACACCGTTGCTGCTGGACTCCGAGGAACTCCGACGCTCGCCCTATCCACCGGGAACCGTCATACAGCTGCCCGGATATCCCACCGCGGAACTCGGCCACATCCCTTCGACCAGGTTCCGGGACTTCAGCGTCGGATACATCCGGACACCCGCGCACACCCCGGCGATCTGCGCCCACGTCGTCACAGACAAGGACGGCCTCCGCATCGGACCGGACACCGCCCTGGTCACCACCCGCACCGTTATCGACGGCGACAAGGCGTACGTCTACGGCTACCAACCCACACCCGACACCGACGGCGGCAGGTCTCCGGCAGCGTCATCGGAGCCGGCGTCATCACACGGCAGCGACATCGGACCCGCGGGGTCGGCCCGGCCGGAGCCACGGGGCGCGATGGCCGAGGTGGCGCGGGCAGTCCGGGTAAATAGGTCGACCGTGACTTTGGTGCTTGCGGGAAAGCGTGGGGCGCGTAAGGAGCTGGCGCTGCGGATTATCGCGGAGGCGGATGCGCGGGGGCTGAAGGTGTCGCCGAAGGTGCGGCTGTTCTGGGAGCGTATGCCGGATTCGGTGTCGATGGCCGATGTGGCGAAGGCCGTTGGGGTGAGCGGGTCACTGGTGAGTCTGGCGCTGGCGGGGAAGCGTGGGGTGCGGCCGGCGGTGGCGTTGCGGATTATCGCGGAGGCGGATGCGCGGGGGCTGAAGGTGTCGCCGAAGGTGCGGCTGTTCTGGGAGCGTATGCCGGATTCGGTGTCGATGGCCGATGTGGCGAAGGCCGTTGGGGTGAGCGGGTCACTGGTGAGTCTGGCGCTGGCGGGGAAGCGTGGGGTGCGGCCGGCGGTGGCGTTGCGGATTATCGCGGAGGCGGATGCGCGGGGGCTGAAGGTGTCGTCGGATGCGCGCCTGCACTGGGCGCGGTTGGCGATGACCAATGTGGCGCAGACGGTCGGGGTGAAGCTGTCGACGGTCGAAAATGTGCTCGCCGGCAAGCGGTATGCGGGCAAGGTGTTGGCGTTGCGGATTATTGCGGAGGCGGAGCTAGCGGGGCTTCCCGTGCCGTCAGATCTGCGTCTGTTCTGGAAGCGGCAGCCCGATCCCGAGCCGCGGGTCACGATGCAGGAGGTGGCGACCGCGGTCGGGGTCAGCAAGATGACCGTGATCAGGGTGTTCGCCCGCAACGACGTCAGGGTGAGCAAGGCGGTGGCGTTGAAGGTCGTCGCCGCGGCCGAAGAGCTGGAATATGTGGGGGATGTCGGCGCCGAGGGATTGGCGGGTCTTCGTGATTGGTGGGAGAAGCGGCCGGATCCGAAGCCGAAGGTCACGATGCAGGCGGTGGCCGATGCGGTCGGGGTGAGCAAGCAGGTTGTGGTGCGGGTGCACCGCGGCGACCCGTCGGTGAACAAATGGCTGGCACTGCGGACGCTCGAGGTGGCGAAGCGGAGTGGCTTGCCCATGCCGCCGGAGGCGGAGACCGTCTACCGGAGCCTGCCCGGGGAGCAGGTCAGCGTCGCCGATATCGCCCGGGTGGCCAATGTGGGTGGTGCGGCGACGGTGCACCGGGTGTTCGAGCACGGGCCGATGCCCGATGGCCTGCCGGTGGATTCGGAAGCCGCGGTGCGGGTGTGGAAAGCGGTGGCGCAGCTGGAGTTCCGTCCGCTCGCGGTGGGGCGGGGCTTCTGTGCCCAGCCGGTCGTAGAGGGGATACACGAGTTCCGGGCCCATGCGCGCGGCGAAGAGCTGACATTGGCGCAGCGGGAAACGATCCTGCGCGAAATCGGCGAGGAGGTGCGGGAGGAGACCTTCGTCCGGGCCATCGGCGGGGATTGGCACGAGAACGGATTCGTCGGCTTGGCCGATGCGGTCGACTGGGCGGATCAGCACGACGGGGCGGTCGGTGGGGTGATGCGGTACGGGGTCCGTCGCCCGAATGGTGAAGTTTTTGTGCTCGTCGACCATGCCTTCGGTGTGTGGCGCAGGCCTGACGGTCAACTGGAGATGCTCTATGTCGATGAGGCCGGCGCGATCCGATGTGTGGTGGGCACAAAACAGAAGATCACCGAATCGCTGAAGAGGCATGAGCCCGATGACACGGGTGTCGGTGTGGTGGCGGTCAGTGGTGCGGCCTTCTATGCCAACGGCGAACCGGAAGAGGAATTCCAGGAAGGCCGCGACCGCGCCGCGATGGTCGAACGCGGCCAGGCCCCCGCAGGCCCCATCCGCGGCATGCCGAACATCCCCGAGAACTCGGCCGACCGTGACGTCGAAGGGCCGCAGTCGATTCCTGCTGATGCCGAGACTATCGAGCGATCGATTTATCGAGCGGTTTGGGTCACGTTGACGAACCGGCAGACCCGGTTGCGTGCCGCTGGTGACGACGAGGCGGCCTCCTGGATCCAGGAGCGGCTAGACGAGCTCGCCGCCGCGGCATCGGCGGGTTCCGACCCCCACTCGACCGAGGATGCCGCAATCATCTTGCGCCGCAATGGTATTCGAGTCGGCGACGGGCTCGATGCGGACGGTTTGGACCGGAACCTGATGGCGAGGATCGCTCGCGGCCTGGAGCAGGCCTTGGTCGACCACGACGGGTTCGATGTGCGTGAGGTGCGTGCCGAGGAGCTGGAACCGGGTGTCTTCTGGCATGTCCTGGGAGGAGTGGAGGAGGGCGAGCACCGTCTCGCCGAACCCTGGATTTTCACCCAGGTGATCACGCTGAACCAGCTGTACCTGACCGATCCTGACGCGCTGGCGCGGGATTGGGCGCAGCAGGTGGCGGCGGGACGATTCCACGGCCCGGCGGACGAGCCGGTGGGCGGCATGATCGACCGGATAGTGGCCACCGGGTTGATCATCGCGGGCGGCGAGCGGGCCGTCGCCGGCGTACTGCCCACGCTGACCGGCGTGTTCGAGGCAGGCGACCATGCGATGTCATTCGATGCCTGGGTACGAAGCGAATTCGGGGATACCCCGCGGCGCGACGACAACACCTTCGATGAACAGCGCCTGCTGATCGAATCGTTCGCCATGGTGGAAAGCGACGGTGCACAAGCCGGTGTGGGACGAGCGGCTCTGCACACCATGCTGCGCCGGACCGCCGCGGACATCGCGGAACTCCATGCTGCGCTGGACCTGGTGCTGGCGGCCCACGAACCGGTGTCCGCGGCCGAGCAGGAGACCAAAACTCAGCTCGTCCAACGGCTGACCGGGCAAGGTTTCCGGGTTTCCGGGGCCGACGACCGGGTGGTCCGGGCCGAGGTGGTGCGCGAGTGCGTCGAGACGATCGAGGCACTGTTCGCACGCTACCCGGTGTTGGCCACGATGGCACAGGATCCCTTGTACGGCGCGCCACAGTTGGTGATCGGCGCACCCCGCGGCGACGATGCTACGTTCCGCCCGGATGTGCTCGTCGAATACAACGCGGACGCGCTCGGAATCGATCTGACCGAGCCCGGTGCGCCGGTCGAGGGCGAACTTCTGTTCAACCTGCTCTGGGCCGGCGCGCCGAATGCTCTGGAGCGGCGAGTGGTCGACGATATCGACTCCGGGTGGCGTCGCGGTTTCCGGTATCGCCCGGTGCCGGGGGCACTGCTGCACGCGCTCGGCTACTGGCTGCATGCGGTGCTTCCGCTACGGGAAGCGGAACATTACGACCTGCTTGCGGGGGAAGCGGAACTCGATGGTCTGCGAGAGCTGTTCGCATCTGTCCGGGTTCCCGACGGAACGGATTTCGATGACTGGCTGCGGACCCAGTTCTCCGGTCACTGTTTCCGTGGCGGAACGTTCGACGTGGACGCGGCGATCGCGGAATCCTTCGTCGTCGGAGAATCCGACCTGTTCGTCACCGACCCTGAGGAACGGCCGGAACTCACCGCCGGTGAGGACTATCTGTATCACTGGATGCGCGTCCGTTTCGACGAGGCCGAACGCTACGAACAGGATCCGCGTGCGATAACCCCGGATGCGGCCACCGAACCGGTCGACGTCGACGAGCCCGAGGCTGCTCCGCGGGCGGCGAGCCGGTTCGTCGATCCGCGTTCGCTGTTCGACGAGCACGGCCGACCCAGCCCGGAGTTGGCCGCCGCGATGAATCTGCGCGACGAACTCGACGTGACCGAGCAACCCGAACCGGAAACCGAGCGTGGGCGCGACGAGGCTGCCGAGGTTATCGAAGCGTGGCGGGCGGACAACCCGGTCGGCGTGTTGGCGGAAAGCGAATACCGTCCGCTCGGGGCGGATTCCGACTCCAGGGTGGAGATGCCGTTCGAGCACGCCAGGAAAATCGCGTACGCGGCGCTGAAACGCAACGAGACCGCGGAAGGGTTCGGCAACCGCATCTATTTCATCGGGCAGTACGTGCTGTTGCTGGTGAAACCGGCGGAGGGGGTGGACCCGAAACAGTTCCCCCAGCACGCGGTGCTGGAGGAGTTGGCTCGGGCCGGCGTGCCGTATACCCCTGAGATTTTTGCGGTGCTGACCGATTTCCGGTTGGCCGAGGGCACGGTCACCACCGAAGCGGCGCCCGGGCTGATCATGAAACGCGAACCCGGACGAAAAGGCTCCCAAGCCGAGTTCTTCGGGCGACGCCAGGAATTCCTCGCGAAGATTCAGCGGATATTCGCGAAACTGCGCACCGTCGATCTATCCCGGCTGCGACGGTATCTGCCGCCAGACACACCGACCGACGTCTGGGAATTCGCGCGATACGCCATCAACGAGCAGCGCAAGGTGTTCCGCTCGATGTCGTCGGCCGGCGCCGCGACGCGATTCCGCCGCCTCGGGATCTCCGAGGAGATGTTCGATCTTCTGGAGGCGTTGATCCCCCTCCTGCTGCCGGAAGAGCTGTATCTCGGGCACGGTGACTGGATTCGCGAAAATATGCTGATCGACCCGTTCACGGCATTGGACTGGGAGTTGGCTCTGCTGGCTCCGGAGTCTTTCAACTGGGCGATTCTTCATATGCGCGACTTCCCGGGATATGTGCCGAGCTCGGTGGGTGGGCCGAATATGTGGTTCTGGCTGTTGCTGTTCCACCTGCAGCGCAGCACACACGATGCGGTACGGCAGGTCCCGGGCGGCCGGGATGCCAACTACCTGGCCAGCTTTGCCGTCCTGCTGATGTTCACCGGCCGTAACCCGCGCGGCGCCGCGGAGCTGGTACAGGAGGTGTCCGGAGCCGACCCCCGCGTCGATGTCGCATCGAAACCCGCGATCAAGCAGATGTTATTCCGAGAGCGCGGACGCGAGTATGACGACGCCGAGTTCGCCGATGCGATGGTACAGCTCGAGATGTGGATCGATCTGCAGGTCGTGGAATGGCCCGGATACAAAAAGAAATCCATCAAACAATTACTGACCATGGCGGTTACCCACGCGCTGACGACCTCGTCGGGCATGGTCACCGTCATGGTCGACAAGAAAGCGATGCCGACGTGGAACAAGTCGGTTCGCATCACTGTATCGAGCAGTTCCCCAGAGTTGTTCCCGGTGGACATGATTCCGGACGAGGTACGGGACTGGTTCGGCGAATTAAACGCACGTTTTGTGACCGATCCCTACTACGGCCAGCCGAATACACTCGAGTTCGTCTCGAGTACCAGGTATTTCGGGAAGATCAGCGGGGACAAGGTGGTAATGAGACCGCCCGGCTCGCTTTACCGCGTCGTGTCCGAGCCCGCCGAGCGGCACCGGCATCTGGGTGCGCCCGTCGCGGACACCCGTCCAATGCTGGCGCAGAACGACGCACAGAGTCTGATGCGGATGGCGTCGGAGGCGACCGTCAACTTCATCGAGGGAACGCACCGGCTGGGCGCCATTGTCGCCGACGGCTACTGGGTGGGCTGGGACTTCCACGCAAGCTCCCCCTTGGGTGCCGATCCGCTGAGGTTGCGGCGGTTCGCGGGTTGGGAGGACCAACTGGCCATTGCCGTCGCACCGGCCGTGCCCGAGTTGCTGCCGCAGGTCCTGCACGCCGCCGCCGGCGCGGGCATTGTGGGAGAGGGCTACGTCCCGGAACTCGCGCTGGTCACCCGGCGGCTGCCCGGCGCCCAGCGTGCGGGCGACGAGTTCGGCGAGATGGCCGACGAAATCCGTTACACCGGCAACCTGTTGTTGCGGCAGTTGGCGCAGGTATCTCCGGAAGCGCTGGCCGAGCGGATTGCCGACGCTCCGACCGATGCCCGGGATTTCCTGCGGTCGCTGATCGCCCATGCCCGGTTGGCGCTCGAACCGCACCGGGCCGCGGTCCAAGCGCTGGGCATCGTCGACATTGTCGACGTATTCCGAAAGGTGGAGTTGCGGATCGGCGAACTGGAGCCGAGGCCACTGCAGTTGGTGCCGATCGGCTTCGACGGCACGAACATTCTGTTCGCCAACGATCGGGTTTCCGGGGTCACCGGGGCACTGTGCTGGGCCGATCCGTCCTGGCTGTGGGCCTGGTTGAGCTCCAGGCACGTTAGTTTGGTGCCTAGGGCGCAGCTCGACGACAACGCCATGATCTACCTGGATTTTCTCGCCGCGTGGGATCTCGTGGAACAGTTGGTCGCCTTGGCGGCAGGCGGGGGAATCGAGCTTCCGCCGGCGGTGGCGGGGAACGCCCCGGCGAGCGCCGAGCAGGAACTTCCGCCGGTGTCCGTGTTCGAGGAAGCCGGCCGGGAGAGGTCCACGGACGAGGCGGTGCGAATCGCCGTCGAGGCCATCCGCCGCGGTGAAGTCCACGTGCACACGGACGGCGTCTACTACGCGCTCGACGACTACTTGGTGCTGGTCGAGGTGCCGCGCGCGGAATTATCGCAGTGGATTCCGCAGTACGAGGCGGTGGCGTTCCTAACCGGGCACGGCGTCGGCTGGCTGCCTGAGGTGTTGTGCGTGCTGGGCGGCCAGGACATGGTCGGTCGTCTCTGGGATGACGGCAGCCCGATGCCCAGCGGGTGGTCGCGGGGGGTCCGGCTGCCGGACGGGACCGTGGCGGACGAAACCACCCGGGTGTTGGTGATGCGTCGTGACCGCACCGCCCATCCGGCCACCCGGGAGGAGTTCGACCGGCACTTCGACCGCATCATGGCGTCGCTGCAGACACAGTGGCAGCAGTTGGAGCGGATCTCCCGCGACGAGTTGGTGGCGTGGCTGCGCAGGTGGCGGGGCGCTGACTCATCGGAACTGAATTATGCGGGCCACGAGCTGGTCAGGTTCTTCCTGCACAGCAGAACAGGTTCCTGGCATGGCGGTTTCAACGACATGCGGCACGGTGGTCTGGCCGATGTCTTCGAGGGATTGGAGATTCCGCGCCGCCCCTACGACCCGATCCGTGCCCGGGAAGCCGACCTGGTGGCGGAACCGACACGGCTGCTGCACGGCGAACTCGACCCGGCGGACCTGTGGATCGACGACGACGGCAACCTGGTCGCGGTCACCGGGTGGCGTAACGTGCGATCGGGTCCGTCCGGATTCGACCGCGCCTTACTCGAATCACACCGGGAGCAACCGCTTTCCGACTTCGATAGCGCCGACGGGCCGAATACGGCCATCTGGCGTGAGCTGGTCGCGGTGCGGATGGCTGTCGAACAGGCCGGGGAACATCTGCACCCTGACCCCGATCGGGTTTTCCTGGCTCGATTCGCCGCCGCACGGCGGTCGTGGGGACTGCCCGCCGAGGACAGTGCACGGGTGATCGCGACGGTCGCCGACAGCCCGGCCGCCCGGGCCGCGACAGCGATCACAGACGGCGGTCCGAGCCGACGTCGGTATGTCGTGCGGTCGGCGGTAGAGGTCTTCGAAGACGACCGGTTGTCGGACGCAGTGCGGGAGGCAGGCAATTTCCTGCGCCGCTCGCTGGCCGGGTGGTCGCCCGCAGCGCCCGACCAGTGCCTGGCCGCGGACATGGCACTCGGTTGGGCGCTGCGACATGCCTTGTCGGTCGCCGAAACCGGACGGGTGGAACTGTTTATCGACGAGGTCACCGTGCGCACCGGCCGCCGGGGGATACAGGTCCGGCTGCTGTACACCGGATCGGAGCCGTTCACCCCGGAAATGCTGCCGGAGGATGTGCGGGCACCGCTCGTCACAACGAGCGCCTCCGCGGTGGACGACCGGCACGAGGGATGGGCGACCTGGTCGTTCGAATTCACCCTCCGCACCATGCATTTCGGCGCTACCCGGGCCGACGATATCGCCGGGCTGATCCCGCCGGAGGCGATCGCGCTCACCCGGACCGCGGCCAGTCGGTTCCGCCCGCTGGGACTGCCCGAGGATGCGGAACACGGTCCGGAACTGTCCTCGGCCGAAGCGGAGGCACTGGAGCCCATCCGGGTGGACGGCACCATTGATATTTTCGAGGACGCGCACAGCTGGGGCGGGCCGGCCGGAAACGGGTTTTGGCTGTTCTTCCCGAAGCCGCAGCATCCGGACGAGATGAGCCCGCGGACGTTGGCGCTGCACGATGTGTTGGCGGTGCTGGCCCCGTATGTGGACCTGACACCGCGGGTGTTGTGTGTCCTCGATGACGGGCTGAGGCTGGTCATGCGGGAGTTGCCCGGACATTCGGCGAGTCGGGCCGAGCTGGCACTGATCCACGGCGAGATGCTCGACGCCACCGAGCTGATGCTCGACCAGGCCGCGTTGGCGCCGAAACCGCCATTGCCCCCGGGCGTTCCGGAGACGGTGGATGATTTCCTGGATAACCTCATCGCCCCGGTGATGCGGGTGTTCCTCCCGCACCTGGAAGAGTTGCGGGAAGTGCTGGTCTGGCTCGACATCCCCGAAGAACCCTTCGCGGCGGTATTGGCGAGAAAACTGATGCCCGCACGGTTCCAGCTGATTCCCACCCCCTCCGCAAGTGACTTCCGCGTCGACAGTGGACTGGTCTCCGGCATCACCGGCACCGGCTGGATGTGGGGCGACCCGGCCTACACCTGGGCGGTGCTCGATCACAGCATCGAAGGTGTGCCGTGGTCGCTCGGCCGCGAGAACGCCCAGATCTACGGTGAATTCCTGACGATCCGCGACGTGTTGGCGGATCTGGTCGCGCTGGTGTCGGTGGATCTGGAACACGATCGGCGGCCCGAGGTCGAGCGCAGGCTGTATCGGAGTCTGCTGAGCGCCTACCAGTTGTGGGGGTCGCGGCATCGCGGCAGCAAGGAGCAGGTGGACTCGGTCCTGCTCGAGCTGCGTGACAGGGCAGGTGCCGGTGCGCTGCCGCCATTGCGGGAGCCGGACATCTTCGACCGCCTCCCGCTCGTCGGGAAACGCGCAGTTGCCTGGGCGGAAATCGCCGATGACGCATTTGAGGTGGAAACCGGCTGGGATACCGCCGAATTCGTTCTTCCCGAGTTGGGCATGCAATCGCCGACGCCGCACGACCTGGTGGTCATGGTCGAACTGGACATCCCCGGCGACTTCGCCGAGCTGCCCGAAACGGTGCCGATCCCGGCAGGCGCCGTGGGCCGGATCGGCACCCGGTCACCGAACCTCACGAGCGGAGCTACCGGGTATGTGCGGGTGCCGAAAGGCACAGTCGTGCATTGGCCGGAGCGCCTCGACGAGGTATTCGAGGTGCGGCTCGTCCACGGCGGCGCTATCCAGGTGACTCGCGCATTCCCCGACGCGAACCGCGGCGCGAACGTCTACGGCCGACTCACCCCACCCAGCGAAGACGGACCCGGCCCTGCCTCACCACAGCCACCCGAGGGTGGCGGCGGAGCCGACGCTCCACTCCCGCTCCGCGAGTCGCCAGTTTCGGATGGTGAGTCGCCTGTTGTCGACGCCGAGTCGGATCCGTCGGCGGGCCGGGGCAGGGCAGCGCTGCCGGACGCCCTGGTCCGCGGCGCCCGGCAGCGGGGGGACACACCGTGGGTGCTCAACGGGCACGACCCGGATGACGAGACGTTTCAGACCTGGGCGCTGGGCGCCCCCGGCTCGGGCCGCGGCAAGCCGTTCATGCCCACCCCACCCGTCGCCGCCGAGCCCGCCGCGATAGCGAGTCCGCAGCCACGTCCCGAGTGGAACCCGCAGGAGTGGGTCACCGCCGAGGAGGCGGGGTGTCTGCTCGAGGCAATCGGCCAAGGAAACCCGGCGATAGTGCGGGACGCTATGCGCCGGTGGTCTATCCGCACCAGGCTCACCGAGGAGCGGTTGCTGGCGGGGCGTTCCGCCGCCGAACTGGCCGACAGTGGTTTCTCCGACCACGACTGGGCGCAGCACGCTCGCGATATTCGGCGGCTGGCAGGCGTTCTCACCGGCGTGAGGGTGGCCCGCGGCGACCAGGAGACTGGGATCGTGGTGGCCTGCCGGGAAAACGGTCCGGATTTCGAGGACTGTCTGAACCGGCTTACCCCCGAGCAGCGGGCCTGGATCGAATGGTTCCTGTGCGGCTTTCCGCAGGTCGAAATCGACGCCGAACTGGGTCGTGCGTTGCGGGGCTCGGTCTTGATGCTGCGGCACACCGCCCTCGGCCGGATGCTCGCCCAGCTGGCGACCGACCCCGCCGACCGGCCGCCCTCGCAACTGGACTTGCAGCTGGTCTGGCGGGTTGGGCGCACCGATGCCGCCTTGTTGACGACTGTCCTCGAGCACATTCCCGACGACGTGCTTCCCGTCGATGTGCGCAGCATGGTCCGACTGCGGTTCATCGACGAATTGTCGCCCGAGGTGGTTGCCGCCGAGTTGGGACAAACCTCTTTATGGGTCCGGTTCCATCAGGCGAGAGCCATCCCCGTAGTGGCCGCCGCGATTGCCGCACTGCCCACCGCCGACCGACGGCCACCGGCATCGTCCGAGGCAGAGTCGGCAGCGGAAGTCGACACCGACGGTGACGCCGAAAGCCGTACCGGCCCGATGGCAGCTGAGTCGGACCGTCCCCACAGCGACAAGGGGGTCGCAGATGTGCCGGCTCTCCTCGGCGCCGGGGGACTGTCGGTGCGGCCCGGTCGCGCGAATTCGCTTGGTCGCCTGTTCGATCCGGTCTCCATCGCGGGTGGAGACAATCCGGAGCAAGAGGCTCATGCCGACTGGCGCGAATCGGGTCGCGCCTGCCTCGCCGCTGCCGGCCTCGGGGATGCGGAGGGGGCGGATTCGGACCGCGAGGCCGTCCTGTACCTACTGGAAAGACAGTTCCATGACCAGGGCGGGCGCGTCGGCGGGCTCGACGAGTGGCTGGTCGAGCAACTCGGCGAGAGCGTGGACGGTGACGGCAATCTCGATGTGAACCGCGCGTACCTCGAGGCATTCGATGCGGCGGCCGCCGGCCGGGCTACCGCCGCGCAGCAGTTGCTGAACTCACGCATGCGGGCATTCGCGATTGTCAGAACGGCGAGACGGGAACGTGACTGGGAGCTGTGGGGTTTCATCAAGAAACTCCGCATCGGTCTGTCGCACGATGACGATCAACAGCTCGGTGAGCTGCTGTTCCGACGGATGATGTCGATCGAGGCCGCGCAGGAGGTGAGCGAGCGCCGCGAGGTCCGCGGGCTGCAGCATGACATAGCCGTCCAGTTGGCCGGCATGCTCGCCGCTCCTGCGGAGTTATTGCCGCTATTCGAGGCCACCGCAGTCGACGATGAGATGGCAAAGCGACAGCTGATCGAAAAACTCGGCACCGGAAACCCGCGGGTACTAGTCGATTTCGACTCCTTCCTCGATCCGAGGGTTCCGGTCGCGTCGGTCCGGAGCTATTTGCGCGCGGTCGACTATTTCTGCACCCGATACGGTGTGTCCACACGAAATGCCTCTTTCGCGTTGATGCTGGATGTCGGAACGCTGCCCGACACGGAGCACCTTCTCTACAGTCGCCGGATACCGGCCAAGAGAGGATCGGCCGAGCAGATCACCAAGGTCACCGCGGATATTCGCTGGATCACGGATCCCACCGGCCTCGACGAGGAATATGCGGAAGGGATCCGGAACGGCAAGTTTGTGCGCGGCGCCGACGACGCCGTGTTCGAGCTGACCCTGCGTCGCCTCGAACAGGCGTTGAGCCATATGCCGGGCCTGTGGGATCACCTCACGCAGCATTCGGGGAGTACTGCGCTCGACACTGCCCTCGAGAATGCCTACCGGGCATTACATGTTCTGGGTGTCGTTCGGGAAAGTTTTCAGAACTGGCTGGCACGGCTGCCCGGACACTGCCGCACGGCCGATGGCGGCATCGATGTGCCCTCGGCGCTGCGTGCGGCGTTCGATGAGATTGCGGCCAATGGGCCGAACTGGACCAGCCCGCAGTATGCGCTGTGGCACGCGCAGGTCAACGGGTCCTTCTTTCTGCCGATGCGTGCGGCAGAGGTCGAGCGCTACACGCTGACCCGCGATCTAGGGTTCGGGCAACAGCCACTGGTGCTCGATGTGGACGGCTGGGACGCACTCGTCGCGCAGTTGGGTGAAAGTCGCAGTGAACAGCATAATCGACTGGCGGAGTTGGTATTCGACGAGAAATATCGTTCGCAGCTGCACTATCTGATGGAGACGGTGCTGAATGCGGCGCCGGATGCGCGGCCGTGGAGCGACAAGGTCGTGTACCTGCCTCGCCGCCGCGAGCTGGTTGTGATCGCGGTGGGCGACACACACCGTCGAGCGCTGCGCGAAGCCCTTGCTGCCAGACCGGAATTGGCCGGGCAGCCGCCGCGGACCGGTTATACGGTCCGATTCGTCGAGGCGATCCCCGCGCAACCGGGCGTGCCCGGCTCATCGCCACGCATGCGGGATATCGAGTCCTGGACGGTAGCCGACCGTGCCAGTTCCCAGCTGCCTGCCATGGCGACGGTGGACGATATCGAGCTTCTCGAGGTCATGCTGGATGAGGCCGAATATGTGCTATTGCCGTTCGACGGCATGGTCTGCGACCTGTTCCCGCCGGAACGAGCCCTCGTCGCCGCCGACCAGCTGCGCACGCTCGCGATCTCACAGGGCGTCGATCTGCCACCGGATATCGCGGTGACGCGGGATCCCTACGCGGTCTATGACTCGGTCTATGCGGCCTTCCCGGAAGAAGAACGCTGGCTGCTGACGAACTATATTTCGACGTCCGAGAGCGTGGCCGCCCGGGTCGCCGCGCCGGTCCCCGGTGCGCGGGAGCTCGCTTATGCACTGTGGCACAAAGGTATTCGTGTCGTGCTGTTCAGCGAGAAGAGCTTGGCAACCGGCATCTATGATTTCCTGTCACAACATGAGTCGTTCAACCTCGGGATCAGTAAATTTTTGCGGATCGGGCGGTCCGGGATGGATGGCCATACGTTCGATCCGACTGTGGATCCACTGCGCGAGGCGTTCCGCGTACTCGGCGACCCACCACCGGAGCGGTGCCTGGTCATCGGTGGCGCGTCGGATGTCAGGAAGGCCAAGGAGTGCGGGATCCGGACCATCGGATACGCGCGCGAACCGGACCAGGTCGAGGCGCTCGTAGCCGAAAGGCCTGATCTGGTCATCACCAACCTGCGGCAGAGCACGGAGCTGGCCGCCAGGCCGCTGCCCCGACCGCAGTCCTCGCCCCTGCCATCGAGGTTCCGTCCGACGACGGAAGTCGCGTCTTGGGGTGGGGATTACGGCCATGCCATCAACCCGCCCACGGCGCGGGATTTGGCCGTCGAGATCTTCCGCGATGGGGTGTGCCTGTCGGGCTTCAACAACGACAACTATGTGCGGGACGGATATCTGGCGCGGGTCGAGAAAGACGTCGAATCCGTGGATGTCGTGTACGGCCCCGAACCATGGTTCTTGGAGCTGGCGGCACACGCGGGTGTTCGGCGACTTCCCCGGGTGCTGGCGGAGATCAGACCCGAAGACCTACACCACTTCGGCATTCGGCTGCCGGACGGGACGATCCCGCAGGGAACGGTGATCCTCGAGGAGTGCGCCGCCGGCGTCAATCCGACCGAAGAGCAGTGGATCCGTTGGCGGGAGCCGATACTCCGCGACGTCGTCGAGCTGCAGCGGCAGTTGAAGCAGGTTCCGGTGGACCCGCTGCGGGAGCTGTTGCTCGTGGACTACCCGGATTATCCGGAGGATGGCGATGTTGCCGGGCTGGTGGTATTCGTCGCTGCCCAGTCGACGGAACACCATGAGCGACAGCTGCTTCGGCCGGAGATCGCCACCAGGTTCGCCGGGTTGGAGGTTCCCGCGAACGTGTTCGCGCCGATTGTCGAAATGGCCGAATCTGCTGTCCAGGAGCAGTTCCAGGCCGTCAATCGGGATATCAAGCGCGGGAACGTGCTGATAGATCCGAAAACCGGCAAGGTGGTGGCATTCCTGGACTGGGGTCTGTGGGCCCTATACACCAAGTCCTACGACTTGGCGGTGCTCAATCACCGTGAGGTGCGCGATTATGTCCCTCGGGAGCTCTGGGTCCCGAACATGGACATATGGATGCACTACCTCGATATGGACCGGCTCGTCAACGACGGTGGCCGCGGCAGCTTGACCCTGGACGCTTTCCTGCGCGCCCGTCGGCTCTGGGGCATGCCGGAGTCGGGCGCCGCCGAGCTGTACTACGAGGTATTCCCGCCCGATGACAATGACGGGGGCGGTGCGCCACCTCCGAAGCCGAGACCGCCGAAGGGGCCGCGGCCTGGCGGTGGTGGTCCGGGGGTGCGTCCGGACCCGGCCTTCCGCTACGACGACTTCGCCACCGCGGTGGCCGACCCGTTCGGCGGCTTCGGCCGCCGGGCCCGGGCTCGGACGATGATGGTCGACGGGGCGATCACACACGGCAGCCGGGACGGCCGGTTGGGCGGTGCTTTCGGCGGCCGCGGCTTCGGTGGCGCCCAGGTCGGAAATGACGGTGGGCATGTCCCGCCGTCGCGAATGGCGCATGAGCTTGCAGTGGTGACACCGGCGATCACCGAGAACGCTGTCGCTGTGGTTGCGGCGACCCAGCGGGACAACCCGGCGTTGCTGCAGTCGGGCCTGCTGCGGTTGCGCAGGCAGCGGCTGATTACTGCAGAGCAGGTCACCAGCATCCAGTCGGGGATTGTGCAGGAGCTTTCGACCGCGGAGGTCGCGTCCGAATCGGGTGGTGACACCGCCACTGTGGAGGCCGCGTTCCGGCGGCTGGCGGAGTTCGTGGTTGGCGTCGATTCGCACACGGTGGCGGAGGCGGTGGCGATCGTGGCGGCAGCGCGACACCATGATGTCGCGGCACTCGCCGGGCTGATCCGTCGGCGCGATCCAGGGCGGCTCGACCGGGACGAGCGGTGGCTGCGCTCGTGGCTCGCCGACGGCGGTCATGTCGCCGATCTGCTGGATACCGCGGACGAGGCGCTGCTACGTCGGCGGTGCACGGTGGTCGGCAGGGTGGCCGAGTCGGTGCTGTCCCAGTTGCTTCCGGAGACCAACGGTCCGAGATACACGGCGCTGGGTACGGTGCGGCGGGCTACCGCGGCGGACGTCGCTCATCTGGCGGGGACCGATCGGATGACGGTATACCAGGTGGTGGATGGTATTCCCGGCGGACCGGCCGGTCCGCAGATCCGGCAGCAGGTGTGGGATGCCGTGCACCGCTTGGCATTCCGGACTCCCAGAGCAACGCCGGGTCTTACCTACGCCGATCTGGCACGCACGGTGGGAGTGACCAGAGCAACAGTGTCACTGCTCTTCACCGGCATCGATACCATCGGTGTCGCTGCCGGCACCCGGCAGCGAATACTAGACGCGGCAGTGGAGCGGGGATGCCGGGTCCTCTACGGCATCGGCCTCAGCGGCGAAGGCCTGGGTTTGGTGCTGCCTGCACTGTTGCTCGATATCGCACGGGCAGCCGGAGTGTCGCTGGATGCGGTGCGACAGGTGCTGGATGGTGGGCTGTCGCAGCCGGGAACACGCATTCGCGTGTTGGATGCCGTCGATCAGCTCGGGATCGCCCTGACCGTCCCGCCACAGGGGACACAGCGTGAACTGGCGGATCGGGTCGGGGTGAGTACCGAGCATGTGCAGCGTTTCTTGAAACTCCAGGATGGAGTCGCTTGGGAGACGGGGCTGCGGCTGCTGGCCGAGGCAGACTCGCTGGGCATCCCGGTGCCACCAGATGTTCGTCTCTTCTACCGCGACTCCTCCGGGCCCGATGCGACACGGCCCTCCGCTGTTGTGTCGGCCGAGTCGGAGTCGGTGGCGTTCACGCTGGTGCGTGAGCGGCTCTGGCGGGCGGTATCGGATCAGGCGGCGATGATGGGACTGGACACCGCGTCGGCGGCTCGGGTCGTTCGCCAAGTGTTGGCGGTGGTGGGGCATCGTTTCAGCGATGGTG
Source organism: Nocardia sp. NBC_00881 (assembly GCF_045207455.1). NCBI lineage: Bacteria > Bacillati > Actinomycetota > Actinomycetes > Mycobacteriales > Nocardiaceae > Nocardia > Nocardia sp. NBC_00881. The sequence continues at coordinate 6,790,705 of NZ_CP108798.1, forward strand.
TGTCACCGGGGGATCTGAACTTCGAGGGCTTCCGAGCGCAGGTGTTGGTGGGGTTGCGGGCCTGTGGCTGGAGCATTGGGTCGCAGCAATTCCGGGCAGTGGCTCGGACCAGCCGAGACGTGGTTGAGCACGGTCGGCGTGCGATGTCCGGGCCGCGTGGGGACTGGTTGACAGCGCGATACGGGCGGGTGCTTTCGCGGCCTGAGGCGGCCCGGACACTGCGGCTGGAGTACCCGGAGGATCTGCTGGCGGAGCTGGACTTCAATGCACTCGACGAACTGACCCGTCGGATCGGCGAGATCCTTGCCCAGCAGTCGGCGGACCTGGCGCAACCGCCATCCGACGCCGTTCCTCCGCCACGCCCCCCGGAGTCCGGTGATCCTGCCGGACAACGTCCACGAATGTCGTACGCCGCGGTGGCGGGTGCGGTCGGAGTGAGCCGCCAGACGGTGCGCCTGGTGTTCGCGTGTGCTGAGGGGGAGGTGAGCAGGGCGCTGGCGCTGTGGGTGTTGGCGGTCGTGGAGGGGAGGGGTTTCGAGGTCGATCCGGATGTCTTTGCGGAGGTCTACGAGTTCTGGGAGAGCCGTCCGGCTGTCGAGCCGCGGATGTCGCGTGCTGTTGTGGCGCGGGCGGCTGGGGCAGATCTGGTGGCAGTGCCGTGGCTGGTGGTGTCGCGAGCCGCAGGGGTGAGCCCGCCGACGGTGCGTCGGGTGTACGAATGCAGCGCGGATCGGGTCGGGAAGCCGACGGCGTTGTGGGTGTTGGCGGTCGTGGCGGGGATGGGGTTCGAGGTCGATCCGGATGTGCTTGCGTTCTGGCAGCGTCGTCCGGATCGCGAAGTCCTGGTGACACAGGTGGATGTGGCTGAGGCGGTAGGGACGAGCCCGCAAGTGGTTAATCGGGTAATCGACTGTGCCGAGGGGGAGGTGAGCAAGGCGACCGCCTTGCACGTGTTGGCGGTGGCCCAGGAGACGGGGTTCGAGGTTGACCCGGATGTGCTCGAGTTCTGGGCGAGCCGTCCCGAGCCGCGGGTGACGTACGCCGCGGTTGCCCGGAGGGCTGGGGTGAGCCCGGCGACGGCACGCCGCGTGTTCGAGGGCGGGGCGCCGGTGAAGGAAGCGACAGCGGCACGGGTGCGCGAGGCAGAAGCGCAGCTACGGGCTGAGCAGTCCGACAGTGCCGACCGAGCGGCTCCGGTGGTGCGACCGGAGCCGTCGGAGACGTTCCATGCCGTCGACCCGCGGCTGACACCGCGGGCGTGGGCGTTCGGTGGGCCGACGTTGGCGGGTGCGTTGCGGGCAGATGCGGATGTAGCCGACGTGGTGGGGATGATGGGTGGCCGGGTCGAGGGGGTGCTGGGTCCGATCGGAGTGCCGCGGGGGCGCGGTCAGGGTGTGTGGTTCGCCGCCGAACCGGATCGGGACGGGGACCCCGATGGCACCGCGCCGGGTCCGGGGCGCTCCGAGTCGACGGAATCCGGGCAGGGGTTCGGTGCACGGCTGGCGGGCCGGGCGTTCTGGCGGCGCCGTGGGCGGTGGGCGCGGGGACCAGCGAACGGACCCGCCGAGCATATGGAGGCACCGCCCGCCCAACTGTCGGCCGAGGAGAACGAATCCGGTGTCGAGACGACCGGATCCGCGGACCCCGACGAAACGGAACAGCCAGACGGCACCGAAGGCGGCAGTGAGAGCCGATCGCTGCTGCGCCTGATTCGCACCGACACCGAGTTCCGGCTGGCGATCAGCGGCAAGGTCGGCTCAGGAATCGGAGACACGATCTGGGGATCGGCGCTGCCTCTGATCTTGCTGGAAAACGCAGGACCGGGGGTGGCAGGTGCCGTTGTCATGGCAGGCAACCTGCCACATCTCATCGGCGCGCCGATCGCGGGATATTTCACCGACTTCTTCGACATCAGGTGGATCCTGCGGGTCAGCGTGGCCGTAGGGTTGGCGGCAGCGGGCACAGCGAGCGTCGCCCTGGCGACTGGAACTTCGAATCTCGTCCCAATACTCGTCGGGACAACATTCGTGGAGACAGGCGCCGCCGTCTTCTACACCAACAGTATCAACCGGGCCATCAAGGAAATGGTCGGCCCCGCAAAATCGATGCGAGAAGGACTGGCTCGCTTCAATTCCTCTTATCAGAGCATCGTTCGAGTGGCGGGAAATGGGTTAGGACCCATTATGCTGGGGGTGGCCCCATGGATGCCCTCCCTGATAAATGGATTGTCCTATGGGTGGAACCAGGTGGCATTGTCGCCGTTGCGAAAATTCCCTGCCGCGCCCAAACCTGCTGGGTCGAATGCTTTGACCGGACTGGGAAAGTCGCTCGGTGAAGGAATTCGGGTAACCCGTGAAAACCCTCTGATCCAAAGTACGACCATTAACTTTGCGCTCACCAATATATTTCTGGGGATGGAGTCGCTCTCCTTTGCGTCAATAATCGCAGGCTCCGATATTACGCCGTGGCAGGCGGGAGCAGCCCTCGTGATCCCACCTGCCGGGAACTTGATCGGGAACGCAACGCCCGGTAAGTGGTTGGACAAACTCGGCATTGAAAGCCTGCTCACCGCCAGATTGGTCGGCTTGGCAGGGGCCGGTGTGGTGGTGGCAACCACCACCAACCCCTGGGTTGCCGCGGCAGGGCTTGCCGGAGGCTGGGCAGTTCTGGGGGCGGGTGGTGTCGCTATCAGTGCCTACCGGGACAAGGTGATCCCGAAGGGAGTGTACGGGCGAGCGAGCTCTGTCTTGACCATGACGACCAGGGGTACGTTCGCGGCGGGCGCTTTGGCCGGTGGTGTCCTGCTCGATCAATGGGGAATGGGACCGGCGACCTGGTCTATCGCCGCGGCGTTCAGCACCATCGCGGCCGGCTCCGTCGTCCGGGAAGCTCTTCGACGCCTGAAGAAGTCGAATGATCCGGCTGCCCGGAAGCTGCTGGACTGCATCAACCAAACAGCCGAGGCAACTTGGGCGCTCGGCCTCGACAAAGGAATCAAACCCCAACCAGGACAAAAAGACTGGACCCACCTCAGAGACGCCATCGCTACCCAACTCGTCGAAACCCACCTCGACCCTGAAACCGAAGACCCCCTCGCCCACATCATCGACACCGTCGAGCGGGACAAGGACATCGACACCGCCGTCATCCTCGTCGACGACGGCAAGAAGATGCACTCCTACACCGTCACCAAAGCCAACGGCCGCATCGTCATCTTCGACACCAACATCATCGACCCCGACAACCCCTCCCTCGACCCCGAAGACTCCGGCCGCATCCCCCGCGTCCGCACCCGCGACAAATGGCAACAGTCCTTCACCCGCATCACCAAAAAATCCGAAGCCTACGTCGCCTACCTCACCACAGACGACCACAACAACCTCACCAACCTCCACCCAACTCGACCCAACCAACGAACTCCACGCAAGGGAGGCGAAGTCCAAGGTCGCCCCGCTGAAAACAACGGCGATGAGTTGTCGAACGCACTCGATCACGGGGGTGGGGCACCGGACTCGCCGCAATTCCCCGAGACCGAACTTCGCCGGGAGGCGGACGCGGCGGGCGGCGGGCCGCGCCGTGATTCGGATATCCAGCGGCCCGGTGATATCCCGGGAGGGCAGCCCGCCCCGCGGCCTGACGGCGAGCCAGCGGCGCCTGGCGCGGGGAACGGCGCGTCGGCCGGTGACGGCGCGACTGGAACACCGCAGCCCGAACCTGCCGGCGGTGGAAACGGTGGTGGCGGGGACGATCCGCCCACCTACAGCGGGAGTTCGGACGACGGCGTCCACGTCATCGAATTCCAGGAGGGCGATTCGCTGCGCCAGGTGCTGGAACGCACCGACGAGCTGATCGACCAGCTGACGTCCGGCCGGTCGCCGAACACTGTGGCGGTGGGCAAGCTGCTCACGCGGCGGATGGTCGGCCTCAGCCAGGGGGTCGCCAGGGTTGAGCAGGGTCGAGTGTCGGTGCGGTCGTTCGACGAGTCGACCGGCCTGTCGCTCGAGGTCGAGCTGTCGGACGGTGATGAACGGCTGGCGTCGTGCTCCGTCGATTCTCCCTACGAATGGGCGCTGGACGTGGGATCTCTTGCGCAGCAGCACGGCGAGCTGCGCTCACTGGTTGACGACACGCTGAGGCGTGGGCTGGATCATGACCAGCCGACGGTGGTCGGATCGGTCTTGGAAGAGCTGGCCGCCCACCTCCACGCGACCGGGGATGGGTGGTTGCAGATCAGGTTCTCTCCCGGCGTGGGAAGCACTCACCAGTTGTGGGTCCTGCTGGGCAGGCGCGGAGTGGGCGGGACCGCCGAACTGGCGCTGGAGCTACCCGATAGTGGCGGGTTGGCTGATCCGGCCTTGAAGATCACGATGACGATCGATCCGGAGCAGGACCTGGACACCGTGATCACCGACGTCCGGGGGGTGGTTCGAGAGCTGACGGTCGGGTGGCCGGCGGGCCGAGGCGATGTCGCGAGAGATGCGGCGGAGCGGTCGCTCCGGGCGGCGGCCGCTCGCCATGACGACCCGACCGAGGTGTACGGGCTCGAGATCGATGCCGGCGGAGAGTCGGGTATCCAGCTCATCGAGTTCGCCATCCACGACCCCCGAACCGGATTGTCGACGGATCGATATGCCGTAGCCGAGGCGCCGTCCGAGGCGGAGCCTGCGTACAGCCCGATTGGAGAGGCGGAGCTGTGGGATCTCGTGATCGAGCCGGATTCGAACCGGGATCATGCCATCGAGGAAGCGTCCCGGTTGGTTCGGGAGGCCGGCCGACTCCTCTGGCCGCCGGGGCAGGACGACGCGGCGTTGCTGTTCGCCGAGACGATGGTCGGCAACGTCGTGGACCACCCGGGTGCCGAGGGGGTGCTGGTGGTGACGCGGCTGGCGGTGGGCGACAGTGAAGTCGTCGGCATCGAGGTGCATGTCCGTTCCGCGGATGGCGGCCGCGGCGGGGAGACGACGCCGTTGGGTCTGCTCGCGGACTATGCCCATCATCACGGCGTCGAGGTGCATGGCCCGGACAGCTTCACCGTGTGGGTGGTACTTCGCGATGAGACCGCCGAGTCGGCGGAACTGGCGGCAGCCATGGCCGATCGCGACACCGACACCGACACCGCCGCAGGAGCGTCAGGCCCGACAGCGGCAGTGGAGGATAACCACCGAGGGCTGAGCGAGCGCCACATCGGCACCGCCGACCGGGATGAGTCCGTGGTCACCGACCCGATCCCCCGAGGTTTGCGCGGTGAGCTGCGGTTGGCGACCCAACGGTGCGCGGATCGGCTGGCGGTCGCATCGCTCGGACAGTCCCCCGGTGACCTGGCGTTGACGGCCGTCGAGGTGGCGCCCGGGCAGGTCCGGTTGAACGTAGTCGAGCGTTACCCTGTTGCGCCGCCGCAGGATTCGGATCAGAGCGACGCCGCGGACGTCGGCGAGCCGCCGAGCGCAGGCGCGCCGCGGATTCTGCATCTCGGCGAGAGCGATTCGGCCGCGGGCCGGTCCGCGACTCGGCGCGCGATCGAGGAAGCGTTGCCCGCGTGGCCGGCCGCCGCGCGAGATGCTGTGGCCGACACGGTGGGCGAAGTGATGACCGACGCGATGCGGCGCGGGAATACGAACGTGACGGTCGAGGTGCATGAGCTCGGGCTGCAGGTGATCGTGGAACACCACGGCAGCGTCGAACTGCCGCCGGAGCTGGTACGGGTGTTGGAGACCGGGGCTACGACGTGGCAAGTCGAGTCGCGGTTCGACACCCGACGGCGACGGGTCGTGTGCACTTTCGAGCGACTCGACGACGCGGTGAGCGTGGCCGGCCGTGTCGGTGGCGACGACCCGGTCACGGAATCCCAGATCCTGCCTCTCGGTCCGCGCCGGCAGGCGGCGATGAAGGCCCGCCGGATGGTCGAGCAACTCATCGACGCTCACGGTGGTCCGCGTCGAGTCGCTGACAGATCCAACGCAGCGACATCGGCGGAGAACATCGCGCGTACCGCGAGCCATGACGGGCACCGGGACGTGACCCTGACGGCGGCAATCACCCGGTCGGGCCTGTTGACTTTGGAAGCCGCCGAGGTCGATGACAGCACTGGGGCGCGGCCGACCGTATCGACCGTGTTCCGGTCGTCGGGATTGCTCGACAGCTCATGGTCTATCGAGGAAGGACACGTTGTCGACGCGGCGGTCGACGAGGTGGCTCGGCGAGCTCGTGGCGAGATGGTGCGGCACGGATGGACCGATGCGGACCAACTCGACGCGGCTGATTTGGTGGTATCGCGGCAGCTGCGCACAGTGTTGGTCGGGAGTCGCACGGATCGGCCGTGGCGGTTGAGCGTGGTGGTGTCCGGGGAGCCGGGCAGCAAGATCCTGACGATCAGGGTCGATGCTGTGGGTCGCCGTCCGGATGATTTCCCGGCGCTGGTCGAGCTCTTCCAGCGGACGGTGCAGTCGGACCCGAGTTCCAGTGCGGCGATGCAGTTCTTCCGCAACCGGTGGCTGGTCGATCTGTACTGGTCTGTCGGGGTCGAGCCGGCGGTGAACGCGAGTGACATATTCGGCGGGACCGATGCGTATTCGCGGGCGGAGTGGCTTGTCGCCGCCAATGCGGGTGTGGATCGGACTGCGGTGTCGCGGGCGACGGACGCGCTGGTCAGGCGAGTGTTGCACGGGGGCATGATTTTCCGGGCCAGGACGCTGGTCAAAACGTTGGTCGACGAGCTGCTGGTGGGTCCGGGTCGGGATGGTGTGGTCTCGGTGGCCGTCTCGATGGGGGCGCGAGGCTGGGAATGTCGAGTGGCGGTGGCCGATCGGCATGCGCGAACGCCGGTGGAGGGTTGGCGAGTCCAGGATCTGATCGGTCCTGGGGGCGCCGCCAGGGCAGGTATGGAGTCATGGGGTCACGGCACGATCACGTGGGTCGCGTTCGACGTGCCCTCGGCCGCCGTCGTCGAAGGCGACCGCGGTGGGTCGGCTCCGGCGGGCGGGCCGACTCGCAGAGCGAATCCGGTCGACGCTCAGGGCGCCCTTGACATCATCGACTCTGCTCTGGGGGTGCCCGGCGCGCCGGACACGAGTGAGCCGACCGATGCACCGGTTCGCCGCGACCTCGAAGCCGTTCGCACCGATATCGATGAGTTGCTCGAGCTATATCCCGAGAACCGCGACGATGACGAGGACGATGACGGCAGTGGCGGTACTGTCGCACCACAACCGGGACCGATCACGAGCGGTCCTACGGGTGGAGCCGGAGCGGTTCGGGACGGGGATTCTGCTGAGCAGCGGGAATCTGGTGGAGGCGAGGCCTACGAGCCAGCGGACGATCCGAGTACGCAGACTGTCCAGCAGCGGGGTGCCGGGGAAGATCTCGGGTCGAGCGGAGCGCCCGTCCCGAGTAGTCCACCTGAACCGACTGCCCCCACACCAGACGGATCCGAAGCGCCCGAAGGCACGCCCACCGGGCAACCGAGCAGTACCCGGGACGGATCCGGCACCGGCACCGGCACGCCCAGCGATCCGATATCCGACGTGGTCGCCGTTTTCGCTGCGGGGAATGCCGCGCACTCTCCGGCGCCGAACCAGCCGGAGACAGCGACCGGCGTAGCCGGTGAGTTGCCCTCGAATCTGCGCCGCATACTCGCGATCGCCGAGACTGAAGCCGAAGAGGTGGCAGCCGAAGCGCTGCGACCGATTCGGGATCTCGGCTTGGGAACCGAGCGTCTGCACCGCAAGGACGCCGCGGAGATCGAAGAGGCGATCCAAGGTCTACAGGATTGGCAACGAAGTCGGTTCTCTGCCGTGCTGCGCCGGCTGGTGGTCGATGAAGAGGCGGTCCGCACGTTGGCTGACCTGGAAGCGATTCCCGAGGTCCTCGAGCATTTCCAGCGGCTGAAACCGCACATCGGCAGTGCCCGCCGATATGTGCACGACGTGCGCACGGCATTGGCGATGGTGATGGCCCGCCGAATGCTCGCGGCGAAGGGTGCGCACGCGATTCTCGACAACCGCGGGCGCGTGATCGAGGGTGCCGGTGTCGTGCCGGGCGAGGGCATCCTGGTTGTATCGCCGTTGCACGGCCAACAAGCTCTGCTGGACAGAAGGTTGCCGGGGCTCAGGGAGCACGCAGCTGGTGCGGGTATCCCGATCGAGTATCGGCAGGTGCTGGTCGGCGAGGACGGGCAGGTGACCGTCGAGTCGATATCCGGTATTCGCGAGGAGCGAGCGGAAGAGCCCGAGTACGGGTTCTGCACGAACAGCGACGAAATCGAATGGGTCAACAGACTCGCCGACGACCGGCCCTTCCGGGAAAAGCTGATCGAGGCGATCAATTCGGGCATCCGCGAACGTGAGCTCATCCCTGGCATCTCGGGGTATGACACGACGTTCGAAAGCGTATATGTCAACACCTACAACAACCGTTTCGTGGCAATCGAGAAGACATGTCGGAATGCGGAAGAGGCTAATTCCGTCGAGCTTTCTCTGCTGACTCACAGAAATGCCGGAACGCGAACCCCGGACTGGCTTCGAGCCAATAAACGTGTCGTCCTCATGGAGTATGTGCATGGAGCGGCCATGGACTCCGACGCGCCTGAGTATTCACTCTACTTCCACACTCCGGCAGCACAGCGTATAGGTTTGGCTGACAATCTTATTCGAATGCCTGATCGACACGCGGATGGCAACCTCAGGATCCATAGAAGCTTCCATTTGATACCCCTCGGAAACCGTAGGGGATTCACGAATGCCTGGCCGCCAGGTGGTTACTCAGCGCATTTCTCAACAGTACGGGACGGTAGGCTGGAGTGGGTTCGGCACCGTTTCTCGCTTGCGGAAATTCAGGCGATTCGGCAACGAACGATCACCTCTGAATCGGAATTCACCCGTTTGGGTGGACAGTCCGCGTACCTGGACGAGCTGGCCATCCTCGCCAGAATCGAAGAACAGGCGGTGGAGAATATCGCGCCACCGACCATGGGCGATGCTGTGCGGACTCTGGAAAAGTTCCGTGACGAGCTGGCGGGCATCGTCGGCCTCGACAGTCCTCGTGATATCTGGACGCATCAGAACTGGCGCCAAGCCATCGAAGGATTGAAACAGCAGTATCCCGACGATTCCGATTCGGAGATGCGTTATTATCTCGATACTCTCGAGAGGCTGAACGCACTTCACCTGCGCGCACAGAGCGCCGAAGAGCTCGGCGGCACCTTCCCGGGATCGACCGACGAGTATCTGGACAGCCTGTCACACTGGCTCGCGGACCTGGAGGCAGCGGAATACCCGGTGCCGGACAGCGAGTCCGATGAGGAGTGGCAGGCACACTTCGACCGCGAAACTCGCAGCGCGACGACGGAACAACGTTCAGTCGAAGCCCCCGCCGCTGATTCCCTGGACGACGATGCGCGCGGTCTCTCCGCCGACGAACAGCGCGTCGAGTGGACCGTGCTCGCGCCCGATGCCGATGTTCGGAGCGACTCGTCGCCCACACGCACAGCTGCCACCGCCGGCGAACCGGATTCGGCGGCAAGCAGTTCCGATGCTCCGACGTTTGGGCCGGATGAGGCGGGCGAGCCTGAGGATGTCGGCTCGCAGCTGCGCGCGCGTTATGCGAAGGCGGTGTTGGTGCGGGTGTCGGCTGAGGTGAAGCGGCTGGTGGAGCAGTGGCGTGTTGACCTTGACCAGGATCAGCAGGATCGTTTGGCTCGCGATGTCACCGCGGAGGGGTTGGCGATGGTGGGTCGCGAGCTCGATTCGAGTGGTGTGGACGGGGTGGGGCAGCGGTTGGGTGTTGTTGTCGGGGAGCTGACCCGCGGTCATGTGGAATCGGCGCGGTTGCGGGGCAGGGTATTGCGGGAGTTGCCGGAAAAGGTGCGTGTCGGGCGTCATGGCCGGGCGCTGGCTGGGCTGGGCAGACGGGAGTTGCGGCAGCGGTTGGACGAGCTCACGCCTGCCCAGTACAAGTGCATCATGCTGCGGTTCGGGCAGGCCGAAGAGTTGCCGGTCGAGCAGGCCGCGCGGGCGATGAAGCTCGGCGTGGACGCGCTCCGTCCGTTGGAGTTCAACGCCCTGCACAAGTTGGCAGGAGTTCCCGCCGAGGCCGAGAGGCGCGGCGGCCGCACCAAGACTGTGACCAAGACGTACCTGCCCGAGCTGGTGTTGACCGACGAGGAGCGGGAGCAGTTGACGCGCTGGGCGCGGCGAGCGAAGACGTCGCGGGCGTTGGCGTTGCGGTCCAAGATCGTGCTCGCCTGCGCCACGGGGGCGTCGATCAAACAGGTCGCCGCCGATCTGCGGCTCAATCCGTCCACCGTGTTCCGATGGAGGCGCCGGTTTGTCGATGAACGTCTCGCGGGGCTGGTCGACGAGCCTCGCCGCGATGCGCCTCCCGAGACGATTCGCGAGTGGGTGCTCGAGCGCGAGGATTCCGTTCAGGAACAGCGCCCCGAACCGGCGATATCCCTGGACCTCCGTGGACCACACGACCTGGACACGCCGGAGGGCGAGAAGCCGCAGCCGTCGGCGCCCGAGCTGAACGACTCAGCGTCGGAATCGCCGAGTCGTGGGTTGTCTGAGCGTGCGGGCGAGGTGCTCGGCCTGGTCGGGGAGGGTAAGACGGACCAGGCAATCGCGGCGGCGCTGGGAGTTTCCGAGGCTGCCGCGAGTGCGCTTGTGGGAGACGTCGTCGGCAGACTCGGGGCCGTCGACCGGGCTCTGTTGGTGGACGTGGCGCGATACAGCGGGATACCGGAGAACGATCACGAATTCGCGCGGTACCGGCAGCGACTGGCACTGATGACGGTCTTTCTTTCCAGCTTGGGGATCGCGGAGTCCGCGTCGGCGAGACTGGCGTTGGCGCGGGTGGCCGAATCGGATTTGCAAGCTGTTCTCGGCCGATTGGACCCCAGCCGACAGCAGGTCATTACCGAGGCGATGAATGCTGTACAAGGCGGTCGAGATCTGAACCCCTTCGAGCACGACGCGATCCGCGAGTTGGCCGAACTGGTCCGTGCGAAGCAGCCGCCGACCGGCGGGCTGAGCGACCGCGAGGTCGGAGTGCTCAGCCTGGTAGCTGAGGGCATGTCGAACCCACAGATCGCCGAAGAACTGGGACTGTCAGTGGACACCGTGAAGACACACGTGGTCCGCATCGGCAAAAAACTCGGTATCGGTGGCCGAGCAGGAATGGCGGTGGGGGCGATACGCGCGGGCGATCTCCCCCTCGCGGGCACCCGCCGTCGCATCTGGGGCGAGCTGGACGCGCGCGAAATCGCGGCCCTCGGTCTTGTCGCACGAGGCAGGTCGGACGAAGAGATCGCGGTCGAGCTGGGCGAGTCGGTGTCTATCGTCAAGGGCGTCTTGCTTCGTGGCAACAGCAAGCTCGGCGCCGGTAATCGAGCGGGTAACGCGGTGGCGGCGATACGCGTGGGCAAACTCCTCCTCGACATCCCCCCAACCGCTCGCGGCGAGTCCGATCGGCTGCGGTGGCTGCGTACCGACACCGATCTCGGCACGGCATTCGGCACCACCGACGCGAACACGGTGATCCGCCAGGACGCCGACACTGCCCGGTCCTCGGGCGAGGTGATCGACGGCCTCGGGCTGGTGACCGAAGGCGGCGGGGTGGTGGCGGATCCCCGCGATGAGAACCCGAGGCCCGTGTCCGCAGGCGAGACGAACGTCGAAGCAGCACATCAGGATCTGGACCAGGCGTCCGAGTCGAATGCACGCAGTTCCGGTACACCTACGGCCGGCCACGGCGCGAGACCACCGGCAGCGCCGGGTGCCGCTGGATCTGTGCCGGGCCCGGAGGTCGGCTACCACGAGCACAGCGATCCGATGCTCGATCGTCCAGCACGACACAAACTCCGCGGCCGATTCGCCGGCGAATCCGGATACGCCGGACTCGGCGAAGCAGTCTTCTTCCACCACCCCGAAGACCGCAACAGCGACGAAAGCCCAGCTGTCCCCTTCCCCGAACGAGAAGGACAGCAATCAAACCCCACCGAGGACACGACTACCCCCGCCGACACCTCGACTGAACACCCCACAGAACCCGACAGTGCGGACGGCGGTGGCGCTGCGCCCTCGCCCCATATCCGCAGACAGTTCGTCATTCGCGAAGGAGATGAGGCTGATGGCACAGCCGCAGGCGTAGACAAACGAGTTGTTGCCGCCCATCCGGCACGCGATCGAATGCTGGAGCTGCTGGGCGAGTTCACCTGGCTCGTCGACGAGCAGATCGGCAAAGCGAACCTGCTGTTCACACAGTTGGTGGCGCAGTCGCGGGCGCAACCTCTCGGCAAGATCGAAGCCGTCATCACGGCAACGGACACGCAGGGCATACGCAAGACACGTTTCGAGGTGATCAACGACACCACTGTCGACCCGCGGAACGGCGGCTCCGACACCGAAACGGAACAGGGCCCGACAACGGCGCTCAAAGTCTTCGCGGATGATTACGGCACCACTGTCCTGGACGACGGCGCCCGGAAGTCCACATGGTTCGAACTGCATCACCCGATCGATGACGAACCGGACACCCATAACGGCTTCGACGGCGCTATGTCCGTCGAGATAGTCATCGACTCGACCATGGTCGAGGGCTGGGACGGACAGGGTCCTTCTGCGGTAAGGGGGGTGGTAACCAGCGCGGAGTTCCGGTCGGATCGTCTGTTACTGCATGCCGACGAAACTCGGATTGTGGTCCCTATGGTCGGAGAGCTCACCAGTCTGAAACCGTATGGTTCTCGACCGTTCACGATCGATATCGACACCGATGCTCCTCCAGTGGACTGCCGGATCGAGTACGGCGCCGATCCGCACGGGCAGCCCTTCGCGTGGATCGTGCTCGAACATCCGGACGCCGACATCCCACACCTCGACAACCTGCGGAGCAAGATTGATACCGCTCTGCACGCACGCTTCCCGAACAGGGTGATCGAAGTCCGCGACGATCTGGGTGACCAGCCCGGTGTAGTCCGATACATCCGGCCGAGGGCACAACCGGTGCCGGGGCCGACACCCACGCACAGAAGCGGGCCTTCCGAGCGGCCAGCCAGCACCTCCACTCCAGATGTAGAGGCGGCCGCCGACAGCGCCACTGCCGTCGATATCACGTCGGCCGAGTTCAATGCTGCGTATGCGGACGCCGTATACGCCGTGAAATGGCTGTGCATGTACCAGTTGTTCGAAAAACACCGTCGCCATCAATTCTTCTGGCCGACGCAAGCGAGCGGTGCTGCGACAACTCACCTGGAATGGGCATACCTCATGCCTCCCGATATCGCCGCCGACCCGGCAGTTGCCCCGCTCCTGAACGCATTCGCTACCTTCCTGCCGTGGGGTGAGCCACTGGCATTCCTGGGACCGCTGCAGGTGACCAACACTGCGGGATATCCGGAGAAATTCGAATTGTCAGTCCCCGAGTACCTCCTGTACCGGCGATATGGATCACCACTCGGCGCCGATTCGGAAACTGTCCGTAGCGTTGCCGCGGACTACGTTGCTCTAGAGCGTCTGGAGGCACTCGCCGCAGCGGCACCGGACCCCCGAAACGCGGAGAGACTCCGGCAGGTGGCGAGCGAGTTGGCGGAATTCCTCGCCGAGTCGGGGCCGATCGCCGATGGGTTGCGCGATACCGACCCCGCTTTGCGCGGGTGGTTCAATCCACGGCCGAATGACGAATGGCGCGCCATGGACTCGTTCGCGCCGATCCACTTCCCCATACCCGAGATCCTCGTCACCACACCCGCGGCACCCGCCTCGCAACCGGCGGAAGCGACACCTGGAGAACCTGCGCCCACCGCATCGACGATCGACAGCTCGGAGATATTAACCCCCAAGAAGCTGGCACATTCCCTCGACCGACAACAAGTGCAAGACAGCACCACAGCTGCCGATACTCCCCTGGACGCTCCGCTCCCCGATACGCCGCCGCCGGACGGTTCGCCTGACGCCGACGAGGACACCGCCCAGGCCGATGCCACCGGTGCGGGTGAGACATCCTCGGAGTCGCTGCAGCAGACGATACGGCGAATAGTGCAAGGCGAGGTCGGCGGTTCCACCCAGGTTGCCGACGACATCACCAGGGAAGTGCTCGGGCAAGAGGGCGATCACGACCCGGAAGCACTCATCGCCGACGCCCGGAATCGCGCGGTCGAACACGTCAGGCACGAACGGTTCCGGCAGTCGATGCTGGTGACCTTGATCGAATTCGTGAAGGTCGACGCGTCCGATCCGCTGGCTCGAGCACTGGCCCCCGGACGAACCAGGCAGGAAGTGGACAACGGCATCGCCGCCCTTCCCGACGCCGAGCGGGATTACCTCATGGCGCGGTTCTGGGACGGGCTGACGCGCCCGGAGGCCGCGCAGAGGCTGCATCTCGAGGAATCCCCACGGATGGTCGAGCGTCGCGCACTCCGTCGGCTGGCGACAACATTGGCTGCTACCGCTACCGCTACCGCTACCGCTACCGCTACCGCTACCGCTACCGCTACCGCTACCGCTACCGCTACCGCCGCCGCTGACAACGACAGTGACTCCCGTCCGGAGAACCATTCCGAACAGGAATTCGAAAGCCCTGTAACTCCTCGCTCTCGGTTCGATCAACTCAAATATCTCGGTGGAACGAAGGGGTGGTCTTTGCCTGAATGGGCGGCCGAGTCGCTACTCGAGGAAGGTAAGCGCGGTCTGTCGAGAGCACTGGCAGGGAGTAAGAATCAGAATGTTCCGGTCGGCTACGTAGCCGGGAAACCGCAATTTTTGGTGCGCTTTCCAGCGCCTGCGGCCGACAATCTGGACAAAAATAAGATCGTCGAATGGCGAGTGTACAAGCAGCTCGCCGAGCAAGGTCAGCAAGGTGTGCCGCGGATATACCATGTGTACTACGACGTCGAGATGCCCGACGGCCGCCGGATCGATGAGGTGCTCCTCATGGAGTTCCTGGACGGCGATCAGATTGCCGGCCTCCTGGAATCCGCGGACCAGGAGACCACGGGGGCCATGATCGACGAGGTGGTGGAACTGTTCACCGAGCTACACGAGCAGACGTTCATGGGCATTGGTGATCGCCGGAGGTTCGTCGACGAACTCGTCGCCGAGGAGATGGCCAACCTCGCGGCGGCTCTCCCCGAACTCGGTGAGTGTCTCACCATGCTCGGAATTCCGGCAGAGCCCTTCGCGCCTGTTGTCCGGTTGATCAATTCGGGCATTATGCAGTCGGAATTCTACGCACCGTTCGCCCTCATACATTTCGACGCGCATTTCAAGAACCTGCTCCGCCTCCGTGCCCCGTCGCGGACAGGGGTAGCCGCAGTGGACTGGGAGCTGGCGAGGCCAGGAGACCCGATTCTCGACTTCGTCCGCATGTATCACCTCACCGGATCCGGACCCGCCACCGACCATTTACGACAGAAAATGTCGGTGCCACCGAACGTGTGGGATCTGTATTTCCTGTTCCTGGAGATTCAGAGAATCGTTCACGACATCATCCGCCTGGCGCGTGCCGCCGAGGCCGGACTGCTTACTCCGGCGCAGATACAATTCGTAACCAAGGAATTGCGTGGCGCCTTCGCGACGGCCAGACCGGCTTGGGGCGAGAGCGCGGATCTGAGCAGTAACCAGATCTTCCGAGCCCTCGGAGTCTGGGGTCCGCCACCAGCACAGTGGACCGGCTCCGGCGACCGTGCTACGGCGCCCCCCACCGAGGAGCCGGCGGATATCGATCGCGCGATGCCGGTGCGAGACGAAATCGAGATACCGGACCTCGCCACCGCCCGGTACCAGGAACTCGACGAGTGGGCCGCTGCCCTGCCCTTCCATGCAGCCCGGCCACTCATGGCCGAGATGCGAGACAAAGTCTCGGAAAACCTGGCGGCGTTCTACGGCGGCACGCCTCGATCGGTCACCGAGCTGACCGACGCGGCACGGATTCTGAACGCGGTGATCGCCCGCTTGGGATACAACCTCGACGGCCTACTCTTTTATCTCGGCGAACTTCGGGTCGACTTGGGAATTCTCAACAACGAAACATTGTCGGAGATCGTGTTCACCCTGGCAGGGTGGCGACCGGTTGCCCATGAGATGTGGATCAGCGCGAAGATGGTGGTCGACAGTATCGGCGCCCTCGGCGACCCCTACGCTGCGCCCCATCCGCTGCACGGGTTTCCGGTGCCGTTCTGGGAAATTCATCGTAGCCTGGTGCGCGTCGCCGAAGCAGCACATGAGGCACGAGAAGCCATCTCCGGCCGCGGCCACACCATGGATGACCAGCGCCGACAACGCTTGATTGCCAGCATCGAAGAAGCGATGTCGCGATTCGAGGATATGGGACGAAAGTACCAATCCCGGTCCGTATCGGCCGACAACTTTCTACGAATGAGATCGACAGCGCAGTTCAGCCCAGTGCTCGTCGAGCTTTGCCAAAGCATGCTCGGTCAACAGGTGGCATACGCGCTTGCGCGGCAGCAGTTCCAGGAGCATTCCGGCGCTCTGGCCGCGCCCTACCTGTCGAGCCTGGTTCTCGGTGGAATGCACTACACGATTCAAACGAGTTTGTACCAAGCCGGGCTCGTGTGCTTCGAGAAGGCAACCGACGTGCTGGACGACCTCGAGCGCCGCGTGCCCGGCCACTGGGCACCGCGCGCTGCCGCACGCGAGATGCGCCTACTGCGCGACGAACTCGCCGACATTGATCGCACCCTGCCGGACGGTTTGCAAGGGCAACGAATGAGCGAGGCCGCAGCCGGCCGACTCATATATAACGCAGAGCTCAGCGAAGCGCTCGAGGAAACTGTCCAGCTGGCGCGCCAATCGGCTCCGGACCCCGGCTCGCTCGACCACCCCTACCTGCAGGAATTGCTGTGGACGTACGGCGCGCCGCCGGCAGCGATGCCGCTCTTGACGCCGGATGATATGTGGACGGATTTTCCGATCCAGCAAGTCTCCGATTATTGGAACTCGTATGAGACAGTGCATTACGGAGTCACAGCGCATATCGATGACGGTGTTCTTCGTGTCTCTATAAAGGCCGGTCCCGGAACGCCGCCAGGGCATGTGATGTTTCGCGAGCTCATGAATTCCATTCCTCGTCCGGTGCACGAGATCCGTGGGCATTGGAGTTTCTACAATCGCGGGAACAAATTGGTTCGCCCACATGAGGTGACTGCCGAGAACGAGCACGAATGGCTGGGGGACGACCTCGAATCTTTCAATGCCTTCATGCAGGACCTGTTCCTGTCCCCCGAAGACGCGGTCCGGAACACCTTCACCGCCAAGATGGCGGCCGAATACGGTTATACCCGAGTTCGATTCGTCACTCTCAAAGGCCAGGATGGTGAGCGGGTAATAGAAGGTACTCGCTCCTACGGTGAATTCACCGAGGTCGATGTGCGGTTCAGTAAGCCAGAAGGACCCGTACATCCCACTGGAGAAGACGATGCTGCGCCGGCTGCACCTGGCCGCCTCGTCAAAAACGTTTCGGCGACAAGCGAAACCACCCCGCCCGAAGAGCAGCCTGGAGAGACCGTCCACCGGGAGAACCCGAATCCGCCACATTCGGAACACCACCGATCCGCAGCTCACCTCGAGGGCTCGGAATCCGCCCGCGCACCCGAAGCTACCGACCCGCTCGAATCGAACCGGACCGGACCGAAACGGGGTTGGCGGCTGTGGCGCATGGAAGTGGAGCTGGCGCTCACCCGATGGTTCTACGACAGGCCGGAAAGCACGCATGCGGCCATCGCTATGTTGGATCGGTTGCGCGAGGTGTTGACGGCATTGCACCCGCAGGCGACACCGGAGGAGATCGACGCCGCTTTCTACGCGAACGAGAACACCCTGTGGGGCGGCATGGTGTTGCCGTCGGTGCCATTGGAGGAGCTGCGGCGCAACGGAAATCTCCGCGAGATCATGTGCGCCGTGCTCAATGCGATGATCCGCAACGCCGAGGTCGTCGACGGCCGAGCGCACACGACGCTGGATGAGGGTATCGCCGCCCTGCTGAATCAGCCGGGATGGGAGGCACGGGCCGACGAGATCGGGTTGGACGTCGCGGCACTGACGGCCGTGCGCGAGTCGGTGCTGACCGAAAAACCCGGCGAGCCGATCACCGGATTCGATATTCGGCAGGTCGGCCATAGTGCGCACCGGGACGCCACAGCGGCGCAGGCGCTCGTTCACTACGAGAATCGGTTCGAGATCACCCCGAACCGTTCGCCGCGCAGCCAGCGACGCAGGCACCTCACGATGCAGGACTGGGCTTCGCTCGGCATGCCTTTGTCGCACCGGGAACTCGAGGCGATTCCGGAATTGCGCCTGTTGCGCAAGCGCAAGCTCGACCCCAGGCGGTCGCTGCCGCGTGACCCTCGTGGCCGGGTCGACGAAGCGGCCCTCGAGTTCGAGCTGGGTGCAGCGGACCGCACCGTCGAGTACGTCGTAGTGCACTACGCCTACGACGAGCAGGGGCGGCGTAGGCACGACGATGCCGGCAATGCCGTCGTAGACGGTGTCACGGTCTTCCACGACGCGGGCATCATCGACGCCGCACAGGCGTCGAGTGTCGACACCAACCGGTACGCCGTGGAATTGCCGTGGCGGCCGGGGGCGGCGCTGGTCGAAGCCGACACCGGCACAGAATGGTTCCAGCAGGTCGCCGGGCGCGACGTCCCGGTGTCTGCCGGAATCGCGGGGAGTGCTGCCCGAATGATGGCCCGCTTCTCGTGGCTGAAGCCGCTCACGCCCCTCCTCGACTTCGTCGCCGCGACGACGGCGTTCATGCTTCCCTACCACCACTCGCTGTACGAGATCCTGCAGGGCATGCGGATCGCCGGTGTCCAAGTTGTCGACGACACCGTCATCGGCATGGACGCTGATGTGGAGACGCTCTTCCGAGCTTTCATCGACCGGTTCCGCAACCACTTCCAGGCCACGCCCCCCGCGATCCTGGCAGGCACGGCGACCGACAGCGGCGGCGAGCCGGTTCCGCAGCCCCCACCCACTCCCCGGCAACCCGAGCGCGGCCCGTCCGGCGGCGCGGGTACGCCGGTTCCGCAGCGGAATTCGAGTGGTGAGCGGCTCGCCGGGACGGCCGAATCCCAGGACGCGCCGAAGGGATACGTGGGCACCTGGGACGACGTCCTCGACGCTGCACCCGGCCGCGCGACCCGCAACGATATTGCTTCGCTTGAAACGATGCCGTATGTGCAGCGAGGGTTGCAGGGCAGGGGATTCCTGGCTACTCACACCCCTCCCGGTGATGTTCCGGGCGTTGGACGAGGCGAGACGCCACCGCCCACCGCTTCGCCAGGTGATCCCGATGACGATGCACTCGTCGACGTACTTCGGGACTCACCCGAGCACGGGGAGGACGCGCGCGATGCCGAACTGGTCGCACGGGTTGCCGCCGGCGATCTCACGGCATTCGAGGAGCTGTACCGGAGGCACGAACGGTACGCGGTGGTGGTGGCACGGAACATGCTGAATAGCTGGAGCGAAGCCGAAGACATCGTCGCCGAGACCTTCACCAATATCTTCTCCAGGCTCAGTCGTGGCGAGGTGCTGAGCGGGAGCTTTCGCGCCTATCTGACTGCCGCAGTGGGCAACGAGGTCAAGCACGAGCTTCGTCGGGCCGGTCGGCAGATCACCAAAGACGATGCGGAACAGCTGGACAACACTCGAGCCCATCGCGATCCTCGGTTCGACGGTGAGCTGTCGACCGGGCAGACCGCGGACGAGGCGCTGTCGGACGACTCACCAGTCGGTCGGGCGCTTGGTGCGTTGCGGCAGCTCATCGAGATCCAGGGGTTGGTCGAGCAGGGGTCGGCGCTGGTGCTCGGCATCACTGCGGAGCAGGTCCGGGAGCGTATTGCGGAGGCGCGCAGACAGTTGCATACGGCGGTGCTCGGCGAAAGTGGGCAGGGACCGGCGTTGCCGGACGACTCACCAGTCGGTCGGGCGCTGGGTGCGTTGCCGGCGAATCTGCGTGTGGTGCTGCAGCTCATCGACATCGAGGGGTTGGCCGAGCAGGAATCGGCCCTGGTGCTCGGCATCACCGCGGAGCAGGTCCGGGAGCGTATTGCCGAGGCGCGCAGACAGTTGCATACGGCGTTGCTCGGCGAAAGTGGCCAGGGACCGGCGTTGACGGCGACGCTCACCGCACACGGTCAGGAACTGGCCGAGGCCTTGGCCCAGGGCGGTGAGCTGTACGTAGAACTGCCAAAGGTGGTCGCGGAGGTGGCGAAGATCCGCGCCGCCAAGCGGACTCATCTCCCGGAGTTGGCCGGAATCGTCGAACAGCTCGGGTCCTATCGGCGGGGACACCTCGTGCGGTGGTTCATGGGGCAGTCATTGCGGGATATCGCGGCCGCCATGGATTCCGATGAGCACACCGTCCGGCTGCAGCTGCACAGTACGATCCGAGCGGTTGCCGCGCGGTTGCCTGAGCCGGCCTTCAGGCGCGCGCCGACCCGCCGCGCGCCGACCGCAGGCACCGTGGCGGTGAAATTCCTCGAGGCGGTCCAGGATCACGAATCGATGGTGCTGGAGCCGTTGGTGACGGAGCTGCTTGCCGGACGCGATCGCGAGTGGTTCGACCTGTACTTCGTGCAGCATTGGCGGGAACCGCACATAACGGACCTGTATGGCGTGGCGCCAAACGTCGTGTATCCGAAGCTGTGCCGCCTTGCCTTGCGCCTGGCACCGCGGGTTCCCGCGGATCTGCACCAGCGGTACGGGGAGGGCGAGGGACTGCGTATAGTGACCCAAACCGATGTCGCCAGAGCGGTCGGGGTGGATGTGTGGACGGTTTGGACGACGTTCGCCAACCCCAACCGAGTGAGCCGGGAAATCCAGCGGCGAGTACGGGAAGAAGCCGACCGGCTCGGATATCGACCCGAGGAACGGCCTCGGCCCGGCCTTGTTGTCGACCGGAGCCACGACCGCCACATCGCGCAGGACATGCCGATCCCGGTGGTGGATCCGGCCGATGCGCTGTTCCCGACTCCGGCTGTCGGCGAGGCGCTGGCGTTTGTCCGCGCGGCGCGCAAGGACGATGTGCGGGAGGCGATTCCCGGTCTTCCCGAACAGGATCGCGAACTCGCCGCATGGTTGTTCCTGGACGAGATGCCGGTAGCCGCAGTGGCGAAACGACTGGGCGCCATCAGCAGTGTTGTCGGACACCGGCAGACCGATATCGCCGAGTCATTGGCGAATCTGTTGCAGGGCCGTCCGTTCCTGAGCCATCAGCAGGAGTTGGCATTGTTGCGGCAGATACCGATTCGTGATCCGGACCTGATGACCCTGTGGATTTCGGAGCTGTCGCCTCATGCGCGGGACATTGTCGATCGGTATTTCGTCGAAGGGTGGTTTGCCAGCGAGATAGCTGACACGACCGGCGCCGGGGTGCTGCCGATCCAATACCGCACGAAAAGGATTGCGCGTCATCTGGTCGGAAAGCTCTCTGTGGCACAGCTTTCGGAATATATCGACTCCGGCGCCGACCATGGGGTCACGATGGCGGATGTGGCCGAGGCGGCCGGAGTGAGTGTGTATACCGTCAATCTGGTGCGGGTCGGTGGATTCTCGGCGTTCGATACCGCGCAGCAGGTGACAGCGGCAGCTGATCTCCTCGGGTATCCGCGATCGACCTTCGGCCGGTACCGGCGGGACCTGCTGATCACCTTCCTGCTGTATGAGCGCATTGCCCTGACTGGCTTGGACGCACGGCTATTGATCGGGGTGCGTCGCAAGACACTGCACGAAGTGCTCGCTCGACTCGATCAGGATGAACAGCTGGTGCTCGCGCTGCGGTTCACCGAACACCGCTCGATCGCCGAGATCGCCCAGGCCTGGGGCGTCGACGAGACCGCTGTGCGGGAGGCGGAGTGGCGCGCGATCCGTCGGCTGCTGGAAGAGCTCACTGCCGCAACGAAGCCTCACATACTGCTGCGAGGGGTTACCGATCCGGCTGCCGGTCTGGTAGCTCATCCCGTTGATGCGGTGGCCCTGGTGCGGCGGTTGTGGCGGGATTATCCAGTGGTGCTGCGGCATTGGCGTGGCCGGCTCAGCCCCGGCCAGAAGCGGTGTTTCGACTTGCTGATCGCCCAGGACATGTCGCTTGCCGATGCCGCGACGGAACTCGACAGCCAGCCGGAAGCGGTTGCGGCGCTGCTGAATCACATGGCGGTCCGGTTGACCGACCTGGCGCTCGCCTCCACTGTCCCCGACAGCACGGCGGCATTGACCATGATCGAGGCGATCCACACTCATGATCCGACGGTGGTGGAGCCACTGATCGCGACGCTGTCCGGTGTGGATCGGGAGTGGGCCGATCTGTACGTCGTGCAACACTGGCGGATGTCGGCGATCGCCGACCTGTATGGCAGTCATCCGATGGCGGTGGCGCGGAGGTTGTATCGCGTCGCCGCCCCGCTGGTCGAAGCTCTGCCCGCGGAGCTTCGGCAGCTCTACCGGGACAGCGATGTGCGGCGGGTGACCCGATCGGATGTCGCTCGTGCAGTCGGGGTGCAGCCGCACAGGGTGACGATGGTGCTCGACGACGCCGCCCAGGTGAGCGGGAAAACGCGACGTCGGGTGCGGATGGCAGCCGATCGCCTCGGATTCCCACTGCGACGGCAGCCGTATCGACCCGGTCTCGTCGCCGAACGGGGGCAGCGTGCCGATTCCGGTCCGGCCCTGCGGATTCCGGTGGTGGACAACGTCGGCATGGAGGACCCGACGCTCACCGAGCAGCAGACGGTGGCGATGGCGCAGCAGATCCTGCTTCAGGACTCGGATCTGGCGACACTGTGGCGTGCGCGGCTGTCGCCCCAGGATCGGGCATATTTCGATCTGGTACTGGTGGCTGGCCGGTCCCGGCCGGAAGCGGCCGCTGTCCTCGGTGAACCGCCGCGGCGGATCCAGTCGCAGGTCTATCGGCTGGTGCGCAGTCTGACCGGACAGCTATCTGTACAACAGCTTTCAGATTATCTGGATGCCGGCGCCGAACGAAAAATCATGGAAGCCGATGTTGCCGAGCAGGCCGGGACCAGCGTGCACATCGCCAAACGCGCGCTCAGTGGCGGTCCGGATGTGCGACCCGCGTTGGCACAGCAGGTGTTGGCGACAGCCAACAGGATGGGATTTCGGCGGCGGACGTTTGCGCGGCACTGCCGGGATGTGCTGATCGCATTCCTGCTGCACGAGCGTATTGCCCCGTCCGGCCTGGATGCCCGGGTGCTGGTCGGGGTGAACCAGCGCACGTGGCGGCGGGCGTTCGGACAGCTCGACCGCGACGAGCAATTGACCATCGTGCTGCGATTCGAGAAACACCGCTCGATCACCGACATCGCGGAGGCATGGGAGGTCGACGAGGACACGGTGCGCGAGGCCGAGCGCCGCGCGGTCCGCCACCTGGCCGAGGAACTGGCGGCCGAGGCGAATCCCCGCGCGCTGCTCACGATTACCGATCCGGCGGCCGATGTGGTGGCCCATCCGATGGATGCGCTGGTGCTGGTGCAACGGTTGCAGCGGGACTTCCCGGAGGTGCTGCGGCATTGGCACGGCAGGCTGGATGCCGATCATCAGCGGTGCTTCGACCTGCTGATAGCGCAGGACTCAGCGCTTACCGATGTCGCGGCGGAACTGGACCTTTCGCCGGAAGAGGTTGCCGCGTTGTTGAACCGCACCGCGGTCCGGTTGGCCGAACTGATGCTCGGACCCGATGTGCCCGAGGGCAATGCCGCCTTGAAAATGATCGAGGCAGTCCACACCCACGAGTCGTCTGCGCTGATACCACTGCTGGCGACCCTGTCCGAGGAGGAGCGGAAGTACTTCGACCGGTACTTCGACCAGCAGCAGCGGATCCCGAGAATAGCAAAACAGTTCGGCTGTACTCCGCTGACCGCTCGGCGGAGGTTGTATCGCATCGCCGAGCGGTTGGCCGAGCAGCTGCCCGCGCGGCTGCGCCGACGTTACGACAGTGGCGTGGTGCGCCGGGTGACCCACACCGATGTCGCTCGGGAACTCGGGGTGCACCCGATCACGGTCTCGCGAGCGCTCAACGACGACCCGAAGGTGAGCGCGGAAACTCGGCGGTTGGTGCAGGAAGCCGCCGCTCGGCTCGGATTCCGGCTGGATGCGCGCTCCGGCGTCGTCGCCGAAGGGCGCGACCGTGACGACGCGGGTGACCCGGATGACGTCGGGGTGTCGTCATCCGGTGACGGTGTCATGCCGGCTGACGAACCCACCCCACTCGGCGACACCGATACGTCCGAAAACCGTTACACCACCCGTAACGAGAACGACGGCCCCGACGACGAGGACGGCGGCAGCGCCGCGCCCCCACCGACTCCTCGGCGACCCCAGGGCGGCCCGTCCGGCGGCGCGGGTTCGCAGCGGCCGCGGCCAGACTCGGGTGGTGAGGGGTTCGGCGGGACGATCGAATCCCAGGACGTGTCAAAGGGATACGTGGGAACCTGGGATGACGTTCTCGATGGCCCACCTGGCCGCGCGACCCGCAACGACGGTGCTTCACCGGAAACGATGCCGCATGAGAAGCGAGGGTTGCAGGGCAGGGGATTCCTGGCTACTCACACCCCTCCCGGTGCCGTTCCGGGCGTTGGACGAAACGAGACAACACAGCCCCCCGCTACGCCAGGTGATCCCGATGACGATGTACTGGGTGATGATTCTGACGCCGACTCCGCGCAGGCGCATGGGCGTCCCCGATATCTCGGGGACGCGCTGCCGGTGGACCGCGGTTTCACCGAGGAACAGCGGCGGATGGCCGACGCGGCTTTGCGTGCGGGTGGCTTCGCCGACGCGGATATGTTGCAGCGTCCGGGAAACCGCTACATCGTGTCCTCCGCACGGCGCCGCGCAACCGAGAACGCCGAGTGGTGGCACTCGCTGAGCGACCCCGCTCACCCGGGTGAGCTGAGCCGCACGCAGAAGGCGTTGATCCGGGTCTACCCGCACCAGATCGGCAATGCCGGAATTCTTGCTTCGATCCGCGGCCGTTTGATCTGCGACGTGGCGAACCGGCTGTCGATCACCCGCGACCTGGAGGCGTTCATCGCTCGCAGGCCACCCGACGGACGGTTCCTCCACTGGTTCCGGACAGAACTCAGCGAGGCCGAGCGCATGGAGTTCCGCAACCTGATCCTTACCCGAAATCAACTGGCAACGTTGGAACTGAAGACCGGGGAGCTACCCGGCGACCCGCCCGTGCAGGTCCTCGCCTACGACGCGAAAGCCTTCAACGGCAAGGGGACGGCTGTGGTCGCGCGCGGCAGAGTGGACAAGGCGCGGACGGTGACCTGGCATGTGCCGGGTACAGATACGGCATTACGCTCGCTGGCCTACCAGTTCCGGCCGCTGGACAACCTGTATAAAGAGACGCTGCGGGTGGATCCGTCGCTGGAGTTGGCGTCGATCAGCTGGATCGGATACGAGGCGCCGACCGGGCCGCTGAACACCGGTTACGTAAAAGCCGCTTTCCGCCGCCTCGCGAGTGTGGGCGGCGACCTGTTGCTCGGTGCCATCGCGGCGTTCTACGGCGCCAGGGAATTCGCCGGAACCGCTGGGCCGGATCGTCTGATCAACCGGATCTACGCGCACAGTTACGGCACGGTGACCACCAGCTACGCAGGTATGCGCAGGAGGTTGAAGGGCCTGGTCCGTTCGATCACCTTCTCGGGCTCGCCGGGAGCGGGTCCGGTACAGAAAGCCGAGGAGTTCGGTGTCGACTTCTTCGTCGCCGCCTCGTGGCGTGATCTGGTCACCATGTTCGGCGCGGACCTGCCCGGCGCATGGAGTCGCTTCATCCGGTGGCTCGGCCTCGGCATGGATCCTGCTTCCGAAGCATTCGGCGGCACGCGAATACCCGCCGAGTTCCCGAACTCCGAGAGTTACGCCCGGGTCCATCCGTTGCATCAGGGTTATCTGGGCTACGACCCGGAAACGGGGCGAGCTACCGAAGCACTGGCCAATGCCGCGCTGATCAACGCGGGCCAGGGCCACACCCTCATACCGGTGGGTCGGCGTAGACCGGGCAGCAGGGTCGGTTCACCACCCATCGATCCCGAGCGCGGGCGATACGACGACGGCGAAAACGACTCCCTCGCGCAAGGTGATGGGGGCACCCAGGCCACGCAGCCTGTCCCGCCGTCGGATCCGGCGACGTTCGCGGCGGTGACGCCGGGAATCGACCGGGGTGCGTGGGCGTTCCGGCCGCTGGCTGGGCTGCCACCGGATGTGGCAGAGGTGATGGATGCGTTGGGGGTCCCGGAGCGGGAGCGGGAGCTCAACCCGGTAGCGGATCCGTTCCGGGGCGGACGACGCGACCCCGCGGTGTGGTTCGCCGCCGGCTCGGACGCTGCCGGACATCAGACCGACAAGTTCCGGACCATGAAGGAAGGCACGCCGCCACAGCCCAGAAGCAGCGATATCGCGGATCGTGGTGCCGCGGAACTCGGACACCTCTCCGCCGAAACCGAGGTGGCCGATGCCGACATCGCCGATGGGAGTGCGCCTGCGGAAGTTCCCACGCGTGGGGCACGTGAAGATGCGGATCACAACACGGTTGCCCAGATCGAACAGGTTGAGGGCACGCCCGGGTCGGACGACCCGGTGGCGCTGTTGCGGGCCGCGCGTGCGGGTGACCGATCGGCGCGCAGACAGTTGTGGCAGCGGTTCGCCCCAGAGATCGGTGCGTGGCTGACGGTGGCAATGGGTGACCGACCCGATCGCCGGGCGCTGGTCGAGCAGGTTGTGCGGGAGGTTTTCGACCGTGCCTTCGATCCGGACCGGCCCGCCCCTACCGTGCGGGATGTCGCGGCGTGGCTGCGTGCGGAGGCGCGCAGCGCGGTTGATCGCATGGTGTTGCGGCAATTCTGCGCGGGTGCGGCCGCGGCGTTGCGGCAGTGGGGTGTGACGAAGTCGAACCCGGCATATCACCTTCTGGTGGAATCGATTCCGGCAGCTGCCGCTCAAAAGGTGATGGCGGTGCTGTCGGGCACGTCGCACGGCCAGTGGTTGCGGCGCAGATTCTGGATGGGCCTGGCGCAGGCCGACGCCGCGAAGGTTCCGCCGTTCAACGGCTACGACGACGCGACGCTGGCCGAGTTGGACCGGGCCGCCTTCGGCCGGTTGCTGCGCGCTGTGGCAGAAGCTACCGACGTGGACGTGGACGCTCCCGAGATACCGGAAAGGGTGGCGTTCCAGCAGAATTACGACACCTTCGAGCAGTTCCATGCGTTGCGGGTGGAGCTGGCGGGTCTGCTCGGGGTGGAACCCGGCCAGCTGCACCAGAAACGGCTGCGATGGGCGGTCGCCCTTGTGCAGACGCAGTTGCGGAGGCTTAAGGAGCCGGGTTGGGTGCAGGCACTGCAGGCGGGGGCAGCATCGCAGATCGCGCTGTGGCTGGGACGTCAGGTGCTTCCGAACAAGCGTGGCGGTCTCTCCACGGCGGAGCCGGACATGATGGAACTGAAGCGGTTGCTCGCTGCCGATAAGCTGCATCGGCCGGGGGTGATTTGGCGGCCCGGTGCGGCGTTGACTGCGCTCCGGGAGCTGGACGAGAAAGCGGGATCGCTGCCCGAGTTGGCCCGGCTCATCGAGCTCACCGAATGGTTCCTCGATTTGGACGAGGACGAACTTGCCCAACTTCCCACGGTTGCCGACGTGGTCGAGCTGTCGGGCGAAAGTGAAAAGGTCGTTCGTCGCGTGCTGTCCGGGGAGGGCCGGATGATGACGGAGCCCGCGCAGCGGGTTCTGGCGGCGGCGTTGTGGTTGGGGTATCCGGTTGCGGATTCTCTTCGCCCGCTTGTCGATCCGAAGTTCGCTGCGACGAGGTTCACCGCGGGCCGGCTCGTCGACGGCGAGTATGTCCCTGGGACATTCAGGGTTCAACCCACCCACGATGCGATCGCGCGCCGGGCTGGCGTGTCCCTGTCAACGGTCACCCTTGTGTTCGAAGAGGCCGGGGACATCTCCGAGGAGACGCGGCGTCGGGTGTTGGAGGTCGCTGAGCAACGCGGTTACTGGCATCCGAAGATCGATGTCGAGCAGATTCAGGTGTTGCGGGTCGAGTTGGCGCGGTTGCTGGGGGTGGCGCCGGAGCACGTGAGCAGGCGGAAGGTCGGTGCGGCGCTGCTGCGGATCGGTGGCCGGGCGGCTTCGCCGGAGGACGCCCGGATGGCCGAACTGGCGCAGCGGTTCCTCGGCTTCGACGAGTGGGCATTGTCCAGGCAGCCTGCGCTGAATCAGGTCGCCAAGTTGGCTGGGGTAAGCGTCAATACTGTTCAGGATCTGCTGTCAGGTCAGGGAGCTGTGTTGACTGAGCCTGCGCAGCGGGTTCTGGCGGCGGCGCTGTGGTTGGGGTATCCGGTTCGGGATCGTGTCCGGAAGTGGGTTGATCCGGAGTTCGCGGCGACGCGGTTCACTGTAGGGCGGTTCGTCGACGGTGAGTTTGTTCCCGGCACCTTCATCGTCCAGCCCACGCTGACCCAGATCGCAAGCCGGGCGGGTGTGTCTCCGCAGGTGGTCGGTGACGCGCTCGCAGGGATTCCCGGTGTCGCCGAGGAGAAGCGGCGTCGGGTGTTGGAGGTGGCTGAGCAACTCCGTTACTGGCATCCGAAGGTCGGTGTCGAGCAGATTCAGGTGTTGCGGGTCGAGTTGGCGCAATTATTGGGGGTGGCGCCGCAACAGGTGGATCGGGTGCTCGTCGAGGCGGCGGCGGAGCAGGTCGGTGGTGGTTGGGCGGCTTCGCCGGAGGACGTCCGGATTGCCGAACTGGCTGAGTGGTTCCTGGGTCTGGACCAGCGGACGTTGGCGCGGCGTGCGGAAACCGGGGACGTGGCCAAGCTGGCCGGGGTAAGTCGTACGACCGTTGGCCAGGTGTTGGCCGGGCTTACGTTGGCGTCGACCGAGCCTGCGCAGCGGGTTCTGGCGGCGGCGTTGTGGTTGGGGCATCCGGTCGCGGATCGTCTCCGGAA
The DNA here is from genome assembly GCF_045207455.1 of Nocardia sp. NBC_00881. NCBI lineage: Bacteria > Bacillati > Actinomycetota > Actinomycetes > Mycobacteriales > Nocardiaceae > Nocardia > Nocardia sp. NBC_00881. The sequence continues at coordinate 6,819,686 of NZ_CP108798.1, forward strand.
GTCGGTTGATCCGGATTTCGCGGCGACGCGGTTCACTGCGGGCCGGTTCGTCGACGGTGAGTTCACTCCCGGCGTTTTCGATGTCCAGCCCACTCATGCCCAGATCGCGCGCCGGGCGGGCGTCACCGAACAGGCGGTCGGCGCTGTGTTCAAGGGAACCGGGGATATCTCCGAGGAGACGCGGCGTCGGGTGTTGGAGGCGGCTGAGCAACTCCGTTACTGGCATCCGAAGGTCGGTGTCGAGCAGGTCCGGGCATTGCGGATGGGGTTGGCGCAAGCGTTGGGGGTCGCGCCGAAGCAGGTGGACAGGCAGCTGGTCGCGGACGCGGTGGTGCGTATCGGCGGCTGGACGGGTTCACCGGAGGAGGTCCGGACAGTCGAATTGGCGCAGCGTTTCCTCGGCTTGGATCAGCAGGCGTTGACCCGGCGCCCGACGGTGAACGATGTGGCCATGTTGGCCGGGGTGAAGCGCCTAACGGTCGGAAAGGTGCTGTCCGGGCGTACGTCGGCGTTGACCGAGCCTGCGCAGCGGGTTCTGGCGGCGGCGTTGTGGTTGGGGTATCCGGTTGCTGATCATCTTCGAAAGCTCATCGATCCGGTCTTCGCGGCGACACGATTCACCCCAGGGCATTTCGTTGCGAATCGGTTCATCCCAGGCAGGTTCGTCGTGCAACCCATGCAGGACGAGTTAGCAGCGGCCGCCGAGGTGTCCCCGCAAACCATCAGAAATACCCTCAACGGAGCAGGTGGCGGCCCGGAAACCCGCCGCAAGGTACTCCGCGCCATCGCGGACCTCGGTTGGTGGTATCCGCGTGGACGTTACGCCGGTTTGCCCAATTCATCGGAGACGTTGTGGACATCCCCGGCCGAGGGTGATTCTGCCGCGACTCGGGCATGGCTGCATTCGTTGAATCAGTGTGGTCCGATGGTGGTGGCGGATATTGCCGCCGAGTACCAACGCCCGGTGGGGGATCTGCCGCAGGCGGGGTTGGCCGGTGTGTTGGTCAGCGAGGTCGAGCGGGCGTTGGGCGGGCAGCGGTCGCAAGACTTGACCGATGTTGCTGAGGCGGTGGCCCGGCTGGAGGCGTGGGGGGCGGAACTCGACGACGCCGAGCCCGAGTCCGGCCGTGGCAATGGGGTTGCGGTGGTGGTATTCGACCCGACCGTGCGGGGAACCGGTGCGCACGGCGACCTCGGCCACGTGTACTGGCTGGTGCGCCGGGTCGAGGACGGGATAGTCCGGATCGAACGGCGCGACCCCGGTATGGGTGATTTCCAGCGCGAGTTCGTGCCGCAGCCGGAGTCGGCCGGGCAACGGGTCTCGGCGCTGTTCCTCGACGACCAGGGCAACGCCGCGGACCCGCATGAGGTCGCTCCCAGTGCGGATGTCCGGTTGCGCGGCAGCGATTTTCGTGTCGGGATATCGACGCCCGAGTCCTCGCCGGAGAATCTGCCGGCGGCGCACACCGGGATTGACGGCGCGCACCTGCTGGCCCCGAACGATGTCCTGCCCGCGGACAGCCCCCCGGCGGTGCTGCGGATGGCGCACGAGCCCGCGGTGGTGACGGCGGAGGTAATCGACAAGGCGACAGCGCTGGTGCACGCGACTCAGCGGGACGATCCGGGGTTGCTGCGGGGAGGGCTGCGGCGGCTACGTGCTCAGCGGTTGATCTCCACCGAGGACATTGCCGTGGCCTTGCAGCGAATTGTCGAGGGGCACACTGTCGCCGAAACTGCTGTCGAGTTGGGTTGCGACGAGGTGACTGTCGAAATGCACGAGCAGGCGGCGACGTTGCGGTTGGCGGAGTACGTGGTCGGGGTCGATATGCGGTCGGTCGCCGAGGCGGTGGCGATCGTCGACGCCGCGAAGCAGCACGATTCCGCGGGGCTGGCCCAGGCGGTGCGACGCATCGCCGATCGGCTCACCACGGACGAGAGACATCGGCTGGTGGCCTGGTCGGCAGGCGGTGATGCGGCCGCCGACCTTCTCACTGCCGACGAGGCGCTGCGCCCGCAGTGCAATGTGGTCGGCGCTCTGGCCGAGGCCGTGGTGGCGGAGTTGCTGGATGATGCTCATCGCCCGGTGCACACGGCGTTGGGTTCGGTACGGCGAGCGACCACAGTGGATGTCGCGAATCTGGCGGGGGTGGATCAACAGACCGTCTACCAGGTTGTGGACGGTTTTCCGATCGAGCCGTCGGTCGATCCAGATATCGGGTGGCGTGTGCTGGTCGCCGCTCGTCGACTGGGTTTCCGGCTGCGCCGCTCCGTGCCGGGGCTGCGGCTCGTCGACGTGGCCCGGGCGACCGTGATGGGCAAAGAATCGGTATGGCGGGTGTTCGACGGTGTCGATGCCACGAATATCCCGGCCGTCACCCGACAGCTGATAGTGGCCGCAGCCGAGAAGATGGGAGGTCGAGTCCTGTATGGCCTCGGTCCCGCCGGCGAGGGGCTCGGCCTTGCGCTGCCTGCGCGACTGTCCGACATTGCACGGGCGGCCGGGATGAAGCGGGCTTCTGTGGTACCGGCGAAGATGGCGGCCCTGCTGCAGCGGGGGTGGATGCATCGCGAGACGTGGAACCGGATATCCGCCGTTGCGGATCAACTCGGGGTCGTGCTGCCGGTTCGTTCCGCGGGCACCCTTGTGGCTCTGGCCGAGAAGGTCGGAGTGAATACGACCACGGTGCAGCTGGTCTTCTCCTGCGATACGGCGAGGGTCAGCGGGCAGACAGCGTTGCGGGTGCTGGCCGAGGCCGAGCGGATGGGGATCACCGTGCCGCCGATGGTCGCCGAATTCTACGGCTACTCTCTCGCACCTGTGCGGCCGCGGACGGTGATGTTCGCCGAGGTGCGGGACCAGTTCCTGCGGGCGACGGCGGATGAGGTGTCGAAAATGCTGCCGTCGGATCGAACACCGGTGGATCGGGCATCGGCCAGGTCGATCGTGCACGACGTGGTGACGGCGATGGCACAACGTCTGGACAAAGGGGTGCCGGAGGGGAAGCTGAATGTCGAGGGGTTCCGGGCACGGCTGTTGGTCGGACTGCGCGCTATGGGCCTGTCCGCGCGGTCCCGGCCGTTTCGGGTGTTGGCAGGTGCGGATCAGGATGTGCTGCTGCGATGCCTGAGGGAAATGGCGCCGCTGCGTCGTCGGTGGCTGCTGGAACGGTTCGCCCGGGGCCGGTCCCGGTCGGAGGCGGCCCAGGCACTGTCACACTGGACGACCGCTCGTGGACTGCGGTTTGCCTACAATGCCGACACGTTGGTAGAGCTCGACGATAACGTGCTCGCGGAGTTGACGCGGCGGATGCGGAATGCCCTAGGTGAGAAGGCGACGCCAGCGCCCGCCCCACCGCCGCAACCTCCTTCGACGGAGACGTCCGAAGAGCATCAACGGCTGGCGCATGACGCCGGAGTGAGCGTGACGACCGTCGATCGCGTAGCCGGCCTCTCCCCGCTGGTACGCAAGGAGACGGCGCTGTTGGTCGTTGCGGTCGCCGAGGAAACAGGGATCGAGCTGCCAGGGGCGAAGCAGTTCTACGCGAGTCTTCCCGATTCGCCGTGGACGATAGCCGAGTTGGCGCGGGAAGCCGGCGTGTCCAAGCAAACAGCGAGCCACGTCTTACAGCGTGATCCGCGTGTGTGGTTCGACAAGGCAATGCGGGTTGTGAGGGCTGCCGAGAAGCTGGGGATCGAGTCGCCGGGCGTGCAGGAGTTCTACCAAGAACTCATGGATCGGAAGCGGCAGCCCCCGCCGTGGGCTGGGGTAGCGCGAGCGGCCGGAGTCGCCGATTCGACGGTGGCGAGCGTGCTCAACCGCAACCCGAAGGTGAGCAGGGCTACTGCGATGAAGGTGATAGCGGCGGCGGATGAGGAGGGATTCGCGCTGCCGAATGGGGTGCGGGAGTATTACCAGCGCCCGAACGATCCCGCACCTCGACAGGCTGCACGGCCGGCAACCCCGATCGGAACCATGGGCGTCCCCAACCCCGAACGGCGCTGGGACGGTGACGGCGAACCCTGGGACCGCGGCCCCGAGCCCGCACGGGGACAAAGGCGGATAGAAAGGCGTGCGCAAGTCGACAGAGACGGCGGTGGCTCGGGATGCGACCCCGGAGCCAAACAATGGACCGTCCACGAGGAGGCAGCCGCCGACCAACAGTCACCCCCCGGACCGGCGCCGACGCGGGACGCACCGCCCGAGGACAACATGCTCTCGAACCCGCAGGCCGACCGCCTTGCGCTGAGCGAGCCCGACTACTGGGCGCCGGTGGCGGCTGCCATCGAGGAGTTGATCGCACTCAACCCCGAGGCCTACTGGTACATGCGGAACTTGCCGATGCCCGAGCCCGGGGAGCCGTTCGGTGCCGACTGGGTCAGCAATCGGGGGGAATGGTTCGATGCGTTGCGCTCGCTCGACTTCGAGAAACTGCGCGACGTGGAGCTCACGGACAAAGATTTCCTCGAGCTCGGCCGGATTCACAAGCGCTTCCCCCTCTACATGACGCTCGGCTTGATCGTCACGGCCGGCTTGTCGATCGATCAGCTGGTGCACCAGGGCAAGGTCGACTTGAACTCACTGTTCTTCAAACAGGAGAAGATAACCACCGACGGAAAGACGATCACCGTCTGGAAATTCCGGACCGTTCCGGAGGGTACGCCGCAGAAAGCCAGCGGCCCGCACCTCAAAGCCTTGCTCACCCGGTGGACGAGCTTCCTCCGCGAAGCATCCTGGGACGAGCTGCCGCAGCTGTTGTCGATTTGGCGCGGCAGGATGCAGTATTTCTCGGGCAGGCCGATGCTGGAGGACGACCACACCAAGATGCGTGGGCTGTGGCCCGGCCCAGTGGGAGTGGCAGCCCCTTTGCTCTCCGACGACGAGTACGCGTTGTGGACCAGGCACCCGAAGAACGACCTGTGGTCGGCGCTGCACTTTCCGGGCTGCCGAGGGCTCAAACCCCAGAGCCCTGAATATCTGCGGGCGCGGTATCTCTGTGCCTTCATCTGGTCGAAAATGGGCCATCGAGCGGCCGAAGAATACATGATGGAGGTCGTCGACAGGTACTTGTTCAGCACCGTCCTCCGGGAGGCCGCGGAGCTGGGGCTGGGTACCGGAAAAGACATTACCGAGGCAATCGCCGGCCTTCTTCCCGGAGAATCCGGGAGGAAGCTGCTGGATATCGCGCAGCCTGTCTTCGGTGGTGTCGCCGGTTGGCTGGGGCAGTTGATACGAGGTGCGGCAGGTTTCGCGGCAGACCGCGTGTACCCACGGGTCACCGTGCCACAGCAGAGTTCGGACGCAGGGGGGCTGAACGCGCAGGGGGACGCGTCCGGGCGATACCAGCGTCCGGGCGCCGGCCTCGCCGGGCACGTACCAGACGCCGAGCTGGACTGCGTGCCGAAGGCGCGGCGGGATATGTGGAGGGCGCGGGGGCAGGAGCCGCCCGCGGGGTTGGCTGAGGCGGATCCGGCCGGTGTGTTGTTGAAGGATGTTCCGGAAGTGGTCGGGGCGGGTTGGGATCCGGCGATCACTGAGTTGGAACAGGTGCGTGATTGGGTGGCGGCCACCGGGAAGCCGATGATTGCGGTGGTGGTGTACGAGGGTGCGGACGGGCGGCGACCGCAGTGGGGCCATGCGGTGAATGTGAAGTTGGTCGATGGCGAGGTGGTGGTACACGAGTTCGGCAAGAACATCCCGTTCGAGGATTGGTCGCTGCCTGCGAAGGTAGTCGCGGTGCTGGGGATGCGGGTTGCCGAAGGTCCCGAGGACCGGCTCGTTTCGGCACTTCCGAAGCATGCCCGGAATCTCGAGAATGTCCGCGTCGGGGTTCGGTTCAACTCAGGGGATCACTCCGCTTTCACCTCGTCGCCGGTTGTTTCGCGCGATAACCCCTCGAGCGGCGTGGATGCGCCGCGGCGCCAGCTGGATTCGGGTGGCGGGGGGTCGGGGCCAGACCCGGCATCACTGGGTTTCGTGGGCGGGCCCGTTACGACGTCCGAGGGTGGCGAGACCCCGCTGACGCAGGAGGTGGACAACCGTGTGGTTTCGGTTGCTCGGGCACCGGGCTCTGCGGGGTACGTTCGCCCGAAAGGGCATGCGCGGCAATCGCTGGTGCAGTGGGCGGATTCGCAGGGCCGGCCGGCCGACAGCAGGCCCGCACAGGTCCGTGCGCGCATGGTGGTCGAGGGTCTGTTCGCCGAACTGCCGCTAGACCAGCAGGAGTTCGTCCGGCGCTGGTTCCTTGCGGATCCGCCCATGTCGCTCGCCACTATCGCGACCGGCCTGGATGTTTCCGAGCGCGCTGTGGAAACGCGTGTAGCGGAGTTGGCTCGTGCACTGGAGTGGTCGGATGTGTATTCGTGTGCCCAGACAGTGTTCGGGCTGCGACCGGAGTTGGTGCAGCTCGGGCGTGGCGCCTGGTGCGACCAGGTCATGCGGCATCTGGACCTGTTCGCACGCCATGCGGGCGGCGCGGGTGAGGCCGGGCAGCCGACAGTGGTCGACGGCGAACCGGATGAGCAGCCGCGGACGTCCGACATGCCAGATGACCGCTTGCCTGCCGAATTGCGTCCCCCAGCCGATGAGAACTTCGGCGTACCACCACTGCCGAGCGCTCCACCGCGCAACAGCGGACATACCGGAGGGCTGTCGAGTCAACCCCCGGCGCCGTCGCCTGCTACGCCGGGCGATGCGGCGTCCGAAATGTTCGGCCCGAACTGGGCGCGGGGGCTCGACGCCGATCCGGTTGTGGCGAATCCGTTCGGCAGGTTCGGTCGCGCGCTGCAGGCGGTCGACGGCGCGACAACGCATGCCGCGGGTGCGGGTGGCGTAGAGGGCGGTGGTCTGGGGAGCGGGAAGCAACGGTCCGACGCGGCGTCGCAGCAGGTCGGAGGGGAACACCCGGACACCCCTGGCACCGACCACGCGCCAGCCGAAGAGATGGTGGACGCCCCGCACGCCAGCGAATATCGGCCGAGCCCGTACGAACGGGTGATGCGGACATTGAGTTCTGACAAGCCCGAGGCGCTCAAGGCATCAGTCTTCCGTGGCCGTGCGGCGGGGGGAGCCCACAGTGTGTACAAGCCTGGCTACCTGGAACACATGCTTCCTCCGCCCAGGGGGCGTTACGGTATCCCTTTCGGAGCAGGTCATCTCGGGCGTCGAGAAGTCGGTGCATATCGGGTCGACGTGGCGTTGGGCTTCGGTCGTATACCGCCGACTGCCCTGGCCGATGGCACCTACGGGCCGGGGTCGAATCAACTGTGGGAGACCTTTTCGTCCTCCAGCTACCCCCTGCGGATGTGGAATCGGCTGCCGCCCGATACACCGCTTTCGGAAAAGATGGCGCAGGTAGTGCGTGAACTTGCCCGATATCCGAAGGTTCACCGCGAGCAAATGGCTGTGATCGACTATGTCATCGCCAATAGCGACCGCCATCTAGGCAACTTCCTCACCGATCGCGACGGGGGGATCGTTGCCATAGACAATGCCCTTTCGTTTCCCGAAAAAGCCGATAGACATTACGGCATCCGTTCGGATTTCGTCACAGAATTTCTCGGCAAGGAACTCAGCGAAGCGGTGATGTCCCATGTCCGCTCCGTCAAAATGGAGCAATTGCGCATCGCTCTACATGACGTCGGGCTGAGCGACCCTGCCGTCAAGGGCGCCCTCGACCGGCTGACCGAGATCCGCCTCAACGGCAAGATTACTGGTAAGGAGTGGAGCGGGCCGATCAACCCTTCTGCTTTCAGGAGAACCTTCGGTCCGGGAACCACCGGACCCTTGCCGTCCGGGTGGATCGAGACACCGCCGGCCGAAGAGATGGTGGACGTCCCGGAGACCGGCGAGAACGCTGGTTCGAATACACCGACTGATGCACGCAGTTCCGGTACACCTACCCCTCGCGGTGCCGTAACAGGCGTCGGGCGAGGTGAGACACCACTGCCCACCGCTTCGCAGAGTGTTCCCGATGATGCTTATGCAGTCTGGTTGCAAGGACTGAGCGATCGGGGGGTGGATACCGAACAGGCGATGTCCGATCTGGCGACGATCTGGGATTTCCTGCGACATGATCCGAAATGGAAATTCGATACCGAACGCGACGAGGCGTTCGAACGTGCGGTCGATCGCTTCGCCGAGATGGGCGAACTCGCCGACATCGGTGAAAGGGGTATCGAAGAGTGGCTTGTCGTCATCGCCCGAAACCTCATGGCCGTGCATGAGAACAACGTCCAGGCCGATAGCGCACCGGAGGAGCCGCTGAGCGGTCCCCGCGTGAATATGGCCAAGCGCCCCGAATTCTGGACTGGCGTGGGTCAGCGGTTGCCCGATCAGGTCGCCGCGGTGATGGGGGACGACCTGGGGATGTTGATGTCTGGCATCGCCGATCTGCCGGAGCAGCATCAGCGGTTCTGTGAGCTGGTTTACCTCCAGGGCCTGTCCCGACCCGAGGCGGCCGAACGGATGGGGACGGACCTCGACGCCATCGGCACAGTGGAGCAGCGGGCGATCGACGGCTTGATCGAATACGTGGGCATTATTGCGTTCTGTGACCGGGTGGCTCGGGTTACCTGCGGCGAGGAACACCCGACCAGATCGCGGTTGATTGGGGTGCGCAGGGCGATGCTGCGCAGAGTGCTGCTCGGTACGCCGCGGCCGCAGGCGTTGGTGCTGCTCGAACGGCACGGTGCGGACGTAGCGTTCCTGCGTGAGATCGGCGCGCGACTGGGCGGATCGGCCGACACCTCGAACGAACAGCTGCACAGCGTGGCGGCCGCCCAATTCGAATGGTCGGTGTCCGCGCTGGTCAATCCGTCGATCGATCGCACCCTGCTGGACCGACTCGGACTGCCCGACACGGTGGCAGGCGCCGTGATCATCGGCGACGACCGGACTGCGGCGTTGCTGCCCGAGGAAGAGTCGATGCTCGAGTCGCTGCCCAATGGTGCGGACTCGCGGCGCGGACGCGAGATCGTGCACGGCCGCACTTGCGCGCATCGCGCGATGCGGAGCCTGGGTGTGCCGGTGACACCGCTGTTGTCTCAGGGCTCCAGGCGTCCAGCGCTATGGCCGGATCACCTGCGCGGCAGCATCACTCATAAAGACAGCCACTACGTCGCGGTGGTAGGCAAGGCCCGCGACATCCAGGCGATCGGAATCGCTATCGAGAACAACGGACCGTTGCTGGCCGCTGCTCGGGCGAAAATCGTTGTCCCGGAAGAAAAAGCCTGGCTCGACCGGATCGGCACCGAGGGCGGCGTGCACTGGGACAAGGTGTTGTTCTCCGCCAAGGAAAGCGTCTACAAGGTGTGGCATACCCTCACCGGAGAGACATCGGGCGACTTCACCATGGTGCGTATCACCATCAACCCGGATGACGGTTCCTTCACCGCCCAGCTGTCGACCGACGACCGGTCGGTGTTCCAGGGCCGGTTCACCGTCCACGACGGCACCATCCTCACCGCAGTCGTGGTGCCGCGCGAGGACCCCGGTCCCGGTGCGGTGGAAGTGCATGTGGCTGTCCGCGGAGAGGGCGGGGAACCCGAAGTCCGGTTCAACCCCATCGTCCAGGCCAACCGTGGGCCGAAGGGAGACCATGTGGGCTGGAACGGGCTGACCGCTCCCCGCGTCGATCCGGACCTCGATCCGGCGGTGGTGCGAGGGATCGCCGCCCAGGGTCCTGATGCGCTGGACGGCCAGGCGGCGCAGCCGAAGCAACCTGCGGCGCCGGTCAGCCGCACTGTGACCAGCCGGTACCACGAGCAGGTGTACGGCCCGGACCCGACGTTCCGCTATGACGACTTCGCCAATGCGGTGGCCGACCCGTTCCGCGGCTTCGGCCGCCGGGCCCGGGCTCGGACGATGATGGTCGACGCGGCGATCACGCACGCCAGCCGGGATGGTGGACAGAGTGGTGCTTTCGGTGGGCGTGGTTTCCAGGACGGGTCGGCATCGGCTGCGCCGCAACCAGGTGCCGGTCCGGACGAGGCTCGGCTGGTCGACTCCGAGGAAATCTTCGATGAGGACGAGCAGGAAACCCGCGGCCCACGCACAAATCTCGGCACCCGCCAGCCGGAGCCGATCGAACCGGCGACATTGACTGACCTGCTGAACGAACACGATGTACGGCGACGGATCGCGGCAGGCGAACGTGCGGTGCCCGTGCTGGTGGAGGCATTCGAGAAACTGATCACCCGCCATCGGATTCCCGCAGGTCGGAAACTGCCGACGGACAATGACTATGACTTCGCCCGCCGTTTCGGTCTATCCGCAAACAGGATGCGCTCGGCCTACCACCAGTTGGCGGCCAAGAAACTGGTGGCGCGGACGCCGGGCATCGGAACGGTGGTGCTCGCGGTGCCGCCTGCTCCGATCGAGATGGCGGAGCTGGTCGAAATTTTCGCCGAGCATTCGGTCTCGCGGGACCCGGCCGACCGGCCGCCGAGCACCGCGACAGTGACAGACGTGATCGCACAGGAGATCCTGTCCGGTCGGCTGGCGCCGGGGCGGAAACTGCCGTCCGCCAAGACGGTCGCCACTCGTCTCGGAGTATCCAAGGGAGCCGTGCTCGCGGCCTACGGGCAGTTGAACAAGCGGATGAAGCTGCTGGTGGTTCGGCCGGGGCCTGGCGGAATCGTCATCGCGGCGCTGCAGGAGCGCCCGTCGACCGCCGCGGCGGAAGAGGGCATTGTCTCCGCGGCGGATCTGGCAGCCATCGTGACCGCTTGGGCGCAGCGGCATCCGGCGCCCGAGGACGAGGGCGTCGATACCCTGGCCTGGACCTTGCGTGCCGCCATCCTGGCCGGTGATCTGAAAGCGACGTGGCAGCTGCCGGGCAGCGCGGAATTGGGCCAGGCGCTCGGTATCGCCCCGGCGACCGTGGCCCAGGCCTATCGCCAGGTACGTGACCACGGACACCTGATCCTGCGTGACGGTGCGAACATGGTGGCGGCGATCGCGCATGCCGAGGCCGCGGCGAGCGATGTGCTGGTGGTCGATCCCGAGGAAATCTCCGATGGGGACGAGCAATCAACCCACGGCCCACGCGAAAACCTTCGCACCCGCTTGGCCGGGCCGGTCGATCCGGCGACATTGACGGAGCTGCTCGGGGAATTCGACGTGCAAGCCCGGATCAGGGGAGGCGAACGGCAGGTGGCCGTGCTGTCGGATGTGTTCGGTAAGTTGATCACCCGGCATCGGATTCCTGCGGGCGCGCAGCTGCCGAAGGATGAAAACTCCGCCCGCCGGATCGGCGTATCCGAAGGCACGCTGCGTCGGGCCTACAACCAGTTGGCGGCCCAGCAATTGGTGCGCATGGGGCCGCGCATCGGAACGGTGGTGCTCGCGGTTCCGCCCGCTCCGATCGAGATGCCGGAGCTGGCCGAGCTGTTCGACCGGCATTTGGTGCCGGATAAACTGCGCGAACGGTTCCCGATATCCGCGACGGTGGCGGACGCGATCGCACAGGAGATCCTGGCCGGTCGGTTGGCCCCAGGGCGGAGACTGCCTGCCGCGAAGACAGTTGCCACTCATCTCGGAGTAGCCGAGGGAACTGTGGTCAAAGCCTACGGACAGTTGGACAAGCGGCTGAAGCTGGTGGTGGTTCGGCCGGGTCGGGGTGGAACCGTCATCGCGGAGCATCAGGCGCACCCGGCGACCGCCGCCGCGGACGACGGTCGGGTCGAGGGCATCATCACCGCGGCGAACCTGGCAGTCATCGTGACCGCTTGGGCGAGGCGGTATCCGGAGCCCGAACATGAGGACGTCGACATCCTGGCCTGGATACTGCGGGCCGCCGTTCTGAACGGTGACGTGAAAGCGAAGTGGCAGCTGCCCGGCAGCAAAGAATTGGCCCGCGCGCTCGGCATTTCCCCGGCGACCGTCGCCCGGGCCTATCGCCAGGCACGCGACCAAGGACACCTGATCCTGCGTTATGGCGCGGATACCACGGTGGCGGGCAGCTACGCCCGGTACGACCCGGAGCGGCTGCGCGAACGGTTCGGTCGAGTGCCGCAGGGTGTGGTGGAACTGGCGGCCGAACTGCGGGCGGCTATCAACGCGGGCGATCCGGCCTTGGGGGAGCTCCTGCCGCGACCGGACGATCTCGCCGCGGTGCTCGAGCTGCCGGTGGATGTGGTGACCGGCGCCTACGACTGGTTGCGCGCCGAGGGGCACCTCGGTGGCACCGGCGGCGTCACCACCATGGTGTCGACCCGACCTGGTACGGAAAACGCCGCACCACAGCCTGCTTCGGTCTTTCGCAGCGCGATCGCCACCGAGCGGCCGCAGGTACTGTCACCCGAGGACGAGGGGGTCCCGGCGAAGCAGCCCGTGTCGGTGGTCGAGCCCCCGCCTGACGCTGCGGTGAATGACGAGCGGGAGCAGCCAGCGCTCGACACACCCGAGGCCGCGGCGCCTGCCGAAGAACCGGTCTCGGTAGGCACCGGCCCCGAGGGCGAGCAGGAGCCCACACTGCTCGTCGCCCCTGAGCCACCGGTTTCGGTGGACGACGCGCATGCCGAGACGCAGGAGGATCCGGCGTCGGCGGGCACGCGGTCCGAGGGGGAGCGGCCACAGCTCAGCACACCCGAGACGCCGGCGTCGGCTGACGCCTCGCACGTCGAGGCGGACGAGGATCCGGAGTCGGTGGACGCGGATTCTGAAAGCGAGCCGGAGCTGCCGGTGTTTGTCTGGTCCGAGGATGCTCCATCGACCGATGCGCCGTACGCCGCAGCCGACGAGCCCGAACCGGCGCAGGAGTCGGCCGACGCCGACGAGGAAGACGACGAGCCGATCTGGGTTGTGTCACCGGTTGCCGCGGCATTGACCGAACCGGTGCTGGCCGAACTGCTGCCCGCCGAGGAATACCGTTGCCTCGGTGCAAGTTCTGGCCGCCGGATGTCGCGGCAGGAGGCCGTCGCCTTGTTCAATGCGGCCCCGACGAAGGGTATTCACCGACCGTGTAATCAACGCCACAACGCCCACATCATCGAGTACCGGGATTTCGAGATCTGGGTCACTCTCGAGAGGATCCGTAGTCTCGACCCGGTGGTGTTGCCGCTGTACGACACCCTCGAGGCGGCCGCGGAGTTCCTGGCCGAACCGTCGCCGATATTGTTTGTCGGTGACGGGTTCGAGATCCGCCGCCGTGTCGAGGGCGAACGGCTGACCGACAAGCACGATGGCGTAATTCAGGCGGCGTGGAACGAGACGACTCGGCGACTGGAACAGCTGCCGCCTGAGCTCCTACCGGAGTTGCCCGAGGACTGGCCTGCCTCCGGTGATGTTCTCGGACTGTTGCGCGGACTGCTCGACCGCGATGAGCGGATTTACCAAGAACTGCGGACCGATCCGCTGCAAGACCAAGCCTTCACCATGTTCGACTTCCCGGCGCTGTTGACCCAGGATGTGTCGTTCGATCCCGCGGTGCTGCGCTCACAGCCGTTCCAGCCGTTGGATACCGAGCTGGCGCCTGAGGATATTGTGCGCCGCAGCGACGAACTCCGGGTTCCTGGACTGCGGCCCACCTTCTATGGTCCCGCCGACTACGCCGATGCCATTGTGTTCAGCAGGTACGGCAGCGGCGAACCCGCGCCGGAGCTGCGGCCGTATCTGCAGCGGATCGCGGTGGCGCGGGCCATGCACGCGGTCGCCGACATGGTCAGTGCCATAGCAACCCACACGCTGACCCAGCATGAGGCTCGACGGCTGGCTGCCGAGCTGTGGTCCGCTGTCAACCGCGCCCGGAAGGTGTGGGGCAAACCGCCGTTGCCGGTCGGGCCGCGTGGGTTCCTGGACGTCATGGCCGGCCTCTCCTTACAAGCAGGAAACAGCACCGATTTCGCCGCCAACCCGAATTCAACGATCGAACCGTCACAGTCGGCGCACCGCTGGCTGTTCCCCCCGGATGCCTATCGGACATTCGGCTCGCCCTCGGGTATGACTGTGTCGCGTGCCGACGCTCAGGTCCTGCGCCGCGGTGCGGTGATCTACGGCAAGCTGCGCAAAGAAGACAATGAGGACGTCTACGAATACTTGGGTTTCCTTGTCCGGTTCCGTATGGGGCTTGCGTATCGGCTGGATCCGGAACTCTGCTCCTCGTCGGAGATCATCGGACGGATCGCGGCATCCGTCGATGCCGCGCCGCAACGGATTTACAGCGACGATGACGGTGACATCGATGTTGATGTCGATCTCGAGCCTGGTGAAACCCGCACGATTCTGCCAGGTTTTCATCCCAGGGTTCGGGCGGGTCTGCCGACCGTGGAGCAACAGCTCGCCGAGCTGCCGTCGAGGCGTCTTCCCGAAGGTGCTCTTGCAGGCCCACAGCGACCCGAGGAATTCCTCCGCGGGTTGTGGGACGGCGATATCGAATTCTTCCAACAGCATTGGCAGCAACGGCACTATCAGACGGTGTTGGCGCTATTCGGCCTGACCGAGGAGATCACGCAATGGCAGCCGAACTATGACCTGCTGCAACCCCAGGACTTCCAGCTTCTCTACGGCGATCTGACGCACAGTCATCAGACAAAGCGGCAGCACGGTCCGATCGGTATTTTCGAGTGGGGCAATACAGTGTACGGCCCGCCGGACTATCAGGCGGCGCTGCTCGCCGAAGCAGAAGGCGGCACCCGGATTCCCGAGGAACTGCGTCCCTATGTCGATCGCATTGTGCTGGCTCGTGCGATCCGATCGGTCGTCCGGCTGGTCGATGCAGTGCGGATGGGTCAATTGGCCAACATTCGGTGGCCGCTGCTCGCTGAGGAAGCACAGCGGGGATTGATCCGGGCGCGACGGCTGCTGCCTGGTCAACCGGTTCCCCCGGAGACCGATGACCTGTTAGATCTGGTGTGTCAACTTGTGCGTCCGGAGATGGAACGGGAAGAGCACTGGGTGATCAGCCCGCACGCCGACACCCTGCTGAAGGTCCCACCCCCGCGTACGTTCCAGTATTTCGGCGGTGACGCCGGGAGACCGATGACCGCCGAGGATGTCGCCGAGATCCGGTCGCTGGCGATCGAGCACGGCACCAAATATTCGGGGAACTACCGTGATGTCTACCTGCACGGCGGCTATGCCGTCGGAGTCCGCAAACCACAGGCCGATCCCGACGCTCCGCCGATGGATCTGGTCGTCTTCCCGGACGAGTCCATCATCCTGACCATCCTGGCCGAGGAAGGTGTCGACGGAGTGCCGCGCAGGCTCTATGCCGATGACGAAGGCACCATCGACTTGGCGATCGAAGGCGAGTCGCCCGCCGACTGGAGTGAAGAGGGCGTCTTCACTTGGCTCGTCGCCAAACTCGAGGAGGTCGGTGCCAAAGTGCCGCTGACCGACGAACTGCGACGGCGGCTGGGGCTGTCCGAGCATTATCCGCCGTCGGGTGATACCGCGCGGTTCCTGCGGATGCACTATGAACATCTGGAGCAGGTGTACCAGCATTTCCGTCGGAAACCGCTGTACCAGATGATTTTCGACCTGGCCGGATTGCCGAATTCACTGTTGGACGGACTCGATCTGTCGAACGTGCCGCCGGAGGAGTTCGTGCTCCTGCAAGCCGACCCGATCCTGTCCAACCTGCTGCGCAACAGAGTCGGCAAGCGGTTCCTTTTGGACTGGGGTCTGGCTCAGTTCGGTCCCAAGTCATTCCAGGATGCGATCCTGGGGCAGCGTAACTCGTTCCCGGGATACGACCGGCGTCCGAGGCTGCGGCCGTATGTCGACTTCCTGGAGAAGGCCAGGGTGGTGCACGATCTGGTCCGCATGTCCCAGCTGATGAGAACCGAGCACAATGCGGATATTCCCTTCAACATGGTGAATGCGCTGATCAAGGCGATCGGCTCGGCCCGGCAGTCATTGGGTTTGCCGGCACGGTACTTTATGGTGTACAACCTGGAGTCTTTGGTTTCCACATTGGTGAATTCGCCACGCAGTCCACAGCTGGAGCCATTGATGATTCAGCGCAACCGCCAGATCGTGCGCATGGTGCATGATGGGTGGCCGTTTATGCGAGTACGGGAAATGGTGGATGCGTTCCAGCTCTGCTGGAGTCAGCTGGCGAGCCGGCCCGGCATGGACCCCACCCTGCCCCACAGCGATCTTCTCGTCATCGACTTCACTGTCACCGGCGACCCGGACAACCGGCGACTGCGGATCGACATGACCGACAAGCGCGTTTCGCGCCATCCCGAGCTGACCCGGGAAGCCGATGAAATGATGTTGGAGACCGGGCAGTTGGCCGGTATCACCGCCGACTGTGATGCCGAGTACCACATGGATGGCACCTACACCTTGTCGTGTGCCATCGACGAGTCGAACCGTGTGGCTGAGGTCGAAACGCCCGGTGCGACACCGGAACAACAGCGGGCCGATCTGGAGAAATGGCCGAATGCTCGCGAGATGAGCGAACTGGTCCGGGAGGTCCAACGGGACTCCGACACCTTCGGTGTGCTGTCCGAGGCCGACGACGAACTCGTCTACCGGTGGGTGTGGTCGATGCTGTCCGGTGACGAAGCGGCGGCCGACCGGATCGTCACCGAGATTTTCGCCCGCTCGGTCGGCCGTACCGGCGAACTGGGCACGGACCGGTACATCATGGAGCGCTTCGCCGATGTCCACACCGATATCATGCATGAACTGTGGGGCCGCGCCCGCGAGGCCGATCTGCCGGGCTGGGACAAGAGTGGAATCGACTGTCGAGGCTTCTCGGTGGATACGTTGATGTACAAGCGAATCGGCATCCTCATGTACGCTTCCCGCGGCCGCCGCGATATCGCCGCAAGCGCCTACGGAGTGGACCCGACCTCATTGGGCCCGGATTCACCGGTCCTACAGCAATTGTCCGATCGTCTTGGCGGACTCCGGACGGAACTGCTCACCATGATCGGCTTCGATCCGGACGAGTCCGTGCATTGGTCGGATATCCAATACAAATTCATGGAAATGGCGCGCTGGCTGAAATCGGTCACCGAGGACCAATGGCGGCATGCCGAAGGCGCCGGAAAGATGCCGCAGGTCCTCGACTGGTTCAGCCGCTGGCTCCGTGATGAGCTGGTCGTCGGCGATCACATCAAGAGCGAATTGGCCGCGGCGCTGTCCATGCCACGGTTGCCCTCCGACTGGCAGCCCACCCGTGACGACACATCGGCACCGCTGCGCCGGATGGCGGCGTCGCGTTCCCCCGAGGCCGCCCACTTCGCCGCCGTCGCGCTGGAGATAATGGCACTGGACGATGTGACCGAACTTGCCCGACACTCCAACAGCGACGAGCGCAGGCTGCATGAGATCGATGACGAGCTCGCCCGTCGCGGAATCGATCTCGGGCTGCGCACCCTGTCCGAGCCCGCGCCGTCCTCCGGTGCACCAGCGACCCGCTGGGCCGGCATCGCGCTGGCTGGTGGCCAGCCACTGCCCGCCGACCGCTATCGGCACCTCGGCGGCTGGCGTGGGGTCCAGATGCCCGACGAGGTGGCGCACGAGCTGACTCAGCAGGCGTTCCAGTCCGCCGCCGAACAGGGCCGCAGCGGACTGTATCTCCCGGCGGGCGAGGACTACTTCGTGTACGTCGGCGAGCCCACACCCGAGGTTCCGATGTTCCCGCACCACGTCCTACTGGAACACTTCGCCCGACACGGTCTGCAGGGTGTCCCACAGGTGCTGAAGACCATGGTCGGTGTGCAGCTGCCGGACGGTCGGGTATCGGAGGAGTCGGCCCCGTTGCTCATTGTGCGCAGGCTGCCCGGACACTCACCCACAGGAGAGGAATACTCCGAGCACCAGGGCGCGATGCTCCGGGGCATCGCCGGATTCCGGCGGCAGCTGCGCCGGGTGCCGATCGAGCCGCTGCGGCAGTACCTGCCTTCCGGTTTCCCGGCCGACGGTGACGCTGCCGGCTGGTTCACCTTCGAGGTCGACCGCGAGATGGCGAAACTCCGGCAAGCCATCGACCAGGTTCCCGGTGTATCGGAAAGCCTGACCATGCTCGGCGTCCCCGAACACCCCTTCATGCCGCTGCTGCTGGACGTCGATGCCATGCGGGAAGTGAAATTCCAGTTCCTGCACAAGGGTTATGAGCTCGAAACCATGCTGATCAAGGACGGCACACTGTCCGGTGTACTGGGCTGGGAGCAGGCTGGCTTCGGCGACCCTGGTTTCGATTCGGCAGTGCGCGACCGCCATGGACCCAATTCCCACCGCTACGCCCAATTCGTCGAAGTCCAACAGATCCTGCAGGACATCATCACGGTGACAGTCGCCCGCCAGACCGATCCGCGATGGCGACCGCCCTCCGAACTCAGTAGTCGTCTCGACCGCAACCTCTTCGAGGCTCAGCGCATGTGGGGCACCTCGACCAGAAACTTCCGCAGGCAACTGAACGACTTCCTCGACCCCGCGGTATCGTTCGCCGCCGGACATCAGGCCGCACCGGCTCCGGAGGGCAACCCATCTCGCGCGGCGTCGACCGATCCGAATCCGCCGCGTCAGGAAAACCGCAAATCCGCAGCGTACCTCCGCGGCAACTCGTCGCACGCCGCAGATAGCGGGCACGATGTCAGCTCCTACCCCGAAGCGGAACATCAAGCGCGACTGGGAGAATCGGCCGACGAGACGGAGCGCCCAGACGAGGATGACGGTGGCGGTTCCGCGCGACCGTTGGATCCCGGACCACCACCTAGGGACGGGCCTGCGGGTGGGGCCGGTATAGCGCAGTCTCCGGATCAGCACAGCGCGTCGGATCAGCCCCGAGCGGGCGATGGGTCGACGGCCCGGCCTGCGGAAGGACCGCCCGATGCGGGTCACGGTGGATCTCGGGGATCAGGTGTCGATACGGAGCCGCTGACACACCTACCCCACGAGCCGAGTGCCGGGGGATGGGTGCCGGAAGATCCCGCCGGGTTCGGCTTGGATGTTCCCAGACGAAAAGCAGGGGATATCGGCGGACTCGTAGTGCCGCCACCACGTGGACAGCGATTCGACCCCGGCCTGGTCCACGCCGTAGGCCCGAATCCGGAGGGATGGGCGGTCGGGGGGCGTGGGCAGCAGCCCGAACCGCCATCCGATGAACACGGATCGGCGAGCACCGTTGACAGCGACGTCGGCGACAGTCCGGCAGCACCTGACACTTCGCCCGGTGGTGATCGGGTCGAGGCGGTCGAACCGAGTCCGGAGGCGGCCCAGCGGATCAGCAGCCTGCGGGCGCGGTACACGGAGTTGAACCAGATAGCCGCACAACGCCTTCGGGATGGGGATGCGGTCGCAGTGAGGACGTTGCGTCTGGCTTTGGACCGGATCGAGGCTGAGTTGGCGCGTTTGAGGAGTACTGGAACGGTGATCGACGACGTTCCGGTGGTGGCCGGCCCGGACCACCGGCTGGCGATGGACTCCGTGTTCGATCCCGAACTCGCCTACCAGCGGTTATACCGTGAGGCCGAGGATGCAGTGCTCGGCTATCGGCAGGTACACAGGTACGCGCCGGACGTGGCCGAGGGCCAGCTGGCCGAGATCCGACGGATGGTCGACCGTGCCGCCGAACTTGCCCCTGCCGCCGGCCGTGCCGGGGAAGTCGATGAAATCGAAGCTCTCGTCACGATTCTCGAACAGCCAGATCAGTCCAACGGGGGCGGTCGACCGCCCCTCGTTCAGGGTGATGCGGCCGATGACGGAGTTTCCGATGAACACGGATCGGCGAGCACCGTTGACAGCGACGTCGGCGACAGTCCAGCAGCACCTGACACTTCGCCCGGTGGTGATCGGGTCGAGGCGGTCGAACCGAGTCCGGAGGCGGCACAGCGGATCAGCAGCCTGGAGGCGCGGTATGTGGAGTTGAACCGGATGACCGCGCAACGTTTTCGGGAGGGCAATGCGGTCGACGCGACGGTGTTGAATCTGGCCTTCGACCGGATCCTGGCTGAGTTGGCGCGTCTGAGGAGTACTGGAACGGTGATCGGCGACGTTCCGGTGGTGGCCGGCCCGGACCACCAGCTGGCGATGGACTCAGTGTTCGATCCCGAACTCGCCTACCAGCGGTCATATCGTGCGGCCAGGGACGCGGTGATCGGCAATCAGCGTGTACGCACGAACCTGGCGCCGGACGTGGCCGAAGGCGAGCTGGCCGAAATCCGACGGATGGTCGACCGTGCCGCCGAACTTGCCCCTGCCGCCGGCCGTGTCGGAGAAGTCGATGAAATCGAAGCTCTCGTCACGATTCTCGAATGGACCGATCAGTCCAACGGGGGTGGACCGATCCTCGTTCAGGGCGATCCAGCCGATGACGGAATTCCCGATGAACACCCTATTCGGCTGAAACGGCCTCTCGGACCGGACGCGCCACAGGTCGGGTCTGCCGCGGCCCGGCCGCTTGGACCTGCTGCCGACGACGCCCCGGTACCGGGGCCCGGTGCGGGTCGGTCGGTCGGCGGCGAGACGGGTTTCGCGGCGGGGCTGGATCGTTCGTCGCGTCCGGTTCGTGGCTGGGATGTCAATCCTACGGTGGCAGAACCATTGTTCGGCCGGCGCGGCCGGACCCCGAGGATGACCGACGGTGCGGTGGCGGCTGCCGCAACTCCGGGTGACCCGAATGCCGGTGCGTTCGGCGGCAGACGAAGGGGATCGGATGCCGGTCGACCGGCACCGCCACCGCGGTCCGGTACGGATGCTCCCGCCGCACAGCAAGATGTGCCCACCAGCCGTCCGGACGAGCCGACGCCGGATCGCGCAGGTGGGCCGCGGGCCGAGGAAGAGCGCAGCGAAGCGGCGGATTCCGCCGACACCGATGCCAGTACCTCCACAAAGCCTTCTCGCGATCCGAAACACGATTGGCAGGAACGCGATTCGATCCTCGAGCGGCGCAGTCTGGCCCGTCGTCTCGGCCGCCACCACGGCGCATTGCCCGACGACGCTGTGCACAAGGTCCCCGAACCCGTCGAAACCGCCGACCTCGGCAATATTTCGACGCTCTACGCCGCGCGAATGCCGGACGGCAGGACCGTCCACTTCCGCCTTCTGGGCGACCCGTACGGCTACCCGGTCCTACTGTCGCCCGGTACGCCCGTCGGAGTCGACGGCCCGCTGCCGAATAGTTGGGAACTGAAAAAACGAGGATATGCGCTCATCGTTGTGGAAAGACCTGGTTACGGCGACTCGGATCCGCTGCCGGGCCGCAGCGTGGCCGATTGCGCCCGCGACATCATTTACATCGCGACCGAACTTTTCGCATTCGACCACTATTCCGTGCTCGGACGATCTGGTGGTGGAGCGGTGGCTGTCGCGGTCGGCGCGCTGGATCCCCGCCACGTCGACCGAGTCGTCACACTCGTAGGCACCGCTCCGAAGCTCGATGACATGGGTTCTTGGTTGCACGGCATGGCCAAGGCGAACCGAGACATCTACGACACCCCCCTCGAAGTCATGGTCGCGGACCTCATGGAGAAGGCCCTCCGTATCGCGCGTGACGGGGAGTATCTGATTCGCTACAACGAGAAAGAATTCACCACGATGGACCACATGTGGGTGGGCACACATCGCCACGCGCTCGCCCGCGGCTACCAACGCGCGCTGCGCAACTACCCACGAGCATGGGGCGACGACGCCCGTCAGACGACCGGGAACTGGGGAATAAGGTTCGGTGGATACCGAGTCCCGGTCGACATTGTGCACGGTGCCGCCGACCAGTTCTCACCGCCCCACCAAAGCCACACCAACGCCAGACTGATCCCGACCTCGAAGCTGTGGCTCTTCCGCGGCGTTTCCCACATGATGGGTATGGATGCGCTGCCCGTCATCGTGAGATACTTCCGCGCCGAACGAGACGCCTACTGGAACGATTCTCTCCAGCGTGAAGGATGGCAATCAAGAGACATTCAAGGCGCCGAATCCGAACCACTTCCACTTCCGAGCTGGATGCATTGGCGCGGCCGATGGGATGAGAGAGCGGCACAACTGACGTAACGCGGTCACCCGGCCCTCATCCATCCCGAACGAGGCGCCCGCAGACAGAAACGACAGTGATCGTGCGCCCGATGTCGTAACAGCGCACATCGCCGCAGGTGTTCCCACCACTATCGAGACCGATCGCGACGGATCGCTCGCTGTGGCGCCGTTCGAGGAAGCAACGGCGATCGCTGGCGTCGACGACCAGATCTCCGACGACGACCATGCACAGGCCGACGCAGCCGAGGATCGGGACGGATCGGCTGCCGAGGGGAATGGTGATCCGCATCCCTGAGTGAATACTGCCGGGCGACCCGAAGTCTGGACCGGTGTGGCTCAGCGGGTGCCTGATCAGGTCGCCCCGTGGCTGGGTGGTGGCGACCCGGGGATGTTGATGTCTGCCATCGCCGATCTGCCGGAGCAGCATCAGCGGTTCTGTGGGTTGGTTTACCTCCAGGGCCTGTCTCGACCCGAGGCTGCCGAACGGATGGGGACGGACCTCGACGCCATCGGCACAGTGGAGCAGCAGGCGATCGACGGTCTGGTCGAGTATGTCGGCATCATCGCGTTCTGTGACCGGGTTGCCCACCGGAGGCGAGGAATCCCCGGCTCGATCGCGGTTCCTCGGGGCGAGCAAAGCCATGCTGCGCCGAGTGCTGCTCGGTATGCCGCGGGGACCGGGCGCTGGTCGGGGTGCAGTCCCTAGGCAGCGGGTAGGCGATGGACGCTTCATCTTCGACTGGACTCGGGCCGATACGTGCCGTTGATCCGTGGCGCTGGAGAATCAGCACCATCCAGCAGCCCGGCCAGCGGATAGCATGGCGATATGTCGATCTCGCACGTCCAGCGACCCGACCTTCCCGAGTACATGACCTGGGCGGAACTCGAACGCCTCCCCGAGGAGATCGCAGGTCAGATCGAGTTGTGGAACGGCCGTGTCGTGTGGGTGCGACGTGGTCCGGCCGAGCACCAGGACTGCACCAACCTGCTATGGACCACCCTTCGTCGTTGTGCCCGACAGGACATGCACAGTCAACTGGAACACTGCTGGCGGGTCTCGACGGAGACGAATGTCTTCTTCGGCAACACCGGGAAATCCGACTTCGTGACACCCGATTTCCTTGTCTACCGCTGCCTCGAAGAGGAATACCAGGACATCCGCGCAACGGACGTGAATCTCGCCGGCGAGGTGTTGTCACCGTCGAACACCGAACGCGACATCGAGGCGAAGAAGGCGCGCTACGCCGGAGCGGGCATCCCGTGGTACTGGGAAGTCCTGCTCGGGCGCGGACCGAGGCGCATCAATATCGTTCGCGCATTCGCGCTGGAGACCGGCCACGGCCGACTCCCGGACGGCGTTTCGCCACTTCGCCCTGCCAATTATGTCGTGGCAGGGGAATGGACCTCGGCAAACACCGACGGTATTGTCTTCGACTTCCCGTTCCCGATCCGAATCCCTTGGTCCGAGCTCGAGTTCTGACGACCGGCTCGGCCAGCGGCAGCCGGGGTGCTGCATCAGCCATGCGCTGTCTGCGGCAGTGGCCGCACCGGCGCCGAACAGCTGCTGTAGCGCGCAGTATCTGCTTGTCATGGGCTTACACGCATGCAACGGCCCCGGTCCCGGCCGTGTGATGGTCGGGAGCGGGGTCGTTCGATTCGGCTACGCTCGGCGCGCGACGGTCGAAATCCCAAGCGCCGGACCGTGTGGGCCGGTGGCCCACCACGACGTGAATACCCCGCACAATGCGCAAGATGGCAATGGGCGGCGAACCTCACAGAGGAAAGGCTGCCTATCGCCGTTCGTCTTTGATGGCCTTGACCACTTCCGCGATGCCGGAGTTCACCAGTGTGGTGAGCCGTTTGGTGTCGGCTGCCACCGCGACCGGCGGGGTTGCGGCGGTGATTGCGTAGCGCCCATCGCCGTCCAGGTCCCGCCAGTACAACCGCTTCCTGGCTACCCCGCGTGGGCCGAACCGGGAAATCCCCTGGGCGATCTCGATCACGCCCTCGCCGGTGGTCGGGGTGCGGAGGAATTGGTCGGCCTGTTGTTCGACGGTGTCGTCGAAGGAGTCTTCCACGAACGACCGGCCGTAGGAGAAGTCGAGGTCGGCGCCGTTGGTTTGCTTGACGAGCGCGATGTCTCCGAGCTTGCCCGCGTCCACCTCGGGTAGCTCCGCGGTCAGCGCCTCGGCGAGCGCCAGCGGCGCGCACTCGGTGACCGTGTAGCCGCCGCTGTGCCACGCCGTCTCGCCTGGAAGCTGTTTCAGCAGGTATCCGTAGCCCTCGCGGCGGACCGCGAGCAGGCGGATCTGACTTTCGGCGTCCTCCTCGTCGCTGCCCCAGCCGTGCAACTCGACCCGGATGTCCGGCCGAGCAACCACATCGAGCACGCTGTCGAAACTACGGTCCAGCTTGCCGCGCAGCTGCTCACGGATTTCCCGTTTCTCACGCTGGTAGTCGTCGTAATACTTGGTTCGACTGGTGAATATGAACGGCGCCGGCAGGATATCCGCTTGCGCGGTCTCCCAGGCGACGACGAACTCCAGGTCGGTGAAGTTCCAGGTGCGATTCATCTTTCGATCACGGGCCTGACTACGCGTGGTGCGTCACCGAGTGCGTCTTCCAGGGCTTCGGTCGACTGGAGCCAGGTCGGCGGCTTGTGCTGGTTGCCCGATTCGCCTCCGGCGTTGCGGCCCGCCGCGCCTGGCGCGCCGGGCGTGCCGGCACCGGCCAAGGGCGCCAAGCCGGCCCGGCCTGCCGCCGCGGCCGCCCCAGCGGCCGTGACCGCGGTGCCCGCGCGCGGAAACAACTTGGATGCCTGGGCCAGGTCCTTGGCCACGGGCGAACTCGCCAACCCTGGGCCGGGGCCGCCGCCTAGTTTGGGCAGGCCGGTTTTGGGGTCGATGTCCATCCCGGGAATGGGCGGAATCCCCGGCAATCCCGCGAATGCCTTGTCCGCCAGCTGCTTCTCCTGCGCGGCCCGCGCCGCCTGCTCGGCGGCCTGCTGGCCGGCGTACATGGCTTGCTGCATCGCCTGCTGTCCGGCTGCCGCCGCCTGCTGCGTCGCCTGATCCTGCTGCTGTTGGGCCGCCAGTGCTCGTTGTTGCTGATCGAAGTCGGCTTGTTCCTGCTGTTGCTGGCGCACGAAGTCTCGCTGCTCGCGGTCGAATGCTTGCTGATCGCGCTGGGCCTGCTCCGCCGCGAGGCGCTGACGGTCCAATTCTTTCTGCGTCTGACCCTGGTCTTGCACCTCACCAGTGGGCAGGTTATTGCCCCCGGTGTAGCTGAGGCCGGGGCCTCCGGGGCCGCCCCCGGTGTACTGGCTGCCGCCCCCGGTGTCCTGGCTGCCGCCACCACCGCCACCATCACCGGTCGAGTCGGTGGCTTTCCCATCCTCGTCGACCTTCGGCGCGGTCGACGGGATCTCGTTCAGCGCCGGGACCAGCAGTGACGATGCCTGAACGCCTGAAACATAGTTGTTTTCCATATTCTGCCGATAAATCGCGAGGTCGCGCTTATTCGCGGCGCTGACTATCGCTGCGGGGGCGTCATAGGAACCGGAACCACCCTCACCTTCGTAGTACATGGTCTGCGTTTTCGGCGGATTCGGCTGAGTGGGCATACCTTTTTTGGTGTCCGCCAGCCATTCCGAGGTGTATTTGAGGTTGTCGGCCATCGCGTGCATGCGCGTGGTCAGGTCGGCTACTTTTGTGCTGTAGTCCTTGACTGCTTTTGTCGCCGCGTTGCGGCCGCTGCCCCGCCACTGGTCTTCGGGCGTGTTCGCGATATTCTTGGCGTAGCTACCGACGGCGTCGTCCAGTACCTCCGCCATCCATTTCCACATCTTGGAAGCGTAATCCACCGGTTTGATCGCGTCCCCGGTGTGCTGCCCGAGTTCGTACAAGTCACGCCACAACTGACTGTCCGGATTCTCCGGATCGGGCGAAAATATTTCCAACTGATTCTGTTGCAAACCCTTCGGCTGCGTCTGATTGGATCCCAAGAAGTTCGAGAGACTGTTCGGAAGGTTGGCCGTTTTGACAACTTTGGCTGGGTCGAAAACCGGAGTGCCGTCGTAGGTGGTGGTGAGATCTTCCTCTTTATCGGTCAAAGTGGTATTGATGAAATCTCGGTTGCCGAGGGGGACGGCCTCGCCGTCGTTATCGCCGTCCAGGTATTGCGTTTTCGGTACGCTGCCCTTTTTTGGGGCCTCGGTGAGGAATCTTCCCGAAGGCCTGGTGGGTGCTTTGATGCCGTCGAGATACGAACCGTATCGCTTCTTTTCCGTGCCGCTGATGTCGCTCGCGTTATCCAAGTCGACATCGATGTACTTCTTGCCTGCGAGTTTGTACATTTCCATCGCGTTGGTCAACGAGTCTTTGTGGCCACCCAGCACTTCGCCCAGCGCGTTGAGTGTGTTGTTGAACATGGTGGCCAGCTGGGAACCGGATCGCAATTGGCTCAAATTATCCAGCGTGATCTCGCTCATCGCCTCCTCGATGCCGAGAATCTTGCCGATTGCCTTGCTGGCCTCGGTGGCGGCGTTCTGCGCGGCCATCCATTCGAACCGCAGGTCCCCGGCCGTGGCCTCCTTCAGTGCACCCGCCATGAGGTCTTTGTCGTCGGTCTCGATGACCGGGCCGATCGGCTTCTGTGGCGGGACGCTTCCGCCTTCCATAGCGTCACGAGAGGTCATCGGTGTCCCCCGATCCATGCTGCCGACAGCGCTGCGGCCTTGGTATCACCCATGAATCGCACTCCTGACTATCTCGAACGATCTTCCACTGATCGCGTCCGCGCATTCTCCGGCGGCTTCCTGATCGGTCGCCCTGTTGTTCGACGGTGTCGTCGAAGGAGTCTTCCACGACCGACCGGCCGTAGAAGAACTCGAGGTCGGTGAGTTTCCAGGTGCGATTCATCTTTCGATCACGGGCCTGACTACGTGTGGTGCGTCACCGAGTGCGTCTTCCAGGGCTTCGGTCGACTGGAGCCAGGTCGGTGGCTTGTGCTGGTTGCCCGATTCGCCTCCGGCGTTGCGGCCCGCCGCGCCTGGCGCGCCGGGCGTGCCGGCACCGGCCAAGGGCGCCAAGCCGGCCCGGCCTGCCGCCGCGGCCGCCCCAGCGGCCGTGACCGCGGTGCCCGCGCGCGGAAACAACTTGGATGCCTGGGCCAGGTCCTTGGCCACGGGCGAGCTCGCCAACCCTGGGCCGGGGCCGCCGCCTACTTTGGGCAGGCCGGTTTTGGGGTCGATGTCCATCCCGGGAATGGGCGGAATCCCCGGCAATCCCGCGAATGCCTTGTCCGCCAGCTGCTTCTCCTGCGCGGCCCGCGCCGCCTGCTCGGCGGCCTGCTGGCCGGCGTACATGGCTTGCTGCATCGCCTGCTGTCCGGCTGCCGCCGCCTGCTGCGTCGCCTGATCCTGCTGCTGTTGGGCCGCCAGTGCTCGTTGTTGCTGATCGAAGTCGGCTTGTTCCTGCTGTTGCTGGCGCACGAAGTCTCGCTGCTCGCGGTCGAATGCTTGCTGATCGCGCTGGGCCTGCTCCGCCGCGAGGCGCTGACGGTCCAATTCTTTCTGCGTCTGACCCTGGTCTTGCACCTCACCAGTGGGCAGGTTATTGCCCCCGGTGTAGCTGAGGCCGGGGCCTCCGGGGCCGCCCCCGGTGTACTGGCTGCCGCCCCCGGTGTCCTGGCTGCCGCCACCACCGCCACCATCACCGGTCGAGTCGGTGGCTTTCCCATCCTCGTCGACCTTCGGCGCGGTCGACGGGATCTCGTTCAGCGCCGGTACCAGCAGTGACGATGCCTGAACGCCTGAAACATAGTTGTTTTCCATATTCTGCCGATAAATCGCAAGATCTCGCTGATTCGCGGCGGCGCGGATCGCATCGGGAGCGTCGTAGGTGGTGGAACCGCTCGAATCCGAATAGTATACGGTCCGTGTCGGCGGCGGAGCCGGATCGGGGGGCATGCCTTTTTTGGTGTCCGCCAGCCATTCCGAGGTGTATTTGAGGTTGTCGGCCATCGCGTGCATGCGCGAGGTCAGGTCGGCTACTTTTGTGCTGTAGTCCTTGACTGCTTTTGTCGCCGCGTTGCGGCCGCTGCCCCGCCACTGGTCTTCGGGCGTGTTCGCGATATTCTTGGCGTAGCTACCGACGGCGTCGTCCAGTACCTCCGCCATCCATTTCCACATCTTGGAAGCGTAATCCACCGGTTTGATCGCGTCCCCGGTGTGCTGCCCGAGTTCGTACAAGTCACGCCACAACTGACTGTCCGGATTCTCCGGATCGGGCGAAAATATTTCCAACTGATTCTGTTGCAAACCCTTCGGCTGCGTCTGATTGGATCCCAAGAAGTCCGAGAGACTGTTCGGAAGGTTGGCCGTTTTGACGATCTTGGCGTTCGGATCGACAGCTTTGGCGTAAGATTCCTGCTTATCGGTCAAGGCGTCGGTAAGGAAATCTCGCTGTCCGAGGGCCACTCTGTCTTCGATGCGACCACTGTCCTCGTACTCCGTTTTCGGTACGCTGCCTTTTTTTGGGGCCTCGGTGAGGAATCTTCCCGAAGGCCTGGTGGGTGCTTTGATGCCGTCGAGATACGAACCGTATCGCTTCTTTTCCGTGCCGCTGATGTCGCTCGCATTATCCAAATCGACATCGATGTACTTCTTGCCTGCGAGTTTGTACATTTCCATCGCGTTGGTCAACGAGTCTTTGTGACCACCCAGCACTTCGCCCAGCGCGTTGAGCGTGTTGTTGAACATGGTGGCCAGCTGGGAACCGGACCGCAATTGGCTCAAATTATCCAGCGTGATCTCGCTCATCGCCTCCTCGATGCCGAGAATCTTGCCGATTGCCTTGCTGGCCTCGGTGGCGGCGTTCTGCGCGGCCATCCATTCGAACCGCAGGTCCCCGGCCGTGGCCTCCTTCAGTGCACCCGCCATGAGGTCTTTGTCGTCGGTCTCGATGACCGGGCCGATCGGCTTCTGTGGCGGGACGCTTCCGCCTTCCATAGCGTCACGAGAGGTCATCGGTGTCCCCCGATCCATGCTGCCGACAGCGCTGCGGCCTTGGTATCACCCATGAATCGCACTCCTGACTATCTCGAACGATCTTCCACTGATCGCGTCCGCGCATTCTCCGGCGGCTACCTGATCGGAGGGGGCTCGAATCTGACTTACCCCGCGTTTGTCTGGGCCGTGATGCGCTTCCGGGGGTCCTTGTCCTTGGTTGTCGTGACCGGGCGGCGCTGGAGCTCGGCGGTCCGTTAGGGATGGCTCATCCGTGCCTCCGAGTCCCGTGCCCTCGGCAGTGGCAAGGCCTTGGTGTGACCCATGGTTGGCGCTCCTGACTATCACCGACGATCCGACCCATAGTGACACGGACGTGCTCATCGCGTGGTTCATCTCTTCCCTCCAGTGGTGGGTGGGACGATGAGATGTAGATGTCGTGGGGTGTAAAATTTTTCGGCCGCAATGCAGCGAAGGAGTTGGACGACAACGAGAAACCGTCGGGGCCGGGCAGCACGGTGAGCGTGATTCCCGCGAGCGTGCGACGATTCGGTGCAGGAGTCTGATTGTAGGGGGATGATCTCTTGGACAACGGCCGCTACGTGATCCCGTCGGCGGGCGACGCCGAACGCCTGATCGCGATGATCAATACCGAGATGGCCATAGTGGCTCGCACCATCGAAGACGAGTGGGTGTTAACGGAATACGGGTTGCCGTAGATGATTCGGTACGACGAGTAGGTGAGGATGCCATGGCGACAGCAACATCGAGGAGCGGCTCGATCTCGGTCGAGACCACCGAGGAGGGGTTACCGACCGGGATCACCATCGAACGCGATGAGTTGCGGCGGACTCCGGGGGAGCTGGCCCGCGAAATCCTCAGCCTGTGCCGGCAGTCGGCCAACCGTGCGGGCCTGGCTCGCCGGGCGGAGCTGGAGGCCGCCGGGTTGAGCAGCGAGATGCTCGCGCTGACCGGCTTGCCGAAGCCGGAGGACGTGGCGCGCGAGGAGTTCGTCGAGGAGTCGGATTACGACGTAGAGCCGCAGAGCTGGTTGAGGTCGGTATGAGCGGTCAGGCCCGGAGGCGGCAGTGGAGTGTGACCACGGAGGGCCCCGCTCATGCCGCAGAGGAGACGGTATGAGCGGTCAGGCCCGGAGGTGGCAGTGGAGTGTGACCACGGAGCGTCCCGCTCATGCCGCAGAGGAGACAGCATGAACGAGGCGATGGACGCGCTGGAGGCGCGGGTGCACCGTCAGCTGAATCGAATGCGTGATCTGGGTGATCAGATGGCCGCGATCCGAGTGCGGGAGACTTCGCCCGATGGCACGGTGACCGCCGAGGTAGACGGCAATGGCGCACTGTGTGATCTGGTGTTCTCGGACGCGATCTCGAAGCTGTCGCCGAGCGAGTTCGAGGCGGTGCTGGTCGCTACCGCAGGCCGGGCGGCCCACCTGGCGATTGCCCGGCGAGGCGACTTGGTCATCGCGTTCAACCAGGAGATCGCCGAGTCGATGCCGGACAGTGAGCGCGGGCATTGAACTCTATAGCGACTCTTTGCGTTCTACCTATGCATGAAGGCCTGTTGAGCAATCGGCAGGATGATCCACCTGCTCGGCGGATCAGCACACACCCCGATCGGCTTCCCGCCAATGGGAAAGCCGGTACATTTGGACAAGCAACCAATAGTCTTCCGGCTGTAGAGGTTTCCGATGACTGAACTTGTTGTAGTGTCAGACGCCATCCGCCGGTACGGCGATGCCTCGGCCATGATGGCGGTGGAGACAGCTGCGGCGGGTGCCGCGAACCAGGCGGCGACCATGGCTGCCGCAATCCCGGTATTCGGCCTGATCGGGCAGGATTTCCTGGCCGCGTTCGCATTTGCCCAGGCCAATAACCTCATGTCGGTCATCGAACTGGCTGCCGTGCACGCGGGCTCGGCGATGACATCCTATGAGGGCGCCGGCCTACACGACCTCACCGAGGCCGCATCGGTAACCGAGTTCGGGGCTGTCGGTAGACAGTCATGACAGCCCCGATCGACCAGACCGTGATGGACCTGCTGCGCCAGAGTGCGGTCGGCCCGATGCTGAACCGGCCGGTCAACGACGTCCTCAAGGATATGGGCCTCGGACCGCTGCCGGAATTGCCCACGGAATTGGCACTGCCGGAACTACCACCGCTGCCGGCTCTTGATCTGTCACTGCTGGCCAAACCGCTCACTGACCTGGCGAGCAGTTTCGGTACCGGTCAGCCCGCCGCCGGACCGGGGCCCGACCCCACGCAGGTGTTTTCCCAAATCTCCTCCGTCCTGCAGACCACGATGCAAGTCGGTTCGTCGGCGGTGCAGATGGCGATGATGCTGTGGCAGGGCATGGGTGCGACGGAGGCTGCGGGGAAGGCGACGCAGGCGCAGAAGGACGGCGCGGCTGTGTCGACTCAGAGCGCGCAGACCGCGGCAGGCACCGCCACGGCAGCGACCTCGGTCTTCACCGGTGCCGCCGCGATGGCGGCGATCATGGCCAAGTACATGGCGTCGGTAGCGGCGTCGGCACCGTTCCTCGCGACCGGAGCCGGACAGGCGTTCCTGCTGGCGATGACCGTCGAGACGCTCACCGAGGCGACGATCGTGGTCGGGAAGACCCGCACCGAGCTGGGCATCGAGAGTGCGAAGATGATGGGGACCGGGCAGAAGGTGCCCGTTACCAACGCGCCGAAGGGCGTGGATCCGATGCAGATCGTGTCGCAGCTGATGCAGATTGTGCCGACACTGACGAATGCGGTCTCTTCCGGTGCGCAGTCCATCTCCCAGGCACACACCGCGCTGAATCCAGTGAGATCCATTGCGGATGTCGACAAGGAGAAGCAAGGGCTCAAGGGCGGTGCTCCGGCCGGTGGCGCAGGACTCGTGGGTGGCGGCGGCGCGGGCATCGGCGCCCAGCCGCGGCAGCTCACCCCCTGGGGTGGCGCGCGGGTGCCCGCAGGCGGTGTCGGTGCCGCGAGTGCTAGTACCAGCGCCGCTGGTACCGGCGGAGTGTCATCCGCTTCCAGTGCGGGCAGCCCGATGCGCGGTGGCGGAGGAATGATGCCGATGGGTGCCGCAGGCGCTGCCGGTGGCGGTATGGCGCGGGCAGGCGAGGCCGCGGCGTCGGACAGCGTTCGCGCCAACTTGGTGACCGAACAGCACGGCAACGAGGTCGTGGGTGATATCGAAGGAGCCTCGCTGCCGGTGGTCGGCGCGGCCGAGCGTGTGACCGAACCACTGGACGGCGATTCGCCGGACAAGGCACTTACCCTCTGACAGGAGGTCGTCATGGAATTCGATCCGATCCTGGCACGCGAATCCGGCACCGACTTGGACGCCCTCGCAAACCGGCTGGAGAACGATCTACGGGCAAAATTGCCTGCGCTCGCCGTGGAGCACGCGGGCATGGACGAAGTGTCCATGCGCGCTGCGGAAACGCTGCGTGGCGTCGCGTCGTCCTACGACGACGCCGCCACCCAGGGCATCCTCGAGATCCGAAAGCTGGCCGCCGCCTTCCGTTCGCAGATCGAGCAGGTGGTGCGGATGGACAATGACAACGCGGCCGGCTTCAGTACTGCGAGATAGCGCGAGGCTGCACATATGGTCGAGCCACCGGTAGCCGGATTCACCGGTGTGATCTGGGAAGCCAGACCCACCGAGCAGTTGTCGCGTGACCTCACGACTGGTCGTGGCGCGATTCCGATGGCCGAAGCAGGCGCCGCGTGGGCCGAGCTGGCCGTGAGTTTCGGTGCGGCCGTAGTCGAATACGACCAGATCATCGCCAGGATTCGCGAATCATGGCGCTCTGCCGAGAGTAGCGCCGCGATCGACCGGATCGCGCGATTGCGGGATTGGCTCGTGGACGCCGCCGCTGCCGCGGGCCACAACGCGTCGCGGGCCAGTGGCCAGGCTGTGGCATACGAAGTGGCGCGATTGGCTATGCCGCATGTCACCGAAATCGCCGCACTCGAGGTGGCGAAACGCGGAATCGAGCAAGCCGGTGCCGCACTCGGCGCCCCTTTGGTGGCGGCGGCGGCCCAGGTCGATACCGAGCAGAACCTGGCCAAGGCGAATGCCGCCCGCGTCATGCAGAGTTACGAATCGGCGACCACACCGCTGGCCACACCGTGGCACCAGCAGCACCCACCGGTGATTGCGTCGAGTGCGGCACTTGATGCCGAACGCGCCGCCGCGACACCGACATCGGCTCCCAGTGCGGCTGGCCGCGTCACGCCTGCGACAGTAGGCGCGGGTTTCCGTGGGCTGGCGATGCCGCGGGCGAAGGCCTCCTACCACACCCAGACTGTCGCTCAGGCGGCGTCCACGCAGGACGTTGTTCCAGTGCGGTCGACTTCGGTACCTGCCGACTCGGGTACCGGGCGAATGATGCCGGGCGGGATGCCGCCGGCCGCCGCCATGGGCGGCGCCGAGCGTGCCGTCCGTGCGGGAGCGGCCGCGGCGCTCGGCGGCGAGGCGGTGGAGATAGATGCCGGCATCGATGTGGCTCCGCCGGTGTTGGGCGCCGCCGAGCAGGCCCAGCGATCGGAGGCGACATGAGGCCGCCTCAGCGCAAGGGGGTGCGATGCCGACGATGACCAATGACGGCCTGCTCGCCGTGTCCGGCATTTTGGGCGTGCAGACACTGCCGCTGGTCCTCGGTGTCGGTCCGCGACAGGATTCGGTACAAGCCTGGACCGCCGCGCAGCAAGAGGCGATCGCCGGCCTGCGGGATTCGGGGCTCTTGGATAGCTATGACGAGGTGGACACCGATCTCGCTGCTGCCCTTCATATCCTGTCGCAACCGGACCGGGAGCTGGTGGCGCGTATCCACACAGACGCGGGAACTCGGCGAGTCTGCCTGGCCCGCAGGGCGTCCCAGCACGCCGTGGCAACCAGGATCGGTGACGTCTTCGACGTCCGCACAACGTGGGCCGATGACGACGGAGCCGCGCTGGCACGCCCAGTGCTCGACGCGCTGGGGGCCTGTCCGCCCGCGCGTACCGTGAGCTTCAGTGCGCCGGCCGATCAGCTGCGTGAACGTTTCGATCGAGCCGTCGAATCCAGCGACTACACCCAGGTGCTCTATGGACTTGGTATCGAGGAACGTGCCGCGATCGAGTTCGGGCTCGCCATGTCGAGTTGTTTCGCGCACGCCGAGATCGTCGCCTACGCCTACGACGACGGCGCGACAACCCAATCTTCCGGAGCGGTAGCGGTATACGACACCACCCAGGGTCGTATCGTCGCCAGCCCCGGAGCTTCCCCCGACCTGCGGGTGTGGTCCACCTTCACGCCGGGCTCCGATCACCGGATCGCACAAGCGATTTCCGCGCTGGTCCGGTCGCTGCCTGGGGGGAGGTGGCTGTCGTAATTCAGATATGAGCATGCTGCTGACACACATAGAGACGGGTGATGTGCGACCGCATCGCCTGGCGTTCCTAGGAATACACAGAGATAGAGGTACATACGATGGTTGCACAGGACGAATTCAAGGTTGCCAGGGGGAAGGAAGATGTTGCCGCAGTAGTCGACAGGATCCAGAGAATTCTTGCTCGAGTTCAGCAGGCGGTCGATTCAGGTCGGAGCGGATTCCAGGGTCAAGCGGCGGTAGCATTCCAGAAAGCTGTGGCGGCGTGGGATGAAGAAGGCGTTCGCCTGAAGAAAGTTCTGATGAAATTGGAGGATCAGGTCGGCGTCGGTCAAACAACATACGTCAACACTGAGACGGAAAACGAAGAAGGGTTTGCGCGGGTAAGTACCGCACCCATGACGAATCTCGTTTAGTGAGAATTAATACTCCTCCACATCCACACACTATTAAGAGGATCTGACATGTCCGGAATAACCGTTTACAATAAGCCGAAAATAGACCACATGTACAACGAACTGAAGCAGTGCCATAGTGATCTGGCGACGGCTGGCGGTGATGAACTTGCGGCAGCTTCGGAAACGTTGAAGCAGGCGTGGACAGATGACACAGACGGCACCGTCAACGCGGCGTACACCGACGGCTATGAACCGGTGAAGAAGTCATGGGACAACGAGTTCGCTGACACTTTGACCACGATCGAAAATATCGCCACAGCGCTCGAGGAAGCACTGATCAGAGCTTTCGGCGCGGATAAGGCGGTTGCGGACGGCTTCGGAGCCATCTGAGCGGAGTCGAACGTTCACACGTGTCCACCCCTCTTCGGGAGGGGTGACACGTCGTTCTTGTCCCCAACGCGGGCCATGTCGACTTCAAAGGACTCGTCGAGGACGCAGGGGATTCAGAGCTCGGAACTACTGATGCAACGGATCCCGAAACCGTCATCGGAAAGCTGGGGCAATGCCATAGTTTCCGCGTACGAACGGGCGACCAATACGGATATCAAGGTCGGCGCAACCTTCAACGGTGGCTGACGGCAGGCATCCGGCTGCCTCGACGGCCCGTGCACGAATCGCGTGCACGGGCCGTTCGGCCGTTACACCGGAATCGGCCGCGCCATGCCGAGGTAGGTCATCTCGAAGGGAGTCGCGACCATGTCGACGGTTGTCGTGCCCGCGGCGGTCTGCACGGTGACCCGGTTCGCGGTCTCGGGGTCCTCGGTCAGGGTGACGTCGGGGTCGAAATAGTTGCCACCTGCCGAACGCGACCGCAGGAGGATGACCGTCGCGTCGGAGTGGTGCGTCGACGGGGGTATGCCGTCGTAGACGATGACGGATGCGGCCCGGTGCGAATTCGCCTGCTGGGAACCGGCCGACCAGGCCGCCAGCGAAAGCAACTGCGGCGAATCGACATAGGCCACCATCTCCCGCCAGGCCTCATGGCGGTTGGTGTGCACCACGACGGTGGCGCCCAACGCGATGGCGCGCAGGATGACCTGCTTGGCAATCAGCAGCGCGCCGATGATCTCGACCCGGCGCACGCGCTGGCCCACCAACGGCAGCGCCACCCCCTGCCCGGAGGAGTCCGCGCCGATCAGCTGTCCGCAGCCGGCGATGGGCATGGACAGGGCGGCCAATGAATCCGGGGTGCCGAAGGAGCTGTCGATCGGCAGCTCGGGTCCCTGGGCACTGACCGGAAGGCTGTGCAGCAGCGCCCGATACTGTTTCCCTGGCATAGGTACCAGGCCAGGGGCACTTGCCTCCGCCGGCTCGTGGCGAGTGTCGAATCGGACCGTCGCGGTCACCGCGATCTTCGCCGATCCCGCACTCAGGGCTGAAGTGCCGTCAGCTGCCGCCCGCCGTAGCCGCACAGTCATCGTGGTCGCCAGGCTCTGGGTCGCCCAGACATCGGCGAACCCGCGAGGGCCGAGCGCTTCGAGCGCCATCCGGTAGGACGTTGAATAGATTCCGTCGTGCTCTAGGCCCCGGGATGTCTCCGCGAGCTGATCCAGCGAAGCGCCGCGGGTGAGCTGATGCACCACCGAGGTCATCTCCGCCGCAGACAACACCGACGCTGTGAGCCCGCGGGCGGCCAGTCGATTCGCCACCCGCCGGGTCGCGACTATCGCGGAGCGCAGCGTGCCGGTCGAGCCCCCGCCGCGGCGGTCCACCGCGCCGACGTTGGCGAGTGGGTTCAGCCGCAGAACAATCCAGACCGTTCGCTGAGCGACCGCGGGAAGCGGCCCGAGGATCTGGTCATAGAGCCGTGCGACCGGACCGGCGTCCGAAGTGCGCGCCCCGGTGCTGATCACATCGATGGACGCGAGATCTATGTCGAACTGGTTCAGGCAGCGCGCGAGCTCCGGGAGTGGAACCTTGTCTCCCGTGCTCAGGCCACTCGGGCTGAGCAGCGTCACGAAGCGCGGTGGTGCGTCGATGCGCAGCATGGTGATCAGGTGTGCGCCATCCCACCGCATGCCGTATGTGCCGCCCTCGAGCAGTGGCACGTCGAACGGAGCGTGGTTGACACCGGTGGAACGGTTGCGGAAGGCGTGCCACCGGAACGCGGTCTTCTCGTCCAGTAATCCGGCGAGCGAGTTGCCGCGCAGCCTGGTGAGGCCGATGACGATAACGAGCGCGCCACCGGCCACGGCATAGGGGGTCGGTGCGTCGAACGACACTGCGACGAGGGCAACCGCTATCGCGACGAGCACGACCGGAATCACCAAGCGCAGCGGTAATATTCGAAACAACCAGTTCTGCGGTGAGTGCAGCGGTGGTGCCGATACCGCTACGGCCGGGTCGGCCGTTGTTGACGCCATGGAATCATAATGGACCGAAGTTCCCCACCTTCGCTACCTGTCCCGCCTCGCCTTCCCGCCTCTCCGTGGTTTCTGGCCGGACTTGGGTGCCACGAGAGTGGCGTTGGCGGCTGGCGGTGAGGTGGTGGCCGGGTCAGCCGGTTCCCGACGAGTTACCCATGTCGGTACGAAATCAGTTGTCACGTTGGGAAGTGTTGTCACGTTGGGAAGTGAGGAGAAGGGCAGGATAGGATTCCACCTGCTCTAACCCGCGTCAGTTCGGAGGCGTCGTGCCAGCACAGTTGACCACGCGTGCCCAAGTCAACGGATACCGGTTTCTGCTGCGCCGGTACGAGCATGCGCTGATACGTCGTGATGTGCGGATGTTGCACGACCCCATGCGGTCGCAGGCGCGGTCGCTGATCGTCGGCGCTGTACTCGGAATCCTGGTTGTCGCGGGCGCGGCGATCCTGTCTTTTCTGAAGCCGGCGGGCTCGGTCGACGACGCGAAGATCGTGATGGCGCAGGAAAGCGGCGCGCTGTACGCGGTGGTCGACGGAACCCTGCATCCGGTGTTGAACCTGGCCTCGGCGCGGCTCATCACAGGTAGCGATGAGCTGCCGACCTCGGTGAAAGCATCCAAGCTGACGTCGCTGCCGCGCGGTCCCATGCTGGGTATTCCCGGCGCTCCAGCCGCGCTGCCCGGCGCGTCGGGCGACCGCTCGATCTGGACGCTGTGCGACTCGGTGATGCTGTCCGCGGCAGGCAGCGCGGCCCGCTCCCCAGGAGTGAGCACGACGGCGATCGTCGGTGCGATCGAGCCCGAATCCGAGTATGCGGCCCGGCCACTGCGATCGGACGAGGCGCTGCTGGTGACGCGCGAGAACAAGATCTACCTGCTGTTCGACGGCAAGCGTGCGGAGATCGACCCGGCGGATTCGGTCCTGGACCGGTCGCTGAAGTTGCGCAACCAGCCGCCGAGACCGGTCAGCGCCGGGCTGTTGAACTCGACCACTCCGGTGCCCGCGTTGAAGCCGCCGCACATCGATCGGCTGGGCGAACCCGGCCCTGGACGATTGTCGGACATACCCGTCGGCGGTGTGATCAGAGCGCGCGGGGTCAATGCCGAGGAGCTGTACGTCGTGTTGCCGAACGGGGTGCAACGGGTGACGTCTTTCGCCGCTCAGGTGATCCGCAACGCGAATTCTCAGGGCATGAGCGACATCACGACGGTGCCGCCGGACCGGCTGGTCGGGGTACCGGTGCTGAACACTCTCACGGTCGACAACTTCCCGCAGGAAACGCCGAAGATCCTTCCCGCCGAGAACTATCAGGTGGGGTGCACGTCCTGGTCCAAGGGCTCCAACGATCCGGCCGCAACGGTGACGGTCCTGGCCGGCCGGAAACTGCCGCTGGCGGACTCGGCCACTCCGGTCGCCCTGGCCACCTCGGACGGCACCGGCGATCGCGTAGACGCCGCGTACCTGGCGCCGAACTCAGGTGAGTACGTCCAGGCGACCGGCATGGACCCGGAAAGCTCCCGCCGAGGCACCCTGTTCTACGTGGCCGACAATGGAATACGCTACGGCGTGCCCGACGCCCAGACCGCGGCCGTGCTCGGCCTGGCGCAGAAACCACGACTGGCCCCGTGGCCGATCATCGGCCAGCTCGTCCCCGGCCCGACCCTGTCCGCCAAGAACGCACTCGTCAGCCACGACACCCTGCCCACCGGCGCAGCAACAAACTAGGCGGGACAGCGAGGCGGGACAGCGCTACCGCAGGGTGGACAAAACGCTGTCGAGGGCATTGCGCATGTCGTCGGCTTCAATGCGCATGAGCACGCTCTCGTCCACATCGGTCAGGTCCAGGTTTTCGTCGTTGGCCAGCCGGAACTCGCGTTCCTCCTCGGCTGCTTCGATGACGTTGCGGATGAAGCGGCCGTTGCCGGCGAGGTCGATCCCGCGGCGTGGCTGACCGGTCTGGTCGGTGCTCTCCTTGCCGTACAAATCCGCGCAAGCCTGCACGAGCAGCGCTTGGGCTTCGTCGGAGATTTCCGAATCCCTTTTGTGGGCAATGAACTGCCCGATCTGGCCCAACTCCGCCGGGGTGTAGGAATCGAACTTCACCCGCTTGGCGAACCGGGAAGCGAGGCCGTCGTTGGCCGCGAGCAGCCGGTCGATCTCGCCGTCGTATCCCGCGATGATCACGACCAGGCGGTCTCGATCGTTCTCCATACGTGCCAGGAGGGTGTCCACCGCCTCGCGGCCGAACGCGTCGCCGCCGGAAAGGCCGGTCTGGATCAGCGTGTAGGCCTCGTCGATGAACAGCACACCGTCCATCGCGCTGTCGATCAGCTTGGAGGTCTTGATCGCGGTGCTGCCCAGGTGCTGGCCGACGAAATCCGCGCGTTTGGCCTCGACGAGACTGTCGGTCTTCAAAAGACCCAGCCCACAGTAGATCTTGGCGACCACCCGGGCGACGGTGGTCTTACCGGTCCCAGGCGGGCCGGTGAACGCCAGGTGTTGTCCGCGCGGCACGCTGGCCATCCCCTTCTCGGCGCGGATCTTGGCCAGCTGTGCGGTCGCCTGCAGCTTGGCAACCTGCGTCTTGACCGCGGCAAGACCGATCTGCGCATCCAGCTCCGCGCGTGCGGCCGCGAGGATCAGTTTGGCTTTGTCGTCGCGCTCCTCGCGGCCCATTTGCTCGGTCGACGGAGCGGACGCGGGATCCCAGCGGTTGGTGCGCGCCTCGATCTGTTCCTTGGTGGACACCGTGAGGCGGTACTTGCGGTCTCGCATGGCGGCGGTGTTCGCCGCGAAATCCGGTGCCTCGGAGAACACCTTCTCGAACAGGGCCTGGGCTTCGTCCTCATGGCCGGTCTCGCGCAGGCACAGGCCCCGGCAGAACCGGGCGGTGGTCGCGGCCGCGGGGATGGGGCCTCCTTCGGCCCGTTCCATCCGGCGGATCGCTTCACCGAACAGCCCGAGTTGCGCGCAAGCCGTGCCGACCATCACGTGCGCACCGGCGGCCAGGTAGGGGTCGTCCCACTCCGCGGAGCCGGCGAGCACCGTCATGACATCGGGCCAGCGCTGCGTCGTGTAGTGCAGGACCCCGCGCACGTACGCGCTGATGCGGTCGTCGATCTCGCGATCGGGCTGCGACAGCTGGGACTTCCGGTACGCAGCGAGTTCGTCGAGGACCTTCTCGGCCTCGTCGTAGTCGCCCTCGGAGATCAGCAGCGAAGCCTGCGCCAGCCAGATTTCGGTGTAGCTGGACAGCGGGTAGTCGATGTACTGGCCGACCACGAAGCGCCCGGCGAGCTCGCGGGGCCGCAGCCCCAACCGGCGCTGTTCCCGGAAAAGCGTTGCCCCGCTGGTCTTGTACATGTTGAACAGCACCTCGCGGGTGACTTCACCAGCGGCGGCACGCCCGAGCCATGCATCGCACATGCCTGGATCCCATTCGGTTGCCCGTTGGAACGCCAGCTTGGCGTAGTCGAGGTCGCGGGCGGATTCCTGCCCGTCGATAACCAGGCCCAGTGACAAGATGCCAGCATCGAAGGCGCGTTGTGCTTGGCGATTGCCAGTCATGCGGGTGAGCCCCCAAAGCCTACGTGTGAGCGATTTCTCGCTCAGCATACCGGCTGCCGGATATCGGTTTGTTCGATAGATTGTGTTCGTTGCCATCTAGGGACAGCGTTGAGTGTAGGGAGTCATCCAACCCGTGACCGAGTCGTCGACCAGCGGCTTGGGTGCCGTTGACCCGGAACTGTGCCGTGTGTCGGTTATCGGCGGAAACACCCAGATCGATCTGGGTTTGCCTGCGACCATTCCGATCGCCGCCTTCATTACCGATGTAGTCGAGTTGATCGAGTCCCGCACCCCGGACTTCACCGACCCCGAGGAAGGTGCGCCGCTGCAGACGCAGCATTGGACGTTGGCCCGGATCGGCCGTGACCCGATCCCACCCAACCAGACGCTGACCGAAGCAGAGGTGTACGACGGTGAGCTGCTGGTACTGCGGTCGGTGACGGCCAAGGAATCGCCCGCGCTGTTCGACGATGTGATCGACGCGGTGTCGAAGCTGACCACCGAGATGTTCCGAAGTTGGTCACCGGCATCGGCTCGATGGGTGGGGTTGATCGCAGCCCTCGCCGCGGTGCTCGCGGCAATCGCGCTGCTGGTCGCAGCCAGGGGCGACGGTGCGGGTATCGCGATCGGCTTCCTCACGGTCGGAACCGGCGCGGCCGCGATGGCCGCGGCCGTGATCGCGATACGGATGTATCAGGCGCGGTTGGTCGCCGTGGTGTTGTCGCTGAACGCATTGCTCTTGTTCTTCGCCAGCGCGGCCTTGTTCGTGCCGGGCGATCTCGGCAGTCCGCACTTGCTATTGGCCTGTGTTACGGCCCTGGTCGTCGCGGTGGTCGGCTATAGCGTCACCGGTGTCGGCGCGACAATGTTCGCAGCGGCCATCACCATGGCGCTGTTCGGCGGTGTCGCCGCATTCGTGCGGATGGTCTGGGAGACGGATCCGCCGAAGATCGCCGCAGGCGCGATGGTGGCCGCCCTCATCATGCTCACCATGGCCCCACGAATCGCGGTCGCGGCGGCGCGGCTACCGGTGCCGCCGGTACCGACCGCGGGCGCGGCGATCGACCCGGCCGACCACGAACCGCGGCCCACCATCGAGGACATCGGCGCCATCG
Organism: Nocardia sp. NBC_00881; assembly: GCF_045207455.1. Lineage (NCBI taxonomy): Bacteria > Bacillati > Actinomycetota > Actinomycetes > Mycobacteriales > Nocardiaceae > Nocardia > Nocardia sp. NBC_00881. The sequence continues at coordinate 6,861,514 of NZ_CP108798.1, forward strand.
GTGCCACCGCCCTGCCCTCGGCGGTGGGACTGGAGTTGCGGGCCAGCGCTGCCAACCAATACCAGTCCGGAGTACTCATCGGGTCCACCGTGGCGGCAGCGGCGGGGGCGGTGATCGCCGCGGACCCGTTCGGCGCGGCGCGGTGGCAAGGTATCGCGCTGGCCGTGGTTGTCGCGCTGATCCTGTGTCTGCGGGGACGTTCACTCGCCGACCTGACCCAGGCGAGCACACTGATCGTGGGTGGCACTGCCACCTTGATCGCGATCATGGTCGGTGTGGCCTTCGGTCATCCTTCGTGGCTGGTGCCGATCGCCGGGATGCTGCTCGCGGTAGGGGCGGTCGCGATGGTATTCGGTGTCATCGGACCGCACACCGAAATGTCGCCGGTGACCCGCCGTATGGGCGAGATATTCGAATACCTGCTGATCGTCACCATCATTCCACTGGTGCTCTGGATCATGGACCTGTACTCCGCCGCCAGAAACCTGTGACACCGATGGCTATCGCGAGGCGGCGCAAGTCACGTACACCGCTACGGCTGGCCGGTGTCGCGGCGGTTCTCGGCCTGAGCATCGTCGGGATGCCTGCCCCTTCGTATGCGATCGCGCCCCCCGTCATCGATGACGGAGCGCTCGGTGCGGCACTGGCCGTGAATGGACCGCCCGACGCGACCGAGCAGCGATCCGTATGTGCCGAACCCCTGCTCACAGGCGCCGCGCCACGTGACGCCCCGTTGCCGCAGCGGATTCTCGACCTGCCCGCCGCATGGCAGTTCAGCAGGGGTAGCGGCCAGAAGGTCGCGGTTGTCGACACCGGCGTGAATCCGCATCCGCGCCTACCAGCCCTCGAGCCCGGCGGAGACTTCGTCTCCGACTCGAACGGAACGGTCGACTGTGACGGCCACGGTACCTTCGTGGCCGGCATCATCGCCGCGCGGCCCAGTCCGGACGACGCGTTCGTCGGTGTTGCACCGGAAGCGGAGATCCTTGCTATCCGGCAGTTGAGCCTGGCCTACGAGCCGAAGGATCGGGACCGCCGCGAGGTGCCGGGCGCGATCTCGAGCACCGGGTACGGAACCGTGCTGACGCTGGCCGCCGCTGTTGTCCGCGCTGTCGATCGCGGTGCCACTGTGATCAATATCTCCGAAGTGGCCTGCTCGCCGGCCGGAGTCGCTCCCGTCGACGGTGCGCTCGGCGCCGCGGTGAAATTCGCCTACGACCGCAACGTCGTGGTGGTTGCCGCCGCCGGAAACATCCAGAATGGCGGTACGTGCGGCGCCCAAAACGACGGTTCGGGTTGGGGTGCGGTCCGCACCACGGTGAGCCCGGCCTGGTTTTCCCCCTACGTGCTGTCGGTGGCGTCGGTGGAAGCCGACGGCACACCGTCGCCGTTCTCGATATTCGGTCCATGGATCGGCGTAGCGGCGCCGGGACGCGACATCGTCTCGCTCGACAGCAAACCTGGCGGGGTGGGGTTGATCAACGCCGTGCAGACCAGCGAAGGCACCGGATCCCTCGATGGGACCAGCTTTTCCAGCGCGTATGTCTCCGGCCTCGCGGCGCTGGTGCGCGCGCGGTTCCCGGAGCTGTCGGCGCGACAGGTGATGGATCGGATCATCCGCACCGCACAGGCACCAGGCGCTGGACGCGACGACCAGCTCGGGCACGGGCTCGTCGACCCAGTGGCGGCGTTGACGGCGCAGCTGCCTGAGCAACCAGTGAGCGCGGAAGCAGACGTGGCGCGCCCCATCGAGGGGCCGACGCCGCCACCTTACGTCGATCCGATGCCCCGGCGGGTGGCCACCATCGGCACGATCGTCTTGCTGGCGCTGCTCGGCATCGGATACACATTGTCGATTCCGTTCCGCCGCACCCGTGTCGATGCCATCGACTCTGCAGAACCTGTGGAAGAAGGACAGTAGACATGGCTACCGAAGGATTTGTGCGCAGGCCGCGGATCGCGCCGCCGCGGCCGCCCGGCGGTGAAGTGGCACTCACGGCACCGCCCGAGATCCCACGGCCGGTACCGGCCGGCTTGCTGACGAAGCTGATGCCACTCGTCATGGTGGTTGCTGTGGTCGGCATGATCGCGATGATGGCCATGATGGGGCGCAATCTCCTGGCCAACCCGTTCATGATGATGTTCCCGATGATGATGCTGATGTCGATGGTCGGCATGATGGCGGGAATGCGCGGGGGGGCTGGTGGCACGAAGAAGGCTGCCGAACTCAACGAGGAGCGCAAGGACTACTTCCGCTACTTGGACCAGGTGCGCAAGGATGTGCGCAAGACCGGCCATTCCCAGCTCGACGCTCTGACCTGGAGCCACCCAGCCCCGGCCGATCTGCAATCGATCGTCGGCACTCGACGGATGTGGGAGCGCCGTCCGAACGACCCGGATTTCGGGCATGTGCGCGTCGGCGTCGGCAGCCACCGGCTGGCCACCAAACTGGCGCGGCCGGAGACCGGCCCGCTGGAGGACCTGGAGCCGGTGTCGACCGTGGCGCTGCGCCGGTTCGTCCGCACCCACTCCGTGGTGCACGGCCTGCCGACCGCCATCTCGCTGCGCGCGTTTCCGGCTATCAATATCGAAGGTGATCCCGCCGATGCGCGCACCCTGGTGCGGGCGATGCTGATGGAGTTCGTGGCATTCCACGGACCGGACCACACCGCCGTCGCCATCATCTGCGCCGACCCGGACAGCGAGACCTGGTCGTTCGCCAAATGGCTTCCGCACCTGCAGCACCCGGTCGAGCGGGACGGGATGGGCTCGGCCAGGATGATGTACCGCTCGCTGGCGGAGCTGGAGACAGCGATGGCGGCCGAGCTTCTCGAGCGTGGCCGCTTCATGCGCAACGCTCAGCCGACCGCGGGGCGAGTCCACCTGCTCGTCATCATCGATGACGGCTACGTGAGTGCTACCGATCGGATCGTCAGCGACGCGGGGCTGGACTCCGTCACGGTCCTCGACCTCACCGCACCGCAGACCGGGCTGGCTGTGCGCCGTGGGCTCCAGCTCGTCGTCAGCGACGGCATGGTCGCGGCGAAATCGGCCGCGGGCACCGAGAAATTCGCGACCGCGGACGTGGTGACGGGTGCCGAAGCGGAGTCTCTCGCCCGGGACCTGGCTCGCTACCGCGTCGCCACGGCCGCGCAGATCGTCAGTCTCGGCGACGAAACACGCGCCGATCCGGGTTTGATGTCGCTACTGAAGATTCCGGACGCCGCGCAGATCGACCCGCCTCTGGTGTGGCGTCCACGCAGCTCCCGTGAGCGGCTGCGGGTGCCGATCGGTGTCACCCCGGACGGTACCCCGGTGGAGATCGACATCAAGGAGTCCGCCGAGAACGGCATGGGACCACACGGGTTGTGCATCGGCGCAACGGGTTCAGGTAAGTCGGAGTTTCTGCGCACCCTGGTGCTGTCGATGGTGACCTCGCATTCACCTGACCTGCTGAACCTGGTGCTGGTCGACTTCAAGGGTGGTGCGACCTTCCTCGGTCTCGACTCGCTACCGCACGTGGCCGCGGTCATCACCAACCTCGAGGAAGAACTCTCGATGGTCGACCGCATGAAGGACGCACTAGCCGGCGAGATGAACCGCCGTCAGGAGCTGCTGCGTTCAGCGGGCAACTTCGCGAACGTCACCGAGTACGAGCAGGCCCGCGCCGCGGGCGCCCAGATCGACCCGCTGCCCGCGCTGTTCATTGTTGTCGACGAGTTCTCCGAACTCCTTTCACAAAAACCGGATTTCGCCGATCTGTTTGTGATGATCGGTCGGCTGGGGCGCTCACTGCGGGTGCATCTGCTGCTGGCCTCGCAGCGATTGGAAGAGAACAAGCTGCGCGGTCTGGACAGCCATCTGTCCTACCGGATCGGGCTGCGCACCTTCTCGGCGAACGAATCGCGGGCGGTGCTCGGTATCACCGACGCCTACCACCTCCCGAGCGTGCCGGGCTCCGCCTACCTCAAGAGCGACGCGGACGATCCGTTGCGATTCAACACAAGTTACGTGTCAGGGCCGTATGTTTCGCCACGTGGTACGCAACAGATCGACGGGCGTTCGGTAGGCGGCCAGTCAGCCGTGGTGTTCACCGCGAGCGAGGTCGAGGCACCCGAACAGGAGCGGACTTCGCTCGACAGTGCCGTGGCCCGTGGACTTCCGGAACTACCGCCGTCGCCGGGTGAGCTGCCACCCCCGCCGAGCGAGGCCGCCCTGCGCACCGAGGCGGTGCCCTCCACCCTGCTGCAGGTGGTCGTCCAGCGCCTGACCGGGCACGGACGGCCAGCGCACGAGGTGTGGTTGCCGCCCTTGGACGAGTCGCCCTCGGTGGACATGCTGCTGCCCGATCCGGATTGGAAATCGCCGGCGAACCGGCACGGTCAGCTGTGGATGCCGATCGGCGTGATCGATAAACCCTATGAACAGCGCCGCGACGTGCTGGTCGTCGACCTGTCCGGCGGGCAGGGCAATCTTGCCGTGGTCGGCGGCCCACAGTCGGGTAAGTCGACCACCCTTCGCACGGTCATCATGGCGGCCGCTGCCACACACACCCCCGAACAAGTACAGTTCTATTGTTTGGACTTCGGTGGCGGTACCCTCGCAGGCTTGGCGGATCTGCCGCACGTCGGATCGGTAGCGAACAGACTGGAGGTCGACCGGGTCCGCCGGACCGTCGCGGAGATGACCACGCTGCTGCACCAGCGTGAGGAACGCTTCCGTGAGCTGGGCATCGAGTCGATCCACGAGTTCCGCAAGCGCAAGGCGAAACTGAACCAAATGGGCGCCGAGGATCGGGCGGCCGACCCGCTGTCGGAGGATCTGCACGGCGACGTATTCCTGGTGATCGACGGATGGCCGACAATCCGCGCCGAATTCGATGTCCTCGAGCCGGCTTTGAACGCGATCGCGGCGCAGGGTTTGTCCTACGGCATCCATCTCATGGTCGCGGCGACGCGCTGGGCCGAGATCCGGCCTGCCGTCAAGGATCTCATCGGGACCAGGTTGGAGCTTCGGCTCGGCGACCCGTCCGACTCCGAGATGGACCGGCGCACCGCAGTGCTCGTCCCGGTTGGCCGACCGGGGCGTGGCCTGACCCCGGAGAAACTGCATATGCTCATCGCCTTGCCGCGATTGGATTCGGACTCCGACCCGCAGACGCTGGCCGACGGTGTCGTCGTCGCCAAGCAACAGATGAACGCGCTCTTCGGCGGTCGCCGCGCCCCTGAGGTGCGCATGCTGCCGTTGGACATCTCGCGCACGGAGGTGCTCGCGGCCGCGCGGGAGCGCGGCATCGAACTCGGCCCCACGAGGGTCGTCGTCGGACTGGGGGAAGCCGAACTGGAGCCAGTTGTCCTGGATTTCGGTACCCAGCCGCATCTCATGGCGTTCGCGGATGTGGAATGCGGCAAAACCACCTTGCTGCGTAACATCGTCCTGGGTGTGGTGGAGAACTCGAACGCCGAGCAGGCCCGGGTCATCCTTATCGATTACCGGCGTACCATGCTCGGGCTCATCGAAGGCCAGCAGCTGGCCGGGTACTCGACCTCGTCGCAGACCTCGATCGGAATGATCAAAGAGGTCGCCGGCTACCTCAGCAAGCGCATCCCTGGGTCGGACATCACCCCGAAACAGCTTCGGGAACGCAGTTGGTGGACCGGACCGGAGATCTATGTCGTCGTCGACGACTACGACATGGTCGCGACCGGGCAGAATCCTCTGGAGCCACTGCTCGAGTATCTCCCACAGGCTCGCGACATCGGCCTGCACTTGATCGTGACCCGCCGCTCGGGCGGTGCGTCGCGGGCGTTGTACGACAGGGTGCTCGGCAGGCTCAAGGAGCTTTCGGTCGACGCGCTGCTGATGAGTGCGCCCAAGGACGAAGGAAAACTCCTGGGTGACATCCGCTCGTCGAAGCTCCCGCCGGGCCGGGGCATCCTGGTTTCCCGTAGCGGCGACCCGGAGATGATCCAGATATCGCACCTGCCACCGCTGTAGGAGCGGCCGACATCAGTCGTCACGGCACTAGTACTTCTTGGCTTCGGACCATCGTTCCGCGGGAGTAGCTTTGCAGATCAGATTTTTGGCGACAGATACCTGGATAGCGTTGCGGGCAGCGGTAACGAGACCCGTATCTGATCGGCAAGCTCGGAATGACTGGGCAGTCGATCACCCGGCTTCCATTCGGCTGCGCGGATCTCATGGAGTAGGTCTGCGATCCGGTGATAAGTCAGACCGCCCGGCATCTCGCTCCTCGGTGGTCGTGCAGGTAACGAAGTGGACTCTTCGTGACCCCCTACGGCCGAGTAACGCTTGACAGGTGCCTTAAGAGGTTTATCGTATTGAACGTCCTGATCCGGTGTTGTGCGGCGATGACGGCGAGGCAACGTGGCAGGTTCGAATTCAACGGTTGTAATGGCGCCCCCGGGCACACCGAGGTGCGTCGATTCTCTAGTGCATTCTGCGGCACCCGGACTAGTTCCTATGTCCGACCTACTCGTTCGGGCGTGTCGCGGGCACCGTGTCGTCGGCGGACCGCTGCTGTGGTTCGCCCGTGACCTAGCAGTACTACACGAACGTCGGCTGGTCGGCCGCGGCGGCTCGGTGGACACCACCCCGGCGGTGATCCGCGAAATCGAGCGTCGCAGAGCCGAACTGGTCATGGCGATCGACGACTGGGTGCTGCGCAGCGTGCCGCAGCATCGGTTCGGCGCGACATTGCACACCGAGACGGTGGGCGCGGTGATCGACCGTCTCGCGGAGTCGTCGGTGCGTGCGCACCACGCGTTGATGACCTTGGACGCGCACGACGAGCTGCTACACAGCGCCTGGCATCGTCTCGCCGAACTTGCGGATGCCTACGACGATCTGGTCCGCGATGTCATGGCCGGCAGACGGCGACTGCCTGAATGGTGACTCGGTAGCTCGGCACTTCACGCTGTCGGCGTGCCGAGTCATCGATTTCCTTGTGCCACCGAATTCTCCTGATAGCGCACATCTTTCGATGCTCGGCGGGTCGTGTTGTTTCGAGCGACCTGCAAGCAGTCGCTAGCGGTGTGGTTTCGAGCGACCTGCAAGCAGTCGCTAGCGGTGTGGTTTCGAGCGACCTGCAAGCAGTCGCTAGCGGTGGCCCGGCAGGCGTCACGGACGATAGCGGCGGTGATCGGTGGCGAAGTCGTCTGCGACGGTTGCGGCCAGCTCCACGTAGGCTCGCTTGGTCTGCTTGTGGAGTTGGTGCAGGTCGATCTCGGCGCCCACGGACATGTGCGGGTCGAACGGGATGATGTGCACGGCCCGGCAGCGGGATAGGAAGTACTCCCGCAGCTGCTGGATACCCACGTTCGGCGACCCCGACCGCGGCGAGTTGATCACCACCACCGCGTTGCGCACCAGGTGGTCGTGCCCGTGCAGCGACAGCCAGTCCAAAGTCGCCGCGGCACTGCGCGCCCCGTCGATTGCGGGGGAGGAGATCAGCACCAACGAGTGGGCCAGGTCGAGCACGCCCGACATCGCCGAGTGCATCAATCCGGTGCCACAGTCGGTGAGGATGATGTTGTAGAACCGCTGCAGGATTTGCGCTACGGCGCGGTACTCCTCCTCGCTGAACGCTTCCGATGCGGCCGGATCACGTTCGCTGGCAAGCACTTCCAATCGGCTGGTGGACTGCGAGGTGTGCCTACGAACATCCGAGTACCGCTGGATCGACGGGTCGAGCAGCAAATCGCGCACGGTGGATCTGGTCTGCAGCGGCACCCGCTGCGACAGCGTGCCGAAGTCCGGGTTGGCGTCCACCGCGATCACCCGGTCGCCCCGGATGGATGCGAAGATGGAGCCGATACCCATTGTCGTGGTGGTCTTTCCGACGCCGCCCTTGAGCGAGAGCACCGCGATCCGGTAGTCGCCCCGTACCGGCTGCCTGATCCGTGCGACCAGCTCCTGCAACCTGCGTTCCTCGGCGGACATGCCGGGGTTGATGGCGCCGCCGGAGACATGGTGCACTGCCTTGCGCCACCCGCTTCCCGGCGGCCGCTTGACCTGCCGCCGCGGGACGTTGTCCAGCAAAGGCTGCTGGTACTGCGCACTCTGCTGGTAGTTCGGCTGCTGGGCGGGCAGCTGTGCGTATCCCGGCGGGTTGCCCCACGGGGAGCGGTCCGCCTGTGGAGCGGGTTGTGCGTACCCCTGGGGGTCGGGTTGGTACTGGTCGCTGGTCGCCCCGGTGTACGGCGCTGCCTGGCCTGATTCCTCCTGCGCGCGGGAGTCGCCGTGCTCGGCGAGGTTGCGCGACTGGTCGGCGGGTCCGCCGACTGGGGCTGGTCCGTTGACCGGTGCCGGGCCGCCGACGAAGTGGACCGGCTGGCCGGTTGATTCGGCCGGACCTGTGTTCGGGTATTCGGCGGGGCTGTACGGGCCGATCCGCTCGCCGCTCGCCGCCGGGCCGCCTGCGAACTGCCGTGGATGACCAGCCTGTTCGGGAGTGGGGACGCTCGAAGCACGCGGCCTCGGGGCGTAGTCCGCGTCTTTCCGAGCCGGGTCGGCGTGCTGCTGCGGGACCGGCGGCTGGGACACCGGCTGCTGGTCCGAGTTCGGCGCTTGTTCTCCTGGCGTCTGGGGGCCAGGCCGGTGGTCGATCTCCTCAGGGGGCAGTCGGTGTCGTCCGCTTGCGGCGGGCCGAGCCGATGCGATGTCGGACGCTGCCGAGGAGGTCCAGCCCGAGGCCGCGATATCGGGTTGGATGCGAGGGGAATTCGCCGATCCGGCCGCACCCGACTGCCAGGACTGGGCGTTCGGCTGCGCCGCCCCTTGCGCGGGGCTCGGCGCGGCAAGCCACGACGGTGGCGGACGGCCGGTACCCGTCGCGGCAGGACCTTCGGTGGCTGCGGGAGAAGGGCCAGGCGGTGTGGCGACCTGACTGGTCGGCGGTGTCGAAGGAGGCTCGCCGACCGGGGGCACGGTGGGCGGTGCTGTGGGGTGCTCGCGTGCCGGTGCGATCGGGCTTTCGCCGGTGGGCGGCACAGCCGGACGGTCGGCGGTTTGCCACGCTGTCGGGCCGGCGCCGGTCGCGGGCGTCGCGGGCCGCTGGCTTGCTGGTGGTGCGGAACTCGGGCCCGTCGACGGAACCGCCGGATGAACAGGCTCGGGAGGTATCCCGGAGCTTGGGTTCGGCATCGCGGGGTGGTCGCCTACCGGAGGTGTCGCAGGGGTCGGGCCTATCGGCGGAACCGCCGGATGCGGACCTTGGGGCAGCATCGCTCTGTCCGTACCAGTCGGCGACACGAACGGGTCTTCACCTACCGGCGGTGCGGCGGACTGCCTGCCGATCGGCGGTGCGGACCGTTCCCCAGGAGCCGTCGGCCACTGGTTCGGCCGCATCGCGGCAAGCGGTTCCCCGTTCGGATGGTCGCCGGTAGGACGGGCGGTGGACCATTCGCCTGGTGTCCCGGCCGGACTCGCGCCCGTCTCGGCCGCCGGACCGACGCGCCCGTCATGCATCGAAGGTCCGGCGCTCTCGCCGTCCGGCACCTGTCCGGGCCGCTCGCCGAGTACCTGTTGTGGCGAGTCGGGAATCGGCGGTGGCGGCGGCAGATCCGGCCTGCGGGGCTGGTGTGGCGCAGAGCGGCCGTTCGGGGCAGACGGCTCGGCAGCCCTGCTGCCCAACGGCTGGAATCCCGGGGAGGGCTGCGAGGGATTGCGGGTCGGCAGGCCCTGCTGTGCGCCGCCGGTGTGCTGGGGACCGCCCTCCCAGGATACGTTCTGATCCGGTGGCGCCTGCTCGGGTACTGGGGGCTGCCGCGAGTCGTGCTGTCGCTGGTCCCGGGGCAGCGCCTCCGGTCCGGCCTGGTACGCGCTGCCCTGATCGTTCGGACGCTGTTCCGCGCCGACGTGCCCGTCCTGCTTGTCGCGGCGCCAGCCTTTGCGGCGCTTCTCCGGACGTTCGGCTTCCGGTGCCCGGTTCTTGAACCGCCCGCGTCTGCGGTTGGAGGTATCGCCGATCAGGTCGTCATGCGGAAGGTTCTGTACCGGCGCTTCGTAGCCGACCTGTGTGACTTCGCTCTCGGATAGCCATGGTGGCAGCATAGGGAGGCCGTCGTCGTTACGGCTCACGGCTGTACCTCGCTGGGCTGTACCTCGCTGGCGCTCGGCTCTGCCGTGGCCAGGGGCCCCGTGTTTGTGGCTCGTTCGCTGCGCTCGCTCACGGCTGTACCTCGCTGGCGCTCGGCTCCGTCGCGGCCAGGGGCGCTGTCCCTGTGGCTCGCTCGTTACACTCGCTCACGCGTCCCCCTTGATCTGCTCGACCCGATTACCTGGACAGCGGTCAGTTTACGCGACAACGTGATGCCGCCGCGGCGGCGGACCGGACGCTCACCAGGCGTGGGAAGGCGGCTTCGAAACGCCTGACGGAGCGGGTATACAGGGAGGCATTTTTGCCCGATCGGGGGCAGGTCGGTAAGCTTGAGCGGCGGTGCACCTACGCGCCGACTGTTTGCGTGCGTCCGGTTGTGCCAATGATCGGTCCATACAAGCAGAAATCAGTCAAACAAACCAGGTTGAGCGTAACCGGGATCGCGGAGGACATGGCGAAGAAAGACGGGGCCATCGAGGTCGAGGGTCGAGTTGTCGAGCCGCTGCCCAATGCGATGTTCCGGATCGAGCTCGAGAACGGACACAAAGTTCTCGCGCACATCAGCGGGAAGATGCGGCAGCACTACATTCGTATCCTCCCCGAGGACCGTGTGGTCGTCGAGCTCTCGCCCTACGACCTGTCGCGTGGCCGGATCGTGTACCGCTACAAGTGATCGCCCAGCGCGGTCGAGTGGTGCGAGTCGGCCGTGCCCCGGCCCGAGCCGGGGTCGAGTCGAAAGACTCACCACAGAGACTTCCTCAGTCGCCGACTGGGGAAACCTGTGTTCACACCCGTGTGAACCACAACAGATTGGACGGACGTGAAGGTTCAGCCGAGCGTCAAGAAGATCTGCGAGAAGTGCAAGGTGATCCGGCGTCATGGCCGGGTCATGGTGATCTGCGACAACCTGCGCCACAAGCAGCGCCAGGGCTGAGCGGAAGCGGGGGAGACCTCGCTCCACCGCGCCTGAGGCTTGCCGAGGGCGTCGCTCGACGCAGCACCAGCCAAGCACCGAACCGCAGTTCGGATTGGCAAAGAAGAACTCCCAGCACCAGCCGCACGCTGCGGAAATCCGGGTTCGCCCGGGGCGTGCGCGCCTACCACCGGTTCGGAGGCCGGTGCCCCATAAGACGAGGGGACGGACAGGGAGCAGACCTCCGCGACACTAAGGAACTGCCATATGGCACGTCTCATGGGCGTTGATCTCCCGCGCGAGAAGCGCATGGAGATCGCGCTGACCTACATCTACGGCATCGGCCGTACCCGCTCCAAGGAGATCCTCGAGGCGACCGGCGTCAGCCCGGACCTGCGTTCGAAGGACCTCAGCGACGAGCAGGTCACGCAGCTGCGTGACTACATCGAGGGTTCGGCCCTCAAGGTCGAGGGTGATCTGCGCCGTGAGGTGCAGGCCGATATCCGTCGCAAGATCGAGATCGGCTGCTACCAGGGTCTGCGCCACCGTCGTGGCCTGCCCGTGCGTGGCCAGCGAACCAAGACCAACGCGCGCACCCGCAAGGGTCCGAAGCGCACCGTCGCCGGCAAGAAGAAGTAGGGATAACCGATGCCTCCGAAGTCCAGGGCCTCCGGCCCCAAGAAGACCCAGAAGTCGCGTCGCCGGGAAAAGAAGAACGTCCCGCACGGCCACGCGCACATCAAGAGCACGTTCAACAACACGATCGTGTCGATCACCGACCCGAACGGAAACGTCATCTCCTGGGCGTCGTCGGGTCACGTCGGTTTCAAGGGTTCGCGCAAGTCGACCCCGTTCGCCGCGCAGCTCGCCGCCGAGAACGCCGCCCGCAAGGCGCAGGAGAACGGCGTCAAGAAGGTCGACGTGTTCGTGAAGGGCCCGGGCTCGGGCCGCGAGACCGCGATCCGCTCGCTGCAGGCCGCCGGCCTCGAAGTGGGCACGATCTCCGATGTCACCCCGCAGCCGCACAACGGCTGCCGTCCGCCCAAGCGGCGTCGCGTCTAGCGGGAAAGGAATAGCGAAAAATGGCTCGTTATACAGGCCCCATCACCCGCAAGTCGCGTCGTCTGCGCGTCGACCTCGTCGGCGGCGACCAGGCGTTCGAGCGTCGCCCCTATCCGCCCGGCCAGCACGGCCGCGCGCGGATCAAGGAGAGCGAGTACCTGCTTCAGCTGCAGGAGAAGCAGAAGGCGCGCTTCTCCTACGGCGTCATGGAGAAGCAGTTCCGCCGGTACTACGAAGAGGCCAACCGCCTCAAGGGCAAGACCGGTGACAACCTGCTTCGTCTGCTCGAGACCCGGCTCGACAACGTCGTGTACCGCGCAGGTTTGGCGCGTACCCGTCGGCAGGCTCGCCAGCTGGTCAGCCACGGCCACTTCGTGGTGAACAACCGCAAGGTCGACGTTCCCAGCTTCAAGGTCTCCCAGTACGACATCATCGATGTCAAGCAGAAGTCGCTCGGCACGCTGCCGTTCCAGGTCGCGCGCGAGACGGTTGGTGACCGCCCGGTTCCTGGCTGGCTGCAGGTCATCCCGGGTCGCCTGCGGATCCTGGTCCACCAGGAGCCGGACCGCGCTCAGATCGATGTGCCGCTGCAGGAACAGCTGATCGTCGAGTACTACTCGAAGTAATCAGCGGTGCGTGATCGTCACCGCTGGCGACTGCTCGCAGGTCGCTCGAAACGGCACCGCAAGTGACGATCACGCACAACCCCTAAGACGAGGCGTCAAATAGCGGGCGCCCAAACAGGAGGATGATCCAAATGCTGATTTCACAGCGTCCGACACTGACCGAAGAGGTCGTCGCCGAGAACCGCTCGAAGTTCGCCATCGAACCGCTCGAGCCGGGCTTCGGTTACACCCTCGGCAACTCGCTGCGCCGTACCCTGCTGTCCTCGATTCCGGGGGCGGCGGTTACGAGCATCCGTATCGACGGCGTCCTGCACGAGTTCACCACCGTTCCGGGTGTGAAGGAGGATGTCACCGACATCATCCTGAACCTCAAGGGTCTGGTCGTGTCCTCGGAGGAGGACGAGCCGGTCACGATGTATGTGCGCAAGCAGGGCCCCGGTACCGTCACCGCCGGTGACATCGTTCCGCCGAGCGGCGTCGTCGTGCACAACCCGGACATGCACATCGCGACCCTGAACGACAAGGGCAAGCTGGAGATCGAGCTCGTCGTCGAGCGCGGTCGCGGCTACGTCCCCGCCGTACAGAACAAGGCGTCCGGCGCGGAAATCGGCCGGATCCCAGTGGATTCGATCTACTCGCCGGTGCTCAAGGTGACCTACAAGGTCGAGGCCACCCGTGTCGAGCAGCGCACCGACTTCGACCGGCTCATCCTGGACGTGGAGACCAAGAACTCCATCAGCGCGCGGGACGCGCTCGCCTCGGCGGGCAAGACCCTGGTCGAGCTCTTCGGCCTGGCCCGCGAGCTGAACGTCGAAGCGGAAGGTATCGAGATCGGCCCCTCGCCGGCCGAGGCGGACCACATCGCCTCGTTCGGTCTGCCGATCGAGGACTTGGACCTCACCGTCCGGTCCTACAACTGCCTCAAGCGTGAGGGCGTGCACACCGTCGGCGAGCTGGTCGCCCGCACCGAGTCGGACCTGCTGGACATCCGAAACTTCGGCCAGAAGTCCATCGACGAGGTCAAGGTCAAGCTGCACGCGCTGGGCCTCTCGCTGAAGGACAGCCCGGCGTCGTTCGACCCGTCCAGCGTGGTGGGCTACGACGCTAGCACCGGGACGTGGAGCGACAACGGCACATTCAGTGACACCGACGGTGGCGAGCAGGACTACGCCGAGACCGAACAGCTCTAGGCCGTCGGGGTAGGCGCCCCGGACCGGCCGAAAACAAGGAGAACCACACAATGCCCAAGCCCAAGAAGGGTGCCCGCTTCGGCGGGTCGGCGTCACACCAGAAGGCGATCTTCGCCAATCTGGCCACGGCGCTCTTCGAGCACGGCCGGATTACCACCACCGAGGCCAAAGCCAAGGCCGTGCGCCCTTACGCCGAGAAGCTGATCACCAAGGCGAAGGGCGGCACCCTGGCCGACCGTCGCGAGGTGCTCAAGGTCATCCGCAACAAGGACGTCGTGCACGACCTCTTCGCGGAGATCGGCCCGTCGTTCGAGGGGCGCGAGGGTGGCTACACCCGCATCACCAAGACCCTGCCCCGCAAGGGCGACAACGCGCCGATGGCGATCATCGAGCTGGTCCGGGAGAAGACCGTGACCAACGAAGCCGATCGCGCCCGCCGTGTTGCCGCGTCGCAGAAGGTCGAGGAGGCGCCGGCCGCCGAAGTCGTCGAGGAGAAGGCCGACGAGGCCGTCGCCGAGACCGCCGAAGCTCCGTCTGTCGACGGGGCCGCCGAGTACAAGAAGGACGCCTGACGCCTCGCGTCACAGTTCTCGAACGAGCCCGCCACCCGCACTGGGTCGGCGGGCTTGTTCGTTTCGACTAGGAGATCGTGTGACCGTGGAGGATTCGGTGGGATCGACGTCGGCCGAGCCGCGACCCGATGCGACGCAGGCGCCGGAGAGCGGCGCGGCGGATGCACCGAGGGCGCGTGTCCGGCTCGATATCGCTTACGACGGCACTGATTTCCTGGGCTGGGCGCGTCAGCCGGGACTGCGCACCGTGCAGGGGGTGCTGGAGGAGTCACTGAGCAAGGTGTTCCGTGAGCCGATCCAGCTGACCGTGGCGGGGCGCACGGACGCGGGCGTGCACGCCGAGGGGCAGGTAGCGCATTTCGATACGACTGCCGAGCTGGATGCGGGCAAGTTGGTACATCGGATGGCGCGGTTCCTGCCGAAGGACGTGCGGATCAAGGATGCACGGCTCGCATCGCCGGATTTCGACGCGCGGTTCTCCGCGATCCGCCGCCACTACGCCTATCGGTTCACCACCGCCGCATACGGCGCCGAGCCGTTACATGCGCGCAGCGTGGTCGCCTGCCGGTCCGACGTCGAGGTCGAGGCCATGCGCGTGGCTTCGCGAAAGCTATTGGGGCTGCATAACTTCGCCGCGTTCTGCCGCAGGAGGGAGGGCGCGACCACCATCCGCGAGCTGCAACGCTTCGACTGGGTGCGGGACCGTGATCTGCTGACCGCCTACGTCAGCGCGGACGCGTTCTGCTGGTCTATGGTTCGCAGCCTGGTCGGTGCGGTCCTCGCGGTCGGGGAGGGCCGCCGCACTCCGGAGTGGGTCGGCGAGCTGCTGCACGAGACCGAGCGTTCCAGTGCGGTCACCGTCGCGCCCGCGCACGGGCTGAGCCTGATCGGCGTCGATTATCCCGCCGACGGAGACCTCGCCGCCCGCAATGCGCAGACGCGCGAGCTACGGTCTGTCCCGGTCCGGGACGGGAGATGCTGCGGCGACTGAGGCGTTGAGCGAGAGGGGTATTCGGAAACAAGGTTTCCCCGCACCCGCGCAGGGGTGCGGGGAATAGATGGTCACTTCGACGACTGCCCTGATTGCGCTTCGATCGTCTTCGGCTGGGACCCGCCGGAAATTTCGATGCGGCGGGGCTTCGCGCGTTCCGCGATGGGGATCGTCACCGACAGCACACCGTTGTTGTATGTCGCGTTGATCTTGTCGGCATCGACGTTGTCGCCGAGGGACAGCTGACGCATATACGTGCCCGCGAAGCGTTCCGAGGCGACCCATTGGACGCCTTCCTCGCTGGAAACGGTACGTTGCGCGCGCAGGGTGAGCGTGCCGCTGTCGACACTGACGTCGATCGAGCCTGGGTCGACACCTGGCAGGTCGGCATTCAGAACGTAGTGGTCTCCCGCTCTGAACAGATCCATCGGCATGAATCTCGGTGCGCGAGCGGTCCCGACGGTTTCACCGAGCAGCTGACGAGCGACGGTGTCGATGTCATGGAACGGATCGAATCTCAGCACAGCAATCACCTCCATTTCCCAGTGGTGACGCCTGCCACGGCGGCGGGCGCCGATAGCTGTGCACCCGCCACGTTAGCCCTCTCCGCCCTCGAGGGCTATCGACCTGTCAGGACCAAGCCCCGTGTCGCCGACGGGCATGGAATACCGGTATGCGTGCCTGTGTTGGGTCGGGACATGACATTCGACAGTCTCGGACGGTTCGGAGTGTGGCGGGCGTACAACGGGTTCAGCCCAGAGGACGCGCGGGAGTTGGAGCAGCTGGGCTACGGCACGCTGTGGTTGGGCGCCTCACCGCCCGCGGATCTCGCTACGGTCGAGCCGCTGCTGGAGGCGACCGAGACGATCACCGTGGCCACGAGCATCGTGAACATCTGGGCGTCGGCGGCGAAGGAGGCCGCCGAATCGTTCCACCGGATCGAGGCGCGCTTCCCCGGCCGGTTCCTGCTCGGCGTCGGCGCCGGGCACCCGGAACACACCGGTGAATACCGCAAGCCCTACGACGCGCTGGTCGAGTACCTCGACGAACTCGACGCCGCCGGTGTGCCCGCCGAGCGCCGCGCTGTGGCCGCGCTCGGCCCGCGCGTGCTGAAACTGGCCGCCGAGCGGTCCGCGGGCGCGCTGCCGTATCTCGTGCCGCCACAGCACACAGCGCAGGCCCGCCGCACGATCGGCACGGATGCCTTGCTGGCGACCGAGCACAAGGTCGTGCTGACCGACGATCCGAGCGCGGCGCACGCGGTAGCCGATGAGACGATCGGTTTCTACCTCGGCCTGACAAACTACGTGTCGAACCTCCGCCGGTTCGGCTTCACCGACGCCGACCTCACCACCCCACCCGGCGACCGGGTGTTCGACGCCGTCGTCGCGCACGGCACGCCGGACCAGATCGCCGCCCGATTGACCGAACACCTCGACGCGGGCGCGAACCACGTGGCCCCGCAGATCCTCGGCGAAGATTACCTCGCGGCGCTGCGCACCCTCGCGCCGTTGCTCGCCGAAAGGTCCTGAGCTTTCCTTCGCCACACGAACTCGTTCGGTCCTCGGCGTCAGCCGGGGACCGAACCCGTTTTCACTCACACCAGGGGCGTTGCCACGATCGTCCTAAGGGACTGTTAGGAAGCGAGCAGAGCCATTCCGTCGCGCTTGTGACTGCCAACACACTGATCTGCGACGACGCGATGAGGCGTCGGAGTGAGGAGATCTTGTGACTACGACACAGCCAGTAGGCGAGCGCCGGGTGGTCGCGAACGTTTTGCGCGGATCCATCGGCAACCTCGTCGAGTGGTACGACTGGTACGTTTACGCCGCATTCAGCGTGTACTTCGCGAAGACGTTCTTCCCCCAGGACGATCCGACGGCGCAACTGTTGTCCACCGCCGCCGTGTTCGCCGTCGGCTTCCTGATGCGCCCGATCGGTGGCTGGGCGCTGGGCCGGTACGCGGACAGGTTCGGTCGCCGCTCGGCGCTGACCCTGTCGGTGACCGTGATGGCGGCGGGCTCGTTGATGATCGCGGTGACGCCCGGATATCAGACCATCGGCCTGGCCGCGCCCGCCTTACTGCTTGTGGCCCGGCTGCTGCAAGGTCTTTCGGTCGGCGGTGAGTACGCCACCAGCGCGACCTATCTGTCCGAGGTGGCCTCGGCGGGTAAGCGCGGGTTCTACTCCAGCTTCCAGTACGTGACCCTGGTTGCCGGCCAGCTCGTTGCGCTCGGGGTGCAGATCGTGCTGCAGCAGTTCCTCGACACGGCCCAGATGAACAACTGGGGCTGGCGGATTCCGTTCGTGATCGGCGCGGCCGGTGCGCTGATCGTGATGTGGCTGCGGCGCGGCATGGACGAGTCGGAACAATTCCGTGCTGAATCGGAGCGGGCGAAGAGCACAGCCGATGCCGTGACGGCAGGGTCCGCGGGTGCACAGAAGTCGCGTGGTTCGCTGCGCATCCTGTTGCAGTACCCGCGCGAATGTCTGCTGGTTATCGGGCTGACGCTGGGCGGAACCGTCGCTTTCTACACATACACGACCTACATGCAGAAGTTCATGATCAACACCTCTGGTATCTCCAAGTCGACCGTCGCGTGGATCAACTTCGTCGCACTGCTGGTCTTCGTGGTGCTGCAACCGCTGGCCGGCGCGCTGTCGGATCGGGTCGGCAGGCGCAAGTTGCTGATCTTCTTCGGCGTCGCGGGCACCGTGCTGACCGTGCCGATCATGACTGTGCTCGCGCGCACCACCAATCCGGTCGCGGCCTGGGCGTTGATGATGGGTGCCCTGGTGATCATCACCGGGTACACCTCGATCAATGCCATCGTGAAGGCCGAGCTGTTCCCGACCAAGATCCGCGCGCTCGGTGTCGGCCTGCCGTACGCCCTGACCGTCGCCATCTTCGGCGGCACGGCGGAGACGATCGCGCTGGCGCTGAAGAAGGGCGGCCACGAGTCACTGTACTTCTGGTACGTCGCGGGATGCATCGCTGTCTCGCTGGTCACCTACTACTTCATGCGGGAGACCTCGACCGCGTCGACGATCGACGCGGAGCCGACCACCGACGCCGATACCAGGTCCGACGTTGCGGCGGCCGAGCCGGGACGACCGTTCGTCACTGTGCGTGACTGACTGCCCGGCACACGCGCCGATCCACCCGCTATGGGAGGATCGGCGCGTGCGGCTTGCGGTGGTCGAGGACGACGACGGCGTGGGAGACGCGCTGGTGGAGGCGCTCAACGCCCGTAATTTCCGTGCCGAACGCCTGCGCCGCGGGGCGGATCTGCTGATCGCCCACCGCGATTACGACGCGGTGATCCTCGACCTCGGACTGCCCGACGGTGACGGCCTGCAGGTGCTGCGCCGATTGCGTGAGGTGAGCACCATGCCGGTGCTGATCCTGACCGCGCGCAGCGACGAACGCTCCATCGTGCGCGGCCTGCGCGGCGGGGCCGACGACTACCTGGTGAAGCCGCCGCGGATCGCGGAGCTGGTAGCGCGGCTGGAGACGGTGACCCGGCGCGCGGCCGCCGCGGCGCAGCAGGCGCAGTCGGTGGTGGTCACCGGTGACGTGCGGGTCGACCTCGGCGCCCGCGTGGTGGAGGTGGCCGGCGCGCCCGTGACATTGACGCAGAAGGAATTCGAGTTGGTCGAGGCGTTGGTGGAACGGCCGGGCGCCGCCGTGAGCCGCCAGCAGCTGATGGACCGGATCTGGGGCGATGCCTTCGTCGCGGTGTCGCGCTCGCTGGACGTGCACATGACCGGCTTGCGAGCCAAGCTGAATCGGCCGGGCCTGATCACCACCATTCGCGGCTACGGATATCGGTGGGGGCAGTGAGCACGATGCCCGCGGCCGGGCGGGCCGGAGGTGTGCGATGCGGCGTCGCCTGCTGGCCGCGCTGACGGTCTTCGCGGCCATCGCGGTGCTGGCGTTCGCGGTTCCACTGTCGCTGACCATCGCGACCAGCCGCACCCAGCAGCTGGTGCTGGCTCGCTCCGGGGATGCCGACCGGTTCGCCAACCTCGCCGACGACGCCGTCACCACGGGCGACAGTCGTGCGCTGGCCGACGAGGTGAGCCGCTATCACGAGCTGTACGGCGAGAACGTGCTCGTGGTCGATGCCAGGGGCACCACCGCGGTGAACGCGGGCGCGGGCGTGAACGATCCCGGGGTCGTCGCGGCGGTGGCGGCCGCGCGCCGCAATCAGCGTCCGCACGCGGTGGACAAGCTGGCGCCGTGGGGCGCGCCGACCATGCTCGTCGCGCGGCCCGTCGGCACCGGCGTGCAGGTGAACGGAGCCGTCGTGATCGAGGCGTCCACGGCCCGAGCCCGCGCCGACATCGGGCGGGCCTGGGCGGTGATCGTGGTCGGTGGCGTGGTGGCCATGATGTTGTTCATGCTGCTGGCGGTGACGCTCAGCCGCTGGGTGCTGCGGCCGCTGGCGGCGCTCTCGCACGCGGTCGCGGAGTTGACCGCGACGCTGCCGAAGCCCCGCGCGGACACCGCCACGCCGGTATCGATCGCGGGTCGCCACGGCGGGCCGCCGGAGATGAGGGCGGTCGCCGAATCGTTCGACGCCATGGCTTTCGCCGTCGCCGATTCCGCGGACGCGCAGCGCCAGCTCGTCGCCGACACCGCGCACGCGATGCGTAATCCATTGGCCGCCTTGACAATTCGACTCGACTCCCTGGAGCCCGCGATTCCGGAGACCGCCGCGAGCACCTTCCGTGGCGCAGGCACCGAGGTCGACCGCCTGACCGCGCTGCTCGACGGCCTGCTCAGTCTCGCTGTCGCCGAGACGCCCGCCGCGTTCGACGCCGTGCGAAGCGCCGCCGACGACAGGCACTGCGACGCCGTCCAAGTCGTCGCCGACCGGTTCGACGCCTGGAGCTCGGCATTCGAGGCCGCCGACCAGGAACTTCGCGTCGCGCCGTCGCCCGCGTATGCCGACGTCGCTGTCTCCGCTGACGTGCTCGCCCAGATCCTCGACGTCCCGCTGAGCAATTCGTCACGCTACGCGGGTCGCAGCGCGCACACCGAGCTGACCGTCGCGACGGAGCCCGGCTGGGTCACGGTGACCGTCCGCGACGACGGTGCGGGGGTGCGGCCCGGCGAGATCGACAAGCTCACCACTCGTTTCTTCCGCGGCTCGTCGGCACCGGCCGGCGGCTCCGGGCTCGGCCTGCCGATCGCCGCCGCGCTGACGCAGGCGCGCGGTGGCACCCTCACGGTCGAAGCGATCCATCCGCACGGCCTCGCGATCGGTGTCCGGCTGCCCGCGGCGGTGGACCGATGACGCGACGAGAACTGGGTGGCATCGGTCGGCGCGGATTCCTCGCCCTCGCGGTCGCGGCCGGAGTCGCGGGGTGCGGTCCGCGGTCCGCGGGGGTCACGGTGCGGCTGGCCTCCGGTGAGGTCGGCGGCTTCTATCACGCGTTCGCGGGGCTACTCGGCGCCGCCGCGGCGAAGGACGGTGGCGTGCGGATCGAACGGGTCACCACGGCGGGTTCTCAGGCCAATTTGGCGCTACTCGCACGCGGAGAGGTGGATGCCGCACTCGCGCTCTCGGACTCGGTGGGGGACGGCGCCGACCGGGTGGCCCACCCAGCGCCCGACCACCACACCTCATCGAGTCGCTCCGCGACGTTGTCCGCGTTGGGGCGGGTGTACGAGAACTACCTGCAACTGGTCGTGCGTTCTGATAGCCCGATCGGTGCGGTCGCGGATCTGCGCGGGGCGCGGGTGAGTCTGGGGGCGGAAGGGTCTGGTGCGGCGCTGACCGGCGAGCGGATTCTGCGGGTCGTGGGATTGGATCCCGCCGCCGATGTGGCGATTTCGCATCGACCGTTGCCTGAGGCGGTGGCCGCGTTGGGCGATGGTGACGTGGACGCGTTGTTGTGGGCAGGCGGTGTGCCGACTGCGTTGCTCGAGGTGCCGAGCCGGATGCGGCTGGTGGACATGGGCGAACTGGCCGCGCCGATGCGGGAGCGGTTCGGGCCGGTGTACGACCGGGTCGCGATCCCGACCGACGCCTACCCCGGTGGCGTCGCGGTACACACGATCGGTGTGGCGAACCTCCTGCTCGCCACCGCCGTCATGCCGAACCGGGTAGCCGCCTCGGTCGCGGAGCTCCTGGTGTGGCAGGCGGATTCGCTGGTGCCCACCGAGGCGGCGGGCACTCAGTTCCTGGACGGTCGCTCGCTGATCAGCACCGGTTCTATCCCACTGCATCCCGGCGCGGCCGAGGTCTATCGCCGCTGGCACGGCTGATCGGCGTCCTGTTCCCGGCCACCGGCGATGCGCGGGCGTGACCGGTCAGGAACGGACCAGACGGGCGATGGCGTCGGTGGCTTCCTTGATCTTGGCTTCGGCCTCGGGGCCGCCCGCGACCGCCGCATCCACCACGCAGTGGCTGATGTGGTCCTCGAGCAGGCCCATCGCGACCGCTTGCAGCGCCTTGGTCATGGCGGACACCTGGGTGAGGATATCGATGCAGTACTTTTCTTCCTCCACCATCCGCTGCAGACCGCGCGCCTGACCCTCTATGCGGCGCAGCCGCTTGAGGTAGTCGTCCTTGGCGGTGATGTAGCCGTGCGTCGCGTGATCGTTGGGGGTGGCGGCCACCGGTGTCTCCTCGCTGCCTGCCGGTCTGCGGAGCGGACCGAATCAATACCCCCCTAGGGTACATTGATTGTGGCGAATTGTCAGGTCAGGACCCCGTACGACGGGCCGCGCCCAGGTCGGCGCGCGCACCCGGTACGTCCCCCTCCACGTCGAACGATACCTCCGGTGATCATCCCCGACGCCGCGCCGGCGCCGTAGCGCCGCCCCGCGATGCGGCGGTCGACGCGAGACGAGACAATTGCGTTATGAGTTCGCACTCTCGGCCTGCGCTCGCCGTGATCGGTGGAAGTGGTTTCTACGATTTCTTCGACAACGACGCGACGACCGTCGAGGTCGAGACCCCGTACGGATCGCCGAGTGCGGCCATCGCGGTCGGCGAGGTGGAGGGCAGGCCGGTGGCCTTCCTGCCCAGGCACGGCAAGAACCATGAATACGCACCGCACACCCTGCCGTACCGGGCCAACCTGTGGGCGCTGCGCTCGCTCGGCGCGCGGCGGATCTTCGCGCCGTGCGCGGTCGGCGGCCTGCGCGCGGATTGGGGCCCCGGCACCGTCGCGGTGCCGGACCAGCTGGTCGACCGGACGTCCGGCCGACCGCAGACTTACTTCGACGGTGGCGGCATCCACGTCTCGTTCGCCGACCCGTACTGCGACGAACTGCGTGCCGCCGCCCTCGAGGCCGAGACCGACTCGCTGCCGATGATGCACTCCGCGACCATGGTGGTGGTCGAGGGGCCGCGCTTCTCCACGCGCGCCGAGAGCCGATGGTTCGCCGCGCAGGGCTGGGAGCTGGTGAACATGACCGGCCATCCCGAAGCCGTGCTTGCCCGCGAACTCGAAATGTGCTATGCGGCAGTCGCTTTGGTGACCGATCTGGACGCGGGGCTGGAGGAGGGCGGCGGCGTGCACGCCGCCGACGTCTTCGCCGAGTTCAAGCGCAATCTCGCGCCGTTCAAGGAACTCATCCGCCGCGCGGTAGGCGCGGTCGACGGCACCGAAACCTGTGAGCGGTGTCGCGTACATGCTGGAGTGTCGCTTCCCTTCGAACTCCCCTGAGCCCGATGCGGTGTCAGGGGCGGTCGAGTTCGCGGCCACCAGCTGATCACTCGGCGGCCGGATGGCCCACGACCGCCAGTTGGACCAGCGCGAATGCCGCTGGCGGGAAGTCGGGCGTGCCGCAGGGCAAGGGTGATGCCTCGACGTCGGCGACGATCCAGTCACCGGTGGTCGCCGCCAACCGCACCCCGTCGAGCCGGACCCGCCGGCTACCCGCGCGGACATCGGCGCGGGCGGTCAGGATCCGAGGCCGGTCGTGCGGATGTGGCATGGTGCGTTCGTCCGTCACACCACCCCAGCGCAATCCGGGGACAGGTTCGGTGACCCAGCGGACCAGCCGGACCTGGGCCAGGTCGACGACGAGAAGGTACCGGTTCGATTGCCTGCCGCGTAGCAGTTCCAGGGTGGCCGCCTCGAACGACTTGGGTTGCGGCGCAACGCTGTCAGTGACGTCGACGGCGACACCGACCCAGTGATGGCGGTCCGGATCCGGGTTGCGTGCCGCCAGCAGCAGGGTGCGCGGGCCGATGGTGGAACGCACGGTGGCGGTGTCGAGCCATCGGCCGCCGGGTTCCGAGCGTGCCATCGTGGTGACGAGTTCGAGTGCGCTGTCGAAACGTTCGATCATTTCGAAGACTTCCGCACCGATCCACACGGTGCGAGTGCGATCGAAATGCGGGCCGGATTCGTCCTGGACCGCCTCGACCCGTCGGGTGCGGCCATCGACGGTGAACGGTGTGACACCGACCGGCGCGGGCGGGGCGCCGCTGCCCACCCACAGTCGGACCGCGTGCACCCGGTCGCCGGGCCCGAGCAGCGGAGCCGCCTGGACCTGCCGCCCCGACCAGACGTGTCGCGACGGTGGCAGTTCGTAATCGACGGCCGTGCCGGAGGTGTAGGCCGCGGTGACGATCGGCTGCAACCGCGCGGGCACCGCACGGTGATACGACTTCCACTCCCGCGGTGCGGATCCGGCTACCAGCACCGACCAGGTGTCGGCTTGGCCGAGCGTTTCGATCACCAGCCAGCGTCCGATAATCACAGTCTCCCTCCCGAAATCGAACCCCGATGCCACGGTCAGGCTGATAGCCAGAGAATATGGTGCCCGAATTCGGTCAGGAGAGGTGAATGGGGGTCACTCAGGCCGTTTCACTTGAACGCGTCGGCGTGCGCCGTCGCCCACTGCTCGAAGGTCCGCGGAGGGCGTCCGATCACCTGCTCGACGGTGGGGTAGAGCGTCGCCTCGTCCAGCGTGCCGTCGGCGAAGAAGTCGAGGAAGGCGTCGACGTACTCCCGGGGCATGGTGGCCGTCAACTCGGCCTTTGTCTCCTCGTTGCTGAGCCCGTGCGCGACGAGCGGGCGGTCGAGCGCGGCGGCGAGCACCGCGATCTGGTCGGCGGGCAGCAGCGCCTGTGGTCCGGTCAGCTCGAGGACCTGCCCGTCCAGCCCGCCGTCGGTGAGCGCCGTCGCCGCGACCGCAGCGATGTCGGCGGGATCGATCGCACCGACCCGGACATCGGGGAACTGCACACGGATGACGTCGCCGACCGCGAGCTGGGGCAACCAGCGCAGCGAGTTCGACATGAACGACCTGGGCCGCAGGAATGTCCAGGCCAGTTCGGACGCGCGTACCGCCCGCTCGGACAGCGTCATGTAGCGGGACACGGCATTGTCCAGGTCCTGCAGCGCGGCCGAGCCGCCCGAGAGCAGCGCGACCCGTTGCACCCCGGCGTTTTTCGCCCGTTTCAGCAGGTCGGGGAGGTCGTTGTAGCCGGACAGCAAGAACACGCCGTGCACGCCGTCGAGCGCGCCGCTCAGCGTCTCCGGCCGGTTCAGATCACCGGTGACCGCCTCGACTCCGGAGGGCAGGGCGGCCTTCGCCGCGTCGCGCACCAGCGCCCGGACCGGCTGGCCCTGCTTGCTCAGCGTCCGCACCAGTTCCGCGCCGACATTGCCGGTGGCTCCGGCTACCAGGATCATTTCGTCTCCTCCCGTGACTGCACTGCGCTTGTCGTGCCGAACATAGCGGCACGCAGCGCGTTCAGGTGAGAGTTCGCCCATCGACGGGGGGAAGCCGCGTTACGGCCTGGCCCGTCGCGTCATCGTGAGTGCGGTGCTGGCGCAGGCCGCGGCATAGGCCTCACGCAGGCAGGAGGCGAGCGCGTCGCGGTCGGCCGGTTCCGGTCGCAGCGTCCATTCCTCCAGCGCGCAGTGGAAGGCGGCGATCGTGATGTCGAGTGCGAGTCGTGGTCGCAAGTCGTGGGGATCGAGCTCGAAGACCTCGCCGAGCGTCGACAGTGCGGCACGCGTGGTGCGGTCGCAGAATTCCAGACCGTGCGCGTTCATCGACGGCACCCGGGCGGCGAGTCGGCGGCTGCGCAGCGCGCGATCGGCCCACCCGTCTGTTGGCATGCGTTCCAGGGCGGTGCGCAGGGTGTCGTGGAGCAGGTCGATCAGCGGCTGGTCCAGGCCGAGCACAGAGTTTTCCAACTCGGTCAGAAAGGCTGCCCACAGGTCCTGCGTCGGTGCCATCGCGACGTCTTCCTTGCTCGTGAAATAGCGGAAGAACGTGCGTTTGGAGATCTCGACCGCTGCGCACAGTTCGTCGAGGGTGGTCGCCTCGAAACCCTGCTCGGTGAACCGGTCCAGCGCGGTGTCGATCAGTGCCTGACGGGTGCGCAGCTTCTTGCGGTCCCGCAGGGACAGCTCGTCAGGAATCACCGCGCTCATGTCCTCACCGTACCTCGGCGGCCAACGCCACTGGTAGTAATATGCCACTGAGTAGCAATTTATAGAAAGTGGGAGATTATGCGTGCCTTGCTCGTCGACCGTTCCGTGCCCGCGGGCCTCCGCCTTGGATCGGTGGCCGATCCGGAACCCGCTCCGCACCAGGCGTTGATCCGGGTGACAGCGACCTCGCTCAACCACGGTGAGGTGGCATTCGGCGTCGCGAACGCGCCGGAGGGGAGCGTGCTCGGCTGGGACGCCGCAGGCGTCGTCGAGCGCGTCGCGGCGGATGGATCAGGTCCGGCCGCGGGCACGCCGGTGGTCACGCTGGCCCCCGACGGCGGGTGGGCAGAACTGCGCGCCGTCGACACCGATCTGATCGGTCGCGTGCCCGATGGCGCCGACCTCGGTGCCATCGCGACCATCCCCGTCGCGGGCGGTAGCGCGTTGCGGGCGCTGCACCGGATCGGACCGATGCTCGGCAAGCGGATACTCGTGACCGGTGCGACCGGCGGCGTCGGGCGGTACGCGGTGCAACTCGCGCATCAGGGTGGTGCGTCCGTGGTCGCCGCGACCGGCGACCCGGATGCGCACGGCCTGCGCCTGCGCGCACTCGGCGCGGACGAAATCGTTGCCGAGCCACGCGGTCTCACCGGCACCGTGGACGGTGTCGTGGACCTGGTCGGTGGCGGACAGCTGGTGGACGCCTACGAGCGGCTGGCCGAAGGCGGCACCCTGGTCGCCGTCGGCCACGCGTCCGGTGACGGCGAGAACTTTCCCTACGGCGCGTTCTTCGGCGATCAGGGCAGGCACGACCGGTCGGTCGTGACATTCTTCCTGCTCGGCTGTCACAACCTGGCACCGGACCTCACCTGGCTGGCCGGCACGATCGCCGACGGGCTGGTCGACGCACAAATCTCCTGGCGCGGGTCCTGGAACGACGCGGCCATCGCTGTCGACGCGCTGCTGGAAAGGCGATTGCACGGCAAAGCCGTCCTTGACATCGACTGAGCGAGAATGAGGTACCGCCGCGATCGTCGGGTCGGGGCGGTACCGGTCGGCCCGCCCATCGCAGCGGCGACAGAGTCGCCAGGTCGCGCTTTCGAACAGCGTGTATCTGCCGCCACCGCTCTTCGGCCCTGTCCTTCTGACCGTCGGCGGGCCGAACAATCGCGGCGGTCCGTGACTGGTGTCCGTGCACCGCGGGCGATACACAGGAGGTTAGGCTCGCGCGGTGGATACCCCGTTGCGACTCGAGGTCATCGTGGCCAGCGTGCGTCCGAAAAGATTCGCGCCGGTGGTCGCCGACTGGTTTCTGCGCACCATGCGCGCGCACCCGGAATTCGACACAGGCGTCATCGACCTCGCCCACACCCCGTTGCCCGTCGACCTCACCGAGACCGACGAGACAGCAGCCTACCGTGCGCGGCTGGCCGCGGCCGACGCCTTCATCGCCGTCACCTCCGAGTACAACCACGGTTACCCAGCATCGCTGAAGACCGCTTTCGACACCGCCAAACACGAATGGCGTGCAAAACCCATCGCTTTCGTCTCCTACGGCGGCCTCTCCGGCGGCCTGCGTGCGGTGGAGCAGCTGCGGCAGGTGGTCGCCGAAATCCACATGGTCTCGGTCCGCGAGACGGTCAGCTTCCACCAGGCCAAAAAGCAGTTCGACGACGCCGGCGACACCAGGGATGGCGCCGCGATCGACGCCGCGGAACGCATGCTGCGCCAGTTGGCTTGGTGGGCACGCACATTGCGGGCTGCCCGCACCGCCGACCCGTACCCGGGTCAATAGGCCGTATCGCCCAAATCACTGGTCCTGACAGGGTGTGGATCTGGTCTTCGCGCTCGAAGACGATGTGGTTTATTCTCGTGGCCGGTAATTCGGTTTGCGTGCTGAGATACGGGTCCGGCTGGTCGCCGCAACCTTCCAGCGCAACTGGGTAGCACCGAACCTGTTTCCTCGCTTGCCATTATCCGACGGTCACCGAGAACTCATCAGAAGTCGAACCCATCCGCGTCACCGGCCGAAACCTGATGTTTTGGGAACGGCACTAGTCGAGTCGCTGGTTGATGTCGTGGACGCGGAGTTCGGCGAAGGATTCGGACTGTTGGCCGTGCACCTGTAGCCGTTCGGCGATCGAGCGGCGCAGTCGGGCAGGGAGATCCGGGGCGTATTGCGATAGATAGGCGAACAGCCACTCTTGGTTGCTGACCAAAAACGGGAAGTCCGATTTCATCATCTTCCGGACCACCAACATCGGCATGGGCGAGTCCAAAGGATAGAAATCCTTGTTCCACAACCCGGTTTGCCGACATCCCGGATAGAACTGGCCGAGCATGAGTCCGCGCTCGACGAACTGGGACTTGCGGGCGGACTGCACCGTATCTATCGGGCGGCAATCGGTGAGGTCCGGAAAAATTGTCACCACAGTGTGCAGTGGAGTGTCGGTTTCGGTGTCGATGAGATCGGTGTAGATGTCCATGGCGTCATCTACCATGTCCTGCATGGCATCGACAGTCGGCTCGGTGTCGCCGGGTATGACGGCGGTCCAGATGGTGTGTCCCTTGACAGCCTGCTTGACGAATGGGCACACCGCGCCGGTGCGGCCGAGATTTTGGTTGGGGCGGATCAGATAGTCGTCGATCCACTGGATGAGAACTTCGACATCGGGAAAGCGGTGGGCGCATTCGCCGGGGTCGTCGAACAGACTGACCCAGTCGACCCCCGACCGCTGTCCGGTACGGGACCGTGCATTAATGATGGCCGCCGGGGAGCTGTCACTTGCGGCCGAGTTACTCGACATGGGTTCTCCGCATCTTGATTCCCGATACTGTTGCCGCCACTCCAGCGACCAGTGAAAACAGCACAATCACCAGCCAGAAAAGGGAGGGATTTTGCAGGACGCCGAAGGCGCCGATGCCCGGTCCCGTTGCGAAACCGATCGCCTGCGCAGCCGATAGATACCCTTGGAAACGGGCGTTCTCGGAGCCGGATGAAATATCCGCGACGGACGCGTTTACCAGCGGTACGAAAATTGCTTCACCAATGGAAAAGATAACGAACCCGACAATGCAGACGGTCCAATTGGTCCCGATGCCGCATAGCGTTAGCCCTGCGCCGTTGATGAAAACTCCCAGCCCGAAGGAGTAATTCCATCTGACTTTGGCTACCAAGAAACTGAGCGGAAGTTCCAGAAGAATTATGACAGCTGGATTGATCAGGAACAATACGGTATACAGCCGGTCGCCCTGGTTCAATCGCTGAACGGATAGTGGAATGCTGCTCAGGCTTGTGGCATGAATGAGCATCGCGATGCCGAATACGACGACAACGGCCCAGAGTCGTACTCGGCGGTAGGTATCGTACGACCGGTCCGTCTCGAATGTCGAGTTCGGCTTGTTACTCGGCTCGAGTTCGGTGGACTCGGTCACTCTGGTTATTCGAGACTGCTCACTCGATAATATGACTGCTGTCGTCAAAGAGAGTGTGGACGACAGGAAGAAGAGCGGCGTGAAATTGCCGGTTCCGATAATTCCGGTGACGGCGGGGACGACTGTTGTTCCGACGTTGAAAAATACTCGATAAAAGGCGAATGCCGTTACCGTGCTGCCCGCATACGTCGACTCTGTCACGATGGTCGCGGCCGGTCCGGTGAATGATTGCGTCACCGCTACGCTCAGCGAGGCGAGGATGATGGTCGCCGTGGGTTTCGTCGACACGAGTCCGAGCGAGAGCAACAGCGGCGCGTTGAGGGCGGAACCGACGATCAGGACATTGACCGGCCCGAACCGCACCGCGGACCAGCCGCCGGCAAGCGAGCCGAGCACGCCGGAAACTCCTACCGCGAACAGCGCAAATGATATCGCCGATGCGCTCAGATCCATCGATTTGTAGAAAACTGCCGAAAAGAGGGCCAGGAACCCTGCCGTGCGATTGAGGAATGCGGCTACGGAAACAATCCATATTTCGGCGGGGAGCGATCTGGAACTCGCCTTGTTGTCGACTGCCGTTGCGGTCATCGGCTGGCCAGCATTTCTTTGTTCAGAACCGCCGACACCTGGGCCGACATATGCGCTCCCGATTTGTCTTTGCTCAACCAGAGGGAGCTGACGAGAAATATTCTTACCGTTGAAGAAGAAAGGGAAGATATGGGAACGCGGACAAGCTATTGTCGACGTTCGCGCAGTATCGAGCGCGGGTGGACCGCGATGCTCGGGAAGTCAGATGAAAAGCGTTCCCGATCGATGTCGAATACTCCTCGTCTCGTACAGATTGTAACCAAGGACGACGATAACGATCGGATGTAGGTCTGTCAATGCTTCGGCGCTTCTTGTCTAAGGCAATTTTTCTTCGGGCCAGTTGCGCAGGGTGTCGAGGAACAGGGAACGCACCTGTTCGATGTCCTTCTCGATGTGAAGCGACGGATAGGGGTGGCGCTATGACTCTTCGGCCGCAGCATGCCGGCTCGAGTCGGTGGTTCGCCAGCATCGGAGTAGAAACGCAGCGATGGTTGGGTCTTTGCGATTGGCGCGTGCCGGTCTGCCTCAGGACGGAGATTGGGGAAGGGCGCTATATCCACGGTTACTTAAGTAGTCGTAAGTAAGTCGAGTTCGGCGGTGCTGTAGGCCGAGTTCGGGTTGGTGAAGAATCGGGGTGGAGGGCCTGTCGGATCGGGAGGCGGTCGAGCGGTTCGCGTTCGACGCCCGCTGGAAGTACGCCGCCGGTGGCCTGGATTTCGATTATCCGGGGTTCGTGCACACGGTGCTGGTGATATGCGGGCCCCGCTGACTCGCTCGGATCGGCCGAACCGCATCTTCGCCGCCGTGCTTGACGTAGCACGTGCCGCGGGGCCGGTAGCTATTGGTTGGCCATGGCGCGACGGCCGCGTGGCTGCCCGATGTAGGTGGCTTCGCGCGGGATGGACACCAGCGTCAGGTCGACCTGGGCCGCGCCGGTGCGCAAGACGACGTGATTGCCGATCGCGCCGGGCTGGTGGATGGCCAGGTCGGGACGGGTGGCGGGCCAGCCCATCGGGTCGCCCGTCACGTAGATGGTGGTGACGCCCGCATGTGGGGCGGGCGCGAGCACCCCGTCGACCACTGTCGCGGTGAATCCCGCGTCGGACTGGTGGGTCTCGACGGCGATGGTCAGTCGCTCCCGGTTGCCGATCGTGGTGACCAGGTTTTCCCACGCCTGCGCCCGGTCGGTGCGGATCAGGATCCGCTCGCCGACCGCGAGCGCGCGGAACACCAACTGCTGAGCCAAGTACAACTCGCCCGCAACATACACCGTCGAGATGCCCGCGCCGACGATGCGGACCGCGACGCCCTGTCCTTCGTCGTCCGAGCCGATCAACTGGCCGCAGCCGGAGGAGGGCAGGTGCAGTGCGTCGATCACGTCGATCGGGTACTCGGTCATCGGGACGGTGTCGTCCAGGCCGGGGACGGCGATCGGCAGATGGGCGAGCAGTCCGTCGCGGTGCCGTCCGTTCATCGAGACCATGCCCGCCAGCTCGATCTGTTCGGGTAGCTCGCGTGCGGTCAATCGCCAGGCGGCACCGATGCTTACCGACTCGGCCGAGTTGCCGGGGCGCAGCCGCACCGCCACCGTGGTGTCGCGCGACGGGGCCACCCACAGCTGAGCGAGCAGTTCGGAGTCGAGATGCTTGGGGTCGACCGCGCTGCCGATGTTCACGCTGTTCCCGATCTCCGCGTAGCGCCAACGATGTTCGAGCGTGCGCGGAGCGAAGTCGCCGGTGATCTGCAGCACCGCCTTGCGGATCTCGGCCGCGGTCAGGATCCGGGCATTGCAATCGGCATCCTCGAGCGTGCGCATGATGCGCTGGGTGGCGATATTGACGGCGCGCGAGGCGCCCTCGGCTCCGCCGCCGCGCCGCGCCGCGGCCTCCGGGCAGGCCACCGCGTCGAAACTGATCGCGAGCCACACCGTGCGGTGCGCGGTGGCGGGCAGCGGGCCGAGTAGCGATTCGTAGATCTGACCCGCGGGCGTGCCGGAGCGGCTGCGATGCCCATGACTGATGATGTCGATGCCGCTGAGCAGGATGTCGTGCTGGTTCAGGCAATTCGCCAGTTCCGGCAGCGGAAGCAGGTGCGAGGCGTGCACTGTGGTGCGGGCGATCCTGGTCAGACCGCCGGGCGGGGGGAGCACCTCGACGACGGCGACCACGCGGCTCCCGTCCCAGTACAGGCCGAGCGACCGTCCGTCCGCGCCGCGGAAGTCGACGGTGTCGCCGAGCTGGTATTCCCGGCGGGTGGAATAGCGCCACCAGGTGGCGATCCAGTCCAGCAGCGTGCGTTTGCCGACCGGGATGAGTGGGATCAGCGTCGCTACCACCGCCGCGCCGAGTGCGGGTAGTGCCGGAAGACTGGCGAACAGCGCGATCAACCCGACGACCAGGCCAATGATCTGTGCTATCAGCAGATTTCGCATCGAGACGCGTCCGAGGAGCGGCTGTGATCCCGCTCCGGCCGGTTCCGCCATCGTCGTCCCCCAAGTACCCGGTGTCGGCCGGTTCGCAGTGGCCGAGCTGAACAAGAGTCCTCGGGAACTGTACTGTGTTCGGCGAACGCGAGCACTGTTCGGGGGAGGAATAATGCCTTCAAAACCCACCACACGCTGGCAGGTGAGCGGATACCGCTTTCTGGTCCGGCGGATGGAGCACGCCTTGGTGCGTCGGGACGTGCGAATGCTGCACGACCCCATGCGTTCCCAGTCGCGCGCGTACGCGGTCGGTCTGATCCTGGCCTGTGTGGTACTCGCGGGCTGCGGCGTGCTGGCGTTGCTGCGTCCGCAGGACAAGATCGGCGACAACAAGATCCTGATCGGCAAGGAGTCCGGCGCCGTCTACGTGGTGATCGATGACGTGGTGCATCCGGCGCTCAACATCGCCTCGGCCCGCCTCGCCGTGGGGGACGCGGCCAAACCCGCGATCGTGAAGGAATCGGAGCTGGGGAAGAAAGCGCGCGGTCAATTGATCGGCATCCCAGGCGCTCCCGGCTCGTTGCACTTCGACAAGGAGGGCAAGGGGCGCGTCTGGACGGTGTGCGACTCATTGAAGACCGACGGCAGCGACGACCGCAGTAGCTCCGTGCTGATCGGCGATCTGGAACTGGGCGACAAGGCCGCGCCGATGGGCAAGGACAAGGCGCTGCTGGTGAAGGGCAAGGACGCGGTCTACTTGGTCTGGAACAAAACGCGCGCTCGCGTCAACATGAACGACCCGACTGTCACCGACCCGCTGAAGATCCGGGGGATGACCCCTCGGCCGATCAGCGAGGGCCTGCTGAACGCTATCCCCGAGGTGAATCAGATTGCGCCGCCCACGATCACTGATCCGGGTGGGCAACCGTCCGGATACTCGATCAACGGACTGAAGATCGGTACGGTCGTGCAACTCGACGGCAAGGCTGATCAGAATTACGTTCTCCTGAATGACGGCCTGCAGCCCGTCAGTCCGTTTACCGCCGAGGTGATCCGTGCCTCACAGCGCAACCCGGACCACGGCACCGCCATCCAGACTTTCGACAAGACCTATGCGCCGGAGTCGCGGGCGCTGAACGTCGCCACCTACCCCGAAACCGCGCCTACGATCGTCCAGCCCAAAGCGCGACCGGTGAGTTGCTTGTCGTGGAAGCCTATCCCGGGCGTCTCCGGCAGCACCGACGTCGCATTGCGAGCGGAACTGTCCGTCATCGATGGCAGCGATCTGCCGATGTCCAGCAGCGCCAAGCTGGTTCCGCTCGCACAGGCCGACGGCACAGGCGACAACGTCGACTCCGTGTACTTCCCACCTGGTTCGGGCGCGTTCGTCCAGACCACCGGCATCGAACCGGACAGCCGACGCAAGGACGGCATGTTCTATGTCGCCGATACCGGTGTTCGCTTCGGGATCAAGGACAATGAGGCCACGAAGGCACTCGGCATGGATGCTGAATCCGGTGTCAAGCCTGAACCGGCGCCATGGCCGATCGTCGGATTGCTTGCGAGCGGACCGAGCATGGGCCGCGACGCCGCCATGGTCGCCCACGACGGCATTGCCCCGGATCCCGCACCCGCCAAGCAGCGGGTCGCCACGGCGAAGTAGCCGATCGGCCAACGGCTGAGCTGGCAAGTCGACTATTGCCCGCCCACTCCGTTGGACGGTATGTGAACGGGCTTCCGCGGGCATTCCGCTACACCATGCGCGTGTTCTGTTGGTTGCGGTACCCGACGCCGGGACGCTGGTCACGATTGCGCACTTCCGTCGAATGGTTTGTAGGCAAGTGCCCAGTTGTATTCCGGGGTGATGGTGATCAGGGAACAGGCTCGGCAGATGCGACTAGGGGCGCCGATGTGTTCGAGGGTGGGTGTGATCACTGCGGCGATATCGAGGCGGCGGACGATGATCAGCAGCCGGTGCAGCGGGTCGTGGATGTCGGGATTCATGCGCACGGTTTTCACCAGGTCGTAGCCGAGCTGGGTGGCCAGTGACAGGATCGCCTGCTCATCGTGCTGCCACCCCTGCCCGCTCACGTCGTCGCGCAGATAGCCCAGCGCCTTGGCGCGAGGGTGTGGGGCGAGCGGATGCGGCGGTTGTGTCATGCGGTGCCTTTCGCGTCGACGGAAGAATTGGGCGTCCGGCGCCGGGGGCTCACGCCACCGACCAGCAACCCTTTGCGGCCGATGTGCCCGGGAGATGGCATCGGCCCGGCGCCGGACGATCAATAGCGTCGGCCGCCGCAAGCGGTGAAGCGACAGCATCGGCCGACCGACACGATTGCGCGGTATCTGCCGTTTGCCGCCGCGATTTGTGTTGCCGGCAATAGAGTTCCGGGCATTGCGTATCGCTTCGGATCAGGGGGCCGGATGTGACCGATTCAGTTTTCACTGCCGTGTGGGACTCGCCGCGATTCCGGCAGTTGCTCGCCTCGGGGATGCCGGGCCCGGCGCTGGCGCTCGTGCGTAAGCAGATGGGGTTGTCCCAGGCCGATTTCGGGGAACTGCTGCACTGGGACCGCACTCACGCCGGGCGGGTGGAACGGGGTGAGGTGGGCACAATCTTCGATGTGCGCGAATTGGTCCGGGCTGCGGATGCGCTCGGGATTCCTCGCTCCGCACTGATGCCCCTCTTGCTGGGTGACTCCGACGCGGGGACCATCGACGGTGGGGAGGGTGAAGGAGTCGACGACGTGGATCGCAGACAATTCGTCCAGGCGGCAACGGTCGCGGTGGCGGCGACGGGTGCGGCGGCCGACCTGCCGTGGTCGGATCCGACACGTGTCGGGACCGGCCACATTGCCTACCTGCGCACGGTGACTCAGCAGTTGTGGGAGCACGACAACCAATTCGGCAGCGGCGCGATCGTCGACTTCGCAATCCAGCAATATCGACTGGCACGGCGATTGCTCGACCACGGCGAGTACGGAGTCCGGACAGGTGCCGAGTTGGCCCGGGCGGCCGGATGGTTGTCCAATACCGCTGCGTGGCTCTCCTTCGATTGCGGCAGA
Source organism: Nocardia sp. NBC_00881 (assembly GCF_045207455.1). Classification (NCBI taxonomy): domain Bacteria; kingdom Bacillati; phylum Actinomycetota; class Actinomycetes; order Mycobacteriales; family Nocardiaceae; genus Nocardia; species Nocardia sp. NBC_00881. The sequence goes on from NZ_CP108798.1 coordinate 6,896,914, forward strand.
ACAACACTGGCGTGGCACCAACTCTCAGAATCTGTGTTGCTTGCCGAACAGTGTGACGACAACGAACTCTTGGCCGCAGCACTCGGCGATCTCACGAACATGGCCGTTGATTCCCCGACAGCAAGCCGAGAACCTGTACGGCTGGCACGGCGCTCGTCCGAACTGGTGCGCGGCGTTCCCTCAGTTCGGTTGAATGCCTGGAGGGCGGTCGAGGAAGCGAGAGCGTATGCCGCAGTCGGGGACGCCAGCACCTTCGAGAAGACGTTGACTCGGGTCTGGCGCGAAGCAGATCGGGGACTCGACAGCCAAGACGATCCGGCGTGGTTGGACTGCATCACCGAAGCCGAGCTTCGAGTGTGGGAAGCCAAGGGACGTAAGCTGCTCGGCCAGCACCATAGAGCAGTCGCGCTCTGCCGCGAAAGTGTCGGGCGCGCAGGCAATCTACCGCGTGACGAGGCGTCCTATCGTGCCTACTTCGCCGCATCGCTCGCCGGTCTCGGAGAGTTCGAGGCTGCGATCGCAACCGGGCACACCGCACTCTCGCTGTTGGAGGGTCCGGTCAGTTCACTGCGGCTGGTGCGCGAGCTCCGCCCCGTACGAATTGCATCCGCGCGGAGCGGCGGTGATGACGCTGAACACTTCCGCTTCCGCTTCGACTCATTGTGCGGCTCGGCTGCGGGGCAAGGTTGATCTTTCCGATCGACCCAGGCTCGCTTTGTTTTCGAAGTGGAAGTGGAGCGGGAACCAGCACCGTGCATGGTTCGGCTGGATAGATGGTCAGTTCCGCACCAGCGCAAGGTCAACCACCGATTGTCTGTATCCAGTGGAACCGTATCCGCAGCTGGCGCGTCATAGACTTCGGAGGACTTGTGACGGCGGGATGGGAGGCACTGGTGGGAAGACGGACAGGGGCGGCCGTGGTTCTGGCGGGAGTGCTGGCGCTTGCTGGGTGCACGCAGTCTTCCGACGAGACGGCTACACCGAGCACGAGCATCGACCAGAAAACCGCTAATGCGGCACTCTGGGATCCGTGCACGCAAGTCAGTGACGGCACACTTCGGACTCTCGGAGTGGACCCGTCCACACGGGAGTCCGGCATCGGCGGCGTACAGGTCGAGGGCTGGAAGGTGTGCACATGGCATGACACCCCGGATTGGGACTACTCACTGACGGTCTGGTCGACATCCTTCACAGTCGATGACCTTAAACAGAAGAAAGAGAACGTCGACTTCGCTGATATATCAATCGGTAGCCGAAACGGCGTGCGGCACCGAATTGCATCCGACTCGAAGAACGAGAAGTGCTATTTGGCCTTTCCGGCCAGTCAGGGAACGGTCGAAGTTTCGGTACTTAACGTCACATCGCGAGCGACGGTTCCTCCGTGTGATCGGGCATCAAGTGCCGCCAATGCTCTGATGACTTTTCTTCCTCGTTGATAAGGAGTAGGAACGATGAGCGGGAATGAAGATATCACCGTATGGCGGTATCTTGCGGATCAGGCAAAGGCTGGTCATTTGATTCTTGACGATTCCGTCTCTCGTGACTGCCTGAAGGCATGCGAGGATCGGATCCAGGTGTACAAGGATTGCCGGACCTTGCTCAATAATATGTCCTACGTCACCGGTCTCGGCGACTTCCCCTGCGCCGACGAGCTCGCGAAGATGTTGGGGTGCAAGGCAATCGGCGGTGAGGGCGACTTTGAATCGGCTCTGGCCGAGCACATTTCCGTCCTGGAGCTCATCCGGGATACGATCAAGGTCTCGGTTGACCGCTTGGTGGAGCAAGAGCGGGTCAACGCGCAGACTATTGCGAATATCCAGGTCGGCTGATCAGGGGAGCGGTTGTGAGTATTCCGATGCTGGCGGCGGTGATCATCGCATTGCGGGAGCAGTCGAAGAGTGGTCCGCCGGATTCGTATGCGAACGCCAATGGCGATCAGAGCTCTGATGCGGTGATCGCGCGGAATCGGATCAGCGAAATTCTCAATGGCGGTTTCGGGATTCAGTTCCAGTCCTCGAAGGTTCCGGCGGATTCGTATAAGAATCCTGAGAGTCTGGATGACATCTACGAGCGTGTGCAGAAGATGAATCAATCCGCGGTCACGGGCGTGCACCAGATGTGGGAGGGCCTGCGGAACAAGCTGCAGGACAGCCAGAAGGAGTTCGGTCCGGCGATTCTCCAGGCGATCGCCGAGAAGTGGCAGGGCGGCGCCGGGACCAAGGCGGCCGAGGGGATCCGCAAGTACGTCGACGAATCCCAGCAGCTGGTCGCTTCCGCGCAGATCGTGGCGGAGAAGGTGAAGCTGGTGCGGTCGGCGGTGGAGATCACCAAACCGGCGGTGCAACCGGGCTACAAGCCGACCTGGACGAGCGATGTCGCCAGCTGGGTGCCCGGTCCGACCTGGAAGATGAACGATCACCGCCGCGACGTCACCACGGCCGCGAATGCCCACGTGATCAACAACGTCTTCTACCCGGCCGTGCGGGAGAGCGATACCCAGGTACCGCTGGTACCGCGCCCGCACAATCCGGTGAGTGATCCAGGTACGAATGCGCCATGGACACCGCACGGCACTTCTGACCAGCAGGGCGGGCCGAACGGTCAGCCCCCGGATAGCCTGACCTCCGATCTGCCGTCGAACCCATTGGAGCAGTCGACGAGCGAGAATCCCGCCGACACGACCCTGGCGGGTGTGGATCCCTCGGCCACAACAGCTTTCGATCCGTCGAAGGTGAACCCGACCATCCCTGCGAACGCCGATCCCGCCGCGACGACGCCGTCGAGCACCCAGCCGGGTAGTCCTTCCAGCTCTATCCCTGGCGGACCCAGCGGTCCAGGTGCGCCTTCCGGTGCTCCGCCTGGTGGTCCCGGAAAGTCGATGCCAGGTGTGCCAGGCAAACCGGTCGCGCCGGGCGGGGGTCGGCCGAGTACGGCACGGCCAGGCGCGCCGGGAATGGGCGGATCGCCCGGCATGATGCCGCCAGGTGCCCGCGGTAAACCCGACGACGAGAAGGAACACAAGTCGAAGATCAGCGAAGCCCTGGTGTCGCAGACAAATGGTGACGAGTTGACCGGTCAGGACGAAGCCCACCGGCCCAAGACGGTGCCTCCGGTGCTGGGCGGATGAGTATGCGGCAGTGGACGTTCAGCGCACTGGGTTATGCGGTGCTGTGGCGTGGTATCGACCGGGATGTGCTGCCGTATCCGTTGCAGTACCGGTCCGGTCACGACACCGTCGATGCCTACGTGCAGGAGTGGAAAACGGAGGCGGCCGACCTCGCGCAGCGGATGAACGAGGACATCTACACCGCCCTGCGGCTGCTCGATGAACCGGAGGCGCGCATCGAAGCTACCGGATTTGCCGGCGCGGCAACCAGACCGGCGGACCTCTTGAACGGCGGCGACCCGCAGCACCGAATTCGTGTGCACGCCGCCGTGCACCACCGGCATGCCGTGCTGCTGACCCAGGAGCCGTCCGCCAGTTCGAATTCCGGTGGACGCGTGCGCATGTTGCTCATCGACGCCGATGCCGTGGCCCGCCATGTGCTCGGCGCGCTCCCGGACACTGCACGCGGCACCGGCGCCGCCCTGCAGCTGTCCCGGCACGACGTCGACGACGAGGACCGCCCGTTCACTGCATTCCACGACGACGCCCCCCAGTCACCCCGCGAACAGGCGCGACGATTCTTCGAACGCCCCCGCAGCACCATCGTCCACATCGCCGTCCACCCCGGCCCGGCCTGGGACAACCGCCCCTCCGCCGCCCGCGACCTGCACGTCATGGATTTCCCCGACGGCCGATACCTGGTGCGCCACAACGCCCACGAGATCCGCGCCGAACCCGCCGACACCACCGCACTGAACACCTGCCTGCGGCGCCTGATCGACACCACAGTCCGCACATACCGCGAAGACAACGACCCCGACTACTGCTACACCTGACATTCGGAAGATGTCCTCGGCGCGTCAAGGGCATGTTCTGTACCTGGTGGGGCCGCTGACAGCGCCGCGCACGGGGCTTGCCGGGGATGGGCAACGGGCACGGTGTGATTTCTTGGGCCGGGTTGCTCCGCGCAGGGCATCAGAACCTTGTATGAAGCCGCGTGTGACCGGCGGTATTGGGCCAACGAAAAGGTGGAAGAGGCAGAGGAGGCCCGGCAGCACGGCGAGGCCGAGGCCGCTGGAATCGCCCTGCGGCCCGCCGAGCCTATCGACTTGGACGCCATACCGGGCCAGGCCCCGGCTGAGCACAGAAGCGCGAGGCGGGAACGCAATTCGCTTTCTGGTGACCGCGATTCCGTGCCGTCGGCTCAGGCCGTGATATCGAACAGCGTCAGGTTGACCCACGCTGCGGAGAAGGGCGCGTCCACACCGGTGCTGAGGAAGCTGTCCGGGCATATGTCGATTCGCAGCCTTGCGAAGAGCATGTCCGATGAAGGTCTCCTGAACCTTCAGGCCGACACCGATCCCGCCGCGCGGCGCCATGGCCGGCGGTCGGGCGAATAGCCGTGGCCGGAGAGGAACATGATGAGCTTTGAGACATCTGTCCCGTTGTGCGAAGCGGCATTTTATGTCCTCTGCGGCAGGCCAATAGCGTCGGATTCATGGAGTGGAATTTTCAGTCGGCCGAAGAGCTCGCGGCTGCCTTGCGTGCTGGTGCGGTGACCTCGGTGGAACTGACCGACGAGGCGATCGCCCGGATCGAGCGGGAAGACAAGGTGATCAACGCGATCTGTGTGCCGGACTTCGACCGCGCGCGGGCCGCCGCGCGCGATGCCGACGCGGCGCGTGCCCGTGGCGAGGATCGGCCGCTGCTCGGTATTCCGGTGACGGTCAAGGAGTCCTACGACATCGCCGGGCTGCCCACGACCTGGGGCATGCCTGCGCAGAGGAACTATGTGCCTGCCGAGGACGCGGTACAGGTGTCGCGGTTGAAGGCCGCCGGTGCGGTGCTGCTCGGTAAAACCAATGTGCCGTTGATGCTGCGAGATATCCAGAGCTTCAACGAGATCTACGGCACCACCAACAATCCGTGGGATCACGGTCGCACGTCGGGTGGGTCGTCCGGCGGTTCGGCGGCGGCCTTGGCGTCCGGATTCGGTGCGCTGTCCATCGGCTCCGACCTCGCCGGTTCGCTGCGCACCCCCGCGCATTTCTGCGGTGTCTACGCGCACAAGCCGACACTCGGGCTGGTGGCGGCCCGCGGCATGGTTGCGCCGCCCGCGCCGGCCTTGCCGATCGACCTCGACCTCGACCTCGCCGTCGTCGGCCCGATGGCGCGCACCGCCCGCGACCTCGCGCTGCTACTCGACGTGATGGCCGGACCGGACCCGCTGACCCACGGCGTCGCCTACGACGTCGCACTGCCGCCCGCGCGCCACGAGCGGCTGGCCGACTTCCGTGTCCTGATCATCGAGGACCATCCGCTCATTCCGACCGGATCGGCGGTGCGGGCGGGCGTGAACCGGGTCGCCGAGGCGCTCGTCGACGAGGGCGCCCGCGTCGAACGGCGCAGTCCGCTGCTGCCCGACCCGGCCGAAGCGGCGACGCTCTACATGCTGCTGATGCTGTCGAACGCCGCAGCAGGTATTTCCGTCGACGTGTACGAACAGCTGCAGACCCACGCCGCCGCCCTGAGCGCGGACGACCGGAGTCTCGATGCGGCGCGGCTGCGCGGCATGGTGCTCAGCCACCGCGACTGGGTCGAGGCGAACAACCGTCGCGCACTCCACCGCCACGGCTGGCGGCAGCTCTTCGCCGAGTTCGATGCCGTGGTGTGCCCCATCACGCCCACTCCCGCCTTCCCGCACGACCACAACGGAGGTCTGGAGAACCGGCACATCGACATCGACGGCGTCGAGTACCCGTACTTCGACCAGTTCGTCTGGGCCGGTGTGGCCACCATGCCCGGTCTGCCCGCCACCGCCATACCCGCGGGCCGATCCCGCGAGGGGCTGCCGGTGGGGGTGCAGCTCATCGGTCCGATGTTCGAGGACCGCACCCCGCTGCGGCTGGCCGAACTGCTCGAGCAGAAGATCGGCGGCTTCCAGGCACCGAAGCAGGGCGTACTACCGGGCGTCCGTCGAGGACGAGGTGCGGAGGACGAACGAGGACTGGGGCGTGGTCCAAGACCCTGGTAGCTTCTTCGGTCCGACGATCGTGCGGTCGGTGAGGGTGTACTGACAGACGCCGCTCACGCCGCCCGTCAGCTCGGTGATCTCGACGCCGTTGTCCTGGCCGGAGGCAGGCTCGACCAGCGCGGTTACAGATGCTCTCACCTCGGTAGATCAGATCAGCCTGCACGACGCGCGCTACGGGCGAATCTTCGTGCTCTCGCCGAGCGGACATCCGTCACATGTCGTCGGGACTGACGCCGAACCTGCGGCGGAGTGGGAACGACGCGAGGTAGCCGAGGATGAGCAACAGCGCGATCACGCCGGAGCCGATCAGCGCGACGTTGCGGGCCGTATGGTCCGGCGCCGGAGGCGCAGCGGGTACGGCTAGCTGCTGGCTCTTGGCGACGCTGGACCTTTTCGGGGACAGTTCCCCGGTCACCTCGGCGGTCAGGGCCGCGACCGGATCGACGGCGCCGTAGCCGATGTAAGGGTTCCACCCTTCCGCGGGGGCGTGCGCGGTGGCCTCGATGCGTTTGATGACGTCCAGCGCGCTCAATTCTGGGAAACGGGCCCGTACGAGTGCGGCGACACCCGACACCAGGGGCGTGGCGAAGCTGGTGCCTTGAATCGGTCCGAGCTGGCCTTGTTGACGGATGCTGCTGACTTGGACCGCTGTTCCTTTGCTGTTCGGGTCGTTGAACAGTGGATCGAGAGAGGTGATGTTCTCACCGGGCGCCGCCACGCCGAGCCACGGCCCGGGCACAGTGAACTTCGACGGCTGCCCGTTCTGATCGATGGAACCGACGGAGAGCACGTAATCGTCGTAGCGGGCCGGCGACACATTCAGGTTCACCTTGCTCCACGGGTCCGCGGCTGGATCGAGAGGATCGATGACCGCGTTGGTGCCCTTGCAGTTCTCGTCGGAGTTGCCGGCCGCTACCACCACGACCACGTTCTTCTCGATCGCGGCATACCGGACAGCGGCGCCCAAGTCGGTATCTTCGAATGGCTCCGAAGTCGGCCTGCACGCGACCTCGGACACATTGATGACGGTGGCTCCCATGTCCGCCGCGCGACGGATCGCCGACGCCATGGTGCGAGTGGTGCCGTACGCCTGGGGCAGTGCGTCCGGCCCCTTGTCCCGATTCGCTCCCTCCTTCTGATACAGGCCGCTACTCTGCCGGATGGCAAGGATCCGCGCCTCGGGCGCGACCCCCGAGAAGCCTTGACCGTCAACCTTCGTCGCCGCTATGAGCCCTGCGACGAGGGTGCCGTGCCCATCACAGTCCTCGGTTCCGTCGCTGCTGCTCACATAGTCGCCGCCCGCGATCAGCCCTGGCAGCCGCGGATGACGGACGACGCCGGTGTCGATGACAGCCACGAGTTGTCCTGCGCCCCGGGAGAACTGCCAGGCGTGTTCGAGGCCGAGCGAGAGCTGCGCAGCCGGGGTCGTCGGCCCGTCGCCGCCGGATCCGGTACCGACGCACGGGGTGTTCGCCGCCCGCTCGGTCTTGTCCGGCGGTGCGGCTGGATTGCCAGGTGGCGGCGGTGTGTCCGGGCTCACTGTCGGCTTCTCCGCGTGCGCGAGCGGGCTTCCGGTAGTTGCTCCGAACCCGACGGACACGCTGAGCGCGAGAAGGCACGCGGCCGTACCGGTCCGTACGACATGGAAACGTCTGCCGCCCCACTGCTTCGGAGTCATCGAGGCGAGCTCACAGCGAGCGGACGAGCGAGTAGAGGTCGGCGACCCAGAATGCCAGCGGCAGTACGGCGGCGACGAATCCGTACTCGAGCACTTCGACGCCGCGGCGCATCGGCGGGGTGGCCGACTGGTTCGGGACGATGATGCCGAGGATCAGCGCCGCGATCAACCCGACCATCGCCGCGCCGAACACCGCAAGCGGCTGGCCGATCGCGAAACCGGCTCCCACCAACATGATCAGTACGATCGCCGACCCGCCCGAGATGAGCACGACGGCCTGTTCGGCGCCCGCGTATGTGCGGCTGCGGAACATCAGCACCACCGCGCAGACCACCGCGAGCGCCACGCCCTGCCAGTACGGGTCGTCGGCCTTCGGGTCGGTGGCCGCGAGCGCGCCGATGGCGGTGACCAGCGTGGTCGCCGCGACCAAGCCGGCGAGGTACATGCGGGCACGTTCCGACTTCACACGCAGTACGTCCATGGTCGGCAGCGCCCGGTGGTCGTCCGGATCGTCCTCGCTCGGGTCGATCGGAGTGCCGGGCGAAGGAACCGGCGGCAGCGGCAGTTTCGCGAGCAGCATGGATACCCGGGGCGCCAGCGAGAGCCCGCCGAGCCCGAGTGCCGCTACGCCGGCGCCGATCGCGCGCTCGGGCTGATCGGTGAACAGACCGACCAGCGCGGCGGGTACCGCGTAGGTCGCGAGGGTGGCCGCGCCGATGAACAGGGCGAGGCCGACACCGGTGACGCGCCAGGCCAGGATCGCGGTCGCGCCGAGCACCACTGAACCGAGCAGAATGTGCGGCCAGCCGTAGTTGTCGGGCACGTAGAGCATGCCCGCGGTGAAGGCGGCGGGCAACGCGCAGCCGCCGAGTACCAGTGCGGTGGCGGTGTCACCGTACAACCTGCTCAGCACCATCGCCGCGACCACGAGCAGGATCGCGACCACCAGCGCGACCGAGCCGCCCACCGCGATCGGCAGTGCGTCGGGAGACAGCAGCAGGCCGAGGCAGCCGACGATCATGGTGACCGCCGCGAGCACCGAGCCGGTGATCCGCGCGACCTTCGGAGTCCAGCTGCGGTAGTGGTCGGTGTCGGCGATCGCGACGTTGTACATGATGTCGTCGAACAGCGGTGTCGGCGCCATGTGTGAGGCGCTCTCCAGCATCAGCAGTTCGCCGTCGCGGACACCGTGCTCGCCCAGGCTGAGGGAGTTGGAGAACGGGGGATGGCCGATGCGGGCGAGCACCCATTCGGCGGGTTCGAAACGCTCACCCTCGTTGTCGAAGTCGTTCGTCCTGCTGTGCTGGGCGACCATGTCGACGACGCTCGGAATCACCAGCGCGACCGGCACATCGACCGGGATCGCCATGTCGACCTGGGTGTGCTTGGCCAGAATCGTCACCCTGGCGAGGTCGGGCGCGCGGACGATACCGCGCGAGGATTCTTCGTCGATGTGGTCAAGGCGCGCGTGCGTCAAGCTTCCCCCAACTCGGTCTTCTACCTCGTGATTCCGCAAACCCCGTTGGTCATGGGCGCTCTTGCGAACCCACGGTTCGGGCAGCAGAATGCTGGTCGAACTGTACGACATGTCGGCTGTGACCTCTACACTGAGCCCGAATCACAGCTTGCCTAAGGGGGATTCTCGTCGATGAGCACTGTCCGCTTCCAGCGCCGTGCGCGCCGCGAGATGCCGCGTTTGCCCGGTGGCGAGGTCACGCTGCAGCCGCCGCCCGAAATCCCCCGGGTGACACCGGGAAACCTGCTGATGAAGCTGATGCCGGTCGTGATGGTGATCGGTATGGTCGGCATGATGGCCCTGATGTTCACCCAGGGCAGCGGCATCGCGTCGAATCCGATGAGCATGATGTTCCCGGTCATGATGCTGTTCTCCATGGTCAGCATGTTCGCGGGCCAGGGCGGGGGTAAGGGACAGAAGGCCGCGGAGGCCAACGAGGACCGCAAGGACTACCTTCGCTATCTCGACCAGGTCCGCAGGGATGTCGACGAGACTGCGCGGCAGCAGCGCGCGTCGGTCGAATGGAGCCATTCCGAACCGGGATTGATCTGGATGCTCGCGGGCACCAGTCGTATGTGGGAGCGCCGTGCGGGCGACAAGGATTTCTGCCACGCCCGCATCGGTATCGGCGGTCAGCGCTTGGCCACCCGGCTGGTCGCGCCGGAGACCGGCCCGGTCGAAGAGCTCGAGCCGATCGCCGCGGTCTCGCTGCGCCGCTTCGTGCGTGCCCACTCGACAGTGCCCGACCTGCCGACCGCGATCGCGGTCAAGGGCTTCGCCACGATCGCGCTGGACGGCGACCGCGGCGAGGCGCGGGACATGACCCGAGCGATGTTGGTGCAGCTGTGCATGTTCCAGGCGCCGGACCAAGTGCTCGTCGCCGTCGTCTGCGGAGCGGATACGGCCCGGGAATGGGAGTGGACCAAATGGCTCCCGCACACCCAACATCCCGACGCGCAGGACGGCATCGGCACCCAGCGCATGTTCTACGGCTCGATCCGGGAAGCCATGGCCGGCCTACATCCATTGCTCGGCAATCGGGTTCGGTACTCCAGAAACCAGCCCGCCAACGCGAACATGGTGCACATCGTCATCGTCGTCGACGGGGGTCTGCTCGAGGCCGAGGACGATCAGTTGCGCGAATCCGGCTACGAGGGCGTCACGATCATCGACCTCTGTGGCTACGCGCCGCGTCTCGCGGTGTCCCGCGGCATCAAGATGATCGTGGAGAACGGTGAGTGCGTCGGCCGCGGCGCGACCGGCAATCAGGAACGCTTCGCGCTCATCGACCGGATCAGCCCGCAGCAGGCCCAGCAGGTGGCGCGCAGACTCGCGCCCTATCGCGCGGCGACCCAGCGCAGCAGTGACGTGGAATCCGATGACTCCGAGGTGATCTCGACCTGGAGCCAGCTGATTGGCCTCGGCGACATCGGCGCGTTCAACCCCGCGCACGCTTGGCGTCCGCGCTATGGCCGGGAACGCCTACGTGTTCCATTCGGTGTCGGCGCCGACGGCCTTCCGGTGGAATTGGACATCAAAGAGGCCGCCGAGAACGGCATGGGCCCGCACGGATTGTGCATCGGAGCCACCGGTTCCGGTAAGTCGGAGTTCCTGCGCACCCTTGTGCTGAGCCTGCTCGCCACCCACTCGCCGGACCAGCTGAACCTGGTGCTCGTCGACTTCAAAGGCGGCGCGACCTTCCTCGGTCTCGACGGCGTGCCGCATGTCGCCGCCGTCATCACCAACTTGGAGGAGGAAGCAGACCTCGTCGACCGCATGAAGGATGCCCTGGCCGGCGAGATGAACCGCCGCCAGGAGGTGCTGCGCGCCGCAGGCAACTTCGCCAACGTCTCCGAGTACGAGAAGGCACGCGCCGCGGGCGCCGACCTCGACCCGCTGCCCGCCCTGTTCGTCGTGCTCGACGAGTTCTCCGAACTGCTCACCCAACACCCGGATTTCGCGGAGCTGTTCGTCATGATCGGCCGCCTCGGCCGCTCACTGCACGTGCATCTGCTGCTCGCCTCGCAGCGCCTGGAAGAAGGCAAACTCAAGGGCCTGGAGAGCCACCTGTCCTATCGGATCGGGCTGAAGACGTTCTCCGCCAACGAATCCCGTCAGGTGCTCGGCGTGCCCGATGCCTACAACCTGCCGAACCACCCCGGCGGCGGCTACCTGAAGGCGGACTCGGGCGAGATCCAGCGCTTCCAGGCCTCCTATGTCTCCGGCCCGTACGTCGGCGGCGGCTCGCAGCGCGACATCACCATCGCCACCCAGTCCGGCGAAATCGACATCAAGGCACGGCCGTTCACCGCGACACACGTCGGCTTCCGCGCCGCGGACCGCGTTCCGCTGCCACCCGAGCCGAGTCTGGAACCCCAGCATGACGAGGACGGCGAGCAGCTGTCCAACGTGAACATGCTGGTCTCCCGGATCCGCGGGCACGGCCGCCCGGCCCACGAGATCTGGCTGCCGCCGCTGGACGAGGCCCCCACGCTCGACCAGCTCATCCCGCGCTCCATCCTCACCGGCGAATACTCCGCGGTGGCCACGCTGCGTGCCCCGATCGGCATCGTCGACCGCCCCTACGACCAGCGCCGCGACCCGATGATCGTCGACCTGTCCGGTGCCCGCGGCAACGTCGCCGTCGTCGGCGGTCCGCAGTCCGGCAAGTCGACGGCGCTGCGCGCCCTGGTCATGGCGATGTCGTTGACGCATACCGCCGAACAGGTGCAGTTCTACTGTCTCGACTTCGGTGGCGGCACGCTCGCCAGCCTGCTCGGGTTGCCGCACGTCGGCTCGGTCGCGAGCCGGTTGGACGAGGATCAGGTCCGGCGCACCATCGCCGAAATGACGACTATCGTCCGTCAGCGCGAGGCTCGCTTCCGCCATCTCGGTATCGAGTCGATGACGGAGTTCCGCCGTCTGCGTTCGATGGATCCGGCCAGCAGCCCAGCCGCGGCCGGCGCGCACGAAGATCCTTTCGGCGACGTATTCCTGGTGATCGACGGCTTCGGTTCGATCCGCCAGGACTTCGAGATGCTCGAGCAGACCATCATGAACCTCGCGGTGCAGGGTCTGTCCTACGGCGTGCACGTGGTCATCGCCCTCGCCAGGTGGGCCGAGGCACGCCCGGCGCTCAAGGATCAGATCGGCACCAGAATAGAACTGCGCCTGGGTGATCCGATGGATTCCGATTTGGGCCGCAAGTTCGCCTCGCTGGTCCCCCAGGGCCGACCAGGCCGCGGTATGACACCGGAGTGTCTGCACATGCTGACCAGCCTGCCGCGCATCGACGGCAGCGCGAACCCCGACAATCTGGGCCAAGCGGTCAGCGACGCGGTCGCCACCATCGCCAGGCTGACGCCGGGCCGTCCGGCACCGCAGGTCCGCATGCTGCCCGAGCAGCTCCCGCGGGAGCAGCTGCTGTACCTGGCGGGGGAGTGGCCGTCGCAGGTCGACCCGAACGCCAAGTGCATGCGAATCCCGTTCGGTATCAACGAGTCCGAGCTGGCTCCGGTCTACATCGATTTCGCCGAGAGCCCACACTTCATCATCATCGGCGACACCGAATCGGGTAAGACGACGCTGCTGCGTTCGCTGATCGAGGGCATCGCCGCGTCGAACACCCCGGACCAGGCGCGCTTCATACTCGGCGACTACCGGCGCTCCATGCTCGGACTGGTCCCCGAGGGCTACCTCGCGGGCTACGGCTCGACGGCGCCGCAGTTCACCCAGAACATGAACGATCTGGCTGCCTACGTCAGCAAGCGCACCCCAGGCCCGGACGTCACGCCCCAGCAGCTGCGGGAACGGTCCTGGTGGACCGGCCCGGAACTGTACGTCATCGTCGACGACTACGACCTGGTGTCCACCTCGGCGGGTAACCCGGTACAGGCGCTGGTGGAACACTTGCCGCACGCCCGTGACCTCGGATTCCACCTGGTTATCGCCCGCCGCTCGGGTGGAGCGAGTAGGGCGATGTACGAGGCTACGTTGGCCAGGATGAAGGATCTCGGCTCGGCAGGTCTGATCATGAGCTGTAGCCGCGACGAGGGTGTGCTCATGGGCAGTACGCGACCGAGCCTCATGCCGCCGGGGCGCGGCACCCTCATCACGCGCAACGGTGAGGGATTGGTGCAGTCGGCCTGGATGCCGTTGCCCTGATGTCCACCGTTGAGCTGGTGGTCACGGAGACGCGTGTCTGGGCACGTGGCGCGACCACACACTGTGACGTGCTGCCCTCGATCGGCCTGAGCAGCAACGGGTTCGACCTGATGGTCGGTCAACCACTGACACCGCCCACTCTGGTGAGTTCGGCTGTTCAATTCATCCCGGCTGACGCGATCGCGCTGACGCCGCGTGCGCCATCGGTGGTCGACGGGTTGAGCGCTGTCTTTGCCGCCGTGCTCGAGAATCTCGGCGTAGCAGTGCCCTGCGAGCGGATCATTCTCGTCTGCCCGACCGACTGGGGTTCGCCGCGCCGCTCGGTACTCGACCAGGCGGCGCGGGGATTCGCGGCCGATGTCGCGTTCGAGGACATGGCGGTGCGGTCGGTAGCGGTCGACGAAGGCACCAGCCACAGCAGTCGCACTGTGGTCCTGGAGTTCGGCACGCTGACCACGACGGCTTCCGCGGTGATCCGCGATCACCACGGTATCCACATCGAATCCTGCGAGCACGAGCCAACTCTCGCTCTTGCTGAGATCACCGCGGAATCGCGCGCGTTCGACGACTTGTGCGCGCTGATCGACCGCCTGCTCGGTGAGCGGCCAGTCGATCTCGCCCAGGTCGTCGGCGTATCCGATCCTGTGATGCTCGAACTGCTCGGCACAGCCGTCCAACAAACCGCCGGCACCGCCGTCGAAGTGCGCGGTGTGGTCGGCCCCGACTTGATCCGTAGTCGTAGGCCGGAACCGGCCTACCCGCGAGATGCCGCACCAACCCTGACGCCGACCGAATGGATGCAGCCGCTGCGCGATCGTGCTGCCGCGCAGCGGCCGAGCCACCACCGGACCACAAGTTACATCGCGGCGGTGGCCGTTGTCGCTGTAGTCGTTGTCGCTGTAGTCGCCGGTGTCATCCTGCTGGGCCGTTCGAACGACACGGCCACGACGGCGGGAATACCGACGACCTCCGCCGCGTCGGAGCCGACTGCGCGCACTTTGCCGCCGGCGTCGACGGCATCCGCTCCGGAAACGTTCGGTCGCATCAGCTTTCAGCTACCGACAGGATGGCGCATTGTCTCCGCGCCTGGCGATGGCAAGTCCCGCATCGATCTCGCCCCCGAGGACGGCTCCCGGCATCGAATGACCGTCGTGCAGACAACCCTGGTCCGAGGCTCCGGCTACGAACAGGTCGTGGCCAACCTCGAAGCCCAGATGGCGCAACGCCCGAACGGTGCGCTGAGCGATGTGACGCGAGAGGTGGTCTTCGGCGGACGCTCGGGACTCGCGTACACCGAGCGCCCCCGCGACGGATCAACGGTTCGCTGGCACGTCTTCCTGGAGTACGGGATCCAGGTCAGTGTGGGGTGTCAGTACGTCGGTGAGAGCTGGCTGGATTTGTCGAATACCTGCGAGAGATTCGGTAGCTCTGTTCGTGTGATCGAGTGAACCCGAGGTTGCCGGCCAGCTGCATTGGGCTCGAAGTAAATGACCTACACAAAGATTCGTACCCCCGGCGACGATCTACCGGGGGCACGAATCGGTTGGAGGCGGTGCTCAGAACAGACCGGCGAGGGCGGTGTCCGTGCTCTGCAGCTCGGAGTTTCCCGAGCTGACCAGCTTCGCGGCACCGTGCAGGGTTTGGTTCAGCTGCTCGACATGGCCGTTCCAGGACCGCTGCAGCTCGGCGAACGCTTCGTTCGCGTCACCCTTCCAGTTGGTCGTCACGAACTCTTCGACCTTCTTGTGGAAGGCCTCCAGCTCGTTCCTGATCCCTTCGGCTCGGGCGATGATTGCCCGAGCTCCGTCCTCGACGCCCGAGAAGTTGGCGGATATGGGCTTTCCAGCTGCCATTGTTCAGGCTCCTTTGCTACGTGATTCTGGTTAGACCGGAGGAAGTTCCAGGCTGGAGACCTGGGCCTGCACCTGCTGGGCGAAGTCGGTGTCCTGGTCCTCGAACGTCGAACCGGCCTTGATGAGCTTCTCCGACGTCTCCATCAGCTTGTCGTTGAGCTTGTCCGCCTGGAAGTAGTACCGCTCCATAAAGGCGTTGAACGCGTCGCGCGCCTGGCCCTGCCAGTTGGCGCCGTTCGTCACGTTGTCCTCATCGGTCTTCAGCTGTCGGATGGCGAGCATCAAGTTGTTGTGCTGCTCCTGAAACTCTTTCGCCTTCTGCCCGATGAGTTCATTATCCGCTGAGAGAGACCCTGCCATGGTGGCTCCTCCTGTTTCGGTTGACGGTCAACGTCGCAAGTGCCAGCTGACCTCTTCATGTAGTTGGACGCGGCTGCCGCTCGATCGGTTCCACCCGGTTCACAGCTATCTGGCGGATTTGCGTCGAAACGTGCGTCCCAAGTGGGCGACTGGCTACGCCGAGGTACGGAAGGCCTGGATGAGATCCCCCCGGACGTCCGACCACAGGTGCCGTCGCGTCTGTATAGTCGCTGCCAGCGCGCTGCTCCCCTCCTTCCCCCTGCTCGCTACCACCTGAACCGGCGAGTGGGCTGGCTGCGCAACACCCTACCGAACGGCGTGCTGTCGCGCTACCAGCGAACGTCGAATGCCAAGGTCGGCAACGGAGCTCGTGCGCGAGCGCGTTTACAAGCCGCGGTCCGAATCATCCAGTCCAGTGCACTGCGCCGGGGACTACTTGACGATCTTCGCGATGGTGGGAACCATCTTGTCCACCAGCACATCCACGGACTGGCCGGTCCACACCTGGAACGCCTGCACGGTCGAAGGGTCGTCGACGACGACGATCTTCGCCGAGCCGGAGAGGATGCCATTCGGGAGACCACGCAGTCCGCCGTTTCCGGCCTGGCTGTCCGATCTGAGTACGATCACCACTTCGGAATCGATATCGGTCGTAAAGCTGTTCGCCGACATCGCCCGCGGCGATTTCTCGTCACCGACCGCCTTGTACTTGGTGCTGTATCGAAAACCGATATCTTGCAAGAATTTCGACTGATCACTCGGTGTCAGCACGGCGGACAGGGTGGAATTACCGAAATTGAATGCGGTGATCGTCTTTCCGTCGAATTCCGGATGATTGTCGCGCACCTGGGCCAGGCTGCTTCCCGAGCCGGAAGAGTTCGCCCCACCCCGGGTGAGGAAAAACGTGCCCGCGGCGATCGAGACTGCTATGACGACGGCGATGATCGCGGGTCCGAGAAAGCGTCTGGCGGGAGAACGCTCGCTGCGGCTTCGGATCGTCTCGATCAACCGCTGATCAGTGGCTTCGCGAGGCGGCCCATACGCACTGATCGCGGTGCGAGGGTCGGTCATCGGCGCCCGCAGGTCAGTCGAATAGGTCGTTTCGGAAGCGCGGTACTGCGAGGCGCCGTACAACGCCGCTTCGGCGGCCTGGATGAATTCGCGGCAGGTGCCGTACCGGTGGGCAGGGTCCTTCGCCATCACCTTCTCGATCACACCGTCGAGCGCTGCGGGCAAGTCCGGACGGACAGTGCTCAACTTCGGTGGTGGCTCATGCAGATGGCCCATCATCACCACGGCGGGCATGGTCGAGGGGTAGGGGTTCTGGCCGGTGAGCAGTTTGAAGAACGAACAGCCCAGACTGTAGATGTCGGCCCGTGGGTCGAGGGTTCCTCCGACCAATTGCTCGGGGGGCGCATAAGCCACCGTGGCCATGAAATTGCCTGTGGCCGTGAGGTCTTGGCCGTCCTCCGAGGATTTTGCGACGCCGAAATCGGTGAGCAGCACCCGTTCCTCGTCGTCGCCTTCGGCAGTGGAGAGCAGGAAGTTGGCAGGCTTGACGTCGCGGTGCAGCAACCCGCGCCGATGGGCGTAGTCCAGGCCCTTGCCCACCTCTGAGACGGTGCGCAGCGCTCGCTCGGGAGTCATGACCGCCCGTCCCTTCCTCGCCTCCTCCGCGGCGTCCGTGCCGGGGACGTACTGCATGGCGATCCACAGCTGGCCGTCTTCTTCGCCGCGGTTGTACACGGCGACGATGTTCGGATGGTCGAGGCCTGCCGCTAGGTTGGCCTCACGCTCGAACCGCGCGCGAAACTCGTCGTCGGTGGACAGGTCTGCGCTGAGAACCTTCAGGGCATCCCGGCGGGGCAGGATCGGATTCTGCGCCAGGTAGACGGTTCCCATGCCGCCGCTGCCGAGGACCTGAAGTACCCGGTATCCGCCGATGATTGCGCCGGGCCGCAACGCCATTCGGTCCTCCTCAACGATGTCGAACGCCCCCACCGACGTGCTTTCGGGGAAAATCTAGCAAGCGAAAGCCGGGCGTTCGACCGACACCCGGCGCGGTGGTCAGCGCCCATAGGCCAACAGCTTGTACTGCGCCGCGGTCTTTTGCTGCAGGTCTTGGACGTTCTTGCTGCTCACCTGGGCTACGTAACGATCGAAGGCGAAATAGCACACCGGCTTGTCCATCGGAGACTTGCCCGGCCCCTCTTTCGGCTTGAAGCATTTGGCTTCCGGCAGGTTCGCCGGGCTGTCCGCCTTGTCGTACTCGGTCGCGACCGGTGACGAGATCGCGGCCAGCAGCCGGGTCGTGGCCGCCGAATCCTTGGCCCGCAGAACCAGTGCGCCGACGGCCGCGGCATAGTCGACACCGGCGTCCGTGTACGCGGAGCGCGCCGAATTCGGGTCCTGCTCCGAATGCAGCAGTGCCTGCGCCGGATACACCCCTGACGGGTCGGATCCGTCGACCGACTTGTTGTTGTCGTCGAGCGGCACCGTCCGGCTGAGCATCCCGTCCATGTCGAGCGGTAGCGCGGATACCTTGTCGATCGGTGTCGGCGTGTACTGCCGGAGCATGTCGATGAGCTTGTCGAAAGAGCGCTTGGTGAGATCGGCGGGAGGGCCGGGAGCGAAGGGGCGGCTGATCGGGTCGTTGATCTGGACCAGCAGCGCCATCTCGCCGTGCGCGAGCCCGGTGCTCAGATAATTTATGCCGAACTCGGTGTGGGCATTGTGCCTGGTTCGGGCCTCCGGATAGCCGGGAATGGAGATGCTGTCACCCGGAACACGCTCGATGAGTTCCTTGACCGCCGCGGACGCGTGGCTCGCATCGGAGAAGCGGAGAACGTAGACGAGCACCTCGCTGCCGACGGAGAATTCCTTCCTCCGCTGTCCTTGCGTGAACCACCCAGCCACCAGGCCGGGCGCCACCGTATCGAATTCACTGCGGTCCACCGCTTTCAGCGAGGGCGGTGTCTTCGGAGTGATCACCCGCGTGCGGTATCCGGGATTCTGGTAGATGTATCGGTTGTCGATGTCCGACATGAGCGGTGTCGCGGCACCGATGCGTATCGCTTCGCGCGCTGCTCCGGATTGGTCGGTCCTCGTCTGCTCGACATCGATCGGCGCCGTCGGGTAGCTGCCCGAATCCAATTTCGTGACATCGACTCGCTGGACGTCTGCCTGCTCGGTGGTGTCACCCCCGCAAGCGCCGGCCGCGAAGACACACGCGATGAGCGTCGCGCACGTCAGGCTTCGTATCCGCATGGACGGTCACCCACTCTTCGCGAGAATCGAGTACTGAGCGGCGGCCCGTTCCAGCAACTGCGGGTCCACCCGGCTGATCTCGGGAAATTTGGAGACCACCACGGCGACGTATCGGTCGTACACGATGACGCACAGCCCCTTGTTCAAACGGTTGACATCCCTGTAGTCCAACTTCAGGCACCGTGTGTCCGCGAGGCCGGGCGGCGGGGCGACAACCTCGTCGTTCTTCGCAGGCTTCGCGAGAGCCGCCTGAAGGCGGAACGCGGAGGGAAGGTCGCGGGTCCGATACACCGTTCCGCTCTGGCGGCCGATCAGGTCGACGCCACCTTCTTCGAACGCTCTGCGCACCTCGATCGGATTGCGTTCGAAGTGCAAGATCCCGGAGGGCTGATAATGGCCGAAATCATCTCGGCCGAAGAAGGGGTCGCTGTAGTCCTTCGCCGAGGGCGCGGCGCGGCGCATGATTCCGTCCGGGTCGAGGGGCAGGTCGAGCAGGTCGTCGAGCGGAACCGGCTGCTGCTTGTCCAGTTCGGCGATCTGCCGATCGATCGTCTTCTTCAGGACACTCGCGAGTGCGTCCTTGTTCGGCTCGGGTACTCCGGCATTGGCCGAGATGACGTACGGGCCATGCTGGAGGAACGCAATGGCGGCCAGGTCGTTTCCCGAGGTCGACTTGGCGTCGGGATATCCATCGATCGGAACGGGATGCCTGCCGGGCTCCTCGTTGGTGATCCGGTCGAACTCCTCCGCGGCGTTCCTGCTGTCGGTCTCGGTCGGAAAGCGGAGTATCGAGATGATCAATTTCTTGGTGCCGCGCAGATTTCCGTTGGTCCGCGAGACATAGGCACCGGCAAGCACGTTGTACTTCTCGCCTACCACCTGGTACTTCTCCGGGAACGCCCCCGGGTTGACCATGCTCAGCGGCGTCGCGATCAGCTTGACGTAGCCCATATCGGTGATGTCGCTGTCGACGTCGAACGGGTGTACCAGATAGTTCAGCATCCGGCGGGCTTCGATGAAGCGGACATCGTTCGCGGAGGTTATCCGCGGGTTGTACGCGGTGGGCTCGGTGGCGAGCGCTCCGGTTTTGAGGATCGCCGGATCCACTGGCGACATGCCGGGCTGTGGATTGCCGTCGATGGTGCTGGAGCATCCCGCGGCCAAGATGATCGAGCTGGCGAGTACCGCGAAAGTCTGAAGTCTGTACCTCACTCGGGGCCCCTCATTTACTCGTCAACAGCGCGTACTGTGCGGAGACCTTCTGGTGCAGGTCCTGCAACTGCTTTCCGAATGTCTGCACCGTGTATCGATCGACCTGGAAGACACACAGGTTCATACCGAGTGCCTGACTGTTCGCCACGATTTCCGCGTAGCACTCGACATGGTCGCCGAGCCCGGTCGGCGTCCCGACCAGCTTCTGGTCGGATTTCAGCTGTTTCGACGGTTGCCAGGCTGCCCATAAATCATCGGCGCCCTGTCGCGTCTTGCTACGGAAGACCACGGCGTCGCCGAACGAGACGAGATCAACTTTGCTCTTTTCGAGGGTCGCCAGGGAGTTCTGCGTGCCATCCAGCAGAGACATGACGCCACGATCGGCGTATACCCCGTCCGGATCGGCACGGATCGGTGATTCCGGATTGCTCGGAAGCGTCCGGGAGAGCAGCCCTCCCGGGTCGAGTGGGATCCGCGGGAGTTCGTCGGAGGGGGTCGGCCGGAACATGTCGAGCAGGGGTATCTGCACGTCCAGCATCTTCTCGACCTGTGCGGTCAGAGCGGGAAGATCGGGCGCGGAAGTGTCGTCCTCCACCTTGACGTAGACGACGTACCGGTCGTGGACGGTCCAGGAACCGAGCGACGACACGTCCGGACGCCAATGTGCCATCGTGTGCGGGTGTTTCGTGATCGCGACCGGTTGGTTGTCGCGGTTGTAGGTGAAGTCGTCGTGCTCGAGCGTCGGGCCGACTGTCATGGCGGTCTTGGTGTCGGGAAACATCATCACCGCCAGGCTGAGCGTGCGCCTCGCCGCCTCCCGCGGGCCTCCGGTGCTCCACGCGTTGACCCAGCCCGCGACGAGATCCTTCGCGACCTCGTCGAAGGTGTCGTTGATGACCAGCTTCCCCAGCGACTTCTGGTTGTAGACGATGTGTGGCCGCAGGGCCCAGGCGTCTTCGACGTAGCTGGGGTCGGCCTCGAACGGCAATGCCACGAAGTCGGCGAGCCGCTGCGATTCTCGCGCGCGTGCCTGTTTCTCGTTCTTGGCGTTGCCGATCTCGCGCGGCTTCGTCTGATAGTTCCCGACATCCAACGTGGCCGGATCCGGCTGCACCCGTTCGGCCCGGCCCGACACCGTCGAACCACATGCGCTGACACCGACGACCAGCATCCCCGACATGATCAGGGCGTATGCGGTTCGGAGCGGCATCGGTCTCGCAGCAAACTGCAACGTCCCTCCCCAAAAGCCTTGCGTAGTCCCGCGGATTGTACTTCACCAGTCCCCGTCGAACCAGACCGAACGGTCTGCGATCACGGTGTGCGCGGGTCAGAAACTATTCGCCAACAGGGCATACTCCGCGGCGATCTTTTGTCGCACGTCCGGTTCCTTATCACTGGTGACGACGCCGACGTACCGCTTGTAGGCGACGTAGCAGCGGTACTTGTATTCGCGTTTCGGGTCGCCCTTGCTGTTGAGCTGGAGGCACCTGGCGCCAGGGACGTCCTTGGGGGCGCCGAGAGTGTCGTAGTCTGCGCTTTCGCTTTCCAACAGACCGGTGGCCAGTTCCTGGGCGGCGGCCGCGTCGCGGGTACGGGCGACGTAGCTGTCGTCGACGATGGCGGTGTGGTCGACGCCCGCGTCCTCGACCAGGCGCAGGTGTTCGGCCTCGTCGTCGGCGCGATGGACGGTGTGGTCGGCGCCGTAGACGGCGAAGGTCGCCGGATCGGGGGTGCGACTCTTGTGGTCGGCGACGGCGACGCGGGCGAGCAGGCCGTCGGGGTCGACCTGCAGGGAGTCGAGCTTGTTCACGGGGGTCGGGGTGAACTTGTCCAGCTGCGCGACCTGCGCGGCGAGGGTCTTGTCGACCCAGCTCACCAGGTCGGTGCCGTCGGCACCGGGTCGTTGGATGAACAAGGAGATGACGAATTCCTTGTGGGCCATGAAGGCACCGACGGTAGGAACGCCGGGACGCCAATGGATGTGTGAGTCGGGATACTTGTTCGACGAGAGCTTGCGGTTCTCCGGCGACACGGCGATGTCCACGTCCTCGAGCTCGCGGGCGGCAAGCTTCGCGGTGGCCTGGTCGGGGAAGCGGAACACGGCGTCGGTGATCGCGGTGGCGGCGGAGGACGGGTTGGTCTGGCCGGCGGGGTCGGGGCGGTCGGCGCCGCTGGCGGCGTATCCGACGACCAGCTTGCGGTTGTCGAAGACTGGCTTGGAGACCTTGGCGACGAAGTCGAGCGCCTGCTCGGCGTCGGCGACCACGGTGCTGCCGCGGCCGACTTTCAGTGCCGGATCGATGCGGACGGTCGGGACCACCGCGTCGGACATCCGCATGCCTTCGAGCAGCGCGCCCTTGCCGGCGGAGTCCTGGTTGTACTGGTGCCGCTCCACGGGATAGGTGCCGACCTCCAGCTTTCGCACGTCGATTTCCCCCGCGGTGGGCGTACCCTGCACGCCGGCGCAGCCGGCGAGCAGTCCTGCCCATGCCAGGCAATACGCGGTGAGCGCAATGCGTTTGGTCCGAACCATGACAGGCCCCTCGTTCCTCCCGTTGCCGACACTGAAAGTTACCCGACGGACGCCGGGGAGGGGGATCGATAGTGCTCGCATTGCAATACCCTGGTCTGCGTGACGACGACCCTGCACTGTGCCTTCAGTGGAGGCGGATACCGTTGATGGATCGGCAGGTCGAGGTTGTCGTAGGTAGCCATGCCGTGGCCAGGGTCGCCGGCGCGGTCATTGTCGTGGCCCACCGCGGTCCGGGCAGGCCGAATCAGGATTCTCCGGCCGTCATCGCCCTCGAATCGTTGGCCGAACTGGTGCGTGCGGCGACCGATCAGGAGCCGAAGGGGCCGGGCGTCGTGGTGGCCCGGCAGGCGACCCGCTGGCTGATGAAACACGCCGAGCAGATCAGCCCGGGAGAGCCGATCGACTTCGGCATTCTCTCCGCTGCCGAGAACGGAGGCGTGGCGATCTTCCTGCACGGTGCGGTCACCGCGGTGCTGGCCGGTGAGGGCGCGGTCGAGCAGTATCGCGGCAGCGGTGCGGCGTTCACGGTCGATCGGGTCGCGGAGGTTCCCGCGCGGGCGGTCGCCCTGTACGTCGATGACGCGAAGGGCCGCATTCCGGATCTGCCGCCGGAGCGTGGCATCGGCTGGCTGGTCGAGGGTATCGCGCAGGCGGGCGGCGCCGTCGTCTGGTCCGACGGAGCGCGTGCCGGAACGCCCACGAATGGCCGGTCGTCCCGTCACGAGGGCATGCATCGCCGCGCCGAGGTGCCGCCGCTGCCGACCGCCCGCATCGAGCACGAGCCGCCCGCCGACTCCGGGGTCCGGCGGGCGCTGAATCCCCAGCAGGCGCCCGGGCCACAAATACCGCCACCCCAGCTGCACCGGACGGCCCCGTCGACCGCGATGCACGACTCCGAGGGCGAGCAGGAGCCGACCGATCCGCACGACGCGCCGACCCAGCTCGGTGGCACCAACCCCGCTCCGCTGCCCGACCCGGATCTGCAACGCCGCCTGGAGGCGACCGCGAGGGGCACCACGCTCGCCGTCAAGGTGCTGGGATTCAAATGCGCGCGAGCGCATCCCAGTGATCCGCGCGCCGCGTTCTGCACCGTGTGCGGCATGCCGGTCGACCAGACTCAGGGGCTGATCGAAGTGGTCCGCCCGCCACTGGGCATGCTGATTCTCGATGACGGCACTACCTACATGCTGGCCGCGGACGCGGTGATCGGCCGCGACCCGGAACATTCCGCGGCGGCCGAGAGCGGACTCGTTCCGCTGCGGGTGGACGACTCGTCCGGCGGCATGTCACGCGCACACGCCGAGATCCGCCTCGTGAACTGGGACGTGACCGTGGTTGATCGAGGTTCGACCAACGGCACCCGCACCCGCTTGCCCGGCTACCGCGACTGGGTGCGCCTGGCCCCGAACCAATCCATGGTGCTGATCACCGGCACCGAAATCATGCTCGGCAACCGTGTGCTGCGCTTCGAACACGCGGCCCCGCCACCGTTCGGCTAAGAGTAGCGAGCCATGCAGGTGCTCTGCCCGCCGAGCACGCCGGCCCGGAACGCGTCGACTCTGGCGAAACCGCTCGGCACGGTCTTGCCCTCGGCGTCGCTCGCGGCCAGTCCGTCGGTGAGCAAGCCCGAGACGGCCTCGTCGAGATCACCTGCGGCGAGCTTGATGTCGCCCTGGTTCACCGGCCGTCCGGTCTGCGCGAGTTTTCCGGTGACCACCCCGGAAAGGCACGCCGCGCGCAGTCCGGCCTTCGGACCGACGAGTTGCTGCTTGTGATTGCGCTGTACCGCGAGCGTGTAACGGGAGATGAACACCATGTAGCCGTTGTAGTCGCCGGTCACTTTGACCGGTAGCGGCTCATCCGGGTCGGAGTTCACGGTGCCGCGTTGAGCCAGCCCGGGGATGTCCGTGGCGATGACGTTCTTTGCCGCGCAATACGACACGGGTTCGGTCGTGACGCCGCTGCGGCAGTCGACTTTCGCCCCGCTGTAGTCGTAGGTCGGTTCCTCGGGTATCGGAAGGATCGCGGCGAGCGCCTTGCTGAGTTCGATCAGATTGTTCTTGGTGATCTCGTACTCGCCCGACTCTCCGTCGAAGCTGGTCGGCAGGTTGCCGCGGCGTTGGTTGATCTCGTCGATGTCGATGCCCTTGCAGGCTCGCGGTCCGTCGGTGAAGCCGACCTGGACGGCGGTGACCCGCTCGAAGGCGGAACCGTGCACGCTCTCCGGGTCGTCAGGATTGGAGTCGCGGATGGCGACGGTGGCGGCGAGCACCGAGTTGAGGCCGTCGGAGGTGTTGATCGTGAAATGCGCGGCTTTACCCTCTGCGACGTGGCGCATGAACGCACCCGCGAAACAGTCGGCCTGCTGCTCCTTGACGATCACCGGGTCCTTTGTGCCGACGATCTTCGCCATGGTCTGCACCGCGTGCCCGTATTCGTGCGCGAGCACCATGACCACGGCCATCTTGCCGAAGGTCTCCTCCATGGTGGGAAGCAGGACAGACCGATCCCAGCCGATGGAATTGTCCAGTCGGCAGTAGGCGGCGTTCACCAGGCGGTAGGTCGACTCCTTGCAGAACTCGACCGCGTCGGTGCGCGGGGACTTCGCGCTCCAGGACAGCAGCTTGCCGACCGGCTTGAACTCACCCTGGAATTCCTTGCCGAACTCGTCGCGCCAGTAGGTCTGGATGTCGTCGACGGCGTTGAGCGCCAACCTGTCCATAACGCCGCCGTCGCCGTTCGTCGCGGTCAGTGTGCTCTCCGGGACGCCGTCCCGCGGTCCGCTCGGACCGCTGGTCGTAGGCAGCCCGGCGACCTTGAACGGGTCGTCGTAGATGGAGACAGCCCTGCCGTCGACGAGCCTGGTGCAGCCTCCGACCAGCACCAGAACGGTCAGCATCGCAGCAATAACCGCGGTCGCTTTGTATGTCGGCAAGGCTCCCCCTGGTCGGCCGGTATCACGTTCACGTCGGTCGCCCGGATCGGGGCATAAGGCGCGTCGGGGGCACCGCCGATGTCCGGGTGATGGAATAGTATCCGCTGCATGTCTTCACCGGGGGCGCAAACCATCACCGTGCGCCATGATGGAACCGAACGAATTTTCGATTCGAGCCATAAGGTCACCATGGGTCGGGCGCCGGAGGTGACGCTGTTCGTCGACAGCCCACTCGTTTCGCGGGTCCACGCGACACTTGCCTGGCAGGGCAGCGCCTGGGTGTTGGCCGATAATCAGAGCACGAACGGCGTGTTCGTGGACGCGCGCAGACTCACTCAGCCGGTGTCGATCGATCGCCCCACCCAGGTGCGCCTCGGTGACGCGATCAGCGGTCCCCTGCTGCACCTGCTACCGGCGAATCCCCAACCCCCGCAGCGGCCTTCGATACGGCCGCCCCAGCCCGCGCCGCAACCGCAGTCGGGTCAGCCTGCCGCGCACCAGTTCCAGCCTCCGCAGTATCAGCCGCCGCCGCAGGCCGCGCCCGCGCAGCCGCTGAACGTCAACATGACGACCAGGGCGGGCACCTCGAATATTCCGCCGGTCCGGGCGAGGGCGTCCACCACGCCGATCGCCCGCCCCGATCGCGTACCTCCGAGCGGTCTGGCCATCGGCCGCACCACCGACAACCAGATCGTCGTCAACGATCCGCTGGCCTCCCGCAAGCACGCCCGCCTCGTCGCCTCCGCCGAGGGGCTGACCATCGAGGACCTCGGTTCGGCGAACGGCACGTTCGTCAACGGGCACCGCACGGAACACGCGGTGCTGCGCGAGCGCGACATCATCACCATCGGCAACGTCGACTTCGTCGTGCAGCAGGGCACGCTGGTGCACCGGCAGAAGCCGGTCGCCGAGCAGGGCTTGGCGGTGCACGGCGTCGGATTCACCGTCGAGGGCAACAAGCAGCTGCTCGTCGACGTGAACATGTCGGCGAGCCGAGGGACGCTGACCGCGCTGATCGGTCCGTCCGGCGCGGGTAAGTCGACGCTTTCGCGTTTGATCGCGGGCACCACGCATCCGTCCGGTGGCGTCGTCACCTTCGAGGGGCGCAACCTGCACGCCGAATACGAGGCGCTGCGCTCCCGCATCGGCATGGTGCCGCAGGACGACGTGCTGCACCGTCAGCTCACCGTGCGCCAGGCGCTCGGCTACGCGGCCGAACTGCGGCTGCCCCGAGACAACAGCAGGGACGACCGCCAGGCGGTGATCGACGGTGTGCTGAAGGAGCTTTCGCTCACCGAGCACGCCGATACCAGGGTCGACCGGCTCTCCGGCGGCCAGCGCAAGCGCGCCTCGGTGGCGCTGGAATTGCTGACAGGTCCTTCGCTGCTCATTCTGGACGAGCCGACCTCGGGCTTGGACCCGGCGCTGGACCGGCAGGTCATGGTGATGCTGCGCGAGCTGGCCGACGCGGGCCGCGTGGTGATCGTGGTGACCCACTCGGTGGCGCACCTGGATATGTGCGATCAGGTGCTGCTGCTCGCACCCGGCGGCAAGACTGCCTACTGCGGCAACCCGGCCGGGGTCGGTGCGACCCTCGGCACCAGCGACTGGGCGGAGATCTTCGCCAACGTCGCGGCCAACCCGGATCAGGCGTTCGCGGCCTACCGCTCCCGGCAGGCGTTCGCGCCGCCGCCACCGCCGCCGCAGCAGCAGCCGTACGGGTCGGCGGGCAGTCCGCCGCAGTCCAGCGGCGGCAAGCAGTTCTCGACCCTGGCACGCAGACAGATCCGGCTGATCCTCGCCGACCGCGGCTATCTGGTGTTCCTGGTGGTCCTGCCGTTCATCCTCGGCGGGCTCTCCCTGGTCGTTCCCGGGAAGAACGGCTTCCAGCGCGGGGCGTTGAAGGCGCTACCGGACGGCACGTTCGTGCCCGAAGGCGGCGGCGAGACACAACAGCTGCTGGTGGTGCTGATCCTCGGCGCCTGCTTCATGGGCTCGACATTGACGGTGCGCGACCTGGTCGGCGAACGGACGATCTTCCAGCGGGAACGCGCGGTCGGCCTGCTGCCTTCGGCGTATCTGATGGCGAAGATCGCGGTGTTCAGCTGCACCGCGCTGCTGCAGTCGGCGGTGCTGGTGGGGATCGTGCTCGCGGGCAAGAAGCGGCCCGGCGAGGGTGCGGTGCTCGCTTCCGGCAGCGCGGAGCTGTACATCGATATCGCGTTGACCGCGGTCTGCTGTGTAGTCCTCGGTCTGTTGCTCTCCTCGCTGGCGAAGTCGAACGAACAGGTGATGCCGCTGCTGGTGGTGGCCATCATGTGCCAGCTGGTGATGGCGGGCGGTCTCATCCCGGTCACCGGCCGGGTAGTGCTCGAGCAGGTGTCCTGGCTGTTCCCGGCCCGTTGGGGCTATGCCTCCGGTGCGTCGACGGTGAATATCCGCGAGGTGTTCCTCAGCGCACAGCCCGACACGCTGTGGCAGCAAAAGCCGGAGATCTGGGCGCTGGACGTCGGGGTCCTGCTGGTGATCACCGCGGTGCTGGCGATCATCACGTGGCGTCGGCTGCGACTGAAGAAGTCGGCGGCGTGATTCTTCCCGAACCGACAGTAAGTGGCCCGGTTCCGCCGCGTGAAAACGGCGACGACCCGGGGCTGACCACGACGTTCAGCATCTTGGCCGGGAATTGGGCACACTTATGCCTGTGACGGTGCGAGTAGGGGCAGTACATCTCGGATGGGATGTGGTGTCCGTGGCCGCGGGCGGCGGGGGCACCCCCATCCGTCCGGTACAGGTGGAGGGTATGTGGACGCCGCCGGCTTATTTGCTGGCGGATTCGTCGGGTCGGTTGTACACCGCGGGTGTGGAACGGAAAAGGCCTGATCTGGGGATGGCGATCGCCGACGTGCGCGACATCCTCGGGCATCCGCAGATCGTGGTGGCGGGCGCGACGTGGCCCGCCGAGCTGGTGTTCCGCGCGCGGTTGTACAACCCGCTCGCGGAGATCGGCAAGCACGTCCGCGGCAAGCCGGACCTGGTGGCGTTACCTTTCCCGGACGGCTGGCCGGACGAGAAGGTCGACGTCTACGCCACGCTGGTGGAACAGCTCGACGTCGCCGTCGAGCCGCTGCCGGAAAGCGTCGCGCTGTCGGGCTACGTGCGCGCGCTCGGGCTGGTGCACCCGCCGGACCAGGCCAGGCCGCACGGCATCGGCGCGACGGGCGTGTACTCCGACGGCAGGACCATGCTGGTGGTCGCCGTGCACGGCGACGACGAGCAGCCCACCGAGTCGGTCGATGTCCCGGTCGACGCCGAGGCCATGCGCGACGCGCGATCGGCCGACAACGTGGTGATCGAGGTGATGGCGGCGGCCCGCTCGATCGGTGCGGATACCTCGACGGTCCTGCTGTCGGGCAATGTGTGCTTCAACGACGCGCTGCGCCTGGCCTTCCAGAATCATCTCGGGCACCGGCTGCAAGTGGCCGACCACCCGATGCACGCGCTCGTGCTCGGTGCCGCGCACTTGCTGGTGACCGACACCGAGTCGGGTGAGCCGGTGTCTACGGGCAGGCCCGCCGAACCAGCGCCCGGCCCTGGGTCTCCCGTGGATGCCGCCAGGCAGCAGGCCGAATACGCGCAGCAGCAAGCCGTCGCGTCTCAACAGCAGGCCGACGCGGGGCACCGTCGCACCGAGAGTGGATCGCAGCGGCCGGAGGAACAGCCGCCGCAGCAGCCGGGCACGTGGCAGCGCGGAACGGAGCAGCCGCCGTTCCGGTCGGTCCCCGGCGTCCAGTACGGCCCGGGGTACCCCTCCCAGCAGGAGGAGGAGGCGACCACCCGGATCGGGCGCGACCAAGTGCCGCAGGGCCTCCCGCCGAACCTCGCCGAGCTGGGCAGCCGCTTCACCCGTCCACCGAGCCAGCACCCCGACGAGCAGCAGAGGCGCCCGCAAGGCGAGTTCGCCGGCCCGCCGCAGGGGCCGCTTCCCGGTGGCCCGGTGCCGCCGCTCGGCTCGAGGCCCTCGTACCAGGGCCCGCCGGACCAGCAATTGCCGTACCAGGGAGCGCAGCAGCAGCGCGGCGGGCCGCGGCAGGAACCCGGCAGGGGGTCCGACGAGGAGGACCCGCCCCGCAAGGGAAAGCGCTGGAACAAGATGAAGGGCAACTTGTTCGGGGCCAACACCGTGGTCGGCGCGGTGGCTCTTGCCGTGATCGCGTTGCCTTCCGGTGGTGATCGGGTCGAGCTGGCCGCGGAAACCAGCGGTGTTGTTTCGAGCGACCTGCAAGCAGTCGCTAGCGGTGTTGTTTCGAGCGACCTGCGAGCAGTCGCTAGCGGTGTTGTTTCGAGCGACCTGCAAGCAGTCACTAGCGGTGTTGTTTCGAGCGACCTGCGAGCAGTCAGCGGTGTGGGCTCGGTCGCCCTTGGCGACGAGGCGGCGCCGGGCGGGATGGAGCCGATCGTGTGCGAGCTGACCCCGTACGCCATCAACCAGCCGAAGCCGGGGATCGCCACCGCCAGAGACAGCCATTCGGGCGAGCGAACCGACGAGAGTGGTGTCCCGCCATGCGCAGGGCCCGGCATCGACACCCTGCGCTACGTGGTGCCCGGCCCGCCCGGAGCCATCGACCCCGGTCCGCCGTTCGAGATCTGACGCGATTTCTTTCCGGCCTGCGCCGCTGGTATCGTCGCTCGTTGGCGTGTGGAACGCTTGGTCGATCGTATGGATCGGTCCGGTCGTCCACCGAGGCCCGGGTCTCCACCGGCCGCCGGAACACCTCGACCGCACGCTCGGCCGGCAACACCAACGACAGACAGGGAAGCACTGTGCCTACGTACAGCCCCAAGGCGGGTGACGTGACTCGTAAGTGGTACGTCATCGACGCCACTGACGTAGTGCTCGGCCGTCTTGCCGTCCAAGCAGCGAATCTGCTGCGTGGCAAGACGAAGCCGACCTACGCCCCGCACGTCGATGGTGGCGATTTCGTCATCATCATCAACGCCGACAAGGTTGCCATCAGTGGCAACAAGCGGCAGGACAAGCTGATCCACCACCACTCCGGGCACCCGGGCGGCCTCAAGTCGCGCACTGTCGGTCAGGTGTTGGAGGCTCGCCCCGATCGGCTCGTCGAGAAGGCCGTCAAAGGCATGATCCCGAAGAACAAGCTCGGCAACGCGATCGCGGGCAAGCTGAAGGTCTACGCGGGCCCGACGCATCCGCACGCCGCCCAACAGCCCATTCCGTTCGAGATCAAGCAGGTGGCCCAGTGACCGCTCCTGAGGAATTCAACGAGGACGCCGTCGAGGAATTCGACGCTGTCGAGGCCGTCGAGGACGGCGCGGGCTACGAAGACCCCGAGGTCTCGGCGTCGTTCGCTCCGATCGTGATCGACCGTCCGGTGCAGACCGTCGGTCGCCGCAAGGAGGCCGTCGTCCGCGTGCGGCTGCTCCCCGGCTCCGGCAACTTCGTGCTCAACGGCCGCACCATCGAGGACTACTTCCCGAACAAGGTGCACCAGCAGTTGGTCAAGTCGCCGCTGGTGACTGTCGAGCGCACCGAGTCCTTCGATGTGCACGCCCGCCTGGTCGGCGGCGGCCCGTCGGGCCAGGCAGGCGCCCTGCGTCTGGCCATCGCCCGCGCGCTGATCGAGGTCACCCCGGATGATCGTCCCGCGCTGAAGCGGGCAGGCTTCCTAACCCGTGACCCGCGTGCCACCGAGCGCAAGAAGTACGGTCTGAAGAAGGCGCGCAAGGCGCCGCAGTACTCGAAGCGCTGATTCCGGCGTCGTCGACCTCCGGCATCCGCCACCCTGGCGGTGCTGGAGTCGGCGAGAGCGGTCAAGCCCGGAGCCGGTAACCTGCGTAACCATGAGGGCCCGCTCACGCTGGGAACCCTCGACGTGGCAGCTGTCCGAGAGCAGGCTTCCAGTGAACGGCTGGTTGCCTGCTCTCGTGCTGTATGTACTCGCGGCGTTCGCGGGGCCTTCGTGGTTACACGGGCTGCCGCCTCCGGGCCTGTCGCTCACGCCGCAGATCCACCGATTAGGGGCGAGGTATGGGACGGTTGTTCGGCACCGACGGTGTCCGCGGGCTTGCCAATGAGTCGCTGAGTCCGGAACTCGCGCTGCGCGTTTCGGGTGCGGCCGCGCAGATTCTGAGCCGCGGCAAGAAGCGTGCGCTAGCGGTGGTCGGGCGAGATCCGCGAGCCAGCGGGGAGATGCTGGAGGCCGCCGTGACCGCCGGACTGACAGCGGCGGGAGTGGACGTGCTCTCGCTGGGGGTGCTGCCGACGCCCGCCGTCGCCTACCTGACCGGTCTCTACGACGCCTGCCTCGGCGTAATGATCTCCGCCTCGCACAACCCCATGCCCGACAACGGGATCAAGATCTTCGCCGCGGGCGGGCACAAGCTCGACGACGCGATCGAGGATCGGATCGAGGCGCTCGTCGCCGAAAACGCGCCGTTCCGGCCGACCGGCGCGGGCATCGGGCGGGTGCGCAATGCCTCCGGTGCGCGCGACCACGGGCTGGTCATCCCGGATCTTTACAGTCTCGAGGGCACGCACGAGCGCTACGTCGAGCACCTGGTGGAGGCGACCGCGCAGGACCTGTCCGGGCTGACCGTGGTGGTCGACTGCGCACACGGTGCCGCCGCGGAAGTCGGGCCCGCCGCATACCGAGAGGCGGGGGCGACGGTGATTGCCATCAACGCCGAGCCCGACGGGCTGAACATCAACGACGGCTGCGGCTCGACTCACCTCGACCAAGTCCGTGCGGCCGTGTCGGCGCACGGCGCCGATCTCGGCCTCGCACACGACGGTGACGCCGACCGCTGTCTGGCCGTCGACGCCGAAGGCGCCGTGGTCGACGGCGACGCGATCCTGGCGATTCTGGCGCTGGCCATGCACGAGGCGGGCGAGCTGGCGGACAACACCCTCGTGGCCACCGTCATGAGCAACCTCGGCCTGCACATCGCCATGCGCGCGGCCGGAATCACCGTGCGCACCACCGCGGTCGGTGACCGCTACGTGCTCGAGGAACTGCGGCGCGGCGGGTACACGCTGGGCGGCGAGCAGTCGGGGCATGTGGTGTTCCCGCGCTACGGCACCACCGGGGACGGAATCCTGACCGGACTGCGCCTGATGGCCCGGATGACGCAGACTCAGCGCACCCTCGCCGATCTGGCCGGCGTACTGCAGACCGTGCCACAGGTATTGGTGAACGTGTCGGTGAACGACAAGTCCGTGGTCGCCACCGCGCCCGAGGTGCGCGACGCGGTCCTGCAGGCGGAACGGATTCTCGGCGATTCCGGGCGAGTTCTGCTGCGGCCCAGCGGGACCGAGGAACTGGTGCGGGTGATGGTGGAGGCCACCGACCCGACGCAGGCACGGCAACTGGCGGACGATCTCGCCAAGCGGGTCGGCTCTGTGTAATCGGCCGCGCGGGCGCGGCGTGTTCGCGGCCCCATAGTGGCTCGCGTCCGAGCGACCGCCGCTGGCGACTTCGTCGCGGACGCGCCGGCCACTCGGACGCGAGCCGGGCCGCGAACGGCGAATGCTTGATCTCGCTTCGCTCGGAAGTGGGGGTTCGGCCGATTCTGCTGCGTGGGGCGGCGATCGCAAGTGCTTCGGCTGTGCCTTGGAACTCGGCGTTTGCGGGCTCTGGGCCTCGAGTTCGATTGGCCCGCTGGCGACTGCTTTCGCATGCGCTTCGCTCCGCTCGGGCGGCGAGTCGGGCTGTGTTGGAATGTGCAGCGCTCGAGGCGCTGATTATTTGCGTCCTCTCATGCTTGCGGGGCGGGCGAACGGGCGATGCCAGGTCTCGCTTTGCTCGGAAGCGGGTTGGGCGATGCGGTTGCTTGGGCGGCGGCCACACGTGCTCTCAGTGGTGCATCGGCCTTGCGATGTCGTTCGGGTTCTCGACTGGAGACGACTGTGTTCAGAGCGTCTCGGTGAGCGTGCCCGCTTCCATGTGCCAGCGGCGGGTCGCGTGAACGGTGTCGAGCATGCGGCGGTCGTGAGTGACCAGCAGGAGTGTGCCGGTGAAGGATTCGACGGCCTGCTCCAGTTGTTCGATGGCGGGGAGGTCGAGGTGGTTGGTCGGTTCGTCGAGCACGAGCAGGTTGACGCCGCGGGCCTGGAGCAGTGCGAGGGCGGCGCGGGTGCGTTCGCCGGGAGAAAGGGTGTCGCAGGCGCGCAGTACCTGCGAGCCCCGCAGGCCGAACTTGGCCAGTAGCGTGCGGATCTCGGCGTCCGGCCAGTCCGGCATCTCGGCGCCGAAGGTGTCGGCCAGCGCGACAGTCCCGCGGAACAGGCCGCGCACCTGGTCGACTTCGCCGATCTCGACGCCGGAGCCTAGGCTCGCGGTCCCGCTTTCCGGCGGGATCCTTCCGAGCAGCAACGCAAGTAGCGTGGACTTGCCGGAGCCGTTGGCGCCGGTCAGCACAATGCGATCGGCCCAGTCGATCTGGGTGCTGATCGGCCCGAGGGTGAAAGCGCCGCGCGTGACGGTCGCGTTCGAGAGCATCGCCACCACCGAGCCGCTGCGTGGGGCGGTGGCGATGCTCATCCGCAGCTCCCACTCCTTGCGCGGTTCCTCCACCACCTCCAGCCGTTCGATGCGGCGCTGGGTCTGCCTGGCTTTGGCGGCCTGCTTCTCGGTGGATTCGGCGCGCATCTTGCGGCCTGCCTTGTCCGAGTCCAGCTTCCTGGGGTCGCGCGCCTTGCGGCGGGCGTTGCGAACGCCGTGTTCGAGCCAGTTGCGCTGCATCTGCGCGCGGGACTCCAGGCCCGCCTTGGTGTCCGCGTACTCCTCGTAGGTTTCGCGGGCGTGCTGACGGGCGATCTCCCGCTCCATCAGATACGACTCGTATCCGCCGTCGTACATGCCCACCTGCTGCTGCGTGAGGTCCAGCTCCACGATCCGATTAACGGTGCGCGCCAAGAACTCCCGGTCGTGGCTGATCACCACCAGCGGAACACGGACACCGGTGACGAACTGTTCCAGCTGGGCGAGGCCGTCCAGGTCCAGATCGTTGGTCGGCTCGTCCAGCAGCAGGATATCGAAGCGCGACAACAGGACCGAGGCCAATCCGGCGCGGGCGGCCTGGCCACCGGACAGGCCGGTCATCGGCGTGTCGAGGCCGTTCGGCAGGCTGTCGGCCAAGCCGAGATCGGCCGCCACCTCGTGGGCGCGCTGGTCGAGGTCCGCACCGCCGAGTGCCAGCCAGCGCTCCAGCGCGGGGGAGTATTCGTCCGCGCCGCCCTCGGTGAGTCGTTCGGCGGCCACGTCCATGGTCTGTTGCGCCACGGTGACTCCCGTTCGGCGACCGAGGAACGCGAGCACCGTCTCGCCCGGTACCCGCTCCGGCTCCTGCGCCAGGTAGCCCACTGTGGCGTCCGGCGGGCTCAACGTGATGCTGCCGGTCGGAGCGTGGCGATCGGCAAGCATACGCAGCAGTGTCGACTTGCCCGCACCGTTCACGCCGACCAGACCGATCACGTCACCCGGCGCGAGGGTGAGGTCGAGGTCGGCGAACAGCGTGCGTTCGCCGTGACTCGCGGACAGCCCGCGGGCATGCAGAGTGGTGCTCACCTGGACAAGTCTGCCGTGCTCGGGGTTGAACCCCGAGATCGGGCCCTGGAGAAATCAGGGTTGGTATCGGCCGACGGACCGATGTCGCGGCGGGTGTCGCTCGGCAGAGTGGAGTTCGTAACGATTACCACCAGAGAGGGAAGACAATGACCACCCCTATCCGTCGTTTCGCCCGTTCCACCCACGACAAGTGGATCGCCGGTGTCTGCGGTGGCATCGCCGACTACCTCGGCTGGAACACCAACGTTGTGCGGCTGCTGTTCGTGGTGTCGTGCATGCTGCCCGGCCCGCAGTTCGTCATCTACCTGGTGCTGTGGCTGCTGATGCCCAAAAAGTGACTCGAGCTCGTGCGGGATGACAGGATGGTGCGATGCCGCTCGCGGCACCGCACGAGTCCCGCTGAGGAGGAGTCTTGGTCACCTCGGGCGAATTACCCGGTCTGGATCTACCCGGTATCGACGCGTCCTCGCCATTGGACGGCCTGGGTGCGGTCGAATTGCAGCACCCCACCCAGGACATCGACGGCGACGGCACCCTTGATTCCGTCACCACCACCGGTGACGAGGCGATGCAGGTCTGGACCGACTACGACCACGACGGTTTCGCCGACCACGTCACCGTGGTGGAGAAAGACGGCGACTACACCGCATGGGAGTTCCATCGCCACCCCGACGGCACCTCGGAGTGGCTCCGCACGGACAAGGGCAAGATCGGCAACTGACCCGACACCCGCGCCGCGCGAAGGTAAATACCCCGGGGCATGTCCGGCTCTTCCGGTCGCGGGACGCTCATGTTCTTGTCATGGCGCTGTCTGTCGCATTGCGCTCGCCACTACGGGGGAATGGGACCTTGTAACCGTCGCAGTCCACTACCGACGGTTCGATCCGCTGTGAAGTTCGAGGTGCCGAGACCGACCTTGTTGCCGAGTTCCCATCGACACACCACAGAACTGTGCTGATTGTGGCTGTCGGCCGCGGACAGTAGGTTTCTCGGGACATCGAAATGGAAGTCGTGGAACCGAACGTCGGTGGGTTGCGTCGAAGAAAGTATGGCCGCAGTCGGCGCGAAGCGGTTCGGCGGCCGGCGGGGTGACACTACGAGGACGGAGGGGCGTTCATGGGCGGGTCGGAGATGGTCGGGGTTCGGACGGGGGAGCTCGGTGCGCTGGGTAGCGACTATCGAAGATCAGCGGATGCGGTTCGCGACCAGGCTGAGAGGGTTGCCGACCATATGTTCGGCGACGCCGACGAGGCGGGCCGGAACTACGCGCAGCAGGGCATAGCGGTGCATCAGGGGCTGGAGCGGATCAGTGCGTGGCTGAAGACTTGGAGCGACGCCACCACCGCGACCGCCGATGCGTTCGGTGCGGCGGTTGTGACGTACGCGGAGACCGACCGGCAGCGCGCGGCAGAGACGAACAAGATGTGAGACCGCCGAATGACTCGTGTTTCCACTGACGACACCACACATTCGAGGAGTCGGGATCATGGCCGTTGCCTGGCAGGGTAAGACGATCGACGCCATTCTGGACGAAGGCAGCTACGGGCTGCAGTACTGGATAGAATTCATGCCGCTGTACGAGGCCGCGTTCGGCGGCAATGGCGGCCGGGGGAATCTCGCCAAGCTGCTCGCGATGTACGACGAGCAACGCGGCATGCGGGTGGAAAAGCTGGAGCAGGCGGGGGAAGCGTTGAAAACCGCACTGGCCGAGGTGGATAGCCAGTGGGATGCGCAGCGGAGCTACACAGGTCGTCTCCCCGACCTGTGGCAGGGAGCGGCGGCTGACGCCGCGCTCGACATGCTGAGCAAGCAGTCCGTCTTGGCCGCCGAGGATCGGCAGCTAGCGCAGGCGGCGTGGAAGACGATCGACCCGATGGCGAACTCGCTGCGACAATCCGCCGGTGCGAAAGCCGAGGCCGCACTTGGACTGCTGGAGGATTCGGGGAACGGCAGCAGGGTCGTGAAAATCGACGGCAAGACTCCGGAAGACGTGAAAGTCATTGTCGATGTGCACAGTGCGCACGAGTGGATCAGTGGGAACCAGGTGCGCGACCTCGGCCGGATCTTCCCTACACTCGCCGGGCCCGACTACCAGACCACCCGCAAGCAGAAGCTGACCGGCGTCTACGGCGAAAAGATTCGCAATACCGTCAACGATTGGCTGCAGAATCCCTTCAAACGGGACTTCGATGCGAAACTGACGCGCTACATCGATGTCTGCACACAGACCGATGGTCACTTCAAGCTGCAGTACCAGAACCTGGCCGGTGCGTTGGCGGCGGTGTCCGACCACGCCTACCCGCGCCCGGAGGGGCCGTCGAAGCCATCTTCAGGCAAGCCGGACAACCAGAGCCAACCTGGTTCCCCTGCGCGGCCCGGCACTCCTGGCACACCGTCGACCCCCACGGTCCCGGCCGGCACCACGCCGAGCGCAGTCCCCGCCAGCACTGCTCTAACCACGCCGAATACTCCGACAACGCTGGCCCCCAAGATGCCGTCACTGGACGGCCTGGCCGCACTCAACCAGCTGGCGAAGGAATTCTCGCCGCTGACAACGGGTCTCACCCAGGCAGTCAACCAAGGCGTCACCGCACTGACCGGATCCATCAAGAGTGGAATCGACGGCGCGATCGAAAAGCTCAGAGAAAGCATCGATCCGAAGAACGCCGACACCGACGACCCGGACAAGAAGGACCGGGACGGCAAGCCGAAGGCCGAGTTCGATATCGCAGGAAAACATGTGAAGTTCGAGATGGGGCCGGATGGCCAGGTGAAACTTGTGCTGTCCGACGCGGAGGGCAGGCAGCAGGAGTTCGATCTCGAGCTGGACGAGCATGGGGTACCGGTCATCTCGATGCATGAGCCGAAAGAGCCCGCGCCTCCCGCCGAGACTCCGGCTCCCGAAACGCCAGGGAAGGACAAGCCGGTCGACACCACACCGGTCCCTGAACCGAACATCGGCCAGCCGGGCGTGCCGACCGGAACTCCTCCGACCACACGACGCGAAGAAGACGGCGAGCATTGGCCGAATCCCATCCCGGAGCAGGGCGAACCGGAATCCGAGAGCCCATTCGACAGTGGCGCAGAATTGGCCGAGGCAGGACCGCTGTGACCCCGGACATGGGAGGTGCGGCCGTGCATGGTCCGCGAGGACAAGCCGTATGGTGAACTATGCCGAGGAGGCGAGGCGACTCGCCGAGGAGAACCAGCGACGGATGGCGATCCTGATCGATGAACTTCAGGAGATCAACGAGCAGACCGCGGCGAAGGGCCGCGAATTCGCCGAGCACCTGGCGGCCGATATGGATCGGTTTTGGCAGGAGCACGCCGCCGAGCTAGAGCAATCTCGTGCCGAGGACGAGGCGAAAGAGCAGCTGGAAGCCGAAGCGCGCGAACACCGTGAAGCCGTTGCGCGGTCGATGACCGCCCGTCGGGCGAATCAGACCGTCGGGCCGGTCGACGACGAGGACGAAGACGCGAAGTTCTATCAGCGCCAGAGTTGGCTGATCTGATCCGCGCTGATCATCGTCGGAGCAGCGCGGCCAACTGGCCGACTTTCAGCTTCGGCGGTTCCTCCTCGCGGGGCGCGTCGGGGTCTATGACCTTGGTGTGCGGAATGGTCTCCTCGGGGTCGGCGAAGGAGCGGTAGGCCTTGTCGCCCGCCAGCGTGGCGAGCAGATAGCCGGCCAGCAACGCGCGGGTGGTGCGGGCTGTTTTCGGTTCGTGCTTGCCCGCCCCGACCGCCGAGAGAACGCGGCGGCCCTCGATGATGCCGTTGTGCGAAGCCCCGTCGATGGCGCGCAGGATCGCCCTGCCGCCCCACGCGGTGGCCAGCGGGATGGCGTTGGAGCTGACCGAGGTGATGTCGGTGGCTCCCGCCAGGATCAGCGCAGGGACGTCGAGGTCAGGCGCGAGGGTTTCGGCGGACGGCGCCGTCGGCGCGGGGAAGAGAGCAGCGATGGCGGCGACCTGACGCTGGGCGGCGGCGATGACGGCGGCACCCGCACCCATGCCGTGCCCGACCAGGGCGAGGCGTTCGGGGTGCACGCTGATATCGCCGTCCCCGAGCCGGACGCCGGTGCAGATGTCGAGCGTGGTGAGCAGATCGGCGGCTAGGCCGAGATGCGACGGGATCGGCCCGCGCTCGGTGTCCGGGGCGGCGGCCACAATCCCCCAGGAAGCGAGATGTTCGAGCAGGCCACGATACTGCGCGACACCGGTCAGCCAGCCGTGTCCGAACGCGACAGCAGGCAGGTTCAACCCGGACTCGGGCGTGCACACCACCCCGGGCTGGCCTGCGATGGCCAGATTGCCGCGCAGCACCCGGTGCGGGCCGCGGCTGGTCAGGGTGCTCAGAAGCGATTTCACAGACGCCGACACGACGTGAACGTTATCCGATAAGTAGTGTGGGGAGCCATGTGCGGAATCGTGGGGTACGTCGGGTACCGAGACGCGCTCGGCGTCGTCGTTGACGCGTTGCGCCGCATGGAATATCGCGGCTACGACTCCGCGGGTGTGGCAATCCTGGACGGTGCGGGGGCGCTGGCCGTGGAACGCAAAGCTGGTCGACTGGCCAATTTGGAGGCCGAGCTGTCGGAAGCCGAAGTCGACCGCTTCGTGGGCACCACCGGCATGGGACACACCCGTTGGGCGACGCACGGCGCGCCGACCGACCGCAACGCGCATCCGCACCGCGACGACAGCGGCAAGGTCGCAGTGGTGCACAACGGCATCATCGAGAACTTCGCACCGCTGCGTCGTGAGCTGGAGGATGCCGGGGTCGAGCTGCGCAGCGACACCGACACCGAGGTCGCCGTGCATCTGGTGGCTCGCGCCTACGCCGCAGGCCCGACCGCGGGCGACTTCGCTGCCAGCGCGCTGGCTGTGCTCCGACGGCTGGAGGGTGCGTTCACGCTGGTTTTCACGCATGCCGACCACCCGGACACGATCGTGGCCGCGCGGCGCTCCACACCATTGGTGGTCGGTGTCGGCAAGGGCGAGATGTTCATCGCCTCCGATGTCACGGCGTTCATCGAGCACACCCGCGAGGCGGTCGAACTCGGCCAGGACCAAGCAGTGGTGATCACCTCGGACAGCTACCTGGTCACCGACTTCGCGGGCGACGACGCGGGGCCGCGTACCCGCCCGTTCACGATCGACTGGGATCTGGCGGCCGCGGAGAAGGGGGGCCACGACTACTTCATGCTCAAGGAGATCGAGGAGCAGCCCGCCGCCGTCGCCGACACCCTGATCGGCCATTTCAGCACTGATCAGGATGGTTCCGGCCGGATTGTGCTGGACGAGCAGCGCCTGGCCGACCAAGAGCTGCGCGACTTCGACAAGGTGTTCGTCGTCGCCTGCGGCAGTGCCTATCACTCCGGTCTGCTGGCCAAGTACGCGATCGAGCACTGGACCCGGCTGCCCGTCGAGGTGGAGCTGGCCAGCGAATTCCGATACCGTGATCCGGTTCTGGACCGTTCCACGCTGGTGGTGGCGATCTCCCAATCCGGCGAGACCGCCGACACGCTGGAGGCCGTGCGCCACGCCAAGGAGCAGAAGGCGCGCGTCCTGGCGATCTGCAACACCAACGGCGCGCAGATCCCCCGCGAGTCCGACGCGGTTCTCTACACCAGGGCGGGGCCGGAGATCGGCGTCGCCTCCACCAAGGCGTTCCTGGCTCAGGTGACGGCGAACTACCTGGTCGGGCTGGCCTTGGCGCAGGCGCGCGGCACCAAATACCCGGATGAGGTCGCGCGCGAGTTCGCCGAACTCGAGGCGATGCCGCGGCTGGTGGAGCGGGTGCTGGAGACGGCGCCGCAGGTGCGGACCATCGCGCGCGAGCTGGCGCACGTTCCGACCGTGCTGTTCCTCGGTCGTCATGTCGGCTACCCGGTGGCGCTGGAGGGTGCGCTCAAGCTCAAGGAGCTGGCGTACATGCACGCCGAGGGTTTCGCGGCGGGTGAACTCAAGCACGGCCCGATCGCGCTGATCGAGGACGAGCTGCCGGTGATCGTGGTGATGCCTTCCCCGAAGGGCCGCGCGGTGCTGCACTCCAAGCTGCTGAGCAACATTCGCGAGATCCAGGCCCGCGGCGCACGCACCATCGTGATCGCGGAGGAAGGCGACGACACGGTCCGTCCATTCGCCGACGACCTCATCGAAATTCCCACGGCCCCAACCCTTTTCCAGCCACTCCTGTCGACGGTTCCGCTGCAGATCTTCGCCGCCGAAGTGGCGCAGGCCCGGGGCTACGACGTCGACAAACCCCGCAACCTCGCAAAGTCGGTCACAGTCGAATAACCCACCCGCTACAACGACGAGTGGCACATTGTTGCGCGAAATACCGCAATGGTGTGCCACTCGACGTTTGTGGCGTGCAGCTCGGGTAGGTCACACTCGGGCCGGGACGAAAGGTTCGGTCGGAGTGGTCGGTTCAGTCGTCGTGGTGCGGCGCTCGAGGGTGCCGGAGAGGACGGCAAGGCCGAGGGCGACCAGCACCAGGGCGACGCCCACCCAGTTGGGGGCGGTGTAGCCGAAGCCTGCGGTGATAACCAGCCCGCCGAGCCAGGCGGAGAGGGCGTTGCCGAGGTTGAAGGCGCCGATGTTGACGGCGGAGGCCAAAGTGGGTGCGCCCGCCGCTTGGTCGAGCACGCGTTTCTGCAGCGGTGGGACGGTGGCGAAGCCGAGCGCACCGATCACAACGACGGTGATCGCGGCCGCGATCTTGTTGTGCGCCGTGACGGTGAACAATGCGAGCACGATCGCGAGCCCGCCGAGGGTGAGGTACAGCATCGGCATCAGGTGGCGGTCGGCGAACTTGCCGCCGATCAGATTGCCCGCGAAGAAGCCGAGACCGAACAGCACGAGCAACCAGGTGACCGAGCTGTCCGCGTAGCCGGTGACCTCCGTCATCATGGGCGCGAGATAGGTGATCGCGGCGAACACGCCGCCGAAACCGAGCACCGTCATCGCCATCGCGAGCAGTACCTGCGGGTTGCGGAACACCGCTAGCTCGTTGCGCAGCCGGGCTTCTCGCGGTGTAACTTGCTCCGGCACCAGCACGCCGACGCCGATCAGTCCGATCAGGCCGACCAACGCGACGAACAGAAACGTCAGCCGCCAGCCGAAGTGCTGGCCGAGCAGCGTCCCGAGCGGCACACCGACCACGGTGGCGACGGTCAGGCCGGTAAACATGATCGCGATCGCGCCGGCGCGCCGGTCGGGGCGGACTACGTTCCCCGCGACGACCGCGCCGATACCGAAGAACGCGCCATGTGCCAGGGAAGCCACGACCCGACCGGTCAGCATCGTCTCGAAAGTAGGTGCGAGAGCGGACAATACGTTACCCACGACCAGAAGCGCCAGCATGCCGAGGAGCATGCGCTTGCGCGAAACCCGGGTGCCGAGGCCGGTCATCAGCGGCGCGCCCACCACTACGCCGAGCGCGTATCCCGTGACCAGCAGGCCTGCGGTGGGGATGGACACCGTGTAGGTGTCGGCGATGTCGGGCAGCAAGCCGACGACGACGAATTCCGTAGTACCGATTCCGAATGCCCCGAGTGTCAGGGCGAGGAGTGCGAGCGGCATGAGAGAGTCTCCACTTGGTTGCACCTGATTCTTACAGGCGGCAACAATAATTGCAGACGCCTTATAATTGCAAGCGCGGGCTATTGTGAAACCCATCTATCCTGAAGGGAACGATCCCCGATGCCGAAGGAAACGCCATGACCGCGGATGCCGCACTGACCGGCTTGGCCGATGGTTGGTACGCACTGTCGCTGCTGCACGACCGGATCGAGGCACATATCGAACGCGCCCTGCAATCCGGCCATGACCTGAGCGTGCGCGAGTACTCGCTGCTCGTCGTCCTCAGCCGTCAGCACGACGGGCCGGGAGGTCACTTGCGGATGAACCAGGTCGCCGATGCCGTGGTACTGAGCCAGAGCGCCACCACCCGCCTGGTCTCCCGGCTCGAAGACCGCGGCCTGCTCCAGCGCTACCTCTGCCCGGACGACCGTCGAGGTATCTACACCGACGTGACTCCTGCGGGACTCGCTCTTCTCGAACAGGCACGCCCCACGCACGACGCCGCCCTCGCCGGCGCGCTCGGGCAAGCCGCCGCGGACCCCGAACTGGCTCCACTCGTCGCCACCGTCGAAGCACTGAACACCAGCTCGGCCCGCGGCGCCCGCACCCGCGATTACCGCCCGGTCTGAGCCGTACGCAAGGTCTGAACCACACCTGGCCCGGCTCGGTCGAACGCGAGCTTCCTACTCGACGGTGACCGTGCCGCGCATCTCCGGGTGCAGCGAGCAGAGGTAGCGGAAGGTGCCGGGGGAAGTGAAGGTGTAGCTCCACTCGCCTTTGTCGAAGATGGGGCTGTTGATGCCCATCGCCTTGTCGCCGATGCCCTGCACGGTGTGCGGCACCTTGTCGTCGAACTTCCAGGTGACCGTGTCGCCGACCTCGACGGTGACCTCGCCGGGCGAGAACTTCAT
The DNA here is from genome assembly GCF_045207455.1 of Nocardia sp. NBC_00881. Lineage (NCBI taxonomy): Bacteria > Bacillati > Actinomycetota > Actinomycetes > Mycobacteriales > Nocardiaceae > Nocardia > Nocardia sp. NBC_00881. The sequence goes on from NZ_CP108798.1 coordinate 6,940,657, forward strand.
ATCATCGACCGCGATGGTGGCGGCGGCCTTGTGCACGCTTGCCTGCTGGGAGGTCGTGGTGGCCGCGCGGGGAGGTCTCTTCGTGGTCGTGGTGGCCGAGCCGGAATCTCCGCCACCGCATCCGGACAGCACCAGCGCACCGATAACGAATCCCGTGACAACCCACGTGGGCCTTGTGCGACGGCGGACGATTGGCATGATGGCCAAGCGTAGTCTGCCGCCGTCGCGAGCCCATGTGGTGGCGCGGCGGCATTCCGATCGGCTCGGCGCCGAGTCGGTGGGTGTCAGGATGGGCAGGAAGTGCCCATAACGACGAATCGGCCCATGACCATCGGCTCGGCACGGGCAAGACCGACGGAGGGAATGCGATGTCCACGCAGCGGGGCTATTTCACCGCCGACGAAGTGCGCGCGGCCGAGGCCGAGCTGTTCACCCTGGTTCCGGACGGTGTCCCCATGCGGCGCGCGGCGCATGGTTTGGCCACGGTCGTCGCGGCGGAACTGCGGTCGCGCACCGGTGGTATCGCGGGACGTGCGGTGACGCTCCTGGTCGGATCCGGCGACAACGGTGGCGACGTGCTCTGGGCCGGTTCGATGCTGCGCCGCCGAGGTGTCGCGGTGACCGCGGTGCTGTTGAACCCGGATCGGGCCCATGCGAAAGGCCTTGCCGCGCTGCGCAAGACCGGTGGCCGGGTGCGGGACGAAATCGGCGATCCGGACCTGGTGATCGACGGTATCGTGGGCATCTCCGGTCACGGTGCGCTACGCCCGCGCGCCGCGGAACTCGTTGCGGCGTTGGATGCTCCGATTATCGCGGCCGACCTGCCGAGCGGCGTCGACCCGGACACCGGCGCGGTCGAAGGCCCCGCCGTGCGCGCCGAGGTCACGGTCGCCTTCGGCGCCTATAAACCGGTGCACGCACTCGCCGCGCCGCATTGCGGACGAATCGTCCTGGTCCCCATCGGTTTACGTCTCCAAGAACCGAATCTCGCCGCGCTGGAGCCCGCATCGATCGGCGTCGCATGGCCGGTACCGGGTCCGGCCGACGACAAGTACACACAGGGCGTCACCGGCGTCTGCGCGGGCAGCGAGACGTATCCGGGCGCGGCGGTGCTGTGTACGGGCGCCGCCGTCGCCGCGACCTCTGGCATGGTCCGTTATGCCGGAACCGGCGCGGCCGAGGTGCTGCGTCACTTCCCGGAAGTGATCGCGACCCCGCATGTTTCCGGGACCGGCCGGGTCCAGTCCTGGGTTTTCGGTCCCGGTGCCGGCACCGATAGCGACGCTAGGAAGCGCCTCGCCGAAATCTTGTCCACCGACCTCCCGGTCGTCGTCGACGCCGATGGCCTGACTTTGCTCGCCGCCGAGCCGACGCTGGTTCGCGATCGCCCGGCCCCAACTGTGCTGACGCCGCACGCGGGGGAGTTCGCCCGCCTCACCGGCCACGAGGTGGGCAAGGACCGGGTGGCCGCAGTCCGCGACCTCGCCGACTCCTGGCGGGTCACCGTGCTGTTGAAGGGCCGTGCCACGCTGGTCGCCACCCCGGGGCACGCCGTTCTGGTCAACGAGGCGGGCGGATCCTGGGCCGCCACCGCGGGCGCGGGCGACGTGCTCTCGGGCATCATCGGCGCTCTCCTCGCCGCGGGCCGCGACCCCGCCTGGTCCGCCGCCGCGGCGGCTCGCGCCCACTCCCTCGCCGCCGACCTCGCCGCCAACGAGAACCATTCCATCGGCGCTCCCACCTCGGCAATGCCGCTGCTCGATCACGTCCGTCCGTCCATCCGCGTCCTCCGCACCCTGGCTCTTCCGCAATCGTGAACCGGGTCGTCACCCCCCCGCATGATCGAGCTGATCCGGCCTGTCGACCGGAGGCCGCCGATCGGCTGGTCGTCATCACACCAACAGGGCCTGACGCCCACCGCGCTTCCAGGGACCGCCACACGAACTGGCTGCAACCAGAGCCCAGCGCGCCAATACACTCGACCGAAACAAACGCGACAACTGATTCCGAAAGCACATGGGTAACTCGTCGGGTACGTCCAGAACTGAAGCGGTCCCAACGCAGGACCTGAACGAAAATCCCGTGTCACCCGACTGGTACGGCTTGAAGATCCGGAGAGGTGGGGGAGCACATGGGTAACTCATCGGGTACGTCCAGAACTGAAGCGATCCCAGCGCAGGACCAGAACGAAATTCCCGCGGCACCCGACTCGTACGGCCTGAAGTCCGGGAGAGGCGGGGGAGCGCAGGTCGAGACGGTCATCGATCTGGATGCCATCGCTCACAATGTGCGGATCCTGCGGGAACACGCAGGCGATGCCGCGGTGATGGCGGTGGTGAAGGCGGACGGCTACAACCACGGCGCAGTCGAGGTCGCGCGCGCGGCGCTGGCGGCGGGGGCCGTCGAGCTGGGGGTCACCACCGTGGCCGAGGCGGTGCGGTTGCGCACGGCCGGGATCACTGCCCCGATCCTGTGCTGGCTGAACAACTCCGACGCAGATTTCGCGACCGCGATCGGCGCCGATATCGAGATAGGCATCTCCTCGCTCGCCCATCTGCGCGCGGTCGAGGCGGCAGCTCGCAGCACGGGCAGCACCGCCACGGTCACGATGAAGGTGGACACCGGTCTGAACCGCAACGGTGTATCGCCGATCGAATACCCTCAGGTCCTGACTGCCCTGCGCGCTCTGGTCGATGAGCAGGCGGTGCGCTTCCGCGCGATCTTCTCCCATCTCGCGCACGCCGACGAACCGGAGCATTCCAACAACGACGTGCAGCGTGCCCGGTTCCTGGAGGCGATCGCCGCGGCCGAGGAGCACGGGCTCGAACCCGAGCTGGTGCATCTCGCCAATTCGGCCGCCACCCTGACCCGCTCCGACCTGGCCTTCGACATGGTTCGTCCAGGCATCGCCATCTACGGCCTGTCCCCGGTAACCGACCTCGGCGACTTCGGTCTACGTCCGGCCATGACTTTCCAGGCCAGGGTCGCCCTGGTCAAGGAGGTGGCGGCGGGGGAGGGCGTCTCGTACGGGCACCAGTGGACAGCGCCGCGCGACACCACCGTGGCGCTGATCCCCGCGGGCTACGCCGACGGCGTGTTCCGCCCCTTGAGCGGACGTTTCGACGTCTGGCTCGGCGGCGCGCGCCGCAGGAACGTCGGCCGGGTATGCATGGACCAGTTCGTCGTCGATCTCGGCGACGACGCTGCGGGCGTCCGCGAGGGTGATACCGCGGTACTGTTCGGCGCGGAACCGCACGCCCAGGACTGGGCGGACTTGCTCGGCACCATCCATTACGAGGTGGTGTGTTCGCCCCGTGGCCGGGTCGCCAGACGTTTCACCGGCGGTGCCCGATGAAACGCCAACTGGTCACCCCGGTGCGCGGTGGGCTGGCCACCGTCGGCTTGGTCGGCGCATTGGCCGGCGCGCACGCGCTGCGCCGTGCCGGTGCGCGGGTGCTGTGGCCCGCGCGTCGTGACGAATACCGCGACGAGAATTTCGCGCTCCTGGACGGGGACCGCCCCGGCGCGGTGTTCGCCGAGGATGGCGTTCGACTGGCCACTCGCGAATGCGGTCCGCCGGATGCGCCGGTCACGGTGATTTTCGTGCACGGTTTCTGCAACAGCATGGAGTCTTTCCATTTCCAGCGCCGGGACCTGGAAAAGCGCTGGGGAGCACAGGTGCGCATGGTGCTGTTCGATCTGCGCGGACACGGCCGCTCCGGTACGCCGAGCACCGCCAGCTGCACCGTTGCCCAGCTCGGGCGCGACATCGTCACCGTGCTGGAGTCCACCGCCGCGACCGGACCCGTCGTGCTGGTCGGGCATTCGCTGGGTGGGATGGCGGTGCTTGCCGCGGCCGCGCGGTACCCGGAGTTGTTCGCGGCCAGGGTGATCGGGATCGCACTGTTCTGCACCGCCGCCGCCGAGGTCACTTCGGCGGGCATCGGACAGCTGCTGCGCAACCCCGCGATCGACGGCTTCCGGCTGGCCGTGCGCACCGCGCCCGCACTCGTGCAAGTGGGCCGCACCACCGCGCGCCACGTGATTACACCGATCTTGCACGTCAGCGCCTTTCACGGCCATGTGAGTCCGACCTTGTCGCGCTACTCGACGATGATGATCGATCAGACGCCGGTCGAGACCATAGTGAGCTTCCTCGAGGCGATCGAGCTGCACGACGAATCGGCGGCGTTGCCTACGTTGGCGGACACGCCGGTCCTGGTGCTCGGCGGCGCACACGATCTGGTGATTCCTTGGCGCAATTCCCGCGCTCTCGCCGACGCGCTGCCGAACAGCGAACTGGTCTTGCTTCCGGGTGCGGCGCACATGCCGCAGCTGCAGTACCCGGAGATCGTCAACGCCGCACTCGACCGGTTGCTCCTGCGGGCGGGCGCGGTCGAACCGGCGCCGCTGAGCGCACCGGAGGTGTCCGGTGGCTGAACGGCGGCAACGGATTCTGCCTACCGTCGACGACACCGAGGCACTCGGCCGGGAACTGGCCAGAGACCTGCACGCCGGTGACCTGGTGGTGCTGGACGGCCCGCTCGGTGCGGGCAAGACCGCACTCACCCGTGGCATCGCCGCAGGCCTCGGTGTGCAGGGCCGGGTCAGCTCACCGACGTTCATCATCGCCCGCCAGCACCGCGCCGGGCATCGCGAGGGCGCTCCCGCGGTGCCGATGGTGCACGTGGACGCGTATCGGCTCGGCGGCGACCTGGACGAGCTGGACGCGCTCGATCTGGACACCGATCTGCATCAGGCGGTGGTCGTTGTGGAGTGGGGCCGTGGGGTGGTGGAGCACCTCACGGATCGGCACCTGCGCGTGCTGCTTTCGCGCGAACCGGATTCGGATGTGCGCACCGCGATCTGGGAATGGGTGAATTAACTGTCAGATAGCTACGTGCCGGTGGCAACTACCAAGCGGTATCGTTAGGCCAATCATGCTTGTACTAGCCGTCGACACCGCGACACCCGCCGTCACAGCGGGACTGGTGGAACTGGAGCAAGGCGCCGATCCGGCCATCCCTGCCCAGACGCGCATTGTCGCCTCCCGGGTGCGGGTCGACCCGCGCGCGCATGCCGAGGTGCTCACCCCACAGATCCTCGAATGCCTCACCGAGGCAGGTCGTTCCAGGACCGACATCGCCGCGCTCGTGGTCGGCGTCGGTCCTGGTCCGTTCACCGGCCTCCGAGTCGGCATGGCGACGGCGGCCGCATTCGGTGACGCGCTCGGCATTCCGGTCTACGGCGTGTGCAGTCTCGACGCGATCGCCGCCGACGCGGCGATCGATCTCGCCCAGCGCCCCGAGGCGGCCGTGCTCCCGCCGACCAGCGAGCTGCTGGTGGTGACCGACGCCCGCCGACGCGAGGTGTATTGGGCGCGATATCGCGAAGGTGCCCGCGTGGCGGGGCCGGAGGTGTGCAAGCCCGCCGACCTCGACGCAAACCAGGCCACGGCGATCGCCGGATCCGCGTCGCATGTCGACTTCTTCGATCTCCCCGTGCTTCCGGCCGAGACCCCCTCGCCCGTCGGGCTGGTGCGGGTCGCGGCGGCAGAGGTGCTCGCCCGCACCGTGCCCGAGCCTTTGGTCCCGCTGTATTTGCGCAGGCCGGACGCCGTCGAGAACGCCTACCGCGCCCTCGACCGGACGGGAGCGTGACGCGGGTGGGTTTCCGGATCGAGCCGATGGTGGCTGCGGACATCGAGCGCTGTGTCGAATTGGAGCAGCTGCTGTTCCCCGAGGACGACCCATGGCACGCGATCGCGTTCCAGTCGGAGCTGGCCGGCCAGCACAACCGCTATATCACCGCTCAGGACGACGACGGGCGAATGGTCGGCTATGCGGGGATAGCCCTGCTTGGTGATGCCGAACACCCCGAGGCCGAGGTGCACACCATCGGTGTCGACCCCGGCTGTCATCGCGCGGGCATCGGCACGTTGCTGCTCGAGGCGCTGCTCGCCGAGGCGGGCAGCCGCGGCGGACCGGTGTTCCTCGAGGTTCGCACCGACAACGCGCCCGCGATCGGGCTGTATGCCAAGCACGGCTTCCACATCATCGGGTTGCGCAAGAACTACTACCACCCCAGCGGTGCGGACGCGTACACGATGCGCCGTCCCGCGCTCACCGACGAGGACCGGGAGTGGCGAGCGAGCAAACCGGATGAGGTGCTCTCGTGATCGTCATGGGGATCGAGAGTTCCTGCGACGAAACCGGTGTCGGCATCGTCCGAAGGGACTCTGACGGCACCTGCGAACTTCTCGCGGACGAGGTCGCCTCCAGTGTCGACCAGCACGCACGCTTCGGCGGCGTTGTGCCCGAAATCGCCTCGCGCGCACATCTCGAGGCGATCGTGCCTGCCATGCGGCGCGCGCTGTCCGCGGCGGGTATCGCGAAGCCGGATGCGCTGGCCGTGACGATCGGGCCAGGTCTGGCCGGTGCGCTACTCGTCGGTGTCGCGGCGGCGAAAGCGTATGCGGGGGCATGGGATGTGCCGTTCTACGCACTCAACCACCTCGGTGGGCATGTCGCGGTGGACACCCTCGAACACGGTCCTATGCCGCCTTGTGTCGCGCTGCTGGTGTCCGGTGGGCATACGCATTTGCTGCATGTCACGGACCTGGCCGAGCCGATCATGGAACTGGGCAGCACCGTCGACGACGCGGCGGGGGAGGCGTTCGACAAGGTCGCGCGCCTGCTCGGGCTCGGCTTTCCCGGTGGTCCCGCACTCGATGCCGCCGCGGTGACCGGTAATCCGCGCGCGATCACGTTCCCGCGCGGCATGACCGGGCCGCGTGACCCGCGCTACGATTTCTCCTTCTCCGGTCTCAAGACCGCGGTCGCCCGCTATGTGGAGGCAGCGCAGCGCGACGGCATCGGTGCGGAGGACCTGCCGATCTCGGACATCGCGGCGTCGTTCCAGGAGTCGGTCGCGGACGTGCTCACCATGAAGGCCGTGCGTGCGGCCAAGGACATCGGTGTCGGCACGCTGGTGCTCGGCGGCGGCGCGACGGCCAACTCGCGGATCCGCTCGATGGCCGAGGAGCGATGCGCGGCGGCCGGTTTGACCCTTCGCGTGCCCAAGCCCCGGCTGTGCACGGACAACGGGGTGATGATCGCCGCGCTCGGCGCCCATGTGATCGCGGGCGGCGCGGCGCCGTCGCCGCTGACGGTGGCCACCGATCCGGGTCTGCCGGTGTCGGTCAGCTCGGTCCGGTAACCCGATCCGGGCTCTGCGAACTCTGTCCGATTTGCTGGGCTCGCCGCCGAAACCGAGTTCGCGCGCGAGGAGAACGGGATACCCGCCCGTGCGGGCGCCGGGTCGCGTGCGGCTCGTGCTGGGTGCCCGGCTCGCGTGCGGGCCTGGATGGTGTGCGGGCCTGGTTGGTGTACGGCTCTGCTACTGGCCGGACGAACCTCCCTGCGCCGACCTCGGATGGCCGAACAGTGGGCCGAGCAGTTCGGGGAACGGAATCGGCGGGAGGTTCGGATCCGGACGCAGCGTGGGCTGCGCCGGTGTGGTCGCCTGAGTTGTGGACGGAATGCCGGTCGGGCTCGGCTGCGCGCTGTCCGGGGTCGGTCCGGCGCTGTCGCCGGGCCGGCTGGTGCTTTCCTGGTTCCGGCCTCCAGGGGTGGGTCCCGCTCCGTTCGGCGGCAGTATCGGCGGCGTAGGCAGCTGCGGGGCCGTACTCGTCGTTCCTGCGGGGGAGACCTCGTCGTCCGACGTGGGCGAGAACGTCTTCACGCCGTAGCCGATGATCAGGCCGACGACCACGATCGCGCCCGCGAGCGTGCCGACCACCTTGGCGAACGTCCCGGCGGGTGCATCGCTGCCGAGCGCGCCGACCGGAAACACCGAGGGCTGCACCGAATCGGCCACCAGCGCCGCGCCTTTGGCGGTTACGGCCTCCGGATCGGGCACGGTGAACACCGGCATGTTCAGCGTGCCGGTAAGCGTGTTCAGCGCGGCGGGGATGTTGGCTCCGCCGCCGATCAACGCGACTGCCTGCGGGAGCTTCGGCGCCCGCGCGCACACCGCCGCGACGAACACGGCCATGTCGCGCAGTAGGTCGGCGATCAGCACCTCGAAGTCGGCCTTGGTCAGCTTCAGCGGACGTCCGGCGACGTGGTCGATGGTGACGGCGGGCGCGATCGACAGGTGCTCCTTGGCCGCGCGGCCCCGGTTGGTCAGCCTGCCGCGGTTCGGGCGGGTGCCGCGCCGGGCGAAGTGCTGGTCCACCAGATGGTGGTAGACGAGGTCGTCGATGGCTTTGCCGCTGATGGTCGCGGTCCGATCGGACCGGAGCATGGCGTCGTCGGCCAAGTCGGCGATGGTGACGGTGAGCCCGGACGCGCCGAGGTCGACGATGGCGACGGTGTCGTAGCGGTCGAGCAGGCCGGTGTGCCGCAGATAGGTCAGCGCTGCGGTGCCCTCCGGGATCAGCCGTAGCTCGCGCTGCTTACCGGTTGCCGAGCGGATGGCCTGTGCCTGCTCCCTGGTGCGGTAGGCGACGGCCACGCTGGTGGGCGGCCGGCTGGTGGCGGACACGTGCCCGCGCTGCGTGCCCGCGCTGCGTGCCCCGAGCGGATGGATGACCTCGCGCGGCGGCTGGGTGGTCGGCAGCTGAGTGGTCATCAGTTCGATCGAGGACGCCACCAGGTCGCCGAGATCGGAATTGGCCGCGTCGGCGGAGACGACGCGGTAGTCGAAGCTCTGCGCGCCGTTCGGCGCGGTAGCGACCAGCGCCGAGCACACGACCTCTGCCCCGGCCGAAATGCCCAGGGACGTTCGCATGTTCACCTCCCTTCGAGCGGATGGTCGTGGTGTCGTCGACCATCTCGAATGAACTGCCGGACCGTTGTATGGATGACGCACGACCCGAACCGGGGATAGGACAGGCCCCTTGTCCGGGTGGGTCTCGGGGACCGGCCATGAATCACGTCTGGCTTGCTCTCTGGTGAAGCTGTGGTGGAACGATTGTTCTGTGACGCTGTCTATTCCGATGACGCTGCGGTACCCCTGAGTACCCCTGAATAGCCCTGCGTAGCCTCGGCGGCGCCGAGGCGCCGGACAGCGACCGTCGTCAATAGTGTCACAATCCGTTATCCGAACGTTACAGATTTCCTGAACCAATAGGAAGTCCCGACCATCATGGGCGAGCCGTCCGCAAACTTGGCACCGCCCGCCCTTGAGCGCTGGCACTCTCATGTATAGAGTGCTAGTCGGCACTGTGTGTAGTGCGTGTGCCAGCAGTTTGACTACTGAGCAGGGGTCCCGGCACCCGCGACGACGGGGCTATGCGCAGGCGTCAGCATCGTGACCGAACCGACGAGTCCGGAACAACAGTTCCGGACGACCGAAATCCCCTGAAAGTGGAGGGCTCAACGTGGCGAGCGTGAACATCAAGCCGCTCGAGGACAAGATCCTCGTCCAGGCCAACGAGGCCGAGACGACGACGGCCTCCGGCCTGGTCATCCCCGACACGGCGAAGGAGAAGCCGCAGGAGGGCACCGTCATCGCCGTCGGCGAGGGACGCGTCACCGACAAGGGCGACCGCATCCCGGTCGATGTCAAGGAGGGTGACACCGTTATCTACAGCAAGTACGGCGGCACCGAGATCAAGTACCAGGGCGAGGAATACCTCATCCTGTCGGCGCGCGACGTGCTGGCCGTCGTCACCAAGTAGCCGATCAGGCACGAATGCGTTCCGCCCCGGTGTCTCTCTCGACCCGGGGCGGAGTGCGTTGGCTAGCGCCTTCGGCGTATTGCCTGGCGTGGTTTCGGTAACCACCCGGAGCGCCGTGAACCCGATACAGGAGCAAAATACATGGCAAAGCAGATCGAGTTCGACGAGAAGGCTCGTCGAGCTCTGGAACGCGGTGTCGACAAGCTCGCCGACGCCGTGAAGGTCACCCTCGGCCCGCGCGGCCGCCACGTCGTGCTGGCGAAGGCCTTCGGCGGCCCGACCGTGACCAACGACGGCGTCACCATCGCGCGCGACATCGAGCTGGAAGACCCGTTCGAGAACCTCGGCGCACAGCTGGTCAAGAGCGTCGCCACCAAGACCAACGACGTCGCGGGCGACGGGACGACCACCGCCACCGTGCTGGCTCAGGCGCTGGTCCGGGCCGGGCTGAAGAATGTGGCGGCCGGCGCAAATCCGATCTCGATCGGCTCCGGCATCGCCAAGGCCGCCGACGCGGTCTCCGAGGCGTTGCTCGCGCAGGCCACCCCGGTCTCGGGCGAGCAGGCGATCGCACAGGTCGCCACCGTGTCCTCGCGCGACGAGGAGATCGGCGAGATGGTCGGCAAGGCGCTGACCACCGTCGGCAAGGACGGGGTCGTCACCGTCGAGGAGTCCTCGACATTGCAGACCGAGCTGGTGGTCACCGAGGGCGTCCAGTTCGACAAGGGCTACCTCTCGCCCTACTTCGTCACCGACGCCGACAGCCAGCAGGCCGTCTTGGAGGACGCGTTCGTCCTGCTGCACCGCGAGAAGATCAGCTCGCTTCCGGACTTCCTCCCGCTGCTGGAGAAGATTGCCGAGAGCGGCAAGGCCGTCCTGATCATCGCCGAGGACGTCGAGGGCGAGGCGCTGTCCACCTTGGTGGTCAACGCGATTCGTAAGACGATCAAGGCCGTCGCGGTGAAGGCGCCGTTCTTCGGCGACCGCCGCAAGGCGTTCCTCGACGATCTTGCCGTGGTCACCGCGGGCACCGTGATCAACCCCGATCTCGGCATCTCACTGCGCGAGGCGGGCATCGACGTGCTGGGTAAGGCCCGTCGCGTGGTGGTCACCAAGGACGACACCACCGTCATCGATGGTGCGGGCACCGCGGAGGACATCGCAGCGCGCAGCGCGCAACTGCGCGGCGAGATCGAGGCCACCGATTCCGACTGGGACCGGGAGAAGCTCGAGGAGCGGCTGGCCAAACTGTCCGGCGGCGTCGCGGTGATCAAGGTCGGCGCGGCCACCGAGACCGCGCTCAAGGAGCGCAAGTACCGCGTCGAAGACGCGGTGAGCGCGGCCAAGGCCGCCGTCGAGGAGGGCATCGTGCCCGGTGGCGGCACCGCGCTGGTGCAGGCGAGCGCCAAGCTGGTCGAGCTGCGCGACTCGCTGTCCGGCGACGAGGCCGTCGGCGTCGAGGTGGTGCGCACCGCGCTGCGTGCGCCGTTGTACTGGATCGCCACCAACGCGGGGTTGGATGGGGCTGTGGTGGTCAGCAGGGTAACCGAGGGCAAAGAGGGCTTCAACGCCGCCACGCTCAGCTATGGTGATCTGCTCACCGACGGTGTCGTCGACCCGGTGAAGGTAACCCGCTCGGCTGTTGTCAACGCGGCTTCGGTCGCCAGGATGGTGCTCACCACCGAGAGCGCTGTGGTCGACAAGCCTGCCGAGGAGCAGCACGATCACAGTCATCACGGACACGCGCACTGACTCCGTCGCCGCTCGGATAACGCAGGACGACGATAACGCAGGACGACAAGGCCCTCGGACCGCATCTTGGCCCGGGGGCCCTTGTCTGTGCACTCGACAACCCGAAGTCGCTACCTCGACCTGTGACTCGGTGAGTACCGGGTATTCCGAAGCTCGACACACTGTCGACCGTGGGCCGGAACAAGGACCGCAGGTCCGTCCGACTGCTACGGTTCTGGACGTGCGGAGCGGGAAATCCGTGGCGGGGCGCCGGATCAGCTGGCGACCGGTGGCTCTTCCGCGGCGATGGCTGCGAGTAAGCGAGCACGCAGCGCGGGCGACGGCGTAGCCGCCGTCGCTGCGGCAAGAAGGGAAAGAGCTTCCTTCGTATCTCGTACTTCCTGGCTGAACGCCGCGCGTAGCACGGGGTCCTCGCTGTCGAGCAGTTTCTGCACCTGGTGATGGTCTTCGTCGTCGATCGATCCGAGCGCGACGGTGTGCGCGAGATCGATCTGGTATTCGTTCATCTCACGTCACCCCCAAACTTCTTTTCAGTCGTGTCAATCCATCCCGAATACGGGACTTAACGGTCGGTAACCCTATGCCGAGGTAGTGCGCTACCTCCGCGTAGGTTCGCCCGCCGTAGTAGGCGAGCGAGATGGCTTCCCGCTGGGTCTCCGTCAGTGTGGCGAGACCCCCCAGGACGGCCTGTTGTTCGAGCCTACGCTCGACTTCTTCGGTGACCTCGTCGAATTCGTTGCCGAGAACCCGTATCCCATAGGCGACTTCACGCTGGGTGTGGGCCTGCTCGGCGCGGACCCGGTCGACGGCGCGTCGGTGCGCGAGAGTCATCAACCACGTCACTGCCGAGCCCTTCGCCGGGTCGAAATTCGCTGCCGTCCGCCAAATCTGCAGATAGACCTCCTGGGTGGTCTCCTCCGCATATCCGGGATCGTGTAGGACGCGCAGCACAAGACCGAAGACGCGCGCGCACGTCCGGTCGTACAGCTCGGCGAATGCTTCATGGTCCGACAGGCCGCATCGATGCAAAAGCGCGGCGAGCTCGATACTTTCGGCTGCGCGTGCCGTAACCGCAGAATCCACTGGTGGGAAGGCTTCTCTTCGGAACGAGTCGCCCTCTGCGGCTGGCGGCCGCGTTGTCACAACGCTCCATTCTGTGTCATCAGTCACTACCGTAGCGTGTCGCTATGACCTCCCTTCCGGTGGGGTGCCGACAAACCGGCTGTAGGCCAGCAGCTTTGCGAAAAGCGCCGACACGCAAGGCGGCTCAGGAGTGGAGACGCCGTAACGCGCCGCGCGATGTCGCAAAACGCCGGACCGGCAGCTGCGCGCTGCGGCGGCCGGCGGATCGGTGGTGACCGATCGGAGCCCACGCGCCGATCCTCGGTGCGGAACCGATCACCGTGTTGCCGTGACCGGCTCGGCCGAGGCCAATTGCAGTGGCCCGTTGTTTGCTAGGCATTCGGCGCCCAGCGGCGTGTGGATGGGAAGGAATTCGTCTATACGGCCATGCGGCGCCGGTTGCGCCGCGTATGCATCTCGCGCTCGGTCTCCGACATGCCGCCCCAGATGCCATAGGGCTCGCTGACTTTCAGCGCGTGACTGCGGCACTGCATGAGCACCGGGCAGCTGCGGCAAATCTCCTTGGCGCGCATCTCGCGCGCCGTGCGCGCTCTGCCTCGCTCGCCGTCGGGATGGAAGAACACCGCGGAGTCCTGCCCGCGGCAGGACCCTCGCATCTGCCAATCCCAGACATCGGCGTTCGGTCCGGGGAGGTGGGTCGGCATGGGCATGGTGAACTCCTCGTAGTGCGAGCTCGTCAGCATTGTCGAGCAGTTGTTCTGCAACAGTTGTGGGCCACGGCGCCGGGTCGGCGAGGGTGCCCTCGGGCTTGCCTTCGGTCGCTGCAATTTCGCGCGGCGCCGTCCGTGACGATGAGCTACGTTAGGTCCAGCCGCGAAATTCCGTCAATAGTTCCACGCAGCCGTCCTCCGAATTCTAGGCTGGGAAATTTAACCTCAGAGCTATTTACTTTTTGCGTCGGTTCCGGCGATACTGGTCGGTTGGCTAGCGGTTCGTGGCTTCGTGCTGCGTAAGTAGCTTCACTATTTGCGCAGGTAGGAGCGTGTTTATGGGTCCGGACCCTTCAGTGGCCCGCCCCGGTCGGCTGGTCGGTGGGGTGGTCGCAGTGGTCGTCGGCGCGTTCGCGGTGTATGGATCCGAGATGGCGAAAACGGGGCGCTCAGGTTAATTACTCGAAACGCGAGTGAATTCCGAGCGCGCACACCCCGAGGTTGCCAGACGAGATTTACCTGATGGAAACATCGAGAGACGGCGAAATGCTGAGAAGTTGCCGGTTTGCCGCGGCCTCCTTTCTGCGGGCCGGGCCCGCGCGCACCACAGGATAGAGTGCGCCCGTGTTCGCGCCCGCTCCGCCAGGAGATCCTGACCTCGCGCTCCTCGCCGAGGCTGCCTTCGGCATCGACCCTGGTCGCGCCGTCGCCGAGTTGCCACCCGCCTCGGACGCCCTCGGCTCCTGGTATCGCGCGGTGGTACTCGGCGGCCAGGGGCGTTACGCCGCAGCTCGGGTCGAACTGCGAAAGGTATGCAATCACAGCACCGACCCGGTACTCCTCTCACTGGCGGGAAGTACGGCGGGTTCGCTGTTGCGCCAACTCGGCTGGCATGCGCGCGCCGCGGCATTCGACGGACGGGCCGCAGCCTTGATCCTCGCGACCGACGCCGCCGCGACCGAGACCACTCGGAAACGGTCCGATGACGACGGCCCCGACCGCCACGACGCCCTCTGCGACGCGCTGACCGGGCTCGCCGCCGACGCGCTCGGCGTCGGGCGGCTCGCGCTGGCCGACCGGCTTCTGCGACGCAGTCGAGCGGCGACAGCGCCGGGGGAGATGGGTTGGCGCTCCGCGCTGAGGTGGCACTGGGTCTGCGCGGAAACCGCCCTGATCGCAGGAAATTCGGGGCCTGCGACCGGGCACGCCGATGCCGCGATGGAGTTGGCCGAAAGGGCACCGTCGGTGCGGCACCGGGTCAAGTCCCGCCTACTGCTCGCCGCAGCCGCCGCGGCGGGGGGTGAGCACGACCGGTCCGTGTCGCTTGCCGAAGAAGTCGCCGAGCAGTGTCGCGAGTACAGGCTGCTACCGCTGCGGTGGGCAAGCGCTATGTTGCGCGCCGGGCTGGGGGTCGAGGGCGCTGCGGCGGAGGCGGCCGAGTGCGCCGCGACCATCGCTCGCCGGGGCGGGGTATTCCGTCCCATGGGTGGTCGGTAGGTGATCGCGGAGATGACCGTGTTGCCCGGTTCCCGGCAACGGGTCGCTATTGTTAGATCCGTTCCGCCCCTTCGGTGGAAGCACTGGTCGTCACCGGACGGTGCCACTTGTAACGCCAGGAATATCTCTGACGATGACGCATACGGGCGAAGAGTTGGACCTCGCCGTCACTGCCGCTGCGCAGGGCGACAGATCCGCTTTAGCTCAGGTACTCGAGATGGTCCGCCCGCTGGTGGTGCGCTACTGCCGCGCGCGGATCGGAGCCGCGGAGCGTGGGCAGCTCTCCGCGGACGACGTTGCGCAGGAGGTTTGTCTGGCTGTGATGACCGCCTTGCCCAGGTATCAGGACCAGGGCAGGCCCTTCATGGCCTTCGTCTACGGAATCGCTTCGCACAAGGTCGCTGACGCGCATCGCAACGCCGCCCGTAACAAGGCGGAGGCGATGGCCGAAGTACCAGATGTCATATCCACCGACCAGGGACCGGAACAACGAGCTCTCGAGTCCGAGACGAGCAGGCAGATGAACCGTCTGCTCGCGACGCTTCCTGAGAAGCATCGGGAGATCTTGATCCTGCGCTTGGTCATGGGTCTGTCGGCAGAAGAAACCGCAGTCGCCGTGGGCAGTACGGCGGGCGCGATACGGGTGGCCCAACACCGGGCACTCGCGAAACTCAAGTCACAAGTGGCGAGGGCAGGTGAAATGTATGGCTAGGGATGGCGAGCGCGGTCGGGGTGACTGGAAGGCGCGGCTTGGATCGCGAAACAGCGGTCCCTACGCCGAGGCGTCCGGTGATACCGGCCCGGTCGACATCGCAGCGGTACGCCGCGACGATGCTCTGATCGATGCCATCGCCAGCGATGGTCCGGTGAGCACCGACAGCGCCGAGGAGTATCAGCTCGCGACGCTGCTCGCGGATTGGCGGGCGGAGCTGATCGCCCCGCCGATGTCCGCGGAGCCGGACTTGGATGCGATCGTGGCCGCGGTCAATCAGGAGATCGGCGCGCGTCAGGTCCGCATCGGCGCGCACAGCGGAGGGCGGCTACGGCTACTTCGTCCGATCGCCGGAACCGCGGCGGCACTGGCCCTGGTCTTCGGCGGCATGACGGCGTTCTCGTACAACGCCGAGCCGGGTGATCCGCTGTGGCGGGTCAAAGAGGTCGTGTTCAGTGAACAGGCCCAGACCACCGTCGTGCAGCGTGCCGACAACGACCTGGCCGAGGCGTCGACGTTGGTCGCCCAGGACCCGGTGCAGGCGAAGGCCCGCCTGGAGCGGGCCAAGGAGAACGCCACGCAGATCAACGATCCGCAGAAGCGCAACGAAGTGATGACCGAGTGGGACCGTCTGCTCGTCGAACTGCGCAAGTGGTCGCCGGAGCTGGCCGATCAGCTCGATACGACGGTGCCGAAGTCGGGTGAACCGAGGCCGACCTCCGACACTCACGCGACCTCGAAGCCGAAGCCGACCAGCGGAAGCACCGCGCCGACGATCCTGCAGCAGCCGGTCGAGCCGTCCGGTAAGCCCTCGGCGCCGTCCGGTAAGCCCTCGGATTCCACCGATGCGACCACGCCGAACGGCAGCAAGCCGACGACCGCGTCGCCGCCGGTGGTGACCACGCCGCAGCAGCCCCCTGTCGAACCCACCACGCAGGTGCAGTCGCCTCCGACTGCGCCCGACACCGGGAGCAAGCCGACGGTTGCCGTGCCCACGGGCGATACCGGGCCGCCGAGCGTGCCGCCGCCGCAGCAGCCGATCACACGGGTGCCGACTCAGATCCAACCGACCCAGGACTACCAACCGCCGACCATTGTCATACCAGGCCTGCCGGGTGTCCCGGGATCATCCTTGCCCGGTCGCTGACAAGAACCTCGAACAAGACACAACCGATCGCCCCTCCGGCGGTCGGTTTTCTGTCGTTCCTGCGCGGCAACCGTGATCGTGTGCGTCGAAGATCACGGCGGCGTGCGTCGAATCGCGCGAGCCTCGAAAGGCTCGCGCAGGAATCAGTAGGATTCGCTCAGCTATCGAATCCGTCGAACCCGTCGCCGTGGAATGCCTCATTCATCGAGGCGTCCGCGTAGCCCCGGCAGTAATCCCAGGTGACGTACGCTTCCGGCGTCGGATCATAGGCGGGCTCGTGCGGGCGGACCGTCCCGTCGACCAGCAGTTGAAGCAGGTTGGCGCGCAGCATGTCCCAGTCGTGGTAGTGGTCCTGCCTGCAGTCTTCGCAGCTGACCACGAGTCCGCGAATGCCACGGTGGGCCAGCAGTGCCTCGTATACCGCCAAGTCGGCGAGATCCTCCTCGACCGCAAGGCGCTCGTGGGGATCCAGCGGCTCGCCGGGCTCGATGGCATCGAGCGCGGCGGACGGGTCGGAGGGGTCTCCGGCGAACGGATCCGGCGGCAAGCCAGGTGGTAGATGGTCACGCACATCCCCACGGTACGCAGAACAGGGTGGTCTGCGCCAGCTATGCGGCGTGCAAGTTTCGGCGGTGGGCTCACTTCCGTGAGTGAGCGTAGTGAGTGAACCATGGGCGCGTAGCGAGTGAACCATCGGCGCAGGCGCCGTCGCGCGCGACGGCGGAGAGCGTCAGCGAGGCGCGGTCGGGGCGAGTTCGCGGGACAGATACCATGGGTGGCAGGCGACGGCGGTCCCGAACACCATTTCCGCCGACCGCCACCGTCCATTCCATCAGCCGCCACGACGCCGGTTCGTCCGGCATCGGTCGCTAATCGACGTCCAGGAGGGGTCGATCCGAATGAGTAATCCCGTATCGGGCGAACGAATCGCAGTCCGCCCTCCTACGGGTGGCGACGATCCGAACAAGATCGCCATGCTCGGCCTCACGTTCGACGATGTGCTGCTGCTGCCTGCCGCCTCGGATCTCATCCCCAGCTCTGTGGAAACATCCAGCCGGTTGACCAGGGAGATCCGCCTGCGCACGCCGCTGGTCAGCTCGGCCATGGACACGGTGACCGAGGCCAGGATGGCCATCTCCATGGCCCGCGCGGGCGGCATGGGCGTATTGCATCGCAACCTTTCGGCATCCGATCAGGCTGCTCAGGTGGAGACGGTCAAGCGGTCCGAGGCCGGCATGGTCACCGACCCGGTCACCTGCCGTCCGACCGACACCCTCGCCGAGGTCGACGCGATGTGTGCCAGGTTCCGTATCTCCGGCCTTCCGGTGGTGGACGAGACCGGTGCGCTTGTGGGCATTATCACCAACCGCGACATGCGTTTCGAGGTGGATCAGAATCGCCGGGTCGCCGATGTGATGACCAAGGCTCCGCTGATCACCGCGCAGGAGGGCGTGACCGCGGAGGCCGCGCTCGGCCTGCTGCGCCGCCACAAGGTGGAGAAGCTGCCGATCGTCGACGGGAACGGACGGCTGCGCGGTCTCATCACCGTCAAGGACTTCGTCAAGACCGATCAGTACCCGAACGCCACCAAGGACCGCGACGGCCGCCTGCTGGTCGGCGCCGCGGTCGGGGTCGGTGAGGACGCGTGGTCGCGCGCCATGACGCTGGCCGACGCCGGCGTCGACGTGCTCGTGGTGGATACCGCGCACGGTCATCAGGTGCAGGTGCTGCAGATGGTCGCCAAGGTGAAGACCGAGGTCGGTGACCGGATCCAGGTCATCGGCGGCAACGTGGCCACCCGGGAGGGCGCGGCCGCCTTGGTCGAGGCGGGCGCGGACGCGGTGAAGGTGGGTGTCGGTCCCGGCTCCATCTGCACCACCCGTGTGGTCGCCGGCGTCGGCGCGCCACAGATCACCGCGATCATGGAGGCGGTCGCCGCGTGCAAGCCCGCCGGGGTCCCGGTGATCGCCGACGGCGGCATCCAATTCTCCGGCGATATCGCCAAGGCCATCGCCGCGGGCGCGTCCACCGTGATGCTCGGCTCGCTGCTCGCGGGCACCGCCGAATCGCCGGGCGAGCTGATCCTGGTCGGCGGCAAGCAGTTCAAGAGCTACCGCGGTATGGGCTCGCTCGGCGCTATGCAGGGCCGGGGGCAGGCCAAATCGTTCTCCAAGGACCGCTACTTCCAGGACGACGTGCTGGCGGAGGACAAGCTGGTGCCGGAGGGTATCGAGGGCAGGGTGCCGTTCCGCGGTCCGGTCAACCAGGTCATCCACCAGCTCGTCGGCGGCCTGCGCGCGGCCATGGGCTACACCGGTTCACAGTCGATCGCTCACCTGCAGGAGGCGCAGTTCGTGCAGATCACCGCGGCCGGTCTCAAGGAGAGCCACCCGCACGACATCACGATGACCGTCGAGGCCCCTAACTACACCGGCCGCGGCTAGCCCGCTAGGTTCATATACAGGACCGATCGGTCCGTGCATGATCGAGCTTGCTCAGAGGCCGTGGCGGTGAGTTGGCTGGCGGCACTGTCCGATCGTCCCGCTACCGGTAACTACTGGAGGCGCGAGGCCGCGAACACGCAGCGCCGCAGGCGCTGCCAAACAAACACAGCCGCGGCCAATATTAAGGAGATTTCGCGTGCGCGACATGGTGGAGATCGGCATGGGCCGGACCGCTCGGCGTACCTACGAGTTGGACGATGTCGACATCGTCCCCTCGCGCCGGACCCGCTCGTCGAAGCAGGTGTCGCTGTCGTGGCAGCTGGACGCCTACCGCTTCGAGATCCCATGCCTCGCGCATCCGACCGACGCGCTGGTGTCGCCGGAGTTTGCCATCGAGCTCGGCCGCCTCGGCGGTCTCGGCGTGATCAACGGTGAGGGCTTGTGGGCGCGGCATGCGGACGTCTCCGCGAAGATCGACCAGTTGGTCGAGCTCGTCGGTAAGGGCGGCTATGAACGGGCCGTGTCGCTGCTGCAGGAATTGCATGCCGCGCCCATGCAGCCGGATTTGCTCGCCTCCGCGGTTGCGCAGGTTCGTACGGCCGGTGTCACCGTCGCGGTGCGGGTGAGCCCGCAGAACGCGCGCACGCTCACTCCCGCGCTACTGCAGGCGGGCGTCGACCTGCTCGTGGTGCACGGCACGATCATCTCCGCCGAACATGTCAGCGATGGTGAGCCGCTGAATCTCAAGACCTTCATCGCCGAACTGGATGTGCCGGTGGTCGCCGGCGGTGTGAGCGATCACCGTACCGCGCTGCACCTGATGCGCACCGGCGCGGCGGGCGTGATCGTCGGCTACGGCTCCTACCCCGGTGCGACCACCACCGGCGAGGTGCTCGGTATCGGGGTGCCGATGGCCACCGCGATCGCGGACGCCGCCGCGGCGCGGCGCGACTACCTGGACGAGACCGGCGGCCGCTACGTGCACGTCATCGCGGACGGTGACATCGCCACCTCGGGCCAGCTGGCGAAGGCGATCGCGTGCGGAGCCGACGCCGCTGTGCTCGGCGTGCCGCTGTCTGTCGCCGCGGAGGCGCCGGGCCGCGGCTGGTACTGGCCGTCGGCCGCCGCGCACCCGTCGGTGCCGCGGGGTTCGCTGCTGCACGTGGACGACCCGTGGGATCTCGGTGGCGAGGACGGCGCTTCCGTGCGCCCGAGCCTGGAGCGGGTGCTCTACGGTCCGTCGGACGAACCGTTCGGGTCGCTGAATCTCGTGGGCGGTCTGCGGCGTTCGATGGCCAAGGCCGGGTACTCGGATCTGAAGGAGTTCCAGAAGGTCGGGCTCAGCGTTCGCGCCTGAGCTGTATCTGATTCGCAGCGCCTGCGGCGCCGCGAACGGCGCTCGTACGACTCGCACCTTCAACGTCTGCCAAGTGGCAGACAGGTAGCGCAGGTAGGTGGCAAAGGCCGCGCCGCATTGTTCGCTCACCGCCGACCGTCGTCGAGCATGCTTCCTCCAGCTTTGTCCCGAAACGGCTTTCCGATTACGGACGCGGTGCCCGTGTGGGCGGGCTTGAACGCGCCCGGGTCGGTGCCGTCCTGGCCCGCAGGAACTGCCGGATCGCATGGTTCACCGGCTCCGGGTGGGTCATCGTCACTGCGAGTCGCGCGTTGGCGATTTCGACGAACGTGGCGCCGGAGAGCCCGCGGGCCAACTGCTGGGCGCGCTCGCGCGCAATGCCGCTGTCGGTGGCGTGAATCACCAAGGCCGGGCAGGTGATTTCGTCGAGCCGCTCCAGCACCGAATCCCGGCTGAGCAGACATCCCGCCGCGACCTCGATCCCGCGCCGGTCGCGCACCAGCCAGCGTTTGGTCCAGATCGAGCGGTACCACTCGTCGTCGCCGATCAGCCAGGAGGCCAGCTGGTGCACGGCCCGTTCGCGGGAGCCGTTGTCGTACCATTCGGCCAGGAACTTCTGGGTGGCGGCGGACTGTTCGGGGGTAGGGCCGTGTGCGTCGGTGCTGATCAAGATCAGTGCGGAGACGCGTTCGGGCGCGATCAGCGCGGTGCGCAACGCCGTGAAGCCACCCTGTGCGGTTCCGCCGACTACAGCCCGTTCGGCGCCGAGGTGATCGAGCACCGTCATGGCGTCGCGCGCGGCAGTCCAGTAAGTGAACGGCAAACCTTCATCCCTGGTGCGGCCGTGGCCGCGCGCATCCCAGGAGACGATCCGGAATTCCGGTGCCAGCGCGGCCATCTGGGCGGCGAACATGGTGCGGTCCATGAAGAACTCGTGCGCTAGCAGCACCACCGGACCGCTGCCGCCGCTGTCCTCGTAATGGATATCGGCATCGATCGCGCGGGCGAATGGCACGTGCAAGAGGATAACCAGCGGCGCCGCGGCGCGCGGGGGGATTCGGGCGGTCGAATCCGCCGTGCACGCGGCCGCTGTGCCGATGATTCGCTCGAACGGCCCGCTCACTAAACTGTGCTGGTGGCAAAAACCCAGAGACCGGTCCTCGTCGTCGACTTCGGAGCACAGTACGCCCAGCTGATCGCACGGCGGGTCCGCGAATCGAGCGTGTTCTCCGAGGTGATTCCACATACCACGACGGTGGAGGAGATCGCGGAGAAGCAGCCACTCGCTGTGATCCTGTCCGGCGGCCCGGCCAGCGTATACGCCGAGGGCGCGCCGAAGCTGGATGCGCGGCTGTTCGATCTCGGTCTGCCGGTCTTCGGCATCTGCTATGGCTTTCAGGCGATGGCGCAGGCCCTCGGCGGCACGGTCGCGCACACCGGCACCAGGGAGTACGGCCGCACCGAGCTCAATATCGACGGCGGTTTGCTGCACGGCGGCCTGCCCACGATCCAGCCGGTGTGGATGAGCCACGGCGACGCGGTCACCGACGCGCCCGAGGGCTTCGAGGTCACCGGCACCACCGCGGGTGCCCCGGTCGCCGCGTTCGAGAACCGAGACCGCCGCCTGGCCGGTGTGCAGTACCACCCCGAGGTGTTGCACTCGCCACACGGACAGCAGGTCCTCAGCCGCTTCCTGCACGAGCTCGCGGGCATTCCGGCCACCTGGACCCCCGCCAATATCGCCGACGCGCTGGTCACCTCGGTGCGTGCGCAGGTCGGTGCCGGGCATGCGATCTGTGGCCTGTCCGGCGGTGTGGACAGCGCGGTGGCCGCGGCGCTGGTGCAGCGTGCCATCGGCGATCGACTGACCTGTGTGTTCGTCGACCACGGCCTGCTGCGGGCGGGCGAGCGCGAGCAGGTGCAGCAGGACTTCGTCGCCGCGACCGGCGCCAAGCTGGTGACCGTGGACGCGGTCGACAAATTCCTCGGTGAGCTGAAGGGCGTCACCGATCCCGAGGAGAAGCGCAAGATCATCGGGCGGGAGTTCATCCGCTCCTTCGAGGACGCCGTGGGCGATGTGGTGCTCGAGCAGGGCACCGACCATGCGACGCCGAAGGTCGAGTTCCTGGTGCAGGGCACGCTGTATCCAGACGTCGTGGAGTCCGGCGGCGGCAGCGGCACCGCGAATATCAAGAGCCATCACAATGTCGGCGGTCTGCCGGACGATCTGGAGTTCGAACTCGTCGAGCCGCTGCGGCTGCTGTTCAAGGATGAGGTCCGTGCGGTGGGCCGCGAACTCGGGTTGCCGGAGGAAATCGTTGCCCGCCAACCGTTCCCCGGTCCCGGTCTGGCCATCCGGATCGTCGGCGAGGTCACCGCGGAGCGCCTGGACACGCTGCGCCAGGCCGACGCGATCGCCCGAGAGGAACTGACCGCAGCCGGTCTGGACCGTCAGATCTGGCAGTGCCCTGTGGTGCTGCTCGCGGATGTCCGCAGCGTCGGCGTGCAGGGCGACGGCCGAACCTACGGCCACCCCATCGTGCTGCGCCCGGTCTCCAGCGAAGACGCGATGACGGCCGACTGGACTCGCCTCCCGTACGACGTCCTGGAACGGATCTCGACCAGGATCACCAACGAGGTCCCGGAAATCAACCGCGTGGTCCTCGATGTGACCAGCAAGCCGCCGGGCACCATCGAGTGGGAGTGAGCCGTATCTAATTTGCAGCGCCTGCGGCGCTGCGAACGGGCAATGCTCGATCTCGCTGCGCTCGGAAGCGGCGGTTGGGCCGATGTGGTTGCGTCGGGTCGTGAACGCGGTATCGATTAGTCCGCTCGTGGCGCGGGGTGTTCGCGGCCTGCGTGGCTCTATGCGGAGCGACTGCGGCTGGCGCGCTTCGTGGCGGATGCATCGGTTGCGCGGATGCGAGCCGGTCCGGGAACGGGTGATGCTTGGTCTCTGACACTTTCGTGTTCCATCGGGCTTTCCTATCGTCCAATGACGATGGCCCGTCGTGTGGACGGGCCATCGGGTTCGCATCGTCGTGTGCTCAGGGCTGTTTTTGTGGGGAGATGACCAGCACGATGCCGATGATGATCGCGGCGAGCACCACGATCCATCCGATCGGGATCATGCTGGCCGCGGGCCAGGACGCGGGGCCGACGAATGCCCACACGCTCACCGCGAGGGCCAGCAGCCCGACGATGAGCAGCGAGGCGGACGGGCCGCGGTGACGCTCGGTGGTCGCTTCGGTGTTCTCGGTCTCAACCACGCTGCACCTCCGCGCTTCCGGCACGGACATCGACGTTCAGGTCGAGCACCGGCGCACCAGGGGTGTTCGGGCCGCTGATGCCGTTGACGCACCGCGCTTCACCCATGGTCGCCGTGCAGTTGGTGCGCACCGTCATGGCTGAGGGCACCAGCACGTGGACGTCGCCCATCCGGACGTCGACGTCCACGGTGCGGTTCTCGGTCAGGTTCAGCGCACGCAGGTCGAGCGTGCCGGAGCCCATGGTCACCTTGTAGTTCGATGACAGGTCGGTGACCGAGGTCGGTGCCCAGGTGTGCTCGCCCATCGCGCCGCGGTCGAACTCGACCGGGCCGATCGCGGAGGCGAGCAGTACGAACCCGGCGAGCGGGGCGGTGAGCACCAGCAGACCGTAGCCGCGACGCAGGAACGCGCCGAGCACCAGGCCGAGACCGATCACCGCCAGCGCCGCCGCTGCGATCCGGCCGGGTGTCATCCATTCCACGCCCGAGGCCGCCGCCGCGCCCGCGCCGGCAGCCGCGAGGATGGCCAGGCCGATCACCACCGGGGTCAACCGGGAGCGGGGACGCTTCGGTGCGGGGGCGACGAGGGCGTGGGCGGGTGGGGGCTCCGGGAGGTCCCAGGCGAGCGGGGCGACGCCGAGGGGGTCCCAAGAAGGTGGGGTGGGGCTGCCGGTGAATGCGGAGCCTGCGACCGCCGCGGAGCGGTTCGCGCTCCGGACGGGGGTGGGTTTGTTGCTGGCTGCCGGGGAGTCCCCGGACTCTTTTCCGAGCGAAAGGGAGCCGGTCGTCGGTGACGATGCCGTTGTCGGGCTGAGGCGCTCGGTTTCGGCATCTATCGAGGTCGTGTGCACTGCCGACTTGTCGAGCAGCGCGGGTTCGGCCTCACTGCGCGCTTCCTCATGCATGCCGGACGCGTCCTCGGTATCGCGCTTGTCCAGCAGCGAGGTTTCGGCGTCGCCGTACGCAGGTTGTGCTCCGTGCACCGGTGCCTCGGGGATGTATGAATCCGGCAGCTTCGTGTAGGGCGTGTAAACGCTGGTCGGCGGTGTGTACATGGCACCGACGGTCCGGGGGGATCCCTGGGGGAAGACGGCGCCGGGGTAGCCGGTGGCGGTGATCCCGCCGTCCGGGGAGAACTCTCCGAACATGGTGGTCGTACCCGGCGGCGGCTCAGGGGTGCGCATATGCAGCATCCACCAGCCTGCCAGCATCAACGCGAGGCTGATCAGGCCGGATCCGCCGAGACCCACTCCGACCGGGCCCATCGTGCTGACCGCGATGGCCAGCGCCACGATCAGCACGATGGTCTTGGTCTGGGACTGCGAACTCTGCCCCTTGCCGAGCAGCGACTCGGCTGCCGACGCTTGGTAGCCCGACTCGCTCAGCAGCAGCCAGGCCAGCAGGTAGAGCACGATGCCCGCTCCGCCGAAGATCGTCGACACCACGAAAGCCACCCGGACCAGCACCGGGTCCACGTCATAGCGCTGACCGAACCCCGCCGCGACGCCCGCGATCGGGCCCTGCCGCGGCAACCGCACGGGCCGCGTGTGCCATATCTGCTGGAGCTGATCGCCGAAGCTCGTTTTCGTCATGTTTCTCATGGTGGGCCCGATTCACGCACCGGCACATCGGGGGGAACCCTGAAAAATCTCTGGATCCCTTTGGACCATCAACTGAATACGCAACTGTTCGGCTACTAAGTGATCGGAGCATCGAACACCGCGCGACCCCGGTCGGAGCGGGTGATATGGCGGGATCAGGGTGATTCCCGATGCCGATGGTCGGATGCTCGTGCCAGTATCGAAGGCATGTACCCGTCTGCTCCAGCGTTCGACATTCGGGGGTTCGACGCTGCGCGCGGGCTCGGCCCCGCGCCCGCGCTGGCCCCGGGGCAGGAGCCGCCGGTGCGGATGGTGCGCCGGTCCGGTGGCCGGATCGTCGGTGGGGTGGCAGGCGGTATCGCTGATCATCTCGGTGTCGATGTGTTCAAGGTGCGGATGACGTTCGTGCTGCTTTCCGCGCTGGCGGGGGCGGGCATCGTCGGATATGGGCTGCTGTGGATTTTCACGCCGGGTGGCTCCGACCTGGTGAAGCCCTCCGGCACGGAGCGGCGCCAGGCCATCGGGCTCGCCATGCTCGGGCTCGGTCTCGCGGTCGCCGTGTCCTGGGTGTTCAGCGGGACGGCGGCGCCGGTGATCGCGCCGGTGATCGTGGTCGCGATCGGCGCGGCGCTGGTGTGGCGGGAGTACGACGTCGACGGGCCGCGCTCATTGCTCGGTCTGCCCGCGCGGCCTTCGGTGGTGACCTGGTCGCGCATCGTCGCCGGCGCGACACTGGTGGTGGTCGGTCTCGGTGTGGTGGTGCTGGCCAGGATCGATCTGAGTTCGCTCGGGTCCGCGCTGATCGCGGTGGCGGTCACGCTGGTCGGCGCGGGACTGTTGACCGTGCCGCTGTGGCTGCGCATGATGCGTGCGCTGAACGCTGAGCGCGCTGCCCGCATCCGCAACGAGGAACGTGAGGAGATCGCTTCCCATCTGCATGATTCGGTCTTGCAGACCCTCGCTCTCATCCAGCGGCAGGCCGACGACTCGCAGGAGGTTGTGCGGCTGGCCCGCAGCCAGGAGCGGGAACTGCGCAAGTGGCTGTTCGAGGACTCCGCTCCGGCCCAGTCCAGCCTGGCGGCCGCCCTGCGCACCATCGCGGGCGAGGTGGAGGACCAGCACGGGGTGAAGGTGACGCCAGTCACCGTGGGAGACGTCTCGATGGACACCGACGGCTCCGAAGCAGGTCTGCCGAGGGAACACTTCACCGCGCTGCTCGGCGCAAGCAGGGAAGCGCTGGTCAACGCGGCGAAGCACGCGGGTGTCCCCGAGATCGACCTGTTCGCCGAGACCGAGCCACACCAGGTGAGCATTTTCGTCCGCGACCGCGGTGCGGGCTTCGACCTCACGTCCGTGCCACAGGACCGCCAGGGCCTGGCAAAATCCGTCCGGGGCAGAATCGAGCGCCGCGGCGGCCAGGTGGAAATCCTGTCGACACCGGGCCGCGGCACCGAGGTTCGAATCATCATGCCGCGCAGCGATTCCGGCGGTCAGTGCGATGAAGCGAATCCCACCGCCGCATCTCAGGATTCTCCGGCGATGACTGAACCGGCTAAGGTGGCAGAGCAAACCGGACAATTGATCTCGCGCGAACATGGGTAACTCACCGGGTACACCCAGAACACGGGTGGTACCCAACGCCGGACCTGAACGCAAATCTCGCGTCACCCAACTAGTACGGTCAAAAGACGCGGAGAGGCGGGAGAGCGTGCGGGTCTTTCTCGTTGATGATCACGCCGTGTTCCGGTCGGGTGTGCGGGCGGAGCTCAGCCGGGAAACCGATATGGAGGTGGTCGGCGAGGCCGGTGGGGTGGCCGACGCGATCGCGGGGATCAACGGTGCGCGACCGGATGTCGTCCTGCTCGATGTGCACATGCCCGACGGCGGAGGAGTCGCGGTGCTGTCGGGCATCGAGCCGGGGCCGGTGTGCCTGGCGCTGAGTGTGTCCGACGCCGCCGAAGATGTGATCGCGGTGATCCGAGCCGGAGCCAGAGGGTATGTGACCAAGACGATTTCGGGATCAGAACTGGCGGACGGTATTCGCCGGGTGGCAGGCGGCGACGCGGTCTTCAGTCCCCGGCTGGCCGGCTTCGTGCTCGACTCGTTCACCGGAAAGTCCCCGGTGCCGGAGCCTCCGCTCGACCCCGAGCTGGACTCCCTGACACCCCGTGAACTGGAAGTCCTGCGCTTGCTTGCCCGCGGCTACACCTATCGTGAAATCGCCGAATCTCTTTTCATATCGGTCAAAACCGTGGAGACCCACGCCTCTAACGTGCTCCGCAAAACCCAGCAGTCCAATCGCAACGCCCTGACCCGATGGGCTCACCGCCGCCGCATCGACTGAACCGCTGCACAAGCCAGCGCGACTCCCCGCATATGCCACAGGGTGTGGGAGGGCATACCCGGTATGCGAAAAGTCCATCTCGAAGCATGCAGTGTGGCTGCCGCCGCGGGCTACATGACGGTGACGATAATGGCGATGATGATGATCAGGCCGATGAGGAGGCCTACGGCGATGGCGAGCGGAGCATTGCTCGGCTGGGAGGTTTTGGCGCGTTGGAGTGGGGCGGCCGCGGTGGCGCCGACGGGGTTGCGGTGCGGTCGGGGGAGCGGAGTGGAGTGGGGACTGCGCAGGCCTGATGCGGAATTGCGTGCTGCCCAGGCGGGGATGGTCCCGTCTTCGGTCCGTACCGGAGCACCGAGGATGTACGGTCCGGTGCCGGGACCGAAAACGGCAGTGAGGATTTCATCCCTCGCCTCGGCCATGGTGGGACGTCGCTGCGGCGCGGGCTCCATCATGTGCAGTAGTGCCTGGGTGAGCACGCCGCTGCGGCTCGGCGGGATGATCTGCGCCATGGCGGCCCGCTGCACGATGACGTCGCTGTTCTCGTCGAAACCGAACGGCGGCTGCCCCTCGATCGCGGTGTAGAGCGTTGCGCCGAGCGAGAACACGTCGCTGGCCTTGATCGGCTGCGCGCCACGCGCCACCTCTGGGGGAAGGTAGGAGGGGGTGCCGGTGATCACGCCGTCCGGTTCGTCGGACAGATCGCCCGCGCCGCGGGAGATGCCGAAGTCGCTGAGTTTGGCCATGCCGACGACGGGGCCACGGTCGGCCACAAGGATATTGCCCGGCTTGATATCTCGATGCACGATGCCTGCCGCGTGTGCGGCGGCCAATGCGTCGGCGACCTGCGCGCCGATCTGCGCGACCTCGATCGGCGGCAGCGTGTCGACCAGTGCCAGCGCTTTCGCGACGCTGCGCGAGGGCAGGTGCTCCATCACCAGCCAGGGCTCACCGGCCTCGAGCACCACGTCGTACACGGCGATGGCGTGCTCATGCGAGAGCTTGGCCGCGACCCGGCCCTCGTGCATGATCTGATTGCGGACGGCGTTGGCTTCTTCCTCGTCGAGCCCGGCCGTGGTGAGGACCTGCTTGATCGCGACGTCCCGGTCGAGCAAGCGGTCGTGCGCCAGCCAGACCGCGCCCATGCCGCCGCCGCCCAGCTTCGACTGCAGACGATAACGGCCTGCGACGAGGTAATCGGGGCCGACAGTGGGACGAGCGCGTTCGGTCACGGGTGCGAGGGTAGCGGAAAACGAGGCCAGCGGGCCTGATTCGTGCCCACGTCGGGACGAGACATGGGGCACTGCGGGCTCGCCACGCCGGCCTTTGGGGCAACCGGTTCGGATGCGTGCCACTCACCATACCGATGAACGGTGGGCGGATGTCGTAGCCGGGCACGCGCCGGATTCGCACCGCATCGGGTAGCGGCGAATGCCCACGCGGTCGGCGATCGAATCGCGTGGTCGTCGGCGCCGAAGAGATATGCACACTTCTCGCCGGCCGGACCGGGTACGGCATACCGGTGATCCATCACGAGCAGGGCACCGGTAGAGACCGTGCGCGATACCTCGGGTGCCCCTGGATATCCCTACATGACAAGCCGATTCGCGATCTCACCTCGGCGCAGGTGCGTGCGTTCGACGCGGTGTGACGCATCCGGGATTCGCCGAAGCTGGTGGCTGAGCCGGACCCGCCGGTCCCGACGCTCGCGGAGATGTGCCCTGGTGTCCGAGGCCCAGCGCGGCCACGGGGCGGCGTGCCGGGGGTCCCTCTGCCTCGATCGGCGCCTGACGACAACGGACTCGTCGCGAAATCGAGAGTCGCGGTCGGGGCGCTTGACGAAACCTGGGGGTCGGTTTCTACTGGGTCGATATCGAACGTATATTCGATACAGATCGATAGCTGGATCGGTGCTGGCCTCTCGGATTGGGCAGGCCACTCCGCATGCTTCGCCTCGGGTCCCTCGTGGGAAGTGGGTGATAGAGATGGGTTCGGATGCGACATCGCAGAAGGGGATGAGCCGGGTCGCGATGCCGCGCGGAAATCGGCGTGAAGACCCGCCTTCGCTGGCTGAACTGCGCAGAAGCATCGCCGCCGTACCCGGTCATGGCGAGTTGGCGGCGGAGCGGGTCCCGCTCGGCGCCGAAACGCGCAGAGAGGTGCTGCCGGTGCCGCCTGCGCTCGCTCCGCTGTTGCCCGGTGGTGGCTTGGTCAAGGGCTCCGTCGTGGCATACACGGGGGCCAGTTCGCTGCTGGCGGGTCTGCTTGCCGCCGTGACCGAGGGCGGTGGTCATGCCGCGGTGGTCGGGATGCCCCGGCTCGGGTTGCTCGCCGCGGTGGAGATGGGGGCTCAGCTTCGGCGGCTGGCCGTGGTCGCCGACCCCGGCCCGGACCCGGTGGAGGTGGCCGCGGTGCTGCTCGACGGGCTCGACCTGATCGTGCTCGGGCTCGGCGGCACCGCCATCCCGCCTGCCCGCACCCGGGTCATCGCGGCCCGCGCACGCAACAAGGGCGCCACCCTCGTAGTCGTCGATGGCCGCTGGCCCGGAGCGTCCCTGCAGCTCGATGCCCGCATCGCGGGCTACGTCGGTCTCGGCCGCGGTCGCGGGCGGCTGCGGTCGCTCGGCCTCGCGGTCGAGGTGCGCGGCAAGGCCGCGCCGCCGCGGCGCGGGCGGCTCGAGTTATGCCCGAACGCGGGGCGCGTGGAATGGGTGCTGCACGAAAAGTCCGCTCGAACAGTCGAAACGGCCGTGGCGCGCGAGGCGGTGTCATGAGTTCCCTGAGTCGACCCCTACGTGGCAATCGGCTTCTCGGCCGGCCGGTGTTCGTTGGGGTGGATGGTGTCACCAGCGCGGTCGGAGATATGGGCGGCGCAGGTGGTGCGGGCAATGGTACGGCGATCGACGAATGTGGTGCGGGGCCGTGATTCGGCCGAACTCGAAGCGGGTGCTCGCCCTGTGGTGTCCGGACTGGCCCGCGGTCGCCGCCGCGGCGATGGCGGAACTACCCACGACGCGGCCGGTGGCGGTGCTGTTCGCCAACCGGGTGGTGGCGTGTTCGGCGATAGCGCGGGCGGAGGGCGTGCGCCGCGGGCAGCGGCGGAGGGAGGCGCAGGCACGATGCCCCGAGCTTTTTCTCGCGCAAGCGGATCCGGATCGGGATGCGCGACTGTTCGAGCCAGTGGTCGCGGCCGTGGCCGCGACGGTGCCCGGAGTAGAGGTGCTGCGCCCCGGGCTGCTCCTGCTCGGTGCGCGCGGTGCGGCGCGGTTCTTCGGGTCCGAGGAGGCGGCGGCCGAGCGTCTCGTCGACGCGGCGGCCGCGGTCGGGGTGGAGACTCAGATCGGGATCGCCGACGAGCTGTCCACGGCGGTGATCGCGGCCCGTCGTGCCGCGATCGTGCCCGCAGGGGCGGGAGCGCGGTTTCTCGCGCCGCTGCCGGTGGGCGAACTCGCGGTCGAGCCGAGCCTGGCCGCGCCGGCGCGCGCCGACCTGGTCGATCTATTGCACCGCTTGGGTTTACGCCGAGTCGGTGATTTCGCCGCGCTGTCCACGATCGAGGTCGCCTCCCGGTTCGGAGCCGACGCTGTGCGCGCGCATCGCTGTGCGCGGGCCGAGCCGGAACGTCCACCGTCCGCGCGGCGGCCATCGCCGGATCTGGTGGTGGAGTACCGCTGCGATCCGCCGATCGAGCGGGTCGACGCCGCCGCCTTCGCCGGTCGCCTGCTTGCCACCCGCCTGCACGTCGCGCTCGCGGCTGCCGGGCTGGCCTGCACCAGACTGTCAGTGTTCGCGGAAACGGATGCGGGGGAGGAGCTTTCGCGTATCTGGCGGTGTGCCGAGCCATTGACGCCGGAGAGTACTGCGGACCGGGTGCGCTGGCAGTTGGACGGCTGGCTAACCCGGCGGGACGGTGGACGACCCACCGCACCGATCACCGTCCTGCGGCTGGAACCCGTCGAAGTGGTCGCGGCGGGCGCGCTGCAACTCGGGTTGTGGGGCGGGGTCGGCGAGGAGGACGAGCGAGCCCGTCGCGCGTTGATCCGGGTGCAGGGCCTGCTCGGCGGGGAAGCGGTGCGGGTCGGCGTGCTCAGCGGCGGACGCGGCCCCGCCGAGCGCATCACCATGGTCGCACTGGGTGACGAACTCGTCCCCGCGGCCGACCCCACGCAGCCCTGGCCCGGGCGCCTGCCCGAGCCCGCACCCGCCGTGATCCTGCTGAACCGTCCGCTGGTGCGTCTGGAAGCCGCCGACGGCACACCCGTCGAAGTCACCGACCGCGCCATGTTCGCCGCCGACCCCGCGCTGCTGCGCTGGGGAAGCAGACAGTGGCGGCTGACCGGCTGGGCGGGGCCGTGGCCGGTGGACGAACGCTGGTGGGCGCCGGATCCGGACGACACCTCTGCGGAATGCGCTGCCCGCGCACAGGTCCAACTCGACGGAGCGCCCGCCGACGTCCGGGTGCTGCTGCTGGTCTACTATGACGAAACCTGGCGCGTCGAAGGGCTTTACGGCTGAAACCCAGGGCGGGACCACACCGTCGCCATGGTGAACGGATGTCCGCGCAGCTCAGCCCATTTCGGCTTCTTCGTCAGGAACGCGTCGTCCACCAGCGCCTCGGCGACCTCGGTGAGCATCCACCCGGCGGCCAACCCGGCCGACATGTGCTCGCTGAACAGATGCAGATGCGTGCTGATCGCCACCGGCTCACCGGAGGTGCCTGTGTAGTGCGTCGGCATGCCGGACACCATGATGAATTGCGGATGGTAGCTGACCAGCACGCACAGCGCTCCTGGCGCGGCCAGCCGCCACGCCTCCGCGTAGAACGGCGCCAGTTCCGGCAGGTGTTCGTCGATCAGCGAGGCGATCACCAGGTCGTAGGCGCCCTCGGTCAGCCCTGTCGCCCGTACGTCACCTTCGGTCAGCGTGGTGTGGGCGCCGCGTTGGATGGCCTGCTCCAGCATGCCCGGGCTCAGGTCGACCCCGTCGATGTGTGAGATTCCGTGTTTCCGCAGCCAGGCTCCGGTTCGCCCGGTGCCGCAGCCCAGGTCGGCCGCCCGCCGCACCCGGCCGAGGTCCAGTCGCCGCAGTCGCCCCAGCAGTGCGAGATCCATCTCGTCCAGCACCGTCTGCTCGTAGGTCGGCGCCCATCCGTCGTACCCGCTGGCCACGTCGACGGTGCGGTAGTGGCGACGGTCGAAATCGGCGAAGGACGGCATGCGGGCGAGTATGTCTCCTGAGATCGATTCCACGCCAGGAATTTACCGACTGCGCACGTGGTGTGCTATCCGCCGAAACGGCGTGCCCACCTGGGGCTTCGGCCGCCTCGGTATTCGGCGCGCCTGATTCGGCGGCACCGCAGCACATTCGAGTGATCCGCGCTACAACTCGCGCCGGGCGAATAACGGCAAGTATTCTCGAAAGTCGTGGATCTGACGGTGGACCGGGTGGCATTCGGAGACGTGCGGATCGCCTACCGGGATTCGGGGGTGGGCGCGGTCAGCGACGTTCCCGTGATGCTGGTGCACGGCATGGGTGGCGACGGGTACACCTGGGACCGGTTCGCCCGTGTCCTGGTGCGGTCCGGGCGCCGGGTGGTCATTCCCGACCTGCGCGGACACGGTCGTAGCTCGCACACCGATTCCTACCGCTTCGACGACTTCGGCACCGACCTGCTGCGACTCTGCGATCGGCTGGACCTGACCTCGGTCGATCTGGTCGGGCATTCACTCGGCGGCTACGCGGCGTCCTGTGTCGCGCAGGAGCGGCCGGAGCTGGTGCGCAGGCTGGTCATCGAGGAGTGCCCACTGCCACTGCGCTCCGGCGCCGAGGAAATGCGGCTGACCCGCCGCTTCCCGACCGTGCCCGAACTGTGGCACGCCACGTCGAGCCTGGCCAGGCACCCGCGCGCGGTGCTCACGTTCGACCGGTCCATGACGAGGACCGCGCTGGAGCAGTTCCGCAAGCCGAACCCGGAGTGGTGGGACCGGCTCTGCGACATCACCGCGTCGACGTTGGTGCTGCGCGGCGGTCCCGGCGGCATGGTCGATCCGGAGAAGCTGCCTGCCCTGCAGGCCGGTATCCCTGACTGCACTGTGGTGGCGTTTACCTGCGGCCACAGCATCCACCGCGACCGTTACCAGGAGTTCGCCGCGGTAGTCCGCCCATTCCTGGTGGGCTGAGCACAGGGTGCGGCGTCCGGATTCTGGAGTGCGGGACACCGAACCGATCGGGCAGCACGGTGCGGCGGCTGCCGCGATTACCAGTGCGTGCCGGGAACCCAGCGGGCCGCCCGACGCAGGGCGGTGCCGGTAACGCGGCCGGCCATCGACTGCCTTCGTGGCTTCGGTCGAGAGGCGGCCGGTTCGGCATGGCCGTCGGCATGTTCGGTGTGCTCGCCCTTGGCGGCGGGGGAGTCCGGCAGGGCACGGTAGTAGCGGTGCAGGATACGGTCGCGGATATTCGGGATGATCAGGGCGCTGTATTCGGCGATGGTGCCCAGCGGCACGTCGATGCGCTTCGGGCGTTCGGTCAGTGCGCGCACGATCGTCGCGGCCGCCCACTCAGGGGACTCGGCGGGTGGGCCCTGATCGCCGCTCGGGGTGATCATCGGGGTGCGCACCAGCGGCATGTGGATGGTGGTGAAAGTGACGCCGTCGGCCATGGTTTCGATCGCGGCCACCTCGGTGAACTTGTCCAGCGCTGCCTTGCTGGCCAGATATGCCGAGAACCGGGGCGTGGCCACCTGCACGCCCGCGCTGCTGATGTTGACGATGTGCCCGAACTTACGTTCCCGCATCTGTGGCAGCAGGGCCAGCGTCAGCCGCAGCGCGCCGAAGTAGTTGACCGCCATGGTGCGTTCGAAGTCGTGCAGCCGGTCGGTGGAGCGGTGGATGGCGCGGCGGATGGATCGGCCCGCATTGTTCACCAGCATGTCGACGCGGCCGTGCTCGTTCAGGATGGTCTTGACGGTGTGCTCGACGGAGTCGGAATCGGTGATGTCGCACGGGTATGCGTAAGCGAAGCCGCCCGCGGCTCTGATCTCTTCGACCAGGGTGGTGAGTTCGTCGCCGCGCCGCGCGAGCAGGAACACGGTGGCGCCTTTGCCCGCGACGGCCAGTGCCGCGGCTCGTCCGATCCCGGAGGAGGCTCCGGTGATGAGGACATGCCGTTCGGCTAGGTCGCGGTCGCGGCGGTGGCGCCGGATCTTCCCGTGTAAGCCGGCGGTCTCAGCGGATGCGTCGGACATCGCTACCTCCTGTGCGGGGTCGAGTCGACATTAACTTACTTTGAAGTAAGTTTACTCGCCGAGTGGTCCTGGTCGCGTCCCGGATCGGGCCGCTCTCGCCGTGATGGGGTGTCGCACCGACACGATCCGCGCATTCGAGATTCCCCGTGCATGGGGAGTTCCGGCGCGGCGAGTCGGGTCGAACACTCTCGAATCAATCGAACATATGTGCGATACTCGGCGCATGGCGGACGATCGGATGGCGGAGGTTTTTGCCGCGGTGCGGCTCGGTGGCGTTGACTCGACGGCGGCGCGGCAGGCGCTGGAAAAGCTGTGGAACGAACTCGGTGAACATGCGGACGCGTTGCACCGTTGCGTCATCGCGCACTACTTGGCCGACCTGCAGGACGAGGCCGCCGATGCGCTCCGCTGGGATCAGCGGGCGCTTGCCGCGGTGTTCGGGCCCGGTATTCCGCTCGACGAAGGACTGCGCGGTTTTCTTCCCGCGCTGTATCTGAACCTGGCCGACAGTCATCGTCGCGTCGGGGAGTTCGAGGTGGCTCGGATGCAGCTGGCCATCGCTCGCGGACATCTCGACGTCCTCGCCGCCGACGCTTACGGCGCTTTGATCCGGAGTCGGCTCCGTAGCGTCGAAGCCGCCCTTGCCGTCGGTTCCGCGGAGCGACTCCCGGGCTCCTGACCGGGCTGTACAGCGGCGTTGTTCGAATGTACGTTCGATCATGAGGAGGTGTGGTATGGGCTGGGCCAACGGGCCGCCGAGCTGGGCGGAAATGGAGCGGGTGCTGTCCGGGCGGTCCGGACGAGCCGACCCGGACGCCAGGCACCCCGGCGATGGTGGCGACAGCCCGGCGTGGTCGCGCAAGCGTGTCGAGTATCGGCCCGAGCCGGTTGAGCGTGCCGACGAACCGTCGGTGCCCTACGCGGAGCTGCACGCGCATTCGGCCTACAGCTTTCTGGACGGTGCGAGCCAGCCGGAGGAACTGGTGGAGGAGGCGGTGCGGCTCGGCCTGGAAGCGATCGCGCTCACCGACCACGACGGCTTCTACGGCACCGTCCGCTTCGCCGAGGCGGCCAAGGAGTGGAGAATGCCCACGGTCTTCGGCGCCGAGCTGTCGCTCGGCGTCCAGCCCGAGCCGCGCGGTCCCGCGACGGAACGTGGGCACGCCGCCGCCGACTCGGCAGCGCGTACCGGCTCGCCGGATCCGGCCGGGCCGCACCTGCTGGTGCTCGCCCGTGGCAGGGAGGGCTACCGCCGACTGTCCCGTGCGATCGCGGCCGCGCACCTGGCCGCGGGGGAGAAGGGCATCCTGCGCTACGACGTGGACGCGCTCACCGCCGCGGCCGAGGGGCACTGGCACATCCTGACCGGCTGTCGAAAGGGGCACCTCCGCCAGGCGCTGGAGCACGACTTGCGCACCGGGAGTACACGTCTCGTGCACGCGGAGGCCGCGCTGCGTGACCTGGCCGAACGCTTCGGCGCCGAACGAGTGAGTGTGGAACTCACCCACCATGGCATCCCGGAGGACGACGAGCGCAACGCCCACCTCCTCGCCCTCGCTGATCGCCTCGGCCTGCCCGTGCTCGCCAGTACCGGAGCGCATTTCGCCGCGCCGGGGCAGCGCAGGCGAGCCATGGCGCTCGCGGCGATCCGGGCGCGGCAGAGTCTGGACGAGGTGGCGGGCTGGCTGGCGCCCGCGGGCGGCGCGCACCTGCGTTCCGGGGCGGAGATGGCGCGGCTGTTCGCCGACTGTCCCCATGCGGTGACGAACGCGGCGGAGCTGGCCCGCGAATGCGCTTTCGACCTGAAGCTGATCGCCCCGAGACTGCCGCCGTTCGACGTGCCCCCCGGACACGACGAGCAGTCCTGGCTCCGCGAACTCGCCTTAGCGGGTGCCGCGCGGCGCTACGGCCATCCGGAGCGGAACCCGCAGGCCTACCGGCAGATCGAGCACGAACTCGCGGTGATCGATGCCCTGGAGTTCCCCGGCTACTTCCTGGTGGTGCACGACATCGTCAGCTTCTGCAAGGACAACGACATCCTCTGCCAGGGGCGCGGTTCCGCGGCCAACTCCGCGGTCTGCTACGCGATCGGCATCACCAATGTCGACCCGGTGCGCAACCAGCTGCTGTTCGAGCGGTTTCTCTCCCCGGAACGCGACGGCCCGCCCGATATCGATGTCGACATCGAATCCGACCGCCGCGAAGAGGCGATCCAGCACGTCTACGCCAAGTACGGCCGCGAGTACGCCGCGCAGGTGGCCAACGTGATCACTTATCGCGGCAAGTCCGCGGTGCGCGATGCCGCACGGGCACTGGGTTTTTCGCCGGGTCAGCAGGACGCGTGGAGCAAGCAGGTGAGCCGCTGGAGCAGTGTTGAATCGGCGGCGCTCCCGGGGCCCTCCGGGGTTACGCAAGCTACCGCCTCCGAGCCCGTCGCTCGCGCCGGCGTCGGCGCCGAGTCGAACACCGACATTCCCGCCGAGGTGCTGGAGCTGGCCGCCGACATCGAGGGGCTGCCACGGCATCTGGGCATCCACTCCGGCGGCATGGTGATCTGCGACCGGCCGATCGCCGACGTCTGCCCGGTGGAGTGGGCGCGCATGCCCGGCCGCAGCGTATTGCAATGGGACAAGGACGATTGCGCCGCCATCGATCTGGTGAAGTTCGACCTGCTCGGACTCGGCATGCTTTCCGCGCTGCACTACATGATCGACATGGTGCGCGAGCACAAGGGCGAGACCGTCGAGCTGCACACGTTGGATCTGGCCGAACCCGCCGTCTACGAGATGCTGACGCGCGCGGACTCGGTAGGCGTCTTCCAAGTCGAGTCGCGGGCGCAGATGGCCACGTTGCCCCGGCTGAAACCACGGAGCTTCTACGACTTGGTGGTCGAGGTGGCGCTGATCCGCCCCGGCCCCATCCAGGGCGGTTCGGTGCACCCCTACATCCGGCGTCGCAACGGGGCGGAGGAGATTGTCTACGACCATCCCGCGCTGCGGAATTCGCTGGAACGCACTCTCGGTGTTCCGCTGTTTCAGGAACAACTCATGCAGATGGCCGTCGATGCCGCCGGGTTCACCGCCGTCGAAGCCGATCAGCTGCGCCGCGCCATGGGCTCGAAGCGGTCCCCGGAACGCATGGACCGCCTGAAGGAACGGCTCTACCAGGGCATGCGCGAGCGGCACGGCATCACCGGCGAAGTCGCCGACCGCATCTACGAGAAGCTCTACGCTTTCGCGAATTTCGGTTTTCCGGAAAGTCATTCGCAGAGCTTCGCCTCGATCGTGTTCTACTCGGCCTGGTTCAAGCTGCATCACCCCGCCGCCTTCTGCGCGGGTCTGCTGCGTGCTCAGCCGATGGGCTTCTACTCGCCACAGTCCCTGGTCGCCGACGCCCGCAGGCACGGCGTCGCGGTGCACGGCCCCGACATCAACGCCAGCCGCGCCGAACCCACCCTCGAAGCGAAGGGCACCGAGGTGCGCCTCGGCCTCGCTGCCGTCCGCCATATCGGCGCCGACCTCGCCGAACGCATCGTCGTTGCCAGGGGCGAGCGGCCCTACACCTCCTTCCTCGACCTGACCGGACGGGTGGAACTCACGGTCGCCCAAGCGGAATCCCTCGCTACGGCCGGTGCGCTCGGCAACCTCGGCAGTACGCGCCGGGAAGCCCTGTGGGCGGCGGGCGCCGCCGCCGGTGAACGTCCGGACCGGCTGCCCGGCACCGGTGCGGCCACCACCGCGCCCGCTCTGCCCGGTATGAGCGATGTGGAAATGGCCGCCGCCGACGTCTGGGCCACGGGTGTCTCCCCGGACAGCTATCCGACCCAGTTCCTGCGCCCTCGGCTCGACGCCCTCGGCGTCACACCGGCTTCCGGCCTGCTCGACGTCCCCGACGGCTCGCGCGTCCTGGTGGGCGGCGCGGTGACGCACCGGCAGCGCCCCGCCACCGCCGAGGGGGTTACCTTCCTCAACCTGGAGGACGAAACCGGGATGGTGAACATCGTCTGCTCGGTGGGTCTGTGGAGCCGCTACCGCCGTCTCGCCCAGGGCGCTCCCGCCCTGCTCATCCGCGGCCGGGTGCAAAATGCCGAGGGTGCGGTCAGCGTTGTCGCCGAACACCTGCAGCGTTTGGATCTGCGGATGGAGTCGAGATCGCGCGACTTCCGCTGATCCGAGAGATGGGCGCGCAGATCCCCGGATCTTCTGTAGGGCAAGCGCCAGTCCGAGGCCAACGTCACCAGCGCCATCCATCCGACGTCGGATAGGTGTCGGCATGGGAGGACGTCAATAGAGAAGTGCTGGAAGTGTTCTGGAGAAGGCTTATTCGTGCTGTTCGCGCCGGGTAAGCGGCTACTGTGCGATAAATGAGGAAGCTTGCTGTGCTCTGCGTCGCTGTGCTGGGTTTGACTGTGCTCGCCGGGTGCGGTGATGACGACGAGAAGTCTGTGCCTGGCCGATCGTCGACGCTGGCCACCGGGCCGGCTCCCGCGATGGTTCCTCCCGGGCTACGGGAAAAAGCGCCGCCGAAGCGGGACGACAACTCCCGCGGAGAAACGGTTTCCGTGCGCAAGGAGGTCGTCACCGGCAGTGTCGAGATCACTGCTGACGCGCCCGTCGCCGCGGCGGGCACGATCGCCGATCGGGTGCGCGAGGTAGGCGGCCGGATCGACAGCCGCACCGAGCAGCCCGGCACCGACGACGAGCCGAGCGCCACGCTCACCGTCCGGGTACCCGCCGACAAGACCGACACGTTCATCGATGCCCTCGGCGGCGTCGGGCGCGTTACCCGGGTCAGCACCAATCGGGACGACGTCACCATGCAGTGGGAGGACCTGGACGCCAGGATCAAGGCGCTACAGGCTTCGGTCGACCGGCTGCGCGCGCTTATCGCGGGCGCCACCAACACCGCCGACCTGCTCAATGCGGAGCAGGCGATGACCAGCCGACAGGGTGAGCTCGACAGCCTCACGGCGCAGAAGCGGCATCTCGACGATCAGGTCGCCCTGTCCACGCTGACCATCGATATCACCACCGGAGACAAGAAATCCGACGACGACGCCGACAACTTCTGGGACGGCATCGTCTCCGGCTGGAACTCGCTGGTGAACTGGCTCGAGGACGCGGTCGTGTTCACCGGCAAGGCCATACCGTGGCTCGGCTTCCTGTTGGTGATCGCCGCCCTGGTGTGGGGCATCGCCCGGCTGGTGCCGCGGCGTAGGAAAGCCGTGCGTGGAGGGGGAGAATCGGCACCGGCTCCCGTGGAGCCTTCGACCAGCGCCGAACCCTCGCGAGGCGCGGATACCAGCGCAGGAGACAAGGGTGACGACGGTAGTAAGGGCGACGATCAAGCCGAACAGTCGTAAGGGTCCGCTGGTGGAAACCTTCGACGACGGGAGCCTGCAACTGTACGTGCGGGCTCCCGCTGTCGAAGGCAAGGCCAACAAGGCCGCGATCGAGCTGATCGCCGAGCACTACGGGGTGCCCAAGTCCGCGGTCCGGCTGGCGGCGGGCGCCGCGTCGCGTTTCAAACGGTTCGAGATCAACGTCTGATCCGCGGTGTCGTTGACGGACAATGCTTTCCATCCGTCGTCTAGACTCCGCCGGGGAACCCCAGCTGGCGCCACGCCTCGTACACCGTCACCGCCGCCGCGTTCGAGAGGTTCATCGAGCGGCGTCCCGGCAGCATCGGGATGCGCAGCAGATCGGTGACGCGCGGATCGGTGAGCACCGCCTCGGGCAGGCCGGTGGGTTCGGTCCCGAACAGCAGCACGTCGTTCTCGCGGTACGTCACGTCGGTGAACCTGGTGGTGGCCTGCGTGGTGAACGCATAAACCCGCTTCGGGCGCAGCGCTTCCCACGCCGCCGCCAAATCGGAGTGCACCGTCACCGACGCCAGATCGTGGTAATCCAACCCGGCCCGCCGCAACTTCGGCTCGGACAGATCGAACCCCAGCGGCTCGATCAGATGAAGATGGCACCCGGTCCCCGCGACCAATCGAATCGCGTTCCCGGTATTCGGCGGGATGCACGGCTCATGGAACATCAGATGGAACACAGGGCCAGTTAATCAGGTGCCGGTGCAGCTGAGTCGAGGCCCCGGCGGCAGGCTCGAGCTGCCGCCGGGCCGTGGTAGCTGCCGAGCACCGCTCGGAATAGTGTGTGCGGCTCAGCCGCAGCTGCCCGTGCTGGGCTGGCCGGTCACGTCGGCGGTGATGACGTTCGTCGTCGACGCATAGTCGTGATTCCCGGTGGGGCATTCCTAGGCGCATGCACAACGCATGTGTATCTGTCCGTTCGGGATGGCGAAGGATGTGGCGTTGTTCCTGATGCCTGTCAGCGGAGCGGGGTGGGTGCGTCTGCAAGAATCGGAGGCGTGACCGACGCTGACATGCCCACCGCCGAACACCGGTCCGGCAGCCGCAGCCTGGGTGCGCAGTTCCTGCGCTGCCATCTGCCGATGGTCGTCGTCACAGTGGTGATTGTGGTGGCCGTGGTGTTCGTCGCCTCCGACCGGTGGCGACGTGGGGCGTTGTTCTTCGGCGGTGCGACGCTGCTGGCCGCGGCGTTCCGCCTGTGCCTGCCGACGGCGCGGGTCGGTCTGCTCGCGGTGCGCAGCAAGCCGTTCGACGTGGGTGCGCTCACCCTGCTCGGCTCGAGCATCGTGTTCCTCGCGGTCACGATCAACACGATGGGTGTCGGCTAGCGCACGATGTTTCGTGTCGGTGGCGGCTGACATTCAGGCGTACAAGCCCCGCCCGGAGGTTCGCGGCTCAGCGTCCGGACCGCAGGCCGATCCGCGCCAACCGCATGGTCTCGGTCAGCAGCTTCGAGACCGCGGCCGCCTCGGTGAGGAAACCGTCGTGCCCGTCGCGCGAGTGCACGACCTCCAGCCCGTCGCAGCCGGGTAGCAGATCAGCCAGCTCCTGCTGGGTCCAGAGCGGGTAGAGCCGATCGGAATCGACGCCACCGACCACGCAGGGCACCGGCGTGGACGCGAGCGCCGCCGCGACACCGCCGCGCTCGCGCCCGACGTCGTGGCGGTTCATCGCCTCGGTCAGCAGCACGTACGTGGCGGGATCGAAGCGCTTGCACAGCTTCTCGGCCTGGTGGTCCAGGTAGCTCTGCACCGCATAGCGGCCGCCGCGCAACGGATCCTCGTCGCCCTGGGGCTTGTTCTGGAACCGGTGGTCGAGCTCGGACTCGGTGCGGTAGGTCAGGTGCGCGATGCGCCGGGCGATGCCCATGCCGGCCATCGGGGCGCGGCCGGTGTCGTGATAGTCGCCACCCTGCCAGTCGGGGTCGGCTTTGATCGCCGCGATCTGCGTGGTCTGAGTGCCGATCTGGTCGGCGGTGGCGCGCGCGCCGACCGCGAGCACCAGCGCGGAGGCGACCCGTTCCGGCGCGCCGACCATCCACTCCAGCACCCGCATGCCGCCCATCGACCCGCCGACGACGGCGGCGAGCCGCCGGATGCCGAGCAGGTCCATCAATGCCGCCTCCGCGGTTACCTGGTCTCGGATGGAGATCTCCGGAAACCGTGCGCCCCAAGGCTTTCCGTCCGGATCGCGGGTGGACGGGCCAGTGCTGCCCATGCAGCCGCCGAGCACGTTCGTCGCGATCACGCACCATTCGTCGGTGTCCAGCGGCGCGCCGGGACCGACCATCCCGTCCCACCAGCCCGGCAGCGGGTGGATGTCATCGGCCCTGCCGACGACGTGCGAGTCGCCGGTCAGCGCGTGTTCGACAAGCACGACATTGTCCAGCGCGGGGGAGAGCTCACCCCAGCGCTGCACCGCCAAGTGGACGTCCGGCACGACCGCGCCGCTCTCCAGGAGCGCATCCCCGATGGCGATGATGCCGAGCCGCCCGTCTGGAGGCGGCTGTACCACGCCGGACGAACAGGCGATATTCGGTTCGATACGCACGGTCACGCCGCAGCCGCCGCGAAACCGGCGCGAGGGTCGGTGTCGGAATCTCGGATACCAACTGTCGGGCGGACCAGGCGGTGGATAGCTCCGGAGGCCGATCTCTCGTCGGGTGCCAGGTGAGAATGCGTCCTCGACGCGGGGTCCATCACGAGAGAACGCACATCCCCGATGTTAGCCACAAGGCTCTGCGGGGCCGATCCGTCGACGAACTTCTTGCCCGCGCCGACGCCGCCGCGCGGCGCGAACGCGGCGACCGTGCCATTCGGGACCAGTCGCTGCGTGTGCGGGCGAGCGCTCGTCATGCCGGAACGAACCTGTCCGAGCTGGATCTGCTCAGTGCCGAACGGCACCTGCGCCAGGTAGTTTCCGGTCGCGGGCGCGGTGAAATCACTCATGGTTTTGCTCCAAAGCAGGTGTTCGCCGGTACTGAAGGGTTATCCCGGTATGTGTGAACAACAACACATTTCGGCGACCTCCTGTGCGCGCTTGCTCCCGACTTTCGGGAGCCAGGTCATCACCCGGAGCACCCCGCCGCAGCTGGAGGGTTGCCGGCCAGCGAGCCGGGGCTTGGCGCTGGCACTCATGACCTTTTCGGCATCATAGCTGGCAGGCGGTCAGCCTTAGAAATCTTCCGGCGAACTCACTGGCCATCGCTGGTTCGCGCGACGCAGCAGGTGCGTACGAACTCGTCGAAGGTGGCGATGAACGCGGCGCGTCCTGCCGCGGCCGCGGCCGCGGTCGCAAGGTCGTCCTGAACGAACGCCTCGCCTGAGCACTCCATGCCGACGTGGCCGATCAGCTGCCAGGTTCCGACGATCAGGCGCACCGCGGGTGAGTCGGGTTCGGTGCCGAGCCGCTCGGCCACCACGGCCGCGATCGCGGCGGTCTTGTCGTCGGCCTGTTCGAGGCTGCGCGCGCTGACCGACGGGTTGCTGCGCAGAATCCGCTGCATCTGCTGGAACTGCCGGAACGAGATCGGTCCCGTGTTGCCTTCGTCGGCAGCCTGGCCCACCACGTGCAAGAACGCCTCGCGCAGCGACTCGAGTTCGTTGCCTGCGACCGGAAGGTCGCGCAGAGTCTCGGCGACGGCGAGCCCGAAGTCCTTCACCGGGCCGAGGACGATGTCCTCTTTGCTGTCGAAGTAGCGGTTGATCGTTCGCGGCGAGACATCGGCGGCGTTGGCGATCTGCTCGACCGTTGTCGCGTCGAAGCCCTGGGTGTCACACAGGTCGAGGCCGGCCTCGATGATGCGCAGCCTGGTCTGCTGCTTCTTGCGTTCGCGCAGGCCGGGCTGCCCCGGGTTCGCTGGTGGGCTCGCGGAGGTGTCCGCCGCTGCGCTCGCGCCGATCGGCGCTGATGACTCGAGCATGTGCACATCGTATCGCGATCTGACAGTTTCATGTCTAGAACGGCCAAATGTCGGATTGCGACATTTTTCTCTTGACGACAAATGTCGCTAAATGACAGGATGGCTCCACTACTTCGACCAACGAGGAGATGACGGTGACCGAGACTGCGAAAGCGGTAGACGTTCCGGAAAGACAGGGCAGTTCGGCGCGCTGGCTTGCGCTGGGGGTGATCGCATTAGCCCAGCTCATGGTGGTTCTGGACGCCACGATCGTGACCATCT
This sequence comes from Nocardia sp. NBC_00881, assembly GCF_045207455.1. Lineage (NCBI taxonomy): Bacteria > Bacillati > Actinomycetota > Actinomycetes > Mycobacteriales > Nocardiaceae > Nocardia > Nocardia sp. NBC_00881. The sequence continues at coordinate 6,985,060 of NZ_CP108798.1, forward strand.
CGCTGCCGTTCGCCCAGCGCGATCTCGATATCAGTGACGGCAACCGGCAATGGATGCTCACGGCCTACACGCTGATCTTCGGCGGCCTGCTGCTGCTGGGCGGTCGGCTGGCCGATTACCTGGGGCGGCGCCGGATCTTCCTCATCGGGCTGGTCGGCTTCGCAGGGGCCTCCGCTCTGGCCGGTCTCGCGCAGAATGGCGCCGAGATGTTTGCCGGGCGTGCGCTCCAGGGTGCGTTCGCCGCACTGCTCGCGCCGGCCGCGCTCTCGCTGCTGTCGGTGACCTTCACCGAACCCGGTGAGCGCGCCAAGGCCTTCGGCCTGTTCGCCGGCGTCTCCGCCGGCGGCGCGGCGCTCGGATTGATCGCGGGCGGCGCACTCACCGAGTACGCCTCCTGGCGCTGGTGCCTGCTGGTCAACACGCCGGTCGCGTTGCTCGCGTTGCTCGGCGCGCTGGCCTGGGTGGTGAAGGACGTGCCGACGCCGCGCAGCGGAGGTTACGACGTGCCGGGCGCCCTCACCGTGACGACGGGCCTGATCGCCATTGTGTACGGCTTCAGCCGCGCCGCCGACGACGGCTGGCTGGCGGGCAGCACCCTCGCGCTGCTCATCGTGGGGCTGGGCTTGCTCATCGCCTTCGTCGCGATCGAACGGCGCTCGTCGAACCCGCTGTTGCCGCTGCACATTCCTGGGGAGATCAACCGGGGTGGCGCGTTCCTTGCCGCGCTGCTCATCCCGATCGCCATGTTCGCGATGTTCCTGTTCCTGAGCTACTACTTCCAGATCACGCTCGGCTACTCCGCGCTGAAGGCAGGCTTCGCGTTCCTGCCCTTCCCGGCGGGCATCGCGATCTCCGCGGGCGTCACCAGTGCGTTGCTGCCCAAGCTCGGGCCGCGTCCGCTGATGGTGGGCGGCGCCGTGCTCGGGGTCATCGGCCTGGTGCTGCTCGCGCAACTGGGCTTCGGCGACAGTTACCTCGCGGGTGTGCTGCCCGCGCAGGTGTTGATCGCGCTGGGCATGGGTCCGCTGTTCGTCGGCATGCAGACCGTTGCCCTGCATCAAGTGGAGGAAGAGGACTCGGGTGTGGCCTCCGCGCTGCTGAACGCGGCGCAGCAGGTCGGCGGCGCGGTCGGCACAGCGTTGCTGACCACCATCTCGGTGCAGGTCGCCAAGACCTTCGCGGCGAACAATCCAGCCATCGACAACTTGGCCGCGCGTGCCGCGATCCACAGCTACGACGTGGCCTTCTATGTCGGCGCCGGGTTCTTCCTCGCGGCTATCCCGGTCATCGCCCTCATGATCCGGGATCGGCCCGAGAGCCTGATCGAAGGCTCCGAACAAGGCGCTGCAGGCGCCTCGGACGCCCGGGTTCCGGTCGCCGTCTGATTCGGTCGCACGAGGTCCGCGTATCGCACCGGCGATGCGCGGACCTCGTCGTTTTCCTGTGCGTCGCGGTATCGAGGGGTTGCCGACGGCAACGGTCGTTGCGCGCCGCGAAGATGCCGCCCTACCAACCGGTAACTCGTGGCCCGGCTCACCCCGGGGGCTACCCGCGCGGTGAGATCTTCGGAAGCAGTACGCTTGTCTTGTTTGCACCAGAAGTCTCGCGGACAACGCGGGACATATACGTTGTCTGTTGGAACAGCTGGGGTCCGCTCACAAGCGTGTTCGCCTGGCCGTGCAATAAGGGCACCATCCTAGGAGGACACGAAGATCCATGTCCAAGATCAAGGTTGAAGGCACCGTCGTCGAACTCGACGGCGACGAGATGACCCGGATCATCTGGCAGTTCATCAAGGACAAGCTGATCCACCCGTATCTCGATGTGAACCTGGAGTATTACGACCTGGGCATCGAGTACCGGGACAAGACGGATGACCAGGTCACGATCGACGCCGCTGAGGCCATCAAGAAGCACGGCGTCGGCGTGAAGTGCGCCACCATCACACCGGACGAGGCGCGCGTCAAGGAATTCGGCCTGAAGAAGATGTGGCGGTCGCCGAACGGCACCATCCGCAACATTCTTGGCGGGACCATCTTCCGTGCCCCGATCATCATTTCCAACGTTCCGCGGCTGGTGCCGGGCTGGACCAAGCCGATCATCATCGGCAGGCACGCCTTCGGCGACCAGTACCGCGCCACCGACTTCAAGGTGTATCAGGCGGGCACGGTCACCGTGACCTTCACTCCTGACGACGGCAGCGAGCCGATTCAGCACGAGGTCGTGAAGATGCCCGAGGACGGCGGTGTCGTGCTCGGCATGTACAACTTCAAGAAGTCCATCGAGGACTTCGCGCGGGCGTCGTTCAACTACGGCCTGCAGCAGAACTATCCGGTGTACCTCTCCACGAAGAACACCATCCTGAAGGCCTACGACGGCATGTTCAAGGACACCTTCCAGGACGTCTTCGACGCCGAGTTCAAGACCCAGTACGACGCGGCGGGCCTCACCTACGAACACCGCCTGATCGACGACATGGTCGCCTCGTCCATGAAATGGGAGGGTGGTTACGTCTGGGCCTGCAAGAACTATGACGGCGACGTGCAGTCCGACACCGTCGCGCAGGGCTTCGGTTCGCTCGGCCTGATGACCTCCGTGCTGCTGACCCCGGATGGCCGCACCTGCGAGGCCGAGGCCGCGCACGGCACCGTCACCCGGCACTACCGCCAGCATCAGCAGGGCAAGCCGACCTCGACCAACCCGATCGCGTCGATCTTCGCCTGGACCCGCGGCCTCGAGCACCGCGGCAAGCTGGACAACACTCCTGAGGTCATCGGCTTCGCGCAGACCCTGGAGGACGTCGTCATCAAGACCGTCGAGGGCGGGCAGATGACCAAGGACCTCGCGCTGCTCGTCGGCGGGGACCAGGGCTACCTGAGCACCGAGGAGTTCCTCGGCGCGCTGGACGCCAACCTGGCTCACGCGCTGCGCTGAGCCGACCTGGAGTCTCGGCGGCGAGCTGCGTGCCGAGACATAACGCACGGCCGACTCCGGCGCTGGGTAGGTACCCAGCGCCGCGCTGAACGGAATCGGGCACCCGACCCTGTGGTGGAACGGGTGCCCGGACCGTTTCCCGGGTCAGTTCCGGCTCGCCGCACCGCTGCCGATCAGGCCGGCGACGGCACGGGTGAAACTCGCCGAACCGTTGCCGCGTTCGACTTCCGCGTCGAACAGTCGCTGCAGCGGGTCGAGCAGATCCGTAGGCACGCCCTGGGTGCGGCTGACTGTTCGGATATTGGCCAGGCCCGCCTGGTTGACCGCCAGGTCGGAGTAGTTGACCGGGAACTTCCCGGAGTCGACTTCCGCGGCGAGTACCGGCAGCATGTCCAGCAGTGCGCGGAACCATGGGACAAGGAAGCTGTCGGTGAATTCGCCCGCAGTGAAATTCTCGCTGCCCACCATCGCGACGGCCTGGAAGAAGCCGCCGAACATGCCGTACATGCCCGCGAGCACCGCCATGTCGTGCAGTCCTGCCAGGCCGGCGTCCGCACCGAGGTACTTCGCGTTCCCGAGTTCGACGATGGTGTCGGCGTGCTCGGCCTGCGCGATGGGGGAGCCGCTGTACACCAGCAGGGTGTCGGGCGTGCCGAGGGTCTGCGGCACCCCCAGGATGCCGCCGTCCAGGAAGTAGCCGCCGCGGCCGCTGAGCGCGACGCCCAGTGCGCGCGCCTCGTCCGGGCGTCCGGTGGCAACGTTCAGGATGGTGCGCCCGTCCAGTCCACCCGGTGTCGAGCCGAGCAGGGCGGCGGCCCCGCCGGTGTCGGCCACCGCGACCACGACCAGCCTGCCCGCGGCGATCGCCTCGGCGGGTGTCGGCGCCCTTCGCGCGCCCAGCTCCGCGAGCCGGGTTCCCTTGTCGGCGGACCGGTTCCACACGGTGGTCGGGTGGCCGTTGCGTAGGAAGATCTCGGCGATCGTCGCGCCGATGCGCCCCAGGCCGAGGACGGTCACCGGAGTCCGGTTGTCGTTCATTGGTTCCTCCGTCGGTTCGTGAGTTCGAGTGTGCGGGGCGCCCGGAGACCAGTCTCGGTGCTCCGGGCGGCGTGGAGTGAGTGGCAGAACTGCCCATAATCGAACGCTTCCTGCCATGCTGGTGGTATGACTGGTCGAACCGTCGCGATGGCACTCGCTCCCGGCGCCCTGCATCCCTGGGATCTCTACGAGCTGGGCGTGGTGGCCTCGATCTTCGGCACGCCGCAGCCCGATCTGGCCGACCCGTGGTACGACTTTCGCGTTTGCTCGGTGACGTCGGCGACGGACGCGCAGCCGATGGGCTTCGGCGCGTTCCTGCGGCCGGAGTACGGGCTGGCGGAACTGCTGGAGGCCGACACGGTCATCGTCCCTTCGGTCGCGCAGGACTGCGTCACCGCCGAACGTGAATTGCCGCGGGAACTGCTCGACGCCCTTGTCGAAGCGCATCGCCGCGGCGCGCGCATAGTCGCCCTGTGTGACGGCACGTTCGCCCTCGCCGCCGCCGGGATCTTGCACGGGCGCCGGGTCACCGCGCACTGGGAACACGCGCCCCTGCTGGCCAAGCGCTACCCGAGTATCGAGGTCGACGGCTCGGTGCTCTATGTCGACGATGACGACATCCTCACCAGCGCGGGCATGACCGCCGCGCTCGACCTCTGTCTGCACCTGGTCCGGCGGGATCTCGGTGCGGTTGTCGCCAATGGGCTGGCCCGGCGCATGGTGATCCCGCCGCACCGCTCCGGAGGGCAGGCGCAGTTCGTCGACCTGACCATTCCGGCGCGCACGGAGGACGATCTCGGCCCTGTGCTGCAATGGGCCATCGCGCACCTCGACGAGCCGCTCACCGTCGAGACCCTCGCCGCCAAGGCCAATATGAGCCAACGCACCTTCCACCGCCGCCTGCAGCAGTCCACCGGCGTTACCCCGATGCAGTGGCTGCTCGGCCAGCGCCTCGCGCACGCCCAATCCCTGCTGGAATCGACCGATTACGGCATCGAACGAATCAGCCGCATGTCCGGCCTCGGCACCGCCACCAACCTGCGCCGCCACTTCTCCGGCGTCATCGGGGTTACTCCGGCGGAATACCGCCGCACTTTCCAGCGGCGCTCGCCGGCCGGTTCCGGTGCGGGTAGGAAGCCCCGGGTCGGATCGGCGGCGGACTGAAGCGCTCCACGCATCAGTCTCTCGCCTATTAGCGAATTCTCTTGTCTGGCAGCGAAACACGCAGGCGCGTGCGTCGGCGGCCTTGTGATCGCCGCGGGCTTCGGCTGCACTACCCCGTCACCGTGGGCGTCTCCCTCGCGGTTCTCGGCATTCTCCCGCGGGTCCGTCGTGGGGCCTGCGCTCGCGGGAGCCACCGTCTACTGCTGTCGGGGCAGCAGCTGTGGCGCCGTCCTTGTCACGTGCGGGAGGTTCGTCCCTTTGTGGCTTCCGGAGCGGGCCTACATGATTTCTCGATGGCACGGTGGTCGAACTCACGTCTGCTCCAGGAAGCGGATTCGCCTGCCGAGCGGTTGCACGACCGTGTGACCCCAGTAGCTATTCGTACGCTCGTACCTCCCGACAAGGCCGAGCGGACTACTTGGCACATTCCCGCCATGCTGGCGCTGGCGCTCGGCGGATTCGGGATCGGCACAACCGAATTCGTCACTATGGGTTTGCTGCCAGACATCGCTTCCGCCATGCGAATCTCCGAACCGATCGCGGGCCACGCGGTGTCGGCCTACGCGCTCGGTGTGGTTGTCGGCGCTCCGGTGATCGCCGCACTGTGCGCGCGAGTTCCGCGCAAGCGATTGCTCGTCGCGCTGATGGTCGCGTTCACCCTCGGTAACGTGGCTACAGTGCTGGCGCCCTCGTTCCAGACGCTGGTGCTCGCGCGGTTCGTCTCCGGGTTGCCGCACGGCGCCTACTTCGGTGTCGCCTCGCTCGCCGCCGCCACGCTCGCCCCGGTGGGGCAGCGCGCCAAGGCGATTGCCGCAGTTATGCTGGGGTTGAGCGCCGCCAATGTCGTCGGCGTTCCCGCCGCCACCTGGCTCGGCCAGCATCTCGGCTGGCGCGACGCGTTCGTGGTGGTCGCGATGATCGGCGTCGCCACCGTCGCGGCCCTGATCCGTTTCGTCCCGGAACTCACCGGCATCACAGCGACCAACCCGATGACCGAACTCGGCGCGCTGCGTCGCCCGCAGGTGCTGTTGACCCTGCTGGTCGGTGCCGTCGGCTTCGGCGGCATGTTCGCCGTCTACACCTACATCGCGACCACGCTCACCGAGGTCGCGGGAATGCGGGCCGGGCTGGTGCCCGTGGTGCTGATGCTGTTCGGCGTCGGCATGGTGGTCGGCAACATCGTCGGTGGCGTGCTGGCCGACCGCGGCGTCGACCGTACGATCTACGCGGCCATGATCGCCATGGCGGTCATCCTCGCCGGTTTCGTCGCCGCCGCGCACAACCCGTATGCCGCGGCTGTCGGAGCATTCCTGGTCGGCGCCTCGGGAGCCATGTTGTCGCCTGGCCTGCAGACCCGCCTGATGGACGTCGCCGCCGACGCCCAAACACTCGCCGCCGCCCTGAACCACGCCGCTCTGAACACCGCCAACGCCGTCGGTGCCTGGCTAGGTGGTGTCGTCATCGCCGCGGGCCTCGGCTATTCCGCCCCCGCCATTGTCGGCGCGGGTCTCGCTGTGCTCGGCATCCTCCTCTTCCGCCTCACCACCTGGATCGCCCGCCGCCACACCACGCACTTCTGATCCCAGCGTGTGCGGCACCTGGTTGGGGCATCGGAGGAGAGGTCCCCTTGCCATCCGCTCGGCAGAACATACAGAGCTGTATGTAAGTGTAGGATTGGCGGATGGTCAGGGTGTACCGGTGAAGCAGCAGCGGCGTACGCAGGAGCAGCGCAGCACCGAGATGCGCACTCGGCTGCTGGACGCGACGGTGGATTGCCTGGTCGAGTACGGATACGCGGGCACAACCACTCCCCGGGTGGCCGAGTGGGCGGGAGTGACCCGCGGGGCTCAGGTGCACCACTTCGGCTCGAAGACCGATCTGGTGGTCGCCGCGATCAGCCATTTGGCGCAACTGCGCGCCGAGACCGCGATGCGAGAGATGTCCCGGGTCGAGGACGGCGCGGATCCGGTCCCGGCGGCGCTGGACTTCCTGTGGGAGCTGCACCAGGGCCCGCTGTTCATCGCGACCGTCGAGCTGTGGGTGGCCGGGCGGACCGATCCGGTGCTCGCCGCGGCGATGCAGAAGGTCGAGCCGTTCGTCAACAACGCGGTCCTGATGGCGGTCGCCCGCTTCGTGCCGGACGATGTACGCCGCAAGGAGGCGCGCGACTTCATCTACACCGCGATGGACGCGCTGCGCGGCATCCTGATCTCGAACTTCATCGACCCGGATGTCGAACGTGCCCACCGCCGCTGGCATCGTGCCTGCGCTCACCTCCGCGAGATCGCCGCCGCCGAATAGTCGGTACGCCCGGATCGAGACTTCGGGATGTCCGACTCGCCATATGGACCTTGTTCCCGAACTGTCGCGCGGCATGGCTACTCACAAAAGTCTGTGAACCCCTGGCTATTGGGCGCGCTCGGCGCGACACCCTTGCGCACTTACATACATATTTGTATGTTTGTTTCAGCTGGATCGGGCCGGATCGGCCTATGACCATCCGCCGTGCGGGCCGCGGAGCGCGCACTATCTGAGGAGTTCGATGTCGAAAAGGGTCTACGTCGTCGGCGTCGGCATGACGAAATTCGAGAAGCCGGGCCGCCGCGTGAACGACGACGGCAGCAACTGGGATTACCCACACATGGCCAAGGAATCGGGGACCAAGGCGCTCGCGGACGCCGGCGTCGCCTACGACCTGGTGGAGCAGGCCTACGTCGGCTACGTCTACGGCGAGTCCACCTCGGGACAACGCGCCGTCTACGAACTCGGCCTCACCGGCATCCCGGTGATCAACGTGAACAACAACTGCTCCACCGGCTCGACCGCGCTCTACCTCGCGGCGCAGGCGATCCGGGGTGGGCTGGCCGACTGCACGCTGGCGCTGGGCTTCGAGAAGATGCAGCCCGGCTCGCTCGGCTCCACCTGGGACGATCGCGAGCAGCCGATGGCCAAGCACGTCATGGCGCTCGCCGAGATCTCCGAAGTGCTGTTCCCAGTGGCACCGTGGATGTTCGGCGCCGCGGGCCGCGAGCACATGAAGCAGTACGGCACCACCGCGGAGCACTTCGCGAAGATCGGCTACAAGAACCACAGGCACTCGGTGCACAACCCGTACTCCCAGTTCCAGGACGAGTACACGCTCGACGACATCCTCGGGTCGCGGATGATCTACGACCCACTCACCAAGCTGCAGTGCTCGCCAACCTCCGACGGGTCCGGCGCGGTGATCCTGGCGAGTGCGGACTTCGTGAACAAGCACGATCTCGCCGCGCAGGCGGTGGAGATCGTCGGCCAGGCGATGACCACCGACTTCGCCTCCACCTTCGACGGCACCGCCAAGAACCTCATCGGCTACGACATGAACGTCCGGGCCGCGCGGAAGGTCTATCAGCAGGCCGGGCTCGGCCCCGAGGACTTCCAGGTCATCGAGCTGCACGACTGCTTCTCGGCCAACGAACTGCTGTTGTACGAAGCTCTGGGCCTGTGCGGCGCGGGCGAGGCAGGGAAGCTGATAGACGACAACCTGACCACCTACGGCGGCAAGTGGGTCGTGAACCCCTCCGGCGGCCTGATTTCCAAGGGTCACCCACTCGGCGCCACCGGTCTGGCGCAGTGCTCCGAACTGACCTGGCAGTTGCGCGGCACCGCGGACAAGCGGCAGGTGGACAACATCACCGCCGCGCTCCAGCACAACATCGGCCTCGGCGGCGCCGCGGTCGTCACCGCCTACCAGCGCGCCGACCGCTGAATGCGGCTATCGCCGCACCCGACGAGGAGTAGAAGATATGGGACACATCGAAGCCACCAAGGATGTCAACGCCGCTCCCGAGGCGCTGTGGGCGGTCGTCTCCGACCCACAGACCTGGGACAAGTGGTTTACCATCCACGAGCGCTTCATGGAGGAGCCGCCTGCCGTGCTGAGTGAGGGCGACAAGCTGATCGCCAAGATCGTGATGCTCGGTATGGCGAACAAACTGGAGTGGACCATCGTTTCGGTCGCCGCGCCGAACAAACTCACCCTCGGCGGCACGGGTATGGCCGGGGTGAAGACCGAATTCACCTTCGACATCCAGCCCAAGGGCAACGGGAGCACGATCTCGGTGTCCGGCGATTTCGAGGGGGCGCTGATCAAGGGCGCGCTGGGTAAGGCGGTCGAGAAGGATGGCACCAAACAGCTCGATCGGTCGCTCGAGCAGCTCGACGCGCTTGCCGCGGTATGAGCACCGAGACCACGGCTGCCCGCGTTGTCGAGTTCGACGACGCGGGCCTGGAAACCTGGTGTGACGAAGAGCGTTTCGAGGTCACCGGCGCGCGCATCGCGGAATACGCCGCCGCGACCAACGATCCGATCGTCGCGCACTCGGCGGGGGCGGTGGCCCCGCCGGTCTTCGCCATCGTCCCCGTCTTCGAGGCCATGATGATGCCCGTGATCGACGTCGCGCCGATGGACATCTTCGGCCGGGTCGTGCATGGGGAACAGGACTTCCACTGCCATCGGGCGATCCTGCCCGGCGATCGGCTGGTGTCACGCGCCAAGGCGATCGGATACACCAGCCGCTCCAACGGGACGGCCATCACCATTCTCATCGAATGCCGCGGCGAGACAGGCGAATTAGTCAACGAGCAGTATCTGACCGCCTTCTTCCGCAATATCGACGCGGGAAAGACTGTCGGGGAGGCTGCTCCCACACACAAGTTCGACGAGCGGCTGTGCGCGCAGGAGCCGATCGCGGTCGTGCCGCAGCACGTCGACGACAATCAGACCTTCCGCTACGCATCGGCGTCCGGCGATCCGGTGCCGCTGCACCTGGACGAGCAGGTGGCCAAGGACGCCGGGCTGCCCGGCATCATCGCGCACGGGCTGTGCACCATGGCCTTCGCGTCCTGGGCGGTGCTCAGCGAGGTGGGGGGCTCGGAGGTGCGTCGGCTGAAGCGATTCGCGGTGCGATTCGCGAAGCTGGTCTTTCCTGGAGACGATCTGGAGACCCGCATCTGGAAGGTCGGATCGGCCGACGGCGTGACCACCTACGCGTTCGAGACCGTGCGCGGCGCGGACGTCGTCCTCAGCGACGGACTGGCGGAGATCGCCGACTGATTTCGGCGGCATTTCGGTGTCCGCCGGAGCGCCGCAGTATTCACACACCCCATCGCCGGATGAAGGAGACAACATATGGGTGCACTGGCCGGACGGGTCGCCGTTATCACCGGTGCAGGCCGCGGCATCGGCCGCGAACACGCACTGCTGTTCGCGAAGGAAGGCGCCGCCGTGGTCGTCAACGACCGCGGCGGCAGCAATGCGGGTGAGGGGACCGACAGCGGACCCGCACAGGATGTCGTGAACGAGATCGTCGCCGCGGGCGGGAGGGCGGTCGCCGACACCGTCGACGTCGCCACCTGGGAAGGTGCGAAGAACCTTGTCGCACACGCTATTTCGAAGTTCCACCGGCTCGACATCGTGGTCAACAACGCGGGCATCCTGCGTGACGCCTTCCTCGCGGGCATGAACGAGGCGCAGTGGGACGCGGTGATCGCCGTGCACCTCAAGGGCCATGCCGCAGTGCTGCACCATGCCGCCGCGTACTGGAAGGAACAATCCAAGGCGGGCAGGCAGCCGAACGCCGCGGTGATCAACACGGCCTCGGCCTCCGGCACCACCGTGCCGAACGCGGGCCAGGCCAACTACGGTGCGGCCAAGGCGGGGATCGCCGCGCTGACCCTGGTCGCCGCTGACGAGTTGGCGCGCTACGGCGTGCGCGTCAACGCGATCGCACCGATCGCGCGCACCCGCCTCACCCTGGCCACGCCGGGTATGGGCGAGATCATGGCGGCCGAGGCCGAAGCCGTCGACGACGGCGGTTTCGACGCCTTCAGCCCCGCCAATATCTCGCCACTGGTGGCCTACCTGGCCGGCGACAAGTGCTCGCTCACCGGCAAGGTGTTCGCGGTGCAGGGCGGCGCCATTTCCGAGCTGGTCGGTTGGCACGACGTGAAGACCATCGAGACCGAGGGGCCATGGATGATCGACGACATCGCCGCCCGGCTGCCCTGAGCGCGCGGGAACGTTAGGAGAACAACGACGATGTTCGAATGGTCCGAGACCGATGTGCTGATCCGCGATGCCGTCCGGGCGTTCATCGACAGGGAGATCCGCCCCAATCTGGACGCGCTGGACAGCGGCGAACTGCCGCCGTACCTGATCATCCGAAAACTGTTCAGCCAGTTCGGGATCGACACCTTGGGCGGCGAGGCCGTGGACAAGATGCTGGCTGAGCAGCGGGCACGCGAGGCAGCCGCCGCCGCAGGCGAGACGAAGCCGGACAAGAAGGAGAAGGCTTTCGGCGCAAGTCCATTCGCCGGGCAGGAGTCGGTGATGGCGGTGCTGATCGGCGAACTGTCCGGGGTGTGCATGGGCTTGGTCACCGCAATGGGCGTGAGCATCGGGCTCGCCGCCACCACCATCATGTCGCGTGGCACGCTTGCGCAAAAAGAGCGTTGGCTGAAGGATATCGTCACCATGACGAAGGTCGTGTCGTGGGCGATCACCGAACCGGATTCCGGTTCGGACGCGTTCGGTGGCATGAAGACCTACGTCAAGCGCGATGGTGCGGACTACATCCTCAATGGGCGGAAGACCTTCATCACCAATGGGCCCTACGCCGACGTGATGATCGTCTACGCCAAACTCGACGACGGCGCGGGCGGCGACAAGCGCGAACGGAAGGTGCTCACCTTCGTGCTCGACAAGGGCATGGAAGGCCTCAGCCAGGGCAAGCCGTTCCGGAAGATGGGACTGCACTCCTCGCCGACCGGTGAGCTGTTCTTCGACAACGTGCGGGTCGGTCGGGACCGGCTACTCGGTGAGACCGAGGAGCATACGAGCGGCGACGGCAGGGACAGCGCCCGTTCCAGCTTCACCGCCGAGCGCATCGGCGTCGCCTTCATGGCGCTGGGCATCATCAACGAATGCCACCGGCTCTGCCTGGCATACGCCGCGAGTCGCAAGCTCTGGGGCCAGGAGATCGGACGATTCCAGCTGGTCCAGCTGAAGCTGGCGAGAATGGAGATCGCGCGGATCAACGTGCAGAACATGGTGTTCAACACCCTCGAACGAGGGAGGGCAGGCAAGCCGCCGACGCTCGCCGAGGCCTCCGCGATGAAGCTGTACGCGTCCGAGGCTGCCACCGAGGTCGCCATGGAGGCGGTCCAGCTGTTCGGCGGCAACGGCTATATGACCGATTACCGCGTGGAACAGCTCGCGCGCGACGCCAAGTCGCTGATGATCTACGCGGGCAGCAACGAAATCCAGGTGACGCACATCGCCAAGGGCCTGCTCGCGCAGTAGTGCCCGGGACCGGGCGCGTCCGGAAGTATCGTGCTGGTTGTCCCGAAACGACCAACCCGCCTGACAACCCAGGTCCCACCCGTGGGCTACCAGGCAAAGCCCGGGCGACCCATCATTACTAGTGGTCACCAGCAGCCCTGGCCACCGTAACTTTCGTGCGAGAGAAGCGAGACCGAGCATTGCCCGGACGCGAGCCATCAGGGGGCCGCGAACACGCCGCGCCCGCGCGGCCGACTACACAGCGCGCAGACGATTCCGGCTGGCGTAGACGTGTTCGGCGATGAGGGTGGCGATGCGGTCCGGTGCCTCCAGCATCGGCACGTGGCCGACTCCGTTGACCAGGATGCGGTCGGCGGATTCCGGGAGTTCCTTCAGATAGCGGCGGGCGTAGACGCGATTGGGGATGACCCGGTCGTATTCCGACAGGAGCAGCCGGACCGGCGTCTGAAGGGTGGATAGATCTTCCTGCTCCGGCGAACGGATGCTGCCGAGAATCATCGGAATCATGGCAGGGCAGTGCAATGCTGCGGCGATGGCGGCCGCGGTGTCGCGCCGCGATACCGCTGCGGCGTTCTTGCTCAGCGCGAGCAGGGCGATGCGTTGGGCGATCGGGTTGTTCACCGCGAATCCGCCCAGGTGCTTGGCGATTTCGACGAACGGAACCAGCGCGAGGAACTTCAGGCTGACCCGCAGCTGGGTGAGCGAGGGCGTGTGCCAACCACCGGCGGGCGCGATCAGCGTCAGCGTGCGGGCCCGGCCGCGGCGGGCCAGTTCGACGCCGACCCAGCCGCCGAGCGCGTTTCCCGCGATATGGCAGGTGCGCCAGCCGAGATCGTCGAGCTGATCCTCGATCCGGTCGGCGAGCGCGTGCACGTCGACCGACCAGTCGTCCGCGGGCGCGCCGCCCCAGTGACCCGCGAGCGTGGGCGCGAAGACCTCGCACTGCGACGAAAGCCGCGCCGCGGTCTGCTCCCAGCAATGCGGCGACAGCATGAAGCCGTGTAGCAATAGCAGCGGGTCGCCGGAACCCAGGTGCAGCGCTTTGATCGGCCGGGGTTCAGCGGCGGAACCGTGCGTGACGGTCTTTCGCGGGGCGGTGCCGGAGCGATCGGCGGCAGAGGAGGACTTGGAGGTGTCAGACGACATCGTCATCACCCCTTCCTGGACGGCGGTGTCCGGGGGAGTTCATCTGACCAGCATTGTACGGTCGTGTAGTGCCGTACATCATCTCAACAGTGAACGTGAACGGTGTCCGCGCGGCAACCGGCAAAGGCATGCTCGCTTGGCTCGCGGCCACCGAGGCCGACATCGTCTGTGTGCAGGAAACACGCGCCACTGACGAACAGGTCAGGGCCGCGCTGGCGCCCGCGCTCGATGCCGGGTGGTGGCTGTCGCACGCCGAGCCGGAGTCCAAAGGGCGCGCCGGTGTCGGCATCCTGTCCCGGCGTGCGCCGCATGCGGTACGAATCGGCTTCGGCAGCAGCGAGTTCGGAGCATCCGGCCGCTACCTCGAGGCGGACTTCGACCACGTCACCGTAGCCAGCGTGTATGTGCACACAGGGGAAGCGGGCACCGCGCGCCAAGACGAGAAGTACCGCTTCCTGGGCGAACTAGGTGTTTCCATGACTGCGCGTACCGGCGATTTCGTGGTAAGCGGGGATTGGAACATCGCGCACACCGAGCTCGATCTGAAGAACTGGAAAGGCAACCTGAAGTCGGCCGGGTTTCTGCCCGAGGAGCGCGCCTGGATCGACGAGATGCTCGCCGCGGGCTATGTCGACGTCGTGCGCAGGCTGTATCCCGAGGTCGAGGGACCGTACAGCTGGTGGTCCTACCGCGGGCGCGCTTTCGACAACGACACGGGCTGGCGCATCGACTACCAGTTGGCCCGCGGCGATCTCGCCGCACGCGCCAAGCAGGCGGTGGTGGAACGCGCCGCCACCTACGACCAGCGCTGGTCCGACCACGCGCCCGTCACGGTGCAGTACCGATGAGCCTCTCGCCGAAGGTGCTTCGCGCCCTCGCCGTGCTCGGCGCGGTCGCGCTGGCACTGGTGGTCGTCGTGGTGCTCGCGCTGCGCGGCGGCGGCGATGAGAACACCGCAGCCATCATCGTCGCGACCGCTCGCGCCACCACGGTGCAGACCTCCGCAGCCGGGGCCACCGGCCCACGCGGATCGTCCGTGTCGCCGGTAACCCAGGCGCCCGGCGTCCCGGACCGCGCCTACACCACCCTGCGTGAGATCGATGCGGGCCGCTGGCCCGACTCGGCGAACTCCCCTGGCACCAAGGGGGGCGAACGCTGGATGAACCGCGGTGGCGACCTGCCCGCCTCGGACGCATCCGGTAAACCCATCACCTATCAGGAATGGGACGTCAATCCGAAACAGCCCGGCCGATCCCGGGACGCCGAACGCATTGTCACCGGCAGTGACGGCTCGGCCTGGTATACGGGCGACCACTACAAGAGCTTCACGAGGATGCGCTGATGCCGAAATCGGTCACGTTGTCGCAGTTCCTTGCCCGTCCTGTCGGCGATGGCGCCGAGCATGCTCCCGCTCGGTCCGCGCCACCCACGCTCGGTGCCTTCGCGGGCGACGCCGCCGAGTTCAGTGGGCTGCGAGACAAGGTGCCCTCCGGCTACCTGGTGCGCGAGCTGCGCGGCGCGAAGATGCGCACCACCGGGGGTGTCTTCGACGAGTTCGCCGCCGTGTTCCAGTTCCCGTACTACTTCGGCGAGAACAAGGACGCCTTCGACGAATGCCTCCGTGACCTGGACGATTTCATCGGGGACGCGCCCGGATATATTGCCGCGGTCCGCGACTCGGCCGAGCTGCTCGCCGACGAGCTGGTCGAGCGAGACTGGTTCGCCGAAGCCATGCGCGACTGCGCGGCCTACTGGTCTCGGCGCGAGGTGGCTTTCCGTGTAGTGCTGCAGGGGGACGCGCCCGACATTCAGGACGTAACGCTGCGCCTGTGACGTGCGCGCTTACGTCAGCTTGTCGGCCAGATCCTCGCCAAGCAGCACGAACACGTCGACGGTGTGTTCGATCAGTTCGTCGCGGGTGAGGTCCAGATCGCCATGGAGCCAGGCGGTCAGCGTCTGCACCAATCCGCCGACCAGGTACATGGCGCGGAAATCGATCGCGGGATCGGGGGCAGCGTCGCTCATCCGGTAGAAGTCGATGCCCTCCGCGGCCACCATCCGCGCGAATACCCGCACGGTCTCGGTGGTGCGAACGCGCAGCTCCGGCGTCGCCATGCCCGCGATCAGTGCGACCTTCGCCTTGCGTGGGTCGTCGGTGAGCAGATGCACGCCCGCGGTGATGGCGGCGTGCGCGGTCGCGCGGGTGTCCGGCGGTGCGGTGCGCACCGCCGAGACAATCGCGGCCGCGAGTTCCTCCGCGATCCCGTCGATCAGCGCCGCCAGCACGGCGTCACGGCCGGCGAAATTCTCGTAGTAGTACCGCTCGTTGAGCCCGGCCTGTGCACACAGCCCGGAGACGGTCAGCTTCGCCAGCCCCTCGGTCCCGACGATCTCCAGCGCGGCCTCCAGCAGCGCCGCGCGCCGCTGCGCCCGGCGCTGCTGCGCCGAGATGCCCCCGTAGGTCCGCTGCACGGTCACGGTGTTCATTCTGCAGCGCCTGCGGCGCGGCGTTTTCACGGGCTGTGTTTTCGGCCGCGCGGGCGCGGCGTGTTCGCGGCCCCCTTCTGGCTCGCGTCCGAGCGACCGCCGCTGGCGACTTCGTCGCGGACGCGGCGGCCGCTCGGACGCGAGCCGGGCCGCGAACGGGGAATGCTCGGTCTTGCTTCGCTCGGAAGCCGGGGTGGGGCCGGGGTGGTCGTATGCGAGGCAAACGCAGCAGCATTGATCTGCGCACTGTGATTTTTGTGCGGTGGCGGCCGGCTACGAACGGGCGCGATGGCCGGTGGCGTGGGCAGGTCAGGTTGCGGTCTCATTTCTGGTAGGGAGTATTGCCAGAAATGTAAATCTGGTGGATGCTGTTGCCAGATGCTCTCGATGAGGAGGCGACGATGTCCGAGCCCGGCTATTTCAGTGACCACTCCATGATTCGGCGAGTCATGAGCAAGCGCGCGGTAGGTGTCACGTACGGCCTGCGCGCCCTGGTCGTCGGGGCGGTGCATCCACTGCTCTACGTCGGTACCGCGGAGAACACCGAGCATCGGATGACGCCTTACACCAGGCTCGCACTGACCGGGCATCTGTTCGAGGCCGTGTTCCTCGGCAGCAAGGCCGAGGCCGACCGCGCGCTGGCCTTCACCACGAAGAAGCACGCCAGGGTGCGCGGTGCGCTGCCGGAGGACGCGGGCCCACGCCATCCGGCGGGCACCGGTTACTCCGCGCTCGATCCACATCTGATGTTCATGACGATGGCCTTCACCTTCGACTCCGCCGAGGTGACTTACGAGCTGCTGGTGCGCACCATGACCGATGGCGAACGCGAGGGCCTCTACCAGGATTACCTGCGCTGGGGCGAGCTGTTCGGCATGCCCGCGGACGCCGCGCCGGGCAGCTACCGTGAGTTCCGCGCGTTCTTCGACGGCTACCTCGCCTCCGATGAGCTGTTCCTCACCGACGAGGCGCGGCTGGTCGGCTCCTACCTGGCCGGACAGCGTGTGCCCTACGCGCAGGGTGTGCCGCTGCAACACGTTACCTCCGCGTTCTACCTGCTGGTACAGGGCAGCCTGCCGCCACGGATTCGCCGGATGTACGGGATGCGCTGGGGTGTTGCCGACGAGGTCGCCTACCGGGCGCTGTCGCGGGCGGTCCGCACCGCGCACGTGTCGTTCCCGCTGGTGCCCCCGGTGCTGCGCGGCGCGCTCGCCGGGCCGAGCGCGCCGGTCTACAAACTGCTCTCCAAGCGCGAACACGAACTGGCCGGCACCGGGCGGCCGAGCATGCCAGGTATCGATCCGCGCAACTGGGTGCAGCGAAATTCGGCTTGAGCCCCATGCGAAGATCGGGGTATGTCCAGTCCTGCGCAAACCCCGGCCGCTGAACGCAAGCAGCGGGTCCTGTCCGGGATCCAGCCGACCAGCTCCTCCTTCCATCTCGGCAACTACCTTGGCGCGCTGCAGTACTGGGTGACCATGCAGGACGACTACGACGCGCTGTACTTCATCCCGAACCTGCACGCGATCACGGTGCCGCAGGATCCCAAGGAGCTGAAGGCGCGCACCAGGGCCGCCGCCGCACAGCTGCTCGCGCTCGGCATCGACCCGAAGAAGTCCACCCTGTTCGTGCAAAGCCAGGTACCCGAGCACGCCGAGCTGACCTGGGTGCTCAGCTGCGTCACCGGTTTCGGCGAAGCCAGTCGGATGACCCAGTTCAAGGACAAGTCGGTGAAGCAGGGCGCGGAGAACGCGACCGTAGGCCTGTTCACCTACCCGGTGTTGATGGCCGCGGACATCCTGCTCTACCGCGCCCACCAGGTCCCGGTCGGCGAAGACCAGCGCCAGCACCTGGAGCTGACCCGAAACCTGGCCCAACGTTTCAATACTCGATTCAAGAAGACGTTCGTGGTGCCGGAGGCGCACATCGTCAAGGGCACGGCGAAGATCTACGACTTGCAGGACCCGACCGCGAAGATGAGCAAGTCGGCCGCCTCCGACGCGGGCCTGATCAACCTGCTCGACGATCCGAAGGTCACCGCCAAGAAGGTGAAATCGGCGGTCACCGACACCGGACGCGAGATCCGCTACGACCTGGAGCGCAAGCCGGGCGTCAGTAACCTGCTGGTGATCCTGAGTTCCCTGACCGGCGCGCCGATTGTCACGCTGGAAAAGGATTTCGAGGGCAAGGGCTACGGCGATTTGAAAGCCGACGTCGCCGACGCGTTGGCCGAATTCGTCACGCCGTTGCGCGCGAAAGTGCAAGAGTACTTGTCGGATCAAGGCGAACTCGACCGCATCCTCGCCGCCGGGGCGGAGCGGGCGCGCGAGATCGCCGGCAACACCCTCGCACAGGTCTACGACCGGGTCGGCCTACTGGGTCGCTAGGGCGGCGCCTGCGAGGTCTCTTGTTCGAAGGGGCGAATGGTGCAGGTGATCGACAACATCAAGGCCGGGATCGAACGCCGGGTGCAAGTGCTGCCGTGGCTGGATCACTTGGTGCGGGCTGGCGGACGATATCAGCGACAGCGCGGTGACTACTACGCGGCAGGAATCACGTATTTTACTGTCCTGTCGTTGTTTCCGCTGTTGATGGTCGCTTTCTCGATCGCAGGCGTCGTGCTGTACAGCGATCCGGAACTGCTCGGCGAGCTACGGGCCAAGATCGTCGACAACATCCCGGGCTCATTCGGCACTCAGCTGAACGACCTGGTCGATCGGGCGGTCGAATCGCGGCGGACAGTCGGCACCCTCGGCTTGCTCACCGGCCTCTATACCGGTCTCGGCTGGATGACCCACCTGCGGGCCGCGCTCACCGAGCAATGGGAGCAGAAGAGCCCGGACGGTAACTGGTTGATGACCAAATTCTCGGATCTGGGCGCGCTGATCGGCCTCGGCCTCGCGTTCGTCGTCTCGCTGGGTCTGTCGGCGTTGGCGTCGAGCACCCTTGGGGCGCAGCTGCTCAGCACCCTGGGTCTCGGCAATCTGCCCGGCGCCCGGCTGCTGCTGGCGCTGGCGTCGATCCTGCTCGGGTTCCTGGCCTCTTGGGCGGTTTTCGCCTGGATCATCGCACGGCTGCCGCGCGAGCCGGTCACGCTGGCCAGTGCGGCCAAGGCGGCGGCACTGGCCGCGGCGGTGTTCGAGGTGTTCAAGATCGTCGCCTCGATCTATCTGCACTCCGTGCTGAGCAGTCCCGCGGGCGCCACGTTCGGCTCGATCATCGGTCTGATGGTGTTCAGTTACATCACCTACCGCATCATCCTGTTCGCCACCGCCTGGGCCGCCACCGCCGCCGAGAACGAACCCGAGGCCGACGTCCCCGCGCCCGGTCCCGCCGTCATCGCGCCGCGGGTCAGCGCCCGCGACGTGTCCGTGGGAGTAGGCGCCGCCTTCTTCGGCGCGGGTGCACTTGCGGCCCTGGCGCTTTCGGGACTGCGTCGACCGCCTGGTCGCCGCTGACCAACGCATCCCGTGATCGGCGCGGGATTCCGATATCGGCCTTTCGGCCCCTTTCAGGGCCGGGTGGACACCGTCCGCATGCTCGGACTACCGCCGCCGTTTGGCCTGTCGCGCGCCGACCAGCAGGGCAAGAATTACGACGATGCCGCCGACGATCAGCAGGGTTCTGGTACTGACACGCCGGTCTTCCGCAGGGGGCGCGGCGGAATATCCACTCCCACTCGCGGGTGGTGCGGCGAGAGCCACGTCGGTCTCCGTGGACTGGACGGTGGTCTCGTGCATGTCGCCGATCGATGTGCCGCGGGGGAGCGCGAAGCCGTAGTCGAGCAGACGGGCCGCCTGTTCCCACGGGCGCAGCGGGAGCACATCGGCCTTCAGCAAAGTGACGGCGAGCCTACGGCCGTCACGCTGGGCGGCGGCGACGAACGTCTGCCGGGCGTCGTCGGTGAACCCGGTCTTGCCGCCGAGGGCGCCCTCATAGTTGTAGAGCAGGTGGTTGTCGTTGCCTATGAGGAAGCCGGGGTGGTCGGTATCTCCGGGGATCCTCGGGTCCGCCGGATAGCCGGGGAAGTCGACCTGCTCGGTGTGGATCAGCTCGGCGAACAGCGGAATTGTCATGGCCTCCCGGAACAGCAGGGCCAGGTCGTAGGCTGAGGTACTCATGCCGGGGCCATCCAGGCCGGAGGGACTGGCCGCGCGAGTATCCCAGGCGCGCAGCGACTTCGCCACTTCGTTCATCTTCGCGACGGTGGCAGCGTCGCCGCCGAGCTGGGCGGCGATGGCGTGCGCCGCGTCGTTGCCGGAGGCCATGATCAGCGCCTGCAGCAGCTGTCGATTGGTGTAGACCCCGCCGGAACCGATACCGACCTTGGTGCCGTCGACATCGGCGTCCGCTTGCGTGCCGACCACCACCTTGTTCAGATCCAGCGTCCGCAGTGCCACCGTGGCGAGCAGCACCTTGATCGTGCTGGCAGGCCGGTAGCGTCCGTGCGGGTCCTTCGCCGCCAGCACCTCGCCGGTGTCCAGGTCGGACACGACCCAGGCCGTCGCCGAAATGTCCTGGGGCACCGCCGCCGCGCCTGGTGGCAGCACCACACCGCAGTCGCCGAGTCGGGCGCCGCCGACCGCGGGTGTGGGGACCGGCAGCGGTGTCGGTGTCGGCTGTCCGGGGGCGGGTACCTCGGATTCGTCGATCGGCGCGGGCGGCTGCGTCTTCTGCGGGCAGCCGTCGGTGTTCGGGGTGGCGAACGGCGTTGTCGTACTCGGCGCGGCGAGCGAGGGCGTGGCCGCCGCCCCGATCGCGGCGACGGCCAGCACGGCGCCGACGCAGAGCGTGGCGCGGCGACGGAACTCCCTGATCTTCATCGGCAGTGAGCCTAGCGAGCGATCGGCCCGGCGGCCGAACGCGAGTCAGATTACTGCCAACACATTGACAGTTAATACTAAATGGCAGCTACTATCAAAAACTAGTAACTTTCATTTATGGAGGCCTTCATGAAGACCGACTCGACCCGTCGCTGGCTTGCCCTCGGCGCGCTGGCGGTGGCGATGCTCACGATTGGGCTCGATGTCACGGTGCTGACCGTGGCGCTGCCCACGCTCGCCGTCGACCTGAACGCGAATACCTCCGCGCTGCAGTGGTTCAGCAGTGCGTACACGCTGGCGCTGGCCGCCGTGATGCTGCCCGCCGGCGCGCTCGGCGACCGCTACGGTCGCAAGAAGTTCCTGCTTGCCGCGCTACTGCTGTTCGGAGCCGCGTCGATCGCCTGCACCGTGTCCACCTCGGCTGGTCAGCTCATCGCAGCGCGTGTCGTGCTCGGGATCGCGGCGGCGGCCATGATGCCGCTGTCGATGTCGGTGCTGCCCGCGATGTTCCCCGAGCCAGCCCAACGGCAGCGCGCGCTCACCATCTGGATCACCTCGATCGCGATCGGACTGCCGCTCGGCCCGATCGTGGGCGGTTGGCTGCTGCGCAACTTCTGGTGGGGCTCGGTGTTCTTGATCAACGTGCCCATGGTGGTGATCGGCGCGGTCGCCGTCGCCGTGCTGGTGCCGGAATCGCGCAGCGCCCACCGCTTCCGTATCGATCTGCCCGGCGTCGTGCTGTCGGCAGCAGGCATGCTCGGACTCACGTATGGCTTCATCCGGATCGGCGAGGAAGGATGGGGCGACGGCCCTGCCTGGATCATTGTCCTGGCCGGAGCGCTATTGCTCGGCGCGTTCGCAGCGTGGCAGCGCAGGACCGCGCAGCCGCTGGTCGACCTCGCGCTCTTCGCTACCGATGGATTCCGGTGGGGTACTGCTTTTTCCATCATGGTGAACTTCGCCATGTTCGGTATGTTCTTCACCGTTCCGCAATACTTCCAGGCGGTGCTCGGCGTGGACGCACTCGGCAGCGGGCTGCGGCTGCTTCCGCTGATCGGCGGATTGCTGGTCGGCAGCAGGCTCGTGGACCGGGCGCTGCCGAAACTAGGTATCCGTGTGGTGCTCACAATCGGATTCGCACTGCTCGCGGGCTCGCTCACACTGGGCGCGCTGACCACTGTGGACAGTGGATACGGGCGCACCGCGCTGTGGATAACGCTGCTCGGCGCGGGGATGGGTCTGGTGATGCCCGCGGCCATGGGCCTGGCGATGGGCGAGCTGACCGCGGAGCGGTCCGGGTCCGGGTCCGCGCTGCTGCAGGCGCTGCGCCAGGCCGGCGGCACCATCGGCGTCGCGGTGCTCGGCAGCGTCCTGTCCACCCGGTACCGCTCGGAATTGGGTGAACTGAACCGCGATCCGATCGCCGACGGCGTCAACGCGGGAGTAGCGACCGCGCACAAGCTCGGGGATCCGTCGATGCTGCAGCAGGTGCAGAGCGCGTTCGTCGGCGGGATGGGCGCGATGCTGTGGGCCTGTGCCGCACTCTGCCTGCTTTCGGCCGCGGTCGCGGTGGTGTTCATCCGCTCGAAGCGACCTGCGGAGGCGCGGGAGCCTGGTACGGCAGAATCGATGCATGTCGGTTGAGATACCCGCGAACGGGACGGCGCAGGGTCTGCGCGAGCGGAAGAAGGAACGGACTCGCCGCACGATTCGCATGGAGGCATTCCGGCTGTTCCGCGAGCAGGGGTACAACGAGACGACCATCGAGCAGATCGCCGCGGTCGCCGATGTCTCGCCGAGCACCTTCTTCCGCTACTTCCCGACCAAAGAGCAGTTGGTACTCGCCGACGATCTCGATCCGCTGTTGTTCGAGGCGCTGCGGCGCCAGCCGCGCGACATCTCGCCGATGGCCGCTTTCCGCAACGCGGTGGTCGAGGTCTTCGGGACGCTGCCTGCCGCCGAGCTGGCCTTCGAGCAGGAGCGGCAGGCGCTGCTGTACCACGTGCCGGAGCTGCGGTCGGCTATCGGTTTGGAGATCGTGCGCAGCATCGATCTCATTGCGGGTCTGATGGCCGAACACGTCGGCCGATCGCCCGATGACTTCGAGGTGCGGGTGGCGGCGGGCGCGATGGCGGGCGCCGCCTTGGCCATCTCGCGGATGACGCCGATGAATGTCGAGAACATCACGCACACATTGGATTTCCTTGCCGCGGGGCTCCCGCTCGGCCCGGGTCCCGAGGCGGGGCGGGACTGAGGATTCGACTGGTCGGAGTACGTCGCCGGGAGCAGTCGTCGCCGGTCCCGCAGACCGAACGCGGGGAATCCGCCCGCGAGCCTACTGCGCCTCGGCGGTGCTCGCGTGCCTCAGGCGTTCGGGGGTCTCGTCGGTCACCGTCGCGAAGAAGCCGCCGATCACGTCCTCGATCTCAGCGATCGACTCCGCACAGTAGAGGGTCGGCTGGTAGTGGGTGATGTCGTAGACCGCGCTGCCCATTTCGGCGACGTCGAGGGGGCGCAGCTCGGCGTGCCGGAACTCCTCGATCTCGCCGTAGGAGGACAGCAAACCTGCCCCGTAGCAACGGATCTCGTCGCCTTCGCGGACAACGCCGAATTCCATCGAGAACCAGAACACGTTGGCGAGGAACTTCAGCGCGCTTTCGCTGCTCAGTCGCCCCACGGCGGCGCCGACCTCGGCATAGACGGCGGCGAACCGGGGGCTGGCGATCTGGTTGGCGTGCCCGATGATCTCGTGGATGGCATCTGGCTCCGGGGTGTACAGCGGTGCCGAGTGGTGCCGGATGTACTGCGTGGAGTGGAAGATCCGATCAGCGAATGAGCCGAAGAACTCCCGCAGCGGTACCAGGCCCGCGGCCGGGACATAGCGGAACCCGCTGAGCGGCGCGAGCGCTGCGGACACCTCGTCCAACTGCGGAATGTGATCGTTCGGCAGAGCGAGCGCTTCGGCGGCCGCGAGCACCTCCGCGCTGGCGTATGTGCGGTGCTTGCGGGCGAGTTCGGCGGACACGATGCGCCATACCTGCTGTTCCTCATCGGTGTAGGTGATGTGAGGAAGCGGTGAGCCTGGTGTGTAGTTCAGCGCCAGTGCAGCGATAGCGTTGCGCCGTGCCTGATAGTCCGAGTCGTGCACGCCGGGATGTTCGTCGCTCAGGTGCACCTTCACATCACCCTCGCCGGTGCGGGTCACCGGCGAGTACAACTGAGCCTCACTGAACATCCCTCGATGCAAGCACCGCTCGGCGCTTCCGACAACAAAAGCCCGTTCAACTGGGCACATTGCCTAGCTGAACGGGCATTTCCATGAGATTCCGGCGGACGTCGTAGCTCGACGGGCTCTGATCAGTGGTGGGCGTGCAGCGAGTGCACCACCGCGTGTCCCTTGCCGCGCCCGATCATCCACTTGTTCACCGGGGTGGTCAGTACGAACGCCACCGCGAGGGAGAACACGAGGGTGGCCCAGAACAGCGCGCTGTCCAGATGGGCGTCCATGGCACCGGGGACGGCGAGGATCACGGCGTTGTCCACGATCTCCATGACCGTGATCGACACGGTGTCGGCCGCGAGCGCGGTGGTGACGGCGGCGGCTAACGGCAGCCCCGCCCGCAGCACGCCGCGCATGGTGAACGCGTAGCCGAACAGGAACGCCAGCACGATGGCCAGGGCCATCGTCGAGGCGTTGTTCCAGCCCAGCGCGGTGCCGATCACCATGCCCAGAATCTCGCCGATGGCACAGCCGGTCAGGCAGTGCAGTGTCGCCGCGGCCGCCATCCGCCAGGTAGCCGGAGCGTACCGTCCAGCATGGTCTTCGGCAGTGTGCGTTGCCTGCGCGGAGTGGGAAACGTCTTCTCTGGACCCCTCGTACCTGTGCTCCATGCGAAGTACTATACCCCTGTAAGGTATGAGTGCGGAAGATGGAGTTCGCGATTTGCCAGACATGAGCGGGCCTCGTGCCGCAAGATAACGAAAGGATGAAGGAGGGCGCATGAAATCCGTGCGGATCGATCTCGACCAGAAGTTACTCGACGACGCGGCCGCCATCATGGGCACGTCGACGAGTCACGCCACCGTCAACGAGGCTCTGCGCCGAATCGTCGTGCACGAGCGCCAGCTGCACCACCTCGAAAAGCTGGCTGCCAACGCTTTCTTCGACCTACCCGAGCCGGAGGCGGTAATAGTCGACCGATAGCCGCCGCGGGCCACGCAGCCTACTGCCGGGCGGTGGGAGGAACCCACGGCACCGCAGATCGTGTGCGCGTGATGTGTCGGTGGGGGCTGGCAGAATCCGAGGGACTGTTGATGCGGTCGAGGGGTGGAATTATGGCGGTCTCTCTTGTCGATGTGCCTGCCGCGCAGCGGCCGCGGGAGCGGTTGGTGGCGCTCGGGCCGCAAGCGCTCACCGATGTGGAGTTGCTGGCGCTGTTGCTGCGGCACGGCAGGCGTGGCGCGAGTGCATTGGATCTGGCAGTGGAATTGCTGGTCGAGCACGGGGGGCTCGCGGGGTTGGCGGCGGCGCGTCCGGAAGAGTTGTCACGCGGAGCCGGGGTCGGCGTGGCGAAGGCGTCCGCAATCATCGCCGCGTTTCACCTGGGCGCGCGGGCGCGGGCCGGAGGGGATCCGCCGATCCGGCTGGCCACTCCCGCCGACGTCGCCTCGGCCGCCCGGCCGCTGTTCGCCGGCGCGCGGGTGGAGCGGCTACTCGTCTTGGTGTGCGATGCGCAGAACCGGTTGCGGCGCAAGGTGTTCGTCGCGGAAGGCGCCGTCGACCAGGTCGCCGTCCCGGTGCGGGAGATCATGAACACCGTCCTGCGGCACGACGGCCGCGCCTTCGCCGTGGTGCACAACCACCCCTCGGGCGACCCGACCCCCAGCGTGGACGACCGACGCGCCACGACCTTTCTCGCCGACGCCGCCCACACGGTGGGTCTGCGATTCCTCGACCATGTGGTGATCGCGGGAGAGGAATGGGCCAGCGCGTCCGGGTTGGCAGGGTGCTGACGGGTAGGTTCACCGTGGACTGAGCAACCCTGGCGCGAGAGCGAAGGCCGCCACCATCGAAAGAGGGAGGCGGCCTTCGTTGTCGAGATCAGGGAGGTCAGCGGGTGAACAGCAGTGCGCGCTTGACTTCCTGGATGGCCTTGGTGACTTCGATACCGCGGGGACAGGCGTCGGTGCAGTTGAAGGTGGTGCGGCAGCGCCAGACGCCTTCGACATCGTTGAGGATGTCGAGGCGTTCGCGGGCGGCTTCGTCCCGGCTGTCGAAGATGAAGCGGTGCGCGTTCACGATCGCGGCCGGGCCGAAGTAGCTGCCGTCGCTCCAGTACACGGGGCAGGAGGTGGTGCAGCAGGCGCAGAGGATGCACTTGGTGGTGTCGTCGAACCGGGCGCGGTCGGCCTGGCTCTGGATGCGTTCGCGCGTGGGCTCGTTACCCGTGGTGATCAGGTAGGGCTTGACGGCGCGGAACGCGTCGAAGAACGGCTCCATGTTCACCACGAGGTCCTTTTCCACGGGCAGTCCGCGGATCGGCTCGACGGTGACCGTGATCGACTTGCCGCCCTTGGGCAGCATGTCCTTCATCAGCACCTTGCACGCCAGCCGGTTGACGCCGTTGATACGCATCGCATCGGAACCGCAGACACCGTGCGCACAGGAGCGGCGGAAGGTGAGCGTGCCGTCCAGGTAGGACTTGATGTAGATCAGCACGTTCAGGAAGCGGTCGGTCGTCAGGACCGGTACTTGGAAGGACTCCCAGTGCGCGCCCTTGTCGTCCTCCGGGTTGAACCGGGCCACCTTGACGGTGATCATCACCGAGCCCTCGGGGACCGGTGCGGGAGCCTGTGTCGCGGGTGCTTCGGCTACAGCAGTCATCAGTACTTACGCTCCATCGGCTCGTAACGGGTCTGCACCACCGGCTTGAAGTCGAGACGGATCTCGGAAACAAGCTCCGGAGGAGATCCCGGCTCGACTTCCTTGTAGGCCATCGTGTGCCGCATGAAGTTCACGTCGTCGCGGTCCGGGTAGTCCTCGCGGGCGTGGCCGCCGCGCGATTCCTTGCGGTTGAGCGCACCGACCACGGTGACCTCGGCCAGCTCCAGCAAGAAGCCGAGTTCGACGGCCTCGAGCAAATCGCTGTTGTACCGCTTCCCCTTGTCCTGCACTGTGATCCGCGCGTAGCGCTCCTTGAGCGCGTGGATGTCGGTGAGGGCCTGCTTGAGCGTGTCCTCGGTGCGGAAAACCGAGGCGTTGTTGTCCATCGAGCGCTGCAGCTCGGTGCGGATGTCGGCCACCCGCTCGTTCCCGTGCTCGCTCAGCAGCATGGCCAGCCAGTCCTGCACCATCTGCGCCGGCTGTTCCGGCAGATCCACGAAGTCGCTGCGCTGCGCGTACTCCGCGGCGGCGATGCCCGCCCGGCGACCGAATACATTGATGTCCAGCAGCGAGTTGGTGCCGAGCCGGTTGGCGCCGTGCACCGAGACGCAGGCGCACTCGCCCGCCGCGTACAGGCCGGGCACGATGTCGGAGTTGTTGCGCAGCACCTCGCCGCGGATCCGGGTCGGGATGCCGCCCATCACGTAGTGACAGGTCGGGAACACCGGCACCAATTCCTTCACCGGGTCGACACCGAGGTAGGTGCGGGAGAACTCGGTGATGTCGGGCAGCTTCTCCTCGAGCACGTCTTCGCCGAGGTGGGTCACGTCGATGTAGACGTAGTCCTTGTTCGGCCCCGCGCCGCGGCCTTCCAGCACCTCGAGCACCATCGACCGGGCAACGATGTCGCGCGGCGCGAGGTCCTTGATGGTGGGGGCGTAGCGCTCCATGAAGCGCTCACCGTCGGCGTTGCGCAGGATGCCGCCCTCGCCGCGGACCGCCTCGGAGATCAGGATGCCGAGCCCGGCAAGACCTGTCGGGTGGAACTGGTGGAACTCCATGTCCTCCAGCGGCAGACCCTTGCGGAACACGATCGCCATGCCGTCGCCGGTCAGCGTGTGCGCGTTCGAGGTGGTCTTGTACATCCGGCCCGAGCCGCCGGTGGCGAACACGATCGACTTGGCATGGAAGAGGTGGATGTCGCCGGTGGCCAGCTCGTAGGCGACGACGCCGGTGGCGACCGGGCCGCGTTCGGTGTCGGTGAGCACCAGATCCAGCACGTAGAACTCGTTGTAGAACTCCACGTCGTGTTTGACGCAGTTCTGGTAGAGCGTCTGCAGGATCATGTGGCCGGTGCGGTCGGCGGCGTAGCACGCGCGGCGGACCGGGGCCTTGCCATGGTCGCGGGTGTGGCCGCCGAAGCGGCGCTGATCGATCTTGCCTTCGGGCGTGCGGTTGAACGGCAGGCCCATCTTCTCCAGGTCGAGCACCGCGTCGATGGCCTCCTTGGCCATGATCTCCGCGGCGTCCTGGTCGACCAGGTAGTCACCACCCTTGACGGTGTCGAAGGTGTGCCACTCCCAGTTGTCCTCTTCGACGTTGGCCAGCGCGGCACACATGCCACCTTGCGCGGCGCCGGTGTGGCTGCGGGTCGGGTACAGCTTGGTCAGCACCGCCGTCCGAACACGCGGACCCGCCTCGATAGCGGCGCGCATACCCGCGCCACCCGCCCCGACGATCACGACGTCGTAGCGATGCTCCTGAATCCGGGATTCAATCATCGAGGTGGCCTGTTCCTAACTGATGTTGGGGTCGAAGGTGAAGATGACGTAGGTGCCCACGCCCATGATCAGGATCATCGAGATGGCCAGCAGCGTGTTCAGCCAGAACCTGGTCGAATCCTTGCGGGAGTAGTCCGCGATCACGGTGCGCAGCCCATTGCCGCCGTGCAGCTGGGCGAGCCACAGCATGGTGAGGTCCCAGAACTGCCAGAACGGGCTGGACCAGCGACCGGCTACGAAGGCGAAGTTGAGGCGCTTCACGCCGCCGTCGAGCAGCAGCATGATCGACATATGGCCGAGCACGAGCACGATCAGCAGCAGGCCGGAGAAGCGCATGAACAGCCACGCGTACTTCTCGAAGTTGTTGCTCGAGCGGGCGCGCGGCGAGCGGGGAAGATCCAGGCTGGCCGGACGGTCGTACGACTTCCCGATGACAGGTGCGGTCATTGTGTCAGTGCTCCGTGAACAGGTAGAAGAACTGGCGTCCGATCGCGGGAACCGCCAGCAGGAACCAGATCGCGAGGATGATCCAGAGCATCAGGCGCTGGTACTTCGGGCCCTTGGACCAGAAGTCCACCAGGATCACGCGGACGCCGTTGAGCGCGTGGAACAGCACGACGACGACAAGGCCCATCTCCATCAAAGCGACGAGCGGGTTCTTGTATATCTCGATCGCCTCGTTGTAGGTGTCAGGGCTGACCCGCACCAACGCGGTGTCCAGGACATGGACGAAGAGGAAGAAGAAGATGGCGACGCCGGTGATCCGGTGCAATGCCCATGACCACATTCCGGGGTCGCCTCGGTACAGCGTCTTCCGCTTCGGCTGGGCCGGAGCTTCAATCGTGGTCATAGCGTGCGGTCGCCTCCAACGTCGTTGATGGACCCGGTTGCAGGCCGCGTTGGGGGGCGAATGCCCAGGTGGCTGCACTCCGACCCGCCGAAGGGAACCTGAACCGATCTGTTGTGGACTCTAATCCTCTCGCAATGCCGGAACTAATTCGGAGTGCCGTGCGTTGCGCGACAACCGGCCGGGTTAGGTTTACCTTTCTCGATGTGCGCGGGGTTCTTTCGTGGCCCTCGCGCGGCCATGTTCGGCTCGGTCCGAGAGGGGTTCCCCGTGTCGCAAATAGACTGGAATGTCTTGCGTGACAACGCTATTCAAATTATGCATAACGCCTATGCGCCGTACTCGCGGTTTCCGGTCGGCGCCGCCGCTCTCAGTAGTGATGGCCGAATTGTGAGCGGTTGCAATGTGGAGAATGTCTCATATGGATTGGGCCTGTGTGCCGAATGTGTACTGATCGGTAACTTGATTGCGGGTGGCGGAGGACGTCTTCTGGCGATCTCCGTGACCGATTCCCGCGGTGAAATCCTCATGCCCTGTGGTCGCTGCCGTCAATTGCTCTATGAGCACGGCGGCGCCGAACTCCTGGTCGATCACCAGGCCGGAGCGGTGCCGCTGCGCGCGCTTCTTCCGGATGCCTTCGGACCCGACGACCTGGACGCGGGGCAGATGTGAGCCGAGTGGTCAGCAGTCGGTCTCGAGCGCCGCGTCGATGTCGGCGTCGGCGGGCATGGTGACGTCGAGAAAGGGAATCGGCGGAATGCCGAGTCGCTCCACGATGAGGGTCGAGCTTCGTCCGAGCGAATTGCCGCGGGCTCGGCCAGCCAATATTTCGAGGCCGGTCATCCGTCGCGTCAGCGCGAGCCGAGTCACGCCGCAGCCTTCCGGATATCGGCGCTCCGGGCTCGAGCCCGAGGTCCGCTGGTCCATGTGCGTGTGTCATCGCTTCCCCAACCTCGCCCGAATGATGCGGTGAGGGCTGGCTGACCGATGCACCGGTAAGAGTCAAGGATCCGCGTCGGCTCGTGCCAGACTGACGGATGTGACGGCACTGGACGCGGTTTCGATCATCACGACCAAGCGCGACGGAGGGGAACTGTCCGACGCGCAGATCGACTGGGTGATCGACGGGTTCACCCGCGGCGAGGTCGCCGACGAGCAGATGTCCGCGCTGGCCATGGCGATCGTGTGGCGGGGTATGACGCGGAGCGAGACGGCCAGGTGGACGTCCGCGATGATCGCGTCGGGGCAGCGCATGGACTTCACCGATCTGCCGCGCCCGACGGTGGACAAACACTCGACCGGCGGGGTCGGCGACAAGATCACGCTTCCGCTGGCGCCGCTGGTCGCCGCGTGTGGCGCCGCCGTGCCACAGCTCTCGGGGCGCGGGCTCGGGCACACCGGAGGGACGCTGGACAAGCTGGAGGCCATTCCCGGCTGGCAGGCGGACGTGGCGGTGCCGCGGATGCGCGACATCCTGGCGGACCCGGGCATCGGCGCGGTGGTCTGTGCGGCGGGCGCGGACCTCGCACCGGCGGACAAGCGGCTCTATGCCCTGCGCGATGTTACGGGCACGGTCGAATCGATCCCGCTGATCGCCAGCTCGATCATGAGCAAGAAGATCGCCGAGGGCACCGCGGCGCTGGTGCTCGACGTCAAGGTCGGCTCCGGCGCCTTCCTGAAGACCCTCGACGGCGCGCGCGAACTGGCCACGGCCATGGTGGAACTGGGCACCGACGCGGGCGTGCGGACGGTCGCGCTCCTCACCGCCATGGACACCCCGCTCGGCCGCGCCGCGGGCAACGCACTCGAAGTGGCGGAATCGGTGGAGGTGCTCGCGGGCGGCGGCCCCGCCGACGTCGTCGAGCTGACGCTCACCCTGGCGCGCGAGATGGTGGCGCTGGCCGGACTGGAGATCGATCCCGCTGATGTGCTCGCCGACGGCAAGGCGATGGACCACTGGCGCGCGATGGTTCGCGCCCAGGGCGGCGAGCCGGACGCGCCGCTGCCCATCGCGAAGCACACCGAGACCGTCCGGGCCGAGAGCGATGGTGTGCTGACCCGGCTCGACGCGCTGGGCGTCGGCCTCGCCGCCTGGCGGCTCGGTGCGGGCCGCGCGCGGCAGGGCGACCCGGTCCAGTTCGGCGCGGGCGTCGAAATGCATGCCAAGCCAGGCGATTCCGTGTCGGCGGGACAGCCGATGCTCACCATGCACACGGATACCCCGGCGGCATTCGCGGGCGCCTCGGCAGCCCTGCGCGCCGCCGTCACCGTCGAGGCCGCCGCCACGCCCTCGCCCGCCCCGCTGGTCCTCGGACGAATCGGAGCTTGATCCGCGCCCGGCGTGGCGCCGGGGCGGTGCCGGTCGGTTCGGTGTCCCGTTGTGAACCGGGCCGAGTCGAATCGGCGACGAGATAGTTGCCACGTAGGAGTTCGCTGCCGTTTCGGCGTGATGCGGCTACCGTCGATACATGACTGGACCGATGCCTCTGACTCTCGCCTCGATCCGCCAAGCACCCAAAGCGCTGCTGCATGATCACCTCGACGGTGGTCTGCGGCCGGCTACGGTGCTCGAGCTCGCCGCGACCTGCGGCTACGACGAACTACCCGCGACCGACGCGACCGCGCTCGGCGCCTGGTTCCGCGACGCGGCCGACAGTGGTTCGCTGGAGCGGTATCTGGAGACCTTCGCGCACACCGTCGCGGTGATGCAGACCCCGGAGGGTTTGCGCCGGGTCGCCCGTGAATGCGCCGAGGACCTCGCCGCCGACGGCGTGGTGTACGCCGAGGTCCGCTTCGCTCCCGAGCAGCACTTGGAGCGCGGGCTGACGTTGGACGAGGTGGTCGACCACACCCTCGCCGGTTTTCGCGAGGGCGAGGCGGCCGCCGCGGAGCAGGGCCACACCATTGTGGTGACCTGCCTGCTCACCGCCATGCGGCATGCGGCGCGCTCGCGGGAGATCGCGGAGCTGGCGGTGCGCTTCCGCGACCGCGGCGTCGGCGGCTTCGACATCGCGGGCGCGGAGGCGGGTTTCCCGCCCAGCAGGCACCTCGACGCGTTCGAGTACATGCGCGCCAACAGCGCGCACTTCACGATCCACGCGGGCGAGGCATTCGGGCTCCCCTCCATCCACGAGGCGCTCGCGTTCTGCGGGTGCGACCGGCTCGGTCACGGCGTGCGGATCACCGACGACATCAGCGCACCAGGCGCGGTCGAGGACGCGCGGCTCGGATTGGTGGCGAACTACGTGCGGGACATGCGTATTCCGCTGGAGCTGTGCCCTTCGTCGAACGTGCAGACCGGCGCCGTGCCTTCGTTGGACAAGCATCCGTTCGACCTGCTTGCCCGGCTGCGCTTCCGTGTCACGGTGAACACCGACAACCGGCTGATGAGTGACACCAGCATGAGCCAGGAGATGCTCAAGCTGGTCGAGACATTCGGTTACGGCTGGAGTGATCTGGAGCGGTTCACCATCAATGCCATGAAATCGGCATTCATCCCGTTCCCTGAGCGGCTGCGCATCATCGACGACATCATCAAGCCCGGATACGCCGTGCTGATCGGATAGCTCGTGTTCAATTTGCAGCGCCTGCGGCGCTGCGTGTTCGCGGCCCCCTCTTGGCTCGCGTCCGAGCGACCGAGACTGGCGACTGCGTCGCATGCGCTTCGGTCGCTCGGACGCGAGCCGGGCCGCGAACGGGCAATGCTCGGTCTCGCTGCGCTCGGAAGCAGGGGTCGCGCCAAGTAGCTGCGGTGAGGCGGCAACCGCAGCATTGGTGCGCCATGCCCGCGCGGAGCTTGCGCCGGGTCGAGCAAGTCGGAGATAGCCGCATGTCAGACACGTCGGACCATATCCGCCCGAAGCTTGCGCCGGGGCGAGCGGAGGCGGAGGTAGCCGGATGTCGGACACAGTCGGATCGTGTCCGTCATCAGGCTGCGCCGAGTCGAGCGAAGGCGAGGCAGCCGCCTACTGCTGGTCGAGCCGGGACTCGAGATTGCGTTCCAGCTCGCGCCAGGCCTGCGCCTCGGCGGTGAACGGCGGGTTGGGCGCCATCCGGGTCGGGTCCGGGTTCAGCAGGTAGGAGATGTACCAGCCGAGTGGAGTGGACTGCGCCAGCGCCTGCTCGACGGTGTCGTCTTCGGCGTAGTCGGCGGCGTCGGTGAATAGTTCGACCGCCAGGTCGAGCTGTTCGATGTCGACCGCCTCCGGCCCCTCGGCCAGGTCGTCGGCCAGGCCGGGCAGCACGTAGACATTCTCGTCGGTGACCTCGACCTCGAGGGAGCCGTCGACCGCTGCGGTTTGCACGTCGGCGAATGTGCTCACCCTGACCAGGTCGTGCTCATGGTCGTCGGCGAGATAGCGGGCCAGCGCGCGCTCGGAGGAGAAGACCGTGATCGACCGCTTCGCACCGAGGAAGATCGGTTCGTCATCGAGGTAACAGCGCAGTGTGAAAAAGCTGCCCTCGGAAGTAACGATCTTGACCGGGTCGATACCGACCTCGTTCCAGAACGACTCGTCCTCCTCCTCGTCTTCCTCGTCGAGGTCGACGGACTCGAACTCCTCGTCCTCCTCGCTGTCGGACGCGTCGTCGGCGTCGACCACGTTCTCCTCGGCGGCGAGCAGCTCGGCCTCCGCGACAGCGACCGCCTCTGCGTCCACCTCCGGGGTCTGGACCACGGAGTCGATGGCGTCCAGGACGTCGTCCCAGCCCTTGGCGATGGCAGCGCCGATCTGGTCCCACAGCTCCTCGCCGTCGCGCCCGACGAATGCGCTGACCCCGCCGGGCAGGGCACCGAGCACCGGGTGCGAACCGAAGAACTTGGTCACCGTCTCCAGCTCGCAGACCTCGCCGATGTTGCGCACCATGCCGAGGGTGTCCTCCAGCTCGGCGATGGTGTCCACGTCGGGATCGCCCGCAGCCAGTTCCGGCACCGCGACCAGGTCGAAGGTGAAGTCCTCCTCCGGCTCCAGTTCGACCGCCGAGAGGCCGGCGACGACCTTCCATGCCGGATGGTCGACTAGGTCGTTGTCGGAGTTGGTGCGGATGAACGCGGCCAGCTCCGCAACGGAGTCGAAACCGTAGAGGGAGTCCTCGTGCCCGAGGAACGCCTCCCACTCGTCGTCACCGTCTCGCCAGCGCGGTGCCCACAGGGTGACGAGATCGCCGTCGGTCAGGCCGAGCTCGATCGGGACGATGTCTCCAGAAGCCATGAGCGGAAGCCTATCGACCTTCCGCGTCAGGCACTATCCGGCCCGCCCCCATTTGTTCCTCCGGGCTCCTGCCCGGCCGGAACGAATGACTCGTTCAGTGTTGCAACGACCTTCGAGCGCTGCGTGCCGGCATCCTCGGCGGCCCGCCTGCACGCCCAGACAATCAGCTGTCCGACCTCGGCGGGCGACAACGACGTGACCGACTCCGCCAAGCTGAGACCGACCAGCGCACCGTCGCTGTTCACCTCGACGCCGACCGAGCCGTCCTCGCTGGTGAACTGTCCGCGCACCTGCTTCAGGCCGAACAGCGCCGCCTCCAGCGCTTCGAGCTTCTGGGTCGCCGACGCGACCAAGGCGTCCATTTCCGCACTCATACCGGCCTCATCCAGCTCGTGGGTCCCGTGTCCGCGTCATCGATCCGGTCCAGCTCGTCCACCGCCTGCTGACGGGTGGGCAGGCCGAGCCGATCGAGAATGTCCGCGGGCATGCCCGCCTCGGCGAGCAGTTCGCGCCGTCGCGCCCGCGCCGCGATAGCAGAGCGCTGGGTGAGCCGCAGGATCTCGTTGGCGAGAGACTGCGCACCGTAACGGTATTCGCTTCGCTCGAATTTGATTTCCACCGGCATGCCCTGATCGGTCGCCCGCACCGAGATGGTGCCGGACCGGTTGCTGCTGCTCGCCACCGTGACGTTGGGGACCTGCGGTCCGGTCATGCGTTGTCCTTTCTGGCATGACCGGGGCCCTCCATGGTCACGCTTCGCTGCCGCCTTCGGGCCTGACCGGTCATGCCGTCGGCCTGTAGAAGCCGTGGAAGTCCATGCCTGAATTCTCCGTTCGAATCGAGCTGATCTGGACCGGGTCACCCGCCTCGACGAACTGCCCGTTGCCGACCACCATGGCCACATGGCCGTCCCAGATCGCGAGGTCGCCGGGCATCAGGTCACCGGCGGATACCGCTGTGGCCCCGTTGCCTTGATCGGCTGCGAGCCGAGGCAGGTCGACACCCGCCTCGCCGTAGGCGTACTTGGTGAGGCCGCTGCAGTCCAGCCCGGCGCCCGGACTGTTGCCACCCCACACGTAGGGGGTGCCGACGGCGCCGATCGCCGAGCGGACCGCCGTCGCGGCCTGCTCGTTCGGCGCCTCCACGATGCTGCCGTCGGGCAGCGTGATCTTCACGCCCTTGCCGTCGGCGGGCCTTCCCGACGAGCCGGTGTCGGGCCGTGGCGCACCCGGGGTGCCGGGACTTCGTTGGGACTGCAGCGAGGGACGCGGTGTACTCATCGCAGTGCTCATCATCTGGCCCGCGCCGGTGAACACGCCGGACGTGGTGGACGCCAGCTGCTGCACGGAAGGGGCGGAGACGGGCAGACCGGCGGGTGGTGGAGTCGGCGGCGGCGGGGTGAGGTCGTTCATCGACGCGGTATGCGTCTGCAGCTCGTTCTGCACCCGGCCGACCACGTTGAGCGCTTGGCCGAGGTGGTCGATCGCCGAGCCGACGATCACCGTCAGCCCCTCGGGCGTCGCCAGAGCGGGGCCCATGCTCGCCGCGGTGTTCACGAACGACTGGGCGATGCCGGTGAGTTCCTTCTGGCCCGTCTCGACCTCGGCCGCGGCCTGGTTCACCACGGTTGCCATGTCGTTGCCACGATCGGAGATCGTGGCAGCGGAGGTCTGCACCCGTAGTGCTTTGGCGGTGGCGGCGTCGGCGGCGCGGCCGTCCCACGCGGTGTTCATGCCGTTGATGCTGTCGCGACCCATTTGGTGGATCTGGTCGACCGCGGTCGAGGTGTTGCGCAGTGCGTCGGCGGGGCCGCCGGTGGGCAGCATGCCGGTGCCGAAGCTGGCGAGCAGGTCGAAGAGCGGCTTGGCCAGCGCGTTGACGTCGATCACAGGCTCACTCCAGTTCGGTCGCCGCGTTCCGCAGCGCGCTCGCGTGGGATGTATCGGTCTCGGTGAGTACGGTTGCCGCGCCGGCGGCCGCGCCACCCATGCCGGCGAGTACCGCCGAGAGCTGGCCGATCGAGGCGATGTGCCCAGCGTGCGCCGCGGTGTAGGCGGCCATGAAATCGCCGCCGATGAGGCCCATGATCGGACCGAGTAACACCGGCTCGGCCGCCGCCGCGCTCACCCCCGCCGCCGCCATCTCACTCGCCATGTCTTGGGCGGTGACACCATAGGCTGCGATACCCTCGGTGTCCGCCGACATCTTTCGCATCAGAGCTTCCCCCATCTGTTGTTCCCAGGCAGAGTACGTCATCCACTTGGTTCGACGCGCGCTCTTCCCGTTCGGTTCCACCGGTTCGCAAAAAAGTCGGGCGGAGTTCGGCGAGCACCCGCGACCGACCTTATCGTTCCCTCATGCGCACCCACACCGTGGACCATCCACTCGTCACCGCACTGCTCACGACGATGCGGGACAAGCGAACGGCGAACGCGGCTTTCCGTGCCGCGCTGCGCGATCTCACCGGAATCCTGATCTACGAGGCGCTGCGCGAGGCGCCGGTCGAGCGGTTCGAGATCGTCACGCCGGTCGCCGCCACCGAGGGCATCCGGCTGGCCGATCCGCCGCTGCTGGTTCCGGTGTTGCGTGCCGGGCTCGGCATGGTCGACGCGGCCGCCGAGCTGATCCCTGACGCCAGGGTCGGATTCGTCGGCATCGCCCGCGACGAAGCCACCCATCAGCCGGTCCCCTACATGCAGTCGCTGCCCGCCGACCTAGCTGGGCTGCCGGTCTTCGTGCTCGACCCGATGCTGGCCACCGGCGGCTCGATGCGCCACACACTGCATCTGCTCACCGCGCGCGGCGCCACCGACATCACCGCGGTATGCGTCGTCGCGGCTCCGGAAGGCATTGCGGCGCTGGCCGATTCGGGCCTTCCGGTGCGGCTCGTCACCGCTGCCGTCGACGCCGGACTGAACGAGAACGCCTACATCGTGCCTGGCCTGGGTGACGCGGGCGACCGGCAGTTCGGCTCGCGCTGATCTCCGCCCGCGCGGTGGGCCGCGTCAACCGATCAGAGTGTTCGGCAGAAGTCGCGCAGCGTCGAAAGTCGCACTTGCGCAGCGGCTCGCGCGGCGGCCAGGTCGGCGCGCGTGGCGACCGGCTCGACCACTTCCAGGTAGCACTTCAGCTTCGGCTCGGTGCCGGAGGGACGGACCACCAGGCGTGACGAGCCGCCCTCGAAGATCAGCGCGTCGGTCCGCATCCGGCCGCGCACCTGGAGCTGGTCGGTATATTTCACCGGCTCACCCGCGATTTCGTCCGGCGGATTCGCCCGCAGCCGTGCGACAACCGCGGCGGCGTCCTCGGCCGACGCCAGCCGCAGTGACAGCTGGTCGCCGGCGTGCAGGCCGAATTCGACGGCGTAGTCATCGAGTTCGTCGCCGAGAGTGCGGTCCACCGCCTTCAGTCGGGCCACCAGATCGGCGGTCAGCACGGCGGCGGAGATGCCGTCCTTGTCTCGGACGGTCGCCGGGTCGACACAGTGCCCGATCGCCTCTTCGTAGGCATACACCAGGCCGTCGCCCGCGCGGGCCAGCCATTTGAAGCCGGTGAGGGTTTCCGCGTAACGCCCGCCGCGGGCGGGAGCCAGCTTGGACAGCAGCCGGGACGACACGATCGTCGTGGCCACCAGCGCGCCGGGACGCGCGGTGCGCAGCGCGCAGTCGCCCAGCAGCACGCCTGTTTCGTCGCCGCGCAGCATCCGCCAGGTGTGGTCGGGCAGCGGGATGCCTACGGCGCACCGGTCGGCGTCCGGGTCGAGTGCGATCGCCAGGTCGGCGCCGACCCGGGCGGCCAGCGCGAGCAGCAAATCGGTGGCGCCCGGCTCCTCCGGGTTCGGGAAGGCGACCGTGGGGAAGTCGGGGTCGGGCTCGAACTGCTGGTCGACCACGTGGATGTCGGTGAATCCCGCCGCGGTGAGCGCTTGCACGGCGAGAGCGCCGCCGACGCCGTGCAGCGGGGAGAGCGCGATCCTGATCTCCGCGCGCTCGCCGGCACCGCCGATCAGCGTGGGCAGTTCGGTCACCCGGTGCAGATAGTGCCGCACCGCATCGTCGTCCGCGGCGGCGACCGGCGTGCGGGCGACCGGCTCGGTGACCGCCTCGATGCAGCGCTCGATTTCGGTGTCGGCGGGGGCGATCAGCTGCGCGCCGCCGTCGAGGTACACCTTGTAGCCGTTGTCGGTGGCCGGGTTGTGCGACGCGGTGATCTGCACGCCGGCGACGGCACCCAGCTCGCGCACCGCGTACGCGACCACCGGCGTGGGCAGCGGACGTGGTAGCAGCGTTACCGGAAAGCCCGCCGCGGCGAAGATTTCCGCCGTCGCCGTGGCGAATTCGGCGGACCCGTGCCTGGCATCGCGGCCGACGACCACCGCGCCGCCGCCGAGGCAACGGCCGCGCAGCCAGTCGACGATCCCCGCGGTCGCTCTGGTCACCGTCGCGACATTCATGCCGTCCGGACCGTCCTGCAGCGGTCCGCGCAGGCCGGCCGTGCCGAAGCGCAGCATCTACACCCGTTCCAGCACGCCGCGTAGCAGTTTGCCGAGCCGCGGCGCTGCGGCGTTGCCCTCGGCGAGCACCTCGGCGTGCGACAGGTGCGCACCCGTGACGCCCGCGGCCAGGTTGGTGACCAGCGAGATGCCGAGCACCTTCGCGCCGAGTGCGCGGCAGGCGATCGCCTCCAGAACCGTGGACATCCCGACCAGATCCGCGCCGATCGTGCGCAGCA
Source organism: Nocardia sp. NBC_00881 (assembly GCF_045207455.1). Lineage (NCBI taxonomy): Bacteria > Bacillati > Actinomycetota > Actinomycetes > Mycobacteriales > Nocardiaceae > Nocardia > Nocardia sp. NBC_00881. The sequence goes on from NZ_CP108798.1 coordinate 7,024,447, forward strand.
TCCGGATCTCGGCCGGGGTCTCGTACTGCGGACCGGTCAGACCCGCGTACACGCCCTCCGTCAGACTCGGGTCGAGTTCCTTTGCCAGAGATCGCAATTCGGGATCCCACGCGTCGACCAAGTCGACGAAGGTCGCGCCGGCCAGCGGGGTGCGGCCGGTCAGGTTGAGGTGATCGCTGATCAGCACCGGGTCGCCGACCCGGAGTCCGGGACGGATGCCGCCCGCGGCGTTGGTCAGCACGATGATCTCCGCGCCCGCGGCGACGGCAGCGGTCACCGGGTGCACCACGTCGGTGGGCTGGTAACCCTCGTAGAGATGCTGGCGGCCCATCAGTACCAGCACGGCGGTGTTGTCCAGCTCGACGGAGTGGATTACGCCGACGTGGCCCTGCGCGCTCGGCGTTCCGAACCCCGGTAGCTCGGGCATCGGCACCGACGCGCGTGGCGGCCCGATCTCCGCGGCCGCGTCCTGCCAGCCTGATCCCAGCACCACCGCGACCCGGTGGCGCGGTACTCCTGTACGTTCGGCGATCGCCTCGGCGGCCTGTTCGGCAAGCATGATCGTCACGATAGTGTGTTTGTTTCGCAGCGCCTACGGCGCTGCGAAACAAACACAGCCCCTACCCGCGAGTAGGGTTGTCGGCGCATGCCCGATACGCTGCACGCATGCCGCATCTGGAACGTCAAGGGGAAGTGTTCGTCGTCTACCTCGGCAACGACGGACAGACCGACAGCGAGAACCGCTTCCACCCGAACTGGATCGACGAATTCCACGGGCTGCTGGACCAGGTCGAAAGCTTCGAGGGACCCGCGGCGCTGGTAACCACCGCGGACGGAAAATTTTACAGCAACGGCCTGGACACCGATTGGCTGTTCGGCAACCTGGACAAGATGCACGGCTACCTGGATCGTGTGCACTCGCTCTACACCCGTCTCCTGGCCTTCCCGATGCCGACGGTCGCCGCGATCAACGGCCACGCCTTCGGTGCGGGCGCCATGCTTGCCACCTCGCACGATTTCCGGGTGATGCGCGCAGACCGCGGCTTCTGGTGCCTGCCCGAGGTGCACTTGGGCATGCCTTTCACCGTCGGGATGAACGCTCTGCTCACCGAGCGGCTGGCCAACCAGGTCTGTGTACAGGCGATGACCACCGGGCACCGCTACCCGGCCGACGAGGCGATCGCCGCAGGCATCGTGGACGGCAAGGCAGATGCGCCGTCGTTGCTACCCGCCGCGATCGAGCGGGCTGGGACACTCGCCGGCAATCGCAAGCCGAATCTGCCGGTGATCAAGCGCGCCCTGCACGCGAAGGCGCTGGCCGGCCTCGCGGTACCGACCACCCCGGAGAACTTGGCCTTCGCGGCCGGCTGATCGGTGTACGCCGTGGTCCGCGGCGGCGAACACCCCGGTCGTGCGGCTACCGCCGCAACTGGCAAATAGACACCGAAAAACAAACACAACCGGTTTGCCGACGCAATGCAAGACTGTGTTTCATGCCACCACCGCGCAGCGGACACCATGAATCGCACCGCGACGATCACATACTGCGCACCGATGTCGACGACGCGGCGGGCCGCTCCGATGCCGCGATCAAAGCGGCGTCCGCCGAGCTGATCGCGCTCTCGCACGCGATTCATGCCGAACCGGAGCTGGCGTTCGAGGAGACTCGCAGTGTCGCCAAGGCCATCGCTCCGCTGGCCGAACGCGGCTTCGAGATCGAGACCGGCGTCGCCGAACTGCCCACCGCGTTCCGCGCACGCTTCGGCAGCGGGCCTATGACGGTCGGTATCTGCGCGGAGTACGACGCGCTCCCCGAGATCGGGCATGCCTGCGGCCACAACGTCATCGCCGCCGCCGCGGTCGGCGCGGGGCTCGGCCTCGCCGAGGTCGCGGACGTGCTCGGCCTCACCGTGCTGGTGTTCGGCACCCCTGCCGAGGAGAGCGGCGGCGGCAAGGTACTCATGCTGGAGCGCGGGGTGTTCGACGACGTCGCGATGGCGATGATGGTGCACCCTGGTCCACTCGACATCGTCGGTGCCCGCTCGCTGGCCCTTGCCGACGTGTCGGTGGTCTTCCACGGGCGCGAGGCGCACGCCAGCGCGGCCCCGGAGCTGGGCCGCAACGCGGGCGACGCGGTCACCGTCGCGCAGGTTGCTCTCGGATTGCTGCGGCAACATATCCTGCCCGGCCAGCAACTACACGGTATAGTCAGCGACGGTGGCGTAGCTCCCAACATCGTGCCCGGACGTGCGGAACTGCTGTATTACCTACGCGCAGTCGACTCCGCATCCCTCGACGATCTGATGCGACGAGCGTCGGCTTGTTTCGAGGCGGGTGCCCTCGCGACCGGCTGCACCCACGAGATCCGGACACTCGCGCCGACATACACCGAGCTCACCCCGGATCCGGAGTTACTGTTCGCCTATCGTGAGCAGATCACCGGATTGGGACGTGTGCCGATCGCACCGGAACTCGAGGCGCAGCGGCCGCTGGGCAGCACGGACATGGGCAACGTCACCAACGTCATTCCGGGCATACACCCGGTTATCGGCATCGATGCCGGTGGTGCGGTGACACATCAGCCGGGCTTCGCCGCGGCGAGCATCAACGCCTCGGCGGATCAGGCGGTTCTCGATGGCGCGCTCGCGCTCGCGCGTACCGCGATCGCCATCGCCCGCGATGACATACATAGGGACAGGTTGTTGCAACGGCTCGTTCAACGACAGGAGGACATTCGGTGAGCACTACCGGCCGTACGGCGGCGCGGGCGACGGGCCCATGCGTAGCCACGGAGGGTTCCGGGACCCCGGCATCGTCGGACGCCGTGAGAACCGGGCAGGAAGCGGTCGAGTCGTGGTTGGCCGAGCACGCAGTCGACCTCGTCCAATGGCGCAGGCACATCCACGCCAACCCGGAGCTTTCCCGCACGGAGTTCGCCACCACCGAGTTCGTCTCGTCCTGGTTGACCAAGGCCGGCCTCGCACCACAGGTACTGCCTGGTGGCACCGGACTCATCTGTGACATCGGGCCGGGGGGACCGCGCATCGGCCTGCGTGCCGACATGGACGCGCTCCCGCTACAGGAGTTCACCGGACTCGCCTTCGCCTCCACCGTGCCGGGCGTCTCGCACGCGTGCGGCCACGACGCGCACACCACGATTCTGCTCGGCACGGCTCTGGCGCTGGCCGAGGTAAAGCTGCCGGTCGGAGTGCGGCTGATCTTCCAGCCCGCCGAGGAGGTCATGCCGGGCGGTGCGATCGACGTCGTTGCCACCGGCGCGATGGCGGGCGTCGAGCGGATCTTCGCGCTGCACTGCGACCCCCGCCTCGAGGTGGGCCGGGTCGGCATCCGCGTCGGCGCGATCACCTCGGCCGCCGACACCGTCGAGCTGGTGCTGGACTCGCCGGGCGGCCACACTTCGCGCCCGCATCTGACCAGCGACCTGGTCTACGCGATCGGCACGGTGATCACCGGCCTGCCCGGTCTGCTCAGCCGCCGCATCGACCCGCGTACCAGCACGGTGATGGTGTGGGGTGCGGTCAGCGCGGGCAAAGCGCCGAACGCGATTCCGCAGACGGGCATGCTCACCGGCACCGTCCGCACCGGCGACCACGCGACCTGGTCGCTGCTGGAGCCGATGGTGCGCGAGATCGTCGACGGCCTGCTCGCCCCGACGGGTGTGCGCTACCAGTTGAACTACCGGCGCGGCGTGCCGCCGGTCGTCAACGACGAACACTCCACCCGGATGTTCGAGGATGTGATCCGCGAACTCGGCCCGGACGCGCTGGCCGACACCATGCAGTCCGGCGGCGGCGAGGACTTCTCCTGGTACCTGGAGGAGGTGCCGGGTGCGATGGCGCGCCTCGGCGTCTGGTCTGGGCAGGGCGAGCAGTTGGATCTGCACCAGCCGACCTTCGACATCGACGAGCGGGCGCTCGCGGTCGGCGTCCGGGTACTGACCAAACTTGTGCTGAACGCGCGCTGAGTTCTTTGTCACAGCGGTGTAGCCGGCCTCTCGAGGGCGGCCACACCACTGTCTCCTTTCGACTGCCCCGCCGTCAGCCGAAGTTGCCCGGTCCGACATTGCGGCTGTTGCGGGTACGCAGCGCGTGGACGTAATCCTCTGGCGCGCCTGCTTTTTCGGCGGCGTCTGCGATCACGCCGATGTAGCGGGCCGACGGTAGTCCGCCCTCGTAGGCGTCGAGCACATACAGCCAGGCCAGCGTGGGTTCGCCGCCACCGTCCGCGTTGCGGGTGACGCGCAGGCGGATCTTCTTGTGGATACCGAAGTCCGAGCCCTCCCAGCGGTCCAGTCGCTGCTCGTCCTCCGGGGACACGTCGTAGAGCACGACGAACACTCGGGAACCCGGCTCCTCGACAACCGTCGCGAGAGGCCCTTCCCAATAGATATCGTCACCCGCGAAGGTGAGCCGCCAGCCCTCCAACCAGCCCGTCCCGGACATGGGGGAGTGCGGACAGCGCTCGAGCATCTGCGTTGAGTCCATGTTGGACCCATAAGCGGCGTAGATCGGCACCTGCAAAGGGTAGCCAATAACCGTCGGAGACTGCGTTTGATTGCCGCACCCGCGGCGCGCGCCGCGGAACTGTTGCGCACCGGTAATGCGATCGGGGGTGCGGGGCGGTTGCCGGATAACGTTTAGTACGTGCCGGAGATCCCGGCGCGAAGCTCGAGCGGAGGTATCAATGACCCGCATCGCGATCATCGGTGGTGGACCAGCCGGCTACGAGGCGGCGTTGGTGGCGGCCCAGCACGGCGCGTCGGTGACGCTGATCGATGCCGATGGCATCGGTGGCGCGTGTGTGCTGTGGGACTGTGTCCCCTCCAAGACGTTTATCGCCTCGACCGGCGTGCGCACCGACCTGCGCCGCGCCCGCGATCTCGGCATCACACTCGACCCGAACCAGGCGCGGGTGCAGCTGACCGAGGTGAACGCGCGAGTGAAGGCGCTCGCGCTCGCGCAGTCCTCCGATATCCGCTCGAAACTGCAGACCATCGGGGTGACGGTGCTGTCCGGGCGCGGCGAGTTGATCGATCCCGCCTCGGGCCTCGCCGCGCACCGGGTGCTCGCCAAGCTTTCCGACGGCGCGCAGCTGACCGTCGAGGCCGAGGTGGTGCTGATCGCGACCGGAGCGAGCCCCCGCGTGCTGCCCGGTGCCGAGCCGGACGGTGAACGCATTCTCGACTGGCGTCAGCTCTACGACCTGGAGGAACTGCCGGAGACGCTGGTGGTGGTCGGTTCCGGCGTGACCGGCGCCGAGTTCGTCTCCGCCTACACCGAAATGGGCGTGCGGGTGAAGCTGGTCTCCAGCCGGGACCGGGTGCTGCCCGGCGAGGACGCCGACGCGGCGCTGGTGCTCGAAGACGCGCTCGCCGAGCGCGGCGTCGAGCTGGTCAAGCACGCGCGCGCCGACGCGGTGGAGCACACCGCCGAGGGCATCGTGGTCAAGCTGTCCGACGGCCGCACGGTCTCCGGCTCGCACGCGCTGATGACCGTCGGTTCCACTCCGAACACCGGGGGGCTCGGGTTGGAGCGGGTAGGCATCGAACTCGACCGCGGCGGCTACCTGCGGGTGGACCGGGTGTCGCGCACGTCGGTGCCGGGCATCTACGCCGCGGGCGACTGCACCGGCCTGCTGCCGTTGGCCTCGGTGGCCGCGATGCAGGGCCGCATCGCGATGTACCACGCGCTCGGCGAGGGCGTGAGCCCGATCCGCTTGAAGACCGTCGCCTCCGCGGTGTTCACCCGCCCGGAGATCGCGACCGTCGGCGTCAGCCAAACCGCCATCGACAACGGCGAGATTCCCGCGCGCACAGTGATGCTGCCGCTGAACACCAACCCGCGGGCCAAGATGTCCGGGCTGCGACGCGGTTTCGTCAAGATTTTCTGTCGGCCCGCGACCGGTGTGGTGATCGGCGGCGTCGTCGTCGCGCCGATCGCCTCGGAGCTGATCCTGCCGATCGCGCTTGCGGTGCAGAACAATCTGACGGTCAACGACTTGGCGCAGACTTTCTCGGTCTACCCGTCCCTCACCGGTTCGGTGACCGAGGCAGCGCGTCTGCTGATGCGGCACGACGACCTGGATTGACGCGTGCGGTGCCGTGTCCGATATCGGACATAGGGCCCCGTGAACATGGCGCAGGCGTTCGGGGTGGGTGCTCTTGCCACCCTTGGATATTCGCCGCGTTGCCCATCGTGCACACATGTGGTTCACTCCTCGACAGAGATGCGATCGGAGGGCGGTCGCGAGGTTCGGTGTGGGGGGATAGGTTCTTTCCAAATCGGAACGGCGAACGACTCGGCTTAGTTCGACGATCAGGCGTCTCACCCAGGGACCACAGAGTGCGGTCTATTCGGTCCGCACCCCGGGAAGGATTGCGAAAAGTGAAACATCGTAAGCCGAGTCGAACGCAGCGAGCGATGGCGAGCACCTCGTTGCCACTGGCCACCGCGGCTGCGGTGGCCACTCTCTTCGCGGCGCCGGCGGGGGCGGCTCCCAACGATCAGCCGACCACTCCGCCGACGCCTGCTCCCGCGCAGCCGGGAGTGAACGAGACGCCGAGCACCCCGGAGACCACCAAGCCGGATCCGGACCAGCCGGAATCGAAGCAGGATCAAGAGAAGCCGGAGAGCAAGCCGACGCCGAGCCAGCCCGGCGTCACCACCCCGGATTCGGACCATGCGATGCCCGACCAGAAGGATCCGCGGCTGCCCCGGCCGACGCAGCCGGGCGTGACCCCCCCGCGCGTCGCGCCGCTGCCCGTCCCCGGTCAGCAGCCGGGCGAGCCGCAGCCTGCGGTCACGCCGGAGCAGGGCGCGCAGCCGGATGCCACCCAGCCGGACACCCAGGGTGGCGAGAACGCCGAGGCGCAGCAGCCGGAGACCTCGACGCTGGTGCAGCCGAGGTGGGAGGCGCCGCGTATGCAGGCCGCCCCACCCGCACCGGTCGTGGAGATGACCGGTCCACACGGGGAGATCGGCGCGAATGTCGACGGTGGCACGCTGCTGCCGGGCTACGTGGCCAACACCCACCACTTCAGCAACGAGGCGGGTTACGTCGGGACCATCGGCTACCGCACGCCCACCGGTGCGGGCGAGGCCGGCGTCTCGGTGGAGTTCGTCGACAAGAACACCGTCAAGCTGACCACCTACACCGGTGGCGAGGGCTTGGCCGACAACAACACCACCGCGGTGTTCGATACCACTCAGCTGAACGCGGCAAAGGTCGCCGTCGAGGACTGGATCCGGGAGCAGCCGGGCGGCGCCGCTGCCCTCGAGGCCGCCGCACAGGTTAAGCTTCCGCTTCAGTCGGGCGATATTGCTCCGCAGACCGTTGAGGTGGCTGGTGTCGTCACCCAGTGGGGTGGTTCACTCCAGTACTGACACGAGCCTGATTTCGGCGAGTGGGGCGGTCGTTCACGACCGCCCCACTCGTGTGTCCTTGGAAAGGATTGGGTGTGACCTCCGAGGGTGATGCGAGGGAAAACGAATCCGGCCGGTCCGGGTCGGAATTCGGTCCGCCGTTGGGGGAGTTCGGGCCGCCCGTTTCGGAGTTCGGGCCGCCCGTTTCGGAGTTCGGGCCGCCCGTTTCGGAGTTCGGGCCGCCCGTTTCGGAGTTCGGGCCGCCGAGCGCCGACGCTGGACCGCGCTGGGAGGTGCCGCAGCAGCCGACCGACCACCCCGAACTCAGCTGGCGTCCCGCGGGCGACCCGGAGGCGACGCTCGCACCGCCGCCGCAGTATCGCGCGCCGGATTCCACGGTTCACGCCGAACGGCTGCCCGCGCCTGCCGAGCCCGAGCAACCCGCCGCGGGGGCCGCGCGCCCGCAGCCCATAGACGGCGAGCAGGACTCATGGTGGAACCGGCCGACCGCCGAGGGCGGCGTACCGAAACCTCCTCTACCGTCCGAGTCGGGCCTGTCCTGGGCCGAGGACCCGATCGCCATGCGGCTGGCGCTGCGCGTGCCTGCAACGCCTCCGCCCGCGAGCCGGTCCGGTTCCTCGGCTCGGGGGCGCGTACTCGGCGCGCTCGCCGCGGTGGTCGTGCTGATCGCGCTGACGGTGACCATCATCGCAGTCTCACGCGACAACGGGGACACCAGCGCCGCTCCCGACGTCGGCGGCACCACGGCGGCGTTGAGCTGCCCGTCCAGCAAGGACGGCAAAGTGACCGTCGGCAACGGCCCCGGCGACACCGCCAGCGGGGCCGGGGCCATTCTCGGGTTCCAGAACGCGTTCTACGTTGCGCGCAATGGGGAACGGGCCAGGTCGTTCGTTGCGCCGGATGCGGATTTTTCGACCGCCACCATCCTCCAGGAGGCCATTGATGAGCAGATCCCGGTGGGCACCACGCATTGCGTGCGGATCACCCAGTTGGGCCAGGACACCTTCGACGTCGACCTGACCGAGCATCGCCCCAACGGCACGACGATCGTGTACCAGCAGAGTGTCACGACCGTCGACAGGGACGGCAGGAAACTGGTCTTCGTCATCCGGGAACGGTGACATCCTCTCATATACTGGGAATGGAATTTCATATTCTGGTAGCGGTGTGTGAGAGTGAGGTCTCACCATCGTGGCGCTCCTCGGAGGTTTCATGTCGCCGACCACTCCACCGCTGGCCCGGCACCTCGAAGGCCTGACGAGCTCGGCGATTCGCGACCTGTTGAAGCTGACCGCCCGCGACGACGTCATCAGCCTGGCCGGTGGGCTGCCCGACGAGCAGCTCATGCCGCGCGATCGGATCGCGCTGGCGGCCGAGTCGGCTCTCGCGGACCGTGCACGGCTGCAGTACACCGAATCGGCGGGCTGGGGACCGCTGCGCGAGGTGCTGGCGGCACGCGAGACGGCACGGCTCGGTCGGCCGGTGCCGCTCGAGGACGTGTTCGTCACGCACGGCTCGCAGCAGGCGTTGTCGCTGCTTGCCGAGGTGCTGCTGGATCCAGGCGCTCTCGTCGTGGTCGAGGATCCGGCGTATGTCGGCGCGCTCCAAGTGTTTCGGGCTGCGGCAGCGCGAATCGTGACGGTTCCGCTGGATGCCGAGGGCATGCGGATCGACGTGCTGGTCGAACTGCTCGGCCGTGGGGAGCGCCCCGCGCTGGTGCACACGGTGAGCAATTTCCACAATCCGCGTGGCGTCACCATGGGCCTGCCGCGTCGCCGCGAACTTGCCGAACTCGCCGAACGGTACGGATTCTGGGTGATCGAAGACGATCCGTACGGCGAGCTGTGGTTCGATCGGCCATCGCCGGAGCCGGTTGCGTGCTACTCGGCCAACGTGATCCGGCTGTCGAGTGTGTCGAAGACGCTGGCGCCGACACTTCGGGTGGGGTGGATGATCGCACCGAATAAGGTGTGCCGGGGCGTGGAGTTGCTGAAGCAGGGTGTGGACCTGTGCGGTTCGGCGCTGACTCAGCAGATCGCCGCCGACCTGCTCGACGACACCGATTGGCTGGAGGCGCATGTGGACAAGATCCGGCGCGTCTACGGTGAGCGGGCGCGTGTCTTGGTGGGGGGTCTGCGCGAGCGCTTCGGTGACCGAGTGGTGAGTGCCGAAGCCGCTGGCGGCATGTTCGTGTGGGTCGACTTCACCGATGGAACCGACACCGTGGACCTGCTACCGCGCGCGGTCGATCTCGGCGTAGCCTACGTTCCCGGCGAGGCTTTCTCGATGTCCGGCGCCCACCGCAATTCGATGCGCCTGTGCTTCACCACTTCCGAGGCGGATACGCTTCAGCAGGCGACCGTCCGCTTGGCCCGTGCAGTAGGTGAATAGCTGTGTTGTTCGGCCGCGGTGATTGAATTGGCATCGTATTCGTGGCTGCCTCGGGCCACTGTCGGCCGGTAATGACGGGGTGGCACACGGGCCAGCCGATGCCGGACGTGACGCTGCGAGCGAAATCCCACACCGTGCAATCGCTAATCTACCCAGCCGTAAGTGCGTTCGACGGCCTTGTCCCATGCTTCGAGGTGCTTGTCCCGGTCCGCGTCCGACATGGTCGGGTGCCACGTCTTGTCGGCGGCCCAGTTGGCGCGGATATCGTCGGTGCTCGGCCAGAAACCGACGGCCAGACCCGCCGCGTAGGCGGCGCCGAGCGCGGTGGTCTCGTTGACCACGGGGCGCACCACAGGCGCGTCGAGAATGTCGGACTGGAATTGCATGAGCAGATCGTTGCCGACCATGCCGCCGTCCACTTTCAGTGTGGTGAGCTCCAAGCCGAGGTGTTCGGACTCGGCGTCGGCGCGCATCGCATCGACGACTTCGCGGGTCTGGAAGGCGGTGGACTCCAGCACCGCCCGCGCGAGATGCGCTTTGGTGACGAACCTGGTGAGCCCGGCGATCACGCCCCGCGCGTCCGGTCGCCAGCGCGGCGCGAACAGCCCGGAGAAGGCGGGGACGATGTAGGCGCCGCCGTTGTCGGCGACGCTGCGGGCCAGCGGCTCGATCTCGTCGGCGGCGGAGATGATGCCGAGATTGTCGCGGAACCACTGCACCAGCGAGCCGGTAACCGCTATGGCGCCCTCCAGCGCGTACACGGCGTCCGCGTCGCCGAGGCGATAGCACACCGTGGTGAGGAGGCCGTGCCTGCTGAACACCGGCGTTGTGCCGGTGTTCAGCAGCATGAAATTGCCGGTGCCGTAGGTGTTCTTGGCCTCGCCGGGCGCCAGACACGCCTGGCCGAAGGTGGCGGCCTGCTGGTCGCCGAGAATGCCGGCCACAGGTACCCCGGCCAACGGCCCGGAATTGATCTCCGCGTACACCTCCGAGGAGCTACGGATTTGCGGCAACATCGCCTCCGGCACGCCGAATTCCGCGCAGATCCGCGAATCCCACTGTAGCGAACGAAGATCCATCAACATGGTGCGCGAGGCATTGGTCACGTCGGTGAGGTGCTCGCCGGTGAGGTTCCACAGCACCCAGCTGTCGACCGTGCCGAAACACAGCTCGCCCGCCTCGGCGCGGGCCCGCGCGCCCTCGATATTGTCGAGGATCCAGCGTAGCTTCGGCCCGGCGAAGTAGGTGGACAGCGGCAGGCCGGTGCGGTCCTGGTAGCGGGTCGCTCCCGCCTCGCCGCCCAGCTCGGTGCACAGCCGATCGGTGCGGGTGTCCTGCCAGACGATGGCGTTGTGCACCGGCTTGCCGGTCTTGCGATCCCACACCACCGTAGTCTCGCGCTGGTTGGTGACCCCGGCCGCGGCGATGTCGTCGCGGGTGAGCCCGTTGCGCTCCAGCACCTCGCCGAGCACGAGTTCGACATTCCGCCAAATGGTTTCGGGATCGTGCTCGACCCAGCCTGGTCGTGGGAAGATCTGTTCGTGTTCCCGCTGGGCGACACCGACGACGCGGCCCTGCCGGTCGAAGACGATGCACCGACTCGAGGTCGTGCCTTGGTCGATGGCGGCCACATAGCGACGCATGTGTTGTATTTTGCAGCGCTGTGTTTGTTTTTGCTGTGTCTTTGGCCGCGCGGGCGCGGCGGGTTCGCGGCCCCCTGGTGGCTCGCGTCCGAGCGTCCGCCGCTGGCGACTGCGTCGCGGACGCGGCGGCCGCTCGGACGCGAGCCGGGCCGCGAACGGGGAATGCTCGGTCTCGCTGCGCTCGGAACCTGGGAATGGGCCGATGGGCGTGCGGTAGGTTGCGCGCTCGATTTGACCGGGGTGCCCACGACGTAGCGAGCCTGACCCTCGGTTCACGCCTGCAATGAGGGGTCGGGCGGTGTGATTGCGAGGGCCGCGTGATGGCCGGCCGCTCGTTTAGGGTGGTCTTGTTACCGAAGAGTAGTGCATGACGACACGGACGTGTCCGGTCGAGCGACGGCGATTCGCCTAGCCTGGAGTCGAACGGCTCGATCGAATACATCCGCATCGGTTGGAGGAGTCGAGCATGACCAAGAAACCGGTTTCGCAGTTCCTCGGCCCGGAGCAGCGCAGAACGGCGTGGGAGCGCTTCGACAAGGATCATTTCGACGTGGTCGTGGTCGGCGGTGGCGTGGTCGGCGCTGGGATCGCCCTGGACGCGGCGACCCGGGGCCTGCAGGTCGCACTGGTCGAGGCGCGCGATCTCGCCTCGGGCACCTCCAGTCGCTCGTCGAAGATGTTCCACGGCGGACTGCGTTATCTGGAGCAGTTGGAGTTCGGACTGGTGCGCGAGGCGCTGCGGGAACGTGAACTCGCGCTGTCGACCCTGGCGCCACATCTGGTGAAGCCGCTGCGCTTCCTGTACCCGCTGACCCATCGAGCGTGGGAGCGTCCGTACGTCGCGGCCGGGCTGGTCCTCTACGACACCGTGGGTGGTGCCAAATCCGTTCCTGGACAACGACATCTCACCCGTGCCGGCGCGTTGCGGCTGGCGCCGGGGTTGCGGCGCGACGCACTGATCGGCGGCGTCAGCTACTACGACACGGTGGTCGACGACGCGCGCCACACCATGACCGTGGCCCGCACCGCCGCACACTACGGTGCGGTGATCCGTGCCTCCACCCAGGTGGTCGGTTTCCTGCGTGAGGCCGACCGGGTGGTGGGCGTGAAGGTGCGCGACACCGAGGACGGGCGCACCGGAGAGGTGCGTGGACACGTGGTGATCAACGCGACCGGCGTGTGGACCGACGAGGTCCAGGCTCTGTCCCAGCAGAGGGGCCGGTTCCACGTGCGCGCCTCCAAAGGGGTGCATATCGTGGTGCCGCGCGACCGGATCGTCAGCGACACCGCGATCATTCTGCGTACCGCGACCTCGGTGTTGTTCGTCATCCCGTGGGGTACGCACTGGATCATCGGTACGACCGACACCCACTGGAACCTCGACCTCGCGCATCCGGCGGCCACCAAGGCCGACGTCGACTACCTGCTCGACCGGGTGAACCAGGTGCTGGTCACCCCGCTCACCCCGGACGACATCGACGGTGTGTACGCGGGACTGCGGCCGCTGCTGGCGGGCGAGAGCGACGAGACCTCCAAGCTGTCGCGTGAGCACGCCGTCGCCCGGGTGGCACCCGGACTGGTCGGCATCGCGGGCGGCAAGTACACCACCTACCGCGTGATGGCCTATGACGCGGTAGACGAAGCGGCACAGGACATTCCGGCCCGGGTCTCGCCCTCGATCACCGAGAAGGTGCCGCTGCTCGGCGCGGACGGCTACTTCGCGCTGGTCAATCAGACGGTGCAGCTGGCCGAGGCATACGGTGTGCACCCGTATCGGATCAAGCACCTGCTCGACCGCTATGGCTCGCTGATCGACCAAGTGATGGCCTTCGCCGATGGCAAACCCGAACTATTGCAGCCGCTCACGGACGCTCCGTCGTATCTGCAGGTGGAGGCGGTATACGCGGCGGAAGCCGAAGGCGCGCTGCACCTGGACGACATTCTGGCCCGGCGGACCAGGATCTCGATCGAGTACCCGCACCGGGGCGCCAACTGTGCCGAACAGGTGGCCGGATTGGTCGCGCCGATCCTGGGCTGGGACGCCGACGAGATCGACCGGGAAGTCCAGACCTATCAGGCGCGCGTCGAGGCGGAGATCCGTTCGCAGACCCAGCCGGACGACGCCTCCGCCGACGCCCTCCGCGTCGCGGCGCCCGAACCCCGGCCGGAACTCCTGGAGCCCGTGCCATTGGAAGGCTGATCCAACCGTCTGCCCGAGCTTCGGGCTAGACCACCTGTGGCATCCTCATCCAGATAGGGTGGGTTGGTCGAGTGTCAAGGATGCGGCGACATCGTCGACACGGGCGCGCGCGGGGATTCCGGGGCGCGGGTCGACGAATTCGGGTGCAGCAGAAGGTAAGTGAACGCGACAGTGGCGAGGACCGCCATGGCGGCGACCAGAAGACGCATGGAGATCGCGAGGAGCAGCCGCGTGCTCGATTGCGATACCGTCGTCATGTGTCTGCTCCCGTGCTGGATCCGGACTGCCACATTGCATGTCGTGGCGCGGGCGTGGATCGTTAGCAATGGAGTGGCGAATTACATTCCAGTCGCGGCATCCCGCCGGATCCAGGTAGCCGGGAACGGCTGACAGCGCGGGCAGAAGTAGATACCGCGTTCTCGTTGGACGACACGGTCGGAGTCGGGAGCGGTGTCGCCGAGCAGGTCGGCGACCAGCGGTGTACCGCAGCGTTGGCACGGGCGGTGCGTGCGGCCAAAGGCCAGCGGACGGCGCGGGGGTTTGTCGGCGGCCTCGGTCAGCACCCGGTGCGCCTCGTTGGCCAGCGCGAACAGGTCAGGGACGTCGCCGACCCTGGTGGCCGGGTGGATTCGGCGTAGAAAGCACACTTCGCTGCGGAAGATATTGCCGATGCCGGCAAGATTGCGCTGGTCGAGCAGCGCTACGCCGATAGCTTGATTCGGATACCGCTCCAGCCGCCGGACGGCTTCGGCCGCATCCCAATTCGACCCGAGCAGGTCCGGCCCGAGGTGGTCGACGATCCGGCGTTCCTCGCTCACCCTCACCACCTCGACAGTGCCCAGCGAGAACCCGACGGCCTCCAGCTCGTCGGTGCCCAGCACGACCCGCGCGGCAACCCGGGGTCCGGTCCACCGCTGCCCGCAGTGGAAGACGCGCCAGCTGCCCTCCATCTTCAAGTGGCTATGGATGCTCGAGGTCGGCGTCCGGATGAACAGATGCTTCCCATAGCTGCCGACGCTCTCGACCACCTGTCCGCGCAGGTCGACCGTCGCGAACCGCGGCACGCGGAAATCGCTGCGCGTCAGTTCTTTGCCGGCCAGCGCGGCGCGGAGACGTCCGGCGGTTAGGTAGACCGTGTCGCCCTCAGGCATACGCCGGCTCCGGTTCCGCGGCTTCGGTTCCGCGGCTTGCCCGAGTGCGCGGGTTCACGGGCGGCTCCGTAGGCGCAGCCCGCGTGGGGTGGCGGAGAAGCCCGCCTCGGTGAGGAAACCGGCGAAGGTGTTGCCGTGCACGGTGTCGCCGTTGACGCGGTCGATCACCAGCGAGTCCACCCGGCGGTGGTGTACCAGGTCGGCCAGCGCCTGCGCGGCGCGGCGGCGAGCCTCCGGGGCCTCGGTGAAGGTCAGCAGGGTCTTGCCGCCCCGTTCCAGGTACAGGACCAGTTCACCGTCGACGAGCACGACGAGGGCCCCGGCTTTGCGTCCCGGCCGATGTCCGCCCTCGACGTCGCCCTTCGGCCAGGCCAGCGCGGCGCCGTACGGGTTCGCGGGATCCGACGCCGCCAGCGCCAGCGCCGTGCCGGTCGGCTGCCTGGACTCGGGACGAGTGCGTTCGGTGTCGAAGGAGCGCAGCCGGTCCACCACGTCGGTGGTGGAGAACTGGGCGCCGCCCAGCGAGTCGACGAAATAGCCTCGGCGGCAGCGCCCACGATCTTCGAACTCGGTGAGCACCCGATACATCAGCGCGAACCCGCCGGGCACACCCTCGTTCTGCACCGAGCCTCTGGTCAGCACCCCGTATCGCTCCAGAAGCAGGTCCGCGGTCGCGTGCGCGCGCACGGTGTTGTCCGATATCCGCTCCGGCAGCAGCGACCACCGCCCGGCGACCGCGGGCGGGCCGGATCGGGTCGGCATGCTCGGTCGGGGCAGGTAGGCCCGGCCGCGCGGCGCGCGGCGCGGTGTCCGGTGCGCGGTGGTGGTCCGAGTCGTGCCGGACAGCAGCGCACGCACAGGCGCAAACGTGTCGCCGGAAACTATGCCCGCCCAGACCAATTCCCATAGCGCGGCGGCTACCGTACTGTCGTCGAGCAGGCCGGTCGCATCCGAGAGCTGCCGGAAGAAGAACGCGCCGCCGGCCTGCGGTACCGGAACGAGTTGGGGGGCGCCGGAGGCGGAAGCGTCCGACCGCCCTGCCGCGGAGTGTTCGGAGGGTGATCGTCGTCCGGCGGCGCCCCGATTCGCGCTCGTGGAGCCGGGCCCGCTCCCGTCGGGTGCCTGCGCGTGGTTCGCCGAGTCACGAGCATTCTGCGGCGTTCGGCGCGCCGAGCGTTGGTCGGTCGAATCCGTGGGCATCCCGAAGTCTTCCCCGGCCTCGCCGCGCGAATGCGGTTCATCGAGCGACGCCGGTGCTCGGCCGAGCGGGTCCTCGGCGGAAGGAAGCGGAGTCCTCGGCACCAGGGACGCGCCGAGCGCGGTGAGCAGTCGCAGCTGAATCTCCGACAGGTCGATGTCGTCCGGTGGCGTCAAGGTGAACGGGGCTTGGTCGGCCAGGTGCAGGGCGATCCAGCCGTCCTTGGCGGTGATGGCGCCGTGGCCGGACCAGATCACCTCGCCGGTCGCCATGAGTTCGTCGAGCATGGCGGGGGAGTAGTCGCGCACCCGCGCGGGCAGGACGAGCGATTCCCAGGCCGACGCCGGAATCGGCACGCCCGCGAGCTGTTCCACGACGGTCGCCACGCCGTCGACGCCGCGCAGCTCGCCTGTGTCGATGTGCTGCCATGAGGCAAGGAAGCAGCCGAGCGCGGCGGTCGAGACCGGCTCGACATCGTGCCGTGCCGCGGCGAGTGACCGGCGGCGCAGACGGCGCAGCACCTGTGCGTCGCACCATTCCGAGCCTGTGGCGGCGGGCGTGAATTCGCCCTCCACCACCCTCTTTTCGGCGGCGAGCCGACGCAGCGCGGTGGCGGCGACGGCGGTTCCGAGACCGAACCGCGCCGCGACCGCTTCGACGCCGAACGGGCCGTGTGTGCGGGCGTAGCGGCCGACCAGATCACCGAGCGGGTCGGCCACCGGCTCGATGAAAGCCGACGGCGTGCCGATCGGCAACGGCACTCCCAGCGCGTCGCGCAGCCGCGCCGCATCCTCCACCGCCACCCACCAGCTCCGGCCCGCGAACGAAACCTCCAGTGCCCGACGCGAAGACGCGAGCCCGGCGAACCAGGGGGCAGGGTCCTCATCGCAGCGCTCGGCGGCCTCGGCGGTGGTGAGCGGACCGAGCAGCCGCAGCAGATCCGCCAAGCCCTCGGCGTCTCTGGCGCGGCGTTCCGGTGTCAGCCGCTGCAATTCCCGTTCGGTCTGCTCGATGACCGCGCCGTCCAGCAGCTCGCGCAGCTCGACCCGGCCGAGTAGTTCGGCGAGCAGCCCGGAGTCGAGTGAGAGGGCGGCGGCGCGGCGCTCGGCCAGCGGGCTGTCCCCGTCGTACATGAACTGCCCGATGTAGTCGAACAGTAGGGCGTTCGCGAACGGTGACGGTGTCGCTGTCGCCACCTCGACCAGCCGCAACTGGCGTCGCGCGACCCGTCCGAGCAGGTCGCGCAGCGACGGCAGGTCGTAGACGTCACGCAGGCATTCGCGCACCGTCTCCAGCAGGATCGGGAACTCGGGAAACTTGCGTGCCACGTCGAGCAGTTGGGCCGAGCGCTGACGCTGCTGCCACAGTGGTGCGCGCTTGCCCGGGTCGCGGCGGGGCAGCAGCAGTGCGCGCGCCGCGCACTCGCGGAATCGGGAGGCGAACAATGCCGAGCCGCCGACCTGCTCGGTGACGATGTCATCGATCTCGTCGGGCTCGAAGACGAACAGCTCGGCGCCGGGCGGATCGTCCGTGGTGTCGGGCAGCCGCAGGACAATGCCGTCATCGGAGGCGTTCGGCGTGGCGTCCACGCCGAACCGCTCGCGCAGCCGCGCCCCGATGGCCAGCGCCCACGGCGCGTGCACCGGCAGGCCGTACGGCGAATGCAGGACCAGTCGCCAGTCGCCGAGCTCGTCGCGGAACCGCTCCACCACCAGGGTGCGATCGGTGGGCAGCTGTCCGGTCGCGGTGCGCTGTTCGTCCAGCAACGTGATCAGGTTCGCCGTCGCGTTGTCGTCGAGTCCTGCCGAGCCCATGAGTTGTGTGATGCCGTCGTGCGCCCGTCCCGCGACGGGATCGGCGGACTTTCGCCGCGATGGCCGCTGAGCGGACGTGTCGGCCGGGCGGCCGGGTTCTGCGTGCTCAGCTTGCGCGCGAGAAGAAGTCACCGAACCGACGGCTACCGAGCCCGGCGCGACCGAACCAGGTGCCGGCACATCCGACGCCGCCGCGTCAGTGGACATCGACTCCCATGACGCGGAAATACCCTTGCGTCGCATCGGTTTTCGCGTTTCTACCACGGGGATCGACTCGGCGGCGCGCTGCGGTCCGACCATGCGTACGAACTCGCCGAGCGCCGCACCGAGTTCCGCGGGCCGCCCGAGCCCGTCGCCGTGCCAGAACGGCAACCGGCCCGGCTGTCCGAACGCGGGTGTCACAAGCACCCGGTCGAATGTGATCTCTTCGATCCGCCAACTTGTCGCGCCGAGCGCGAACACGTCGCCGACCCGCGACTCGTAGACCATCTCCTCGTCGAGTTCGCCAACCCGTGACGCCTTCTCACCGACCATGTACACCGCGAACATGCCGCGGTCCGGAATCGCTCCTCCCGAGGTCACCGCCAGGCGTTGCGCGCTGGGCCGCCCCGTGAGCGTTCCCGCGTCGCGGTCCCAGACCAGCCGGGGCCGCAGCTCGGCGAACTCGTCCGAGGGATACCGGCCGGACAGCAGATCCAGCACCGACTCGTAGGCCGAACGCGGCAGTGACGCATAACTTCCCGTGCCGCGAACGACCTCGAACCACGCGTCGACGTCGATCGGGTCGAGAGCGCACGCGGCGACCGTCTGCTGGGCGAGGATGTCCAGCGGGTGCGCGGGAATCTGGATCGCCTCGATCCGCCCCGCGGCCATCCGCTGGGCGGCCACCGCGCAATGGATGACGTCGGTGCGATGCTTCGGGAAGATCACCCCTCGCGAGATTTCGCCGACCTGGTGTCCGGCCCGTCCGATCCGCTGCAACCCACTCGCCACCGAAGGCGGCGCCTCCACCTGCACCACCAGATCGACCGCGCCCATGTCGATGCCGAGCTCCAGGCTGCTGGTCGCGACGACGCAGCGCAGCCGTCCGCTCTTCAAATCGTCTTCGATCAGCGCGCGCTGCTCCTTGCTCACCGAACCGTGGTGGGCCCGCGCCAGCAGTGCTCCAGCGCCGTGGATCACCTCGGTGGACGGCCCGAGCTGCGCGGGCGGCTTGTGACCGGCGCGCGCGTCGGGCCCGTAGGCGGCAGCTCGCGTAACCACGGAGGGCCCCGCGCGCGCCGTATCGGGCACTGCGCGCGCGTCGGGCCCGTAGGCGGCAGCTCGCGTAACCACGGAGGGCCCCGCGCGCGCCGTATCGGGCGTGGTCTCCACCGGCTCGTCGAGCCGCGCCGCATAGGCCTCGTTCAGCCTGGCCGTGAGACGCTCGGCCAGCCTGCGGGAGTTCGCGAACACGATCGAGGACCGATGTTCCAGAACGAGGTCCACGATCGCTTCGTCCACATGCGGCCAGATCGATCCCGGCTGGTCGGAGTCGCCCGGCTCGGTCATGTCCGGCACCGGCACGCGCACCGACAGGTCGAACGTCTTCGGTGCGGGCGGCGCGACCAGCGTGATCGGCGCGTTGCCGACCAGGAACCGACCGACCTCCTCCGGGGGGCGAACGGTGGCGGACAGGCCGATCCGCTGCGCGGGCCGCTCGGTCAGCAAGTCGAGCCGGGCCAGCGACAACGCCAGATGCGAGCCGCGCTTGGAACCGGCGATCGCGTGCACCTCGTCCACGATCACCGTGCTCACATCCCGCAGCGTCTCTCGTGCCGCCGAGGTGAGCATCAGGAACAGCGATTCCGGCGTGGTGATCAGGATATCCGGCGGGGTGCGCTGCAGGGACCGGCGTTCCGCGGCGCTGGTGTCGCCCGAGCGGACTCCGACGGTGATCCGCGGTGAATCGAGTCCGAGCCGCATGGCGGTCTGCGTGACGCCGACCAGCGGCGCCCGCAGATTGCGCTCCACGTCCACCGCGAGCGCCTTCAAGGGGGAGACGTAGAGCACCGAGGTCCCGGTCTTCTCGGCGGGCCGTTCCCGCGTCGCCAGCCGATCGATCGCCCAAAGGAACGCCGAGAGCGTCTTCCCTGACCCCGTCGGCGCGATGACCAGCGTGTGGTCGCCCGCCGCGATGGCATCCCACGCCCCGAGCTGAGCGGACGTCGGCCCAGGGAACGCGCCGTCGAACCACTCCTTGGTCGCACGGGAGAACTGGGCCATGGCATCAGTGTGCACCCAGGCACCGACAAGCACGTCCGCACCGTTCCACGAGCGAAGCGGGAGCAATCGAGGTACGGCCGTCGGCGTCGCGCCGTACGCTTCGATCCGTGCAAAAGGTGCTCAGAGTCGACCTGGTCAGCCATGGTATGACCGAGGCGATGCGAAAGGCACGTTTTCCGGTCGACGAGTCGCTGACCGAGGCAGGCCGCCGGGCTATCACCGAGTGTGGACCGCTCGCGGCCGCGCGGGTGCTCACGGGACCCGAGCGCAGGACCGTGGAAACCGCTGCCCTGCTGGGATTGCCCGGCGACGAGGACACCCGGCTGCGCGATCTGGACGCGGGCGCGTGGCGCGGCGGGGAACTGATGTCGGTGCCACAGGACGAGCTGTACGCCTGGCTCACCGACCCCGCGTTCCGCGGGCACGGTGGCGAGTCCGTGGTGGAGGTGATCGAGCGAACCAGGAACTGGATGGCGGAGGTCGCCGCGGCGGGGAAGTCCACCATCGCGGTCACCCATCCGGCCGTCATTCGGGCGGCGCTGTTGGTGACCCTGGACGCCCCGCCGAAATCGTTCTGGCGAATCGACATCCCGCCGGGCAGCGTCACCCGTCTGCACTATCGCGGCGAATGGACGCTGCACTTCACGGCCTGACGCGCTGGTTCCCGCCGGTCACGATTGCCGGTCGTCGGTTCGTCGACGGCGTCGCGGGCTCGACCGCCTCGGGCAGACGTCGGCAAGCGCACCGCCGCGTCCGCCTGCGAACCCCAAGCGGCCTCGGAGTATGTCTCCGGGGCCGCTTGGTCCGGTGTGGCTAGCAGCTGACCGGTGCGGGTTCGCCGCGGAACCTGGCGTCCATGTAATTCCATGCCTCGGCGAATCCGGCGACGGCCGTGGTCATGTGCTCGGCGATCTCGTAGGGGCGGAACTGCACCCGGGCCCCTGCCCTGCAATACCGGTTGGCGACCTCGGCGACGGGGCCGAAGGCGGTGAGCGTGTCGAAGCGGCCCTGCCAGATGAAAGTCGGAACGGTCGGCACGCCTTCGAAGTAGCGCAGGCTGTTCTCCCGCAGCACGGCGAGCGCTTCCGGGACGTCCATCAGATTCTTGGACGCCGCCATCTGTTCCGCGCTGTGGAAGGCGCCCTCGTGGAGCAGGAACCGCCGGCAGGCATCGTGCGTGAGATCCCGGAACCACAGCCCGGTTTCGTTGAGCTGATCGGAGATCGGCAACCGGTCCGGGTATTCGCGTTCCAGCCCCATGGCCGCGGCGAAGGCCAGGCCGAATCCGGGGTGTGGGTTGAAGCCGAGCGCGTGTGCCATCTCCCCGAGGTCGGCGGGGATGCCACCCGCGACGGCAGCGGTGAGGTGCAGGTCCGGCGCGTAGGTGGGTTGCATCGCGGCCGCCCAGGCGGTGGCCAAACCGCCGCCAGAGTAGCCGGCGAGGGCGACCGGCGAGTCGGCCAAGCCGAGTTCGGCGACCTTGCGCACGGCCCTGACGCTGTCGAGGGTCATCATTCCGCCCAGCCGCGCCGCGCCGTAGGCGGAGGTGGGGCCGAAATAGTCCGGGACCGAGACCGCCCAGCCGCGTCTGATGGGCAGCATCATGCCGGCCGCGTCGTCCAATTCGCCGTTGAACAGCGAGCGCGACGGGCTGCACCGGGTGCCGAGGGAATTGATCAACGCCTGGTAGGAAACCAGCGGCGGGTTCTGCACCCCGGGGGGTAGCAGGACGGTTGTGACTCCCATGACGGGATTGCCCTGCGAGTTGGTGGAGCGGAACGCCACCTGCCAGCTGTCGGTCCCCGCGTAAGGACCGCTGTCGATCCTGCGGGCGCGCACCACGTCACCTGGCTGAAGTGCGCCAAGGTTCGGCGGCGCGGCGTAGAAGGGATCGGGATCCGGGGTGGGATACAGTGGCTGTGCTGTCGCGGGTGGGCCGAGCAGGCCGACCGAGAAGATGCTCAACAGTAGGATCGCGATCCGGAACACGACTCTGGTCACGGTTTTTCCTTCGAAGGTCAGCCGCCACCGATACACCGACCGACGGGGCTCATTCCCTAGGTCGGCATCTCGGATGGATCGGCACGGCATGGGAAGTCGCAGCGAACCACCTTGTTCACTGCGTGGATCGAAAGAAGGCAACGGCAGCCGGAGCGAACGCAAAATGTTTGCTGAAGATTAGCACGCCCTTCGGCTTTGGGGTAGGCGATAGCCGAAGAGGGGACCCTGTCCGTTGCGATAGGTACCGCAGAACTGAATACTGGCTGTTCAGGCGAGGCTCAACACCGTCCGGTTGCCCAGTGGGTGTCGCAGGCCGACCACAACCACGCCGTACTCACGCTTTTGCTCCGAATTAGCGCCCTGGCACGGCGGCATGCCACGGTGCAGGCCACGGATGAGCTTCACGCTCACCAGCACGGCCGATTCCTCGACCTGCGCCGTGAAGCCGATGCTCGGGCAGCCGACCGGTCCCGGGATATGGATCGCGAGCCTGTCCGTGCCGTCCTCGATGTCATACGCCGAGAAGGCCATCACCGAACTGGTCTCGAGATCCGCCGAATGCGGGACGACGACCATCGCGCCGCCCGCGTAGTGCCGGGGGCCGAGGTCGGCCGGCATCCCCGTCGGCGCACCCGCTGTTGCGTCTGCCGAGGGCGTGACGCCCGAGTCTGCCGGAGAGGCCTGCTGCCCACCACACGCGGTCAACCCCGCGACCGCGGTCATCGCGACGATTCCGGACGCGACCCTCCTCCGCATACCCATTACTCCACCTTCACACAGCTCCCCCTCGACATTGCGGAGGCAGTGTTGTTCGGCCGCGGCGAACAGGGAATGGGTCGATATCGCTGCGCTCGGAAGCGGGAGTAGAGCCTGTGTGGTCGCGTTCGCGTGCGGGTATCGCGGCGGGATCGGTCGTGGCTCGCCTGCTTGCCCGGGCGACATCCCCGCCGCCGCGATAGCGTCCGTGTACGCCGGTACATCGACCTCACACCCTGCATAGGTGATGCTCAACTTGATCTCTATGAATTGGGCAGAATGCTTAATTTTCGGACAGACTATTGTGCGTTCAGTTCTTTCGGGGCCAGGATAGCGGCAACAAGTGCTCAATGGTGCGAGGTGCCCGATCGGTGCCGAGCGGACGGGTGGATCTGTATGACCGAGCTCGCTGACCGCGATCTGATCGCAGCTCCCTATGACCTTGACGACCGTTACCGCGTCGGCGCGGGGACCGTTGTCCTCACCGGCGTTCAGGCGATCGCCCGGCAGTTGGTCGAGCAGCATGTGCGTGACCTGCGTGCCGGGCGCCGGGTAGGCACGTTCGTGTCGGGGTATCAGGGCAGTCCGCTCGGCGGCGTCGACAAGATGCTGGCCGGGATGCCCGATGTCCTGGCCGAGCACGACATCTCTTTCGTCCCAGGGTTGAACGAGGAGCTGGCCGCCACCTCGGTGTGGGGCAGTCAGGCGGACCTTCCCGCCGGCGGCGCCACCCACGACGGCGTCGTCGGGGTCTGGTACGGCAAGGGTCCCGGGCTCGACCGTGCGACCGACGCCCTGCGGCATGCCAATATGTACGGCGCGAACGCCCGTGGCGGCGTGCTGCTTCTGGTGGGTGACGATCCGGCGTCGAAATCCTCCACCGTGCCGGCGGCGAGCGAGCGTTCGCTGGCGGCCATGAACATCCCGGTGCTGTTCCCGCGCAACGCCCGCGAGATCATCACCATGGGCCTGCACGGTGTCGCGCTGTCGCGCGCGTCGGGATGCCTCGTGGCGCTGAAAATCGTCGCCGACGTCGCGGACGGCGCGTGGACCGTCGAGGGTTCGGTCGGCGACATCGACATCGTCATGCCCGAGCTCGACTGGGACGGTAACCCATTCACCTATCGCCAGCGTCCGATGGCCGCGCCGACCGACAGTGTGCTCGCCGAAGCCGACCTCTACGGTCCGCGTTGGGAGCTGGTGCAGGCCTACAGCACGCGCAACGGCCTGGACGTGATCGAGGTGAACCCGGTCCGCGCCACGGTCGGGATCGCCGCGACCGGAACGACCTTCGATGCCGTCCGCCAGGCGCTGATCGACCTGGGCGTGGACGATGACGCGCTGCACCGCGCAGGAGTGCGGCTACTGCGCATCGGCATGCCGTACCCCATCGCACCCGAGCGGGTCCGGGAGTTCGCCGACGGGCTCGCGCGACTGATCGTCGTCGAGGACAAGACCGCTTTCGTCGAAACTCAGATCCGGGACATCCTGTACGGCACTCCTGGCGCGCCCGAGATCATCGGCAAACGCGACGCCGAGCGTCGTCCGCTGTTCGCGACCGACGGCGAACTCACCACCGGACGCATCACTCCGCCGCTTCGCCGCGCACTCGACGGCTATATCGACATGAAACGAACTCTGCCACAACCGCTTTCGTTGTCTGCCCTGCCTGCCAAGCGCGCTGCCTACTTCTGCAGCGGTTGCCCGCACAACCGCTCCACCGCGGTGCCGGACGGCTCGTTGGCAGGCGGCGGGATCGGCTGTCACACCATGGTGACCATGTCGGGCCGCGCCGACAGCAAGGTCACCGGGTTGACTCAGATGGGTGGCGAGGGCGCGCAGTGGATCGGTCAGGCCCCGTTCACCGACGTGCCGCACCTGTTCCAGAACATCGGCGACGGAACGTATTTCCACTCCGGCCAGCTCGCAGTGCAGGCGTGCGTCGCCGCCGGCGTGAACATCACCTTCAAGCTTCTGCACAACGACGTCGTCGCGATGACCGGTGCGCAGCACGCCGAAGGCGCGCTCACGGTGCCGATGCTCACGCACAAGCTCTCTACCGAGGGTGTCCGGCAGGTCATCATCTGCGCCGACGAACCCAAGCGTTACCGGAAGCGCGATCTCGCGGCCGGAACCTTACTGTGGCACCGGGATCGTCTCGACGAGGCCCAGCGCACCCTTCGTGAAATCCCCGGTGTCACGGTGCTCATCTACGACCAGCACTGCGCCGCCGACGCGCGGCGGCAGCGCAAGCGTGGTGCACTCCCGGTGCGCCGCACCCGGGTGATCATCAATGAGGCGGTGTGTGAGGGCTGCGGCGACTGCGGAGTCAAGAGCAACTGCCTCTCGGTCCAGCCGGTGGACACCGAATTCGGCAGGAAGACCAGGATCGACCAGACCTCCTGTAACACCGACTACAGCTGCCTGGACGGCGACTGCCCATCGTTCGTCACGGTCGAGCTGCCGGATCCGGCGAAGGCGAAGCGGCGCATCAGGATTCGCCACGCCGAGCCGCCGCGACTGCCCGAACTCCCCTTCGCCACGCCGACGTCGACGTCGAACGTTCTTCTCGCGGGGATCGGCGGCACCGGCATCGTCACCGTGAACCAGGTGCTGGCAACCGCGGCGGTGCGTGCCGGTTACGAGGTGGCGAGCCTGGACCAGATCGGAATGAGCCAGAAAGCCGGCCCGGTCGTCTCGCACCTGCGGTTCGCGCTCGGCGAACTGGAACCGGCCAACCGGCTGACGCCCGCCTCGGCAGACTGCATCGTGGCCTTCGACCTGCTCGCCGCCACCGACAACAAGAATCTCGCCTACGGCTCGAAGGCGGTCACCAGCTCCGTCGCGTCGACCAGCAAGACGCCGACCGGCGACATGGTCTATGACAAGTCGGTCGCCTACCCGGACGAGAGTCTGCTGCTGTCCCGGCTGGAACAGGTGTCGCGCTCGGTGTGGTCGTTCGACGCGCTGGCCGCGGCCGACGTGCTGTTCGGCAACACCGCCGCTGCCAACTTCCTCCTGGTGGGCGCCGCCTACCAGATCGGCGGCCTGCGGCTGCCCGCCCCGGCGATCGAGGAGGCCATCGCGATCAACGGTGTCGCGGTCGAGGCGAATATCGCTGCCTTCCGTTGGGGACGGGTGGCGGTGGCCCGGCCCGACGAGTTCGCCGCGGCCACCAGCCGGCACCGGCGGTCGAAGTCCGAGATCGCCATTCCGGCGGACCTTTTCGAGGGGCTCACCGCGGCGGGGGAGACTCGGCGGCTGGTCGAGTCGCGGGCCGCCGAGCTGATCGGATTCCACAGCGCGAAGGTTGCTTGCGAGTATGTGCGAACGGTGCAACGGATCTGGGAGGCACAGACCCAGCTGGGTGACCGCACCGAGTTCAGCGAGCAGGTGGCGCGCGGCCTGTACAAGTTCACCGCCTACAAGGACGAGTACGAGGTGGCGCGGCGGCTCACCGATCCGGACTTCTTGGACGACGTGGCCGCGCAGCTGCCCGACGGTGCGAACTTGACCTACCGGCTGCACCCGCCGATCCTGCGCGCGATGGGGCGCGAGAAGAAGATCGGCATCGGGCCCAGGAGCCACTTCGCACTGCGTCTACTGGCCAAGGGAAAGCGGTTGCGCGGCAGCAAGCTCGACCCGTTCGGCTACGCGCATGTGCGCAGGGTCGAGCGCGCCCTGCTCGAGCACTACACCGAGATGGTGACCACCCTGGCCGACACCCTGGACGCCTCGAACTATGACCGTGCCGTCGAGGCAGCGAGCCTGCCCGACCTGGTACGTGGCTACGAGGACATCAAGCTAGCCAACGTCGAGCGTTACTGCGACCGCCTGTCCGAACTCGGCATCGAGCCGCCGCGCGTCTGAGGGCGTCGATGCGCTCCTCAGGCGTTCCGGTCGACCATCGGTAGGAGCCCCGTGAAAGCACCACAACGTCGACGAGATACCCGATTACTCGCGGTATGCCTGTTCGCGCGCGAACTCAGCGATCGTGTGCGCGTCAGCGGCTTCATCGAAGTTGCCCCTTCGACCGCGCTCGAATAACCTCTGCGCCGCTTCGACGCGCTTGATCGGCCTGGGACTCCCGAAGCTGACCCCCGGGGCAAAGTAACGTGCGGGTAGGTGTTTTCGGCTCTACGGTTGCCGATCGTGCGTCAAGAGTGGTCGCCCGAGGATCTGATCGGGGCGTGGACGCTGGTCGAGAAGGACTGGCGGTTGGTGGGCAACAAGACGGGTGCGACCCGGCTGGGTTTCAGCCTGTTGCTGAAGTTCTTCGAGCTGGAGGGCCGGTTCCCACGCGGCCTGGAGGATCTTCCAGAAGTCGCGGTGGATTATGTCGCCGGGCAGGTGAAGGTCGATGCGACAGAGTTCGCGAAGTATCCCTGGCATGGGCGTTCGGCGAAGTATCACCGTGCGCAGGTCCGCGAGGAGTTCGGGTTCCGCGAGTTCACCCGCGCCGACGAGAGCGGCTGACCGAGTGGCTTGCGGCTGAGATGTGCCCGGTGGACTTCCGTGAGGAGAAGCTGCACGAGGCACTACTGGTGCGGTGCCGTGCTGAGCGTATCGAGCCGCCTGGGCGTGGTGAGCGGATGGTCGGGTCGGCGCGATCAACGTTCGAGCAGCGGTTCTGCGAGCGAACGGTGGCCGGCTATCAGCTGGTTCGGTGGCTGCGCTCGGTGAGCTGGTCGACCCCGGTCCGGTGACCGATGGCGGGAATTTGTTCTCAGAGTTGAAGTCCGATCCCGGCAAGGTCAGTTTGGAGACGCTGCTGCGGGAGATCGACAAGCTGGCGGCGGTGCGGACGGTGAAGCTGCCGGCGGATCTGTTCTCCGACGCCAGCGAGAATCTGGTCGATGCCTGGCGGGCGCGGGCGGCCCGGTCGTTCCCGTCCGATCTGCGCGCTGCCGACACGTCGGTGCGGTTGACGTTGCTGGCGGCGTTGTGCTGGAAGCGGTCCTCGGAGATCACCGACGCCCTGGTGGATCTGTTGATCGAACTGGCCCACAAGATAAATACCCGCGCTGACCGCCGGGTAGAGAAGGAGATGATCGAGGACTTGCGGCGGGTGCGCGGCAAGGAGGGCATCCTGTTCAAGCTCGCCGAGGCCGCCGTCGATCACCCCGACGACATCGTTCGCAAGGCGCTGTTCCCGGTGGGCGGGGAGAAGACGCTGCGGGATCTGGTGAAGGAAGCCAAGGCCAATCAGCAAGTCTTCCAGGCTCGGGTCCGCACGGTGCTGCGCAGCTCCTACTCCAACCACTATCGGCGGATGCTGCCGCCGCTGCTGGCGGCGCTGGACTTTCGGTGCAACAACACCGCCTATCGGCCGGTGATGCAGGCTCTGGAACTGCTGCAACGCTACGCCAAGGTCGACGGCAAGGTCCGCTTCTACGCCGAAACGGACACGGTGCCGCTGGACAACGTGGTACACAAGGCGTGGCGGGAGGCCGTGGTCGACGAACGCGGCCGCGTCGAACGCATCCCGTACGAGCTGTGCGTGCTGGTGGCATTGCGGGATGCCCTGCGGCGCAGGGAGAGCTACGTCGACGGTGGGCAGCGGTGGCGCAACCCGGAGGACGATCTGCCCGGCGACTTCGACGCCACCCGCGAGGTCCACTACGCGGAGATCCGCAAGCCGCTGGACCCGACGGAATTCATCGCCGGTCTCGAGCAGCGTATGAACGACGCGCTGACGCGCCTGGACACCGCGCTGGTCGAGGGGACGACGGGCGGGGTGAAGATCACCCGCCGGCGCGGCGAGCCATGGATCGGGGTACCGAAGCTGGACAAGTTGCCGGAGCCGGAGAACCTGTCCGCGATCAAGGACGAAGTGACCCGCCGCTGGGGCACTCTGGACCTGCTCGACGTGCTCAAGGACGCGGACTTCCTGACCGACTTCACCGGCGAATGCGCGTCGGTGGCCTCCCGAGAGGTGATCGACCACGACACCCTTCGTCGTCGCCTGCTGCTGGTGCTGTTCGCCCTCGGCACGAACATGGGCATCAAGGCGATCGTGCAGACCGGCGAGCACGGCGAGACCGAAGCCGCTCTGCGGCACGTTCGGCGGCATTTCGTCACCCGCGACAACCTGCGCCGCGCCATCGCCAAGCTGGTCAACGCGACCTTCGCCGCGCGTGACCCGAACTGGTGGGGCACCGGCACCGCCTGCGCGTCGGACTCGAAGAAGTTCGGCTCGTGGGAGTCGAACCTGATGACCCAGTACCACCAGCGCTACGGCGGGCATGGGGTGATGATTTACTGGCACGTCGAAAGCCGCAGCGTCTGCATCTACTCCCAGCTCAAGTCGTGTTCGTCATCGGAGGTGGCGGCGATGATCGAGGGCCTGCTGCGGCACTGCACCGACACCGAGATCGAGGCCAACTACGCCGACACCCACGGCGCGAGCGTCGTCGGGTTCGCCTTCACCGAACTACTGGGATGCCGGCTGCTGCCCAGGTTGAAGAACATCGGCTCGATCCGGCTGTACCGGCCCGACGACGCCAGCGTCTACGGCGAACTCGGCCCGGTGCTGACCAGGCCGATCCGCTGGGATCTGATAGCCCAGCAGTACGACCAGATGGTCAAGTACGCGACCGCACTGCGGCTGGGCACCGCCGAGTCGGAGTCGATCCTGCGGCGATTCACGCGCGGCGGCCCGAAGCACCCGACGTACGCGGCGCTGGAGGAGTTGGGCCGCGCGGCGCGCACGATCTTCGCCTGCGACTACCTCGCCTCCGAAGACCTGCGCCGGGAGATCCACGGCGGGTTGCAGGTGGTGGAGAATTGGAACTCCGGCAACACGGTCATCTACTACGGCAAGGACGGACAGCTCACCGGTCCTGACCGCGAGCACGCCGAGGTGTCGATGCTCGCCCTGCACCTGCTCCAGTCCGCGTTGGTGCACGTCAACACGCTTCTTCTGCAAGCTGTGCTGGAGGTGCCGCGCTTCCACGACCTGGTAGGCGAGAACGAGCGGCGCGCCCTGTCTCCGCTGTTCTGGACCCATATCAACCCCTACGGGCGGTTCCACCTGGATATGAACACCCGCCTCGATCTGGCCGGACCGGCGGCCTCCTGATTCCGGCCAGACTCCGGCCGAGCAGCAGGTCGGCGGCCATGGCCGCGCCGATCCACACCAGCAGGAACAGGTCCAAGGTGGGGCCTACGATCGTCGTGTGGAGTTCATGGCAGGCCCTCCGAGCCGGTGGTTCGTGACGTTGAAGAGCGGTTCGACTATCGAGTTGTGGGCCGATGCCTATAGGGAGGAATCCGATCACTATGTGTTCAGCGCGTTCGTTCATGCCTCACTTGACGAGCAGCGGCATGTCGAGGTGGAAAGCCGCGGCGCGGGCAAAGGCGAGAACGTCGTGATCGTGATGGCGAGGGTTCCAACGGTTGAGGTCGAATCAATCAACGGCGGACCTGTTGGGTTCGACTTCGAGGCCGACTAACGGCACGGTGCGAGGCGCGACCCTGGTGCAGTAATGAGCGAAGACAAGCAGATCGGCATCAGCGAGGCCGAGCAAGTGCTGCTCGGCACCCTTGTGGAAGGAACTGTGGAGGCCGTCTTCCGCTGGGGGGTGATCGTTGACCTCGGTCTGTCGCATGTCGGCTTCATCGATCCCCTCTATATCGACGACAGTGAACGACACGAGGCCGGGCAGCGGGTCCGCCTGTATCTCACGACATTTGATGAGCAACAGCAGAAGTTCTGGCTGAGACCGGCCGGCCAGGTGCCTATCGCCGAGCGGCTCAGAGAGAAGGGCCACGACGTGTAGGTCCAGAGCAGCGGCCCGAGCCATGCCTACATAGCACCTTGGCCAGCTGTGGCTACGCCGGTGCATCCTGACGGCGGTTATTGGTGAAATCTGAAATCTGACGCCGTCGACGGGCGTCCGGCGGCTTGGGCGTGTCCGACGAACGCACGCCATCAGCGGGCTCAGTCACCCAGTGAATCGGTGTTCATGCTCCGAGTTGGCGATTGATGTGCCTTTGGAGCAGCTTGATTGCGAGATCGTGGCGGTAGACAGCCGCCATGTCCATCGGAGTACGCCCGGCAGGGTCGGGCAGGGTGGGATCAGCGCCGAAGGCCAGCAGTACCGCGGTCAGGTGAACGCTCAACGGCTCACCGGTCTGGGCGGCGCCATCGCCCTCGGCATCGATGGCGTGCGTCAGCAGCGTCATGTCAACAAAGACTTCGTCGGGATCACTGCCCTCGGCCAGTAGGCGAGCCAGCCTCGCCACATCGAAGTGCTCGATCGCATGATGTGCCGGAGTCCAGTACCCGTGCTCGTCACTCATCAGAGCAGTCAATCCGAAACCACCGCCCTATGCTCGCGTTCGGTTCACGAAAGCACGCTCATGCCGCGCTGGTCCGAACTGGTCACAGTCCGATGCCAAGCTGAACAGTGACGTCAGATTTCACCGATACGGGGGTCTGTAAGAACAACGGCTCTGTCCCACTTCCTTGACAGTCCCGCCTGGAGTGTCGGAGTTCGTGCAGATCCACCCGGTGCCGGGCTGACGGTCCGGTATTCGTCACCCATCGACGGCCCGGCACCGGAAAAGCGGTCGCCGACCGCGACGTATCCCCCGACACCGGACTCGAGTTCCGGTAGTAATCGCCGTAATCGCCGAAAAACAACGGATATGGCGTAGTCCCTGGTCAGGGATGGGTGCGGCGTTGCGGGGTTCCGGCTGGCTACTGGTTGTCTGGACGCTGGAGGACCTGGGCCTGGAGGCGGTCGCGGCGGTCGGTTTCCTCGGGTGTCAGTGGGTCGTCGGGGCGGCGGATGCGGGCGGGTTTGGGCCAGATCGGCAGGCCGTCGTTCGCGCGGTGTGCAGGATTCAGCAGTTCGTATGAACAAAGACCCGTCGCGTCTCGCCGCCGCCGTCGTGGATGATGACGAATCGTAGTTGGTCTATGTCCCTGTTCTCTATCACGGAGTGTTCGTTTCCGGTATCGGTTGACAGAAGATCGGTCATTCCGGTCGCGTCCCAGTAGGACTTCCACCATGGAACCCCGGGATCGAACTGGGCAAGACCGGATCGTTGCTTGAACTCGCCGACCGAGCCGAACGGAATATCGACCACGGCCACCGAAGTCGACGCGAAAACACCTTTACTCTCGTACCACACGAGATCTGCACCCTCGGGGAATGTGACGTCCGCGCATTCGAGATGGCGGATCTCATCCGCTTCAATTGAGGCCATCCACCATAGGCGCGCCGTCGCCAGAGCCAGGACGGCAGCAAATGTGATCCATACCCGCTTGCGGTACCGACACAGCCTCGGGGCGAAGGCCACGTAGAGCACCGTACCGGCCGTCCAGCACGCCGGTATGGTGTAAATGAAAGCCCAATTGGGGATGGCCCTGTTCCGATGGAAGCCTGCCAGGCTACCTGCAAGTATTGCCGCGATTCCTGCTGCGAAGAGCGCGAGGACGGTGAGTATCCACACGATCCGCTGTCGGCGCAGCGCCCGATCCGCCTCGCTCCCTTTTCGCGCGGCCTCTAACAACACCACCAGTATCGCCGCCACCACCAACATGCAGATGATCAGTCCCACCTCCATCAGGGCCTTCCGCTGACACCAGCCTCGGTAGACACGTGCACCGTCTGTTCGGCATTCTGGGCGAGCGATCTTCTCGCAGGCTTAAGAACTCCTAACGACGGGCTTGCTTGCCTGCGGTGGAGGCTTCCCCGGCGGCGTGGTCGAGGTGATTGCGGACCTTGTGGCGCAGCGGCTCACCGACACCGAGTGCGGCGAGTTCGGCGTCGAGTCGGCGGTCCAGGCCGGTGCGCTCGTAGTCCGGCAGTCCCGAAATTACGATCGGGCAGCTGCTTCCCGGACTGGCTGCTCGATCGCCGCAAACGCGCCGAACGAGCCCTCACCAGCGTGGTCGCCACCTATTATCTGCTCGGAGTGTAACTTTCCCGAGATCTGAGCCTGCTTTCCCCGGACACGCAATGACTCGGCGTCGATGCCGAGACGCGCGGCAAGTGCCTGCCACGCGGTACGCACCGACGGACATCCGTCGAGTCGGTCCAACATGCTGCTCGATCGGTCGACCACATTCGCCGGCACGTCCAACGGATCCAGCAATCAACTCACGGTCCTGGTCGTCGAGATGAAAGAACCGCTCCAACTCGGCCCGCGTCAGCACCCCGAACTGGCCGTACCCCGGCACCACACCCTCATCCCGCACAGCCGCTCATGAAACCACCACTGCCGCAGCAACGCTCAGCGAACGCCCGAATCAGCCGCACCGCTCCCACCGGACAGGTTTAGCGCGACTTTTCGCTTGATATGGTCGGGCCCCGCGCAACATCGCACTTCACGATGTTTCCAAGGATCATCGGCGCGTGGCGGGTACTGCCTCCGGGAGCAGGTACCCAAGAGCGCCTTGAGATCCGTGAGGTTGGCTGCACCCGCACGAGTGAGGACACTTCGACGCTCGGTGCTCACCGGTCACCGGTCACCGGTCACCGGTCACCGGTCACCGGTCACCGGTCACCGGCGCAGGTTGGACTTTCAGCAGTGGTCGGACGGCACCCGATGTCCGTACCGTCACCTCCGTGGACAGCGCAATGATCAACGGTGAGACTGCGACTACAACCGTTGCTTTACGGCGGGCACTTGATCCCGGGACCATTCTCACAGCGGCTACGGCGGTGTCTGCTGGTCTGAGCGTGATGAACCTGTGGTGGGCTGTCCCGACTGCTGTCGCCGCCTTCCTGGCAGGACGATGGCCTGGACGGACGGCGTCGACAGCACTCGCCCTGGTCGCGATTCTCGCGGCCGGTGTGGTGGTCTTGTCTGTCGTTCCTGCTTGGCTCCCTCTCGCCGGCCGGTTTGTGACAGTGGTGGTTGCCGCTACGATGCTGCCTTGGTTCGCGGGCCGGTTCTGGTGCCAGTATCGGCAGCTTGTCCGGGCCGGGTGGGAGCGTGCCGAGCAGTTGCAACGCGAGCAGCAACTGATCGCTGATCAAGCCCGGCTGCGCGAGCGGGCACGTATCGCCCAGGACATGCATGACGTACTCGGCCATGACCTCAGCCTGATCGCCCTGTCGGCCGGCGCACTCAAACTCGCACCGGACCTTGAAGAACGCCATCAAAGGGCCGCAGGGGACATCCGAGCCAGAGCCGCGGCCGCGGTGGAGCGTCTCGGCGAGGTGATCGGTGTCTTGCGTGAGGAGACCGATACAACGCCGATGGACCCGAACAACTCCAGTCTTACGATTCTGACATCCGAGGCTTCCGAGGCCGGCCTCACGGTGGAGTTGCGTATCGACGGTGAGGCGGACGACCTGTCGCCCGTGGTCGAACGGGCGACTCACAGGGTCGTGCAGGAAGCTCTGACCAACGTTGCCAAGCACGCGTTCGGCGCGACCGCGACTGTCCACGTGACACATACGGCAACAGAAACAAAGGTCGTCGTGGAGAACAGCCCGCCATCGTCTGCGGTCAACCACCGGTCCCGGCCTCGGAGTGGAGGGCGTGGCCTTATCGGTCTCGAAGAACGTGTGCGGTTGACTGGCGGTTCGTTCGACCACGGTCCGCGCGACGGAGGTTACGCAGTTGTCGCACGTATCCCGCACACGCCCTCGCCGCCACCCCCGCTTTCACCCTCGGCCTCTCATTACGAGTTGCCGCAGGAATATCGCCACGCTCGGCGCCGGGTCGGCAGAGCCCTGGTCGCCGCGGTCATGGTGCCTCTCGTGACAGGGGCTTTGCTGAGCGGGGTTCTCATAGGCTGGGAGATCCTGTCGGCGTCACAGTCGGTCCTGGACCCACGCGACTATGCCCGGCTCCACGTGGGGCAAGATCGTTCCGAGGTGGCGCGTTTCCTGCCGGACCGGCAGCTGAACTATCAACCACTGACTGCCGAGCCGACGGGAGACGGCATAACGTGCGAATACTACGCGATGACGGCCGACCCGTTCGACGACCGGTCCGGCGACGCTTACCGGCTCTGCTTCCGGAAAGACACCCTGATGTCCCTGGTCATGCTCACCCTGTGAGAGTTCGATGATCCGGGTGCTGATCGCCGACGACGAACCGATGATCCGCGCGGGGGTCCGCGCCGTTCTCGCCACCGATCCAGACATCGAAGTCGTCGCCGAGGCCGTCGACGGGCACGATGCCGTGGAACTGGTCCGGCGCCATCGCCCCACGGTGGCAGTACTCGATATCCGGATGCCGGGGGTCAACGGCATCGACGCGGCATCGGAGATCCGCAGCACTGTGCCGGCCACGAGCATCGTCATGCTGACGACCTTCGGTGAGGACGACTACATCCTTCAGGCTCTCGGTGGGGGCGCGGCAGGCTTCCTGATCAAGTCTGGCGGACCCGAGGAACTGATCGCCGGAGTCCGCGCGGTGGCCGAAGGCGCCGCCTACCTGTCACCCAGAGTGGCGGCCCGGGTTGTTGCGCACCTCGCCGCGACGGGGGCGGGCAGCCGGGCCGGTCGGCGCTGCGCCGCGCGTGACCGGATTGCCGCCCTCACGGCCCGAGAACGCGAGGTGCTGACCTTTCTGGGGAGCGGCCTGTCCAACCGGCAGATTGCCGGGCGGCTGCATGTGGTGGAGGGAACGGTCAAAGCCCACGTGAGTTCCATCCTGGTGAGGCTGGGGGTGGACAACCGGGCTGCTGCCGCGGTCGTGGCGCACGAGGCCGGGATCGTTGCTCCGCAGCCGCCCCACCCGTGACACCACCCATTGGGCAGGCGACATGAACGCAAGCAGCCCGGCCCCTACCACAGCGCCGCCGAGTAATGCGCCGGCGAGCACATCGTGCGGGTAATGCACTCCCACCAGCACACGCAACAGCGCAGCGGTCCCGGCCAGCGGCAGCGTGATCGCGGCGAGGTGAGGCCACAGCACAGCCAGACCGACCGCCAACCCGGCGGCCAGGGTAGCGTGGTTGCTCGGGAACGACCAGTCTCCCGGTTCGGGGCATTCCGTGACAACCGCGCCGCCTGTGGATAATGCACGGCAAGGCCGCTCCTCGTCCACCACCAGCTTCACCGCTTCGCTCACCACATAGGCCGCGACGGTGCCGAGGCCGGTCAACACGGATCCGGCGACCCCGCGTGTGTCCTTCTGACGGATCGCTGTCCACCATCTCCAGACCAGCAACAGTCCGAGGATGGCCAGAGTGCCCTCGGTGGCCAATTCCAGGAGAGGACCTAGCCACGACGGCGCATTCGCCACCGCCCCGTTCAGCCAACGGTACGTGGACGCCGAAGCTCCACCGGTGACCTCGATCGCATCGGCCTCGCCCAGGCCACCTGGGGACAGCCAAGTGACAACTCCTGCCCCCATACCCAGGAGGCCCATTGCGCCGAGCAGCCGACCGGCGCGGTTCTTCTTTCGCGGTTCTCGTTCCATGAGGACCGAACGTAGAAGCGGGAACGGTCGAGAACCCGACCTGAACGGCACCATCGGACCTTGACGATCGTCAGGGTTGACAGCAATCGGCACCTACGTTCCACGTCACAGGACACACCCGCAACTACCCACGCCCGGAACACGGTCCATCCCGGCGACGTGCCGCCGGGATGGACTTTGAGGCGTCGCTGTACAGCACTCCGCTCCCCATCAGCCCCGACGGCCAGGTGGCTAGAACCGTGCATGCAAGCGCCCTGAGTCTCCGGGCGTCTCACCAACCTGAATCCCTTAGCGCGACTTTCCGCGTCACTGGACCTTCTGATCGCTATTTCATCAGATGCAGAATCCGGATTGGTTTGCATACCAGAGGATTTCGGGACGTGGGAGGGCCGCTCAGAGGGCCTGTCCCGCGCCGGTGTGAAGCTGGGCGAAGTCTATCGGCCCACGAAAGGTGATGTCTTGAAACTCGCCGCTGACCAGCCAATTTGCCTAGGTGATTAGGTTTGATGAAAGATTCTTTCATCTGATGTAATCACTCTGGAAGGTGATTGGCGTGGGCAAACAGGGCGTGGCGCCAGGTTCGGCGGCGCTTCATCTGGTCGATGGGCTGTCGCTGTTGCGGCCCGGGGAACAGGTCTTCGCCGCGATGCTCGACGGTTGGCGGAATCAGCAGTTGGCGAGGAATCTGGCGTTCTCGACGATCGGCAGCCGCGAGAAGGTGGTGCAGGCGTTCATGCGATACGCCGATGTCTACCCGTGGCATTGGATGTCGGCGCAGGTCGATGAGTGGCTGGGTGATCTTCGGGCGGTGCGGAACCTGAAACGGTCGACGCTGGGCAATTATCAGGAGGCGGTGTAACTGTTCTGTGCCTACCTGATCAACCCGGCCTATCAGTGGTCGACCGAGTGTGAGCAGCGGTTGGGTACCCACCCGATTCAGGTGGTCCACGACTGGAACACTGCCGAGCACATCGACGAGGCCGAATCCGATGCAGGCAAGCGGGCTTTCACCCGCAAAGAGTTGATCGCACTGTTCGACCATGCCGATGAACAAGTGGTGCGCATCCGCGAGGCCGGCCGCAAGGGCTGGGTTCCGGCGTTCCGAGACGCTGCGCTGATGAAAACGGCGTATGCGTTCGGGTTGCGGCGCAACGAGATTCGGATGCTCGACACCGCCGACTTCGGCCGTAACCCCGATGGTCCAGAGTTCGGCGAGTACGGGGTTACATACGTTCGTCACGGCAAGGCCAAGAAAGGTTCGACGCCGAAGCGGCGAAGTGTGCTGGCGATCTGGGATTGGTCGGCGGAGGTGCTGCAAGAGTGGATCGAGGAGTATCGGCCGAT
This sequence comes from Nocardia sp. NBC_00881, assembly GCF_045207455.1. Lineage (NCBI taxonomy): Bacteria > Bacillati > Actinomycetota > Actinomycetes > Mycobacteriales > Nocardiaceae > Nocardia > Nocardia sp. NBC_00881. The sequence goes on from NZ_CP108798.1 coordinate 7,062,008, forward strand.
GTTCCCCACCGCTGGCTCGCCAGCGTGCTGGCCGTCCGAGCGAGGCCCTCGGATCGGACTCGGTTCGATCAACACCCGGCTCGCCGCCTATCGTGACGAGCTCGGCTTGGATCCCGCCCTCGATTTCCACTCGTTGCGCCGAAGTCACACCACTCCACCAGGTCGAGGATGGTTTCGACGCTCGATTTGTCCAGAAGCAGGCTGGCCACGAACACTCGTCCACGACGTCGATTTACACCTGTGTCTCGTCGGACTATCGCACCCGAACCCTGCGGCGAGTACTCGACACTACCGTGGCGGCGGCGCTGAAGAAGACCGGGAGGACCCGATGAAACGGCAGGTCAGCTACCAGTGGCGGCTGCGTGAGATGATGGCCGCGGCCGGCATGTTCGCCGCGAACGATCTCGAACCGCATCTGCACGACCGTGGAATCAAGTTGTCCTCGGTGCAAGTTTGGCGGTTGGTCACCCAAACCCCCGAACGGCTGTCACTGCCGGTGCTGGCCGCGCTCTGCGACATCTTCAACTGCACCCCGGCCGAACTGATCGCCACCAAAGCCGAGAACCAGGCCCGCAAGGTCGCCACCGGCGAGGCCGACGTGGTCGACATGGCCACCCGGATCCGGCCCAAACGCGCGCGGATCCGCGCTGGAGAATGAGCCCCGCCTACACGCCAGAGCAGTACGAACGCTGGTTTGTTCGCGACTGCGTCCGCTGCGGGCGCCGCGCTGCCAAGGCCGCGAACTGGGAAGGCCCGATCTGCCGGACCTGCTACGCCAGGGCGGTGCGCACACGCGGCCGCTGCCCCGGCTGCGGCGTCGAGCGCCTGCTGCCCGGACGGCGCGACGACCACGCATCGATCTGCCGGGACTGCGCCGCAATCACACGCGACTTCTTCTGCACCCGTTGCGGTTTCGAAGGCGAACTACACGGTGGCAGGCTCTGCACTCGGTGCACCCTGTCCGCGAGGCTGCACCCACTACTCGATGACGGCGCCGGCAGGGTTCACCCGCCACTGCTGCCGCTGGTCGATGCGCTCGTCGGGATGCCATCGCCGCTGACCGGACTGAAGTGGCTACGCACCCCGACGGTTCGCCGCCTGCTCACCGATCGCCACCGGTCGCGCGCCGATCAGCCACGACACACTGCGTGACCTGCCGAACCGTCGAGCGGTTGCCTATCTGCGGGATCTGCTGATGACCTGCGGAATCCTCCCCGTCGTCGACAAGCAATTGCTGCATGCGGAAGCCTTGCTGCACGGCAAGCTTGCCGCGCTGACCGACAACCCGCACTACCGGCTGCTGCGGCAATTTGCACAATGGTTTCAGCTCCCGCGACTACGGCGGCGGGCACGTCGAGGACCGGTCTCCGATGCCGGGCGGCACTACATCAGCACCCCGCTGGAGCAGGCCGAACGGTTCCTGTCCTGGCTCGACCAGCACGGTCGCGGACTCGGTGGATGCACCCAAGCCGACCTCGATCTCTGGCACGCTGACGTCCTGGACCACTGCAAAAAGGCGTTGCGTCCCTTCCTGATCTGGGCGATGAACGCTGGCCACATGCCGAAGCTGACCCTGCCGGCCCTCGGCACCAGCGCCGGTCAACCCATCACCCAGTCGCGGAGGCTCGCGCTGCTGCGTCGGGTGCTCACCGACGATCGGCCACCGATCCGTTCACGAGTCGCTGCCGCGCTCATGCTGCTCTACGGCCAACCCGCCACCCGGCTCGTCCGCCTCACTGTCGAGGACGTCATCACCGACGGCGATCAGGTTCTCATCCGGCTCGGCACACCACCTTCGCCCGTTCCTGAACCCCTCGGCGGGCTGCTGCTCAAACTTGTTGGCAGCCGCCAGAACATGAACACCGTCAACGCGGGCAGCTGCTGGCTGTTCCCCGGGCGGCTGGCAGGACAACCCCTGCACCACAGCACCCTACTCGGCCACCTCCGTGACGATCTCGGCCTGCCGACCGGAGCAACCCGGGCTGCGACCCTGCGCCAGCTTGTCCTGCAAGCACCCGCCCCCGTGATCGCCGACGCCCTCGGCTTCTCCACACACCACATGAACCGGATCTGGACAGCCGCCGGGGGAAGCTGGAAGAGCTACGCACCCGGCGATCACAGCCGCTGATCACGCTCATCGAGGCAGGAATACAGAACACTCGAATACCGGCCCCTACCAGTCACTACCCCGGCCTCAGGCGAAAGTGATCGTCCCTACCGTGTAGATACTGGACACCGTCCCGCGCCCCGCCGTGCAGGCCAGGACGTCGGTGGCGGTTCGGCGGCCGCCGCAGGCCCGCGCCGGCGGTCGGATCGGGAGGTTACGTCGAGTCGGTCTTCACGCTCCGCCACCTCGGCCCCGGGACGTTCGAGAGAAGGCCCCCGAAACCCGGTGGGCGTGAGCGTCATGACTTCGGGGGAATGCGCTTCTGGAACCAGTGCCCACGGACGCCCTCAGCGGCGGTGTGAAACGGGTGCTCCTGGTCGGTCATCTGCCGGAACAGGAACTCTGTGGCCGTGCACTCGAACCGGCTGCCCTCGTCGAGGCTGTCCACGGCGTAGACGGGCCACCGATCGGGATCGGGCCCCTCTGTGATCCAGAAGTACGTCTCCTCGTGCTCGTTGTTCGACCAGGGAATCAGCCCGCCCGGGGCCGGGAACGGCGGATGCTCGTCGCCGAACGCCATGTCGTAGCCGGCGTGATATTCGGTGTGCCAGACGAGCTCTTCTGGGTGGAATACATCGAAGAACCCGTTGAACATGCCATCGCAGCCGAACGTCTCGACGAGCCGCTTGTAGTCACTCGGCAGAGGCGTGCCGAGCCGCGACTCGACCACTGCCCAGTTGGGCGGGGGGACGGGTGCCGATGGCCCTCCCGTGATCGCGACCAGCTGCTGCACCCAAGACATTTCGGCAGGCGGATCGACCGGTTGCGGGATGGTCCGCTCCGCGACGGCGACAACCAGACGGCCGTCCGCGGACTGCCCGACCGCGACCGCCCGCATGCCGTGTGCCCAGGCGTGGTCCCAGACGTGCTCTTCCGGGACGGCCATCGGCGGCTCGCCCCTCCAGTACACACCGGAGTACCGATTGCCGAACGCGTCCGTTGGAGGTATGCCGTTGTCGCTGACCAGCACGCATGTGTGCCCGTCCGGATGCCCGGGCTGTTCGCACGTCAGGGCACTAACCTCCGCCCCCATGAGGCGGGATACGGTCGCCATCAATTCCTCGCGGTTCACGGGAAGCCATCTAAGCACTCCCACCGATATCACTGGTCCACGAGGTCCTTCACGCCTGGACCACGCGACCTCCGAAACGCTGACTTTGACCGACTTCAACGGCACAGGACAACCACCGCGCCATCCTGGTTGCGGCTCAGCGGTGCCCGACTGACCTCCCGCAGCTGGTCGGAGCGGTAGGGTTCCGGACCGGTCGTCTGGCCGGGGTGCTGTCGAGATTCACGAACACCAAATCGAGCGGTGCTGGAATTCGCGACCAAGGTGGTGTCGAGATCCGCGACCAGAACCACACCCCCTCCCTAAGCCGTCGTAGTACCTCGGCCGGAACTACTGGCCCGCCGCCGTCCTGCTCGCCTGGACATCCGCCGGGGGAAGCTGGAAGAGCTACGCACCCGGCGATCACAGCCGCTGATCACGGTCATCGAGGCAGGAATACAGAACACTCGAATACCGGCCCTTACCAGTCCCATGTGCCTGTGCCGGGGCCGAAGCCGCATCCGGGACAACTTGCCGGGAGGTGCCGGGCGCGCTCTGTCCGACGGGAGGCTTGGTCTGGATCGGTGCAGACTCGTTGGTGGCTGGAATATGTTGTCGGGGGCGCGATTTCGGGCCGGTACTGTCGCTGCCGGCCCCGGAATCCTGAAGCTGTCAGGAAGTGCAAAGTAGCTTCGGCAGCGGCGGGTTTGGTCTAGCGTGACCGGGCGTGCGTCAGGAGTGGTCGACCGAGGATCTGATCGGGTCGTGGACGCTGGTCGGGAGCGACTGGCAGCGGGTAGGGAACAAGACGGGCGCGACTCGCCTCGGGTTCGGTCTGTTGCTGAAGTTCTCCGAGCTGGAGGCTCGGTTTCCTCGTGGCCCGGAAGAGTTTCCGCCTGCGGTGGTCTCCTATATGGCCGAGCAGTTTGAAGGTCGATCCTGCCGAGTTCGCCGCGTACCCGTGGTCGGGCCGGTCGGCGAAGTATCACCGCGAGCAGATCCGCGCGGTGTACGGCTTCCGTGAGTTCAGCGTCGGTGACGAGGACAAGCTCACCGGTTGGCTGGCGGCCGAGATGTGCCCGGTGGAGCTGCGCGACGAGCAGCTGCGTGAGGCGCTGTTGGTGCACTGCCGGGCCGAGCGGATCGAACCGACGACCCCTGGCCGGATCGACCGGCTGATCGGCTCGGCGCGGGCGAGTTTCGAGAAACAGTTCTGCGAACGGACCGTCTCACGGCTGAGTGAGCTGTCGGTCGACCGGTTGAACAACTTGGTCGCTGTCGGTGCTGCGCCGTTGGCAAGTGGCCGGAATCTGTTGGCGGAGTTGAAGTCCGACCCGGGCAAGGTCAGTCTCGAGACGCTGTTGCGGGAAGTGGACAAGCTGGCCGCGGTGCGGGCGCTGGAGCTGCCCGCAGACTTGTTTGCCGACGCCAGTGACAAGCTGGTCGATGCCTGGCGAGCGCGGGCAGCGCGCATGTTCCCGTCGGATCTGCGGGATATGCCGGCACCGACCATGCTGACGCTACTGGCGGCGTTGTGCTGGGTCCGGTCAGGAGAGATCACCGACGCGCTGGTAGATCTGCTGATCGACCTCGTTCATAAGATCGGCACGCGGGCGGATCGGCGGGTGGAGAAGGAGCTGACCGAGGACCTGCGCCGAGTGCGTGGCAAGGAGAACATCTTGTTCCGCCTCGCCGAAGCGGCCGTGGACCACCCCGACGACATCGTGCGCGAGGCCCTCTACCCGGTGGTCGGGGAGAAGACGCTGCGGGAGCTGGTGAAAGAGGCGAAGGCCAACGATCAGGCGTTCCAGGCGCGGGTACGCACCGTGCTGCGCAGTTTGTACTCCAACCACTATCGACGGATGCTGCCGGCGTTGTTGGCGGCGCTGGATTTCCGGTGCAACAACACCGACTACCGGCCGGTCATGGTCGCGATGGAGCTGTTGCAGCGGTACGCGAGCATCGACGGCAAGGTCCGCTTCTACGACAAACACGCTCTCGTCCCGCTCGATGGGGTGGTGCCCAAGGCGTGGCGGGAGGCGGTGGTCGATGAGAAAGACCGCGTCGAGCGCATCCCGTACGAGCTGTGCGTGCTGGTCGCGTTGCGGGACGCGATCCGCCGCCGCGAGATCTATGTCGAGGGCGGTAACCGGTGGCGCAACCCCGAAGACGATCTTCCCGGCGATTTCGACACCGCCCGTGAGGTGCACTACGCCGCGATCCGCCAGCCGCTGGATCCGACCGAATTCATCGCCAGACTCAAGCAGCGCATGAGCGAGGCCCTGACCAGCCTCGATACGGGCCTCGCTGAGAACACCACCGGCGGTATCCGGTTGACGCGGCGGCGCGGTGAGCAGTGGATCAGCGTGCCGAAGCTCGAGAAACAGCCAGAGCCGGAGAATCTGGAGAAGATCAAGGCCGAGGTCGCAAGGCGTTGGGGAACCCTCGATCTCCTCGATGTGCTCAAAGACACCGATTTCCTCACCGACTTCACCGCAGAGTGCACCTCCGTGGCGTCACGGGAGGTGATCGATCGCGACACGCTGCGAAGACGGACCCTGCTCGACCTGTTCGCCCTGGGAACGAACATGGGAATCCGGGCGATCGTGAACACCGGCGAGCATGAGGAGTCCGAGGCCGCGTTGCGGCATGTGCGCCGGCACTTCATCACCCGCGACAACCTGCGCCGCGCGACAAGGAAGCTGGTGAACGCCACCTTCGCCGCCCGAGATCCGAACTGGTGGGGTGCGGGCACCGCATGTGCGTCGGATTCGAAGAAGTTCGGATCCTGGGAGTCGAATCTGATGACCCAGTACCACCAGCGCTACGGCGGCCCGGGGGTGATGATCTACTGGCACGTCGAGCGCAACCGCGTCTGCATCTACTCCCAGCTCAAATCGTGTTCGAGTTCGGAGGTGGCGGCGATGATCGAAGGGCTGCTGCGGCACTGCACCGACACCGAGATCGAAGCCAACTACGTCGACACGCACGGCGCGTCGGTCGTAGGGTTCGCCTTCACCGAGCTGCTGGGGTTCAAGCTGCTGCCCCGGCTGAAGAACATCGGCTCGATCCGGTTGTACCGGCCCGACGACACCGCGGTATACGGGGAGCTGGGACCGGTGCTGACGCGCCCGATCCGGTGGGATCTCATCGCCCAGCAGTACGACCAGATGGTCAAATACGCGACCGCGCTGTGCCTGGGCACCGCCGAGAGCGAGTCGATTCTGCGGCGGTTCACCCGCGGTGGCCCGAAACACCCCACCTACCAGGCCCTGGAAGAACTCGGCCGCGCTGTGAGAACGATTTTCGCCTGCGACTATCTGGCGTCGGAAGAACTCAGAAGGGAGATCAACAGCGGGTGGCAGGTGGTGGAGAACTGGAACTCCGCCAATACGGTCGTGTTCTACGGCAAGGATTCCCAGCTCACCGGCGCCGACCGCGAGCACGCCGAAGTATCGATGCTCGCTTTGCACCTACTGCAATCGGCGATGGTCGACATCAATACCCTTCTGCTGCAAGCCGTCCTGGAAGACCCGCAGTTCCACGATCTGGTCGGCGACACCGAACGCCGCGCACTGAGCCCGCTGTTCTGGTCGAACATCAATCCTTATGGCCGGTTCCGGCTCGACATGACCACCCGCCTGGACCTCACCCGGGGCCGACCCGTTCGGCAAGCTGTTCCTGCAAACCCTCGCCATGGTCGCTGAGTTCGAGGCGAACCTGAACCACCTGCGCACCCGCGAAGGCATGGCCAAGGCTCGCGCGAAGGGCCGCCTCAAGGGAAAACAGCCGAAACTCCCTCTGGCAGCACGGAAAACGATCCACCGCCGCTACCACGGCCCCCACGACGACGCGAGCCTCGCCGACCTCGCCGAGGAATACAGCGTCGGCCGGTCCACCATCCACCGCATCATCAGCAGCGCTGCACCACGAGTCTGAGATTCCACCGAGGCCAGCTTCAGGATTCCGCTACTTTGCACTTCCTGACAGCTTCAGGATTCCCGGGCCTGATCCGGTTGACGTAGTCGCGCAACGCCTGGTTGGCGGTGTCCTTCTTGGTCGTGGTGCCCATCAGGCGCATCGCCTCACCCAGAGCGTCGTCATCGTACGATCGCCCGGGAAAACCCCGTGCCACCCCCGAACAGCTGCAGACCAAGATTGCCGACGCGCCTTTTCGTGTGCCGTCGTGTACTCGACTCATCGCAAATTCGCGCCGAAAGCATCCGGAAACGCAATCGGCACCTCGGGCTGGAAACTTCACGGGGCCATCGCCTCCCACTCCCGCAGGCTGATGACGACAGCAGCTTCTTTGCCCCCACTGCGCGTGATGACGACCTCGTCGTTGTCTTCGGTGGCGGCGTCGAGAACTGCGGCAAAGTTGGCGGGCGCCCCTGACGGACTCTGTTGAATCACCGACCGGCAGCGACCACTCCGCTCAGGCAGGTATCTAGGGCTGTTCCAGCACGTCGAACGGAATGGTCGCCTCGACAGGGTCATCCAGCAACAGCACACGCCGATGGACGGTGTGGACTCGATAGCGACGACCGGACCAGTCGAGGCGATATTCTTCGATCTCCTCGATCCGTTCTTCCTTCTGGTCCAGCCGGACGATCAGGTAGTGAGGAATGCCCGCAGTGGCGTACTGAATTCGCTTATCGGTGATATCGACGTCGATGGTCGATTCGGAGGTAACCTCGACTATCAGCAGAATGTGCTCACGCACGGAATTGACGTCATACAGCTCGCAGTCTCGAATCCAGATATCGGGATAGCGGATGTTCAATCGACGATCCGCTTCCGACGACTCCGCATCTGCGAATCGTGCGGCAACGTCGGAATCCACCACCATGCACGGCCCACCATCACGTCGCGCAGTCTCCAGCATCCCAGCTAGCCGCCGGACAACCCGGCTGTGCAGGGGACTCTGTGCCAGCAGCCGGACCACGCGCCCGTTCACGATCTCGATGTCACCGAGCCCAGCCGCCTTCCCCTCGGTGAACTCCTCAGCAGTCAGACGCAGTTCGTGTTGCTGATCGGGAGCGCTCATACCGGAGATCATTGCAGACCGGGTCACACCTGACGGCTATCCCCGACACCAGACGTGACCCCCGATGCGGGGCACTAGATCGCACAACGCGAAGTGGCCCGGAGATATCTCTCCGGGCCACTTCGCGTAGTAGCGGGGACAGGATTTGAACCTGCGACCTCTGGGTTATGAGCCCAGCGAGCTACCGAGCTGCTCCACCCCGCGTCGGGTATGCACAACACTACACAGGTGTGCGCGTAACACCGAATCGTGCAGGTGGAGGTGGGTGCGGAGGGTTGCTCAGCCGAACTTTATGCCCTGCGCGAGGGGCAGTTCGGTGGAGTAGTTGACGGTGTTGGTGGCCCGGCGCATGTAGGCCTTCCAGGCGTCGGAACCGGATTCACGGCCACCGCCGGTTTGCTTCTCCCCGCCGAAGGCGCCGCCGATCTCGGCGCCGGAGGTGCCGATGTTGACGTTGGCGATACCGCAGTCGGAGCCGTCGGCGGCGAGGAAGCGCTCGGCCTCGCGCTGGTCGGTGGTGAAGATCGACGACGAAAGGCCCTGTGGCACTTGGTTGTGCAAGGTAATCGCGCGGTCGAAGTCGTCGTAGGTGAGCACGTACAGGATCGGTGCGAAGGTCTCCTCGCGCACCACGGCGGTCTGCGCGGGCATGCGCACGATGGCGGGCCGCACGTAGTAGGCGTCGTCGCCGAATCCCTCCACTCGCTCGCCGCCGCAGACCAGTTCGCCGCCGTCCGCGAGCGCCTTGTCCAGCGCGGCACGCATCCCGGCGTAGGCCCTGCCGTCGATCAGCGGACCGACGAGAACCCCGTCGTCGAGCGGATTGCCAACGGGCAGTTGTCGATACGCGCGCTCGAGTCGGTCGACCAGCGGGCCGATCACGTCGCGGTGCGCGATCAGCCGCCGCAGCGTGGTGCACCGCTGCCCGGCCGTGCCCGCCGCCGCGAACACGACCGCCCGTGCCGCCAGCTCCAGATCTGCCGACTGTGTGACGATGGCGCCGTTGTTGCCACCCAGTTCCAACAGGCAGCGTCCCAACCGATCGGCGACGCGTGGTGCGACGAGCCGGCCCATCCGCACCGAGCCGGTCGCGCTGACCAGCGCTACCCGCTCGTCCTCCACCAGCCGGGATCCAACTTCGCTCGCGCCCTGAATCAGTTGGTGCACTTCAGGATCCGCGCCGACATCGACGGCGGCGCGCCGCAACAGGGCGTGACAGGCCACCGCCGTCAGCGGTGTGGTCTCCGACGGCTTCCACACCACGGTGTCGCCGCAGACGAGCGCGACCGCCGTATTCCACGCCCATACCGCGACCGGGAAGTTGAACGCCGAGATCACCCCGACCACGCCGAGTGGGTGCCAGGTCTCCATCAATCGGTGCCCCGGCCGCTCCGACGGCATGGTATGTCCGTACAGCTGCCGGGAGAGTCCGATGGCGAACTCGCAGATGTCGATCATCTCCTGCACCTCGCCCGCGGCCTCGGCGGGGATCTTGCCCGCCTCCAGCGTCACCAGCTCGGCCAGCTCACTCTTGTGCGCGGTGAGCAGCTCCGCCAGTCTGCGTACCACCGCGGCCCGGACGGGAGCCGGATCGCGGCGCCACGCCTGGAATGCGCTGGCGGCCCGGCCGATCGCGGCGTCGACCTCGTCGAGCGAGCTCGGGCGCAGGGTCAGCAGCTGTCCTCCGGTGATCGGAGTGCGCGCGGGCAGCTCGCCGGGCTCGGGCGGCCGCGCACCGAGTCCGTGCAATACCGCGGCCGCGCGAGCAGCGAGTTCCTGGGTGGTCTTGGCGCCGAGTACTTCAGTCATGTGTTGTTCCGCCGTACCTTTCAGCCGCGTCGCGGCGTATCTATCCCACATAGCGGGAGGGTGGGGGTCAGGTTTCGGACACGGGGCGGGCCGCCTGGGTTAGCCTTCGCTGATGGCGGATACACCGGCTCGACCCGTACTCGATGACATCGATCGCCTGCTGATTCGTGAGCTGATGGCCGATGGACGGGCCACGCTGTCGAATCTGGCCGAAAAGGCAAGTCTGTCGGTGTCCGCCGTGCAATCGCGGGTCCGTCGACTAGAGGCACGCGGCGTGATTCGCGGATACACCGCGCACGTCGATCCCGAATCTCTCGGCCAGCTCTTGTCGGCATTCGTCGCGATCACTCCTCTCGACCCGTCTCAACCCGATGACGCGCCCGCGGTGTTGCAGCACATCCCCGGTATCGAGGCATGCCACTCGGTCGCGGGCGACGAGAGCTACGTCCTGCTGGTGCGCGTTGCGTCTCCGAGGCACCTCGAGCAGCTGCTGCAGGAGATCAGAGCGACCGCCAATGTCAGAACCCGAAGCACCATCATCTTGCAGACATTCTATGACAGGTAGCCATAGCACGTAATTAATCCTCTGTTCTGTAGAGATTCCGTAAATATTTACGTACCCTCGGGGGCGTGACCATCGAACTGGAACGCACCCGCCCGGCGGTCACCCCCGCCGCCCGGGTACATGAGATCTTGTCGGCCAGCATCCTTGCCGATGGCTTCGATTTGGTGCTGGATCTACGGCAGTCCCGCGGCTGCCGTCTCGTCGACGAACGTGACGGCAGCTCCTACCTCGATATGTTCGGCTTCTTCGCGTCCAACGCGCTGGGCATGAACCATCCCGACCTCGCCGACGATGAGGAGTTCCGCGCCGAGCTCGTCACCGCGGCGCTCAACAAGCCGAGCAACTCCGACATCTACACCGTCGAGATGGCCCGCTTCGTCGAAACCTTCGTGCGGGTGCTCGGCGATCCACGGCTACCGCACCTGTTCTTCATCGACAGTGGCGGCCTGGCGGTGGAGAACGCGCTCAAGATCGCGTTCGACTGGAAGTCCAGGCATAACGAATCCCACGGCCGCGCACCGGAACTCGGCACCAAAGTGCTACATCTGACCGGCGCGTTCCACGGCCGCACCGGCTACACCATGTCGCTCACCAATACCGACCCGGTGAAGACCGCGCGCTTCCCCAAGTTCGACTGGCCCCGCATCAAGGCGCCGTACCACACCGAAGCATTCGATATCGAGGACGCCGAGGCCAGTGCTCTGGACCAGGCGCGGCGCGCGTTCGCGGAATACCCGCACGACATCGCATGTTTCATCGCCGAGCCGATTCAAGGCGAAGGCGGCGACCGGCATTTGCGTCCGGAGTTTCTGCAGGCCGTGCAGCGGCTGTGTCACGAGAACGACGCCCTGTTCGTGCTCGACGAGGTGCAGACCGGTGTCGGTATGACCGGAACCACCTGGGCCTACCAGCAACTCGGGCTCGAGCCCGACGTGGTCGCCTTCGGCAAGAAGACTCAGGTGTGTGGCGTGATGGCGGGCGGGCGCCTGGACGAGGTGCCCGACAACGTGTTTGCGGTCAGCTCCCGGCTCAACTCGACCTGGGGTGGCAACCTCACCGACATGGTGCGCACCCGGCGCATCCTCGAGGTGCTCGAGCGCGACGAGCTGATCGAACGGTCCCGGCTGCTCGGCGCGCACCTGCTCGATCGGCTGGAATCGCTGGCCGTCGACCACACCGACGTCAGCGAGCCGCGCGGGCGCGGACTGATGTGCGCGATCACACTGTCCTCGGTCCGGCTGCGGGACGAGGTGCTCACCTCGTTGCGCGAGCGCGAGCACGTGCTGATCCTCGGAACCGGCGAGCGGGGCATCCGGTTCCGCCCGCCGTTGACGGTCACCGCCGCCGAACTGGACGAGGCAGTCGACGCGCTGGACAGGGTGCTCACCGGTCTCGAATCACTCGCATAACGGGATGGTCCGGGCATTCCGGTGTCCTCGGCGCGGATGCGCCGGAATCCCGGATTCACCCCCTAGGCTTCGCAGGCATGTCCTCTCGTCTTCACCACCCGGTGCAGCGCGTGAACCGACAGCGCAAAGACCGCAGCCGCGCACCCCACGACATCGTGGTTTGCCTCGCAGCGCTGGCCGCCGTAGCGGGCTGCGCCACCAGCGACGCGGGCACGGCGACCGGCCCGACGGCCGAGACCACCATCGCCCCCAGGACCACCACTGCGTTTCCGCCGCATCTGACCGATCTGCTTCCTGGAATGCCCCCGCCGCTCTCGCCGACCGACGTGTATGCGGCCAACCGTGAGCTGCTCCCGAGCGTGGCCGACCACCGCCCGCTCGTCTATGTGCCCAACAGCGAGTCGAACACGGTTTCGGTGATCGATCCGAACTCCTTTCAGGTGATCGACACCTTCCCCGCGGGCGGACTGGAACCCCAGCACGTCGTGCCGTCCTACGACATGCAGACGCTGTTCGTCACCAACGACATGCCGCTGGGCGGGGGCAGCCTGTTGCCGATCGATCCGCGCACCGGCAAGCCGGGGCAGCCGGTTCCGGTGCGTGATCCCTACAATATGTATTTCACGCCGGACGGCCGATATGCGCTGGTCGTCGCGGAGGCGGACAAGTCACTGGACTTCTACGATCCACGGACCTGGCAGAAAGTGCACGCCCTCGCGGTGCCCGACTGCGCTGGCGTCGACCACATGGACTTCACCGCCGACGGCCGGTTCGCCCTGGCCTCGTGCGAATTTGTGGGCCGGATGCTCGTTTTCGACGTCGCCGAGCACAGGGTCGTCAAGATGATCGACCTGCCGGGCGGTCGCTCCGGAAAGCCGCAGGATGTGAAGCTGTCGCCGGACGGCCACACCTTCTTCGTCGCCGACATGGTCGCGAACGGTATCTACACGGTCGACGCGCACACCTTCGACAACATCGGGTTCGTACCGACCGGCAAGGGGACACACGGGCTCTACGTCACCCGAGACTCCAGGCAGATGCTCATCACCAACCGGCACGAAGGCAGCATCTCGGTCTGGGATTTCGCGGCGAACGCGCTGGTGCACAAGTGGTTCGTGCCCGGGGGCGGCAGTCCGGACATGGGCAACCTGTCCGCGGACGGCCGCGTCTTCTGGGCCACCGGTCGCCACCACGGGGAGGTGTACGCCATCGACATCGTCGGCTGGAACCTCTTGGCGCGCATCCGCGTCGGCAGGGGACCGCATGGTCTCACCATCTGGCCCCAGCCCGGCCGCTATTCCACCGGGCACACCGGTGTCATGCGCTGACACCACACACCTCGCCGAACCGCGTGTGCGGTACAGAAAGCACACCAGCGCCAAAAGTCAGCATCGCAGGGCTGTTTAGGTACCGGCGGATGAGGAATCCGAAGGAGGGTCGCCCTCGTACTCGGAGACAGATCAGGAGGCAACCGGGCGCAGGCCCAATCCACCCTCGACAAAACGACGGACGGTAGTCAGCCCGGCGTCCAGCGCGGACTCGTAGCCAGGGCGCGCCCACCCGGTGAGCCTCGCGGTGCCGTCGCCAGCAGGAGTTACGCCGATCTCGGCCACCAGCTCGGCGGTGGTCGGCTCGCAGACGGCCCAGGAGAAGTGGGTCTCCTCGTCCCAGCCCGCACTGCGCCTGGCTACGTAATCCGGGTCGGTGATCCCCCCGGCCGCCAGCGCGGGGCGGTCATCGATGCGGTCGTCCGCGCGCAGAGAGCGCAGATACCAAGTGCCCGCGTTGATCTCGATCGGTTCCATCAGTCCTTGTCCTCCTCGTCGCGCTGGTGCCGCCGGGTGCCGAACAGTGCCCCCGCGAGCGGGATGGCCAGGAACCAGAGCCAACTGCCGGTGGTGAAGAATAGAATGATCGCGATGATCGGGATCGCGGCGATCACCCGAGCGGGCCATTCGGCGAGGAATCCGCCGGCGCGATCGGCGGGCGGCGCCGCCGCCGTCACGGGCTCGGCGGGCAGATCCGTGAACACCTCGTCCAGATCACCATGGGTGAGCGCCGCGGCGACTGAGCCGCTGCGCTCGTCGAATTCCGCGACGCTGAGCCGCCCGGCTGCGAAATGATCGGACAGTCGCCGCATCGCCTGCTCGCGTTCCGCGGTGCCGATCCGAATTTCGGGTAACTCCTCCATGAGGAAAAGGCTAGCGGGAGGATATTTCGCGATGGGCGAGATGTGGTTCGGCCACTACCGCCTCGATCGGTTGCTGGGTAGCGGCGGCACCGGGGAGGTCTGGTTGGCGTACGACACGGTCGCCAACCGATCCGTCGCATTGAAGGTGCTCTCCGCGGGGCACGCGGCCGATCCCGCATTCCGGCAGCGGTTCACCAGGGAAGCGCGGCTGGCGGCTCAGGTGCGTGGGCCACACCTGGTGCCGGTCCATTCCTTCGGTGAACTGGACGGGCGACTGTACATTGCCATGGGCTTCGTCGAGGGTGCTGATGTAGCCGCGCTGCTGCGGCGGGACGGGCCGATGGCACCGGCGGCCGCGGTCGAGATCGTGGCCCAGACCGCGGCGGCACTCGACACCGTTCATCGCGCGGGCCTGGTGCACCGTGACGTCAAGCCGTCCAACCTCATGGTGACGCCCAGCGGCACGGTGTATCTGATCGACTTCGGCACCGCGCACCGGACCGACCAACCCGCCATCACGGTCACCGGCACTGTGGTCGGCACGCTGGCATACATGGCGCCCGAACGGTTCGACGGCTCGGCGAGTGCCCGGTCCGACCAATACTCGCTGGCCTGCGTGCTCTACGAATGCCTTACCGGGCAACGGCCATTCGGCAACGGCGACTCGGTCCGGCAGTTGCGTGCCCACGTGATGGACGCCCCGCCGCTCGCTTCCGAGGTCGATCCGGCCGTGCCCGCCGCATTGGACGTGGTGATCGCCCGCGGCATGGCGAAGGACCCGGACCAGCGGTGGTCCAGCGCGGGTGAGCTCGCGTCGGCGGGCTACGCGGCGGTGACCGGTCGGGACGCGACGACGGTCGAGATCACGCCGGCGGTGGTGCGAACGCGCATCCCGCCGTCACCACGCTGGATGCCGACGGCAGCCCGCTCGAGCAGGGTGGTGGCGCGGACGGCTGTGGAGCCGCGACTGGCGGTCGCGGCCATCACCGCCCTCGTCGCGACGATCGCCGGCGCGCTCTGGATCGGGCGACCAGAGACAGCCGACGCGGGCCCTGTCACTCCCTCGGTCCCGTCGTCGGAGGCAGGGCACACGCCGCGACCGGACTTGACGTCGCAGGGTCCAGCCGCGCCGCCGCCGGTACCGATTTCGGCGCCGACCCGCGTCGTGCCCGCGGCTGGCCAGCTGTGTGATCCCGCCGTCGACGCGCAGGCGGTCGCCGTCGACGGCATCCCGCTGACCTGCGTGGCGGTGGCGCCGGGTAGCGCGAGCTGGACTCCGTCGCTGGCCAAGCCAGGCGATGAGGTGGCAGCAGGGCAGGCTGATAACGGTGGCGCCGAATCCGGGATCGACGAACCGCGCAAGGACAAGCCGGGCAAGGAACAGCCGGGCAAGGACCAGCCGGGCCACTCGAACCAAGGCAACGGCAGGCCGGAAAAGCCACGCAGGTAGGTGGGCGTGCTCGGGACTGTCGTCCAGCCCACAGTGGTGCGTACGCCCGGGTGCGGTTAGGCTCCGAAAGAGGATGGATATTCGGTATTCGTATGGTGAGCTGCTGATTTCCGTTGTCGGCTCGTTCGGGGCGAAGGCCGGGTCCGCCAGACGTCAATGGTGACTGGAGGTTCGCGATGGGGGAGGTGCGATTCGGGGGTTACCGGCTGGAGCGGCTGCTCGGCAAGGGCGGCATGGGGCAGGTCTGGTTGGCGTACGACCTGGCTGCGCCGCGATGGGTGGCGCTGAAACTCCTGCCCGCCGAACTCGCGGCCGCCGGGGGATATCGCAAGCGATTCGAGCGCGAAGCCGAGGCCGTTGCCGCGTTGCGCGATCCGCACGTGCCGCGGATTCACCGCTTCGGCGAGATCGACGGTCGGTTCTATATCGACATGCAGTTCGTCGAGGGCGCCGACCTGGCGGGCAAGCTGGCGGCCGAGGGCCCGCTGGCACCGGACATCGCGGTCGGTATCGTCGGTCACGTGGCGGTGGCGCTCGATGTGGCGCATCGGGCCGGGCTGGTACACCGCGACGTCAAACCGTCGAACATCATCGTCCATCCCACCGGCTTTACCTACCTGATCGACTTCGGCATCGCACATGGGCTTGGCCAGACTGCCGTGACCACCACGGGCATGGCGATCGGCACCCTGGCGTACATGGCTCCGGAGCGGTTCACCGGCGAGGTGGACGGTCGCGCGGACGTCTATTCACTGGCCTGTGTGCTCTACGAATGCCTCACCGGCTCCCGGCCCTACGGCGACACCGATCCCGCCCAGCAGATGCACGCCCACCTGATGTCGGCACCGCCGCACGCCAGCTCGGCTCGCGTCGACGTCCCGGTCGAACTCGACGCCGTCATCGACCGGGGTCTGGCCAAAGACCCGGCCGAACGATTCTCCACCGCAGGAGAATTCGCCGCCGCCGCACGCGCGGCGATCGGTGCGCCCGCCCTGCGTGCGCAGATTGCACCGGTTGCCGCAGCTGACTCGATGCCGCCGACCACGCACCTCCCCGGATCCAGCCGCCCTGCAACGAAACTCCTGACCGACGAACCCGCTGCGGAACATCCGCCGCGATCCGGGCAGGCTCCCGCGGCCGCGGAATGCGGGCCGACGCCGACGAAGGTGCTGCCGGAACCGGGGCCGCCGCCGACCTTGGTAGCGACGAGGCTGGATATATCCCCGATCGCGTTACAAGCAAATCCCGTTGTGGGACAGCATGGTTCCTCGTCTCTCGACGCAGCGCAGAGTAATCGGCAGGCCTATTTCGATGCGCGCCAACCACAGGTGAGTGCGGGTCCGATGTATCCGGTTGCTGGGCAGCCGCATTCAGGCGCGCAGCAGTGGTACCCGAACGGGCCGTATCCCGCGGTTCCCGCTCGACGTGGCCAGGCGGGCACCGGGCCCAACCCAGGCGGATGGCAGGCGCGGCTGCTCGCACTCCAGGCGCGGGTGCTGGCACCGAGGCCAGCCACCCCGTTGCCCGTACCGTATCCGCGGACAGGCACACCCGCGCGCAGGGTCTTCCCCACTCCGGTCAATCGTCCTGGCTACCGACCTCGTCAGGCGCGCCCGCTCGTCCCGGTGCCGCAGCGACGGCAGCGGCAGCGGCGGAGCTTGATGTCGAAGGTGATCGGTTCGCTGATCGTGATCTTCCTGGCACCGTTCGCCCTCGCCGCGGGATGTTTCGCGCTGATCGCCGTCGGGAGCAAGGCGAGCGATTCGGGCGGCGGTGCACCCGCCTCCCCACCCTTGGTGCGTGCGGACGAGCATCCCGGACCGCAGGATCGGTCGCTGCCGGAGCCCGTCGTACCGGCGTCGGTGGACACCCCGGTCCGCGACGGCAAATTCGAGTTCGTCGTGACGAAGGTCGACGCGGACGTGTCGCGGGTAGGATGGCAAACGACCGCAGGATCGTTCCTGATCGTCACCCTGGCCGTCCGCAACATCTCCGACGAGGTGAAGTGGTTTCTGCCACTGGGCCAGCGCCTGTTCGACGCCCAGGGCACCCCTTTCGAGCACAATGCCACCGCCACCATGTGGCAGAACACCCAACAGCGCCTCGGCTATTCGTTCGAGCTGCGCCCTGGCCAGTCCGCCACCACCCAACTGGTCTTCGATCTACCGCCGCAGGTCAGCCCCGACCGCCTCGAACTCCACGACTTCGTCCTCTCCAACGGCGTCCAGGTGCACCTCAACTGACGCAGGGGCCGCGAACGCCGCCGATCGAAACCGAGCGGGCGCGGACCTTGTTGTCCAGCGCCCGCTCGGAGACGGTCTTCGCCCGCTGTCTACTTGATCTCCGCGAGAACCGTACCCTGGGTGATCGCCGCGCCCGCCTCGACGGACAGGCCGGTGACCACGCCCGCCTTGTGCGCGTTGACCGGGTTCTCCATCTTCATCGCCTCGAGCACCAGGATCAGGTCACCCGCTTCGACGGACTGGCCTTCCTCGACGGCGACCTTGACGACCGTGCCCTGCATCGGCGCGGTGACCGCGTCACCGGAGGCCGCACCGCCGCCCACGCCGCCACGCTTGCGGGGCTTCGGCTTCTTGCGGATCACACCGGCGCCGTTGCTCGCCGCTCCAGCTGCTCCGGCGCCCACAGTGAAGTTTCCGGGCAGCGACACCTCGACCCGGCGACCGCCGACCTCGACGACAACCTTCTGTCGCGGCAGATCCTCGTCCTCGTCGGCCGCGGCGGCACTCACGCTGAACGGCTCGACAGTGTTGACCCACTCGGTTTCGATCCACTTGGTGTAGACCTCGAACCTCTCGCCGTCACCGACGAACGCCGGGTCCTCGACGATCGCCCGGTGGAACGGGATGACGGTGGCAAGGCCGTCGACCTCGAACTCGGCCAGGGCGCGTCGTGCCCGCTCCAGCGCCTGCGTGCGGTTCTCGCCGGTGACGATCAGCTTGGCCAGCATCGAGTCGAACTGTCCGCCGATCACGCTGCCCTGCACCACGCCGGAGTCCACGCGGACACCGGGGCCGGTCGGCTCCTTGTACACCGCGACCGGGCCGGGGGCGGGCAGGAAGCCGCGGCCGGCGTCCTCGCCGTTGATGCGGAACTCGAAGGAGTGGCCGCGCGGCTTCGGGTCTTCCTTTATCTCCAGCTCTTCGCCGTTGGCGATGCGGAACTGCTGGCGCACCAGGTCGATGCCCGCGGTCTCCTCGGTGACCGGATGCTCGACCTGGAGGCGGGTGTTCACCTCGAGGAACGAGACGGTGTCGCCCTGCACGAGGTATTCGACGGTGCCCGCGCCGTAGTAGTGGGCTTCCTTGCAGATCGCTTTGGCCGAGGCGTGGATCTTCGCACGCACCTCGTCAGTCAGGAACGGCGCGGGGGCCTCCTCGACAAGCTTCTGGAAGCGCCGCTGCAGCGAGCAGTCGCGGGTGCCTGCGACCACGACGTTGCCGTGCTTGTCGGCGATGACCTGCGCCTCGACGTGGCGGGCCTTGTCCAGATACTGCTCGACGAAGCACTCACCGCGGCCGAAGGCGGCGGTCGCCTCACGGGTAGCCGACTCGAACAGCTCGGGGATTTCCTCGATGGAGTGCGCGACCTTCATGCCACGACCGCCGCCGCCGAACGCGGCCTTGATAGCGACCGGAACGCCGTACTTCTTCGCGAATTCCACAACCTCGTCGGCGTTCTTGACCGGGTCCTTGGTGCCGGCGGCCATCGGCGCGTTCGCGCGTTCGGCGATGTGGCGGGCGGTGACCTTGTCACCCAGGTCGCGAATCGATTGCGGCGAGGGGCCGATCCAGATCAGCCCGGCGTCGATGACGGCCTGGGCGAAATCGGCGTTCTCCGACAGGAAGCCGTAGCCGGGGTGGATGGCATCGGCGCCGGACCTGGCGGCGGCGTCGAGGATCTTGTCGAACACGAGATACGACTCGGCCGAGGTCTGCCCACCCAGGGCGAAAGCCTCGTCGGCAAGCTTCACGAACGGGGCATCGGCGTCCGGCTCCGCGTACACCGCGACGCTGCCGATGCCGGCGTCCTTGGCTGCCCGGATTACGCGCACCGCGATTTCGCCTCGGTTAGCTACGAGTACCTTCGTGATCCGTGCGCTGGCATGGCTGGGCACTGAGCCTCCTGTGTGCAATCTTTGGTCGCTTCGCGGGGGGTGGGGTCGCTGCGCAGGGCTCCGCTCCCGTGGTCGACAAACTTACGTCTCGGGCGAGTGTAGGCAGTCTGCCAACAGACACAGAACTCGGCTAGCCCTACTCAACGGTAGGTCGTAGATCACAACCTACGCGGGCAGTATTCGGGACCGCAGTCCGCCCTACCTGCTGCGGGCGCGCCGTGCGGCGCCCGTAGGGACCTCGCCGGAATCATCTCCCTTGGTGATCGGCATCCGCACCGTGTTCCCCCATTCGGTCCAGGAACCGTCGTAGTTGCGGACGGTGTCATAGCCGAGCAGATAGGTGAGGACGAACCAGGTGTGGCTGGACCGTACACCGACCCGGCTGTAGACCACCAGGTCGTCCCGGCCGGCCAGCGGGCGGTAGATCTCGTCGAGTTCCGCGCGCGGGCGGAACCGTCCGTCCGGGGCGAGCGACTCGGTCCACGGGATGTTGAGCGCAGTCGGAATGTGGCCGTCGCGCAGCGCGGCGTACTGGGGGTTGTCCGGCTTCGGCGCACCGGAATACTCCTCGGGTGAACGCACGTCGATCAGCGGCTTGCCCAGGTGGGCGAGCACGTCCCCGCGGAAGGCACGAGCGGTGCTGTCGTCGCGGCGCACGGTCGGGTACTCGCTGGCGACACCGTAGGCGGGCTCGAAGGTCGCGTCGCGTCCTTCGGAGATCCATGCCGCCCGCCCTCCGTCGAGCAACCGCACGTCCTCGTGCCCGAACAAAGTGAAGACCCATGCCGTGTGCGCCGCCTGGGCATTGCCTCGATCGCCGTAGATCACCACCGTGTCGTCGACTTCGATTCCTTTGGCGCGCATCAGTTCGGTGAAGCGGGTTCCGTCGATATAGTCGCGCGTGACCGGATCGTTCAGATCGCCTCGCCAATCCAGCTTGGTGGCGCCCGGAACGTGCCCGATGTCGTAGAGCAATATGTCCTCGTTGGACTCGATGATCGCGAGTCCCTTCGTGCCGATGTTTGCCGACAGCCATTCGGTGGTTACTAGTCGGTGAGGATGTGCGTAGGAACCGAATGAGGAATGAGGATCCGGGGCAACGGGCACGATGGGGTCCTTCACGCGTGAGTAGGCGGTGGTGACAACGGCTTCGGGTCTCACAGCGATGCTAGGTGTGGGGCGATAGTGACTCTCGTTTCAGATCACAAATCGGCTGAGGACGAATTAATCGCACCTACATCCGATAAAGTCTCCCGAGAGGAGGGGTGAGCTATGTCCGATTCTTGGCCGCGGCGGCGACTGCTCGCGATCCTACGTGGCGCCAGCGAACCTCTCGACGCCCAAGAACTGGCCAGAATCACCGGACAGCACGTCACCACGGTTCGGTTTCATCTGGACGTCCTCACCAGGGAATCCCTCGTCCGGCAATTCCAGCAGCCACCTCGCGGCCGCGGGCGCCCGCGCATCGGATACAGCGCAGTCCAGCGATCGGTCGGCTACCAGGATTTGGCGCAGGTGCTCGCCGACCAGTTGGGGCCCGATCCGCGGCGTCGGTCGGAGGCTGCCGTCGCGGCAGGCCGGGCCTGGGGCGCCAAGCTCGATGTCGGCGACCATCGGATCGAATCGCTGGAAGACGCCAAAGACGTCACCATGACGCTGATGTCGGAGCTCGGCTTCGCGCCGGAACGCGATCCTTCTTCGGAGACCGACGAGCGGGTGTTGATCCGGCTGACGGCTTGCCCGCTGCGCGAGCTCGCGCGGACGCACTCCGAGGTGGTGTGCGGTGTGCATCTCGGCCTGATCGAAGAGGTGCTCGATCGCAACGGTGCGCGCGGCGAGGTCGATGTCCAGATGCATCCGTTCGTAGAGCCGGAGCTCTGCGTGGCGCGACTGGAACTCATTGCCGCGCGGCACGCTGAAACCCGCGAGGCGGCAACGGCAACGGTGCCCGCCGGTGGTGATGTGGAGATTCCCGAGCCGCTGAGCGCGCCGTCAGGCCGTGTGGCCCCACAACTGCGTAACTCCGACCCCAACGTCATCAAGCAATCGGCGCAGCAGTGGTAGCCCGATTCCGATGACGCTGGAGGGGTCGCCGTCGATGCGATCGACGAACCAGCCGCCCAGCCCATCGAGGGTGAACGCGCCCGCTACCTGCAACGGCTCGCCGGTCGCGATGTAGGCGTCCAGCTCGTCCGGTTCCGGCTTGGCGAAATGCACCGTGGTGGAACTGTGGTCTACCGCCTCGGTGGTGACCTGCCCGTTTCGCAGCCGTAGCACGCAGTGGCCGGTCACCAGGTCCGCGCTGCGCCCCGCCATGGCGCCCCAGCGGGCACGGGCGACCTCGGGGGTGTGTGGCTTGCCCTGCAGCTCGCCATCGATGAGCAACATCGAATCACAGGCCACCACCACACAATCGGTGGCGAGCTCGGAAATGTCGGCGGCGACGGCTGCCGCCTTGGCGCGGGCCAGTTCGACCACGACCAGCTGGGGCGCGGTGCCCTGGGGAAGGGCACGGGCCACCGCGTCCTCGTCCACGTCGGATACTCGGACGATCGGGTCGATGCCCGCCGAACGGAGTACTTCCCTGCGGGCAGGGGATGCGGATGCGAGAACCAGGCGCGTCACTCGCGCAGGTGGGACAGTTGGGGGAAGGCGTACGGGGAGAACGGCGAACTGCCGCGATGCATCAGCGTCGGGCGGCCCCACAGGTCCGGCGGACCGGACCGGCCCGCCGGTGCGACACCGTTCGCGGCGGCGGACAGGACACACACCAGCGCGGCGAGTTCCTCGTCGGTGGGTGCGCCCTTCACTATCCGGAAGAAGGGCTCCGCAGTGGCTTCGGCCGGTAGCGCGGCGGTCGCGTTCGCGTCGGTGGCCACTCGGACCTGATCCACGATCGGGTCGGCTGCGAGTTCCAGTTCGACGGCGCTCAACACATCTTCTTCTGCCACGGTCGTCACAGTGCCAGATCCTCTCTTTGCCTCGATCGCGTTGATTTGATCAGGCGTTCCCACATTTCGAAATACCCGAACAAAGCAGATCATCCTCGGATCCACTCATTGCGTCTCCGCAAGTGTGCGCGGCTTACGAGGATATCGCTTGATCACAGCGGGATGTTGCCGTGTTTCTTCGGCGGAAGGGTAACCATTTTGCGTTCGAGCAATCGCAGCGCCGATACGATTTGACCGCGCGTGTGCGACGGCGGGATGACCGCGTCCACGTAGCCGCGCTCGGCGGCGATGTACGGGTTCACGAGCGTGTCTTCGTACTCGTTCTGCAGCTCGAGCCGCAGCGCATCGACGTCTCCGCCCTCTCTGGCGGCCTGCTGCAGTTGCTTGCGGTAGACGAATCCGACCGCGCCCGATGCGCCCATCACGGCGATCTGAGCGGACGGCCAGGCGAGGTTCACATCCGCACCCATGTGCTTGGAACCCATAACGTCGTAGGCGCCACCGTAGGCCTTGCGGGTGATGATCGTGATTTTGCCCACAGTGGCCTCGCCGTAGGCATAGAGCAGCTTCGCGCCACGCCGGATGATGCCGTTGTACTCCTGGCCCGTGCCGGGCAGGAAGCCGGGAACGTCGACCAGGGTGATGATCGGGATGTTGAACGCGTCGCAGGTGCGCACGAATCGAGCCGCCTTCTCGGAGGCATCGATGTCCAGGCAGCCGGCGAACTGGGTGGGCTGATTGGCCACGATACCGACGCTGCGGCCGTCGATTCGGCCGAAGCCGACGATGATGTTCATCGCGCGCTCGGCCTGCACCTCGAGGAACTCGTCGTCGTCCAGCAGCCGACGGATCACCTCGTGCATGTCGTAGGGCTGGTTCGGGGAGTCCGGGATGATCGTGTCCAGCTCGAGGTCCTCGTCGGTGAGCGAGTCCTCGATCGCGCCCGAGACCGGGTCGGTGGCCGGGAACCGCGGCGCCTCGGCGCGGTTGTTGCTCGGCAGGTACGACAGCAGGTCCTTGACGTAGTCCAGCGCGTCCTGCTCGCCGGAGGCGACGTAGTGCGCGACGCCGGACTTGGTCATGTGCGTGTGCGCACCGCCCAGATCCTCCATGGTGACGTCCTCGCCGGTCACCGTCTTGATGACGTCCGGCCCGGTGACGAACATCTGGCTGGTGCCGTCGACCATCACCACGAAGTCGGTCAGCGCGGGGGAGTACACGTGACCACCGGCGGCCGGGCCCATGATCAGCGAGATCTGCGGGATCACGCCGGAGGCCTGGATGTTGCGGTGGAAGATCTCGCCGTAGAGGCCGAGCGAGACCACGCCCTCCTGGATGCGCGCGCCCGCGCCCTCGTTGATGCCGATCAGCGGACGGCCGGTCTTCAGGGCCAGGTCCATCACCTTGACGATCTTCTCGCCGTAGACCTCGCCGAGGCTGCCGCCGAACACGGTGACGTCCTGGCTGAAGATGCACACGTCACGGCCGTCGATGGTGCCGTAACCGGTCACCACACCGTCGCCGAGCGGGCGGTTGTTCTCCAGGCCGAAGTTCACGCTGCGGTGGCGTGCCAGCGCGTCGAGTTCGACGAAGGAACCCTCGTCCAGCAGGGCAAGGATGCGCTCACGGGCAGTCATCTTGCCCTTCGCGTGCACTTTGTCGATTGCGGCCTCACCCATCGGGTGCTTGGCCTCTTCCAGCCGATTCCGCAGGTCAGCCAGCTTCCCGGCGGTGGTGTGGATATCGGGGGAACCCGCCGGACCCGAGGCGGGCTGCTGCTGGACACTCGTCATGGCTCCGGAGTGTAACGAGTGCCAATGCTTCTTTCTATCCGACTCCGGGCTACCGGCGAGTAAAAACCGCAGCTAGATCAGGTTGCGTAACGCAAAATTCCTGGTCGATCGACGGGCGCGATCGGCGGAAAACGAGTATCGCCGCCGGGGGGTGTCCAGATAGCTTGATACGACCGATTCTCGAGCTCAGGGGAGGAGCCCGCCATGTGGGAATGGAGCAGGACGGTCACCGAATACGCCGCCGCGGCGGCGTGGACGAGCACACGGAGCGAGGAGACCGAGCCGAAGTACGGCGACGCCGAGTACCGGGCCGAGACCGAAGGGGACGAGACCGCGGAAGGTGACGGGGTGGGCATGGCGGCACGCGACCCGATCGGCGGGTACGACCTCGTCGGATAGCGCTGCGAGTAGCCTGCCCGGTGTGCAGAGGCCACCGTTGGATGCAGAGCAATTGCGGCGCAGTGTCATCGAGTCGCCCGAGCTGTCGTTCTTCTCCCAGATCGATGTGGTGGAGACGACCGGGTCCACGAACGCGGACCTGGTCGCGCGGGCAGGCGAGCCGGACACCGATCGTGTGGTGCTCCTGGCGGAGACACAGGAGCACGGCCGCGGTCGACACGCGCGGACCTGGGTGAGCCCGCCGCGGGCGCAGATCGCGATGTCGCTGCTGGTGCGGTTGCGCGGAATCGACTCGGCCGCGCTCGGCTGGCTGTCGCTGCTGACCGGCGTCAGCGTGGTAGACGCGCTACGCGAAACGGCGGGAGTCGCCGCGGACCTCAAGTGGCCCAACGACGTGCTGATCGACGGACGCAAGGTCGCAGGCATCCTCGCCGAGGTCGCGACGAGCGGCGGTGAGCCGGCCGTGGTGATCGGAGTCGGACTCAACGTGAGCCTCACCGAGGTGGAACTGCCGGTGCCGCATGCGACGTCGCTCACCCTCGCGGGCGCGGAGGAGACCGACCGGACTGTGCTGGTGCGGTCGCTGCTGGCCGAATTCGCCCGCCGCTTCACCGCATGGCGTGATGGGAACTGGGCGAACGGCGAGCTGGCTGCCGCCTACCGTGAACGATGCGCCACGATCGGTGCCCAGGTCCGGGCCGAGCTGCCCGGCGGTCAGGTGCTGACCGGCATGGCCGACGGCGTCGACGACGCGGGCCGCCTGCTCATCGGCGGCGAGGCGGTATCCGCGGCCGACGTCACTCATCTGCGCGCGGAAAACTGACCACGCGGAGTGCGCACTTCCGATCGCTCGGGAACCGGAAGATGCGGTGGCTGCATGCGTTGGACAGGCTGAAAGCGGCGCGGGCGGCCGTCCGGCGAATATTGCGGAATCGCCACGCCGGCAGACGATTGTCTAGCACGACGCGCTTCTGCGTCGGCTATTCCGGCATCCGCACGCGGTAGGGTGCCTGGCATGGGTTATCCGGAGGACGTGCTGGCGCCCGATGAGCAGCTGATACTCCATCGTCATCCGCATTGGAAAATGCTGTTCTGGCCCATCGTGACACTCATCGTCGCTACCGCACTCGCCGGTTTCGCGGGCGGGCTCATCTCACGCAAGGCCGAGGGAACCACGCGATCCGCGCTGCTGATCGCGGTGCTGGCGGTGTACCTGGTCATCCTCGGATGGCGTTGTGTCGCAGCGGTTCTCAGTTGGAAGTCGACTCATTTCATCATCACCGACCGTAGGGTGCTCGTGCGCCAGGGCGTGCTCACGCACATCGGCATCGACATTCCGATGAGCCGGATCTCCAGTGTCCAGTTCCGGCACGGGCTGTTCGATCGGATGCTCGGAACCGGGACGCTGATCATCGAGTCGTCCTCCTCCGAACCGCTCGAGTACGATGACATCCCGGCCGTGCAGCAGGTGCACGCGCTGCTCTACCACCAGGTGTTCGATGTCGAGCGCCACAGCGGTCGTGGCGGCTGGGACGACCGTGGCGGCTACCGATAAGCCGTAACCTGGGCAGATGACCGCTGTACTGCTGGCCGAGGACGACGAGGCCATCGCCGCGCCGCTGTCGCGCGCGCTCGGGCGCGAGGGCTATTCGGTGACCGTCGAGCGTTTCGGGCCCGCCGTGCTGAAGCGGGCACTGGAGGGTGACCACGATCTGCTCATCCTCGACCTCGGCCTGCCCGGCATGGACGGGCTGGAGGTGTGTCGGCAGGTGCGCGCCCGCGGCGCGGATCTAGCCGTGCTGATGCTCACCGCGCGCACCGACGAGGTGGACTTCGTGGTCGGGCTGGACGCGGGCGCCGACGACTACGTCGGCAAGCCCTTCCGGCTCGCCGAGCTGTTGGCCCGGGTGCGAGCCTTGTTGCGCCGCAGCGGCATCGGTGACGATACGGTGGAAGTCGGCGGTATCCGTTTGGAACCGGCCGCGCGACGGGTGCTGGTGAACGGCGTCGAAATCGGTTTGGCCAACAAGGAGTACGAGTTGCTCAAGGTGCTGATCGACCGGGCCGGGCAGGTGGTGCCACGCGAGACCATCCTGCGCGAGGTGTGGGGTGACGCCGAGCTGCGCGGCTCCAAGACCTTGGATATGCACATGTCCTGGTTGCGCCGCAAGATCGGCGACGAAGGGCCGATGGCCGAGCGGCGCATCGTCACCGTTCGCGGTGTCGGCTTCCGACTGAACACCGACTGACGTGCGCCGCCGGATTCTGCGTTCGATGCTCACCGTGCTGACCCTGACCACGGTCGTGCTCGGTGTGCCGCTCATCTATACGGCTTGGCTGTGGGTCGAGGACATCACCCGCAACGACTTGCAGAACCGACTGGAACGGATAGCCGCGGAGATCATTGCACAGGAGCACGGCGACGGCACGGTGCTCGGCGAGCTGGACACGCGGTCGGTGGCGCCATTGGTGCCCGAGAACGGCAAGCTCACCATCGTCTACCCGTCGCCGCAGGACAACGCCTCCCGGCGCGATGTCGGGGCGGACATTGTGTCCGACCCGTTGGTGGAGTCGCTGTCGATGGGCACATCGGGGTCGCTGCGCCTGGAGGTGCCCTCGGCGCCGATGCACGCCATGCAGCGTCAGGCGGTCGCGGTGGTGGGACTCGCCGTGCTCGTCTCGCTGGGAGCGGCGGTTGCGGTAGCGGTGGTCACCGCCCGCCGGGTGGCGGATCCGCTGCGCGACGTGGCGGCGCGTGCCGCGCGGCTGGCGATGGGCGATTTCCGGCCCGATCCACGTAGACACGGTATCTCGGAACTGGACCGCGTCTCGGACGTGCTCGATTCGGCGACCGTGGAGATCGCCGGGCGGCTGCAGCGGGAGCACGCGTTGGTCGCCGATGTGTCGCACCAGCTGCGCAGCAGGCTCACCGCCGTGCGGCTGCGCTTGGACGAACTCTCCGCGCACTCCGATCCGGAGGTGGTGCATGAGGCGGAGGAGGCGATGGCCCAGGTGGACCGGCTCACCGAAGCGATCGACGATCTGGTGCGGGCCTCGCGGGACGAGGACGCGACGGACCGCGATCCGGTGCCGGTCATGGACGAGCTGCGCGGTGTGGTCGCCGAATGGATGCACCCGTTCGCCGAGGCGGGCCGGACGCTGACGCTGACCGGCGACGAGTCGCTGCGCGCGCCGCTCACCGGATCGCGGCTGCGCGAGGCGGTGGCAGTGCTGGTGGACAACGCGCTGATGCATGGCGGCGGACCCTGCACGGTATCGGTACGCACGGTACGACCGGGCGGCGATCGCGAGCCGCTGGTGTGTGTCGAGGTCGCCGACGAGGGCGACGGGGTGCGCGACGAGCTGGCGCCGCACATCTTCGATCGGGGGTTCTCGGCGGGCGGTTCTACCGGCGTGGGACTGGCGCTGGCGCGGGCGCTGATCGAGGCCGACGGTGGGCGCCTGGAACTGCAGCGCCGTAGGCCGGCGCTGTTCGCGGTCTTCCTCGGGTCGTCGGCGTACCGGGCGCCCAACTCGGTGGTGGCCGAGCCGAGGTGACTCAGCTGTGGCCGAATTCCTCTTCCACGAGTTCCTCGAATTCCGCGACGATCTCGTTCATTTCGTCGGGGAAGACCCAGCGGCGCATCGCCCAGAACCGGAAGGCCATCTGCAGCAGGTTGCCGATGACGAAGGCGCTGATGAAGTCGGCGACATTCTCGACAGTGAAGCTCACATTGGGCTGGCGCAGGTCGAAAACGTAGCTGGAAATCCACAGCGGCGTGAAGGAGAGCACAACGCCGACGCCGCTGACGCCGAAGAAGAGCGCTGCCTCATGATGGCGTTCGCGTCCGCCCCGGTTCTTGAACGACCATTCCCGGTTGAGGATGTAGGACGCGATCACGGCGATGACGCCGGAAATGATCTTGGCGGTGACTGGCTTCTCCGCGAGCACCGTCCACTTCAGCATGTAGAAGATGCCGCTGTCGATCACGAAGGTGGTTGCGCCGACGATCGCGAACTTGATCAATTCCCGCTGCCGGTAGGCGATGTCTTGCAGCGGCTTGGGGAGGACGCTGACCACGTCGTCGACGAATGTCACAAGACCGGAGTGTACCGGTACGGTTCGTTCGCACCGGACGTGACAATATTGTCCGACGTGAGCACACGTTCTTTCGATCCTTCAACCATGCCCACCGTCACCATGGTCGGTGGCGGACAGCTGTCGCGTATGACCCACCAGGCGGCGATCGCGCTGGGCCAGCGGCTACGCGTGCTCGCCGAGAACCCTGACGACCCGGCCGCGCAGGTGAGCCCCGAGGTGGTGCTCGGCAGCCACACCGATCTGACGGCGCTGCGCAAGGCCGCGGTCGGCTCGCACGCGCTGACCTTCGACCACGAGCATGTGCTGACCGAGCACCTGGAGGCCCTGGTCGCCGAGGGCGTGAATGTCCAGCCGCCGCCGCAGGCCCTGGTCTACGCGCAGGACAAGTTGGCCATGCGCACCAAGCTCACCGAACTCGGGCTGCCCGTGCCCGCGTTCACGCCGGTGACTTCGGTGGCCGACGCGGTGCGGTTCGGGGCGGAACACGATTGGCGGATCGTGCTGAAGGCGGTGCGCGGCGGCTACGACGGGCGCGGCGTCTGGATGCCCGATTCTCCCGCCGCCGCCGAGACGATCGTCACCGACCAGCTCGCGTACGGCGTGGGACTGCTCGCGGAGGTAAAGGTCGACTTGAAGCGGGAGCTGTCGGCGATGGTGGCGCGTTCGCCGTTCGGGCAGGCGGCGACCTGGCCGGTGGTGGAGACCGTGCAGCGCAACGGTCAGTGCGTCGTGGTGATCGCGCCCGCGCCCGGCCTGCCGGAGTCCCGGGCCGCCGAGGCGGAGACCATGGCGCTGAACCTCGCCGAGGAACTGGGTGTTGTCGGGGCCATGGCGGTGGAGTTGTTCGAGACCAACGACGGCGTGTTGCTGGTGAACGAGCTGGCGATGCGGCCGCACAATTCCGGGCACTGGGGGATGGACGGCGCGCGCACCGGTCAATTCGAGCAGCATCTGCGCGCCGTGCTCGACTACCCGCTCGGCGACACAAGCCTGCTGGCGCCGGTGACGGTGATGGTCAACATCCTCGGCGCGCCCGAGTCTCCGGCCATGTCGATGGACGAGCGGCTGCACCACCTGTTCGCCAGGATGCCCGATGCCAAGGTGCACCTCTACGGCAAGGGCGAGCGGCCCGACCGCAAGATCGGGCACGTGAACATCCTCGGCGACGATGCAGCCGAGGTTCGGGAGAAGGCCGAGCGTGCGGCGCACTGGATGTCGCACGCTGTTTGGACCGACGGATGGGATCCGCATGAGTGAAGCAGGGGCAGTGACTCCGGCGGTCGGCCTGATCATGGGCAGCGACTCCGACTGGCCGACCATGGAGGCCGCCGCGGAAGCGTTGGCAGAGTTCGGCATCCGCTTCGAGGTGGGCGTCGTCTCGGCGCACCGCACCCCGCAACGCATGCTCGACTACGCGCGGGACGCCGCGGGCCGCGGACTGAAGGTCATCATCGCGGGTGCGGGCGGTGCCGCCCACCTGCCCGGCATGGTCGCCTCGGCCACACCGCTGCCGGTCATCGGGGTGCCTGTCCCGCTGAAGTACCTCGACGGCATGGACTCGTTGCTGTCTATCGTCCAGATGCCGGCGGGCGTGCCCGTAGCCACGGTCTCCATCGGCGGCGCCCGCAACGCGGGCTTGCTCGCCGCCCGCATCCTCGCCACCCACGACCCGGCCTTGCGCACCCGAATGGAACAGTTCCAGGCCGGACTCGAACTGATGGTCCTGGAAAAGGACGAAGCGCTCCGCACAAGACTCCTGGGCTGAGCGCCACGACGTGAACTTCACCGTGGGGAATCCGCCCGCTTGCCCCCTGGCTACGGTGAGTTCGTGACTACTGGCGACATCGCCCGGCCGCGGGGCAGCGACCCTGCGCAGTTCCGGCTCACAGTTGTGGATCAGGCATTGCGGTTGTTTGCCGAGAAGGGGTACGAAGCGACGACGGTGGACGAGATCGCGGAGGCGGCGGGAATTTCCCGGCGGACATTCTTCCGGCAGTTCCGGTCGAAAGAAGACGTGATCTTCGCCGATCATGAGTCGCAGCTGGCGCAGGCGGCAGAGTTCCTCGCCGCGTCGCGCACGGATCCGTGGGAAGCGGTGTGCGACACGGTGGTGCAGGTATTCGAGCGGTTCACCCACTGGCGGGAGATCGCGGTGCGCCGCTATCGGGTGGTGCGCCAGGTGCCCGCGCTGCGCGAACGGGAGATCGTCACCGTCTTCCGCTATGAGCGGCTGTTCACCGACTACCTGCGCGAGCGGCTGCCCGAGGTGCCGGATCTGGCGCGGGTGCAGTTCGCCGCGGCCGTCACAGCGACGCACAACTACCTGCTGCGCCGGATGGTGCGCGGTGAAGCAGCCGCGGGTGCCGCGGATCTGCGACTGGAGCTGGCCGCGATTCCGCGCGGCGCACGGCGTGAATCGAACGCCGACGAGCTGGTCGTCGCCGTGTTCCCCCGCGACATTGCGCCCCGACAAGTCGCCGAGCTGCTCGCCCGCAAGCTGGGAACGTTGTGACGCCCAAGTGCGACCGATCTGACACTGAGTGCCATGATTCATACATGGGCAAACTTAATCTAATCGCGTACACTTGCTGTGAATATGGCACTGAGTGCCGAATGGCTGAGCACCGTTCCGCGGAGTCAGCGATCACGACCGACGACCAGGAGTGAGCCCACATGGCGGGAAACCCCGATTTCGACCTGTTCAAGCTCGAGGACTTCCATGATGAGCTGCGTGCCGCGATCCGCGGTCTCGGGGAGAAAGAAATCGCTCCGCATGCCAAGGACGTCGATGGCAACTCCCGCTTCCCCGAGGAGGCGTTGACCGCACTTAACGCCTCCGGCTTCAATGCGGTGCACGTTCCAGAGGCATACGGCGGCCAGGGCGCGGACTCGGTCGCGACCTGCATCGTGATCGAAGAGGTCGCCCGGGTCTGCGGTTCTTCCTCGCTGATCCCCGCGGTCAACAAGCTCGGCACCATGGGCCTGATCCTGAACGGTTCCGAGGAGCTGAAGCAGAAGGTCCTGCCCGACATCGTCAACGGCGAGCTGGCTTCCTACGCGCTGTCCGAGCGAGAGGCCGGCTCCGACGCGGCAGGTATGCGCACCCGGGCCAAGCGCGAGGGTGACGACTGGATCATCAACGGCTCCAAGTGTTGGATCACCAACGGCGGCAAGTCCTCCTGGTACACCGTCATGGCGGTAACCGACGCGGACAAGGGCGCCAACGGCATTTCGGCGTTCCTGGTGCACAAGGACGACGAGGGCTTCGTAGTCGGCCCGCTGGAGCACAAGCTCGGCATCAAGGGTTCGCCCACGGCGGAGCTGTACTTCGAGAACTGCCGAGTGCCGGGTGACCGCATCGTCGGCGAGCCGGGCACCGGTTTCAAGACCGCGCTGCAGACCCTCGACCACACCCGCCCGACCATCGGCGCGCAGGCCGTCGGCCTGGCCCAGGGCGCGCTGGACGCGGCCATCGTCTACACCAAGGACCGCAAGCAATTCGGCAAGTCGATCGCCGACTTCCAGAACACTCAGTTCATGCTCGCCGACATGGCGATGAAAATCGAAGCGGCCCGCCTCATGGTCTACACTTCGGCCGCCCGCGCCGAGCGCGGCGAGAAGAACCTCGGCTTCATCTCCGCCGCCGCCAAGTGCTTCGCCTCCGACGTCGCCATGGAGGTCACCACCAACGCCGTCCAGCTGTTCGGTGGCGCCGGCTACACCACCGATTTCCCGGTGGAGCGCATGATGCGCGACGCGAAAATCACCCAGATCTACGAAGGCACCAACCAGATCCAGCGTCTTGTCATGTCCCGCGCGTTGCTCGCGGACTGATTCCGCCGTTTACGTCGGCGGAAGCGTTCGAGACGGGCGACGCTAGACGACCAGGTCGGCGAACTCCTGGTGTTCGGTGATGTACTTCTCGACGTACCAGCAGGTGGGGATGATGGAGAAGCCCGCGTCGCGGGAGTCTTTCAGGGCGAACTCGACCACCTGGGCGGCGATGCCCTGGCCACGGAACTCGGGGAAGGTCATGGTGTGGTGCAGGTCGCGGACCTTGGTGTCGCCGCGTTCGGCGTAGTCGGCGTACCCGGCTAGGGTGTCGTCGACGTAGATCTCGAAACGAGTGTCGGCGACATTGTGCTCGAGCCTGGTCGTCATGATCGGGTAGAACTCCTTGTCGGATGGGAATGTTCCGTGGCAGCGGTCACAGGACCGCCCCCGGGTTGAGGATGCCATTCGGGTCGAGCGCGTCCTTGATTCGCTGAGTCAAGGCCATGACGTCCGGGCCGAGCTGATCGGGCAGCCACGCTTTCTTCAATCGCCCCACGCCGTGCTCGCCGGTGATGGTGCCGCCGAGCACGATGGCCAGGTCCATGATCTCGCCGAAGGCGCGGTGCGCCCGCGCGGTCAGGTCCGCGTCGGACGGGTCGTGCACGATCAGTGGATGGGCGTTGCCGTCTCCGGCGTGCGCGATCACCGAGACCGTGACCGCGTTGCGTTCGGCGATCGCGGCGACGCCGGTCACCAGATCGCCGAGCCGTGGCAGTGGCACGCCGACGTCTTCCAGCAGCAGTGCGCCCAGCTTTTCCACGGCGGGAATCGCGAAACGCCGTGCCGCGGTGAATGCTTCGCCCTCTTCGAGGTCCTCGGTGTGGAAAACTTCGGTCGCACCGGCCTTTTCGCACGCGGCCACCATGACCTCGGCCTCGCGTCGCGCGAATTCGCCTGGCGCGTCAGACCGCGCGACCAGTAGGGCCGCGGCGGCGCGGTCCAAGCCCATCCGCATCTCGTCCTCGACGGCATTGATCGACACCGAGTCCATGAACTCGAGCATCGAGGGCCGCAGTTCCCCGGTGATCGCCAGGATCGCCTCGGTGGCCGCGGTGAGTGTGCCGAATGTCGCGACGACCGTGCTCTGCGGTGGCTGCGCGGGCAGCAGCCGCAGGGTCAGTTCGGTGATCACGCCGAGCGTGCCCTCGCTGCCGACGAACAGCTTGGTCAGCGACAGCCCCGCCGAGTCCTTCAGTCGGGGCCCGCCCAGTCGCACGACGGTCCCGTCGGCCAGCACCACCTCCATGCCGAGCACGTAGTCGGTCGTCACGCCGTACTTCACGCAACACAGGCCGCCCGCATTTGTCGCGGCATTGCCGCCGATGGAGCAGATCTCGAACGATGACGGGTCCGGCGGATACCACAGTCCGTGTTCGGCGACCGCGCGCTTCACCTCCCCGTTGAGAAGGCCCGGCTGCACTACGGCGGTCCGGGTGACCGGATCCACCGTGATCGCGCGCATCCGCTCGGTGCTGAGCACAAGGCCGCCGTCGACCGCGGTCGCCCCGCCGGACAGCCCGGAGCCGGCACCGCGCGGGATCACGGGGATGCGGTTCGACGCCGCCCATCGCACGGTGATGGCGACATCATCGGTGCTGGTGGGACGCACCACCGCGAGCGCAATGCCCGCACAGGGATCGCGCGCCCAGTCCTGTCGGTAGCCCGCGAGCAGGTCGGGGTCGGTGAGCACCGCGCCCTCGGGCAGCCTCGTGATCAGCTCATGCAGGTCCACGCCATTCACGCTAGCCGCCCGCGCCGGAGATGTGCCGGTAGGCCGCCGGACATGGCGGGGGTGGAAGCGAAGCCCAGACCGCGATGCCATCCGCAGCAAATGGTGTGCTGAGCCACCGGCTGGTCTCCCGCTGCTCATCTCGCGGAAACCTGCCGCTGGCACGCTGGCCGCGTGCACAAGCTGACGAAAAGCGCCGAACCGATCGCCGATCGGTTCACCGCTTGGTGCGAGGCGCTGGTGGCCTTGCTACCTTTCGGGCTGAATCGTCTTGTTGCCCCGACCTTCCTGGGCTTCGCGCTGATCAACGGCGGCACCTTCGGCGTCGATCTGGCTTTCCTCACCGTCTGCCACGGCTGGTGGGGGCTGCCGCTCTGGCTGTCGGTGACCGTGGCGTACGTGTGCGCGTTCGGCCTGAGCTTCGTGCTCAATCGGACCTTCAACTTCCATTCGCACGCCCCGGTCGGCAAGCAGGCCGCGGTGTACGTGGTGGTCGTCGCGGTCAACTACCTCGCGTTCATCCTCGGCGTCGGGAGCGGGCTGACCGCGCTCGGCTTGGAGTACCACCTGTCTCGACTGCTGGCGGGCGCGTGCGAGGCCGTCTACATGTACAGCGCGATGCGGTGGATGGTCTTCCGCCGCCATGCGATGGAGCCGGAACCGGAACTTACGCGCTGAGTGGCAACGCGAGCAGAGCCTTCTCATGTTGTCGCGGCCATGTGCCACGCGCCGACCGGTCGGCCGACTATGGATGCTCACGTCCCCGCCGGACGGATCAGCTCCTCGATGCGTGGTCCGTCGACGATGATCGCGTCGTCATCGGTGAGCGCCCAGTGCGCCACGCCCGCGGCCCGGTACTCGGCGGCCAGCCGGTTGCATCCACCGCCCGGATCGGTAGCCGAGTCGATGTGCGGCACGATCCGGCGATCGACGAAACCCAGCCCGTCCCAGCGGGGCTCGATACCACAGGTGGGTTCGACCTCGGCGGGGTCGTCGAGTGTGTCCAGGCTGTGCAGGTCAGGGGTGAGCACGCAGGCGCCCGCGCTGTACCCCGCGTACACCAGCGCGTCGTCGGCGAGCAGCCGGGAAAGCGCGAGATCAGCTCCGCTGCAGGCGAATTGGGCGCGCAGTACGAAGGTGTTCCCGCCGCGCACCCACACCAGCGGGTAGTCGGCCAGCTTGCGCTCGAGATCCGCCGCGTTCCCGACGTAGTCGCGCAGGTCGAGCTCCTCGGGGGCATAGCCGAGCTTGCCGAGCGGCACCAGGTCGCTGGTTACGGCCGACGCCCGCATCGACGGCCACGCGTCACAGGCGTTGCCGATCACCGCGACGCGGCCCGGCGGGCCGGCGAGTGCCACCAGCCGGTCGAAGTGCGCCCCGAAGCGATAGCTGGACAGGAAGAGCCGCATGGTTTTCAGAGGGTGAAGGCGAGGTGGCGCACCAGCCGCTGCCCGAGCTCGGTATCGCCGTCGAAGGTAATCTCGTCGAGGTGCTTCTCGGCGGTCGTGCGCCCGCCGCCCAGCCGGACGAACAGCCCGGAGTCCATGCCGATCTCGACGCCGGCGGGTTCGTCGAAGGCGTCGACGTAGCTCGCCCGGCCCGCCACCTGGATGTGCAGCATTCTGGCCAGCGAACCGGTCAGAGCGAAGGTGATCCGCGAGCCGTCCGGTGCCCCGCCCTTCTTGGCCACCACACGCGGGACGCTGCCCGCGAACTCGGCGAAGGCCAGCTCGCCGCGCGGCCCGCCTTCCTCCACCCGGACGCCGAGCGCGTCGGCGATATCGAGTTCGTGCATCCAGCAGTCGAACAGTCGCACTCGCATGAACCGGCCGTAGCTCACCTGACCGATCGGCGACATGGTTTCCTTCTCCCATTCGGCGTCGTCCATCGCCGCGAGCGCCTGATGTCTGCGGTCGACAACGTCGCGGTATAAATCGACCAGTCGGGCGCCGGGCAGTGGGCGAAGCCGGTCCACCCAGATCTCGTTGAGCACCGCGATCTCGTTGCGGACGTACGGAAGCATGCGCACATCGGTCTTGACCCTGCTCGGGTCGTGTGCGGGCGGGCGCTCGCCGAGCAGCCACGACTCGGTGCCGACGACGTGGGCGACGACATCGAACACAGTCCAGCCGGGCAGTGGCGCCGGGATGCGCCAGCGGTCCTCGTCGAGTGCGGCGACGAGCGTCTCGATCGCTTCCCATTGCCGCGACAGTAGGGCGATCTGCTCGGTCCGATTCGGTGTCTCGGTCATCCGTCGGCTCCTTTTTCCGGGCCTGCGCCCTCGTTGTCCAGTGCCGCGATCCCACCCCGGATGGCAGCGGCGGTGGCGACCGGGTCGTGCGGACGCCGCAGCAGGAAACCTTTGGCGAAACTCAGTCTGTCGCCGTGTCTGCGGGGGATTACGTGCAGGTGGACGTGCGAAACGGTCTGGAAAGCGGCGGTGCCGTCGTTGAGCACTAGGTTGGCGCCGTCCGCGGCGAGACTGCTGCGCCGGATGGCTAGTGCGAGCCGATGCCCAGCCCGAAAGACGTGTGCGCCGAGTTCGGCGTCCAAGTCCTCCAGTTCGGCGGCGTGCCGCTTGGGGATCACCAGCGTGTGCCCGCGGGTGATCGGCCGGGTATCGAGGAACGCACACAGTGTGTCGTCCTCGTACACTGTGGTCGCAGGGGCCTCGCCTGCGACGATGCGGCAGAAGACGCAGTCGTTCACATGCTGGACCATACGGCGTAGGTGCGGAGCGGAACACCCCGGCGGGCGATCCGGCAGGACACGTCTCTGCTCCGCGACGCGCCGACGGCCTGACCAGTTCTCGAACCCCGGGGTAAGTACGGACTGCGATGTACGGTCTTGTCGTGGTCGCCTGCGGCGGGCACCATCGACTGCGGCGGGGACCGAACAAAGCGCAGTTCAGGAGGCGGCGGTAAGGTCCGCGTAGACCGCATGGCAACTCAGCGAACCGGCGGAATCCGGCCGACATGTGTGACGGGCATCTCGGCTAGGCTCACGGCGAGCCGGTACAGTTGCGAGGATTTGGGCGAACTTACTCTGAAGTAGCATCGTCCGGCCGTCTACCCGTTGCCTGGAAGCTCAGCACGAGAAGGAAGTCTGACAAGTGGAGACAACGCAGAGCGTAGGCGATCCGTCGCTACGTGCCGCGCGTGTCGGAGTCGTTCGCGAGTCCAACGCGGGCGAGCGACGTGTCGCATTGGTGCCGAAGATCATTTCGAGCCTGCTGAAGCGGGGCGTCGAGGTCGTCGTCGAGTCCGGAGCCGGGCGCGGCGCGCTCATCCCCGACAGCGCCTATGAAGAAGTGGGCGCGACGATCGGCGATCCCTGGTCGGCCGAGGTCGTTGTGAAGGTGGCCCCACCCAGTGACGCCGAGGTGGGGAAGCTGTCGTCGGGGCAGACGCTGATCGGGTTTCTTGCCCCGCGTAACGCCCAGAATCAGATCGGTGCGCTGAAATCGTCTGGGGTGCAGGCGTTCGCGGTGGAAGCGATTCCGCGGATTTCGCGTGCGCAGGTGATGGATGCGTTGTCTTCGCAGGCGAATGTGGCCGGGTACAAGGCGGTGCTGTTGGCCGCGTCGGAGTCGACTCGGTTCTTCCCGATGCTGACTACCGCGGCGGGCACGGTGAAGCCGGCGACAGTGTTGGTGTTGGGTGTGGGTGTCGCCGGTTTGCAGGCGTTGGCCACGGCGAAGCGGCTCGGTGGGCGGACCACCGGGTACGACGTGCGGCCGGAGGTGGCTGATCAGGTGCGTTCGGTGGGTGCGCAGTGGCTGGATCTGGGTATCGATGCCGCCGGTGAGGGTGGCTACGCCCGCGAACTCTCCGACGAGGAGAAGGCCACCCAGCAGCAGGCTTTGGAGGATGCGATCAAGGGTTTCGACGTGGTGATCACCACCGCGCTGGTGCCGGGTCGTCCCGCGCCGCGACTGGTGACCGCCGCGGCGGTGCAGGGCATGAAGCCCGGCAGCGTGATCGTCGACCTGGCCGGTGAGACCGGAGGCAACTGCGAGCTCACCGAGCCTGGCCACACCGTTGTCAAGCATGAGGTGACCATCGCGTCGCCGCTGAATCTGCCCGCCACCATGCCCGAGCACGCCAGCGAGCTGTACTCCAGGAATATCGCGGCACTGCTGGAGTTGATGCTGGTCGACGGCAAACTCGAGCCCGACTTCGACGATCAGGTGCTCGCCGACTCCTGCGTGACCCGTGCGGTCGGGGACCTCGAAACCGCGGGGAAGGAAGCCTCCTGATGTATACCGAACTGCTGGCGAATATCGCGATCCTGGTGCTGTCAGGGTTCGTCGGATTCGCCGTCATCTCCAAGGTGCCCAACACCTTGCACACCCCGCTGATGTCGGGCACCAACGCCATCCACGGCATCGTCGTGCTCGGCGCACTGGTCACGCTCGGGAACGTGCAGGATCCGTCGGTCCTGACCCAGATCATCCTGTTCGTCGCCGTCGTGTTCGGAACCCTCAACGTCCTCGGTGGTTTCGTGGTCACCGACCGCATGCTGGGCATGTTCAAAACCAAGAAGACGGCCGCGCCGGTGAAGGCGGATCAGTGATGCATCCTTTCGACAATGTGACCTATCTGGTCAACGGCCTCTACATCGTCGCATTCGGCATGTTCATCTACGGTCTGATGGGTTTGACCGGTCCGAAGACCGCGGTGCGCGGTAACCTCATCGCGGCGGCGGGCATGGTGCTCGCGGTGGTGGCCACTATGATCTCCATTCGCCACACCAGCAACTGGATTCTGATCGTCGCCGGCTTGGTGGTGGGTGTCGCGCTGGGTGTTCCGCCGGCCAAGTTCACCAAGATGACCGCGATGCCGCAGCTGGTGGCCGCGTTCAACGGCGTCGGTGGTGGCACGGTCGCTTTGATCGCGTGGTCGGAGTTCATCAACTCCCACGGCTTCTCGCACTTCGACGAAGAACCCACCGTGCACATCGTGATCGGCTCGCTGTTCGCGGCGATCATCGGTTCGGTGTCGTTCTGGGGCTCGTTGATCGCGTTCGGCAAACTGCAGGAGATCCTGCCCGGCCGCCCGATCGGGATCGGCAAGCTGCAGCAACCGTTGAACCTGTTGCTGCTCGTCGGCGCCATCGCCGCGGCCGTGGTAATCGGTATCGGGGCAACCAGCGACGGTGTGCCGCAGGTGTGGATGATCGCCGTGCTCGTGTTCGCGGGTGTGCTCGGCCTGATGGTCGTGCTGCCCATCGGCGGCGCCGACATGCCGGTGGTTATCTCCTTGCTGAATGCTCTGACCGGATTGTCCGCCGCGGCGGCCGGTCTCGCCTTGAACAACACCGCGATGATCGTGGCGGGCATGATCGTCGGCGCGTCCGGCACCATCCTCACCAATTTGATGGCCAAGGCGATGAACCGGTCCATCCCCGCTATCGTCGCGGGTGGATTCGGCGGCGGCGGTACCGCGCCGGGCGCCGGTGGTGGTGAGCAGAAGCAGGCCAAGGCCACGTCCGCCGCGGACGCCGCGATCCAGATGGCGTATGCCAACCAGGTGATCGTGGTGCCGGGCTACGGCATGGCCGTCGCGCAGGCTCAGCACGCGGTCAAGGAAATGGCGTCGCTGTTGGAGGCCAAGGGTGTCGAGGTCAAATACGCCATCCACCCGGTCGCGGGCCGTATGCCTGGCCATATGAACGTGCTGTTGGCCGAGGCCGAAGTCTCCTACGACGCGCTCAAGGAAATGGACGACATCAACGGCGAGTTCAGCCGTACCGATGTCGCCTTGGTGATCGGCGCCAACGACGTCACCAACCCCGCCGCCCGCGAGGATGCCGCCAGCCCGATCTATGGCATGCCCGTCCTCAATGTCGACCAGGCACGATCCGTGATCGTGCTGAAGCGTTCGATGAACTCCGGCTTCGCCGGCATCGACAACCCCCTCTTCTACGCCGACCACACCTCCATGCTCTTCGGCGACGCCAAAAAGTCCGTCGGTTCGGTCACCGAAGAACTGAAAGCCTTGTAGAGGCCAGTACGTTTCGCGGCAAGCGCCCCCTCCGCCGAGGCCTT
Organism: Nocardia sp. NBC_00881; assembly: GCF_045207455.1. NCBI lineage: Bacteria > Bacillati > Actinomycetota > Actinomycetes > Mycobacteriales > Nocardiaceae > Nocardia > Nocardia sp. NBC_00881. The sequence continues at coordinate 7,102,689 of NZ_CP108798.1, forward strand.
CGATGGAGGGGCGCTGTCATATCGCCTGCGCACGGCGTAAACCGGTCCAGACACAGCCTGTCCACGATCGAGGAGCCGAGCTGGCCGGGCCGTCGCGGTCCGCGGTGTTGCCGAGTCCGCGGCCTGGCTCGCCAGGGAGCGCCGGGCCGCTACCCCGGTGGATGTCGCGTTCCCCAACGGTGGCGACCCTGGCGGAACTCGCACTGCGGGACAGTGATGCCCGGATCACCAGGGTTGCGCAGGACCCGGTGAATTTGGGGCTCTATCTGTGAACGGTCGGCCGGGAGCGAGGATTCGGCGATCCGGCGGCCGCTGAACAGACCGGACGGTCTTGCGGGCGGCGAGTTGCGCGTCGATCGGCTAGATTCCATGAGTTCGCCGACACCCTGTGCGGACGTAATTGCGCGAGACCCGGGGAGGGGATCCATGACCACACCACCGAACAACCCGTATCCAGGCCAGCCTGCCGGTCTAGACTATGGCGGCCAGCCGGGATACCCGCAGGCGCCCGCCGCTGTGCCGCAGGGCTACCCGGGGCAACCCGAGGGCTATCCCCCGCCGGGGTATCCGGCGCAGCCGCAACCCGGTTATTCACCACAGGGCGGTTTCCCGCCGCCCCAGCAGCCGGGCTACCCCGTCGGTGGTTTCCAGTCGCCCGGGCAACCGCCGCGGCGCAGTGGCGGCGGCGGGATCGGGAAGGTCTTCCTCGCGCTCGGCGCCCTGCTGGTGATCGGTCTCCTGGTCTTCGGCGCCCGCACCGTGCTGCGCTCGGATGGCGAGAAGATCGAGATCGGTCAGTGCGCGAAGCTGTCGGGCAGCACCGTCAAGGCCGAGTTCGCCACGAAGGAATGCTCCGATCCGGACGCCAACTACGTGGTGGCGCAACGGATCGACGGGGCGAACAAGGACTGCCCGACCAAGGACTACGCCAGCTATTACCAGACCGGCAGGAACGACTACACCCTCTGCCTGCGACTCAACGCCAAAGAGGGCGACTGCATCAAATCCGGTTTCCTCGGCGCGAGCACCAAGGTGGCCTGCGGCTCGACGGCGGACTTCAAGATCGGCCGGGTGGTGCGCGGTACCGCGGACAAGTCCGCATGCGGGTCGCGAGCGACCGAGAACGAAACGATCGTCTATCCGAAGCCGGATCCGATCACACTGTGCCTGGTGCCGCCCAAGTAGGGCTTTACTTATGGGGTTGCTAACGTTCAAGCATGGCGGGCGTTGGTGTGCGATTACTGCGGACCAGGTCATTCGTGCGAGCGCCGATCGGTGTGTTCCGCGCCCGGTTGGGCCTCCTGTTCGGCGGGCGGCTCATGCTGCTGGAACACACCGGGCGCAGCTCCGGCCGACCGCGCTACGTCGTGCTGGAGACCGTCGCGCGGCCGAGTCGAGATCGCGTGGTCATCGCGTCCGGATTCGGCAAGCAGGCCCAGTGGTTCCGTAATCTTGTGGCCGATGCCCGCTGTTGGGTCAGTATCGGTTCGCGCCATCGGGTTTCGGCTGTTGCCAGGGTCCTAACCCTCGACGAGTCCGCCACGGTGCTCGACGGCTATCGCCGCGAACACCCCAAGGCGTACCGAAAGCTGGGCGGGCTCATCGAGGAGGCCACGGGCTCGGACATCGACCAGGTGCCGCTGGTCGAGCTGACCTTGCGGTCTTGACCGGGTTATCTCGCCGGGGCGACTACGCCCGCGTAGTGGCAGCACAGCAGCATCGCGATCAGCGGTACCACCATGGCCGTGGTCAGCGGCACCACCGCTGTGAGCCAGCCGATCACCGTGGGGCCGGCGAGCAGGCCCAGATAGCCGACGCTGAACACCCGGGACATGTCGGTGGCGGCAGTGGCGGAGCCCAGATTCCCCGCTGCGGTGAAGATCTGGGGGACGCCGCCGGAGAGCCCGAGGCCGGCCATGGCCCAGCCGAGCAGTGTCAGCGCAATCCACGGAGACACCATGACCAGAGCAAGTCCGATCGCGGCGATCAGCGCGCCGTAACGGACCACCGCGACCGGGCCGAACGCGCCGCTGACCCGGTCGGTAGCCAGACGTCCGACGGTCATCGTCGTGGAAAAGGCACCGAAGGCGAGCGCCGCTGTCGCGGCGTCCGCGCCGAGATGCTCGCGCATCTGCAGCGTGCTCCAATCCGCGGCTACGCCTTCGGCCAGCAACAGCGCGAAAGCGATCGCGGCCAGCGCAAGCACCTTTCGGCTGCGATCACCGACCTCGGGACGCGCGATCGTGGCGTGTGTCGCCGCGTCCCGCTCGGGCTCGTCGAGCGGCTGTGCGGTCGGCGCGGCGTCGTACTCGATCGGTGCCGTGGCGTGCTGGGGCGAACCGGCGTCGTGCTGGGGCAGATCCGCATCGGGTGGTGTCGGCTCGCGCCGATGCGGTGTGGTGTCGTGCTCGGTCGCATGTACGGCATGGACGCCGTGTGTCGCCGCGTTCGCCGTCCCCTCCTCGGGCGTAGCGTCGCGCAGCAGCCGAGGTACCAGCGCGAGGGTCAGTGCGACGCCGCCGATCGCGGCCAGCGTCGAAGTCAGCCGCACATCCCAGCCCGCGCGTAGCGTCGCGGCCCCCAGTAGCGAACCAAGCAGGCCACCGCCGGAGAACAGGGCGTGGAACGCGGCCATGATCGGGCGGCGATACGCCCGTTCCACATGTACCGCTTGGGTATTCATCGACACGTCCAGCGCACCGTTGCCGAAGCCGAAGCAGGCCAGTGCCAACGCGAGCGTGACCGGTCCGGTCGCGAAGCCGGGTCCGAGCACAGCCACCGAGGCGGTGCACGCGGCCGCGCCGACGAGGGTCCTGCTGCCGAACCGGTCGGCGAGCGGACCCGCCAGACGCATGCCGAACACGCCGGCACCGGCCATCAGCAGGATGAACATTCCTAGCGTCGACTTCGCGACGCCTGTGCGGTCGGTGATGACGGGGATGTGCACCACCCACATAGCGAGTAGGAAACCGCTCAACGCGAACACCGTGAACACCGCGGCACGCGCGACGCGGGTCGAACGGTCGACTGTAGGGCTCGACACCACTTCGACGGTAGCGAGCAATGGTCCGGTATGTCCCCGGAACGGTATGCCCAGCCCACCCGCGGAGCCGGTCCAGGGCAACGCCGACCTGGTTACCCGGCTGTGAAACGCGCGTCGTTGAGCGTCGTGCCCGCGGATAGGCTGTTCTTTCTTGTCTAGTGTCAACGCGTCACTGCCCCGAGACATTCCGGATTCCGGTAGGCGCCGTCTCCGTGGCATAGTCGGCGAAATCTTCGGGTTCCCGGCCGAACACCCGGCGGACCTCGTCGGCGGGCTCCAGCGTGGCCGTAGAGCACAGTGCCGAACGGGCCGGCGGGTTCACTACGTCGGAGGTGCTGGTCAGCGGTGGTGTGTCATTGTTCTGGTACATCTGCGCTGGATGAGACGGCGCATGGTTCGGCGGCTTATGATCATGCGTGATCGTCTACTGTTGATGCGTGGATGCGCTCGCCAGTCTGCTCGAAGGTCCACGTGCCAGGGGTGCGTTCCTGATGTGTTCGCTGCTGGATCCGCCGTGGTCGTTGCGCATTCAGGACGAGGCCCCGCTGACCGTGTTATCGATGATTCGCGGCGGTGCGTGGATTCGCACCGAGAAGGATGCGCCGCGGCAGCTGAACGCAGGCGATGTCGCTATCTTCCGCGGGCCCGATCCGTACACCGTGGCCGACGATCCGGCGACCGAACCGCAGATCGTCATCCATCCCGGCCAGGTCACGAAGACGCCGGACGGTGAAATCCTTTGCGAGACATTAAGTCTCGGAGTTCGGCAGTGGGGGACCGATCCGGACGGCGCCACGATGATGGTCACCGGAACCTACGAGTCCGCGGGCGCGGCCAGCCAGCGTGTGTTGCGCGCGCTCCCGCCTGTCATCGTGTTGCGGCGTGGCGACTTCGACAGCAGGGTGCTCGACATCCTCGTCGATGAGGCGACCAAGGATGAACCCGCGCAGGGAGCGGTGCTCGACCGGCTGCTCGATCTGGTCCTGATCGCCGCGCTGCGCGCCTGGTTCGCCCGCAATGACGCTCCCGCCTGGTACCACGCGTACGGCGACCCGCTGGTCGGCAAGGCCTTGCGGCTGTTGCAGCACAATCCGGGGCACGGGTGGACGGTCGCAGGCTTGGCAGAGGCGGTGGGTGTGTCGCGGGCCGCGCTGGCGCGGCGGTTCACCGACTTGGTCGGCGAGCCACCGATGGCGTTCCTCACCGAATGGCGGCTCGCGCTGGCCGCCGACCTGCTACAGGAGTCCGACGCCACGATCGAGGCGATTGCCCGTCAGGTCGGGTACGGCAGCGCGTTCGCGCTGAGCACCGCGTTCAAACGCCACTTCGGTGTCTCCCCGCGCGACCACCGCCACAGCCGCGTGCGGTCAGGCCTGGAGGAGGGAGTTCGCGTGGCCACGTAGGGCCCCGCGCGCGGCGCATAGACACAGCGCGCCCCCGGCTGAGCTATCGTCGGCCGGGTGACGCAGCAGTATCCGGTGCTCTGGCCGGTACCCACTCGATGGGCGGATAACGATCACTACGGGCACGTGAACAACGTGACGTACTACTCGTACTTCGATACCGCGGTCAACGCATGGTTGATGCACGCCACGGGCACCGACATCCGCACGCTGCCGGCGCTCGGGGTTGTAGCACAGACTTCGTGCCGGTACCTCGGCTCGATCAGCTTCCCGGACCAGCTGCAGGTCGGCCTGCGTATCGTGCGGCTCGGTCGCTCCAGCATCACCTATGACCTGGCCATCTTCCGCGAGGCCGACAGCGCACCGGAACTGGTTGCCACTGGCACCTTCGTCCACGTCTACGTGGACGCGGAGACCCGCAAGCCGGTCGAGATCCCGGAGGTCATCCGCACCGTCGCCGCGGCGCTGGTCACCGAGTAGTACCCACGTACCGCCGGCGAGCGAAACCCTGTGATTCACACGCGACTGAGCAGGGTGAGCGGGTCCTCCATGAGCCCGGCAGTGGTGGTGAGGAAGCGGGCGGCCAGTTCGCCATCGATCATCCGGTGGTCGAAGCTCACACCGAGGGTGGTCACCCAGCGGACGGCGAGTTCGTCACGGAATACCCACGGCCGCTTGCGGATCGAGCCGAGACACAGGATCGCGGCCTCGCCGGGATTGACCAGGGGCATCCCGGCGTCGACGCCGAACACCCCGACGTTGGTGATGGTGAACGTGCCGCCGCGCAGGTCGGTGGGCGTGGCGGCACCCGAACGGGCGGTGTCCGCCAGCCAGCCGATCTCGCGGGTCAGATCCCGCAGGCTCAGTGTCTGCGCCTCTTTGATGTTCGGCACCAGCAGCCCGCGGCCGGTGGCCACCGCGATGCCCAGATTCACGTAGTGCTTGGTGACGATCTCTTGGTTGGCCTCATCCCAGCAGCTGTTCATGCCGGGGAACTCCGTGAGCGCGGCCAGCACCGCCTTGGCCACCAGCGCGAGCGGCGTGAGGGTCAGGCCGGCAAAGGATGTGGTGCTGCGCAGGTGGTCGAGCAGCTCCATCGACGCGGTGCAGTCGAGGGTGACGAACGTGCCGGCCTGCGGGATGGTGTGTGCGCTGGTCAGCATCGCCGCGGCGGTGCGCTTGCGGATGCCGCTGATCGGGGTGCGGGCCTCGCGGGTGGTCGGACGGACAACGCCCGCGTCCGGCTCGGTGATGGTGGGCGGCGCGGCCTCGGCCTGCTCGGCCGGGCGCGACTGGGAAACCGGCACCGCACCGCGCACGTCGTCGACAGTAACCGCGCCGCCCGGCCCGGACCCCGCGACGAACCACAGATCGATGCCGAGTTCGCGAGCCAGTTTCCGCGCGCCCGGCGTGGCCGCCGCCCGCGTCACGCCGATCTTCGGGCGCATATGTTCGGACTCCTGGATCGTGTCGTCGAACGGCCCCGAGACCGGCTCGGGTGCGGCGGTTTCCGCAGCGCCGTCGCCGCCGGGGTGCGAAACGTCTCGCGGAGCAACGGCTGGCCTGCGTCGCCGGGATGCCGCCTCCCCCTCTGGGCCGTAGCCGACAAGAACCGAGGTGTGCCCGGCCGCGCCCGCGGCGGCGTCCGGCCCGGACGCCTGCTCGTGCTCCACCCGAATCAGCGGCGCGCCGACCGGAATGGTGTCGCCCGGCTGTGCCAGCAACTCGACCACCCGCCCCGTGAACGGGCACGGCAGCGATACCACTGCTTTCGCCGTCTCGACCTCCGCGATGGTCTGATTCAGCCGCACCGTGTCGCCGACGGCCACCGCCCAGGACACCAGCTCGGCGTCGGTGAGGCCTTCTCCGAGGTCGGGGAGCCGAAATTCCAGCACGGCACCTGGAGCATCCTGGCGATTTTCCACGTGGGCACCTCTCACTACGGCGAACCCGCGTCAGGCAGCGAGTGAACGGTCGACCGCGGCGAGAATGCGGTCGGGGTCGGGCAGGTGGTGCTTCTCGAGCTTAGCCGGGGGATAGGGGATGTCGAAGCCGCCGACGCGCAGGACGGGGGCCTCGAGGTGGTAGAAGCAGCGCTCGGTGATCCGGGCGGCGATCTCGGCGCCGAGGCCGGCGAATACCGGCGCCTCGTGCGTGACGATCAGCCGTCCGGTTTTGGCGACCGACTCCTCGATGGTGTCGAAGTCGATCGGCGAAAGGCTGCGCAGGTCGATCACCTCGAGCGAATGCCCCTCTTCCGCGGCGATTTTCGCCGCCGACAGCGCGGTGGCCACGGTGCCGCCGTAGGCGACGACGGTCGCGTCGGTGCCGGTTGTGCACACCCTGGCGCGATCCAGCGGCAGCACGGCGTCGCGGGCGTCGAAGTCGACGTCGGCCTTGTCCCAGTACCGGCGCTTGGGCTCGAAGAAGATCACCGGGTCGTCCAGTGCGATCGCCTGGCGGATCATCGAATACGCGTCCGCGGGATTGCTCGGGGTGACGACGCGCAGGCCAGCGGTGTGCGCGAAATAGGCCTCGGGTGATTCGGAGTGGTGCTCCACCGAGCCGATGCCGCCGCCGAACGGGATACGAATCGTGAGGGGGGCGCGCACCTTCCCCTGCGTGCGAAAGTTGATTTTGGCGACGTGGGACACGATCTGATCGAATGCCGGATAGACGAAGCCGTCGAACTGAATCTCGCATACCGGCCGATAGCCGCGCAGCGCCATGCCGAAGGCCGTTCCGACAATGCCCGACTCGGCCAGCGGAGTGTCGATGACGCGATTGTCCCCGAAGTCCTTCTGCAGCGTGTCCGTCACCCGGAACACCCCGCCCAGACGCCCGATGTCCTCGCCCATCAGCAAAACCTTCGGGTCGTCCTCCAGCGCCCGGCGCAACCCGATGTTGAGCGCGGCGGCGAACGTGGTGATCATTGCGGGACTCCTTCCGGTCGCGCGGAGGACTCGTCGGGATCGCCGGTCAAGTACTCCGTGTACTCCCGCCGCTGTTCGGTGATCAGCGGGTGCGGGGTGGCGTAGACGTGGTCGAACAGCTCCGTCGGTGCGGGATCGGGCAGGTCGATGGTGGCCGTGCGCACCTCGCGCGCGACCTCGTCGGCGTGCTCGGCGACCAAGAGCTCGAATGCTTGGTCCCAGTGGCCTTCGCGCTCCAGCAGCCTGCGTACCCGGTCGATAGGATCACGGCGCGCCCACTGTTCGGTCTCGGCGGCCGAGCGGTAGCGGGTGGGATCGTCCGCGGTGGTGTGCGGCCCCATTCGGTAGGTGAGTGCCTCGATGAAGGAAGGTCCGCCACCGGATCGTGCCCTCGCTACTGCCTGCCTGGTCACCGCGAGCACGGCGAGCACGTCGTTGCCGTCGACCTGCACGCCGGGCATGCCGTAGCCGTAGGCGCGTCGCGCGATCGGGGTCGCGCTCTGCACGCGGACCGGTTCACTGATCGCCCAATGGTTGTTCTGGCAGAAGAACACCACAGGCGCGCTCCAGCTCGCGGCGAAGCCGAACGCCTCGGCGATGTCACCCTGGCTGCTGGCCCCGTCGCCGAAGTAGGCGATGGTGGCGATCTCGGCGCCGTCCAGGTGCGCGGCGAAGGCGTAGCCCGTCGCGTGCAGGCCCTGGGAGCCGACAACGATGTTCGGATTGGTCATGTTCACCGCGTGCGGGTCCCAGCAGTGGTGCGCGACTCCGCGCCACAGCCGAGTCAGCTCGGTGGGAGGAACGCCGCGGCAGTAGGCGACGGCGCCCTCACGGTAGCTGCAGAACACGTAGTCGTCGGGATGCAAGGCGTGCGCCGAACCGACCTGTGCTGCCTCCTGCCCGAGCAACGGCGCCCACAGGCCGAGCTGGCCCTGTCGTTGGAGCGCGGTGCCCTCGATGTCGATCCGCCGGGTGACCACCATGTCCTCGTACAGCGCGCGCAGCTGCTCCGGTCCGACGTCGGCGACCAGCGCCGCATGCTCGGGATCGAGGACTCGACGACCGTCGGGCTGCACCAACTGGACGGGATAGTCGGGCCTTTCTGGCATCGGGACCGCCTCCTCACCACGGGGCGCCGCGGATAACTGTGTGTTCTAACTCACAGCATCCACCGGAACGCGAACTGCGCAAGTGACCGTCATCCGAATGGGCAGAATGCTCAATTACAACCGGTGCTGTGATGTCATACTGCGTTGTATGCCCAGAGAAACCGCCGATGTGGCCCTGGACGCCACCGACGCCCGGCTGTTGCTGGAACTGGTCGCCAACCCCAGGGCGACGGGCGTCGAGCTGGCTGCGCGGCTCGGGCTGTCCCGCAACACTGTGCAGGCCCGGTTGTCCCGCTGGGAGGCGGGCGGCGTGCTGGGCAGTTTCGAACGCCGCGTGCAACCGCGCGCCCTCGGCTATCCACTGGCGGCGTTTGTCGCGGTCGTCGTCGACCAGCACCAATTGGATTCGGTGGTAGACGAACTCGCCGAGGTACCCGAGGTGACCGAGGTGTGCGGCATGACCGGACTCACCGACCTCACGGTGCGCGTGGTCGCGCGCGACGCCGACGACCTGTATCGCATCGCCGGGCAGATCCTCAAGATCCCCGGCGTGGAGCGGACCAATATGGCGCTGGTGATGCGTGAGCTGGTCGGCCCGCGCACTGCTCCGCTGCTGAATCGGCTGGCGAACTCGAGCTGAACCGCGTCGAGGCGGGCGGAGCGCGAGCGACAATCCCGCCTTCCAACAGCGGCTTGCCGCCGCGCGGGCCTAGGCGACCGCGCACCCGCAGCCGTACGGAGTGGTCGCGGAGATCTGGGCGGCGGGACGCTGACGTCCCGCTAGGGTGCGGGGATGGAGATTGTGGACAAGGTCGCGATTGTCACGGGGGCAGGTGCGGGGATCGGGGCGGCGCTGGCGCGTCGGCTCGTCGCAGGTGGCGCGCGGGTGGTGCTCGCCGACCTCGACGCGGAGGGCGTTGGGCGGGTTGCCGAGTCCCTCGGCGCCGGTGCCGTCGCGGTCGGTGGCGACGTGTCCGACGAACTGGTGATCCGCGGGCTGATCGAGCGCGCCGAGGCCGAGTTCGGGCCGGTCGACCTGTATTTCGCGAATGCCGGCATCGGCGGTGGCGCCGGACTGGACAGCACCGACCAGCAGTGGGCAGCCGCGCTCGAGGTCAATGTCATGGCCCACGTCCGCGCCGCACGGCTGCTGGTGCCGGGGTGGCGGGAGCGCGGCGGCGGCTACTTTGTGGCGACGGCGTCGGCGGCGGGTCTGCTCACTCAGCTCGGTTCGGCGCCCTACGCGGTGTCCAAGCACGCGGCCGTCGGGTTCGCCGAATGGCTGTCGGTCACTTACGGCGATCATGGGATTCGCGTGAGTTGCGTGTGCCCGATGGGTGTGGATACCCGGCTGCTGCACACCGGCCTGGTCCCGCCGGAACACGCCGCGGAGGCCGAACTCGCAGTGAAGGCGGTGACTACGGCGGGCGCGGTGCTGTCCCCGGACGAGGTTGCCGAGGTCGTCCTCGCCGGAGTCTCGGACGAGCATTTCCTGATCCTCCCGCACCCCGAGGTACTGAAGATGTACCGCCACAAGGGTTCCGACTACGATCGCTGGCTCGACGGCATGCGCCGCTTCCAAGCCGCCTTGCAGGGATAGTCGGTCCAACGCTTTCAGCGCAGGACCTTGCGGACCACGAGACCGGCGAGCAGGGCCCAGAAGGCCGCGCCGATTCCCCCGAATCCGACGCCGGATGCCGCGATCAAGAAGGTGACGATGCCTGCCTCGCGGTGGTCGCCGGAGCGGAGCGCTCCGCTGAGGGCAGCGCCGAGCGCTGCCAGGAGAGCCAGGCCGGCAACGGTCTCCAAAGTGCCCGTCGGAGCGGTCGCGACCAGCGTCACGAGGACCGCCGAGCCCAACGCGAGCAGCAGGTACGTCCCGCCCGCCGTGAACGCCGCGATCCAGCGCCGCTTCGGATCGGGATGAGCGGCGGGTGCCGCCGAGAGGGCGGCGCTGATCGCGGCGAGATTGATCGTGTGCCCGCCCGCCGGTGCGCCGAGAATGGTGCCGAGGCCGGTGACGGTCATGGCGGCGCGCCAGGGCACCTGGTAGCCGAACGACTTCATCACCGCAGTGCCAGGAATGTTCTGGGACGCCATGGTGACGATGTACAGCGGGATCGCGATACCAATCATCGCTAGCCAATTCCAATGTGGCACAGTGAGTTCCACCGACGGTGCCATGGCGCCGACGTCGAGATGCCTGTGCTGCACGACAATGCTGATGCCCGCACCGACCGCCGCGGTGCCGAAGGCCGCGATCACAGCCCAGCGTTGCGCATACCGTTGCAGGACGACCCAGACCAGGATCACCGGAACCACCACCGCGGGACTGGTCTGCACCGCCCGTACCGGCGCCAGGCACAGTGGCAGCAGCACACCGGCCAGCATGGCCTGCGCGATCTCCACCGGAATCGCGGCGACCAGGTTGCCGAGTCGCTGCCACAGCCCGGTGATCACGATCAGCACACCGGCTAGCGCGAACGCGCCGATCGCCGCGGGCCACCCGCCCGCCACGGCGCCGGTGCCGGCGAGCATCGCCGCGCCGGGCGTGCACCAGGCCAGCGTGATCGGCATCCGATACCGGTAGCTGAGCAGCATCATGCCGATCGCCGGGATGACGCACAGCGCGAGCAGGCCCGACGCGGCTTGCGCCGAGTCCGCCCCTACCGCGGTGAGCCCGCTCAGTACCACCGCGAACGAGCTGCTGAACCCCACCAGCGCCGTGACCGCACCGGCGCCGAGCGGCTGAGCGAGCCCGGTCTTCGGCGCGACAGGTTCGTGCGCTGCGGTGGCAGGGGTCGCTGCCGCGGAAATGTTCACCATCTTCCGGATATTGCCCCTGGTCACAGCGTTGTGTCGCCAGCCAGTGCCCGGAAACTGGCCTGAATTGCGCTCCCGCGCGTCGTGCCGGTTCCGCGCCGCCACTGCGAGATACGACGACATCGCCGTGTCGGATGCGTAGGGTGGGGAGTCGGTGCGCGAGGATTCGGGACGAGGAGCTGAGTTGAGCGCGGTACTGATCTCACCAGGAGAGCTTCGGGAAGCCTTGGCGGACAAGCGGCTTCGTCTGCTGGATGTCCGATGGGCGTTGGGCGACCCGGATGGGCCGCAGCATTATCTCGACGGCCACATTCCCGGCGCGGTGTTCGTCGATCTGGAAATCGAGCTGGCCGCGCCGCCTTCGCCCGCGCATGGCAGGCACCCGTTGCCTGACACCGCGCAATTGGAGAAGTGTGCGCGCAGCTGGGGAGTGTGCGACGGCGATCCGGTGGTCGTCTACGACGCCACCGGCGGCATGGCCGCTGCCCGCGCCTGGTGGCTGCTGCGCTGGGCGGGCATCGCGGACGTGCGCATCCTCGATGGCGGCCTGCCCGCCTGGGTCGGCGAGGTCGGCACCCTCGCGGCGGGCGCGGAACCGGATCCCGAGCCCGGCGATGTCGAGTTGAGCCCCGGCCACATGCCGGTGATCGGCGCGGACGGCGCGGCTCGCTGGGACGGCGTGCTGCTCGACGCCAGGGCGGGCGAGCGCTACCGCGGTGAGGTGGAGCCGGTCGATCCGCGTGCCGGACATATTCCCGGTGCGCTGAGCGCGCCGACCGCCGAGAACCTCGACGCCGAAGGGCGGTTCCGCCGCGCAGACGAACTGCGTGACCGGTTCGCCGGATTCGGGTCGGGGCCGGTCGCGGTGTACTGCGGGTCGGGCGTGACCGCCGCGCATCAGGTCGCTGCGCTCGCCGTGGCGGGAGTCGAGGCGGCGCTGTATCCCGGCTCGTGGTCACAGTGGTCGAACGACCCGAAGCGGCCGGTGGCGACGGGCAGCTGAGGCGCGCGCATCACAGACAGCCGCGAGCGATGTCCTATGTACCACGTAATCGGGGTCCTGCAAGACGCCGATGACCACGACGCATTCGCCGGTGCGTGGCCGGTAACCCACCTCGGTGAGCTGCTTGCTCAACACGTTGTCGCGGGTGTCGCAGCCGCCGTGCCCACCAGCGCCGTCGTTGTCGTCGGTCCAGGCCTGGCCGAACACGAATCCCTGGCCGGCCTTGCAGCCGCGGTCGTAGCCGCCGGGGTGCGGCCGTCCGGGATCACCCGGACGGCGGCGAGCAGGCGGTCGAGTTCGACGCGCGTGGGGCTGACCGGCGCGGAGGCCACGGCACAGTGTCGAGTTCCGCGCACCCACAGAACGGAGCGCCGCGACCAGAGCGCCCAGGAGCCACCGACGAATGAAGCCAGATGTACCGGCAGTGAACGACATTCGAGGGCCGGGATGTCAGTTGCGAAGCGCCCTCACAACCAGGCGCGGGCGAGCAGATCGTCGTCGGCGACCTGGCTCGCCCGGGGTGGGAACCGCGTGGCCGAGATCGATTCGGTGTGCGCCCCATCGTGCCCGATCAGCCACGAGCCGCCGCGCTCCTCACACTCCGCGATCTTCGCGAAGGTGGTGAGCAGGAACGTAACCGCGTCGCGCGGATCGATGGTTCGAGCCAGACGCTGGGATTCACCTGGCCGCGACAGGTCCAGCCACACGCCGGACTGCCCGTCGAGCCGCATCCCGACGATCTTGTCGGCGTGCACAAAGGTGAATTTGCGCCGCTCCCATGGGGTTGTCGGGGTGAAGCTTTGCTCGAGAACCTGGAGCAGAATCGTCATGCTGCTTCCTCCGCTTCCGTTGACAGCAAGCTGCGATTCTTCTGCGATGACCGGCGGATATTCCAGTATGTTCCGAAACTGGTGCCCATGGGTAGTGATACGTCCATCTCATCCAGGTCGAAGACGCTTCACCGTGCACGCAGTACCGCTACCTCCAGCCCACATCCGCGTGTCTTGGCACGCTGTCGGCATGGGTCCATACTGCCCCTGAACCACGAAGTCTGCATGGATCACCCCCACGTTATTCCGTACGACCTCACCAACCGGCCGACCGACGACTCGGTGGCGAGGTCCCGGGTCGACCGGCAGCAAGCGCCGGTGGGGACGGCGGTGCAGTACCTGCGGGGCTCTTACCCACGGGTGCGGGAGCTGCCACTGTCCACCGTAAGGAAGACCTGATCGGCCCTGTGCGCTCCGAGGTCGACTTCCCCGCCGATCACCACCAGTACTGGACGATCGACACCCTCGCCGGCGAGGAGGAAGGTTGCCCTGAGTGGATGCGCTACAGCGGCACTGGCGCCCTCGTGGGCATCGCCGGCGCGGGCGGGTTGGTGGTGGATACTGACGGTACCCACCACATCTGGTTCGACTACGAACTCGGGTGATCCGGTCGGCGAGCGCGGGCCAACTGCGCGGCAAGGATGGCGCGGGCCGTGGCCAGCGACGGCCCGTACCAGGTGAGGGCGCGACCCTCGACCAAGGCGACCGGGATGTCCGGGAAAGCTTCAGGACCATCGGATTCGGTGAAGACATAGGGCTCGTCGGGGAGCACGGCGATGTCGACACCCTTGATCAGTTCGGCCTCGGTGACGTGGGGATAACGGTCCGGGAGGTCGGCATGCACCAGCCGCAGGCCGAGACGGTGTGCGAGATCGCCGGTAAAGGTATTTCGGCCGACCACCATCCACGGGTTGCGCCAGATCGGGATCACGGCCGCACGGGACGGCTCGGGTGGCGGCGGCGCCCAGGCGGATTCGGCCTCGCTGAGCCAGGCCGGGATGCCGATTCCGAGCGCCACCGTACAGAGCCTGGCGAGTGAGACCATGGCCTCATCGATGGATTCGATCTTGGTGACCCACACCGGGATCCCCGCGTCGCGTAGGCGTTCGACGTCGACACGGCGGTTTTCCTCCTTGTTGCACAGCACCAGGTCGGGGGCCAACTCGACGATGCGCGGCACGTTCGGATTCTTGGTTCCGCGCACTCGTTCGACATCCAGATCGGCGGGGTGGGTGCACCACTTCGTGGCCGCGACAAGGGCTTCCGGGCAGGTGAGCGCCACCGCCTCGGTCAGCGAGGGAACCAGGGACACCACTCGGCGCGGGGGTGTGCGAATGGCCACGGGGGTTGCGAGGTCGTCGCGCGGTGGGGTCGCCGACCCGGTCGAATCACTCATGCTCCCACCGCACCGACGCTCGGCTCCGCCATGACCGGGCGATGCTCGGCTGTGCTTGTTGTTCGTTCGCTCATGGCACCACGCGCCTGGCCAACTGGCGCAACTCGTCTGGAAGCACCGGGGGCAGCGTGTTGCCGCGGGTGGCATGTTCTGGATTGCCTGCCTGTACGTCCCAGAACCCGCTATCGCGGAAGCTGGTATCGCCACGGTGTGCTTCACAGCGGTGCTGATCGCCGGAGATTCCGCGCGCCTGAGCACTGCCCGAAGTTCGGTGTAAAGGCAGCGGGCGGGCGCTCTTGGGGCAGTTCCGCACCGGGCTCGGCGGCGGGAGACTTAGAAAGGCACTCGGCGTCGGGAAGTCCCGGTCCCTTTTTGCTTCGCCGGACTCGATCCCGCCCCGAAAGTCCGGACGCAGCCGCCGGCCCCGATGCCGGGTGCCATCCAAGTTGCTCGCTACTCCGCCTCGCTGGCACTCAGCTCCACCATGACCGAGCAATGCTCGGCTGCGCTCGTTCACGAGTCGAACAGGCGATAGACCGCGGTGAGTTCACGCAGGCCGGTCGCGGCGATCGACTCCTCTGCCGCGGTCATCCGCAGCGCCTTGCGCAGCAGCACCGGATCGAGATCGTCGATGGCCGCGCGAAATTCGACTTTCGGCAGGTCCGGCAAGTCGGTTTGGTCTCCGTACGGGTCATCGGATTCGGCGGACGGCTCCTCGCGTTCGATTCCGCTGATCAGCGTGTCCAAGTCGAGGCCGCGCAGGGTGAGGATCTCGCGTGGGCGTTCGTCGAGCCGCTCGGCCAGCAGGTAGCAGACAGCGGCCACATGCTTGCACGGCCAGCCCGGGTCCGGGCAGGTGCAGGTGAAGTCCAGATCCGCCGCGGTGGTCGGCAACAGCAGCGGCCCGAGACCGGTGGGCAATGCGCCCGAAGCGATGTCGGCGAGCATGCCCGGCGCCGACCGAATGGTCTCGATGATCAGCTCCAGCTCCTCTTCGCGCAACGGGCGGACGGTGAACACCGCGGTGAACGGACGCGGTTGGCTGCCTTGCACTTCCGCGGTGACGGCGCCCGGCTCGATCCGGTAGCTCACCACCTGACCGGACCGCGCGTAATTGCGGCCGCGCGCCAAACGTCCCGGCTCCGCCATCCGCTCCACCGATTCGATCAGGGCCCTGCCCCACCAGGTACGCCCGAACGCGCCGCGACGGCTCCGTGCCTCGACCCCGCCGCGCACCGGCAGTTTCTTGCCGAACTCGCTGTAATCGGTGAAGGGACTCATTCGCCCACCGCCGCGGCGCCTAGGGCGAACAGGTCGCGCAGTTCGTCGGTGCTCAGCTCCGTGATCCAGTTCTCCCCCGCGCCGACGGCCAAGTCGGCGAGGTGCCGCTTACCGTTGATCATTTCGTCGATTCGCTCCTCGATGGTGTCGACGCAGACCAGTTTGCGCACCTGGACGTTGCGCTGCTGCCCGATCCGGAAAGCGCGGTCGGTGGCCTGGTTCTCCACCGCGGGATTCCACCAGCGGTCCAAGTGGACGACGTGGTTGGCGGCGGTGAGATTGAGCCCGGTACCACCGGCTTTGAGCGACAACAGCATCAGCGGCGGACCGTCCTGCTGCTGGAACCGGGTGACCATGCTGTCGCGCTTCTTCTTCGGCACGCCGCCGTGCAGGAAAGGGACATCGGTGCCGAACCGCTCGGCGAGATAGGGCGCGACGAACTCACCGAACTCGCGGAACTGGGTGAACAGCAACGCCCTCTCACCGTCGGCGAGCACCGCGTCCAGAACATCCTCGACGAGGGCGAGTTTGCCGGACCGGTGGGCGCCGCGATGCAGCATGCCGGACCCGTCGCCGAGGAAGTGCGCCGGATGATTGCACACCTGCTTGAGCCTGGTGAGTGCGCCGAGGACGGCACCTTTGCGTGCCATGCCCTTCGCGTCCCTGATCTTGGCGAGCATGTCCTCGACCACGGCCTGGTAGAGAGCGGCCTGCTCGACGGTGAGGTTGGCCCGTACCGTCATCTCCATTTTCTCCGGCAGATCGCTGATCACCGCGGGATCGGTCTTCACACGGCGCAGCACGAACGGCTGGGTGAGCCAGCGCAGGCGACTGATCGCGTTCGGGTCGTGCTCGCGTTCGATGGGCACCGCGAAGCGCGCCCGGAACGACTGCGGGCTGCCGAGCACCTTGGGCATCGCGAAATCCATGATCGAGCGCAGCTCTTCCAACCGGTTCTCCACCGGAGTACCGGTGAGCGCGAGCCGATGCCGCGCGGGTAGTGTCCGCGCTGCCCGCGCCTGCCTGGTCCCCGAGTTTTTGATGTGCTGCGCCTCGTCCAGCACGACCCGATCCCACTGCTGTCTACCGAGTTCCTCGATGTCGCGGGCGAGCAGCGCGTAGGTCGTGATCACCAGGTCGGCCGCGGCGACCATCTCATCGAGTTCGGCGCCCACCCGCCGTCCCACGCCGTGATGCACCCACACACGCAGATCCGGCGCGAACCGCTCCGCCTCCCGTTGCCAGTTGCCGACCACCGACATGGGGCACACCAGCAGCGTCGGTCCCTCCGCGCCGGCCTGCTCGGCCGCCGGCCGCGGATCGGGCAACGCGGACTTGCCCCGACGCGCCTCGCGGAGCGAGACCTGCACGCCATCGGATACCGAGCGTGCCTCCCGCTCGTGCATCAGCAGGGCCAGCACCTGGATGGTCTTGCCGAGCCCCATGTCGTCGGCGAGGATCCCGCCGAGACCCATGCGGCTCATGGTGGCCAGCCAGGCGAGGCCGCGTTCCTGGTAGGGCCGCAGCTGGGTCTTCAATCCGATCGGCGGGGCGACCGGTTCCGGCTCGCGGGTGTGGTCGAGCAGGTCGGCAGCCCAGCCCGAGGCGGTCACCTCGGCGATCGGCACCTGTTCCACTCGACCGCTCGCGATCTCGCCGAGCATGTCGGCGAAGGTGATCGGGGAATCGTCGGTGTGCGCGGCGACGTAGCGGGCGGCGGCGGCGAGCACCTTGTGGTCCGCTTGCACCCATTCGCCGCGCAACTGGACCAGATCGGATTTGCCGCGCACGAGTTGGTCCATCTCCGCCGCGGTCAGCACGGTGTCGCCGAGCGCGAGTTCCCAGCGGTAGGAGACGAGGCCGCGCATCCCGACGGTGCTCTCGGCGGCGGGCACCGAGCTGTCCACCCGTAACCGCATGGTCGGCTCCGCGATGCTCCACGCGCGCGGAAGGAGCAGCCGGACGCCCGCCGTCTGCAGGGCATGCGCGCCGTGCGCCACCAGGTCGACGACCACCTCCGTCGGCAGCAGCAGATCCATGCTGTGCGGATCACTCGGCAGATCGCGCAGCCTCGGATAGGCCCGCTGCGCCTCGCCGAGCTTCTCCACCGCGATCCGGACGAGATTCGGATCACCATGCAGCGGAACGGTTTTCGGTGCCTCGCCGGTTATGCGCAGGCATACCTCCAGCCGCCACAACGCCACCGACTCGTCGACGGTGCCGAATTCGCCGTCCGGCTCGAGCAAGCGCAGCACCAAATCGGGTTCGTCACCGGTGAGGCTGGCCCGCCAGCGCTCCAGGACCTCGGCCAGCTGGTAGCTGCCGCCCTCCAACGGAACGTCGCCGACCAAGGCGGCAAGCAGGGGATGCGACGAATCGGGCAGGCCTACCAGTGCCCGCGCGATCGGGTCGGTGAGCTCGGTGACCATATCGTCCAGCAGCGCGCCCGGACGTCCGGCCACCCGCAAGGCCTGGGGCATGGCGGCGGCCAGTTCGGCCAGCCAGGCGCGTTGCCGCTCCCCGCCGACCAGCCGCCAGCGCACCCACCACTGGCCGTCCTCCCTGCGTAGTTCCGGCACGACCCGTCCGGCGCGCACCCAGCGTTCGACGCCGTGCGCCACATGGGCCAGGAATCGGAGATCCCCCGATACCACTTCGGCGGGGAGCCGCTGCCGCAAGCACGCCGCGGCCGCGGACGGTGCCATCGCATGCGCGCGGACCTGCTCGGTAACGGATCCACCCGGCCCGGTGACCAGGACCTCGGCCCGATGCCGGAACTTCGAGGCCCGCAGCACGCCGCCGAGCGGGTCGGACAGCGCGGTGACCGGCGAGTCGTGCCAGAGCAGCAACCCGGATCTCGGCGACCACAGACCGTGCAGCATCAGCCCATCCAATCAAACGGGTCCGACATCGGCCGATCCAGCGTGCTGCCAGGTTGAAGGTTCGACCGTGTTACTCCCTCACACGCCCTGTCGCGCACCCATACGCGGACAGGAAGGTGCGGATCGCGGATTCGGCGATGTCACGGAGTTCCGCCTCCGGTACCGCCCGGGTGCCGAGGCGCGAGCGTGCCTCCAACGGGGCGGTGAGCAGGGCGAGCAGTTGCTCGGCGGCCTCGGCCGGTTCGGTGACGCGCAGCTTGCCCGCGAGTGCGAGCCGGGCCAGCCGATCGGCCATCGCCTCGGCGATGTTCCGCGAGGTGCGGGTGAGAACGGTGTCGACGAGGTCGGGGAACGCCGCGAGCTGGGCATAGGTGAGGGAGCGCAGCGCGCGGGAGCGATCGCTTGCGCACACCTCGAGCAGCCGGTACGCCACGTCGGTCAGGATCGGCGCGAGATCGTCGCCTGGCTCGCGCAGTTCCTCCACGATCGCGAGGGTCTGCGCGGCCACCGCGTCGGCCGCGGCCAGTACCGCGTGCTCGAACAGCGTCTGCTTGTCGGTGAGGTGGTTGTAGACCGTCGGCTTGGCGACACCGGCTTCGTCGGCGATCTCCTGCACGCAGGCCTTGTCGTAGCCGCGACGGGCGAAGACGGTGAACGCGACATCCAGGATCGCCTGCCGCTTGTCGATGCGGCCCCGCGCCGCCGTTGTTCCCGTCACCCCTGCATGCTAGCGCTTTCGGAATCCAGAAATGAACTTACCCGTTCACTCTTGTAAAACAACCAGTCAGTTCTCTAGATTGAACTCGTCAGTTCATTTCAGGAGGAGTTCATGATCGTTCACCTGTTGCGCTTCGGCTTCCACGAGGAGACGACCGAGGAGCAGAAGGCCGAGGTACTCGCGACGATGCGGCGCACCGCGTCGGTCGAGTCGGTGTCGTTCTCGACGGTCGGCCAAAACCTGGGCGACGCGTCCGAGGGGCTGACCCACGCCTACTGCGTCGGCATCGAAGATCTGGCGGCGCTGGAGCGTTACCTGCACGACCCGGTCCACCTGGACGGCGATCCACGGATCATCCCGCACGTCGCGAAGATCGCGATCGGTCCCGACGTAGCCGACGATTCCGATCCCGAGCTGCGCGACAAGATCATGGCGTTGCACGAGGCGAAGCTCGCCGCGTACCCGGAGTGGGCTCAGCTGATGGATACCGTCCCCGAGGTACGGATCTTCTGACGGCTCAGCCCTTTCGGGCCTCACACGTTGCGGCGATACTGCCCGCCGACAGTGAAGAACGCGTCGGTGATCTGCTGCAGCGTGCACACACGGGCGGCGTCCATCAGCACCTCGAAGATGTTGTCGTCGGTACGGGCGACGGCATCGAGGCGGGCAAGGGCGGCATGGGCGGCATCGCGGTGCCGATGCTGGAACTCGCGGACCCGCGCAAGCTGGGACTGCCTCTCCGCCTCGGTGCCGCGCGCCAGCTCCATTTCCCGGTGCGGCTCGCCGTGCGGGCTGCGGAAGGTGTTCACGCCGATGATCGGCAGCGAGCCGTCGTGCTTGCGCTGTTCATAGCGCATCGACTCGTCCTGGATCTTGCCGCGCTGGTAGCCGGTCTCCATGGCGCCGAGCACGCCACCACGTTCGCTGATCCGGTCGAACTCGGCCAGCACGGCCTCTTCGACCAGGTCGGTGAGCTCCTCGACGAGAAAGCTGCCCTGCAGCGGATTCTCGTTCATCGCGACGCCCCACTCGCGGTTGATGATGAGCTGGATGGCCAGCGCGCGGCGCACCGATTCCTCGGTCGGGGTGGTCACCGCCTCGTCGTAGGCGTTGGTGTGCAGGCTGTTGCAGTTGTCGTAGATCGCGATCAGCGCCTGCAAGGTGGTGCGGATGTCGTTGAAGCTCATCTCCTGCGCGTGCAGTGAGCGGCCGGAGGTCTGGATGTGGTACTTGAGCTTTTGCGACCGCTCGTCGGCGCCGTAGTGATCACGCATGGCGACGGACCAGATGCGCCGGGCCACCCGGCCGATGACCGAGTACTCCGGGTCCATGCCGTTGGAGAAGAAGAACGACAGGCTCGGTGCGAATTCGTCGATCCGCATGCCGCGCGCGAGATACGCCTCCACATAGGTGAATCCGTTGGCCAAGGTGAAGGCCAGCTGACTGATCGGGTTCGCGCCGGCCTCGGCGATGTGGTAGCCGGAAATCGACACCGAATAGAAGTTGCGAACCCCGTTGCGCACGAACCACTCCTGGATGTCGGCCATCATGCGCAGACTGAATTCTGTGGAGAAGATGCAGGTGTTCTGGCCCTGGTCCTCTTTGAGGATGTCGGCTTGCACCGTGCCGCGCACCGTGGCGAGCGCCTGCGCGCGGATGTCCGCCGCTTCCTCGTCGGTCGGCTCCCTTCCCTCCGCGACCGCGAAGCGGTCCAGCGCCTGGTCGATGGCTGTGTTGAGGAAGTACGCCAGGATGGTCGGCGCCGGTCCGTTGATGGTCATCGACACCGAAGTGGTCGGTGAGGTCAGATCGAAGCCGTCGTAGAGGGCCTTCATGTCGTCGAGCGAGGCGATCGACACCCCGGACGTGCCGACCTTGCCGTAGATATCGGGGCGCTCGGCGGGATCGTGACCGTAGAGCGTTACCGAGTCGAACGCGGTGGACAGCCTTTTCGCGTCGGAATGCTCGCTGAGCACCTTGAAGCGGCGATTGGTGCGGAACGGATCGCCCTCGCCCGCGAACATACGCGCCGGATCCTCGTTGTCCCGCTTGAACGGGAACACCCCCGCCGTGAACGGGAATCGTCCGGGCAGGTGCTCGGCGCGGAGGAATCGCAGCAGCTCACCGTGATCGGTGTATCGGGGCAGCGCGACTCGCGGAATCGAATTGCCGGACAGTGTTTCCCTGCGCAGCGGGGTGTGGATTTCGCGGAGGCGCACACGCACAACCTGTTCGTCTCCGCGGTAGGACTCGGCCAGCGCGGGCCACTCGGCCAGGAGCGCGGCATTCGCCGGGGTGAGATCGGCGCGGGCGCGTTCGGCCAATTCGGCAACGGCGGTGTCGTCCGGCAATTCCGCCGCCACCTGTTCGAATCGTTGCAGGCGTTGCGCGGCGAGGATCTGGGTAGCGGTCTCGGCGTGGTAGGCGCGGACGGTCTCGGCGACCTCGGCCAGGTAGCGCACGCGCGCGGGCGGGATGATCTGGGCGAAGCGGGTGGAGGTGCGGGTATTCACCCTGGGCAGCACACCAGGCTCCAGTCTCAGGCCGCGGCCCACGAGCAAGCCGGTCAGGTGCTGGTAGAGGGCGGTCACTCCGTCGTCGTTGAACGTCGCCGCGCTGGTGCCGAAGACGGGCATGTCCTCCGGGTCCGCGCCGAACTCTTCTCGATTTCGGATCAACTGCCGGGCGACGTCACGCAGCGCGTCCGCGGCCCCGCGGCGCTCGAATTTGTTGATCACCACCACGTCCGCGTAATCGAGCATGTCGATCTTCTCGAGCTGGGAGGCGGCGCCGAACTCAGGTGTCATGACGTACATCGACACGTCGACGTGGTCGGTCACGGCGGCGTCGCCCTGGCCGATGCCAGGTGTCTCCAGGATGACGAGGTCGTATCCCGCTGCCTTGCAGGCGGTCACGATCAGGTCGATGTTGTCCGGCAATTCCCGTCCACCGCGGGTGGCCAGTGAGCGGAAGAAGATGTGTTCGCCGTCGAGTGCGTTCATCCGGATGCGGTCGCCGAGCAGCGCACCGCCGCCGCGCCGCCGGGTCGGATCTACCGCGAGGATCGCGACCCGCAGTTTGTCCTGTTGATCCGAGCGCAGCCTGCGCACCAATTCGTCGGTGAGCGAGGACTTTCCGGATCCGCCGGTACCGGTGATGCCGAGCACCGGTACGGTCCGCGCCGCCGCGGCCGAGGTCAGTGTCTGCCGGTCGGCTTCCGGCAGCGTGTCCTGTTGTAGGCAGGTGATGGCACGGGCCAAGGCGGCGCGCTCACCGGCGAGCACCGCGTCCAGCACCGGTGGGTCGGCGGCAGGATCGACGTCGCAGGCGCGGATCAGCCGATTGATCATGCCGGGTAGGCCGAGGCGCTGTCCGTCCTCGGGGGAGAAGATGGTCACGCCGGATTCGGCCAGACGTGCGATCTCGTCGGCGACGATCACGCCACCGCCGCCGCCGAATATCCGGACATGCTCCGCTCCGGCCTTTTTCAGTGCGTCGGCCAGATATTCGAAGTACTCGACGTGCCCACCCTGGTAGGAGCTGACCGCGACACCCTGTACGTCTTCGGTGAGTACCGCATCGACCACTTCGCTGACCGCGCGATTGTGGCCGAGGTGAATCACCTCCGCGCCTTGGTTCTGCAGGATGCGGCGCATGATGTTGATCGCCGCGTCGTGCCCGTCGAACAGGGCGGCGGAGGTGACGAAGCGAACGGGGTGGGTCGGCGTGTGGAGCGCGATGCGGTCGGCCACAGGATTCCTCCGGCGAGTTGAATGCCGCCCGATAATAGGACGTCAAACTAATTCTACGGTGATGACAATCACATCGCCAGACGAGGCGGGCAATACCGGTTGACCTCGCATCGCGAATACGCCGCGGCATACAACGCAGCCGCGAACACGCAGCGCCGCAGGCGCTGCAAATCAAACACAGCGCTGCAAAACCAAACACCGCATACTGGGCGAGTGGTGAGCGACGACAGGGCGGCGGCCGCGGTAGGGCGGCTGGTCGCGGACGGTGTGCTGTCTCGAGAACAGGCCGACGCAGTGCTCGCGGCGCTTACTGTCGAACGCGCGTCGGTGTTGACGCGCGGGAAGGTGATCGCCGAGATCGCGGCTTATCTCGGGGCCGGTCTGCTATTCGGCGGGATTTTTCTGGTGCTGGCCTCGTCCTGGCAGGACCTCGGCCGACCGGTGCGGGTGGGTGTACTCGCCGTCGTCGCGGCCGGCCTCCTGTTCGGCGGAATCCTGCTCGCCGGTGCGCTGTTCACCCGTCCGAGCGCGCACAGCCCGCGCGCCAGGCTTGCGACGGTGCTGTTCGCCCTTGCGTCCGTCGCGCTCGCCGCGGCCATCGGCACCGCACTCGAGGACGGAACTGCCGAGGCTGCTTGGGTTTTCGCGTGCGCGGCGGGGGCGGTGGTGGCGGTGCTCGGCTACCTCGCGCTGCCTTCGGTGCTCGGCATGCTCGTCTGCGCCTGCTTTGTGCCTGCGGCCGTCGCGGGGATGCTCACCGATGTGTTCCACCTCGACGACGCGTGGGGCAGCGTAGCCGTGCTGCTGCTCGGTGGCGCGTGGTTCGGTCTGACCAGAATCGGCGCTTTGCTCGAAAACCGGACCGGATACCTGATTGCGATCGTCACCTCTGTGGCGGCCGCGCAAAGCATCGACGTCGCGGGTCGGACCTGGACCTATGGGCCCACGGCGCTGATCGCGCTCGTCTGCTTCGCGCTGTATGCGAGCGATCGATCGGTGGTGCTCGTCATCGGTGGTGGAGTGTCGATCGCATTGGCCGCGGGCGAGGCGGTCTCCGAATGGACCGACGACGCGCTCGGCGCGGCGGCCGTGGTCGTGGCGATCGGCGCGATCATGCTCGCCCTCGGCACGTTCCAGCTCACGCGGTCGCAGAAGAAGCCCAGCTAGCCAGCTCGACGAGTGGCACACCACAGAGGGCCTGCTCGCGTTTTGCCGCAGCCATGTGCCACTCGTCCGGGGTATGCGGATGTCAAGGCACGAGGAGCGTGCGAGCATGCTCGTTGAAATCGGTGATCAGGGGATGCGGGCCGAAGGACATCATGCGTCGCTGGACGTCGCGAACGGCTTCCACTGAGCGTGAGGATTTGACCTTGCGCTGGTCGCCGAAGTGGACCGACGAGCAGCGCACCACCGGCTACAAGGGTCTGGAAGAAGGCCGTCACACCCGCACCTCGACTGGGTCGATGTGCCCTGACGATCGCGCTCAGGGGCCGTTTCGACGCCGGTGGGCGCCGGACCGGCCCCTGCCGTCAGCCCGCGAGGATCGCCCGGGCGGCCGCCTCGGCACACGCGGCCAGGCCCGGGATGCTCGTGGTGATGAACATCCCTCCCCCGGCGAGGTCACCCACGGCGTACAGCTGGGGGTCGGCCTGACCGGACACCGTCAGCCGCCCGGTCGCGGGCTCGACGTTCAGCCCGCCGTCCGCGTGGAGCTCGGCCGCCCCGCCCGCGAGCATCGACGAGACCAGCGCGCTGGTGCTCTCGGGGATCGAGTGCGGCGGCGGATTTACGGCGTTGATGACGACGTCGGCGCCCCGGACGTCCCCGTCGGCGAAGACCCGGAAGCCGCCCTCCCCGGCCTCGATCTTCCGCACACCGGGGACCACGGCCAGCTGCCCCGCGTCCAGGAGCTCCAGCATGGTGGCGGCGTTGCCGGGCACCATCGGGTAGCTGAGACTCGCGATCGTGCGGAAGTGCTCGTCCCGCAGCACGTCCTGGTCGGCCTCGCGCAGCAGGCGCCAGGCAGACCTGCCGAGGGTATGCATGGCCTGCTGGAGGACGCGGCGGCTCATGTTGGGTGAGTCGATCAGCGAAAGCTGCCGCCGCAACCGCTCGACCGGATCCTCCGAGGGCGTCGCCCGCACCTCCTCGGCGAGCTCGCCCATGTCCTGCCCCAGCTCGGCGTCCAGCAGTGACCGCACGTGGCCGAGGGTGAGCTCGCCGTGCTCACGGGCGAGGGCCGTCAGCCGGCCGGCCGTCAGATGCTTCAGCTCGGCTTTCACGGGGCGCTGCCAGACGGCCGGCAGCACCCCGCCACGCGACAGCAGGCTGATCCGACCCGCGTGGCCGCGCGCCGCCAGTGAAACGACGATGTCGACCGCCGTCAGGCCGCTGCCGACGATGGCGACGTCCTGTTCGGGCGCGACGTCGTCAAGAGTGGACGACAGCGGGTAGGGGTCGCGGATGAATCCCGGGCTGCCGCTCAGCCCGTAGTGGTCCTGCGGCGCGCCGCTTCCCACGGCCAGCACCGCGATGTCGACCGTGTGACGCCGTCCGGCGCCGGTGAGAAGGGCGGGCCGGTCCGACGGGGAGACCCCGGTCACGCGCTCGTCTACTACGTCGGTCCGCCACCCGAGCTCGCGCAGGCGGGCCAGAGCGGACTCGGCGGTCTGCTCCAGGTAGCCGCCGTACACCCCGCGCGGGACGATCGGAACCCCGAACCGGCGATCAAGATGAGTGGCCTCCCGGCCCGCGAGCCACCGGGCGTAGTGTGCGGGATCGCCGTGCCGGGCAGAACTGATCATTGGCGGGACGTTGACCAGCACCGACTCCAGGTCGGGCCCGAAGGCGCGCCCGCGCCACAGATGCGGCGACGGCTCGAAGACCGTGACCGCGCCGGGCCCCTCCGCGAGAGTGGCGAGCGCATCCAGCAGCGCCACCGTGGATGCTCCCGCGCCGATGATTCCGATCTCCATATGTCGTCCTCCAGAAGTCCTTGGTCGTCTCATCACGATTCTTGCCGCCGCCCCCCGCGCGTCCCCATCCCGCGCGAACGGGGTGCCGCGAGAGGGCGAACCCCTCAAACGAGGGGTAGGGGGACGGCGCTCTTCGATGCAGACTGGAGTGATCAACAGTTCGGAAGGGAGACCGGATGGCGCGCCACGACCCGATCACACAGGCGGCCGATTCCCTCGACCTCTTCACCCGGGTCTCCGCCCGGCTCCGCGAGCGCGTCATCTTCGACGCGGCGGCGTGGTCGACCACCGACCCGGAGACCGGGCTGGTGACCGCGCCGATGTGGGTGCAGAACCTCGACGGCGGAACGCAGTGCTACGCGTACTGGGAGTGCGAGCTGCTGGAGGAGACCGTCATCCCCTTCCGCGAACTGGCCCGCTCCACCACCCCTGCCGGCGCACTGCGGTGGAACACCGGTGACCTGCCCGGGCGCAGCGCGCAGTACCGGCGGCTCCGCGGCCAGGGCCTGATGGACGAGCTCCGGGCGGTGCTGCGCGCGGGCAACAAGCCGTGGGGCGTGGTCAGCCTGTTCCGGAACGCCGGACGCGAACCGTTTGGCCAGGCCGAGATCGATCTGGTCGCGGCCATGTCCGCGTCACTCGGCGCGCGGCTGCGCTCCTTCGCCCGCCCGTCCGCCGCCCCGGCGCTTGCCGGGACGTCCGCGCCGGGCATGATCCTCTTCACCCCGGACGGGACGGCCACATCGATCAACCAGGAGGCCCGGCACTACCTCGCGCTGCTGCCGGACGGGCCGTCCGAGCCGTCGGCCCTCGGCGTCCGCCTCCCCATCTGGGTTGTCGGGACGGCCGTCCAGGCGCGGGCGGTCGCGTCCGAGCGCGACGGTCGGACCGCGCGGGTGCGCATTCGCACCCGCGACGGCGGCTGGATCGCCTGCCACGCCTCATGCCTCAGCGGCCCCGACGGGCTCCCCGGCCCGACGGCGCTCATCATCGAGCCCGCCCCCGCCTCCGACATGGCGCCGATCATCGCCGAGGCCTACGGCCTCTCGCGCCGCGAACTGGAGATCACCCAGCACATCGCGCGCGGCCTGGCCACCACCGAGATCGCCGCCGCGCTGTTCATCTCGGCGCACACGGTCCGCGACCACATCAGGGCGATCTTCGACAAGACCGAGGTCTCCAGCCGCGGCGAACTGGTGGCCCGCCTGTTCACCGAGAACTACTGGCCCCTGCGCAACCGCCCAGGCGCCACCGCCTACGGCCGCGTCTGACCGGTCAGGAACGCCGGTCGCCGAGCTTCCTGGCCCGGGGTCTTCTCCCGAACGTGGCCCCAGCCCCAAAGTGGGAGGATCAGCGGTTGCGTCGGCAGCGTCCCACCAGGGATAAATTGGCTAGGCGTGGGATGAATCACATCGCTCTGGACGGCCTGCAAATACTTGGACATCCAACTATAGGATGACCGCATACCGCATACCGCATGGCGGTGTCCCGATCCGCTACAGAACAGGACTGGCATGGTTCGCGAGCTCACTCATTTCATCGGCGGACAGCATGTGCTCGGCACATCCGGAAACTTCGGTGACGTCTTCGACCCCAACCTCGGTCAGGTGCAGGCGCGGGTGCCGCTGGCGAGCAAGTCCGAGGTGGAGGCGGTCATCGCCAATGCCGAGGCGGCGCAGCCGGAGTGGGCCGCGTTCAACCCGCAGAAGCGGGCGCGCGTGCTGATGAAGTTCCTCACCCTGGTGCAGGAGGAAATGGATTCGCTCGCCGCCCTGCTGTCGTCCGAGCACGGCAAGACCATCGCCGACGCCAAGGGCGACATCCAACGCGGTCTCGAGGTCGTCGAATTCGCCACCGGCATTCCGCACCTGCTCAAGGGCGAGTACACCGAGGGGGCGGGCACCGGCATCGACGTCTACTCGATGCGTCAGCCGCTCGGCGTCGTCGCGGGCATCACACCGTTCAATTTTCCGGCCATGATCCCGCTGTGGAAGGCCGGTCCCGCGTTGGCCACCGGCAACGCATTCGTGCTCAAGCCGTCCGAGCGAGACCCCTCCGTGCCGCTACGGCTGGCCGAGTTGTTCCTCGAGGCCGGTCTGCCGGCCGGTGTGTTCAACGTGGTCAACGGGGACAAGGAAGCCGTCGACACACTGCTGCACGATCCGCGGATCAAAGCGGTCGGCTTCGTCGGCTCCACCCCGATCGCGCAGTACATCTACGAGACCGCGAGCGCTAACGGCAAGCGCGCCCAGTGCTTCGGCGGCGCGAAGAACCACGCGATCGTGATGCCGGACGCCGACCTCGACGACGTCGCCGATCAGCTGATCGGCGCCGGTTACGGTTCCGCGGGCGAGCGCTGCATGGCCATTTCGGTGGCCGTCCCGGTCGGCGAGGAGACCGCGGACCGCCTCGTCGCCAAGCTGACCGAGCGGGTGCACAAGCTGAACGTCGGTCGTTCCGACGACCCCGGCGCCGACTACGGCCCGCTGGTCGGCCAGGACGGCGTGAACCGGGTGAACAACTACGTCCAGGTCGGCATCGATGAGGGCGCGGAGCTGGTGGTAGACGGACGCGGACTGGTGGTGCAGGGCGCCGAGGACGGCTACTTCGTCGGCGCGACGCTGTTCGACAAGGTCACCCCGGCGATGCGGATCTACCGTGAGGAGATCTTCGGTCCGGTGCTCACCGTGGTCCGCGCCAAGGACTACGAGGAGGGGCTGCGACTGGCCAACGAGCACGAGTACGGCAACGGTGTCGCGATCTTCACCAGCGATGGCGATACCGCCCGTGACTTCGCCGCGCGCGTGCAAGTCGGCATGGTCGGCATCAACGTCCCGATCCCGGTTCCGATCGCGTACTACACCTTCGGCGGCTGGAAGCGTTCCGGCTTCGGTGATCTGAACCAGCACGGTCCGGACTCCATCCGTTTCTACACCAAGACCAAAACGGTGACCCAGCGTTGGCCTTCGAGCGTGCGGAGAGCCGTGCCGGTAGAGCGCGTCGCAGGCTCCGCGCCCAACGCCTTTGTCATACCGACGATGGACTGACGAATGTTCCTTCTAGACGACGACGAGAAGGCGATCCGCGACACCGCACGCGGTTTCGCCGACGAATTCCTCGCCCCGAACGCGCTGGAATGGGACGAGCAGAAGCACTTCCCGGTCGACGTGCTGCGCAAGGCGGGACCGCTCGGTCTCGGCGGCATCTACGTGCGTGAGGACATGGGCGGCTCGGGTCTGCGCAGGCTCGACGCCGTGCGGATCTTCGAGCAGCTGGCTACCGGTTGCCCGGCCATCGCCGCCTACATCTCCATTCACAACATGGCGGCGTGGATGATCGACAGCTACGGCAACGACGAACAGCGCAGCCGCTGGCTACCGCGGCTGACCACGATGGAACTGCTGGCCAGCTACGCGCTGACCGAGCCGGGCGTCGGCTCGGACGCGGCGGCCTTGAGCACCAGAGCCGTTCGCGACGGCGACGACTACATCTTCAACGGTACAAAACAGTTCATCTCCGGCGCGGGCGCCACCGACGTCTACGTCGTCATGGCACGTACCGGGATTGCGGGGGCGCGGGGGATCTCGGCGTTCATCGTGCCCGCCGACACTCCGGGCGTCTCCTTCGGAGCCAACGAGAAGAAGATGGGGTGGAACGCCCAGCCGACCCGCCAGGTGATCTTCACCGACGCCAGGATTCCGGCGGCAAACCTGCTCGGCGCGGAGGGCGACGGCTTCCGCATCGCGATGAACGGGCTCAACGGCGGTCGGCTCAACATCGCCGCCTGTTCGGTCGGCGGCGCCCAAGCGGCGCTGGATAAAACGGTGCCGTATCTGGCCGAGCGGCGCGCGTTCGGGGTGCCGCTGCTGAAGAATCAGGCGCTGCAATTCGAACTCGCCGACATGCGTACCGAGTTGGAGGCCGCTCGAACGCTGTTGTGGCGGGCCGCGTCGGCGCTGGACGCCGACGCGCCGGACAAGGTCGAGCTGTGCGCAATGGCGAAGCGATTCGCCACCGACGCCGGTTTCGAGGTGGCCAACAAGGCACTTCAGCTGCACGGCGGCTACGGCTACCTGGCCGAGTACGGTCTGGAGAAGATCGTCCGGGATTTGCGGGTGCACCAGATCCTCGAGGGCACCAACGAAATCATGCGGGTGGTTGTCGCCCGCTCGGTGGTAGGAGCGGCATGAGCGAGCGCAGCGAGCGAACAATGAACACAGCCGAGTACTCGGTCATGGTGGAGCCGAGCGAGCCGGAGGTTCTGATCGAGCGGCGCGACGGGCTCGGCCTCATCACGCTGAACCGGCCGAAGGCTATCAACGCGCTGAACCATTCTATGGCTCTCGCTATTACGGAAGCGCTGCGGGCTTGGGTGGACGACCACGCGGTACGCACCGTAGTCGTCACTGGTGCGGGCGTACGCGGTCTGTGTGCGGGCGGCGACATCGTCGCCATTCACGACGACGCGAAAAGCGGTGCCACCACCGCTGATTCGGCGACCGGTCGGTTCTGGCGCGACGAGTATGTACTCAACGCGCTGATCGGCCGCTACCCGAAGCCCTACGTGGTGGTGATGGACGGCATCGTGATGGGCGGCGGGGTCGGCCTCTCCGGGCACGGCAGTCACCGCATCGTCACCGAACGATCCACGATCGGCATGCCGGAGGTGGGCATCGGCTTCGTCCCGGACGTCGGCGGCACCTATCTGCTCGCTCGCACCCCAGGCGAGATCGGCACGCATGTCGCGCTGACGACCGCGCGGATGAACGCGGGCGATGCCATCGCGGCGGGCTTCGCCGATTATTTCGTCGCCTCCGAACATCTGCCAGCCCTGCTGGAGACTTTGCGCAGCGAGAGCGCCGATATCGCGATCGCCAAATTCGCCACGGACGCACCGGAATCCGCGCTGGCAGCGAGGTCGGATTGGATCGACGCCTGCTACCGCACCGACACGGTCGAGGAAATCGTCGCGCGCCTGCAAGCTGACGAAGCACCCGAGGCGCAGGCGGCCGCTGCCGAGATCCTGTCGAAATCGCCGGTCGCACTGAAAGTCGCGCTGCGGTCGTTACGGGCGGCGCGGACCGCGCCGAGCCTGGAGGCGGTCCTGAACGAGGAGTACCGCGTGTCCATCGCGTCGCTGTCGTCGCATGATCTGGTCGAGGGTATCCGCGCCCAGGTGATCGACAAGGACCGTAACCCACGCTGGTCGCCTCCGACTGTCGCCGAGGTAACAGACGCGCAGGTAGACGCATATTTCGCCGAACTGGGCGAGCTGGAACTGGGTTTGGTGGCCCCGGAGGTGGCGCAATGAGCGAAAAGATCGGTTTTCTAGGCCTCGGCCACATGGGCGCTCCGATGGCGGCCAACCTGGTGCGGGCAGGCTACGAGGTGCTCGCCTTCGATCCGGTGCCCGCAGCGCGGGACCAAGCCGAGCGGGACGGAGCCACCGTGGTCGGCGCGGCGTCGGAGGCGGCCGCCGCCGACATCGTGATCACCATGCTGCCCAACGGCAAACTCGTCCTCGAGGTGTACGCCGAGCTGCTCCCGGCCGCGAAGCCGGGCACCCTGTTCATCGATTGCTCCACCGTCGATGTGGCCGACGCCAAGTCCGCGGCCGAACTCACTATCAGCGCCGGCCATCGCGCGCTGGACGCACCGGTATCCGGCGGTGTCGCCGGCGCCGCGGCGGGCACGCTGACGTTCATGGTCGGCGGCGGCGCCGAGGACTTCGCCGCCGCGCTGCCGGTGCTCGAGGTGATGGGCGGCAAGGTGGTGCACTGCGGCGGCTCCGGTGTCGGCCAGGCAGCGAAGATCTGCAACAACATGCTGCTCGGCATCTCTATGATCGCGTTGTCGGAGTCGCTGGTGCTCGGCGAGAAGCTGGGTCTTGGTCATCAGTCCTTCTTCGACGTAGTCTCCACCGCCTCCGGTCAGAGCTGGGCGCTGACCAGCTACTGTCCGGTTCCCGGCCCGGTGCCGACCAGCCCGGCCAACAACGACTACCAGCCCGGTTTCGCCACCGCTCTGATGACAAAGGACCTCGGTCTAGCGGCGAATGCGCTGCGGAAGAACAACATCGACGGTCGGCTCGGATTGCTCGCCGCCGAGATCTACACCCGTTTCAACCAGACGGATGCCGGGCGAGACTTCTCGGCTATCGTCACCGATATCCGTAACCGTTCCGACGAAGAGGATGCCTGAAGATGGACGCATCGCGAAGCGATTCCGTGGGTGGTGGCGGCCGTGTGGCGGGAGGGCCCGACTTCGAGACGATACTGCTGGAGCGTAAGGGCCGGGTCGGCTGGATCACGCTGAACCGCCCCAAGGCACTGAACGCACTGAACGCGCAGGTCCTCGACGACGTCATCGCCGCGCTCGACGAGCTGGAGCACGACGACGAGGTCGGCGCCATCGTGATCACCGGGTCGGAGCGGGCCTTCGCGGCGGGCGCCGACATCAAGGAGATGCAGCCCAAGTCGTACATGGACATGTTTCTGAACGACTACTTCGCCCGCTGGGACCGGCTGGCGCAGTTCCGTAAGCCCACCATCGCCGCGGTCGCGGGTTACGCGCTCGGCGGCGGCTGTGAGCTGGCCATGATCTGCGACATCCTGCTCGCGGCGGACAACGCGAAGTTCGGGCAGCCGGAGATCAAGCTCGGCGTCATTCCTGGCATCGGCGGCTCGCAGCGCTTGACCCGCGCGATCGGCAAGGCCAAGGCGATGGATCTGGTGCTCACCGGGCGCAATATGGATGCCGAGGAGGCGGAGCGCGCCGGGCTGGTCTCGCGCGTCGTGCCCGCAGCCGAGTTGCTCGACACCGCGCTCGAGGTCGCCGAGACAATCTCGTCGATGTCGCTGCCGGTCACGATGATCGCGAAGGAGGCGGTGAACCGCTCCTTCGAGACCACGCTGGCCGAGGGGCTGCGCTTCGAACGCCGAGTCTTCCACTCGCTCTTCGCGATCGAGGACCAGAAGGAAGGCATGAGCGCCTTCGTGGAGAAGCGTCCCGCGAAGTTCGCCAACCGCTGAGGCGCGTGTACTGAGTCGCGTCGGCTCGTAGTTATCCGAAGGGCCCGGGGGAGGGCGCGATGATTTCGACCGGCGTCGGCGCGCCTTCCTCCGGCCTGTTCGAGCCCTTGTTCGTGGCGAGTAGCCCGGCGATGATGGCGCAGAGGGCGACGGTGACCGCGACCGCCGCGATGAGTTTGCGGCGGTCGACCGTGGTCGCAACCAGTGTGGCGCCGCACCGGGCCCTGGCCATTCGGACATCACCACCTGGTCGTTCGGCGGCCAACAGGACGGCGCCACGCGCCGAGACGTAGTCCGGCTCCGGGTCGTAGATGATCGGGAGATCGACCAGCTCGGCCAGCTCCTCGCGGATGCTGGGGTTTCGGGTGCAGCCGCCGAGCAACACCATGGCCTCGGGCCGGACCCCGGCCTCCTCGATGATCTGGCGCACGAACGACGCCGAGTGATGGATGCTAGCCGCGCACAGTTCGGCTAGGTCGCTGCGGGTCACTACAACCCGGCCGCCGGTGCTGGTGTCGATGGCCGTGACCACCCTGGCGCTACTCAACTCCTCACGGTGGTGTCGACTGGTCGGCTTGTCGGTGAGTACGCCACCGCGGGCGAGTCGCCAGCGCAGCAGCGCGTCATAGCCGTCGCCACCGAGCACCGTGCTTCGCTTGCTGGACAGGATGGTGTCGGTGCGGCAGTGGGCGTGGGTGATGGTCAGGCCGGAGCTGCCCAGGTCGTAGAGGATCACCGAACCGCTGTCGGGAAGTTGGCCGGTGAAGCGCAGATAGCGCAGCTGGGCGAGCGGTTCGTCGACGATGGTGACCTGCTGGCCGCCCGCGCCCGTCCGGATCGTGTCGGCATGTAGCGGACAACGGCAGGTTACGGCCATTACGGAGATCAACTCGTCGCGTCGGTCGGCGGCTCCGTGCATCTGGCGGATCGCCTCGAAGACCGGTTCCTCGATGCCGCCACCGGCGCGTCGAGGCACCTGACACTGATCGATGGGGGGTAGATGCGGCTGATCGGAATGCGTCAGCACCGCGCGAGCGCCACCAGCGCCCGCCGATACCCCCAAGACCAGCACCATGAATTACATGGTGGACCCTTTCGCTCCCGCTGCCAAGACGGCGGGCCCGACAATTGCCAGTTGGATGCTCGGCCAGCACTCCTCGGTCGTGTCATCGCAGGATGCGGCTGCCTCGGCCTTCGCTCGGCCCCTGCGTGGGGGTGCGGACGGGCGTCATCCGGCTGCACCCACTACGCAACCGACCGGTATGGCATCTCATTCTGCGCCAGTCGCCGACCAGTGCGCCGTTCCCTCGCCGGTGTCGAAATCGCCAGCGGCGTGGCGGAATTCCGCTAGCAACTGCAGTAGGGTGTGCAGCCGATTCGGTGGGAGCCCTGGCATCGCGAAGACCTTGGTATTGAGATCTTCGGTCGCCTTCGCCACCAATTCCCTCCCGGCATCGGTGATCTCGATCAAGGTAGCGCGCCGGTCGCTGGGGTGTGGCACCCGCTTGACGAGCTTCGCGCCCTCCAAGCGGTCGACGGTGTTGGTCACGCTGGTGGGGTGCACCTGCAATCGCGCGCTGGCCTTTGCCATCGGCAGCGCGCCGGCCTTGCTGAAGGCGAGCAGCATGAGCAGTTCGTAGCGGGAGAACGTCAGACCGGTCGGTTTCAGTGCCTCGTCGACCCGCGCCATCACGATTTGCTGTGCCCGCACGAGCGACGTCACCGTGGCCATGCCGTCGGCGACGTCCCCCCAACCGTGGCCGACCCACTGGCGGTGGGCCTCCTCGATCGGGTCTAGGGGAAGCGGGCGTGGCCGAGACATGTTTCGATCATTCCATGCGCGGCGCGCACCGGTCGGCGACATCCGGCTCGGCTTCGGATCACCGTGAGCGCAACGCTATGCGGCGTCGGTCGCCGCGGGCACTATCTATGGCGAGGCGGGCGTGGCTGAGTGGTTGAGGCAACGGTCTGCAAAGCCGTTTACGCGGGTTCGATTCCCGCCGCTCGCTCAATGGTCAGGGCTGTTTTTGGGAGGTCGGAGCCAGATTTTGCGTCATGCGGTCCGCAATTCGTCCGCAGCAGCTCTGGCACCGGCCTCTATCCCTGCCGCGACGACGTTCAGGTCGTCGGGGAACAGGTGACCGTACAAATCGAGCGTGAGCATCGCAGTCTTGTGGCCGAGCATCCGCTGGACGACTTTGATGTTCGCCCCGGCACTGATCGCCAGTGACGCCGCGGTATGACGTAAGCCGTGCGGCACCAGACCTCGAAGCCCGACCGAGTTCGCGGCCTCGTTGAACACCCGGCGAAACTCGTTGTACTCCAGAAGCCCGCCGTCCTTCTCGCTCGGGAACAGCTGTGCAGTCAATTCGCGGCCCTCCATGAGGTCTTGGAGATCCTTCGCCAACGTTTCCGGGACCGGCTCATACGCCGATTGTCTCGCTCCACTCGGTCGAGTCAAGGGAAAGAGCGCCCTTGACACGACCGAGTTCCGCTGAGGGCGGCAAGTATGAGGAAGCAGGGGAAGGGAAGTCACCCGGACACGCGAAGGCGGCGGGGGAGCAAAGAGATGATCTCAGCAAGGCTCGGCGGTTGATTTCGGCGGCACGACGGAATGCCCGTGGCCGGGCGGTCTCGATGCGCTGTGGCCAGAAAGTGCTTGTGCGGGATCCGCGACCGGTCCGCCGTGCTTACCTGTCATTAAGTGCGGCTTTGACGATGTCGCCGATCTTGGTGGGGCTGGCGGTGATGTGGCGCAGGGGTGTGCCAGCGGCCGGTGAGTACGGCGAAGCCGCGTTCGCCCACGCCGCGCAGGCCGCGCAGGAGTGCGTTGTATGACCCAACCTCAGCCAACCGCGCCAACGCTCCAAACCGCTGTTTTCCCAGGTTGTCTCACAGTGCCAACGTCAGCCAACGATGCCATGACCTGCACCGACGCCGACCATCGACCTGCAAAGCCGTTTACGCGGGTTCGATTCCCATCGCTCGCTCAAATGTGTGTCGGGGCAGGCCAGGCTAGGAGTCTGCCTCGACTTCGCTCGGCGCTGCCCGGGGCTGCGGACGGACTCCGGCCGCCTGCGGCCCCCTATGCGACCGCGCTCGGCTCGGTGTACGCCACCGCCGAACCGAGTACCTCGAGACGCACCCGCTGCCCCGCGGTGGGTGCGGCGACGCTGACCCGGCGCACCCGCACTGGGTCCACATGCCCGTCCAGATCGATCGTCAGCATCACGTCGGCGCCGCGGAACTCGACGTCGCGAACCATGCCGCTGTCCGGCTCGCCATCCGAGAGCGCATGGGCGACAAGCTGTTCCGGACGCATCATGATGGTCGCCGGCCCGGAGGGGGCGGAATTCTGCACCGGGATCCGTCCGAGCGCGCACTTGGCCACGTCGGCCTCGACCACTGCGTCGAGCAGCACGCAGTCGCCGAGGAAGCGGGCGGTGAACAGGTCTTTCGGCGCGGCATAGACCTCCTCCGGCGCGCCGACCTGGGTGAATCGTCCCTCGCGCATCACGGCGACTTGCTGGGCGAAACTCAGCGCCTCCTCCTGGTCGTGGGTCACCAGGATGCTGGTCATCCCTGCCGCGCGCAGAGTCTCGGCCACGGTCTGCCGGGTCGCCGCGCGCAGGCCCGCGTCGAGCGCGCTGAACGGCTCGTCCAGCAGCATCACGTCCGGCTTGCGGGCCAGCGCGCGGGCCAGGGCGACGCGCTGCTGCTGGCCGCCGGAGAGCTGGTGTGGTCGCCGGTCGGCGTAGGACGGGTCGAGCGACACCATCTCCAGCAGTTCGTGCACCCGATGGTGGCCGCGGCGACGTAGGCCACGCAGACCATAGGCGATATTCTGGCCGACGGTCAGATGCGGGAACAGCGCACCGTCCTGCGCGACGTAGCCGATGTTGCGCCGCTGCGGCGGCACCGAGATGCGTTCGCCGACAACGGTTTCCGATCCAATAGCGACCGAACCCGCATCCGGGGACTCGAATCCCGCGATGACCCGCAGTAGTGTGGTCTTGCCGCAACCGGATGAGCCGACCACGGCGGTGGCGCTGCGGTCGGGCACATCGAGGGTGATCCCGCCGAGTACCCGGGTGTGGCCGAAGGTCTTCGACACATCGGCGACGACAAGCCGACTCATACCCCAGCCGCCTTCCGGGAGTGGGTGAACAGCAGGTACGTCACCGGCACCGCGGCGACGATCATGATCAGGGCGTACGGCGCGGCGGCCGCGTAGTCCAATTCGCCCGACAGCGCCCAGAACCGCATCGCCAGCGTGCGAGTTCCGCTGGGCGCGAGCAGCAGTGTCGCAGTCAACTCGGTCGCCACGGCAACGAACACCAGCGCGGCCGCGGCGGCCGCGGCGGGCGCGGTGAGCCGCAGGGTGACCAGAAAGAAGGTAGCGGGCCCCGATTTACCCAGCGCGCGAGATGCCTCCTCCAGGCCCACCGGCACCTGGGCGAGCCCGGCGCGCACGCCGACCAGTGCCCGGGGCAGGAATAGCAGTACGTACGCCGCGACCACCATGCTCACCGTCTGGTAGAGCGGTGGCGCCCAGTGGATGGTCACCGTCACCATGGCCAGCGCGATGACGATGCCGGGCAGCGAACTGCTGATGTAGTTGGCGCCCTCGATGATCCGCGCGAACGCCGAGGTGGAGCGAACCGCGATCCAGGCGACCGGGAACGCGCACAGCGTGGTGAGCAGAGCGGCGATCAGCGCGAGCCCGACCGTCTGCGCCAGCGACGTGCCGATCTCGGTGAAATCCCAGACCGTCGCGCCGCCGATGCGCAACCAGCGTCCGATGGTCCACAGTGGGACGCCGAGCGCGGCGGCGGTCACCGCGACGAGCCCGGCGAGGACCGGTATTGCGCCGATTCTCAGCCGGATCCGGGTTGCGGCGCGCGGTGCTCCGCCGCCGATGCGCGCATAGCGGGCCCGGCCGCGGAGTGCGGCCTCGGCCGCCAGGAGCGCCAGGCAGCACAGCACGAGAACTCCGGCGAGCATGCTGCCCGCCGCACCGGCGAAGCTGGACTGATACTGCTCGAAGATGGCCGTGGTGAAGGTGTCGAACCGGACCATCACGAAAGCGCCGTACTCGGCGAGCAGATGCAGGGCGATCAGCAGGCCGCCGCCGAGAATGGCCAATCGCAACTGCGGCAGCACGATTCGCGTGAACACCGCCACCGGACCTGAGCCAAGCGCCCGTGCCGACTCCTCCACCGCGGGATCCAGGCGGCGCAGCGTGGCCGCCGCGGGCAGGTACACCAGCGGGAAATAGGACATCGTGGCGATCACCACGCCGGCCCAGAGGCCGTGCATGGTGGGGAAGGCGCTGACCCAGGCGTAGCTGTTGACGAATGCGGGCACCGCGAGCGGCGCCGCGAAAACCGGCCCCCACCAGGTTTTCCCGGGAACGTCGGTGCGTTCGACAACCCAGGCCAGCCCGACACCGAGCGCCACGCAGATCGGCACGGTGCACACCACGAGGCCGACCGTATTGCGCAGCAGCTCACCGACTCTCGGGCGGAAAACCAGCTCGGCAGTTTGATGGAGGCCGGTCGAGAAGAATGTCGACACGATATAGCCCAGCGGCACGAACGTCGCCGCGACCAGCAGCAGGGCGACGATCGTGACAGAGGGTCCCGGTCTGCCGATCCGGGGCGCAGCGGCAACGGTCCCGAGGGCCACGATTACAGCAGACCAGCCTCGGTCATCAGCGCCGTGACCTTCTTGGCGTCGAGCTGGGACGGGTCGATCGTCGGCGCCTTCAGGTCGGCCAGCGGTGGAAGCGCCGGGTTTGCGGCGACATCGCTCGCGACCGGGTATTCCATCGAGGTGCCGTCGCGCAGCACCTCTTGCCCGGCCTTGCCGGTGATGAACGCCAGGAACTTCTGTGCCGCCTCCTGCTTCTTGCTTGACTTCAGCACGCCGCCGCCGGAGATGCTGACGAACGCGCCGGGGTCTTGGTTCTTGAAGTAGTGCAGCGCGGTGTCTGCGCTGCTCTCCTTGGTGTTGGCCTGGTCGCGGTACCAGTAGTAGTGGTAGATGACGCCGCCGTCCGGGCTGCCGGAGTTGACCGCCTTCATAGTGGCAACGTTGTTCGGGAAAGCCGTCGCGTTCTCCTTCATGCCCTTCAGCCACGCACGGGTGACGTCCTCGCCCTTCAGCGCGAGCATTCCCGCCACGATGGCCTGGAAGTCGGCGCCGGACACGCCCGCACCCCAACGGCCCTTCCACTGCGGCTGGGCCAGGTCGAGCAGCGAGGCGGGCAGCTGATCGGCCGGGACCTTGTTCTTGTTGAAGACGAAAACCGTCGAGCGTGCCGCGATGCCGGTCCACCTGCCGGTGGAGGGGCGGAACTGCGCGGGTACCTGATCCAAGGTCTGTTTGTCCAGGTCGGCGAACAGTCCCGCGTTTTCCACCAGGGCCATGGCGGGGGAGTTCTCGGTGAGGAAGGCGTCGGCCGGCGACGCCGCACCCTCGGCGACGAGCTGGTTGCCCAATGCGGTGTCACCGCCTTGACGCAACGTCACCTTGATACCGGTCTGCTTGGTGAACGCGTCCGCCCACTCCTTGGTGAGCGATTCGTGCTGCGCGTTGTAAACCGTGATCTCGTTCGCGTCGTCCGAGGAATTCGAGCAGGCCGTCAAGCCGAGCGCCGCCACCGTGACCGCCAGTCCCGCGGCGAGCGATTTCCATCTGACCGGCTTCATCCTGATCCTTCCGACGCGCCGACATCCCTGTGCATATGTTGAGCCTTACCTAAGGAACATACCGCGTCCGACGTGCCCGGATGGTCTCGGTCCCGCCGCGCTGCTCGGGAAATCGCGGGGTTGTCAGGTGCGATCCGAAAAGTGGCACAGCACAACATGCTTGCCGCACACCGCGAGGTAATCCGGCCGCCGGAGCTGCGATGCGTCGATCGCGGGCATCGTGCGGGTGTAGCGCTCGGACGCTTCCGCGGTGAGATCGACCGCGAGGAGTAGGCGCTCGGCACCGCGGTCGGGGCGGCGCGGATCGTCCAGCGCCGCGGCGGGCATCACCTCGATATCGGCGGAAGCCTGAGGTCCTGCCGGAAGCCGGGCACAGCTCGCCGACGACCAGGCCGCTGTAGTGCACACGTCGTTGGCGAGGGCTCCGAGCACGGTCCGGCGACCAACTCATGTGTGGGCGTATTCGGTCAGGTCGGCGCGGAGCAGACCTTCCACTTGCCGTCTTCCTTTCTCAGGTGCTCGGTAGTGCTGGTATCGGAATCGGGCGTCTCACCAGGAATCGCCACAGTGAGCTTGCCGGTGATCTTCGCGGTCGCGCTGCGGCCGGTGACCACGATGCCCTCGATCCTCTCGATGGTGACCGAGACCGTCGCCGCATCGAACTCTTTCTTCTGCTCCTCGGTCATCGCGTCGAACTCGGCGCGATCGGCCGCGCATGCCTTCTCGGCCGCCGCGCGGAAGCCCTGCGAGCCGAGCACCTCGTAGAAGTCGTGGATGGCGAACTGGATCTTCTTCTCGTCCGAGCTGAGCGGGCCCTTGCCCTGCGAGGTCAGGAAAATGCCCGCGATCACCGCGCCCGCGACGGCGAGCGCCACGATCGCCACCACACCGGCGATCAGACCGGTCCAGCTCTTCTTCGGCGGCCGCGGCGGATATCCGCCGGGTAAGCCCCCGGGCTGCGGATAGCCCGGCGGCGGGTTGCCGTGACCCATCGGCGGCGGCTGGCCGGTGGGCTGCTGTTGTGGGTAGTGCGGTCGATCCTGCGGCGGCTGTGCGCCCGGCGGATAAGTCATCGTCTCGCCTCCGGTCTACCCCCGGTACTGGCACGTTACGGCAACGGCGCGCCCGGGCGACGACAAACGAAACACCGACTGCCGGCGTGTCGTCGCAGGTCGGGGAACAATCCACCGCTGACGCGGGCGCGCAGCGACATCGCCACCTCGACGTGGTGCCAGAGCGGCGGTCCGAGTTCTGCCGCGTCAGGGCTCACGCCTCGAGCGCGGCGTGCCACCGGGCGGTATCGGTGTATTGGTGCAGTCGCGTGATGCGACCGTCGACGACCCGCCACAGGTGGACGAACTCGGCGTCGTATGCGCGTTTGGTGGCGCGTGCCGATCCACGATAGTGGCCGGTCACTACCACCGTGCCGTCGCTGGTCTCCTGCCAACTCTCGTCGTACGGTGCGGTGTTGAATTCCTGGGCGACCGCGCCCCAGATCCGGGTCATCGCCTCATGCGGGCCGTGGAAGGTGCCGCCCGCCCCGCACGGCATGCCCGGTGCGGTCCGTGCCTCGAACTCCGGATGCAGCAGTGACAGTATCGCCGGACCGTCTCCTGTCTGCGTGGCCTCGTAGAAACCTTTGACGACCGCGAACTTCGCCGACATCTCACACTCCTTCTAATATGTTCATTCTAGAACAATCATATTAGAAGCGCGCCTGCGGTGGCGGCCAGCGCCCGTGGTCGCCATCTCGAAGAAGTTCCGTGGCCAGTGGTCGCGGATCCGGCTGCCTGTTGCCTGCCGTGGATGCGGGCTAATATTCGAACATGGGTTCGACAAGCGAGGGGCCGCCGCGAACCGACGGCACGCAACCGGAGCTGGTCTACCCGAACAAGACCGGCCACTACTACCGGACTCTGACCTACCCGCCGCGGCCGGTATGGGTCCGGCTGGACGCGATCCTGATCCGTGATCCGGGAACCCCGCGGCATGTGAACGGCGCGGGCGTCATCATGCATGGCGAGCGCCCTGGCACGCTGACGCACTGGCTGCCCACCGTCGACGGCGACTGGATGGGTCGGGTGACCTACAGCGTCCAGTTCGCCGATGGTCGCCCGGATCTCCACCTGCGGGATCAACTGGTCCCTGCCTATGCCCTGCGTCCGCGACGCGCCCGGGAATCCGAGCGTCGATCGACGTGACTCGCGGAAGTCGGTGCGCGTGAACGTCGCCGTGTACTGAAGCTGCAAATTTGCCTGCTCTGCCGCCTTTGTGAAAGCACCTGAGTGTGGCCTGTCAATTCGGTTTGCCCGGGCGTGTGTCCGCCTTCGGGAGTGTTGTCCCGCTTGTTGTCGGTCCGGTTGTCGCGGTGGGGGGCCGGTGATACGTTGCCGGGCATGGGATTTCAGTTGCCGCATCCCGACGTGCTGTGGGCGCGTGTGACCGTCTTCGACGTGATCACTTCCGCGACCCATGGCGACGACGACTATCGGGTCGCGAGCGGAGAGGAGATCGGGCAGTCGGCCAGAGTGGACGGTGCTCGGCTGATCAACGACGACGGCGCGGGCAATTGGTACACACTGATCAGATACTCCGGTGATCGCGCGCTGCTGTTCGGTACGGACGAGGACAACGAGGTCGCGGGTACAGCCTACGATCCGCTGGCCGCAGCGCCCACCTGGGTCCACTCGGTGGACTTGACGGCGAACCGTCCCAGCGACCGTCCGATCACCTTCGTGCGCTGGTGGGAAGATGGTCGCTGGCAGCACACTTCAACGGATCTCGACGACGGCCTCGAGATGAGTCTGAGTGCCGCGGCCGACCGCGAAGGCTTCGCCGGGGGCATCATGAGCGCGGCGATTCACGCTAAGTGGGTCGAGATGGACTACGAGGCAGGCAAGCTGACCGCTCTCACCGTCGACCCCACCGCCCTCCATGCCCTGTGTGACGCCACCGAAACCGGATCCGTCAGCAACGCCCATCTCTACTTTCTCCACCCGGACCTGACCGCCTCCGCCTTCGCCTACCTTTCGCGCGCCGGGGTCCTCGCCGGCAGCCCCAAGCCCACCGAACCCCTGCCGTAACCGGCAACCGCCCACTCAGCCCATGAAGGCCTCCGACCGCTGGTCGGGGGCCTTCCAAGCTTTTCGGCCACCTGGCCGGCTGGGCGAGCGGCACACCATGGAGGGGTCTTCTCGCAGTTTGCCGCAGCCGTGTACCACTGAGGGCTGCCGGTCGGACGACGGAAAGGCCCCTAACCGTGCTAACGCTGGTCGGTGGTGAGCAACGCAGTCGCAGTCGCAGCGGCAGGCGGCGGTAGCGGATCGGCTCTTCTGCTCGGCTCCCCCGCCGATCGGTCCACCTTCCCACGGTAGATGCATGCTATTCTTTGCATGAAATATTGCATGTAATCATGCCTAGGACGGTGGGCAATGGCGACGGTTCAGGTGCGAGACGTCCCGGATGAAGTGGCAGCGGTGATCGCGGAGAAAGCCAGTGCTGAGCACAAGTCGGTGTCGGCGTATCTGCGGGACCTGATGGCAGCAGATGTTCGGCGGGAACTGCAGCGGCGGGCTATCGCCAAATGGGACGAAGAGTTGCAGCAGACGCAGCAGCGGCTGGGTATCACCGGCCGGGCGACGGTGTCCGGAGCCGAAGCGGTGCGTGCAATTCGGGACGGTTACGACCAGGGCGAAGAGTGATCGTCGTCGATGCCTCGGTCTGGGTCGATCTGCTGCGGGGGTCACTGCCGCCCGGCTATGCGGACCGGATCCGCCGATCCGGGTGTGTTTCCCCTCCACATGTGGACTTCGAGGTCGGCTCCGCACTGATCCGGCTGGCACGCCGCGGCGAACTGGAATTCGATCAAGCGCGTGCATTGATCGCCGCGTTCAGCAATCACCCCGTGGAGCGGATCCGCGAGCCGGTGGATTCGGTTGCCGCCGTGGGAGTGATCGATAACGCCACCTACGCGGATGCCTGGTATATCGCGCTGGCCCAGCGCCTCGCCTATCCACTGATGACCCTGGATGACGGGATGCAAAAGGCCGCTCGGATCCACGGGGTGGAACTCGTGGGCGCGTCCGGCTGACAGGGGTATCGATTCTGTGGCCGGTTGATTCCGTCAGTTGCGGCGCGGGTTTGCTCCTTACCGTGACTGCGTTCGGGCGACCAGACCGCGCGGTTTGTCGCTGGTGCGTTGCGTGCGCTTGTGCCCGGCGCTGTGTCACCAGGTACCGCGACAAGCAGACGCTGCGGCTGCGGGAGTCGGCAACCTACTCCAACGGAGTGGCCAAGCTCGTCTACGACGTCGTGCGCTGAGCGGGATCGAGCGCGATCGCGCCGCCCGCCCGGGCGCGCAGCTGCCGGGCGGTCCGCCCGACGTACCGGCGCAGCGCGCGAGCGAGATGGGCTCGTCGTAGTGCCCGAGCTTGTCGACGATCAGCCCAGCCATTGCACCAGCAGCAAATGAACCTCGCGTTGCTGCTCGAGCACGAGGTAGACGACCTGCCCGGCAGAGTCGGGGCCAGTAGCGGACGGCACCGTCGGGATTGGCTGCGCGCTGCGGGTGTCCCGCCCACGG
This sequence comes from Nocardia sp. NBC_00881, assembly GCF_045207455.1. Classification (NCBI taxonomy): domain Bacteria; kingdom Bacillati; phylum Actinomycetota; class Actinomycetes; order Mycobacteriales; family Nocardiaceae; genus Nocardia; species Nocardia sp. NBC_00881. The sequence goes on from NZ_CP108798.1 coordinate 7,147,163, forward strand.
CTGGACCTCGAGCACAGTCAGCACTTCCGCATAGTCCGCCAGCGCTTCAACCGGAAGTGCCGCGACTTGCTCGGACGTTTCCGGGTCTGGGATGATTCGGTACAACCTCAGCTGGCCTGCCGCCGCGCGATCAATGCCCGCATGTCCTCGATAGAGCCCGCGCCCAGGTTGGTGCCGGCCCGCTGGATCTGCTCGGCTTTGGCCTGCAACCGAAAGTAGGCTCCCGGCTCGCGCGCCTCGGTGGCGGCGATGTGCCGCCATTTGGTGAGCAGTTCGAGGACGCCGGAAAGTTCTTTGCTGTCCTTGGCTCGATCCAGCACGATCTCCCACTCACGGTCGAACTCGGCGAGCATCGTGCGGGTCAGCGCCGCAGATCGCTGCCGGTTCAGCCGCGGGGACACCCATCACTGGTTCGGGCAGTGGTGAGGGAGAGGCCATACCTCACCCTAACGCCCCGTGTGTCCGACGTGCGACATACGTGCGACACACACAGGATGAAGACGGCAAATCACAGGTACTCACGGTAACTGCACGGCACCCGGATCGGGCACGAAAAAGGCCACCTACTAAGGGTTGTGGTAGATGGCCTTCGGTGCCCTCGGCAGGATTCGAACCTGCGGCCTTCTGCTCCGGAGGCAGACGCTCTATCCCCTGAGCTACGAGGGCGGGATAGGACTCGGTCGGGGCCAGTGATTGCGGTTCCGATCGGGCTGGGCCAGCCTATCGTATCGGTCGCCGTCCGCCAAAAAGTGCGCCGGGCCGGGGACTTCGGGCTCAGCCCGCCGGGAGGGGAGCGGCGCCGCGGGCGCTGAGCATCGTTGTCAGCAGATCGGATTCGCCGCGCTGAGTCTTCGACATGGTCTCGGCGAGCGTGCTTACCGCGGTTGTCTCGGCGTGCTGGGCGGCATAGTCGATCATCGGGAGCCCGCCCTGGTGGTGGCGCAGCATCAGCTGCAGGAACATGGTGTCGAGTTCGGGTCCCGTGGCTTGGCGCAGCGCGGCGAGTTCGGCGGGGGTCGCCATGCCGGGCATGGTGGCCATCGGGCCGGACATGCTGTGGCCAGGCGAGTCCGTACCGGAGTGGTCGTGACCGTTCGACGGGTCGGTCATCCAGCCCATGTATCCGTCCACGCTCTGCGCCGGCTTGCCCCACAGCTGCAGCCAGCCCTGCATGCGGCCGATCTGGCTCTGCTGGGTGGTGAGGATGTCGTAGGCAAGGCGGCGGACGTCGGTGCCGGTGGAACGCACCAGCACCACGCCCGCCATTTCCACGGCCTGGGTGTGATGCGCCGACATGTCCTGGCTGAAACCGATGTCTACGATGCCGGGGTCCGGCTCGGACGAGGTATCCAGGGGAATCCGTGCCAGCACACCGACCGCGAAGCCGATCAGGATGGCACCGATCGCGCCGAGGATCACCAGCGCTGTGCGCTGGTGGCGGACCTGTCCGCCGAGGCCGGATGCGGCCTCCGGGATATCGGGGTCGGAGGCCACTAGCGTCCCGCGCCCGGTGTGGACTGCGTCGGCGCCGGAGCGCCGGGCAGCCCGGGGAGACCGGGGACGCCGGGCGGCAGGCCACCGGGCATGCCGCCGCCGAGTTCGGACGGGTCGGGCTGCAGGCCCTTGCCGTCCATCGGCACCGCATCGGGTCCGGGCGGCGTCGGGTCGAACGGCGGCGGGTTGTCGGTATCGAAGACGATCGTCGAGCAGTCCGCCCCGACCTCGGGGTAGGTGTAGGAGTTCAGCCGCAGCGCGGTGATGAACTGGCCGACGCGCTTGTCGTCGGGGCTGTCCAGCTTCAGCTGGTGACCCCAGGCCTGCAGCGACACCGGGGGTTCCTGCCCGGGGTAGGGCGACATCAATGTGTACGGCTTGCCCTGCACCTTCGCCTTCAGCGTTTCGATCCCCTCGGCATTCACCTTGTCCGGATTGTAAGTGATCCAGATGGCGCCGTGCTCGAGTGAGTGCACCGCGTTCTCCACCCGGATCGGCTTGCCGTAGACCACGCCGGTGCAGGTTGCCCAGGACTGGTCGTGCGGACCGCCGAACGGCGGCGACTGGTCGTAGGCCACACGCTGGGTCGGGCCGATATGCAGACCGGCTGGGTATTCCCTCTTCACCACGCCCGCGATGTCGTCGGAGGGGTCTTTCCTCTGTGCGCTCGGCGTGTACTTGTCCAGGTCGGCCTTCTCCTGGTATTTGGGGACCAAGTTGTAAGCCAGCACACCGATCAATGCGATGATGACTACGGCCGCACCGATGGCCAGCCAGGGGATCTGGCGATTCTTCTTCGGAAGTTGCCCACGTCCGCCGCCTTTGCGGGTAGCCGACAACTTCGCCGCGGCCTTGGCGGCCTTGGCCGATTTGGCGCTGGGACTGCTCGGCATGGTTCGTTGTGCTCTCTCGACGTGACGGATTCGCTGGCTGTGCGGTGCCCACCCGAGGTGTACACCCGCTCAGACCATAGGATAGAGACTCGTGACTCCAGCTGACCTTGCAGATCTCCTTCACGCGACTGCGGCAAAGGTGCTTGTCGAACGTGGACTGGACCCTGCGGTCCTTCCCGACGAGGTCAAGGTGGAGCGCCCCCGTAACCCGGAACACGGTGACTATGCCACCAATGTGGCGCTGCAGGTGGCCAAGCGGGCCGGAACGAACTCACGTGAGCTGGCAACCTGGCTGGCCGACGCGCTGGCCGACGCGGACGGTGTTGCGATCGCCGAGGTCGCGGGGCCGGGCTTCCTGAACATTCGCCTCGCCGCGTCCGCACAGGGCGCGATTCTCGAGCAGGTGCTTGCCGCGGGCGCCGCGTACGGCACCGGGGAGACGATGAAGGGCACCCGAATAAATCTCGAGTTCGTGTCGGCCAACCCGACCGGCCCGGTGCATCTCGGTGGCACTCGCTGGGCCTCGGTGGGCGACGCGCTGGGCAGAATCTTGGCCGCGCAGGGCGCCGACGTGGTCCGCGAGTACTACTTCAACGACCACGGCGCGCAGATCGATCGGTTCGCGGCCTCGCTGGTCGCCGCGGCGACCGGAGCGCCGACCCCGGACAACGGTTACGCGGGCGCCTACATCGGAGAGATCGCCGAGAAGGTTGTGGCCATGCACCCTGATGTGCTGAACAAGCCGGAGCCCGAGCGACTCGAACTGTTCCGTGCCGAGGGTGTCGAGCTGATGTTCGCCCACATCAAGGAGTCGTTGCACGAGTTCGGTACCGATTTCGACGTCTACTTCAACGAGAGCTCGCTGTTCGCGTCCGGCGCGGTCGAGCAGGCAGTGGAGAAGCTGAAGAACTCCGGCGACCTCTACGAGAAGGACGGAGCCTGGTGGATCGCCAGCTCCGAATACGGTGACGACCAGGACCGTGTGGTCATCAAGAGCGACGGCAAGGCCGCCTACATCGCAGGTGACATCGCCTACTTCCAGAACAAGCGCACTCGCGGCTTCGACCTGTGCATCTACATGCTCGGCGCCGATCACCACGGCTACATCGGCAGGCTGAAGGCCGCCGCCGCCGCGTTCGGCGACGACCCGGACACTGTCGAGGTGCTCATCGGGCAGATGGTGAATCTGCTCAAAGACGGCGTCGCGGTGAAGATGAGCAAGCGCGCGGGCACTGTGGTGACGCTCGACGACTTGGTCGAGGCGATCGGCGTGGACGCGGCGCGGTACTCGCTGGTGCGTTCATCGGTGAACTCGAGCATCGACATCGACCTCGATCTGTGGACCAGCCAGAGCAACGAGAACCCGGTCTACTACGTGCAGTACGCGCACGCGCGGACCGCGTCCATCGCACGTAACGCCGCCGAATTCGAATATCACTCGGTCACACCGGATCTCGCGCTGTTGACCGCCGAGGAGGAGGGCGAGCTGATCCGCACCCTCGGTGAGTATCCGCGGGTCGTGGTCAGTGCGGCGAGCCTGCGCGAGCCGCACCGGGTGTCCCGCTACCTGGAGGAGTTGGCCGGCGCCTACCACCGGTTCCAGACCAACAAGAACCTGCGTGTCCTTCCGTTGGGCGACGAGCCCGTCTCGACGACGAACGCTGCCCGGTTGGTCCTGGTCAACGCCACGCGTCAGGTCCTGGCCAACGGCCTCGGGCTGCTCGGCGTCGGCGCGCCGGAGCGCATGTGAACCGGGGCCGCAGGTTTCCCAGCCGAGCAGCGTGCGGAAGGAAGCACTGGTGAGCGAGCGAACCATTCCGAGTGTCAGCGAGGTGGATGCGGTGAGTGAGCGGGGCGAGCGAATCGCAGCCGCATTCGGGGTCGTGCCGGCGTCGAGCGTCAGCGAGGTGCGGGCATGACCGCGCATCCCGCTGGTCCCCGGCACGCCGAGATTCCGCATGCCCCGAATCTGCCGGAGCGCCCGAGCGATTCGAAGCAGATGATCGACCTGCCCGCGAACGTGTGGCCGCGTAACGCCGCACGCGAAGACGATGGTGTGGTCCGGCTGGCCGGTGTGCCGGTGCACGACCTGGCGGCCCGGTTCGGCACGCCGCTGTTCGTGGTCGACGAGGACGACTTCCGTTCCCGCTGCCGCGACATGGTCCGCGCCTTCGGTCCGAACGCGCGAGTCCACTACGCGTCCAAGGCCTTCCTGTGCGGTGAGATCGCCCGCTGGATCCGCGACGAGGGTTTGTCGCTGGACGTGTGCTCCGGCGGCGAACTCGCCGTGGCGCTGCATGCGGGATTTCCAGCCGAGCGAATCGCGTTGCATGGCAACAACAAATCCGTGGCCGAGCTGGAGGCCGCGGTATCCGCCGGTGTCAGCCATGTCGTGGTCGACTCGCTGATCGAGATCGAGCGCATGGAAGCCATCGCTGCTCGTGCCGGCGTCGTGCAGGATGTGCTGGTCCGGGTCACCGTCGGTGTGGAAGCCCATACCCACGAATACATTTCGACCGCGCACGAGGACCAGAAGTTCGGTTTCTCGATCGCGGGCGGCGACGCGATGGAAGCGCTAGCGCGTGTCTTCGATGCCGACAACCTGCGTCTGGTCGGCCTGCACAGCCACATCGGCTCACAGATCTTCGAGATCGACGGCTTCGAGATTGCCGCGCGTCGCATGCTCGGCCTGCTGCGTGAGGCCATCGACAAGTTCGGCGTCGATCGGACCGCACAGATCGCCACGTTGGATCTCGGTGGTGGACTTGGCATTTCGTATTTGCCGTCGGACGATCCTCCGCCGTTGGACGAGTTCGCCGCGAAACTGCGCAAACTGGTCGCGGCGGAGGCGGCCCGCGCGGGTCTGCCCGAGCCGACCATCGCCGTGGAGCCCGGCCGTGCCATAGCGGGCCCAGGAACGGTGACGCTGTATGAGGTGGGCACCACCAAGGACGTCTCGCTGGACGGAGGTCTGCGCAGGCGTTACGTGAGTGTCGACGGCGGCATGAGCGACAACATCCGCCCCGCGCTGTACCAGGCCGACTACGACTGCCGTCTGGTCTCGCGGTCCTCGGAGGCGGGGCCGGTGGTCGCGCGTGTCGTCGGAAAGCACTGCGAGAGCGGGGATATTGTCATCCGCGACACCTGGTTGCCCGCCGACGTCGGCCCTGGCGACCTGGTGGCCGTTGCCGCGACCGGCGCCTATTGCTATTCGATGTCCAGCCGGTACAACCAGCTGACCCGCCCTGCGGTGGTCGCGGTGCGTGACGGACAACCACGACTCATTCTGCGCCGGGAGACGGTGGCGGACCTGCTGAGCTTGGAGGTGGAATCGTGACGGAGAGCGCGAAGAACGGTATCTGGGGGATCGATCGTCCGATCGGTGTCGCGGTGCTCGGCATGGGCAACGTCGGGACCGAGGTCGTGCGCATCCTGCGCGACCACGCCGAGGACCTGCGCTCCCGGGTCGGAGTCCCAGTGGTGCTGCGCGGCATTGCCGTGCGCAACCTCGACACCGACCGCGGCGTCCCCGCGGAACTGCTGACCACCGACGCCGACGCTCTCGTCGCCCGCGACGACATCGACCTGGTCGTCGAGGTAATCGGCGGCATCGATCCGCCGCGCAGGCTGATCCTGGCCGCGCTGAACGCGGGCAAATCCGTGGTGACCGCCAATAAGGCGTTGCTGGCCGACTACACCGGCGAACTCGCAGCGGCCGCCGAGCGCAGCCGAGCCGACCTGTACTTCGAGGCCGCCGTCGCCGGTGCCATCCCGGTGGTGCGCCCGCTGATCCAGTCCTTGGCCGGTGACCGGGTGAACCGGGTCGTCGGCATAGTGAACGGCACGACCAACTTCATCCTCTCCGCGATGGACGAGACCGGCGCCGACTACACGGCCACGCTGGCCGAGGCCACCCGGCTCGGTTACGCGGAGGCCGACCCGACCGCCGACGTGGAGGGCTACGACGCCGCGGCCAAGGCCGCGATCCTCGCCTCGCTGGCTTTCCACACCCGGGTCACTGCCGCAGACGTGTACCGCGAAGGCATCTCCCGGATCTCCGCGGAGGATTTGGAGACCGCGTCCGCGCTGGACTGCACCGTGAAGCTGCTGGCTATCTGCGAACGCGTGGACGCGGGCCCTGGCGAGCCGAGTCCCGAGGAGGGTGGCAAGGAGCGCGTCTCCGTACGGGTCTACCCGGCCCTCATCCCGCGCAAGCATCCGCTCGCCGCGGTGACCGGCGCCTTCAACGCGGTCGTCGTCGAGGCGGAGAACGCCGGGCGGCTGATGTTCTACGGACAGGGAGCAGGAGGCGCGCCGACCGCTTCCGCGGTGCTCGGCGATCTGGTTATGGCGGCGCGCAACAAGTTCTACGGCGGCCGCGCACCGGGCGAATCGGTTTATGCTGAGCTACCGATCGCGCCGATCGGTGATACGCCCACCCGCTACCACGTGAACCTGCAGGTCGAGGACCGTCCTGGGGTCCTGGCCAAGGTGGCCGGCGAATTCGCCAACCACGGGGTGAGCATCTCGACCGTCCGTCAACAAGGGCACGGCTCGGGAGCACGCCTGGTCGTGGTAACCCACCACGCGGTGGAATCGGCGCTCGCGGACACCGTGGCCGCCCTGGCGGAAATGACATCCGTCACATCCGTGACCAGCGTTCTGAGATTGGAAGGCACCGAAGAATGAGTACAGTGTCGCGCAGCGACGCCATGAGGGGCGGTGGCCGGGAGACGGGTGGGTGTACGACTGGCGTCGAGCCGCAGGCCGGGGTGCACTCCCGCTGGCCGGGGCTGATCGCGGCCTACCGCGACCGGCTCGCGGGCGCAGCCGACTGGGAGCCGGTCACCCTGTACGAGGGTGGTACGCCGTTGGTGCCCGCGCCACACCTGTCCGAGCTGACCGGGTGCGAGGTCTACTTGAAGGTCGAGGGCCTGAACCCGACCGGCTCGTTCAAGGACCGCGGCATGACCATGGCGATGACCGACGCCAAGTACCGCGGCCAGCAGGCGGTGCTGTGCGCGTCCACCGGCAACACCTCGGCATCCGCGGCGGCGTACGCCACGCGCGCTGGCATGAGCTGTGCCGTGTTGATCCCGCAGGGAAAGATCGCGATGGGCAAGCTTGCCCAGGCCGTCATGCTCGGCGCGAAGATCATCCAGGTGCAGGGCAACTTCGACGATTGCCTCGAGCTCGCCCGCAAGGTCACCGCGGACTTCCCCAGTATCGGCTTGGTGAACTCGGTGAACCCGGCACGCATCGAGGGCCAGAAGACCGCGTCCTTCGAGATCTGCGATGTGCTCGGCAAGGCGCCCGACGTGCACGCGCTCCCGGTCGGGAACGCGGGCAACATCACCGCGTACTGGCGCGGCTACCGCGAGTACTACACCGACGGTGTCACCACCCAGCTGCCTCGCATGCTCGGCGTGCAGGCCGCGGGCGCCGCGCCGCTGGTCAACGGTGCCCCGGTGAAGGACCCGGAGACTATCGCGACCGCCATCCGGATCGGCGCGCCCGCCTCCTGGAACGGCGCGGTGGCGGCCAAAGAGCAGTCCGGCGGTGCCTTCCGTGCCGCCACCGACGAGGCGATCCTGGAGGCGTATCGCCTGGTCGCGGCCACTGAGGGTGTGTTCGTCGAGCCCGCGTCGGCGGCCGGCGTGGCGGGCGTGCTCGCCGCGCGCAAAGAGGGCTGGCTGGATTCCGGTCTCACTGTGGTGTGTACCGTGACCGGCAACGGTCTCAAGGACCCGGACACCGCGCTGTCGGGTATGCCGCAGGTGCAGGCGATTCCGGTCGACCCGGTCGCAGTCGCTGCCGAGCTCGAGCTGGCCTGAGTTGACTTCGCACGACAGTCAGCTGATGAGCGCTACGCTGCCCGTCGGTCTCACCGTGACCGCACGGGTGCCCGCGTCTACCGCGAACCTCGGTCCCGGGTTCGATTCGCTAGGTATGGCATTGGGGATCTACGACGAGATCGAGGTGCGCACCACCGATTCGGGGCTCACCATCCGGGTCGAAGGTGAAGGCGCCGACGATGTGCCATGGGGCCCTTCGCATCTCGTGGTCCGTGCGATCGAGCGCGGACTGGAAGCGGCGGGCGTATGGGCCGATGGCCTCGATGTAGTATGCCGCAACGTGATTCCGCATTCGCGCGGTCTCGGTTCGTCGGCGTCCGCCGTGGTCGGCGGCTTGGCCGCCGGGTGCGCCCTCGCGGCGAAACTCGACCCGGAGTTGGCCACCTCCGTGGATCAATTGGTGCAGCTCGCCTCGGAATTCGAGGGCCATCCGGACAACGCGGCGGCCAGCGTGCTCGGTGGAATCGTCGTGTCGTGGACCGAGACAGATCGCGTCGCAGACCTGGGACGCGAGGGCGCTGCGGTGGCGGAGTACCACGGCCGGGTCTACCGCGCCGTGCGTCTCGAGCCGCATCCCACGCTGCATCCGGTCGTGCTGATCCCCGAGGAGCGCTCGTCCACCGCACACACCCGCGGTCTGCTGCCCGAGGTCGTGCCGCATGGGGACGCCGCGTTCAACGTCAGCCGGGCCGCGCTCGCCGTTGTGGCGCTGACCCAGCGGCCTGATCTGCTGATGCCAGCTACCGCGGACCGCCTGCACCAGACCCAGCGTGCCCCCGCGCTACCGCTGACCACCACCTGGATCGCCCGCCTGCGCGCTGCGGGGATCGCAGCCACCGTCTCCGGCGCGGGACCGACTGTCCTGGCCCTGGGGACCAGCGAATTCCCGGCGGAGCTCCGTGAACTCGCGGCCGCGGACGGCCTGCGCGTGGTGGAGCCGGGACTCGCCGAGGGCGTCCTGGTCGACTGATGGCGCGTCCGCCTTGCCGAGATTCACAATAGGCAGCTATCCTGAGCGAGTCCGTACATCGTGCGCATCAGACGCCGGTGCTTCATCAGGGCAATCGCTCCAGCAGGCTCCAGGCTCGAGCCTCCAGGCCATGGGGGTGCTGCGTAGCTGCGCAACTGGAATGATCTCTCCCCACCTTTCACCATCGGTGGAGAAGCCGCCGGTCCGGCGGGGCAGGTGATACGGCACACAGCGCCCGGACGGACGCATCCGAGTCCGGCAGAATGCCCGGGCTGCGGGACGAACCCTCGAAACAGCACACGGCAATCGAGGGAAGGAAAGGATTTCCGTGACAGATACGGACCTGCTCGCGACACCCGGGGTGGAATCCAACCCGATGGGCGACCGCGAAAGTGAATCCGGACAGATTTCGAAGATGAGCGAAAAAACCGACGTCGCACGATCGGGGCTGACTGGAATGTTGTTGCCGCAGTTGCGCGCGCTCGCGGGGGAGCTCGGTATCCGAGGCACCTCCGGAATGCGCAAGGGCGATTTGATCGCCGCCATCAAGGAAAATCAGGCCGGAAAGCCGGCGAAGGTGGAAAAGCCCGCCAAGGGCGATGCCAAATCCGCGGTTGCCACCGAGGCCGATGCCCCCGCCGAGTCGGCGGCCACCCGGTCGGCGTCGGTCAAGGCCGTGCAGGCGACCCTCGACGTGACGCCGGCGGCTTCGGCCACGGATACCGAAACTCCCGCCCCGGCGAAGGCGGCCCCCGCCGAGTCGGCGCCCGCTTCCACGAATGCGAACGCGGCCGAGCAGGCATCGTCGACCGCCGAGACCACCGAGGATTCCGGTCGCGAAGGCGGCCAGCGTGGTCGCGGCCGGCAGCGGCGCGGCCGTGACCAGGCGCGATCCGGCGGCGAGACCACGAACGCCGAGGCGCGTGGTGACGAGCCGAAACAGGAGGCCGAACAGGGCGGCGAGCGTCGTCGTGAACGCGGCCAGGGTGAACGCAGCCAGGGTGAACGCGGTCAGGGTGAACGCGGTCAGGGTGAACGCAGCCAGGGTGAACGCAGCCAGGGTGAACGCAGCCAGGGTGAACGCAGCCAGAGTGAACGCAGCCAGAATCAGAACGGTAGCCGCGGCGATGGCAGCCGTGGCGGAGACAACCGTGGCGGCGACGAGGAGGAGGGCGGCCGTGGTCGGCGCGGACGCCGTTTCCGTGAGCGTCGTCGTGGACGTGATCGCGATGGCGGTGGCGGTGGCGGCGAGGCCCGTGAGCTGGAGATCCGCGAAGACGACGTGCTGCAGCCGGTCGCGGGCATCCTCGATGTGCTGGACAATTACGCCTTTGTCCGCACCTCGGGTTACCTGGCCGGGCCGAATGACGTCTACGTGTCGATGAATCTGGTCCGCAAGAACGGCCTGCGCCGTGGTGACGCGATCACCGGGGCGGTGCGGGCTCCGCGCGACGGCGAGCAGAGCAATCAGCGGCAGAAGTTCGATCCGCTGGTGCGGCTCGACACGGTCAATGGCGGCGACGTCGAGGCGGCCAGGCGTCGTCCCGACTTCAGCAAGCTGACCCCGCTGTACCCCAACGAGCGGCTGCGCTTGGAGACCCAGCAGAACAAGCTGACCACTCGGGTGATCGACCTGATCATGCCGATCGGCAAGGGCCAGCGCGCGCTGATCGTCTCGCCGCCGAAGGCGGGTAAGACGACGATCATGCAGGACATCGCGAACGCGATCGCGACGAACAATCCCGAGTGCTACCTGATGGTCGTGCTGGTCGACGAGCGTCCCGAAGAAGTCACCGACATGCAGCGCTCGGTGAAGGGCGAGGTCATCGCCTCGACTTTCGACCGCCCGCCGTCGGACCACACCTCGGTTGCCGAACTCGCCATCGAGCGCGCCAAGCGCTTGGTGGAGATGGGCAGGGATGTCGTGGTGCTGCTCGATTCGATCACCCGACTGGGTCGCGCATACAACAACTCCTCGCCCGCCTCGGGGCGAATCCTGTCCGGTGGTGTCGATTCCACCGCGCTGTACCCGCCCAAGCGGTTCCTCGGCGCGGCGCGCAACATCGAGAACGGCGGCTCGCTGACGATCATGGCCACCGCCATGGTGGAGACCGGTTCGACCGGTGACACAGTGATCTTCGAGGAGTTCAAGGGCACCGGCAACGCCGAGCTCAAGCTGGACCGCAAGATCGCGGAGCGAAGGGTGTTCCCCGCGGTGGACGTCAACCCGTCCGGTACCCGCAAGGACGAGCTACTGCTCAGCCCCGACGAGGCGGCGGTGCTGCACAAGCTGCGCCGTGTACTGTCCGGCCTGGATTCGCACCAGGCGATCGATCTGCTGATCGATCGCCTGAAGAAATCGAAGAACAACCTCGAGTTCCTGATGTCGGTCAGCAAGACCGCGCCGGGCGCGCTCGACGAATAGGTTCACGAGTTGTTGCGCCGAAAGGGCCCCGCGCATGCGGGGCCCTTTCGGCGTCCGCGGGCCGAAGAACATGCCGCCGATCATGGCCGCACCGCTGATCAAGCAACCGAAGACCATCGCGCTGATCGTCACCGCGGAGCCTGTCACGTCGGTGTCCGATGCGTCCACTTCCACGTACGCCGCGTGCGCAGGCGTCGCGGAGTGCGTGGTTTCCGGGTGTGCACACCACCCCACCGCGACAGCGAGAATCAGTAGAACGTAAATTGCGGCAGCGACTCGGAGGTTCACGGTTTCTCCTTTCTGTCCACACGCGTCGGTGTGCATCACCACGCAGCCAGCTCGATGAATCCAACTGTTGGCGTTCCTGAGTAGCGCACTACCCGACTTCGGGCTTCTGACACGCCGCCAATTCGCGTGCCCGAGCTTCCAGAGGCGACGAGGACGGGTGATCACCGGGGCGGGAACAAACCACGTGCCCGAGGCGTTTTGGGAGCGTAACGGCATTTCTGGCATACTGAACGGTCGTTGCGTCTGCTCAGGCGAGCAGACCTCCCGCCTAGTCGGTTCCGGTTCACGTTCTGGCGAATCCGCGCTCGAGCGACCCGGCGGCCAAACCCGAGAGGACATCCATGAAGGCAGGAATTCACCCGGCGTATGTCGAGACCACGGTCGTATGTGGTTGCGGCAACACCTTCCAGACTCGCAGCACCAAGGAGTCGGGACACATCACCGTCGAGGTCTGCTCGCAGTGCCACCCGTTCTACACCGGCAAGCAGAAGATCCTCGACACCGGTGGGCGCGTGGCCCGCTTCGAGGCGCGCTACGGCAAGCGTGCCGGCAAGAAAGCCGACGCCAAGTAGCTTCCTCGCCGACGCCCGGTCCTGCTGTGCAGGCCGGGCGTCGGTGTTTTGTATGGACAGGTCTCAGGAGAAGGAAGCACCGTGACGCAACCGTCCGCCATCGACGACATTCTGGCCGAGTACGCGGGCTTGGAGACGCAGCTGGCCGATCCGTCGCTGCACAACGATGCGGGCGCCGCGCGTCGGGTCGGCAAGCGGTTCGCCGAGTTGGCTCCGATCATGGCCACCTACAACAAGCTGGAGGCGGCACGTGACGATCTGTCCGCCGCGCAGGAGCTCGCGGCAGATGATGCGGCCTTCGCCGCCGAGGTTCCCGATTTGGCGCGAGAGGTCGAGGAGTTGGAGCTGACGCTCGCCGACCTGCTCGCCCCGCGCGACCCGCACGACGGTGACGATGTCGTACTCGAGGTGAAGTCCGGTGAGGGCGGCGAGGAGTCCGCGCTGTTCGCCTCCGATCTGGCCCGCATGTACGTTCGCTATGCCGAACGACACGGCTGGAAGGTCGAGATTCTCGACGTCACCCTGTCCGATCTGGGTGGGTACAAAGAGGCGACGCTGTCGATCAAGAGTCGCGATGCCGCGCGCGACGGCGTGTGGTCGCGATTCAAGTTCGAGGGCGGCGTGCACCGTGTGCAGCGCGTCCCGGTGACCGAGTCGCAGGGGCGCATCCACACGTCGGCGGCGGGTGTGCTGATCTACCCGGAGCCCGACGAGGTCGAGGAGGTGCAGATCGACGAGTCCGATCTGCGCATCGATGTCTACCGCTCCTCCGGCAAGGGCGGGCAAGGCGTCAACACCACCGACTCCGCTGTGCGTATCACCCATCTGCCGTCGGGCATCGTGGTGACTTGCCAGAACGAGCGTTCACAGCTGCAGAACAAGGCCCGCGCCATGCAGGTGCTCGCGGCCAGGCTGCAAGCGCTGGCCGAAGAGCAGGCCGATCAGGAGGCGGCCGCGGGCCGGGCCAGCCAAATTCGCACCGTGGACCGCTCCGAGCGGATTCGCACCTACAACTTCCCGGAGAACCGGATCACCGATCATCGGATCGGTTTCAAGGCGCACAACCTGGACTCCGTGCTCGATGGCGACATGGACGCGCTGCTGGATGCTTTGGGGAAAGCGGATCGCGAAGCGCGTATGGCCGCGGAATAAACCCGCTTCGGGCAGAGTCGTTGTCATGTCTACGACTCGAGTCGCGCTGCGACCCGCCATCAACGACGCCATCGAGACCTTGCGGACGGCGGGTGTGCACAGCCCGCAGGCCGACGCCGAGCAGCTGGCGGCGCACGTTCTCGGCGTCGCGCGCACCAGGCTGGCGCTGACACCGCTCGTGTCGCCGGAGCAGCTGGCGGAGTACGGCGAGCTGGTTGCCCGCCGCGCGCAGCGTATTCCGTTGCAGCACTTGACCGGCACGGCCGCGATGGGCGCGATCGATCTCGCGGTCGGGCCCGGCGTCTTCGTGCCCCGCCCGGAGACCGAACTGCTGTTCGCCTGGGCGCTGGCCCAGCTGGAGGCGCTGCCGCACGACCACACCCCGATCGTCGTCGACCTGTGCACCGGGTCCGGAGCGCTCGCGCTGGCCATCGCGCACGCGCGCCCTGACGCCGACGTGCATGCGATCGAACTCGATCCCGCCGCGCTGCCGTGGGCGCGGCGCAACGCCGACGACCGCATCGCGGCCGGCGACACCCCGATCACCCTCTACGCCGACGATGTCACCGATCCCGCGCTGCTCGCCGATTTCGACGGCAGAGTGGACGTCGTGGTATCCAATCCGCCCTACATACCGGATGGTGCCCGCCTCGATCCCGAGGTGGCCGAGCACGACCCACATATCGCCCTGTTCGGCGGTCCGGACGGTCTGGACGTCATCCGCGCGATGCTCCCGAACATCACCCGGGTCCTTCGCCCGGGCGGCGCCACCGCCATCGAACACGATGACACCAACGGCTCCGGGGTAGCCGCCCTCCTCACCGCCACCGGCGCATTCGCCGATGTCATCGAACACCTCGACCTAGCAGGCAAACCCCGCTTCGTAGCCGCCACTCGCACTGCTCCGCCGCTCCGAGAATCCAGGCACCCCCGCCTCTCCGGGCTTTAGGCCGTACCAGTCGGGTGACGCATGATTTGCGTTCAGGTCCTGCGTTTGGTGCCGTCTCACTTCTGGGCGTGCCCGACGAGTTACCCATGTACTTACGAAACCAGTTGTCACGTGGGTATCGGCCGCGTCCACGGCACCCTTTGCCTGCCCATCGTCGAAGCGGCGGCCGCCACTTCCGAACCACGCCGGAGCGGCGCACCCATTGCGTTGAGTGTGCATCCCCTTGTGCCAGCTGAGCAGCCCCTGCGCCGGGTGTGCAGCGGTACCGACACAGCCGATACCAGCGTGACAGCTGATACCGAAGTGACAACTGATTTCGTGAGTACATGGGTAACTCGTCGGGCACGCCCAAAACCTTGCTCGGCACCCGACGCAGGACCTGAACGCAAATCCTGCGCTACCCGACTAGTACGGCCTGAATTCTCGGAGAGGCGGTACAGCATGCCAGGATGGGTGCTGTGAGTACCGTCTACGACTGCGCGGATCCCGACTCGCGTGCCGCCGGACTATCCGCAGCCACCAGCGCCCTGAAGTCCGGGCGGTTGGTCGTGCTGCCCACCGACACCCTGTATGGCGTGGCCGCCGACGCGTTCGATTCCAGCGCGGTGAGCTCGCTGTTGGCGGCCAAGCGCCGCGGCAGGGACATGCCGGTACCCGTTCTGGTCGGTTCCTGGCACACCATCGACGGCCTGGTGTTCTCGGTGCGCCCGCAGGCCCGTGAGTTGATCCGGGCGTTCTGGCCCGGCGGTCTGAGTCTCGTTGTGCAGCAAGCTCCTTCGCTAGCCTGGGATCTCGGCGACACGCGGGGGACAGTGATGCTGCGGATGCCACTGCACTCGGTCGCGCTGGAGCTGCTGCGCGAGGTCGGGCCGCTCGCGGTGTCCAGCGCCAACGTGTCCGGACAGGCACCGGCGCACACCGCGGCGGGGGCCCGTGACCAGCTCGGCGAGCTGGTCGGCGTCTACCTCGATGGGGGTCCCGCCGAGCACGCCGTCGCGTCCACCATCGTCGATCTGACCGCCGACCAGCCACGGATTCTGCGCGAGGGCGCGATCCCCATCGCCGACATCGCCGAGGTGCTCGGGATGCCGCCGGAGGCACTGACCGGCGCCGCGGCCCAGCAGCGGCTCGGATGATCGGGCCGAACCTCGGATGATCGGTTCGAGCGCTGTCGTTCCGCTTCGTGAGCTGCTGGTCGTGCTCCTCATCTCCTCGGTCGTGACCTTCCTGGCCACCGGCGGAGTCCGGGTACTGGCGATCGGCTTCGGCGCGGTCGCCGTGCCGCGCGATCGGGATGTGCATGTCAAGCCGATACCTCGCATGGGCGGCGTCGGGATGTACATCGGGGTCGTGGCAGCCGTGCTGTTCGCACACCAGCTACCTGCGCTGCGGAGCGGTTTCGATTACAAGCCGAACATCCCGATCGCGGTGCTCGTGGCGAGCACGCTGATCGTTCTCGTCGGGATCGTCGATGACCGCTGGGGACTGGATGCGCTCACCAAGTTCGCCGGGCAGGTGACCGCGGCAGGCGTGATGGCCGTGATGGGATTGGGCTGGTACGTCATCTACAACCCGTTCAGCAACACCACGGTGGTCTTGGATGGGTTGCAAGGTGGTCTGGTCACGGTCGCGGTCACCGTCACCCTGATCAATGCCATGAACTTCGTCGACGGCCTCGACGGTCTCGCGGCAGGCCTGGGCTTGATCGCAGCGCTCGCGGTCTTCGTGTTCTGCCTCGGATTGATGAACGAACAGGGCGGATCGGTCGACACCTATCCGCCGTCGCTGCTCGCCGCCGCCCTGGCGGGCGCCTGCCTCGGATTTCTGCCGCATAATTTTCAGCCCGCGCGAATTTTCATGGGCGATTCCGGCTCGATGTTGATCGGCCTGATGCTGGCCGCGGTATCGACCGGGGCATCCGGTCGAATTCCCTTGCAGGGATACGGGCCGCGCGACATCGTCGGTCTGCTGTCGCCGCTGTTGCTGGTGGGTGCGGTGATGTTCATTCCGGTGCTCGACATGCTGCTGGCCATCGTGCGTCGGGTGCGCGCGGGCGTGAGTTTCTCGACTCCGGACAAAATGCACTTGCATCATCGTTTGCTGCAGATCGGACACTCGCACCGTCGCGTCGTGCTGCTGATCTATTTGTGGGTCGGGGTGCTCGCGTTCGGCGCCGTCGGTACCTCTCTGATGGACCGCAGGCTGGTCGTTCTGCTGATGGCGGGCGGGTTGGTTTTCGCCCTCGTCATCACCGCGATTCCGGGGCTGCGGCGCGGGGAGCCCGCGGGCGACCGGACGCCGTCCGGGTAAAGTCGACGGCTGTGAGCGAGCTTGCGAGCGAACCATCAACACAGAGTGCCGAGCGCACGGCGGCGCCGAGCACCAGCGAGGTGATGTCGTGAGCTTCACTCCCACTCCCATCCCCGGACCTGATGCGCCGTTGCGGGCAGCGCTGCGCTACGGCCTGATCGGGCTCGGCATCCTGGTGGTCTCGGCCGTCGCGCTCGGCTCCGCGGTCGCGGGGATGTCCGGAGTGTGGGGTGCGCTGCTCGGCGCCGCGATCGGCGGCGGCTTCATCCTGACCACCGCGGCCGTCGTACTGTTCGGCGCGAAGCTGCCACCGAGTACCGCGGGGCTGGTCATGCTGGCCAGCTGGGTCGGCAAGGTGTTGGTGGCCCTGGTGGTCATCGCGATCCTGAATCGGTTCGAGTTCTACGACCGGGTCGCCCTGTTCCTCACGGTGGTCGGAGCCCTGGTCATCGTCCTGGGAGCGGAGACGTATGGCGTTCTGCGCCAGAAGGTTCCATACGTGACGACCACCGAAACGGAAGGTTCGCCGGGTACCGGCGAGTAACAAACCCCACCCACCTACACGCTGTCGTAGATAGCTTGGTAAAGTCTTGGTAAGCAAGCAATCAAGCGAGGGGGGATCGCCCAGATCCCTTCGAGTGTCGCTATGCTTACTGCCGTGCCGGGCCCCGAGGGTTCCGGTTCTGCATGTCGACGATGTCGCCGACACACGTACAGACGCCGGGTGGAGTCAAAACCGCCGCACAGCTGCTGACGAACTTCGAGCCGACCTGAGTCGACCCAATTTGATCGTCAATGTCCGATCGAACCGCGGGAATGACCGTACCCGCGGCCCGAACACGGGAGAGAACGCTGAGCGTCACCACTCTGGCGGCCGAGTTCCACGCGCCGTCGCTTACCGACTTCTTCCCTCCAGCTGTGCTGTTCGAGGGTACGCCGTTCGAACTCGATCGATTGATGCTGATTCGCATCCTGATGACCGCCGTCCTGGTCCTGGTCATGACGCTGGCATTCCGCTCGCCCAGGATCGTTCCGCGCGGTCTGCAGAATGTCGCGGAAATCGGCCTGGTCTTCGTCAAGGAGCAGATCTGCGACGAGGTATTGGGTAAGGAATCGGGCCGCAAATTCTTCCCGCTGATAGCGACGATCTTCTTCACGGTCCTCTTTCTGAACTTCTCCGGCGTCATTCCTGGGTTGAACATCTCGTCGAACGCCCGAATCGGCATGCCCCTGGTGCTGGCCGTCATCGCATACTTGGCGTTCAACTACATCGGTATCCGGAAGTACGGATTCCTTACCTACATGCGCAGCAGCATCGTCGTTCCGAATGTTCCCCCTGCGTTGCATGTGTTGCTGATTCCGATCGAGTTCGTATCGACCTTCATCCTGCGCCCGTTCACGCTGACCGTCCGACTCATGGCGAACATGCTGGCCGGCCACATCATGCTGGTGCTGTTCTTCAGCGCGACCTGGTTCTTCCTGTTCGACGCCGCAGCGTGGATGAAGGTGTTCTCGCCGTTCTCACTGCTCGCCGGGCTCGGGTTCACGCTGTTCGAGCTGTTGGTCATCTTCCTGCAGGCTTACGTGTTTGCGTTGCTGACCGCCGTCTACATCGGGCTCGCGCAGCACGCCGACGCTCACTGACCTGACCGACCACAACTACCGGAAACCTGCTACACCACGCCGACCGGCGGGTGAGCAACAGAAAGGGAATGGAAGACTCATGAGCCTCGCTTACCTGGCCCAGGAAGCCGCGACGACCCCCGACAAGTTCAAGGGTTTCGGTGCCATCGGCTACGGTCTTGCCGCGATCGGCCCCGGCATCGGCGTCGGCATCGTCGTCGGCAAGGCGATCGAGGGTATTGCTCGCCAGCCTGAGCTGCAGGGCACCATCCGGACCAATATGTTCCTCGGTATCGCGTTCACCGAGGCGCTGGCCCTGATCGGCCTCGTCGCCGGCTTCATTTTCTGATTCCGATGTACGAGTCAGCTTTGCTCGCGGCGGCGGAGGGAGAGGAAGTGAATCCTCTCATCCCCGAAACGTATGACATCGTCTGGTCGATCGTCTGCGTCATCATCATCGGGATCCTGTTCTACAAGTACGTGGTCCCGCGTCTGATGAAGACGCTCGATGAGCGCTCCGACAAGATCGAGGGCGGCATCGCTCGTGCCGAGGCCGCGCAGGAAGAAGCTCAGCTCACCCTGCAGCAGTACCAGCAGCAGCTGGCCGAAGCCCGGCTCGAAGCCGCGCGTATCCGTGAGGACGCGCGCACCCAGGGCCAGCAGATCCTCGCGCAGATGCGCGCCGAGGCCCAGGCCGAAAGCGACCGCATAGTCGCCGCGGGCCACACCCAGCTGGAAGCCCAGCGCCAGCAGATCCTGACCGAGCTGCGCTCCGAGGTCGGCCGCACGGCCGTCGATCTGGCCGAAAAGATTATCGGGCAGTCGGTTTCGGACGAAGCCAAGCAGGCGGCATCGATCGAGCGGTTCCTCGACGAACTCGACGAGTCGGATGCAGGCATCGGGGTCGGAAGGTAGCGATGCCTGAGCGGGTCAGCGGCCGGAGGCGGCAGCGGAGCGTAACCACGGAGGCCGCCCCGGGAAGGCAGAATCCAACACAGTGAAAGTGAGAAGCATGTACGCAGCGAGCCGCGAGGCCAGCTCCCGGTCCCGGGAGGCGCTTCGGGCCGCTCTGACCGGAAGCGACAGTGTTGCGGCCACGACGGGGTCGGAACTGTTCGCCGTTGTCGCCGTGCTGGACGACCAGCGTTCGCTGCGTGTGGCGCTCGCGGACGTGTCGGTACCGGGATCCGTGCGCGCGGAGCTGTGCGAGCGGGTCTTCGGCGGCAAGGTCAGCGCTGCCACGCTGGCGGTGCTGACCACTGCGGTGGCCCAGAACTGGTCGCGCACCTCGAACCTGGTCGACACTTTGGTGCTGCTCGGTCAGGAGGCGTTGCTGGAGTCGGCGGCCGACAGCGGCCGGCTCGACGCGGTCGAGGACGAGCTGTTCCGGCTCGGCCGGATCATCAGCGACAACCCGGAGTTGGAGCAGGCACTGTCGGATCGGGCGAAGTCGGCCTCGGCCAAGCGCGATCTGGTTGCGCGTTTGCTGACGGGCAAGACGGAGCCCATCACCCTGACCCTGGCGGAGCAGGTGGTGACCAGGCAGCGGTCGAGCATCGGCGCCGCCTTCGACGAACTGTCCGACCTGGCAGCGGGTCGTCGTGATCAGATCGTCGCGCATGTGCGCGCCGCGATCGCGCTCACCCAGCGGCAGCGCGAGCGGCTGGCCACGGCGCTGCGGCGCATCTACGACAGGGCGATCACGGTGCACGTCCAGGTCGACCCGAGTTTGCTGAGCGGACTCGTCGTGCACATCGGTGACGATGTGATCGACGGCAGCGCCATCGGCCGACTGGAAAAGCTGCGCCGGGCCCTGACCTAGCGCGCGCTCACCACCCCCGACATTCCAGACCCAGACAGCGAGAGCAGGAAGAACATGGCGGAGCTGACGATCTCCTCCGACGAGATCCGTAGCGCGATCGAGAGCTACACCCAGAGCTACACCCCCGAGACCTCCATCGAAGAAGTCGGTGTGGTCACCGATACCAGCGACGGCATCGCGCATGTCAGCGGCCTGCCCTCGGCGATGGCCAACGAGCTGCTCGAGTTCCCTGGCGGCGTGCTCGGCGTCGCGCTGAACCTCGAGGACCGTGCGATCGGTGCGGTCATCCTCGGCGAGTTCGCCGAGATCGAGGAGGGCCAGGAGGTTCGCCGGACCGGTGACGTGCTCTCGGTTCCGGTCGGCGACAAGTTCCTCGGCCGCGTCGTGAACCCGCTCGGCCAGCCGATCGACGGTCTAGGCGAGATCGAGGCCGAAGAGCAGCGCGTGCTCGAGCTGCAGGCCGCGACTGTGCTGGAGCGCCAGCCGGTCGAGGAGCCGCTGGCCACCGGCATTACCGCCATCGACGCCCTGACCGCGATCGGTCGTGGCCAGCGCCAGCTGATCATCGGCGACCGCAAGACCGGCAAGACCGCGGTCTGCATCGACGCCATCCTGGCGCAGAAGGCGAACTGGGAGACGGGCGACTCGAATAAGCAGGTGCGCTGCATCTACGTCGCGATCGGTCAGAAGGGTTCCACCATCGCGGGCGTCAAGACCGCGCTGGAGCAGCACGGCGCGATGGAGTACACCACCATCGTCGCGGCCCCCGCGTCGGACTCCGCCGGCTTCAAGTGGCTGGCTCCGTACACCGGTTCGGCTATCGGCCAGCACTGGATGTACCAGGGCAAACACGTCCTGATCGTGTTCGATGACCTGACCAAGCAGGCCGAGGCGTACCGCGCCATCTCGCTGCTGCTGCGTCGCCCGCCGGGCCGCGAGGCGTACCCGGGTGACGTCTTCTACCTCCACTCCCGTCTTCTGGAGCGTTGCGCGAAGCTGTCCGACGAGATGGGTGCGGGCTCGATGACCGGTCTGCCGATCATCGAGACGAAGGCCAACGACATCTCGGCGTTCATTCCGACCAATGTCATCTCCATCACCGACGGCCAGGTCTTCCTCGAGTCCGACCTGTTCAACAAGGGTGTCCGTCCGGCGATCAACGTCGGTACCTCGGTCTCCCGCGTCGGTGGCGCCGCTCAGACCAAGGGCATGAAGAAGGTCGCCGGATCGCTGCGTCTGGAAATGGCCCAGTATCGCGAGCTGGAGGCGTTCTCCGCGTTCGCCTCCGATCTCGACGCCGCGTCGCTGGCGCAGCTCGAGCGCGGCGCCCGCTGGGTGGAGCTGCTCAAGCAGGACCAGTACTCGCCGGTCCCGGTCGAGGACCAGATCGTGTCGATCTACCTGGTCGACGGCGGCTACTACGACTCGGTTCCGGTCGCCGACATCCGCCGGTTCAGCACCGAGCTGCTGGAAGACCTGCACCGCACCGCGGCCGACGCGTTCAAGTCCATCGCAGGCGGCAAGGTGCTCGACGGTGACGCGGCCGACGCGATCAAGGCGGCGACCGACAAGTTCAAGCAGGGCTTTCTCGCCTCCGACGGCAGTCGCGTGGTCGATGAGGACGCCGGTGAGCTCGACCACGAAGAGGTCGAGTCGCTGTCGGTGACCCGCAAACACGTCGAGAAGTAACGCGGGCCTGCAATGCGCTATTCGATCCGCGGCATGAGCGCCGGGCACGGAGGCGGAAGCATCCGTAGCCACGAAGTGCCCCGCGAATGCTGCCAATCTACTGCCGCGAAGGAAGGGAGTGTGAACCGCTGATGGCAAGCTTGCGTGAATTGCGTTCCCGCATTCGTGGTGTGAATTCGATCAAGAAGATCACCAAGGCCCAAGAGCTGATCGCGACCTCGCGAATCTCCAAGGCCCAGGCGAGGGTCGCGGCTGCGAAGCCGTACGCGGAGGAGATCACGAAGGTTCTCAGCGAGCTGGCGAGTGCGTCGAAGAACCTCTCGCACCCGCTGCTGACCGAGCGACCCAACGCCCGTCGTGCCGCGGTGCTGGTGATCACCAGCGACAGCGGCATGTGCGGTGGCTACAACTCGAACGTGCTCAAACGCGCCGAAGAGTTGATGACCACCTTGCGGGATGAGGGCAAGGAGCCGGTGCTCTACGTCATGGGCAACAAAGGCCTGACCTACTACACCTTCCGCAATCGCCCGTTCGTGTCGGCTTGGACCGGGTTCTCGCAGCAGCCGAAGTACACCGACGCTTCCGCCGCCTGCCACCACATGGTGGAAGCCTTCATGGCCGGTGCGGACGGCGAGGTTCCCGCACCAAACGGGACGGGCACCATCGCAGGTGTCGACGAACTGCACATCGTGTACACCCGCTTCGTGTCGATGCTGACCCAGAACCCGGAGGTGCGCCGTCTTGCGCCGATCCAGGTGAGCTTCGTCGATGAGAACTTCGACTTGGGCGAGGACAGCCTCTCGGATTCCGCGACCGCGGACGTCCACGCCCAGTACGAATTCGAGCCCGACGCCGATGTACTGCTGGCGGCGCTGCTGCCGAAGTACGTCAATACGCGTATCTACGCGTCGTTGCTCGAGGCAGCGGCATCCGAGTCCGCGGCTCGGCGCACCGCAATGAAGGCCGCCACCGACAACGCCAACGAACTGGCCAGTGTGCTCACACGCCAGGCCAACTCGGTGCGTCAGGCCCAGATCACGCAGGAAATCAGCGAAATCGTCGGCGGCGTGAACGCGCTGGCGTCGAGCTCGGACCGCGACTAAGCGCCGCGGCATGAGACGGGTACGGAGGCGGAAGCGTGCGTAACCACGAAGTGCCCCGCGAATGCCGCCAATCGACACGGAAGAGAACCAACCAATGACCGCAGCTGTTACTCGAGACAACACGAGCCGGACGGGCGCCGCCGCAGGCCGCGTCGTCCGGGTCATCGGCCCCGTCGTGGACGTCGAGTTCCCGCGGGGAGCCATCCCCGAGCTGTTCAACGCTCTGCACGCCGAGATCACGTTGACCTCGGTGGCCAAGACACTGACCCTCGAGGTCGCCCAGCACCTCGGCGACAACATCGTGCGCACCATCTCGATGCAGCCGACCGACGGCCTGGTCCGTGGCGCCACGGTCACCGACACCGGCAAGCCGATCTCGGTGCCGGTCGGTGACGTCGTCAAGGGCCACGTCTTCAACGCCCTCGGCGACTGTCTGGACACTCCTGGCCTCGGCCGTGACGGCGAGCAGTGGGGCATCCACCGCAAGCCGCCGTCGTTCGACCAGCTCGAGGGCAAGACCGAGATCCTGGAGACGGGCATCAAGGTCATCGACCTGCTCACCCCCTATGTGAAGGGTGGCAAGATCGGTCTGTTCGGTGGCGCCGGTGTCGGTAAGACCGTTCTGATCCAGGAGATGATCACCCGTATTGCGCGGGAATTCTCCGGCACCTCCGTGTTCGCCGGCGTCGGCGAGCGCACCCGTGAAGGCACCGATCTCCGGCTGGAGATGGAAGAGATGGGCGTCCTCCCGGACACCGCCCTGGTCTTCGGCCAGATGGACGAGCCGCCGGGCACGCGTATGCGCGTCGCCCTCTCGGCCCTGACCATGGCCGAGTACTTCCGCGACGTGCAGCACCAGGACGTGCTGCTGTTCATCGACAATATCTTCCGGTTCACACAGGCCGGTTCCGAGGTGTCGACCCTGCTCGGCCGCATGCCCTCGGCCGTCGGTTACCAGCCGACGCTGGCCGACGAGATGGGTGAGCTGCAGGAGCGCATCACCTCGACCCGTGGTCGGTCCATCACCTCGCTGCAGGCCATCTACGTGCCCGCCGACGACTACACCGACCCGGCGCCGGCGACCACCTTCGCCCACTTGGACGCGACGACCGAGCTCTCCCGCCCGATCTCGCAGAAGGGCATCTACCCGGCCGTCGACCCGCTGACCTCGACCTCCCGCATCCTGGAGGCCTCGATCGTCGGCGATCGGCACTTCGCGGTCGCCAACGAGGTGAAGCGGATCCTGCAGAAGTACAAGGAGCTGCAGGACATCATCGCCATCCTCGGTATGGACGAGCTCTCCGAGGAGGACAAGGTCCTCGTGGGCCGCGCCCGTCGTCTGGAGAAGTTCCTCGGCCAGAACTTCATCGTGGCCGAAAAGTTCACCGGGCAGGTGGGCTCGGTCGTGCCGCTGGAGCAGACCATCGACGACTTCGACCGTGTCTGCAAGGGCGAGTTCGACCACTTCCCGGAGCAGGCGTTCAACAGCTGCGGTGGTCTCGACGACGTCGAGGCGGCCGCGAAGAAGATCGCCGGAAAGTAGTCATCGATGGCGGAAATGTCAGTTGATCTCGTCGCCGTCGAGCGACTGCTCTGGTCGGGCCAGGCGTCCTTCGTCAGCGCGCAGACCACCGAGGGCCAGATCGGCATCATGCCGGGGCACGAGCCGCTGCTCGGCCAGTTGGTCGAGGGCGGCACCGTCGCCATCGTGGACACCGACGGTGAGCGGATCGTCGCCGCGGTGCACGGTGGCTTCTTCTCGGTGACCGCGAGCTCGGTCCGGGTTCTGGCCGAGTCCGCGGAGTTCGCCGACGAGGTGGATGTCGAGGCGGCCCGCCGGGTGCTGGCCGACTCGGAGGCCAGCCAAGAGCAGCAGAGGGCCGCTCAGGCCCGGGTGCGCGCGGTCGAGCAGAACGCGACCGCGTAAGCAACAACCTGTCAATGAGCACGACGGCTGTCGGCGGTGAAGATTTCTTCACCGCCGACAGCGTCTTTGTAGACGCACGGAGAGCGCGCTCGCCGAGGCACTGTCGGATCGCGCAACGCTCGGACACGGCCGGGCCATTTGTAAACTCGGGGCCGTGGTTGAATGACCGCACGCGGTGTGAGCATCAGGCTCGGAGGCGGCAGGCTGCGTAACCACGAAGGGCCTGCGAACGATGCCAATCGAATACCGTGTCGATGACACAGCGGCGGAGCGAAAGGACGAACTGCATTGCAGACCGGGATGGTTCTCCTGATCATTCTGGTGCTGACGCTCGTTTTCCTCGCACTTGCCTCGAGCTATCGCCTGATCATGCTGCGTCGCGGTGGAACTGCCGCGATTCTGCGGGTGCTGCCTGCTAGCGGTGGTCAAGGTTGGCGGCATGGGTTGATCCGTTACGACGAGGACCGGCTCGTCTTCTTCAAGCTCACCAGCCTCAGACTCGGTCCGGATTCCACGATTCGGCGCCAGGGCGTCGAAATCGGTGACCGCCGCGGTCCACGCGGCGACGAATACGACATCATGACCGACGACATCGCGGTGATCACGGTGTCGGATCCGGCTGGCGGCTTCGAGTTGGCCCTCGACCGCGACTCCTTGACTGCTTTTCTTTCCTGGGTGGAATCCCGCCCCTCCGACCGCACCCGCCGGATGCCTGGTCTCTGAGCGCATAAGGTTGTCTTGTGAGCGAGCGAACAACAGGCACAGCCGAGCGTCGTCGCTCGGTCATGACTGAGCCGATCGCCGGCGAGGTGCAGTCGTGAGTGTGCATTTGACGCGGATCTATACGCGGACCGGCGATGACGGGACCACGGGTTTGAGCGACTTCTCCAGGGTCGCCAAGACCGAAGCGCGCTTGGTCGCCTACGCGGACTGCGACGAGACGAACGCCGCCATCGGTGTGGCGATCGCACTCGGGCAGCCGGATGAGGCGATGCTCGCGGTGCTGCGGCAGATACAGAATGATCTGTTCGACGCGGGCGCGGACCTCTCCACACCGATGGTGGCGGAGCCGAAATACCCGCCACTGCGCGTCACCCAGCCGTACGTCGATCGTCTCGAAGCTTGGTGTGACGAGTTCAATGCGGGACTGCCAACGCTGAATTCGTTCATTCTGCCCGGCGGGACGCCGCTTGCGGCACTGCTGCACACGGCGCGCACCGTGGCTCGCCGCGCGGAACGTTCCGCATGGGCCGCGATCGAAGCGCACCAGGAGGACACCAGCGTTCTGCCGGCCAAGTACCTCAATCGCCTGTCCGACCTGCTGTTCATCCTGAGCCGAGTGGCGAATCCCGGCGGCGATATCCTGTGGAAGCCTGGCGGGGACCGGACGAGCACCTGATCGTGTGGTGAGGACACGCGAGTACACGAACAACTCACCGGGCATGCCGGAAATGTGACGGGATCGAACCGTCGCCCGCAAAAATGCCCACCTCGCGACACCTGCCGCTCGGCAAATAATGCGGAGAGGCGAGGGGAGTCGCGAAGAGGTGGCGCCACAGCGGGCCGCCGCAACTATCCTTGCACCAACAGTGCGCCGAATACGCGGAGAGGCGGCATGGAACGGTTTTTGGTTACTGGCGGGAATAGACTCGTCGGTGAGGTCACAGTGGGGGGCGCCAAGAACAGCGTCCTCAAGCTGATGGCCGCTGCGTTGCTGGCCGAGGGCACCACCACGATCACGAACTGCCCGGACATCCTCGATGTGCCGCTGATGGGCGACGTGTTGCGCGGTCTCGGCTGTGACGTCGGGATCGACGGCGGGGTGGTCACCATCACCACTCCCGCCGAGCCGAAGTACCACGCGGATTTCCCAGCGGTCACCCAGTTCCGCGCGTCGGTGTGTGTGCTCGGTCCGCTGATGGCGCGGTGCAAGCGCGCCGTCGTCGCACTTCCCGGCGGTGACGCGATCGGTTCGCGCCCGCTCGACATGCATCAGGCGGGACTGCGGTTGCTCGGCGCGACCAGCGAGATCGAGCACGGCTGCGTGGTCGCGCGCGCCGATGAACTGCAGGGTGCCAAAATCCGGCTGGATTTCCCCTCCGTCGGCGCGACCGAGAACATCCTCATGGCGGCGGTGCTCGCCGAGGGGGAAACGGTGATCGACAACGCCGCGCGCGAACCCGACATCGTTGATCTGTGCCACATGCTCGTCCAGATGGGCGCGCGGATCAGTGGCGCGGGCACCTCGGTGCTCACCATCCAGGGCGTCGAGCGGCTCGCGCCGACGACCCACCGCGTAATCGGCGACCGCATCGTGGCCGCGACCTGGGGGATCGCCGCGGCGATGACGATGGGCGACGTACGCGTGACCGGGGTGAACCCCAAGCATCTTTCGCTGGTGCTGGAC
Source organism: Nocardia sp. NBC_00881 (assembly GCF_045207455.1). Classification (NCBI taxonomy): domain Bacteria; kingdom Bacillati; phylum Actinomycetota; class Actinomycetes; order Mycobacteriales; family Nocardiaceae; genus Nocardia; species Nocardia sp. NBC_00881. Next base: position 7,174,642 of record NZ_CP108798.1, read on the forward strand.
AAGTTGCGTTCCGCGGGTGCGCGGATCTCGTTCGAGCAGGACGGGTTCCGTGTGATCCAGGCTGAGCGCCCGCGCGCGGTGAACTTCTCGACGCTGCCGTTCCCCGGTTTCCCGACCGACCTCCAGCCGATGGCGATCGGATTGGCGGCCATCGCCGACGGCACCTCGATGATCACCGAGAACATCTTCGAGGCGCGTTTCCGGTTCGTGGAGGAGATGATCCGGCTCGGCGCCGACGCCCGGACCGATGGGCACCACGCGGTGGTGCGCGGTATTCCTCGGTTGTCGAGCGCGCCGGTGTGGTCGTCCGATATCCGGGCCGGCGCCGGTCTGGTCCTCGCCGGTCTGGTCGCCGACGGAACCACGGAAGTGCACGATGTCTTCCATATCGATCGCGGCTACCCGAATTTCGTCGAGCAGTTGCAGTCATTGGGCGGGCAGGTCGAGCGTGTCGGTGCGGCGGGTTGATCCCGAGTGCGCGGCGCTTTCCGAAAATGCTTCCTGACCAGGCGATTTGACATCGTTCACACAGACACGTAACTTTATCCAGGTCAGAGCGACACGGACACCGACCCGGGGCCGAGAAGCTAAGCGGAGACGCTGAGCGAGAGGCTAGGGAAACGAGGTAGGACGAGGAGCGCCTGGCGTTCACACTGGTTCGAGCGGGATCCTGATTTTGTTCGGGTGATCGGGTTGAGCTAAGCTGGGTAGGTTGCCTCACTGATCAATCGGGTTTGAAATCCGGGTGATGGTGTGTGCGTGTGTTCTTTGAGAACTCAATAGTGTGTCGATGAATGTCAGTGCCAATTTTTATATTGGTTCCGGCCTTTCTTTCCCCCCGGTTGGAAGGTTGGACATTTTAGTCAACATTTTGTTGGCGTTTTGTTTTGCTGGGTTTTCGGACTCTGGTTCATACTTCTGATTGCACCTCTTCGGGGGTGTGGTTGTGAGTCTTCAACGGAGAGTTTGATCCTGGCTCAGGACGAACGCTGGCGGCGTGCTTAACACATGCAAGTCGAGCGGTAAGGCCCTTCGGGGTACACGAGCGGCGAACGGGTGAGTAACACGTGGGTGATCTGCCTCGTACTTCGGGATAAGCCTGGGAAACTGGGTCTAATACCGGATAGGACCTGCTGGTGCATGCTGGTGGGTGGAAAGATTTATCGGTGCGAGATGGGCCCGCGGCCTATCAGCTTGTTGGTGGGGTAACGGCTCACCAAGGCGACGACGGGTAGCCGACCTGAGAGGGTGACCGGCCACACTGGGACTGAGACACGGCCCAGACTCCTACGGGAGGCAGCAGTGGGGAATATTGCACAATGGGCGAAAGCCTGATGCAGCGACGCCGCGTGAGGGATGACGGCCTTCGGGTTGTAAACCTCTTTCGACAGGGACGAAGGGAAACTGACGGTACCTGTAGAAGAAGCACCGGCCAACTACGTGCCAGCAGCCGCGGTAATACGTAGGGTGCGAGCGTTGTCCGGAATTACTGGGCGTAAAGAGCTTGTAGGCGGTTTGTCGCGTCGTCTGTGAAAACTCACAGCTCAACTGTGAGCTTGCAGGCGATACGGGCAGACTTGAGTACTTCAGGGGAGACTGGAATTCCTGGTGTAGCGGTGAAATGCGCAGATATCAGGAGGAACACCGGTGGCGAAGGCGGGTCTCTGGGAAGTAACTGACGCTGAGAAGCGAAAGCGTGGGTAGCGAACAGGATTAGATACCCTGGTAGTCCACGCCGTAAACGGTGGGTACTAGGTGTGGGTTTCCTTCCACGGGATCCGTGCCGTAGCTAACGCATTAAGTACCCCGCCTGGGGAGTACGGCCGCAAGGCTAAAACTCAAAGGAATTGACGGGGGCCCGCACAAGCGGCGGAGCATGTGGATTAATTCGATGCAACGCGAAGAACCTTACCTGGGTTTGACATACACCGGAAACCTGCAGAGATGTAGGCCCCCTTGTGGTCGGTGTACAGGTGGTGCATGGCTGTCGTCAGCTCGTGTCGTGAGATGTTGGGTTAAGTCCCGCAACGAGCGCAACCCTTATCTTATGTTGCCAGCGCGTAATGGCGGGGACTCGTGAGAGACTGCCGGGGTCAACTCGGAGGAAGGTGGGGACGACGTCAAGTCATCATGCCCCTTATGTCCAGGGCTTCACACATGCTACAATGGCCGGTACAGAGGGCTGCGAGACCGTGAGGTGGAGCGAATCCCTTAAAGCCGGTCTCAGTTCGGATCGGGGTCTGCAACTCGACCCCGTGAAGTTGGAGTCGCTAGTAATCGCAGATCAGCAACGCTGCGGTGAATACGTTCCCGGGCCTTGTACACACCGCCCGTCACGTCATGAAAGTCGGTAACACCCGAAGCCGGTGGCCTAACCCCTTGTGGGAGGGAGCCGTCGAAGGTGGGATTGGCGATTGGGACGAAGTCGTAACAAGGTAGCCGTACCGGAAGGTGCGGCTGGATCACCTCCTTTCTAAGGAGCACTTCTGCACGGCACCCCGAAGAGTCGGGGATGGTAAACGCTGGTGCCAGAGACCGTTGAGTCCTCGTCTGTGGGACTGCGGATGCTCATGGGTGGAACGCTGACGCTTTCCTCCGCGGTATCAACTGGTTTCGTGACTGGTTGGCGGTGGGATATATCGACACACTGTTGGGTCCTGAGAGAACACGCGAGTGTTTCTTTCTAGGCGAATACATGATCCGGTTCGGATGCTACGCAGACCGCACTCTTCGGGGTGGTCGTGGTGGTGGGTTCGTTCGAGTCGGGTGTGTTGTTTGAGAACTGCACAGTGGACGCGAGCATCTTTGTTTGTAAGTGTTTAAGAGCGTACGGTGGATGCCTTGGCACCAGGAGCCGATGAAGGACGTAGGAGGCTGCGATAAGCCTCGGGGAGCTGTCAACCGAGCTGAGATCCGAGGATGTCCGAATGGGGAAACCCAGCACGAGTGATGTCGTGTTACCCGCACCTGAATATATAGGGTGTGTGGAGGGAACGCGGGGAAGTGAAACATCTCAGTACCCGCAGGAAGAGAAAACAATTGTGATTCCGTGAGTAGTGGCGAGCGAAAGCGGATGAGGCTAAACCATGCGGATGTGATACCCGGCAGGGGTTGTCCGTGTGGTGTTGTGGGGCTCACTTTCTTGTCACTGCCGTGGCGAGCAACAGTCAGAAAGGTTCGTGTTAGTCGAAGTGGTCTGGAACGGCCTGTCGTAGAGGGTGAGAGTCCCGTAGACGAAAACACGTGCCCTGTTGTAGTGGGTGCCCGAGTAGCAGCGGGCCCGTGAAATCTGCTGTGAATCTGCCGGGACCACCCGGTAAGCCTGAATACTCCCTGGTGACCGATAGCGGACTAGTACCGTGAGGGAAAGGTGAAAAGTACCCCGGGAGGGGAGTGAAATAGTACCTGAAACCGTGCGCTTACAATCCGTCAAAGCCTTTGGGCAGTTGAGTCTGCCGGGGGTGATGGCGTGCCTTTTGAAGAATGAGCCTGCGAGTTAGTGGCATGTGGCGAGGTTAACCCGTGTGGGGTAGCCGTAGCGAAAGCGAGTCCGAATAGGGCGTTCCAGTCGCGTGTTCTAGACCCGAAGCGGAGTGATCTACCCATGGCCAGGGTGAAGCGACGGTAAGACGTCGTGGAGGCCCGAACCCACTTAGGTTGAAAACTGAGGGGATGAGTTGTGGGTAGGGGTGAAAGGCCAATCAAACTCCGTGATAGCTGGTTCTCCCCGAAATGCATTTAGGTGCAGCGTCACGTGTTTCACGCCGGAGGTAGAGCTACTGGATGGTCTAGGGGGCCTACAAGCTTACCGAAATCAGCCAAACTCCGAATGCCGGTGTGTGAGAGCGTGGCAGTGAGACTGCGGGGGATAAGCTTCGTAGTCGAGAGGGAAACAGCCCAGATCGCCGGCTAAGGCCCCTAAGCGTGTACTAAGTGGAAAAGGATGTGGGGTCGCGAAGACAACCAGGAGGTTGGCTTAGAAGCAGCCACCCTTGAAAGAGTGCGTAATAGCTCACTGGTCAAGTGATCCTGCGCCGACAATGTAGCGGGGCTCAAGTACACCGCCGAAGCCGCGGCACTCGAACAATACATCCGCATCCGACTCCGGTTGGGTGTGCAGTGGTTCGGGTGGGTAGGGGAGCGTCCTGCATCCAGGGAAGCCACGGAGTGATCCAGTGGTGGAGGGTGTGGGAGTGAGAATGCAGGCATGAGTAGCGAAAGACGAGTGAGAAACTCGTCCGCCGAATGACCAAGGGTTCCTGGGCCAGGTTAATCCGCCCAGGGTGAGTCGGGACCTAAGGCGAGGCCGACAGGCGTAGTCGATGGACAACGGGTTGATATTCCCGTACCCGTGTATCCGCGCCCATGATGAATCAGTTGTGCTAAGTGTCCAAAACCTCCGAGAAGACCTTCGGGTCTCGAGTGAGGGGCTGCACACGACCCCGGCTGGTAGTAGTCAAGCGATGGGGTGACGCAGGAAGGTAGCTGGGCCAGTCAGTGGTTGTACTGGTGTAAGCCTGTAGGGCGTTGTGTAGGCAAATCCGCACAACACGTGCCTGAGAGGTGATGCGTAGCCGATTGAGGTGAATTCAGTGATCCTATGCTGCCGAGAAAAGCCTCTAGTGAGTTGATACACGGCCCGTACCCCAAACCGACACAGGTGGTCAGGTAGAGAATACCGAGGCGATCGAGAGAACTGTGGTTAAGGAACTCGGCAAAATGCCCCCGTAACTTCGGGAGAAGGGGGACCACGTCTGGTGACGACCCTCGCGGTCCGAGCTGGGTGTGGTCGCAGAGACCAGAGAGAAGCGACTGTTTACTAAAAACACAGGTCCGTGCGAAGTCGTAAGACGATGTATACGGACTGACGCCTGCCCGGTGCCGGAAGGTTAAGAGGACCGGTTAGCGCCCTTCGGGGTGCGAAGCTGAGAATTTAAGCCCCGGTAAACGGCGGTGGTAACTATAACCATCCTAAGGTAGCGAAATTCCTTGTCGGGTAAGTTCCGACCTGCACGAATGGCGTAACGACTTCTCTGCTGTCTCAACCACAGACTCGGCGAAATTGCATTACGAGTAAAGATGCTCGTTACGCGCGGCAGGACGAAAAGACCCCGGGACCTTCACTATAGCTTGGTATTGGTGTTCGGTACGGTTTGTGTAGGATAGGTGGGAGACTACGAAGCGGGCACGCCAGTGTTCGTGGAGTCATCGTTGAAATACCACTCTGATCGTATTGGACTTCTAACCTCGGACCATGATCTGGTTCAGGGACAGTGCCTGGTGGGTAGTTTAACTGGGGCGGTTGCCTCCTAAAATGTAACGGAGGCGCCCAAAGGTTCCCTCAGCCTGGTTGGCAATCAGGTGTCGAGTGCAAGTGCACAAGGGAGCTTGACTGTGAGACAGACATGTCGAGCAGGGACGAAAGTCGGGACTAGTGATCCGGCACCGGCAAGTGGAAGCGGTGTCGCTCAACGGATAAAAGGTACCCCGGGGATAACAGGCTGATCTTCCCCAAGAGTCCATATCGACGGGATGGTTTGGCACCTCGATGTCGGCTCGTCGCATCCTGGGGCTGGAGTAGGTCCCAAGGGTTGGGCTGTTCGCCCATTAAAGCGGCACGCGAGCTGGGTTTAGAACGTCGTGAGACAGTTCGGTCTCTATCCGCCGCGCGCGTCAGAAACTTGAGGAAGGCTGTCCCTAGTACGAGAGGACCGGGACGGACGAACCTCTGGTGTGCCAGTTGTCCTGCCAAGGGCACCGCTGGTTAGCTACGTTCGGAAGGGATAACCGCTGAAAGCATCTAAGCGGGAAGCCTGTTCCAAGATGAGGTTTCTCACCACCATCGAGTGGTTAAGGCCCCCTACAGACCATAGGGTTGATAGGCCAGAACTGGAAGCACGGCAACGTGTGGAGGTGACTGGTACTAATAGGCCGAGGACTTACCAACAAAGAAGCTACGCGTCCACTGTGCAGTATCTGAAACAACACACAAACACAACACCACACCACCCACCCCAACAAGGTGAACAGTGTGGCGTGTGACAGTTTCACAGAGTTACGGCGGCCATAGCGGCAGGGAAACGCCCGGTCCCATTCCGAACCCGGAAGCTAAGCCTGCCAGCGCCGATGGTACTGCACTCGACAGGGTGTGGGAGAGTAGGACACCGCCGGAACATCCTTTCACGAAGGCCCTCGACACCGTCGAGGGCCTTCGGCATTTCCCAAGCGAAAACCATGTTTCGCAGTGAATTCGCAGGGAAAAGTAAGTATATGTAGAGCGCGGACACGGATTATGGATAACGGCGGCAGATTGCCGTCGCCGCGTGGACAACGGAGGTGTGCATGGTCGTCGCGACGACGTCGGCCGACCTGGCGCCGATCGATTCCCGCGCACCGGCGCGACGCAGCTGGTGGAGACCGAGATTGCCCGCGACGGCCGGATATCTGTCCGGGCTGGTCCTCGTCTCGGCGATCTTCTCGGTACTGAGTGACTCTGCCCAGACGAGGATGGTGCTGCATGCCAGCACGAATCTGCACAACCTGCTGAATGGCCAGGTCGGGACGTTGCTGTCCAGTGCGTTCGTGATCGGCGACGTCGGTGCGGCCTGGATCCTGATCCCGCTGCTCGCCTGCCTGCTAGCCCTCGCCGAGCTGCGCTTCGGTGCGATGCGATTGGTGCGCGTCTTCCTGGCCGGCCACATCGGCGCTACGTTGCTCGTCGCGGCTGGCCTGTGGGTGGCAGTGGAGGCCGGGTGGATGCCCGCGAACATTCGCTGGGCGGAAGATGTCGGCGTCAGTTACGGGGCCATGGCACTGGTCGGCGCACTCGTGGCGGCCGTCCCGTACCGGTGGCGGATCGCGTGGGCCACGGCGTGGTTCATCGTCGCCGCCGAGGGTGTACTGATCGGGCAGACTTTCACCAACGTCGGTCATCTCGTGTCGTTCACGATCGGGTCAGCCGTCGGATTCTTCATGATCCGCAACAGGGCGACCACGGTGCACCGGCTCACCCGGGCCGAATCCGCGCTGTTCGCGGTGAGCGCGATCCTCGCGGCGATCCTGCTCATGGGCTGACGGCAGCCGCGGGCGGGCGCTCGCCTACAGTGCTTGGGTGCGCCTAGTGATTGCTCGCTGTCAGGTCGACTACGTAGGGCGACTCACCGCCCATCTTCCGATGGCCCGCCGGTTACTGCTGATGAAAGCGGACGGTTCGGTCCTCGTTCACTCCGACGGCGGCTCGTACAAGCCGCTGAACTGGATGAGCCCGCCATGCCGGTTGAATGAGCGCAACGGCGACGCGGAGCTGCCGGAGGGATCGAAGGCACTCTGGGTCGTCACCAACAAGACGGGAGAAGAACTCCGCATCACCATCGAGGACATCGAACACGACTCCTCGCACGAACTGGGGATCGACCCAGGCCTGGTGAAAGACGGGGTGGAGGCCCACCTTCAGGAACTCCTCGCCGAGCACGTGCAGACACTCGGCGCGGGCTACAGCCTCATCCGCCGTGAGTACATGACGGCGATCGGCCCCGTGGACCTGCTCTGCCGGGACGCAGACGGAGGCACGGTCGCCGTCGAGATCAAGCGCCGTGGCGAAATCGACGGCGTCGAACAGCTCACCCGCTACCTTGAACTGCTCAACCGTGATCCGCTGTTGGCTCCGGTCGCTGGCGTCTTCGCTGCCCAGCAGATCAAGCCGCAGGCGCGCACGCTCGCCGCGGACCGCGGCATCCGCTGCCTCACACTGGATTACGACGCTCTGCGTGGCACGGAGAGCAACGAATTCCGCCTCTTCTGAACTTCCCCCCACCCTTTCCCACCCTTTCCACCCTTGAGGGCCTCTGGGGTGCGCGGGCTGATTGCGGCAGAGTAATACGCTATTCGCATGCCCCGTCGGAAACCACGTCCGGATCGCCGTGTCGATCGCTTGCGGTCGGGTGGCGCACCGCTCGGGGACGTGTTCGGGCGTACCGAATCGGGGCCGGACGGCGACGAGACCTACGTGGTCCGCACCATCCCGGGGACCCGTGCGATCAAGGCATACCGCTGCCCCGGCTGCGATCACGAGATCGCGGCGGGCGTAGCACATATCGTCGCCTGGTCGGCTCACGGCGGCGAAGAGGACCGTCGCCACTGGCACCGCGGCTGCTGGAACGGCCGCCAGACTCGCCGTATCACCCGCCGCTGGTCGTGATCTGACAACTACTTCATGCGCGCATCGGGTAACTCGGCGGGGACCCGGCTGACCGGTCCCGTCAGCACACCGTCGGCCGCCGACCCCAAGTTCTACGCATCTGCGTCCGGCTTGAATACACGGAGAGGCAGAGGGGCCCGGAAATGAGGGAAGGCCGCCCCAACTGGGGCGGCCTTCGGTGAATTCGGTTGTCAGTCGCCGCGCGACCCGACGTCAGTTGCTGATGTCGGCGTTCTCGCGCTCTTCCGAGTCGATCTCGTCGTCCTCGCTGGCGAGCTCGGGGATCGCCTTCTGGCGCGAACCGGTGACCGACTTGGTGCCACCGCCGATCGACTTGCGCTGATCCGGAACACCATCCAGGAGTTCGCTTTCCCGGTTGACCGCGGCGAGCATCGCGGGCACCGAGTCGAGCTGACCGCGGATACCGAGCAGCTGGGCGAGGACGCGGCCACGCAGCACCCGCATCTCCTCGGCCAGTTCCTTGGCATGCGCGATCTTGCGCTCGGAGGTTTGGGTCGCGGAGGTGATGAGGCGGTTGGCCTCGTCGGTCGCGTCCTTGATCCGCTGCGCGGCCTCTGCGCGGCTGGTGGCTTCCAGCTCCTCCATGGCGCGGGTGAGCTTGGTGCGACGATCGGCCATGGTGGCCTCGAAGTCCTGCTGGGTGGCCTTGCGCTTCGCATCGGCTTCCTTGCCGATGCGGTCGGCCTCGGCCTGGGCGGCCTCGATGATCTTGGCGGACTCGGTGCGTGCGTTCGCGAGGGTCTGCTCGAATTCGATTTCGAGCGCCTCGCGCTTCTCCTTGGTCTCCGCGAGTAGCGACTCGTATTTGCCACGCATCTCGGTGGCCTGCTGCTCGGCGATCGACACCATTTCCGCTGCCTCGGCCTGCGCCAGGGCACGCACTTCGGACGCCTCGTCGGAGGCGAGCCGCAGCATGCGGGAAATACGGTCGGACATACCTTCCGCGGTGGTCGGCGGCACCGAGAGTCGGTCGACCTCCTTGCGGAGTTCGTCGATCTCGTCGCGCGCGTCTTCCAACTGGCTTGCGAGGTTACGTGCTTGTGCCGCAGCGGCATCGCGGTCTGTGGCGGTGACTCGCAATTCCGCGTCGAAGCGGTCGAAGTAGTTACGCACCTCGTCTTGCGCATAACCCTTGCGCACAACGGTGAAGGGCAGTGCAACGAAGCGATTGCGATCGGACTCGGGTGACGACATGGCACACAAACTACAGCCTTAGGACAGCCGATGGTGACTCGACTGCGAATGTCATTCCAACGAGTTTTCCCGACTTGACGTCGATACTAGTGCGTAACATTCGCGTTTGGTTCGACCAACTCGATCAGCACACCGCCAGCATCCTTCGGGTGGATGAAATTGATGCGGGAATCGGCCGTTCCATACCGCGGGGCCTCGTACAGCAAACGTAGACCCTTCTCTCGCAGGTGTGCGGAGACCGCGTCGATGTCGGTCACGCGGTAGGCCAGTTGTTGCAGGCCCGGTCCGCTGCGGTCGATGAACTTCGCGATGGTCGACTGCGCGTCGAGCGGGGCCAGCAACTGCAGGGCAGTGGCCCGGTCAGGTGCCCCGGGCAGCGAAAGCATCGCCTCGTGGACCCCCTGGGCCTCGTTGATCTCGCGGTGAGTCTCGACCATGCCGAGGTTCTCGGCGTACCAGGCCACCGCGACGTCCAGGTCGGGCACCGCGATGCCGACGTGGTCGACCGCGGTCACGTAGTCCGCGGGGATGAAAGACGAATGGTCGATAACGTTGCTCACCACTCGAACGTAGCGCGTACCTGTCCGGAGTCGTGGGGGTCGTACCCGCTACCGTTGATACGACATCTGTCGCCGCGCCGCTCCGCGAAGCTGCGGGGCAGGTCCGATCTACGAATGCGAGGCTCGTCGTGACCACTTCTGTCATCGTCTCCGGTGCGCGTACTCCGGTCGGTCGGCTGCTAGGGGGTCTGAAGGACTTCAGCGGTTCCGATCTGGGCGGCTTCGCGATCAATGCGGCGCTGGAGAAGGGCGGCGTCGCGCCAGATCAGGTCGACTACGTGATTATGGGCCAGGTGCTCACTGCGGGCGCGGGACAGATCCCGGCCCGTCAGGCCGCCGCGGCCGCGGGGATCCCGCTGGGCGTGCCCGCGCTGACGGTCAACAAGGTGTGCCTGTCGGGTATCAACGCGATCGCCCTCGCCGACCAGCTGATCCGGGCAGGCGAGTACGAGATCGTCGTTGCCGGTGGTCAGGAGTCCATGAGCAAGGCGCCGCATCTGCTCGAAAAGAGCAGAGAAGGCTTCAAATACGGCGATGTGACGTTGCGCGACCACATGGCCTATGACGGGTTGCACGACATTTTCACCGACCAGCCGATGGGCGCGCTCACCGAGCAGCGCAACGAGGCCGACCGGATCAGCCGCGAAGACCAGGACGCGTTCGCGGCGGCCTCGCACCAGCGTGCGGCGGCGGCGTGGAAGAACGGCGTCTTCGACGATGAGGTGGTCCCGGTCGCGGTGCCGCAGCGCAAAGGTGACCCGGTGCTGGTGTCGTCCGACGAGGGCATTCGCGCCGACACCACGGTCGAGTCGCTGGCCAAGCTGCGTCCCGCGTTCCGCAAGGACGGCACGATCACCGCGGGCACCGCCTCGCAGATCTCCGACGGCGCCGCCGCGGTCGTGGTGATGAGCAAGGAGAAGGCCGAATCGCTCGGTCTGAGCTGGATCGCCGAGATCGGTGCCGCGGGCGTGGTCGCGGGCCCGGATTCGACACTGCAGGATCAGCCCGCCAACGCGATCGCCAAGGCCTGCGCGCGGGAAGGTATCGCGCCCGCCGACCTGGATCTGGTGGAGATCAACGAGGCGTTCGCGGCCGTCGGTGTCGCCTCCACCCGCAAGCTGGGTATCGACCCGGCGAAAGTGAACGTCAACGGCGGTGCCATCGCCATCGGCCACCCGCTCGGCATGTCCGGCGCCCGCATTCTGCTGCACCTGGTGCTGGAACTCGAGCGCCGCGGCGGCGGCGTCGGCGCGGCCGCGCTCTGCGGCGGCGGTGGCCAAGGCGACGCGCTGATCGTCCGCTTCTGACCGCGGCAGCCGACATCCCGCGCTGAACTGGCGAACATCCGGTACCGCGTGTCCACGCACTGGTTTCTCGCGACCCCGGGCCGTGAAGAGGGATTCCTCGATCTCATGGCGCCAGTAGATCCGAGTGGCGTCGATGTGGATGCGTTGCGGTCAGAACCATCGGCAACATGACGCTCTCAGCATCACTGTCGCGTCGCCGCTGTAGGGGTTGCCAGACAAACACATGAACATCCAACGCGAAGAGCGAATGTTCGATCCGAATTTGCCTGTCGGCGCCTCCATGTTTCCCCTCCCGTTTTGTGAGAAGCGAGACCGACCATTGCCCGTTCGCGGCCCGGCTCACGTCCGAACGGGCCGACGCATCCGGCCACGAAGGGCGCCAGCCGCAGTCGCTCGGCATACGGGCCATCAAGGGCCGCGAACACGCAGCGCCGCAAGCGTCGCAAATCAGACACTGACTACGACGGCCCGTAGTGCATCCGGCAGAATGGTGGCCATGGGCAATGTCTTCGACCTCAGCACGGTCGCCAAGCGGTTTCGCTTCGTCGCGGTGCTCGAGGCGATCTCCTGGGTCTTCCTGATTGTCGGCATGGTGTTCAAGCGCCTTCCTGAACCGGTGCTGTGGCCCGTCAAGGTGTTCGGCATGACGCACGGGATCATTTTCGTGCTGTTCGTGATCACCGCGATCGTGGCTGCGCGGGAGCTGGGCTGGAACGCCAAGACCATCGTCCTCGCGCTGCTGTCCAGCATTCCGCCGTTCTGTACCGTCCTGTTCGAGGTCTGGGCGGTGCGCGCGGGGCGGCTGGGTGAGCTGAGCAACACCGTGTCCACCGACTCCGAAGCTCCCGCATCCGTTACGTCGTGACAAACTGGAAACCGTGACTCGACCAGCCGCCCGCCGTCCTTCGCCCGCTGTCGCCGCCGCCATGTCCGGTGCGGTGGATCTGTCCAGTCTGAAGCAGCCCGCCGCTGGTGCGGGTGGTGCGGCGGGCGATTACTCGGTCACCGAGGCCGATTTCGAGACGAAGGTGCTACGCCGCTCGACGCAGGTTCCGGTCGTCGTCGTGCTGTACTCGCAGCGCAGCCCGGGCAGCATCGAGTTGGTGCGGACCCTGGAGCGGCTGGTCGCCGCCGACGGCGGCACGTGGGATCTGGCCACCGTCGAGGCCGAGGCCAATATGCGGATCGCTCAGGCCCTGCGGGTGCAGGGCATCCCGACCGTGATCGCGATTGCGGGCGGCCAGCCGCTCGCGGACTTCGAGGGTGCTCAGCCGGAGCCGCAGGTGCGGCAGTGGCTGAACGCGGTCATCGACGCGGTCGCGGGCAAGCTCGAGAGCAACGGAGAACCGCAGCCCGCCGAGGACCCGCGCTTCACGGCGGCCGAAGCCGCGCTGGAGCAGGGCGACTTGGCGGGCGCCGAGGCGGCCTATGAGGCCATCCTCGCTGCCGAGCCCGCGAACGAAGAAGCCAAGGCCGCGCTGCGTCAACTGCGGTTCCTGGGTCGCGCGCAACAAATCCCGGCGTCGGCGATCGCGACCTCGGACGCCGACCCGTCGAATGTCGATGCCGCGCTCGACGCCGCCGATCTCGAACTGTTCCACCAGCGGCCCGAAGCGGCTTTCGACCGGCTGATCGCCGTCGTCAGGCGCACTGCGGGTGACGAACGGACCAAGGCGCGCACTCGCCTGCTCGAGCTGTTCGAGCTGTTCGACCAGGCCGAGCCGTTCGTTGTCGCCGCGCGCCGCAAGCTGGCTGCCGCGCTGTACTGAGTTTCGCTCCTCAGCGTCCGGAAAGTCCGACGCCGGTCGGCGTGGTCCGTGCCGCGCCGATACGCGCCGCGAGTAGACCGTGCGTGCGGGTGTTCGACCCCGTGGCTAGGCTGGGCGCAGCCAGACCGCGCTGTTCGGCGCGAGCGCGACCGTGGCCGACGCCGGACGGTCGTGCCACGGCTCCTCGGTGGCCAACACCTCGCCCAGGTTTCCGATGCCGGAGCCGCCGTAATGGACGGCGTCGGTGTTGAGGATTTCGATCCAGCGGCCCGCGTGCGGCAGGCCGACGCGGTATGCGTCGTGCACCGAGCCGGAGAAGTTGTAAACGCACGCGACCATGGAACCGTCCGAGCCATAACGCAGGAACGCCAGCACGTTGTTTGCGTGGTCGTTCGCCTCGATCCAGGCGTAACCGCCCGGTGTGGTGTCCTGGCTCCACAGGGCGGGATGGGCGCGGTAGACAGCGTTGAGGTCGCGCACCACTGACGTAACGCCCTGGTGCAGTGGGTTTTCCAGCTCGTGCCAGTCCAGTCCGCGATCGTGCGACCACTCGCGGAACTGGCCGAAGTCCTGCCCCATGAACAGCACCTGTTTGCCGGGATGGGCCCACATATAGGCCAGCAGCGCCCGCACGCCACTCGCTTTGGCGAAATCGTCGCCCGGCATCCTGGTCCAGAGCGTGCCCTTGCCGTGCACGACCTCGTCGTGGCTGATCGGCAGCACGTAGTTCTCGCTCCATGCGTACATCAGTGAGAAGGTGATCTCGTTGTGGTGCCAGGAGCGGTGGATCGGGTCGCGGCCGAGGAACCCGAGGGTGTCGTGCATCCAGCCCATGTTCCATTTCATGGTGAAGCCGAGTCCCCCGACGTCGGTGCCGCGGGTGACGCCCGGCCAGGTGGTGGACTCCTCGGCGATGGTCACGACGCCGGGATGGAGGCGGTGCACCGTGTCGTTGAGGTCCTGCAGGAAGTCGACGGCCTCCAAGTTTTCCCGGCCGCCGTGCACGTTGGGTTCCCACTCTCCTTCGGCACGTGAGTAATCCAGGTAGAGCATGGAGGCGACCGCGTCGACGCGCAGGCCGTCGATGTGGAACTCTTCGATCCAGTAACGCGCGTTGGCGACGAGAAAGTTGCGCACCTCGTGCCTGCCGAAGTCGAAAATGTAAGTGCCCCAGTCCAGTTGCTCGCCGCGGCGCGGATCGGCGTGCTCGTAGAGCGGGGTTCCGTCGAATCGGGCCAGTGCCCATTCGTCCCGCGGGAAGTGCGCGGGAACCCAGTCCAGCAGCACTCCTATGCCCGCCGCGTGCATGCGGTCGACGAAAGCGCGGAAGTCGTCCGGGGAACCGAATCGTGCTGTCGGCGCGTAGTACGAGGTGACCTGATAACCCCAAGAGCCGCCGAAGGGATGCTCGGCGATGGGGAGCAGCTCGATGTGGGTAAAGCCGGCCTCCTGCACGTATTCTGCGAGCTGGTCAGCTATTTCGCGATAGCAGAGGCCAGGACGCCATGAGCCGAGATGTACCTCGTAGACGCTCATCGGCGCGCTGGTCGGATCAGTGGACGCACGCTTGTCGAGCCAGGCATGGTCGTGCCAGACGTAGTGGCTCTCGGTGACCACCGACGCGGTCGCGGGGGGCGGTTCGGTGGCGAAGGCCAGCGGGTCGGCATGATCGACCGTCCGGCCGTCGGCGCCGTGCACGCGGTACTTGTACTTGGTGCCCGGTTCGATACCGGGGAGGAAAACCTCCCAGATCCCGGACGAACCGAGCGAACGCATCGGCGCGGTGTTGCCGCTCCAGCCGTCGAAGTCACCGATCACGGTGACGCCCCGCGCGTTCGGCGCCCACACCGCGAACGAGGTGCCCTGCACTGCACCGTCCAGCGTCGTGTACCGGTGTGGGTGCGCGCCGAGTACCTCCCACAGCCGTTCGTGGCGGCCCGCGCCGATAAGATGCAGGTCGAGTTCACCGACGGTGGGCAGGAAGCGGTAGCCGTCCGCGCCGAGGACGGTCTGGCCGCCCGGGTAGGTGCTTACGATGCGATAGTCCATGAGATCCGGGTATGGCACCACCGCGGCGAACACGCCGTGGCCCAACGGCTTCAGCGGATGATCGACGCCACCGACGCGCACGGACACCGTTTCGGCGTGCGGGCGCAGTGCCCGCACGGCCGTGCCGTCGGGATGGGGGTGGGCGCCGAGGACGGTATGCGGATCCGTGTGTGTGCCCGCCGCCAGCAGCATCAGGTCACGATTTTTCATCGCAGCGTCCTGCGGTAGGTCAGTTCGCTGCGGGCCTGCTGCGGTACCGGGGGCAGGGTGAGGATGTGTGCGACAGCGTGCGCGGGATCCAGGCGTACGTAATTGGTTTGGGCCCAGTGATATTGCTCGCCGCTGACCTCGTCGTACACCACCGGGTGGTCGTGCCATTCGCGGCCGATGGCGGGCAGGTCCAGCGATATCATGCCCCATTCGGTGCCGAACGGGTTCAGGTTCACCACCACCAGCACCGCGTCGCCACTGGCCGGGTCGATCTTGGAGTAGGCGAGCAGCGCATCGTTGTCCACATGGTGGAAGTGCAGGCAGCGCAACTGCTGCAGGGCGGGGTGCGCGCGGCGGATCTCGTTGAGCCGGGTGATCCACGGCTCCAGCGATTCTCCGTGCGCCAGCGCCTCGGCGAACGGGCGTGGGCGCAGCTCGTATTTCTCAGAGTCGAGATATTCCTCGCTGCCCGGACGCACCGCCTGGTGCTCGAACAGCTCGAAGCCGGAGTAGACGCCCCAGGTCGGTGCGAGGGTGGCGGCCAGCACCGCGCGGATGGCGAACATGCCGGGTCCGCCCTGCTGGAGGCTTTCGTGCAGGATGTCAGGGGTGTTCACGAACAAGTTCGGGCGGGCCTCGTCGGCCTTCGCGGCCAGCTCGTCGCCGAACTCGGTAAGTTCCCACTTTGCGACGCGCCAGGTGAAATATGTGTAGGACTGGCTGAATCCGCGCCGCGCCAGGCCGTACAGCCGGGCCGGGCGGGTGAACGCCTCGGACAGGAAGATCACGTCCGGGTCGGTGCGGCGCACGTTCGTGATCAGCCACTCCCAGAAGTCGGCGGGCTTGGTGTGCGGGTTGTCCACCCGGAAAATCTTGACGCCCAAGCCGACCCAGTGCCGCACCACGCGCAGGACCTCGGCATACAGGCCGTTGGGGTCGTTGTCGAAGTTGACCGGGTAGATGTCCTGGTATTTCTTCGGCGGGTTCTCGGCGTAGGCGATGGTGCCGTCCGGCAGGGTGGTGAACCATTCCGGGTGCGCCTGGACCCACGGATGGTCGGGTGCGCATTGCAGCGCGAGATCGAGCGCCACCTCGAGGCCGAGTCGTGTTGCCACGAAGACGAAGTCAGCGAAGTCGGCTTCGGTGCCGAGCTCAGGGTGTATGGCGTCGTGGCCGCCGTCCTTCGAGCCGATCGCCCACGGCGAGCCGACATCGCCGGGCTCGGCGACCAGCGCGTTGTTGCGACCCTTGCGATTCACCTCGCCGATCGGGTGGATCGGCGGCAGGTACACCACATCGAAGCCCATGGCGGCTATGCGTGGAAGCTCCTTGGCCGCGGTGGCGAAGGTGCCGTGGATCGGCTTACCGGTGGTGTCGCGGCCGCCGGTCGAGCGTGGGAAGAACTCGTACCAGGACCCGTAGAGCGCGCGCTGCCGCTCGACCTGCACGGTGTGCTGCGGTCCGCGGGTGACCAGGTCGCGCAGGGGAGTGGCCCGGAGAATATCGGCGACCTCGTCGGTGAAGGCCGGAGCCACCCGCGCGGGTAGCTGCTCGTCGCTGCGCAGAGCCGCTGCCACCGCCCGCAGCCGCTCGAACTGCTTCTTCGGCACGGCCTGTGCCGCGCGATCGAACAGTCGGGCGCCGAGTTCCAGGTCGTTGGCCAGGTCGGCTGCACTTTGCCCGACAGCCAGCTTCGCCTCCACCGCCGACCGCCAGGTGGCGACGGGGTCGCTCCAGCCTTCGACGCGGTAGGCCCACGCACCGGGCAGGTTCGGCGTGAAGGTCGCGTTGAACACGTCGGGCTCGTGATCCGGCGTCATCCGGATCCGGACCGGACGTGAGGCGCCGGGCGACCGGACCACCAGCGTGGCCGCGACGGCGTCGTGGCCCTCCCGCCACACGACCGTACGAACCGGGAACACCTCGCCGACCACGGCCTTAGCGGGCCGACCGCCTGCGATGGACGGGGCAGTGTCATCGATAGCGATGCGGCCGGTCACGGGACCAACCTACCGGCAGTCGGCCGCAAGGGCCGGATCAGTGCGTCGACCAGACCGATCCCGCTGCGAATCGATCTCATCGCGTGTGGAGCGCCCGCGGGGTCTGAACAGCACGCGCGATGTCGGACCGCTGGCGCGACCTCAGCGGGTGTCGGCGGCGAGGCCGAGACCGAGGGCGACCAGGAAGGCGCCGAGCATGCGTTCGACCCGCTGCCGAATGCCGGCCCGACGCAGCCAGGCGCCCGCGCGGTCGGCGGCAAGGACGACGCCCATACACCAGGCGGTGTCGATCACCAGTTGAATGAGCGCGAGGATCGCGACCGTCGGGAGCACCGGTCCGCTGGACGGAAGGAACTGCGGCAGGATCGTCAGCCCGAAGACGGCCGCCTTGGGGTTGGCCGCGATCGAGATCAGCGACGCACGGAAGGCGGAGCCGGGTGTCCGTCCCGAAGGCAGTATTTTCGTCATCGTGGCGCCGAATTCGTCGTCACCGCGCGCGCCCCGCCACGCCTGGACGCCGAGCCAGATCAAAACCAGCGCACCGACCACGTGCACCGCGGTATTCATAGCTCGGTTCGCGACCAGCAGCACCGATAGCCCGGCCCCGCCCGCCAGTGTCCAGCCGACCACCCCGATTTCATTGCCCGCGACTGCCGCCAGCCCCGCCGCTCGGCCGTCGCGCACAGCGCGCTGAAGGAACAGAGCGGTCGCCGGGCCGGGCAGCGCAGCGAGGATGAGACAGGCCGGCAAGAATCGCGGCAGGACGTGAACCCAGTGCGGCATCAGCCGATGCTGCCAGTTCCATTCGGGCGCGGGCCACTGATTTTTCAGCGTGGCACGCCGGGGCGACCTGATCGCGTACCTAAAGATCCCCAGGTCAGCTGGGTTAATGGACACCCAGTCGATGACATCGCGCTACTGCGGACCCGTGTAGTTTCTACCCAATGAAGGCATTGCGTCGTTTCACCGTCCGTGCCCATCTGCCCGAGCGTCTGGCGGCCCTGGGTGAGCTCGCCACGAATCTGCGCTGGTCGTGGCATCCGCCGACGCAAGACCTGTTCGCCGAGTTGGAGCCGCGACGGTGGCAGGAGATGGGCCACGATCCGGTCCGGATGCTCGGCGAGGTGCCCGCGGCCCGGCTGGACGAGCTGGCCGCCGACCCCGACTATGTCGGTCGTGTCGACGCAGGGGCCGCGGACCTGCGTGATTACCTGGCGGCGCCGGGCTGGTTCCAACTCCGCGCAGGGGAGGAGGAGGTCCGCGGAATCGCCTACTTCTCGATGGAGTTCGGTGTCACCGAGGTGTTGCCCAACTACTCGGGCGGTCTCGGTATCCTGGCCGGTGATCATCTCAAGGCCGCCTCCGATCTGGGCCTGCCATTGATCGGCGTCGGATTGCTCTATCGCTCCGGCTATTTCCGCCAGTCGCTGTCCGCGGACGGTTGGCAAACCGAGCGCTATCCAGCCCTGGACCCGCAGGGTCTTCCGCTGCGCGCGCTCACCTCGGATGGCTCGCCGGTCCTCGTTCACGTGGCCATGCCCGACAACCGTGTGCTGCGCGCCCGAGTGTGGATCGCGCAGGTCGGGCGGGTTCCGCTGTTGCTGCTCGACTCGGACATCGCCGAGAACGATGCCGAACTGCGCGCGGTCACCGACCGTCTCTACGGTGGCGATCAGGAGCATCGGATCCGGCAGGAGATCCTGGCGGGCATCGGCGGCGTCCGCGCGGTGCGCGCGTACACGTCGTCGGCCGGACTGCCCGATCCGGACGTCTTCCACATGAACGAAGGCCACGCCGGCTTCCTCGGTGTCGAGCGGATCCGTGAACTCGTCTCGGCAGGTAGGGATTTCGATTCCGCACTCGCCGCAGTACGGGCGGGTACGGTGTTCACCACCCACACCCCGGTCCCCGCGGGAATCGACCGCTTCCCGATGCCTATGGTGCGTCGCTACTTCGGCGGCGCACACGGCGAATCCGAATCCGCCATGCTGCCCGGCCTCTCCGTGGACCGGATCGCGACGCTGGGCCGCGAGGCCGACCCCTCGGTCTTCAACATGGCGCACATGGGTCTGCGCCTCGCGCAACGCGCCAACGGTGTCTCGAAGTTGCACGGTGCGGTGAGCCGGGGCATGTTCGCCTCGCTGTGGCCGGGATTCGACGCCGCCGAGGTGCCGATCGGTTCGGTCACCAACGGTGTGCACGCCACCACCTGGGCCGCGCGCGAGTGGGTGGACAAGGCGCGCGAGCACATCGGCGCCGAGCTGGTCGAGGAGGCGCGTGGTTGGGAACGCCTGCGCGATATCGACCTGGCTGAGCTGTGGTCGACGCGGAACACGTTACGCGCGACACTGGTCGACGAGGTGCGCCGCCGGGTACGCGCATCCTGGCTGGAGCGTGGTGCGGCGGAGGCCGAACTCGGCTGGGTGAACAGTGTTTTCGACCCGAACGTGCTGACCGTCGGGTTCGCGCGCCGGGTGCCGACCTACAAGCGACTCACCCTCATGCTGCGCGATCCGCAACGGCTGCGGGCGCGACTGCTGGATCCGGAGCGACCGATGCAGCTGGTCGTCGCGGGCAAGAGCCACCCCGCCGACGACGGAGGAAAGGCGCTCATCCAGCAGGTCGTCCGCTTCGCCGACGATCCCGAGGTGCGCCACCGGATCGTCTTTCTGCCCGACTACGACATGTCGATGGCCCGCTACCTGTATTGGGGCTGCGACGTCTGGCTGAACAACCCGCTGCGGCCACTGGAGGCGTGCGGTACATCCGGTATGAAGTCCGCGCTCAACGGCGGGCTCAACCTGTCTATCCGGGACGGCTGGTGGGACGAGATGTACGACGGCGAGAACGGCTGGGCTATCCCGACCGCAGACGGCGTCCGCGACGAGCACCGCCGCGACGACCTCGAGGCCGCCGCGCTCTACGACTTGTTCGAGCGCACCGTCGCCCCGCGCTTCTACGATCGCGACGCGTCCGGGATGCCGGTGCGCTGGGTCGAGATGGTCCGCCACACCTTGCAGACCTTGGGGCCCAAGGTCCTGGCCTCGCGCATGGTCCGCGATTACGCGGTGGAGTACTACGCACCTGCCGCCGCGGCCTATCAGCAGGCCACCGCCGACGATTTCGCGGTAGCCCGCGCCATCGCCGAGTACCACCGCCGGGTGGAAGCGGCGTGGCCGGCGGTCAAGGTGATCCAGGTGGATAGTGCGGGCCTGCCGGATACACCGATCATCGGAGCTCGGCTGTCGCTGACCGCGCGAATCGAGCTCGGCGGGTTGAGCGTCTCGGACGTCGTCGTGCAGGCGGTCCTCGGCCGGGTGTCCGTGGCCGACGATCTCTCGGATGTCACCACGGTCCCGATGACGCACAGTGGTTCCGACTCCGGCGTCGAGTTGTTCACCGTCGACACCCCGGTCCCGCTGTCCGGCGCGGTCGGCTACACGGTGCGTGTGCTGCCGCACAACGACCTGCTGGCCTCCGACGCCGAACTCGGGCGGGTGTCCGCGCCGCACGCCTGAGTGACCTACAGCTCGCCACGACCTCTTCCGGCAGCCGGTCGGCACCGGCGCGATTGGCTGGTGCTCTGCTCGGCGATCCGCTCCACGAACGCGATCAGCGCGCCTGTTCCACGGTGAGTTGTCCGATTCAGTGAATCGTCGACTACCGTGCCCTGGCACACCCGTATCGTCCCGAGTGGAGTCTGCCATGGTCACCGACGTTCTGAATCGGACCCGAGGGCGCCTCGACGCGTACTTCGGCATCAGTTCGAACGGCTCGACCATGAAACGAGAGGTGATGGCCGGGACGGTGACGTTCCTGGCCATGTCCTACGTCCTCGCGGTGAATCCCGCGGTGCTGGGCGACCAGGGCGCGCTGGGCGACCGGGGCATCCCCATGCAGGCGGTGTTCACTGCGACGGCCGTCGCCGCCGTGTTCGGCACGCTGGTCATGGGCATGTGGGCCAGATACCCGATCGCACTCGCGCCGGGTATGGGGCTCAACGCGTTCTTCGCGTACTCGGTAGTGCTCGGCATGGGGATTCCATGGCAGGTGGCGCTGTCGGGCACATTTCTGTCCGGGCTCATCTTCTTCGTCCTCGCAGTCACCAAGATTCGCGAACGCATCCTCAACGCCATCCCGATGCAGTTGAAGCTGGCTGTCGGCGCGGGCATCGGGTTGTTCGTCGCGTTTCTCGGCCTGAAGAACGCGGGCATCGTGGTGAACAGTGAGGCAACGCTGGTCACGCTCGGTGACTTCACCAAGGGCACGACGCTGCTCGCGCTGTTCGGGTTGCTGGTGACCGTGGTGTTTCTTGTGATCGGCTGGCATGGAGCGGTGCTGTACGGCATTGTGCTCACCGCGATCGTCGGGATCGTCAGCGGCTTGGTCGACTTGCCCGATGGCGTGGTCGCCGCGCCGGAGGGGCTCGAGCACACCTTCGGCCAGGCGATCATCCATCTCCCCGACGCGTTCACCGCTCAAATGGCCATGGTGGTGCTGACCATGCTGTTCGTCGACTTCTTCGATGCCTCGGGCACTTTGATCGGCGTGGCGAACCAGGCCGGGCTGCTGGACAAGAACGGCAAGCTGCCGCGCGCGGCGAGCGCGCTGGCGGCGGACTCGGTGGGCACTATGGCGGGCGCCGTCATCGGCACCTCGACCACCACCGCCTACGTCGAATCGACCGCGGGCGTCTCGGCGGGCGGCCGTACCGGTCTGACTGCCGTCACCACCGCGGGCTGGTTTCTGATCGCGATGTTCTGCTATCCGATCTTCGCGGTGGTCGCGGGTTCCGGCGAGGTGACCGCGCCGGCCCTGATCGTGGTCGGCATCCTCATGGCCCGAGCGTTCGGCGAGATCGACTGGAACCGGTTGGAGTATTCGGTTCCCGCGTTCATCACCATCGTGATGATGCCGCTGACGTACTCCATCGCCAACGGACTCGCCATGGGCATGCTCTTCTACCCGGTTGTCATGGTGGCAAGGGGCCGGATCAAGAACGTGCACCCGGCCATGTGGGCGCTGATGGTGGTGTTCCTCGGCTACTTCTTCTTCCTCGCGGAATAACTCTCCCGCGCGTCTCGGGCTGAACCATCCCACGGGCTGAAACGTGTGGAATATGACCGGAAGCCAGCGCCCTCGTGTGATAATCGGACCGCAGTCCGATTCATTGCCGACAAAGACCATGTCCGGAACGACATTGCAGGGATGAGAACCAGGATGACCAGGAAATCCGTACTCGAACGCACCGCGAACAACGCCGCATTGGATGGAATCTCGACCGACATCGGGCTCCTGCTCGTGCGCGTCGTCTTCGGCGGCCTGCTCGCCGCGCACGGTGCGCAGAAGCTCTTCGGATGGTTCTCTGGGCCGGGATGGCGAGCGAACGCCGACGGCTTCGAGTCGATGGGTTACAACCCGGGCAAGGTGTTCGGAACACTGGCAGGCCTGTCCGAGTTCACCGGGGGTCTCTTGCTTCTGCTCGGTCTGCTGACTCCCCTTGCCGCGGCCATCGTGCTCGGCACGATGATCAACGTGATCAACACCACCTGGGCCGGAGGGCTGCTGACCGGCAAGGGCTACGAGATGGGACTGCTGTTCGCGGTGGTCGCCGCGGCGATCGCGTTCACCGGCCCCGGCAAGTTTTCGCTGGACGCGGGGCGTCCATGGCATCGGCAGGGTTTCGTGTGGGGTGTGGGTGCGGTGATTCTCGCGGTCGTGGCCGGAGTGTTCACCCTGATCCTGAAGTGGGTGCTCTGAGTTTGTGACACGCCGAATTTGCGGCGCGGTGACCTGCGGGTTGCCGCGCCGCAGTCGTCTGGGTTCGAGGTCGTGTCACATCTCGGCCTGCCGAATCGTCGTTCTGCTGTTGTCATACGAAACAATCGAGCAAGGAGACGACGATGGCCGTCGAAATCAGCAATCCCGCCGAACTGCCCGACCCGACCGGGTTCGGCTACAGCCACGTGGCGAGGGTTCGTGGGGAGCTGGTGTTCATTGCGGGGCAGTACGACTCCGACGCCGAAGGGAACCCCACCGGCACCGACTTCGCGGTGCAGGTGGACAACGCCTTCTCCAACCTTGGGATCGCGCTGCGCTCCGTCGGTCTGGACTTCGCGGATGTCGCACAGCTGCGCACCCACATCGTTGACCACGACCTGGACAAGCTTGCGGTGCTCGGCAAGAAGATCGCCGCGCTCTGGGGTGATCGTCCGCCCGCGCAAACCTTGACCGGAGTCGCCGCGCTCGCACTGCCCGGGATGTTGTTCGAGGTCGACGCGGTAGCCGTACGGGACTGACAGCTGCGGCAAGGTTCGGGCCCCTGCACCGTGTGCGGGGCTCGGCGCGGGACCGCCAATATTTCGTGTGGGAATCGGGGGCCACGGACGTATCGGGACTCGATCCGCTTCCGTATCAAACTATGTGTGAACTGGTGTGTTGCCGCACACCGCGGCCGCTGCCAGCCGTTGCAGCGCTTTGACCACGACCTCCGGGTCTGCGGTCTCCCAGTACGGCGGCAGCGAAGCACGCAGGTAGCCGCCATAGCGGGCAGTGGCGAGGCGCGAGTCCAGGATGGCGACCACGCCACGATCGTCGACGCTGCGTAGCAAGCGGCCGGTGCCTTGGGCGAGCAGCAGTGCGGCGTGATTGGCTGCCACGGTCATGAACCCGTTTCCGCCGCGCAGTTCCACCGCCCGCTGCCGGGCCGCGAGCAGCGGGTCGTCCGGACGGGGGAATGGAATGCGGTCGAGGATGACCAGGCTCAGCGACGGACCCGGCACGTCGACGCCCTGCCACAGCGACAGCGTGCCGAACAGCGAGGTTTCCGGGTCGTCGGCGAACTTGCGGACCAGCGCTCCCGTCGCGTCGTCGCCCTGGCACAGCACGGGAGTGTCCAGTCGCCCGCGCAGCGCGTCGCTGGCGGCCCGCGCCGCGCGCATGGAGGAGAAGAGGCCGAGCGTGCGCCCGCCCGCGGCCTTGATCAACCGCTCGATCTCGTCCAGGTAGGCAGGCGCCAGTCCGTCGCGACCCGGCGCGGGCAGGTGTTTGGCGACGTACAGTATGCCGGACTTGGCGTGGTCGAAGGGCGAGCCGACATCGAGCGAGTTCCATCGGACGATGTCGGCGTCCGAGGGCGCTTCGGCGCCGTTCGCGGTTGCCGCGTCAGTGTGATTGCCCGACTGCGCGGGCAGACCCCAGGTGATGGCGAGCCCGTCGAACGATCCGCCGATCTGCAACGTGGCCGAGGTCAGCACGACCGTCGCCGTGCCGAAGAGCCTGCCGCGCAGCAGCCCGCCCACGGAGAGCGGCGCCATGCGCAGCGAGCGGCGCACGACGCCGCGCATCTCGTCGGCCGCCAGCCAGATGACATCGCGACGGGAGGCGGGGTCCGGCTCATCGAACGCGGTCAGCGCGCGGACCGCGCTGTCGTGCACCTCGTCGATCGCGGCCACCGCCAGATTCCGGGCAGCGGCGTTCTCGGGATCGCCCTGTGCTGTGGTGCCGTGGGGTGCGAGCGCGGTGCGCGCGTTCCAGGCGGCGTCGCGGATGAGGGCGAGTACCGGGGCCACGCCGTCGGGCAGTTTGTCCCAGCGGGCAGCGGGCAGGTCGTCCAAGACGTCGTGCCACGACTCGGCGGCGCCCTCCAAACGATCCAGCTCCTGTTCGTCGATGAGCTTGGCGCAGCGCCGGGCGGCCGCGCTGATCGCGGAAGGGGCGAGCTCGGCGGTTGCCACGCCGGTGACCCGGTCGACCAACTCGTGGGCCTCGTCGATGACCACCACGTCGTGCTCGGGCAGCACCTGGATGCCGCTGATCGCGTCGATCGCGAGCAGCGCATGATTGGTCACCACCACGTCGGACTGCGCCGACTCGGCCCTGGCCCGCTCGGCGAAGCAGTCCTGGCCGAAGGGACAGCGGGACTTGCCGAGGCATTCCCGCGATGACACGCTGACCTGCCGCCAGGCGCGATCGCTCACCCCCGGGGCGAGCTCGTCCCGGTCGCCGGTCTCGGTGTCGGAGGCCCATTCGTTGAGCCGCTGCACCTCGCGTCCGAGGCGGGAGATCGCGAACGCGTCGAACAGCTCCGCCTCGGCGGGCTCGTCCGGGACAGCGCTGTTGATCTTGTTCAAGCACAGATAGTTGTTACGCCCCTTGAGGATCGCGTACTTCGGGGTCCGTCCCAGCGGCTTGGTGAGTGCCTCTGCGAGCCGGGGCAGATCCCGGTCGACCAGCTGACGCTGTAGTGCGATCGTCGCCGTCGAGACCACCACGGTGCGCCCGGTGCGCACCGCGTGGCGCAGGCTCGGGACGAGATACGCAAGGGACTTGCCGGTTCCCGTCCCGGCCTGCACGGCGAGATGCTCCTTGGTGTCGATCGCGTGGTCCACCGCCGTCGCCATCGTCACCTGCCCGACACGCTCCTTGCCGCCGAGCGCCTGCACGGCGGTGGCCAAAAGGTCGGAAACGGGCGGCAGTTCGGGCACGCGAGCAGCCTACTTGGTCCGTCCGACACAGCAGGGCGGTCAGCGAGACCGGACGGTCCTATCGGTGAATGCTTCCTTCCAGGTCGACACCCGCCGTGCGCATGCGGTTCAGCGCGGCGGCGGTGGTGTCCGGCGCGACCCCGGCTGTGAGGTCGAGCAGAACACGGGTGTCGAAGCCTTCGATGCGCGCGTCGAGGGCGGTGGCGCGCACACAGTGGTCGGTGGCGATGCCGACGATGTCGACGGAATCGATGCCGTGGTTGTGCAGCCAGTCGGCGAGTTCGGTGCCGTCGTCGGCGGCGCCCTCGAACCCGGAGTAGGCCGCGGAGTACGCGCCTTTGGAAAAGATCTGGTGGATGGGCCCAGGGGTCAGTGCGGGGTGGAAATCGGCGCCGGACGTGCCGACCCGGCAGTGCGGCGGCCAGCTGTCGACGTAGTCGGGGTCGTCGGCGAAGTGTTCCCCGGGATCGATGTGGTAATCGCGTGTCGCGACGACCGCGTGGTAGTCCGTAGCCGCGAGGTGCTCGCTGATCCGCGCGGCCACCGCGGCACCGCCGGTGACGGCGAGCGAACCGCCCTCGCAGAAATCGTTCTGGACGTCGACGATGATCAGGGCTCGGGTCATGGTGACCTCCCGCGGTGTGAACTGTGTGGCCGTCTCGATTCTGCCGCTAGGTCGAACGACCGGTTCACGCGACTCGCGGTGAATTCCCTACCCGCGAACGAACGTTGTCGAGACGGCGGGCTCGCCCGCGGAGAGTTTCAGGCCCTCCCACGGCAGGCTGATCAGCCCGCGGGCGACCAGGTCGCGGCTGGCGGCCAGCGTGGGCAGGCCCTCGACCTGCTCGCCGGCGCGCACAAGCGGAACGAGTAGCTCGCGCGCCACCAGTCCGTCGACGGCGGGTGCGGGTCCGGTCGCCGGGTACACGATCTCCTCGACGATCGTCCCGGTGCGTCGGGCAAGGCGGACCGCCTTCTTCGTGCCCCCGCGGGACTCCTTGTGACTGCTGCGCTTGGCCACCGGCAACCCGTCCACCTCGACCAGCTTGTAGACCATCCCCGCCGTCGGAGCGCCGGATCCGGTGACCAGCGCAGTGCCGACCCCGTAGACGTCGACCGGTTCGGCGCGCAGCGCGGCGATGGCGTACTCGTCGAGATCACCGGAGACCACAATGCGGGTCTTGGTGGCGCCGAGCGCGTCGAGCTGGTCACGCACCTGCCTGGCCAGCACGCCGAGATCGCCGGAGTCGATCCGCACGCCGCCCAGTTCGGGGCCCGCCACCTCGATGGCGGCCGCCACGCCCTTGGTGATGTCGAAGGTGTCCACCAGCAGTGTGGTCCCGATCCCGAGCGTCTCCACCTGGCTGCGGAACGCGGCCGCCTCATGCGCGCCGTCGACGCCGCTGTGCAGCAGTGTGAAGGCGTGTGCGCTGGTGCCCGCGCCGGGAACCCCGTAGCGGCGCACCGCCTCGAGATTCGAGGTGGCGTCGAAACCGGCCAGGTACGCGGCGCGGGCGCTGGCGGGCGCGGCAAGCTCGTGGGTGCGCCGCGAGCCCATCTCGATCATCCGGCGACCGCCTGCCGCGCTCACCATGCGCGCGGCGGCGGATGCGATGGCGCTGTCGTGATTGAGGATCGACAGGATCAGCGTCTCCAGAACCACACATTCGGCGAAGCTGCCGCGCACCGAGACGATCGGGGAGCCGGGAAAGTACAACTCGCCCTCTGCGTAGCTGTCGAGATCGCCGGTGAACCGGTAGCTACGCAACCAGTCGATGGTGCGCTGGTCCGAGAACGACGCCGCGACAGCCAGCTCGGCCTCGCCGAAGCGGTAGTGCCGCAGGGCATCCAGCAGCCTGCCGATGCCCGCGACGACGCCAAAGCGGCGCCCATTCGGCAAGCGCCTGGCGAACACCTCGAAGGTGCATCGTCGATGCGCCGAGCCGTCGGCGAGCGCGGCGGCGAGCATCGTCAACTCGTACTGGTCGGTGAGCAGCGCCGTGCTGGCGACGCCGTCGCGGATATCCACCCAGTCACTGTAGACACGCCGGTTCCGCAGCTCAGGCGGGCGCCGGGCCGGTGAGCTGGGTAAGGCGGCGAATCGGGCCCACGCGGGTGTTGTTTATCGAGAGTCGAGTCGTACCCTGGACGTTATGGCCTTGTGCAACATAGTCCGAGGTGACGTCGTTATGGGCGCCGCGAACGGGACACTGTCGGCGGCACAGGCGACTCCCGAGGCGGTCGAATACACCGAGATCCTGGAGGCGGAGGACCGTCCCTGGGTGACCGTCGTCTGGGACGACCCCGTCAACCTCATGCACTACGTCACCTATATCTTCCAAAAGCTGTTCGGCTACAGCAAAGCGAAGGCGACCGAGCTGATGCTGAAGGTGCACAACGATGGTAAGGCGGTGGTCTCGTCGGGTTCGCGGGACAAGATGGAACACGATGTCCAGCGGCTACACGCCGCCGGACTCTGGGCCACAATGCAACGAGACGACTGACCACGACGACTACCCTGACGCCGTGCGTAAGTGGAGTAGGAAGAACTCGCTGAGCGGTCTCAAACTGCGTTCCGAAATGGACGCACGCGAGGCCAACGTGCTTCGCTCGTTGGTCGGCGCGGTCGCCGGATTGCTCACCGAACGCGCCGAGTCGTCCCCTGAGGACGATCTCGCCGCGTTGACCGGTCTGCGCTCAGGCAACACGGAGCCGCCGGACGACCCGCGACTGAGCAGACTCCTCCCGGACTTTCACCGCAGCGAGCCAGGGTCGCCGGATGCCGACCGCGCCGACCTCAACAGCGCGCTGCGCGGCCTGCACGAGCCGGACATCATCGACGCCAAGCTGGCGGCGGGTTCGGTCGTGCTGGACACCGTGCCGGACTCCGGCGGCAGGGTCGTGCTCACCCCCGAACAGGCCGACGCGTGGCTGACCGCGCTTACCGACGTGCGGCTCGCGCTGGGCACGGTGCTGGGCATCGACGCCGACACGCCCGACCATCTGAACCCTGATGACCCGCGCGCCCCGCACCTGGACGTGTACCACTGGCTGACCTGGATGCAGGACTCTTTGTTGGAGGCGCTGGCGCCCTGAGCGGGCCTCCGGTGCGAAGATCGATCGGAGCGATCGGCACATCCGCGCGCCGTGAGGAGTGGAGATAGTGAATGGCGAAGCGGGGCAGCGTAATTCGCTCACCGACGTCCCCGGGCTGCTGGTCGGCCATCACCACGTGCTCGACGCCGACGCCACGCTCGGCGCCGGGGCGGCGACCGGATGCACGGTCGTACGCATACCGGGCGCCGCGGTGGCGGCGGTCGACGTGCGCGGCGGTGGACCCGGCACTCGGGAGACCGACCTGCTCGATCCAGTGAACACCGTTCGGCAGGTCGACGCGATCCTGCTGACCGGCGGCAGCGCCTACGGCCTCGCCGCGGCCGACGGCGTGATGCGCTGGTTGGAGGAGAACGGCGCAGGCATCATGATGGATCCGACCGACACGAGTCGGGTGGTGCCCATCGTCCCCGGCGCGGTGATCTTCGATCTCCCCGTCGGCGCGTGGGACATCCGGCCCACCGCCGAGTTCGGTTATCGGGCGGCGGAGGCGGCGGCGACCGAATTCGCACGGGGCTCGGTCGGTGCGGGCGTCGGCGCACGTGCCGGAGCCATCAAGGGCGGGGTGGGGACCGCGAGCATCGTACTGAGCGAAGGCGCCGCGGCCGGGATCACCGTTGCCGCGCTGATCGTGGCCAATCCCGTTGGCTCGGTGTTCGATCCGCGCACCGGGCTACCCTGGGGGTGCGGCACCGACGGCCCCGACTACTTCGGATTGCGCCCGCCGACCACCGAGAAACTGGCGGCGGCCAACGCGCTTCCGGTGAAAGGCACGGTGCTCAACACCACCATCGGCGTAGTTGCCACGGACGCTCCCCTCGATCCTGCGGGGTGCCGACGGATGGCGATCACCGCGCACGACGGTCTGGCCAGGGCGATCCGCCCCGCACATTCTCCGCTCGATGGGGACACGCTTTTCGCGCTCGCCACGGGAACCGCCGATTCGGACTCGGACATTCCGCTACCGCCCGCCTTCCCTGCGGACCTGCTGGTCCTCGACGAGCTCTGCACAGCGGCGGCGGTCTGTGTCGAACGCGCCATCGTCGACGCGATTCGCTCGGCGCGCCCCGTCGCGGGCATCCCGGCCTACCACGACCTGTTCTGTGTTTGATTTGCTGTGTTTTTGGCCGCGCGGGCGCGGCGGGTTCGCGGCCCCCTTCTGGCTCGCGTCCGAGCGACCGCCGCTGGCGACTTCGTCGCGGACGCGGCGGCCGCTCGGACGCGAGCCGGGCCGCGAACGGGGAATGCTCGGTCTCGCTGCGCTCGAAAGCGGGGGTTGGACCGATGTGTTGCGTGGGTGGGAATCGCGGGAACCGTATGTAGGTACGAGGCAGACCTGTCCCGTGGGGTCTTGTTCGTGCTGCGTGTTTGGTGGGGTCTTGTCGTGCCGACGTGGTCGAGGTTCGGGGCCGACTTGTTCGCCGCCGACCCGGTGGACCCCGACAACCACGCCCGACGTGCCGCACGGAAGGTGGCCATCGGGGACCGGTCGACGGCATCGCGGGAATAGCCGAATATTCTGGCTCGTTGTCGACTGGGATGGGTCGGCGTTGCGGAAGGGTGTTCGACAAGTGCTGGTGATCAGGGCCGACCTCGTGGAGGCGATGGTGGCGCACGCGCGCGCCGATCATCCCGACGAGGCCTGCGGCGTCATCGCGGGACCCGAAGGCTCGGATCGTCCGGAGCGCTTCATCGCCATGGCCAACGCCGAACGCTCGCCCACGTTCTACCGCTTCGACTCCGGCGAGCAGTTGAAGGTGTGGCGCGCGATGGACGATGCCGACGAGACGCCGGTGGTGATCTACCACTCACACACCGCCACCGAGGCTTATCCCAGCCGGACCGACGTGTCCTACGCGTCCGAGCCCTTTGCGCACTACGTGCTGATCTCCACCCGCGATCCCGAGCGGCACGAGCTGCGCAGCTACCGGATCGTCGACGGCGAGGTGACCGAGGAGTCGGTAAAAATCGTCGACGCGTACCAGAACTAGTTCGATGCCTGTTCGTGAAACCGAGGAGTACCCATGTCGGTAACTGTGTCCATCCCGACCATCATGCGCGGCCTCACCGGAGGGGAGAAGCGCGTGCAAGCGCAAGGCGGCACGCTGGCCGCGCTGATCGACAACCTCGAGGCCAACCACCCAGGACTGGCCGAGCGCCTGCTCAAGGACGGCAAGCTGAACCGCTATGTCAACATCTACGTCGATGACGAGGATGTCCGCTTCGCCGGCGGTCTGGCGGCCGCGGTGCCGGAGGACGCCAGCGTCACCATCCTGCCCGCCGTGGCCGGAGGCTGACCGATTCCGTGGCACGTTATGAATCGCTGATCGCGACCCTCGGCAATACCCCGCTGGTCGGCCTGCGCGTGCTTTCTCCGCGGTGGGACGGCGAGAACCACGTGCGGTTGTGGGCCAAGCTGGAGGACCGGAATCCCACCGGCTCGATCAAGGATCGCCCGGCACTGCGCATGATCGAACAGGCCGAGGCCGACGGTCTGCTGCGACCTGGCTGCACCATCTTGGAACCCACCAGCGGCAACACCGGTATCTCGCTGGCGATGGCCGCCAAGCTCAAGGGTTACCACCTGGTCTGTGTGATGCCGGAGAACACCTCGGTGGAGCGCCGCCAGCTGCTCACCATGTTCGGCGCGCGGATCATCGATTCCCCCGCGTCGGGCGGCTCGAATCAGGCTGTCGCGCAGGCCAAGCAGATCGCGGCGGAGAACCCGGACTGGGTGATGCTCTACCAGTACGGCAATCCCGCGAACGCGCTCGCGCACTACGAGACCACCGGCCCGGAGATCCTGGCCGATCTCCCCGAGATCACCCATTTCGTCGCGGGACTCGGTACCACGGGCACGCTGATGGGCACCGGGCGCTTTCTGCGCGAGGAGGTGCCCGGCATCGAGATCGTGGCCGCCGAGCCGCGCTACGGCGAGCTGGTCTACGGCCTGCGGAACATCGATGAGGGATTCATTCCCGAGCTGTACGACGAGACCGTCCTGACCAACCGCTTCTCGGTCGGCCCCCACGACGCGGTCAAGCGCACCCGGGAACTCGTGCTGGAGGAAGGCATCTTCGCCGGAATCTCCACCGGCGCCATTCTGCACGCCGCGCTGGGCGTCGCCCGCAAGGCGGCGAAGGCGGGTGCCCGCGCGGACATCGCGTTCGTGGTCGCCGACGGCGGCTGGAAATACCTGTCGACCGGGGCCTACGACGGCACCCTCGAAGAGGCGGAAGAACGGCTCGACGGCCAGCTCTGGGCCTGATTTCCGGACGCGCCGGTACCCTCGGAGAGGCGGGGTCGCACGACGAGGAGGTGGCGGTTGACCGGCGGTGCGGGACTCGGGCCTTCTTTCGACCCTGATCGGATGGCGTCGATTCGCGCGCGGTTAAGCAAGCCCGCGGAGGCATCTACGCCGCCTCCGGCGAAAACGACAGGTGGCCTCGCGGCGGTCAGACAACTCTGGCTGCGTGCCGGGGTGCTGATCATCGGATTCGTCGGGCTGCTCTACGGCATCGAAGGTGTCGACACCTTCACCGGCCATCGGCTCGACCACGCGGGCATCGAGCCGCGTCGGGCCGACGGACTATCCGGCATCCTGTTCGCCCCGGTGCTACACGGTGGCTGGGACCACCTGATCGGCAACACGCTTCCGGTGCTGGTGCTCGGTTTCCTCGCTCTGCTGGCCGGCGTCGGTCGCGGCCTGGCCGCGACCGCGATCATCTGGATCGTGGCGGGTGTCGGCACCTGGCTCACCGGGGCAGCGGGCTCCGTGCACCTCGGCGCGTCGGCACTGGTGTTCGGTTGGCTGACCTTCCTCATCTCCCGTGGCTGGTTCGCCCGCAACCTCGGTCAGATCGTGCTCGGCCTCGCCGTGCTGGCGCTCTACGGGTCGCTGTTGTGGGGGGTTCTGCCTGGACAACCCGGAATCTCTTGGCAGGGGCATCTTTTCGGGGCGGTGGGTGGACTGCTGGCCGGCTGGGTACTCTCTGGTGATGAACGTCGACACCGCCGCGGGGATCGAGCCGGAGTCACTGTGCCGCCACGCTGAGGGTGTCGCCCTGCAGGAACTGTGGGGGACCCTTTCTTGAGTGAGAATTCACCGTGGCAGCATGGGGGAATGCGCCTTACCGTCCTCGGGTGCTCGGGCAGCGTGTCCGGCCCGGACTCTCCAGCGTCGGGTTATCTGCTGACCGGACCGGATATGTCGCCGACGGTCATCGATTTCGGCCCGGGAGTGCTCGGCGCACTGCAGCGCTACGCCAATCCAGGCGAGGTCGACGTCTTCCTGACCCATTTGCACGCGGACCACTGCCTGGATCTGCCCGGCCTGCTGGTGTGGCGGCGCTACCACCCGACACCGCCGGAGGGGAAGGCGATCGTGCGTGGCCCCTCGGATACTGCGCTGCGGATCGGCAATGCCTCCGCCGAGGTCGGCGGCGAATGCGACGACTGGTCCGACGTGATCGACATGCGACCGTGGGCCGACGGGGAGTCGGTCGAATTCGGGCCGGGTCACACCGTAACGGCGCGCCGGATGTTTCACCCGCCGGAGGCCTATGGTTTGCGCGTAGTGACCGCGAGCGGGCGAACCTTCGTCTATACCGGTGACACTGCCTTGTGCCCGGAGGTCCGCGTACTCGCCCAGGGCGCCGACATCCTGATGGCGGAGGCGTCCTGGACCCACGACCCCGCGAACCGGCCGCCGGGCATTCATCTTTCGGGTGTCGAGGCGGGTGTGATCGCGGCCGAGGCAGGGGCGAAGGAGCTGCTGCTCACTCACATTCCGCCCTGGACCTCCCGCGAGGATGTAATCGCCGAGGCAAAGGCGCAGTTCGCCGGACCGGTGCATGCGGTGGCACCGGGCGAGACCTTCGATATCTAATTTGCAGCGCCTGAGCACAGTGCTGTTTTGCAAGCAGCGAACCTCGAGACGCAACGATTGCCACCCGAGCAGCAACACTGGCCGGACTCCCGCTTCCGAGCGAAGCGAGATCGAGCATCAACCGTTCGCGGCCCGAGACAGCGCGGGCCGCGAACACGCCGTGCCGCAGGCGCGGCAATTGAACACAGTAGGCTGTGGCCGTGTCGAGACGAGCCGATGGTAGGGCGGACGATGAACTCCGCGAGGTACGGATCACCCGTGGTTTTACCACGCATCCAGCCGGTTCGGTGCTGGTGGAGTTCGGCCAGACGCGGGTGATGTGCACCGCGAGCGTCACCGAGGGCGTGCCCCCGTGGCGCCGTGACTCCGGGCTCGGCTGGCTCACCGCCGAATACGCCATGCTGCCTGCCGCGACGCACACTCGCAGCGGCAGGGAGTCGGTCAAAGGGAAGGTCGGCGGACGGACCCAGGAAATCAGCCGGCTGGTCGGTCGCTCGCTGCGCGCCTGCATCGACTTGGCCGCCATCGGCGAGAACACCATCGCGATCGACTGCGACGTGCTGCAAGCCGACGGCGGAACCAGGACGGCCGCCATCACCGGTGCGTACGTCGCGCTGGCCGACGCGGTGACCTATCTCGGCGCGGCGGGCGGCCTGGCGGATCCCCAGCCGATTTCGTGCGCGATCGCCGCGGTGAGCGTCGGCGTCGTCGACGGCAGGGTGCGCTTGGACCTGCCGTACGAAGAGGATTCGCGTGCGGAGGTCGACATGAACGTGGTCGCCACCGACACCGGCACACTCGTCGAGGTTCAGGGCACCGGTGAGGGCGCCACGTTCCCGCGGTCCACACTGGACAAGCTGCTCGACGCCGCGCTCGCGGGTTGTGAACAGCTGTTCGTCGTGCAGAAAGAGGCGCTGGCGCTGCCGTACCCGGGTGTGCTTCCCGAGCCGTCCGAGCAGAAGAAGAAGTGATGCCTCGCCTTCTGGTCGCCAGCCGCAATCGCAAGAAACTGAACGAGCTGCGCCGTATCCTCGACGAAGCGGGCGTCGCGGGTATCGAGATCGTCGGGCTCGGCGACGTTCCCGCCTACGGTGAGGCGCCCGAGACCGGGGCGACGTTCGAGGCGAACGCGCTCGCCAAGGCCCGGGATGGCGCGGTGGCCACCGGCCT
Organism: Nocardia sp. NBC_00881; assembly: GCF_045207455.1. Taxonomy (NCBI): domain Bacteria; kingdom Bacillati; phylum Actinomycetota; class Actinomycetes; order Mycobacteriales; family Nocardiaceae; genus Nocardia; species Nocardia sp. NBC_00881. The sequence goes on from NZ_CP108798.1 coordinate 7,209,607, forward strand.
GGCCTGTGTCGCGGACGATTCCGGGCTCGAGGTGGACGCTCTGAACGGTATGCCCGGTGTGCTGTCGGCGCGCTGGGCGGGTGGGCATGGTGACGACGCCGCGAACAACGCGCTGCTGCTCGCGCAGCTCGCCGATGTCCCGGACGAGCGGCGTGGGGCGCGGTTCGTCTCGACCTGCGCACTGGTGGTGCCGGGCGGCGGGGAAATCGTCGTGCGGGGCGAATGGCCGGGCTCGATCGGCCGCGAGCCGGTAGGCGACGGCGGTTTCGGCTACGATCCGCTGTTCGTTCCGGAGGGCGGCGCAATCACCGCCGCCCAGCTGACGCCCGCCCAGAAGGACGCGGTGTCACATCGGGGGCGGGCGCTGACCCAGTTGCTGCCGAAGCTGGCCGCGCTGACCGCGCGCTGACGCCGGAGGCGTCAGATGTCGAAGTCCTGCTTGACCTTTTTCGCGTTGACATGCTCGACGAAGAACGACAGCAGAGGGATGGTCCCCGCGAGCAGGGTGCCGACGGTACGGAGCACTGGCCAGCGGACCTTGACCGCGAGATCGGCGGTGACCAGCAGGTAGACGAAGTACACCCAGCCGTGGACCACGGCGATCCAACTGGGCGTGTGCACGTCGAAGCCGTACTTGGCGATCATCTCGCCGGTGAGTAGCAGCAACCAGAGACCGGTGATCCAGGCCAGCGCGCGGTAGCGCAGCAGTGCCGAGGTGATCTTGGCGGTGTTCACCGTCGGTGCGGGTACCACGGTGGCCTCGGTGGAATTCTCGCTGGTGGTCAACCGGCGCTCCTCTCGGGTGTGTTCAGGCCCGCCGCACGGACCTGCTCATCGATGTCGTGGGCGTGCAGCGCGGCGAGGTACCGGTTGTACTCGGCGAGCGCCGGGTCTTCTTCCCGCACGACCTTCGGGCGCTCCGGCAGCAGACCTGCCGGAAGCTCCTTGGGTGCAGCGGGTTTCGTGGCAAGCCTGGCCTCGACGGGCTCATGCTCCGCGTCGGAGGGCTTGTCGTTCTGTTCGGCCTCCCGCTCCAGCCGGACGAACCGGAAGTAGGCGAACACGGCAAACGCCGCGAACAGTGGCCACTGCAGCGCGTACCCGAGATTCTGACCGGTGCCGCTGGCGGATTCGAACCGCTCCCACTGCCACCAGGCCAGGGCAAGGCACCCCAGCGCAGCGACAAACACCAGCACGATGAGGGCCGGGCGATTGTGTGCCGAGCGGCGGGGTGAGGCGGACACGGCTTCCACGGTACCTCTTCTACTACGCGGCACGTAGAGCCAGGTCGGTGCTCCCACTAGGCTGTGATCACATCATTGCGGTGTGGAACGGCCCGCCGACGGCGGCGGCAGGTTCTTGCGATCAGAACTTGTAGGTGACCCCGGTGAGCCGCTCGGATTCAGCCCACAGCCGCTCCCACAGGTCCTTGTTCTTCGACAGCCGAGAGGACGGCGACGCGTCCACCGGGCCTCGGGTCTGGAACAGTCGGGACGGGCCCCAGTACACCTCGGGGTCGGCGTCGGGCATGGTCGCTGCGAACAGCGTCGAGCGCGCGGCCTTCGCGGGCGAATGCCCGATCAGGCGGATGAAGGGCTTGGCGATCCGGTCGATCGGCGTCTCGGTATGCGCGAACAGGTCGGTGGCCGAGACACCGGGGTGGACGCCGTAGGAGCGCTTCGCCGAGCCGGCTTCGGCCAGCCTGCGCTGGAGTTCCCGTGCGAACATGAGGTTGCACAGCTTGGACTGCGCGTACGCGAGATTGCGCTGATAACGACGGTGCTCGTAGTCGAGGTCGTCGATCCGGAGTTTAGGGGTCTGCTTGTGCGCGATGCTGGCCAGTGTCACCACCCGGTCGGTGATCCGGTCCAGCAGTAGTCCGGTCAGCGCGAAGTGGCCGAGATGGTTGACGCCCCATTGGGTTTCGAAGCCGTCCTTGGTCCGCGAGAACGGGACGTTCATCAGGCCGGCATTGTTGATCAGTACGTCGAACTCGCTCCTGTCCTCGGCGAATTCGCGGACCGAGGCCAGGTCGGCCAAGTCCAATTCGGCCACCCGCACATCGCCCTCGATGTCGTCGGCGACCTTTTTCGCCTTCTCCGCGTCGCGGCAGGCCATGACGACGGTAGCGCCTTTGGCCGCGAGGACTCCGGTGGTGACGGCGCCCAGTCCGCCGTTCGCGCCGGTGATCACATAGGTGCGTCCGGTCTGGTCCGGGATTTCAGTAGGTCTCCACGCCATGAAGACAACCTTACTCTTGAGTAAGTTATGAGGGAAGCCGCGCGGGCACCCTCGCGCCGATTGCCGCGGACGGAAATATCCTTGCCGCGGGACGGAATTCGATGACATGGGCAACGCGCTCGGCAGGCATCCGCTGCTGGAAGCTGGCCGCGAGCAGGGTGCTCACGGTTTCGCCCCGCCCCTGACGGGTTGCGGGGTCCAGCGTCATCGATCCGACGTCGATGATCGTGACGTCCTGCCTCACCAGCCGGCCTGCGGAGCGGTCTTTCGCCGCTACGGCCTTGGGGGCGAGCGGCTTCGGTGTGTGCCTGCGGGAAGTGACCACGCGAGAACCTCTTTGTTCCACGGCGACGTATGTGATCCCGGTTGGTTTCAGACTGTGTCGATTATGCCCGATTATGACCCGCATCACAACTATCACCCGTCGCGAGCGTTCATTCGCCGGTCGTCCGCACGGATGGGCTGTGATCCACGGTTTCGCTACGGTGAAGGGTGTGACTGCGATAGGGGGAAGGCAATACGGCGGGCGAGCCGTCGTGGAGCGGAAGGCTGAGCGGCGCCAGCGGTTTCTCGCGGCGGCGACCCGGATCTTCGCCGAGCGTGGCTACGTGAACTGCTCGCTGGCCGACGTGTGCGCCGCCGCGGGCCTGTCCAAGCGGCAGTTCTACGAGGAGTTCCAGACCAGGGAGGACGTGCTGGTCGCGGCCTATGACCGGATCCAGGACGAGGCCGCCGCCGCGGTGCTGGCGAGGATGGGTGCGCTCGACCCCCGCTTCGACCTGACCGCCGCGATGACCGCCGTGGTCGCCGCGTATCTCGAGTCGATCGGCTCCGACCCGTACCGAGCCAAGGTCGCCTTCGTCGAAGTGGTCGGAGTGAGCGACCGGATGGAGCGGCACCGCCGCGTGCGACGGCACGCCTGGGCGTCGGTGCTGGAGTCCGCCGTTGTCCCGGTCGTCGCGCCCAGCGCACGGGTGCGGGGCGGTCCCGGGTGGGCCGCAAGCGCTCTCATCGGTGCGATCAATGGGCTCGCGCACGAGTGGGTCCTCGCTGATCCGCGTCCGACGGTCACCGAGCTGGTGGATCTGCTGGTGCCGATCGCGCTGTCACTGATCGAGGGGTCGGGGGTGGCTCCGTCGCCGCGCATGGCGTGATCGGTCCGGCCTGCACGACTTGCCACTGAATACTCGTTTACGTATATTCGTATACGAGTAAGGAGGTGCCGTGGTCAAGAAGCGCAAAGTGAACAACTTGCTCGCACTCGCGGTGCTCTCCGCGATCGTCGAGCGACCGATGCACCGGTACGAAATCGCGCAGACCCTGCGGGACCGGGGCAAAGAGCGCGACATGGACATCAAGTGGGGCTCGCTCTACACAGTCGTGCAGAACATGGAGAAGGTCGGCTTCCTCGAGGTCGTCGGCAGCGAACGCGACGGTGCGCGGCCGGAGCGGGTGATCTATCGGATCACCGACGTGGGTCGCGCCGAGATGGCCGACTGGACCAGGGAATTGCTCGCCACCCCCGAACCGGAACATCACCGGTTCGTCGCCGGCCTGTCCATTCTCGCGGTACTGCCACCCACGGAGGTGATCGAGCTGCTGGGACGGCGTCTCGACGCGCTGCGGCACAACATCGAGGCTGTCCGCCGCGAACTCGACGAACTCGCCGTCGCCAAGCTGCCGCGACTGTTCGTCGTCGAGTCCGAATTCGGGCTCGCGATGCTGGAAGCCGAAGCGGCATGGACGCGTTCCCTGCGCGACGAACTGAACGAGGGCACCTTCCCCGGACTGACGCAGTGGCGGGACTGGCACGAGCGTGGCATGGACCCGTCCGAAGTCGCCGAGCTGGTGGAGAGGGGGATGACCGAGAACTAGCCGAAACCGGCCCCGGCGGGGTGCGGCAACACCGCCGCCGGGCCCGATCGAACAGTCTCGAACCGCGCCCGCGAACGCGCACCCGGCTACAAGGCTGGCAACCACAGGATAACCAGGTGGCTGACGCGCGGGTCGGTTCGGGGAATCGCAACCCGTATCGCACAAATCCTGGAGACACTCATGTCCACAACACGTACCGCCCTCGTAATCGGTGGCGGCATCGCCGGACCCGTCGTCGCGACGGCCCTGCTCGAGGCGGGCATCGAAGCCCGCGTCTACGAGGCCTACCCCGGCCCGTCCTATGGCATCGGCAGTGGGCTTGCGCTTGCGCCGAACGGCGTCGCCGCCCTCGACCTCATCGGCGCGGGCGATCCCGTGCGCGACATCGCGCTGCCTGTGACGAAGATGAACATGTCCGTCGGTGGCAAGCTCCTGCAGCTGCCCAGCCTTTCCGAGGTCCCACCCCTGCAGGTTGTCGATCGCAGCGAACTGCACCGGGCACTGCACCAGCATGCGGTCACCGCCGGCGTTCCTTTCGAGTACAACAAGCGTCTGGTCGACGTGCGCGAGGACGAATCGGGCATCACCGCACGGTTCACCGACGGCAGCACGTCCACCGCGGACGTGCTCGTCGGTGCCGACGGCATCCGCTCGACAGTGCGCAACCTGATCGACCCGAACGCGCCCGGTCCCGACTACCTCGGCATGGTCGGCTTCGGCGCGGTCACCGAGTGTGACGCCGACGTCCCGCCCGACACCATGACTTTCGCATTCGGCAAGCGGGCGTACTACCTCTACTGGCCGACCGCGGACGGCAGGGTGGCGTGGGGAGCCAACCTGCCGCACAAGGAGTACCTGTCGCTCACCGCGGCACGGGCCATCCCGAAAACGCACTGGCTCGAGACCCTGCGCGAGACCTACCGTGACGACGATCCCGGCGGCGAACTGGCCCGGCGCACCACCGAGGACCAGCTCGAAGTGGTCGGTGCGCTGCACATCATGCCGCGGGTGCCGCACTGGTATCGCGGGCGGATGGTGCTGGTCGGCGACGCGGTGCACGCGCCGTCCAACAGCTCCGGACAGGGCGCGTCGCTGGCGATCGAGAGTGCTGTGCAGCTGGCCCGGTGCCTGCGTGATCTGCCGACACCGGCCGAGGCGTTCGCTGTATACGAGCGGCTGCGGCGCGGCCGGGTGGAAGGGGTCGCGGCACGCGCCGCGAAGATCAACCACAGCAAGACGCCGGGGCCGGTGGCGCGCAAGGCGATGCAGCTGCTGATGCCGCTCATGGTCAAGACACTGATGAACCCGGAGAAGACCATGGGGCCCGAGCAGCGCTATCGGATCGACTGGGACGCGCCGGCCGACGACGAACTCACGACGAGCTCGGTTTAGGCGAGTAGTCCTGCCGGTCCCTCGGACCGGCAGGACTTATCCGACCCGGATCGCAGTGCGGCGCGTTCGCGCAGGACCCGCGCGGTCTGCTCGTCCGCGGGCAGAAACGCTTCCAACTGCAGCTCGGCAAGCGTGATGTCGACGGCGGTGGCGAACGAGGTAATGGTGGTGATCAAGCGCAGCTCGCCTTCGTCGCCGCGTAGGCGCAATGGCACCGCGAAGCCGAGATGGTCTGGACCCGGATCGGTTCGCGGCAGATAGCCTTCCAGCTCGGCGATCAGCTCGTCCAAGGCGGTGTCGGGGCTGCGTGCGACTCTGCCCCGTAGCGCTTCGGTGACGTGCCTGCCCCATTCCGGCAGGTTGAGCACCCTGGTCGCCAAGCCATGGGGGTGCAGCGCGAGCCGCAGCACATTGACCGGGGGTTCGAGCAGCCATGGTGCGGCGCCCTCGGTAAGCACGTCGAATGCGGCGTTGGCGGCGAGCAGGATGCCGTAGGGCCGGGCGATCAGCGCCGGGTACGGTAGGTGGCCGTCCAGGATGGCCGTCAGCGCCTCCAGCGCCGGCGCCAATTCCGCGGTGTCCAGGTCGGATTCGGGAAAGACCGGAGCGTAGCCGGCGGCGAGCAGCAGTCCGTTGCGCTCGCGCAGGGACAAGTCCAGCGACTCGGCGAGCCGCACCACCATGGTGCGTCCCGGCCGCGAGCGCCCCTGCTCCAGAAAGCTCAAGTGCCGTTGCGTGGTGTCGGCGCGGGTCGCGAGGTCGAGCTGGCTGACCCGGCGCAGGGTCCGCCAGTGTTTGAGCTGCCGAGCGAACCCGGACTCGATCGCCGTCGTCATCTGAGCAGTATTGATCGCCGCGGGGTTGCTCCGCCATTCCCCGCGGGGAATCGCACGCGACGACGTGACCGGCGAAACTCTCTCGCATGAGCAACCAACTCGATGAGCAGCAGCTGACGGACTTCACCGACCGATACATCGCGATGTGGAATGAGCCCGACGCCGAGATCCGGCACAAGCAGATCAGGGAGCTGTGGGCGGTGGATGGCGCTCAGGTGCTGGTGGACCCGCCGCAGGCGATGCGAGAGGCGCTCGCCGCTCTGTCTTTTCCGATCCCGACCGTGGAGATCCGCGGCTACGAAGCGTTGGACCGTCGCGTCGACCGCGCGTACGAAATGTTCGTCGCGCCAGGTGCGCACGTGTTCGCGCCGAGCGGGCAGGCGGTACGGCTGTCAGCGAACGTGATGGGACTCGCATGGCGAATGGTGAACAAGGCCGACGGGGCGGTCGCAGGCGGCGGATATGACGTCGTGGCGCTGGACGGCGAAGGCCGGATCAGGTGGGATCACCAGTACATCGGCCTCGCGTGATGACCGCGGCTGCCTACCACCTGGACCCGTCGCGCGGCGTGGCCGGGCTGACCGTCGCACCGCAGCCGACTCCGGAGCCGGGTTCTCACCAGGTCGTCGTTCGCGTGCTGGCCGCGTCGCTGAACCGGCGCGACCTGATGCTGCTGGACGGCGCCTATCCGCTGTCGGCCACGCCCGGGATCGTGCCACTCTCCGATGGCGTCGGCGAAGTGGTCGCGGTGGGCGACAAGGTGACTCGTGCCTCGGTGGGCGACCGAGTGACCGCGACATACTTCGTCCGGTGGATCGACGGTCCACAACGGCAGTCTCATGTCCTCGAACAGTACGGCGCCACGTACCACGGCATGCTCGCCACGTACGCAGTGCTCGAGGAGGATTCGGTGGTCCACGTTCCCCGGCATCTCACCGATGCCGAAGCCGCCACGCTGACATGTGCCGGCGTGGTGGCCTGGGCGGCACTCACCGCGCCGCTTCCGGTCCTGCCGGGGGAGGCCGTGCTGATCGTCGGTAGCGGAGGGGTCGCACTGTTCGGTGTTCAGCACGCCAAAATGCTTGGGGCCGAGGTCATTTCGATCACTTCCACCGCGGATAAGGCCGCGCGGCTGCGCGATCTGGGCGCCGACGAGGTGATCGTTCGGAGCCGGACACCGGACTGGGAACGTGCCGTGCTGGACCGCACCGGCGGTGACGGCGTGGAACACGTCCTGGATGCGGTGGGGCTGCCGACGCTGGCGCGATCTGTGCGGTCGGGCGCGTACAACGCGCGGATCACGATGGTCGGCGCGATGCCCGCCGAGGATGCGCCGACCGGTAACCCATTCGGAGCGTCGTATCTGTCCATTCGTCGGATCGCGGTAGGCAGCAGAGTCGATTTCGAGGCGATGAACCGCTCGATTACCGAGCACAAAACGCGTCCTGTGCTCGATTCGGTGTTCTCGTTCGACCAGGCGGAAGCGGCCTATCACTACTTCCGCACCGGTGATCCGTTCGGCAAGGTGGTTGTCGCGTTGCCGTAGGGGTCACGGACAGGTGCGCAGTTCCCGAGCCATGACATCTTTTTCGGAGTCGGTGACCCACAGCTTATAGGCGGCCTTCACCTGGATTTGCCTGGTCAGGTAGGCGCAGTGGTAGCCCTTGTTCGGTGGCAGCCAGGACGCTGCGTCGGAATCGCTCTTGGACTGATTGGTCGGTCCGTCTACGGCTTGGAGGTTCAGTGGATCGTTCGCGAGGTCGCGGCGGCGTTCGGCCGACAGCTGTTGCGCGCCTTTCTGCCAGGCGTCCGACAGGGCGATGACGTGATCGATCTGCACCTCGTCGGAGGTCTTGGTGCCGCGCACGAAGTGGATGGTCTTACCGGTGTAGAGGTCGTTCAGCGTGCCGGTCGCGACGACGCACTTGCCCGACTTGAACGTCACCTCGGTGAGGTCGCGCTGCAGGATGTCGTTGCGGGTGTCACAACCGTTGTCGCCGCCGGGCACCGTGACGTTGTCTGACCAAGGTGGGCCGAATTCATCGCGGCTGTAACCAGTTTTGGCCGCGCGGCCCGCGACTCGCAGGGAATCGAGCAGGGCGAGCGCGTCACGGCTGGGCATGGCGGCGGGACTGTTGCCACACACCCGGCCGGAGCCGCACCCCACTTTCGCGGCCGAGCCGCCGCAGCCGACGGTGACACAGGCAAGTCCGACGAAGGTCGCGACTACGAGGCTTATCCGAGCCAGCCGCCGTGCTGTGAACTTCATCGAACTTCCTAACGCCACTTCAACTGTAACCGGCGTCAAGGTATCCGGTGGTTGTGACGAAATAATCGAACGGCGCGTATGAGATTCGGCACAGCTGCACGGATTCATCGGTGTGCCACATTGACTGGACAGGCGACCGGGATGGGGGCCCGCCCTCGAGCCGCCGTGCCGGCGCCGACTCGAGGGCGGCTACTCACGAGGGAGACCGGTGGCGCGGCTGTGCGGGACGGGTGTCCAGTCCGAGGACCGCACTTTACGACACCACGGGGCTGATGAGGGGGAGGTCCCGAGGTGTCGAGCCGCGCCGACTCCGGGCTCGCTCGTGATGATCAGGGGTGAATCGGAATCCGATCCGCGTCGGCTGCCCAGGCCATCCGCCGGTTGCTCACCAGTCGCTGCCGCACCGTTGTATCTCCGTCCGGACTACGCTTCGTCTACGTATCAAGACAGTAGATAGCTGGCGGTGGCCTTGGCAAGCTCCTGTCGATGTACCCGAAAGTTCTCAGCTGATCTTCAGTATCCAAGCCATCTACTGCACTCCTGCGGATGTTTCCGGCTACCCCGAGTGTGACAAGCCTCACCTGAAAGCCGGTCACAGCCTACCGCCATCGTGTGTCGAAAACTGCATAGAGAGCAAGCCGATATTGGGAGGACAACCTTATGCCTACCGTCGACATTCTCGACTCGTTTATCAACTACCGCGACACCGGCGAGGGGCACGGTGGCGGTGGTTTTCCTGCACGGCAACCCGACGTCGTCGCACCTGTGGCGCAATGTAATACCGCACGTCGCGGATCGGACCAGGGTGCTGGCGCCCGACCTGATCGGGATGGGGGAGTCGGGCAAGCCCGATATCGGCTACCGCTTCACCGATCACGCCGCATACCTGGATGCCTGGTCCGACGCGCTCGGGCTGGACCAGGTTGTCCTGGTCGGCCACGACTGCGGCGGAGCGCTCGGTATGGACTGGGCGGCACGGCATCCCGGCCGGGTTCGCGGTCTCGCGCTGATCGAGACCTTCCTGCGGCCGATGCGCTGGGACGAGCTGCCCGGGCTCGGTGCTGAGCTGTTCCGCAAGTTCCGGTCGGCCGAGGGCGAGCGAATGGTGTTGGAGGAGAACACCTTCATCGAGTTCAACCTTCCGAAGGGAGTGGCCGCCCTCTCCGTCGAGGATCACGACGTGTACCGGGCGCCGTATCCGACCCCGGCCTCGCGCAAGCCGCTGCTGGTGTGGCCCAGGGAGTTCCCGCTCGACGGCGAACCCGCCGACGTCGTCGCCATCGTGCGGAACTACGGCACCTGGGCAGCCGTGACACCCGAGGTACCCAAACTGGTGATGGCGCTGGAGAACGGGGTCGGGCTCGGATCGCCGGAGACGGTCGAGTGGGCCGCGACCACATTCGCGAGCGCCGAGGTCGCGCCGATCGGCCCGGCCGGACACCACGCGCCGGAGGACCGGCCGGAGGACATCGGCCGGCGCTCGCGGACTGGCTGGACAGGCACGCTGTGCTCGGTGCGCCCGCCGGCGGACGCCGACTACCGCGGGCCCGAGGCGGCGCTGCTGACCGCCGAAGTGCGGCTCAACTGCAGCCAGGCCATGGTGCAATGTCTGGTTCGCGACGAGTGGATCGCCTTCGTGCTCGGCGAGGTGTTCGAGCTGCGCTCCGTCGATTCCGCATGGATCCTCGGCATCACTCCCGTCGCCTATCGAAAGCGGTTGGAGCGGGCCAAGAAACGGCTCGGCAACTTCCTCGACGCGACCTGTGGTCTCGTCGAACCGACGGCGTTCTGCCGTTGTTCGCGCCGGGTGGACAAGGCGCTCGCCCTCGGTCGCGTCGACCCGCGCAGGCCGGTTTTCGCCAGGCACGCCGTGAGCCGGGGTGGGCGCACCGCGGCGGTGGCCGAGCAGCAGATGATCCGGCTACACGACGCGGCGTCGGTGCTGCGCGCGCACCCGGATTACGCGGCGCCGCAAGCGAAGTTGGACGCGATCGCCGAGTTGCTCGACTCGAGTCGGTTCCCGCTGCTGGACTAGGAGTCGCTGCCTGAGGAACCGAGTATCGGCGCAAGAGACGACGACCACCGATACGGCCATCTGCGCGAGTCGAATCCGCTCCGCAGCGGTGAGCGGAAATGCGACGACAATCGCGGCATCGACCTTGCGCCGCAGCGCTGCGACGACTCTATAGAGGCAAATGTTTACGTAGCTTCTCGAGGAGATTCGATGTCCCAGTCCGTGCAGTCGGCCGCAAACTCCCCTACGGCCCGAGAAACGGAACCGTGGTGGAAGACGGCCGTCGTCTACCAGGTCTACATCCGCAGCTTCGCCGATGGGAACGGCGATGGCATCGGCGATCTGACCGGATTGCGATCGAAGCTCCCATACCTGGCCGAGCTCGGCATCGATGCCGTGTGGATCAACCCGTGGTACCCGTCGCCGATGGCCGACGCCGGCTACGACGTCGCCGACTTCCGGAACATCGAACCGTCGTACGGCACCCTCGAGCAGGGCGAAGCCTTTATCATCGAGGCCCACGAGCTGGGCATCCGCGTGATTCTCGACATCGTTCCCAACCACACGTCCAGCGACCACCGCTGGTTCCAGGCCGCGTTGCGCGATGAGCCGGGCGCCCGCGACCGGTACATCTTCCGTCCCGGCCGCGGGCCGGGCGGGGACCAGCCACCCAACGACTGGCAGAGCGCGTTCGGCGGCCCCGCGTGGAGCCGTCTCGATACGGGTGAGTGGTATCTACACCTCTTCGCACCCGCCCAACCCGACCTGAACTGGGAGCACCCCGGAGTGCGAGCCGAGTTCGAGGACATCCTGCGCTTCTGGTTCGACAAGGGCGTCGACGGCTTCCGGATCGATGTCGCGCACGGCCTGACCAAGGACCCCGCCCTGCCCGATGCCGGTGAGCGCCTTCCCGGTTCGCAACACACCGACCCGCACCCGGCGTGGGATCAGGACGCCGTGCACGAGGTGTACCGCGGGTGGCGGGCGGTTGCGAACGAGTACGCCGACCGCGTCTTCGTGGCCGAGGCCTGGGTGGCGAACAACGACCGTCTGGCTCGCTACCTGCGTCCGGACGAGCTGCACACCGCGTTCCAGTTCGACTTCCTTCGTGCCCCCTGGCGTGGGGAGAGCATCCGCGCCGTGATCGACGACGCCCTCTCGCAGGCCGGCGCGGTGGGTGCGCCCGCGACGTGGGTGCTCTCCAACCACGACGTTCCCCGCACCGTCACCCGCTACTCTCGATCGCAGCCCGACCACTTGGTCGAAACCGACTGGGAGCGAAGCCGCTGGGCCGGCGAGCAGCCCGACCTCGCGCTGGGGCGGCGTCGCGCCCGCGCGGCCGCGCTGCTACAGGCGGCTTTGCCGGGCACTGCGTACATCTACCAGGGTGAAGAACTCGGGCTCGAGGAGGTCGAAGAGCTCCCCGGCGAGGTGCGTCAGGATCCGACATGGTTCCAATCCGGCTTCACCGACGTCGGCCGTGACGGTTGCCGTGTGCCGATCCCGTGGTCGAACGACGAAGCCCCGTACGGCTTCTCGCCGCCCGACGCGGAAAAGGACACCTGGCTGCCGCAGCCCGGGCACTGGGCACCGCACACGGTGCAAGCCCAGCACGGCGACCCTGGCTCGTTTCTCACCCTGTACCGGCAGGTCCTCGCGCTCCGCCGGCAGCTGTGGACTACGGACGAGCCGGTGGAGTGGCTCGAAACCCCTCATGACGTGCTCGCGTTCGCCCGCGGCGGCGTTCAGTGCTGGGTGAACACCGGCGCCACCGACACCGAACTGCCTGCGGGCATGCGGAGGGTCCTGGCTTCGGGGCCAGGCGTCACCGGCGGTGTGCTCCCGGCCGACACCGCGGTATGGCTGACGGAACCGGAGCACGACCGATGAGACGTGGCGCGATCGCACTGCTCGCCGCCGGGATCGTACTGGCCGCGACGTCCTGTGCGGATCAGGGAATCAGGGCTGCCGCACAAGCCGAACACGACAACCTGGACGGACGCGGACCCATCACGTATGTGCAGGGCAAGGACAATTCGAACGTCATCCGGCCCCTCATCGACGAATGGAACGCGACGCACCCCGGCGAGGCGGTGGTCTTCGAGGAACAGTCCAACAAACCCGACCAGCAGCACGAAGACCTGGTGCAACACTTCCAGTCCCGCAACACCGGGTATGACGTCACGGTCGTCGATCTCATCTGGACTGCCGAGTTCGCGGCCCGTGGATGGCTGCAGCCGCTGAAAGGCCCGATGGGAATCGACACCGCCGAGCTGTTGGAGTCCACCGTGACGGGCGCCGGCTACGGCGACATCTTGTACGCGTCCCCGCAGGTCAGTGACGGCGCACTGCTCTACTACCGCACCGATCTCGTGGACCATCCGCCTGCGACCTGGGACGAGCTGATCGCGCGGTGCGGTGCCGCACGAGACGCCGGAATCGGGTGTTACGCCGGTCAGTACGCGAAGTACGAGGGTCTCACTGTGAACGCGGCCGAAGCCGTCACCACGGCGGGCGGCTCGATCATCGGTGCGGACGGGGTGACACCGACCATCGACAGCCCCGAGGCCAAGGCGGGCCTACAGTCGCTCGTCGACGCGTACTGGAACGGCGACATCCCGCGCGAGGCAGTCACATTCCAGGAGGAGCAAACCGTACGAGGCAGCGCGGGTGGACGGTGCGAGTGTGTGGCAGCGGTTCCGGCTGGTCACACTTCCACTGATCAGACCGGCGATCTTCGTCGCGGTCCTCTTCCGCGTGCTCGACGTGCTGCGGATATACGACCTGCCGGCCATCCTCACCGACGGTGGCGGCGGCGACGGCACCGCGACGACGACGCTCTCGATCCTCGTCATCGATCAGATGCGGCAGGGATTCAACAGCGCCTCCACCCTGTCGACGATCACGTTCCTGTTCATCTTCGCCGTCGCCTATGCGCTCGTGAAGGTGATGGGCGTCAACGTGGTCGAGACCCAGGACAAGCAGCGAAAGGCCTGACATCGTGTCCACAGCAGTCGTCATCCGAGGCGCCTCGGGGCTTGCGCTGGCGCGGCGCCGCCTCGGCTCGCGATTGGCCCCAGTCCGCACCTACCTCGGGCTCGCCGTCATCGTCTTCTGGGGCATGGGCCCGGTCTACTGGATGGTGGTCACCGCCTTTCGGCACTCCGACTACACATTCGACACCACCCCGTGGCCCACCCATGTCACCTTGGAGAACTTCGCGAGCGTGTTCACCACCGACACCGGTAACCACTTCGCCCGGGCGCTGATCAACAGCACCATCATCGGCGCAGTCACCACCGCGATCGGTCTCGTGTTCGGGATCTTCACCGCGTACGCACTCGCGCGGCTGACCTTCCGCGGCAGGAATCTCGTCCTCAGCATTGTGCTTGCGGCATCGATGTTCCCCGGCGTCGCGCTCTTGACACCACTGTTCCAGCTGTTCACCACGATTGGATGGTTCGGCACGTACCAGGCGCTGATCGTCCCGAACATCTCCTTTGTGCTGCCTCTCACCATCTACACGCTCACAGCGTTCTTCAAGGAACTGCCGTGGGAGCTCGAGGAGTCGGCCCGGATCGACGGAGCCACCCGGGCACAGGCTTTCCGGATGGTGTTGCTGCCTCTGGCCGCGCCGGGCGTGTTCACGACGGCGGTTCTGGCGTTCATCGCGTCGTGGAACGAGTACCTGATCTCCAGTCAGCTGTCGAACGACGTGACCCAACCGGCCACTGTGGCGATCGCCCGGTTCGCGGGTAGCAAACCACACGAGGAACCATTCACGTCCGTGATGGCCGCGGGCACCGTGGTCACCATCCCCCTGATGATCATCGTGCTCCTGCTCCAGCGTCGCATCGTCTCCGGACTCACGGCCGGCGGGGTGAAGGGCTGATGATTCACCTGCGTCCGGCCGGGGCCAGGTCGAAGCGAAGGCGGGCCATCGGGTTCCCCGCGAGACCCATCGCGGGTTACTCGTCGCTGGACTGGGCCGTCGGGGGAACGCCGGTGTCGAGGAAGCGGATCAGCCGTTCGATGCGGGCTGTGTGATCGACGCAGCGCTCCAAGTGGTGACCGAGCAATGCGATGTCGATCGCCGCGTCGGTCGGTGGCTGGGAAGCCGGGTCGGCCAGCGCCGAATGCAGTTGCCGGTGCGGCGTTTCCATCGATCGGGTGCCCGGTTCGTCCTCGGATACCGAGGGGTGACCTGCGACCGCCTGACCGGCCAGCGCGGTGCGCTCGGCCGCGAGCTGCCCCATCGCGGCGAGGATGCCCAGAATGGGCTGCTGTGCCACGTGCCCGGGGTGACTTTTGTACACCTGGTCGGCGACGCGGCTGGCGAGCCATCCGATACCGGACAGCTCACCGGCGATCTGGGTGGCGGTCACCACATGCCGGAGGTCGCGTGCGACCGGCGCCTGCAGCGCGAGCAGTACCACAGTGCGCGCCTCGCAGGCCCCGTACATCTTCTGTAGCTGCTCGTCGAACGCGAAGACCTCGTAGGTCGCGGTGAGGTCGGCGTCGACGAGCGCATCGGTGCCACGTTCGACGGCGTCGTGAGCGAGCCTGCACATCATCGTCAAATCATTGGTCAACGCGATGAGCTCGGCAGTGAACTGGGTCCGCACCGCCAAATTCTCACCTATCGGCGGGCACCGGGTCGATCCATCGCGATGCTTCTGCCGAACGGCCACCACTTCGACACCGCCCGGCGCGCGGATCGCCATGCCCTGCGGCGAACACTGTCGGCGGGTTCGTCCGGTGTTACCGTCGCCGCATGCCGAACATGCGCGATATTCAGCATCGGGTGGTGACGGCGTTCCAGCGCCGGGTCGGCAACCCGATCCTTCGCAGGCTGCCCGGGCAGCCCATCCTGGAAACCACTGGCCGGGTCAGTAGGCAGCCGCGCGTCACTCCCATCGGCGGACGCAAGATCGGACGGGAGTTCTGGCTCGTCTCCGAGTTCGGGGACCGCTCACAGTACATTCGTAATATCAAGGCGGACAATCGGATTCGGCTACGCCTGCACGGGCGCTGGCACACCGGCACCGCGCACCTGCTGCCGGGCGACGACCCGCGTGCCCGCCTCGCCGCCCTGCCACGTGCCAACAGCGCGGCCGTCCGGCTCGTCGGCACCGACCTGCTCACCGTGCGGATCGATCTGGACGACTGAACGGGCAGTCGGGGGAGTAGCGGTTGATGAATTGTCCTATTTGCGAGTAATTTGCTGGACGATGGTGGGCATGATCGGTGTTTTGATCGCCCGCTGGACCGTTCTCGTTCCCGTTCTCGCAGTCCGGTCGGTGTGGTGATCGCGCTGATGGTGCTGCTGCCCGAAACGCTCGCCGCGGTCCGGGCCGGCCGCCGCGACCGGGTGCAGATCAGCCTCAACCTCGCGCTGGGGTCGGCCATGGCGAGTATCGGTCTGACCATTCCGGCGATCGCGGTGGCAAGCATCTGGTTGGAAGGTCCACTGGTGCTCGGGCTCGGCGCGATTCAGATGGTTCTGCTCGCCCTGACCGTCGTGGTGGGCGGGCTCACGGTTCTGTCAGGGCGGGCGACCCTCCTGCAAGGCGGCGTCCATCTGGCTCTGTTCTCGGCTTTTGTGTTCCTCGCGGCCAGCCCGTAGCCGCGTCCCTTCGCGTCGTCGTCGACGGTGCGGTCAACGTGCCGAAAATATTTTAGTTAATTTCTGGCACTTCTTTGAACGCTCACTGAGCTGGGAATTCGCTTCTCTCGAAAGTTGATCTACCAGCTGGCAACCTTAGGTAGCCTGCTGGAGAGGCGTGCTGTTCGTGACGGTAGCTCCTACTCGGCAGCGAAGGCGGATCGATGGTCACATCCGACAGCGGTCGCGGACCCGACGACGATCGTGGCGGTGATGGTTCACGCATCCTTCCCAATGCGGCGTTGATCACCGCCGTCCTCGCCCTCGTGGTCGGGATCGTGGTTCTGCTGCAGCCGATCGGCGACTCAGCCGACGGCAAGCCACCGCACTCGACAGCATCCACGGCGACGCGGACGCGCGCCTGGCCTTACGCCAAGTCCCTTCAGGCGCCGACATCGCCCGAGCTCGTGCCGCTGCGAGCCGCGCGTGAGGTCGGCGGCGATTGTTCGGCGGGCGGCGTCTCCGCGTACTGGGACATGCGTGACGGGCAGTGGACGTGCGTCCCGCGAAACCGCCCCGAGCCGCCGCCTACGGCGCCTGCCGGCTTCTAAGCGCGAAAACCACGGGTGCGTGGTTTCGGCGCTGCCGTCGCAGATTACGAAGTTTTTCGAGGTCGGCCGACAGCTCCGTGCAGGGATACGGCCGACATGCCTGGTGGTCGATACCGTGAGACACATGCACTACGCCCAGGGCCCACTACGCATTCACGAATGGGACGCCGTCCGTGGTTTCGCGCTGTGCGGGATCCTGGTGGTCGACATCTGGCAGATCGCCGATATGGCCGCTACGACAGGACCGGGCGAGATGGTTCCGGTCCGGCACGTGTTGTCGGTGTTGTTCGAAGGACGGTTCTTTCCGATCTTTTCGTTCTTGTTCGGGTTGAGCTTCGCCCTGTTCCTGGACAGCGCGGCCCAGCGGACCGACCGACCGCGACTTGTCCTGGTCCGCCGCCTGCTCGCGCTCGGAGTCATCGGTCTGGTCCACCACCAGTTCCAACCAGGGGAGGCGCTGCTGCCGTACGCGATCGTCGGGTTGGTGATCTTGCTGCCCGCGTCCGCGCTGCCGAACTGGGTAGTGCTGAGCGTGGGCGCGGCATTCACCCTCGCCGTGGCGCTGACTCTCGGCGGCGGGCTGGCCATGGTGCCAGGGCTTTTCCTGCTCGGCCTGGCCGCCGCCCGCTACGGGATCGCCGACACCTTGGATGAACGCGGCTGGCAGATCGGCGCGGTGTTCGCCTCAGCGCTGCCCGCCGCCGTCCTGGTGGGCCGGTGGGAGTACCGCACGCCCTATCTCGAGCTGTGGTCCACCCCCGCCTCGCCGGTCGCCGGCCTGCTCGGCGCGCTGGCCTACCTCACCGGCCTGTTGCTGTTGATGCGTATCGAGCCAGGGCAGGTGCTGTCGGAAGTGCTCGAGCCGCTCGGCCGCATGGCATTGACCAACTACGTCTGCGCCACAGCGGTGATCCTGCTCGCGGATCCGTGGCTGCGACTGTCCGGTTCCGACAACTATGCGGCGCTGCTGGGCTCGGCGGTCGCGATCATCGCGTCGCAAGCGATCGTCAGCGCTGTGTGGTTGCGGTTCTTCCGTTACGGACCGCTCGAATGGGTGTGGCGCTGTATCACCTGGTGGGAGTGGGTGCCACCACGTGCCGACCTGATCCAGGGCGGACACGGGGCCTCGATGGCGGCAGTGCCCGACCCCGCTTCGGTCAGGAGGCGGCGACGCCGGCCTGGCGGATCGCGTCGAGGACCTCGCCGTAGGTAAGAGTGGAATTCACCATGGCACGCTCCGAGGGCACATCGATGTCGACCGAGTCGATGCCGTTGACGCCGCGCAGGTTCGTTTCTATCGCCGACGCGGACTCGCGGGTAACGTTAGGCAAGGTAATGGTGTACGTCATGCTTTCCGCATAGACCGATTCGACCGGCTCAAACATCTTCGATGTCGGGTTTGAGTCTTCTGCTGCCGGGAATAGCGGGGTTGTAATACAAACTCGACGTAACAGGGATTGTCATGATCATCATCATCGGGCTCGTCATCTTGATCGCGGCAGTGATCATCGGGGTCGCCGCCGTGGTCGGCAACATGGGCGAAGCCCAGCAATTGACGAGCGACTTCGCGGCGTTCGATTACCACTTCCACGGTTCCACGGGAGCACTGTTCGGCTACGGGATCGTGCTCGGTGCGATCGGGATGCTCGGGCTCGCACTGGTGCTGACCGGTGCGTGGCGGGTCACGCGGCGTGGCGCGGCCGCCCGTCGCGAACTCCGGCAGTCCCGTCGTGAAATGGCGGCCGTCCGGCGCGATCTCGCAAGCACACCTGAGGTGCGCCAGCAGACCGAACCGAAGGCCACCCGAGAGCCGGCTTGGCGCCGACTGTTCGGCAAACCGGCGACAGCTCCTGCCGGTGCTGCTCCGCGTACCGCAGGCGCCCGCGGCGTGCGGGCATCGACGTCGAAATAGTTTTCGAGAAAAGGAAACGCGACCATGATTATTCTCGGCCTTGTCCTTCTCGTCGTCGGATGGCTGCTCGGAATTTCATTGCTCACCACCGCCGGCATCATCGTCTTGGTTATCGGCCTCGTGCTGATGCTGGCCGGTGCGGTGGGCCGCCCGGTCGGTGGCCGCCGTTGGTACTACTAGGAATTCGTCATGATGAAGTTCGATGATCGAATCGCGCACCGGGTGCAGGCCACCCGTGGCAGTGTCAGGAAATTCCTCGGCAAAGCGACCGGGGACTCTCGTCTGGAAGCCGTAGGACGTCGTGAGCGGGCCCGTGGAAACGTCAAACGTGCCGCGGACAAATTACGGGACGTATTCAAGCGCTGATCCCCGATCGGCGCTGGTCCGTCGAGCGGAGCCGAATCGCGGCTGGGGCACAACGCCCCAGCCGCCATTTGACGTCGAAACCCGTTCGGCGCCGGTGTTACGCACACTCCGGCAATCTCGGCGAGCTGTCCGGATGCTGCGTCACCGCCATAGCGCACTACCGAGCACGATCCACACTATGGCCCTGCCGTGGGCGCATCCCGCCCTGTGCGGCAGGCGCGGCGGCGGCGCAACTATTCGGACGGATAGTGGCGCACCGGCAGGGGATAGGGCAGGAACTTCCGGTGGACGATCTGCAGAATCAACAGGAACAGCACCGACAACCCCGCGGTGGTGTAATCGCCGAGCAGCAGGGCGAGGAGCGCGAACGAGCCGAACATCGGGACCTCCAGCGCTGCGAACCACCACAGTATTCGGAGCCGTCGTGCATGGGCGTCCAGCCGCTCGACGCCGTCGTCGATGATGTCCAGCGCGGTGTCGTAGCGAACTAGCCCGTCACCGAACTGAACGAACATGTGCACCGCCTGGTCGCGGGTCAGCTCGCCCAGCCAAGCTCGGTCGATCAGCCGCTTGCCCTCCTCGGCGACCTCCCTGATGACCGCATCCATGCGGACCCCTTCCCAGTCGATCCAGAGGATTCTATGCGGCCGATCCGTGCCTTCCCAGTAATGATTCAGGCGGGCGGAAATGCGTAGAGCTTCTCCGGAATGATCCGCACGATCAGCCGCTGGGCCTCCGGTTCCGGCGGGGGTGTCGCGCCGCCCATGTTTTTCGCGTACATCTTGTGCAGCAGCGTCTTCTCCGGGTCCTCGGTGATCTCGACCCGGCCGCGCACTTCCACGTACCGCCCGTCGGTGCGGCTGAGCACCAGCAGGCTCACCCGCGGGTCGCGCGCGCCGCCCGTCGACGTAGCCGCCGAGGTGGAGTGGCTACAGCCGCTGCCCGACGTTCTGGTGGGGCCGGAATCGGCGGACCCGGCCAGCGTGGCGGTGGCCCGAGACATGCTCACTAGCGATTTCGGGATTCTCGAAGTCGAACCGACATCCGGCGTCCCATTCCGGGCGCTGATTGCGGTATGCCGGAAAGTGTCACACGCGGGGGCTTCCTTCTCTGGCCACCGTCGCGCCCTGTGCGTGGAACCCCGACCATGTGTTGTGCCGCTGAGTCGGTCCGTGCGCGCCGTCGCGTCGCAGTGCGGTCGGTGTTGTTCCCCACCATCTTCGGGCGCACCGGGTGAATGTCGCTTGCTCGGACAGTCCGATCAGCGAGGCGACCTGACCCATCGGCATATCTGTTGTGGTCAGATACCGTCGCGCGGCGTCGCGGCGGACGTCGTCGAGGATCGCGGCGAATGAGGTGCTCTCGGCGGCGAGGCGCCGCTGCAGGGTGCGTGGATGAATGGTGAGAAGGCCCGCGACAGTGCCTATTTCGGGCGGCGCGGTACCGAGCAGCTGTTGCACGGCGGCGCGTACCTTCGGTTCGATCGCGGCGTCCGCACCGCCGGATTGTTCGGCGAGAAACGCCATGGCCAGCCGGTGCAGGTTCTCGTCGCCGCCGGTCAGCGGCCGGTTCGGCAGGTTGCTCGGCACCCGCAGCGCCGCCGACGGCCGGTCGACACGCACCGACGCGCCGAAGAACTCCTCGTAGGTCCCGATCGGCGCGTTCGGCCGATAGGGGAGTTCGACCGAGCGCAGCCCGTAGCGGTCGTCCACCAAGCGTTGTACGGTGCGATGCACGAACGCGAGTCCCAGATCCGTGCCCTGGATAGGTGTCGGCATTCCCGGCTGCACGCCGTAGCGCAGCGCGATGACGCCGCGGTCGCCGTACGGGTCGGGCTCCAGCGTCAGGCTCAGGGAACGCGCGTGCAGGAACAGGTACCGCGACGAGCATTCGAGCACGTCGGCCAGCGAGGGCGAGTTCCGGATCGCGAGCGCCAGCGGGCCGAGCATGTCCAGGTCTTGGCGCTTGGAGATCCGTAGTCCGAGATCGGGGCAGTTCAGCTGGTGTGCGGCCAGCTCGAGCGCCGCGGCCATCGCCTGATCGGGAACCAGCAGGTCGTCGGTGTCGAGCGCGGCGACCGGCAGTCCGCATGCCGTGGCCAGCGCCTCGGCGTCTCCGCCCAGCTCGGCCACCGTGGCGCGAAACCCGCGCAATCCCGCCGACCGAATCACCGACATGTCGTTCAGAATCAAATAGTTGTCGCGCAAAGTCAAGATAACCGACTCATTGGATCGCACACTGGAACCATGACCGAGACCGTCGTAGCTCCGGAACACCTCGATGTCGTGGTCGTCGGGGCGGGCCTGTCCGGCATCGGCGCGGCCTACCGGCTGCAGACCGAGTGCCGCGGCAAGACCTACGCCATCCTGGAGGCACGTGACACCCTGGGCGGGACCTGGGACTTGTTCCGGTATCCGGGCATCCGCTCGGACTCGGACATGTTCACGCTCGGCTACCCGTTCAAACCGTGGCGCGACGCCAAAGCCATCGCCGACGGCTCCTCGATCCTGCGCTACATCGAGAAGACCGCGACGGAGTACGGCATCGACCGGCATATTCGCTACCGCACCAAAGTGGTCTCCGCCGACTGGTCCAGCGCGACCGCCCGCTGGACGCTGAGGCTCGAACACCGCGACGAGGCGGGCGGCATCGAGTGGCGTACCCTCACCTGCGGCTTCCTCTACTCCTGCGCTGGGTACTACAACTACGACCAGCCGTACACGCCCGAGTTCCCCGGCATCTCCTCGTTCACCGGCCAGGTCGTGCACCCGCAGTTCTGGCCGGAGGACCTCGACTACACCGGCAAACGCGTCGTCGTGATCGGCAGCGGGGCCACGGCGGTCACCCTGGTCCCTGCGATGGCCGAGCAGGCCGAACTGGTGACGATGCTGCAGCGCTCGCCGACCTGGATCAGCGCCGTCCCGGGCCGGGACAAGCAGGCCGACAAGATCCGAGAACTGCTGCCGCCGGGGTTGGCGCACCGGGTGATTCGCGCCAAGAACATCTTGTTCAACATCGGCTTCTACCAGTACTGCCGCCGCCGCCCGGAGTCCGCGCGCAAACTGCTGACCGGTCTCACCACTCGAATCCTGAAGGACGACAAGGCCGTCGCCGAGCACTTCACGCCCAACTACAACCCGTGGGATCAGCGACTGTGCGCCGCGCCCGACGCCGACTTCTTCAAGGCGATGAAGAAGGGCAAGGCAGACGTGGTCACCGACCACATCGATAGCTTTGTGCCGGAAGGTATTCGGCTGCGGTCGGGGCGGGTGCTGGAGGCGGACGTCGTGATCACCGCCACCGGGTTGCAATTGCTAGCTTTCGGTGGCATCGTCCCGAGTGTCGACGGCAGGCAGGTCGATTTGGCCGAGCAGTTCGTCTGGCAGGGCACCATGATCACCGGTGTCCCCAATTTCGCCGTCTGCATCGGCTACACGAACGCTTCCTGGACGCTGCGTGCCGACCTCACCTCCCGGCTGATCTGCAAGGTCCTCAACCATATGGACCGCAAGAGTTACGCCGCTGTGGTTCCCGAACCGCAGGGAGAACTCGACGAGCACCCGCTGCTCGATCTCGCCTCCGGTTACATCCAGCGGTCGATCGGCGATTTCCCGCGCCAGGGTGACCGCCACCCGTGGAAGGTCCGGCAGAATTACCTGCTCGATTCGGTCACCACCCTGCGCACTGATTTGGCCAAGACGCTCACCCCGACGCCGAAATCCGCTGTCCGGGAACCGGTATCGGCTCCCTAGTGCGTGCCGAACACCCTTCCTGGTGGGCTTGGCTCGGGTCACGTCGCCGTGACCCGAACATCCCACCGAGGAGAAAAGCGCTTCCTCCCCCTCGTGTTCGTTCGAGCCACCGTGCCACTCGGCGGCTGGTAACTCTCGGAGACAACCCACCGAACCGTCAGGCCGGTGCTATGCCGGTGATCAGGGTCTGACTCGAGCCCGTCCGGGTGGTGACGATCTGTGTGAACGTGCTCGGCTGCTCATCCGGGAACTGCTGGGTCAGCCGGACCTCCCACCGTTCCTGCCCGTCGGCGACGTCCCCGGCGCGGGTGATCAGCACGCAGTAGCGGGTGCCTGCCGGCACCTGACTGATGCCGCGCTGGATCTGCTCGGCGGGCGCGACAGCCGCGTCCGGGGCGACCACCGCGCGGGCCCGGTACCCGGAGCGCTCAGCGTAGTAGGCGTACTCGAAGGCAAGGATGGCGTCGGGGCCGTTGCCGGTGCCGCCGGGCTCGGTGCCGGAAATGACGTCGGCGGTGCGCTGTTGCTCGCAGCCAGGCGTCGCGATGGCCCAAGGTGGCCTGGCCGATGTCGTTGTCGCCGAGCTGACTTGCGTGGACCCCGATGCACGCGCGGGTGAACTCGCCACGGTCGTGCGCGAATTCGATCCGGAACCGTAGAGGATGGTCAGCGCGATCGAGACGGCCGCCACCGCGACACCGAGCACGATCAGCACGGCCAGTGGACGATTGTCGCGCTGCTGATCCGTTCGCCGGGGACGGCGCACCGGCGTGCCGGGATGGATTCCGGATCGGTTGACGATCGTAGGCGCCTGGACGGCGTTGGCTTCGACCTCCGGTGGTTCGTCATCGACGGCGGGCACATGCCGGTTTTGCTCGACGGGTGGGTCAGGCAGCTTTTCGCTCGGGGTCGCAGGCTCGAGCCACTCCTCCCACTCCCCGAATCGCGGCCGCGTACTAGCCTTGTCCGGCGGTGACGGTTCGGGAAGGGCGAGTTCCGTTGGGGGAAGGTCGAGTTCCGGTTCGCGGCGACGGACCGGTCTGCGTCGGCCGGGTGGGCGTCGGCGCTTCGACCCCTTGCCCGCGGGCGTTTTCAGCATCGGCAGACCCGTGTCGAACGGATTGCTCTGGGCCGCGCCCTGACTCGGATGCTCCCGGTCAGGGGGCGTCATCGTCGAATTCGCCCAGCACAGGCACGACGGCGGTCGCCATGGAAGGCACGGTCACGCCGAGCTGGCCGTCGCGGGGCTTGTGCTCCTGGTCGTTCCCGGTTGGGGGTGGCGTCGGCGGAATCACCATGCCACCTGCTGGTCCCGGGCGGGCCTGCTGGTCCGGGCGGGTAGCAGGCGCCGGGGCGGATTCGGCAAACGGTCCCGTCCCGGGAACGGGCCTGCTCTGCGGCTTCGGCGCGTCCGACTTCGCGGTGGGCGCGGACGTGGACGCGCCGAGACCGGTCGACATCCCGGGTTTGCTGTCCTGCGACCCACCGCCGAAGTCGAACAGTTTCGAGGAATTGGGCGAGCTCTTCGAGCTGTCGTCATGGGTGGTGGAGCCGGGGTGGATCGCCTCGGAAATGGCCTTGTCCGCCGACGCCGCAACGGTGTCGATGGTGTGGAGGCCGACCTCGGCGATCTTGTCGATGATGTGTGTGCCGATGTCGACGCCCGCGCTGATGCCCGCGGTGCCGATCTGCACCCCCGCGGAGATGAGCTGCTGCTGCAGTTGGAGCTGCGCGGCCAGCGCCGGGTCCATCGGCTGCCCGGTGCCCTGCACCGTGGTGCCGGGCACCAATTGTCCTGTGGCGCCGGGCTGGACGGTTTGGCCCTGCACCACCCCGGCCGGTGTTGTGACCGTGAGCGGTTCCATGCCATCCAGTTTCCTGGTGTGGTCGTCCATCTCCGATCGCGCGTTCGTGACCGTGGTGAGGGCGTCGCGCAGCGCCTGGGTGGCGCGTGTAATGACGGCGTCGGTGTCCGGGGCGGTGGTCGCGTTGTCCAAGATCTCGCGCGCGTCCCGCCGGAACTCCGCGATGATCTGGTCGACGCGCTGCGCCGCGCGCCCGGAGGTGGCGTGCGCGTCGGTGAGCACCGACAGGTAGGCCGGGCCCCGGTCGGAGATGTCGCCGATCTGGGTCTGTGTCGTGCGCAGTGCGGGCACCGCGGCGTCGGCGGCGCGGGAGGTCCAGGTCGACTCCAGCGCGTAGAGGCCGTCGCGATGCGGGCCCTCGGTATCGGCCGCCTTGGTGGACGCGGACGACAAGGCGCTGGTCGCGGTCTCGTTCGGAATGCCGACGCCGGTGCCGAGCGAGGAGCGTAACGCCAGCAGCGGGCGCACCAGCGCGGCCACGATCGGTGGGTCGACGCCCGGATCGGTGCTCAGCGGCCTGGCGGTCTCGGCGGAGGTATGCGTGGCCTGTGCGCGTTTCCGCAGTCCCATCAGGCTTCTCATGCCAGTGCCTCCCCTGCCTGGTCGATGGCACCCGCGGTGTCCGCGTCGGCGCCTTGTGCTTTCGCGCTGTAATCGCGCAGGACCTGCCCGTAGGCGCCGACCAGCTGTCCCGCGGTCGACAACGCCTGTGCGTGTTCGGACACGGCCGTAGCGAACCGTGCCGCGAATTCCGCGCCCACCAGGCCGAGGTCGGCGGCCAACTGGTCGGGATTCACCGCGCCGGACGCGACCGCCGCCGCCGACGCCAATTGTCTGGACACCGCGTCCGCGATCGCAGTGTAGGCGGCCACCGCCGCCGGGTCGAGCCTGAGCGTATCCACTGTTCCCCTCCCGGATCCCAGTCTGTCGCTGCCGCGCCATGATTCATCGCCAAGCGTACTGTGCGACCCGGACACTATGCGGCCGATCCTCGGTGTCCGTTCCGATCGAGTGCGGCCGCGAACGCCGGCAGCGGATCCGATGGCGGCTGTCCGGTCCCGCCCAGCCTCGGAGTACTTGCTCCGTGCGGCCGGCCGACGAGCCTGCTCAGGAGCGCTCGCGGCGCCTGTGGTCTGGGCCAGGAAAGGCGTTCTGAGCGAAAGCTCACCTGTCGAAATCGTCATCGGTGCGCCCGTCCGGCGGTGGGAGCGCCCAGGGCACTGAACGCGGAGAGGTGCGAAGCGAGCAGTCGCACTCGGGACCGCTGCTGGACGGTGGTCTCCTCCGGATGGTGGATCTCGATGCTCAGCTGGTCGTCGAAGGTGCTGATGATGATGGTGCCGCTGGGCTGCTGCAGCCGGTGCCCGGTCTTGTCGGGCTTGCCAAGCATGATCGAGCGGAAGTCGGTGACCTGCAAGTCATCCGGGACCTCAGGCCGTCGCACGCGACCCCAGTTGGTGGCGAGAACGATTCCCGGCGCGCACGGCGGGGGGCCGGACGCGATATCCGGAATGTGCAGTGGCGTCTGCTGCACGACACCCGCCGCGAGTTCGGCGCACAGGGAGTCGCTGATGCCGCGGGCCAGGCCGACGAGCGTGCCGACCCCGGGAGCCGGGACGAAGTTCGCGAAGCCGAGGACGTTGGTGCCCTCGGTCATACCGATCCGCTGCGCCACGCGGGTGCGAAGGTCGACCGAATAGGTGTAGCTCAGCTCGGAGAGGCGTAGCTCACGCAGCTGGGCCTCGGTGAGCAGGATCGCGGCGGAGGCGAGCCCGTTGATCGTGGTGTTCTCCCGATGCCCCAGCTCGGCCAGCGCCGCAGTCTGCTCTTTCGTCAGCCTGCATCGTGCCGTTCGGGGCAGTAGATAGCCGGGATCGTCTGGGCCGCAAGGAGTTCGGGACTCGGCGGTGGGACGGGGCGGCATTGCGGGTGTATCGAACTTTTCGATGCCGCGCACGGTCAGCAGCTCCTCCACCGAACTCGGATAACCGTGCGGTTCCAGCTCCGGTGTGCGGCCCCCAGCCAGATCGGCATAGCTGGACCAGAGCTCGGCGAGCACAGCCAGCGAATGGCAGGCATCCGCGATGCTGTGGTGCGTGACCAGCGTGACGCTCGCATTCTCGCCGTCGCGCACGACGCACAGCGCACAGAGTGTTCTGCGCTGATCCAGCTGCGCGCCGGCCAGCAACCGTTCCGGATCTCCTTCGGTGACCGAGATTTCCGGTGGGGCGCCGGGCGATTCGAGCAGGACGTGTCCGCCATGCCCATCCGGCTCCAAGCGGGTGCCGAGGATCGGGCGGGCGCGAACAACGGCCTCGAACGCGGCCGCCAGCGCGGCCGGATTCAACCGCCCTGTAACTCGAACCGAATAGCCGACGAAGACTTCGCTGTTGGCGAAGATCTCCTCACTCGGAGCCAGCGGACGGATGACGATCGCCGTGGTCATGTCGGTTCCTCCACCTGAACTCCTCCCAGACGCCGGCCCACGGCCGGTGCGCCGGTCTCCTTCGACATCATCGCTTCTGTCGTGTATCGCGACATCCGGCGGTGCTGTTTCTCGTCGTTGCCACCGTGACATCGCGCGCGGTACTCGGCGACGGGAGGGTCGAACCCGGCCAGTGGAATGCGGCTGTGGAGAGCCGCACTATCGGAAATTTCATGACCGGACAGGTCATCTATCGACTCGACTGCGGCATCGCCGCGATCCCGCTGGACGACGGCAAAGCGAACGTGGTCTCCGAGAACATGATTCGCGACATCGTCGCGGCGCTGGATCGGGCCGAGGCGGATCCGTCCGTCTGCTCGTCGACGACGAGGACGAACTGCGCACGGCCGTAACGGTCGAAGCGTGCCGGCTGACCGGAATGGACATGCGGGCGCATGCCGGGACCGTGCTACCGGTGCGCGCCCAGCCGCCCGGGGCGATCCGGCCCGGAATCGATGCCGAGTGTCGGGGCGCGGATGGTCGGTCGGCTCGATCCACTGGGCGGGCGGCGAACCCGCCATCGAGTGGTCGGGCTACGTCGAGGGCGCGATTCACACCGGTGAGCGCGCACCCGCCGAAGTGCTGGCGGCACGGGAAACGGCGGAATGAATCGCTCGGCATCGGCCGAATGCTGGTTCAGCTGCCGACGAGGGATCACAATGGAGGGGTGTTCCAGCGGATTGTGGTGGGATACGACGACTCACCCGGCGCCCGGGCCGCCCTGGAGATGGCGCTCGAACTGGCGGTGGTGCACCACTCCGCGCTCGTCGTAGTCGCCGTCGAAGAGCATCTGCCGCACTACGGTCCGGTGGTCGGCGAAATAGCGGACGAGCGTTCGATCGGGGAGCTGGCCTGCCGCCGATGGCTCGGCACGGCCGCCGAGGCCGCCGGAAGGCGCGGCATCGAGGTGCAGGCGGAGATCCGTGCCGGGCAAGCCGCGCGAGAACTGGCCACCTCCGCCGCCGACCATGCCGCCGACCTGCTGATTCTGGGACGGAGTGGACATTCTGGCATCTGGGGTCGGTTCATCGGCAGCACCGCCGAGAAGGCCGCCCGGCATGCCGAATGCTCGGTCCTCGTCGCCCACGACGGGCAGGGATAGACCGATCACCCGGCGAATACGTCGGGACGCCCCTCGACTTGGGAATCCGGCCGATCCCCGTTCTCCGATCGCGCTGCCGAGTGACTATCCTTGCCGCAATGCGGTGGTGGGGCTCGCCGCTCCGGTACCCGGAACAACCGCGGCAGGCCGCCGCCGACAGTCCCTATTCGAACAGCACCTCATCGTTCGTGTAGGAGACATCCCGTGCCCGGTGAACCAACCGAAGAACTGACCGACGCCGACATCGACGCGCGGGGCTCGGCACACCGCCGACGGCTCTGGCGCACCCACGGCACCGTGGTGCTGGTCGTCGCCGCGGGCGGTGCCTTCGGCGCGTCGGCCCGCTACGGTCTCGCGCAGTGGCTGCCCGCCCGGCACGGCCACGTGCCGTGGGCCACGTTCCTCACCAATGTCACCGGCTGCTTTCTGATCGGCGTGCTCATGGTCGCGGTCACCGAGATCTGGGTGGTGCATCCGCTGGTGCGCCTGTTCCTCGGCGTCGGCGTGCTCGGCGGGTTCACCACCTTCTCCACCTACGTCAGCGAGATCCGCGACCTACTTCGGCCCGACACCATCGCGGTCGCGGTCGGCTACCTGGCGGGCACGCTGATCTGCGCCCTGCTCGCCACGCTCGCGGCGATGTGGATCACCCGGGCCGGGTACGAGCGCCTGCACCACGCACGGGAGGAATCGGCGTGATCGTGTTGCTGGTCGTCCTCGGCGGCGCGATCGGGGCGCCGCTGCGCTATCTCATCGACCGGGCGGTACAGAACCGCCGGGACTGCCTCTTCCCGTGGGGCACGTTCCTCGTCAATCTGGTCGGATGCCTCGTGCTCGGCGGCCTCACCGGCGCGGGGAGCGCGCTGTCGACGCCGCTGTTCGTTCTGCTCGGCACCGGCTTCTGTGGCGCGCTCACCACCTACAGCACCTTCAGCTACGAAACCGTGCGGTTGGTCGAACGCGACGCCTTTTTCTACGCCGCGATGAACGTTGTGATCAGCGTTGTCGCCGGGCTGGGCGCAACCCTCGCGGCCTACGCGGCGGTGCACGCCCTGTTCGGATGACCGGTGAGGTCAGGTGCCTACTCGTGCGGTTCGGTTCCGACCTTTGTCGATCAGTCGAGTCCATCGACGGGCGCAGCGGAGGTGAATCGACTGATGATCGACGTGATACAGGTCACTCGGGAGCGATTCTGCGGGCCGTTCAGGGTGAGCTAAGCTGACGTAACAGATGCAGATATGCGCATACGTCGCTGGTATGAAAGCGGGCTGGGTCGATGGCACATGAACACGAGCATGATCACACACACGGACACGGGGTGTCCGTCGATGCCGACCGGAGGTGGCTGACGGTAGCGCTGACGCTGATCGCCGGCTTCATGGCGGTCGAGGTCGTGGTCGGCCTGCTGGCCAACTCGCTGGCGCTGCTGTCCGACGCGGCGCACATGCTCACCGACGCCGCTTCGATCGTGCTGGCGCTCGGCGCCATCAGACTCGCCGCCCGTCCCGCCCGCGGCAAGTACACCTACGGCTACAAACGCGCCGAGATCCTGTCGGCGCAGGCGAACGGCATCACGTTGCTCGTACTCGCCGGCTGGCTGACCTACGAGGCCGTCCGGCGTCTGCTGCAGCCACCGGAGGTGACCGGCGGGCTCGTGGTGGTGACCGCGCTGGTCGGCATCGTGATCAACATCGCGGCCGCGTGGGCGATCAGCAAGGCGAACCGGTCCAGCCTCAACGTGGAGGGCGCATTCCAGCACGTGCTCAACGATCTGTACGGATTCATCGCCACCGCCGTGGCCGGATTCGTCGTGCTGGTCACCGGATTCGCCAGGGCGGATGCGATCGCCACGCTGATCGTGGTGGCGCTGATGATCAAAGCGGGGCTAGGGCTGGTGCGCGAATCCGGCCGGATCTTCCTGGAGGCGGCGCCCGCGGGCGTCGATCCGGACGCGCTCGGGCACCGGCTGGTCGAGATCGACGGCGTCGACGAGGTGCACGACCTGCATGTCTGGCAGATCACCTCCGGTGACATCGCGTTGTCGGCTCACGTGCTGGTCCAGGCCGGCGCGGACTGCCACGGACTGCGTCAGCGGATCGAGCGGCTGCTCGATCACGGCTACGGCATCACCCACACCACCTTGCAGGTCGACCACAGTCACGTCGTCGATGCGGCGGCAGCCGCCGACCCGCAGCGCCTGCTGCCAGTGCTGGACGACCACTGCGACGACGCTCACGGCCCGGTGCACCGTGACCGCCCGGCGTCCGCGGGCATCGGTGCGTCGTGACCTACTGCTCGGCCGCTGCCCCACGCCGACAGCTGGGCCGCCCGCCTGGAATCCGGCACACTCGGTCCACCGGCACCGAACCGACCGCCTGCTAGCGTCCGGCGCATGCATGACAGCGTGACGGTTCGGATGGGCGCCTCCGCCGATAAAATCTGGGCGCTGGTCAGCGACATCGAGAACACCGGGCGGTTCAGTCCCGAGACGTTCGATGCGCAATGGCTCGGCGGCGCCACCGGGCCCGCGGTGGGTGTCATGTTCCGCGGCCATGTCAACCGCAACGGCTGGGGTGTGACGTACTGGACGGTGTGCCGGATCGTCGCCTGTACTCCGGGCCGCGAGTTCGCGTTCACCGTTCTCGGCCCGGGTGGCATGGCGATCAACACCTGGCGCTACGTCTTCGAGCCGGTCGAGGGCGGCACCGAGGTGACCGAGTCGTTCCAGTTGCACAGCAACCCAGTTCTGCGGCTGTACTGGCTGCTGGCCGGGTGGACGCGCCGCAAGACGAACGTCGAGGGGATGCGGGAGACGCTGAACCGGATCAAGGCCGTCGTCGAATAGCGCACGAATCACCGCATGCGGTCCGCTAGTTCACGCAGGGCACCGTGTTGCCGATGGTGGTGGTGACCGGCTTGCCGGCGTCCGGTGTCGGCGGAGCGGAACGGCTCGGCGGGGATGCGGTCCCCGCCGCGGTCGAGTCGAATTCGGCGGGCATGGAGAAGTCGCTGCCGAGGACGATCTTGACGTGGCCGGCCGGAACGTCGGGCGACGCGGTGGCAGTGAATTCGCCGAGGAGGTCGGCCAGCTGGGTGGCGTCGGCCTCCGCGCCGGGGCCGTAGGTGATCGTGGTGGTGGAGCCGTCGGCGTAGGTGCCGTTGGCCACGGTGCCCTGCTGGTAGCCGCGGCCGGCCAACGCGGAGGAGAGCTTGGCGGCCCGGCCTGCGACGTGGCTGGCGTTGTACACATCGACGATGCTGGCCGGCAGGCGGACCGAGGCAGGCTGCGGCTGTTCGACGCCGAACGCGGCGCGCACCTCCTTCTTGATGGCCACCGCGTCGACGATATTGACGTCTTGGCCGTCGATGTTGTCGTAGCGCAGCACCGGCAGCGTGCGGAACTCGACCGACATCGCCCCCGCCGTGCCGAGGTCGCGGGCGAAGTCGAGCAGGTTCCAGTCGTCGGACAGCACGACGTCGCGGTGCGCCACGTCCATCAGCTGGGACAGCTTGCCGATATCGGTCAGCGTCCCGGAATCCTGCAGCGACTTGGCCACCGAGGTGAGGAACGCCTGCTGACGGTGGGTGCGGTCGAGGTCGCCGTTCTCCAGGCCGTGGCGCTGCCGGACGAACGCCAGCGCTTCGGAGCCGTCGAGATGCTGCGGCCCGGCCGGGAAGGTGGCACCCGAGTAGTAGCTGTCGTCGACGGCGTGGTTCAGGCAGACGTCCACGCCGCCGAGTGCCGTGGCGAGGTCGTAGAACCCGGCCAGCGAGATTTCGGCGAAGCGGTCGATCGGGACGCCGACCAGGTTGCGCACGGTCGACACGATGGACGCGCGTCCGGCCTCTCGACCCTCGCGTTCCAACGTGACCTGGTCCTTCTCGCCCGCGGCGATCAGCTTGGCCTGGGCGGCGGCCTTCTTCAATCCGTACGCCTCTTTGATCTTGGCGTGGTCGTAGCCGGGGATGCCGGAGACCGGGACGTAGTCGTCACGCGGAATGGAGAACGCCACGACTTTCCGCATGTCCGCCGGAATGTGGAGCAGGATAAGCGAGTTCGCGTTGTAGCCGCCCTCTTCACCATCGCCGGCGTGCAGCTGGTCGAGGATCGGCTTCGGCAGATCGTTGCCGTTCTGGTCCTTGCGCGTGTCCAGGCCGATCAGCAGGATGTTCAGGTCGCCGCCGAGGGAGCGGGGCGCGTCCGCACCGATCGCGTCGGTGCGGGTGAACCCGTGGTCGAAGTCGGTCTTGGCGGACCAGGCGAAGCCGGTTCCGGCCAGGATCCCGAGGGCGGAGGCCGCCGCGACCAGTCGGGCCGCGATGCGGGCCACGCGGAGGGTTCGCCGGTGCCGCCCGGTTTCGGGGCGACGACGGGCATTGGTGCGGTGGGGGCGAGGTGCGGAGCGCGGTGGAGCGCTGATCCTGGCAAACGGGACGGTGTCGTCGTCGATCAGTGCCGCGGTTCTCCTGGCCGGTATCCGTTCTCGTTCCACCGGAGCACTCCTTGCCGCCTGACCACGCCCTCGACTCGACAGTACCCACGGTTCGGCGCGACGGGCCGGCCCTCGCTCGCGCCATGTGGCCGCGGCAGTGTTACCTCTCGGCGCCGACGAGGCGAGAATCGGATGGGCGTTCGTCAACGAATCACGTGGCGGTCGGGTGGCCCACCTAAGCTCGGGAAGCATGACTGCTCCTGTGCTCCTCGTGCTTGGTGCCGGCCCCGGCGTCGGGCTGTCGGTCGCCCGCCTGTTCGCCCGTGACGGATTTGCCGCGGTGTTGGCCTGTCGCTTCGATACGGAGGCCGAGCCGCTGGCCGAACAGCTGCGGGGCGAGGGGTTCGACGCGTCCGGCGTCGGAGTGGATCTGGGAGATCCCACCGATGTGGGCCGTGCCGTCGCTGGTGTGGGAGACCGGCACGGCCGCATCGACGTGCTGCACTTCAATCCGAGCATCTTCCGCCAGGCCGATCCGCTGCGGTTGTCGGTGCCCGAGCTGATCGAGGACTTCACCGTCGGCGCCGCGGCTCTGCTTCCCGCGGTCCAGGCCGCGCGTCCGTACCTGTCCGAGGGGGCGCGCGTGCTGGTAACCGGCAGCGCGGCCGCGGACAAGCCGTGGCATCAGGCTGCCTCGCTCGGCGTCCAGAAGGCGGCGGTGCGCAACCTGGTCACCAGCCTGGACACCACGCTGGCGCCCGCGGGCATCCGCGCCGTCGCGGTGCAGATCAACGGCGTGCTCGGCGAAGGAGCGTTTACCCGGGAACGGGTCGCCGAGGCATTGCACGCGGCGGCCACCCGCCCGGCCTCCGCGTGGACGCCGCACGTCTCCTACGACGGCTGAGCTATCGGGACCGATCGCCGCGAACTCGGTCGGCATGTACGCCGGCGAGGTGGTCCGGCGCTGTCGCCGCGCCGAACGCGAACTGACGATCACCTGTTTCGCCCGGTTGTCGGCGCGGTAGCCGAACACAGCGTGCACCGGATCGCCGAGGACACGGAAGGGCGACCAGCTCGCGGTGCGCTGGAACCGAACGTCCTCAGTCCAGGAGAGGAGTGATGGCGTCGGCCAGATAGGCCGACAGTAGGAGGTAGTACAGCAGCATCGCCGTCGAATCGGCTCCGATCTTGACCCGGGTCCGACCCGTGCCGCCGGGGATACGTCGCGCAGGATTGGAGACCGAACGGTCTCGCGGCAGCAGGAGGGTAGTGCAGGTGCCGATCGTCGGCAAGAGAGCTGAGCGTGTCGCCGAGCCGGTGAGCTAGTGCAGCGCGCTGCCCTGCACCCACTGATCCCACGGCAGACCCCAGTCGCCGTTCTGCCAGACCTCCAGTGGGGCGCCGCCGGTGTTGCGGATCTCCACCACGTCACCGGGGACGGCGAAGTTGAAGAACCACTGGGCATTCTCGCCGCTGAGGTTGAGGCAACCGTGCGAGACGTCGGTGTTGCCCTGGGCCCAGACGGTGGAGTCGAGCTGATGCAGGTAGATGCCGTCAGTGCTGATCCGGGTGGCCCAGCCGATGGCCTCCTTGTAGCCCAGGCGGGAGTTGATCGGCAGGCCGTAGGTGGAGGAGTCCATGATCACCGGGTTGGCCTTGTCCATCACGGTGTAGATACCGGGCTGGGTCCAGAAGGTGAGCGTCTTGCCCGCGATCACCTCGCGACCGCCCATACCCATGGAGGTCGGCATCGTGCGAATCAGCTTGCCATTGTCGAAGACCTGGATCTGCTTGGTGTTGTCGTCGGCGATCGAGACGTGCGAGGCGCCGATGCTGAACGTGGTCTTGGTGTCCTCCTGGCCGTAGAGGCCATGGCCGAGTTCCTGGCCGTAGATGTTCGCCACGACGGCGACCTTGGTGCCCGGGGCGTAGTACTCCTTCGGGCGCCAGTGGGCGTTGCGGTTGTCCAGCCAGTACCAGGAGCCTTCGACCGGTGGCTCGGTGGTCACCGCCAGCCGCTTCTCGGCGGCGGTGCGATCGGGGATGTCCTCGTCGAAGTGGGCCACCACGACGGTGCCGACGCCGAATGTGCCGCCGTCGGCCAGCGGCGTGCCGCCGGTGGTGGTCAGGTACACCTTGGTCTGGTTGTTCGGCTTCAGCGTGGAGAATGTGGAGCTGGTAGGGCCGATCTTGCCGGTGAGGGTGAGCCCCTCGGCAGTGACGGTGTAGGTGTGCCCGTAGCCGAGTGGTTCGACGGGCTTCCAGGCCGTCTTGTCCGGGGTCAGGATGCCGTCGACCGCCTTGCCCTGTTCGTTGGTCATCGCGACCGAGGTCAGCATGCCGTCGGTCGCGTTCACCTGGACCGGCGTGAGCGGATCGACGTCCTGGGCGCCGGACCCCGGCTGGATGGCGATAGGCGCGGCCACCGGGCCGGTGGCTCCCTGCGCGGGTTTCGGTGCCGACGAGGACGAGCATGCCGCCACGACGAGCGTCATCACCAAGGCGAACCCCGCGATGACACCGGATCGGAAGCGGGGGGTCGCCATGAAGCCTCCTGTGTTCGCCCGTGCCCTATCGACAGCGCACCCTCGTACTGTCCCGGGCAGTAGTTTACCGGTCACCCAAGCAGTGAAACGCCCGCGACAGAGGCTCACGGCAGGTTCCCAGCCGCTCCACAGGAACGACCTGATCGATCGTGGAAATCGGTGGATTGCGGCCCTGGTGCCGCAGTAACCTCGCGCGGGATGGAGATTCGGTACCGATGGCGGGGCGAACTCGGTGATGACGAGATGGCCGAGTTGACGCGGTCGCATGGCGGTACGCCCGAGCCGGGCAGCTGGGACCGGATCGCGCGGCACAGCCTCGGCTGGGTGACAGCACGCTCGGCGAACGCTTCGCTGACCGGATTCGTCAACGTCGCGTGGGACGGGGGCGAGCATGCCTTTCTCCTCGATCCTGAAGTACGGCCCGAGTACCGGCATCGCGGCATCGGTACCGAACTCGTCGACCGTGCCGCGCGGGGCGCGCGAGCGGCGGGGTGCACCTGGCTGCACGTCGACTTCGAGGATCGGCTCGCGCCGTTCTACTTCGATTCCTGCCGGTTCCGGTCGACGGCAGCTGGGCTGTTGCGTCTGCGGGATGTGGGATGAGGGTGCGGACGGCGCCGGCTAGTGCCGGCGGATCCTGGCCAGCCACGCGGCGACGTCGACGAGACCGGACTCGGACACGTCCAACTGCGCTGCCTCCTCGGCCACGACGTCGGTGATCCGTCCCCGGTAGCGCGTAGGCCGCAGGTCTTCGATCTCCCAGCCGTCACGGAAGGAGTCCCGGATCACCGAGTCGCTGATCCGAGGTCCGAACCCTGGTTCGGTGTCCGAGAGCGCCAGGACGTGCACCACACCGCCCGGCTTGCAGATCGTGCGCAGGCTACGAACGTAGGCGGCGCGCGCCTCGTCCTCGTTGCCGAAAACATGGAAAAGGGCGCTGTCCACGATGGTGTCGAACGCGGCTGCGGAGCCGGGCGGATCACCGGCGAAATCCGGGCGGTCGCCGAGCGCGAGCGCATCGGCCACCTCGAATACGGCGGTGGGGACATTCTGCTCGGCGGCGTTGGCACGGGCGTAGGCGACAGCGCTCGGCGCCATGTCGATACCGAGTACGTCGTAACCGAGTCTGGTCAGCAGGATCGTGTGTTCGCCCGCACCGGAACCGGGGTCGAGCACCCGGCCCCTGATCCACCCGTCACGTTCGAGCGCGACGATGGCGGGCTGTGGCGCGCCGATCACCCATGGTGCGGTGTCGTTGTCGTAGACGGTGTTCCAGAATTCGGCGGGTCTTGTCATGGTTGCCATGGTCCATCCTGAACCGGGGTTGAGGTCAACCCCGCGAATCGCGGCCGCGTGCGAACACCGTCGGCCTCGGTCCTGCATCCCTTCGCCGACACCGGGTACGCCGTGATCATGACCACACCGGAAATCGACCCGACGACGGCGGAGGCGATGCAGCAGGACTCCGATTTCGCGGAGGAGCACAGCAAGCCGACCCACGCCGACGAGCACCCCACCGACGAAGAACTCGAGATCGACGAGTCCACCCCGAGTGGACACGGTGGGATGGACCACTGAGCCCCGCACGTGGCATGCTCCCGCGAACTGTGCCACGCGCCGGGGTTCAGGCGACGGCGACCAGCCGGGCCGCGTTCGCGGACTCGTCGTCGGCCGCCTGGTTTGCGGCCAGCTCGGCGTGCACCCGGTCGCGGTAGCGGGTGATCTCGCGGTCGGTGGCCGCGGCGTCCCAGCCGAGGCGTGCGCCGACGAGCCAGGCCACCGCGGGTGCGGCGGCCAGGCCGCGGTCCGCGGCCTCGATGGAGATGCGGGTGCGGCGGGTGAGCACGTCGTCCAGATGCAGGGCGCCCTCATGGGTCACCGCGTACACGGCTTCGGCGCCGAGGTAGTCGGGCGCGCCGGTCAGCGGATCGGCCAGTTCGGGCTCGTCGGCGATCAGGTCGAACAGGTCGGTGATCGCCGAGCCGTAGCGGCCGAGCAGGCGTTCGACCGTCGCTCTCGGCAGCCCGCGGCGCTGTGCGAGGCTGTCCAGGTCGGCGGCGAGTTCGTGGTAGCCCACCGCGCCGAGGATGGGCAGGCGCTCGGTCACCGACGGGGCGACCCCCCGGCCGAGCCCCTCGACCGCCGCATCCACCGCGTCGGCGGCCATCACGCGATAGGTGGTGTACTTGCCGCCCGCGATCACGAACAGACCCGGAGCAGGCTCGGCGACCGCATGCTCCCGTGACAGCGTCGCGGTATCGGCCGACGCGCCGGACAGCAGCGGGCGCAGCCCGGCGTAGGTGCCGACGATGTCGTCGCGGGTCAGCGGCTGGCGCAGCACCTGGTTGACGTGGTCGAGCAGGTACTGCACGTCGGCGTTGCTGGCAGCCGGGTGGTCCCGGTCCAGCGACCAGTCCGTGTCGGTGGTGCCGATGATCCAGTGCCTGCCCCACGGAATGACGAACAGCACGCTTTTCTCAGTGCGCATGATCAGCCCCGTGTCCAGGTCGAGGCGCTCGCGCGGAACCAGGATGTGCACACCCTTGGACATACGGACGTGGAACGGGAATTCGACGCCGGTCATCCGATTCATTTCGTCGGTCCAGACACCGGTCGCGCTGATCACCCGGCGCGCGCGGACGGTGTGCACCAGGCCGGTCTCCAGATCGGTGACGTTCGCGCCGACAACCCGCTCGCCGTCGCGCAGCAGCCCGGTCACCTTGGCGCGGGTCAGCACCGTCGCGCCGTGCTGGGCCGCGGTGCGCGCGAGCATCATGGTGTGGCGGGCGTCGTCGATCTGGGCGTCGAAGTAGCGGATGGCGCCGGTCAGCGCATCGGGACGCAGCGCGGGCGCCGATTCCAGTGCGCGTGTGCGGGAAACGTGCCGGTGCATGGGCACTGCGCGGGCGCCACCGATGGTGTCGTACAGCGCGACGCCCGCACCGATGTAGGCCCGTTCCCACACCCGATGTCGCAGCGGCAGCAGGAACGGCACCGGCCGCACCAGGTGTGGTGCGAGGCGGTGCAGCAGCAGGCCGCGCTCCTTCAACGCTTCACGCACCAGCCAGAAGTCGAGCTGCTCCAGGTAGCGCAGGCCGCCGTGAATGAGCTTGCTGGAGCGGCTCGAGGTGCCCGCCGCGAAATCCCTGGCCTCTACCAGGGTCACGGTCAGGCCGCGGGAGGCGGCGTCGAGAGCGGCGCCCGAGCCGACCACACCGCCGCCGATGACCAGCACGTCGATCTCGGAATCGCCGAGCGAAGTCACCGCGCGGGTGCGGTATTGAGAGTCCAATCGTGCGGACACAGCGGCATTTCTCCTTGCTTCGGCGGTATCCCGAGTATCTCGGACAATTCGGACCTCGGTGTGTCCGGGTCGGCGATCATCGACGAACAGGTGTCGGTGACCGTGACCCCGGCATTGATTTCGACCCAGCACGTCATCAGGATCGTCGGAAGCGATGATGACGGCGGCGTCCCGCACCGATCGGCTCGCAGGCGAAGGGCATCGCGGTGGATGTGGTGGGGTTGTCAGCGCCGCCAGCCGGGTCGACCGTCCACCCACACGACCGGGGCGGGGATTGTTCCGTCGCCGATGCACAGCCACAGCGTGATCCAGTTGACCCGGTACTCACGGCGCATCTCCGCGGTGTCCGCGAAGCGCCGGCATTCGGGCCTGCGGAATGGTTCGTGGTCCACCGCGATCCAGTGCTCGACACACGGCTGCGACCACCCAGGCCAGCGGCCGACCTGAATGTCCGGCGAAGGCACCCACACCGGGCCGCAGTGGCGCCAGCGCAGAAGGGTGTCGTAGTCGATTCCGGCGAGCGTGGCCATGCGGCCGATACCGAGGAACGAGCGGATCCCGGCATCGTTGTGGTGTGGCGCTGGTCGCGTCATGCGTCGTAGTCCTCATCGGTCATGCCGATTCTATTGCTGTGCGATAAGTTTCGTCAGAAATCGCGGTGCTGGGGCAGCCGTCTGGTGAAAGCCTCACTCTCGATGTCTGAGCTCGTGAACTGCCGGCTTGCTTCGCTCTGATTCGGGTCCGTGCGGTCGGAGCCGCGGGCGGTTCGAGCCGCTCTGGGAAAATGCGGGTGTCGCGCGAAGCCGCTTACGTCGGCTGCCTGCGTTAGCGTCGCGAGTATGCGGCTTCACGTGGGATGTGCGATGTGGACGCACACGGCATGGCAGGGGCGTCAGCTCGCGCAGGGGGAGCGGCTGCGCTGGTACGCCACATGGTGCAACGCGGTCGAGGGCAATACGACGTTCTACGCGACGCCGTCGCGTAGAACGGTGGAATCGTGGGCAGCTCAGTCCGATCCCGAATTCCGATTCGTGATCAAGCTGCCCAAGCCGATCACGCACGAGCGCAGGCTGATCGGCGCCGACGAAGCACTGCGGTCGTTCCGCACCTCGATGGAGCCGCTCGGCGAGCGTATCCACGCGTTGTGGGTCCAGCTGCCCAGCTCGTTCGGCCCGACCGATCTCGGCGCGCTGGCCGGATTCCTGCGGCAGCTGCCCGCGGCCTACCGGCCCGCCGTAGAGGTTCGCCATCCCGCGTTCTTCGCCGACCAGCAGGCGGCGCACAGGCTGGAGTATGTACTGTCCCGAGTCGGCGCCGAGTGGATACCGTTCGATACCACAGTGCTTTTCGGCGGTCCGCCTACCAGCGCGGGCGAGCAGGAGGCGGCGGCGAAGAAGCCACGCCTGCCGCGCCGGATGCGTGCGCTGACGGAGTATCCGATTGTGCGGTATCACGGCCGCGACGACATCGCACGGACCGTCGAGGGCTGGCAACAGTGGGTCGGCGTGGTCACCGAATGGCTGCGCGAAGGCAGGTCGCCGACGGTGTTCTTGCATACTCCGGACAACGCCGAGGCATTGGGCCTGGCCCGCCTTTTTCACGACCAGGTCCGCGCGCGGCTGCCCGAGCTCGATCCGCTCCCCGAGCCGACGCCGACCGAGCCGATGACTTTGTTCTGACCGAAAAGGACCTTCCCGCAGGAGATCCGAACACCTGCGGGAACGTCCCGTCGGTCAGGACTGCGAGCCGACCTCGACCTCGAGGCTCAGCGTGATCTTGTCGCCGATCACCGCTCCGCCGTCGGGCAGCGGCATGTCGATGGTGATGCCGAAGTCGCGGCGGTTGATCACGGTCTTGGCCTCGAATCCCGCGACCGGGCCATGGCCCATGCCGGGGTTCACGCCCAGGAACTCGACGTCGAGCGAGACCGGCTTGGTGACGCCGCGGATGGTGAACTCGCCGTCTACCACGAAGTCCTCGCCCTTCACCCGGAACCCGGTGGACTTGAAGGTGGCTACCGGAAAGTCCTTGGCGTGGAAGAAGTCCGCGGTGCGCAGGTGCTCATCGCGCTGTTCGTTGTCGGTGGTGACCGAGTCGACCCGGATCTCGGCCTCGGCCGAGGCGGTTCCGTCCTCGCCGATGACCAGCTTGCCGGAGAAGTCGGTGAAGCGGCCGCGAATCTTGCTGACCATCAGGTGGCGCACCGAGAAGCCGAGGGTGGAGTGGGTGGGATCGATGGCCCAGGTGCCCGCGGTCAGGGTGTTGGCGGTTCCGGTCGTCATATCGTTCTCCTCATATAGTTGAGATTTAAATTACTTGGGGCGTGCGTTGGCTTCGTGGATGTCGGTGAGAGGTCAGGGGGTGCCGAGCAGCTGTGCGAACGGTACCGGGTCTTCGTACGGATCGGTAGTGCGTCGAGCATTGCCGAGCGCTTTCGCGAATTCTGCTGCGGCGCGGTCCATTCGGGAACTCAGCCCGTCCGCGTCCGTCGACGCCCAGTCGTCCGACGCCGCGTAGACCGACGTCGGCACGACCGTCGCGCGCAGGTAGCTGAACATCGGTCGCACCGCGTGCTCGAGCGCGAGGGAATGCCGCGAGGAGCCGCCGGTCGCGCCGATCAGCACCGGCATCCCACTGAGCGAATTCGGTTCCAGCACATCGAAAAATGTTTTGAACAGGCCGCTGTAGGAGGCGTTGAAGATTGGTGTGACGGCGATCAGGCCGTCGGCCGTGACGACGGTGTCGAGCACCTCCCGCAGTCCGCCCGCCGCGAATCCGGTCAGCAGGTTGTTGGCCAGATCGTGGGCGTGGCCACGCACTTCGACGATGTCGAATGTCGCGCCCCCGCCGGATGCCGTCAGCGCGCGGTCGGTGGCCGCGGCCAATCGATCGGCCAACAGCCTGGTCGACGAGGGTTGGGACAGGCCCGCGGAGACGACGGCGACGCGGGTCATCGGGTTGCCTCCAGCGCGGCGTCGCGTGCGGTAACCAAGGACGCGTGCGTCGGCGCGTCCGGAATGTGGGCCGGTCGCCGCGCGTCGAAT
The DNA here is from genome assembly GCF_045207455.1 of Nocardia sp. NBC_00881. Lineage (NCBI taxonomy): Bacteria > Bacillati > Actinomycetota > Actinomycetes > Mycobacteriales > Nocardiaceae > Nocardia > Nocardia sp. NBC_00881. The sequence continues at coordinate 7,251,259 of NZ_CP108798.1, forward strand.
TCCTTGCGCAGCACCGGGACCACTTCATCGCCCAGTAGATCCAGTTGCTCCAGCACCGTTTTCAGCGGAAGGCCCGCGTGGTCCATCAAGAACAGCTGGCGCTGGTAGTCGCCGAACGACTCGCGGAAGGTGAGCGTCTTGTCGATGACTTCCTGCGGGCTGCCCACGGTCAGCGGCGTCTGCTCGGTGAACTCCTCCAGCGAGGGGCCGTGTCCGTACACCGGCGCGTTGTCGAAGTAGGGGCGGAACTCGCGGACCGCGTCCTGGGAGTTCTTGCGCATGAACACCTGCCCACCGAGGCCGACGATGGCCTGGTCGGCCGAGCCGTGTCCGTAGTGTTCATACCGCTGCCGGTATAGCGCGATCAGCCGTTGGAAGTGTTCCTTCGGCCAGAAGATGTTATTCGCGAAGAACCCGTCGCCGTAGTAGGCCGCCTGCTCGGCGATATCAGGGCTGCGAATCGAGCCGTGCCAAACGAAAGGCGGCACGCCGTCCAGCGGGCGCGGAGTCGAGGTGAACGACTGCAGCGGCGTGCGGAACTTGCCCTCCCAGTCGACCACGTCCTCGCGCCAGAGCCGGTGCAGCAGGTGATAGTTCTCGATCGCCAGCGGGATCCCGTCGCGTATGTCCTTGCCGAACCAGGGATATACCGGTCCGGTGTTACCGCGGCCGAGCATCAGGTCGACGCGGCCCTCGGCCAGATGCTGCAGCATCGCGAAGTCCTCGGCGATCTTTACCGGATCATTCGTGGTGATGAGGGTCGTCGCGGTGGACAACTGCAGCCGCTCGGTCCGCGCCGCGATGTAGCCGAGCATCGTCGTCGGCGACGACGGCACGAACGGCGGGTTGTGGTGTTCGCCGGTGGCGAACACGTCGAGACCGACCTCCTCGGCCTTGCGCGCGATCGTCACCATCGCCGTGATGCGCTCGTGCTCACTCGGCGTCCGGCCGGTGGTTGGATCCGTCGTCACATCACCGACTGTGAAAATCCCGAACTGCACGATGCCTCCTCGATTCCCAAGTTTTACAGCAAATTGGTGGATATGGCAACCAAGGCAACCGGTGGAAGTGCCCGGCTATTCCCGCCGCTGCGGTGTGGCGTCGGTTACGGCAGGTATCCCGGGTCAGGTCACCTGCCAGGTGGTGGGTGACCTGAGCGCCCGTGTCGAGTTCGGTGGCGTAGAAGCGTGACCGATCTCGGCTTCGCATGGTGAGTGCCTACTCGACATAGGGGTGCCTGGTTCCTTCGCCCGTGTCCGGTAACGACAAGCATCAGCGACAGCGGGCCACTGGACATGCGCATGTGAGGCGGGCGGACTACGGAATCGGGTAGCCGACTACCCGCGACATCCTGTCGCGTGTCCGCAGAATGGCCGCCACAGGGTTGTAGCAATGGGGTCGAAGGGGTGTCATATGGCTGGATATCGCGATTGGCTGTCGCCTGCTCCGAATCCGGAACCGCCGTTGGAAAGTCGTCGCGGCGCCGAAGTCGAGCGGGTGGCGCGGAATCCGGTGGCGCGCGAGTCGCCATGCCGGACCCGCGCGCCCGCCGCCGATTCGGGACGGGTGGGCGCGGGTGTTCGACACGCGATGCGCAAGGGGCATGGTGACACTTCGGGTGACCACGAAAACCACTTGGCAGCTCGGCATTTCGCCGAGGCGGCGGTGCGGGTCGCGTTGGAGGTGCTCGACCGCAGAAGATCGGTGTCGCAGCTGGCCGGGGTCGCCGACCCGACGGTGATCGCCGCGGTGCGCACCTTGATCGGCGCCGATCTCGTGCCGGGCCGCTCGCTCGGTGTCGCGGTGCCGACCCGGGTGAGCGTGACGCTGGTGGACGCCAAGACTGCCGAGGTCTGCGCCGGATATGCCCGCGGCGGGCGGCATTTCGCGCTGGCGGCGCGCATCACACGCACCCGATCCGCGGGGTGGCGGCTGACGGCACTGCGAATCAGGTGATGCGAGGCCGCGGCGCGGGTTCGTTTCACGTCGCGGCCGGACGCGCCTGCGCGGGTCAGTTGCGCAGCAGCAGGAAGGTGCCAATCTGTTCAAATTTGAACAAGAAGACTAGAGTGGGGATCGTGGATCCGCAGTGGTTGAACGCGCGCGAGAGGGAGGTCTGGCAGAACTTCCTCGCGGCGGGAGCGCTCGTCGCTCGCGAGGTCGAACGCCATCTCAAACAGGAGGGGCTGTCGCACACGCAGTATGAAGTCCTGGTCCGGCTCGCGGACGCGCCGGGAGGTAACTTGCGGATGACCGAACTCGCCGACGCGCTCTACACCTCGAAGAGTGGTCTTAGCTACCAGGTGACGCAGCTGGAGAAGGCTGGACTGCTGGTGCGCGAGGCATGCCCGACGGACGTGCGCGGCGTCATCGCCGTCCTCACCGACGCGGGCCGGGATCGTCTGGCGAAGATCGCCCCCGGTCATATCGCCACGGTTCGCCGGGTGCTCGTCGACGTGCTCACGCCCGCCCAGCAGGTCGCCGTCGCGGACGGGCTCGGCGAGGTCGGCCGGCGGCTGACCTCCTCGTGAGGTGAAACCGGAGTTCAGGCCACCGAGCTCAGCCAGTCGTGCATCCAGGACAGCGCGGTCTTTCCGCCGCCGACCGGGTAGCTGCCATAGCGGGTGTGCGCCTGGGAGCGGTAGAACTCGTCGAACAGGCGAGCCCGTTCCTGGTTGGCCGACTCCGAAAGCTGGTTCTGCAGCAGCGTGATCCCACCGTTGGTCATGAGATCGCCGATGATCGCGCCCATTTCGAGCTGGTAGCGCCAGATGTTGGCCGGTTCAGGATGGGAGGTCTGGGCCAGGAAGCCCGCGAAGCGGGTCACGAAATCGTCCGCTGCGGTGGCGCAGTAGAGGTCCCCGATCGCGCAGATGGTGCGGGTCTGTGGGCTGACGAAGCCGAACCCGCCGATCCGGGGGCCGCCCGCGCCCGCGCCGGGGACCGAGGGGCCGACCAGTGCGTCGGCGGGCGAGCGGCGCGGGTCGGAAATGAGACCGACCGCGGCGATTCGGTGCGGTGGTACGACGCCGAGGCCGGTGCCGATCTCCGCGGCGAGATCACCCGCGGCGTCCGCGCCCTGGCTGTACCCGACCAGGGCGATCCTGGCCGTGCCGCACCGGTGGGCCATCGCCGCGATCATGCCGCGCGCGCTGTCCACGGCCTCGCGCTTGGAGGCCCCGTAGACCTCGCTTTCCCACGGGAATGCCGTCGCCGCATAGCTGACGTAGTCCACGCGCGCCGTGGCGGGCAGTCCGTTGGTGACCGCCGCGAGCATCCCGGGCCCCGGCCCGTCGCTGTCCAGCCGATCGGTGGTCTCCCACGTCCCCGGGATCGCCACCACGTACATGCTCGGGCACCCTGAGTCGGCGGCGGCGGGCCCGACGCCCGGGCCGACGCAGGACAGCATCGCCGCGATTCCGACGGCCGCCGACATCAATTTCGATCGCATGGCGTTTGCTCCTGATACTCCACGCGCCGCAGGGCGCTGCCCGGCAGGAATCGGCCTTCGCCAGTGCCATGCGGTGGTCGGACCAGGCCCGTCGAAGGCAGTATTGAGACTCATTGGTCTCAAATGTTCAGCCAGAATAGCGGCGGTGTGTGCGACGGCACAATTACCGTCTTAAGTGACTCATATCACACATGTAGGTGCTGTGTTATCTGTCGGATTTGTGCTGCTTCGGGGCGTGATCAGGATGTCGATGGCCTCGGCCCATTGGCCGACGGTTGTCGTGGCCGAGTGTCCGGTCGCGTGCAGCGGCCGTGCGAGCGCTGTTCCGCGCAGTATCGCGACGGTGAGGTCGCGGATCGCAGGATAACGCGGATGGTCGATGATGCGCGGGCCGAACAGTGTGTCGATCACGCGGTGTAGGTCGCGTCCGGCTCGTCGTTCCGCATCGCGCAGCGCCACGGCGAGCGCCGGATCGGTACGCGCGGCCGCCCACAATTCGAATTCGGCCTGCGCGGCCGGGCGGGTCATCGACTCGTGCAGCGCGGTCAGGGCGCGCATTACCGGGTCGGAGTTGTTGTCGAGCTGGGCCGCCACCTCGTGGACCGCGGCTTCGTTGCGGGCGACCAGATGCGCGACGAGTTCCGAAACCAGCGCCGCGATGGTGGGGAAGTGGTGCAGCAGGGCGCCGCGGGTTACGCCTGCCGCGCGCTGCACGGCCAGCGTGGACAGCGCGGAGTAGCCCCGATCGACCAACAGGCCTGCGGCGGCGTCGAGGATGCGGACACGGGTCGCTCGCTTCTGCTCCTCGCGTTTTCCCGCCATCCGGCTCCTTTCGTCGGGCCGACATTTTCACAGTCACTATTGACTGTCAAATGGTCGATCGGACAGACTGCCGATATCGGGTATCGGTCGCCATCGAAAGGGAAATCAGTGACAGACAGTGGCATCCCAGCCGATGCCGGGCCGGGCGCGTGGTATCGGAATTGGACCGAAACTCCCGACTCGCCTTGGACGGATCGTCCGCAGCCGGAGAGCGACCGGGAATACCGGACGCTGATCTACGAGCGGGACGGCCGCATCGCGCGGATCACCTTCAACCGCCCGGACAAGGGCAATGCGATCACGCCGGACACCCCGCACGACCTGGCGCACGCCGTCGAGCGTGCGGATCTCGATCCCCGGGTGCATGTGATCCTGCTGTCGGGGCGCGGTAAGGGATTCTGCAGCGGGTACGACCTGAGTATGTTCGCCGAGCAGAGCTTCGTGGTGGGCGGCGGTCCCGACGATGTGGCGGGGACGGTCGTCGATCCGACGGCGCAGGGACGCAACCACAATCCGGCGCAGACCTGGGACCCGATGATCGACTATGCGATGATGAGCCGCTTCAACCGCGGCTTCGCGAGCCTGCTGCAGGCGAACAAGCCAACGGTGGCCAAGCTACACGGCTTCGCCGTCGCAGGCGGCAGCGACATCGCTCTGTTCGCCGACCAGATCATCTGTGCCGACGACACGAAGATCGGCTACCCACCCACCCGCGTCTGGGGTGTTCCCGCGGCGGGCATGTGGGCGCACCGGCTCGGTGACCAGCGCGCCAAGCGCCTGCTGTTCACCGGCGACTGCATCACGGGAAAGCAGGCAGCCGAATGGGGATTGGCAGTCGAATCGTGCCCCGCCGACGAACTAGACCAGCGCACCGAGGAATTCGTCGCGCGAATCGCCCGCATGCCGATCAACCAGCTGATGATGGCCAAGCTGGCGCTCAACTCGGCGCTGTACGCACAGGGCGTCGCGAACTCCGGCATGATCAGCGCTGTGTTCGATGGCATCTCCCGGCACACCAGGGAGGGCTACGCCTTCCAAGCGCGTGCTGCCACAGCCGGTTTCCGCGAAGCGGTGCGGGAACGCGATGAACCGTTCGGCGATCACAAGCGCGGCCCGTCCGACCGGTAGTCCGATAGCCCCGCACAGCACGGAGATCGACGCCGAAACACCGAGCTGCCCATCCTCGACCTAGGAGTAGCGCGCTCGGCCGCTACTGCGCCGGCCTGATCAGCACCGCCGTGCCGTAGGCCGCGACCTCGCTCATCGTGCCCGCGATCTCATTGCAGTCGAAGCGCATCGCGATCACCGCGTTGGCTCCGAACGACATGCCGTGCTGGCACATCCGCATGATCGCTTCGTGCCTGGACTGATAGAGGAGTTGGGTGTACTCGGGGATTTCGCCGCCGCCCAGGGAGCGGAAACCGGCGCTGAAGTTCGAGCCGAAGCTGCGGCTACGCACTGTCAGCCCGGCCACCTCGCCGAACACCCGGACGATCTCCTGGCCGGGCACGTCGTTCATTGTGGAGACCAAGAGCGGGAACTGCGGTCCCGGCTGCTGCGATGGCTGCGGGGGGTAGGGCTGCTGTGCTGGGTACGGCTGCTGCTGCGGCATCGGCTGATTCATGAGCGGGATGGTACGGGCCGCGACCCTGCCGGAGCCGACCCGGCTGCGCGTGGTTGTCGCGGCTGGACGGCCGCAACGCCGCCAACCACGTGCATGGACGCCGAATCATGGCGCGCGCATGCCGTTCCACTGCCTCTCCTGCCTGATCACCCGTGGATCTCACGACCGTGGAATCGCGCTGTGCCGCGTGTGTCGTCCGCGGCACGCCGAATTGTTCCTCGTCCCGACAAATGAATAGTTTCGCTGGCAGCGGTACATCGACTATGAATGGGATGTGCCGTTGCCATACGTGATCACTTGTCCGCCATCGAATCTCCCGTGCGGGGAGCGCTGATGGTCATCGAACACCCCATCGAGGACGAGGTCACACAGCTGGCGAGACGGGTCGAAAAGGCCCGGGGACGGCTCGCCTACCAGTTCGATCCCGCGCTCACCGAGGCGTTGTCGGAGGACGAGCTGTATGCCGAACGTGACCTCGCCGAACGGATTCGCACGCAGGAGCGCGGACAGCGCTGGAAAGAGGCGCAGGCCGCCGCCGCCGCATCCGACCGTGCCAGGCAGACCACCGAAGCGATCGAGAAGGCCGACATGCGAGATCTATTGCTCGCCCGCAAGGCGATTGCCGCGCAGCGACGAGAATCCAGCCCGCACGCGAAACTGGCCTCGCTCTACCGGCATCGGTCGTGGTCGCTGCGCGCGCTGGCCGGGGTCGTGGCCGCGGGCATGCTGTGGTCGGCGGTCAACGTCCAGCACAACATCGCGCCCGGCGGCGCGGCCGATCCGCTGTACTGGTTCAGCTATCTCCTCGAAGGCATGATCAGCGTCTGCCTGATCATCATCATGATCGGCACCAACAAGGTCGCCGAATGGGGCGTCATCGACAACCGCCGTCAGGTCGCCGCGGCCGAAGTCGCCCTGCTGTCCTTGACGGTCAGCCTCAACACCTACCCCTACCTGCGGGCGGGCGCGTGGTACGACGCCGCTGTGCACGCCATCGCGCCGGTGATGATCGGTGTCGCGCTGCTCATCCACGACGCCGCCAGCGCCCGCTACGGCCTCGCCATCGCCAGGGCCACCGAGCAGGTCCGCGATCTGCCCGACCCGGCCGAGCAGATTCGGCTCACGCTGCCCAGATACCGCATGCCTGTTCCCGCGGAAGTGACGGCCCCGGGCGCAGCGCACGATCCGCCCGACGTCGAAGCGCATCCGGAGCCGCCGGCCGAGGTGGAGGTGATCCCGCAGGCCGACATCGAGGACGCGATCGTCGAAACCAATGGCGCACCGGCACATCCCGAGCTTCCCGCTCCCGTCGCCATGGTGAAGGCCGAGAAGAAGCGCACTCCGGTCGAATCACCCCGGAAGCCGGTGCTGCCCGACACCATCTCGGCGCTCGACGTGATGGATGACTTCGAGACTCGTCCCACAGTACCGGTGCGGGTCGACGATTTCGACGCGTCGGTGGCCGCCAAGGCCAAGCCTGCCATGGCGGCCAACGGCAAGAAGGCCGACGTGGACAGTGGGCCCGTCGCACCGGCGACCAAGGTCGACGATCGACCGGCGGCGCGAGTGCCCATCGACGAGTCGGCTACCGCTAAAGCTGTTGTCCGGCAGACGGCTTCGGCAAAGCCACGCCCCTCGGTATCCGACTCCGAAGCCCCGACCGCCGCGCTGCCGGTGGTCACCGGCGTCGGCGCCACGACCCGCCCGATCGCGGAAGCCAAGAGTGGCAACGGAACAGTCGATGCCAAGAACGGCAAGGACAGCGCCACGTCCGATGTCCGCCCGCCGGATATCTACGACACCGGTTCGTTCCGCGTCGCCGATATCCTCGAGCAGGAACTCGCCGAACTGCAGGCCGAGCGCCGTCGCGCCCGTACCAAGCGGACCGCGTCAACCGCGGGACGCGAGTCCTAGGGAGTTCCGTTTTTGACGACAGTGCTCGTCTCGCCAGGCGACCGACCTGGCGAGACGGGCACTGTCGTTTCGGCTCCCACCGCAGGATCTGTCCCGCCCCGGACACCATGCCACTGCCGACCCGGTTCCTGATTCTGCTCGGCCGACTTCGTCTATGGTCTGGACAGGTTCCGGTGTCGTGTACGAAAAAGCAAGTGTGGGAAGGTCCGGGCCATGCGGCGGAGCTAGCTCTGTCCCGCCGCCAAGTCAGGCTGCGAGGTTGTCCACAGAGCGTTGATCGGTACGCACGACAGGCCATCGCCGAAGGGGAGTTGCTGGTCGCCGCAGTAGAGAACGAAGCCTGCGTGGAATCGGGCGCCGAGGCGGCGCTGCAGGATGCGCAGGGCTCGAAAATCGTCGGTCCGCACCGTTTCGGCGGCCTTCACCTCGATGGCCACGATGCGGCCCGCGTTGTCTTCGAGTATCGCGTCGACTTCATAGCCGTCCCGGTCACGATAGTGGAGCAGCCGGGTCATGGTCTGGCTCCAGGTGAGCTGACGGGCGAGTTCGCCGAGTACGAAGGTTTCGATTAGCCCGCCGGTGGTGGCATCGTTGGTTATGCCGGAGAGCAGATGAGCGGCGAGGCCGGAGTCGTTGAAGACGAGCTTCGGTGTGGCGATCGCCCGTGCGGTGGCGTTGGCGGACCACGCGGGGATCAGCCGGATCAGATAGACGACTTCCAGCAGGCCGATGTATTCGCGGATAGTGGTGACCGGGACGCCCAGATCTGACGACAGTCGGCTGTAGTTGAGCAGACCACCGCTTTGTGCGGCCAGGGTTGCGACAAGTCGGCGCATATCGGAGCTGCGTTGGATATCGGCGACCTGATGGACGTCACGGCTCATGATGTCGTCGAGGTAAGACTTGAAGAACTGGGCACGGCGCCGGGGATTGATCCTCCTGACGGCTTCGGGATATCCGCCTCGTGCGGCGATCGCCATATAGTCTCGGCGGCGCAGATCCGACGGAGCGGTCCGCAACCGAGTGCCTTCGGCGAATGCCGCATCGATGAATCCCTCGGGTGTGCCGAGTATTTCGCCCTGCGACAGCGGGAAGAGTTCCAGGGTCTCCGAGCGGCCGGGCAGGGCGTCTGAGAGTTCGCTGAGGCTCAACAGACGCGCGGAGCCGGTCAGCAGGAACCGACCCGGCCGTGGGTCGCGATCGACGATGTTCTTGATGGCCAGCCAGAGTTCGGGAACTCGCTGTACTTCATCGATCAGCATGGTCCCAGGGGCATCCAGGAATGCGATCGGGTCGGCGGCGGCGGAGGCTCGGGTTCGAGGGTCGTCGAGGTACCGCTTCACGGCGTCAGGGCGATCTCCGAGACACCGATCGGCAAGCGTACTTTTACCGGATTGACGTGCGCCGTTGATGATGACGACGCGCGTGTCCGAGAGCGCCGCCTCGATCAGTCCGGCGGCTCGGCGGGGCAGGTACTCGACGGCTTGTCGCATGGAAGAATTATAAGGTACCAGCCGTCGATCTGCCGACGACTTTGCCGTCGATCTGCCGACGACTTTGCCGTCGATCTGCCGACGACTTTGCCGTCGATCTGCCGATGTGTCAGCCGTCGGTCTGCCGACAAGGTTTCCGTCGATCCGCTCTCGGCTTATGTCTCTCGCGGCGACGCTCGCCCAGCTCGTCGATCATCTGCTCTGGCGGGTTGCGCCGAACCCTGCTGGTTGAGTGCGCGCGGCAGCCGCCAGATCCATCTGGTGGTGCATGGTTATTGGTTACCTTGCAGCTAGCGAATCCGGTGAAATAAGATGTGATCCGCATCACTTTTTGAATTTTTGGCGTGCGTGGATCTCAGACGACACTGCGGAGCAGCTGGGTGTTGCTTCGGGAGATGGGGCCGCAGTGTACTGGCCCCTTCACAAAGGAGGTCGGCATCGACACGCCACCGGAGGTTCGCAGGTACGAGGTCTAGCTACCTCATTACTCGCGACTGGATCCCAGAGGAGAAAAGCCATGTCTGGTCTGGTGCGCAAGAGCTTCGATTCGCCGGAGGAGACCCGACCCTTCGAGCAGGGTAAGGGCAAACTCGATCTCATCAACCTCGAGAACGGCCCGGTAGGCCGGGCAGTGTTCGAACCCGGTTGGCGGTGGTCGGTCCACGTCAAGCCGATCGCCGAGACCGACAGCTGTCAGGCGTCCCACATCGGTTACTGCATCTCGGGGCGGATGGTGGTGGCTATGGACGACGGCGAGCAACAGGAATACGGGCCAGGTGACTTCATGATCGCAGCACCCGGTCACGACGCCTGGGTTGTCGGAGACGAACCCTGCGTCATGCTCGACTGGCAGGGCTTCGCCGACTATGCCAAACGATAGCCCGATCGGGCGCTTCACCGACCAGAACGCCGAGTCCCGGCCAGCTGTGGGCGCTCCGGCTACCGCTCGGCCTCAGTCGCAGACGGCACCGTGCGACGCCGAGCCCACCAGCTTGGAGTACTTGGCGAGTACCCCGCGGGTGTAGCGGATCGGCAACGGTTCCCATCCCTTCCCACGGTGCGCGAGTTCCTCGGCGTCGATCAACAGGTCGAGGGTGCCCGCGCCGACATCGAGCCGGATCTGGTCACCGTCGCGCACGAACGCGATCGGACCACCATCGACCGCCTCCGGAGCGACATGCCCGACGCACAGTCCCGTGGTGCCGCCGGAGAACCGGCCGTCGGTGAGCAGCAGTACGTCCTTGCCCAATCCGGCACCCTTGATGGCCGCGGTGATCGCCAGCATCTCACGCATCCCCGGACCGCCCTTCGGTCCCTCGTACCGGATGACCACTACATCGCCCGCCGAAATGGTGCCGTCCTCGAGAGCGTCCATTGCCGACCGCTCGCGGTCGAAAACCCGTGCCGTGCCGACGAACACGTCGGAGTCGAAACCCGCCGACTTGACGACGGCGCCGCCGGGCGCGAGCGACCCGGCGAGAATGGTGATGCCGCCGGTCGGGTGGATCGGCGAAGCCATGGCCCGAACCACCTTGCCGTCGGGATCCGGAGGGGCGATGTCGGCCAGGTTCTCCGCCACCGTCCGCCCCGTCACGGTCAGGCAGTCCCCGTGCAAGAGCCCGGCATCGAACAGCACCTTCATCATCACCGGCACGCCGCCGATCCGATCCACGTCGGTCATCACGTGGCGGCCGAAGGGTTTGACATCGGCGAGGTGCGGCACTCGGCGACCGACACGGGCGAAATCATCCAGCGTCAGTTCGACGTTCGCCTCGTGCGCGATCGCCAGCAGGTGCAGAACAGCGTTGGTAGAGCCGCCGAATGCCATCACGACCGCGATGGCATTCTCGAAGGCCTCCTTGGTGAGAATGTCCGACGTCGTGATCCCGCGCCGGATCAACTCCACCACGGCCTCGCCACTTCTCCTGGCGAAGCCATCGCGGCGGCGGTCGGTGGCGGGTGGCGCCGAACTGCCTGGTAGCGACATGCCGATCGCCTCGGCCGCGCTGGCCATGGTGTTGGCGGTGTACATCCCGCCGCAGGCGCCTTCGCCCGGACAGATGGCCCGTTCGATGGCGTCCACGTCCTCTCGGCTCATCAGCCCACGCGAGCAGGCGCCGACCGCTTCGAACGCGTCGATGATGGTCACCTCGCGCTCGCTGCCGTCGGACAGTTTCGCGATTCCGGGCAGGATGGAACCGGCGTACAGGAACACACTCGCCAGGTTCAGGCGGGCCGCCGCCATCAGCATGCCGGGCAGCGATTTGTCACAACCCGCGAGCAGTACCGAGCCGTCAAGACGCTCCGCCTGCATCACCGTCTCGACACTGTCGGCGATCACCTCACGTGACACGAGGGAGAAGTGCATCCCCTCATGGCCCATGGAGATGCCGTCGGAGACCGAGATGGTGCCGAACTGCATGGGATAGCCGCCGCCGGCGAACACCCCGTCCTTGCAGGCCCTGGCGAGCCGGTCGAGCGAGAGGTTGCACGGAGTGATCTCGTTCCACGAGGAGGCCACTCCGATCTGAGCCTTCTCCCAATCCTCGTCGCCCATGCCGACCGCGCGCAGCATTCCGCGGGCGGCGGTCTTCTCCAGCCCGTCGGTGACGTCACGGCTGCGGGGCTTGATGTCAGGGGCGTTCGGATCATTGGCCACGGTTCCTCATCATCCCCGCACGGACCGAGATACAGGCGTCGAACACTCCCACGAGATGACCTGATCGGGACCGGCCTGCGGTGACGGCTTTGGCGGATGCGGTGACCGGCGGGATTCGAACCCGCGGGCGGTTTCGGAGCAGGGCCGCTCGTGACCACCGAACCGGTGCGCGAGGTTCCTTCGCGCACCGGTCTGCATTGGGCCGCTCTGCCACGGACCGCATCCTGCGGGACTGCGCGATCCCGCTGTGGGCAGCTTAAGGGACGCGCCGGAGCGAGTCCGCTCGCGTTCCGGCGCCGGGATGCTATTTCGGGGTCATCGCTGGCCCGGGCACGTGCTGTCGGACCGGTTGTCGCAGCGAACGGAGCCAGCAGTTGTTCACCGCTATCCCGAGGGGCTGACCTGCGACGAGAATTCCCTCGACCCTTGATGTCTACCCCTGCCGGTGCACCTCGCTTCTGGACCGGTACCCGTGCTTCTCAGGAAACTTTCAGCTCGCTGTTGAAAACGGTGATCAATATCCTCTATGATTCTGCGCGGTAGTTCGCTGCCGGAATTCTGGCAAGTATGGGCGTGATATTCCGCCTGGAGCAAGGGGTTTCGTCTCGCTGCGCAGACGCGCGCGGGTCGTGTCATCGCAGGCGGTGTCGCGAGCGGACCACCCGCGCACAGTGGCGTGCGCTGGTCGATGCATTTGCCGTGCGGGCAGCGCGTATTGGGGGACGGGCGCTCGGAGCGCGGGCTCATACGTTTCTGTTTGGGAGGAACACATGTCATCCGTCGTCGATGAACCGAGGATGCGTGCGGAGAGGCCCGCGCGGTCGGGGTGGTTCGTGAGCCCGCGCGTCGATGTCTTCCTCGTGCTGGGTTTGGGTGCGTTGCTGTCGGTTGTGCTGTCGCTGACCACCGCGCACAAGGGTGCGTTCCTGGTCGCTGCGGTCGGGTTCTCGGTGCTGTCGGACTATCCGCATGTCATGGCGACATCGGCGCGGGTGTGGCTGGATCCGCGGGAGCGAGAACGCTACGGACGGCATTACCTGATCAGCTGGTTTGTCGTTGCCGCCCTGGTCGGTTCGCTGATGTTCACCGGTTGGACGGCGATTGTGGTTGCCGTGTGGGCGTACTGGCAGGTGTTCCATGTGCTCAAACAGCACTTTGGCATCATCAACATCTACGCGTCGAAGAACGGCTACCGGTCGGGTCGCAAGCTGGTGAAGTACGCGTTGTTCGCGGGATCTCTTGCCCCCGTGGTGTATCGGGCGAGTGAGGGTCTGCGATTCTCCGAGTACGTGGTGCTCGGTCATCGTCTGCCGTTCTCCGATCTGCGGGTGCCGACGCCGCCCATCCCGTTGCCTCTCGTCCTCGCAGGCTTTGGCGTGGCCGCGGTGCTGATCGGGTTGTTCGTGCGTGAGCAGGTACTGCTGCACCGTTCGGGCGGGCGGGCGCTGCCCGCGATGTCATGGGCGACGTTCGGTCTGGCGGTAGTGTCGTACAACCTCTCATACCTGCTGGTTTCGGACTTGTTCGCGCTCATCCTGATCGCGACGACCACACACAGCCTGCAATATCACCTGATCAACTGGACTCGGAACAACACGCGTTTCCAGCTGTCCGCGGATCCGAAGGAGCGGAAGCTGCTGCTGGCCAGGTTGTCCAGCCGCCGTGCGCTGCCGCTCTATGTACTGGGTTTCGCGGCGGTGGGCATTGTCACCGGCCAGCTGGATACGATTCTGCTCGGTGTCATTCCGCTGACCTTCGTCTTCCATCACTTCTACATGGACGGTGCGCTGTGGAAGAGCAAGGGCAATCCTGAGCTGGCCTACGATCTCGGAATCGTGCAGCCCAAGCAATGACCATCGACAACGTCGAGATTGTTCGGAACCGGATTTCTGGCTTGGTGGTCCGCGCCGCGGATACCCGCCGCGGCAGGCGAGATTTCGTGAATCTACCCTGGCTGGTCCACGCCGCGGATCCGGTGTGGCGGCCACCGCTGCGCCGGGGCGTGGCCGACGGGATGCGTGCCGCATCGAATCCGTTCCATACCGAGGCCGATATCGCACACTTCGTTGCCTATCGAGGCGGGAATGAGCCGGTTGGCCGGGTGGCGGTGACGATCGATCACGAATATGTGCACCGCTACGGCGATTACGGCTTCTTCGGGTTCTTCGACAGCGTCGATGACGTCGGGGTTGCCGACGCACTGCTGACGACCGCGCGGCGCTGGGCGGGCGACCGGGGTGCGTCCGTGTTGACCGGCCCCTACAGTTACTCACCACGGCACGAAATGGGGCTGCTGGTCGATGGTTTCGATCACTCGCCGACAGTGATGCAGCCGCACAATCCGCCCTACTACGCCACGCTGCTGGAAGAGTGCGGCTTCCGTCGGCGGTTCGACACCACGACCTACCGCTGGTCGCGCGAGACGGACGCCGAGCGTGCGGAGAGGCTCGTCGCGCGGGCCGAGAAGGTGCTGGCGTCGGGGCGCATCCGGGTCCGAATTCCGGATATGCGGCGCTACGACGAGGAACTCGAGCTGCTGCGGCGGATCTACAACGATTCCTTTCACGATCATCCCGAGCACGTGCCGATCAGTGCGCCGGTGTTCGGCCGGATCGCCGCGGATTTGAAGCCGGTACTGGATCCGGAGCTGATCCGCATCGTGGAGATCGACGGAACGGCATGCGGGTTCTCGATGCTGGTCCCGGATCTCAACGAGGTGGTGCCGCGGTCGGGCCGGCTTACCCTGCCATTGCTGGCACGGCTGCTGTGCAAGAACGACAACCGGATTCGCGGTGTCGACACCGCGGTCGTCGTGATGATCGGCGTCGCGCGAGAACAGATGGGCTTGGGAGCCGGCCGGGTCGTCGCCGGTGAGATCGCGAAGGCGGTGCTGTCGGGGCGTTACCGCCAGGTCACCACAACCTGGATCCATGAGCACAACCACTGGTCGAAAGCGCTGGTGGCGCAGATGAAATCACCGCCATCACGTCGGTATCGCGTGTACGAGAGAGCGATCGAATGAACGAAGTGACACTGGTGACGGGGGCGACCGGATGCTTGGGGGCCGCCCTCACGCGAGCTCTCCTCGACGACGGTGAGACGGTCGCCGCGCTCGTCGAACCCGGCGGCGCGGTCATGTCGGCGCCGCGGCTCGAGATTCGCTACGGCGACGTCACCGATCCCGGCAGCCTCGCCGCGGCGATGAAGGGCGTCGGCCGGGTCTATCACCTGGCCGGGGTGGTGGTGCCGCTGGACAGCATGGCCGACCGGATGTGGCAGGTGAATACGCTCGGCTCCTACAACATCGCCCGCGCCGCCGTCGACGCCGGCGTACAGCGGCTGGTCCATGTATCGTCCATCGCCGCCATCGGGTACCCGCCCGACGGCGTAGTTGCCGACGAGACGTTCGATGTGCGTGACTCGGTGACCGACAACGCCTATGCGACCACCAAGCGGTCCGCCGAGCGGCTAGTGCTCGATCTTTCTGCCGCTGACGGTCTCGATACGGTCGTCGTCAATCCCTCGGCTGTGTTCGCCCCGGGTGGCGATCCGCGCTGGGCGTGGTCCCGGATGGTGGGCGCCGCTCGGCGTGGGCTGCTGCGGGCGATGCCGGTCGGCGGAACTGCGGTCTGCGCCGTGCGCGATTTCGTGGACGGCACGCGAAAGGCTATGCGGCAGGGGCAAGCCGGTCGACGGTACATCCTGAATACCGCGAATCTGACCTACCGTGAGATCGGTGACCGGCTGCTGACCGCGGTCGGGAGACCTGGCTCGGTGCGCACGCTACCCAGTCGAGCGTTGCGGCCGGTCGCGCGGTTCAACGCCGGTTTCGCCCGGCTGTCTCGCGATCCGATGCGGTCGTCACTGCTGGTGCCCGAGAACGTGGAGTTGCTGACCAGGCAGTTGTACTACGACCAAGGGCGGGCGGTATCCGAGCTGGGCATGACCCAGACGCCGCTCGACGCGATGTTCGGTGATCTGATCGGTCCCACACCGGCCAGAGGTGTGCGGTGACAACGCATATCACCGCGGGATCGGAAGCGGCACTCGGTATTTCGATGTCCGAGGCGCGCCGAATGATGGTCGACCTGAAAACGCCGAAACTCTGGGTTTACTGGGCCGATCTGCTGGCCTCGGTCACCATTGGCGCCACGGCGTTCGTGCTGTTTCCGGCGCGGAATCCATGGTCGCCGACCGCGGCCGTTTGCGTGCTCGTTTCGGCGTTGGCGCTCTATCGCGCGGTGCTGTTCGTGCACGAACTCGTGCATGCCGCCGAGCATCTGCGGTCGTTCTCGCTCGTCTGGCATGTGCTGGTCGGGATTCCGCTGCTGTCGCCGAAGTTCATCTACGAGTTCCATCAGGAACACCACGCGTCGCGCACTTACGGCACCGAATCGGACGGCGAGTATGTCGATTACGCCGAACAACCTCGCTGGCGGGTACTGCTCACCCCGTTCACCGCGTTTCTCGGGCTACCGGTCTTCATCATCCGGTTCGTCGTCCTCGCTCCGTTGAGCTGGCTGATCCGGCCACTGCGCGAGTTCGTGCTGACTCGGGCGTCGGCACTGGCCATCGACGCGGAGTTCGTGCGGAAGCTGCCCGATGGTCCGATCCCGCGCCGGTGGATCGTCCAGGAGGCGGCCTGCTTCGTCTATGGCGTGCTGATCGCGGGTCTCCTGCTCACCGGAGTGATTCCCGTCGTTCGTTTCGCCGAGGCGTACGCGGTGATCACGGTGTTGTTGTTCGTGAACTGGTGGCGGGTGCTGGTGTCGCACCGTTACGAGAGCGGGAACCAGCCGATGTCGTTCCCGGATCAGATCCTCGATTCCGTCGACCATACGTCGCACCCGCTGCTGTCCGAGCTATGGGCGCCGGTGGGGCTGCGGTATCACGCCGTCCACCACTTCTTCCCATGGTTGCCGTATCACGCGCTACCCGAGGCGCGACGCAGGTTGGCGGCGGCGATCCCCGCGGGCGGCGGTTACTGGCACACCGCCGACCGATCGTGGTGGACGACCTTGCGGCGGTTACTGTCCCGGCCCGCTCTGCAATTGAACGGAGGTGCGCGGTGACGCAGACGCGAGCGCCGATCACCCGCTATCACGAGTCCCGCGCAGCCACCTATTCCCGGCGCCTGCCGATCACGCCCGTGCAGGCGCATGGCGTCCGGGTGCGCGATGTCGACGGCCGGTGGTATCTCGACTGCCTGGCCGGGGCAGGCGCCATGTCACTGGGTTGGAATCATCCGGTCGTGACCGAGGCCGTGCGGAGCACACTGGATTCCGGCGAACCCTTGCTGTCACTGGACTTTCACACGCCGACCAGGGACGCGTTCGTCGAGGACCTGCTCGCCACCCTGCCCAGGGGACTGGCCGACGACTGCGTCGTGCACCTGTGCTCGCCCAGCGGCGCCAATGCGATCGAGGCCGCGTTGACGGTCGCCGAGATCGCGACGGGCGGTAGCGAGCACGTCGCGGTGCAGGGTGGTTTTCACGGCTGCAGCAGGGCGGCGAGGTCGGTGAGTTCCGGTGGTGGGCTGCGCACGAGGCAGGTCGCGCTATCATCCGCGGTGCGATTCCTGCCGTATCCGCAAGACTATCGGTGCCCGTTCGGGGTCGGCGGCGAGGAGGGTGTGCAGCGCGCCGTCGACGCCGTCGCGGACACCTTCGACAACCCGCACAGCGGCCTGGTCGCTCCCGCCTCGGTACTGGCGGAGTTCGTGCTCGGTGAGGGTGGGGTGGTCCCCGCGCCGCGGCGGTGGGCGCAAGCACTGCGACACGCGGCCACCCGCACCGGGGTGCCGTTGATCGCCGACGAGGTCCAGGCCGGTGTCTACCGGACCGGGCGCGCCTGGGCCTTCGAACACAGTGATATCGAACCCGACATGATCGCCATGTCCAAGGGCCTCGGTTCCGGAATCCCCATCGCGGTCCTCGTCATCCGCCGCCAGTTCGATGTCTGGGATCCGGGCACATTCACCGGAACGTTCCGCGGCAACGCCATGGCGTTCGCGGCCGCCAGTGCCGTGCTGCGCTACGCGGCGGCCTCCGGACTGGCCGACCACGTCAGCGCGATGGGGGAGCTGCTCTGCTCCGGGCTGCGCGCGATCGAGCAGCGATCCGGCCTGATCGGAGACGTACGCACGGCCGGCCTGATGGCCGGGGTCGAGATCATAGATCCCGACGCGCCGTCCGATCACCGTGGTGTCGCGCCGCCGAGCACCCGATTGGCCGCGCACATCCAGCGGGAGTGCCTGCGGGCCGGGCTGATAGTCGAGACCGGCGGGCGCTACGGCAACGTGGTCCGGTTCTTGCCACCGCTGATCATCGATGCCGCCGAGATCGCCACTGTGCTGGAGATCTTCGACGACGTCGTGCACCGAGTCTCGCGCGTGCGCGACTCGGACCGACTGCAGCCGACGGAGACCGCATGATCGACCCCCGCCCCACGTCGCCGTTCGCTACCGAATTCCTGACCGCGACAAGTGTCGACCACTACGTGGACGCTGTCGCCGCGGCTGCCGGGCACATCGCAGACGCCTTCCGCGACTCACCCGCACCGGGCGTGGTGACCGGCTCGGGTGCGCTGCGGCAACGGATCCGGAGCCTGCCGGTGGCCCCGCCTGATGGTGTCGGGCTGGCGGCCGCGCTCGATGAGATCGCCCAGCACGTGGTGCCGCTGTCGACGGCGGTGTCGAATCCCCGGTATGTCGCGCATCTGCATTGCCCACCGGCCATCTCGTCACTGGCCGCCGAGGTGATGCTCAGTGCTCTCAACCAGTCCATGGATTCCTTCGACCAAGGCCCCGCCGCCAGCGCTGTCGAGGAGCACATCATCGAGTGGATGTGCGAGGTGCTCGGCTACGGCGTCGGCGGGGACGGTGTGTTCACCAGCGGTGGCACCCAGTCGAATCTTCAGGGCCTGCTGCTGGCCAGGGACAACTACGCGCGGGAGCGGTTCGGCTGGGACATCAGCCAGCGCGGGCTTCCAGGCAGCGCCACCACATGGCGTGTATTGTGCACGGCGCAAACGCATTTCACTGTGACGCAGGCCGCGAGCCTGCTCGGTCTGGGCGCCCGCTCGATCATCCCGGTCGACACCGACCGTGCCGGCAGACTCGATCCGCGTGCGCTGACCGCGGCTATCGAGGGCTGCGAGCACGCCGGCCAGCAGGTGATCGCGGTGGTCGCGAACGCGGGCACCACCGATTTCGGTGTGATCGATCCGCTTACACGGGTGTGCGAGATCGCCCATGACCGCGGTATCTGGGTGCACGTGGACGCGTGTGCCGCGGGCTGCCTGCTGCTCAGCGACCGGCACCGTCATCTCGTCGACGGTATCGGCGGCGCCGACTCGGTGGCGATCGATTTCCACAAGCTGCTGTTTCAGGCGATCAGCTGCGGTGCGCTGTTCGTGCGGAACCGGGAGGCGCTGAATGTCATGTCCAGTCACGCCGACTACCTGAACCCGTCCGACGACGACCCGGACGAGACCCTCAATCTCGTCGGGAAATCGCTGCAGACCACCCGCCGTTTCGATGCGCTGAAGATCCTTGTCACACTGCGCGCTGTGGGTGCTACGACCATGGCGGACATGATCGACAGCACGGTGGCGGCGGCCGCGGCGGCACACACGACGGCAGCGGCGCAGGACCACCTCGAGGTGATCGGCGCGGGCGGAACCAACACGGTGGTGCTGCGCTGGACGCATCCGAGCCTGACATCCGGTCAGCTCGATCAGGTCAACGACGCCATCCGCCACGAGATGGCGATGTCCGGACAGGCTCTGGTCGGTCGCACACGAGTCGACGGCGACGTAGCCGTCAAGCTCACCTTCGTCAACCCGGTGTGCACCGTGGACATTGCCCGCGACCTGGTCATCGACATCGCCGAATGCGGGCAACTGCTCGCCGACCGGATGTGTGAAGAGGTGGTCGTCCGTGCCTGAACCGCAGTTGCGCATCGAACGGATCCGGCATACCGATTCCGGCTTCGCCGATGCGAAGCGCTGGGAGTACGAGGTATTCGGCCGCGAAAATACCTACACCACCGCTGCCGATGACGAGGCGGGGGAGATGCTGCAGTATCGCCGCTGGGAACAATCCTCGGAGTTCTATGTCGGCTTCGGCGCGGAATCCACCGGCGACCCTGTCGCGGTACTGCGCGCCCTGCGCTGGGATTCCCGGCTGGGTTTGGACAGCTTCAGCACGATCAGTGACACCCGAGCCTTTCCCCATCCGGCCGGAGGGTACGAGAATCTCCTGCTTCCCGAGTGGTCGCGGCGT
Organism: Nocardia sp. NBC_00881; assembly: GCF_045207455.1. Classification (NCBI taxonomy): domain Bacteria; kingdom Bacillati; phylum Actinomycetota; class Actinomycetes; order Mycobacteriales; family Nocardiaceae; genus Nocardia; species Nocardia sp. NBC_00881. The sequence continues at coordinate 7,271,506 of NZ_CP108798.1, forward strand.
TTCGAGCAGATCCGACCCGACACCGTCGCCGAACTGGCCACCCAGGCGGTACGGCGTACCCACCGGCGCGCCGGTGTCATCGACGAGGTGTGGGCCCGGTTCGCCAGCTGCCTCGCCGAGGAAGGCGTCCGCTATGTGACCGTGGCGCTCGTCGTGCCGTTGTTCGAGTGGTACCGGCTTCTGTTCGGTGCGGCGATCAGCCGGATCGGCCAGTTGCTGCCCGACTATGTCGGTGCCGACAGCATTCCCGCCGTGATCGACCTGCACGCGATCGACACCAGCGACTTCCTATCGAAAATGAAAGTGACAGAATGACATTCGCACGGAAAACCCGCCGCATCGACATGGTCAGCACGGTGGACGCGCCGATCGAGCGGGTGTGGGCCACGGTCACCTCGCCGGAGGGCATCAATGCCGAGTTGCGGCCCTATCTGAAGATGACGGTTCCGCAGCCGTTTCGCGGCCGAACCATCGCTGACATCGACCCGGGAACCAACCTGGGGCGCAGTTTCTTTCTGCTGTTCGGGCTGTTCCCGATCGACTTCGACAACATCACCGTCGCCGAGATCGACGCGGGAACCCGTTTCCGTGAACAGTCGACCATGATGTCGATGAGCGTGTGGGTGCACGAACGGACCCTGCGCGCAGTGGGCGACCGCACCGAAGTGACCGACGCCGTCTCGTTCGTGCCCCGTGCCCCGATGGGCCTGATCCCGGGCTGGGGCCGCGTTCTGCGGGCCACGCTCGCCTTCCTGTTCCGGCACCGGCACCGCCGGTTGCAAGCACATCTCGGAGGACAATCGGCCACGCAGCCGACCGCGAGCGGGCAGCCGTGACGGCACAGCGTAGGACCCGGGCGATGCTCGGCGTCATGGTGCCGATAGCTGTCGCGGTCTCAGCGTGTGGCGCGGTCAACGCCGACGCGGGCAAGCCCGCAGCCGAACGGTTCGCGATGCTCGAACGCGGTACGGCGCCGGAGGGCACGCCGATCACTGCCGCGGCCGGATCCGGGGTCTTCGCGGAAGAGGTTTCCGGCTCGGTGGCCTATCTCGACGTGACCACCGACGTCGCAGGCCCGGGCGTGCTGACCGTCGGCCCGGGCGCCATCCCGGGAGAAACCGTACTCAGCCACTTCGGGCACCAGCAGCAGTTCCCCTACGAGGTGATGACGGTATCCGCCACCAGCACCGGCCGATACGTGACCGGGCTGGCGGTGACGAACCCGCTCGACACCCGCATCACGCTGCAATGCACCATCCTCGGCGGTCTGAGACTCGATCCCACCGCAGGCCCACAGCCCGTATCGGGCCACTGCTCCGGCGGCACAACTCTCACCGGCACCAGCACCGTGACCGGCAGCCGGGATGGGCAGTGGAACGGAAAAGCGGTGCAACTGCATACGATCCGGACCGATATCGCCTTCGACGGCCCGGTTGCGGGCACCCTTCGGCAGACCGCCGACACGGTCGACGGGATCGGGATCGCGGCGCGCACGGAACTGGAGACCACACTCGAGGCCAGCGGCGTGCGATTCCAGCAGAACATCGTCCGCACGGTCGGCCAGAACCAGGGGACCCGATGACGGCGATACAAACGGTACCGACCGACGTCGGCGCCGCAGCCATCACTACCACGGGGCTGACGAAAACCTATCCGGGTGCGGCCGTCGATGCCGTCGACCGGCTCGACCTGTCCATACCGCCGGGCGTCGTCTATTGCCTGCTCGGCCGCAACGGCGCGGGCAAGACCACGACGATCCGCATGCTCACCACCCTGCTGTCGCCGTCGTCGGGCACCGCCGAGGTGCTCGGGATTCCACTGCACGAGGTGCGCAGGCTGCGCCCGCTGATCGGGGTCGCCCTACAGGAGGTGGCACTGGATCCCTGGCTGAACGCACGGGAGCAGCTGGACCTCGGGCTCGCTATGGCCGGTTGGCCACGAGCCGAGCGTCGTCCCCGGGTCGCGGCGTTGGTGGAGCAATTCGGCCTCGGCGATTTCCAGAATCGGCGGATCGGGTCGCTGTCGGGAGGTATGCGCCGCCGGGTCGATGTGGCGCTCGCGGTCTCGCACGATCCGTTGTTGCTGTTCCTCGATGAACCGTCGAGCGGCCTGGATATCGAAGGCAAGGACGAAGTGTGGCGGGTGATCGCACAGCTGCGCAGTGAGGGACGGACCGTGGTGCTCACCACTCATGACATGGAGGAGGCCGTCGCGCTCGCGGACCAGGTCGGCATCATCAAGGCCGGGGCCTTGGTCGCTTCCGGGCCCGCTGATGATCTCACCCGCGCGCACGGCGCTCGCGCCGTCGTCACGGCGGACCGCGAGATAGCGCCGAACGTCGCCGACGAGCTACGGGCCGCCGGTTTCACCGTCGCCGATTCGGCCGACGGCGCCCGAGCGCTGACGATCGAGCTACCCACCGCGAATGCCGCCCACCTCGGCCGGTTGACCGATGTACTCGGCCGAAACGATCTGAGCGCTGCGGAGGTTCGCGTCGAGAGCACTTCGCTGCGCGACGCCTTCTTGGAGGCCACCCGATGAGCACGACAACCACTACTGCTCCGGCACGGGCCCACCGTCCGCCGGCGCCACCGGTCACGACGCTGATGCTGTTCGCCCGCTACTTCGTCGTCGGCCTGCGCCAGCCGGTGTTCGGGTTCATCTTCCCCATCGTGTTCCCGGTCGTCCTGGTGGTCTTCGTGCGGGCGATGTTCCAACGCGTGGCCGATCTGCCCGGGTTCCCGCTGGCCTCCTACACCGCGTACATCGCGCCGGGCATCATCATGCTCATCCCCATGATCGGCTCCGGGTTCGGCGCGAGCACGCTGATCGAGGAGATCCAGTCCGGGTTCGTCGACAGACTTCGACTGCAAGGTATTTCGTCCGCGCAGATCGTGCTGGCGAAGATCGGCTTCGAGGCGGCGCGCATCCTGCCGGCCGGCGGAATCGTCATCGGGCTGCTCGCGGCACTCGGCGCGCCATTGCGGGCCGGGATCGTCACGGCGGCCGCACTGTTGATCCTCATGTGCCTGTGGTCGGCGGCCTACAGCTCACTGTTCTACCTGGCCGCGGTGCGCACGCTGAACCCGCAGGCGCCGATCGCGCTGCTGCCGCTGGCATTGCCGGTGCTGTTCGTGAGCCAGGCACTCATGCCCACCGACTTCCTGCCGCGGTGGCTGGAGGTGGCCATCATGCTCAACCCGTTCTCCCACGTCGTCGAGGCCGCGGCCACGCTGATGTACGGAGATTTCGAACCGGTCCGGCTCGGAGCAGGGGTAGCTGTCGCGGCAGGTGTTTTCGTCGTCCTACAGCTCCTGCTACGACGACTCGTCTTGCGCCGCATCGGCGCCTGAACCGGCACGGTATTCATGACCGAAAGGAAAAGACACCCATGACCGACTCGTTGGAACAGGTGCTGCGCGACATCCTGATCGAGGATCTGGATGTCACGCCCGAAGAGATGCACCCTGATGCGGACCTGGTCGCGGACCTCGGCTTCGATTCGCTGTCATTCGCGACCGGTGTCGTCGAAATCCGTGATCGGCTCGGGGTTTCGCTGGCGAAGGACGACGTCTTCTCCTGCCGCACACTCGGTGATCTGCAGCGGCTCGTCGCGAACAAGCTCGCTGCCACGGTCGGATGACACGGGTACACATGCCACTCGATCACAAAGGGCCGGCACTGTTGTGAACAGGTTCATCACAGCGTTGCTGCACAGCGCCGACCGAAGCGATCGCGGTCTGCTCAGCGGCGACCCAGCCGACCTCACCAGAACGGAATGGCGCGACGTGCACCGGCGTGCCCGGCGCATCGCCGGTGGTCTGCGGGAAGCGGGCGTGCGCCGCGGGGACGCGGTCGCCGTACTCGCCGGTGCCCCGGGCGATATCGCGATCCTGGTGCAGGGCATTTGGCTGGCCGGTGCGGCGGTGACGATGCTGCACCAGCCGACGCCGCGCACCGACCTAGCGGCCTGGGCCGCCGATACGCGGCGCGCTATCGCGGTGGTCGATGCCGCGGTCCTGGTGGTCGGCGATCCCTTCGGTGCGGCCGTCGCCGAGTTCGGCGGGGAGCGGCTGCGCTGTATCGCGGTCGTCGATCTGCTTGCCGGTCCCGACGTGGAACCGGTGGACACCCAGGAAACCGATCTGGCATTTCTGCAGCTCACGTCGGGCTCGACCGGAAGTCCGAAAGCGGTGGCCATCACCTACGCGAATATGTACGCCAATATCCGCGCCATGGAGATCGCGTCACTCATCAATGACCAGGACGTGATGGTCAGCTGGCTGCCACTGTTCCACGACATGGGCATGATGGGTTTCCTGGTCGCGCCGATGTTCCTCGGCGTCGAACTCGTCGCCATCACGCCGTCCGATTTTCTTGCCTCTCCGTTGATCTGGGCCGAGCTCGTGACCAGGTACCGGGGCTCGATGTCGGCGGCACCGAACTTCGCCTATGGACTTCTTGCCCGCACCCTGGCCCGCGCCGGTGACGGGGACTTCGACCTGTCGTCGCTACGGTTCGTGCTCAACGGTGCCGAACCTATCGATAACGCTGTAGTGCAACGATTTCTGGACGCCGGTGCTCGCTTCGGACTGCGACGCGAGGCAATCGTGCCCGCCTACGGCATGGCCGAGGCGACCCTCGCGGTGTCGTTCACCCGGCCGGGCGACAGATTCAGCGTCGATCACGTCGACCCGGAGGCGATGCAAACAGACGGCCGGGCAACGGTTTCCACCGCAGACGACGCCCGAAGGTATATCGGCCTCGGGCACCCGCTGCCCGGCATCGAGGCGCGGGTGCGCACCGAATCCGGCGCCCTCGCCGACACCAGGCAGATCGGCGAGTTCGAGCTGCGCGGTGACAGCATCGCCACCCGGTATCGGACCGACGCGGGATTCCTCGAGGCCGTCGACGATTCCGGATGGCTAGCCACCGGTGACCTCGGTTACCTGACCGAGGACGGCCAACTCGTGGTGTGCGGACGCAAGAAGGACATGCTGATCATCTCTGGACGCAACATCTACCCGGTCGACATCGAACGCGCCGCTGCCGAGGTCGACGGTGTCCGTGCCGGCAACGCCGTCGCCGTGCCCGCGGAAACCGGTGCGAGGGGCGAGGGATTCGCGGTCATCGTGGAATCCGCGGCCAGTGCCGACATCGACGGATGCGCACGCATTTCCCGTGATGTCGCACACCGTGTCCAGGCGGCGCTCGGCGTGAGCCCGCGCCGGGTGGTGGTCGTCCCGGTGGGGCGCATCCCGAAGACACCCTCAGGAAAGCTGCGCCGGCTCGAAGCCCGCGGGCTTCTGGCCATCGGTTAGCAATTGGTATCGGTAATCGTTATTGATAAGGTTCGGTAGTGCGTGAACAAGGTACGGCCGCGGTAGCCCCAGCCGTACGCACCTTCGGTCGCGCGTCGATACTGGCCTGGTCCGCGCTCGGCTGGCTGGCCGCCGACGTGTTTCGTGGGCGGTTCGCCTGGCGGGAAGCCTTGGCGCAGGGCTGGTTCATCGTGAGCGTGACGGCGGTTCCCGCAGTGTTCGTGTCGATTCCATTCGGGGTGATCGTCTCCGTACAGGTCGGAAACCTGACCCAACAGGTCGGTGCCACTTCGCTCGCAGGGGCCGCCGCCGGGGTGGGAGTCGTTCGACAAGGTGCCCCTTTGGTAGCGGCGCTGCTGCTCGGCGGGGCCGCCGGCGCGGCGATCGCCGCCGACCTCGGTGCGCGGACCATCAGAGAGGAAATGGATGCCATGCGGGTCATGGGCATCGATCCGGTCCGCCGAATCGTCGCGCCACGCCTGGCCGCGATGACAGTGATAGCTCCGCTGCTGTGCGTGGTGGTCATCTTCATGGGCCTGTCGACCGGCTACCTGATCAACGTCGGACTGCAACACGGCGCACCCGGCGGCTACCTCTCGTCCTTCGCGTCTTTCGTCACGGTCTCGGATCTTGTTGCCGCGCTGGCGAAGTCTGCGCTGTTCGGGATCGTCGTCGTGGTGCTGTCCTGCCAGCGTGGGCTCGAGGCCACCGCGGGCCCCAAAGGCGTCGCCGACTCGGTGAACGCGGCTGTAGTACTCGGCGTGGTCGCGACGTTCGGCCTGAACCTGATCATCACGCAACTGCTGTCGATGTTCGGCTCGCGGGTGCTCGGATGACGGCATCGCCGTTGAACCTTGCCACCGGCCGCGTCGGATCGGTCGTCGGCACGGCACTCGAGCGGCTCGGACATCAGCTGAGTTTCGGGATGCAGGTGCTCGCTGCCGTGCCGCACACCGTGCGCGCCTACCGCAGGCAGACGATGGTCGTGCTCACCGACATCGTATGGGGCAGTGGCGGACTGGTCGTCGGCGGCGGCACCGCGGCGGTACTGGTATTCCTCGGCATCGCGGTCGGCGGATCGGTCGGCATGGAAGGGCTGAGCGCGCTCGATATGGTCGGTATGGGCCCGCTGACCGGGTTTGTCTCCGCGTATGCGAATACGCGGGAGTTGGGGCCGATGATGGTGGCGATCGGATTCGCCGCGCAGGCCGGCTGCCGGATGACCGCCGAGATCGGCGCGATGCGGATCTCGGAGGAGATCGACGCCTTGGAAGCCCAAGCCGTACGGCCCATCCCGTTCGTGGTGACCACGCGCGTGATCGCGGGGACCACCACGATCATTCCGCTCTACCTGACGACGCTGATCGTGGTCTACCTGTCCTGCGCGGTGGTGGTGAACGTGCTGCACGGACAGTCCGCGGGCACTTACTTCCACTACTTCGAGTCCTTCCTTCGGCCCGCGGACGTGCTGTATTCACTGATCAAGGCCATCGTTCTGGTGGCGGCTGTCATCGTGGTGCACTGCTATCAGGGTTTTCATGCCACCGGCGGGCCCGAAGGGGTCGGTCGTGCGTGTGGGCAGGCGATCCGGGCCAGCCTCATTCTCATCGTGGTCCTCGACATGGTGATGACCGCGGTGTTCTGGGGCACGAGCACGGGAATCAGGATCTCGGGGTAGCCATGTGGCAAGGACGAAGTGGTAGCCGTGTACCGAGCACCCTGGCGCTGCGGGTGCGTGGGCTCGCCGTAGTGGCGATCGGGCTGCTGGTGACCGCGCTGACCGCCGCTCACCTGCAGGGCCGGTTCCACGATGACGTCTCGCTGACGATCGAGGCCGACTCGCTCGTCGACGGTCTGCTGGCCGGTGCGGACGTGAAGTTCCAAGGAGCCGCGATCGGTACCGTACGCCGGGTGCAGACGGCGGGCGACACCCGCCGCGTCGAGATCAGCATCGATCGGGATCAGGCTCCGGCGCTGACCGATCGCGTCGCCGCGCGCTTCACTGTCGCCAATGTGTTCGGCACCCCCGCGATCGAATTGGTGAATCTCGGTGACGGGCCGCAGGTCCGGGAGCACGCGGTCGTACCACTCGCCACCGGCGCCATGGGCGCCACAGCGACCGGTGTCCTCCAGCGCACCGGCCGGCTCACGGAGGTGCTCGACTCACCCCGGCTGCGGAACCTGCTCGACGTCGCGACCGAGAACCCGGGGCTGTTCGGTCCGACCGTTGAGGCGATCACCGGCATCGCTCGGGCATTGGAGCAGGATCGTCGCGGGAGTACGACCCACTACCTGCACATCACAGGTGACCTGTCCGATGGATTGGCGGTCCTGGAACCACAGATGGTGGACGCGCTGATCGCGTTGCTGGACCAGAGCGAGTACTTCGGCGACGAAACCAACCGCGCACGGACTCGCAAGGCGATCGCCGGACTGAGCCAGGATTTCCTGCCCGGATACGCACGGCTGGTCGGCGACAACCGCGATCATTTCGCCGAAATTCTCGCTGTGGTACTCGATCTCGGCCTGCCGCTCGGCATGTCCTACGGCTCGATCGCCCCGGCCTATCAGCGCCTGCCGGATCTTCTCGACCGCATCGGTGCCGCGTTCCCGGTCGTGGATGGAAAAGTGCAATGGCAACTCGAGATCATCGCCGACACGATGCCGCACATCGCCCGCTCCGTCACCGACACCGGTCCTGGAGGTGTTCGGTGACGGCGGTGCGTGGTCCCGCGATCAAGCTGTCGATCTTCCTGCTTCTGGTGATCGGCTGCCTGAGCCTGATCCTGTCCACCCTGCGCGGGCCGGCAACTGGCGTGGCCACCGAATACGACGCGATTTTCACCGACGTGTCCGGATTGGTCACCGGAGACAGCGTTCGGATGGCGGGGGTCCAGGTCGGCACGGTCACGACCATCGAGTTGACCGAGGACGCGGCTGCTCGGGTGCGGTTCACCGTGGGTGGTGACCGGCCCGTCCTGGACACGACCCACGCCGCGGTGCGGTACCAGACTCTGCTCGGTCAGCGCTATGTGGAGCTGTTCGACGCCCGGCCCGCTGGTACCCGTCTGTCGCCCGGTGCGACGATCCCACGTGACCGTACCGAGCCGAGCTTCGATGTGTCCCGGTTGTTCAATGGGTTCAAACCCTTGTTCACCGCACTCGATACCGGGCAGCTGAACCGCTTGGGGGAGAACTTGGTTCGGGTCCTTCAAGGCGACGGTGCCGGAATCGGCCCGGTACTGGCTGATCTCGACGGCCTGCTGCGGTATGCGAAGAACCGGGATGCGGTCCTCGTGGTGCTGATCCGCAACCTCGGCGAGATCGCGGCGGAGATCGGCGGCAAATCCGAGCAGGTCGGCGCGCTCATCAAGCAGGTCGCGGGGATCATCGGAGTGTTCAGCCATCGCGCGGACGAATTGGTGAACTCTTTGCGAGCCGCCGGCTACGGGCTCGAGCCCGACGTCGGCATCCTCGCCGAACTCGAATCCCTCTTCGATGACACCCATGCACCACTGCACCAGCTGCTGCGGCGACTTGTGCCGCGCACCGACCAACTTGTGGAGATCCTCTCCCTGATGCCGGAATTGCTCGGGGGCCTGAACGCGAACTACCCGGCAAATGGTCCATCGCCCGCCTTCACCTGCTCGACGCAGCCCGTCGAGCCCCCCGGCATCGGAAGCGCCATCCTCGGCAATCAACATCTGGTGGTGTGCAAATGAGACTCATCCCGCACAGAATCCGCACCGATCATTCCGAGGGACGCCGCGAATTCCGCTGGGGCTTGGCGGGTCTCGCGATTGGCGCGATCATCATCGCGGTCGTCGGCCTGGTCCAGCTGATTCCCGGCACCGAGCACGGGCACGTCGCCGAATTCCGTGACTCCGGTGGCCTGCAGGCCGGCGACGAGGTGCGGATCGCCGGCGTCCCCGTCGGTCGAGTTCGTACCGTAGAACTTGCCGACGACCATGTCCGGGTCGGGTTCACGGTCCACACCGACCAGCCTGTCGGCGATCACTCGACCGCCGAGGTGCGGCTGCTGACCCCCGTCGGCGGCCACTATCTGGCGCTCACGCCAGCCGGTGCGCGACCGCTCGGCGCCCAGCCGATTCCACGTGAGCGCACCCGGACCCCGTACGAGCTGGCCGATGTATTCGAACAGAGCGCCCCACGGCTGGACGGTATCGACGGATCGACATTGCGTGAGACGGTCGCCGAACTCGACGCGGCACTGGCGAATCAGCCCGACGCCCCTCGCGGCATCCTCGACAGCCTCACCGGTCTCACTACAACCATCACGGCTCAATCCGATCGGCTCGACCGCGCCGTCCGGGTTTCCGACGAGTACGTCGCGGCTATCGCGACCGACCGCGAGGTCCTCGCCGGGTTCGTGCGCGAGCTCGGCATCATCTCCGCGAAACTCGGTCAGGCCAAGACCGAGGTCATCCGCGCCTTCCAGCTGCTTCGTCGACTCATCGAAGTCACCCACCGGCCGATCATGGCGTATGGGGATTCGCTCGAGCCCGCCATCACCGACCTCGAGCAACTGCTGGCCAAGGTCGCCGACGCACCCGAGCGGCTCGACACGGTCATTGCCGCGATCAACGACTTCATCGTCAAGATCGCCGCGCTGAGCGGAACAGGGGAACCAGCCGGAGCACCTGGACCCGATCTCTGCGTGCCCCGTGCGGGAAAGGACTGCTGATATGAGGGTCGGAAAACGGGTCTGGTATCCGCTGATCGGGATCACCGTACTCACCGTGCTCGCCGGACTCGGGTCCTCTGCGGTCACACCCCTAGACCGGACGAGTTTCGGCAAGACCGTCTGCGCGGAGTTCACCGATACCGACGGTCTCTACCGAGGCAACGACGTCACCGTGCTCGGCGTCCGCGCCGGGATCGTCGACCGCATCGAACCCCTCGGCGACCGCATGCGGGTGACGATGCGCCTCGACCAGGACGTGACACTACCGTCCGATACCAGCGCGGTCACCATGTCGGGCTCGATCGTCACCGACCGCAGGGTCGAACTCATCCGATCCCACACCGACGGTCCGGAACTCGCTGCTGACACCTGTATTCCGCTGTCGCGCACCAAAACCCCGCTCGGGGTCAGCGAATCCTTCGACGCCCTCGGACGATTGACCGCCGACATCACCGGCGGCGTACCCGGTGACACCCGCGCGGGCGACACTCTCGCCGGCCTCGACCGCGCCATGCGCGACACCGGAACGACCACCAACGACCTGCTTGCGCACCTGTCGCGGCTGGTCGGCGACCCGCGGGACCGGGACGCCACCATGCGGCGGCTGATCGACAACCTCGACCTGCTCACCACCATGTTCGCCGCGAACTGGCCCGATATGCAGCTACTGCTGGACCACCTTTACGACGGATTGGAAGTGGTCGAGGGACTTTCGGCGAACTTCGCACCCATGGTCGACCTGTCCAACCAGGTGCTTCCAGTGCTGGCACGCAACGTCGACAAGTACGGCGATCGGGTATACACGGCGCTGGACTCCGCCGTTCCGGCGGCGCATGCCGCGCTGCACAACGCCGGCGGCATCCGAGATCTGCTGTCGCATCTGCCGCCCGCCGTAGATGCCCTCCTGCGCATTCTGCTACCGATCGCGCCCGGCGCCCCGGCGATGAGTTGCCCGGCGACCGCTGACACCCCGCTGTCCGGCACAGTGTGCCAGCACGCCGATGGAACGGGGCCGCGATGAAATGGCGTCCTCTCTGTGCCGTCGGCGCGGTCGTTCTGATCGCGGGATGTGGTGTCGACCCGGCCGACCTGCCGGTTCCCGGAGCCCGTGTCTCAGGCGCGAGTTACGAGATCAGGATCGAGTTCGCCAGCGTGCTGAGTCTGCCGGCGAAGGCGAAGGTCATGGCGGACGGCGCCGAGGTCGGCGTTGTGGACCGGGTCGAACTGGCCGACCGGGTCGCTATCGCGACTGTCGACCTGACATCGACAGTGCAGCTGCCGAAATCGACCACCGCCGAGATTCGGCAAACCACCCTGCTCGGCGAGTCATACATAGCGCTGCGGCCGCCAGCCGCCGGGGCAGGTCCGCGCCTGACATCGGGCGATGTCATACCACTGGCGCAGACCCGCCCCCCGGACAGCGTCGAGAACCTGTTGCGGGGAATGTCGAATGTACTGGCCAACGGCCGCTTCGACGACCTGGCCACCGCGATCGGCCGAGTCAACGCCGCCTTCCCCGACGACGGCGAGTACCAGCGTCTGGCAGCGGAGATCCGTGCGGACGTGCACGACCTGTCCACCGGCACAGCGGATCTCGACCGCGTCCTCGACTCGGCTGCCGCTATCAGCGACGACCTGGCGGTCAAAAGGTCCGCCGTCGACCGCGCTCTCGTCCTCGGACCCGACCGCGCCGCCGGTCTGAGCGATGTCCTCTTCGGGATCGTCGACCTTTCGGTGGCACTCGGCCATCTCCTGCAGCCCGCCGGTGATCTGGTGTGGCCGATCTACGGCGACACTCTCGATATCTACCGTGCCATGCGGCCGCTGCTGTTGACCGTCGCCGACGCGGACACCACCATCCCGATGAACGCCGACAAGTTCACTCGTTTACTGCGCGACACCCTGATCCCATATTTCAGTGCGCCACCGAATATCCGGATTCACGGCGTCGCGACGTCAGCGTCCGCCGAACAGCAGGCCGACGCACTGGTTACCGTGCTCCGGTCGATCGGAATGGTGCCATGAGCCCGCGCACAACCGCATCCCTGACCGGTCTCCTGGCCACCACTCTCGCCGGTGCCCTGTATCTCGCCGCCGGCGTCCTCGATATCAATCCGGCGCGGGACACCACGACCATCACGGTGCGGATGCCGACCTCGGGCGGGCTGATGGAAACATCGTCCGTCGATCTGCGCGGCATGGCGATCGGCCGCGTCCGTGACATCACCACCACCAAGGACGGCGTCGCCGTCGCCATCGAATTCGATGCGAAATACCGGATTCCGGTGACCAGCACGGTTCGGGTCGCGAATCTGTCTGCCGCGGGTGAGCAGTACCTGGAATTCCGTCCGCACAGCGCGGACGGCCCTTACCTCGCCGAGGGCTCCGTGATAGCGGCGGGCCAGGTCGAGATTCCGATCACCGCGGGCGAGATGATGGCACGTCTGGACACCCTGCTCGCCCAATTGGACCCCGCGGTCGTCGATAGTCTGCTGACCACCCTCGACAATGCCACCGCCGGACGTCAGGCAGACATCGCCAACCTCGCGCAGTCCGCCAGCCTGTTGGCGAACACCATGCGGGACAAACAGGATCAGATCCACCGGCTCTGGCTCAATCTCCAAACCCTCGCCGACAACTTCGACGGCCAGGGCAGCACCTTCAGCGCCGTCGCCCCGGTGATCGATCGCGCCGATCCCGAAGTGGTGCACCTGATCCGCGCCTTCGAGGACTACTCCCATGTCGGCGAGAACGTCTGGGATGACACGCTCACGCCGATGATGCTCAGGATGAACCACTACGTCGCACAGCTGGCCCCGGAATTGGCGTTGATCGCCGGCATCGTCCGGCCGGCCACCGATCGGCTGCGGCCATTGCGCCTCGACGCCGGCTCGATCGTCGACATCCTGTCCACCATGTTCCCCGAGGGCGGGCCCGCCCGAGTGACTGTCATCCCACCGAAGTAATCGAGGTAGAAACAATGACCGACGAATCGGCGACGACTACAGACGACGAATCCTCCACAGCGGTGCGCACCGAAGAGGCGAAATGTCCGGTCTCCTCGGTGATCCCGCGCGCACTGGTCGCTGCGCTGGTCGCCCTTACCGCTCTCGCCGGTTTCCTCGGGTGGCGCTGGTACACCACCGAACATGACCTCGATGCCCTGCGGCGCGACGTCGACGATCGCGATAAAGCCGCAGCGGTCGCCGCGGACTACGCGAAACGGTCACTGACCTACGACTTCCGCAACCTCGACGCCTTCTTCGACAGCGTGCGGCACGGAACCACCGACCGCCTGTCCCACCGCTACGACACCGTCCACGACACGCTCAGCAAAATCATGACCGAGGCCCAGGTCGTCGCACACGGCGACGTGGTCGGCACCGCTATCGGCACCGTCGACGGCGACGACTACACCGTCACGGTCTTCGCTACCCAGCAGACCCAGAACGTGCAGCATCCCGAACCGGTCAGCGCCGCCACCCTGCTGACGGTGAACGTGCACCGCGACGGCGGCAACTGGGTTGTCGCCGACTACCGCTCGCAATGAGAACAGGCCACTGCGATGAGCCGTGGATCAGCCCCCGTGGTGCGGCGAGGACCTGGCCGCTTGGACCCAAGGCCAGGTCATCAGTGCCCACACGGCTAGCAAGAGGATGGCCACCGTGCACAGATACCAGGGCCAAGGCCCGAGCGCGTCGAGCAGTGAGGGAGTTTCGGGTTTCGCGTTGACGAACCCGTAGTTGGTGTCGGCGAAGGTGTTGAATGCGAAGGTCGCCACTACCCAGGCTACGGTGGCCACCACGGCAGTCCGATAGCTGCGCCAGTCCGGGCGCATGCCGATGCCCCAGGTGAGGTAGATCGCCGCCCAGACCACGATCAGGTGAATCGCCCAGAAGGCCAAGAACTCCTGGTCGGGAAAGTCCGGACTGTGCAAGGCCGGTGAAACGAGCGCCTGGGTGCTCAAGGTGAGACACCAGTAGTAGGTCAGTGCATACGCCCAAGTCCGGTGCGACCACAGCGCGTACGCGGACACCAGGCTCGCGAGATCGGTCAACCGTAAGGGAACCGAGCGACCGATAGTCGGTGGGATCAGGGCGACGACGTAGATCGTCGAGTACAGCACGAGGGTCGCGACTCCGAAAGATCGGCTGAAACAGCGTGCGGTAGAGGCACTCTGGTGCTTGCGACCGATTCGGACGACGAGCACCGCTCCCGCCGCGAAGACAGCCAGGGCTATCCAGTGCGATAGCCCGTATGCGGAGAACTCCTGTTGCGCAGAGGGCATGTCCACATTCACCGACAGTAGCGGGCCCTGATGGACTACCCGGGCCGAAAAGGCGGGGCGGTTCATCCGGCGAACGTCGGGCGATGCTCGCTGGCTTCGCATGTGAGGTTGCGCGATGTCCTCGGCCAGGTCAGCCAGCGGCGCGGTTCGGCATGGGGCCGAACCGCGCCGGGCATCGTACACAGAGATCGCGGCACCACCTCGCATGTGACGAGCCGGCAATGCGCGGCACACTCGAGGCAGAACACCGTACAACCGATTGCCGAATTCGCCGGCATCCGCGGCTAGGGCAGGGCGGCGCAGTTGGTCGGGGCAGGCTGGTCCCCGAGCCGATCGGTCAACCACTGCTGCGAGGCGGCCAGCGCCGGGAAGAAGGCCAGCACGTGGGTCATCGCCAATCCGGAAATGACAGTGGGAATATGGGCGTTCGAATCCAGCTGAACCGTCGCGCCACCACCGCACCAGCCGGCGGCCATATCGCGGATGGGTACGAACGGCGCTCCCTCATCGTTCATGGCCGCGGCGATGAGGACGGGCGCCGACGGGGTGAGGGTGCCGACTCGCTGCTGGTCGAATGCTGCTCTCAACGTCGGCGACTGATTGATCACGTCGATGAGAGATTGTCCGCTGGTGGTCCATTGGGACGTGAACTGATGTTGCTGCGCCAGTCCGATCGGGACGGCGCATTTGTCCTGGGCTTCGCGCAGGATCGCCTTGCCGATGTCGTTGAGTTCAGCGTCGAGCACCGGGCGGGTGGCGGGATAGTCGGCGGCGATGCCGTTGAGGATCCAGGCGAAGGCGGGTGCGATGGGGGCTCGGCCGTCGTTGAATCCGATGAAGTATTCGTCGTCCACCACTGGTCCGCCGACGTACGCGCCGCGCACGTTCAGATCGGGGGCGTAGCTCGGTTGCAATTCGGCCGCGCCGGCCGAGGCCATGCCGCCTTGGGAGTACCCGTAGAGAATGACCGGCGCGTTGGCGGTGAGGCTGGTGCCAGGCAACCGCAGCGCGGCACGCGCGGAGTCCAGTACCGCGTGGGCTTGCGCTTTCCGGTTGAGATAGTCGTGAATAGCGGGCGTGCCCAGGCCCTGGTAGTCGGTCACCACTACCGCCATGCCGCGGGCCAGCAGCGTATAGAGCGCCAGGACGTCGTATTCGACCATTAGGTCGAGCGGAGGCTGGTATTGGACGAACTGCGAGAGCAGCTTCGAGGGCGCGCACTGATCGCCTTGTCCCTTTGTGCCGACCGCGTACGCGATCAGCGGCCGCTCTCCCGGTCCTGTCCACGGCTGGGCCGGTTCCAGATACGTTCCCACCGCCGCGGTCGGCGCGTCGTGGGTATCGCTGCTGACATACATCATGCGCGTCGACGTTGCCGGGATCGTCCCGGTCGGTCCGGGGATGGACAGCGCCAGCCGCGCCGCCTCCGTGCGTACGATGGTGCCCGCTCCCTGCGGCAGCGGCGCGGGTGGTACGTAGAAATCAGCGGCGGCCTCCGCCGCCGGCTGCGTCCATGCCAGTGGTGCGGAGATCGCCCCGCCTCCGACCACGATGAGGGTTCCCGTCAAGGCTGCGGTCAATCTGAGTATTCGGCTCCCCACGATTCGATCCTTCCTGCGATTTGGGATACCCATGTCGTCTAGATCGGATACTGAGAGTATCTGTACCGAGCCCAGAGCCAGGCACAGACGCGCGCCGTGTCGATCGCGGCCGCCCGGCGGCCGTTCTGGAGTTCGGCTATCCAGTCGGGGCCATCGACGAGGTCGCCGATGGCGCAGGATTCACCGAACGGGCTCGGCCCGGCTTCCCGCCATCGGTGACGGGACTCGCTGGGACTTTTCGCCGCCTATAGTCGCGACGTACCGCAAAGCGCTACCCCTCATCTGCAAGCACCCGCAGCCATGTCCGAAGCGGACCGCGGGTAGCCGCAATCTCACAGCAAACTGAGGTTATCAGCTGGGACCGGGATTAGTATCGAACTGTCGGGCTTTCTCACGTCGAGAGGCGGACATGAACGGCTACGGAAGCGGCCGCCCATCAGGCTGCGGGCGAAATATAACGGTATACAGAATATTTCGTTGAGCCACTGGAATTGATGTGCAGACGGTGGGCAGCCATGACCTCGAGGGGACGCAGCGCGATGTCGGTTCGGGTGTCGCGGCGGAGTTGGCTGCGGCGGGGTTTGATGGTGCGCGGGAGATCGGTCGGGGTGGTTTCGGTGTGGTGTATCGGTGTGTGGAGCACTCGCTTGATCGTGCTGTGGCGGTGAAGGTTCTCGATTCGGAGGTGACCGAGCAGGACCGGGCGCGTTTCCTGCGTGAGCAGCGGGCCCTTGGCCGGTTCTCGGCGCATCCGCATGTCGTGCAGGTGTTGCGGGCTGATGTCACCACGACCGGTAAGCCCTACCTTGTGATGCCGTTTCATGCGCAGGGGTCGTTGCAGTCGCGGGTCCGAGTGAAGGGGCCGTTGCCCTGGCAGGAGGTGTTGTCGGTCGGGGTGAAGATCGCCGGAGCGTTGGCGGCCGCGCACACCCGCGGCATCGTGCATCGTGATGTCAATCCCGCCAATATCTTGATGACCGACTACGGTGAGCCGCAGCTGGCCGATTTCGGTATCGCGCGTGTCGGTGGTGGGTTCCAGACCGCTGCCGGGTTGGTGGCGGGGACTCCGGCGTTCACGGCTCCTGAGGTGCTTCGGGGTGGGGAGCCGACGGTGGCCGCGGATATCTACAGTCTGGGCGCGACGCTGTTCTGTTTGCTGACCGGTCACGCGGCTTTCGAACGGCGGCGGGGTGAGTCGGTGGTCGCGCAGTTTGTGCGGGTCACCACCGAGCCGGTTCCGGATCTGCGGCGAGGTGGGGTGCCCGCGCTGTTGTGTGTCGCTGTCGAATCGGCGATGGCCGGTGATCCCGCGCAGCGGCCCGCGACCGCGCGTGAGTTCGGTGATCGACTCCGGAATATCGAGTTCTCGAGCGGTGTGGCAGTGAACTCGATGGTGCTTGCGGCCAGCGATGTGACCGGCGGGTGCGAGATCGGTGTCGAACCGGCTCCCACACCAGCGCCGCCGTTGTCTGTGCAGACGGCGCTGGTGACACCGTCGACCCGTTATCGGCCGCCGGAGCCGTCGCGTCAGCCGGTCGCGCGGCGACGGTTGCTCGACATCTTGCGGCGAGGCCGGTCCCAGCGGCTGGTGCTGATCCACGGGCCGGCCGGGTTCGGGAAGAGCACGCTGGCCGCGCAGTGGATCGATTCTCTCGCCTGCGACGGTGTCCGCGTCGCCTGGCTCAGCGTGGACCTCGACGACAACAACGTGGTGTGGTTCCTTTCTCATGTCATCGAGGCGATTCGCCGCGCGCACCCTGCGGTGGCGACCGATCTGGCGCAAATCCTCGAGGAACGCTCCAGCGATGCGGCGCAGCACGTGATGGCCACCCTGATCGATGAGATTCACCACCGTGGCGAGGCGGTGGCCTTGGTGGTCGATGACTGGCATCGGGTGAGCAGCCCGGTCACCGTGGCGGCGATGGAGTTCCTGCTTGATCGAGGCTGCCATCACCTGCAGATGATCGTCACCAGTCGTAGTCGCAAAGGGTTGCCGTTGAGTCGGATGCTGGTTCGTGATGAGCTCGTGGAGATCGATGCGGCCGGTCTGCGGTTCGATGATGTCGAGACCGCCGCGTTCGTCGCGGGGGTCAACGACTTGTCGCTGGCGGCCGAGGAGATCGCGCACTTGCGCGCATCGACCGAGGGTTGGGCGGCTGCGGTGCAGCTGGCGTCGTTGTCGCTGCGCGGACGTGAGGATCCGGGCGCATATCTCAGTCAGATTTCTGGACGGCATTACGCTATCGGCGAGTATCTGATGGAGAACGTGATCGATACTCTCGAGCCGGGCATGCTCGAGTTCGTGATGCGGACCTCGGTTCCCGAGCGGATCTGCGGGGGGCTCGCCGAAGCGCTGGCCGGCGTGACCGGCGGGCAGGTACTGCTGGAGGAGGTTCGCGCGCGGGATCTGTTCCTGCGCGCTCTCGACGACGAACTGCGGTGGTTTCGTTATCACGCGTTGTTCGCCGACTTCCTGCGCCGCCGACTGATCCAGCAGTATCCCGGTCTGCTCGAGGAATTGCATTCCACGGCGTGCGAGTGGTTCGCCGACCACGCAATGGTCACCGAGGCCGTCGATCACGCGCTGGCGGCCAACGCTCCCGACCGTGCCATGGAACTGGTGGACGCGCACGCCGAGGCGCTGTTGGAGGACTCGCGGATGGCGACCCTACTCGGTCTGGTGGCCAAGCTGCCCGACTCGCTGACGGCACAGAACCCGAAGCTGCAGGTGAAGATCGCCTGGGCGAACATCGCCCTGCAGCGCTTGGACGTCGCGACCACCGTGCTCGACCGCGCGGATGCGGCACTAGCGGAGGCGCCGGCCGACGATGACCAGAGCAACGAGACCCGCATCGAATCGGCGCTGGCCCGCACCTGCGCGGCTTTGGTCGTAGACCAACCCGTGAGGGTGCCGGAGTCGGTGCTGGTGCGAGCCCGCGAGCCGCTTCGACCGTATATGGCGCAGGCAGTCGCAATGATGGCGATGGGGACTGCGCTACATCGCTTCGAGTTCGATGAGGTGTACCGCTGGCATCGCTGGTTCGAACCGTACCGAAATCGTGGTCGTGGCCCCTTTGCCGTCATGTACTGCGACTGCATCGCCGGGGTAGCCGCCAGCGAGCAACTCGGCCTTGCGTCGGCGGAATCCTATTTCCGGACCGCGCTGAGCCTGGCCCTGCAGACCGGCCGGCAGTCGTACTCCACCCGGCTGGCCAGTGCACTACTCGGCGAATTGCTGTATGAGAAGGGGCAATTCATCGAGGCCGAGGAGTTGTTGGATATCGGGTTGGCCGTCGAGGGCGGCGGGGTGGAGTTCCTGCTGGCGGCCTATGGGACCGGTGCCCGTCTCGCCGGAGTGCGTGGCGATCTCGACACCGCACGGCAACGGCTGGACGAGGGCGCCGCGATCGCGGCGATAGCGCCGATTCCGCGGCTCGCCGCCCGGATGGTGAACGAGCGCATCCGTCTGGGGCTGCCGATCGCCGATACCGATCGTCGAGACCTCGAGCAGCTCGCCCCATACACCAGGCAGCCGAATGCGGCATCGGCGATCACCGCCGAACTCGCCCACGACTCGGCGATCCGGCTGCTGCTGGCCGAACGCACCAGTGTGGCAGCCGAGCTGGCCTGCCGTCGCGCCGAGCAGCTGGTGCGCGAGATCGCCGGGCAGAACCGGCCGCGCGCGCTGCTGCACGCCGAGCTGCTGCGCGGGTGCTGCCTGTCGGCGACAGGGCACACCCGGCGTGCGGCCGAGCTCCTGGCCCCGGTCCTGAGCCGGTGCGCCGAGCAGAGGCTGCTGCGGGTTGTCGTCGACACCGGCCACCAGCTGCAGCCTGTTATCGAAACTTGTTACAACACGACGAAATCGGATACTCCGCTCCGGCATTTCCTGCGGCAGATAATGGCAGAGTTCGAGCAGGTGCCGCTGAGCTGCGGACAGGCCGAGAACGAACCATCGCAGTAAACGAACCATCGCAGTAGTCGCCGAACGAGTGAGTCCCTCGAACTCGGCGGCACAATGGCCATCGCAATCAAGCGGTGGGGATGTCGAGAACGGCGAGGAAGGCGGTCGCCGCCGGCGTGCGGCTGAAGCGGCTCCAGATGACGTACTCGACGCGGGTAGGCGCGTCGGCGACCTCGATGGTGACTACGCCGGCGAGCTGAGGCACGTAGGCGGAGGGGAGCATGGCGACGCCGAGGCCCTGCCCGACCAGTCGAGCCATCATCGAGTCTGCCGTGGTCACTTCGAACGCGACGCTACGGTCGAGACCAGCGGCTGAGAAGGCTTGGTCGGATTGGGCACGTCCGGCCGTCCCAGCCGGAAGGTCCACGAATACCTCGGAAGAAAGCCTGCGCAGGTCGACCGCCGGTTCGTGGGCTAGTGGATGGTCTGGCGCGACCACAGCGACGAGTCGGTCACGGGCGAGTTCGTGGGCCGCGACACCCTGGGGTCGCGCGGTGGTCGGCAGCCCGAGGAAAGCCACGTCGACGGCTCCTTTCTCGACCTGCTCGACGAGGTCTTCGCTCGCGCCCACACGCAGACTGATGCGCACGTGCGGGTACTGCTGGCGGAAGTCCCGCAGCGCGCCTGGGATATCGACCGCGGCGACAGTAGGGATCAGGCCCACGGCCAGCCGTCCGCGTACCTCTCCGACAGCCGCGGCGACCTCGGCGGCCGCGCGCTCGGCGGCGTCCAAACACTGGCGGGCGGCCGGGAGGAACGCTGCACCGGCCGGCGTCAGCCGCACCCGGCGGCTGGTGCGTTCGAAAAGTCGCGCGCCGAGTTCCCGTTCCAGGCGCGCGATTTGGTGACTGAGGGCGGACTGGACAACCAGACATCGTTCGGCGGCCCGGGTGAAGCTGTTCGTCTCGGCGACGGCGACGACGTAGCGCATCTGCTGAAGCTCCATCGATCAATCTTGTATCGAGATTGATGGTGTGACAAACATGTGTTGGACTCATTGATCGCTGTCGGGTGAGACTGCAAGCGTGAAAAGTCCAGTAGCACAGAGAGTTCCCGTCGGAACCGGCAGCGGTTCTCCCCGTGGAAATCTGCCTGGCGCCGCCCTGACCGCCCTCGCTCCCTTGGCGTGGGGCACGACCTATGTCGTCACCACCGAGCTTCTCCCGCTGGGGCACCCACTGTTCGCGGGACTCATGCGTGCGCTGCCCGCAGGCCTGATCGCGCTGGCGATCACCCGGACCTTGCCGCGTGGAACGTGGTGGGGGAAAGCCGCGGCGCTCGGCGTGCTGAATATCGGCCTGTTCTTTCCCCTGCTGTTCACCACGGCCGAGCGCCTCCCCGGGGGCGTAGCCGCCACCCTGGCGGCGGCCCAGCCGCTCATCGTCGCCGGTCTGGCCGTGACCGTCCTGCACGAGCGCCCCTCCGCCTGGCGTCTCGCGTGGGGAACGACCGGCATGGTCGGGGTCGGCTTGGTGGTGATCGGGCCGAACGCGGCACTCGACATCGGCGGGATCGCGGCAGGCCTTGCCTGCGCGGCCACGATGGCACTCGGCGTGACCCTCACCAAACGCTGGGGACGTCCCGCCGACGTCAGTCCCACCGCTTTCGCCGGCTGGCAACTCACCGCAGGAGGTCTGTTCCTGGTGCCTGTCACTTTTCTTGTCGAGGGACTACCTCCCGCGATCGACCTGACCGCCGCCCTCGGCTACCTCTGGCTCGGTCTGGTTGGCGGCCTGATCGCCTACATCCTGTGGTTGCGCGGCATTACCACCTTGCCCGTCAACTCTGTCGCGATTCTCGCTCTGCTCTCGCCGCTGGTCGCCGCCGTTCTCGGCGCCATCCTGCTCGGCCAGACACTCGGCCCGATCCAACTCGTGGGGTTCGGGCTCTCACTCGCCGCGATCGTCGCGGGACAGCTTCCCTCGTCCACCCGCTCACCCGGGTCTGTCTCAACACCCACACCGAAAGGGACACCTCGATGAAGATCGCCGTCGTCGGAGCCACCGGCATGGTCGGCTCGCGCGTCGTCAAGGAAGCCGCACGCCGGGGCCATGACCTCATCGCGGTATTCCGGAAAGAGCGGCCTGCCGCCCTGCCACCCGGAGTGACCGGCGTCGAGGGCGACGCGAACGACCCCGACCACATGAGCAGACTGTTCAGCGGCACCGACGCGATCGTGGCCGCGACCCGACCTGCCCCCGGGCGCGAATACGCTGTCGCCACGACCACGACAGCGCTGCTCGACGCCGCCGCAACAGCTCGGACGCGCATCCTCATCGTCGGCGGCGCCGCCCCTTTGCAGATCCCGGGACGCCTCGACCGGCTCGTTATCGACAGCCCGGAGTACGTGCCGGAAGCAATCCGCACCATCGCTGCTGCCAGCGTCGCGCAATGGGAATCATGCCGGGCACACCCTGCCAACTGGGTCTATCTCAGCCCACCCGCCATCCTCGAACCCGGACGTCGCACCGGAAAATACCGACGCGGCACCACCACACTCATCACCAGCGCCGATGGCTCGTCCCGAATCTCCGTCGAAGACCTTGCCGCGGCCGTCCTGGACGAGCTCGAGAACCCACGCGAAACCAAACACTTCACCGTCGGTTACTAGGCCCGCATCGGATGCGACCTCCGGGCCTCCAACGGGATCGTGCGCACGCCCCGAAGGTACGGGGCTGATCATCGTGAAGTCGGTGGCCGGCCGGCTGTCCGCGTCGACCCGGCGCCAGATCGTAGCCAAGAAACGGCGAAGGTCAGGTGTTTGTTGTATGCGGTTGAACTGTAGTCGGTTCCGGACTTTTGGTGTAGTTAGCTGAGAGACGGTGAGTTGACGCGACAGCTCGCTCGTCGGTCTGCGATTCTTCCCATGGAGATGTTGCGGCGCGCGCGGAATCGCTGTGGAACGGCAAGGCGGGAGTGCGGGTCCAGCCTGCGGGTTGTGGGCAGTTCTGTAACGCATTACGCGGCAGGTGGTACCACTGTTGGTGAGCGCATCCCATGACCTCATGACAAGCTTCTCCAGACAATTCGCTGCGGGCGCGTTGGATGTGTCGCGTCGGTCGACCGGGCTGGTGCATAAACATAGGAAGGGCTGTCGAGTGTTCAGACGTATCGTGATCGTCAACCGTGGTGAGGCCGCGATGAGGCTGATTCATGCTGTCCGGGACCTGGCCGCGGAGACCGCGACACCGATCGAAACCGTCGCCCTGCACACCGACGTCGACTGCACTGCCACGTTCGTGCGAGAGGCCGACATCGCCTACGACCTCGGTCCCGCGTCCGAGCGCCCGTACCTCGACCTGAAGGCGCTGGAGCTCGCGCTGGTGGAGACCGGGGCCGACGCCGCGTGGGTCGGGTGGGGCTTCGTGGCGGAGGACCCGGCATTCGCGGAGCTGTGCGAGAGGGTCGGCGTCACCTTTGTCGGACCGAGCGCGGAGGCCATGCGCATGCTCGGTGACAAGATCGGTGCGAAACTGATCGCCGAGGAAGTCGGTGTGCCGGTCGCGCCGTGGAGCCGCGGTGCGGTCGAGACCTTGGAGGCCGCACTGGCGGCGGCGGCCGAGATCGGCTACCCGCTGATGTTGAAGGCGACCGCGGGCGGCGGCGGACGCGGCATCCGCGTGGTCACGAACGAGGCCGAGCTCGCCGACGCCTACGAGCGCACCAGCCAGGAGGCCGCGCGCGCATTCGGCAGCGGCGTCGTGTTCCTGGAGCGGCTGATCACCGGTGCCCGGCACGTGGAGGTCCAGGTGATCGCTGACGGCGAGGGCACCGCGTGGGCGCTCGGCGTCCGCGACTGCTCGGTGCAGCGGCGGAACCAGAAGGTCATCGAGGAGTCGGCGTCGCCGGTGCTCAGCCCGGTGCAGACGGCCGAGCTCAAGGCGTCGGCCGAACGGCTGGCCGTCGCGGTCGGTTACCGGGGCGCGGCGACCGTCGAGTTCCTCTACCATCCCGGCGACAAGCAGTTCGCGTTCCTCGAGGTCAATACCCGCCTGCAGGTCGAGCATCCGATCACCGAGTCCACAACCGGGTTCGACCTGGTCAGGGCGCAGCTGTGGGTGGCATCCGGTGGCAGGCTCGAAGGTGAGCCGCCGGTGGAGCGCGGGCACGCCATCGAAGCCCGGCTGAACGCCGAAGACCCCGACCGCGACTTCGCGCCCTCCCCGGGCCGCATCGCGCGCCTCGACCTGCCCACCGGGCCGGGCATCCGCGTGGACACCGGCGTCAGCGAGGGCGACACCATCCCCGCCGACTTCGATTCGATGATCGCGAAGATCATCGCCTACGGCCGCGACCGCGACGAGGCGCTCGGCAGGCTGCGCCGGGCGATGTCGGAAACCACGGTGATCATCGAAGGTGGCGCGACGAACAAGAGCTTCGTGCTCGATCTGCTCGATCAGCCGGAGGTGATCGACGCCAGCGCGGACACCGGCTGGATCGACCGCGCCCGCGGCGAGGGCAGGCTGGTCTCGCATCAGCACTCCGCCGTCGCGCTGGCAGCCGCCGCCATCGAGGCGTACGAGGAGGAGGAACGCGTCGAGCGGCATCGGCTGCTGTCGACGGCGTTCGGCGGCCGCCCACAGGTGCAGCACGAGAGTGGACGGCCGCTGGATCTGAAGCTGCGTGGCGTCGGCTACCGCGTGCGCGTCGCGCGGGTCGGCGCGCATCGGTTCCGCGTCGGCATCGAATCGGGTGGCCCAGTTCGCGCGGTCAGGCCCGGAGGGGGTAGCGCAGCGTCACCACCGCAGGGCCCCGCGCAGACTGCGTCGGATCACATCCGTGCCGCCGACGTCGAGCTCGAGCGCTTCGACCGGCACACCGGGCGGATCGTCGTCAACGGCACCCGATACCGCCTGCTCACCGGCACGCACGGGCCGATCCACCTGGTCGAGGTGGACGGCGTGACGCACCGGGTCAGCCGAGACGAGGGCGGCGTCGTCCGCTCGCCCGCGCCCGCGCTGGTGGTCGCCACGCCGCTGGAGGTCGGCGCCGAGGTCGAGGCGGGTGCGCCGGTGCTTGTGCTGGAGAGCATGAAGATGGAGACGGTGCTGCGGGCGCCGTTCAAGGCGCGGCTGAAGGAATGTGTCGTGTCTGTGGGCAGCAAGGTGGAGACCGGTGCGCCGCTGCTGCGGCTGGAGCCGCTCGCCGACGACGACACCGAAGCCGAGGACACTTCGGCCGCGGGATCCGTCGAGCTGGACCTGCCCGACGCGTCCGGGCAGATCACGGCGCGGGAGCGTGCCTCGCGCGGTCAGGAGGACTTGCGCAGCCTGCTGCTGGGCTTCGATGTCGACCCGCACGACGAACGCAGGGTGCTCGACGACTACCTGGTCGCGCGCCGGGCGGTGATGGCGGACGGCCGCCGGCCGCTGGCCGAGGAGCTCGAGCTCCTCGACGTGTTCGCCGACCTCGCCGAGCTGAGCCGCAATCGGCCCGCGGGCGAGGATGTCGGCGGCCACCTGCACAGCGCCCGCGAGTACTTCCACACCTACCTGCAGAGCCTCGACGTCGAGCGGGCTCGGCTGCCGGAGTCGTTTCAGGCCAAGCTCGCCACGGCGCTCGGGCACTACGGTGTCACCGAGCTGGAGCGTTCCCCCGAGCTCGAAGCCGCGGTGTTCCGGATCTTCCTCGCTCTGCAACGCGGGCCCGCCACCGCCGCGGTGGTCGCGACGTTGTTGCGCGCGTGGCTGTGGGAACCGATGCCCGACGAGACGCTCCGTGAGCCTGCCGGCCTCGCGCTGGAGCGGCTGGTGGCCGCAACACAGGTCCGTTATCCCGTGGTTTCCGACCTCGCGCGCGGCGTGGTGTTCGCCTGGTTCGGCCAGCCACTGCTGCGCCGCAACCGCGCCCGCGTCTATGCCGATGTCCGCAAGCATCTGCGCCACCTGGATGCGTACCCGGACTCGCCGGACCGCGCCGAGCGCATCGCCGAGATGGTGCGCAGCACCGAGCCGTTGGTGCGGCTGCTCGGTCAGCGGCTTATCCACCACCACCTGGACAACGCGGTCATGTTGGAAGTGCTGACCAGGCGGTACTACGGCAACAAGGGGCTCACCGGCGTCCGCACCGCCGGGGTCGGGGGCTGCACGTTCGTGGTCGCCGAGCGTGTCGGCTCGCGGGTGGTCTCCTGTGCGGTGAGCTTCGAAGCGCTCGGCAGCGCGCTGCGCGGGCTCGCGGAGCTGGCGAGCGGCGGGAACGCCATCGACGCCGATATCTATCTCGCCTGGGAGAAGCAGCCGGAGGACTCCGACGTGATGGCGGCTGCGCTGCAGGAGGTCGTCAGGACGCACCCGCTGCCGAACCAGGTCCGTAGGCTGACCACCACTGTCGCGGGCCGCGGTGCCGCGGTGATACACCACCACTTCACCTTCCGTCCCTCGACCACGGGGATGAATGAGGAGCGTCTGATCCGCGGCCTGCACCCGTACATCGCGCAGCGGATGCAGCTGGAGCGGCTGAGCAAGTTCGACCTCACCCGGTTGCCGTCGTTGGACGAGGAGGTCTATCTTTTCCGGTGCGTGGCGCGGGAGAACCCGTCGGACGACCGCCTCGTCGCGTTCGCGCAGGTGCGTGACCTGACCGGGCTGCGCGAGCACACGGGCCGGCTTATCGCGCTGCCGACGGCCGAGAACACCATCGCCACCTGCATCGACTCGATCCGCCGCGCGCAGTCGCGGCGACCGTCGAAGACTCGCTTCAACACCAACCGGATCGTGGTCTACATCTGGCCGCCGAGCGACCTCACCCGCGCCGAGCTGGAGATGATCGCCGGGCGAGTGCTGCCGACGACCGCGGGCGCAGGGCTGGAGGAAATCCTGTTCATCGCGCGCCGGCGCGACCGGAAGACCGGCGAGCTGACAAAGCTCACCGTGCGCATCTCCTTCGACGCGACCGGCGGCACCGAGCTGACCGTCGGCGAACCGTCGGCCGAGCCGGTCGAGCCGGTCGACGACTACCGACAGAAGGTGCTGCGCGCGAGCAGCCGCAACACCGTGTACCCGTACGAATTGACCGGCTTACTCGGCGATTTCCTTGAGCACGATCTCGACGCCGACCACGCGCTGGTGCCGGTTGACCGGCCGAAGGGGCGCAACACCGCGGCGATCGTCGCGGGTGTGATCACCACGCCGACCCGGCGGCACCCGCAGGGCGTCACCAGGGTCGTATTGCTCGGCGACCCGACGAAGTCGCTCGGCGCACTGTCGGAACCGGAGTGCCGCCGTGTGATCGCGGCGCTGGACCTGGCCGACCGGATGCGGGTGCCGCTGGAGTGGTACGCGCTGTCCGCCGGCGCCCGGATCTCCATGGAGTCGGGCACGGAGAACATGGATTGGGTGGCTGCCGCGCTCAAGCGGATTGTCGAGTTCACCCAGGGCGGCGGCGAGATCAACATCGTGGTCGCGGGCATCAACGTCGGCGCGCAGCCTTACTGGAATGCCGAGGCGACGATGCTCATGCACACCAAGGGCATCCTGGTGATGACGCCGGACTCGGCGATGGTGCTCACAGGCAAGGAGTCGCTCGACTTCTCCGGTGGCGTGTCGGCCGAGGACAACCTCGGCATCGGCGGCTACGACCGGGTGATGGGCCCGAACGGGCAGGCGCAGTACTGGGCGCCGAACCTGACCGCCGCGCGGGATGTGCTGATGTCGTACTACGACCACACGTACGTCGCACCAGGGGAGGAGACGCCGCGGCGGGCGAAGACGACCGACCCCGTCGACCGCGACATCTCCGACTTCCCGCATGCCGTGGTGGGCAGCGACTTCACCACTGTCGGCGACATCTTCTCCGCTCAGGCGAACCCGGACCGTAAGAAGCCGTTCGACATCCGGACCGTGATGCGGGCGCTCTCCGACCAGGACCACCCGGTGCTGGAACGCTGGGCGGGCATGGGCGATGCGGAGACCGCAGTGGTGCAGGATGTGCATCTCGGTGGCATGCCGGTATGCCTGCTCGGCATCGAGTCACAGTCGGTGCCGCGTCGCGGTTTTCCGCCCACCGACGGCCCGGACACCTACACCGCCGGCACGCTGTTCCCGCGGTCATCGAAGAAGGCGGCGCGGGCGATCAACGCGGCGAGCGGGAACCGGCCGCTAGTGGTGCTGGCGAACCTGTCCGGGTTCGACGGCTCCCCGGAGTCGATGCGGAACTTGCAGCTGGAATACGGCGCCGAGATCGGCCGCGCGATCGTGAACTTCCGCGGGCCGATCGTGTTCTGCGTGATCTCGCGGTATCACGGCGGCGCGTTCGTGGTCTTCTCGAAGGCGCTGAACCCGAACATGACCGTGCTCGCGTTGGAAGGCTCGTTCGCCTCGGTGCTCGGCGGTGCTCCCGCCGCGGCGGTGGTGTTCTCCGGCGACGTCAACGCCCGCACCGCGGCCGATCCGCGCGTGCGGGACCTGGAGGCCCGTGCCGCAATCGCCTCTGGCGCCGACCGCGGCGCGTTGACCGCGGAACTCGACGAGCTCCGCGCGTCGGTCCGCGCAGAGAAGCTCGGCGAGGTGGCCACGGAGTTCGACCGCGTGCACAACATCCAGCGCGCCGTCGAGGTCGGCTCTGTCGACGCTGTCATCCGTGCCGCCGAACTCCGCCCCCGCATCATCGAGGCCATCGAGGTCCGTCTGCGTTAGCCCCGGAACCCACCCGACGCCCGAGTCCCGCCCGCGGATTGCCCGAAGTCCGTGGGCGGGCGGTGAGGTGCGTAGCTACGCGCGGCGAAGACCTGGCGGTGCGATGGTCATGAGGTGAGCGCGGATGCCGGGGTGGCGGATCGTTCGAGCGCCTCGCCGGGGGCGCGCGGACAAGTCAAAACCTCAGTAGATCGAGGCTTAGGGCACAGTGATGGTGTTGGTGTCCAGGGTGACTGCACCGTTGCGGGCCAGTGCGCGTCCGGACACGGTGGTTCCGGTCTGCACCGTGATCGAGGTCAACGCCAAGATGGTCCCGGCGAAGGTGGTATTGGTGCCCAAGGTCGCTGAGCTACCCACCTGCCAGAGGACGTTGGAAGGCGAGGCTCCGTTGATGAGGCTGACGGTGCTGTTCGTCGCGGTGATCAATGTCGACCCGGCCTGGAAGATGAATACCGCGTTGGGGTTACCCTGCGCATCGAGGGTGACGGTGCCGGTCAGACCCATTGCGGCGGCTGTGTTGTACACCCCCGAAACTAGGGTTAGTCCGCCGATGTCCGCTGGCACCCCGATGGCCGGGGTCCCGCCGGCAGCATCGTTGTAGGCGGTCGTCAGATCAGTTTGGGCTTGGACCGCGACTGCGTCCGCGACATGCTGTGCGCCATTGATCACTGTTCCCGGCGGAAACCCGGTTACTGCGCTGCCGGGGCTGAGCCCCAGATCGCCGGTGACGACCGAAGCGCCGGTGTTGGTGACTGTGGCTCCCGCCAATACTGCGAACGACGAGGCTGTCGCCAAATCTATCGGAGCCGGACCCGAAACGTAGGTGTAGGAGACTCCGTTGCTGGTGCCACCGACGGTGGTGACGGTGACCAGCACCGTACCCGTCCCCGCAGGAGCAACCGCCGTGATCTGCGTGGCGGAGACGACCGTGAATGACGTGGCCGGTGTGGCACCGAAGGTAACCCAGGTCGCCCCTGTGAAGCCCGTGCCGGTGAGGGTAACCGTGGTGCCTCCGGCTACTGGACCTGAAGTCGGACTGATCGAGGTCAAGGCAGGGGCCGCAACGTAGGTGTAGACAAGACCGTTGCCGGTACCGCCTGCGGTAGTGACGCTGACGCCCACCGATCCCTCCGCCGCGGCCGCCGGGACAACGACGGTCAGCACGCCGTCGTTGACCACAGTCGGGGTCGCGGAGTTGGCACCGAAGCTCACCGCCGTCGCGGTGGACAGGCCGGTTCCGGTCAGGGTGGCCGTGTTGCCGCCGGCGGTGATGCCCGAGGCGGGGGACAGGCCGGCCTTGAACGGTGGGCCGATGTAGAAGAACGACCGTGGGTTGCTGGTCCCACCCAAGGTGGTCACGGTCACACCGACTACGCCCGTTCCGGACGGGGAGATGACCGTGACCGACGTAGGTGTGTTGGCCGTGATGGCGGCCGGCTTGGAGCCGAAGCGAACGGCGGTGGCGCCGCCGAGGTTCGTGCCGGTGATCGTGACGACGGTCCCGCCTCCGGTCGACCCTTGGTTGGGAGAGAGAGGCATGAGGTGCCTTCCTTGTTGATGTGGTGCGTGCATGACCAACCGAGGCCAGGTGGCCGCGTGCGCCGCCGAGCGCGACGGTGGTTGTCGTCTAGATGGAGTCCTGGGCCGATACGTCCGCTGGTGGCAGCCGGGGCCGTCCGCCGGTGAAGCCGACGCCGCCTTGACGGGGCGCAGTTGTCCGGGGTGTCACCGGCAGTGCAGGCATGGATGATCAGCCAGCTGAATTCGACGTGGATGCCACTGCCAATAGCGGTGTTGCCGACGACGATGCCAGCGGTCGGTAATGCGATCACTGTTGCCGGTGACCGAGTCGTTTCTCGCGTAGTGGCGTCGCCGGTTTCGCGCTGCCATCTTGCTCATGATTTGAATCGTCTACATTTTGCCTCACAGAATTGAATCAGAAATCAACTCAACCCCAAAGGTACGCATCCAAAAGCTCGAGCGCCATGTCGAATCCAAATTGCAATCGTGAGTCGTGACGGAACAAATACCCCGCCAGATGGATATTTCGTGAGTTTCGACGGAATCTTCCCATGAATTCCGACGGCGTTTTTCCGCGAATTCCGACAGCACTTTCAGATCGAGTTGTTCGCGAATTTCGACGGCCTCGGTGAGGGTGCTAGCTCTGAATTCGAGATGTTTGTTTCACTCACACGCGGTCCGGGTCATCCGATGGATCCGACCGGGGGCTCCGGCGGGCCGGTCGTCGTTGAGCAATCGCAGCTCGGCAAGTTCGACGGCATCGTCGGCGGTGGGCCGGAACTCCAAGGCAGTGGCGGGGAAACCCGGCAGCCTTGATGAGTCGTTCGGAGCGGCGCCGGATTGTCATCTGGGGGATATTCGCATCTATAGTTTGGGTTCGTGGATATCGGCACCGCACCACCCAATCCCGTGCTTGCGCTCGATGGCATGCTTGGAAATTCCCGCGCGAAGATCCTGGCGGATCGTCACATACGACTCGACTTCGACAGGTCGGGCATCGGCACGCTTTCCTGCCTGCGCACTCTATAGGCACCCTGTCGGTCGACGGTGATGCCCAAATCCGTAAACATCGACTCCACAACACGCCCGTCGAGATTCGTGAGCAACCGCCGTCACGGTTGATGAACAGAGAACCAGCTCAAAGTGGACCCCAACACCGACCCCGACTATGGCTACGCCGATGTCCTAGTCACCGAACACCTCCCCGGTCGCCCGGGGGCTGTCCACCATCGGCCTCCTACTACGTGATCCGCAACCCGGGCGGCAACCCTGGGTCAGTCCATTCGAGAACGGCGCGGCCACGCCGCGCTGGGCGCCTCCTCCTCGCTCCGCTACGGGCGGGCCGCTGCTGGCGCACAACCGGGTGGGACACGACTCGCTACAACCTGTCCAGTCCGATTCGATCCGATATTCAACGGAGCCGACACTGTGTCTCCTTCGAGTGCAGCGGCATCGCGACCTATAGCGTTACCGCCTGAGTGCGTTCCCGTTCGGCGAGGAAACGAGGTAGCCACATGCGTGTCCACACGACCGAATAACCGCCTTCACCATGACAGCCGACTTCGCAGGTTCGGCCGTGCAACCATCGACTGTCATCCGTCGCTCGTACAAGGCCCTGATGTCGCCGAGTTGCACACGCCGCCGAGGACGCCGGCAAAGCCGCCGACGGCTGCACAGGCGCTGACGGCACCAACTGACCCTCGACCCGCTGTTGCGGTTCACTGATCCGCCCAGTCGACTTGCGCGCGTACCCGCGTTCGCCTCTCGCGGAGCGTGCTCGGGGTTTCTCCAGCCTCTGTCGCGCCGTAGGGGAACTCCGCTCTCGGCGCCAGGCGCAGCGGCGGATCGGCGACCGGATGCGGATGCCGGGCCGTCATCGCCGTGCGGCACGTCCCAGTCGATCCAGCACAGCTTTTCGGTGACGAGGTCCATGTCGTCCATCCGGTTCCCGTTACTCGGGTTCGGCGCTGGATTTCCGCAATCGGCAGACCGGCACGATGTCGTCGTAGGCGGTGCGCGAAGCACTGCCCGACACCAGCGTCCTCAGCCGGGTGGTCACCAATGCAGGCGCTGGTTTCGCAATCGCACAGGCGCTTTCGGGCAATGCACTGATGAACGAATCGAATTCGTTGACGCCGTAGTCGAGCTGCACCTGACCATCGACCATCTGCGCGAAATAGAGATCGGTATCGAACAGGCAGGAGACAGGCGTAGCAGCGGCTGTCCGAGAATATTGAGATCCTGTCCGGTATCCGGCCGATGCACCTCTTGTAGCCCCGGATCGACAGCGGTCCATTCGATCGCACCGGGGCAGGCTATTTGGTACCAGACCCGCGTTCTGTATTGGGGCGCAAGATTGTTCAGGTGATCGCAGAAGTCCACTCACTCGAGTCGGTCAATCGCCCAACCGTGTGGATGTGTCGATCTTCGACAGCTCGAGTGCGCGGCCCGCAGCTTGGCACACACGGTCGAGGACGTCGCACGCAGTCGGTTTCGTCAGATGTAGCAATGCCAAATGCCCGGTACCGAACGTCCGTCTCCGGAATGTGATCGATCGATGCTTCGATGGCTTCTACCGCCGCACGCCTGGCGCCCGCCATTTCCAGGCGCGTGCGACACGCCGACCGCACTCTACTACACGATAAGTTCCCGACCACATGTGATTCTTGACGCCAAGTTATCGCAGTGGTCCGTCCAGTCGGGATGTTTGATGTGAGGGGAACTTTCGTGCCATCGCTGATTCATTTCGTTCGTGGGGGTCCAGTACGTCGTTGGCTTCTGGTGGTAATGGCTTCCGGGATAGTCGCCGGACTGGTGGTTTTGGGCGGGGTCGCGTCGGCCGCGCAGCCCCCAGTGGGGTTGGGGACTGCGACACCCTTCGCGGTGTTGGCGGGCACCACGGTCACCAACACCGGTCCTTCGATCATTTCCGGGGACCTCGGGGTCAGCCCGGGGAGCGCGGTAACCGGCTTTCCGCCAGGAACGGTGATCAATGGAACGCAGCACGTCGCTGATGCTGTTGCATTGCAAGCACAAAACGATCTGACGACCGCGTACAACGATGCGGCGGGCCGGACGCCAGCCATCGGGGTGCCGGCGGATCTCGGCGGGCTAACCCTAGTTGCGGGTGTATACAACACCGCGGGTCCAATGGGTCTGACCGGAACGGTTACCCTGGACGCGCAGGGCGATCCCAACGCGGTGTGGATCTTCCAGGCCGGGTCGACGTTGATCACCGCGTCGAACAGCACGGTCGCCCTCATCAACGGAGCTTCGCCGTGCAACGTGTTTTGGCAGGTGGGTAGCTCAGCGACGTTGGGTACCAACACCACCTTCGTCGGAACGATCATGGCGTTGACTTCGATATCGGTGCAGACCAGCAGCACCGTGAACGGGCGAGTGTTGGCTCGCAACGGCCAGGTCAGCCTGGATGACAACATCATCACGCGGCCGAACTGCGCCATCCCCCCGCCGACCTCGACGACTACTCCGCCGCCGACCACGACCACGACAGGCCCGCCGCCCACCTCGACCACGACAGGCCTCCCCACGACGACCGTCGTTTCGCCGCCGGTAGGGGTCCCCGTTCTTCCTCTCCCGATTCCGATTCCGATCCCGATTCCGATTCCCGGCGGGCTGGGCGGGCTGGGCGGGCCGGGTGGGCCGGGTGTCCCGGGTGTCCCGGGTGTCCCGGGTGCGCCCGGTGGGCCTGGTGGGGGTGGCCCGGGTGGGCCCGGTGGGCCCGGTGGGGGTGGCCCAGGCGAGGGTGGACCTGGTGGGCCCGGTGAGGGCGGCCCTGGTGGGCCTGGTGAAGGTGGGCCTGGTGAGGGCGGCCCTGGTGGCCCAGGCGAGGGTGGCCCAGGCGAGGGTGGCCCAGGCGAGGGTGGGCCAGGCGAGGGTGGGCCAGGCGAGGGTGGGCCAGGTGGGCCAGGTGAAGGCCAAGGTGGCCCTGGCGAGGAGGGCTACATTATTCCGAAGGGGCATCCGGAAACCGGTGGGGGCGGGACTGCTCCCCACCCCAATGGCAGCGCGGTTCTCCTGCCCCTCGCAGGTCTGCCCCTGGCCGGGTCCGGTGCGGTTGGAAAGATCGCCCGGCTGCGCAGGCGGCAGCGATGGGTGACGTCGGCTCCGAGACAAGCGAATTCGAATCCGGAGGCACTGTGAAAAGAGGGATAAGCGGGAAAAGGGGGAAAAGGTGGTGGGTACTCGCCGCTGTAATGCTGCTCATCGCCATGGGATTGTTTGTGCTGACCTCACGTGGCCAGCACGACCCGGGCTCGTCGGAACTCGCATCGCCCCCGGTCTCCGGATCCGCTGAACCGTCTGGTGCCGCGGGTCCGGAGGCGGCCTCCCCGGTGCCGGTGGCACTGCGCATCCCTTCCATCGGTGTCGACACATCACTCGTCATGCTCGGACTCAATCCCGACGAAACCGTCGAGGTACCCAATGATTTCCAGAAGCCGGGGTGGTACAAGTTCGGGCCATCGCCCGGCCAAAAGGGTTCGGCGGTGATCCTGGGCCACGCGGATTCCTTCGACGGTCCGGCGGTGTTCTACCGGCTCCCGTCCCTGCAAGCAGGCGATGAGGTCGAGGTGAGTTTGAGTGATGGCCGAACAGCGCGTTTCACCGTTACCAAGGTCGAGACGTATCCGAAGATGGAGTTCCCGGCCGAAGAAGTGTATGGATCGCATGGCTACGGCGCATTGCAGCTGGTCACCTGCGGAGGTGAGTTCGACCGCGAGACCCGAAGCTACCAGTCCAACATCGTCGCCTACACCTCGCTGACGACAACTACCCCCGCCGCCGCCGGCGGCGCCCGATAGGCTGGCCGCGGCAGACTGATCGGCCCGAGCTCAATATGTTGACGTGATCGGTTGATCAGACCGGCGGCCGCTAATTTCGCCATAGCCTCATATCCGCGGCTGCGATACACACCGGAGCTGCGATTATGTCGAGTGGGACTGTCCAGGACGCGCCGGTGGCATTATCGCCTTCGCGAGCAGATGGGTGGTCGGCGCTCCTGCTGCGCACGCAGGAGCACTGATATTCCGCGGACGGTGGCCAGTAGTGCCAGGGGTCGGACAAGCGCGACCATTGCGGCGACTGCGGGTAGTGCGGTGTCGTGCAGGAGGGCTTGGGTGGCGTTGCCGGTGATGTTGACTGTGGCTGCCGACGGCCCACGGGCATGGTGAGTTGGCGGGCCGGGTTGTCGGAGGGACGGATTCAGCCGTTGTCGTCGGCCTACCGGTACACGCATCGCACCGCGCGCTGGTGAAATGCTCCACGGCGCTGCTGCCGCCACGGGAGGCGCGGTTGGTGCGGGCGGTGGCCTGGATGGTGCGCGCCATTTCGTCGAGGTTGGTTTGTTGCTTCGTTGCGAATCTGTGCGCGAGAGGGGACTTGATCACAGATTTGCAACACTTTTGGTGCCAATGTGTGTTCGAGTGGCATCTATTGTGGTCGCTAGAGCGTAGCACGGCCGGGCGATGGTGGTGTGTGTGCATCTGTATTCTGTTGAGCTGTAGTAAGTTTCAGATTTTTCCGACTGTAGCTGAAATGCTCAGCAATCGTGAGCTTCGGTTCGGTTGGTTGCGGGTCTCGTCTCAGCGTCAAAGGTGTTTCGGCGTACGCCGAATTGCCTATCGACTGCAGTGGGGTAGTGCCGGTCGCCGCAAGCCGGCGACCGGCACCGTGTTCACTAGTGTGCGGGGAAGGGTGCGCGGTTGGGTTGGTTGCTGAGTAGTGGGTGGGGTTCTCGGGTGAGTACTGCGAGTACTGCGGCGATTTCGTAGAGGTTGGCTTTGACGTAGGTGGCAGTGGTGCCGCTGGTTCGGGTGCGGTGGCCGGCGTATGTGCGGGCGGTGGCGTAGCCGAAGGTGCGTTCTACCCAGGTGAGGGTGGTGTGGCGCAGCCAGTGGATCGTGATTCCGTGGGTGGCGACCCAGGGAAGGTGTACCCCGACGCGGTTCCAGAGGTGGTCGTAGCGGCGGGCGGTGATGGGTTTGCCGTTGCGGTAGCGCAGTAGTTGCGCTTGGGGTGGGCTGCCGCGTTGCTCGGCGTGGCGGAGTAGGTGTCGCATCAGGGTGGGCGAGATCGGCTGCCACCGGTGGATTCCCTCCTTCTCCCGTAGTAGGAGTAGGCACTGGTGTGGGTCGAGGTCACAGGGGCGTAGCCGGAGGGCGCTGCTGCGACGGCACGCGGTTTCGATGTGCAGGCGCAGGATGAGGGCGTCGAGTTCGGGGTCGTTACCAGTGAGAGAGGCGACCTCGCAGATCTCAGCGAGGCGTGGTGAGGAGATCGCTTGTCGGCGTGATGGCGACCGGGCAGGAATTGCTAGGTGCCGGGCGGGGTTTCGGGTGGGGTGGATCCAGTTGTTGTCTTCGGCGTAGCGGTAGAGGCAGCGCACGGTGCTGATGAAATGTTCTCGTGCGCTGGCACCGGTGTGGGTGCCGCGGCCACCTCTGCTGGCGGCTTGTGCTGTTCGGGCCTTCTCGTCGAGGTCGGCTTTGGACACCGCGTCCAACTGACGGTTGTGCCATGTGTTTTCGAGGCCGATGAGATGGGTGTTGTAGGTGCGCAGGGTTCCTGGGGTGAGGGTGGCTCGTAGCTTCGGGATCGCGTGACCGAAGGTGGGTACCTTGGGGCTTTCGGTGAGTAAGTCAGCGGGCGTGATGCCTACCTGCGACAACAGGATTCGCGTGGCCTCGATGGCGACCGGATCGGCGACGGTGCGAACGTCCGATGTCATCGCTACAGGTCCAGCGTGCGGAAGTGGTTGCCGAAGAACGCGTGCAGCGCTGGAGGTGGATAGATCGCGAGTTGGTGGCGCTGCGGGTGGGCGACGAGCAGGACCTTGTCGCCGATGTGGAGGTCTGTTGCGCGTCGTTGCCGGAAGGGGACGCGGAAGTATCCACCGGTGACGTGTGCGGTGCCGTGGTCGGTTTGGCGGATGAGCAGGATGCCGTCGTAGGCGCAGTGGATCCCGAGGTGGGTGCCGGTGGGCCAGTGGAGTGCGTCGAGTACTGCTCGGTCGTGGATGCGTCCTGCGGCACCGACGATGCACATGCTGTAGACGACGTCGCTGTCTATGGGGGTCACGACCGGTCGCGGTGCGGTGTGCATGGCTTGGATGAGTTCTTGTAAAGGTGTTTGTGGTGGAATGACCGGTGCGATCAGCACGACAGCCACCACCTTTTGGTGGTGCCCAATTGTTTGGGTTGGGTGTACTCAATTCTTTTGTGAGCCAAGAGGCTACCTCCGTGGTCGCGGCACTCGACCCACGGCCCGGGGGCGATCAGCCGCACCGTCGGGTGCGTGAACGATTTCGGGAGTCATTCGATCACACTGACGATCACGCTCCCAGCGTTGGTATGCGTCCGTCGCAGGTTCGCGCCCCGGCGGACGCCCTACAGATGGGAAGGGTGGTGACCAGCGGCTGCTTGACGGTCAACTGGTTGTGGAGGCTGATTTCGTGTGGTCGGGCGGTTGATGCTTTCGCGTGGGTGGTCGACTCGGTAGGGGACTTCACCGCTACGCACAGCAGCTCCACGAACGTACAGTGCTGACCATAGGGAGTAGCCAGCCCGGGGGCTGGCTGACAGGATCGGTCTCGTCACCGCAGCTGGTGTTGCTCGAGGACTGCTTTGCCTCATTGAGTGCACTTCTGGGGATCTGCCCATCGTTTGTGGTGGCGACGCTGGCCTGGTCTTGTTTCGGTGGCTTGATCAGGAGCCTGCCCGACCCCGTTCCGGCAGGGTGGTGGCCCATTGCAGACCTGCCTCGAAGTTGCTACTTCTGGGCCGACGCCAACCAATGACGTCACCCCATCAGGAGGACTTTCGCCGCAATGCCCATCGTCGCAGATCAGTGCGGACTCGTTGTAGCTGTCGCCACACGCCGCCGGCCACGCGGTGTCGGTCGTGGCCACCGTGACCGGTGCCGCGGTCGATCAGGTGAATTTCCCGGCGAGCGTGGCCGGGTTGGATCGGGCTCGGGCAAGGGTGACAAATTGGTCGAGTGATTGCCGAAGTGACGAATTTCTTACGGATGGCGAATCACCGCGTTCGGTGGGAGAGGAACTGGGGGTGAACGACGAGACTCGGGGCATGACTTCTACTTTTTCGACGGGAGGCTAACGCCGTGCGGGTACTGCTCACCGGCGCGGCCGGATTCATCGGTTCTCATGTGCGGCAGGCGTTGGTCGAGGCGGGCGACGAGGTGGTGGCTATTGATGCGATGCTGGCTGCCGCGCACGGCGCGCGGTCCACGGTTCCTGACGGTGTGCATGAGGTCGACGTGCGCGATCCCGATGCGCTGGCTGGGCTGCTGCGCGGGGTTGAGGTGGTGTGTCATCAGGCTGCTGTGGTGGGGGCGGGGGTCAGCGCCGCCGATGCTCCTGCGTATGCCAGCCACAACGACCTGGGTACCGCGGTGCTGCTGGCGGTGATGGCCGAGGTGGGGGTGCGGCGGTTGGTGTTGGCGTCGTCGATGGTGGTGTACGGCGAAGGTCGTTATCGCACAGCTGATTCCGGCTCGATCGTTCCGCCACCGCGTCGGCGCGAGGATCTGGAGGCGGGTGTGTTCGATTATCGCGATGCGGCGACCGGTGCGCTGCTGGACTGGGTTCCGGTCGGTGAGGACAGCCCGCTGCTGCCGCGCAGTCTGTACGCGGCCGGCAAGGTGGCGCAGGAGCATTACGCCGCGGCCTGGGCCACCGTGACCGGCGGGTCGGTTGCCGCGCTGCGTTATCACAACGTCTATGGCGCACACATGCCCAGGGACACACCGTATTCTGGGGTGGCTGCGATCTTCCGATCGGTGCTGGCGGTGGGCGAGGCGCCGCGGGTGTTCGAAGACGGCTGTCAGATGCGCGATTTCGTGCACGTCCGCGATGTGGCCGCGGCGAATGTGGCTGCGGTGCACGCCGCCGTGCCCGGTTTCGTGC
The DNA here is from genome assembly GCF_045207455.1 of Nocardia sp. NBC_00881. NCBI lineage: Bacteria > Bacillati > Actinomycetota > Actinomycetes > Mycobacteriales > Nocardiaceae > Nocardia > Nocardia sp. NBC_00881. The sequence continues at coordinate 7,310,483 of NZ_CP108798.1, forward strand.
CGTTGAACATCGCCTCTGGCACCCCGGTCAGCATCGGGGTGGTCGCCGAGCTGCTGGCCCAGGCGTACGGCGGCAAGCAGCCAGTCGTCACCGGCGAATATCGACCGGGCGACGTTCGCCACATCGTCGCCAGTCCCGACCGAGCCCACCGTGTCCTCGGTTTCCGCGCGGCCATCGCGCCTGCCACAGGGCTCGCCGAATTCGCGACCGCGCCGTTGCGAGCGGTGGCCGGTGCCGGTGCGCCCCAGTGGCGGTAAGAGCCGGCGCACCACTCGAGTCGCCTACCATGGCGGGCGCACGTCGGCGGATCTGGCCTTTGGGTGCGCGATCGTGTGGTGCGGGTGCTCGCGGTAGTCGGGGCGAGGCCTGCAGTACACGGGCGTAACGTGGTATCTCGCACCGCGGGCATGGACGATCTATTCGTCGTCTTGCGGGTCCAGGAGCGGAAGCCGGATTTCGAAGCGGCAGCCCACTTCCCGGTTGTGGGCGGTGATGTCACCGTGGTGGGCTTGCACCAGCCCGGCGGCGATGGCGAGCCCCATGCCGCTGTTGGTGCCGGTGTCGGTGGCGGCCGGGGAGCGGGCGGCGGTGCCGCGGTAGGCGACCTCGAAGATGCGGGGGAGATCGACCGGGTCGATGCCTGGTCCGGTGTCATCGACACAGGTCCATGCATGCTTGTGGGCGGTGCCCGCGGACAGGTCGATCCGACCTCCCGGGGGTGTGTGTTCGATGGCGTTGGCGACGAGGTTGGTCAGTACTCGGGTCAGGGCGCGGTCGCTCCCGGCTACCAGGATCGGCGTCTGTGGCTGCCGTGCGTGCAGGGCCACCTGGGCGTGGTCGGCGGTCGGCTGATTGGCGGCGGTCACTTCATCGATCAGTTCGCGCAGGTCGACTGGTTCGAAGCTGAGCCGCAGAGCGCCGGAGTTGATCTTCGACATTTCGAACAGGTCGTCGACCATGGCCGACAGTCGGTGGGTCTCGTGGACGATCTGGTGCGCGTAGCGTTCGATCGTTTCTGGCTGCGCGATCACGCCGTCCACGAGCGCCTCACCCATAGCCCGGATGCCGGCCAGGGGGGTGCGCAGGTCGTGGCTGACCCATGCCACCAGTTCGCGGCGGGAGCGTTCGGCCGCTCGTTCCTGCTCGAGCATCTGTCTTTCCCACACCGTCTTGCGCGCTTGGGCGCGGCCCAGCGCGATCGCTGTGGGGACAGCCACTGTCGTGACGACAGCAAGTACCACACCGATGCGGCGCAGTTCGTCGGTGAACATCATCCCGCTCACCGCGATCACCCCGGCCAAGGTCGCCAGCGTGGGAATCAGCACCAGCACCACCATGCTCGTGGTGAGGCTGCGATTGTGGGTCAGACGCATCGCCAGAGCGCCCAGCATCATCACCGGCACCGACCCTGCCAGCGCATATCCGATCAGAGCGAAGATGTCATTCGGCATTGTCGGCCTCCCTGCCGGGACGGCCCCAGGCGTAGCCGCGGCCCCAGACGGTTTCGATCCGATGTGCGGCACCGAGTTTCGCGCGCAAGCGCTTGATGTGGACGGTAACGGTGGACTGGTCGCCGAAGGTCCAGCCCCACACCCGCTCCAGCAGCTCGCCGCGGCCGAACACCTGCCGTGGATGGGCGAGCAGGAAGGCCAGTAGGTCGAATTCGCGGGCGGTCAACTCGACCCGCTGCCCGCCGATCAGAACAGTCTGCGAGCCGGGCCGTAGTTCGATCGTCCCGCTGCACAGTATCTGCTCGACGGCGGCGGGGCGGTGGGCTCGCCGCAGCACCGACGCTACCCGTAGGGCGAGTTCGCGGGGGCTGAATGGTTTCACGATGTAGTCGTCGGCACCGGACTGGAGTCCGAGCACTCGATCCTCCTCGTCGCCGAGGGCGGTGAGCAGGATGATCGGAGTCTCGGGATGCCGTCCGGCCCGGACTGCGCGACACAGGTCGATACCGTCCGGTGGCGGCATCATCACATCCAGGATTGCCAGGTCGATATCGTTGCGCGCCAATACTTCCGAGGTGCTGCTGCCGTCGGCCGTCTCGACCACGGTGAGGCCGTCGCGTTCGAGATAGCGCCGCACCACCTCACGCACGACGGGGTCGTCGTCGGCTACCAGAATCCGCATATGGTCACCAGTTCGTCATAAGGAGACTGTTGATCAGGAGAGCGGCCACCGCCTGCACGGCCAGCCAACTACGAACAGCGGGCCGCGGTAGTAAGGCGGTTGCACCGAGCAGCCATATTTCGAACGGCAGCCAGATTCGTTCGGTCTCGGCTTTGCTCAATCCGCTCAGGTCGGCGGCGAGGATGGCGACCGTGGCGGCGGCCGCCAGCAGCGCTACCGGGTCGACTGTCGTCCGCCAGCAGTACAGGCGCTGCCGGAGCTGCGTTGTCATCGGTGTTCCGGCTGCCCAAGAAGGTGCCGTGAGGTCACGTATAGCTAGTCCCCGTGGTGCTGCGGGCGCCGCCGCGACGGTGGCCAGCCCGACAGCGCACACCGTCGCGGCCAGATTGCCCCACACCCAGTAGGAATAGGGTCGCTCGGCGGCGATGCCCTGGTAATACCGTTGCACCACCAGGTGGTAGCCGTCGAGCCACCAGAATCCGGCCGTGCTGAAGGCAGCGACCACCAGTGCCACGCCGAGGAGCGCAGGCACCGCCGGCCGGAATCCGCGGGCCACAAGAACCGCGCCGGCCGGAATTGCCATCAGCACCAACCCGTAGTTGAGGTAGAGCCCGAAGCCGAGCAGCGATCCCGCCGCACCTGCGATTACCGGCCATCCCGGACGCAGCCGGGTCGCCATTGCCAGCAAGGCGATCCCCCACGCGGCGACACCGGCGAAGAATGCGTCGGCCGACACCGCGACCCAGACCGCCGCCGGTGCCAGCACCAGGAAAGGGGTTGCGGCGCGGGCATGTTCGGGTGCACCGAGGGCCTTCAGCGCGACCGGGACCGCTGCTGCTGCACTACAACCCACCAGCACGCACAACCAGCCCGCCCACGCGCCGCCGCCCAAGCCAACGCGGTCCAGCAGCACGAACGCCAGTAGCGCGCCGGGAGGATGCCCGGACACGTGGGTAGTCCACGAGTCCGGTTGGAAATCCAGAATCCGGTCGGAAAATCCACGCAGCATGGCGGGAATGTCATGCACGCCGGGCACCTCGTAGAGGTACTCGTGTTGCCGGGTGAGCCGGCCGGCGAAACCGACCTGCCAGCCGTCGATCATCGACAGCGCGAACGTCCACGCCACCGCGGCCAGCCAGGACCCCACCAGGAGCTGCCGCCACGGCAGCCGTCTGGCCAGGTCCGGGCCGATCACGACCACCGCTGCGGCGATCGCGATCGCCGGGCCGGTGCCCCAACCGAGGTGCGGGCCCCAGATGCCGAAGATCGGTGCCGAGGCCGCGTATAAATGCTGCCTCCACTCTTCGCTGAGAATTCGCGGCACCGCGAATGCGATGGCGACCAGCGCGGCGGCCGCGGCTGCGAACGCCACCTCGGTGCGGGTCCGCGACCGCGTGCGGGCCCGCACAACCGTTGTCTGTTGCACATCGCTCACCCTAGGTCGCACCTGGGTCTGGGACTGCTTGAACAGCCGACGACCCCGGTCTCGTCATACTTTTGTCACCGGTTCGCTGGGGCAGATTTCCACGCTGCAGGCTTACGGTCGGATCCGTGACCAAAGCACACAACGCATGCGACATCACCGTAGTGATCCCGTGTCACAACGAAGCCGGAGCGTTGCCAGGCGTGCTCGCCGCGGTGCCGACCGGTTACCGAGTGATCGTCGTGGACAACGCCTCAACCGACCACACCACCGCAGTCGCCCGGGCGGCGGGCGCCACCGTCGTCACCGAGCCGGTCCCCGGGTACGGTTCGGCGGTGCAAGCCGGGATCGGTTCCGCGGACACCGCGGTGGTCGCCGTGCTCGACGGCGACGGATCCATGGATGCGGGCGAGTTGCCAGTGCTCGTGGCCGAACTCGCGCCCGGCGTGGACATGGTGGTCGGGCGACGTCGCCCGGTCGTGACGAGCGCCTGGCCCTGGCATGCCCGGCTGGGAAATCTGGTGATCGCCGCGCTGTTGCGACGTCGGCACGGGCTACTGGTGCACGATATCGCCGCTATGCGGGTCACGCGCCGCGCCCAGCTCCTGGCGCTGGGCCCGCTGCACCCGAGGTCGGGATATCCACTGCAACTATTGATCGGCGCCGCCCGCGCCGGATGGCGGATCGTCGAGTGCGATATCAGCTATCGGCCAAGAACCCACGGAGTGTCCAAGGTGTCCGGCTCCCTGCGCGGCACCGTGCGGGCGGTCCGCGACTTCTGGAGCGTGCGATGAACATCATCGATGCCACCGCCCTCGTGATCGCCAAGGCACCCATCGCCGGCTTCGCGAAAACTCGTCTGTCCCCGCCATTTTCCCCCCGCGAGGCGGCCCAACTGGCGGCCGCCGCACTGCTGGACACGCTGACCGCCGTGCGGCACAGCGGCATCCGGCACCGGATCGTGGCCTGGACAGGTGAGCTCGAGCACGCCGAGCACGCCGACGAATTGTCTGCTGCGCTGGCCGATTTCGAACTCGTTCCCCAGCGGGGTGCGACCTTCGGACAACGCCTGGCCAACGCGCACGCCGACGCCGCCCGGGCCGGACTGCCCGTATTGCAGATCGGTATGGACACGCCACACGCCGCCCCCGCGCTGCTGGCGATGTGCGCCGCACGGCTCCTGGCCTGCGGCGACACCGTGCTCGGTCCCGCCGCCGACGGCGGCTGGTGGGCGCTGGGACTGACCGATCCGCGCCCGGCCCGAGCACTCACGCAGGTACCAATGTCCACCAGCGCGACCGGCGAGCTGACACACCGGGCCATGGCACGCTGTGGCTGCTGCGTCCACCGGCTGCCGATGCTGCGCGATGTCGACACCGTGACCGACGCGGTCACCGTTGCCGCGCAGTACGAGGGACGGTTCCCTCGCGCCCTCGAACGCCTGCATCCCATCCGGGTACGGGTCGGTGCCGGGCCTCGGCGAGGCGACGACATCGCGGGGAAGCGAACGAACCGCGGCAAGGCTGAAGTGTCCGAGCCGGTCGACCGGGACCCAATGCCGTCGAGATCGGATCGGCGGGTCACCCGATGACCTTTCACTCGGATCTGTACGCCCAGGCGCTGGCCGGCGAGGAGTGCTGGCTGCGGCGCACCGACGGCAGCCGCAGGCCGATACCGGTGCGGCAATGGTTCCATGGCGCCGACTCGCGCGTAGACCACGCGTTGGTCTGCTGCTGTGACGGGCCGACCGTAGACCTGGGCTGCGGGCCCGGTCGTCTGGTCGCAGCACTGATGCACCGAGGCGTGGCAGCGCTCGGGATCGACATCTCGCCGATGGCGGTGGCCGTCACCAGATCCCGCGGCGCACCGGCGCTACAACGGGATGTGTTCGACTGTCTGCCCGCAGCGGGCCGGTGGGAGTACGCGATCCTCGCCGACGGCAACATCGGCATCGCAGGTGACCCGGTGCGCCTGCTCGGCCAGACCCGGCGACTGCTCGCCCGCGGCGGGGTGGCAATCGTCGAATTCGACTGTCCTGGCATCGGTCTCGTGGCGGAGCAGATACGACTGGAAACCCATTCCGGCGCCGGGGACTGGTTTCCCTGGGCCCGGGTAGGCATCGACCAGGCCGATCGGATGGCCGCAGCGGCCGGGCTGCGCATGCTAACGACCGCCGAGGTGTCCGGCCATCACATCGCCTGGCTGGCGCGATCATGAGGAAGAAGACGACCGCCATGGCAGGATTCGGCGACAGTGATTCGGACGCGCAACTGGTTGTTCCGAGAATCATTGCCGCGCAGGTGTCGCCGGCCCGGTCACCGGCGGTGGCAGCACGGGTGGGGATCGCGCTCGGCGCCGCGATCACCGTGTGCTTCGTGACCGGACTGCTCAGCCACTGGATCCAGCACCCACCGAGCTGGTTCTGGTGGCCGCCACGTCCGGTGTGGCTGTACCGGGTCACCCAGGGCGCGCATGTGCTCTCCGGTGTCACCGCGATCCCGCTGTTGCTGGTCAAACTGTGGTCGGTCTATCCCCGGCTGTTCGCCAAACCACTGATAGGCGGCCCGATCCGCGCCCTGGAACGAGGCTCGATCGCGGTCCTGGTAGGTGCGGTGATGTTCCAACTGGCGACCGGACTATTCAACACCGCCCAGTGGTATCCGTGGAAATTCTTCTTCACGACCACCCACTACGCCATCGCGTATGTCGCATTCGGTGCGGTCGCGGTCCACCTCGCGGTCAAACTACCCGTAGTGCGCGCCGCCGTGAGCAGACCGGTCACCGGAACGGCCGACACCGATCGGGGGCCGTCGCCCACTGCTGCCCCAGCCGATCGCGAGCGGCACGCCGGAATGTCCCGCCGAGCCGTGCTCGGGATCGCCGGAATCACGGCGGCCGTGGCGGGCCTGGCGACAGCGGGTCAAACAATACGGTTCCTGCGCTGGCTGTCGGTGCTGGCGCCCCGGACCGGTCAAGGGCCGCAAGGTGTTCCGGTCAATCGGACCGCCGCCCAGGCCGGCGTCACCGCACTTGTCTTCGACCCCGCATACCGGTTGCACGTCACCGTCGGATCTCGACAACGCGCCTTCACCGTCGCCGACCTGCGCGCGCTGCCGCAGAGCGAAGCCGCCCTCCCGATCGCCTGTGTCGAAGGCTGGAGCGCGTCCGCGCGCTGGACCGGAGTACGGCTACTGGACCTGCTCACCGTGGTCGGCGGCTACCCCGGCGGCAGCATCCGATTCACCTCACTCGAGCAGAGCGGGTTGTACCGGGTATCGGTGCTACCACCCTCGCATGTCGTCGACCCCGACAGCCTGATCGCGCTGCGGCTCAACGGCCAAGAACTTGACATCGACCACGGCTATCCCTGCCGGCTCATCGCCCCCAGCCGCCCCGGCGTGCTGCAAACCAAATGGCTTTCGAGCATCGAGGTGCTGGCATGACGTTCCTGCGCGTACTGCTTCTGCTAGCCGGCCTGTGGCTGGCGTGGTACGGAATCAGCCTGTTGCTGACGATGAACATCACCGATCTGGAGTCGGTCGCCCTCTGGTCCCTCGGCGGAATCGTGCTGCACGACGTCGTCTTCGCACCGGCATGCGCGGCGGCAGGGCTCACCGCACGCAAACTCCTGTCGGCCACCTCGTGGGCTCCGCTGGCCTGCGGCGCGGCTTGCACCGTGACCCTGTTGCTGATCGCTGTCCCCGTCATCGGACGTGAATACGCCGTCACCGGTAACCCCAGCGTCCTCAACCGCCCCTACGTATGGGGACTGGTCGGGGCGCTCGCCGTCGTCTGGGGAGTCGTCGGCCTGATCCTCATACAACGCAGCGGTCCGTTACGAATACACCGCCGCCGAACCCACCCCAACCCGAGATGACCTTCGGCGCAACCGAACCGCCGAGATCAGCCGCGAGAAACTCCCCATGGCCGACGACCAGAAGCCAGCTTCTTCGGCAAAGCCGCGACGACACTGTTGCTGCTCGGCTATCGGCACAATGCAGGGTGGTCGCGGCGGTGAGCGCGACCTGTGGGTGGCCCTCGACACGGTCGGCCTTTCGACACGGATCCGAAACCTGCTGCGAGGCGCGACCGTACCCGACTGCGAGTCGAATTATGGCACCGACGGTTCGCCACGCGGGTGCGATCGTGATCACAGAACGCGACCCAGAAGTGTCCGTCACCGCAGAGCAATGAGCTGGGAGTTTCACTCCCGCACCCAATAGACCGTCGCAGCCACTCGGCTCCGCGTCGGCGTCACCAAGATTATGGCCCAATTTCACCTGGATTCACCGACTGCTTTGCGGGCACATCGCCACAGCGCGGCGGTGAGCACGAGCGTGGACAAAGCGCCTGCTGGGAGAGTGATTGCGGCGGGGGCCATGGCGTATCCGGGTAGGGCAGCGACCGGCCATAGCGGCGGGAGTGGCGCCAGTGCCCAGGCCCATGTGGGGCCGAGCGTCCAGGCAGCCACTGGTACCAGGGTGAACAGTGCCCCTGCCACTTTGGCGAGGGCAAGCGCGCGGACGCGGTTCGCCGCCGCTCCGGCGACGATCAGCACGAACGCAGGGGCAAGCGTGGTGGCGAGAAGTGCGGCGCCCGTCAGCCGCCAGGCCGGGCCGCCGGCGAGCCCGCTGAGCGGCAGGGCTGCTGCCAGGCCGATCGCGGTGAGAGCTGCGGCGGTGGTGGCCCGGTAGGCGAGGTAGCGGCCGATGCCCAGCGGGGAAGCGCCGAGCAGCGTAACCGCGCCCTGTTCACGGTCCTCGGCGGTGCGTAGTGCCACCATCCCACCCACCATGAGCGGCACGTGGAGTAGGACCAATGCCGCGAGCAGTACCGGGTGTAGCCGGTCGAGGTCCAGACCGGTTCGTATGACGACAGGCGCGTCATCCAACAGCGGCAGGCTGTACCGCAGGCCGAGGGCAGTGAGGGCAGGCCCGGCGAGCAGGGCCCAGGTCATCGGATCGCGTGCGGCGCCGATGAGATCGATGCGGGCGAGGGTGCGCAGCGGCGCGGCCGAGGGCCACAGCTGTGTCCTCGTCGAGCGTGGTCGGCGCCGGGGGCGGCGGTCGGGTGGCGCCAGGGTGTCGGCGCGGGCCAGTGCCCACCGTGCTAGCGCGCACGCACCAGTAGCGGATACGGCGGCGTATCCGGCCAGGGCCGCGACCGTCGCCCCGGACGGCGGTACTGCGGCGGGGTCCAGTCCCCAGAGGACGAGTGCGTGTGCGGCCGAGGTGGGGGCGGCGTACAGCAGCGGGTGCTGGGCGAGGCCGGTGGCGACTACCAGAGCCGGAACCAGCAGCGGGCCGAGTATCAGCGGGACGGCGGCTATGACGTCGGACAGGCTGTGGGCGTGGGCGCATGCGGCAAGGGACAGCGCACACAACAGGATGGTGAGCAGGGCGGTTCCCGCGGCGGCAGCAGCTACCGCGGTGACCGGCATGGCGGGGCGTGCAGCCAGCGCGATGGGGACCGTCGACGCCGTGGAGAACAGGGTGAGCACGGTCAGCCGTGCGGCCACGTACTCGCCTGCGCCGAGGGGGCTGACCCGCAAGGCGGCCCATGCCCCGCTGGTGCGTTCACCCAGCAGGAGGAAGACGGCGAACAGCACGCCGAACCCGGCGGTGTCGAGGAACAGGATCAGGCTTGCGAAGGGGCGTGCCAGGTCTGTCGGGAGGAGGGCGGTGGCGCCCGCCCATAGGGCAGCCAGTCCTGCGGCGAGCAGCGGCACACGCAAGCGTAGCTGGATGCGCCACTCCAGGGCGAGGGCGGCGCGCGGGCGGTGCAGCATCGTTGTGGTGGTCATCGTGGCGCCTCAGGTTCGGTGAGTCCGGATCGGTGCCCGGTGACGGCGGCGAAGACGTCGTCCAGGGCGGCCTCGCGGCTGTGGATGGTCTCGATCGCGCCCGGCACGAGCGCGGCCACGGCTTCCAAGGGCAGCTGGCGCTGTTCGAGGTGGCCGTTGCGGCGATACTCGACGACCACGTCGGGGTGGCCGTGGGCGATTTTGAGGCTGCGCGGGGTGTCCACGGCGGCTATGCGACCGTCGACCACGAACGCCACCCGGTCGCACACGCGGTCGGCGGTGGCCATGTCGTGCGTCGTGACAAGCACGGTCGCACCGGCGTGAGCACGGTGACGCAGGATGCCACGGACGCGTTCGGCACGGACCGGGTCCAGTCCCGAGGTGGGTTCGTCCACCAACAACAGTTCAGGCCGGTTGATCAGGGCCCGTGCGAGGTTGAGCCGGATGAGCATGCCCTTGGAGAACTCGGCGGTCGGCCGGTCGGCGGCGGCCGTCAGATCCACCGAATCCAGCACCGCGTCCGGGTCCTCGGTCGCGCCGCGGTAGAACGCGGCGAAGGCGGTGAGATCTTCGCGGGCGGTGAGCCCGGGCAGACGGGCGGGCAGTTCGAAACCCACACCGATCCGCTCGAAGAAATCGCGGTCTCGCCCCTGCCCCACGGGTCGACCGAGGACGTGAACCTTTCCGGAGAAGCGACGCAACTGGCGGGTCAGGACACGGTGCACGGTGGTCTTGCCCGCCCCGGACGGACCGAGGAAGCCGAACACTTCGCCACGGTCGACGGTGAAACTCATATCGCGCACGGCAGGGGTGTCGGCACCTGGGTAGGTGACGGTGAGGTGGCTGACCTCGATAGCCGGCTCAGGCACGGCGGTTCCGCTCGAGGGCGACGAAGGCAGCATCAACGGTGGCAGCGAGGTCGGCGCCGTCGTCCTCGGCCCAAACGGTGACCGCCGTGGCCAGCGCGGCCGTGCAGGCGGCGGCAGTCACCCGCAAAGCCAACGGAACCGCCCCGGACGCGTCGCCGCGCAGAACCTCTTCGAGCAGGCGCTGGGTGGCCGCCTGGTTCTCCCACTGACGAGCACGCAAGGCGGATGCGGAAAGCATCAACCGGGTGCGCTCGCGAACGACGACCATCTCATGTTCATCCAAGAGCCTGAGGGCTTCGGCGATACCACGGCGGACCCGCTCGACGGGGTCGGTCTCGCCGCGAGCGGCGACGAACCGGGCAATCAAGGGATCGTAGTTGTCACTGAGGACCACGTCCTCCTTGGTGGGGAAATACCGGAAGAAAGTGGTGTGCGAAACCCCCGCCTCGGCAGCGATGCGCTCCACGGTGACGCCGTCGTAGCCGTACTCGGCGAACAGGCGCAGCGCAGCCTGTTGAACTGTCTCGCGGGTACGAGCGCGCTTGGCGGCCCGCCAGTCGGTTCCCATCCAACCTCCACTATGTTAGTGGCTAACATATTAGTAACTAACATTATGATGCGCAAGCGTGATCGGTTCTGAGGTTTGTGGGCTCGGGATGCGGACCATGCGTCGTAGGCGCGCCGCCGCATCGAACGTGCCGGATTTCGGCCCGTGCCGATGGTCTGTCCACTCGGCGCAACGGTTGCGCTCTGAGTCAGTTCTGAGAGTGATTCTTGTGTCGCATCAGCAGTGCGAGGCAAACAAAGATTCCGATGAGAGCGAGTGCGGTGATCTCGGCCATGACGGGTGCTCCTCTATGGTGCGGCAGGACATCCGTCGCGGCGTACGAATCGGTGGTCTGTCCAGCCGTGGCCCGACAGGAGAGTGCCCATTTACATTGTTGGTCCAACAAGAATTTCGTCACCTGAGCTCTCGGGATGATCTGGCCCCCGCTGGTCGGGGACCCATCAGGGAGATACCGGTCGCCGGGCTGCTTACGATTCAGAAGTGCCAGCTGGGCCGGGTCGTGTGGGGTGATTCTCGGCTGTGTGCAGGGCCGGTTTCCCGTTCGGCAGGCGCTCCAGTGGATCCGCCCGCAGCGCGCGGCCACCATAATTCGCTGGAGTAGTGCACACGATAGACAGCGCGATCGTCACCGGGCAGACGTCGAATGCGGCGACCGGGATGTCTTACTGCAATGCCGTGCAAGTCCCGTACTCGCCGCTGCCACGGCCGATTGGCTGAGATCGCGAGTAGAGGCTGGTACCGCGCCCGCGACTAGATCAAGAAAGCTGTTAGCTGTGAGACTGCCTCGACCGGATGTTGTGCGTGGATCGCTGCGCCGATCTCGTCGAATTGCCAGCCGTCGCTGGAGTGGACCAGTTTGCCCATGACCAGGCCGGTGTGTGAACCGCCGCCACCGAGGTCGTAGCGGGTGATCTCGGTGCCGGACATGCCGTCGACTACGCGGCAGAAGGCGTTGTCGATCTGCTGGAAGGTTTGGCCCGTGTAGCACGTGACGATGAAGATCACGGTGGTGATCTGGGGTGCTAGTCGGGTGAGGTCGACGGTGATGATTTCGTTGTCGCCCTTGCCTTCACCGGTCGTGCTGTCGCCGAGATGGCGTACCGAGCCGTCGGTGGAGTTGAGCTGTTGGTGGTAGACGACATCGACGAGGCGATCCTCGGCGAACAACAGCGCTGAGGCGTTGAGGTCGATGTCCTTGCTTCGTCGGCCGAACCAGCGCCGCCGGTGGACCGGGTCCCATCCGAGAGCCATACGGACGTAATCGAGTCCCGTCCCACTCTCATCGCGCAGCGTCACGAACATGGGTTACCCCCTACTTTCTACCGGCGACCGAGGGCACTGGTGTGCTGCTCCGCCGAATCGTGGCCGGTGTCCCACTCTGGGACGTCGTGTTTTCTGACAACCGACCCTCCGCGGCCAGGCCTGCGTCGACTTGCGGTGGGCGCGGCGAGAATACCGAGCGCGGGGGCGCGCGGCGACGTCCAGCGGCGGTGTCTGCACGAGGTTGCTCCTGTCGTGGTAGCGATGGAAGTCGCCGACGGGTTCAGCTGAACACGAAGTAGCGCAACCACAGATACGGTGCGGCAACCGCGATCGTGATCGTGGTGACCACCGCGCCCTTGCGGGTGAACTCCCAGAACGACACCGGTGTCCCGGCGCGTGCCGCGATGCCGAGCATGACGACGTTGGCGCTGGCGCCGACCGCGGTCAGGTTGCCGCCGAAGTCCGCCCCCAGGGTCAGTGACCACCACAACGCGTCGGCGTGGACCGGGTTGTCGATCGTGCCGGTGAGGTCGGCGACCAGCGGGCTCATGGTCGCCACGTACGGGATGTTGTCGATGATGCCCGACAACAACGCCGACACCAGCAGAATCAGCATCACCGCCACGAGGGCGTTACCGCCGGTGGCGTCGGTCGCCCACTGCGCCATCGTTTCCACGACCCCGGTCTTGACGAGCCCTCCGACCATGACGAACAGCCCGGCGAAGAACAGCAACGTCTCCCACTCGACCCCGGAGAGGTACTGCTCGGACTCGACCCCGGAGATGAGCACCAGCACACCGGCACCGAGCAACGCCACCACCGACGGATCGATATGCACCACGGAGTGGGTGACGAATGCGGTGAACACGGCGAGCAACACGCCGCCGCATTTGATCAGCAGACCCTGATCCTGGATTGTTTCGCGCTCGTCGAGAGCCATCACATCGGCGATGCGACTGGGGTCGGCGTCGAACGAGCCACGGAACAGCAGCGGCAGGATCAGGGTGAACACCGCCAGCTCGAGCACCACGATCGGTGCCATGTGCACGAGGAAGTCGTTGAATGTCAAGCCACTTCGGCTGGCGATGATGATGTTCGGTGGGTCACCGATCAGTGTCGCGGCGCCGCCGATGTTGGATGCCAGCACTTCGGCGATGAGGAACGGTACGGGCCGGATCCCGAGTCGGTCGCACACCAGCAGCGTGACGGGCGCGATGAGCAGCACGGTGGTGACGTTGTCCAGGAAGGCCGATGCCACCGCGGTGATCAGCGTCAGCAGGATCATGATCCGTACCGGAGATCCTTTGGCGCGTTTGGCTGCCCAGATCGCGGTGTATTCGAATATGCCGGTCTGGCGCAGGATCCCGACGATGACCATCATCCCGAACAGCAGCAGGATGACATCCCAGTCGATACCGGTGTCGTGGGAGAAGAACGCCTCTCCCGAGTCGAGCACACCCAGTGCGAGGACCACTGCGGCGCCGCCCAGCGCGGCCTTGGTTTTGTGGATCCGTTCGGTGGCGATCAGCAGATACGCCACCACGAACGCTACAACGGCAACCGCGGTCATCGCGGGTCACTCGTGTTGGTGCCGACGGTCAGGTGGCGAGTGTGACCTGCAGAAGGCGGGATGCGGTGATGACTCCGATCATCCGAGTACCGTCGACCACCGCGACCAACGGGGACCGGCAGCGGGCCATCAACGCGGCAACCTCCACTATTGTGTCGTCGGCTCGGGCGACCGGCAATACCGACTTCGTTCGCGGCTCCGGCAGCAGTTCGCCAACTGTCTTGCCACGCAACGTGTCCGCGATTCGATCGGCTACCGACTCCGAGAGCACCCCGGCCAGCGACGGGTCGTCCTGTATGTACCGTGGCACGAGGAACCGCACTACCTGCGAGGCGGGCAATACGGCACGGGGCGCCGAGTCGCCATCGGTCACCACGATGCCCGGCAGCCGATGCTCGGCCAACAGCTTCGCCGCCTCCAAGGCATCGGAATCCATCGTCACCGACGGATAGTCCTCGGCTATCTGACTTGCGTGCACACCAGCACGATACGACCTGCATGGGACCTGACGACATGTATCTGGCCGCGTGGACAGGAATTGTGTGTATAGACATCGTCAAAGACGACATTCGTATGTGCGCCATGCAGCTTCCCATCGCCGGACCGCCCGACTCGCAACCGAGCCGGGTATGCCGACCAGACTTCCCGGCGCACCACCCGTAAAGATGCCGTAAATATCGACGCGAGGCAAACCGCGCCACCGCGTGACGGCAGAGCACCCATCGCGTCGGCCTCGCTGCCGCCACCTTTTGATCCGAGCGCGGACGATCGACCAACAGCAATGCGGGCGAGGGCGACCCCGAGATCTGGGACGAACGGCTGGCTCAGTTCGCATATGGGCACGGATTCGAGCTGGCCGAAGTTTCCACTCGAAGGCCGCTGATGGCGAGGTCTTCCTCATCTTGGTCGGCGAGCAACGCCGCTCCGATGTCCACGATGTGGTGTGGCGTCGATCGGATCGAACACTCGCAGCGGAGCGGGCTCCGCGGGAGGCGCTGATCGATCAGTGATATCGAGTAGGCGCATGGGTGTGAATTCTGACCTGACTGCCGCCCACCGTTCGAGCTGCCGGTGCGGTGTTCATGATCACGGAGTGTGTTCGAGAAGCTGCGGTGGTTCCCAGGTCCATACTGGTGCGAGCGCGCGTTCGGACAAGGCCGGCCAGCGGGAGGCTGGGATCATGCGCAGCATCAGTTTCTGGAGGTTGTAGCTGAGTGGGTTCGCCGACGTCGCGCCCAGTCCTTTCTTGCGGGCTTGCTTCACGATGGTCTGTGTTCGTGGCCGGCGTTCGGCGTCGTACTGCATCAGCGCTGCGGGAACGTCGCCGGCCGCGGCCAGTGCGGCCGCGAGCACGACAGCGTCTTCGATAGCCTGGCCGGCGCCTTGGCCCATGTCCGGGTGCATGACGTGCGCGGCGTCGCCGAGCAAGGCCACGTGATCGTGCACGTAGGTCGGCAGTGAGTCGAGGTCGGCCAGGTCGTGGTGCAGCACGGCATCGGGTGGGGTGGCATCCAGCAGCGCCGGGATCGGGTCGTGCCAGCGGCCGACCTGACCGCGCACCTCGCCGAGCTCATCGTCGAAGCGGACACCTGGCTTCTGCGCACGGGCCACCAGCGCCCAGTACACCCGGCCCCGTCCGACCGGCATGATCAGGAAATACTGGCCGCGGCTCATCGTCATGCCGGCGTCGACCCCGTCCAGCTTCGCGATAGCCCGCCACACGGTGTTGCCCCAAAACCGCGGTCGCGGCGCATCCGGCCAGAGCGACCGTCGGATGGTGCTGTTCGCCCCGTCGGCGGCCACCACCAGATCGGCGGTCGCCTTCTCACCGCCGCAGGTCACGGTGGCCTTCCCTGCGGTCTGCTCGATGCCGGTCACCTCGGAACTCGTGCGTACGCACTCGTCGGGGACGTGCTCGAGTAGTGCGCGGTGCAGATCGGCGCGGTGGAATCCCAGCAGCGGCGCGGCATCCTCCGGCGTCTGCGCATTGATGAGATAGCTGCCCGATGGGGTGCGCAGGTGGTTGGGTGCGTGGAACGGTACACCGGCTCTGCGTACGCCCTTCCCGACGCCGAGCGCATCGAGCGCGCGTAAAGCATTGGGCGACTGGGACATTCCGGCGCCTACTTCACCGAGCTCCGAGGCCCGTTCCAGGACGGTGACGTCCCAGCCGATCCGCCGCAGAGCGATGGCGGCGGTCAGTCCGCCGATTCCGGCACCGACCACAATGGCTGATCCGTTCATGGTCACACTCCTTTGCTGGATGGTCGTGGTGGGGCGTTGTCGAATACCTTCGCCATCCAGTCGAAAGTGTCGTGTGCTTCTTGTATCCGCGCGGAGCGGGCGCTGCCGGGCCCGAGCAGTGCCATGCCGTCGGCGGCAAGCTCGCGAAACGATGTCAGTGAAGCGACTTGCCGCTGAACCACCTTCTCCCACGCGTTGTCATCGACGCGGTAGTACGCGGTGCGCTCACCGGCGCGCGTGCGCTTGTTCACGAACCCCATGGCCATCAGTACCCGCAGGTTCGTGGTCAACGACCCGCGGCTGGCGCTGATCGCCGCGCCGATCTGCGCCGCGGATTGCTCGGGCGGATCGCAGACCATGAGCCAGCCCAGGCACCGCCCCGCGATCGGCGGTACGCCGTCCTGAGCGAGGAACATCGCCAGCCGCTCGACCCAATCCATCAGCCGGTCGCCGTCGAGGCCGGTCACATCATGCCCCTTTCGTCTTCCGCTGCAAGTTTTAGTATTAACTAAAATTAGCGTACATGACGGCAGGGCGAGGGGGAATGCGGTGCGGGACTGTTGCTCGAGACCACCATGAACGGACCCCGAGACGAGTGCCGAGTCTCGAGAGATGAGGGACTGAGGGCTGACAGATGGAGGGTGTCGCTGCCGTGCGGCACCCTCGACTGCTCAGGAGGTGAGGTCGCGGCGGTCGAACCGAGTCAGGCCCGCGGTCACCAGGATCGCCGAGATCGCGAACAGGATGGCGGCGTCGGCCCATTGGATTCCGTTCCGCAACGGTTCTCCGCCGATGTAGTAGTGGAACGGCGACAAATATTCGAGCCACTCGGCGCCGATGACGCCGCCGAGGCTATGAGCGGCGTAGGTGAGCACCCCGATCGCCGCGGCGCCGGCCAGGACCGGCCCGCGCCGCCCGGTTGCCGCGCCGAGGCCGATCGCCAGCGCGCCGAAGGTGATTGCCAGCAGTGTCAGGTTGAGGCATTGCGCCGCGAACTCGCCGACGCTGATCGAGTCGAGGTCAGCGGAGGAGCGGATCGCCAGCATGCCGAGCAAGACCAGCAGCCCGATCGCGGTGGCGCCGGTCACCAGGGCGGCGAAGCGCTGCAGTGCGAGCCGGATTCGGCTGATCGGATACGCCAGTAGAAGGTCGAGGTATCCGGATTCCTCGTCGCCCGCGATAGCGCGTGCGCCGAAGGTGACGCCGAAAATCATCGCCAGCAGCGGTAGCAGCAGCCCGAAGACACTGGAGCCGAGATACCCTGCGGCTGAGGACATATCGTCGAGACGCAGTGCCTCCCGCATCGCTTCCGGATAGTTCTGCACGGTATCGGCCATGCCGCCGCCTGACACCTGGGGATAGAACCCGGCGTACATCAGCCCGACCGCGGTGATCCCAGCCGACCAGGCGATCAGGGGTCGGCGGTTGTCGGAGATGGTCTGGGTGTAGATGTCAGGCAGCATCGGATTCTCCGGTGTAGTAGCCGTGGAACAGGTCTTCGAGCGCGGGTTCGGTGACCGACAGCGCGACGACATGGTGCGCGACAACCGCCCGCAACAGCTCGTCCGGGCTCCCGGCGACCTGGCAGCGCAGGGTTGTGCCATCCATACGAACATCGGTCACGTTCGTCAGCGCGGTGAATTCGACGATGCTGACCGGCTCGGTGAAGGTGATCTCCACATCGCGAACGGCGTTGGTGCGCAGCCCCGACACTGTGTTCAGGGTGACCAATCTTCCTTCACGGATGATGGCGACCCGGTCGGCGGCTGCCTCGACCTCGCTCATGATGTGGCTGGACATGAACACCGTCTGCCCGTGCGCGGCGGCCTCGGCCGTCATCTCGAGGAAGGTCTGCTGACCGAGCGGGTCCAGGCCCGAGGTCGGCTCGTCCAGGATGAGCAGTTCGGGGGAATGCATGAACGCCTGAACCAGGCCCACCTTCTGACGGTTGCCCTTGGACAGGCTCTTGACCTGAGCGTGCTGATCCAATTCGAGTCGCTCGCAGAGTGCATCGATCCGTTCGGCGGCGACTCCGCCGCGCAGAGCGCCCAGGAACCGTAGCGTCGCCCCGACGCTCCGGCGGCCCGGTACGACGAAATCCCCAGCGAGATAACCGATCCGTGCGTGCAACTGCACCGCATCCTCCCGAGGGTCTAGGCCCAGTACACGGGCACTGCCACCGGTCGGCCGAATCAGGTCCAGCAGCAACCGGATGGTCGTCGACTTGCCTGCCCCATTCGGGCCCAGGTAGCCGAACACCTCACCTCGGCGGACCTCCAGAGACAGCTCGACCAGACCCCGGACAGAACCGTAGGTCTTGCTGAGCCCTTGAAGCTCAATCACGTTCACCATAAGCCGACAATACTGATATTTCAGAAATCTGTAAATACTCCGAACGCATGGAGGTTTGCTACCGTTTCGGGTGTGGGTACCAATGAGCGATTGCGGGCCGCCGCGGAGAAGCTGGCCTTGACCTTGTCCGACGGGGGAGGGATGCAGCGGTCCACGGCTCGGGTGATGACGGCGTTGCTTTACACCGAGCAGGACACGATGACTGCCGCGGATTTGTGCGAGGAGTTGTCGATCAGCTCGGGCGCGGTGTCCACCGCCATCAAACAGCTCATCCCGGTCGGCCTGATCGAACGCGTCCCCGCACCGGGCAGTCGGCGCGACCACTACCGTTTCCGCAGAGGCGCTTGGGCGGCATTGATGTCGCAGCAGAACACGATGCTTACCACCATGCGCCACGCCGCCCAGGAAGGTATCGACGCGACCGGCCAGGACACGGCCACCGCGGCCCGTCTACACGAGATGCAGGACTTCTACACCTACATGACCAACGAACTCGTCCCTCTCATCGATCGCTGGCGCGAGCGGTACGCCGCCGAACACGACTGACAGGCTCTTGTTGGCTCGCAACGCCAGTACGCCGTACTGCACGCGCGTCGGCGGCGGTCTGATCACCCGCAACGAGACGGTGTAAAACGCTGCGCGATGAACCTCTACCGCCTTCAGTAGCTCGGCTGCACCATTCCGTAGCAGGCGGACGCGGGCTGGATCGGAGAGACCGGAAGGAGGGCGACCATTGACCAGGCGGCGGTGGCGGAGCACCGCGTCGCGCCTCATGCGTAGCTTTCGACCGGAGTTTCATCTGGTGGCGCCGTCACCAGCAGGGTCACCAAGAGCCCGCTGATCCGCTGGTGACGGCGTTGTGGTGCTTCATGATTCGCTCCTGTCTTGTTCGCGTGCTCCCTGAACGAAACAGTCCCCGGCTTCCTGACAGCATCAACCAGTGACGTGGATCACCCCCGAGGCTTACTCAGCGGACGAACTCCACTCGCGCAGTCCAGAACCGTGGGAAGCGCCCATCTACGACCACTAACCGCGCAACAACCAGAAGACCGCGATCCAGTTCGTTGACTACGTGCTCTCGCAGCCGCCCTTCTCGGTCGAGACCAACCAGTCGGATAACGGGGCGGGGTGCCAGACGGGTTCCGCTGGCACGTGTTCGAGAAAGCGCTCATGCACTCGACTGTCTCAGTAGTGCCGGAAACGCATGTTAGAGAAGCTCTCGAACACTCGGCTGGCTCAGATGTGTCATGGATGGTGTGTTCGAGGACGAGGTGCGACGCCACTCGAACACGTATCGGGGTGATCGGTGCCGGAGACATGTGCAAGCGAGGGCGTGGATGGCTCGTCTGGGCCACGTCGGGGGTGATCGAGCGAGGGGAACGTCGTGCGAGAAGGTGTTCGAACACGTATTTGCGTCAAGTTTGACGCAAATACGTGCTCGAGTAATGCGCGAGAGGGGACTCGAACCCCTACGTCCGTGGACACCAGAACCTAAATCTGGCGCGTCTGCCAATTTCGCCACTCGCGCTTGATGGTACGACCGTCCAAACTCTACCGGGCTTCACCGCCATCGCGAAGCACCGGGGGGCGTGGCGTACCCGCCAGTAACACAACCTGGGATTATAACGATTTTATAACAGTCAACATGAGGAGAGCTCATGTTTCGTACGCGTTGGTAACCCGATCGACCAGCGGCTTCAAACATGAGGACGAGTCATGCTTCAGAATGTTCTAGTACGTGCGTACGCGAATACTCGACGGTAGGGCAGACGCCGGCGAGCAAACGTGAGGATTTCCTCATGATTTTGTGTCATCCTCGCCGGTATCAGGCCGATGCTCTGCGATCACCCGCATACCGGTAGGGAGCGGCGTGTCGACGAGGGCATGTCGCACGGAAAAGGAAGTCGAAGCGTCTTGACGATCAACGAGAGCACCAAGACCGGGACCGGACGGAGCGCCAAGGTGGTCGGCGCCGCCGGGAAGGCCGCGGCAGGGGGCGCGCGGTCGCCGCTGCTGGATCGTCTGCTCGGCGGCGTTCCGTACGCGCTCGCCTTCGGCGGACAAGGCGCGGAATGGCTGCGCGAGTTGGAGGAGATCGGGCGCGACAGCGCGCTGGAGCCGGAGCTGACCGCACTGGTCAACGAGGCGGCCACGCTGCTGGAACCAGTCGCGGCGCAGTTGCTTGTCGTGCGGCCGGTCGGCTTCGACCCGATCGGTTGGATGCTGGAGAACGAGCTGGCGGACACCGACGAGGGCGAGACCTCCGCGGCGCCATCCGAGCATGTGCTGCGTTCGGCCGCGGTGTCGATGCCCGGTGTGCTGCTGACTCAGGTGGCGGCCGTGCGGGCGCTGCGGCTGCACGGACTGGATACGACCGAGCACGCGCCCGCCGCGATCGTCGGCCACTCGCAGGGTCTGCTCGCGGCCGCCGCGGTCGAGGCGGGTGGCCGGCGCGACGCCGAGCTGCTTGCGATCGCGCAAATGATCGGCGCGGCAGCGGGTTTGGTCGCACGGCGGCGCGGAGTGATGCCGGTGGGCGATCGCTCGCCGATGGTCGCGGTGTCGAATGTCGATCCCGAGCGGCTGCGCGCCGTGGTCGCGGAGGTGAGCGCGGGTGTGGACCCCGCCGCGGCGGTAGTGATGTCGATCCGCAACGGCCGTCGGCGTGCGGTGCTCTCCGGCGCACCGGCACAGCTGGAGCGGGTGCGTCAGCGGTGCGTGCAGCTCCACGACGAGCAGGCGCGCGAGCGTGACGCGAAGATACGTGGCGGCTCGGTGTTCGCGCCGGTCTTCGAAGATGTGTCCGTCGATGTGGCGTTCCACCACCCGGCACTGGCCGACACCGTCGACCTGGTGACCAGCTGGGCCACCCAGTGCGCTGTGGACGCCGACCTGGCGGGCGGACTGGCGCAGCAGATCCTGGTGGATCCGGTCGACTGGGTCGGCGTTGTCGACGGCATGATTTCCGCTGGCGCGCAATGGATTCTGGACCTCGGGCCTGGCGATCTGCTGACCCGGATCACCTCCGGCTCGCTGAAGGGCACCGGCGTCGGCATGATCGCCGCGGCCACCCGCGCGGGGCAGCGCAGCCTGCTCACGCCAGGGGCTGCGCCGGAGCCGGCAGACCCGTGGTCGGCGTTCGCGCCGCGACCGATCCGGCTGCCCAATGGCCGCATCGTGGTCGAGACCGCCTTCACCAGGCTGACCGGTCGCTCGCCGATCCTGCTCGCGGGCATGACCCCGACCACCGTCGACGCGAAGATCGTCGCGGCCGCGGCGAACGCGGGGCACTGGGCGGAGCTGGCCGGTGGCGGCCAGGTGACCGAGCAGATCTTCGCCGACCGAGTGGCCGAGCTGAAGAAACTGCTGCACCCGGGTCGCGCGGTGCAGTTCAACTCACTGTTTCTCGACCCCTACCTGTGGAAGCTGCAGTTGGGCGGCAAGCGTCTGGTGCAGCGGGCCCGCACCGCGGGCGCGCCGTTCGACGGCGTCATCGTGACCGCGGGTATTCCTGAACTCGAGGAAGCCGTCGCGCTGATCGAGGAACTCACCGAGGTCGGCATCTCGCACGTCGCGTTCAAGCCGGGCACCGTCGCCCAGATCCGGGCCGTGCTCCGGATCGCCGACGAAGTCCCGGACTATCCGGTGATCGTCCACATCGAGGGTGGCAAGGCGGGTGGCCACCACTCCTGGGAGGACCTGGACGACCTGCTGCTGGACACCTACGCCGAGCTGCGCAACCGTGCCAACGTGGTGGTGTGTGTCGGCGGCGGCATCGGCACTCCCGAGCGCGCGACGCAGTACCTCACCGGCGAATGGGCGATTCCGCACGGCTACCCCGTGATGCCGCTGGATGGTGTGCTGGTCGGCACCGCGGCCATGGCGACGCTGGAAGCCACGACCGCGCCGGAGGTCAAGCAGCTGCTCGTGGACACTCCCGGTACCCCCGACTGGGTCGGCGCGGGCACCGCGTCCGGCGGAATGGCCTCGGGTCGTAGTCAATTGGGCGCCGACATCCACGAAATCGACAACGCGGCCTCGCGCACCGGCCGCCTGCTCGACGAGGTCGCGGGCGACGCCGACGCGGTCGCCGGGCGCAGGGACGAGATCATCGCGGCGCTGAACGCCACCGCCAAGCCGTATTTCGGCGACGTGGCGACCATGACCTACCAGGACTGGCTGGAGCGCTACGTCGAGCTCGCGGTGGGCCTGGATCACCGCAAGGACTTCGACTGCGGCAGCGACATCGGCGACGCCATCACCGAGGCGACCCGCTCGGTCTGGCTGGACATCACTTGGCGTGACCGGTTCGCGGAGATGATGCGCCGCACCGAATCCCGGCTGCATCCGGCGGACCGCGGCGAGATCCCCACCCTGTTCGCGGCCGACGAGGACTTCGAGGACCCGGTTGCCGCGCTGTGCACGCTGAAGCAGCGGTACCCGGCGATGGCACAGACGCTGCTGCACCCCGCCGACGTTCCGTTCTTCGTGGCGCTGTGCAAGACACCGGGTAAGCCGGTGAACTTCGTCCCGGTCGTCGACGGTGACGTGCGCCGCTGGTGGCGCTCGGATTCGCTGTGGCAGGCGCACGATCCGCGTTACTCGGCCGACCAGGTGTGCGTCATCCCCGGCACCGTCTCGGTCGCGGGCATCACCCGGGTCGACGAGCCGGTCGGCGAGCTGCTGGACCGCTTCGAACAGGACACCGCGTACTCGCTGGTACGTGCCGGCGTTGTGCCCGCGGCGGTCGACGCGCGCCGTACCGCGGACGTGACCAGCGGTCCGATCGACGCTGTGCTCGCCGCACCGGACGTGCAGTGGGCCGGACGCACCACTATCAGCCCGGTGCACCGGCTCGGTGATCTGACCGAATGGGTCGTCGACGGCAAGGGCGCGGTGCATCCGACCAGTGGCGCGACGCTCGTCGAGACCACGGGACCCGAAGCGGAGCACTCCTACGTCGAGCTGACCGTTCCGTTGCTGGCGGGCAACGCGGTCCGTATCCGCATCACGGTTCCGGTATCCATCTACAACGGCGGTGCCCCGGTCGTCACGGAGGCCGACGCCGACAAGGCGATGGCCGCGCTGCTCGCCGTCGCCGCCGGCCAGGCGCTGCCGGAGGTGAAGGGCAGGGTCGCGCACGTGAATCTGGCCTGGACGCCGGATCTGATCGCCGACCACGCGGGTGTCACCGGCTCCGGCTTGCCCGTGTCGCTGAGTACGCTCGGCCGCACCGCCCCCGACGTGCTGGTCGGCGCCTGCTGGCCCGCCGTCTTCGCGGTGCTGGGCGCGGCGCGCACCGCCAACGGCGAAAGCGTCATCGAGGGCATGCTCGACCTGGTCCACCTGGACCACCAGATCCACCTCGCCGCCGACCTGCCCACCGAGACCAGCGTGCTCGCGGTCCGCGCGGAGGCAGGCGAAACCCTCGACACCGACCTCGGCCGGGTCGTCGAGGTGCACGTCCGGATCACCGCCATGCTGGACAAGCCCGAGACCGGGATGTCCATGCCGGTGCTGGCCACCCTCACCGAGCGCTTCGCGATCCGGGGACGCAACGGCACCGGCGAGCTGACCGATCCGCCCCGCGCGGCGGGCACCGTGTCCGACACGGCCACCGACACCCCGCGCAGGCGTCGTCGGGACGTCACCATGGTGGCCCCGCGCGCCATGCACGCGTTCGCTGCCGTCTCCGGCGATCACAACCCGATCCACACCAGCGATTCCGCCGCGAAGCTGGCCGGTCTCGGCAGCCCGATCGTGCACGGCATGTGGCTGTCGGCCGCCGCGCAGCACGCGGTGTCCGCGATCGATCCGGACAGCTCGGTTCCCGCGCGGACGCTGACCGCGTGGACCACCCGCTTCCTCGGCATGGTCCGCCCTGGCGCGGAGATCGATGTGCGGGTGGAGCGCGTCGCGGTCGACGCGGGCAGCGAGATCATCGAGGTTTCCTGCCGGGCCGGCGGCGAACTGGTGATGACCGCGACCGGTCGCACCGCGGCGCCGAAGACCGTCTACGCCTTCCCGGGTCAGGGCATCCAGCGCAAGGGCATGGGCCTGGACGCCCGTTCCCGCTCGAAGGCCGCCAAGGAGATCTGGGACCGTGCCGACAAGCACACCCGCGCGGCGCTCGGCTTCTCCATCCTGGCCGTGGTGCGGGACAACCCGACCTACCTGAAGGCGCGCGGCGTCGAGCACCGGCACCCGGACGGTGTGCTGCACCTGACCCAGTTCACCCAGGTCGCCATGGCGACCCTCGGGGTCGCCCAGGTGGCGGAGTTGCGCGAGGCCGGTGCGTTCGTCGAAGGCGCGATGCTCGCGGGCCACTCGGTCGGTGAGTACAACGCGCTCGCGGCGGTCGCCGGAGTGCTTCCGCTGGAAGCGGTGCTGGAGGTGGTGTTCCAGCGTGGCTCGGCCATGCACGAGCTGGTGCCGCGGGACGCCAAGGGCCGAAGTGACTACCGGATGGCCGCCATCCGGCCCTCCCAGATCGGGCTGCCCGACTCCGAGGTGATCGACTTCGTCAACGGCATCGCCGAGCGGGTCGGCGAGTTCCTCGAGGTGGTCAACCTGAACCTGCGCGGCTCGCAATACGCGATCGCCGGCACGGTGGCGGGTTTGGCGGCGCTGGAGGAAGAGATCGACCGGCGCCGCGCGGAATTCGGCGGTAGGCGTGCGTTCATCGTGGTGCCCGGTATCGACGTGCCGTTCCACTCCACTGTGCTGCGCAAGGGTGTTCCGGAATTCCGGCAGAAGCTCGAGCAGCTGCTGCCCGCCGACCTGCAGCCGGAGACTCTGATCGGCCGGTACATCCCGAATCTGGTGCCCAAGCCGTTCTCACTGGAGCGCGCGTTCGTCCAGGAGATCGCGGATCTGGTGCCCTCCGAGCCGCTGGCCGCGGTGCTCGCCGACTTCGACAGCTGGGCGGCCCGGCCGACCGACCTGTGCCGCGTGGTGCTGGTCGAGCTGCTCGCGTGGCAGTTCGCCAGCCCGGTGCGCTGGATCGAGACTCAGGACCTGCTGTTCACCGATGTCGCACACGGCGGCCTCGGCGTCGAGCGTTTCGTCGAGATCGGTCTCGGCGTGACGCCCACGGTGGCCAACCTGGCAAGCCAGACGCTGAAGCTGCCGGCGTTCGACGCCGCCACAGTCGAGGTGCTCAACATCGAGCGCGAGGCCGCGCTCGTGTACTCGACCGACACCGACCCGGCGCCGGTCGACGAGCCGATCGAGGAGCCCGCGGTCACCGCTTCCGCGGCCCCCGTCGCGGCAGCCGCTCCGGTCGCGGCGCCGGCGCCGAGCTCGGGTGGCGCGCGTCCCGACGACATCCCGTTCACCGCCGCCGACGCCACCCGCGTGCTGATCGCGCTGTGGACCAAGCTGCGGCTGGACCAGATCGGTCCGGTGGACACCATCGAGGGGCTGTGCGATGGCGTCTCGTCGCGGCGCAACCAGCTGCTCGTCGACCTCGGCTCCGAGCTCTCGCTCGGCGCGATCGACGGCGCGGCCGATGCCGACATGGGTGCGCTGTCCGTGACGGTGGAGCGCCTGGCACGCACCTACAAACCGTTCGGTTCGGTGCTGAACGACGCCATCGGCGACCACCTGCGCAAGGTGTTCGGTCCGTCCGGCAAGCGCCCGGCCGCGATCGCCGAGCGCGTGAAGAAGGTCTGGGAGCTCGGCGACGGGTGGGCCAGCCACGTGACCACCGAGGTGTCGCTCGGCACCCGTGAGGGCACCAGCGTGCGCGGTGGCGACCTGGGCGGGCTGGTCTCCGGCACGCTGGGTGACGCCGCATCGGTCGACGCGGCCATCGATGCCGCCGTGCAGGCCGTCGCGGCCCGTCGCGGTGTCGCGGTGTCGCTGCCTTCGGCGGGCGGTGGCGGCGGCGCGACCGTCGACGCGGCCGCGCTGGGCGAGTTCACCGAGCAGATCACCGGACGCGACGGCGTGCTCGCCACGGCCGCCCGGGTGGTGCTCGAACAGCTCGGCCTTTCCGAGCGGGTGTCCGCGCCGGAGGCGACCGACGACTCGCTGGTCGACCTGGTCTCGGCCGAACTGGGTTCGGACTGGCCACGTCAGGTCGCGCCCGTGTTCGACGCGCGCAAGGCGGTGCTGCTGGACGACCGGTGGGCCACAGCGCGTGAGGATCTTGCCCGGCTCTGGCTGCTCGACGACGTCGGCTCCGCAGAAGGCCCGGTGACCGGATTCCTCGGTGCGGGCGAAGCTGTTGCGGCGCAAGCCGATTGGTGGCGTCAGCGGGCCATGCGTGAGGCACGTTCGGTGCTTGCCCGGGTGTACGAGCGTATCGCCGAAGCGGCGCGGAGCACCGCAGAGCCCGGGCTCTGGTCTTCCGATGTCGCGGTGATCACCGGCGCGAGCAAGGGGTCCATCGCGGCGGCGGTCACCGGGCGTCTGCTCAGCGGTGGCGCCACGGTGGTGGTGACCACTTCGAGCCTGAACGACGAGCGCCTCGGTTTCTACCGGAAGCTGTACCGGGAGAATGCCCGCCACGGCGCCGCGCTCTGGGTCTTGCCCGCGAATATGGCGTCTTACCAGGACATCGACGAGCTGATCGACTGGGTCGGCACCGAGCAGGTCGACAACGCGGGCGGCGCGAAGATCAAGATCAAGGACGCGATGACCCCAACCCTGCTGCTGCCGTTCGCGGCGCCGCGGGTGGCCGGTGACCTCGCGGACGCGGGCAGCCGCGCGGAGCTCGAGATGCGGGTGCTGCTCTGGTCGGTCGAGCGCCTGATCGGCGGACTGTCCAAGCTGGGCGCCGACCACGACGTGGACGCGAAACTGCATGTGGTCCTGCCGGGTTCGCCCAACCGTGGCATGTTCGGCGGCGACGGAGCCTACGGCGAGGCGAAGGCGGCGCTGGACGCGGTGGTCGCCAAGTGGCGGGCGGAGAAGTCCTGGTCCGCCCGGGTCACCCTGGTACACGCGTTGATCGGCTGGGTGCGCGGCACCGGCCTGATGGGCCACAACGACCCGATCGCCGCGGCGGTCGAGAAGGCAGGCGTGCACACCTGGTCCACCACCGAGATGGCCGACGAGCTGGTCAAGTGGTGCACCTCGCGAGCTCGCCAGGTTACCGCGACAGGCCCGCAGCAGATCGACCTGACCGGCGGACTGTCCAGAGTCAAGCTGGATCTGCCCGCGCTGGCCAAGCAGGCAGCGGAGCAGGCCGAAGCCGAGACCGCGGAAGCCGATGCGGCGAGGACGATCGCGGCGCTGCCCACACCGCCGACCATGACCTCGGCTCTGCCGGTGCCCGAGTTCGATGGCGTCACCGCCGATCTTGCCGACATGGTGGTCATCGTCGGTGCCGGTGAGCTCGGCCCGTACGGTTCGGCGCGCACCCGGTTCGAAATGGAGGTTTCCGACGAGCTGTCGGCCGCGGGTGTGCTGGAGCTCGCCTGGACCACCGGCCTGATCACCTGGGAGAACGACCCGAAGCCAGGCTGGTACGACGCCGAGTCCGGTGACTACGTGCCCGAACACGAGGTGGCCGAGCGGTACCACGACACGGTGGTCGCCCGGTGCGGCGTGCGCCGTTACGAGGACGACGGCGCCATGGCAGACAACACGGCCCCGCTGATGACCTCCGTCTTCCTCGACCAAGACCTGTCGTTCACGGTGGGCGGCGAGGCCGAGGCCCGTGCCTTCCACGCCTCCGACCCGGAGCACACGGTGATCACGCCGGTCGCCGACTCCGGCGACTGGACCGTGACGCGCAAGGCAGGCACCGAGATCCGGGTGCCGCGGCGAGCCAAGCTGTCGCGCACCGTCGGCGGCCAGATCCCGACCGGCTGGGATCCGACCATCTGGGGCATCTCGCCCGACATGGCCGCCTCGGTGGACCGGGTCGCGCTGTGGAACATCGTGTGCACGGTGGACGCGTTCATCAGCTCCGGGTTCAGCCCGGCCGAGCTGATGAGCTGGGTGCATCCCTCGCTGGTGGCCAACACCCAGGGCACCGGTATGGGCGGCATGTCCTCGATGCGCTCGCTCTACATCGACAACCTGCTCGGTGAGTCGCGCCCGAACGACATCCTGCAGGAGGCGCTGCCGAACGTGGCGCTGGCGCATGTGGTTCAGTCCTACGTCGGCAGCTATGGCGCGATGGTGCACCCGGTGGCGGCCTGCGCCACCGCAGCGGTGTCGGTCGAGGAGGGCGTGGACAAGATCCGGCTCGGCAAGGCGGAGCTGGTGGTCGCCGGCGGCTACGACGACCTCGGTATCGAGGGCATCGTCGGCTTCGGTGACATGTCCGCCACCGCGAACTCCGCGACCATGAGCGCCAAGGGCATCAGCGACCGGTATTTCTCCCGCGCCAACGACCGCCGTCGCGGCGGGTTCGTGGAGTCGCAGGGCGGTGGCACCGTGCTGCTGGCGCGTGGTGATATCGCCATGGAGCTCGGTTTGCCGGTGCTCGGCGTGGTGGCGTTCGTGCAGTCGTACGCCGACGGCGTGCACACGTCGATCCCGGCGCCGGGCCTCGGTGCGCTCGGCGCGGGCCGTGGCGGGCGCGAGTCGCGGTTGGCCGCCGAACTGCGCAAGCTCGGCGTGCAGCCCGACGACATCGCGGTGATCTCCAAGCACGACACCTCGACCGCCGTCAACGACCCGAACGAGTCCGAGCTGCACGAGCGGCTTGCCGCCGCGATCGGGCGGTCGGATGGCGCTCCGCTGTTCGTCGTCTCGCAGAAGAGCCTGACCGGGCACGCCAAGGGCGGCGCGGCGGCATTCCAGCTGATCGGCCTGTGCCAGGTGCTGGAAAGCGGTGTGGTGCCGCCGAACCGGAGCCTGGACTGCGTCGACGACAAGATGCGGGAATACCCGCACCTGGTGTGGGTACGCGAGCCGCTGCGCTTCGGCGACCGGTTCCCGCTCAAGGCGGGTCTGCTGACCTCGCTCGGCTTCGGGCACGTGTCCGGCCTGCTCGCCGTGGTGCATCCGGAGGCGTTCATCCAGGCCATCGAGCCTGGCCGACGTGCGGAGTACCAGCGCAGGGCGCAGGAGCGTCAGCTGGCAGGGCGGCAGCGATTCTCCGAAGCGATGTGCGGTGGCGCTCCGCTGTACGAGCGTCCCGCGGATCGCCGTTTCGGCGGGGACGGCACCCCCGCCGAGCGGGCTCGGCAGCTGGAAGCCGACGTGCTGCTCGCACCGGAGGCGCGCCTTGGGCAGGATGGCGCGTACCAGGCGAACGGGTTCGGATGCGCCTGATCTCGAGCGCGGCGGGGCAACCCGCCGCGCGGGGTACCTGCACGGGCGCGTCGGCCAGGTCGTAGGCTGCGCGGCTATGACGATCCTCGGTATCGGCTTGGACTTGGTGACTATCTCCGAGTTCGCCGAACAGCTCGAACGCGCCGGAACCACGATGCTCCGGGAAAGTTTCACCGCAGGCGAGCGGCGATACTGCCAGAGTAAAGGGACCGACCCGGCGCGCAGCTACGCGACGCGGTGGGCGGCGAAGGAGGCTGTGATCAAAGCCTGGGCCTCGTCCCGGTTCGCCCGTCGCCCGCAGATCGGGGACAACCCTTATCCCCTGATCGAGGTGGTCAACGACGCGTGGGGCAGGCCGAGCATCAAGCTGCACGGCGTCGCCGCCGAATTCCTCCCACGGGTAAGGGTTCATCTGTCGCTGACGCACGATGGCGACACCGCGGCCGCGATGGTCGTGCTGGAAGACCCGGGTGAGCCGGCCGATATCGTCGAAGACTGAACAAATATCAGGTCAGCGCGGAAGTGATCCCGGCTCGCGCCGGGATCACCCGCTACCGTTCGCTGGCGGTGCGTGATTCCTTCTCCGCCACGAGCAGGTAGGCGACCATCAGTCGCTTGAGCTCGGAGACCGCCTCCGCGTTGCTCTGATCATCCTGCACCGAGAAGTTCAGCATCGAATAGACCACGTGCACCAGCACTTCGGCCATCATGGTGCGGCGCGCCCGCGGCGTGCGCGGGGTGAGCGGTCGCAGCATCTGCGACACGACCTCGGCGAATTGCTTCTCGTGGATCGCACCGGTAGTCCGGGTGGACGGAGTGGACTGCATGGCAAGCCACACCTCCCGCCGCGACGGGTCGGTCATCCAGAGGTTGGCCAGGTGATCGACGAACTGGTTCATGTGCCGCAACCAGTCCAGTGACGGGATCTCGCCGTGGAAATCGGCCAGCTCCTGGGAAACGGCAACCAAGTCTTGCCGATTCAACTCACAGACGATGACGTACTTGTTGGCGAAGAACTGGTACAGCGTGCCGATCGGTACCTCCGCACGCGCCGCGACCTCTTCACAGGTGAACGACTCGAACCCGACCTCGACGAGCAGTTCCCGGGACGCCTGTAGCAGGGCATCGAACTTGCGTTTGCTGCGTTCCTGCGTCGGTCGGCGCCGCGGCATGAGCTCCCGTGGGTCGTCCTGCAGCTCCAACGCAGGGTCCAGACGTTGTTTCGACCTGGCCTCCGCGCGTACTTCCACGCATCCAGGCTAACGGTAGGGCACGAGCGCGACACGCGCATGTGCGGTGTTTGTTCAGGTCCGTTGATTTTCCGCACCCATCCGCGACGAATATGGCCTCGAACACATACCGAGCGCGCGTGCGTTGTGACGCGTGTTCCGAGCAGGGAATCCATGGCGCTCATGGCATTCGGCAAAGCTCGTTGTCCCGGTCAATGCGCACAGGGAAGGGGTGGTCTGTGGTAGCTCGATCAGTGATAACTCTTGGCGTTTCCACCGAACGTGGCGCCGTGCACGCGGTAGCGCTCGCCGATTGCGGGACGCTGTCCGAGCGCGTTCTGCTGCATCGATCGCAACATACGCATGGTGACACCAAGGCGGACGTAGCAGCGGCGGTAGCGACGGTGCTGGACGAACTTGCCGCCGACCTCGGGCCCGACCGGGAGATCGGCGGCGCGGCGGTCGCCTACCGGGACGCCGCTGAGCGGCGGACCATCGTGTCCGCGCTGGCGGCCGGTCCGTGGCACACTGCCTCGATGGTTTCGGCCAAATCCGCCCACCTGAGCGTGGCGAGCTTGATGACCTGGCTCGACGAATTCGACAACCTGCTGGTCGGCGAGGTCGTGCCCGGGTATCAGGCGTTCACCCTGGTCGACCGAGGTCGCCGCCGGGTGCTCGCCGCGGTCGGTCAGGCGGGCAGGGCGACATCCGAATCGCTCGGCATGGCTGTTACGGCGGCGTGGGATCAGCTGGAGGCGGCCGCGACCAGACCGGACGCGGTGGTGCTGATCGGGTCGGCGGGCGCCGAGTCGTCGGTGCTCGCCGCGGTGCAGAGCTTCGGCGCACCGGTGATCCCATGCAGGATGGCCGCTTTCGCGTCCGCGGTGGGTGCGGCGTCGAGCGCGCGGGTGGCTGTGGACGGGTTCGACGAGCCGGTCGAGGAGGTGGTGCCTCGGGTGCGGGGCGGAGCGGCGATGTTCGCGGCGGCCAGCGTGCTGGCGGGCGGGTTGCTCGTCGGCGGTGTCTACGCGATGAACGGTTTCGTGCGGCCGACGTCCACCGCGGTGGCGGCCGACGCGCGAGTGACGGCGGATGGTCGCGTCGTCGCCGGCTCGGCCGGTGCCGGTGACCGCGGTACGGCCCCCGGCGAGCACGGATCGGGGCGGCCTGCCCAGACGGGCGGATCGTTCGCCGAGCCGACAGCTGGGATAGGAGGTCTCGCCGCCCGCCTGCCGCTGTCGGCGCAGCCCCGGGGTGCTCCGGTGCCACTGGTGTCCGCCGAAGTCGGGTACGAGGTGGGTACGAACGCCACGGCGTCGCTTGTGCCCGGTTCGGGAATCCCGACGACCACCGAGGTCGGCACGCCCAATGGCGCGCTGCTCTTTCCCGGTGAGGTCCCGCCGCCCTCCATGTTCTCTCCGGAGGCCGCGGATTGGTGGGACAAGCACTTTCGCATGATGACGCAGTGGGGGACCCGGCAGGTGCTGCCGACGTAGCGCGACCGGACAGCGACGCGAATCGGGCCCGGCGCCCTTGCGGCGCCGGGCTTTTCGCTGTCCGGGCTACACTGACAGGTCGCGGCGCAGCTTGGCGACGTGTCCGGTGGCGCGAACGTTGTACTGCGCCACCGCGATCCTGCCCTCCTCGTCCACCAGGAAGGTGGAGCGGATGACGCCGACGACCGTCTTGCCGTACATGGTCTTCTCGCCGTACGCCCCCCATGCGGTGAGCACGCTGCGGTCGGGGTCCGACAGCAGCGGGAAGCTCAGCTGTTCGGCGTCGCGAAACTTGGCCAGTTTTGCGGGCTTGTCCGGCGAGATACCGATGACGTCGATGCCCGCGCCGTCCAGGTCGGCCAAGTTGTCGCGGAAGTCGCAGGCTTCCTTGGTGCAACCGGGCGTGCTTGCGGCGGGATAGAAGTACACGATCACCTTGCGGCCGCGGTAGCCGGCGAGCGAGACGTTATTGCCGTCGGCGTCGGGCAGCGTGAACTCGGGCGCGGTGTCGCCGGGTGAGAGTCGTTGGTTGGTGGTCACCTCCAGCACGGTAACCGAATGCCCGGACATCGCGCGGAAGGGAGATCGTCGCGCGGCCCGAGAGCGCATAGTGGGGACGGATAGACTCGTCCGCGAGCGCTGGGTGCTCCGCGAACGGCCGACACGACGGCGTGGTTCGTGCTCCGGGCGCGGCAATCGACTACAGGAGGATTTGAACGTGGCAAGGGATACCGAGCGGATCGAGCAGGACATCGAGGCCGCCCGCACTCGGCTGGCGAGCACACTCGACGAACTCGCGGTACGCACGGATCCGCATCGGCTCGCGGACGACACCAAGCAGATCGTGGTCGCGAAGCTCAACGAGCCGAAGGTGAAGTACGGCCTGATCGGGGCGGCCACCTTGATCGTCGGTCTGGTTCTGCTCAAGATCTTCCGCTGACTGGTAAACGACGACGCCCGGTATGGCCGCGGCCATACCGGGTGTCGTCGTTTACCAGGTCAGTCAGTTCAGACCGTCGGGCAGGCGAAGCCGTCGCCATCGGGATCCAGGTGCGGACCGTAGCCTGGTTCTCCGCGGAAGAGCGGGGCGTGTCCAGCGGCGCGGGCATCGTCGCAGTTGGCGTAGGCGCCTCCGGCCGAGCCGGTCTGCGAGTAACCGGCCGAGCCGGTCGCGGCGGAGCCGGTATCGACAGCCGACGAACCCGTCCCGGCGGAGCCGGACGGAGGGGCGGCTTGGGCGGCGGGTGCCGCGAGCAGGGCTAAACCTGCGGCGGCAGCGCTGACGGTGAGCCGACGAACGTTCATGTATTCCTCTGTCTGGTTGCTGCGGTGGATGGGCGCCCAACCGGACGCCGCATCCACTGTTGTGACGGCTCGGCCTGTTGTCAACTGCGGGGGAACGGAACCAGGGCATCAGGAGGATGTGGCTATGGCGCCGGTCAGGTGGTGGGCCGGCCACCGCCGACGTGCTCGGCGGGGATATTTCCCATGCGTCCGGCCTGGTAATCGGCCATCGCTTCGATGATCTCAGCACGGGTGTTCATCACGAACGGCCCGTATTGCACCACAGGTTCCTTGATCGGCTGTCCGCCGAGCAGTAACACTTCGAGTTCGCCGGTCCGATTGTCTTGGCGTGCATCGGCTGTCACGGTGATCACGTCCCCTCGGCCGAATACCGCCAGCTGTCCGTCGCGCAGCTGCCTGCGTTCCGTACCGACCGTGCCATTGCCCGACAGCGCGTACACCATCGCCGTAAACTGTTGCGGCCAGGGCGTTTTCAGCTGTCCGCCGGGTGCGATCGAGGCGTGCGCGTACGCGATCGGAGTGTAGGTGGAACCGGGACCGGTGAATCCGCCGACTTCACCGGCGATGAGCCGGACCAGTGCGCCGCCGTCATGCGAACTCACCAGCGTCAGTTCGCCGCCGCGCAGGTCCTGGTAGCGCGGCGCCGCGAACTTCAGTGCGCGCGGCAGGTTCACCCAGAGCTGGATGCCGTGGAACCGGCCTCCGGCGATGACCATGTCCTCCGGTGGGACCTCGTCGTGCAAGATGCCGGAGCCCGCGGTCATCCACTGTGTGTCGCCTTCACTGATGACACCGCCTCCGCCGTTCGAATCGTGGTGCACCATCGTGCCGTCGAGCATGTAGGTCACCGTCTCGAACCCGCGGTGCGGATGCCAGGGCGCGCCCTTGGCTTCGTGCGGTTCGTAGGCCACAGGGCCCATCTGGTCGAGCAGGATGAACGGGTCGGCGGTGCGCAGATCCATACTGGGGAAGGGCCTGCGCACCTCGAATCCAGCGCCTTCGCGCTGGGTATGCGCGTTGACTACGCTGCGGACCGGACGCTCGCGCAGGGTCGCGTCGGGGTGCGGAAGGCGCGGCAGGACCATGATGTCGGGCACGGTGATGGCGGGCATCGGAACCTCCTCGAGAATTGGTATCCATGTCAACCAAAGGTGATTACACTTCATTCCCATGGTCCGGTGGTTGAGTGACGACGAGCAGGCGACGTGGCAGGCCTACGTGCGGCTGCGCCAGCGTTTGGACGGGGCGATTTCGGCCGGGCTGGCCGAGGATCATTTGTCCCTCGCGGACTACGAGCTGATGGTGGCCCTGTCCGCGGCGCCGAACGGCTGTCTGCGCGCCAAGGAGCTGGCCGCCGAGGTGTGCTGGGAGAAGAGCCGGTTATCCAAGCATCTGGCCAGGATGGACGCTCGCGGCCTGGTCGAACGGCGGCCGGCGGAGGAGGACGCCCGCGGCATCATCGTTCAGCTCACGCCGGAGGGCCGCGCCGCCTTGGAGCGGGCCGCGCCGAATCACGTGGATCTGGTGCGCAGGGTGTTCGTCGAGCCGATGACGGTCGCGGAAGCACGGACGCTGCGGGCGTTGGCGGACAAGGTCGTCGCCGAGGTCGAGCAGGTGACCGAGCTGGGCGGCGCCTGATCGGCGGGCCGTCGGCGAGGACGGTCGGGTCGGCTCCGCGGCTCGATCCGGAACACGCCGCTTCGGGATCACCGACGGGCGGCCGGACTCGGCGGAGGCAAGTGCTCCCG
Organism: Nocardia sp. NBC_00881; assembly: GCF_045207455.1. NCBI lineage: Bacteria > Bacillati > Actinomycetota > Actinomycetes > Mycobacteriales > Nocardiaceae > Nocardia > Nocardia sp. NBC_00881. Next base: position 7,345,721 of record NZ_CP108798.1, read on the forward strand.
GTTTCGCGGCTACCCGATGGTCCGGCCGCGGCCGACCGAACGTCGCCACCAGCCGCGATCGCCCAGCACCTGACCGGCAAGCTGGTGGCGACTGTTTGTGGCAGTCGGGTTTCCGGCGTCCCGGTGTGTTCACAACCAAGGGGCGATCGGTGGCTTCACCCAGAGCAGCTTCTCGTCGGTGTGCTCGCGCCGGGCGGCCGGATGCTCCGGATGCCGGGCCGCCCAGCGGTCCTTCTCGTCCAGCAGTTGTGCCACCGTCACCCAGGTCTCGTCGGTGCTCGGCGGGTTGGTCTCGGCAGCCCTGGCCAGCTTGCGTCGTGCGGACGCGGGCAGTGCGAGCAACTCGGATCCGGTGACGCCGCGCTGCCAGACATAGCTCGCCAACCGCCGCGCCTTCTCGGCGCGGCTCTTTGCCGCGGCGTCGCTATGTGCATAGTCGGTCATGGTGCTGTCTGTCCACGGGGTCGGGGTGCATCGACCCTAGCCGACCGGGCGGACGGTGACCGAACGCGGCGAAGCCTCCCCATCCGTGGACAGGAAGGCCTCGCCTCGCCGGCGGGTCAGTACGCGCTGCTGACGTTGTCCATCGAGCCGTAGCGGTGCGCCGCGTAGTTGCAGGCGGCGACGATGTTCGCGACGGGATCCCAGATGTCCCAAGAGGTGCCCTCGACGTGGTATATGGCGAAGGTCGGGTCGATCACCTGCAACAAGCCCTTGGACGGGATGCCCGCGGCGGCATTGGAGTCCCAGAGGTTGATCGCCTGTGGGTTGCCGGAGGACTCGCGCAGGACGTTGCGGTGGATGCCGTTGTAGCTGCCCGGAATGCCCTTGGCGTTCATGATGTCGAGTGACTGGCGGATCCAGCCGTCCAGGTTGTTCTCGTAAACCGGCGGGGCCGGGGCCGGGGCCGGCATCGGCATCGGCGCCGGTGCGGGTGCGGGTGCGGGCATGGGCGCGGGGATCGCCTCCAGGGCGGCCACCTCGGCGGCGGGCGCAGCGGCGGCGGGCGCGGCAGCCGGCTGCTGCTCGGCCACCATGGCGATGCGAGACGGGACGCTGTCGTCGGCCACCGACACCGCGGAGGAGGCGGCTACGGCCACGACACCCGCGGCGGCGACGGCGATGGTGATGCCTTCGCGGAGTGATGGGCGGCGGAAGGAAGAAATGCGTCTGTCAGGCATTGCGAATCGGTTCCTTGGTTGGGGACTTGTCTCGATCCGGCCGCGTTCGAGCAGCAAGGATCCTGCGGCGTGCGCTCGTGGACGCTCGCCGTTTCGGCCATGTGCTGTTTTGTGGTTCTGTTGTGTGGGACGCTCTGGTCCCCTGGAGCGCGACGTGCTCGTGCGTGCGATGCCGGCTCGCCTTCGGCAGGACTCGGCCGCGATGTCGCGCGGGACTCCGCATCCTCGATGCGAAGAGTCGGGCGGAAGAATGGGGATCGCCGGTTTGTTGCCGGATTCCGCTCCGCCGACCGTGTGGTTGGCAGTTGCCATCCGTACGGTGGTTACCGAATCGGTGTGAACAACTCTTCGGGATAACCAAACTCCAGGTCGCTTTGTGACCTGATTGCAGAATGGTCACGCTTGGTTAACGGAGAGTGAACGAGTGGCCAATGGTCGGGGCTGCCGATCTTGGAAAGCGTAGAACCGCGTTGCCGAATCGTTACCTGAGCAGGGGGTTTGGCACTAAACCTGATGTGACATACGTCACAGAAATTCTCGGCTGGCCAGTTGGATTTCGGCGGCGCGCGTGAGCATATCGGCACTGAATCGCGACCAATGGCGCACCTGGGAAGGTCGAGGTCTCATGATTGTCACGGAGGATTTCGACGATGTCGGTGCCAAAAAAGGCCATGTTCTTGCCGCCTGATTGCGGGCAAAGAACATGGCTTGGTTGTGCGCCATCAGGGACTCGAACCCCGAACCCGCTGATTAAGAGTCAGCTGCTCTGCCAATTGAGCTAATGGCGCGTGCCCGTGTTGCGGTGCGGCACAAACCTTAACAGGCTCGGGCCGTAGAAGTGAAATCGTGTCCTGACCGGCGCGGATGCGATGCTCTCCCACTGTGTTAACACGTAGGGCCGCGGACCTGATCTATCCGTTGTAACGCTGTTGTGTCGACGTGGTTTTCGCATTGGCCGGGGTGGTGACGTGCTGGCAGAATGTCCGATTGTGGTCTCGACCGCCTGCGGCGCGCGGGGTGACGGCGTAGGCGGTTGGTATCCGAAGCCATCGGTGCGTTCTGGAGCACCGAGACTTGAAACGGGGTTGAAATGAGCGTTGGTCAGGGTCGGCACGGATCGACCGCATATCGGTCGAGACGGAGGATCGCGGGGTTTGTGGTTGTGTTCGTCGTGGCCGCGCTGGCCTTGACGGCGTGTTCGTCGTCGGGCGGCACGGAGACCGCGCAGGTCGCCATCGACCGCAATCCGATAACCGAGTTGATCAAGCCGAAGCTGTTGTCTCCGGTCAAGGATGGCGCGGTGGGCGTCTCACCCGGCATGCCGATGGCATTCAAGGTCGAAGACGGCAAGTTCACCAACGTGACCTTGGTCAATACGCAGAACAAGCCGGTCGGCGGCAAGCTGGCGGCCGATGGACGGTCCTGGGAGACCACCGAGGTGCTCGGCTACGGCAAGACCTACCGGCTGAAGGCCGACGCGATCGGCCTCGGCGGCGCGAACTCCACGGTGCTGAGCTTCACCACGAGCTCGCCGGACAGCCAGACCAAGCCCTACCTGATCCCGGGTGAGGGTGAGGTGGTCGGCATCGGCCAGCCGGTGGCTATCCAGTTCGACGAGAACATCCCCGACCGCAGGGCCGCGCAGGCCGCGATAAAAGTCGCCACGGAGCCGCCCGTCGAGGGTGCGTTCTACTGGGTGAACAACCGTGAGGTGCGCTGGCGGCCGGAGCATTTCTGGGCGCCGGGAACCAAGGTGACCATCGACGTGAACGTCTACGGGCGTGATCTGGGCGACGGTCTGTACGGCCAGGACAACATCCACTCGTTCTTCACCGTCGGCGACGCCGTGATCTTCACCGCGGACGACAACACCAAGCAGGTGACCGTCGAGCAGAACGGCCAGGTGATTCGCACCATGCCGACCTCGATGGGCAAGAGCAACACGCCTACCGACAACGGCATTTACATCGTCGCCGATCGGCACGAGCGGATCATCATGGATTCCTCGACCTATGGCGTAGCGGTCGGCTCGCCGGACGGATACAAGACGCCAGTGGACTACGCGACGCGCCTGTCCTACAGCGGAATCTTCTTCCATTCGGCGCCGTGGTCGGTCGGCCAGCAGGGCTACAGCAACACCAGCCACGGCTGCCTGAACCTCAGCCCGGCGAATGCGCAGTGGGTCTACCAGAACGCGAAGCGTGGTGACATCACGATTGTGAAGAACACCGTCGGCGGCACCCTGTCCGGTGTGGACGGCCTCGGCGACTGGAACATTCCGTGGCCGACCTGGAAGGCGGGAAACGCGGACGACAACCGCTGAAGCCACACCATGGGAACGCGAACGGGCCACCAGATCGCTGGTGGCCCGGTCGGCGTTTCGAGGTACCCGGCAGCGAGTACCGAGTAGCAGTACGGCCCAGGCCCGGGATTCAAGTCCCTGGCCTGGGCCGCATTCGGGGTCCCCGACGTCCCGGCATACGAACCGGGAAATCCTGGTCAGCGGGCAGGAGATCGCGATCAGGTTGGTAGGGACTGTTGTGCGGTAGCGCTGGAACAAGCCCTGTAGCCGGTGCCGATGAGCGTGCGTTGAACCTGCCCGATCTGTTAGTGCTACCCCGGATTCGGCTCGTTCCCGGCGGGCGCCGCCGACGCCGTCGGCGAGGCATCACACGCCTTCACCACCGCTGCCGACCTCGACCGCGTGGCCTGGTCTCACCCCGGTACCCTCGACACCACCATCCGGCTCGGCTTCGGCACGGTCCCCGGTCCGATGGCAGCGCTGATCCACCTCACCGAAATCCTGGTGCACGGCATCGACCTGGCCGTCGTCAGCGCGCAGGAGCACCTCATCGACGAACAACAGCTCGAATACCTGCTCACCACCATGCGCGCGCCCCCCTCATCGAATTCACTGCGACAGGCCCACGCCTGATCTGCGTAGCCACCACTCTCGCCTAGTGAACGGGGTGGGTCAGCGGGTGTCTGCGAGGTGGTCGCGCAGATAGCCGTGACGGAACTCGTACACACCACCGACCTTGCGCAGCACCCCGGAACGGTGTGCGTCGTCGAGAAACGTCATCACTCCCCACGGAAGTTTGCCGGTGAGCGGCAAGACGATTCGCGCGATCAGCCACGGCCCCCACACGGGGAAGTACAGTACCCAGATCAGCACGCCTGCCCCTGCGGTGGCCACCCACCCGGCAGCCCAGCGGCCCGCGCCGAGCACCTCCTCGAAGGGGAGCCCGGACGCGGGCTCGAAGGCGAACAACATCATGATCCAGAACACCGTCGCGCCACCGGCTCCGACACCCAGCCCTTGCAGGAAGGCGGTGGAGCGGTCGGTGTGGAGGAGATCGGAGGGACTGACCGTAGTTGTCGGATCGACCGGTACCCCCAGCGCCCTGATCAACGAGACCACGAACCAGGTGCCGGACCCGGCGAACACGCCCGCCGCGAGACCGACCGGGATCACCACCGCCGCAGTGGGAGTCAGCCAGCCGGCGAACCCGAAGAAGCCGCCGCCTGCGGTCCACACCAGCAGCCAAGCGGCGGTCCGCCAGCTGCGCAGTCGTTGCGCGAGGTCCCCGGCGATCTCACGCATCCGGCCTTTGGCGCGCAACTGAAGTCGGGCGGGTGTGCTTCTGATGCCGCGGCCTCGTCCGATCAGCGTCCCGCCCACAATGCCGCAGACCAGGGCGGATACCACAGTGGCCGTGATCCAGGCCGTGCGGCCGTCGTTGCCGTGCCAGTTGCCTGCCCACCCCGTGAATCCGACCACCGGCACGACCGTCAGCACAGTGACCGCGCCCGCGACCACACCGACCACCCACCTCGGGACCGCGAGAACCAGTTCCCACCATGCGAGTTCGGTCTTCTGATGGCGTTTCAGGTGCCGCGCCAGAAATCCGAGCCACTCTGTCGCCTTGTCGGGGGTGTAGTCGTCGCGCAGGTGCTTCACCCCGGCGCGGTAGGACTTCGCGTACACGGTGCTCACGAAACCCGCCAGCAGCCGGTGGGCGAGCGCCCGATGCGGGTCCGCCGCCGGATCCAGCGCCACCCGATCGAGGATGTCGAGCAGTTCGACGGGATCGTCACCGGTCTCGCTGTAGACCGTTCGGGCCAGCATGACCATCAGCGGGGTGGACAGCACCTCCATCAGCGGGGCATACCGGGGTTCGCTCCGAGCCCGCTGCAGGACCGAACCCCACTTGGTCTGCCCATTGCCGTCCCTGCGGGTGGTCAACGGCAGATGCTCGGCGATTTGCCCGGTGGTGAGATCGGTCAGCTGGACCACCGCCGCACGGCTGAGGACATCGCTGTCGGCGACCGCGCTCGCATACTCGCTCGGGCGACTGGTCAGCAGCAGCTGGTCACCGAGCCGCAGATCGGCATTGATGGCCCGAATCGCGGTGGCACGTAGCTGTTCTCCGATCTCGTCGAACCCGTCCAGCACGGGCAGAATACGCTGCTTGTCCAGCAATCGAGTCGCGAGGGTCGTGCCCTGCGCATCGGTGTCCTTCAGCTCCGGAGAAATGGTGTCCACCAGCCGATCGGCCAACCAGGTACGCAGCGGAGTCTCGGGATTCCACGCGCCGAGCGGAAACAGCACGGGCACCGGATCCCCGGAGCCCGCGGTGCGGCGCTCCAGCATGTCCAGCACGAAACGTGAAGCCAGGATGGTCTTCCCTGCCCCGCGCTGCCCGAGCACGACCAGTCGCCCGGAGGGAACGCGACCGAACACGTCGGCGATCTGCTCCAGTTGGCCGCCGAGCTGCAGCGCGGTCCGCTGCGTCCGGTCGTCACGAATGTTCGGCCAGTGATCGGAGATCTCGTCCGGCCCGTTCACCCAGCGGGTCTTCAGCGGCAGCGACTCGTTCACTCGGCGCACCTCTACCTCGTTGCTCCACTGCTTCCGCACGGCATACGCCAGTGTCTCGGTGACGGCGTCGAGCGATTCGGACGGGTCGGGCGTGATCGAGTGCTGCGACAGTTGGTTGCGCTGGGCCAGGGCCGTGAACACGCTCAGCGTGATCGAGGCAATTCCCAACCACATGCTCACGACACCGGCATACGCGTCGGCACCTTCGGGATCGCGCCCCCGGAGTTGCAGTGCCAGCCAAATCGCCAACGCCACAACGCCGATGAAGAACAGGGCGATCGGGATTCGATTGTTGCTACGGCGGCCCGCTGACATGATCACCATCCTGCTCTACCGCCGGTGGACCGACCGCATGATCGGTCCGGATCGCCGTGCGTTGGCCCATGTGAAGGTTCTCACCGCGGATCCCGGCCGTCGAGGCTGCGACCTAGGGCGTTGTTGTTGTCTCGCGATTTCTTCGTCGCCTGGCCCTCGTAGGCGACGGAACAGTCGAATTGAATCGAGGCGTCAGAGAAGCGGTTGCTCGTGTGGTTCGGCGTCACCTGCTCGATGTGCCGATGGCTTCTGTCAGCGCAGCGTCGACTCGAGCAACCGACACAGTCGTCATCTCAGGCCGTAAACCGATCTTCGCCGAGCAGGTCGGCCAGAGCAGCCCGCTGCTCCTCTCCAGGCGGGCGGACTCGTTGTCGACGCACGGGGCCGCCCTTCTGACATCCGGTCGTGAAATGCCTGTCAGATAGGTATAAGCGCGTCCGGCGGGGAAACCGAGGGTCCTGCCATTCCACCAGCGGAAATGAGGGAGGGTGCGAACCGCCCTTCTCGGGATTCGGTTCGCACCCTCACATCAGGGTGAGCGACGGGACTCGAACCCGCGACAGCCAGGATCACAACCTGGTGCTCTACCAACTGAACTACGCTCACCATCGCCGGTGAACAACCGGCGCGGTAGATACTAGCGCGTCACCCCTTCGACTCCCTAATCGGTTTCCGGCGAGGCGTTGACCTGGCTGGATTCCACCTCATTTTTGGAGATCTGGGCGGCGACCGCGGCGATCTCGGCGGTGGAGGGGCCGGGTGGGGCGACGAACGCGGTGCGCCGGTAGTACTCCAGCTCGCGGATGGACTCTTTGATGTCGGCCAGCGCGCGATGGGTCAGGCCCTTCTCCGGCTGGCCGAAGTAGATCCGCGGGTACCAGCGGCGGCACAGCTCCTTGATCGAACTCACGTCGATCATCCGGTAGTGCAGGTGGGTGTCCAGCAGCGGCATGTCCCTGGCGATGAAGCCGCGGTCGGTGGCGATCGAATTACCGGCCAGCGGCACCGTGCGGGGGGCGGGGACGTACTGGCGGATGTAGTCGAGCACCCGCTGTTCGGCCTCGGCCATGGTGACGGTGGAGCGGCGGACCTCGTCGGTCAGGCCGGAACGCGCGTGCATATCTGCGACCACCGCGGGCATCGCGGCAAGGGCTTGGTCGTCGGCGTGGATGACAATATCCACGCCCTCGCCCAGGACGTTCAGATCGCTGTCGGTCACGAGCGCGGCCACCTCGATCAGCTTGTCGCTGTCCAGGCGCAGGCCGGTCATCTCGCAATCCATCCACACCACATATTTGTCGGACACTCGAGCAACATTAGCCGGGGCCTACCGCAGCGCCGTCGGTACGGGGCGTTCGCTCGCTACCTCGGCGCCGTGAACGGTCGGCGTTCGCCGCCAGCCGCCGCCGATCCGGCACGGCAAACGATGACCGGCTACACCCCTTCGAACCTGACCGGCGGAGATACAGTTTCCGCAGATCGGCAAATGCGTTTTCGGTGCGACAGCAAACACTGGGTAAAGCAGTCGGAGTCAGACCGAGAGGGAGGACCTACGATGATCACCCCCCAGGAGAAAGCGGCCGCGGCACGTCAGGCGGCGCAGGAGGCGGCGCGGGTCGCGGCCGAAGCGGCGGCCGCCGCAGCGGCCGCGGAGCGCGAACTCGCCGAGCAAGAAGCGACTGCTGCGGGAGGCAGCGGTTCGGATGTGGTGACGGCGCCGGAGAACGCGGATCGGATAACGCAGCACAAGAAAGCGGATGGCGAGCCGAAGGAAGCCTCCGCTCGGTCAGACGCCGCCGCGGAAATCGCCGCGGGATACGCATTCGAAGGCGCGGCACTGGAGCTGGGCACTGTGGTGATCAACGGGACCGTGGAACCGGCGGCTCCCATCAGGATTCCGATGCGGATGATGAACCGGCACGGCCTGGTCGCGGGGGCGACCGGCACCGGGAAGACGAAGACGCTCCAGACCATCACCGAACAGCTCTCGCGCGCCGGGGTCCCCGTGGTGGTCGCTGACATCAAGGGTGACCTGTCGGGACTGAGCCGGCCAGGGCAGACCAACGACAAAATCAGTGCGCGCGCCGCGGAGACCGGTGCCGAGGAGTGGGCGCCGACCGGGTTTCCGACCGAGTTCGTCTCGCTGGGCACGACCGGAATCGGAGTGCCCGTCCGTGCGACCATCACCTCGTTCGGGCCGGTGTTGCTCAGCAAGGTGCTCGAGCTCAACGAGACGCAGGAGTCGACCCTCGGTCTCATCTTCCACTGGGCGGACAAGAACGGCCTCGCGCTGGTGGACCTGAAGGATCTGCGCGCCGTGATCACCCATCTCACCAGCCCCGACGGAAAGGAGGACCTGAAGGGCATCGGCGGCGTTTCCGCGGCCACCGCGGGCGTGATTTTGCGCGCCCTGGTGAACCTGGAGGCCGACGGCGGCGACACATTCTTCGGTGAGCCGGAACTCGATCCGTCGGACCTGGTACGGGTCGCGGGCGGGCAGGGCGTCATCACGCTGTTCGAGCTGGGCGCGCAGGCGGCGCGGCCGGTGCTGTTCTCCACCTTCCTGATGTGGGTGCTCGCCGACCTGTTCCAGACGCTGCCCGAGGTCGGCGACGTGGACAAGCCCAAGCTGGTCTTCCTCTTCGACGAGGCTCACCTGCTTTTCTCGGACGCCTCGAAGGCATTCCTGGATCAGGTTGAGCAGACCGTCAAGCTGATCCGGTCCAAGGGTGTCGGAGTGTTCTTCTGCACCCAGTTGCCTACCGACATCCCGAATCAGGTGTTATCCCAATTGGGTGCGCGCATTCAGCACGCGCTGCGCGCGTTCACCCCGGACGACCAGAAGGCGTTGTCGAAGACCGTGCGCACCTACCCCAGGACCAACAGCTACGACCTGGAGAACGCGCTCACCTCGCTCGGCACCGGTGAGGCGATCGTGACGGTGCTCTCGGAGCACGGCGCGCCTACTCCGGTGGCCTGGACCAGGATTCAGCCACCGCGTTCGCTGATGGACACCATCGGAACGGACGCGATCAGGTCGCACGCGCTGACCAGCGCGCTCGCCGCGAAGTACGGGCAGACCGTCGACCGGGAGTCCGCCTACGAGCTGCTCGCCGCGAAAGTCGCGGCAGCAGCGCAGGATCCGGAAACCACCCAGGCTCCGGGCCGCGCCACGCGCGAGCAGGAGTCGACCGCCGAGCGGATCATGAAGAACCCCGCGGTGAAGGGATTTCTACGGTCGGCGGCCGTCGCGGCGGGTCGTGAGATCAGCCGCAGCCTCTTCGGCACCCGCCGCCGCTGAGCACCGTAGCCGGCCGGACATCGGATATCCCGGCGTCAGGCCTGCCCAGCTCAGTGCCCGACGTCGCGGGCGAGCAGATCCGCGGTGGTCTCACGGCGCACCAACTCGCGGGCGCGGCCGTCGCGCACCGCGATGATCGGCGGGCGTCCGACGATGTTGTAGGACGAGGCAAGGCTGTGGTGATAGGCGCCGGTGCACGGCACCGCGAGCACTTCGCCTTGGCGCAGGTCGGCGGGCAGCCGCACGTCGGCGGCGAGAATGTCGCCCGCCTCGCAGTGGCGACCGGCGACCGTCGCGGTCATGTGCGGACCGCACGGATGGCGGTTGGCCACCACCACCTCGTACCGGGCGCCGTACAGCGCGACGCGCGGGTTGTCGCTCATGCCCCCGTCCACCGTGACGTAGGTGCGTCCCCCGTCGATGTGCTTGACCGAGAGCACTCGGTACAGCGTCACGCCCGCCCTCGCCACGATGGCCCGGCCCGGTTCCAACGCGATGACGGGGCGCGGGAAGTGGTGGCGCGCGCAAGCGGCGTCGAGGGCATCCTCGATGATGTCGGCGAGTTCGGTCGGATTCATTTCGGCGTCGCCGCTGCGATAGGCCACCGCGTGCCCGCCGCCGAGGTCGAGTTCGGTGAGGATGACGCCGTGGTCCTGCCGAACCCGAGCCATTTCGGCGACCAGGCGCCGCGCGGCCTCACCGTAGTGATCCGGGTCGTGGATCTGCGAGCCCAGATGGCAGTGGAAGCCGATCAGCGTCAGGTTGGGCTGGCGCATGACCCGGTAGATCGCCTCCGCGGCCATGTCGCTCCCGATCGGGAAGCCGAACTTCTGGTCGAGCACACCGGTGCGCACCGCGGGATGTCCGTGTACGTCGATACCGGGGGACAGGCGCAGCAACACCCTCTGTGGCGTGGTCGCGAGCGCCGAGAGCAGGGTGATTTCGGCGAGTGAGTCGACCACGATCCGGCCGACTCCTTCGCGCACCGCCGTCTCCAGCTCGTCGAAGGACTTTCCATTGCCGTGCAACAGGATTCGATCCGGATGCACCCCGGCGGCGAGTGCGACGGCAAGCTCTCCCGCCGAGCACACGTCGACCGAAAGTCCTTCCTGGGTAACCCATTCCGCTACCGCGCGGATCATCAGCGCCTTGCTCGCGTAGATGATCTCGGCCTCGGGGAAGGCTTTGCGGTAGGCCCGGCAGCGGGACCTGACCTCCTCCTCGTCGAGGACGTAGGTGGCGGTGCCGTACTGGTCGGCGATGTCGGCGAGGGCCACCCCGCCGAGGGTGATCCTGCCGTCGCCGTCGTAGTGCGTGTCCCGCGGCCAGACCGCGGAATCGAGGCGCGAAGGCATTCCGGACCGCAAAGACGGGAATATATCGAGCAGTGTCACGGTGTTCTCCTGGTTCGTCCCCGCCTTCTCTCAGTGCGGGGTCGATGCCAGGATTACGCCGGGTGACAGGGCTGTGGGCTGGTCTTTTGCGCATCTTTGACCACCGGCGGGTGGTTCTTGACAGGTTGCTGACGCGGACCGTGACGGAGGTCTCTCAGCCGCCGAGCTTCCGGTAGAACGCGCCCGCGATGGGTGCGGTGAACGCGCGCGGACCATATTGGCCCGCGACGCTCATCCCTTTGCTGATCAGGCCGGGAACCACCCGCATCTTGTTGCGGGCCAGGGCGTCGATGGACACCTTGGCGGTGTATTCCGAAGAGACCCACATGAAGTCGGGCACGATGCGGTCCACGATCGAGGCGTCCGCGGGGTCGGGGGTTTCGGTGCGTACCGGGCCGGGGGCGAGCAAGGTGACGTGCACCCCGGAGTCCTTCAGCTCGCCGCGTAGTGACTCGGAGAAGGTGTTGGCGAACGCCTTGCTCGCGGCATAGGTGGCGTTGTTCGGGATCGGCATGTTGCCCGCCGCCGAGCCGCTGATCAGGATGCCGCCGCCACCGCGGGCGATCATGCCTGGCAGCACGGCAAGCGTCAGATCGTGCACCGCGACGGCATTGAGCTCCATCTGGGCGCGCTCATCGGCCGGATCGAGTTCGGCGACCGCGCCGAAGGTCGCGATGCCCGCGTTGTTGCACAGAATGGCGATGTCGCGGGCGGCCAACTCCTCGACCAGCTCGTCGCGCTGGGAGCGGTCAGCCAGGTCGACCGCGCGGACCTCGGCGGCGATCCCGTGCGCCAGTGTCAGCCGCTGCGCGAGTTCGGTGAGCAGCTCACCGCGGCGGGCGACCAGGATCAGCGAGTAGCCGCGGGCGGCGAGTTCGGCGGCCAGCGCGGTGCCGATGCCAGAGGAGGCGCCGGTGACGACCGCGCGGTTCTCGGAGGTGGGAGGGGGCAGGCTCACCTGGTGCAGCATAGAGGGCGCAGCCGGACGAAGCCCGTCCGCAGCCCGCGCCAAGGCGAGCGAAGGCTCGAGGGTGGCCGCTTGTGCGCCGGTACTGCCGAACAGGCCGCTGTCATCGAAACTGTCTGCGAGCAGTAGATCAGAAGAACGACGATCCCCACATCGGAATCGCGCTGATCGACGCTGCCCACCTCGAGCGTTGCGAGGGCTGGCGCCTCGCCGCCGCCGAAGGCACCTCGCCGACGCCCGCTATACCGATCTCGCCGAACGGCAAAGGTCCGAGGCGACCGTCAAGACGCGCCCGGTGCACGCGTTCACCAAGCTCGACGTCGACGATCGCATCGCTGCGGTGACGGTCGCGCTTGAACGGGGGCTGCTGCGGTTGAATGGACCTCAGTCGACGAGGTAGCGCAGCATAACCACGGTGTTGAAGTGCCTCGTCTCGGCCAATCGGAGCTGGATGCGCTTGTCCAGTGATGGGAAGAGCGGTGTGCCGCCGCCGAGCACCACGGGCGCGAGGAACAGCTGGTACTCGTCGATGAGCCCGTGCGGCATCAGCGAGGCCGCGAGGCTCGCGCCGCCGACCTCCATGACGCCATCGCCTCCGGCCTTGAGCCTGCGGACTTCCTCGACCGCGTTCCTACTGACCAGGGTGCTGTTCCAGCGGACCTCGGTGAGCGTCCGGGAGAAGACGACCTTGGGCTTCTCCGTCCAGAGCCCGCCGAACTCGCGCTCGATGCGCGATGCGTTCTCGGGCACGTGCGGCCAGTACTCGGCCATCAGCTCGTACAGCCGGCGGCCGTGCAGCGAGACCTCGATCTCGCGGTACCTGTCGTTGTGGAACTGGTGCAGCTCCTCGTCCGGGACAGTCCAGTCGATGCTGCCGTCGCGGTCGTTGATGTAGCCGTCCAAGGACACGCCGAACGTGTAGATCAGTTTCCTCATGACCGGGTAGACCTCCTACGCGCTCGAAACTCATCGGCGCTCATCGGACCTCACCAGGCGCTGAGCCAGTCGGGTGGCCCGAGGCATCTCAGCCTCGGGCTCCCACAGAATCCCGGCGTGACAGCCTCCCGTCACCGGGCTCTTGTCATCTTGGTGCGGCGCCCGGGCCGGGGCGCCGCGGACCAGATGGCCGCTGGATCGATCGCCGCCAACCCGACAGGCGATCGATCCGAGAACGCGCGACCGGCGATCGGTGGGTGGGCCACCGATCGCCGGTCGTACTTATGGATTTGTCGTCACGAGAGCGAGTTGCGCAGATCGGTGATGGTGGCGCGGCGCTGGTAGGCGATCCAGGCGAAGATCGCGGCGAGCACCAGTGGGAAGATCCCCATCAAGGGCTTGTCGGCGAGGAAAGCCTGCGTCCCGGCGGCGAGCACGGTGAGAACGGACAGACCCGCGGCAGCCAGGGCACTGAGCCGTGGCACCATCAGGCCGATACCGCCCGCGACCTCCACAACTCCGATGAAGATGAGCAGCCCGAGGGGGATGGTCAGATTCTCGGGGGCGTTGTCTGTCAGGGCGTTCGGCATCACGAGCTTCGGCCCGCCGGAAGCGATGATGAAGAACAGGCCGAGCAGGATCTGCAGGGTCCACAGGGCGCGGTTGCGGATCTTGCCGGGACGGTCGGTGACGTCGTTGGAGAAGTTGGCGGTGGGGTTCGCGGTGGTCATTTCTGGTCCTTCTGGTCGGTCGCGCCGGGTTGGTAGCGCGTTCAACCGATATGACGGAGCACCGTCCGAGATCTCATCGCTGTGCGCGAAGATTTTCGGAACCGCTGCTGTTCGGCTTAGCGCCGGATTCCGTAGTCGACCGGAATCTGCTGCTCGGGTAGCTGACCGGCGGTGGTCGGCTCCCTGCGCTGAACCACGGACGACACTCTGCGTGCAAACGAATCAGGCCGCGCCGTCGTGTACACAGGCCAGCCGCCGGGCGTCGACCATGTCGATGACTGTCGGAGCTGCGTCAGAGGCGCGCGGCCAGGCGGGTGCCTTGGTCGATAGCACGTTTGGCGTCGAGTTCGGCGGCGAGGTCCGCGCCACCGATGAGATGGACGTTGACGTCCGCGGCGCGCAGTGGGGCGACCAGATCGCGGACGGACTCCTGACCGGCACAGACGACGACGTTGTCGACCGGGATCAGCTGAGGACGTTCGCGTTTCGCGCCGAAGCTGACATGCAGCCCGTGGTCGTCGATGCGCTCGTAGTTCACACCGCCGATCTGCTCGACGCCCTTGGCTTTCAGTGCCGCGCGGTGCACCCAGCCGGAGGTCTTGCCGAGGTCTTTGCCGAACGGCGTCGTCTTGCGTTGCAGCAGAACCACTTCGCGGGCGGCGGGAGCGGGCTTGGGTGTGGTGAGCTGGCCGGGGACCTGCTCGTCGTCGGAGGTGACGCCCCACTCCTCCTTCCACTCGTCCAGCTTCAGCGCGGGATGTCCTTCGACGGTGAGGAATTCGCTGACGTCGTAGCCGATGCCGCCGGCACCGATCACGGCGACGCGCTTTCCCACCGGCTTCTTCTCGCGCACCAGCTCGGAGTAGGTGAGCACCATGGGGTGGTCGATGCCGGGGATGTTCGGGATGCGAGGCTGCACGCCGGTGGCGAGCACCACCTCGTCGTAGCGGCCCTCGACGATTTCGTCGGCGCCGACCCGCTTCATCAGATGCACAGTGACGCCGGTGATCTCGAGCATCCGCTGGTAGTAGCGGATCGACTCGTCGAACTCCTCCTTGCCCGGGATTCGGCGGGCGATGTCGAACTGTCCGCCGACCTTGTCGTCGGCCTCGAACAGATCGACGCGGTGGCCGCGCTCGGCGAGGTTCACTGCCGCGGACAGCCCGGCGGGGCCCGCGCCGACCACCGCGATCCGCTTGGTGCGGCGAGTGGGCAGCAACGTCAGCTCGGTCTCGTGCCCGGCGCGCGGATTGAGCAGACAGGACACGGTCTTGTGTTGGAAGGCGTGGTCCAGGCAGGCCTGGTTACAGGCGATGCAGGTGTTGATCTCGTCGACCCGGTCCTGCGCGGCCTTATTCGCCCACTCGGGGTCGGTGAGGAACGGGCGGGCCAGGGAAACGAGCTGGGCGTCCCCGCGAGTCAGGATCTCCTCGGCCACCTCGGGCATATTGATCCGATTGGACGCGCAGACCGGAATGCTCACCTGGGCGGTGATCTTCGCGGTGAACTCCACGAACGCCGCGCGGGGCACCGAGGTCACGATGGTGGGCACCCGTGCCTCGTGCCAGCCGATGTCGGTGTTGAGGATGTTCACCCCGGCTGCTTCGAGGTCCTGGGCCAGCGCGATGATCTCCTCGATGGTCTGCCCCTTCTCCACCAGGTCGGCCATGGACAACCGGAACACGATGAGAAAGTTCGGGCCGACGGCGGCGCGGGTGCGGCGCACGATCTCCACCGCGATCCGGCGCCGGTTCTGCGCCGAGCCGCCCCACTTGTCGGTGCGCTTGTTGGTGCGTGACGCGAGGAACTGGTTGATGAAATAGCCTTCGCCGCCCATGATTTCGCAGCCGTCGTAGCCGGCGAATTGGGCGAGCTGGGCGCAGCGGGCGTAGTCGTCGATGGTCTGCTCGATGCCCTTGGTCGAGAGTTTACGTGGCCGGAACGGATTGATCGGGGCCTTGATCGCGGAGGCCGACACGCTGCCGGGCATATAGGAGTAGCGGCCCGCGTGCAGGATCTGGATGGCGATCTTGCCGCCCTCCGTATGTACTGCCTTGGTGATCGCACGGTGCCGGTACGCCTCGGCCTTATTGGTCAGCTTGGCGCCGAACGGCAGGAGCCAGCCGGTGCGGTTGGGTGCGTAGCCGCCGGTGATGATCAGGCCGACGCCGCCGCGTGCGCGTTCGGCGAAGTAGGCGGCCAGCTTGTTGGTGTCCCAGGCGCGGTCCTCCAGGCCGGTGTGCATCGACCCCATCACCACGCGGTTGGGCAGGGTGATGAAGCCGAGGTCGAGCGGCTCGAACAGATGGGGGAAGGAACTCATGGGTGAGTCTCGCCTTTCTCCGTCACTCCGCGCGCGGGCTGACGCGCGGGTGCAGTGCGTGCAGAACTTCGTCGCACCATTCGACGAACCCCGACTCCACGCGGATGCCGGCGCGCAGGACGAGGTACTGGTGCAACGCGGTCCCGGAGAGCTGGCTCGGGACGGGGAAGTCGCGTTTCTCGATGACCAGATACAAGTCGAGCCGTTGCGCATGCTGGTCACGGTGGCGGGCGACCTCGGTGCGCAGCGCGTCGATATCGCCGTAGGCGGCGGCGCGGATCTTCACCGCGAGCTCGTTGCGGGGGGTGCCGGAGTCGAACGGTTCGGCGATCCAGCGGGCCAGTTCGGTGCGACCCGCTTCGCTCACCGAGTAGACCTTCTTGTCCGGTCGACCCTCCTGGGTCACCGACTCGCTGTTGAGCCAGCCGGACTCCGCCATACGCTTGAGTACCCGGTAGATCTGCTGGTGGGTGGCGCTCCAGAAGTAGCCGATGGATTTGTCGAACCGGCGCGCCAGCTCATATCCCGAGCCGGCGCGCTCGGTCAGCGATACCAGCAACGCATGCTCGAGGGCCATGCGGTCAGGGTAGACGGCACATTCGGTACTATGCAACTTGGTGCATAGCGGCTCCGCAGCGCTTTTCGAGCCGTGTCGCCCGGACGGACATGCGCGAGTGGCCCCGTGCGCGGGTGTCGGCGGATAGGCTGCGCGGCATGACCGAGGTGAACGCGCGGGCGACGGTCGGACAGGCCGCCGGGCGCGGGCAAGTGGTGGCGTGGGGGTTCTGGGACTGGGGGTCTTCGGCGTTCAACGCCGTCATCCTTACCTTCGTGTTCTCGGTGTATCTCACCGACAAGGTTGGTGACGATCTGCCCGGCAAGGTCTCCGCCAGCGCGTGGTTGGGCTGGACACTCGGGATCGCGGGACTCATTGTGGCGCTGACCGCGCCGGTCAGCGGCCAACGCTTCGACGCGTCGGCAAAACGCAAACGTTCCCTGGGCATGTTGACCGCGCTGACGATCGCCGCGATGACGCTGATGTTCTTCGTGCACGACGACTACCACGACCTGTGGCTCGGACTCGTGCTGCTCGCCTTCGGCTCGGCCTGCTTCGAGCTGGCCAACGTGCCTTACAACGCGATGCTGCGGCAGGTGTCCACCCCTGCCACGGTCGGCCGGGTCTCCGGATTCGGCTGGGCCATGGGCTATTTCGGCGGCATTTTCCTCCTGCTGATCTGCTACTTCGGCTTCATCTCCGGCGAAGGCGACAATCGCGGACTGCTCGGAATACCCACCGACGAAGGGCTGAACATCCGCCTCGTCGCTGTGCTCGCGGCCGTGTGGTTTGCCACCTTCGCGCTCCCGGTCCTGTTCGCGGTACCCGAAATGCCGCGCACGGACGCCGATCCAGGGGCGGCGAGCGCCGGATTCCTCGGGTCGTATCGAGTACTCTGGCGCGATCTGTGTGAGCTGTGGCGTGTCGATCGCCACACGGTGATTTTTCTCGTCGCCAGTGCCGTGTTCCGCGACGGGCTCGCCGGGGTGTTCACCCTCGGTGGGGTGCTCGCCGTGCGGGTCTACGGGATCGCCGATTCGGATGTGCTGCTGTTCGGCATCGCCGCCAATGTCGTCGCTGCGCTGGGCGCGATCGTCGCGGGCCGGTTCGACGATCGCGGTGGGCCGAAGATCGTCATCGTGGTGTCCCTGGCCGCCATGCTGGTGTGCGGGCTCGCGTTGATCGTGGTGTCCGGCCCGCTGATGTTCTGGATCTTCGGGCTACTGCTCACCGTCTTCGTCGGCCCGGCGCAGGCGTCGGCGCGCTCCTTCCTCGCCCGTCTGGCTCCACCTGGACGCGAGGGCCAACTCTTCGGCCTGTACACGACTACGGGACGCGCCGTATCCTTCCTTGCCCCAAGCCTTTTCGGTCTGTTCGTCTGGTTGTTCGATGCCGATCGCGCGGGCATCGCCGGTCTGCTTGTCGTGCTCGCGGTCGGACTCGCGGTACTGCTTCCGGTGCGACCGCCGGACCCGGTCGCGGCTCAGGAGGGGATCGACCCGGCGCCGGGCGAGCCGATGGGCAGCTGAGGTTTCCGGTGTGCGTGCCGACTCACCGCTGTTTCGGTGGCTGCCACGCGCCCATGCCGAGTGCGATCAGCCGCATCTGCTGCACGGTGCGGTCGATGATCGCACTCTCCTCGCGCAGTGCGGCCGAAACGTAGGCGGCGATCCCGTCGGTGACCGTCGCAACCATCAGGTCGGCGGCGATCTCCAGATCGTGTGGGGGCCAGGAATCCAGGGCGCTGATCCGGGAGAGGTCGGCGACGAGTTCCCGCACGATCAGCCGCAGCTCCAGCGCGATCGCCTTGCGCAGCGCCGCGGAGCCGCCGTGCCGTTCCCGGGTGAGGAAGCCGAACAGTTCACGCTTCGGGCCGACCTGCTCGAACACGAAGCGCACCGTGTCCGAGAGGCTCGCGTCGGAGTTGCGGCGCACTTCGCGCAGGGCGAGACGCAGTGCGGTGACACCGTCGTCGACCAGCGTCGCGCCCAAGTCGTCCAGCGACGCGAAGTGCCGGTAGAAGGCGGTGGGCACGATGCCCGCCGAGCGGGTGATCTCCCGCAGGCTGAGTGCGGCGAAACCGCGGTCGGCGGCCAGCGTCAGGGTGCCGTCCAGGAGTGCCTGCCTGGTCCGCTCTTTGCGTTCGCCTCGGGTAGCTGCCTGCTCGCTCATCACGGTGAGCATACATCCGTTCACCATTTGAATTATCCCAAGCTGTCGTTCGGGTCACATGTTTTGCCGGTTGACACCTGCCCCCTGTCATCGGTCACACTGGTTGAGTGTACAGACGTGCACTGAAATGTGGGTCGCACGTCCTCAGCAGACAAGAGGCATGGAGAACGAATGGTGGATCTCATCAACCTGGTGCAGACCCTGACCTCGCCACACCCGCTGGACCGGTACCTGGAACTGGTCCGCCCCACGCTGACCGTCCGGGACATGCGGGCCGAAATCACCCACGCGGACCGTTCCGTGCCGGGGTCGGTAACGCTCGCGCTGCGCCCGACCCGGCAGTGGAAAGGCCATGCCGCCGGGCAGTACGTCCAGATCGGCGTGGTAATCGACGGCGTTCGGCACGCCAGGTGCTATTCGCCGGTCAATCCGGAGAACGGCCGGGATCGCCACATCCAGCTCACCGTCAAGGCGCATCCCGGCGGTCTGGTGTCGCAGTTCCTCTACCGCAACGCCACACCCGGCATGGTGGTCGACCTGACGCCCGCCGACGGCGTGTTCCGGCTCCCCGAGCCGCGCCCGGAGCGAGTGCTGCTGATCAGCGGCGGCAGCGGCATCACGCCGGTGCTGTCCATGCTGCGCACGTTGGCCGCAGAGGGTCACCGGGGCGAGGTCGTGTTCTTGCACTACGCGAAATCGGCGGAGGTGGTGCCGCACCGCACCGAGCTCGACGTCATCGCGCGGCGGCACCAGAACTTCCGGATCGAGCTGCGTCATCCGTGGCGATCGAGGAGGGTCGCGAAGCGGGTCGACCCCGGCGCGGCAGAAGTGGACGTCGCGCCCGCGCAGGGCAGCGGGTACTTCGATTACGACGAACTGGAGCGCGTGGCGCCTTGGTTCGCCGACGCGCAGACCTATGTGTGCGGCCCGCGGTCGCTGATGGATGCGGTGCGCAAAGTCTACGAGGCCGAGCAGCTGGACGACCGTTTGCACACCGAGGAGTTCACCCTGTCCGTCGCACCGATCGAGGCGACGGAAACGTATGGCACGGTCAATTTCTCGGCCAGCCGGGTGAGCGCGGACAACAACGGCGCCACCCTGCTGGAGCAGGCCGAATCCGCCGGCCTGACGCCGGAATACGGCTGTCGCATGGGGATCTGCTTCTCCTGCACCGCGGTCCGCCGCACCGGCTGCACGCGCAATGTGCGCACCGGCGAGTGCGACAGCGATCCCGATCAGCCGATCCAGCTGTGTATCAGCGCGCCGGTCGGCGACGTCGAGATCGACATCTGACAACGAAGGGGTAGTAATCATGACCATCCTCACCGAAACCCAAGACGGACCACTGGTCCTGAGCCCGGAGCAGATCGAGGAACTCGGCCGCGAACTCGATGCGCTGCGCGCCGCGATCGTCGCCGATCTCGGCGAGCGTGACCGGGAGTACCTCTACTCCATCATCAAGGCGCAGCGAGGTTTCGAGATCGCCGGGCGGGGACTCATGTACCTCGGCTTCCTTCCGCCGTTCTGGCTGGCCGCCGTGGCCGCGCTGAGCGTGTCGAAGATCCTGGACAACATGGAAATCGGCCACAACGTGATGCACGGCCAGTACGACTGGATGCGCGAGCCCGGCCTGAATTCCCGCGTCTTCGAGTGGGACACGGTCTGCCCGGCGGACCAGTGGAAGCACTCGCACAACTATCTGCACCACACCTACACCAACATCCACAACAAGGACCGCGACATCGGCTATTCCATCCTGCGGATGGACGAGGGCCAGAACTGGAATGCGCTGCGTCTCGGGCAGCCGCTGTACGCGTTCGTGCTCATGGTCCTGTTCGAGTGGGGCGTGATGGGTCACGACCTCGAGATCGAAAACATCCTGAGCGGCAAGAAGAAGTGGCCGGAGGTCAAGCAGCTGATCCTCGGACAGTGGCGCAAGGCGAGCAAGCAGGTACTCAAGGACTACCTGGTGTTTCCCGCGCTGACCGGGCCGCTGTTCTTCCACACGCTGGCGGGCAACGTCACCGCCAACCTGGTTCGCAACGTATGGGCCTTCGCGATCATCTTCTGCGGCCACTTCCCGACCGGCGTACAGACGTTCACCGAGGAGGAGACCGCGGACGAGACCCGCGGCGAGTGGTACATCCGCCAGATGCTCGGCTCGGCGAACATTACCGGAAGCAAGCTGTTCCACATCATGTCGGGCAATTTGTCGCACCAGATCGAACACCACCTGTTCCCCGACCTGCCCGCGAGTCGCTACCCCGAGATCGCGCCCACCGTGCGCGCATTGTGTGAAAAATATGGGCTGCCGTACAACACCGGTTCGCTGGGCAAGCAGATCGGCTCGGTATGGAAGAAAATTTTCAAACTCGCGCTGCCGCCCCGCATGGTCGGGAGCGAACCATCTCCCGGTGTTATCGTGATGCGTCAGCGAAAGGCGAGCGAAGTGGGCGTGTGAATGATCGGGAAATTCGAAAGCAACAAGGATCTCATTCAGGAATTGACATCCTCGGGCGCCAAGCATGTCGGCAATATCGCTCACATCATCACCGGCACCGTCGCGGAGGTCACCAGGGAGATCGGTGAGTGGATCACCGATGCGATCGAGATGAACGAGGCAGCCGCCGCGGCCAGGAAGGACGCGGCGGTACAGCAGGATCGCGATCGCGACGATGTCGCGGCCCCCGTCGCCGAGCCGTCGCCGACCGCGCCGGAGGCGTTCGTCGACGCCGAGGTCGTCGAGCCCGAGGTCGACAAGCCGCGCTGATCACCACATCGGTAATCAGCGCCCGCGTTCGATGGCGTCGGCGATCGGATTCCGGTATCCGTCGGTCAGCTGGTCCGGTCCACTGCAGGTGGGCTTCCACGCCCACCTGCAGTGGATTCGGCCGCGCAGGTAATTTTTCACCAGAAGGGCCTTGGGGCGTGCGCGAAGTAGCGCGGCGCGCGGTCGCAGCTCCTCGCCTCCGAAACGAAGTTCAGCGTATTCCGCTGGCATGGTATTCCCCTGCGGCGACGATTCGAATCCTGGATACGCCAGGGCCGAGGGGGATTTCGAGGGGCACCCCTCGGCTCCGGCGCAGTCCCGCGTCCGGACCTCACCCCACGGTTCACCGACATGGCGGAGAAACCGGGAAATCCGCGACGATGCGACGAGTGCGACGGCCCGAGAAATCGGGACAATTTCAGGAAAGCGCGGTCGTCGAATTCGCGCAATAGCGCGATGTAAAAATCTCGAAGCTGGCGGAGAATTGTTATGTTCCGTTACAGATCGGTCACTGAGAATCGCCTGCGGTTCGGTTCCCGATCGCCCGAGCGCATGAGCAGCAATCGGTTCGGTGCAGCGGCTGCGCGGCGTGGTCCGATCGACTAGCCTCGATGTTCGTGCCCGCCTATGTGTCATCGCCCGAGTTGACATTCGGCTTCATGTTCGCCCTGGAAGACCCTGAGCGAATCGCGGAGGTCGTGCGTGACCTCATCGTCCGCAAGACCATCTCGGTCTTCCGCCTTGCCCGCCTGTCCGACGACGACGGCCCGCCGGAGCGGTACGTGGTGAACTGGGCTGTCATTCCGCAGATTTCGATCACGACCGCCGCCCCGGACCAGGATGAACTCCGGGCCAGTCGCACCATGCTGGTGAACGCCTTCCTCAGCGAGGAGGGCGAGGTCAGTTTGTATTCGGCGCAGGGGAGCGGACCGGTCTGACCACGGATCGCGTCCGCCGCCCGAGACTGGGAATGGTGGTTCGGCCGTACCATCGAGGCCGCGCGACCTCATTGCCATCCAGCTCCCACGGATCGAGTCCCCGTGCGACGCAATTTCGGATCGTTGGCGTGTCGGTATCAGAAGGTGCCGTACCTGGTAGTCCCATACGCGACAATCAGGACATCCCGCACTGGTTGCAGCTTGCATCGGAGCACCCGGAAGGAACGTCGATCATGGAACCCGAGAAGCCCGTCCCGCCCAACCCGATTCGCGTTCGAGGAGATCTCGACCCCGCGCTGTCGCGGTGGATGTGGCTGGTCAAGTGGCTATTGGCCATCCCGCACTATATTGCGCTTTTCTTCCTGCATCTCGCCTACCTGGTGCTGACGATCGTCGCCTTCTTCGCGATCCTGATCACCGGCAAGTATCCGCGGGCGCTGTTCGATTTCAATGTCGGTGTCATGCGCTGGGGCTGGCGGGTCACCTTCTACTCCCTGTCGGTGCTCGGCACCGACAAGTACCCGCCGTTCAGCCTGCAGCCGAACGCGGAGTACCCGGCCGATTTGGAGATCGATTATCCGGAGACGCTGCACCGAGGTCTGGTGTTGGTGAAATGGTGGCTGCTGGCCATCCCGCACTATTTGATCGTCGCCGCGATGGTCAGCGGAGGCGTCGCCGTCGGGATGGGCGATTCCGACGACTGGGGCGGTGGTGGCTCGATTCCGCTGCTCAGCATCCTGCTGATCGTCGCGCTGATCGCGTTGCTGTTCACGGCGCGCTACCCGCAGGGGGTGTTCGACTTCGTGCTGGGTATCAACCGCTGGCTCATCCGGGTCCAGGCCTATGCGAGCCTGATGCGTGACGAGTACCCGCCCTTCCGTCTCGATCAGGGCGCACGCGAAACACAGTGAACATCGATAATTCTGTCACTCCGACCGAATCCGCCCGCTGAATCAGCGGGCGGATTCGTATATCCGCCGGACCACGTCCTCGATCTCAGGTTCTTCGATCGACAGATCCCGCACTTCGGCCCGATCCGACACGGCGGCGAGCAGTTGTGCGGCCGTGATCTTCTCCGGATCGAAGGCCAGCCGCTGCCGCATACCGTTGCCCTCGCTGGCCAGCAGTTGAGCCGAGGGGAGGTCGTCGATGTCCGGTGTCGGCTCGGCCAAATCGACCACCAGCACTCGCTTCGCGCCGACAGTAGTCGCCAATCCGGTCAACGACCCGTCGTACACCAGACGGCCGTGGTCGACGACGAGCACGCGGCCGCAGAGCCTTTCGATATCGCCCATGTCGTGCGTGGTGAGCAGCAGGGTGGTTCCGCGATCGGCGCGCTCGGCCCGGAGGAACTCGCGCAATCGCTGTTTGGACAACACGTCCAGGCCGATGGTCGGCTCGTCGAGAATCACGAGTTCGGGTGAATGCAGCAGCGCCGCGGCTACTTCCGCACGCATGCGTTGACCGAGCGACAGCTGGCGCACGGGCGTGTCGAGCGTTTCCGCCATTTCCAGCTGCTCGACCAGCTCGTGCGTGCGCTTGCGCGCGCTGTCCGGCTCTAGCCGGTGGATCGCGGCGAGGATCGAAAACGACTCGCGCAGCGGCAGATCCCACCAGAGCTGGGACCGCTGGCCGAACACCACTCCGATCCGCCCGGCCAGTTCCCGACGCTGGCGCACCGGGTCCAGCCCGCAGGTGCGGACGGTGCCGGACGTGGGCACCAGGATGCCGGTGAGCATCTTGATGGTGGTGGACTTGCCCGCGCCATTGGCGCCGATGTAGCCGACGGCGGCGCCCCGCTCGATCCGAAAGGTCATCCGGTCGACCGCCGTGAGTGTCTCTCGGCGTCGTCGCCAGCGACGCCCGTTTTTGCGGTAGAGGGTGAATTGCCTGGTCAGCTCGTTCATATCGACGATCGCGTCCGGTCGCGTCATACTCATCCGCCGCCTCCCTGGTAATGCCGTGTACCAAGCCGCCAGAGGTACAGCGCGAGAAGCCACACCCACAGTGTTGCGAGCGGAATCAGCCAGGCGAGCCAGGCGGGAAGCAAGGGCGGACCGGGCAGTCGAAGTAGCGCGAGGGTGGGCAAGTAGGCGGTGAACGCGACGGGGATGGCGAATCCGAACAGCAGTCTCATCGGCGTGGGGAACACCGACACGGGCTGAGTGGCGGCGAACGAGCCGCCGTAGGTGAAGCTGTTGGTGAGCTCGGAACCGTCGATCAGAAAGAATTGGAGTCCGGCGGCGCAGACGAACACGCCGCCGAACAGCGCGACACCGCCGGACATCGTCAGTGTGAGCAGTGCGGTCGTCTTCGGTCCCCAGTCGATGTCGTTGCGCACCAAGGCAATCCCCAGCACTCCGATCGCGACCGCGGCCCTGGCGAATCTGCGCAGCGAGATGTCGCTGGTGATCAGTTGCAGCAGTAGCGGTTGCGGCCGGAGGTGATAGGCATCGAGTTGTCCCATTCTGATGAGCGCAGGCAAGGTGTCCAGGTGCCCGAACAAAACCTGGGATAGCGCGAAACTCGAGTGACTCAGTCCGAATAGCAGCAGCGCCGCATCCAAGTCCAGGCCGCCCAGCACCCGCGCGGTGCGGAAGATGAGCCAGACTTCCGCGAACTCGATGAGACCCATCACGATTGCGCTGAAAACCTCGCTCGCGAAGGACAGTCGATAGCTGCGCTGGGCGCGTATCCGAGAGCGCAGCACCGCCACATAGGGTGTCGACCACGACCCTGAGCGGGACGGCGCGACCTCAACCACCCTGCACCTCCAGCCTGCGACGTCCAGCGACCAGCAGCACTCGACCGGCCGACCCGATCACCAATACCCAGAACACCTGGACCCCGACGACCGCAAAGGCTTCCGCTCCGGTGATCCGGCCCGAGATCAGGTCGACCGGGGACTGCAGGATCGACGGAAACGGGGTGGCGTCCGCGATCGCGCGCAGCCAAGACGGAAACATGTGCACCGGCACGAAAAGCCCGGCGAGGAAAGTTCCCGCTGCGTAGTACAGCTGGCGGATACCGCGGGTCTCGACGACCCAAAATCCGATCAGCGCCACGGCGAATCGGCACAGAAACGAGATTGCCACGGCCAGTAGCACACTTACCACGCCGAGCAGATACGGGACGGGCGTTCCCGGCATCGCCAGCCCGAACGTGAGCGCGCCCACAAGCACGCTCGGCACTCCGCGTGGCAGGAAAGTGCACACAGCTCGTCCGAGATCATCGGCGAGGTAGCCGAATTGGATGTCGACCGGGCGCAGGAAATCGACCGCGATGTCGCCGTTGCGCACTCGATCGTCCAGCTGGCCTAGCGGCCCCATGAACTGCACCGCACCGAGAAGCCCTTGCGAGAGCCACACGTAGGCGCCGATGGTGCCCTGGTCGTAGCCGCCGAAGTCACCCGTGGCGTCTACCGCGGCGACCAGTACCGCCGCGCGTACGAACCCGAACACACAGTTGGTGAACAACCCGGCGAACATCGCCAGCTTGTACTGTGACTGTTTGCGGAATCCGGCGCCGACCAGATACGCGTAGACAGCGACGGAACCATGAAGTCGTTTTACGATGGCACGCTGTCCGTCCCCCTCCGGTATGCCGCGCACAAACATTCGAGCCTACTGAACGCTGGCTGTGTGTGAAAGTGCTTTCGTATTTCTTTGCGAAAAGGTGCGGGCTCGGCTCGGTGTACGGTGCGACCATCGAGGACGCGCCGCCAGCGGAGAAGATCGGCCAGGACGCATGGAATCGTGGATCACTCATGGAGACTTCGGATTCGGCCGAAGAGGTGGTCGAACTGATGCCGTTGTGGTGATGGTTGGTTGGTCGCTGGTCGTCTCGGTAGGGGGTGGTGTGGTCAGGTAGCTGTTGTGGGTGGTTGTCAGCCGGGGATGGCGGGGGCGGCGACCTGGGGTGTGGGGGCGGTGATGGGTGGTGGTGCGGTGGGGGTGGATTGGTTCATGTCGATGGTGGGTGGGGCGGTGGGGAGGGTGTCGGTCGGTGCGGTGGCGGCGTCGACGCCGGTGGGATGGAAGAAGCCCTGGAAGGCGCCGTAGGGGCCGTGGTTGTCGTCGACGGGATTGTGGGGGTCGAGGGGGACGAGTTGACCGTTGGTGATGTAGTGCAGTCCGTCGTCGGTGACTACCGCGATCGCGGATCGGTTCTCCCATTGCACGATGTCGCCGGTGCGCAGGCTCGCGCTGTCGATGGTGGTCCAGGTGTGGCCGGAGGTGGATTCGCCGAGTGTGCCGGCGTAGGCGGCGCGGGCGTCGCTGCCGTTGGGGTTGTTGAACTCTCGGTTGACCGCCTCGGCCACAGCGGCTGAAACCTTTTGGGTGGCTCCGTTCGGTAGTCGCATGTCCACCATGGCGCCGGACCCGCCGATCGGTGGTGGCGCGGTCGCGGCGGGGTCGGCGGTGGCTGTCTGCTGGGCGGCGGTGGTGACGGTCGCCTGCTGCTGCGCGGTGGCCTGCTCCTGCTGCTTGTGTCGGTCCTCTTGCTCCTGGGCCTCTTGCTCACGCTCCCGCTCGGAACGGTCCCTGTCCTTCTGCTGGGCCTGCTGCATCATCTGCGACATCATCTGCATCATCATCATCGGCATCATCATGCCCAGCATCGAATTGGCGCCACTGCCTGCGGCGGCCGCGCCTACGCCTGCGCCCGTGGCGGCGGCGGCAGGGACCGCCCCCCCGGTCAAGCTATCCCTCAGCTGGTCGAACAGCGAAGAACCATCCCCCGTGGTACCCGAGGCATCGGTCACGCCATCGGTCAGCCCGTCGGTCAGGCCATCGGTCAGCCCGTCGGTCAGGCCGGCGTTCGTGAGATCACCGAACACGTCGCTGTAGTCCTGCGGGGGTGTTTCGGTGGTCGCGGGTGGCGGCGTTCCCCCGGTATCGCCCAGCCCGGCCTGATACCCGTCTTCGTATCCGGACTTGTATTCGGGCGAATCCTCGTCGACTTCTCTTTCTTTTTCCTCGTTGGTTTGCTTTGCGTCGTCGACGATCTTGTCGACGTCCTCCACGGTCTTGTCGATCGCCGTGAAGAGTTCTTCCTCCAGGTCCGGCAGAATTTGTTTGTAGGTATGATATCCCATCTCTCCCACGGACTTGGTTTGTACGTCTTTCACGGCATCGATCGCACGCAGCTGTTCGTCGAGTTCATCGATCGCGGCCATTATCGATTTGAACGAGTCGCTGTTTTTCTGGTCGGTAGCGACGGCGATCGACCGGATCTTCTCGTCCAGGTCTTTGAAGTGGTTCTTGACCTGAGTGTCCTGGTTGAGATACGAATTGTGCGAGTCGGTGGTCGACGACTTATTGTCCTTGTCGAGCAATCCCTCGTTCTGCAGCCAGTCCGCGACATCCTTGGCCAGTGAGGCCTTCCCCTTGCCGAAGCAGTCCACCTGCAGTTGTAGACATTTCTGAGCTTCGTTGATCGCGATGCGCAATGGCTCCGACTCCGCCGGCGGGTGGTACAGCAGCACCAGCTCCACATGCTTGGGCGGGGCTTCGGGAAGGATGGTCCTCAACACCTTGCCGGTGTCGCGATCGATGACCTTGATACTACCATCCACCCCGAGCTTGACATCGTTGTTCGGGTCCGTCAGGAGATCCGCGACGTCGGCTCCGGCGTACCCCCACAGCTTATTACCGTCTTTGTCGGTGAGAATCAGCTGTTTGTCCGCGTCCAGCGTCAGCGTGTAATCACCGTTGGTGATCGAATTGCGCGCCTTGCCCTCGTCGACCTCTTTGGAATCTGCCGGGGCCAGCTTCTCCCCGGGCTCCAGCCGGTCATCACGACGATCATCGACAGGCGGCAGTTTTTCTTCGGCGGTGGGTTCTTTCTTTTCGGGGGGTGGTGGCGGATCGAATCCCTCGATCTTTTCATCCGAGATATGTGAAGTTGATGTCTTGGAGACATCCGAGTAGCTTCTCGAAAGGGTTTGGCCGCCGTCGTACTTGTGTAGATTCCCCTCCGAATCGATGACATTTCGCTCGTTGTAATTTATTGCCTGATATTTACCGTCTCCGCTGCAGTAGTAGGGCTGCATATCCCCAGCGGAGTTTTCATAGTAATAGTAGCCCTTGTCCTCCGGTGTGCTGCCGATGTCATTGGCGAGGACCCACTTACCGTCTTTGTACTGGTAGAAAACATCACCCATGGCAGCCTCAGCCTCGCGAACTATTGACGGACGGACGTTCCGAATCCGGAGCAGGACCGATCGGCACCACAGAAACTCGGTCGAATGGAATAGTCGCGTCGGGTGCGGCCACGACACCGGTCGCCACCGCAACCCGCACCCGGTTCATCTCTGGCGTCAGCACGGCCGGGACATCCGCGAACACCGGATGCTTCACCATCTGCTCGTGTATGTACGCCGCATCCTGCCATCGCTGCCGGCCCGGTTTGCCGTTCGCGCGGTCGTGTTGGTCGGCCATCGCGTTGCCGATGCGTTCCCGAGCCCCGTAGGAGCGCACCATTGCCCGCTCCACCGGCGCGGCGATCGGGCCGTAGCTGGCGCGGAAGTTCTTCAGCCAGTCCGTCGGCTGCCGTGCCCAGTCCCGGGTCCGCGCCGCGGCCGCGTCGTGGCCGCCGGCCAGGCGGCGGAGCGCGTGGGGATCTATGTCCAGACGGTCCGGCATATGTCAGACGATCCTTTCTCCGTGGCGCCAGATATTCATTGTCCTTACTTCCCATCCGTGGGACGCTGAACCCGAGGGGCGACTCGACGTCCGGCACGGGCCGGTTCGTGTCCGATTCGGCGCGGCCTCGATGCACTTCTCTGTCAGCCGAGCTCCACGGGAGCCGGTATCGGAACGAAATCGCCACGGCCCGCGACGCACTCATCAGGCCGAGCAGGTAAGGGTCGCTGCGCAGGCATTGCCAGCCCGGACGCGCGCGCCGATCAGGACACTCGGCACTCCGCGCGGTAGGAAGGTGCATGCTGCTCGTCCGAGATCGTCGACGAGTCAGCCCGAATTGGATGTCGATCGGCCCGTAGGGTATCGACCGCGACGTCGCCGTTGCGCATCCGATCGTCCAGTTGCCTGGGCGGCCCCATGAATCGCACCGCATCGAGCAGCCCCTGCGAGAGCCAGACGTAGGCCGATGTCGCCCTGGCCGTAGCCGCCGAAATCGCTCGTGGCATCCGCTGAGGCGACCAGGACCGAATGCCGCTGTGGTGATGGTCGCTGGTCGTCTCGGTAGGGGGTGGTGTGGTCAGGTAGCTGTTGTGGGTGGTTGTCAGCCGGGGATGGCGGGGGCGGCGACCTGGGGTGTGGGGGCGGTGATGGGTGGTGGTGCGGTGGGGGTGGATTGGTTCATGTCGATGGTGGGTGGGGCGGTGGGGAGGGTGTCGGTCGGTGCGGTGGCGGCGTCGACGCCGGTGGGATGGAAGAAGCCCTGGAAGGCGCCGTAGGGGCCGTGGTTGTCGTCGACGGGATTGTGGGGGTCGAGGGGGACGAGTTGACCGTTGGTGATGTAGTGCAGTCCGTCGTCGGTGACTACCGCGATCGCGGATCGGTTCTCCCATTGCACGATGTCGCCGGTGCGCAGGCTCGCGCTGTCGATGGTGGTCCAGGTGTGGCCGGAGGTGGATTCGCCGAGTGTGCCGGCGTAGGCGGCGCGGGCGTCGCTGCCGTTGGGGTTGTTGAACTCTCGGTTGACCGCCTCGGCCACAGCGGCTGAAACCTTTTGGGTGGCTCCGTTCGGTAGTCGCATGTCCACCATGGCGCCGGACCCGCCGATCGGTGGTGGCGCGGTCGCGGCGGGGTCGGCGGTGGCTGTCTGCTGGGCGGCGGTGGTGACGGTCGCCTGCTGCTGCGCGGTGGCCTGCTCCTGCTGCTTGTGTCGGTCCTCTTGCTCCTGGGCCTCTTGCTCACGCTCCCGCTGGGAACGGTCCCTGTCCTTCTGCTGGGCCTGCTGCATCATCTGCGACATCATCTGCATCATCATCATCGGCATCATCATGCCCAGCATCGAATTGGCGCCACTGCCTGCGGCGGCCGCGCCTACGCCTGCGCCCGTGGCGGCGGCGGCAGGGACCGCCCCCCCGGTCAAGCTGTTCCTCAACTGGTCGAACAGCGAAGAACCATCCCCCGTAGTACCCGAGGCGTCGGTCAGCCCATCGGTCAGGCCGGCGTTCGTGAGATCACCGAACACGTCGCTGTAGTCGGTCTGGGCGCCGAAATCTTCGGTGGTCGCCGCCGGCAGCAGACCTCCGGCATCGCCCAGCCCGGCCTGATACCCGTCTTCGTATCCGGACTTGTATTCGTGCGAATCCTCGTCGACTTCTCTTTCTTTTTCCTCGTTGGCCTGCTGCGCGTCGTCGACGATCTTGTCGACGTCCTCCACGGTCTTGTCGATCGCCGTGAAGAGTTCTTCCTCCAGGTCCGGCAGAATTTGCTTGTAGGTATGAGATCCCATCGTTCCCACGGACTTGGTTTGTACGTCTTTCAGGGCATCGATCGCATGCAGCTGTTCGTCGAGTTCATCGATCTCGGCCGTTATGGAATTGACGCCCTCGATTGTTTCCTCTTCCGTAGCGACGGCGATCGACCGGATCTTCTCATCCAGGTCTTTGAAGTGTTTCTTGACCTGAGTGTCCTGGTTGAGATACGAATTGTGGGAGTCGGTGGTCGACGATTTATTGTCCTTGTCGAGCAATCCCTCGTTCTGCAGCCAGTCCGCGACATCCTCGGCCAGTGAGGCCTTCCCCTTGCCGAAGCAGTCCACCTGCAGCTGCAGACACTTCTGCGCTTCGTTGATCGCGATGCGCAACGGCTCCGACTCCGCCGGCGGGTGGTACAGCAGCACCAGCTTTACATGCTTAGTGTCGTCCGCTTCGCGGATGACCCTCAGCACTTCGCCGGTGTCGCGATCGATGACCTTGATACTGCCATCCACCCCGAGCTTGACATCGTTGTTCGGGTCCGTCAACAGATCCGCGACGTCGGCTCCGGCGTACCCCCACAGCTCATTACCGTCTTTGTCGGTGAGAATCAGCTGCTTGTCCGCGTCCAGCGTCAGCGTGTAATCACCGTTGGTGATCGAATTGCGCGCCTTGCCCTCGTCGACCTCTGTGGAACCTTCCGGGGCCAGCTTCTCCCCGGGCTCCAACCGGTCACCACGGCGGTCTTCAACAGCCGGAAGCTCGTCGCCGCTTGAACCGTCGCCGTCTTCATCGTTTTCGTTACCGCCGCTGGGGGGCGGCGGATCGAACCCCTCGACATTTTCACTCGAGATATGTGAAGTAGATGTACTAGAGACATCCGAATAGCTTCTCGACAGCGTGGGACCGCCGTCGTACTTGTGTAGATTCCCCTCCGAATCGATGACATTTCGCTCGTCGTAATTTATTGCCTGATATTTACCGTCTCCGCTGCAATAGTAGGGCCGCATATCCCCAGCGGAGTTTTCATAGTAATAGTAGCCCTCCTCCTGTGGTGTGCTGCCGATATCATTGGCGAGGACCCACTCACCGTCTTTGTACTGGTAGAAAACATCACCCATGGCAGCCTCAGCCTCGCGAACTATTGACGGACGGACGTTCCGAATCCGGAGCAGGACCGATCGGCACCACAAAAACTCGGTCGAATGGAATAGTCACACGGTCGGGTGCGACCACGACACCGGTCGCCATCGCAACCCGGACCCGGTTCATCTCCGGCGTGAGTAGGGCCGGGACATCCGCGAACACCGGATGTTTCACCCTGTGCTGTTGTATATACGCCGCAGCCTGCCATTGCTGCCGGCCCGGTTTGCCGTTCGCGCGGTCGTGTTGGTCGGCCATCGTGTTGCCGGCGCGTTCCCGAGCCCCGTAGTAGTGCACCATTGCCCGCTCCACCGGCGCGGCGATCGGGCCGTAGTCGGCGCGGGTGGGGGCGTCGCAGCAGTTGTCGCTGTCCCAGTCGCGGTACCGCGACTGATCGACCGAATTGCTCTTCATTACGTGCAGCACCACCATGCTCTGGCGATTGAATATACAACTCGGTTCAGCATCGACCATTCATCGACACCGAGCAAGTCGGCCGGAAATCTTTTACGCTTACTTGAGTCATATCTCTGCGGATATTTTTACGTTTTCTTGAGGCTTATCTCCGCGCCGATCCGCGAGAACTCTTGACCGAGTTCAGGGTCGCGCATCGAATTCGGCGAATTCCGAGTTACGGTCGGACCTGGGTTGCTTCACCTCTGTGGAGTTCCGCGATCGGCGGAACTGTGACCTGGTGTGACAGGTTATTTTCCGGCTGAATGTGGTTACTGAAATCCCTTGTCTGGGAATGCCGTAAGCGTCTGATCGCGTGGGTTCGTTCGTGCGTAAGGTGGTGACCGCCTTGGGGGCGACGGCGGTGCAGATCGTGAGCAAGCGCAGCCGCCGCGTGGAGGGACCCGAGCAGATCGGATCGGCGCCCAACGACGAAGAACTCGCGCTTCTCCTCGCGCAGGCCAGGGAACTACTGTATGGCGGTCAGGGCGTGCTGGACTTGCCGTTGCTCGCGGAAACGGGCCGACCGCGCTCGGTGACGTCTCCGCGCCGATCCGCGAGAACTCTTGACCGGGGCCGGGGCAGGGAGGCGCTCATGATTGACCAGGCCTGGAATCTAACGGACCTACCGTCGACCGAGGTGTCTGATGTGTCACAGTCGGCGGCACGGCACGTTCATTCGATTCCGCTGTAACCCGTTGCACGGCAAGAGGCCGTTCGTATCGGCGGCTTTCCGGCGCCGCCACCACCGCCCGAACATCCGCGAACGCCGGATGTTTCACCACCTGCTCGTGTGCGTACACCTCGTCCCGCAACTGCTGCCAGCCTGGTTTGCCGTCCAGCAGCAGGACCAGTTCGTTGCAGCGGCGCTGGAAGGCGAGGGCACGCAAGGCATCCGCGCTGGCCTCGACGCGCAGACCACCGAGGCCGACGCGGGCCACATCGAGGCGGCGGGTCAGCAGGCTCGCGGCGAGCCAATCATCGGCATCGCGCAGCTCGTTCCACCACTGCCGTGGAACCTCCTGCCTGGCTTGCAGACGCGCCAGGATCCGGTCGCGCCATCGTGCCGCTTCGTCTGCCTCCGGCGGAATGGGCCCCGTGCGGCCGAGGCGCAGATGCGCGTCAGCGGCTAGTTCCAGACAGCGGTCCCGCCGCTGCGTATCGGGCACCGAGGCAACGTGTTCCAGGGCATCGACGGATCCGGTCAGCCCCAGCCGGTCGGCAGTGTCGGCGGTAGGTACCCGCAGGTCGACGTCGTGGGCGGGACCTACCATGCCCTCGGTGGCGGCGTTGCCGAGCTGGGCGCGCAGTCCAGGATCGATCGGTCCGGACGACACCAGCGCGGTGAGCGCGGCACCGGCCTTCGGTCCCCACACCCGACCGAACTCCACCAGCACCCGGGCGGGATCGGCAATACCCTCCCAGGCGGTGGATGGGCTGCCGGTGCCGTCGTCGAGCAGCTCATCCCAGAGCCATGGGCTGGACACCTCACGGGGCAAGAACACGCCCGCCGGCAGCCACCCGCGGCCCTCGTTGGTGGTGATGAACAGTCCCGCGCCGGACGGGCCGCGTAGTACCGCCACTGCCCACGCCACACCGGCCACCACCGACTCCGTCGCCCCCAATACAGCGGCCAGCAGGGTGCGGGCGATCAGCAGATCGTCGTTCACCGGTTCGCCGACTACGTACGCGGGGTCGGCGGCGCGTTTCCGGGCCGCCACCGCCGCTGAGAACGGGGGAATCGCAGGGCCGGATCGTGGTCCACCACCGGGCGGGGACGGCGCCGATGGCCCGCCACCGGGGCCGGATGGCCCACCATAAGGGCCGGATGGCCCGCTACCGCCACCGGATGGCCCACCACCCGGTGGCGCCGCTGCTCCTCCGGTCGGTACCGCAGCCGGACCAGGCATGACACCGTGAGTCGGCCCCGGTGCGGTGGGTGGGGGAGCAGTGGTACCGACCGGTCCTGATACCGGCGGAACCGAGAGGCCGGGACTGGGCGGCACAAAGGGGTCGCCCGGTCCGGTTGGCGGACCACCGGCAATTATCGGGTTCCCTCCCGGAGGGCCACTCGGGCCTGGTGGAGGACCGCTCGGGTTCGGTGGCGGTGCGGCAGGGCCCGGCGGCGGCGGTTCGTCCGGGCTGGGTCCGGATATCGGGGTCCGTCTGTCGGGGCCACCCGGATCCACTGTCGACTCGCGGATCCGCCGCGAGTATTCGTCGTCGGCCCGCTCGAACGAGTCGGCGGCCTCACGCAAGTTCCGTGCCGCGCGGGCGTGTTGGTCGGCCATCGCGTTGCCGGCGCGTTCCCGAGCCCCGTAGTAGCGCACCATTGCCCGCTCCACCGGCGCGGCGATCGGGCCGTAGCTGGCGCGGAAGTTCTTCAGCCAGTCCTTCGGCTGCCGTGCCCAGTCCCGGGTCCGCGCCGCGGCCGCGTCGTGGCCGTCGGCCAGGCGGCGGAGCACGTTGGGATCCATGTCCAGACGGTCCGGCATATGTCAGACGATCCTTCCTCCGTGGCGCCAGATATTCATTGTCCTGACTTCCCATCCGTGGGACGCTGAACTTGAGGTCGTCTCGACACGGGCCGGGTTCGTGTCCCGATCCGACGTCTGCGCCGCCTGATGCCATTCCGTTGCCGCCCGATCTGCCCATGGCCGCTGAAACCAGGGCCGTTTCGGCGTTCCGCAAATGAATCGGTCACTGTGTGCGGGCCACAACAAAGCCTGATAGCCACGAACGCGAACCGTCCCCCATGATTTGTTGTGCCACCGCGACTAGATCGCGAAAGTCGCCGGCTCGGCGGGATCATCGAATTCGCTCCCCATGCGGAGATTCCACCGGGCATGGTTCTCGGTGGGCCCCTTCGATTTCACTGACCAAGGTGTCAGAGCTGTTCGCGCTCAATCGCGCGCGAGTCGACGCCAGGCCGCCATGCGTTGAAATACCGGCTGGCCGTGGTAGCTCCCAGCGTGGTCGATGCAGTGCGCTTCGCCGGAGGTTGGTTGTTCGATCGGGTACTAGCCGGATGGGATGCGATCGTCCTGGTCCACAACCCGGCGGATGCATTGCCGCTGCGGATTCTCGGGGCGAACGTGCTGGCGCTTGGCTCGCCCACCAATGATGTGCGACCGGACGCGATCACCTTGGCCGGGGCGCTGGTCGAAACGGACGATCGTATCCAGTGCGGTGTGCTCGAGGCTCTCGATCGCGGTCTCGCAGAGGTCATGCTGTGGGGCGGGGATTGCCCGAGTGAGCTGAACCGCCGGATCGGCTCGGTACAACACCGGCTGAGTGTGGCCGCACGGGCCTTCAAGGCGGAAGCTCTGACCGCAGCCTCCGTTCCGGCCGTCTCGATTGATCCTATCGAGACCTTCCACCGCGGTACGTCGTCGGCGCGGCGATGGGCGGCCGCCGATCTCATTCCGTTCTGACGCGGCGTCGCTCCGTGCTTATGCGGTCAGCTGCTTGCGAGGTCCGGGCGCACGGGTTCGGGCCGCGGCCACGGTTGTCCGCGCCGATGCTCGATATCGCGATTGAAGCGCCGCAGGTATCCGGCGAAGGCGGCGACGTCTTCGGGCGCCCAGTCCTGCATGATGTCGTCGAGGCCGGTGACCTTGGTGGCGCGTTCGGTGTCGAACCGCCGTCGGCCCTTCGCGGTGATCCGGAATTTGCGGGCCATGCCGCCATCGGGGTCGGGAATGCGTTCGACGAGCCCGGCACGCAGCAAGGCGGTGGTCTGGCGGTTGATGGTCGAGCTGTTCAGGCCGAACGCGTCGCAGAGCTGTCCGATGGACATCGGGCCCTCCATGCTGAGCCGGCTGAGCAGCAGGTATGCGCTGCGTTCGAGCAGGCCGGTCTCCTGGGGATACTGCGGGTTGATCGTGTAGCGGCCGAGCAGCATGGCCTCGAACTCGACCTGGTCTGTGGGCTTGTCCATGCTGTCCTTTCGTCGACCTGTGCGCCTCGCATCGCAGACGAGTGTCGGTATACCACAGGAGAAATGTGTCACAGTCGGTTTGTGCATAATGCATATTGTATGCATACTGCATGTCAAGTGCATTATGCACGTCTGATGACATGTGATCTTCTGGAGGTTGGTGTGGACAAGCCTGAATCCGCCCGAGCAGGCGGAATCGTGGGAGTGCTGGCGTTTGCCGGCATCACCGCGGCGATCATGCAGACGGTGGTGATACCGCTGATCGCGCAGTTTCCGCAGTTGCTGCACACGACGGCGTCGAACGCGTCGTGGGTGGTGACGTCGACGCTGCTGGTGGCGGCGGTGGCCACGCCGGTGGCCGGGCGGCTCGGCGACCTGTATGGCAAGCGTCGCGTTCTGCTGTTGTCGACAGTGCCGCTGATCGCCGGCTCGGTGGTCTGTGCGGTGTCGTCCTCGGTACTGCCGATGATCGTCGGCCGCGGCCTGCAGGGCATGGGTGTCGGCATCGTGCCGATCGGGATCAGCCTGATGCGCGATGTGCTCCCGGCCGAACGGCTGGGAGCGGCGGTTGCGCTGCTGAGCGCATCGCTGGGCATCGGCGCGGCCTTCGGGCTGCCGGTCTCTTCGGCGGTCGCCGAGTATTCGAACTGGCGAGTGCTGTTCTGGGCCTCCGCTGTCTTGTGCGCGCTTATCGCCGTGGCGATTTGGGTTGTGGTGCCGGACTCGCCGATCAAGGCCAGCGGCAGTTTCGACATCGTCGGCGCGCTGGGGCTGGGCGCTGGGCTGGTGTGCCTGTTGTTGGCGGTGTCCAAGGGCGCCGCCTGGGGCTGGGGAAGTGGCACGATTCTGGCTTTGTTCGCGGCAGCGATCGTGCTGCTGCTGGTCTGGGGCTGGTGGGAACTGCGCATCGCCGACCCCCTTGTCGATCTGCGGGTGACCGCGCAGCCTCCTGTGCTGCTGACCAACGCGGCCTCCCTGGTCGTCGGCGTCGCGATGTACGCGGCGATGTTGACCGTGCCACAGCTGCTGCAGGCGCCGACGGTCACCGGGTACGGCCTGGGGCAGTCGATGATGGCGATGGGTTTGTGGATGGCTCCGTCGGGCCTGATGATGATGGTGATTTCCCCGATGGGCGCCCGCCTGTCGGCGGTGCGCGGCCCGAAGGTCACCTTGATCGCGGGTGGGTTGGTGATCGCGCTGGGTTACGGCGCCTCGACCGTGCTGATGGGCTCGACCTGGGGTCTGCTGATCTCGCTCTGCATCATCAACAGTGGTGTCGGCCTGGCCTACGGCGCGATGCCCGCGCTGATCATGGCCGCGGTGCCACTGTCGGAGACGGCGTCCGCCAACAGCTTCAACACCTTGATGCGCTCGGTGGGTACCTCGTTCTCGGCGGCTGTGATCGGCGTCGTGCTGGCGCAGATGAGCATGACCGTGGGCGGGCACAGCATCCCGACCGAGGACGGCTTCCGTACCAGTTTGTTCCTCGGCTGTGGTGTCGCACTGGTCGCCGCGGCCGTCGCCGCTACCATCCCCGTCCGGCGAGCAGTCTCCGCGGGGTCTTCTGAAGATGCTGAAAAGCTTGTGGCAGAGCATGTCTGACATTCCATCCGGAGAAAGTGAGTTGACCGTGCCAACGATGAAGTCCGTACAGACCGGTGCTGTGGGCAAGGTCGATGTGGTGGATATCGAACGGCCTGTACCCGGGCCGAGGGATGCGCTGGTGCGCATCCGGGCGTGTGGAATCTGCGGCACCGACGTGACATTCATTCACATGGGTGGCATGCCGGCGGCGTGGAGCAAAGCCGCTGCGCGGACCGAGGGGCTGGCCCCGGATCAGAGGGTGCCGGTGGTACTCGGCCACGAACCGGCGGGCGAGATTGTGGCGGTAGGTGCCGAGGTCTCCGGGCTGAAGGTCGGCGATCACGTGGTGGTCAACCCGCAAGGTGCGCCGTCAGGGATCATCGGCTGCGGCGGCCCGCTGGGTGGTATGAACGAATACCTCCTCATCGCGGATGCCGTTGTCGGCAAGAGTGTTGCTGTGGTGCCGGATTCGGTACCGTTCGAGGTCGCCGCGATGAATGAGCCGATGGCGGTGGCGCGGCATTGCGTGAACCGCTCGGAGGCCGGGCCGTCCGACAAGGTAGTGGTGTTCGGTGCCGGTCCGATCGGTCTGGGCGCGACGATCTGGCTGAAGCTGCGCGGCGTGCAGCATGTGGTCGTGGCCGATGTGATCCCATCGCGGTTGGAGACCGCGCTGGCGGTCGGGGCGGACGCGGTGATCGACTCCTCGACAGAGGATGTGGTAGCTCGGCTGACCGAACTGCACGGCGAGGGCCGCAACGCACTCGGCGCACCGCGTCCCGACACCGATATCTACATCGACGCCGCCGGTGTTCCCGTCGTCGTGAACACCGCGCTGCGGAATGGCAAATGGGGCGCCAAGCTCGTGATGGTGGCGGTGCACAAGAAGCCGGAGCCGATCGACATCGGTGCGATGCTGCGCAGCGAGATGAGCATCATCGCCTCGCAGGGGTACCCGACCGAGATCTTCGAGGTGACCCCTGAGATCGCCGAGCACGCCGAGCGTTTCGCCCGGCTGATCAGCCATAGGATTCCGTTCTCGGAGGTCGAGCATGCCTTCGAACTCACCCTGACCCCGGGCGCGGCGGAGAAGGTGGTAGTCACCTTCGACGATTAGCACGCGCAGCCCGTTCGATCATCGAACGAGTGATGCGTCGCCGCGAGTCCGACGAGCACGACTCGGGGCGGTGCGTAGTACCGAGCCGCTATTCGCGCTGCCATCGACTGTGGAGAGCGGAAAACGTCTGATCGCTAATCGGTGATGTGCACCGGCCTGCCGTCGACGATAGTGACTACCACGGGAGGGTTCTGCCAGGTAGCCGCAGCCTCCTCCGGAGGGGCGCTCAGCAATGTCAGGTCTGCGATCTCGCCCGGTGCGATACTCCGGGCGGCCGCGGGCCGCTCGGGCAGGCCGAAAAACAGAGACAACGCTGATCGCAATGAGATCCCCTCGGAGATCGACGAATTCGCGGGGCGGTGGACCGCCGCCCGAATCACTTCCCAGGGATCGGCGCCACCGAACGGTGCGTCGGTGCCCGCGGCGACCCCGACCCGTGCCCGGATGAGGGAGCCCAGGCGCCACAGATCCGGCTGATCCTCGGCAGGCACGTCACGGTCGTACTGTTCGGCGCGTTCCTGGCGGTGGTGGCCTATCTGAACGGTTCGTGGCAGCTTCGATTGGTGAAGTCCGACGTCACTCGGGGTTCTCGAGATGCTGCCCATGCGGCAGTTCTACTCGGAAAGTTCTTAGGGGTTTAAGCATCGTGCAGTTCGGGTAACCCCGCTCTGACCCGAAGTATTGCCAGGTCAGAGCGGGGCTCGCGCCCCCGGCAGGAATCGAACCTGCGACCTAGGGATTAGAAGGCCCTTGCTCTATCCAACTGAGCTACGGAGGCAGTGGGTTCCACCATGGCCGACAATGGCCGTGCTGTCCAGCGCCGCAATCATAACGACCGTCCAGGTCGCTGGGTTCTCAGCGTCAGGAACGTTCCACCCATCCAACGACAGTACTCGGTGCGCCCGGTGATCCGCGCCCAGAATTATCGGCCGAAACCCGACCGGGCCATGGATGTATTGCCGAACTACGCTCAGTCGTATGTCGTCAGCTCAGGCCCCGTCGGTCACTCCTGAATCCGGGGTCGCTCGGTCCGGGGCCACGTTCGCGACGGTGACCGCGCTGGCCGGTGCGATCGCGGCAGTGGTCGCGGCGCTGGTGGTCGGCCTGTCGGCAGCGCAGGCGCTCAGTCTGCTCGGCATCCCCGACCCGGGCTCGCTGACCACTTACGGACTGCCCGCGGTGCGGGCGCTCGCCGATCTGTCGGCGGCGCTGACTGTCGGCTCGCTGCTGTTCGCGGCGTTCCTCGTCCCACCGCAGCCCAACGGTCTGCTCGATGTCGGCGGGTACCGCGCGGTGCGTCGGGCGTCGAACTTCGCGGTGGTCTGGGCGTCCTGCGCGGCGCTGCTCGTGCCGCTGACTGTGTCGGATACCACAGGGCAGCCGGTCGGCGACAACCTGTGGCCGGAAGAACTGTGGCGCGCGATCGGCCAGATCGCGCTGGCGGGCGCTTGGCGCACAACGGTGGTTTTCGCGCTGATCGTCGCGGTCGGATGCAGGCTGGCGTTGCGCTGGGGCTGGACGCCGGTGCTGTTCGGCGCGTCGATCGTCACGATGATGCCGTTGGCGTTGACCGGACACTCGTCCTCGGGCGGTTCGCACGATGTCGCCACCAACAGCCTGATCCTGCACCTGGTTTCGTCCGCCGTCTGGGTCGGCGGTCTGTTCGCGGTGCTGGCGCACGCGCTGCGTGGCGACGGGGGCACCGATCTTGCCGCCCGCCGCTTCTCGCTGACCGCGACGATCGCGTTCGTCGTGATAGGGGTCAGCGGCGTGATCAACTCCTGGGTCCGGGTGCCGCTGGACGAGCTGTTCACCACGACTTATGGCCGGTTGGTGCTGGCCAAGGCCGTGGCACTGGCGCTGCTCGGTGCGTTCGGCTACCTGCAGCGCCGCGCCGCGCTACCCGCGCTCGCGGCGGACCCCGGCGATCGAGCGGCGCTCGTCCGCTTCGCCGGTGTCGAGGTGCTGATTTTCGCGGCGACCATGGGCCTCGCGGTCGGGCTCGGCCGCACTCCGCCGCCGCCGCCGGAGACGGTCCCGACACCGTCCGAAGTCGAACTCGGCTACGACCTGCTCGGGCCTCCGACACTCGCGCGGTTGCTGTTCGACTGGCGCTTCGATCTGATTTTCGGAACGCTGTCGATCGTGCTTGCTGTGCTGTATGTCCTGGGCGTACGGCGGCTGCGTGCGCGTGGGGACGCGTGGCCGGTCGGGCGGACCGTCGCTTGGCTGTCCGGCTGCGTGGTGCTGCTGGTGGCGACCTCGTCCGGAGTCGGCCGGTATGCGCCCGCGATGTTCAGCGTGCATATGGGGGCGCACATGGCGCTGTCGATGCTGGCGCCGATCCTCTTCGCGCTGGGCGGCGCGGTGACGCTGGCGCTGCGGGCGCTACCGCCGGCCGGCCGCGGCGGTGTTCCAGGACCGCGGGAATGGCTTGTGGCCGCGGTGCACAATCCGGTGTCGCGCTTCCTGACCCACCCGATCGTGGCGGCGGTGATCTTCGTCGGCGGTTTCTACGCGCTGTACCTGGGCGGCATCTTCGATTCGTTCGCGGACTCGCATGCGGCGCACCTGATGATGAACGTGCACTTTCTGCTCAGCGGCTACCTGTTCTACTGGGTGGTGATCGGCATCGACCCCAAACCTCGGCAGGTGCAACCGCTCACCAAGCTCGGCATGGTGTTCGGATCGCTGCCGTTTCACGCGTTCTTCGGCATCGCGCTGATGAGCATGACCACGGTGCTCGGCGGCTGGTTCTATCGCGGCCTCGGGATCGGCTGGAACGCCGACCTGCTCGGCGACCAGCGCACCGGCGGCAGCCTGGCCTGGGCCAGCGGAGAGGTGCCGCTGGTGGTGGTGATGCTCGCCCTGCTGATCCAATGGTCCCGCAGCGATCAGCGGCTGGCACAGCGGACCGATCGGGCCGCCGAACGCGACCACGACGCCGCCCTCGCCGCGCACAACGCGATGTTCGCCGAACTGGCCAAGCGAGATGGAGAACTGCGTAAGTGAATGAATGCGCCAGCACGGTCTCCCAGCACAGGCCGGTCGGGCGGGTGGAACGGTCGGACGTGCGATCCGCGCGAAGACGAATGGCCGGGCAGGTCCGCAAGACGCCGGTCTTCCACACCTCCGTCGCAAGCCCGTCCGGTCCGGTGCCCGTGACGATGAAGCTCGAATACCTCCAGCACGGAGGGACGTTCAAGGTGCGCGGCATCTTCAACGCACTGCTGGAGTCCGGGGAAGGCACCGATCAGGTCGTGATCGCCTCCGGCGGCAACGCGGGTATCGCCGCCGCCTTGGTGGCCGCGCGGCTCGGCAAGTCCTGCACCGTGGTCGTCCCCGAGACGGCGCCACACACCAAGGTCGCCGCGATGTGGTCGCACGGCGCCGAAGTGCTCTGGTACGGAGCGACTTACGCCGAGGCGCTGCGTCACGCCGTCGAGTTCGCCGCCGAACGCGGAGCGCTGCGATTGCACGGGCACGACATGGCCGCAGTGGTCGCCGGCGCCGGAGTGGTCGGGCTGGAACTCGAAGAACAGGTGCGCGGGCGACCTTCGGTGCTGGCCGCAGTGGGCGGCGGCGGACTGGTCGCAGGGATGGCGGCTGCGCTGGGCCGTCGTCAGCAGGTGATCGGGGTCGAGCCGGAGGGCAGCCCCACTCTTCAGGCCGCGTTGGACGCGAACCGCCCGGTGGACGTCCGAGGTCGTCGCCTTGTTACGGATTCGCTGGGCGCCACGAGGATCAGCGACATCGCGCTTGACATCGCCCGACGCTATGGCGTGCGTTCGCTACTGGTCACCGACGACGCGATCGTGGCGGCCCAGGAGTACCTGTGGCGCGAGTTCCGCATTCTCGTCGAGCTGACCGGCGCCGCGGCGCTGGCCGCCATCCAGAGCGGGGCGTACGTCCCGGAGCCCGACGAACGCCCGGTCGTCGTGCTGTGCGGCGCCAACACCGACGTGGCGGTCCTCTGACGACGTGGTGTTCGTCGCCTGCGACGGTCGGCTGGTCGGTGGTTACGCGGGCTCGACAATCGGGCGCCCGGCCCGGTGGTTCGCGGATTTCGGCGCGCCGGGGCCCTTGATCAGTGTGACGGGTGCGCATCACTGTGCCGATACGAGTGAGTGTCATCGGATAAGCCGCCGGTTCCGCGGTTCGGACCGCGCAACACACCAGGTGAAAACCCTGCTCTTCACAGGTCGGAAAGTTGTCCACATTCTCGGATCGGGTCGTCCGAGGCATCCAGCTTCGGAGCACGCTGGAGGGGCCCTCCTGGAGGGGGAGGACGTCCGGGGTAGGCCCGGATCAGATAGAGGGGCGTAATCATGTACGAGGCGAACGCGACCGTGATCGGAACTGTCGTGACCCATCCGATCAAGCGGGATCTGACCAATGGCGACCAGGTGGTCACATTCCGGATGGCGAGCAATTCCCGCCGACTGGATCACACGACGGGGGAGTGGGTGGACAACGGCACGCTGTACCTCACCGTCAGCTGCTGGCGCAGGCTGGTAGCCGGTGTCGATGCGTCCCTGCGCCGCGGGGATCCGATCATCGCGCACGGACAGCTGCGCT
Source organism: Nocardia sp. NBC_00881 (assembly GCF_045207455.1). Lineage (NCBI taxonomy): Bacteria > Bacillati > Actinomycetota > Actinomycetes > Mycobacteriales > Nocardiaceae > Nocardia > Nocardia sp. NBC_00881. The sequence goes on from NZ_CP108798.1 coordinate 7,389,397, forward strand.
CGCACGAGTATAGGAGCAAGGACGGCGTGGAGCGCCGGGATCTGGAGATGCGTGCCGTCGCCGTCGGCCCTGACCTGTCCCGCTGCGCCGCACAGGTGACGCGATGGTCGGACTCGGCGCCGCGGAATACTTCGGCGCACCAGAGCGCTGAAAGTCGGGTGTCTGCCGGCGACGGGCTGGGGGAAAATGTCGCAGCCGTCTCTTCGGTACCGCCCCGCAGCAGTGAACCCGAGCCCGTCGACGCGTGATCGCAAGGATCGGTTTCGTCCCGGCGGTAGTGGTAGCTCTGCTTCGTCCCCTCATCTCTCGCACCGATAGGCTTCACACTTATGGCTGAGTTCATTTATCAGATGAAGAAGGTTCGCAAGGCGCACGGCGACAAAGTCGTGCTCGACGACGTCACCTTGAACTTCCTTCCCGGCGCCAAAATCGGCGTCGTCGGCCCGAACGGCGCGGGTAAATCCAGCGTGCTGAAGATCATGGCCGGACTGGACCAGCCCAACAACGGCGACGCCTTCCTCGCCTCCGGCGCCACGGTCGGCATCCTTCAGCAGGAGCCCCCGCTGAACGAGGAGAAGTCCGTCCGCGGCAACGTCGAGGAGGGGCTCGGCGAGATCAAGGTGAAGCTCGACCGCTTCAACGAGATCGCCGAGCTCATGGCCACCGACTACTCCGACGAGCTCATGGAGGAGATGGGCAAGTTGCAGGAGGACCTGGACCACGCCGACGCCTGGGACCTCGACTCCCAGCTCGAGCAGGCCATGGACGCGCTGCGCTGTCCGCCGCCGGACGAGCCGGTCACCAACCTCTCCGGTGGAGAGCGTCGTCGGGTCGCATTGTGCAAGCTGCTGCTGAGCAAGCCCGACTTGCTGCTGCTCGACGAGCCGACCAACCACTTGGACGCCGAGAGCGTGAACTGGCTCGAGCAACACCTGGCCCAGTACCAGGGCGCCGTGCTCGCGGTAACCCACGACCGGTACTTCCTGGACAACGTGGCGCAGTGGATTCTCGAACTGGATCGCGGCCGCGCCTATCCGTACGAAGGCAACTACTCCACCTATCTGGAGAAGAAGGCCGAGCGCCTCGAGGTGCAGGGCAAAAAGGACCAGAAGCTGCAGAAGCGGCTCAGGGAAGAACTCGCCTGGGTGCGTTCCGGCGCCAAGGCCCGCCAGGCCAAGAACAAGGCCCGCCTCGGTCGGTACGAGGAGATGGCGGCCGAGGCCGAGAAGATGCGGAAGTTGGATTTCGAGGAGATCCAGATTCCCGCGGGACCGCGCCTGGGCAGCGTGGTTGTGGAGGTCGAGCACTTGGACAAGGGCTTCGGCGACCGTCAGCTGATCAAGGACCTCTCCTTCACTTTGCCGCGTAACGGCATCGTCGGTGTCATCGGCCCGAACGGTGTCGGCAAGACCACGCTTTTCAAGACCATCGTCGGGCTCGAGCAGCCCGACAGTGGCATCGTCAAGGTCGGCGAGACGGTCAAGTTGAGCTACGTCGACCAGAATCGTGCGGGCATCGACCCGAAGAAGACGGTGTGGCAGGTGGTCTCCGACGGGCTGGACTTCATCGAGGTCGGCCAACAGGAGATGCCGTCGCGCGCCTACGTCAGCGCGTTCGGTTTCAAGGGCCCGGACCAGCAGAAGCCCGCGGGCGTGCTCTCCGGTGGTGAGCGCAACCGCCTGAACCTGGCGATGACACTCAAGCAAGGCGGCAACCTGATCCTGCTGGACGAGCCGACCAACGACCTCGACGTGGAAACCCTCGGTTCGCTGGAGCATGCCCTCGAGCAGTTCCCTGGCTGTGCCGTGGTGATTTCCCACGATCGCTGGTTCCTCGACCGCACCTGCACCCACATCCTCGCGTGGGAGGGCGACTCCGACAACGAGGCCGAGTGGTTCTGGTTCGAGGGCAACTTCGAGGCGTACGAGGCCAACAAGATCGAGCGTCTCGGCCTGGAAGCGGCTCGTCCACACCGGGTTACGCACCGCAAGCTGACGCGCGGCTGAGTCCTGCCGGTAGGGCGGGGCAATTTCCGCACCGCCCTCCCGAAGTTCCCGAGACCCGAAGTCCTCGGCAAACACCGTGTGCGATCGCATCAGGACGTGTCGCTGACAAGTGACATCGGCAACCCGGAACAGGAGTGACACCTACCCACGCGTAGCTCGCTAGGGTGGGAGTTGTGAATGCGCAGGCGCAGTTCGAGCAATCGGTGGCCCCGACCGCCGAAGTGTTGGCCGAGCTGACCCGAGGTACCGATGCGGCGCCGTGGCCGCCGCGGATACGACCTCTCGCGCTCACCTGACGTTCGCCGGTCCGATCGTGTACTGAGCCGAGGTCATCCGTTCGAACTTGGCAAACGAGCGGCGAACACCGTGGTTGTGGTGAACACCCAGGGATTGGAAGGCAATTCACCCCCTGCGTCTTCGGCGCACAGCTACTCTCGGACCGGCGTCGCTTTGTTACGGAACCGATATCCGAGGGAGTTGGCGAAAAAATGACGGTCTCGTCCGAATTGTCCAGCGCGGCGTGGGCTGCGAGTTTGCCGCAGTCACTGCGCGGCGACCTCGCGACGCTCGAGGAGGCGTACTTCCGCCACGTCGACGCGGGCGATGTGGACTGTGCGATCACCGGGATCACTCAGATTTTCCGCCGGCACACCGAGCTGGCGATGACGCGTCCCGCCGGTCGCGCCCTGGTGCGGGTGTACCACCAGGACGACGGCTCGGGCATCGGTGCCGCGGTACAGCTGGTCACCGATGACATGCCGCTGCTCGTAGAATCGATCACCTCATCCCTGAGCCGGATCGGCGTCAGCGTGAGCGAGGTGATCCACCCGATCTTCGAGGTCGAGCGGGACGCGGACGGACGGTTGACGCACGCTGCCGCGCACGAGGTGGACGGCACCGGCCCGACCGGGCTGAGCGAATCGTGGATGCATGTGCAACTTCACCCGTCGACCAGTCCGGCGCTGCTGGCCAAGGTGGAGGCCGCCATGCCGGACGTGGTCGCCGACGTGCGCCAGGTGATCGGCGACACCGAGGCCATCAAGGACATGCAGAGCAGGCTTGCCGAAGACCTGGAGTTCGCCGCGAAATCCGGGACCGCACCGTTCAGTGCCACCGACCTCGTCGACACCGCCGACCTGCTGCGCTGGCTGGCGCATGGAAACTTCACCGTGCTCGGCTACGCCCGCTACCGCCTGAGCGGCGCCCAAGGGCAGGAGATATCCAACGCACTGCCCGGGACCTGCCTGGGCGTGCTTCGTCCGGATGTCGGCACCGATTTCCAGGTGCCGGTCAACGGTGGCGATCGGCCGCTGCTCATGCTGACCCAGGGTTTGGTCCCCGCCACGGTGCACCGCTCGGCGTACCCGTACTTCGTCGGCGTCGCCGACTTCGACGAGACCGGAACGATCATCGGCGAGCACCTGTTCATCGGCGTCTTCACCGTCACCGCCGTGCATGAGAACGTGCTGGATATCCCGGTGATCGAGCGCAGGGTGCGTTCGGTGATCGAGGAGAGCGGGTTCGACCTCGAGTCGTTCTCCGGTCAGGCGATGCTCGAGGTCATCCAGTCTTTCCCGCGGACCGAACTGTTCTCCTCCGATGCCGAGACGCTGCGGCGCACCGCCGCTGCCGTGCTGAACGTGGGCCTGCGCCGGCAGGTGCGGCTGTTCCTGCGAGCGGACACCTACGGTCGTTTCGTCGCCTGCCTGGTCTACCTCCCGCGCGACCGTTACACCACCAGGGTGCGGCTGGAGATGCAGGACATCCTGGTCCGCGAACTGGGTGGTGTCTCCATCGACTACTCCGCGCGGGTGGGCGAAAGTGATTTGGCCCGGGTGTATTTCACGGTGCGCATGCCCGAAGCCGAGTTCGGTGTCGCGCGCCATTCACCGCCGGCCGCCGACACCTCCGAACCCAACCGGCTGCGTCTCCAGAATCTGCTCGCCGAGGCGAGCCGGACCTGGGAAGACCACCTGAACGACGCGGTGAGCACGTCGACGGTGCTCGACCCCGCCGTGGTGCAGCGCTACGCGGGAGCCTTCCCTGAAGGCTACAAGCAGGACTTCGCTTCCGACCGCGCCCTCGCCGACATCGTGCGTCTGGAACGGCTGCGTGACGGCGGCATCGACCAACACCTCTACCGCAAAGTGGAGTCGGAGCCGGGTTCTTGGCGCTTCACCCTCTACGTCGGCGGCAGCGGGATCTCGCTGAGCCAGGTACTTCCGGTGCTGCAGAGCCTGGGCGTCGAGGTGGTGGACGAGCGGCCGTACCGGATCGTGCTGGAGACGCCGCCGGACGGTGCCGGCGGCGCCACTGGTGAACGGTGGATATACGACTTCGGTTTGCTTGCCCGGCCCGAGCTGCTGCGCAGCTCGCTGGACCGAGACCTGGACGCTGAGCTGCTCGAATCCTCCAAGCGCGCTGACGTGCTGGAGTCGGAGGTGCGCGGGCTGCGTGAGCGGTTCATCGGCGCCGTCGAGGCAGTATGGTACGGCCGCGCCGAGGCCGACGGGCTCAACGAGCTCGTGCTACGCGCCCGGCTGCCATGGCGTGCCGTTTCGATCTTGCGCACCTACGCGAAGTATCTGCAGCAAACCGGTTTTCCGTATAGCCAGGCGAACATCTGCCGCGTGTTGCTGACCTATCCGGATGTCGCGCGGCTGTTCGCCGACCTGTTCGCGGCGCGCTTCGATCCGGACACCGTCTCCGCCGAACACGCTTCCGCGCTGGAGACCCAGGTGCACGGCCGGATCGACGAGGTCGTCAGCCTCGATGCGGACCGCATCCTGCGCGCGATTCTCGGCCTGATCAAGGCGACACTGCGCACCAACTATTACGTAACCGACGCCGAAGGTGTGTCGCGCGACTACGTCTCGGTGAAGGTGGAGCCGCATGCGATTGCGGAGTTGCCGAAGCCGAGGCCGCAGTTCGAGATTTTCGTGTATTCCCCCAGGGTGGAGGGTGTGCATTTGCGTTTCGGTTCGGTGGCGCGTGGTGGTTTGCGGTGGTCGGATCGGTTGGAGGATTTCCGGACCGAGGTTTTGGGTTTGGTGAAGGCGCAGGCGGTGAAGAACGCGGTGATCGTGCCGGTGGGTGCGAAGGGCGGGTTCGTGGTGAAGCAGCCGCCGGGGGCGACGGGTGATCCGGTGGCGGATCGTCAGGCGCTGGGTGCGGAGGGTGTGGCGTGTTATCGGACGTTCATTTCTGGTTTGTTGGATGTCACCGACAATGTGGATCGTGTGTCTGGTGAGGTGTTGCCGCCGGCGCGGGTGGTGCGTCGTGATGGTGATGACACCTATTTGGTGGTTGCTGCGGATAAGGGCACTGCGACGTTCTCCGATATCGCGAATGATGTCGCGCAGAGCTACGGGTTCTGGTTGGGGGATGCGTTCGCCTCTGGTGGTTCGGCGGGGTATGACCATAAGGCGATGGGTATCACGGCCAAGGGTGCGTGGGAGAGTGTCAAGCGGCATTTCCGTGAGATGGAGATCGATACGCAGACGCAGGATTTCACTGTTGTCGGTGTGGGTGACATGAGTGGTGATGTGTTCGGTAACGGGATGTTGTTGTCGGAGCACATTCGTTTGGTGGCGGCGTTCGACCATCGGCATATCTTCCTCGATCCGGTTCCGGACGCGGCCCGTTCGTTCCAGGAACGTCAGCGTATGTTCGCGCTTCCGCGTTCCTCGTGGGCCGATTACGACGCTTCGCTGATCAGCCCAGGCGGCGGCGTGTGGGACCGCACCGTGAAGTCGGTGCCGATCAGCCCCCAGGCCAGGAAGGCGCTCGGGCTGGCCGACGACGTCGAGGCGCTGTCACCGCCGGAACTGGTGCGCGCGATCCTGCTCGCCCCGGTCGACCTGTTGTGGAACGGTGGCATCGGCACCTACGTCAAGGCGAGCAGCGAAACCAATGCCGATGTGGGCGACAAGTCGAACGACGCGGTGCGGGTGAACGCGAACCAGTTGCGGGTCAAGGTGATCGGCGAGGGCGGCAACCTGGGCGCAACGGCGCTGGGCCGGATCGAGTTCTGCCGCAACGGCGGCAAGATGAACACCGACGCGCTGGACAACTCGGCGGGCGTGGACTGCTCCGACCACGAGGTCAACATCAAGGTGCTGCTGGACGGCGTGGTCAGCAGCGGTGAGCTGCCGGAGGCCGACCGTAACCCGCTGCTCGCCTCGATGACCGACGAGGTCGCGCAGATGGTCTTGCGGGACAATGTGGCCCAGAACTTCCTCATGGGACTCTCGCGCACCGACGCATCGCAGATGCTGCACGTGCACACGCGGCTCATTCAAGATCTGGAGGAGCGCCGTGGCCTGGACCGCGAACTCGAGGCGCTGCCCTCGGATCAGGAGATGAAGCGCAGGCTGGAGGAGGGCGCGGGTCTGGCGTCGCCGGAGCTGGCCAACCTGATGGCGCATGTGAAGTTGTCGCTCAAGGCCGATCTGCTCGACTCCGACCTGCCCGACAGTCAGTACTTCGCAGCCCGGCTGCCCGCATACTTCCCGACGCCGTTGCGCGGCAGGTTCGGCACGGCGATCAAGAGACACCGGCTGCGCAGGGAGATCGTCACCACCATGATCGTGAACGAGATGGTGGACTACGGTGGCATCACCTACGCGCACCGGCTGAGCGAGGAGATCGGCGCCACCACCACCGACGCGGTGCGCGCATTCGCCGCGGCTAGCGGGATCTTCGACCTGCATGCCATGTGGACAAGGATCCGGGAATGCGACGCGCCCACCGCGGTGCGTGACTTACTCGAACTCGAGACCAAGCGCACCTTGGACCGGGCGTCCCGGTGGTTCCTGAGCAACCGACCGCAGCCGGTTGCGGTCGGCGCGGAGATCAACAGGTACAGCACGGACGTGCGCGAGCTCGCCCCGAAGGTGCCGGGTTGGCTGCGCGGACACCACGTGACCAGCCTCACCGACCAAGCGGCCGAGCTGATCGCACGCGGCGCCCCGACCGACCTGGCCACCGAGGTCTTCGGTCTGCTCACCCTGTTCCCGCTGCTGGACATTGTGGACATCGCCGACATCACCGACCGGGACGGCGACGAGGTCGGCTCGCTGTACTACGCGCTCAACGATCACCTCAAGATCGACTGGCTGCTGGAGGCGGTCAGCCACCTCGAGCGCGGCGACCGCTGGCACTCGCTGGCCCGGCTCGCGCTGCGTGACGATATGTACGGGTCGCTGCGCTCGCTCACCCTCGACGTGCTCTCCGGCGGTGACCCGGAGGAGACCGCGGACGAGAAGATTGCATACTGGGAGTCGAAGAATCAGTCCAGGCTCGGTCGAGCCAGGGCGGCACTGTCGGAGTTGTTCGAGTCCGGAACCCACGATCTCGCCACGCTGTCGGTTGCGGCGCGGCAAGTGCGGAGCATGGTGAGCGGGGTGGGTGCCCAATCGGAGGTACCACGTTGACGAGTTCGTCGCACGCTGGCGGAAAAGCGCTGGGCAGCATTGTGCTGCCCAGGCGCTTTCACACCAAGGTAGACGTCAGGTGGTCGGACATGGATGTGTTCCAGCACGTCAACCATGCCCGTATGGTGACGCTGCTGGAGGAAGCGCGGATCCCATGGCTGTTCGAGGACGGTCGCCCGACCGCTGCGCTGCGTGCGGGCTGCGTGCTCACAGACCTACGGGTCCGCTACCGCGGCCAGCTGCGGCACGAGGACACGCCGCTGGATATCGCCATGTGGATCGAGCAGCTGCGTGCGGTCGACTTCACTATCGGCTACGAGGTGCACGCCGCCGGCGCGGCGGCTGATTCGGCGCCTGCGGTGATCGCGTCCACGCAGATCGCGGCGTTCGACATGCGGGCGCAGCGGCTGCGGCGGCTCACGGACTCGGAGCGCGATTACCTGTCCGAGTGGATGGAGTGAGCGATCGCGCGTCGGTGATCGCTGAATAGGGACAGTAGAGCCGTGATGGCAGAACAACGAGTGCTGCACGTATCCGATCCGGCGGAGCGGGAGAATCTCGCGACGTTCCTGACCCGGGCCGTCCGGCTGGACCAAGCGGCGGTGGTGCGCCTGCGCCGCCGTGGGGAGCGCTACCTCTCGGCCTGGGTGGCGACGGGTTTCGAGGCGCTGGCGGTGCGCACCGTGGTCGCCGAGCTCGGCGTCGACGATGTGACCGTCGCCGCCGACTTGGTGCTGGCCGGGCTGACGACCAGTAGTCCGATCGATCTGGGGTATTCGATGGACTCCGCCTGGCGCGGCGCGCTGCCGCCCGCCGACGGCTTCGCACACATCGATGACGTGCCCGCGCGTACTCTGGTCGATCTCGCCGAGCAGGGTGCGCGGCTGGCCAAGGAACACGGCAGCGGTCACGGCCCGCCCGCGTCGTTGCTCGATCAGACAGTGTTGACCGTTTCCGGTGCGGACACCCAGGTGCAGGTGCCCATGCGGGTCGTCTTCGCGCTCACCGCCATGGATTTCATTCCGTATTCGGGGGAGAAGGTCGATCCGTGCCGTATCCCGCCCGCCGAGATTGTTCGGGTTCGGGCCAGCCGGACCTGGCTGCGGCTGGATGCCCGCTACGGCTCGGTCGCCCGCCGCCTCGGCGGCGGTATCCCACTGCTGCCGCGCTAGCTGCTGCCGCGCTGCCTGGAGCTGACGTCGCTCTCGGCCGCTGCGCCGCGCTGGCATTGCTGCGCCGCGCCGCCTGCTGCGCTTACCGTTCGCACTGCACTGCACTGCACCATGCGCCGCGCAGACTTTGCTGCCGCGCGCTATCGCGGCTGTTGTCAGGGACCGCTGCACTGTATTTGCCCCTGCTGCATCGGATTGGCTCTGCTGTGCCGTAATAGCGCTGCTGCCCTGTACTGACAGTGCTGCGCCGCGCGAGACGCAATGGCAGGCGGCGGACTGCAAGCAGGGATGGCGACGGCGAACTCTCCGGTAGCACGGTAGCGTCTCGCGAGCGATGAAATGGTTGGCGGCGCCGTCAACAGGAGGGGACGGCGCCGCCCGCGGCTGCGGCCCGCGAAGAAGATTGGCCGACAATGATTTTCGAGACCGGTCAGGAGACACCGGCGAGGTGCGACACCGCCGTCGTCACGCCGGCCGCGAGGATCACCACCACGATCGGCTGCTGTTTCCAGCGAGCATGCCGCCGACAAGAACGCCTGCGAGCACTGCGAATCCCAGACTGCCCGTGCCGAGCGGCAAGGTGGTCAGGGCCACCAGCGTGGGAAGCAGGACGACGGTGCCGATTTCCGGCAGACCACTGTGCGGGCCGGTAAGCGCACCCGGTCGCGCGGCGCGGGACCAGCCCAGCGGAAGGCGTAGGCGCCCGCAGCGAGGGCGAATGCTCCGGCGGCCAACATCATTGCGTGCCGCCAACCGATACCCGACCACCTCCGGAAAACCAACAAGCTGTACGGCAGGCGCCTGGAGTTCACCACAAGCCGCGGCGACCACCTCCGCGATCGGGCTGCCACCCGCGGCGGCGATGCCGAGGAACAGGAACTCTGAGTCTCCGGTGAGCACAGCACAGCCGAGGACGACGGGCAGCCAGATCGGAAGCCGGCGCCGACCGCGGTCGCCCCGGCGCCGACCGCCCGTCGAACGACACCTGGTGGTCGAATACACCTGAACCTGAGGCTCAGGCCGCGCCTTCGCCGAGGTACTGCAACCACAGCGGGTCGAGCTCGGTGGTGGTGGACAGCAGGCGCCAGTGCGGGCCTTTCGGCGAGACCAGCGGGGAGCGCAACGTCCAGCCCAGCTCACTCAGCAGCTTGTCGGCCTTGCGATGGTTGCACGGTGCGCAGCTGGCGACGCAGTTCTCCCAAGAGTGTTCCCCGCCTCGGCTGCGCGGGACGACATGGTCGATGGTCTCGGCCTTGCCGCCGCAGTAGCCGCACCGATAGCGGTCCCGGTGCATGAGGGCTGCGCGGGTCATCGGCACCCTGGCCCGGTACGGCACGTGCACATAGTTGCGTAGGCGGATGACCGAGGGAATGGCCACGGATGCTTCGGCGGAATGGACCACCGGTCCTGCGTCATTCTGATGGACGGCGTCGGCCTTGTCGCAGATGAGCAAGACGACCGCGCGACGCGCGGACAAGGCGGTAAGCGGTTCGTAGGTGGCGTTCAATAGCAGCACCCTGGTCTTGAGCCAGTTCGTGCCCTCGGTGGGCGGTGCGGCGGGGTGCGACGCATGGTCGTGGTGGCCATGATGGCCGGCAGGACAATGTTCGGACAAGAGGTGCAGCGGAGTAGCCCCCGACCCACGATTGTGGACGTCGGCGGGCTGGAGTTGTCGGTGCGCTCGCGCCTCGTGTGATCGGGCGCTGTGCCGCTGCTTCATCTCGACCTCAATTTCATGATTGGCAGGATCATGTGGTATCTGCGGAGCAGAGACTGCCACCCAGTGGACCATGGAACGTCGGCCAGTGCACGGTGATTTTCAACAATGTCTGGTTAACGGTGGCTGAAGAGCCATCCAGCCGCGACGTTGCGGCGGCTGCGCGGCGGCCGAAGGGTGCGGGCACAATGGGCTGTGGCGCATTCGGCGAATCGAGAGGGTCTATGACTTCGGGCGAGCACACAGCGACGTCGTTCTACGAGATGGTCGGCGGGGCGGAGACGTTCCGGCGGATCGTCGCGGCGTTCTACCGCGAGGTGGCGGCCGACGAGGTGCTGCGCCCCCTCTACCCGGAGAAAGACCTGGGCCCCGCCGAGCGGCGCCTGCGGATGTTCCTCGAGCAGTACTGGGGCGGTCCGCGCACCTACTTCGACGAGCGCGGCCATCCACGCCTGCGCATGCGGCACATGCCGTTCACCATCGGGGAGATCGAGCGTGACGCGTGGCTGCGGTGCATGCGGATCGCGGTCGCGGAGATCGAGCCCGATATCCTCGACGACGAGCACAGGAAAGCTCTGCTCGACTACCTGGAGATGGCGGCCAACTCGCTGGTGAACGCCCCGTTCTGACCGCGCGTTCCCGGCGCGGACCGGCATCCTGGCAAGTGTTGTTTCCGACAGCTTTGCGGTGGCGGTGAATTCGCTGGCGTACCGAAGGTTGCCTGGATGTTTCGGTTTAGAGGTGAGGCAGCATCAGGTTCCGGCTCAGCGCAACAACGCTGACTATTCGCCCGACCGCGAGAACGCAGGTTTGCCCGAAGGTCTTCAGCGCGAAACTTTGGCACTATTGCACTCGTGATTGATACACCAGCCGTAGCGGCGCCGGTGGATCGCACCACCCAGCCGTGGTGGCGGTCGGCCGTGTTCTACCAAATTTATCCCCGATCCTTCGCGGACTCGAGCGGTGACGGGATCGGTGATCTCGCCGGTGTCCGGGACAAACTCGGCTACCTCGAACTGTTGGGCGTGGACGCGCTGTGGGTCTGCCCGGTGATGCGTTCGCCGATGGCCGACGGCGGCTATGACGTAGCCGATCCGCGCGACATCGACCAGCTTTTCGGCGGTCTCGCCGCGATGGACGAGCTGATCGCGGCGGCCCACTCCCGTCGAATCAAGGTCACGATGGATCTGGTGCCCAACCACACCAGCGACCAGCACCCGTGGTTCCGCGCGGCACTGGCCGCCGCGCCGGGTAGCCCGGAACGTGAACGCTACATTTTCCGAGATGGCCGTGGGCTCGACGGCGCCGAGCCGCCGAACAACTGGCCGAGCATTTTCGGCGGACCCGCTTGGACCAGGGTCACCGAGCTCGACGGCACGCCGGGGCAGTGGTACCTGCATATCTTCGCGCGCGAACAGCCGGATCTGAACTGGGACAACGACGACGTTGCCGCCGATTTCGAGCAGACCATGCGGTTCTGGCTCGACCGTGGTGTCGACGGATTCCGGCTCGACGTCGCACACGGCATGGCGAAACCCGATGGCCTGCCCGACCTGCCCGAGGTCGCCTCCGCATTGCTCGCGCACGACGACAACGACGTGCGTTTCAACAATCCCGCCGTGCACGAGATCCACCGCCGCATCCGCAAGCTGATCGACGAGTACCCGGACGCGGTGACCATCGGCGAGGTGTGGGTGAACGACAACACCCGCTTCGGTGAGTACGTGCGCGCCGACGAATTGCATCTGGCTTTCAACTTCCGTCTTGCCGAGGCCCAGTTCAGCGCCGAGAACGTGCGCCATGCGATCGACAACTCGCTGGCCGCCGTCGGGCCGGTCTTCGCCTCGCCGACTTGGACCCTGTCCAACCACGACATCGAGCGTGAGGTCACCCGATACGGCGGCGGCGCGGTCGGGATCGCGCGGGCACGGGCGATGATCCTGCTGGAGCTCGCGCTTCCCGGCGCGGTGTTCATCTACAACGGCGCCGAGCTCGGACTGCCGAACGTGGACGACCTGCCCGACGAGGTCCTGCAGGACCCGGTGTGGGAACGCTCCGGCCACACCGAACGCGGCCGCGACGGCTGCCGGGTGCCGGTACCGTGGGAGGGTAGTGGACCGCCGTTCGGGTTCACCACCGGCAGTTCCTGGCTGCCGATCCCGCCCGACTGGGCCGGACTGACCGTTGAAGCCCAGCTCGAGAAACTCGACTCCACACTGTCGCTCTATCGCACGGCGATCGAACTCCGCGCTCTGCGACCTGAATTCGGGGGCGACCGAATCGAGTGGTACGGCAGCCCGGCGGGCTGCCTCGCGTTCCGCCGTCCCGGTGGGCTTGTCTGCGTGCTCAACGCCTCGGCGACGCCCATCCCGTTGCCGCCGGGGGATGTGCTGCTGGCCAGCGCGCTGCCGGAGGGTGGCCAGCTACCACCGAACTCTGCGGCCTGGCTGGTCTGAGTGTCGCCGTGCGGCAGAAGGCAGACCGAAAGGCCTGGCCCACCCGTTGCACCGGGACACGAACCCATGACGGTTCGACCGGACGAAGAACTACTACACACGATCGTCTACCGTTGATCCGTGAGCATTCTCGAGACAGTGCTGATCTTCGTCGGCATCCCGCTGGTGATCTACGGTGCGATCGCCGGATTGTCGTTTCTCGGTAAGCCACTGCCTGGTGAGAAGCCGGTCCACTTCGATCTCGGTCAGAAGTGGACCCAGCCGCCGGTGTTGTGGAGTGCTACCGACGAGGTGACCGGCTTGGGTCACTACGACAACGCAGAGACGTCGCATGGACATCATGTGGCTATCGAGTCCACCGAGGTGGAGCTGATCGGAGGCCGGGCAAGTGGCAAGTTCTAAGTGGCCTGCGGTGGTCGAGGCCGACCTGCCGCACGGATACGCGATCACCACCAGCGGGCGCGTCTCCGGCGTGCACGAAGCCGGCGACGTGTTCAAGGAAGCCCCGTTCCGCGATGACGAGCGGCTCACGATGGACAACGTGCTTACCGAGGCGACTCGCGCGACAAAGGTGCGCTTCAACGTCTACATCGGCGACCTGGGTGCTGACCCGGCCGCGGGCGCGGACGCGCTCTTCCCGACCACGCCCGAGGCGGCGCGCTCCGTGCTGATCGCCGTCTCGCCCAACGAGAAGGCGATCGAGGTGCGCTCGGGCCGGGATGTCGCCGATCGCGCGAACGATCGCGTCTGCCAGCTCGGCGTCACCGCCGCGCTGAGCTCGATCCGGCAGGGCCAGCTGATCGACGGTCTCGTTTCCGCGGTGCGGGTGATGGCCGCCGCCATCGGGCGGTAATTTTTGGCTGTGTTCGATTTGCAGCGCCTGCGGCGCTGCGTGTTCGCACGGCAGTTCGTGGTTGTCGTCGAACCGGCGCGTCCACCCGTTCAGCAGGGTGGACGCGCCGGTTTTTTATGACTGTGCGTCGAACGCGCGGGCGCGGAGGGAGCGTTCGATACCGGCCTTGCCCTCGCTGACCAAGCGGCGCAGGGCTGGGGGGTGGTCGCCCGCGAGGAACTTGTCGGCGACGGACACCGCATCCTCGCTGATCGCCCAATGGGGGTAGAGGCCGACCACCACAGTCTGGGCGACCTCGCTGGAGCGGCGCTCCCAGACGCCAGGCACCTCCGCGAAGTAGCGCTCGACGTAGGGAGTGAGCAGGTCACCCTGTCCGGCTGGCGCAAAGCCGCCGACGATGGAGCGTGCGGTGATGTTGGGTAGCGACTCGTCGTGCATCACGGTCGCCCACGCCTGTTCCTTCACCGCGGCCATCGGGCGGGCGGTAGCCGCCGCGGCGGCCTGGCGCCGGCCCGCCGCGGTGGGGTCGCCGGCGAGCTCCTGGTCGATGACCGGGGTATCCAGGCCGTCGGCGTCGATCTCGCCGGCCGCCGCGAGCGCGGACACGATGCGCCAACGTAGGTCGGTATCGACTGCCAGACCGGGCAGCCCGACCTTCGCAGGGTCGCCGTCGAGCAGCTCGCGCAGCACCTCGGTGTGCCAGGCCGACAGCTTCGCGCCGGTCAGCGCATTGACGAAGGCCAGCTGGTGATCCGAGCCCGGCTCGGCCTCGCGGGCCAGCTCCAGCAGCTGGTTCGCGTAGTCCGGCCACCCGGTGGTCGCCGCCCACTCTGGGTCGGCGTAGCTGCCGAGCGTGGTGTTGGCCTGCATCAGGAGTCGTTGCACCACACCGATTTCGGTCTCGTCGCCGACGCCGCGTTGGACCAGGGCGACGAAATCGCGGGCGCGGAATTCGGCCTGGCGGGTCATTTCCCATGCGGCCGACCAGGCCAGCGTGCGGGGGAGCGGCTCGGCGATGTCGGCGATGCGGTTGACGAGGACGTCGAGTGAGCCCGCGTCCAGCCGGACCGAGCAGTAGGTGAGGTCGTCGTCGTTGATCAGCACGAACTGGCCGCGCGGCACGCCGACCAGCTCGGGGACGTCGGTGCGCTCGGCGGCGTCGAGGTCGATTTCGACGCGCTTGGTGCGCAGCAGCTTTCCGTCCTGGTCGGCGTAGACACCGACGGCGAGGCGGTGCACGCGCCGTTCACCCGCGCCTGGCTCCGCGCCGTCCTGTACTACGGCGAACGAGGTGAATCTGCCCTCGGCGTCTACCTCGAAGTCCGGGCGTAGGATGTTCAGTCCGGTGGTCTTGAGCCACTGCGTGCCCCAGGTCGACAGGTCGCGTCCGGACGCCTTCTCCAACGCCGCCAGCAGATCGTCGAACGTGGCATTGCCGTAGGCGTGTTCGGCGAAGTACATGCGCAGACCCGCGAGGAACGGCTCGAGGCCCACATAGGCGACCAACTGCTTCAGGACGCTGGCGCCCTTCGCGTAGGTGATGCCGTCGAAGTTCACCTCGACCGCGTCCAGGTCGGGGATGTCCGCGGCGATCGGATGGGTGGAGGGCAGCTGGTCCTGGCGGTAGGCCCAGGACTTCTCCACGTTCGCGAAGGTGGTCCATGCGTTGGTGTACTCGGTGGCCTCGGACTGGCACAGTACCGCGGCGAAGGTGGCGAACGACTCGTTCAGCCACAGGTCGTCCCACCACTTCATGGTGACCAGGTCGCCGAACCACATGTGCGCCAATTCGTGCAGCACGGTCTCGGCGCGGCGCTCGTAGGACGCGCGGGTCACCTTAGAGCGGAAGACGTAGTCCTCCAAGAAGGTCACCGCGCCCGCGTTCTCCATCGCGCCCGCATTGAACTCCGGCACGAACAGCTGGTCGTACTTGCCGAACGCGTAGGGGACGCCGAAGTGCCTGTGGTAGAACCCGAATCCCTGCTTGGTCTCGGTGAACAGACGCTCGGCGTCCATGTGCTCCGCCAGCGAGGCACGGCAGTAGATGCCGAGCGGTATGCTGCCGTGCTCGTCGGTGTAGACGTCGGTCCATTGCGCGTACGGGCCCGCGATGAGAGCGACCAAGTAGGTGCTCATCTTCGGGGTAGTGCGGAAGATGTGCTTGCCCGGGTCGGCCGCGACGGTGTGCACGAAAGCGGCGTTGGAAACGACCTGCCAGTCGGTGGGCGCGGTGACCGTGAGGTCGAAGGTTGCCTTCAGATCGGGCTGGTCGAAGCAGGCGAACATCCGCTTGGCATCCGCGGTTTCGAACTGGGAGTACAGGTACACGGCCTCGTCGGCCGGGTCGACGAACCGGTGCAGACCCTCGCCGGTGTGCGAGTACTCGCAGTCTGCCTCGACCACCAGCTCGTTGTGTTCGGCCAGATCGGTCAGCGCGATTCCGGTCGACTCGTCGTAGTCGGAGATGTCCAAAGCGTTGCCGTTGAGCACCGCCGAGCGCACATTGCGCGCCACGATATCGATGAACGTGCCCGCGCCCTTCAACGCGGTGAAGGTCACGGTGCTGCGGGAGAAGAAGGTCTGCTCGCCCGGTTTGTCCGCCCCGTCGGTGAGATCCAGGTCGATTCGATAGTTCTCGACCGATACCGTCGAGGCGCGTTCGATCGCCTGGTCACGAGTGAGGTTGGGTGCGGACATGGGGCTCCTTCGTGGTCGAAGAACGGGCACGGGCGCACCCACAATGCCACCTGGATGCGGCCGCCCGCGCGGGACTTTCCGCACCAACCCTAACCGCGTGGCCCGCCCCCGCGTGCCGACGACGGCGGCGGGCGGACGGTGCGGCTTCTTCGCCCACGGCGCGGCGGTATTCTGCCTGTTGCAGGGCAGGTTCACCCCTACGGATTCGGAGGCTCGACGTTGAAGCATGTGCACGCCGGGAAGGTGCGCGACCTGTACGAAGACGGCGATACCCTGTTGCTGGTCGCCTCCGACCGGGTCTCGGTGTATGACGTCGTATTGCCGACGCCGATCCCGGACAAGGGCGCGCTGCTGACTCAGCTGTCGAACTGGTGGTTCGAATACTTCACCGATGTGCCTGATCACGTGGTCTCCGCCACCGACGTGCCCGCCGAGTTCGCGGGCCGCGGAATCCGGGTCAAGCCGCTGAAGATGGTGCAGGTCGAATGCATTGCCCGCGGCTACCTGACCGGCTCGGGGCTCGTTGAGTATCGGCGAACGGGCTCGGTGTCCGGGGTGGCGCTGCCGCCGGGGCTGCGTGAGGGCGACAAGTTGCCCGAGCCGATCTTCACGCCGACCACCAAAGCGTCGCAAGGCCACGACGAGTCGATCACGTTCGCGGACGTGGTGAACCAGGAGGGGCGCGCGGTCGCCGAGCGGCTGCGCGAGCTCACCCTGCACATCTACGCCCGCGGCGCGGCGCACGCCGCCGAACGTGGCGTCATCGTCGCCGACACCAAGGCCGAATTCGGCTGGGACGGCGATATTCTCACTCTCGGCGACGAGGTGCTCACTTCGGATTCCTCACGGTTCTGGCCCGCCGACGAGTGGCAGCCGGGAAGGCCGCAGCGCTCGTTCGACAAGCAGTTCGTCCGCGACTGGTCGACCTCCACCGGCTGGGACAAGGAGCCTCCCGGCCCGCAGATCCCGGCCGACATCGTCGGAGCCACCCGGCAGAGGTACATGGAGGCCTACGAACTGATCACCGGCCGGACCTGGACGGGCGTGCCGCGGTAGCCGCGGGTCAGAGCGCCAGGTGCTGGGCCAGCCGGTCCGGACAAGGCCGCTGGCCGACGATGAGCTTGTCGCGGGCGGTGGCAAGGTCGAACCACGCGGCGCGGTCGATCTCCGGAAACTCGGTGATCGTGCCCGAGTGCGGCGGCCACTCCAGTTCGAAGGTTCCAGGCACGATGTCGGCGGGATCCAGGTCGCCCTCGACGGCCCAGAAGGTGACGCTCTTCTTTCCTTTGCCGCTGCCGTAGCTGACCTCGCCCAGCGGTATCCACTCGCCGTGCGGAACGGGCAGGCCGAGTTCCTCGGCGAATTCGCGCCCGGCCGCGGTGCGCGCGTCTTCGGACTCCGGCTCGTACTCGCCCTTGGGAATCGACCAGGCGCCCAGGTCTTTTCGCGCCCAGAACGGGCCGCCCATGTGCCCGAGCAACACCTCGACGTCGTGGCCGGAGGTCCGGCGGAACAGTAGAACTCCCGCGCTGTTTTTGTGTGCCACACCGGGTAGTCTGCCTCGGCCTCGATCGGCAGGCTTCCGTGGCCCGGCCGTGTCGGCGTCGCGTAGCAACTGCGGCTGGTCCACCCGCTCGCCCGCGGTACGCGCGGTCGGCAAATCGGCCGGCAGGTACCACGAAGGTCCGTGTGGCGGATGCCCCCGAACTCCTAGGTGCGGGCGGTCGTGTTCTGAGCGTGCCCGTCCCTGCGTAGCTGGGCGGCGCGGATGGTCAGGTAGTCACGTTCAGAGGAGCTGGTGGTGCGGGCGGCCGCTGCCGTGTAGCAAGTAATGGCTGCGTCGAAATCGCCTGCCATTTCTTGGAGATGGCCACGGACGGCGTCGAGCCGGTGATTGCCCGCGAGCCGCTCGTCGAGGGTCGAGGCGAGTTGGAGGCCTGCTGAGGGTCCCGACACCATTGCGCTGGCCACCGCGCGGTTGAGAGTCACCATGGGGTTGTCGGAGAGCTGTTCGAGCCGGGTGTACATCGCGAGGATCATCGGCCAGTCGGTGTCCTCGGCGCGCGCCGCCTGAGCGTGCAGCACCGCGATAACCGCCTGGATCTGGTAGGGCCCGCGCAGGCCCTCGGCCAGTGTGGCGGTGGTCAGCGTGGTCCCCTCGGTGATCAGAGCGCGATCCCACAAGGCGCGGTGCTGTTCGACCAGCGGGATGAGTTCGCCGTGCGCGCCGGTGCGCGCCGCGCGCCGGGCATCGGTGAGCAGCATGAGCGCGAGCAGTCCGGTGACCTCGGCGTCTTCGGGCAGCAGCCGGTGCACCGCCCTGGCCAGCCGGATCGCCTCACTGGAGAGGTCCGTGCGGTGCAGCGACGATCCGGAGCTGGTGGTGTGGCCCTCGTTGAAGATCAGGTACAGCACGTGCAGGACTGCGCCGACCCGCTCGTGCCACTGCGCGCCGCCGGGACGCGCGAACGGCCGGTCCAACGTGGCCAGCTTCTTCTTCGCTCGCGTGATCCGTTGCGCCATAGTCGTTTCCGGCAGCAGAAAGGCGCGCGCGATCTGCTCGGTGCTGAGGCCGCCGACCGCCCGCAGGGTCAGCGCGATGGCACTGGCCGGCGACAGCGCGGGGTGGCAGCACAGGAACAGCATCGCGAGCGTGTCGTCGTGGTCGACAGGGGCGGCATCGGTGACATCGCGTTCGAAGGCGGTGTTCTCTCTGCGCCGCCGGGCCACCTCGGCGCGCACTGCGTCGGCCATCCGACGCTGCGCCACCTGGATCAGCCAGGCCCGTGGATGGTCCGGCAGACCTTCGGACGGCCACTGCGTCGCGGCCGCCAGCATCGCCTCCTGCAGTGCGTCCTCGGCCGTGTCGAAATCGCCGAATCGGCGGACGAGCGCTCCGAGGACCTGCGGCGCCAGTGCGCGCAGCAGGTCCTCGATGCTCGCCGGGAGCGGTGTGTCGTCGGGCACCGCACGCCGGTCGCTCACTGCTCGGTGGCGGGAGCGCCCATCACCGCGCGGACTTCGATGTATTCGCCGATCGGTGTGCCGCCGGGGCCAGGTGCGGCGGAGGCCTGCGCGGCGATCTCGTAGGCCCGGTCGGGGCTGTCCACGTCGACGATCCAGTACCCGGCCAGGAACTCCTTGGTCTCCGGAAACGGCCCGTCGGTGACCACCGGCGCCGACCGACCGTCCGAGCTGACCACTCGTGCTTCGGTCGGACCAGCCAGACCCTGCCCGTCGACCAGTTCGCCCGACTCGGCCAACTGTGCACCGAGTGCGCGCTGGAAGTCTATGTGCGCCTTGATCTCTTCCGGCGACCATTCGGTTATCGGAGTGTCGCAGTAGGCGGCGGGTGTATAGGTCTTCAACAGCATGTACTTCATAGTTCGACTCCTCTTTCCGGCTCCGGGCCGTTCGGAGCGCCCGTGCGGCGCGCTCGGGGAAAGGTCGGAGCTCGGCGCGCCGATTCGACGTTGTCCTGAGAGTGATTCACATCACAATGGTATGGTCAGGTCGGCGAGCCGATCCGGCTCGACCGGCTCGCCGGACAGGATCAGCTCTTTGATCCGGTCGGTCACATCCCAGACGTTCACGTTCATCCCTGCGAGTACCCGGTTATCCGAGTCCAGCCAGAACGCGACGAACTCGCGCGCCGCCAGGGTGCCGCGCACGACGACCCTGCGGTATCCGCCCGGCGCCGCATAGCCGGTGTACTCCATGCCGAGGTCGTACTGATCAGTGAAGAAGTAGGGCAGCCGGTCGTAGGCGGCTGGTTTGCCGAGCATGGTCGCGGCCGCGACCGCGGGCTGGTTGAGCGCGTTCGCCCAGTGCTCCACCCGGACGCGTGTGCCGAGGACCGGGTGCTGCTGCGCGGCGATGTCACCGACGGCGACGACGTCCGGATCGCTGGTGGTCAGATGCTCGTCGACGAGCACACCGCCGTCTACCGCGAGCCCGGCCTCGGCGGCCAGCTCGACGTTAGGGTGGGCGCCCACCGCGATCAGTACCGCGTCGGCCTCGATCGTGCTGCCGTCACCGAGCCGGACACCGTCGGCGAGCGCCGTCGCGATGGCGTCCTGCGTGGTGATCTCGGCGACCTGCGCGCCGAACCGGAAATCGACCCCGTGCGATCGGTGCAGGTCGGCGAACACCTCGCCCATCTCCGGACCCAGCGCGGCGAGCAGCGGGAGGTCGGCGGTCTCGACAATGGTCACCTGTACGTCGGCCGCACGGGCCGCCGACGCCACCTCCAATCCGATCCAGCCCGCGCCGATGATGACGATCCGGCGTGCGCTGCCGAACAGATTGATCAGGGTGTCGGAGTCTTCGATGGTGCGCAGGGTGTGCACATTGGGCGCGTCCGCCCCGGGAATCGGCAGCGTGCGCGGCGTGGAGCCGGTAGCGAGCGCCAGCTTGTCGTAGGGCACTGTCGAACCGTCGGGCAGGGTGACCGTCTTCGCCGCGGTGTCGAGCCCGGTCACCGTGGTGCCGAGCCGGACTTCGACATGATGGTCGCGGTACCACTGGGCGGGAGCGACGGTGAACTCGCTGAGCTCCTTCTTGCCCGTGAGATGCTCCTTCGACAGCGGCGGACGCTCATAGGGCAGCCGGTCCTCGGCTCCTATCAGCGTCACCGTTCCATCGAAGTCCTTGGCACGCAACGCTTCCGCGATTTTGGCCGCGCCCAGCCCGCCGCCGACGATGACGAAACGCTGATCAGAACTCATAGCGGACTCCTTCGCGGAAGGGAACCGGGATCCTGCCGACCAACCCTACTGGCAGCCGCGCGGCAGCTCGGGAAAACGGTGTGTCGGATGGGAACGAATCGCGCGTCGACGTGGTTGGTCGGTATGGCGGCGGGGTATGCCCCGCCGCCCATCCAGGACCCGATCGAGAGGAATCCACCCGTGACCGACAAAGCCACCAAGGACGTCGCCGATTTCTGGTTCGACCCGCTGTGCCCCTGGTGTTGGATCACGTCCCGCTGGATCCTCGAGGTCGAGCAGGTCAGGGACATCGATGCCCGATTCCACGTGATGAGCCTTTCGGTGCTCAACGAGGACAAGGAAGATCTGCCCCCGCAGTATCAGGAGCTGCTCGCCACCGGCTGGGGCCCGGTCCGAGTCGCCATCGCCGCGGCCCAAGAGCACGGCGACAAGGTGCTGTCGCCGCTCTACACCGCGATGGGCACCCGCATCCACAACCGGCGCGCCGAATACGAGCGGGAGAGCCGCAAAGAGACCCTTGCCGCGGTGATCGCCGACTCGCTCGCCGAGGTCGGTCTGCCTGCCGAACTGGCCGCGGCGGCCGACAGCACCGACTATGACGAGGCGCTGCGCCGGAGTCATCACGAGGGGATGGACAAGGTGGGACCGGACGTCGGTACCCCGACCATCCACATCAACGGGACCGCGTTCTTCGGCCCCGTCCTTTCCCGCATTCCGCGCGGCGAGGAGGCGGGCAAACTCTGGGACGGCGCCGTCGCGCTGGCGTCCTATCCACACTTCTTCGAACTCAAGCGAACCCGGACCGAGGATCCGTCGTTCGACTGAGCGTCGATGTGCGAGTGCCGCGGCGCGCGGCCCTCGCAAGGTGATGCCACGGACTTCCGCGGACTCATCGGCCGGAACCTGACTGTAGGAATTTCGACAGCCGTCGGGCGGAGGTTACCCGGCGCTCACCGGCGGGTTCGGGCGCAGGAACAGCTTGCCGTGCCTGCTGCGGTCGCGCAGCGCCCACATCCGCCAGGTGAGCACCGGGTGGCTGGACGTGGCGTTCACGGCCCAGACGAAGAAGCCCTTTTCGAATGCCGCCCGGTCGGCCATCTCGTCGAAGCCGACCAGCTTGTTCATGTACTTGCCCGCGGCCAGCGTGCCCATCGCGGCGGGCGCGCCGATGTGCCGATTGCAGTAGCCGTGGTTGTCGGCGGTGTACTCCTGCGCGCGGATCAGCGAGCTTCCGATGATCGGCAGGAATGGCACCAGGAACATGCCGAGCTGTCGCCAGTAGGAGGTGTGCCCGGCCGCGATGTGGCCGACCTCATGGCCGATGATGAACGCCAGCGCGTCGGGTTCGCGTGCCGCGCCGCCGATCTCGAAAAGATCGCTGTACACCACGACGTAGCGACGGAAGCCGTGTCCGCTGGCGAACGCGTTGATCTTACCGTTGCCGAGCACCACATACGCGTCCGGCACTTTCGTCATGCCGAAGCGGGCGGCCGCGTCCACCACGAGCCGATACCCCTCGGGAAATTGGGTCGGCGACATCTTCACACCGTTCACCCGCTGGGTCGCGTAGCTGATGCCGCGGCCCAACCACAGCAGCAGCGGCGCGGCCGCGAACGCGAGAACGTACTGGTCGAAGTTGCCGGTCGCCAGTAGCAGCAGCGCGATCAGATAGGCGAAGACCGTCAGCACGATCACGATGACGAGCATCGGGATCTCCCAGCTATGCCTGGCAGGCATGCCGAACGGCGAGAGGCCGCGCGGCTGCCGCTGGGGTGGGAAAACCGGTGGCATCGGCACGCTCGGATAAGGGTTGTGCTGGTACGGCACCGACGAATACGAACCCGATGAGCCGGTGGGATACGAGCCCGGATGTGGCTGGCTGTGGGGTGTGGCGGGCGTGTCCTGAGCCCGCGCCCACCCTGCCTGCTGTGCCTGTGGGTCGGCCTGCTGTCCGGCTCGGTCGTGCGGTTGGGGTTCGTGCTGCTGCATGGGATGAACTCTATTCAGTTGCTATTCGGTTGCCGGGATCGGCTGCCCCGTCGGACTTGTCGACCTGTGGCCGCGAACACAGCTGGCGTATCAGTCGATTCGTGCAGACGCACCGCGGTGTCGATCGAGGGCGTGTGCCCTGTCGTGAGCCTGGTGCGGCGGCCTGACACAATGCCTGCCATGCGCGTATACCTGGGTGCCGACCATGCCGGTTTCGAACTGAAGAATCACGTCAAGGCTCACCTGCGGCAGGCGGGCTACGACATCGTGGACTGCGGCGCGCTCGAATACGACGCGCTCGACGACTACCCTGCCTACTGCGTCGAGGCGGCCCGCCGCACCGTCGCCGATCCCGGCAGCCTGGGCCTGGTGTTCGGCGGCAGCGGTAACGGCGAACAGATCGCCGCGAACAAAGTGCCCGGCGCCCGCTGCGCGCTGGCCTGGAGCGTCGGGACAGCCCAGCTGGCCCGCCAGCACAACAACGCACAACTGATCGGTATCGGCGGCCGCATGCATTCCACCGAAGAAGCGCTGGCCATCGTTGACGCGTTCCTCGCGACCCCGTGGTCGAATGAGGAACGCCACCAGCGGCGCATCGACATCCTCGCCGAATACGAGAAGACCGGCGTCGCACCGCCGGTCCCCGCCTACTGAGCGCACCGCGGTACGGCTGTGCCGGAAGGACATACGCTGCACCGTCTCGCGCGGCTGCATCAGCGTCGCCTCGCGGGTAGCGTGGTGCGCGTATCCAGCCCGCAGGGCAAATTCGCCGCCGGCGCCGCCCGGGTGGACGGTCAGGTGCTGACCAAGGCGGAGGCATGGGGAAAACACCTGCTCCACCATTACGATTCGGGTCTCGTTGTGCACGTGCATTTGGGTCTCTACGGCAAATTCAGCGAGTCCGAGCTGCCGATGGGGGAGCCGGTCGGGCAGGTCAGGATGCGGATGATCGGGGCGCCGCAGGGACAGCCCGGCTTCGGCACCGACCTACGCGGGCCGACCGCCTGCGAGATCCTGTTCGCACCTGAGGTTTCCGCGCTCACCGATCGGCTCGGCCCGGATCCGCTGCGCCGTGGCGCCGACCCGGATCGCGCATGGCACCGTATTCGTCGCTCGCGCAGGCCGATCGGCGCTCTGCTGATGGACCAGCAGGTGCTCGCCGGAGTCGGCAACGTCTACCGCGCGGAACTGCTGTTCCGGCATCGAGTTTCGCCGCATCGGCCCGGCACCGCCCTGACGGACGGCGAGTGGGCTTCCATGTGGGCCGATCTCGGCGCGCTGATGCGCGTGGGGGTGCGCGTCGGGAAGATGGTTGTGGTCCGACCAGAGCACGATCACGGCGAGCCCTCGTATTCGCCCGATCGTCCACGTACCTATGTCTATCGACGCCACGGCGCACCGTGCCGACTGTGCGGCACGCCGATCGCCCATCAGGTCATGGAAACGCGAAACCTTTTCTGGTGCCCCACCTGCCAACCGGGCTGAACCAAAGGCGCCGATCGCCAGGCGGAAGCTGGTCGGTGGAACGCGTCAGCCCGCGACGGCCGTGTTGATCTCCGGCTCGTCGGCGAACGCGAACCGGCGACCACCCGCCGTTTTCGCGGCGTACATCGCACGGTCGGCGCGGCGGAGCAGATCGGTGAAATCGCACGGGGTGCCCGGCGGGTTGTAGGCCGTGCCGACGCTCGCCGACACCGGAACCGGTCCCGCCGACGACCACACCGGGTCACGCAGCGCTGCCACAATCCGGTGTGCGAGATCGATGAGCATATTGCGGTGCGGGTTGATGGCGAGCACGAACTCGTCACCGCCGTACCGGCAGATCACCGTGTCCGGTGGACAGGCTTCGCGCAGTCGGTTGGCCAGCTCGACCAGCACCTCGTCGCCGATCGCGTGGCCGTATCCGTCGTTGATCTGTTTGAACCGATCCAGGTCGATCAGCAGCAGCCCGACACCGCGAGTCGGATCGGTCGCCATCACCCGTACCTTGTCCTGCAGCAGTGTCCGGTTGGCCAGGTCGGTAAGCGCGTCATGTGTAGCCTCGTGGCGCAGCCGATGCTGCAACGCGGCGATCTCCTGCACCCGCAGCGACACCTTGGCCGAAAGATTCTGCTCCTGCTGCGCGAGTGCCCGCTCCTGCAGCGCCTGCGCGTAACTGTCGATGGCCTGACTGGCCACGAGCGGCCAGCGGGTGGCTACGAGCGAGCCCGGTGTGCCAGAGGGAAAACCGAGCAGCCACCTGGATGCCTGCGCGAGCATCCGGATCCGGTCGAACGGCGCCTCGGCGAGCCTGGCCCCGAGCATTCGCGCTTTGAACACGGGGAACGGCTCGGACCTGGCGAGCGTGAGCAGTCGCTCGACGATCTCGATCAGTACCGGCTCCAGCTGTTCGGGGGCCGCGCCCGAACCGGGCTCGGCGCACACCGCACGGGCCCATGCTCGGGCCATGGTGGCTACCGGGGGCTCGATATTCGTCGACATCGAACTCACCCGGTGTGGATGACGTCGGTACTCAGGTGCCCAATTCTGGCACGGGCGCCGGCGCCACCCCGATCGTTCTCACTGCTACGCGGTTGTGTCCACCTGGTTCGGCGCACGCTCACCGCCCCCTTTCCAGATACCCCCGTCCGGCAAAAAGGATCCTAGCAAGCCAATCGGCATCGAAACGCCCAGTTTTGCAACGTGTTCTCGATCCCTCGTGAAAGGCGATCAGGTATGTGATCGCTTCCATCGGTGAGGTGTTACACCTCAATTCGTTCGCTGCGAAATCGCGCTCCGACGCGCTGGCGACACGCTGGCAGAGGGTGGTGCACGGGTGTCGGTCCCGGTCCGGACCGACGGGCCACTGTCGGTCCCGCAGGAATCAGTTCTCGCACGCGACGCCATCGCCGTCTCTATCCAGTCTCGAGTTGTAGCCGAGATCGCCTCGGTGGAGCGGTGCTGTGCCTGCCTCTTTCGCGTCGGCGCAGCTCGAATAGCGAACGCTGCCTGCGGGCGGGACTGCGGGAGCGGGTGGTGTCACCGCAGCCGCCGGTCGCGATTCCGCCGTCGGTGGCCGCGGTGGCGGTTCGGCGATCCGCGGCGCGAATGCCTGGGTGGTCGGCAGGAGGGTCGTCTCCCGTGGTGCCGGCGTGTTCACCTGTGGTGCGGTGGTTGCCGTGCGGGTAGCCGCCGGTGTGCGGAACGGTGTCGTGTTCGGTGGTCGTTGCTCCGATCTGTTGCCGGCACCGCACCCGGCACTGAGCAACGTGCCTAGCATGCAGACTGTTACGGCGAGTCGTGCGGTCCCCATCGGAAACCCCTCTTGCGCGGCATTCCTGGCGTGACCGGTGACCGCTGGTGGGCTACGGCTCCCCTGACGGGAGTCGTCACGCCTCATCTATGTTTCACCGTCCGGCACCCGATACGCCAGACTTTCGAGGAAATACTTCCTTTAAATTTTGCTGCGCGTGCCGTAGTTCCCGGCGGTCCTCTGACATGCCGGCGGCATCGGGAGACAGACCGGTCAGCCCAAACCTGCGAGAATTCGCTGTGCGGGGGACTGATTGGCTTTTAGGAAGGAGGGTTCGGTAGAGTCGGGTCGCACACGACATCGTGGCGATCCCATCGGTGTCGTATGCCTGCGGGTGTAGTTCAATGGTAGAACCTCAGCCTTCCAAGCTGATGGTGCGGGTTCGATTCCCGTCACCCGCTCCATAGAGCATTCATCCTCGTCGGCGGCCGGACCGTCGCGAGAGCAACGGGGTGTAGCGCAGCTTGGTAGCGCATCCGCTTTGGGAGCGGAGGGTCGCAGGTTCAAATCCTGTCACCCCGACCATAATTGGAGATCTCGACGGTGCGATTGCCTCGGCCGCAACCGCTCCATCGAGGGATTGTCACGGAGCCTGCGTCGCAGGCGATCCGGCAAGCGACCGGCTCGTGTTGCCCGGTGATGGACCGGAGCCGGCGACTCCGGCGGTGCGGACCACCTCCGGAGGTGGTTGTGGGTGGCAAAGGTGGGTGGGCGGGGCTGGCTCCACTCCATTCCCGAACCCCCGACCGCTTTTCTGCTGAAGCACGGTATCCAGCACCTGAGTCGCCGTTGCCCGGAGTAGACAACCGGCTGGTGCGAGGTCGTTACGCTCACGCGATCCGGACTCGGCTTCTTGATGAGCCGACTCGGTGATCCGCTCGGTGGTCTACTCGCCCTCGAGCCTGATGGACACCGCTTCGGCGTCTACGGCCAAGGGATCCGTATACGTAAGTGCGCTAGGCGAGTTCGTCGTGCCATAACCGACGCGAATATCGATCTGGAGGAGCGTTGGATCACTGGCTTTCCGCGCCGAGCCGGAGACTCTGTGTCGCTCGGCAACACTTCAGCATCGGTGATACGCAAGGGGCGTTTGTCGATTTGCCAGCCATTGTTCACCGAACAAGGCTGTGCGCTGTGAGCATTCGGTTGTCGCAACTAGTGAACAGATTTCAAAGACGCGAACAAGTCTGTCTACGTAGGTATTCAATGCGGAACGAGACCTAGCGTACGTATATCGGATGTTCGTGCCCGGCTCCATTCGGATCGAGCGGACGTGTTCGTCGCAGCCGTGGCCGCGAGTGGGTGCGAGAATCGTCGCCTGAGAAGATGGCGGCGGCCGCGCTGATCACGAGTCCGGACGACCTGGTGGCGCGTCGGTCCGGGACTACGGCCGGAAGAACCTCGTCATATTCGGCCGCTTGAAACGCGACTCGTCAAGGAGAGGGGAACCGCTACATCGTCAACGGTCGACCGCGGGCTGCGGGCCGGGCACCGGCGGCGACGGCACTGTGGGCACGCCGGACAGCGGGGACGGACTGGGCAGCGTGGGCGGTGGCAGCTCGGAGTGTCGAGCGAACGCCTGGTCGATCAGTTCGGAGGCCGCCCGGGTCACGATCAAACGGGCGATCGCCAGGTCGGTCTCCAGCTTGGTGCGATCTCTCGGCGTGCGTGGGGATTCCTCATACGCCTGTCCCGCCAAGCGGTAGAACAACTCGGTGGCGAAACGGTCGGCGATGCGGTCGCAATCAGCTCTCAGCCGTTCGACCAAGTGGAAGGTGTCCTGCACCGGCAGCCCGGTGTCGTTGAGCCGGGTGGCCAGATCACAGCAACGCGGGTTGGTGACTCGGTACGCCTCGAGCGGATCCTCGCTGGCGGCCAGTGCCTGCTTGGCGTACTCCGGCAGCTCTGCGTAGTCGTCGTCATGCTCGGTGGTGGCCTCCGACTCCGGTCCGGTGCCGTTCGCCTCCTTCACGCCGAGGACCTCTGCAAGCCCGTCGCCGCGGTCCCAGGCTTCGAGCAGCTCCCTGATGCCGTTCAGCTTCATACCCCGCCCCAGCAGACGGCTGATGGTCTGCAGCCGGTCGAGGTGGTCCGACCCGTAGTACCCGATCCGCCCGCGCACTTCCGGCGAAGGCAGAAGCCCTCGCTCGTGGTACACGCGGACGCTGCGCACGGTGGTGTCGGCTGCCCGTGCCAGTTCGTCGATCGTGAATTCAGAGTCTGCAGCCATGTTTAAAAGGAAACCATAGTCGGGCCCCCGTGGAAAATGGTCCGTTTGATAACGGGCCGTTAGAAACCGTAGCTGGGTGTTGCGGCGAGGTCAATGAGCCGTTACGTAGCGGGACAAGAGGTTGTGCCCTGGGCAACAGTGGGCTACCGTGCATAGACCAGCTTATCGCGGCTGGTATTCCGGGGACTGTCGAGCAGCCCCGATGACCGTCCGATCCATGGGACACGCACCTGTATCAGGCGTGCCCTCGGCATCCCCGGAGATGGCTATGAGCATTACGCGAACCCTTCCGATGGACACGGGATCCCTTGCAGGAGCAAAGATCTCGTCGATTCCGGCAAAGTCGAACCAGCGGCCACCCTGTGCCGACGTGCCCGACAATTGGGATATGGACACCGGAACTCCGGATGCCTGGCGAGCGGCGGTCCGAACCTGCCAGAACTGCCCCCTCTTCGTTCAGTGCAGCCAGCTGGCCCAGACGCTTACCGCCCGAGGCGACGGTCCCCGCGCGATGATCTGGGCGGGCATCGCCTATGACAATTCCGGCAGCGTCATCGAGAACCTGGACCGGCACCGCGCCGCCCCGATCGACCACAAGCGCCCGATGCGCATCATCCGCAACGGCCCTCGCCCGCTGCGCACCGTATCCACCCTCCCCGCACCCCGTCGGCACATCGTGCTCGGACAACCACTGAAACCGACCGGAACCGACGGCCTGTGACTATGCTGCGTGGACCTCTCGACGTCGGATCTCTTCTTGGTGGTGCGTAACTCATGACAGTGTTGGCATTGGAGATCGGTTCATCGAGGTTCGCGGCGAGTCGGGTCGGCGCCGAGGTCGGCGTCGATGACATCCGGCAGATTCCGGTCCCCTCGGTCGGCGCGTGGGACCGGTGTCGGGAACTGTTGCTCGAGGTCGCGGGCGGCGCCGAGGTCACTGGCCTCGGCATCGCCTCGGCCGGACCGATCGACATGGCAGCCGGAGTGGTCGCACCCTCGGAAGTTCCCGAGTGGCGCACGGGTTTCGGCATCGCCGAGGCCGCGCGAAAGTTGTTTCCCAAGGCTTCGGTCCAGCTCGCGCTGGACGGTGTGTGCCTGGCGCTGGCCGAACGAAATCTCGGTGCCACGCGCAATGTGATGGACGCGCTGGTTGTCAGGCTGTCTCACCACATCAGCGGCGGGGTCTTGGTCGGCGGATTCGTGGTCGTCGGGCGGACCGGTAATGCGGGACACGTCGGTCACGTCTTGGTCCCTGGTTTCGACGATCGCTGCCTCTGCGGCGGACGTGGCTGCTTGGAAGCAGTTGCCGGTGGTCTGTCGGCTGTGCGCTGGGCCCGGGAGCAGGGCTGGGCGGGCAACTCGGTCTCGGAGCTCGTAGAGGCCGCCCGCGTGGGCGAGGACATCCCCGCGGCTGCGCTGGGCCGGGCAGGCACGGCGCTCGGCCGAGCGGCCGCGTCGGTGGCCGCGCTGCTCGACATGGACCTGGTCGTGCTCGGCGGCTCGCTGGCCGAAGCTGGTCCCGCGCTGTGGAAACCGCTGGGCGAAGCGGTCGCCACGCACGCCAGACTGAGCTTCCTGCCTGGACTGCGTGTTGTTCCCTCTCAACTCGGCGAAGTCGCGCTGCTTGCTGGTGCCGGTGTGCTCGCGGTGTCCGCGCAGGGTGGGTGACTTGGGCTTGCTGGCAACGTAACACTCTGCGAGAGAAGAGGTTCGGACTGTTCGTTGGGTTATCTGCGTGAAAGCGGGGGAATCGCCCGAGGGGGTCGGTCGGGGATAGCGCTCGATGCGCCGTCGGGTCGCGCGCCGTTTCAAGTCGGCCCAACTGAACAAAATGTGAACAAAATGAACACCCGCCGTGTCGTGGGTGAAAGTAGTGCACACTTCGTAGCAACGAGTTACGTACGGGTTGATTGAGCCGCTGAATAACGGTACATTGCCTGAGTCGCAAGATGTCTGATCCGGATTGAGGTGGATCCGGAGGATCGGCTGGTACGGGCGAAGTGCGAAGCGAAGTGGCGCAGTGATTCCATGGGTGACTATCGAGACCTTGGCGCCCGACTGCATGTCGGTGGCGTCGGTGGGGGATGCACCGCGCGAGTTCGCGAGCTGGCAACGGGTATTGCAGCGACTGCTGTCCAAAGCACCCGCGCTCTATGACAAGCTGACGACCACGGGGTTGACCGAGGCCATCCGCACGGCGCACGAACAGGCGCAGGACATCGACCTGGCAATCCAAACAGGCTCCGGTCGACACCAACTACTGATCAGACCGGTCTTCGGCCCGGCTGGGGATGTCCACGCGGTGCGGCTGTGGCTGGGACCAGCAGCCGAGCGGGTGCCTGTCCTTCGTCCCGCGGTGGGCGCCATCTGGGACCTCGGCACGCAGACCATCCAACAGCCGAGCGGCATCACCAGGTTGTCCGGCAGCACGGCCGAACAATATGTACCCAGGATGTCCATCGCGGAGTTGTTTCACCGACTGTCGAGCTTCGATCGGCACGCGCAAGTCCTCGACCTGCTCTACGAACCCAAGCCCGGTGACCGGATGCAGTTCGACACCACCGTCGTGTCCGGTTTCGGGCGTCCCGCGCAGTGGCGCATCACCATCCGCGCCCGGAACGACGAGCGGACCCGCGGCGCTTGGTTGCTGATCGAGGATGTCACATCGGAGAACGTGCCGTCGGCGTGGCCGACGCTGGAGCGAATCGGGTTGCGTGAGGCACATCGTCGCGCGGGGACGCACCTGGCTGTCCTCCAGCTCGAGTACACCAGCATCTCGCACTGGCTCACCGACCCCGCGCCGTGGATCCGCTGGGACTATCTCTTCCGACCCGTTGACGTGTTCCATCCCGATGATCGCTCCCGGTTGGTGGAGCTCGGCGACCGGCTCCGGTCCGGCGACAGCGCCGGGGTGACCCTGCGGTTGCTCAATTACGGCGGCGGCTACACGCCGACCTCGCTTCTGCTCTACCCGTACCCCGGGTACTCGAGCAGGCAGCTCGCTATCGCGCAACTCGTTCGGGTCGCGGACGACGTTCCGCTGCTGGAAACCCATCGCCAGGTCGTGGAGCCACGGCAGCGCAGTACGCCGATCGGCTACGACGAGCAATTGCGGCACTGGCTTGCGGGCAGGATGAAAAGCAACCCTGCCTGCTGAAAGCTGATTCCCACCGCTGGGAACGGCTGGCCGGTTGGGATCGCATGTGCTCTCTACCATTTCGAGAGTGAGGACAGTGGGTCGCGGACCGGCAGATTCGGGTGAAGCTTTGCTTCGCCGGATGGCCGCGCGCCGCCGCCGCGACAATATCTTGGTCGCGGTGCTGGCGGTGCTCGCCGTCCTCGGCGGCGGCCACGCGATCCTCAGTGTGTTCGACTCCGGTCCGCCTCCGCCGTCCGATGATTCGACAACCGCCGTTGTCGGCCGTTCGCAACTGGCCGGATCTTTCGCCGAACAGTTCGTGGTGACCTATCTGACCGCCATTGCGGGACAGCAGGATCGAGTCGGCGAATTCGTCGGCTCTGGTCAGCAGATCGCGTTGCCGACGTCCGCGCGACAGGTGTCCGAC
This sequence comes from Nocardia sp. NBC_00881, assembly GCF_045207455.1. NCBI lineage: Bacteria > Bacillati > Actinomycetota > Actinomycetes > Mycobacteriales > Nocardiaceae > Nocardia > Nocardia sp. NBC_00881. Next base: position 7,421,537 of record NZ_CP108798.1, read on the forward strand.
CCCTCGGTCGTCTATGTTTCGCGTACCGTGTCCACCAGCAGCCTGGACGTTTGGTCGGTGACGGTGTCGGTCCGGATCGGCAAGACCGGAACCGGTGGGACTCCCGAGACACGACAGTTCTACCGGGTCGCGGTGTCGGTTTCCGACGGGCGACTACGGGCGCTGTCGGTGCCCGCCGTGGTCCCGCCGCCCGGGAAGGGTGCCGACCTCGCGCTGGCCTACTCCGCGTCATGCGCGGCGGATACGCCGCTGTCCCAGGTGGCGGCCGGATTCCTGGGCGCGTTGTTGGCGGGCACCGGTGACGTAGCCCGCTACACCACGCCCGATGCGGGCCTCGCCGCGCTGAAACCGGCTCCGTTCACCGCCGTCGAGCTGGTCGCGCTCACCGCCGACAACGCGGCCTGCGGTTCCGGCGGCGCGAAGGCCCAGGTGCTGGCCACCATCAACCCCAAAGCCGATACCGGCGCCACCGCGACGCTGGCCTACCCGCTGACGATGGTCCGCAACGGGGGCCAATGGCAGGTGGTGTCGATCGATCCGGTTCCCGCCCTGTCGAGTCCGCTGGCAGTGGTCGCGGGTCAGGATTCCCACGGCGGCGCACCGACCAGTTCGACCTCGCCACCTTCGACGTCGGTGAATATCCCGCCGGCGACACAGAATTGATCAGAGAAGAGGCAGCCCAATGGGTAATCTCAGCAACATCCTCTATGGCGTGCTGATCTTCGTTCGCTGGGCAGGATTGATTCTGATCACCATCCTCAGCATGGGGGTGTTGATTTCCGAAGCGGCGAGGTCGAGGCTGTCTCCGGCCAAGATCTTGGCGGTCGCCGGGTCGGCGGTTCTCGCGGCGGTTCTGTTCTGGGTGCTGCCCACCCTCGTCAACTATGCGCGTACGGACTCCAACATCATCGTTCCCGATCACCCCATCGGTGGTTATCGATGACCCAGGTCCAGGTGATCAAGGTGTTCACGCCGATCAAACGTGTTCCCACGATGATCGGCAAGGCGCAGAACGGGCAGAAACTCCCGTTCGGGCCGTACACCCTGCCCCAGGTCGCCGGTGGCGTCACGTTGATGTTGGTGACGTCGGTGTGTGCCATGACCTTCCCGCTCAACCCGGCGGTCACCTTCGTGGCCGGTCTGGCCTTGACCATCATGGCGGTCTTCACGCTCGGACTCGTGCCGTACACCGGTGTCCGGATGACATCGCGGGCGATGTGGCTCGGCAGGCTGATCGTCTACCGCAAGCCGGTGTCCGCTTCGGGCATGCCGATCACCAGCGATTCGGTGCGCCACACCATGTTCGTCGAGGAGACCGTTGTTCTTCTCCTTCCCGATCGACGGGCCGTGGGCCCAGCGGACACCAAGACCGATCTTCGGCTGCTCGAGGTGATCGGGGCCGGAGGTAGCGGCGCCGACCTGCGGGACCGGATGAGCGGTAACGGCAACGAACAGACATCCGGAGGAAGCCCCTGATGGCATTCGGACGAGATCTCCAGCCCACCGCGGCGATCCGCGGCAACCTTCAGTTCACCCATTCGGGGCTGGTCACCGCTACATACTTCATCAACCCGCTCGGCTACGGCCTGCGCAAGGCCAGCGACAAGCACGACGTGAAGATCGCCCATCATGCGCTGATCAACAACCTGCCGAACGGTTCCCTGCTGCTCGGCATCCAGGCGCGGCTGAACACCATCGACGTGCTCACCAAGATGGTGGAAGGCGTAGACCTGGACGAGTGCGAGGACTACGCCGATGAGGTGGTCGCCTCATACGAACGAGTCCGGGCGATCACGCCGCAGACGCGGATCTATTTGCTGTCGATTCCGGTCGGCGCCGCCAACTCAGGCGTCTCCGCGCTGTCGCGGATGTGGCGAGGCAGCACGACCACGATCGACGCCACCGCGGTCTCGCGGGCCGAGCTGGACGCCTACGACGAGGAAGCGAGCACGATCCTCTCCCGCATCGGGGCCGATTTCGATCCGGTTCCCGTGCCCGCCGCGCTGTTCCAGTGGCTGTGGGAACACTACCTGTCCCGCGGCGCGGTCGGCGAGCCGGTCGCACCGACAAGGGCCGGAGCGTTGGATGACGCGACGTCCGCCGTCTTCCGCTCCGCTGCGCTCGATGAAGGAGCGCAGGCCGACAGCAACCGGCGAGTCCGTCCGTCGTTCGTTCCTGTCGTCAAGGTGGTGCAACCGGACTCCGTGTATCGGCCCTCCTATCAGGCGATGCTCACGCCCCGTTCATTTCCCTATTCGGGCATGACCTTTCCCGGCGGCAGTGAGTTCCTCAACGTGCTCGAGGGCCTAGGGGACGTCACGGTCGACTGGGGGATGCGGGTGTCGACCAAGCCCGCCGAGCAGGTGCTGAAGAACAACGAGCTGAGTCTGCGGCGGCTGGGCGAGCAGATGGACCAGCGTGACCAGGAGGTCTCCTTCGCGCAGAACACGTTGATGTCGAAGGCACAGATGCTCGGTGAATACAACCAGCACTTCGAGGTCAACGGTGGCGAGTCGGAGGTGTCGTTCACCACCGTCATCGCCATCGGCGGGCCCTCGCGCGACGCGACGCTGGACGCGGTGAATGCGCTCAAGCGCCGCTACAAGCGGTTCCAGGTGGAGATGACCGCGCCGGTCGGTGCGCAGGTCGACCTGTGGTCGATGCTGATACCGGGCAACCCGCCGCGCCGCGCGTTCGACGACTTCGCGCATATCGTGCCGTCCGATATGTGGGCCGGTTTCGTACCGTTCACCACCAGCCAGATCGGTGACGACAGTGGCCCGGTGATCGGGGTCAACCTGCTGTCCGGCCAATTCGAGCCGATCCATTTCGGCATCATGGAGGCGGCGCTGCACGACCTGTCCGCGTCGTTCGCGGTCACCGGCGAACTCGGGTCGGGCAAGTCTTATTTCCTCAAGCTCATGGCCGTTCTCGTGCACGATATGGGCGGCCAGTTCTTGGCTATCGACCGAAGCCAGGTCGGCGAGTGGGAGCATTTCGCGTCCGCGATCGATGACGCCGTCGTGATCGACCTGGCCAATCCGAGCGTGTCACTGGATCCGCTTCGCCTGTTCAGCCCACGGATCGCCGGGGAGCGAGCGCTGGACTCGATTCTGCCGCTGCTCGACCTGTCGCCGACCTCCGGAGCCGGAGCCGCCGCCGCCAACCTGTTGACCCCCAAAGCGATTGCCGAACATGGCATCCAAAGTCTGCTCGACCTTTTCCACGTCGTCCGGCGGCTTCGTGACGACCCGGGGATCGGAGACGAGTACGCCGATCTGGCGGCGCGACTCGGCACCATCGTCGAGCGGGTTCCGGTGCTCTTCGACCCGAAATTGCGACCGCTACGACTCAACGCCGCGGCTACCGTCGTCCGCAGTCATCACCTCGCGTTGCCGACCGCCGAGGAACTCACCACGCCACATTTGTACAACCGCTTGCCGCTGACGAAGCGGCTCGGCACCGCGCTGTACGAACTGGTCGGTGTCGCCGCCCGCGAAGCCTTCCTCACCGACAACGGCAGATTCGGGCTGCTGGTCGGTGACGAGGCCCACCATTTCACCCAAACCCAGGTCGGCTCGGCGGTGACTTCGGACTTCAGCCGGGACGGCCGCAAGCACCTGGCCGCAATCGGACTGGCCTCGCACGACCCCGCCACCGACTTTCAGGGGGCGGCACACAATCTGATTCCCAACCGGTTCGTATTCCGGCAGCGCGATGAGACTCTGGCGCGCAATAGCTTGGAATGGCTCGGCGTCGACCTGGAAGAGGCGCCGTTCCTGCTGCAGATACTGCGAGAGGAGACGTCTCCGCCGGTCGGCGCGGGTCGGCAGGTGCCGGAGGAGCGCCGTGGCGAGATGTTCATGCGTGATGCATTGAACCGTATCGGCCGTGGCAAAGTGCTCGGCCCAGCGCGTCCGGACCGTGCCGCGGCGATCACCAGCACACCGAACTCGGCCAGCGGGCGTGCCGCTCTTCCGGAACGACAGGTAGTGCCATGATTTTCGAGGCCGGCCGGAGCTTTCGACCGTGCGGGCCCACCGTCGGGATGCCGTGGGAACCGGCGTCATGGGATACGGATCGCTGGCGGCCGCAGGCTGTGGTACGGCGATGTCGTGATTGGGTCGCCGCGACTCGTCGTCGACGCTGGACCGCTTGGATTCTCGTTGGTCTCTTCGTGCTGTTCGTATTCCCGGGCTTCGCGGGTCCACTGGCCACTGCGGAGACCAGCGCACTGACAGCAGGGTCGGCACCCAACAGCGCGCTCGGCTGGATGGGTATCAAAGATACGTCGGGGGTCGAACTTTCGAGCTACATATTCGCTACGAATCGCGGCGGGGTGTTGAACCCCGGGAACACGGTGCTATCGCTCCTGATCAGTGTCCTGTTCGCAATTTGGCTGGTCCTTGTGACAACCGGGGTATGGTTGCCTGGTCAGACAGTGGGTTTCGGATGGCTGAACATGTTCAGTGCGCCGTTGAAAGCGGTGGCCGATAACCTGACGGCGCAGATTGCGACGCCTATGATGCTGGCGACGGCAGTGGCGATCGGTGCCTTCTTCGTGGCGTGGTTCATCGTGCGTGGCTATCACGCCAAGGCCATGATGCAAATCTTGACGATGGTGGCGGTGGCCATTCTGGGGCCGTTGTTTCTGGCCGCGCCACTGGCCGAGGTCTTGTCGTCGGACGGGTTGCTGGTGCAGGGGCGTGACCTTGGTATCTCGGTCGCAGCTGGGTTGAACGGTGACAGCAATCCGAATCCGAACCAGTTGGTGGCGCGGATGCAGGCCGACATGGCGGATAATTTCGCGCGAAAGCCTCTGCAGGTCTGGAACTTCGGGCATATCGTGGATGACCGGCCGTCCTGCAAGGCGGCATGGTCGGCTGGCGTCATGGCCGGTGATGAAGACCGGGTCAAGAACGGGATGAAGACGTGCGGCGACACCGTCGCACATGCGGCGGCCGATAATCCGAGCGTAGGTCAGATCGGAGCCGGTCTGCTGCTGTTGCTGTCCGCGGCCATTCTGTTGCTTTTCGCCGCTTACTTGGCCATCAAGGTCATCTGGGCTGCGCTCGACACGATCTACTACGGGTTCATGTCGATCTTCGGGTTCGCCGCGGGCGGGTTCGTGTACGGGCCGACGCAGACGTTCACGGTCCGCAGCGTGGTGCACGGCTTCGTCGCGGCGGCACGAATGGCCATCTTCGTCATTTTTCTGGGTCTCTATGAGCTGTTCCTGGGCAGTCTGTTCCAACAGGCACGCGGCCAGGTCATGTCGGTGTTCGTCATCGGGGCGATCGTCGAGATCGTCGCCATCCTGCAGCTGCGGCGCCTCAGCAAGAGCCTCGACAGCGGCAACGACTGGATAACCAACCGGTTCGCGATGGCGATACAGAGCGGCTTTGCGAGGGAAGGCTCGGGTGGTGGTGGGGGGACCGCTCTGGGAATGGGCACCGCGGGTGCGGGCAACTCGATGGCCGGACTCGGACTGTTCGCAGCGGCCAGCACCCTCAGTGGTTCCCCGATCACTTCATGGCTTGCGGGCGGGGTTCGCGACCCGGGCCAACCCGGCGCGCGGGATCAAATGAGGGCGAACAGACTGCAGTGGGGTATGGCGAAAGAGTTCGGTGAGGAGATGATAAATCCTCATTACGACCGCCGTTCTATGGGCGACTTCGCGAAGTCTGGCATTCGGTCGTCCAGAGCGCACCCCAAGAGCCAGCTAGCTGCTGCTTATGCGGCGGAGGCCATATCGAACCTGACCGGTGGCAACATGCAACCCGTAAGTGCTGCCCTCACGAAGGCTGGAATCGGCTGGCGGACCGCCCAGAAAGCAACTGCGGTCCAAGCGGACATTCTGCGGCACGTGGAGGCTGAGCCCCTTCCCTCGGCGCACTTGGCGCGCGTCCTCGCCGCCCACAAGCATTTCGAATCCGATTGGCAAGATCCGGGGTGGAGCGAAGCTAGGTTGGGTGGATTGCGAGCGGCCGTCGGAAGGTATCGGCACCATAATGCCGGTGGTGTCACGCTGCCTGCTGGGATTGTCAAGCTGGGCAATGATTATTTTGAAAACCCTGGGCAGCCCTTTATTGAGAACCTGCAGAAAGTCGCGAATGGAAGTGCCGGAGCTACCCCTATTAGATGGGAGAAAGCCCCAGGAGACGTAAGAACACTCCAGAAGCGGGAAGCGGAGCGGCTGGAGAAATGGATAACTAACGAACACGCACTCAGGGTAGACGCGGCAACAGAATGGGTATCCCAAAACCCCACCGACTTCCATCGGATACGGCGGCTTCGCGAGGAAATCAACAATGCATCCGACACCAACAATTGGCAGGCCGGTCGGCCGAGTACCGGCGCTACTTCGCTCGCGCCGCCGTGGAAATCGGATACTAATCCGCTTCCAGATATTCCCGCTGCGATTTTGAACAATTCGAGACATCCCTGATCCACACCGCGGATCTCCAGTGCTTGTGATGGGCCGGCTTCAAGGAAGGGCACCCGATGATCAACCGTCTGATGACTGTTATATGGATCGTCTCGATAACCCCGACCTGGCTGATTGTGGCGATACTGGTCACGGGTGGTCTGTTTGCCATCGTCATCATCCTCGTGCTGATCGTCGGCGGCGCGACGTCGGCGATCGCCTCGGATCTGCACTACCAATGCGACAGCGCGGTGGGGCCGGATCCCTCCCAGACCGTGACGGTGACTCGTGCCGCCGCTGCGGCGCTGCCCACCGCGCCGACCGCCCCGGCCACCAGTGCCTCGTCAGCGCCCACCACGAATCCCTACGCGGCACTGACCATCGCGCCGGACGACTCGAGCGCTTCCGACTGGCAGCGCTCCTGCGTCACCGCGCTGAAAATCGCGCCGTACCAAGCTCAGCCCTTGCTGGCGGGAAATTCGGGAATTGGTGCCGAGTGTGCGCGTGAGCTCGCGCTCACACTGGCGGCGGCACCGGCGAGCGGAGCACAGGACGCGGCCGGTGGCCGTGCGGACGCCGCGGACCTGACCAGGTCGATCATCTACCGCGCCTCGGCCGCGCAGTCGACAGGGCGGTGCGAACTCGTCGCGGGTTCCGCTGCGGCGGAGCCGCCCGCTGCGGACTCTGCCGGGGCAACGGGCGGTTCCGCCCAGCGCGCGTGCGGACAGTCCGACGGCGTCGGTTCCACCGTCGTAGTGCTACCGAACACCCTTGCGGCGCAAGGGGCATGTGGTCAGCGAGTGGATCCGTCCGCGGTGTCCCCAGGCGATCTGGTCTTCTGGGACTACCGTGGCAACGCGCCGACACACGCCGGGATCGCGGTCAGCGCCACCCAGCTGGTCACTACCGATGCCACGACCGGCAGGTGTGTCGAGGTGTCGATGCCGAGCACGAGCGACGTGCGAGTGAAGCGCGTGCTCGGCGGCGGGCTGTGAAGGATACGCGATGCCACCTACCGAGGTAGAGCCCCAGATCGAGACCGGCGAAGAAGGTGAGGCGCCGCCGGTTCCGGTGACGCCGTGGTCAGGTCGGCCGGGGGATCCGCGCACTCGTCCCGGTGCGCCTGCGCCTGGTCAGTTGGGTGGTCCATCGGGCCCGGATCAGTCCGCGGTACCGTCGGGTCCGGGTCAGCCGCCGGGTGCTTCGTCGGCGGTGCCTGGTGGGCAGGCTCAGTCGGGGGTGGGGGTTCCTGGTCAGTCGGGTGCGGTTCCTGGTCAGCCTGGTCAGCCGGTTCCGGGTGCGCCGGTACCTGGTCAACAGGCTGCGCCGGGTGGTGTCGTGGCTCCGCAGGCGGGGCAGGCGCCGCCAGGTCCTGCGGTAGCGCAGGCGGAGCCCCCACCGCCGGCGGTAGATCCGGAGTTGATCGGTAATCTCCTGCCTGCCGCGGCGATGGCCGGGACGATGGCGATGGGCATGTTGCCGATGATCGCCTCGGCGTTGGCGGGTTTGGGTGGCGGTGGGGGTGGTGCTGCACCAACAACGGGCGCGGAGGGCGGCACTACTGCCGGTGGGATGTCGCCGGAGTCCGAGCGTGCGTTGAAGGTGTTGAAGTTGTTGGAGGCCGTTTACGGTGGAGGCGACCCATCCGATCCAGAGGTCAAAGAGCTGGAGCAGCAGCTGGGCGTCTCTACTGGGAGCGGGTCGGGTGCCACGTCGATCAAAGCCAAGCAATTGTTCCAGCGCACGGCCGCTACCGCGTTCAACAACCTCGACAACCAACTCGTGTCATATATGCGTGGGCTGGCTGGCAACAACAAAGTCGACAAAAAAGCCGTCACCGGTCTGCTACGTGAAGTAAACGTCGCCCTCGCCGAACTCGGGCCACAGGCCTACACCAAGGCCGGACAGCAGAAAGTCCACCAAATCCTCACCGCCGCACTACAAAAAGCCCAAGCCATCGTCTCCGGCGGACAAACCAACGCCACCGACACCGCCAACGCCATCAACCGGCTCACCACGCAATACCTCTACAATATCGCAGGCAAAAAATACACAGCACCAAACCAATCCGGCGACTCCATCCCGGGTGGTTCGAATCCCCAGGCCAAGGAAATTTATCAGTACCTCATCACAAAATATGGCTTCACGCCGGCGCAAGCCGCAGGAATCGTGGGCAACATGCAGGTTGAATCAGGATTGAAGACTTCCGCTCTGAATCCGCGCGAAGGTGCCATAGGTTTGTGTCAGTGGCTGGGGGGGCGTCGGCGAAATCTCGAGCGATTTGCCGCCGCCCAGGGTAAGCCAGTCACCGACTGGAAGGTCCAAGTGGATTTCATGATGCAGGAATTGCGCGGTGGTGAATCGGGTGCATACAGATATCTCAAAGCTGCACAAACGCCCGCCACTGCCGCAGCGGTCTTCGATCAGTATTATGAAAGAAGCTCTGGCGAGGCAAGGAACCAGCGCATCGCGATTGCAAATCGAATCGCGGCTTCTATGGGAAGCGTCTCCGCTTAGCGCCGACCGTAAGGCGCCGTTTGAGTGGATGCCGGACTTGCCCGGTGCCAGGTCCGCACCGGGCGTGTCCGATAGGCCCAATCGCCTTATCGATTCGCGTCCCCGCCTGGCTGATCGCCACAACGCCGTGCCGCAACGGGGATCAGCGTGAGCTGCGGTGTATTGCCAGTTGTGGATTCCATCACAATGCTGTAACGCAGCACGTTCCCGCTGCCGGGAACATGGTGGCGAGATATGAATAGAGCTAGGATACGCTGTCGGGCAGGTGTAGGCGCAAGAAATTCCTCTGATGGGGTGAGTGAAGCACCGGGGCAGGTGACATGAGGCCAGCGATTCGACGGAGTTGGCCCCCCACGGTCAGAGGCCTGGAACATCTGCACTGGCATCCACTGCCTGATCTGATGGTTGGCAGCACACGCATCGAGTCGTGTGGCGGAAGGTGAATCATGGCTGCCTCGGTGATGCTGTCCCATCTGGTGATCGCTCCCGTTCTGAGCGGCTCCATCGCACACAAGCAAGCGGTGTTGTGTGGGTTGATGAACGAGCTCGGATGCCAGACCTACAACATCCTCAGGGGAACCGGGCACGCCCGCAGCCGGTATGGCTCGGTCAGTAATATGCCGGGCGTCCAGGCTGTTCGCAGCAGTCGTGCATACGCGAGGCACTGATGGCGCCGACGAAGCGGACCCCGTCCGAACCTGACACGGAGGACGGTAATGACCCGAGAGCGGGCGCTACCACGTCTGCCCCTGGCCGCCCTGCCAGGACGAAAGCCCGGGGCAGTCCGGCACGGGTCCCGCCACCGCTACCCGGAGGCGCGCCGGCATCGGTTGCTCCGGCGCCGGTGGCGAATGCTGCCGCCCGCAGCCCAGCGGGCACTCCGGTCGTCGAAACACCTTCTACTACAAGCGGCGCCGCGTCCGTTGCCCGACCCGACGCGCTGGCCTGGTCCGGGGCGACCACGCCGATGGCGGCGGCTGCGCTCGGTGCCCTCGCATCAATAGCTGCCCATTACGGCGACGGAACTCCTACCGCGAACTCCGGGCAACCCTACGCCCCTCCCGACATCGCGGCAGGCCGGCCGACCGGTCCGGTGGTGTGGGACGGCGAGCTGGGATCGCGGTACGCAGCCAACAATCAGAACACCTCGCGGAATGTAGATGCCACACAGTCTTTGAACGCCGAACTCGGGCGCATCCTCGACGGCGCTGTCGACAGCACGACGCAAGGAAGGGCCGCCATCGACTCGATCATCGCCGAGGTCAATACCGCGTTGACCGCGCTCGGCAAGGTCGAGGACACGGCAGCGGGACGGCACCTCGTTGTAGTCACGCTGGGTAACGCTTTACAGCGTGCTGGAACGGTTTTAGGGCAGGGGCAGGCGGCCGCGACGCTCACCGCCGAACGTGTTGCCGCCCTCGCGGACCGGTACATGCAACAGGCGCGCCCGGCCCGCCCGCGCCGCCCGCGTCGTGCTACGCACCCGGGCATGCGCGGCCCCAGCGGTGGTCCGCCGCGCACCCGCCCCTCTGGTCAGCAGGGGCAATGGATCAACGAGGCACTTCAGGTGCTCCGCCAGCACGGCTATGACACGCGCCAGATCGATCCCGCCGATATCGCGGCGATCATCCAGCACGAATCCGGCGGCAACCCGAACGCGATCAACCTGTGGGACAGCAACGCCGCGGCGGGGATCCCGTCAAAGGGGCTGATGCAGACCATCGATCCGACATTCAACTCGTATTCCCTTCCGGGACATCGTAATATCTGGAATCCGGTCGACAACATCATCGCGGGCGTGCGGTATTCGATCGAGCGCTACGGTTCGGTCAGCAATGTGCCGGGGATCGTGCAGATGCGTGGTGGCGGCTCATATGTCGGGTACTGACACTCGATTCCGCTCGGATGCACAGGGCCACGCGCACGACCGGCGTCGTCCGTCCGTGGAATTCAACCGACCCATCGGCGCCGATGGGTCGGTTGTTCAATCCCGCGCGACACCATGCACGCTGTGGAGTGGGTGCGTCGGCGTGGTGCTACCACCATCGAGTTCACCGACGGTCCGTTTTCACCGCCAGCCCGGATCGCGGATCTGACTTTCTACGCCGACACCAGGGCGTCACGGATCTGCCTTCGCTCACCACGCTCACTTCGATGGCCAGGCGCTGGCGTGCGCGAGGTACTCGTCCGTCATCTCCGCACTCGGCGCCGACGAAGCCGCAGGGAGGCGGTCAGGTCCATCGTGCCGCGGCGTAACTTTTCGGCAGTGGGACCTTCCCGATAGGTACTCCGCTGCGGGACGCGGCAATACATTCGCCGTTGCCGATGTACATGACGACGTGGCCTGGGCCACCGTTTCCGAACCTGGTGAAGATCAGGTCGCCCGGCCGGATATCCGACGGATTGACCTTGGGTAGCTGGCGATACTGATCCGCCGCGACTCGTGGAATCTTGACACCCGCCGCAGCCGCGGCGTACTGCATCAGACCCGAGCAGTCGAACGAATTCGGCCCCTCCGCGCCCCACACATAGTCTTTTCCGGTCTGAGCCAGTGCCACCGCGATCGCCTTCGCGGCGGCTCCGGTCGCTCCCGCTCCTGCCCCAGCCGGTGCTGTGTATTTTTTGCCTGCGATGTTGTAGAGGTATTGCGTGGTGAGCCGGTTGATGGCGTTGGCGGTGTCGGTGGCGTTGGTTTGTCCGCCGGAGACGATGGCTTGGGCTTTTTGTAGTGCGGCGGTGAGGATTTGGTGGACTTTCTGCTGTCCGGCCTTGGTGTAGGCCTGTGGCCCGAGTTCGGCGAGGGCGACGTTTACTTCACGTAGCAGACCGGTGACGGCTTTTTTGTCGACTTTGTTGTTGCCAGCCAGCCCACGCATATATGACACGAGTTGGTTGTCGAGGTTGTTGAACGCGGTAGCGGCCGTGCGCTGGAACAATTGCTTGGCTTTGATCGACGTGGCACCCGACCCGCTCCCAGTAGAGACGCCCAGCTGCTGCTCCAGCTCTTTGACCTCTGGATCGGATGGGTCGCCTCCACCGTAAACGGCCTCCAACAACTTCAACACCTTCAACGCACGCTCGGACTCCGGCGACATCCCACCGGCAGTAGTGCCGCCCTCCGCGCCCGTTGTTGGTGCAGCACCACCCCCACCGCCACCCAAACCCGCCAACGCCGAGGCGATCATCGGCAACATGCCCATCGCCATCGTCCCGGCCATCGCCGCGGCAGGCAGGAGATTACCGATCAACTCCGGATCTACCGCCGGCGGTGGGGGCTCTGCCTGCGCAGACCCAGGCCCCGGCGGCGCCTGCCCCGCCTGCGGAGCCACCACACCACCCGGCGCAGCCTGTTGACCAGGTACCGGCGCACCCGGAATCGACTGACCAGGCTGACCAACACCATTCGGCTGACCAACACCATTCGGCTGACCAACACCATTCGGCTGACCAACACCATTCGAGGGACCAGGCTGACCCGGAACACCCGACTGGCCGGGCGTAGACGTCCCTGGTTGCCCCGGGGCCGTCGGCGGAGCACCGTTCGCACCTGGTTGCCCCGGCGCACCCGCACCCGCACCCGGTCGCGGACGCTGCTGTGGCCGGTTCGACCACGGCGTCACCGGCCCGGATTGCTGATCGTCCGCTGTCCCGGGCTGGTTCGCGTCGACCTCGACCTCGGCGGGCCAGACCTCAGCGCTCGTCATGGCACACCTCTGGCATCCGGCGCCATCGGGAGGTAAAAGGCTGCCGGGCGGCGCATTCGAGCAGTAAGCGACGGAGGCTCATCCGCTACTTCCTCCTACAGTGGTCACCGGCGGCTGGAACAACCTGGCGGCCACGGCGATTCGTGCACGTCAGTCTACGTGTCAGAGACTAATCCTGACCGGTTCGACCAGGATGCCGGTTCCCATAGATGGGAATCGCTGACAATAAAAGCGAGTTCGGGAAGGAGCCTCGTGGATGGCGTCGGGAGGTCGAACTTCCCGGTCCTGAGCGGGGTACTCGATCGGAAGGCGGATCTGGCCGTGATAGACAAAGCCAACCCGGCCTGCGGCGTTGCCGTAGGGACGGTGCAGAGCGCTCGAGCAGGATTGCGCCACGTCATCCGACCGCCCCACACACCCATCCACGCCTCATCGAGCAGGTGATCGAATGTTCGGCATAGATTTAGATTTCGAGGACTTCGCTCAGACCGTTGTCCAAGGTGTAGCGGGTGGGGTGGGGTTCGCGTTCGGTGGTCCCGTCGGCGGCGCACTTCTGGGTGGTGCGGTGAGCGGCTTGTGGTCTGCCGCGGAGACTGGGTTCAACGGCGGTAGTTTCGGTGATGCGATGAGTGCCGGGCTCGAGTCCGCGTTGGTGGGCGGGGCGCTGGGTGCCATCCCAGGTGGTTTTGCGGGAGGTGGGGCCAGAGGGCTTCTGTCCGGCCTCAGGGAAGGTGGGGAGGCCCTGGTCACCAGGGGAATTGGTATGTCGTTCAAAGGGCAGTGGGCGAGGTCATCGATGACTCGTCTGGGACTCGGTTCCACCACCGCTGGCCTCGCTACCGGGTTGGGTAACCAAGTCTGGGACAGGAATAAGCCGCTCAGCTACGCCGACCAGCTGCCGACCAAGATCATCGAACCTCAACCTGAAGCTGTTTCGGCCTAGGCGCGCGTTCTATGGAAATGAACAAGATGCTGATGCCGGATATGCACCCACCCGGTGGTGGATATCCGCCAGCGTACAATTTTTCCCAAGCGACCGAAGACTTCTACTTGAAATTGCCGACGCGTTTTCACGATTACTGGAAGAGTTTCGGCAAGGGTAAAAAAACGAAACCGCCGAAGGCGCCGCTCGTTCCCCAGGTGCGTGGTGCTGACCAGGCCCATTTCGCCAACTACGCCGTCACTGTGCTATCGCTGGAGAATGCATTCACTGCCCTCTACGACTCGAGCATGGGCCTGGTGGAGAAGATTCGAGAAGCAGACGTAGAAGGTGAGAGCGGGAAGCAAGCGATCAATGGCGTCATCGATCTCGTGAATGCGGCAGCGCCGACTATCCCGCCGGCCGGGATGAGTGAGGACGAGCACATCCTCATCTATATTACGCAGGCGCTGGAGGCAGGCGAGCAGGCGATGAACGACGCGACGAAGGCGCAGGAGAAGATAAGTGGCGACATCGGTGGCGACACGACTGAGTTGGACAAGGTGAAGGAGGAGCTGGAGAAGCTCAAAAAGGAAAACGCAGACCTGCAGAAGAAATTGTTGGATCCGGCTGACATCCCTCAGCCGCCGTACACCCCCCCGTATGAGGCGGACCCAGCTAATGTAGGCCAGGACCTATTCCCTCCCGGCCTGGATGGTTTGGACGATGGCACCGGCCTCGGGGACCCATTATCGCCAGCCGACCTGGACAACTCCGGTGCGAATGGCCAAACACCCGGTTCGCTAGGCGATCTCGGGACGGATGCCACCACACCGACCACGCCTGCCGTGCAGCCCGCGAGCGCAGCGTCGCCGATGGGCTCCGGCATGGACATGATGAGCTCGATGCTGCCGATGATGATGCAGCAGGCGATGGCACGCAATATGGCCGACCAGGACCTGAACGACCGGCGCGCGGAGCTGGACCCGCGGCGCTTCGACGACCAGGTCGCTCCGGTGGTTCCGCCGGTCGCCACGCCGGCGGTGGCGCAGCCTGCCGCGGTGCAGCCTGCTGTTACGGCGCCCGCGGCACATCACGCGCAGCCGGCCAGCACGGGCCCCGCGGGGCCTGCCGGAGCTCCCGGTCGCACGCCGGGTGCGGACGGCAGCGTGGTCTACACGTTCCCCGATGGTCGCACCCAGAAGGTGTCCGCGATGGTCGCGCAAGCCCTGGATGCGGCGTTCGGTAACGCCAGCGGCACCGATGCGCAGAAGGCGTACGAGAAGACGCCCGCCAAGTGGTCGGATAAGAAGCAGATCGGTGACCGGGTCGATCCGTACCAGCTGATGACCGGCGATGTCGCCACGTGGGACAAGCGCAGCGCGATTCTGGTGGTATTCGGCTCGGACGAGGGCGGTACGCTGGAGGCAGTCGTCAACGGCCAACTGAAACCCTTCGTTCCGGAGATGGACGACAGCGCAGGAGAATTCGGTCAGTTCGCCGGATTCGCCCATCCGAAGGGCATCGAGTTGACCGCACCGAAGGATGGGGATGTGCCCCCGGCTACGCCGGGCACGCCCGATCAGTCCGCGAACGCGGCAGTGCCGATTATCGCGGCACCTGCCTGATCGTGTGGCAGATGAGGAGAGGAGGTCGCGATGGCGCTGAATGTCGATCCGCAGGAACTCGTCGCTGCGGCGTCGAAGCTCGCCGCGATGGCGCGCGAGACCGGTACGGCGCTGCCCGGCGGATGGGTCGTGCCCGCAGGGGCGGACCCGATCTCGGCCGGGGCAGTGCCGCAGCTCAACGCACAGGCGGCGTCGCTGTTCAACGGAATGATCGGCGTTCTCAACGAGGTTCAACGCACGGCACACAACATCGGCGCCGCGGCAGCCGAGTACACCGAGACCGATGAGCGCAATGGGCGCATAATCGGCGGTGGTGGCTCCGACGTGGTGAACAATCCGGTAGGGGAGTTCCAGGAGGTCGGCCAACGGCGGCCGCCGACGATGTCGTTTCCCGCGGGCGGAGGCGCCATCGATCCGTTGGCGTTCGCCCAGCAATTGCACACAGGTCCCGGTCCCGGTGCCGCAACGGGATTCGCGGATTCGATCCGGAAGTTCACCGGCAGCCAGCACCTGGCCGCCGCCGAGAGCGTCGACCTCGCGGCGCGGGCGATGCAGAATTGGGAGCCGGTCGGTGCCGCGGCCGCGACCGAACTCGGACAGCATCGCGGTTGGCTCGACCAGCTCGGCACCGGCTTAGGCATGCTGGCCGACGGAATAGATACCTACAGCAACGCATTCCGGACGGCGAAGGCGAAACACCCCACGCCGGAGGAGATCATCGCGGCACGCAAGGAACTCCTCGCCGCGATGCGCTCGAAGAACGAGGCCGGTATCCAGGCGGCGCTGGCGAAGTTCGAGGAGCAGAACGCGCGGTCGTTCGAGACGATCACCGGCTACTCCACCGAGGTCAACTCGAAGGTTCCGGCAGGTGACAGCGGCGGCGAGAGTGGTAGCGGTAGCGGTAGCGGTGACACCAGCGCCCTGAGCTCCATGCTGCCCGCGCTGATGAGCGCGATGGCCTCGGCCGGAATGCCGATGAGTCAACTCGGCCAGGACTCGGCCGAAGGCTACGACGACTACGGCCTCGACGAGTACGGCTACGACGGCCTCGGCGTCCCGAGCGGTCTCGGAGCGGGCAGCCCCAGCGGGATGCCGATAGGTAGCCCCGGCGCAGGTATCCCGGACGTCGAGGCCCAAAGCGTCCAGGTCGGCGCCATGCCGATGGTTGCCTCCTCGGGCGGAGCTTCATCTATGCCGCGCGCCCCTGTGCTCGAGCCGTTGGGGGCGCCCTCGGGCAACGCCGCAGCCGCCGCGCGCGGCGGTTCGCCGATGATGCCGTATATGCCGATGTCGCCGGGCATGGGTGGCGCGGGCGGCGGCAACAACGAACGTAACCGTGTCGTGGCATGGCATCCCGACCGACTGATGTACGTCGACAACACGCCGCACACCGAGCTGGTTATCGGCGAGCGGCCGACAATCGCCCCGACCGTGACGCCGCCGACGCCCACGCCGGCCAACCAGACCCCGACACAACCCGGAGGTAACGCATGAGTGAGCGCAGCGAGCGAACAATAGGTACAGCTGCCGTGGCAGTCATGACGGAGCCGAGCGTCAGCGAGGTGGAGTCATGAGTGAGCGCAGCGAGCGAACAACAGGTACAGCTGCCGTGGCAGTCATGACGGAGCCGAGCGTCAGCGAGGTGGAGTCATGAGTGCCATCCACCCGGACGTGCAGGCGGCCTTGGACGCCGCTCGCGACCTGCGGCACCGCATCGCCGACATGCGCGAAAAAATCGACAATATCCGCGCCAGGCGGCCCTCGCCGAGCGGCGCGGTCATCCCCGAAGTCGACGCCATGGGCAGGCTGACCGCCCTCTACCTGGCACCGGGCACCGCCGCGCGGCTCACGGGGCCTGAACTGGTCAGCGAGATCATGGCCGCTATTCGCGAGAGCACCGCGGACGCGGCGCGGCAGTACCAGAGCATCATGGACACCCCGGCCACATCCGACGAGCCCGAGTCGGCCGTCGCCGCGCCAGGGCAGGCCTGATGACTGAGCCGGCGCTGGAGGTCACCGTCGCCGACACGGTGCGGTGGCTGCACGACGAAGGGCTGGTGCGCTTGGCCGGAGTCGCGGGCAGCACCTCGGAGACTCTTGTCGCCTACACGATCGATGTGGGGACCGGAACCGTCTCCGCACATCCCGCGACCGGAGCCGGGGTCGGTGCGGATGTGGTGTCGCTGGCGGCCGATGACCTTCCCTATCCGGTCGGCACCGCCAAGCGCCTGGTTGTCGTCGGCGTCACGGCCGCGGATACGGTGCTCGTCATCGATCTGGCAGCGACCCTGGCCATCGCGATCAATGCCGACCGTCCAGAGCAGGCTGCCAGGTCTTGGGTAATGCAGCTGTTGCTGAATCCGGAGGTCACGATCACCACGAACAGCTCCGATGTCGCGATCGGCAGCAGTGCCCGGCTGCGCCAGAGTTTCATTCCCGGCGGGGGCGCCACCTTGGTCAACATCGACGACACGCGGCCACCGGTCACGGCGGTGACCCTGAACGCGACCACCGACGGTCCCGATCATCTCGATGTCGCCGCAGACGGCACGGGGGAGATGTACCTCGGCGCCCGATTCTGGCAGCTGCGCCAGGTCATGCGCATCGATGATTCCGCGTGGTCCGCGCTGGCGGCGCGACTGGAATCCTCGTCCGATGATGCGATCGACACGCCGGATACCGGCCTTGCGATCAATTCTTAACCCGCCGAACGATTTTCGGAGAGCAACCGATGACCGATATGCCACCGATCGACATGGACGACTTCGATCCGGACGACTTCGACACCGCACCGCCGGACTGGCGAAACATGACATACGAGGTGTTCAACCCCGACCACACCGCCGGTGTCGGCTGCGACCGGGACGGCGAGATCATCGGTCTGCATATCACCGACGATGCCCGCGACAACGGTGACACCTGGCTGGCTGCCGAGATCGTTCGGCTCGCCCGGCTGGCGCATATGAAATCACGCGTGGGTCTGCGAGCCGAGATGGAGTACAAGGGGACCCGTTCTTACACGATCGATTCGTTCGATCTGCCGACCGAGGCTTCGTATCGCGCCATGGAGGAGTCGGAGTTCGGCAGGCGCGACGCCTGAGTACCGACCATCGAACTCTGAGACAGGACACCGACATGACCGACAGACTGGATATCGACGAGCCCCATGAGGTGGTCGCCTCGCAGGCCAAGTGGTCGACCTCGCTCACTACGGTCGGCGGCCAAGCCGAAGGGGTCTCGAATCGCTTCGACCTGCCCCGGCGTCCGGAGTCGGAGATCGACCGCCGACTCGTGAAGCACACAGACTGGATGAAGACCACGTTCGAGCGTGCCGTGAAAGCCAACCGCCGCCGCGCGGCCGCGACCGACCAGCACACCAACCAGGTGTCCAGCACATACGAGCATGAGGACCGCGCCGGCGGCGCCCGAATACATCGCACCGAATTGCTCTGATTCGCCGATGGAACCAGAGCGCAACAGTCCGTACTGGGACGAGATCGTCGGCGACAACTGGCCGGTGATCTCCCCGGCGGACTGGGACGCTCTGGAACGCCTTGCGCGCGAAGGCGGCTCGGCCCTCGACCTCCTCGATGTCGAGAGCAAGCGGCGTGACTTCGACGACCGTGTGCGTTCCAGTGTCGGCCTGCAGCCGGTCAAGGACGACATGGTGCGCCAAGGCGGAAACCCGCAGGCGTTCGCTGATGCGCTGGAGGCTGCGGCGGATACCTTCCGGGACTTCTCCGATCTGGTCTACCGGACCCGAAACCAAATTCTGGACATTGTCGAAAACGCCACCTCGAAGATCCAGGCCACGTCACGGGAGGCCGCGGCAGAGGAGGACGAATCCGACGCCTTGGCCATCCGAGACCGGATTCCTGGCTACATTGCCGCGGCAAGGGAGGACGTCGAAGACGTCGTCCAGAACGCGCTGGGTTCGATCAGCCCGCTCGGCCTACCCAGCTTGGCCCGAATCGCCGACGCACTCGGTCAGCCCGGTCCTTGGGTACCGGGGCATCCCGGTGGACCGGATGACTACCCGCCGCATCGGCCCGCCACCGATCACCCCGGCTCCCCGCGTCACGGCGGGCCGCCGGCACAGCATGGTCCAGAGCAGGGCTTCCCGCTACCGCTGTTCCCGGACCTGACCGGCGACCATCCGCAGCTCGACTTGGTCGACCCTCTGGTGCCGGGTACTGACTTCGGGGAAACACCGAATGATTCTCCGGCGGAGGGCGAATCTCCCGTTTCACCGTCGCCGACTTCCACGCCCTCGACATTCGCGCCCGGCGGGAAGACTACCCCGGCGGGGTATTCGCCGACCGCCGCAGTCCCCGATGACGGATCGGGCTTGTCCGCCGCGGGCGGACCATCGCGCGCGCATGTGGCGGAGACCGAGCCTACTGGTGCGGGACGAAATGTCACGAGCGATGGCGCCGATTCTGCTACGTCGGTCGACCCCGTGGAGACCGCGACCCGTGATGATCACTCTCCGGTCGCATCCGCCGCGGACTCCTACCGCGATGCCGGGCTCGAATCGTTGACCATGAGGTCCGCGTCCACAGCCGATCCGACGGCGTCGGCGCTGCCGCCTCCTGTCCTCCCGGGACCGGCCGTACCGGCCGCTCATGCCGGACCGACTGTCTCTGCTCCGGCCGCACAGGCGGGTTCGGGACCGCCGCCTATCCAGGCCAAGCCGACGGCTCCACCGGTCGAAGCCCGGGGTCCTTCCGCGGTCCCGAAGGTCACCGCGGGCCCGGCTGCGCCGCCCTCGGGTGTCTCCACCGGCACTGTCAAGGTTCCACCACCGAATCGGACCGGTCAGCGTATGGGCGGACCGGACGATGCCGACGGAAGCGACGAGTTGATTCGCGGTGTGGTCGGCGCGGCCATGAACTCGGCGGCGGCCCCGTCGTTCGTCCTCGGCGAGCGCGTCAACGGCGACTTGGTACTGGCGCGCACATTGCTGGGCGGGGTGCTGGCCGCTGGCGGTGCGTCCGTGGTAGGACTCGGCTGGGCGGTCTCGGTGATGCGGCATCAGAGTGGTGTCAGTGCCTTCGTGACGTCGAACGAGGGCCGTGGCTGGTTCCCAGCCGGACTGTACCTACCGCGTGAGGTCTCAACACCGTGGGTCTGGGAGGTCTCCGACGGATTCGCGTGGGAAGGCGTGGCCGACCCGGCGCGGGTGCTCGCCGAATTCGGGCTGGCCTGGGGGCGTAAGTCCGGGGCTCGACTGTCGGCGGTGGTGTCGTCCGAGCGGATCGACGCGGATCTGCGTCGGCAGTTGGGAGAGCTGCCGATGGAGGGCGAGGTGGGCGCCTCGTCAGCGATGGACCTGAGTGCGCCGAGACCGGGCCTGGTGGATCGGCTCGGCTTGGTTGGAGCGCCCGCGCTGTTGGACCGCGCCGCGGGCACACCAGAGGCCGAGCTCGGTTCGCGATGCTGGGAATTGGCCTCGGACGCGCACGTTCGAGTACATAAGGCCGGCTTGGGCTCTCCGGAATCCCTGGGCGCACCCAGTGCACGCGAGCGAATTCTCGCCGCACTGCGCCAACGCCGCGAGGTGGCACCGGAGTCATGGGAGGAACTGCGTGACGCCGACGACCTGCTCGCCGCGTCGATGTTGTCGCGGCGCGCCGACGTGTCCCGAGTCGGCTTGGGCGAACTGCGATCCGACCACCCCGACGGCCGATCGACCTCGGACCTGAGTGCCTTGCGCGGGATGGTCTTCGAACGGCGGTGCGACGAACTCGTGCTGCTGCTGGCGAGTACACCGACGCGGCAGGGCTTGCGCGACGCGATGTACGCGCACGCGCAGATTATGGGACACCCGACATTCGTCGAACCCCCGGCTCCTGGGCCCGCCGCCGAGCAGGCTCGTCGTCCGACCATCACGGCCGGCCCGGGGCGCTGAATCGGGAGGCGCTCTACGGGCCGGTCGAATTCGGTCACCGCATGTCGCGGGAACCTACATCGGCTCGGCGGCCGATCCCTAGTGGGCGCCTTCGTTGGGTATCTCCGGTGGTACTGAGAGCCGACTACGTGCCGAACGGAGAATAGTTCAGGTGTGACTTGAAAATTATTGTGGCGCAATCGATTGCAGCGGCGATGCATCCGGTGACGCCCGTTGATCTCCCCAGATGTGGGAAGGATCGACAATGGTGGAGATCGGTGGTGGGAAGGATCTGATCTAGCATGCCGAATAACAGCAGCATGGATATCGACCCTGCGGTGCTACGCCAGCTGGCAAACCAACACGACCAGGTCGCTCGCGATACCCGTGAATGGGCGCAACCGCCGGCGGAATGGCTCGCGAACTTCCTGCCCACCTATGGCAAGATCGCTCACCCGGTCTACGAGGCGTTGGTGAAGTATTACGACGCTCGGCAGCGCGCCGGCGAGGCGCTGGCGAGCGAACACGATCGCACCGCCGACTCGTTACGCGCATCCGCGGACGCCTACGAACAGTCAGACGAGGACTTCGGTTCGGAGATCCGCCGCTCCGGTGAAAACGAGCCATTCCTGACGACTCCCGTCGGGACGTCCGCCGACCCGAGCGGTCCGAGCGAACCGTTCACGCCTCCCCCGGGGGGACCCCCGCCAGGTGGCGGTCCGACCTCGGTCAGCCCCGACTCCACCCAAGATCCTCTCGGCACCACACCAGGTGGCCCGAACGGGGCGACACCGTCGACTCCGGGTGTGTCCGGACCGGGCACGGTGTCGACGGATCAGGCGGGAACGGGCGGCACGCCGAATGTCACCGGTACCACGTCGAACGGGTCGAGCACTGGCGTAACGGCGCCATCGTCGACGGGGATGCCCCCCGCCGCGGCCGGGCCCGTCTACTCGTCCACGGACGACCGGGGATCGGGGCAGCCGCCAACTGGCGCGACCGGCCGGCCCGACCTGCCACCCATGCCGCTGCCGGTCTCGACTCCGTTCTCCGCGGCCGTCGCGTCGGCCAAGGACAAGGAAGCCGAGCCGTCATACGTCGTCAGCAGCCAGGTGAACGACGACTTGGTGCTGGCGAGAACCCTGCTCGGTAGTGTGCTCGCAGCCGTCGATTCCCCGGTAGGAATGGCCTGGTCGGTATCGGTGATGCGCGGTCCTGCGGGCGCGGGCGTGTTCATCAGCTCGAATGAAGGCCGCGGGTGGATGCCCGCCGGGCTGTTCTTGCCGCGTGAGGTTTCCACCCCCTGGATGTGGGATGAGCTGCTTGCCGACGCCGATGGCGGCGGATCTCCGTGGGAAGGGGTCTCCGACCCAGCTCGGGTGCTCGCTGAGTTCGGGCTGGCCTGGGGTGCGAAGGCCAACGCGCAGCTGTCGGCACTCGTGTCCTCGGGACCGATCGATCCCGGCCTGCGTTCGCGGTTCAGCGACGCGGCGATGGAAGGACTCGTCGGCCCGTCCTACGACGTCGATCTGCGCGAGTTCACACCCGACACGGCCGACCGGCTCGGCTTGACCGGCTCTATCGCGGGTCTGGAACATGTGTCCGGAGTGCCCGATGCACAGGTCCGCTCGCGCTGTGTGGAGCTCGCGGCCGACGCACACGCGCAGGTGGGCCGGTCCGGGCCGGTTCGCCCCGAGGCCGCCGCATCGCGGGAGGTGCGGGAACGGATCCTCGCGGCGGTGCAGGCCGGAAAGGCGGTGCCGCGCGCACTGTGGGACGAATTGCGCGACGCCGATGATCTGCTCGCGGCCGCGATGCTCGGGCAACGCGTAGACGTGGGCCGGGTCGAGATCGGGCAATTGCGGGTCGACACGGGCGTTTCGCCATTGCGCGCGATGGTCTTCGAGCGCCGTTGCAACGAGCTGGCGCTGTTGCTGGCGAACGAATCGAGCAGGCAGAGCTTGCGCGACGCGGTGTACGCGCACGAACAGATCACCGAGCATCCACAGTTCGTCTCGACTCCGGCCCCGGTCACGACCGCCGTGCAGCCCGAGCGTGTCGCCCGTCCTGCGGCCACGTCTGTCGCGGCACCGGAGGTTGCCGGAGGGCCGCCACAGGGCGCTGTGGTCGCGCCGTCGACGCCGCCCCCGGTCGCACCACCGGAGCGGTCATGAGAGCTTTCGCGAGAAAGCCATGAGCCTCTGTTCCATGAATTGCGTTCGGAAACGGTGATAAGAGCCTGAGGTTTCGACTGCCTGGAACATCGGTCAGTACGCGCTGAAAGGTCAATGCTTGTGCCGAGCACATCGGATCTGTCGAATCTATAAAGCGGTTCCTGTGTGACCGCAACGCAAGGATCGAGATTTTGGCGGGTGCGATGGCGGAGCACGGCATCGAGGCTCACGACAGGATCCCGAGTCGGGTGGCCAGGCCCGCTCGCGAAATAGATGAGGTCGCCGGATGGCTTCGCGCGCAGGAGGCTGGTCGGTGGTCACGCAGGCGGTCGACGACCACACCGTTCTACTCATGGTGACAAACAACGGGCCACCAGCCATCATCGACCTCAGATGTCAACCATCCACCGGACGGTGGGTACTGCGATTACTGCTATTTCAAGGGGCCTTTTCCACCCGCTCGGCGCCGACTCGAACGACCCGTGCCGACTGCCAGCGCCTGCGAAAGCGCACCGACGTTGACCACGCCGTCGACACCGACCGCTGGTTCCGCGCCCTGGGCGGGTCCGAAGTAGCGCCGTGCGATCGCTCCATGCTTATGACATGACCTGGAGTCGACTCCGTCTGGGCGGCATGTTTGGCGCCGGTATCCGCGAGCGCCGACTACGCCGTGGTCGCAGGGCTCGATTCTGGAGCCGGTTCGGCATCGTCCGACGGGACAGTTGACGCAGGCTGTCCCTCGGCGGGTGGCTGCCGCCGCCGACTGGCATTGCGTACGGCGGTAGTGGGCGCCGCGGCGGTGCTCGCGTCTCCTGCGGGTGCGGTTTGCCCGGGCGGTGGAGGTGTGCCACCGTTCAGGTTCTGTTCGCTTGGAGCGCCAGCGGGCACCGCAGTGGTGTTCGGGTCTCCTGGGGGTGGAGTTTGGCCGGGCGGTGGAGGTGTGCCACCGTTCTGGTTCTCCTCGGCCTTCTTTTGTTTGTCTTCTTCGGCTTTTTGGAGCATCTCCGGTATCTGCTGCGCCAGTGGCATCGCCATCATCGGGAGCATCCCGACCATCGGAAGGAGTGATGACAGAATGCTTCCGATGTCGCCGCCGCCGCCACCGCCCTGGGCGGGTGTGCCGCCGCCCTTACTGCCGCCACCCCCGCCGGTGTTCTTGCCGTCGCCTCCGTTCGCCAGGTTCTCGTTGAGTTCCGCGACTGCGGCGACTTTGTCGTAAACCCGCTGCACGGCGTCTGCGACGGCCTTCAGTAAGGGGGGCTCCTGTTTTTCGGGCTTTTTGATGATGCCCGCAGACTTCAGCGTACCCTTCAGTCTTTCCGCGATGTCCAGGATGGATTTCAAGCTCTGAGCCTGCTCCGCGGCCACCGTGGCAGAGGTTTTGACGACCTGATTGTCGAACTTCAGCAGTTCCATCTGCTTGGCTTCGACCTTGTCGACTGTCTTCTGATATTCCTTGCTCGCTTCTCCCTCGCCGAGGGTTTTGTACACGCCGGGCTCCAAGAGATCGCCGACGTCCGGTGGCAGTTTCGGCATCCCACGGCCGAGTAGATCGACGGCGGTCTGAATAGCGGTTTCGCCCATTGCGACGAAGGCGCGCAGTCCAGCCGAAGCGCCCGGTGGCGGATCCAGCTCCACCGTGGCGACGTGCTTCGCGTCGGCGGCGACATCCGCCAGGGGAGTGGACGCCAGCGTCGCCGCTTTGGGATCCGCCGCCTGTGTTGGTGCCATGCCGCTGCCACCGCCTCTCAGAAGTCTTCCCCATTGTCCCGGCTTCCCGAGCTTGGGAAGTACTGCAGAGTTCAACCACGCCACCCACGCCTGGGAATACGAAGGAATCGGTCCAGGCGACACAATGACTAGCAGAATGTGAGAGGCGGTCGGTGATGAGCGATAGCGAGTCGGTCGAATGGCACCGGCACTGACAGACGACCTGGACGGGGTACTTCGATCGCTGCTTGCAGTGTATGGCGACGGACAGCCCGACGCCGGCCAGGCGGCGAAGGCTTACCAATCCCTCGCCGCTGACTTGCGCGCGCACACGGGGGCGGTCGCGTTGGGATATTCCGATGCGCAGGGAATGCAACAGTCAGTGGCGGAGTCGCACGCGGGCAAGGACGGCATTGTGCGCAAAGCCGTGGGCGAATCGGGCGACGGAACGGTCAACGGCCGTGGCCGGTTGACCAATCAGATCGCGGATTTCCAGTCGCGCTTACAGGCGATCGCCTCGGTCGCGGATACGCGTTTCAGTGGTCCCGCAATGCTCGCCGCGGCGCAGACCACCATCAGCAATGCCACCAAGCAGGTCGACGCCGACGTCGCCGCCGCGCGACAGCAGGCGGCGCAGATCATGCCACCGGCGACACCGCCGACGCGGCAGGCCAGGCGCGGGACCCCACCGCGGAGGCGGCGCTCGCGGACCAGGACACGGACGGGATCCGCATCCCGGCTGCGACGTCGCAGCATGGTGCCTTCCGACGGGACCGCGGGCAGCAATGCAGTCCGCGCCGCCAGCGGCTGGCTCGGCACGCCGTATGTGTGGGGCGGGGGCGGCGCGGGCGGCCCCAGCGGCGGCGGATTCGACTGCTCGGGCTTGACCCAGTACGCCGTCGCCCAAGCCAGCAACGGTGAGGTGGTGTTGCCGCGCACCACCTACGAGCAGATCTACAGCGGGGCACGGGTGCATCCTGAGGACGTGCGTGCCGGCGACCTCGTGTTCCCCGCCGGGTCGTTCAGTGCCAGGGGGCCCGAGCATGTCCAGCTGGCCGCAGGCAACGGGATGGTCATCGAGGCGCCCTACACGGGTTCGACCGTCAAGTGGTCGCGCATGCCCAGTGAAGCCGTTGTCGTGCGGGTGTTGTGAGTCGATAACCGGGCAGGAGGTCATCGCGTGGCCATAGACCTACCCTGCGAGATCGCATTTTCCTCAACATGCGCGGTATCCCGTACCCGGACATCGACATTCGGGAATCGTGCTGGGCATGGTGGCGGGCGGATCGGGCAGGAAGCCCAAGAAAGGGCGAAATTCTGTACTGACCGTGCCGCACCGCAGGGGGCCATTCCCAAAAATGGGAAATCCGAGGCAAATGGGGAAGTGGCATGAGTGGTACACGTGGAGACGCACTGCTGCATGCGTGGGCTCGGCCCGCCACTGTCGCTGTACCTCGCAACGGCCGGTGGCCTGCCGGTGCCACCGGCCGTTGCTTTGGGTTCAGATCGTCAGGATGAGGGACTGACGATCTGTGTTCAGACAGTACCCTCTTCTGTCGGAACGTTCAATAGTGTGCACCTAAATAGCGGCAAGAAATTTTCGAAGGGTGGCGACCGCTGTGCGGCGGCTGGAGGCCGGATCGCGGCTCGCCAGCCGCCGCGAGTTGTCACCAGGCGGATGTTTGCCGACCCGAGAAACCATACCGCTATCTGACGGCTCGTTCAAAATGGGTATATGTAGGGTTTAGAGTGCGGCCGAACCAGTTGTCCGGCCCGGCGCTGTGGCGCCCGGTGGCGATGACGAACAGTGTACTTCGCATTTCTTCCCAACTGTGGGAAGCGGTCGTGTCCGGAGCGTGACGGCGGGAATCTATCGTTGATCAGGCTAGTTCGGCGGAAGGGAAGTCCGAGTGTCAGCGGCCGAGGACGCGTTTTATACGGGTGTTCAGAATCTTGGGTTGGTCGCGGGCGGTGTCCGCAACGAACAGCACGCGGCAGCGGCGTTCCGGGCCGCCACCGACCTCGATCCAGACATGTGCGATGCCTGGCTGGGGCGCGCAATGGCGGGCGAGGTCACCTCGGAGGTGATCTACGGTGCCTACCGTTCGGTGCACAACCTTTATCGTGATCAGCAGCGTGCCGGCCTTGTCGACCGGGCGCTGTGGTGCCAGGTCGAGATCGGGATGTACGGGCTGCGTGTCGCGATGGCCGATCGCGACCAGATCGCGATAGCGCAGGCCTGCGCGTATGCCGAGGGTGGTGAATGGCAGGAAGCCGCGGCCATTCTCGACGAGGTCCCGAGCGACGACGTCGCGGATTTCGTGCGCATGTCGCTGTACTTCCGGACGAGGCGGTGGCCCGATGTCGTCGCGGCTCGCGCCGCGCGGCCGGTGCTCGAAGACGGCCTGCTCGACATCGCGGCCGAGCTGATGACCGCCCAGTCGCTGGCCCACCTCGGCCGATTCGGCGAGGCCATGCCACGTGCCCAGCGGATCGTCGAGGACAGCTCTTCGGGGAACCTGTCCTACATCTGGGCCGACGCGCACTTTCTGCTCGGCATGCTGATGCGGCACAACGGAGATCACGACGCCGCCGACAAAATCCTGAAGGGCCTGCAGGGTTCCGGGCTGTGGCCCGAACGCGAGGAATGGCAGCGCGCGGTGCGCGACAAGGCGTACCGATTCGAGGTCACTACCGCCGCGCTCATCGGGTCCAGGACGAACAAGTGGGATCCGAAAACCGGTGACGATCCGGCCGAGGCGGCTGCCAGTGCGGCGCGGGAGGAACGGGAGTCGCTGCTTGCGGAGGCCTCGGAACTGCTGCAGGCGCAGATCGGCATGGACTCGGTCAAAGAGCAGGTCGACCGGCTCAAATCCGGTGTCCTGATGGACCAGGTGCGTGCCAAGCGAGGGTTGGCCGTCGATTCGCGGTCACAGCACCTGATCTTCTCCGGCCCTCCTGGCACCGGCAAGACGACCATCGCCCGCGTGATCGCCAAGATCTTCGCCGGCCTGGGGGTCGTCGAGAACGCCGACGTGATCGAGGTGTCGCGCAACGACATGGTCGGCACCCATCTCGGCCACACCGCGCCGAAGACCAATGCGCTGATCGACTCCGCACTGGGCGGCGTGCTGTTCATCGATGAGGCGTACACCCTCATTCAGGAAGGCCTCTCCGGCGGTGACGCTTTCGGAAAGGAAGCGGTCGACACCTTACTGGCCAGGATGGAGAACGACCGGGACAAGCTGGTCGTGATCATCGCCGGGTACGAGGATCAGATCGACCGATTCCTCGCATCCAACGACGGTCTCGCCTCGCGATTCACCAAGCGGATTCGGTTCGCCAGCTATGACGCGGGTGAACTGGTGCAGATCGCCGATCACATCGCGGGTAAGAAGGATTCGATCCTGTCCGAGCAGGCGCGGGAGGTACTGCGCATCCGCTGCGAAGAGCTGGCCGGGCAGAGCAAGAACGGTCGGCGGCTGATCGACCTGGCAGGTAACGGTCGCTTCGTGCGCAACGTCGTCGAGGCCGCCGAAGCCGAGCGCGACTATCGCTTTACCAGGGATAACGCCGACATCGCTGCGATGACCGACGAGGAGCTGATGACGATCGACGCCTTCGACGTCTCGGCGGCACTGGAGGGCCTTGCGCCCAAGGCGCGAGCATGACGCGGCCGGCGGACCCATTCGGATCAACTGTGCAGCGCGCCGTGCTTTGACCAGCGCTGGATCTCGCCCGCGCCGGATCTCTCCCACAACAGCGTCGCCGTTGGAGCTGATGCGGTAGTCGTCCTAGTAGCGATCGCTGTCCGCCATGACGCAGCAGAGCTCCGGGTTCGGCTGTCCCGCGCACCTACCGGGAATTCCCAAGATTGGGAAGTGCTTCCGTATTCGCGCTTTGACCGGTGGATATGGTGTGACAACAGGTCGGCGGAAGGAACTGAAACCGGTGGCGCGCTTCCGGGTCGTGACCAAACACCAGATCTCTGGTTGGCGCTTTCTGCTGCGTCGGATCGAACACGCGCTGGTCCGTCGGGATGCCTCGATGATCGACGATCCACAGCGCGGCCGGTCCACGGCGCTGTCCATCGGTATCGCTATGGCCTGTGTGATCATCGCCGGCGCGGCGGTGTTGGCGTTCTTCAAACCCGCCAAGAAGGTGGGAGATTCGAAGATCGTGGCGGAGAAGGACACCGGTGCGCTGTTCGTACGTCTCAACAATCGACTGTTCCCGGCGCTGAATCTGACATCGGCGCGCCTCATCGTCGGTTCCCCGGACAAACCGGTGCAGGTCTCCGGGGATGAGTTGTCGAAGTATCCGCGTGGGCCGTGGGTCGGCATTCCCGGCGCGCCCGGCAGCATTGTCGACAGCAATGAGAAAGACTCGTCGTGGACGGTGTGTGACACCGCGAAGATCGGCGCGGCAGCACCGGTGAACCCGGCTACTGGTTTGCCGACGATCAGTCGTTCGGCCGTGCGCACCACCGCGATCGGCGGCCCGCTCACTATCGACGGCGACGCCACTCGCCAATTGGCCGACGGCGAGGCGCGATTGTTGCGTGACGACACCACGACGTGGTTGGTCTATGGCGACAGCGAGAAAGGTGTGGTTCGTGCGGCGATCGACATGTCGAACACCGCGGTCGCGTTGGCATTGGGCATCGATTCCACCGCTCCGGTAACCGCCGCCTCCAAAGGGCTGATCAATGCGATTCCGGAGGCGCCGCCATTGCGGGTGCCTGATGTTCCCGGATCCGGGAACGTGGTCACCCTGAACTCCGGGTTCACCACACCGATCGGGTCGGTGCTCACCGTGTCCGCTCCGGATCAGGGGGCCGCGTACTACCTCGTCTCGGAGACCGGGGTCGTCCGGGTGAGTCCGGTGCTGGCGGCGATGATCCGCAACGCCGATTCACAAGGCGCGGTATCCACCAGAGCTGTCGGCCCAGATGTGATCGCGTCCAATCTACGGCCGGGTTCGTGGCCAGGCACCGCGACCTATCCCACCAGGCCGATCCGGCTGGTCGACCCCGAACGTTCCGGAGTGACCTGCTACCACTGGTCGCGCGGCGGAAACGACCCGAACGCCGCGACCGAGCTCCTGGTCGGTAGGCAGTTGCCGCTGACGCAAGAGGAGCAGGGCCTTGCTGTCGACCTGGTGACCGCATCCGCGTCGCGCGGCACCACCGCCGACGCCGTCTTCATGCCGCGAGACACCGGCCGCTTCGTACAGGTGACCGGCGCTGAACCGGGATCGCCGCTGCGGGAATCGCTGTACTGGGTCTCCGACAGCGGCGTGCGCTACGGAATCGTCGTAGGTGAGACCGGTGCCAACGACCCGACGCTGACCTCACTCGCGCTGCGGGCGCCGGTTCCGGCGCCATGGAGCGTAATCTCGCTGTTCGCGGTCGGCCCCGTCTTGTCCGCGAAGGACGCCCGCATTCAGCATGACGGCATCCCGACCAACAAGATCGTCGCTGGACTGGGAGGTGGGTCATGACGACCACGCGCCGATTCGTGCGACCCGCCCGGACGGTGCGCGGCCCCAAAGCCCCCGCCGTGACAGAACTGCGACTGCAGCCGCCGACCGAGCTGCCCAAGCCGGTCCCGCCATCGCGGTTGCGGATGATCATGCCGGTGATCATGGTGGCAGCCATGGCCGGGATGATGGTCATGATGTTCCGCGGCGGCGGGCCCCCGAATCCGATGATGATGATGTTCCCGATCATGATGCTGGTTTCGATGGGCGGCATGATGGGCGGCGCGCTCGGCGGGAACAGCGGCGGAGCGGCGAGCCTCAACGAAGAGCGCAAAGACTACCTGCGCAGTATCACAGACAGTCGCAAGACGGTGCACGGGGCGGAAGCCGAACTGTACGCCTTCCTGCGCTACACGCATCCTGGCCCAGACGAGATCGCCCGGCTGATCGGCGGCAAGCGGATGTGGGAGGTGCAGGTCGCCAGTCCGCAATTCCTGCGCGTGCGGGTCGGCCGGGGGCGCATCGCCAACCAGGTTCGCGTAATTGTGCCGGAGGCCGCGCCGACTTCCGATCTGGATCCGGTCGGTGTTGTCGAGCTGACCCGGTTCGCAAAGGCGTACTCCACGGTGGGAGGCATGCCCGTCGCCATCAATCTGCTGTCCGCGCCGCAGGTCGGCATCGAAGGCGCTGCGGAGTTGGTGTCGGGCTTGGTGCGCGCGATGATCTCCGAAGTGGTTGTGCTGCACGGACCGGACCAGGTCGCGGTCGCCGCGGTGCTGTCCAATCCCGATGCGCCGGAGTGGTCTTGGCTGAAATGGCTGCCACACACCCAGCATCCGAGCGACACCGACGCGATCGGCTCGAGCAGGATGGTGTACCGGACCGTCGCAGAGCTGCGGACGAAGGTGCTTGCGGGCCTCAATCGGGGTCCGTTCTCGGCGAATTCACAGCCGACGCTGGATCGCAAACATTATTTGCTCATCGTCGACGTCGGGGGACCGGCGAGCGAACGTGACATCTCTGGCATCGACGGCTGCACCTGGGTACGGCTCGGCACCGCGGAGCAGAATCTTCCGCGGGCGCTGCGGTTCAGCGTGAGCGACGATCGGTCGCTGAACGAGGTGACCTCGCGCGGACTGCGCCGGGTCGGTGTCGCCGACTCGCTCTCGGTATCGGCGATGACGGCGATGGCACGCAGCATCTCGCCCTACCGACTGTCCACGGTTGTCGAGGCCGTCGCTGCCGAGCAGGCCAGCGGCGGCACCTCGTGGGAGGAGATGGTGAGCCTGCCCGATCCGGGCGCCGTTCGGATCGATCAGCAGTGGCCGCGACGGCGGGACGCGGACCGGGCGCGGTTGAGCATTCCGTTCGGCCACGACCCGGCGGGCGGGACGGTCTATCTCGACATCAAGGAATCCGCCGAAGAGGGTATGGGCCCGCATGGCATGTGCATCGGTGCGACCGGCTCCGGCAAGTCGGAATTCCTTCGCACCCTCGTGCTTTCGGCCGTTGCGACACACTCACCGGATACCCTCAACCTGCTGCTGGTCGACTTCAAGGGTGGCGCGACCTTTCTCGGTTTCGACCGTCTTTCCCACGTGACGGCCGTCGTGACCAACATGGAGGAGGAAGCCGATCTCGTCACCCGTATGGAGGACGTGATCAACGGCGAAATGGCCCGCAGGCAACGCATTCTGCGCGACGCGGGCAACTTCGCCAACGTGGCGGACTACGAGCGAGCCCGCGAGCAGGGTGCCGATCATCCGCCGCTGCCCACGCTGCTGATCATCCTGGACGAATTCGCCGAACTTCTTGAGCAGCACCCGTCCTTCGCCAAGCTGTTCGTCGCCATCGGCCGCCTCGGCCGGTCGCTGCGCATTCACCTGCTGCTGTCCTCGCAGAAGGTGCCCGCCAACCGGATGGGTGAGCTCGAGGCCCACCTGTCGTATCGAATCGCTTTGCGCACCAACCAGACCGCCGACTCTCGCGACGCAATCGGCACGGCGGATGCCTATCACCTGCCGAAGAAGCCGGGCTCCGGATACTTGCGCGTCGGATCCGGTGATCTGCAACGGTTCCAAGCCGCATATGTCGGCGCGCCCTATACCGCGCCGGTGCAGAACTCCGCCGCCACCGCGCAGCGCGTGCGGCGGCCAGGCGGCGGGTATCGACCCCCGCAGCGGTTCATCGCAGGGCACATCATCGACGCGCGGCCCGTTCCGATCGCCGAGGCAGAGTCGCTCGCGCCGGAGCCGACCGTCGAGGGCGAGCCGGTGACCGTAATGGAAATCGTGCTGCAGCAATTCGCCGGTCACGGCAGGCCGGCGCACAAGATGTGGCTGCCGCCGCTGGGTGCGCCGCCCACCCTCGACAAGCTTGTCGGGGCGGTTCAACAAAGCGGGCTGCGACTTCCGCTGGCGATCGTGGACAGGCCTCGCCAGCAGCGACAGGACGTGTGGACCATCGATGTTTCCGGCTCGGGCGGGCACGTGGCTGTGGTGGGCGGTCCGCAATCGGGTAAATCGACGGCGCTGCAGACACTCGTCATGTCGGCCGCGCTGACGCACACGCCGGAACAGGTGCAGTTCTACTGCCTGGACTTTTCCGGCGGCTTGTCCGGGCTGCGCAATCTTCCGCACGTCGGCTCGGTCGCATCGGCACGTGAAGTCGACCGTATCCGACGCACCTTCGCGCTCATCACGAATCTCCTCGCGAGCAGGCAGGCGCTGTTCACCGAACTCGGCATCGACACCATGCGGGAATTCCGGCGGCGGCGGATGTCGCCGCAGGAGTCGGCGGCGATCAGCGCGCGTGGGGACGAACATGGCGACGTGTTCCTCGTCGTCGACGGCTGGGATGTCGGCTTCGCCGTGACTGGCCCGTACTACGACGAGTACATGCCGGTGATGGAATCGCTTGCCCTGCAGGGACTCAACTATGGGATCCACCTCGTGGTCAGCAGCTCCCGCTGGGCCGCGATTCGCCCGGCGATCAAGGATCTGTTGCAGACCAGGCTGGAGATGAGGCTCGGTGACCTCACCGACACTGTTTTCGGGGCGCATCGAAACGTGGTTGCCGCGATACCGCCCGACCGCCCAGGGCGCTGCATCTCGAACGAGGCGTTGCACATGCTGACGGCGTTGCCACGCGTAGACGGAATCAGCGACGCTGATTCGGCGGGCGTCGGCCTCGCGGCGGCGATCGAGCGTCTGACCCAGTCGCTGTCGGGACGGAGAGCGCCGGAAGTCAAGCTGCTGCCCGCGCAGGTCACCCTCGAGCAGATCGTCTCGGGCCGTCCCGAACCGGCGAGTCTGGCCGACCGTCTGGTGGTCCCGTTCGGCGTTCGCGAGTCCGATCTGCGGCCTGCCGCAATCGATTTCGGTGTCTCGACCCACCTCATCGTGGTCGGGTCCTCCGGCTGTGGAAAGTCGACGGTCCTTGCGGCACTGCTGAAATCGATCAGAATGCAGTTCACGATGGACCAGGCCCGTGTGCTGCTGGTCGACTACCGGCGCCAACATATGGATGCGATACCGGATGACCAGCTGATCGGCTACCTCACCAGCGAACGCGATCTGGCCGAAGGTCTGCCACCGTTCGTCGCGAAGATGCAAAGTCGTCGTCCACCGGACGGTGTGACGTCGCAGCAGCTCAAGGATCGTTCGTGGTGGAGCGGACCGGAGATCTTCGTAGTGATCGACGATTACCACATGGTCGCGCAGCGCGGAATGATGAACCCGCTCGAGCCGTTGAAAGACGTCATCGTCGACGGTCGTGACACCGGCTTGCACATCGTCGTCGCACGCAACATCGCGCAGGCTGACACGGCGATGTACGACAACGTGCTCGGACAGATGAAGAACCTGAATTCGTCCGGTCTGATCATGGATGGCTCGAGAATGGACGGAATGCTCATCGGCGACGTGAAACCCACCAAGCAGCCGGTGGGGCGTGGGATCTTTGTCGAACCAATGCACTCACGCCGCGATCTCGTTCAATCAGCTTGGACGCCAACAGATTCCTGAGCCGGTGGCGGCGCACCGACTGAGGTGATTGCGAACCATGACCAAGTCTATCCCCAAGACTGGGAATGACTTAGTGTTCTGACTGTACCGCTCGATACGCGGCACCACCTCGTTAGGAGTTTTCCCATGGCTCTCAACATTTCTCCGGAGCATCTTCCGATCATCTGCGCTGAGCTGCTCGCCACTGAGGTCACCCTCACTTCCGTGATCGCCGATTGGGCGGTACACGCGGTACCGCTTCCCCCGGCAATCGACGACACCAGCTTTGCGAACGTTGCCACGGTCGCAAAGCATTCGGTCGAGTGTGGGCGTGAGACGGTGCCGGGGCTGGAGAAACTCTCCCACGGCGCCGAGACACTCATACCGGTCAGTGCGAGCTACGAAGGTATGGACACCGCGGGCGGGACGACTGTCGGCTGCCAGACCTCGAACTTCGCGAGATAGCGCCGATCAGGAGTCCGCTGCCATGCCGCTGCGCTTCGATTACCTTGCGTTACCCCCGGAGGTGAATTCCTTCCGGCTGACGACCGGGCCAGGGGCTGGCCCCATGCTGGATACCGCAGCCGCCTACGAGCGACTGGCCGCGGGATTGCTCGCCGCAGCGGGTGGATCCGACGGCGCGATGAATTCGATGGCGGCGACGTGGCAGGGGCCGTCGGCTGATCTCGCGCAGGCGGCCTTCCGCAAGCATGCCGGCTGGCTGCGGGAGCAGGCAGGTGTCGCCGCCCAGACCGCGACATTGACTACTGCCGCGGCCGGGGCGTTCGCCACCGCGTATGCGGCAATGCCGAAGTTGCCAGAAATAATCGCCAACCGCCTCGCAGTCGCAGGCCTGACTGTTGTCAGTAACACCCCCATGGGCGCTCCGGCCAAGTTGATGATCGCGGCCCTCGAACTGGACTATCTTCGCATGCGTATCCAGGCCGGGGTGACGATGATCATGTACGCCGAGGTGACAACGAATTTGTTGTCGGCCTTGCCCCCGCCGGTCGCCCCGCCGCCCATCACCTCCGATGGTGGCGCTGCGGATTCCCCGGTGGCCAAGAACTACGACCACCTGATACCCAAGGATAACGTCACCCAGGTCGGTGACCGTTCGCTCACCGACACCAATACCAAGCCGACCGACACCGGGACCGGTGACAAGCCCGGTGAGACCGGCACCGATACGGGAAAGACCACGCCAGACCCGACGGATCCGACCTCGAATCCCACACAGCCTGCCGAGCAGGCGGTTTCAGATATGGACCGTACGATTTCGTCCCTATCCGATACCATGACGAATCCGTCGGCGGATGGTTCCAGTCCCCTGGAGCATGGCTTCTATGGGACGACGCCATACTCGACCACTCTGTCAGGCCTGAACGGCGGGGTCGGCAGCATGGTGGCGCTCGGAATGTTGCGAGGCGGGCTCGGCTCCATGCCGGGCGCCTCGACGGGATTCCGGATGCCGTCGAACTGGTCGCTCGGCCGGGGTACGGCATTCGGCGCGCCAGCGAATACGACCACTGCCGGACCGGCGTCACGCAACACTCCGCCGCGTGGTGCGAGCGCACCCAAGGCGCAGATGCGGCGACGCCGCGACGAGGACCGCGACAAGTCGAAGGTGTTCGTGCCCGGCGAACCTCAGGACGTACCCGTTCTGGAACAGCCTCCGGTCATCGGCGTTATCGAGTATGCCGACGACGAACGCCCGGAGGAGACGGCGGATGAACAGCTGGTGTTGGCCGGCGTTCTCCAAAGTTCTGACGACGATCCGGCGCCGATTGTCGAAAACGTCCCCGGTGATGCGCACCGAGGCCGAGTGTAATTCATTAGGGAAAGGAACAGAGCCATGGAAGGGCTTGACGCAGATCCGGCAGTTTTGGTCCCCGCCGCCCAAAAGGGCTTGGGACTTCAAGGAAATCACGAGGGTTATTTGAAGGCTCTTGTCGCCGTTCAGGATGAGTTGGCGGCGGCAGTCAAGAGTCCTGGTGGTGGCCAAGCGATTCAGACGACGATGTTCTCGGCATGGGAAAAGGGAAAGGCGCTGTCCCAGTCGCTGCAGGAGATTCTCCAGACCTTGCTCGACGGTGCCAAGCAGACCGAGGCCGCCGACCTCGATATCGCGTCACAGATCAAGTCGATGAACGACTTTGCCTCTTCGCACGGGGCGACATCGCTGGGTACGGACGGGACAAACAGCAACCTCCACGACATGACGCAGACTGGGACGTATCACGGACAGGCAGTGGGCAAGGTCAACACCTTGTGGTGACCACCCAATCTGTGGTCCGGAAAACACTGGCTTGAGAAAGGTAGAGGAGCCATGGCACTTAGTTATAACTACACAGCAGTTGACACACATACCCTCACGTTCCAGGGAATTGTCAACAACATCCAGACCAACAACGGCAATCTTCAGGCTATGGAGGCCAGTCTGAAGGGCGCCTTCACCGGTGAGGGCGCCACCGCATGGCATGGGCAGATCGACCGTCTTATGGCGAAGGTCGGCGCGTACCGCGATGCGCTCGAGGCCTTGCAGAGGAAGGTGACGGACGTAGCTGGTAACAGCGGCGCAATGCATGTGACCGACAAGAACCAGGGCGGGCGGTTCATGTCCGTCAATATCTAGTCCCTCGGGCAGCCTGAGGCCGTGTCGGCTGCACCATCTCGGCTCGGTCGGGCTGTTTCGGATGACTAGGCGTTGAGGAAACGTGTGGAAACTGATCCCGTAGCGATCGATCTGAACGTCGATGCCGCCCTTCTGTTGAAAGACATGGTCGGCATCGACTCCTATCCTCCGGTGTTGGCTTTGCTGCCCAACATCTACCGCATCGAGGATCGGGAACGGGTGCACGCTGTCGTCGCGGAAGAGCTCACCGAGGTGGGCATTATCGAAGGTGACAGCGTGCACCCGACGGTCGAGCACTGGCTGCAATGCCTGTATCGGCCGGACATGGAATTGGTGGCCCGGATCCTGGCCACCGGCTTGGATGGCGAACCGCAAGGGATGCTGCGTTTTTCGCTGGTGCGTAGCGGCGAGACGCATGTGCTCGCGGTGCGCTGCGACGACAATGTGGTAATCCAGTCGATGTTTCAGGAGGGACAGGACCTGGAGAATATGACGGCGGCTCTGGCTGCCGCGCTCGGTCCCGCCGAGGTGCCGCGTTTCGAGCCGCTGACCGCGTCGGTCGAGCAGTTCGACGAGGTTCCGTCGGAACAGAGCGAACGGCGACAAGCGCTGCTGGAGTTGGGTGCCCAGCCGCACACCGCGGGTGTACTGACCCGGGTGCTCGACGAGGTGGTACGTCGGGCCGAGGTCCTCATGATCGAGCATCGGGATGGGGGTTCGGCGCAGACGGAGGCGGGTGTAGGAGTGCTGGATACACTGTCGGGGAGAGTGATCGTCACTCCGAGTATGGCGATGGACGGGGAGATCCGGGCGACATACGCTCCTGGCGACAATGCGGCCTTGCGGTCGGGTCTGGGGGCTCTTGTCGACCTGCTGCCCAGCCGAAGTTGGTTCGACACCAGCAGAATTCACTGAGCGTCGGACCGTGGTTGTCGAGAGGACGACGAAATGAACCGAGCACCGAGCACCAACGGTCATTCGACCGATGCCGTGCGGGCTCGCGGCGGTTACGACGCGTACTTCGCACAGACCAGCGAGCTGACGGACGCATCCGTCGCGCAGGGGCCTGTCCCCGAAGGCCGCCAGGATGCCGACACGTTCACCCACGTCGATCCCGTAATCAACGCGCCACGCGAGCGGCATGCGCCTCCAGCGCCGGAACCAGGCCACCACCCGACACAGGGCGTCGCAAGACCGCCGTCGGGCGCCAGCGCGCCTCCGCCGCAAGCGAACGCGCAGCCGAGAGACTATTCTGCCGCGCCGCCGACCGTGGCCCCGCCACAATCGGTTCCCCAGCAACACACAGCTCAGCAACACACAGCTCAGCAACCGACTGTTCAGCAGCAGCCGACCCAGCAACACCAGACATTCCAGCAGGCCGAACACTCCACTGAGCAGCCATCACAGGCGGTCGCTCATACGGACTCGGCGTCGCCCGACCAGGACTGGCAGTCCGGATCGGCAACGCCATGGGTTCCCGAGCGTGTCGACCGCTCGGCTTACGACCAGACACCGCGGATCGAAGTGTTGCCCGCCGCGCTCAGTTCGATCGAGCTGCTCGCCGACATCTCGGCCGCACGGCGCGCCCAGCTGCGCTCCAATTCGGGTGTTCGCGGCGCATTGAACAAGGTCGGCTTCAACCTGGGACTTTCCCCGGCCGAACAGCGCGCAGAGGACCGCCGCAACCGCATCCGGCGCCAACTCACCTCGACCTATCAGATCGCGGTGGTGAGCGTGAAGGGCGGCGTCGGCCGCACCACCACCGCGGCGACACTGGGCTCGACCTTCGCCAGCTTGCGTCCGGACCGGGTGGTCGCGATCGACGCGAACCCGGACTTCGGCGATCTCGCCACCCGCACCAGCAGGCACCCGTACGGGCTGACCCTGCGCGACCTGGCGGTGTCACAGAACCTGGACGCGTTCTCCGCGGTGCAGTCGTTCACCTCGATCAATTCGGCCGACCTCGCCGTGATCGCCTCGCCGTGGACCACCGAGGCCACCGAGGCGCTGTCCGGCCGCGAGTACTCCACCGCCGTGGAAGTGCTGCGCCGCCATTACAACCTGCTGCTGGTCGACTGTGGGACCGGTGTGCTCGATTCCGCGACCGCGACCGTCCTGCAGACCAGCGACGCCGTCGTCGTGGTCACCCCGGCCACCGTCGGCGGTGTGACCGGCGCCGTCGCCACGCTCAACTGGCTCAGTGCGCACGGCCTGCAGCACCTGATCGCGAAGTCGATCGTCGCGATCGTGCACCATCAGCCGGTGAAGCCGACCGTCGATGTCGACGCTATCGAGAAGCTGTTCGCGACCGCCCATCGCCCGACGACTGTGCTGCCTTACGACGCCCACCTGGCCGAAGGGGGAGAGATCGACCTGCGGTTGCTCGAGAAAGAGTCGCTGCTCGCGTTCGAGGAACTGGCCGCTTGGCTGGCGGACGGGTTCCCCGGGTACTTGACCGGCGGCGCCGACAGCTCCGGCGACCGCGGAGGGTGGCGATGAGTACTGCCGTCGCGCCCGCGCCTACCGGGACGCAGCCATCGGCGGAGGTGGCACGTGCCCGGATCGCCGTGATGATCTCCACTTACCAGGTCGACGTGGTGGTGCCGACCAAGTTCACCATCGAGACATTCATCGACGATCTGCTGGTGGTGCTGGCCTCGGCGATCGATGACGAGAGCGTCGATTTCACCCCACCGCAGGGTCAATGGAGTCTGGCCCGTCCCGGTGAGCCGCCGATTCCGCGCTGGCGCAGCCTCGGCGACCACGATGTCACCGACGGCACGGTGTTGATGCTGTCGGTGGTCGAGTCGGCGGAGGTCTTCACGCCGGTGGTCGAGGACATCACCGACGCGCTGGCCCTGATCAACGAGCGCGAGTTCGCCGAATTCGACGCGAACACCGCGGCGGTCGTCGGCCTCACAGTGCTAGGCGTCGGGGCCGCGGCGGTGGCCGCGATGCTGTCGTGGTCGTGGACCCGGACCGGCTCGGTCCTGTGGTGTGGGCTGCCCGCCCTGCTGCTCGGCCTGCTCTGTTGGGCTGCGGCCGCGGCGTCCCGGCGTCGCGGTGCCGCGGCCAAGGTGTGCCTCGGCTTGTCGTTGACGGCGACTCCGCTGCTGTTCGCCGGTGGCGCGATGCTGGTGCCGCCCGCCTACGGCCAGCCGGGTCCATTCGCCGCGGCCAATCTGGCAGCGGGAGCGGTGGTGGCCGCAGTCGCCGCCGCCACCATGATGCGGCTGAGCGGACTGGGGATCGCGACGCTGATGGCGGTGACGGTGCTCGGGGTGGCAGTGACCGCCGCGGCCCTGCCGCTGACGTATCTCGATCTGTCGGTGGGGCAGGTCGCAGGCGGCGTGGTGTTCGTCGGGATCGTGCTGTTGACCGCCGCGCCGCGCCTGGCCGTGGTTATCGCGCGGATCCGACCGCCGGATCTGCCCGACCCCGGCAATGAGGTCGCACCGACCACGCTGACCGACATCTTCGACGCAGAGACCGTGCGCGACGACCACGAGCACACCGAGGACAGTGAACGGCAGCGCCGCAGCAACGAGGTCGGCATCGAGGGCCGGGCACGGCTGGCGGTGACCAGCTTGCGCGGTCTGATCGCCGCGATCTCGGCCTTGCTTTCGATCTCCGCCGTGATCACGGCCGCGGTCAGTCCCGGCGGCATCCGAGAGATCGTCATGTCCGCGGCCATCGCCGGCCTCCTTGCGATGCGGTCGCGCTGGCATCCGGACCGAGTCCAGGCGATTGCGCTGATCACCGCCGCCGCTGTCACGGTGTGCGGTGTCGCTTTCATTTTGGTCGTGGCATACCAGACCCCGGCTGCGGACCTGGTGGTCGGAGTGGTAGTCACCCTGGCGGCGTGTGTCGCATGCGTCGCGGCGATCCGGTTGCCGGGCAAGCGATTGTCGCCTGTGACCCGCCGTGTCATCGATCTGGTGGAGTATGCGCTCATCTTGGTGGTTCCGGTGATCGCCTTCTGGATAATGGGCGTCTACACCGCGATGCGAGGAATCTGATGAAGGTCGGCAGCGCTGCCGTCGCGGTCCTCGCCGGGGTCCTGCTTGCCGTCACCG
Organism: Nocardia sp. NBC_00881; assembly: GCF_045207455.1. Classification (NCBI taxonomy): domain Bacteria; kingdom Bacillati; phylum Actinomycetota; class Actinomycetes; order Mycobacteriales; family Nocardiaceae; genus Nocardia; species Nocardia sp. NBC_00881. Next base: position 7,462,702 of record NZ_CP108798.1, read on the forward strand.
CCGCGCCTGCGGGTGCGCTGGAACCGCCACAGGTGGTGATCGGCTCACCGCCGCAGGACGATCCGCCGGGACCGGAACTGCCGACGAAGCAGGACAAGGGCTGCCTGGCCGCGGGGGTGCTGCCCGAGAGCGATCTAACCCGCACTCCGCCGCCGGAACTGGCGCTGGACCTGCGGCGCGTCCGCGCGCTGAGCCGGGGCGCCGGCGTCACCGTCGCGGTCATCGACACGGGCGTGCAGCCCAATCCGCGGCTACCCAACCTCGTCGGCGGCGGCGACTACGTCGCAGCTGGTGGCGACGGACTGTCCGACTGCGATGCGCACGGCACGCTGGTGGCCGGAATCATCGGCGCGGCATCCGACCCCACTGACGGATTCGCCGGCGTCGCCCCCGACGCGCGCATCATCTCGCTCCGCACCCGCTCGGGCGCGTTCAGCCTCGAACGGCCGAGCTCCGATCCCACCCAGCAGATTGCCGTCGAAATCCGAACGATGGCGCGGGCGATCACCCGCGCGGCGAATCAGGGTGCCGGGGTGATCACAGTCTCGCTGCCGATCTGCGTGCCCGCGGACTCGCGGCTGGACCAGTCCATGCTGTCGGCGGCAATCGGACACGCTGTTCACGTCCGTGGCGCGCTCATCGTCGCTGGTGCGGGTAACAGCACGGGCAGTGCCAACTGCTCGCAGAACCCCGACATCGATCCGGCCCGGCCTGCCGACGCGCGCAATTGGCGTGATGTGAAGACCATTTCGACGCCGGGCTGGTTCGGTTCCGATGTGCTCACGGTCGGATTCACCAGCGCGACTGGGGCACCGATGCCGGATTCTCTGACGGGGCCGTGGGTTTCGGTGGCAGCGCCGGGGACCGGCATCGAGTCGCTCGGGCCCGGCGGTGGTGGTCTGATCAATGGCGTCGGGACACCGGACAAACTGGTGCCGGTCGGCGGCGCGTCCTTCGCCGCGGCCTATGTCAGCGGAGTCGCCGCGCTGTTGCGGTCGCGTTTTCCGAACGAGACTCCCGCCGAGATCGCCTCCCGGCTGCAGGCCAGCGCGCACGCTCCGGCCCGCGGCATCGACAACGCGGTCGGTGCGGGCATGATCGACCCGCTGGCCGCACTGAGCTACCGCACGCCGCCGCAGCGGCCGGCAGGGCTGTTCCGTTCCTCGGAGCTCGCCATGCCGGCACCGCCGCGGGCGAAGGATCTGAGGCCCGCGGTTACGGCGACAGCCGTCATCGTCGTGGCCGTGCTGCTCGGTCTCGGCGGGACCCGCGGGAATGCTGGAATCCGGAGGCGGCGGTGAGCTTTCCGAGTATTCGGGTCGCCGGCGTCGAACGTGCTCCTTTCGCCACGATCGTGATCGTCGGCAGCCCGCTGTTGGTCGGTCTGTCGGCCAAGACGCCGTGGTGGGTGAGCGCGGTGGTCATCACATTCCTGGTCACGACCGTGACCGTTCGGGTGAACGGACGCACCAGTGCCCGTTGGCTGCTCGACTGGGCGGAGTTCCGATTCGGCCGCACCACCAGGGCGCGCGAACGGGTGGCACTCGCCCGGATCCGCGACGTGGAGGTCGCCGCGGGCCTGTGCGGGATCAACGAGGCGGACACCACACTGGTCGCGATGATCCAGCTCGCCCCCAACCTGGATCTTCCGACAGTCATCGCGGAGCGAACCCTCTACACCGAGGACACCATTCCGGTCGACATGCTGCACCCGATGCTCGACCACTTCGGCATCGCCGTCGACATCGACATCGTGACGACCGGGCAGCGCGTCCGGTCGACCGGCAGCTACAGCATGCTGTACGACCAGTTGATCGGTTCCCATCCGGTGGTCGGCGACCGGCTGACTTGGCTGGTGGTGCGGCTGGACCAGGAACGTAACTTGGCCGCGCTGAGCAAGCGCGGCCCATGCGCGGTGGTCGCCCCCAAGGCATTGGCTACCGCCGCCCACCGGATCGCGGGGCGGCTACGCGAACGCGGAATCGCCGCGCACGCGCTGCCCGCGGCGGCCCTGCGGGACGCGACACGGCTGTTGCACGCGGGGGTCGAGCTGACCGACCTGCGGGAGACCTGGAGCTGCCTGGAATCTTCGGTACCAGGCCGCTGCGTCACCAGCTTCCTGATCGACTGGACGCGCCTGGATGGCGTCGGCCTGGATGACTGCTGGACCTGGAACCGCGGCCGCACCACGCTCGTGGTGAATCTGACCGACAACGTGGCGGGTCCGCGCGCCATCGTGCGCTTCGTCGGCCCGGCCGTGACCACCGCGCCTCCGGATTACCTGCGGCTGCTCGGCGGTGGCCAGTCAATGGCGCTGATGGCCTCGTTGCCTACCGGCACCTCGGTGCGTGTCCTGCGTGGCGCCGAATCCGGCTCCGACATCGCCCCCGATGACCTCGTCGCCGACCTGGCCATCGCCATCGGCCCCAACGGTCAGATCCTGGGCGCGATCAGCGGTCAGCCACGGCACACGCTGGCGCTGCCGCTGTTCGACCCGGCACGCTACAACCCGCGCAGACGCACGATCGACGTGCACGCGATGCTGCCGGTCGCCCAGCAGATCGTCCTGCGGGCGATGGTGGTCGGCGCGGATGTGGAGATCCACTCGGCGCGGCCGGACAGCTGGCGGCAGCTCGTCGCCGCGGTCGGCGACCCCCGCTCGCTGCGCATGGCGGAATACGGCACGGGGGGGCCGGGGAGCGAGGGCGATCCGGCCGCGGAGATTCCCGCGACCATTGCCGTCTTCGACCACCTGCCGCCGCGCGCGTCCAGCGCGCACACGACGGTCACCATCAGCGAGCCTGGCGGTCCGCGCAGGCGCTCGGTCGATCTCGCGATCAATCAGGTCAGCGCGACCGCAGTGGACGTGAGCATCCCGATGCGCACGGTCCGGGTCGACCTCATCGAGCCGAGAGGCGAAACACGTTATTTCGATTCCGTCGACGGCCCGCCCGCGATTGGCGCGGGGGCCTCTGGGTCCACGGTTGCGCCGCCGCAACCTGGTGGCCGTCGCGTGAGCTGATGGGAGTGGTCGGTTAATGTCTATCACCGTGGTAGCGGACACCCATTCCGATGGCGGCGATTTCCCTCATCCGGACGTCGGGGACGCACTGACCCCGAGACAGGCGGCAGCGGCGATATTCTCCAGCCGGCTGTCGGAGCTGATCGCGGAATCCGTCGTCTCGACCGAGGACGGATCGACGCGCTCGCTCACGCTGTACTCGCTGGCGCAGCATCTGGAACTGGCGTATCCGGACGTGCCGGTGTCGCAGTCCGGTTTGTACCGGCTCATCCACGGTGACGCGATCCCGCGGCTCGATCTGGTGATCGCGCTGGCCCGGGTGTTCGATGTGCCGCCGGAGTATTTTGTGACGGAGGAAAAGAAGCGCTGACCGGACCCGTCAGCTGTTCTCTCCAGAGGGAATAGTGCCGGCTCGATGGGCGGCATGGTCCGGATACGATCCGAACCATGCCCGACGAGGACCCGGGAGATGTATTTCTCCGTCATCGAGGTGTGGTCCTGGACGCGTTGCTGTCCGATCCGTCGTTCGGGCAGTCCAGCGTGGCGACGCTGGGGAATCCCGAGCAGCCGGAGTACAGCGCGGCCGCGTTCGCTATTCCCGACTTCGACGAGGAACCGGACGCGTCCGCGCCACGGCGGCGCTCCGGCGACGGCCCGAGGGCGAGTGAGCGAATCCTCGCGCTGCTGAACGGTCAGTCGCAGGACTCCACTCCCGCAATGGATTACGCGGCCGACTATTCCGCGGTCGCCGCTAAGGTGAACGCGCCTGCGGAGCCAGAACCGGAACCGGAACGCCCCGCGTCTACCCAGGCGGACCGGCTCGCGCCGGCCAAGCAGGTCGGGCGTGACGCCCTTACCCAGTTGCGCAAGCCAAAGGTGGCGCTGGCTGTCGGTGCGGTTGTCGCGGTGCTGCTCGTGCTGCTACTGATCACCACCGGAGGCCAGGAGAAGGACACGGCGCAGGATCAGCTCCTGGTCGTCACCCCGCCGCCGACATCGGCGGCACCGGCGACTTCCGCGGCTCCGGCGGCGGGCTCTTTGATCCAGGTGAAGTCCGCGGATGCGAAATGCCCGCCGGGCAGCACCTCGGCGATGGATGCCTTCGGCGGACAGTCGGGCAAGGCGTGGTCGTGCGTGCGCGCCTACAAGGTCGACGGCCAGGTCATGACGATCGATCTGGGCAAGACCTATCAGATCGACTCGGTCGGCATCATGCCCGGCTGGGACAACATCGGGCCGGACGGAACCGACCAGTGGGCGAAATACCGCACCGTCAGCCGAGTTTCATATCAGTTCGACGATGGGAACAAGACCGTTTACACTCAGCCGACGCTCGATCAGCGCACCTTGGTGGTGACCAAGATCGAGCCGCCGGTGAGCGCCTCGAAGATCGTGCTGACCGTGCTCGAATCCAAGGGTGATGCATCCATCAACACCACCGCGATCTCCTCGGTCGTCGTCACGGGGCGCTGACGTGTCGAGGCCACCCGAACTGATCTGCCAGTACTGTGCGCACCGCAATACCGGTGCCGATTCTCGCTGCGGGCATTGTGGGGCGCCGTTGCGCGCTGTCGTACACGCGGTGGAGTCCGTTGTCGAGGAAGCGCCCGCCAAGCTCATCAAGGTCGCCGAGAAGCTCGGTGCCGAGGCGGAAAAGGTTGTGACCGCAGGCTATCCGCGCTGGCAGTGGCGCGCGCTCGGTGTGGCCATCCTGGTCCTGGTTGTGCTCGGCCTCGTCGTTGCCCGGTCCTGTTCGATCGAGCTGCCCTCATTCCCTGGGGCCATGTCGGAGGAAGTCGTGCCGGAGCCGTTGCGCTCGGCGGCGTCGTGTCAGCGGATGGATTCCGCTGGGCAAGGCGAGAAGTGCGTGATCGCCGCCAATCATCCGATGCTCTTCGGTGGCATCGCGGGCGGTAGGGAACTGACCTTCTATGCCGAACGCGCGCAGCCGGATCGCTTGGCCGACAGCATCTCTCGCTGGCGCGCCGCGGGCGGGACGGCCCTTGTCGATGGCCCCGTCTACGCCGCGATCGGGCCGTCGGCAACCGTCTGGTACGCGGACACCCGGGTGGGCCTGCGGTTGGAGACGGGGACGTTCGCCGGTAAGGCTGCCGCCCAGACCTTCCTCTCGCGGGCGGGACTGGTCCGCTGACGGTACATCGCTCGCGTTCCCTCGGCCGGAAAAATCCCTGATCCGGAAGCACATGACCGCTGTCCGGTGAGAGTAATTATTGTTACACTGTTGATCGTGCCGTTATCTAGCGGTACGTTATTTGAAGTACGAAAACGTACGAGCGCAGTTCTCGGGAAGGCAACGGATCGATGGCGGCAACCACCCAGCAGACGATGACACCACAGCGGTTCCGCAATGATCCGACCGATCTGGAGGCGGTCTACTTCCGGTGGATCCAGCCGGGTGCCTCCGCCTCGGCGATCACGGATCGGGCCGAGCGGATTTTCCGGCAGCATCTCGAGCTGGCCGCCACCCGCGCGCCAGGGTCGGCGACCACCCGGGTCTACCGCCCGGACGACAGCACCGAGATGGGCGCCGCGATCCAGATCGTCAACGACGACATGCCGCTGCTGGTCGACTCGGTCACCGCTGCGCTGCGTCGGCTCGGCGCGACGGTCACCGAGGTGGTGCACCCGGTGTTCGACGTCGCCCGCGACGCGGATGGCAAGTTGCTGACCATCGCGGGCGACGGCGAAGCCGAACCGACCGGCGAGGCCGATGGAAAGACGCTGCGCGAGTCGTGGATCCACGTGCAGCTCGGCACCGGCTTGGCCGACGAGCTGGTGGACCGGATCGAGCGTGCGCTGCCGCCGCTGCTGGCCGACCTGCGTCAGGTCGCCGACGACACTCCGACCATGGTCGAGGTGCTGAGCACCGTCGCCGATCAGCTCGACCAGGCCGCCAAATGGGCTGACGACGCCGAGATTCCCCAAACTTCCAAACTGCTGCGCTGGTTGTCCGACGGGCACTTCACTCCGCTCGGTTACGGCTACTATCACTTCCGTCGCTCCGCGCCGAGTGCGGATGCCGCTTTCGAACCGTGGCAGCTGCCGGGTACCGGGCTCGGCGTGCTCAGCAACGGCGCTGTCGCGGATATCAGCGTGCCTGTGGTCGGCGCGAAGCGGACGGTCCTTCGCATGGCCAACGGTTCGGTGGACTCGCTGGTGCCGGGTTCGCGGGATCTGTACTTCATCAGCGTCGCCGATTACGGCGGCACCGATCCGAGCGGTCGCGCGTCCTGGGGCGACACCGTTGCCATGGTGAAGGGTGAGCACGTATTCGTGGGCACCTTCACCGTCGCGGGTCTGCACGAGAACATCCTCGACATCCCGGTCATCTCGCGTCGCGTGCTGCAGGTCGTCGAGTGGGCCGGTTTCGGGCTCGATTCGTTCTCCGGGCAGGCGATGCTGGAGATGATGCAGTCGTTCCCTCGGGTCGAACTGTTCTCCACCGACGCGCGCAGACTGTTCGAAACCGTCTCCGCGGTCATGAATCTGGGCCTGCGACGGCAAGTGCGGCTGTTCATCCGGCGCGACGCGCGCAGCGACTCCATCTACTGCCTGGTCTATCTGCCGCGCGACCGCTACTCGACCGAGGTCCGACTGCGCATGGGCGACATCCTGCGGGCCGAATTCGATGCCGAGCAGATCGCCTATTCGGCGCGGGCCACCGAATCGGAACTGGCCGTCGTCTACTTCACAGTGCACCGCAAGCCCGGTGCCGAACCGGCCGACATCTCCGACGAGAACCGCGAGCGGATCCAGGAGCTGCTGCTGGCGACAACCTGGACCTGGGGCGATCGCTTGGTGGCGGAGGCCGCGGGCGCGTCCGATGTACCGCAGGCGCTGGCCACCGATTACGCGACCGCGTTCCCGGCGAGCTACCAGCAGGACCACGAGCCCGCACACGCGCTGTCCGATCTGCGGCGGCTCGAGCGGCTCGACGACGGTGCCATCGACACAAACCTGTACCGGCAGAGTGAATCCTCCTCGGGGGAATGGCGATTCACGCTGTATGTCGCGGGAGAGGGGATCTCGCTGAGCCGGGTCCTTCCGGTATTGCAGAGTCTGGGTGTGGAAGTCGTCGACGAGCGGCCTTACCAGATCACGCTGCCGGATCGGCCGGATCGCTGGATCTACGACTTCGGACTTCGTGTCGCCGCGGCGCAGCTGCGCGACGCGCTCGACAGCGAGCCTCCCGCACACCTTGCGCACTCGGTGGAGCTCGAATCGCTGCCGGAAACCAGTGTGCGACGCCGCTTCCCCGACGCCGTGACCGCGATGTGGTTCGGCCGTGCCGAGGTCGACGGCCTCAACGAGCTGGTGCTGCGCGCCGGCTTGCACTGGCGTCAGGTGGTGCTGTTGCGCGCCTACGCGAAATACCTACAGCAGGCCGGTTTCGCTTACACCTTCGGCAACATCACCCGCGTGCTGCTGACCCATCCGGCTACCGCGCGGTCGTGCACCGAACTGTTCGCCGCGCACTTCGATCCGGACGGTGTCGGCGCGGAGGCCGCAACCAGGGCCGCGGAACTCGCCGAGCGCGTGCAGACAGAGATCGACGCAGTCGTCAGCCTGGACACCGACCGGATTCTGCGCGCTCTGTTCGGGCTGATCGAGGCGACACTGCGCACCAACTACTACCGGCGCGACGACGCGGGCAACCCCCTGGACTACCTGTCGGTCAAGCTGAATCCGCATGCGATTGCGGAGTTGCCGAAGCCGAGGCCGCAGTTCGAGATTTTCGTGTATTCCCCCAGGGTGGAGGGTGTGCATTTGCGTTTCGGTTCGGTGGCGCGTGGTGGTTTGCGGTGGTCGGATCGGTTGGAGGATTTCCGGACCGAGGTTTTGGGTTTGGTGAAGGCGCAGGCGGTGAAGAACGCGGTGATCGTGCCGGTGGGTGCGAAGGGCGGGTTCGTGGTGAAGCAGCCGCCGGGGGCGACGGGTGATCCGGTGGCGGATCGTCAGGCGCTGGGTGCGGAGGGTGTGGCGTGTTATCGGACGTTCATTTCTGGTTTGTTGGATGTCACCGACAATGTGGATCGTGTGTCTGGTGAGGTGTTGCCGCCGGCGCGGGTGGTGCGTCGTGATGGTGATGACACCTATTTGGTGGTTGCTGCGGATAAGGGCACTGCGACGTTCTCCGATATCGCGAATGATGTCGCGCAGAGCTACGGGTTCTGGTTGGGGGATGCGTTCGCCTCTGGTGGTTCGGCGGGGTATGACCATAAGGCGATGGGTATCACGGCCAAGGGTGCGTGGGAGAGTGTCAAGCGGCATTTCCGTGAGATGGAGATCGATACGCAGACGCAGGATTTCACTGTTGTCGGTGTGGGTGACATGAGTGGTGATGTGTTCGGTAACGGGATGTTGTTGTCGGAGCACATTCGTTTGGTGGCGGCGTTCGACCATCGGCATATCTTCCTCGATCCGGTTCCGGACGCGGCCCGTTCGTTCCAGGAACGTCAGCGTATGTTCGCGCTTCCGCGTTCCTCGTGGGCCGATTACGACGCTTCGCTGATCAGCCCAGGCGGCGGCGTCTATGATCGTTCCGCCAAGGCGATTCCGGTGACTCCTGAGGTGCGCGCGGCACTCGACCTGCCTTTGGGCGTGACCACACTGTCGCCGCCGGAGATGATCAAGGCCATCCTCTTGGCCCCGGTCGACCTGTTCTGGAACGGTGGCATCGGCACCTACGTCAAGGCGAGCAGCGAAACCAATGCCGATGTGGGCGACAAGTCGAACGACGCGGTGCGAGTCAGCGCGAACCAGTTGCGGGTCAAGGTGATCGGCGAGGGCGGCAACCTGGGCGCGACGGCGCTGGGCCGGATCGAGTTCTGCCGCAACGGCGGCCGAATGAACACCGACGCGCTGGACAACTCGGCGGGCGTGGACTGCTCCGACCACGAGGTCAACATCAAGATCTTGTTGGATGCCGTCGTCTCCGGCGGCGAGCTCGCCGTTGCCGACCGCAATCCGCTGCTCGCCTCGATGACCGACGAGGTCGCCGAACTCGTGTTGCGTGACAACATCTCGCAGAACTTCCGACTGGGGATGTCGCGGGCCGACGCGGCGGGCATGTCGAGCGTGCACGGCAGGCTGATCAACGACCTCGAGGCACGCCGTGGCCTCGACCGCGAGCTCGAGGCGCTGCCGACGGACGCGGAGTTGGCGCGACGTGCGGCCGATGGAGCCGGGCTCACCTCGCCCGAGCTGGCCAACCTCATGGCGCATGTGAAGCTTTCGCTCAAGGCCGATCTGCTCGCCGGTGACCTGCTCGACAGCGCGGCGTTCGCGTCGGTGCTGCCTGCCTACTTCCCCGCGCCGCTGCGTGAGCGGTTCGCGTCCGCCATCGGCAGGCACCCGCTGCGGCGCGAGATCGTGGCAACGGTAGTGGTCAACGACATGGTCGACTACGGCGGAATCACCTATGCCTTCCGCCTCGCGGAGGAGGCCGGGGCCACCACCGACGACGCGGTGCGCGCCTACACGGCGGCGGTCGAGGTCTTCGATCTGCACGCACTCTGGCAGCGGATCAGGCAGACTCCTATGTCCACGGCGGCGCGCAACGAACTGGAATTGGAGACCAAGCGGACCCTCGACCGCGCGTCCAGGTGGCTGCTGTCCAACCGGCCGCAGCCGATTGCGATCGGTGCCGACATCGCCAGGTACCGAGACCGGGTGTGGGCCCTGGCTGGGCGGGTGCCCGCCTTGTTGACCGGCTATCTCGCCGACGACTTGGCCGAGCGTTCGCGTCGGTCGATATCCCGCGGAGCGCCACACGAGCTGGCTGAGGAGGCGTTCGGGCTGATCCACCGCTTCCCGCTGCTCGACGTGATCGACTTGGCCGAGATCGCCGAGCGTGATCCGGCGGAGGTCGCGGTACTGTACTACGCGCTCAACGAGCACTTCCAGATCGAGCGCTTGCTGACCGCGGTCGGCAAGCTCGAGCGAGGCGGACGTTGGAGTGCGCTGGCGCGGCTCGCGGTCCGTGAGGATCTCTACGATTCGCTGCGTTCGCTGACGCTCGATGTGCTCAGCGCCACCGAACCGCAGGAGAGCACGGCGGAGAAGATCACGTACTGGGAGTCGACCAACCGGTCTCGGCTCGCTCGCGCCGGCGCGTCGCTGGCGCAGATCTTCGCCGTCGAGACCCAGGATCTGGCGTCACTCTCGGTCGCGGCGCGACAGGTCCGCAGTATGGTGACCGGGGGTGAGTCGACCACGGTTGCACCGACGGTCGTCGGCTGAGCCATCCGGACGATGCCCGGAGGTTGGACGCGCTCGGCGTCAGCCTCCGGGCATCGGCGTTCCGCAGCTCCCGCAGAACTTCGCCGTAGCCGTCGATTCCGCCCCGCAGCCGGGGCAGTGCCGCGGTTGCGGCGCGAGGGGCGTGCCGCAGTTCATGCAGAACCGTGCACCTGCCGGATTTGCGGCTTGGCAAGCAGCGCAGGGTGATTGCCCGGCTTCGGCAGCGGCGGGTGGCAGTTGCGGCGTGCCGGACTGGTTGCCCACGTGCTGTCCGATGGCATTCAAACTCAGTGCGGCACCGAGAAAACCGCCCTCGGCGCCGCGGTTGCCGTGCGCGAACCCTTGGCTCGCACCGAGCGCTAGCTCGCCCGCGGCATAGCGTTGAAAGTCACCGGTCAGGCGAATGTATTTGACGTCCTTGGCGAGTCGCTTCAGCCGGTCCGCGTCCTCCGGCGCCAGCGTGATGTCGAAGTTGCCCATCCGTGGGATGCGCAGTCCGTATTCGTAGAGCGCGGTGTTCGTCTGGCGTAGGACGGCGGCTTCGATCGGCTGTATTTGTGCCGAGAGCCCGAGCACCTGCCAGTCGCCGCGCGAAATACCCTGGGTAACAGCGATTTTCATGGACTTGAGCAGCAGGTCGGCACACCAGCTCTGCACCCGGTCCTGGTCGGTGAGATCGGCGGTGCCCGCCAGCGATGTGAGCAGTTCGGCCGGATCGCGGATGGCGAGCGCGAACTCGCCGAAGACGCGCAGAGTAACCACTTGCTCGCTGACCGGATCGAGGATGTCGGCCAGTCGTCCACCGAACCGGACGCCGGGGACTTCCCGGGTAGCGACGAAATACAGCTCGGCACGATAGAAGTTTCCGCCGGTGACGGTGTCGACGAGCGCGCCGAGCACCGGCAGTTCGTCGGCGTCGATGCGATGCCGCCCCGGACCCAGCGCGGCGACCACCTGCCCGGACTTGACGAACAAAGCGATCTCGTCGGCGTTGACGATCGCACGTGTGTAGCGGCGGATGTTGACATCCGGCCACTTGTAGACCATTTGGTTCTTACGGTCCTCCGGGACCGCGATGAACTCCCGCTCGAACCACGCCATCTGCGCTCCATCAGCCGATTTTCACATTGAGCGTACCGATATCCAGTGGTCCGATCAACGAATGACTCGCGATCGCCCCTGCTCCGCGCGCTTTGCTCACAATTTTCGATGTCCAGGTTGTTACAAGAGCCAAGTCACTATTGAACGTGCCGCTATATAACGGTACATTGATCGAAGTTATGATCGCCGTCACCTGAAAGGCCATCCCCATGACCACAGTTCGACCTCCCTCGGAGCTGCCCGCGCCGGCGGGCACGCTCCACGAGGAGGACGCGGGGTACCACAAGTCCCTTCGCCCGCGTCAGCTGCAGATGATCGCGATCGGTGGCGCCATCGGCACCGGGCTGTTCCTGGGCGCGGGTGGGCGTTTGGCCAGTGCGGGCCCAGGATTGTTCATCGTGTACGCCATCTGTGGCGTGTTCGTATTCTTCATCCTGCGGGCGCTCGGTGAGCTGGTGCTGCATCGCCCCTCCTCGGGATCGTTCGTCTCCTACGCCCGTGAGTTCTACGGCGAGAAGCTGGCATTCGCGGTCGGGTGGATGTATTTCTTCCACTGGTGTATGACCGGGATCGTAGACATCACCGCCATCGCCACCTATGTCCATTTCTGGGGAGCTTTCGAGGCGGTACCGCAGTGGCTGATCGCCCTGGTAGCCCTCGCGCTGGTGGTGAGCGTCAACCTCATCTCGGTGAAGTGGTTCGGCGAGCTCGAGTTCTGGGCCGCGCTGATCAAAGTGGTCGCGCTGGTCGCCTTCCTGATCATCGGCTCGATCTTCCTGGCGGGCCGTTTCACCATCCAGGGCCAGCACACCGGTCCCAGCGTCATCACCGACAGCGGCGGCCTTTTCCCCACCGGCATAATTCCGCTCGTCCTGGTCACCACTGGTGTCGTCTTCGCTTATGCCGCAGTGGAATTGGTCGGCACGGCGGCCGGTGAGGCGGAGAACCCGGAGAAGATCATGCCGCGCGCGATCAACTCCGTGATCGCCCGGATCGCGCTGTTCTACGTCGGATCGCTGGTGCTGCTCGGTCTGCTGCTGCCCTACACCGCCTTCAAGGAGGGTGAGAGCCCCTTCGTCACTTTCTTCTCGCGAATCGGCGTGGATGGCGCCGGCTCGGTGATGAACCTCGTGGTGCTGACCGCGGCCTTCTCCAGTTTGAACGCCGGGCTCTACTCGACCGGCCGGATCCTGCGCTCGATGTCGATGAACGGCAGTGCGCCCACCATCGCGTCGCGAATGTCGAAGGGCGGTGTGCCTTACGTCGGCATCCTCGCCACCGGCGCGGTCGCGCTCATCGGCGTCGGCCTGAACGCTGTGGTGCCGGACAAGGCGTTCGAGATCGTGCTGAACATGTCGGCGCTCGGCACGATCGTCGCGTGGGCCGCGATCGTGGTCTGCCAGCTGCAGTTGTGGCGCTGGTCGCGCACCGGTCGTGCGGAACGTCCGTCCTTCCGGCTGATCGGCGCGCCCTACACGAGCTTCGCGACACTGGCCTTCCTCGTTGCCGTCGTCGGTCTGATGGCCTTCAGTGACGACGAAGTGCAGCGCGGCGCGGTGATCGCCATGGGCGTGGTCGTGGTTCCTGCGCTGGTCGGTGGCTGGTTCCTGGCGCGGAAGCGGGTGCTGCGCATCGCAGCGGTTCGCCAGGGCGTCACCGGCCAGTTCCCGGTTCTGGCCGAGCGGCCGCCGCGCAAGAACGCGGCGGCTGGCGACACGGTGGTGATTCTCGACAAGCCCGACGAGGAGTGAGCCAGCCTCCGCCCCGGGATAACCGCCCGGGGCGGATAACCTATCCCCAATGCAGGGAATAATACTCGCGCGCATCGACAGGTAGCGGACCAGAATGAAACCCCGATCGAACGGTGGGTCTGAGAGGTTCGTATGCCGGAGCACCCCAGCGCATCCGATCGTCCACTCGCGAATCCGTGGGCGAATCGGCGAATGCGCGGCACCGAGGTGCCTCGGCGAAGTTCTCACCCATGGACGACTCGGCACCTACTCAAGACCGAGATGCCCCCACGGCTGCCCAATCCGTGGTCGACGCCTCAATTTGCCGAGGGGCAGCCGAAGCAGCGTGCCATCGCCGTCGAGTCGATGCCGAGCATCGTCGAACGCACGGCCGCAGCGGACATCGCCTCCATCGCCGCCATCGCCTCCTCGGAACCCACCATCAGCACCGCTGAGCTGCTCGACGGCCTCGAACCGGATCCCGGTTCCGGCCGCAGCGCTCGGTCACGACCGAGCGGGCGAAGGTTGGGTGACGGCCTCGTGTCCATGCCCAAGGTGAGCCCGCTCGATCCGCGTTCCGCGGTCATGCAGAGCCCGGAAATGCCGGAGAACAAGCGGTTTTGCTGGAAGTGTCAGCAGCCGGTCGGCCGCACCACCGACGCCGGACCCGGGGTGGTGGAGGGCGAGTGCGGCCGGTGCGGATCGCCGTTCAACTTCCGGCCCTCGCTCCAGCCGGGGGAGATGGTCGCCGACCAGTACGAGGTGCAGGGCTGTTTGGCCCACGGCGGGCTCGGCTGGATCTATCTCGCCGTTGATCGCAACGTGAGTGATCGCTGGGTGGTGCTGAAGGGGCTGCAGAATCCGCTCGACTTCGAGGCCCACGTAGTCGCCCTGGCCGAACGCCAGTTCCTCTCCGAGGTGGCCTATCCCGGCATCGTCAAGATCCACAATTTCGTCAAGCACCAGTCTCGCCGCGATGTTCCCGACGGCTATATCGTCATGGAGTACGTCGGCGGTCGCTCACTGAAGAAAATGCTCGATCTGCGTGCACCGGAACGCATTCCGGTCTCGGAGGCGATCGCCTTCATGATGGAGATCCTTCCCGCTCTGGATTATCTGCACTCCTTCGGACTGGCCTACAACGACTTCAAGCCCGACAACATCATGGTCAGCGAGGACGAGGTCAAGCTGATCGATCTCGGTGCTGTCGCCGCGATGGAGTCCTACGGAAGCATCTACGGCACGCCCGGCTACCAGGCGCCGGAGATCACCGAGACCGGCCCGACAGTGGCCTCGGACATCTACTCAGTCGGCCGCACCCTGGCCGCGCTGGTGCTGGACATGCCCAAGACCGCCGACGGCCATCAGCTGCCCGGCATTCCCTCGGCGGACGAGCAGCCGCTGCTGGTGCGTTATCCGTCGTTGGACCGGCTGTTGCGGCGGGCCACCGACCCGGATCCACAGCACCGCTTCCCGACCGCCTACTCGATGTACGGCCAGCTCGCGGGCGTTCTGCGGATGGTACTCGCCGCCGACACCGGCATGGAGCATCCGCAGGCTTCACTCGAATTCGGCGCCATGCGTGGCGATTTCGGCATCGAGACGCTGATCGGACAGACCGATGGCATGGCCGACGGCCGTCATCGGCTCCCCGCGCTGGATGCGCCGAGCGTTGTTGCGGCCCTGCCGGTTCCGTTGATCGATAGTGAGGACCCCAGCGCCGACCTGCTGTCCACCCTGCTGCACGGCGACCCGAGGCACGCTCTCGACGCACTGCGCCGCACTGCCGACCGGATCGTCTCCGGCACGATCCGGGAGCCGGAGACCTTCGAGCTGGAGGGAACGCTGACCGCAGTCCGCGCGCACCTCGACCTGGGGGAGGTCGTGCCCGCGTGCGACCGGCTCGCCGACCTGCGGCCGGGCTACGCCACCGACTGGCGCATCGAGTGGTACTCGGCCGTCGCCGCGCTGCTGGACGGCCAGTACGAGCGCGCCTACGAGTACTTCGATCTGGTGCACGGCATGCTGCCCGGTGAGATCGCGCCCGCCCTTGCGCTGGCCGCCACCGCGGAACTCACGCTGCAGCATCTCGGCGAGCCCGACGGGGACAACCGCTGGCATCAGCTCGCCATGGAGTATTACCGGACGGTGTGGCGGACCAACCACGGCGTAGTGAGCGCAGCCTTCGGACTGGCCCGCAGGCTCGCGGCCGATGGCGCACTGCTCGAGGCCGTCGCCGTCCTGGATCAGGTGCCGAAGGCATCGCGGTATCAGAGCGTGGCGCGGATGACCGGCTGTCTGCTGCTGGTCTCGCAGCCGATCGCGGATACCACCGAGGCCGACCTCATCGAGGCGGCGGCGCGACTCGACGCCGCGCCGGACGAGCCGAGGGCGCTGCAACTACAGGTCATCGTGGTAGGCGCGGCGCTGGAGTGGGTGCGCGCCGGCGGGCAGTCGGCGAAACCCGAGGCAACCCTGCTCGGCTTCCCAGTCACCCCGCTGGGGTTGCAGCGTGGGCTCGAGTCGAGTCTGCGTGCGCTGGCCCGGATCGCGCCGCACCGCCTGCACCGGTATCGCCTCGTCGACCTGGCCAATCACGTGCGGCCGAAGTCCAGGTGGTGAACGGACTCAGACAGCCCGTGCTGTGAACATGAAAAGCGCTGGTGCGGCCAGGATAATGAGCAACCACAGCCAGTTGCCGGTGGACAAGGCGAGGACTACCGCCAAGACCACGGCCGCCCCCGCCAGCACCACGAGGCGGGGCAGTGGATTGGTCGGTGGCACCTCAGGTGCCTGCGGTGTGCTGCCTGGCAGGTCGGCGAACAGTTCGGCCAGCTGACTCTTGCTGGTCGCCGCGGCGACAACCGCGCTGAGTTCGTCGAATTCGGTCAGGCTCAGTCTGCCCGCGCCGAGGTGGTGGGTCAGCTCGCGCAGTGCTCGCTCACGGTCCGCGATGCTGGCCGGGAGGCCCGCAGATTCACCCATGTCGGAAGGATAGGCGTAGCGGCAAAAGCCATGCATCACGTGAGTTTTCCAAGGGCGGGAAGCTCGGCCTGCCGCGCAGGCAGGGCCGGACACCGCCGTGCCATGTCCGAATGAATCGGCGCGGATCACGCGGCGTTTGCTGATTTGTCGCCGGAGACCCAGTGGCCGCCAAAATGCCCGCGCACCGGCCATCCTTTCGTGTTGCGATGTGGTTTCCTTGAGGTATGACTGCGGGCGTGGAGTACACGATCGACGAGCTGGCGCGGGAGGCCGGTACGACCGTGCGCAGCCTGCGGGTTTACCACGAACGGGGCGTACTGCCGCCGCCTCAGGTCAAGGGGCGGACCGGTTTCTACGGCGCCGACCACCTGAACCGGGTGCGGACCATCAGCAGGCTGCTCGATCGGGGGATCAAAATCAACGGCATCAAGGAGTTGCTCAAAGCCTGGGATCGCGGTGACGACCTGGGCGATATTCTCGGCGTCGTCGAGCCCGACATCGCCGAGCCGGTCGTCGTCGCTGCCGGAGACATAATCGCGGCGACCGAACTCGCCGAGCGCTACCGCGACGTGCCCAACGGTCTTGCGCGCGTTGTCGCGGCGGGGCTGTACGAGCCGGTGGACGCGGCGACCTATCGGATCGCGGATCGTCGGCTGGTGCGCAGCCTTGATCGCATCGTGGACGCCGGTATTCCGGCCGACGAAGTGATCGGCGAACTGGAGAAGCTGCGCGCCGACGCCGACCGCATCGCTCGCCGTTTCGTCGACCTCTTCCGCCGTACCGCCTTGGCGTCGTTCCAGAAATCCGACCAAGGCCCGGCGCAGGTCGCCGAGCTCGAGGGACAGTTGGCGGCGATGCGCGCGGTCCCCGGCGCGGCGACCGCCGAGCTCGTAAACTTGTTCATCACACGGTATCTCGGCCAGGACACCGAACTCGCGGACGCGCTGCCGGAGGCATGACCTGCTCGGCCTGGGCGGGCCGACCGGAGCTGTTTCTATTCCACTTTCCCATCGTTGGAGATACGTGGCAGTAACGTGCCGTTGATTAGCGGTATATTGGTGGCATCTGGCCGCGTGCTCGCCGCACGCGCAGCTACCTATGACCATGTACCTAGGTATGCCATGCCCGATCTACTGATGCGCGCGAGTGTCGCTTTCGCTGAAAATGTCCCAATCGCACAAGGCAGCAGATGGGTGTGGGCAATGGGAAGCGTGACCCTGTGGATGCAGATGTCGCTGGACGGCTTCGCGGAGGGGCCGGATCAGGAAATCCACTGGCCAGTGGTGGACGAGGAACTGTGCGAGTCGTTGATGGACGAACTCCGCTCGGCCGATTTGTTCCTCTACGGCCGGAAGACGTACGAGATCGTGGCATCGTTCTGGCCGACCGCCGACGTGGATCCGGCGATATCGGAGTTCTATGTCGACTTCGCGCGGTGCTGGAAGGAAACGCCCAAGCTCGTCTTTTCGCGCAGCCTGCCTACTGCCGGCTGGAACACGAAGATCATCCGGGAGGATCTGGTCGAGGAGATCACCGCGCTGCGCGGGCGGCCCGGTTGCGACATGGTTCTGTTCGGCGGTGTGGAGACGGCGTCGGCGTTCATGAAGCACGATCTGATCGATGAGTACCGGCTGTTCGTCCACCCCATCCTCCTGGGCGGCGGTATCCCGTTGTTCCCGACACCCGCGGTGGTGTCCGGGTTGCAGCTCGTCGATGTGATGACGTTCGACAGCGCTGTCGTCCAGATGCATTACCAGCAGATGGCCTCGGTGTCTTCGGCCTAGCGTGCATACACATCCAGGTAGCGGCCCCGCCACCGGAACGGTGACGGATGTCGCGTGAACTGGAGCCGGCATTATCGAGCGCGTAGCGGCTTCGTGGGCTAACTTTCGTAATATGTCCCTGGTTCAGGTACGTGGCGGGGTGCTGCCTGCACCCACCAGTGAATTCATCGGCCGGGAAACGGAATTGGACCGGTTGGGTGCGTTGCTGGACGGTGACGCGCGCCTGGTCACCTTGGTCGGTCCGGGTGGGATCGGCAAGACGCGATTAGCGGCGGAGGGGCTACGCCGCGGCGCGCGTGCCAGACGCAGGCCGGTTTACTGGGCCCGGCTCGCCGAGTTGGAGCCCGACAGCACGGCCACCGCGCAGGATGTGATGCAGTCGGCGGTGCGCACCGACCTCGAGTCCCGACCGACGCGCGGCGGACCTGTACGCACCTTCAGCAGCGGCGACCGCTCCGCTGACCGCGCTGTGCTGGTGCTGGACAACTGCGAGCATCTGCTCGGCGCGGTCGCCGCGATGATCGCCGATCTGTTCGAGGCCGTGCCGGGGCTGACGATCCTTGCCACCAGCCGGGAGCCGATCGGCTGGGTCGACGAGCACATCCTGGCCGTGCCTCCGCTGTCCCCGTCCCAATCCGTCGAGTTGTTCCGCCAGCGGGCCCAACTCATCGGGCGGGCGATCCCCGACGCCCATGAGCAGGTTGCCGTCGCCGCGCGGATCTGCCGCCGGGTCGACCACAACCCGCTGTTCATCCGGTTGGCGGCGGCGCGCCTGCGGCATCAGCCGCCGGTCATGGTGTTGCGTGAGCTGACCGGCGACGCCGACGACAAGCGTCTGCACTGGACGCACGGGGCGCGCGCCGGCACCGTGGAGCGTCATCGTGGCGTGTACGACGTCCTCGCGTGGTCCTTCGCGCTGTGCAGCGCGAAGGAGCAGTTGCTGCTCGAGCGGCTCTCGGTCTTCGCGGCGGGCTACGAGACCGACGACGAGTCCCTGCGCGGCGGCATCGAGCTCGACGCCGCGATCGCGGTGTGCGCGGACGATGCCCTGCCCGCGGAGGAGATCGAACACCTACTGGAACGGCTGACCGAACAATCGCTGGTATCGACGCATCTCACCGCGACATCCGTCAGCTGGTATCTGGTGGAAAGCGTCCGCGTCTTCGCCCGCGACCGGCTACGCCACCGCGACCGCGACGCGTCCGACCGACTCGCCGCCCGGCATCGTCGGTACTTCCGGGACAAGGTCGTCGCCGCACAGGCTCTGTGGCTCGGCCCGCAGGACGGGGCGTGGATGGAGTGGGCGCGGTCGACTTGGAACGACCTCGTGCTCGGCATCGAATCCGGCCTCGCCGATCCTGCGGAGGCCGTCGTCGCGCTGGAGACCGCCACCATCCTGCTGTCGATGAAAGTCCCGTTCGTGAAATCCGGTGCCGGCGCGCTCACTCGGTTGACCGAACGCGCGCTGGAGGCCACCAAGAGGTCCGGACTCGATCTTGCCGGCCTGGGTGACCTGGCGACTGCCCTGCTGGGGTGGATCGCGCTCTGGCAGGGGCGCGCCGATCACATCCCGCAGCTGCTCGCGGGCTGCGTCGCCCTCCCGGGTGCGCGGGACGCCTGCACCGGCCCGCGCTCCACCGACGTCGATTTCGGACTGCCCGCTCCGGTTGAATGGATGTGGGGACTCGAGCTGATGCTGGTGCGCGGCGATCCGCACGCGATCACCGTGCTGACCCGCGCTCGGCGCAAGTTCACCGAGCTGGGCGACCGCATAGGCGCCGAACGCAGCGACGTGTTCGTGGCGTTCTGCTCGGCCCTCGTGGGCGACCGGCAGGAGGCGCTGGACGATACGGCGCGGTTCCTGGAGCGCTCGGTATCGTCTGGCTCGACGTTGTCGACGGCGTGGGCCGAGATCGCGCGCGCGGTGGCGCTGGCCAAGCACGGCTCCGCGGCCGAGGCGCTGGCGATGACCAACGGCGTGCTCACCCGCCACCGGGGTGAGCGGGACACCTGGACGGCGAGCTGGGCGGTCGGCGCGCACATTGTCGCCCTCGCCCAGGTCCTCCTCGACGACTTGGCCGCCGGCGGCGACCCCGTCACCACGAGTGCGGCGGCTACTGAAATAGCCTATCTGGTAGGGAGTTTCAAGACGCGTCAGCGTTCGATGGGCATCGCGATCGATCAGGTACCGCTGATCGCCGCCGAAATCCGCAGCGCCGCCGAGGTTTCCCGCGCGCTGCTGGGCGACCGGACGTACGCGGCGGCTGAGCGACAGACCCGACTGCGGCCGGAGCTGGACGAGTTGTGGTGGACCGATTCGATGTCTACCCGCCGACGACCCGACCGGCCCTCCGATATTCGCCCGGTGTCGCAGCGGCCCACGTCCCGCTGGAGCGAGCTGTCCGAGGCCGAGCGTGACGTCGCCGTCTTCGCGGCCGCGGGCTGGCCCAACAGTGCGATCGCCTCCCGGCGGCACAGCTCCATCCGGACGGTCGACGCTCAGGTCGCCGCCATCCGGGCGAAGCTGATGATCCCTTCCCGCGCCGACATCGTGAGCCACATACCCGAAGAACTCGTCGATCGCGTCCGGATCGAAGCCGAGCGACGACCCCACCGTGCCCGCAAGGGAGCGCGCAGTCGATAGGCTGCCCCGACCGATGGTTTTAGATCGATAGGTGCACCTGCATGTCGGAACTGAACCGTGGCGGTGGCGACAGCCCCGCCGCGCCCAGTGAGTTTGTGGGCCGGCACGCCGAACTGCGGCAGGTCGACGCGCTGCTGGACTCGCCGAATGCCCGGCTGATCACCCTGGTCGGACCAGGTGGCATCGGCAAGACGACGCTGGCGGCCGAGGCCGTGCGCCGGTACCGGGACGCGGCGCGGCACACGGTCTACTGGACGCGGCTTGCCCGCCTGGCGCCCGGCGCGGAGACCGGACCGGTCGCCGAGGAGGTGGTGCAGTCCGTCGCGAAGGGCGGCATCGCGGGCCGGTCCGCCTGGGACGCCTTGGTGGACACCTTCAGCGGCTCCGGCGCGGGCGAAACCGACCGGACGATCCTGGTGCTGGACAACTGTGAGCACGTGCTCGACGGGGTTGCACCGCTGATCGTCGGCCTGCTGGAAGTGGTGCCCGGCCTGACCGTTGTCGCGACCAGCAGGGAGCCGGTCGGCTGGATCGACGAGCACTTGGTGGCCGTGCCGCCGCTGTCCAGCGATCACGCCCTCGAGCTGTTCCGGCGGCGAGCCCAACTCACCGGACGGCCTATTCCGGAGGAGCCGGGACAACTTGCCATCGCCGCGCGGATCTGCGGGAATGTGGACAACAACCCGCTGTTCATCCGGCTGGCGGCAGCCCGCCTGCTGCACCGGCCGCCCGCGATCGTGTTGCGCGAACTGTCCGGCGATACCGACGACCGGCGTCTGCAGTGGTCCCACGGTGCCAGGGGCGGGGTCGGGGAACGCCACCGCAGCGTCCGCGATGTGATCGCCTGGTCCTACGGTCTGTGTACCGATCGCGAACAGCTGCTGCTGGACCGGATGTCGGTGTTCGCCACCGGATGCGACACCGACAACGACGAAACCCCTTCCGGAGCGGAATCCGATGCGATCGCGGCGGTGTGCGCGGACGCGGCGCTGCCGGAGGAGGAAATCGATCGCCTGTTGGAGCGCCTGGTCGAACGGTCGCTGCTCTCCGTGCACATCACGGCGGTCACGGTTCGGTATTACCTGCTCGAGAGCGTCCGTGTGTTCGTGCGAGACCAGCTGTCGGTCCGCCGCGACGGCTTGGACGAGGCGCGGCTGCTGGCCCGGCATCGCCGCTACTACCGGGACCGGGTCGCCACGGGCCCTGCCACCTGGTATGGCCCGCGAGAACAGGACTGGCTCGACTGGGCGCGCGCGGCGTGGGACAACATCCTCATTGCCATCGAGACCAGCCTCGCCGACCCGGAGGAGGCCGTCGTCGGACTGGAGACCGCCACGACGCTGATGGCGCTGCGTGTCCCATTCATTACCGGATCCAACCGTGCCATCACCGGTCTCACCGAACAGGCCCTGGAAGCCACCCGGTGGGTCGACCCGCCGCCGACCCGGCTGCGGATCAACGCGACCGCGCTGGTCGGATGGATCGCCATCTGGCAGGGCAGACACGTCTACACCGCGCAGCTGCTGGACGAATGCGCCGTGGAGTGCCTGTCCGACCCCGATCTGCGGCGCCGCTGGCGCGACAGCACCGCCATCGACATCGGCTTGCCCGCCCAGGTCGAGTTCACCTGGGGCCTCGACCTGTTACTCGTCCACCTCGACCTGCGGGCGGTCGACGTCTTGGCGAGGGCACGAAGGAAGTTCGCCGCCGCCGGTGACCGGGCGGGAGAGCAGCGCAGCGAGCTGTTCGAGGCGCTCACCTGCGCGAACCTCGGTGACGCCGACTTGGCGCTCGGTGTCGCGCGCGGCCACCTGGACCGGGCCGTCGCCTCCGACGCGGGCTGGGCGATCTCCTGGGCGGAACTCGCCTGGATGATCGCTGTGTCCAGGCACGGTGACCCCGAGGAGGCGGTGAAGCTCGGACAGTCGACTCTCGAGCGCGTTCTGACGACCGGGGACACCTGGACAGCGGGCTGGGTCGCCCACTTCATCACGATGGCGCTGACCTATATCCTTTCCGCCCGGATCGCCGCGGGCGACTCAGGCCGGGCCACACTGACCGCCGCCGCCACCCGAATTGCTCATCTCCAGGGCGGAATCGCCACGCTGCACCGATCGATGGGCATCGTCGCGGACCGGGTGACGCTGGTGGCGCGCGGTACCGCCCATGCCATCGAGGTCGCGACCTCGGTCATCGGCGCGGAGCCCTATGCGGCCGCGGCTGGTCGCGGCGCCCGCCTGCGGCCGGAACACGATGAGCTGCAACGATTTCTGCTCGGCAGGCTCGCCATCGACCAGGTGCCGCGCCTGCGCCCGCAGGTCAGGGCGACCGCCTCGCGCTGGGACGAGTTGACGCCCGCGGAACGCGAGGTCGCGGTGCTCGCCGCCGCCGGCTGGGCCAACAGCGCGATCGCCGCGCGCAGGGGTAGTTCGATTCGGACGGTGGACGCCCAGGTCGCGGCGGTCCGCAGGAAGCTGATGGCGGCCACCAGGGCCGACATCACCTGGCATGTACCGGATCACCTCGACGAGCGGGTACGGCTCGAATCCGAGCAGCGGGCGATGCGAATGCGGCTGCGCCCGTAACCCTCGCGAGGGTTACGGGCGCAGCCGCATTCGATTTCGATCAGGTCAGGGAGCCGTCGTTGCAGAGGCTCGCTGACCGCCAGGACTTCTGGGGCGCGGAGCCCGGATCGAAGGTCCACTGATCGATCGACCCGGCGGCCTTCCAGAACAGCCCGCCCCGACCGTCCGCGACCACCTGATATACGTCCTCGGAACCCTCGATGAGCTGGCTA
The DNA here is from genome assembly GCF_045207455.1 of Nocardia sp. NBC_00881. Lineage (NCBI taxonomy): Bacteria > Bacillati > Actinomycetota > Actinomycetes > Mycobacteriales > Nocardiaceae > Nocardia > Nocardia sp. NBC_00881. The sequence goes on from NZ_CP108798.1 coordinate 7,486,028, forward strand.
CCGACGCAGTAATCGTTGTACTCCGTGCCGAACTGGCGTGCGCCCGCGCTGAACTGGCCGGCGGGGTTGGTGTGTGCGCCAGGGTTGGCAACAGTGCTCCGCTGCCCCACCGCGTGGCCGCGGTGCCAGTACGGAGCGCCGGACTGGTCGGTTCCGCAGGAGAAACTCCAGCCGCCCGCGGCGACCGTCTCGCCCTGACCATGAGCGCCGCCCGCCCAGAGGCAGGCAGCGCTTTCGGCCTCTGCGGTGCCCGCGCCGAGGCTGAGGCCGCCCACCGCCACCGCGGCCGACGCCAGCAGCATGAGCGTGCGCGCCGTGGTGGACCGCTTCTCGGTACACGCAGACGTGGCGCGCAGCCCTCGGATTGTGATCATTGGTGTTTCTCTTTCGTGCTAGAGCTTGGTCCGTGGATGTTCGATGGACCTGGAAATCTTGATGCTTCGGGTAGTGTGCCGCTAAGTAGCGGCACACTTGACGGGGAAGGTTTTATGAGGGGACGGTTCGAGTCGACGCACCCGCCGGGAGCGCGTGCGTCGACTACGAGGTCACTGGCACCAGCTGGCCTGCGGGCGGCACACGGTGTAGCCGCTGCCGTCCGGCCGCTGCACCTGCGACCAGCTCGAGCTGCCGTTGTCGCCCGTGGTGTCGCTCGGCGCGGGCTGGTTCTGACGCTGGTGGTAGTCGCGAATGGCGTCGCGTTGCTGCTGTCGCCTAAGCGGGTTGCGCTCCTGGTGGTGGTAACCCATGGGATCGATGTGGTGCCAGCCTGTGGTGTTGCCCGAGCCGTTGCGGGGGTCCGAGGGACCCGAGTGCGACTCGGCGGCGGCGAGGCCCGCACCGCCCGCTGTGATGGCGCCGATGATCGCAGCGCAGGTGAGCAGTCGCCGGGCGGCAGTGTTGGTGGTCATCGTAAGTCTCCGTTCGGATTTGAGCTGTGGTCGGCGGTGCCCTTCGCGGATCGGTCGATCCAGCGAGCGTCGGTGGACAGAGCGGCCGCCGAAGAATGGGGTGGGGAAGGGGTCCGGGTGGCAGCCGTCGCGGTCGTCGTTGCGGTCGCGGTGCGGTGCCGGTCGTCGCGGTCCCGGTCGTCGTGGTTTGAGGAGCCCGGCCTGTCGTGTCCATGGCGGCCCGGGCGTTCGGGGCTCGATGCCGCGACGGTCGCGTCGGGCTCGGCCAGCACTTCGGCCGGCGCCGGGGTTTCCGGCGTGGCCGCTATCGCGCTCACGATCAGCGGGCGGACGAGCCAGGTCTGTGTCCGTCGCTGTGGTGGCGTGATCCCGGTCATTGTTGAAGTCCGTTCTCTCGTCACCTCGGGATCGGCGAGCGGGCCGGTGTGGTCCGCTTGATCGTTCCCCATCTATCGTGCCGTTGGATAACGTCACATTAACTGACGGGTCGCTCGTTGTCGAGCGGTTTTCTCAGGACTGGGAAGGGACGCGGCGGGCGGCTTGCCCCTCGGGGTATCTACCTGCGGTGATGCCGGCCGTGTTCGGGGCAGAGTTGCTCCGGGTTTCATCGGAAATACGGCCGATCGACCGTATTGCTCGAGTGCAGTAGATGTCAGCGATACCTCGGGTGCGAAGTTGGGCGAGTCAGCGGGGCTGCCGCCACGTTCGTTCTCGCGACCATGGCGACGGTGCCGGTGTCCCGATTTCCCATGCTTCGACACTGCGTGACAACGTCGAGTGGCCCCGAATACGGGGATCGGTCGTGCGATCAGATTTCGGGGATCGCTTCCATCGAAGGCGGGGCTCCTCTGCCGCGGCCCAACTTCACGGGCAGGCGGGGAGCCTGCCGAAGCTCAGGCGGGCCAATCCGTCCAGCGAGGCGATGTCGACCGCCTGCCGCAGTACCGCCGCTCGCGTCTTAGCACCACGCAGCAGGCGCTTGTCGGTGACCTCGGCGGTGCGCTGCCGGGAGCGGAGTTCGGAGCCCTGGCCACCTTCCATACGGTCGATCGTACTCATGCACATCCCGAATCGAACTCGAAGACGAGAGCCGAGCCGCCCCGGCGGCGCTACCACTCCGAGAACCGAGCGTCGCCGCGCAGGCGACCATCACAGCCGCGGGTCGACCGGCTCGGATTCCAGCGCGAGCACCGCGAACACTGCCTCGTGGATTCGCCACAGTGGTTCGCCCGCTGCGAGCCGGTCCAGCGCCTCCAGGCCCAGGGCGTATTCGCGCAGCGCCAGCGAGCGTTTGCGGCCCAGGCCGCGGGTGCGCAGGCGATCCATGTTGGCGGCACGCAGGTACTCCGGGCCATAGATGATCCGCAGATACTCCACGCCACGGCATTTCACGCCGGGCTGAACCAGGCGGCCGCCGCGAGCCGCCTCGCCGGTGCCGGCGCGGACCAGCGAAGCCAACGGTTTCACCACTATTCCCTCACCGCCCGCCGCTGTCAGCTCGGCCCACCACGAGACCGCGGCGGCCTCGCTGTCCGGATCGTCGAGATCGACATGCACGTGTCGGGTCGGCGTCAACAGCGCGGAATCGGCCGCGACCAGCCGGTCGATCCGGTCGAGATGCCATTCGTGGTCGCGGACCGCGAGATTCGCGCCCTCGGCGGCGAGGATTTGAAACGGCGCCAACCGGAGCCCGGCCATGCCCTCGACCGGCCAGCAGTAGCGACCGTAGGCCGCGGTGAACGCCGCCGCGTCGTCCGCACGCGCGGACGTGCGCGCCGCGAGATCGGCGACATCCAGCCCGCGCGCCGCGACAGCGCCGAGCACCTCGGTGGCCGCGCCGAGCGCGGACCTGGCCGCGGCGCCCACCGCGGCGTACTGGTTGCGGAGCAGGCCGACGGCCTTGGCCGACCATGGCATCAGCTCGGCGTCCAGAAGAAGCCATTCGCTACGCAGCTCCTCGAACAGGCCCGCCGCGTCGGCGGCCGCGCGTACGCCGGCCAGCAGCGACTCGGTCTGCGCGGGATCGTCGAAGAATGGGCGTCCGGTGCGGGTGTAGAGCGCGCCGGTGCCGCCGTCGTCGATGCCGAAACGGTCGCGGGCCGCGGCCGCCGAACGTGCGACGAGGGCGATGGCCCGCGAGCCCATGTGCTTCTCCTCGCACACGAGTCGCCGCACCCCTTCGGCGCGGTAGTAGGCGAACGCCTCGGCGGGGTATTCCAGGAAGCCCGCCAGCTGCGAGGTCGCGCATGGTGCCATGGTCGGCGGCAGGTAGACCAGCCGCCGCGGGTCGAGGGCGAATCGGCTCATCAGCTCGAGCGCGGCGCTCGCGTTCTCCTCGCGCACGCCGACCCTGCCGTGGTAGCGGGTCTCCACGACGCGACGGCCGAGCACGTCGTCGAGGTCAAGCACGCCGGGGTCGCGGCGCACCACGCCGTCCGGCGTCACACTGGTGACGGCCTGTAGTGGTCGCACCGGCTCGTACCAGACATTTTCCGCGGCAACGGATACCGGCTCGCGCTCCGGATAGCGCAGCGCCGACAGCCGGCCGCCGAATACCACGCCGGTGTCCAGGCAGAGGGTGTTGTTCACCCACTGCAGGTCGAGCACCGGCGTGTGGCCGTACAGCACGGTGGCGCGGCCGCGATAGTCGTTGGCCCACGGGTAGCGCACCGGAAGACCGTATTCGTCGGTTTCCCCGGTCGATTCGCCGTACATCGCGAAAGACCTGACCCGGCCGGACGCGCGGCCGTGATACTCCTCCTTCAGCCCGGCGTGCGCGACGACGAGTTTGCCCTCGTCCAGCACGTAGTGGCTGACCAGCCCCCGGCAGAACTCGTGCGCCGCCATACGGAAATCCGAGTCCTCGGCCTCCAGTTGGGCAAGGGACTCGGCGAGGCCGTGCGCGACACGGACCTTCTTGCCGTCCAGCGCACGGACCAGCTTGTTCTCGTGATTTCCGGTGACGCACAGAGCCGTACCCGCGGCCACCATGCCCATCACGAGGCGCAGCACGCCTGGGGTGTCCGGTCCGCGGTCGACCAGGTCGCCGACGAACACCACAGTGCGCCCCTCCGGGTGCCGCGCGCCGACAGGTCGGTTCCGATCGTCCAGCTTCAGGACGTATCCGAGTTCACCGAGCAGCGTCTCCAATTCGCCACGGCAGCCGTGCACGTCGCCGATCACGTCGAAGGGTCCGGTGTGGTCGCGCTTGTCGTTCCACGCCTTCTCGTCGACCAACGTCACGGCGTCGATCTCCTCGACGCCGCGCAGCACGTACACCTTGCGGAATCCCTCGCGCTCCAGTCCACGCAGGCTGCGGCGCAGTTCCCGCTGCTGCCTGGCGACAACGTGCGCGCCCAGGTCGGCCCGGTCGGCGCGGCGCGCATTGCGCTCCAGGCACACTGCGTCCGGCACGTCCAGCACGATCGCCACCGGGAGCACATCGTGCGCACGGGCCAGCGCGATCAACTCCTGGCGCGACCGCACCTGCACGTTGGTGGCGTCGACGACCGTGCGCAGGCCGCGCCGCAACCGAATGCCCGCGATGTGGTGCAGCAGCGCGAATGCCTCCGGAGTCGCCGCCTGATCGTTCTCGTCGTCGCTGACGACCCCACGGCAGCTATCCGACGACACGATCGCGGTCGGCCGGAAATGCTTGCGCGCGAATGTCGACTTGCCCGATCCGGTGCTACCCACGAGCACCACGAGCGACAGCTCGGGTACCGAAAGCTCTGTCATGACCCGTCCCTTGTTCCGCGCTTGGTGAACACTGCCATCTGCGTCGGCGGCCCTAGTTCGGGGTCCGCGACGCCGATCGGCAGGTACCGCACCGTGTACCCGTGCCGTGCCGCCACGCCGCCGCCCCACTCGGCGAATTCCACACGGTTCCATTCGAATCGGTGATCGGCGTGGCGGAACTGTCCGGCCGCCAGGCCCTCGAACCGTTCATTGATCTCGGCGTTCGGAGTCGTGACCACGACCGTGGTGGGTGCCGCCTCGGCGAACACTGCGTGTTCGAGCGCGCCGAGTCGTGGCGGGTCGACATGCTCGATCACCTCCATCAGCACAGCGGCGTCGTAGCCGCGCAGCCGGGCGTCGGTGTAGGTCAGCGCGCCTTGCCGCAGCGTGAGGCGCCGCGACACCTGCTCCGGCAGGCGGTCGACGCGCAAACGGCGCTCGGCGATCCGCAATGCCCGCATCGACACGTCGACGCCGACGATCTCGCTGAACCGCTTATCCGCCAGCAACTCTCGCAGCAGTGCGCCCTCGCCACACCCGAGATCGAGCACGCGCCGCGCGCCTGCCTCGTGCAGCGCCACGAGCACTGCCTCGCGGCGCGCCACCGCGAGCATCGGTGTTCGCACATCGGTTTCGGAATCGTGTGAATCCGAGCCGGATGCGGCACCGGCGGTTCTTTCGGCTTCACTATCCGAAGCTATTACCGCGTGCGAAGATTCGCTCTCGGGCACGAGCCCCGGCCCCGCGGTGGCTGCCGTGCCTGCGGTGTCGAGTGCGCCGCCAACGGCGGTGCTCGTCACCGTGTCGTCGGCGTTGTGCGGCCACACCGCGTCGGCCGAGTCGTGCGACGGCACCGCGTCATCGGTCTCGTCGACCGCGTCCAACTGCTCGGGTTCGACGTCGTCTACCTCGGCGAGTCGCGCCAGCGCTGTGCGCACCAGCGACTGCCGCCGCGCCAGATACCGCCGCGTGATCCAGCCGCGCTCCGGGTGCGCGCCGAGCCATCCGCCGCCGGCCCGGATCAGCTTGTCCACCTCCGCACCAGCCACCCAGTAGTGCTTGGCTCCGTCGAGCACCGGAAGCAGCACGTAGAGGTGGGACAGGGCGTCGGAGAGTCGCACGATGCCGTCGAGTTCGACGCGGAGCAAATGCGAGTCGCCCCAGTCCGGAAAGGCAGGATCGAGTGGGAGCGGGGTCGCCGTCACCGTCCAGCCGAGCGGTTCGAACAATCGCTCGGCCACCGCCGCGCCGCCGCGACACGGCACCGACGGCAACGCGATGCGCAGCGGCAGCGTTGTACGCACCAGCTCGGGCCGCAGATCGCAGCGACCGTGCAGCGCGGTGCGGAACACCGCCCCGATCGCCACGGACAGCAACGAAGAAGCCGCGTACGGCCGATCGTTGACGTACTGGCCGAGGCTGAAATCGGGGGTGCTGCGCGCGCGTCCGCGCACCAATCGAATCGGGTCTACCTCGAGTAGCAGCGCCGCCGTACACTTGGCGTCGGTGGCCTCCGGATATACGACATGCGCTGTGCCATAGGACTGTTCGAACGCCTGCACGCGGCCGGGGTTCTTGTGCAGCAGGAATCCGAGATCGGTCGCAGGCCACCCGGCACCGTCCGGCGGCGTGCAGGTGATCGTGAGGAGCATCCTGCGATCGTCGCCCAGCCAACCGGACCCCGCAAGGAATTTCGCGCTGCGTCAGGCGCTCCGGTACGGCCAGGTCCAGTCCGCGACCTCGGGGATGTCCGCGCCGTACTCCCTCGTCCACGCTCGTGCGCTCCATCGCGCGTCGACCATTTCCTGGCGCAGTCCGGCAACCTGCTCACGCAGGCTCGGCACGCGATCGATCACGTCCATGACCAGGTGATAGCGATCGAGGTCGTTGAGCATCACCATGTCGAACGGTGTCGTGGTTGTGCCCCGCTCTTTGTAGCCGCGCACGTGCATCTCGCCGTGGTTGTTTCGCCGGTAGGTGAGCCGGTGGATCAGCCAAGGGTAGCCGTGGAAGGCGAAGATCACCGGCCGGTCGTAGGTGAACAGCGTGTCGAACTCGCTGTCGGGTAGACCGTGCGGATGCTCTTCGCGCGGTTGCAGCCGCATCAGGTCGACCACGTTGATTACCCGAATCCGCAACTCGGGCAGGCGTTCTCGGAGAATAGCCGCGGCAGCGAGGGTTTCCAGCGTCGGCACGTCGCCCGCGCAGGCCAGTACAACGTCCGGGGTGGTACCGAGCGCATCGTTGTGGCCCGCCCAGTCCCAGATGCCGATGCCGCGTGCGCAGTGCTCGGCGGCCTCGTCCACCGAAAGCCAGTCGGCCTGTGGCTGTTTTCCCGCGACCACCACATTGACGTAGTGCCGCGAACGCAGGCAGTGGTCGTAGGTGGACAGTAGCGTGTTGGCGTCCGGCGGCAGATACACGCGCACGATCGACGGTTTTTTGTTCAGCACCACATCAAGGAAGCCGGGGTCCTGGTGGGTGAAGCCGTTGTGATCCTGCCGCCAGACGTGCGAAGAGAGTAGATAGTTCAGGCTGGCGACCGGACGCCGCCATGGCACCGCCGCGCTGGCGTCGAGCCATTTGGCGTGCTGGTTGAACATGGCGTCCACGATGTGGATGAATGCCTCGTAGCAGGTGAACACCCCGTGCCTGCCGGTGAGCAGATAGCCCTCCAGCAGGCCCTGGCACATGTGCTCGGACAGCACCTCGATCACCCGGCCCGCAGGGTCGAGTTTCTCGTCGTACGCGCCGATCTCGGCCTGCCAGTTGCGCCCGGTGAGGTCGAGAATGTCCTGCAGTCGATTGCTGGCCAGCTCGTCGGGCGCGAAGGTGAGGAAATTGTCCGGATTCTGTCTGGTGACCTCACGTAACCACCCGCCGAGCACCCTGGTCGCCTCGTGCTGAGTCGCGCCGGGCGCGGTCACCTCGACGCCGGACTCACGCCAATCCGGCAGGTGCAGGTCGCGGACCCGGGTGCCGCCGTTGGCGACCGGGTTGGCGCTCATTCGCCGATCGCCCTCGGGCACCTGATCGAGCAGCTCCGACACCGGTCTGCCCGCCTCGTCGAAAAGTTCTTCCGGGCGGTAGGACCGCAGCCACTGCTCCAGGGTCTCCCGGTGGCTCGGGTCGGCGCGCGCGGCGGGCAGCGGGACCTGGTGGGCGCGGAAGGTGCCCTCGACCTGATCGCCGTCCACCACCGGCGGGCAGGTCCAGCCCTTCGGCGTGCGCAACACGATCATCGGCCAGATCGGCCGCACCCCGTCGGTCCCGGCGCGTGCGGCGCGCTGAATCTGGGCGATGCGCTCCATGCAGGTGTCCACCGCGCCTGCCATGGCTTGGTGCACCGCCGCGGGATCGCTGCCCGCGACAATGATCGGCTCGTAGCCGTAGCCGTGCAGGAGTGCGACCAGTTCCGTCTTCGGGATGCGCGCGAGAATGGTCGGATTGGCGATCTTGTACTCGTTCAGCGCCAGAATCGGCAGTACCGCGCCGTCGCGCGCCGGGTTGAGGAATTTGTTCGCGTGCCAGCTCGTAGCCAGCGGCCCCGTCTCGGCCTCGCCGTCGCCGATCACGCAGAACACGGTGAGGTTCGGATTGTCCAACGCGGCGCCGAAGGCGTGCAGCAGCGAGTAGCCGAGCTCGCCGCCCTCGTGGAAGGAGCCGGGCGTTTCCGGAGCGCAGTGGCTCGGCACGCCGCCGGGGAAGGAGAACTGCGCGAACAGCGCGCCCATGCCGGTGCCGTCCTGCGGAATGTGGCCGTACAGCTCGGAATACGTGCCTTCCAGCCAGGCGCACGCGTTCGGCCCCGGCCCGCCGTGACCGGGGCCGGCGACGAAGACCGCGTCGAGACCGCGCTGCCGGATCACGCGATTGGCGTGTGTCCACACCAGGTTCAGGCCGGGCACGGTGCCGAAGTGGCCGAGCAGACGCGGTTTGATGTGCTCGGCAAGCAGCGGTTCACGCAGCAGCGGGTTGCTCATCAGATAGATCTGACCGACAGCGAGATAGTTGGCCGCGCGCCACCAAGCATCGATCGACGTCAGTTCGTCGCGCTCCAGCGGGCCAGGCACGTCCGCCAGGCGGTAGGGGCGTGGCGCGACGGTGTCACCGCTGGTGGTGCCGACGCTGTCGGCCGAGGTATCGCCACCTGCACTTGCCATGTGGGTCATGCGCCGACTCTCCTCATGCTCGGGGCATCGGGGGAACGGCGCCACGAGGACCGCTGTCCCGGATCCTGCACCGCTGCCGAACGGAATCGACAACGCCGTATGGAGAATGCCCCGTCAGCCTAGCGGGATGCGCCGCACCGGGTCGGCGAAATCACGACGCGGTGAGCCGGAGCACGGACGGCGCGCCCCTGCGTGGTCCGCCACCACGTGGTCTAGGGTCCGCCGCATGCACACACTCGGCAGGATCATCGGGATCGGCACCATCGCGGCGACTGCCATCGCTCTGGCAGCTTGCGGCTCGGACGACGACACGTCCGCCACGACCGCCTTGTCCGCGACGACCACCGTGTCGGCGGGAGCGTCCGCCGCGCAGAGCCCGGCCGCGCAGAGCAAGGGCCGCGAATGCACCGCCGAGGACATCGGTGTGACCGGTGAGTTCGGCACCGCCCCGACGATCACCATCCCGGACAGCTGCGACCCGCCCAAGCAACTGATCGTCCACGACCTGAGCGAGGGCAGCGGGCCCGGCGCCGAGACCGGCCAGCAGCTGACCATGAACTACGCGCTGATCACGTGGTCCGACAAGAAGAAGCTGGACAGCTCGTTCGACCGCGGCACGCCGTTCCAGCTCACCCTCGGCGCGGGCCAGGTCATCGATGGCTGGGATCAGGGGTTGCTCGGTGTGCGGGAGGGCTCCCGCAGGCTGTTGATCGTGCCGCCGGACCTGGGCTACGGCGCGGGTGGACGTGGCATCGCGCCGAACGAGACGCTGGTCTTCGTCACCGACGCGGTCTCGGTGGGGAAGTAGACAGGGGCCTCGGGCCCCCGGAAACACCGCCGAGTGCAGGCCCCCTCGGCCGGTCAACTAACCTGGTCGGGATGCCGACGCCGCATCCCTCGTTCGTCCTGGCCGAGGCCGGGGCCCCCGGCTCGGGTCAGCGCCGATGGGGAGTGTGGCGGCCTGCACGCAGGGCCGCTTCGCCTGCCATTCCGACGTCCGGAGTGCGTGGTGGAGCCCGTAACCGAACGTCAACCAGTACGAACAACGAACAAGGAGCATGTCCGTGAAGAGCACCGTCGAGCAGCTGAGCCCGACCCGGGTCCGGATCAATGTCGAGGTGCCCTTCGAGGAACTGAAGCCGGACTTCGACCGTGCGTACAAGGAGCTGGCCAAGCAGGTCCGCATCCCCGGCTTCCGTCCTGGCAAGGCGCCCGCGAAGCTGCTCGAGGCCCGCCTCGGCCGCGGCGCGATCCTGGAGCAGGTCGTCAACGACGCGCTGCCCGGCCGCTACAGCGAGGCCGTCACCACCTCCGAGGTGAAGGTCATCGGTCAGCCCGACATCGAGATCACCAAGATCGAGGACGGCCAGGAGCTCGCCTTCACCGCCGAGGTCGATGTGCGCCCGGAGATCGCTCTGCCCGATTACGAGAGCATCGCGGTCACCGTCGACTCCGTCACCGTCGGCGACGAGGACATCGAGGAGCAGCTGCAGTCGCTGCGTCAGCGCTTCGGCACCCTGACCGGTGTCGAGCGTCCGGTGCAGGAGGGTGACTTCGTGTCCATCGACCTGTCGGCGACCGTTGACGGCGTAGACGTGCCCGAGGCCGCCACCACCGGCCTGTCCCACGAGGTCGGGTCCGGCCAGCTCATCGAGGGCTTGGACGAGGCGCTGATCGGGCTTTCGGCGGGCGAGTCCAAAGACTTCACCTCGACGTTGGTCGCCGGCGAGCACGCGGGCAAGGACGCCGTCATCACGGTGACGGTGCAGACCGTCAAGGAGCGCGAGCTGCCCGAGGCCGATGACGAGTTCGCCCAGCTGGCCAGCGAATTCGACACCCTGGAGGAGCTGAAGGCCGACCTGCGCGAGCGCGTCGAGCGGGTCAAGAAAGTGCAGCAGGCGGGCGAGATCCGAGACAAGGTGCTGCAGACCCTGCTCGAGCAGGTCGAGGTGCCGCTGCCGGACGCCGTCGTGCAGGCCGAGATCGACGCCGTCACCCACGACGCGGTGCACGGCTTCGATCACGATGAAGCGAAGTTCGCCGAGTCGCTGGAAGCCCAGGGCAGCACCCGCGAGGAGTTCGACTCCGACACCAAGGAGGCCGCCGAGAAGTCGGTGAAGACCCAGCTGCTGCTGGACGCTATCGCCGAGGCGGAGGGCACCCAGGTCGGTCAGGAGGAGCTCACCGAGCGGATCTTGTTCCAGGCGCAGCGCTACGGCCTCTCGCCGGAGCAGTTCATCCAGCAGGTGCAGCAGGCGGGCCAGCTCGGCGCGGTGTTCGCCGACGTGCGCCGCGGTAAGGCGCTCGCGGGTGTGGTCGGCAAGGTGACCGTCACCGACTCGGCGGGCAACGCCGTGGACACCGCCGAAATGTTCGGTGGCCCTGAGGATGCCGCGGACGAGGGCACGGCCGACGAGACCGCCGGCGCGAGCGCCGAATAATTCCATGGAATGCCGGCGCGATCGGCGCCCGAGGGGTGCACTGATTGCGCTGAGAGCGAAGAAGGGCGGTACCGGGAGTTCGGTGCCGCCCTGCTTCGTTAATGTTTGTGACAAAGCGAACCAGAGATGGCTGTTCGGCAATCAGCAACGAGCCGGCGAGAGAAGGCAGGTATCCGTGACAATCAACCAGGCAGGGGTCATGACAACCGCGACTGCTGGTCTCAACCTCAGTGATTCCGTGTACGAGCGCCTGCTGCGTGAGCGCATCATCTTCCTCGGCACCCAGGTCGACGACGACATCGCGAACAAGCTGTGCGCGCAGATCCTTCTGCTCTCGGCCGAGGATCCCACCAGGGACATTTCGCTCTACATCAATTCGCCGGGCGGTTCGGTGACCGCCGGTATGGCCATCTACGACACGATGCAGTTCGCCGAGTGCGACATCTCCACATACGGCATGGGTCTGGCCGCTTCGATGGGACAGTTCCTGCTTACCGCAGGCACCAAGGGCAAGCGCTACGCGCTGCCGCACGCACGGATCATGATGCACCAGCCCTCGGCCGGCATCGGTGGTTCGGCCGCCGACATCGCGATCATGGCCGAGCAGTTCGCGCACACCAAGCGGGAGCTGAACGAACTGCAGGCCCAGCACACCGGCAAGTCCGTGGAGCAGGTCACCGCCGACGCCGACCGCGACCGCTGGTTCACCGCGACCGAAGCGCTCGAATACGGCTTCATCGACCACGTGATCAGCCACGCGAACCAGGCCAACGGCGCCGAGAAGTAACTCCCGGATCACCCACAGGCCGCCCGGATGATCGAATGTCCGTCGGCCGCACAGACTTTGGAGACGAACATGGCCAATCCGATCGACCCGCGTGCCGGCCTGTCCGGCATCGCACCACAGAGCCCGCAGGCGCGCTACATTCTGCCGTCGTTCATCGAGCACTCGAGCTTCGGCGTCAAAGAGTCGAACCCGTACAACAAGCTGTTCGAGGAGCGCATCATCTTCCTCGGCGTGCAGGTGGACGACGCCTCGGCGAACGACATCATGGCGCAGCTGCTCGTGCTCGAGTCGCTGGACCCCGACCGCGACATCACCATGTACATCAACTCGCCAGGTGGCTCGTTCACCTCCCTGATGGCCATCTACGACACCATGCAGTACGTGCGCGCCGACGTCGCCACCGTGTGCCTCGGCCAGGCGGCCTCCGCCGCGGCCGTGCTGCTCGCCGCGGGCACGCCAGGAAAGCGTGCCTGCCTGCCCAACGCCCGCGTGCTGATCCACCAGCCGTCGCTGGAGGGTGGCATCCAGGGTCAGGTGTCGGATCTGGAGATCCAGGCGGCCGAGATCGAGCGGATGCGTCGTTTGATGGAGAGCACCCTCGCGCGGCACACCGGCAAGGATGCCGAGACCATCCGCAAGGACACCGACCGGGACAAGATCCTGACAGCCGAGGATGCCAAGGAATACGGGATCATCGACACGGTGTTCGACTACCGCAAGCTGAGTGCCCAGAAGTAACACATCGGGATGTCGCTTCCGGGGAATCCCGGGGAGTGTGAGTTGCCGACCCCGGCGGCAGTTCACTCGTAAATCGTTCTACAACAGGGAATTCCGGCCGGGAGGTGTGCCACTGGGCATGTCGTCCGGCCGGACTGCTCTTCGCAGTGTCGGTGGTTCGAAACATCCTTCGGACCAGGCGCTGCGGGCAGTCGGTCGGAGCTCGCGTCGGCGATCTGAGGGACAGATCACATTCCGGTGCCGTGAGAACTCGCACAACCCGCCGGAGAAACATGCTCGAGTTGTCGACCTCCATCCCACACACCGGGTACGGTCAACCTAGGGACCTTTGTTCCCGGTTGACAGCACTGCATGATGCTCCGAAAAACAGTCGATGCGTTTGCGGCTGCTGCGGAGGCGGCGGACAGCTGGCAACCTGGACGGACGGTTGCACGCGGACAAGGAAGTAGGGACCCACGAGATGGCGCGCATCGGAGATGGCGGCGATCTGCTGAAGTGCTCGTTCTGCGGAAAGAGCCAGAAGCAGGTCAAGAAGCTCATTGCGGGACCAGGGGTGTACATCTGCGACGAGTGCATCGATCTCTGCAACGAGATCATCGAGGAGGAGCTCGCCGAGTCCAGCGAGGTCAAGCTCGATGAGCTGCCCAAGCCCGCTGAGATCCGGGACTTCCTGGAGAACTACGTCATCGGGCAGGACACCGCCAAACGCACCCTCGCGGTGGCCGTCTACAACCACTACAAGCGCATTCAGGCCGGCGACAAGAGCCGCGACAGCCGCGGCGAGATCGTCGAGCTGGCCAAGTCGAACATCCTGATGCTCGGTCCCACCGGCTGTGGAAAGACCTATCTGGCCCAGACGCTGGCGAAGATGCTGAATGTGCCATTCGCCATCGCGGACGCCACCGCGCTCACCGAGGCGGGCTATGTCGGCGAGGATGTCGAGAACATCCTGCTGAAGCTGATTCAGGCGGCGGACTACGATGTCAAGCGCGCCGAGACCGGCATCATCTACATCGATGAGGTCGACAAGATCGCCCGCAAGAGCGAGAATCCGTCGATCACCAGGGACGTTTCCGGCGAGGGCGTGCAGCAGGCGCTGCTGAAGATCCTGGAGGGCACTCAGGCGAGCGTGCCGCCGCAGGGTGGGCGCAAGCACCCGCACCAGGAGTTCATCCAAATCGACACCACGAATGTGCTGTTCATCGTGGCGGGCGCGTTCGCGGGCCTGGAGAAGATCATCTCCGACCGCACCGGTCACCGCGGCATCGGCTTCGGTGCGGAGGTCAGGTCCAAGGCCGAAATCGACACCACCGACCACTTCGCCGACGTCATGCCGGAGGACCTGATCAAGTTCGGCCTGATCCCCGAATTCATCGGCCGCCTCCCCGTCGTCGCCTCGGTGACCAACCTGGACAAGGAATCCCTGGTCAAGATCCTCTCCGAGCCGAAGAACGCGCTGGTCAAGCAGTACGTCCGGCTGTTCGAGATGGATGGGGTCGATCTCGAGTTCACCGACGACGCACTGGAGGCGGTTGCCGACCAGGCGATCCTGCGCGGAACCGGTGCGCGTGGCCTGCGGGCGATCATGGAGGAAGTCCTGCAGCCCGCGATGTACGACATCCCAAGCCGCGACGATGTCGCCAAGGTGGTCGTCAACGCGGGCACCGTCAACGACAACGTGCTGCCGACCATCGTGCCACGCAAGGCACAGCGGGCGGAGCGCCGGGAGAAGTCGGCGTAATTTGTCGGGGCGGGGTGTAAAGCCGGGTCTACCGGGTACACCCTACGAGGGTTGAGTACACAGCCTAGCTCCGTACCGTGTCGCTCGGAGCGAATTGGTATCGCGGGCAACGTCATCCGATTGCCGCGGACGACTGGACCGAGGTCCTCATGTCGACAGGTTTCGCCAGACCCTCACACTTCATCGATGCCGCCCGCAGGTCGGGCCATCCCGCCGAGCGGCTGCAGATCTCGGTCACCGCGCCCAGCGACGTGGTCACGTTGTGCGCCGTCGCCGGTGAGGCCGACTATTACACCGCCGACGTGCTCCGAAGCCGACTGATCGGCTCGCTGAACTCAGCGGGTCCACTCATCGTCGTCGACCTGTCCAAAGTGACGTTCTTCGGTGTTGCCGGGCTGCGCGTGTTGATCGATGCACGGTCCTGGGCCGGCCACACCGGTCGCCGTTTGCGCCTGGTCACTGGGCCACGCTGCGTGGATCGGCTGCTCGAGGTCGCCGGTGAGGTCGCTTGCTTCGAGCGCGTCACCAGCCTTGCCGACGCGGTGCTGAACGCGGCGTGAGGTCACGTCGATCACTACGATCGGACCATGTTTGATAACCGGCGTCTGGAGCGCAAGATCGACGCGCTGAACTTCAAGCTCGATCTGATCATGCAGCACCTCGGTATCCGGGAACTGCCTTCGGTCGAGCCCGTTCAGACCGCGGCAGCCGTGCCCAGCGGTGATGGCATGGGCCAGATCGACGCCCTTCTGGCGGAGGGCAAGAAGATTCAGGCCATCAAGCGGTACCGCGAACTGACCGGGTCTGGGTTGAAAGAAGCCAAGGAGGCGGTTGAGCGGCGGTACCCCTACTGAGCCACTGCTATTCGCGGGCGAAGCTGCTCGCCGTGGGTGTGAAATCATGAACTGTGCCTCGGCACAGCGGGTTTCGAGAGATTATGTGAGCCGTTAGCGCTCCAGAACGGTTCGGTGCAGGGACACGGGCAGTCGCCAGGTCTGCGCCGCCACCTGTGCGAAGGTGCCCTCGATTTCGCCGTGCAGCCAGTCGGCGAGTATGCCCGCGAACGTCGCCGCCACCGCCGATGCGACCAGGTCCGCCGAAGGCGCGCCTGCCAACGTGCGTTCTCTCCGACTGCGTTCGCGTAACTCCTGCCGCAGCAGTTCGCCGAGCGGGCCGCTGCCCCCGGGGCGCAGCAGCGCCTGGTCCAGCGCGGCGTGCGGTGCGATCGCGTCGAAGAACTCCGTCAACGCCGCCGGTGGATGCGCCGGCTCCGCTGTTCCGCGCCCGGCGTGTAGGGCCGCCACCGCGTCTCGGACAACGTCCGCGCAGGCATATCCCACCGCCAGTGCTTGCGCATCGGTGTAATGCAGGTAGAACGCCGATCGGCTCACACCGGCGCGCCGCGCCACGGCGGCGACGCTGACCTGTTCGAGCGAACGCTCCCTGCATTCGGCTAGCAGCACGGCTCGCAACTTCGCCCGAGTCCGCGCCGCTCGTGGATCACCATCACTCATCTGGCGATCAGGACCGCGACCAACCCGAGGGCCGCGGGCAGCGCCTGCGCGATCAGAATCCGCCGATTCGCCGTGATCGCCCCGTAGATCCCCGCGATCAGCACGCATAGCAGGAAGAACACCGTCACCTGAAATCCGACCGGGTCGTCCGCTATCAGCCCCCACACCAGCCCGGCCGCCAGAAACCCGTTGTACAACCCTTGATTCGCCGCCAGCGGCTTCGTCGCCACCGCCATCTCCGCATCGAACCCCGACAGCTTTAGCCCCGGCGTCCGATCCCACAAAAACATTTCCAACACCATGAAGTAAGCCTGCAACACCGCCATCAACCCGACCAGCACACCCGCGACAACCGCCATCGACCGGCTCCTTCCGCCAGATTTTCTAAACAGCTGTCCATAGATTATGGACAGCTGTCAAGTAACTCGTTCCGGCTGAAGTGTCAGCGGCATGCTACCGGTGCGAACCGTGGGCAAACTGGATGTCGGCGTCCGACGTCGTCCACTGCGGTGCGATGCCGACGGACACCGGCCGGTCGTCGGAGTCGTCGACGATCGACTGTGGCTCGGGTAGCGGGTCGTGCGAATTCGGGTCGGGCAGGCTTCGGACCTGCTCGGTGGCGAAGGTGATGGCACGGCCGTAGCGGGCGCTGGCGGCATCGTGGATGAGCAGCGCGACGCCGATCATCACCGGCGCCACTCCGTGCATCGCGGCGTCGAACCACCGTCCGGCACTCATATACGGGTAGGTGTTCAGGGCGACCGTCAGAGCCAGCAGCGCGACTTCGGCGGCCGCGACCTGGCTGCTGTTGTCCAGCACACCCCATTCGGTGACCTTGTTGGTGCCGATCATGATGATGATCAGCGACACGCTGATCATCGCCTCGAGCAGATAGCTGAACCAGTACAGCGGATCGTCCGGCCCGCCCGGCGCGATGTTGTGCTGGACATTGACCGCCGACCACAGCATGCCCGCGGCGACCACGCCGGCCAGTGCGCCGAGCGACCACGATCGATGCCGGTAGAGGGAGGCCAGCCTGGCGTGCGGGCTGGACTCGCGCCGCTGTGCGGCAATGGCTTTGCGTGCCAGCAGGAGATCCCTGATGTCCGCCTTCTCGATGGCCTCCGAGGTGTTCCGCGCGCGGTCGGATGCCTCGGCGGCGGCTTCGGCCTGCTTCCAGCGCTGTTCCCGGTTCTGGGTCCGGATCCGTTCGGCGAGCTCGCGTTCGGCGTTCAGTTCTTCCTCCGACAGCGCGCCGGTCAGCGCCGGATCGAACTGGTATGCGAGGCGGCCGCGGGCCTTCTCGACCCGCGTCGCCAGCCGCGCGACGTCGTCGTCGAGGGGATGTTCATCGAGCATGCGGCTCCAAACGGTTGGGCAGAGGGGAACTCGAGAGACCGTAGACGCCGACACGGACCTCGTTCATCGAACGCGCAACGATAACTCGCTGACCGGACGCGGACCGGCGGCGTCAACACCTCCTATTCTTAGTCCATTCCCGGCCGGAGCGACAGCCCGGAGCGAGACCTGGAGCTGAAGTGCCAGGTCGGCCACCATGTTTCAGGCGCCCTCGTCCGCCGCGGCCACTCACTTCCAGGGCACACGGCACGAATCCGTGCTGAAGCCTTGCGCGGTGATTCCGAGCGCGGAGTTGAACCGGGCGCGCGAATTCTCCAGCGCGATCTGGTAACTGAGCTCCACCACGCCCGCCCGGCCGAAACGTCGCTCGAGATCGGCGACCTGCTCGTCGGTGACGGCGGTCGGGGTCGCGGTCATCGCGTCGGCGTAGGCGATGGCGGCGCGCTCGTCGTCGGAGTACAGCGGCGACGTCGCATAGTCGGCGATGTGTTCGAGCCGCTCGACATCCAGCTCGCCGAGGCGCATGACCATGGCGCCGAAGTCGACGCACCAGGAGCAGCCGACCGTCCACGCGGTGCGGTAGACGGCGATCTCGCGGATGACAGCGGGCAGCACAGTGCTGGCCTTCTCCGCCGCGACCTCGTGGACGGCGCTGGCGACGAGCAGTTTCGGATGATTGGCGGTGACCGCGAAGGGTTCGGGCACTTCGCGGAACCGGCGTTTGACGAGCCGATACAGCAGCTTGGTCGCTCGTCCGGCCTGCTGCGGGGTGACTGCGGCGATGCGGGTAGCACCCATGTCGATCTCCTTCGATCAGCGGATGTGGTTCCTACTTCTCGGACGAGAGACCGCGACGGAATGTGATGGGACCGCGGTGTGACCTGGCGCACCAGCGTCTCCACGGCGGGCTACTCGGGCTCGACCCGCATGTCCTCCTGGCTCCAGTGGGCGCGCATCCCGGTGATTCGGCCTTCCTCGTCGAACTCCATCACGTCGATCGGCGACAGGACGAAGCGCTGTTCACCGACCTTGGTGACGATGGTAAACGGGAACGCCGCCTGGTTGCCCACGATGCGCACATCCTCGGGCCGCAGCTCGGTCTCCCGGTCCAGCGCGGCGATCACCTCGTAGAACTCGCGGATGGCGTCGTGTCCGCGCTTGACCGGGGTGCCGACCGGGTCCTCCACCACCGCGTCGGGCGCGTACAGCTTGACGATCTCCTCGGTCGGACCCGAGCCGACCAGCTCGACGTACTGTTCGACCACGTCGCGGATCTGCTTGACCACAGCCCCTCCTAGCGGGCTATCACGCCCGTGGTCGAGGCTTGATCTCGCCCGCCTCGTCCAGCACCACGACGCGGACCCCGGTCGCGAGCAGTGCGGTCGGCGACAGTCCGAACAGGGTGCGGAAGGCGTCACTGAAATGGGAGGGACTGGCGAACCCGGCGTCGACGGACGCGCTGGTGAGGCTTGCTCCCTTGGCGATCGACCGGCCGGCGCCGAGCATTCTGGCCCAGAGTCGATACCGCCGGAACGAGGTCCCGGCCTGCGATGAGAACAGATGCAGGAACCGGGATTCCGACAGGTGCGCCGCAGTGGCCAACCGCTCGGCGGTGATTTCCCGGGCGGGATGTCCGAGGAGAGTGGCCATCGCCTCCCGGACGCGGTCGTCCATCGGCGGACGGGGTGCCGCGCCGACGAGATCCGCCAGCTCCCGAGGGTCGGGCCGGTCCCGGCCGGCGGCATCCGCGAGCCTGGTCTCACTCCGGTGCGAAAATCCGAAATCGTTGTCCCACAGCGTCATTTGTTCGCGGCATGCACGCGCGCGACGTGATCCGGGATCGAGATAGCAGAACATCATACGGCCGCCGTCCGCGACGACCCGATGCACCTTTCGCGGTGGGATCAGCGCGCTGCGCACCGTTCGCGCGCTTCCGTCCGCCTCGAGCCTGAACGCAGTATCCACCCCGATCGCCAGGCAGTCCACCGCTGTCGAATGGGCATCGAGGCGCAGCGACGGTCCGCGATAGATGGCCTGTCCGGCCCACAACCACAAGGCTGCGGGCCGGTGCGCCTCCTGCGGAATGTTCATGCTCGCCATGCTGGCACGGACGAGGCGCGGCAAGTCGTTGTTCTGTTGTCGCGCCCGCACGTGGGACACGGTGACGATCGGTCAGCCGATCGCGCCCGATGTCGGGGATCGCCGTTGATCCTCCTGGTTCGCCGTTGAACCTTGATCCCGCGCTGGAGCCGCTGTTGATCCTGTCGTGAAAAACGCCGCCGGTGTTACCGCACCGCGGCGGCCTCTTCGGTGTAGTCGCCGTACCGGGGCGCACCCGCGTTGCGATATGTGCCGATGACGACGCCGCTACTGGTCACGCGGGAATCCGTGAGTAAGAGGCCGGTGGGTTGGACGTCGGCGGTGAACAGCCGTTTGCCGGTGCCGAGCAGCACCGGGAAGGTCAGCAGGTACAGGGTGTCGACCAGGCCGTTCGCCAGCAGACTGTGCGCCAGATTACCGCTGCCGTGCACCTGGAGTTCGCGGCCGGGACGCGCTTTCAGCGTGGCCACCTCGGTGACCAAGTCGCCGCGCAGCAGTTCGGTGCCTGCCCAGTGGGCGCGGGCCAGCGTCCTGGTCGCGACGTACTTGGGCAGCGCGTTGAGCTTCGCGGCGACCGGGTTGGCTGGATCGGTGATGTTCGGCCAGTAGCCAGCGAAGATCTCATAGGTGCGCCGTCCGAGCAGGAACGCGTCGACCCGGCCGAACACCTCGTCCATGAACGCGCCGAAATCCGCGTCGCCGAACGGCACGGACCACCCGCCGTGGGTGAATCCGTCACTGGGATCTTCTTGCGGCCCACCGGGTGCTTGGTAGACACCGTCGAGGGTGACGAACTGGGTGAGAGACAGCTCCATGGCGTGGTGTTCCTTTCGTCTGGTCGGCCGCCGAATGTGGGCCGGTTACCTGTTCGGACGATGTAGACCTGGAGAAGTCATCGCTATTTCCGCTGCTGCGGCCCCGGTGTGTCGACCTTGCGCGCTTGGTGGCGTGATGTTTACTCGGTCCGGTCAATCGGATGTTCGAGTGAGTGGAAGCGGAGGAGACATGGCACTGCCTACCATGACCGCAGAGCAGCGCACCGAGGCGTTGGCCAAGGCGGCTGCGGTCCGCAAGGCACGCTCCGAACTGATCGGCAAGGTGAAGGAGGGCAAGGTTTCGGTTGCCGACCTGCTGAAGAAGGCCGACTCCGACGAACTGGTCAAGAAGACCAAGGTCGCCGCCGTGATCAAGGCCCTGCCCGGCGTGGGCCCGGTGAAGGCGGCGAAGCTGATGGACCAGGCGGAGATCCCCGAGGACCGCCGCATCGGCGGCCTGGGCGCGCGCCAGCGGGCGGCACTGCTCGAGGCGCTGCAGGACTGACGGGCGCGGCAAGGCAGCGCACCGGACCAGGGAACGAACGCTCACGTCGGCGGCACGCGGCGGGGGCGCTCGTTTCAGGAGTTCAGGAAGAACGCGGCGTCGTAGCGCAGCCGCACCGGATAACGCCCGTGGTGACGACCACGGCCCACGGGCGTCCCGGACGGGGGTCTCCCGCACCGGCAGGACCGTCCGCGGTGTCGGTCAGCGGGACGTGCGCGGACCGCGGCGCGGGAAACGGACATCGATCGGACGCGGGTCCGACAGTGGAATATCGCCGCGCGGCGGAGCGAAGACGCAGACCAGTCCGCCGACAATGAGCAGAAGTGCAGCGATCAGGCTGATCGTGTAACCGGCGACGCTCAGCCCGTCGGGCCGGTGGAAGGTGTGGTAAACGAGGTGCGGGAGGCCGAAGGTCAGCCAACCGACGCCCGCGATCCGGGCGGCCGCGGTGCCGTCGACGACGAGAGCGGCGATCGTGACCGCGGTGAGCGCTGAGAAGAACGCCCCGACATCGGCCGCCAGATGATGGTTGTAGGGACCGTCGACCGCCACCCACTGCGCGCCGAACCCGGGAAAGCTGGTGTACCAGGAGTGCGGCGCCAGCGTGGCCCAGAGCCCGATGATCGCGCCTTGGACAGCCAGGACGATCAGGACAGTCCGTGTGATCAGCAAGCGGCGACGATACCGCTCGAATCGCATGCGTACGCGCAGGCCCTCGCCGGTCCCCTGTACCGAGATCCGCATCGGTCGCTCCGTTCTCGCCGGCCGCAGTTCCGACTCCGTGCAGCCACGGTAAGGGGGACGATCCAGTACAGGCAATAGTGAGTCACGCCAACAGGGCGTCGGCTCCCGGTTCGGCATAGACCCGCTCGGGGCGGCTGTAGACGTTCATGGTGTCCCCGCGCAGGAAGCCGACCAGCGTCAGCCCGGCCTCGGCGGCCAGGTCGACCGCGAGCGAACTCGGCGCCGACACCGCGCCGAGCATCGGGATACCCGCCATGACGGCCTTCTGCACCAGCTCGAACGATGCGCGCCCGCTGACGATGAGCACCAGATCATGTGCTGGAATACGGTTCTCGCGCAATGCCCAGCCGATCACCTTGTCCACCGCGTTGTGCCTGCCGATGTCCTCGCGTACCGCGAGTGCCGCGCCGTCGACGGTGAACAGGCCCGCGGCGTGTAGACCGCCGGTAGCGTCGAACACCGACTGTCGGCCGCGCAGCGTATCCGGCATGGCGGTCAGCACGCGGCTGTCCACCGCCGGACCGTCCGCGGGCAGCGGGAACCGGGTGCGGGTACGCACCTCGTCCAGAGCGGTCTTGCCGCACAGGCCGCATGCGCCGGTGGTCAGGAATGCACGGGTCGGGACGGGGGCCGGGATGCGCAGCGTGATGTCGAGAACGTTGTAGGTATTGCTGCCCTTGTCGTCGGTGCCCGCGCAATACCGCGCCGCCATGATCTCTCCGGCGGCGGCGATCACACCCTCACTCAGCAGGAATCCGTGCACCAGGTCGACGTCGTTGCCCGGGGTGCGCATGGTGACCATCAACGACTGGCCGTCGATGCGGATTTCGAGTGGTTCCTCGACGGCGAGGGTGTCGGGCCGCTGGATTTCGCCGGAGGGGGAGATCCGGCGCATGCGGCGGCGGGCGGTGACGCGGCTCATGGCCGCCCCTCGCTGCCGTTCGGCCCCGTCTCCCACCGAAGCGCCGTGTCGAAGATCAGCTCGTTCATGCTGCGCTCGGTTCGAATCGGACGGTGATCGCTTTGGACACCGGCGTATTCGAGCGTGCCGCGACATGATCCAGCGGTACGAGCGGGTTGGTCTCGGGGTAGTAGGCGGCGGCGTTGCCACGCGGGGTCGGGTAGGCGACGAGGCGGAATCCTTCGACGCGGCGCTCGGTGCCGTCGGTCCATTCGGAGACCACGTCCACCAGATCACCGTCGGCGAAACCGAATTCGGTGATGTCATCCGGGTGCACCAATACCACCTTGCGGCCGCCGTGCACGCCGCGGTAGCGGTCGTCGAGGCCGTAGATGGTGGTGTTGTACTGGTCGTGGCTGCGCAGTGTTTGGAGGATGAGCCTGCCCTCGGGCACCGGTAGCCAGGTCAGTTCGTTGATCGCGAAGTTGGCTTTGCCGGTGGCGGTCCGGAACTCGCGGTGGTCGCGCGGTGGATGCGGTAGTCGGAAACCGTTGCGTTGCCTGACCTTCGCGTTGTAATCCGCGCAGCCGGGCACGACCCGGGAGATCGCGTCGCGAATGGCGTCGTAATCGCGGGCGAACCGCGCCCATGGCACCGGATGGTCCGTGCCGAACAGAGCGCGCGCGAGCTCGCAGACGATCGCGATCTCGCTGCGCAGTTCGTCGCCGACCGGCTTCAATCGTCCCGTGGACAGGTGCACCATCGACATCGAATCCTCCACCGACACCTGCTGTTTCACGCCGTCGCGCAGGTCCTCGTCGGTGCGGCCGAGGGTGGGCAGGATCAGGGCGGTCCGTCCGTGCACCACATGGCTGCGGTTGAGCTTGGTGGAGACCTGCACCGTGAGCGCGCAGCCGCGCAGCGCGGCCTCGGTCACCGCGGTGTCCGGGGTGGCGGAGACGAAGTTGCCGCCCATGCCGAAGAACACCTTCGCGCGGCCCTCCCGCATGGCGCGGATGGCCTCGACAGTGTCGAAGCCGTGCGCACGCGGACTCGTAATGCCGAACTCGCGGTCCAGTGCGTCGAGGAACTCCTCGGGCATCTTCTCCCAGATACCCATGGTGCGGTCGCCCTGGACGTTCGAATGGCCGCGGACGGGGCAGACGCCGGCGCCCGGTTTGCCGATCATTCCGCGCAGTAACAGCAGGTTGGTGGCCTCTTCGATGGTGGCGACGGCATGCGCCTGCTGGGTCAAGCCCATGGCCCAGCAAATGATGATGTTGTGTGATCGCGCGAACAGCTGGGCGGTGCGGTCGAGTTCATCTCTGCTCAGGCCGGTCGCTGCCAGCACGGTGGCGAAATCGACAGCCCGCACGTTCTTTTCGTATTCGGTGAATCCAGCGCAATGGGCGTCGACGAACTCCCGGTCGACCACCGTTCCCGGCGCGCGATCCTCCGCTTCGAACAGCAGGCGCCCGAGCGCTTGGAACAGGGCCAGGTCGCCACCGAGGCGAATCTGCAGAAAGTCGTCGGCGATCGCGACGCCGCTGGTGACACCCTTGACCGTCTGCGGGTCGCGGAAGCCGAGCAGCCCGGTCTCCGGCAGCGGGTTCACGGCTATGATCCGCGCGCCCTTCGTCTTCGCGCCTACCAGTGCGCTCAGCATGCGCGGATGGTTGGTGCCCGGGTTCTGGCCTGCGACGACGATCAGGTCCGCGGCGTCGAAGTCGTCGATCGAGACCGAGCCCTTGCCGATCCCGATCGAGCTCGACAGTGCGGCGCCGGAGGACTCGTGGCACATGTTCGAACAGTCCGGCAGGTTATTGGTGCCGAAGCAGCGCACCAGCAGCTGATAGAGGAACGCGGTTTCGTTGCTGGTGCGGCCGGAGGTGTAGAACACGGCTTCGTCCGGAGCGGCCACGGCGTGCAATTGATCCGCGATCATGCGGTAGGCGTCGTCCCAGGCGATGGGGGAGTAATGGGTGTCGCCGGGGCGCAGCGCCATCGGGTGCGTCAGTCGGCCCTGCTGGCCGAGCCAGTACCCGGATTTGTCGCTCAGATCCTCGATCGAGTGCGTGGCGAAGAACTCCGGATCGACCGTGCGCAGTGTCGCCTCCTCGGCGACCGCTTTCGCGCCGTTTTCGCAGAACTCGGCGGGCCTGCGATGGCCGGTCGGCTCCGGCCAAGCGCAGCCGGGGCAGTCGAAGCCGTGGACCTGGTTGACGCGGGCGAGGGTGCGGGCAGTGCGAATCACGCCCATCTCCTCGACCGAGCGCTTCAGCGCCACCGTCACGGCGGTGACGCCCGCGGCCTGCTCCTTGGGAGGAGTCACCGTCAGCTCGGACTCGTCGATATCCCGGATCGGCGCGTTTCGGTGCATGACGTCATTGTCCTCTCCGCACAGCCCGTGTCGGGTACCGGGACCGGCTACTCGCATGGTACGAGCGCCTCCGCTACCTACGTCGCCACCGTCGCGCCCGAGACGACTGCTCAGCCTCGCCGCCGCGCGTCCGCGATGTCGGCGACACCGGTGCGAGGGTCGTCGCCGCGATAGGTGAGGACGCGCTCGCTGATGCGGACGCGCCAACCAGGTAGGAGTTCGGTGGGGGCGGTGCCGATTCGGGTCCACTGGTCGATGCCGGGAGCAGCGATGAAGGTGCCCGAGGTGGCGGCGGCATCACGCACGTAGACCTTGCCGCCGTCGACCGACACATAGGCGTGGACCCGGGAGACGCGGCGGTCCCGCTGGATGACGATCGGAGCCGCGGTCGCCGCGCGGACCGACTCGTCAACCTGCGGACCGCGCCCGATGACATAGGGACGGTCCAGCGGATACGCGGCGCCGTTCTCCGCGACCAGCGAGCCGGCCGCTGCGTCCCCGGCCATGACCGACCGACGAATGACGTGGGTTCCACCGTTGTTCTTGTGCAGCGCTACCGGCTCGGGGCGCGCCTGCGCCGCAGGTTGTACTCGAGACCAGGCGAGCGGACTGTCCGCGGCGGGCCGGGGTGGGCGCGGCTTGGCCGGTGGGCGCGCCGATTCGGTCGGCGGGGTGGCGGGAACCGGCGCGACGGCGTCGGAAGCGCCGGTCGGCTCGGGCATCGCATCGAACCCCGATGCTGCCGTCGGTTCGGGCTCCGGCTGCGAACCGGTGGCGCGCTCGGGGGGCGACGTCCTCGCGGCGGACTCGGTGGCCTTCCCGGCCCGCCGCACCGCGGCGTGCAGAACGAAGCCGCCGCCGGGAACCGCACCCGCGCGCAGATCGGTGCGCGGCCGCGGCGTCAGCGGTGTGCCGGTATCCGCGCCGATCGTGATGCGCCGGACCGGCTCGCGCACAATCTCGTCCACCCAGGTAAAAGCCCGTGCGCCGGCCAGGTGGCGGGTGCCCTCCGCGCCCTGGATCTCGGCGGTCACCGTTCCGCGCAACAGGATCAGCATTCCGTCCGTCGTCGGCGCGACGATACCGAAGGGCGGCGGCTGCGAGGTGCTGCCGAAGATCACCGCCGCCAGGCGCTTGGCTAGCGCCGCACCAGGGTGTTCCTCGTCGGCCACAGCCTCGATGATGCCGAGTATTCGATCTGTCGAGGCGGTCTCGCCACCCAGGTAGGCGACAATCGCACCGAAGCGGGCGACCAGTCCGTCGCCTGGTGCGATACCCACGGTGGACGGATTTCTACGCACCCGCGCCCTCCTTCCCGGCGCAACTACCGGCATACCGAAGCCAGCATAGAGCGTCCACGCCGTCCGAACCCTGGCCTCGGCGCACGCCGCGGTGGGTCCGTATTTCGCACACGTTGCGGTCCGGTGGTCGAATTCCTCGCTGTCGTGCGTCTTCTCGCCATCGGACTCGACCGCGGTGAGCTGGGCTTTGTGGTCTTCGACCCATCTGAACGCAGTCCATGCGTGGTCATTCGCGACTGTGGCATCGGTCTCGGCAATGGATCTCGGTGTTCGGTCGGGCATCGTGCATGAGCCCAGTGCGCCTGAAGCCCGCCACCGTGACGAACCATCCGAGGGACCCGACTGATAACCGGCGTGTGCCGGGCAAGGAGGCGATGGAGGCATTCGGTAGAGATGGCGCGCCGGATCGCCTCGAATCCGGTGCCGTAGCACAAGCGCAGCGCGACCGAAGGGCCTGGCAGCTGTCGTTTTGACACGAACGGTGTTCGTGTCAAACGATGTTCGTCGCGGGCTATGCTCGGCTCATGAGTGAGCGGAGCGAGCGTACGCCGGGCACAGTCGCTATTGCGGTGATGACGGCCAGCGAGGTGGAACCCCGATGAGCGCAGCACCTGTCAGCCGTCGAGCCCGTCCGGCCAAAGCTCCGCTGAGCCGCGAAGTGATCATCGAGACCGGTCTGCGCATCTTGGACCGGGACGGCGCGGCGGCGCTCACGATGCGCCGCGTCGCGCAGGACTTGGATACCGGTGCGGCCTCGCTGTACGTCTACGTCGCCAACCGCGACGACCTGATGGGCGCAATGCTCGACCACGTGCTGGGCACCGTTCCCGAATCGATCGGGGCGACCTGGCGCGATCGGCTCACCGGATTGGTCGAGTCCACGGTCGAGGCGATGAGCCGCCACGAGGGGTTGGCTCTCGTCGCGCTCGGTGCGATTCCGACCAGCCCGAACGCGCTGCGCCTGGTGGAAAGGATGCTGGTGCTCCTCGCCGAGGCGGGACTGGACGACCGCACATGTTCCTGGGCGGTGGACCTGATCTACCTGCACATCACCGCGGCGGCCGCCGAGCAGAGCGCCCACAACACCAAGGACGGCACCGAGCAGGACTACGTTGCCGCCGTCGAGCAGCATTTCGCCCAACTGCCCGCCGACCGGTATCCGACGATTGTGGCCATGCGCGACACGATGCTGGCAGGCAACGGAGACGCGCGCGCAGCGTGGGGAATGCGGGTACTGCTCAACGGCATTCTCGCGACGCCGGCCGAACCACAGTGATGATCGTCCGCTGACGTGAGGTCGGCCCCGCGTCGGTCCGGAACGGAGTGGTCACCCACGTTTGCGGCGGAAGGCGTCGACACCGTTGCGCTGCATCATCGAGTATGCCGTTCGCCACCGAGAGCGCTGGGGCGCAGGCTCGGCGCCCGCCGCCATGCGGTGCAACTGATCGGTATGCCACTGTAGATCCACCGCTCCGGCGAGCGACCGAACGGTGCGCGAGCGCGAGATCGGGCCCGTGCGTACCCGTGACACCCGGGCGCTGGGCAGCTGCTCGTCCCCGGCGAGTAATGCCCGGCCGGCGTCCGGGAGCAGGCACACCGGTCGCCCGAGGCCGATGATGTCGCTGTCGCCCGTTTCCAAAGCCGCCACCATGGCCGCACGCGACCGAAATCCGCCGGTGACCGCGAGGGGGGTGGCACCGGCGTTGGCGCGGACGGTGTGGGCATACTCCAGGAAGTAGGCCTCACGTTGCTGGGCGCTTCCGAGTCGGTCGGTGGGACGGCCCATCATCGCCAGCGACTCGAAGCTTCCGCCGCTGATCTCGAGCAGGTCGATCCGCTCGATCGCCAGCCGGGCCACGACATCGCTGGATTCGTCCTCGGTGAAGCCTCCGCGTTGAAAGTCGGCGGAGTTGAGTTTCACCGAGACCGCGAACTGTGGGCCCACGGTGGCACGGACGCGCCGCACGATCTCGAGCAGGAAGCGTGCCCGCCGGGCGGGGTCACCGCCCCAGTCGTCGTCGCGGTGATTCGCCAGAGGCGACAGGAACTGCGATACCAGGTACCCGTGTGCGGCGTGGATCTGGACCCCGTCGAAACCGGCCTTCTCGGCGATCCGCGCCGTTGTCGCGAACCGGTCGATGATGTCGTGGATATCGCGCTCGGTGAGTGCGGTGGGAACCCGGAATCCGGGTATGTCGGCAGCTATCGCCGACGGGGCCACCGGCGCTTGTCGATTGACAACCGGATTGGCTTGGCGACCGGGGTGGCAGAGCTGCATCCAGATCGGCGACCCGCCGGCATGCGCTGTCTCGGCCCATCGCGTCAGTGTGGCCAGGTCCCGTTCGTCGTCGATTACGATATTGCCCGGCTCGCCGAGTTGTGCTCGATCGATCATGACATTGCCGGTGAGCAGCAGGCCGAATCCGCCTTCGCTCCAACGACGGTAGAGCCGCAGGATCCGTTGGTCCGGACTTTGTCCCAGGTCGCCGAGAACCTCGCTCAGCGCGGATTTCATCACCCGGTTGGGCAGTACCCGGCCACAGGGAAGCGACAAGGGGATCGGACAAAATCATCAGCGCACTTTAGCTGTCGGAGTCGGTATTCGTCCTCCTCGAACAGGTGGCACCCGTGCCCGTCGAGTGGCGGTGGATCGGATGCGATCCATCCGGAACACGTGCACACTGACGTCCTGAGATGAGGAGGAAGTCGTGTCCGCTCCTGCCATAGCCGGTGTCCCGGGTGGTCTACCACTGTTGGGGCACGCGTTGCAGTTTCGGAAAGATCCGCTGGGATTCTTCGGCTCCCTGCGTAAGCACGGGGATATCGTCCAGGTCAAGCTGGGGCCGCGGCGGGTGTACGTGATCAACTCCGCGACGCTGGCCCACGAGATGCTGGTCGACAAGCCGCGCAAGTTCGACAAGGGTGCGTCCATCGAGATCACCCGTGACCTGGTGGGTTACGGTCTGGCCAGCTCCGAGGGCGCGAGACATCGCCGCCACCGGCGACTGCTGCAGCCGGTGTTCCGCCGGGAACGAATCGTCGAGTACGCGCAGATCATGCGGGAGCAGATCGTCGAACAGACCGGAACGTGGAGCGAGGGGCAGGTTCTCGATGTTCGGCAGGAGATGGCCGCGTTGAGTTTCGCGGTGGCCGCCAAGACATTGGTGCGCTCCGATCACGGCAAGGAGCTGGAGCAGGAGATGCGGCTGAACATGCCGCGCATTTTCGAACTGCTGTATCAGCGGATGATCGCGCCGCTACCTGTGTTGAACAAGCTGCCGTTGGCACGCAACCGGGAATACGCGTCGTACCTGGCCCGGCTGCATCCGATAATCGACAAGCTGATCGTCGAATACCGAGCCGACGGTAACAGCCGTAACGACCTGCTGGCGTTGTTGCTCGAGGCGCGGGATTCCGAAACCGCGGGCGGGCTGTCCGACCAGGAGATCCACGACCAGATCATCACCATCATGGTAGCCGGGTCTGAGACCAACTCGGCCACCCTGACCTGGGTGTTCTACCTGTTGAGCAAGCATCCGGAAGTGGAGCGGCGGCTGCACGAGGAGGTCGATCGGGTGCTCGGTGACAGGCCCGCGGACTATGCGGATGTCCCGAACCTTGTCTATACCGCGCAGGTGATCAGTGAGGCATTGCGGTGCTACCCGCCCGCGTGGATACTCACCCGGCGGGCCAACGAAGATCTCGAACTCGGCGGTCATACGATCCCGAATGGATCGTCGGTCATGCTCTGTACGTATGCGGTGCAACGTGATCCGAGAATTTTCTCCGACCCCGATACGTTCGATCCGGACCGGTGGTCTCCGCAGCGGGCCGGAGAGATTCCGCAGAAAGCCATGTTGCACTTCGGTGCCGGTTCCCGGCGTTGCATCGGTGACGTGTTCGCGATAGTGGAGGCTACCCTGGCGGTATCGACGATCGCCGCCCGCTGGCGGCTGCGCCCCGATCCGGCTGCGACGACGGTCTTGGAGACGGTTGTCGCAGCGACCCTGATCCCCCGCAGCCTGTTGTCGACCGTGGAAAAGCGACGTTGACCTGGGGTGGCATCTCTGCCCGCCACGGCTTCCGCCGCCGTTGCGGACTCGTCAACCGGCCTGCGCTGACCGCGGACCGCACCGGTGTTCGTCCGAGCCGGATCCTCCCCATATTGGGAAACCATCCGGTCCGCATCGTCCATACACTCCTCCACAATGCATGGCCTCCACCGAAGGACTGGGGCCGGAGGTGGGCCGCCCCCGGAGTTCTCGGGTCGGCCCGATAGGAGAGGCACAGATGACTGCCGTAGAGAATGACACACAGGTGAGCGAGTTCGTGCGCGGCGACTCGGAACGGCTGGAAACGGATCTTCGGGTATTTCTCTCCGAACTGACGGTCTCGGCCTCGCAAGTGGCTGGCGCGGCCTACGGGCCGCGAGAGCTGGACACCGCACTGCGGCACTCGTTTCACGATCCGATCACCGATGCTCTCGGCTCGAAGGTGGGACAGGAGGCCCTGCGACCAGCAGGCGGTCCCGGCTACCGGCCATCGATCGTGTACTGGGTCTTCCGCAACTACCGGGGTTTCGCGAGCACCGGCGAGGCGGCTGCCGACTTGGCGGTCATCCGCCGGGTGGCGGTCGCGGTCCGAATTCTGTTGAAGGCCGCGGTCGTTCTCGACGATATCGAGGACGGTAGTGCCGTGCGATACGGCGAGCCCGCACTGCATGCCACCCACGGGGTTCCGCTTGCCCTCAACACCGGAGCCTGGATGGTGCTCGCCGCGCTGCGCCACGTGGAAACACCCGCCGTCGTGAACTACCTCGTGCGGACCGTCGAGAACGGCTTCATCGGCCAGGCGATAGATATGTCCACCCGGCTGGCCGAGGTCCGGCGCGACATCGTCGCGGCTGAGGTGAACGATCGGGTGAAGTTCTGGGAGTCGGTCGCGACGCTGAAGACTTCGACGCTGTTCCGGATGCCACTGAACGCGGCCGCGACCGCGCTGCGGGTGCCGGAGGACGAACTGACGGTTCTCGACGACGCGATGCGGCAGCTGGGCTTGGCGAGCCAGATCTTCAACGACCTCACCGACTTCGTGCCCGAGTTCGGCGGGGCCAACACCTACGAGGATTTCGACGGTCTCACCAATCGGGTATGCCTCGAACTGCTCGGGGCCGAACCCGCGTTGCCCGAACTCGGCACCGACATGGTCGGAGACCGGTTGAAGACGTTCACGCTCGGTCATTCTTCGCTCCGCGAGACGATCATCGAACTCGCCGCACAGGCGGTCGACCTCAAGGAAGATGCCAAGAGCCGGATTCACGAACTGTGCCGATCGACGGACAGCGCAACGTATTTCGACATGACGATCGATCGCAAGGGTCACGTGATCGACCGGCTGTATGCCGCGGTTCGCGCATGATCATGCAGCGGCTTCGCGCCGAAACCCGGGCATGGCATGACGCACTGGAAGCAACGCCCTTCAGTCTGGAACTTCTGAGCCGAACATTGTTACTCGGCCGATATGTGGGCCAGCTCAGGGCTTACCGCATCATCCTCGACGCCCTGGAGACCCGGCTGGCCGGCTCGGACGACCCGATCGTGACCGCGGTGTGGCGTGCCGACCTCGCGAAAGTGCCTCTGCTGGACCAGGATCTGGCATTCTTCGACACCGTGCCCGCCGATGACATCGCGGCCACGGCAATCACCGTGGCGGACCGGTTCGCGGGGGTGATCTCCGACCGCATGACGAAGGCCCCCGTCTCGTTGCTGGGGTTCCTGTACGTCATGGAAGGTTCCACGATGGGCGGACTGGAGCTCACACCACATGTCCGGGCGACATTCGGACTGGTTGACGGTCGTGGGCTCACCTACTACAGCAGCGGTGACCGACAACGCTGGACAGCCTTCGCCACGCGGATGGATGAAGCCGTTGTCGACGAACCCCTGCAGCAACTGGTGCTGGAGTCGGCGGACAAGGGCTACCGGGCGATAGCAGACACGCTCGGCGCACTGTCTCGTCCGGATCGCGAATCGACGCCTGGTGAGTAAGTAGCCTCGATCGATAAGGGTCGCGAGGGGCTAACCCTCGAAGGAGGTGTCGCGTCGGGCCGGAGTGGGCGCGCCCCGGTTCCTCGTCGGCTCGGGGCAGTGGGCGGAAACTCGCTGGCCCGGTCGCGACCGCCGGCGCACAATTGCCCGATGATCCGCCCAGCGACGACCCATGACCTTCCAGCGCTCCAGGACATCGAGCGCGCCGCCGGCGCGCCGTTTGCGGAGGTCGGAATGGCAGCCGTGGCCGACGACGAGCCGCCCGCACTGGACATGCTGCGTGAGTTCCAGCGGGCCGGGCGCGCCTGGGTCTGGGCCGACGACGCCGACCACCCGATCGGCTACCTGATTGTGGGCGTGGTCGACGGCGTCGCCCACATCGACCAGGTCTCGGTGCGCCCCGATTACGCAGGGCAGCGGATCGGCAAGCGCCTCATCGACCAGGCCGTGCGGTGGGCCGAAACCGAGGGAATGGTGGCGATCACACTGACCACGTTCACCGAGGTCGCCTGGAACGGGCCGTATTACGAGCGACTCGGCTTCCGCTACCTGCCGGTGCACGAGGAGACGCCCGGCCTGCGGGCGCTGCGCGCGGCCGAACGCGCCCACGGCCTCGACCGATGGCCGCGCGCGTGCATGCGCGCGGAACTCGCCACATGGTCGATGGACCGACCCGAGCGCGGGTGCGTCGAAAACAGGCTCTAGGAGATCGGCGCGAGCGCCGCCGCCGCGGCCGGGGCGGCGGCTGCCCGGTCCTCGGCGACCAGACCGATGCGGGTGCGCCGATCCAACAGATCATCGGCGTCCAGCGCGCCCTCATGCGATACCGCGAACGCGAATTCGGCGCCGATCACATCCATGCCGGGTGCCACCGGTTCGGCAAGCGCGGGATCGCGGCGCGCCGCGGCCAGGACAGTGGCCGCCTCGCTGCCGTAGCGTTCGATCAGCACCGGCGGGGCGCCGATACGATCGCGCGCCGCTCCGGAGACCGCGCCGACCAGCGGAATTCGCCGAGTGTGGCACGGCCTCGCAGTGAGTCCGCCGTACGCGACCGCCGCGTCGACCGCGTCCTGCGCCATCCGCCGATAGGTGGTGAGCTTGCCGCCGACAATCGTGACGACACCGGTGGGCGAGCGCAGCACCGCGTGCTTGCGGGAGATGTCGGCCGTGCTGTCGTCGGCGGTCTGGAGTAACGGGCGCAGGCCCGCGTACGATCCGCGAATATCGCTGCGAGTCAACGGTTCTCGCAGCACCTGGTTGATGGTATCGAGCAGGAAGTCGATTTCGGCGTCGGTAGGCTCGGGCTCGTCGGGAACGGGCCCCGGCGCGTCCTCGTCGGTCAGGCCCAGGTAGACCCGGTCGTGCGCGGCGGGGAAGGCGAAGACGAACCGGCTGGTGCTGCCGGGCACCGGCACGGTCAGCGAGGCGTTGAGGCCACCGAAGGACGCGGCGGTGAAGACCAGGTGAGTGCCGCGGCTCGGGCGCAACTCGATGCTCGGATCGACCTGGTCGGCCCATACGCCGGTGGCGTTCACCACGGTGCGCGGCCGCAACTCGACGGTCTCGCCGGTCAGAGTGTCGCGCAGAGTCGCCGACTTTCCGGTCACGTCGAGGGCTTCCGCGCGGGTCAGCACCGTCGCGCCTTGCGCCGCGGCGGTGCGCGCCAGGGCGACCACCAGGCGCGCGTCATCGACGAGCTGCCCGTCCCACGACTGCAACCCGCCGCGCAACCCGTCGCGGCGCACGGTCGGCGCGAGCCGCAACACCTCGGCGGCGGAGACGCGGCGTGATCGGGGCAGGATCGCGGCGGGCGTTCCTGCGCCGCGCCGCAGCACGTCACCGGCCAGGAAACCCGCGCGCACGAACGCGCTCTGCGCGGGGCCGAAGCTGGGGATCAGCGGCACCAGCTGCGGTAACGGACGCACCAGATGCGGTGCCGTGGTGGCGATCAGGATGCCGCGTTCCACCGCGCTCTCGTGGGCGAGGCCGACCCGGCCGCCGGCCAGGTAACGCAGCCCGCCGTGGATGAGCTTGGAACTCCAGCGGCTGGTGCCGAAGGCCAGATCGTGGCGTTCCACCAGGACGGTCCGCAGTCCGCGGGCCGCGGCGTCGAGCGCGGTGCCCGCGCCGGTGGCGCCGCCGCCGATCACCAGGATGTCGATCTCGGCGCCGTCGCCGAGCCGCCGCATATCCGCGGCGCGGCGGTCGGCGTTCAGCGCGGAGTCTCCGGTGCGCACCCAATTCGTGGTCATAGCAATGCCTTTCCGATCGAGTAGGGTGCCGCGGTGCTCATCGCGGCTGGTTCCGGCCGTCGCCCAGATAGCCGTCGATCGCGAGACGGAGCTCGGTGTCGAGGTCCTCGCCCGCGAGGATCGGCGCGACGGTGCCCGCCGACTGCACCGCGGACTGAGCGATCAGCAGCACCATGGTCGCCATCCTGTCCGGATCGCCCTCGCGGATGGAGCCGTCGTGCCTGCCCTCGCGGATGCCCGCGGCGAACAGCTCGATCAGCGCCCGCTGGTTGCGGCCGAGCCTGCCGAACACATAGGTGAGCATCAGATCGGTGTCGGTGCGGAAGATCTTGCCGAACAACGGATTCGACCGGATCTTCGCCGCGCCCGCGACCACGCCTTCGACCAGTCTGGCGCGCGCCGTGCCCGCGGACGGCATGGTCGACGCGACGATGCCGCGTAGCTCGCGCACCAGCAGTTCGGCCACCAGTGAGCCGGTGTCCGGCCAGCGGCGGTAGACGGTGGGCCTGCTGACGCCCGCCCGGCGCGCCACCTCCGTGAGCGTGGTGCGGCGCACGCCGAACTCCTGCACGCAGGCGCGGGCCGCGTCGAGGATCGCGAGGTCGGTGGCGGAGAGCGTGTTCTCGGCGTCGTCGGTGGTCTCATCGGGAGCGGTCAAGGTGTCACCACTGGTCAATCGGTCCGCCGGAGGCTCGGCCGCCGACAAGGGAGAAGGGGACTGACATTCGTTACTTCTTGACAATACATGTCAGACTGTAACGCATGGTGGAGACACAGCAGCACACCGTAGTCGGCTCGGCCCGCCCGGCCGACACCGCTGTCAGCGAGTCCGCGGCGAGTATGGTCTGGGATGCCTGGGGTATTCCTGCTGGACACAAACCACTCTCGGCGCGGATCCGGGGCCTTCTGACGCAGGTGTTCGGGGTGTCGGGCGACCCGGTGGCGCGGCGCGATGAGGGCGACGTGCCACTGCGCGAATCGGCGCTCACTCCTGCGCAGCGAGCCGGGTTGGTGGAGGTGGTCGGCGCTGACAACCTGTCGGCCGAGCACCGCGACCGGTTGCTGCACGCGGGTGGCAAGAGCACGCCGGATCTGTTGCGCCGCCGCGTCGAGGGTCCGCAGGACGCGCCCGACGCGGTCGTCTTTCCCGCCGATCACGACCAGGTGCTCGCCGTCCTCGCCTACTGTGCCGAGAACGCCGTCGCCGTTGTTCCGTTCGGCGGCGGCACCAGCGTCGTCGGCGGCCTCGATCCCGTGCGCGGCCGCTTCGACGCCGTGATCGCGCTGGATCTGCGCAGGCTCGACACCATCACCCGGATCGATCCGGTCAGCGGCACCGCGACCCTCGGCGCGGGACTCACCGGTCCGCGCACGGAGGAATTACTCGGCGCGCACGGCTTTTCGCTCGGCCACTTCCCGCAGAGCTTCGAATTCGCCAGTATCGGCGGTTTCGCTGCGACGCGGTCCTCCGGCCAGGCGTCAGCGGGTTACGGCCGCTTCGACGACATGGTGCAGCGGCTGAAGATCGCCACGCCCAGCGGCACCCTCGAACTCGGCCGCGCCCCTGCCTCGGCCGCGGGACCGGATCTGCGCGAGCTGTTCGTCGGCTCCGAGGGGACGCTCGGCGTGATCACCGAGGTCACGCTTCGGGTGCATCCCGTGCCGGAAGCCGTTGCTTACCAAGCATGGTCGTTTCCGGACTTCGAAACCGGCGCCGCGGCACTGCGCTCGGTCGTGCAGGCCGGCGCGGCACCCACCGTCCTTCGACTGTCCGACGAGGTGGAGACCGGAATCAACCTGGCCCGCTCCGGCGACATCGGCGGCAACCCGATAGCGGGCTGTCTGGCCATCACCACCGTTGAAGGGAGCGCGGCGCACGTCGCGGCACGCAGCGCCGAGGCGAACGCCTTGCTCACCGCGGCGGGCGGCACCGCGCTCGGGCAGACGCCCGCCGAGGAGTGGGAGCATGGACGTTTCGCCGCGCCGTACCTGCGCGACGCGCTGCTGGACGTGGGCGTGCTGTGCGAAACACTCGAGACCGCGACCACCTGGTCGAACGTGATGGCGCTGAAGGCGAAAGTGACCGGCGCGCTGACCGACGCGCTCGGTGGGCAAGGTACGCCGCCGCTGGTTATGTGCCACATCTCGCACACCTACCCGACCGGCGCGTCGCTGTACTTCACCGTCATCGCCAAGCAGTTGGACGATCCGATCGCCCAGTGGCAAGTCGCCAAGCGGGCAGTCGGTGACGCCATCGTGGCGGCGGGCGGCACCATCACCCACCACCACGCGGTCGGTACCGACCACCGGCCGTGGCTACCGGACGAGGTCGGCGACCTGGGTGTGCGCGTCTTGCGCGCGGTGAAGGCCGAAGTCGACCCCGCGGGCATCTTGAATCCCGGGAAGTTGTTCCCGTGACCGGGAGGAGTTCACTCGTGCGGGCAGTCACCATGGTGACCAATCCGCAGTCCGGGCTCGGCAAGGGCAGCGAAATGGCGAGCGCCGCGATCGCCCGGCTCCGTGCGCGTGGCGCCGAGGTCACCGAGGTGTGTGCCCCGACGCCCGCCGAATCGGTTCGGCAGGTGCGAGATTCGATCGCGGGTCCGGGGCAGAAGCCCGACGCGGTGGTCTGTATCGGTGGGGACGGTCTGATCAACGTGATCCTCGCGGCGGTCGCCGAGACCGGCGTCCCGCTCGGTATGGTTCCCGCGGGCACCGGCAACGATCTGGCCAGGGAACTCGGTGTGCCGACGGACGACCCGATCGCCGCGGCCGATCTCGTGCTCGACGGACGGACCAGGACTATCGACCTCGGCCGCATCGAGTTTCCCGGGCCCGGCGCGACGCCGATGTGGTTCGCGACGGTGACCGGCACCGGCTTCGACGCACGGGTCACCCTGCGCGCCAACCACATGTACTGGCCGAGGGGGCGGCTGCGCTACACGGTCGCGGCGCTGGCCGAGGTCTCCGGCCGCTTCACCGTGCCCTACCGCGTCGAGCTGATCGGTGCGGTCACCGAGGGGCTGACCAACCCGGGTGTGGGTTCCCTGCTGGAGACCGAGGCGGTCATGGTCGCGGTCGGCAACACCCGCACCTACGGCGGTGGCATGCTGATCTGCCCGGATGCGGTGCTGGACGACGGACTGCTCGACCTGACCGTGGTCGGCGCGCTGTCCAGGGTGGAAATGCTGCGCCTGCTTCCCGCTCTGTCCGCGGGCAAGCGCCGGAATCATCCGGAGGTCAAGCAGTTCCGGGCCGCGGCGGTCACGCTCACCGCGCCGGGCGCGCCCGCGACCGCGGACGGCGAGCCCGCCGGCACCTTGCCCATCACCATCCGGGCGGTGCCCGGGGCGCTGACCGTGTTGGTGCCTTGATCACGGGGCGGGCCTGCACGTCCGCGATCGTGTCACGGATCGAACCGGCGTTGCCGCCGTAGGCCGGTGCGGCCGGAGTCCGGTGAAGCCGAGACCGCGCGGCCGCCGCGCACCACCACCGATCCTGGCTCGAAGTGGACGGCTGGAACGGTCCAGCAATCGGTTTGTTCCGTCGCCACTTCGAGACCGCAGAACGTGCACACCAGATTCGGGCCGTGCGTGCCTGCTGGTCGGCAGCACCCGGACCGCCGGACATAGTCGGCGTGCGGTTCGACACCGCGGATGTCGCTCGGGTTCACGATGATAGTGCCGCGGGTCGCGGCAGCACGGATATCCGACGGCCCGAAAGGTTCGGGGTCGACGGCGAACGTGCCGGGCCGCATGAGCGGACAGTAGCCGTATGTCGAGGAAGGATCCCGGATGGCCCGGCAGGGAACTGAAACCTGGCGGAGATTCGGAGTCAGACGGCGACCGCAGTGGGCACAGGCGAATACGGTCATCGCTGCCACCCGGAATTTCGTGACGCAGGCACTTCGGCCTGCGAGCGGCTCATCTGCCCGGGCGGAAACCGCCCTTTCCACGATTGATCATGGTCCGATTCTAAGCACGGTCAGGCCACGAATTTCACGCGGCGCATCCGGTTGACGGTCGCGCGGTCGACGATGACGACCGAGCGTGACCCGTCTGTCGGCCGGCGTCGCTCGATCGTGATCGTCCGCATCAGCCGCCGCCAGCGTCGGACATGCAGCGTGAAGGCCACTCCGTTGACCCGACGCCCGCGGGCGTACTGACCGGCCCGCGCCACGGTCGGGGGCACGTCGAGCATGATCAGGTGTAGGTCCCGGCCATAGAGCGCCGCCCAGTGTGCGATCAGCACGCGCGTCCAGCGGAAGGTGGCGCAGTCGTGGATCACGACCGGGCCTGTGGTGTCACGCAATGCGGCATGTATCGCTAGGAAGTGCACGGTGTGGACCACCGGGCGCCACAGCGGATAAGGCAACCACCACAGCCTGCGTCGCAAGCTGATGCGCGCCTGGTGCGAGTCGAGCACGATCGCACCGTCCGGGCCGTGCCGCGGCGTCTCGATGTTCGAGGTGGCGCCGAAGAACCTGCGCAGTGTGGTGCTTTTGCCCGCG
This sequence comes from Nocardia sp. NBC_00881, assembly GCF_045207455.1. NCBI lineage: Bacteria > Bacillati > Actinomycetota > Actinomycetes > Mycobacteriales > Nocardiaceae > Nocardia > Nocardia sp. NBC_00881. The sequence goes on from NZ_CP108798.1 coordinate 7,524,981, forward strand.
CCCGGGACGCCGGCGACGACCAGCGCCGCCGAGTTCGGGTACCGCAGCTCCTCGATCAGGCCGCCGCGCAGATCGTGGACGGAGTCCGGAGCAAGGGTGGATACCAGCGGTTCAGGGGCGTGTATCGGCGGGGCTTCGAGCGAGGGCTTCACCCCGTCCAGCGTCCCGAGTCGAGATTCCTTGGGCAACAGGGAAAACCCTGAAATTTCACTGAGATTCAGCGGAGCGGGAGCGCCTGGAGTATCCACCTTTCCAGGGTCCCCAGTTTTGCGCTATCCGGCAATATCGGGCCTTTCGGACATATTTTGGCTCACGGGCGTTTTCGGCCTGCCGAGCGTGCGCGAAGATGCATACGTTCACCCTGGCTGCCGAAAAGGCTCAGGATTTCCACGGTGCCCCGCCCGGCGCTGCCGAACCAATGTGGTTGACGGGTATCGAATTCCGCGGCCTCGCCGGGGCCGAGGATCAGGTCATGCGCGCCGAGGACCATCCGAAGCCGCCCGGATAGGACGTAGAGCCACTCGAAGCCCTCGTGCACCTTCGGGTCGGGTTCGGTGCGGTCGGCCGGGATGATCATCTTGAACGCCTGCAGTGGCCCTGGTTGTCTGGTGAGCGGAACGACGGTGAGCCCGTTCATCTTGCGCGCCGTGGTGTGCACCCTCGGGTCGGCGATCTTCGGCGCGGCAACCAGTTCGTCCAGCGGCACCTGGTGTGCCATGGCGATCGGTAGCAGCAACTCCAGGCTGGCCTTGCGTTGGCCGGATTCCAGTCGGGACAGCGTGCTCTTGGAGATTCCGGTGGTCTCCGCAAGCGCCGTGAGCGTGACATCGCGGCGGGTGCGCAGCGCTTTGAGTCGTGGGCCGATGTCGGCGAGTGCCTGGGCGACGGTGGGTTGGGTGGACATGTCTCCAGTGCACCTCGAATTCCCGGAATCGGCAACATTTGTTGCCGCTTCGGCGAGGCGGCGGGGAGGCTGTCGGCGGAGGTGATCGCCGATGAGCGAGAGATATGACGTGGTAATCGTGGGTGGCGGCGCGGCGGGACTGTCCGCGGCGCTGGTGCTTGCCAGGGCGCGACGACGGGTCGCGGTGGTCCGTGGCGGCGCGCCGCGCAACGCGCCCGCCGAGCACACGCACGGGTTCCTGTCCCGCGACGGGATGCCACCCGCGGACCTGCTGTCCGCGGGTGCGGCCGAGGTGGCGGGCTACGGCGCCGAGCTGATCGATGACGTCGTCACCGGTGCGGGGCAAGGGTCGGCGCACGACGGATACACAATCCGGCTGGGCGGTGGCGGGGCGCTGCAGGCCCGCCACGTGCTCGTCGCGACGGGACTGCGCGATGAACTGCCGGACCTTCCTGGTGTGCGCGAACGATGGGGCGTCGACGTGCTGCACTGCCCGTACTGTCACGGCTACGAGGTCCGTGACCAGCCGATCGGAGTACTGGGCGGGAGGGAGCCCGGCGCGCTCGCCCGCGCGGTACACCTGGCGCTGCTGCTCCCGCAGTGGTCGCACGACGTGGTCTTCTTCCCGCACACGATGGCCCTGTCCGACACCGATCGTGCCCACCTGGACGCGCGCGGGGTGCGCGTGCTCGAGGGCGAGGTCGCGCGGTTCGTCGTCGACGGCGGGCTGCGCGGCGTGGAACTGACCGATGGGCGGGCGGTGCCGCGGACGGTGATGTTCGTGGCGCCGACCTTCCACGCCAACGACGACGTGCTGGTCGCCATGGGCTGCGCACTCGACGACACAGGGTGGGTGGTCACCGATCCGTCCGGGCGCACCAGCGTCCCCGGCGTGTGGGCCGCGGGCAATGTGAGCAACCCGGCGGCTCAGGTGATTTCCGCGGCGGGCGCCGGTTCGACCGCCGCGATCGCGATCAACGGTGACCTGGTGCTGGCGGACACCGCCGCGCTCTCGGCAGTTCGATGAGGGAACCCCGGGGGATAGAAGTACCGGAAACTGAGAATTGGTTATGGATTACGGGGCCGCCTCCGGAACGCCGGTAAGGTGTCAGTCATAGGCGGAGTATTCGGTGTCCCTCATCCACCGAAGGCTCCGCCTTTCTTTGTCTCCAGCTCGGGAAGTCGCACGTCGATCGGCAAAAGGAACCCTCGCCGACGCTCACCGATAAAACGCTTCGACCAATGCGGAAGGCGTCGGCGCCCGCTTCGAACGACGCCGCGACCAACGTCCCCTCGCGCACGCACAGCCCGAACGGACGACGCCCGAGCAGAGCGGGATCGACCGACCTGAAGTGCGCGGATCGACGCGCTTTAGAATCGCGGGGTGACCAGCGCAGCCCCTGACAATACGCGTAATCGTGCCGATGCCCTCCCCAAGAGCTGGACCCCCAGCGAGGTGGAGGCCGAGCTGTACGAGCGCTGGGTAGCCGCTGGCTATTTCACCGCCGACACCTCCAGCGGCAAACCCGCGTACTCGATCGTGCTGCCACCGCCCAACGTCACCGGCACGCTGCATATGGGTCACGCGCTCGACCACACCCTGATGGACACCCTCTCGCGCCGCAAGCGCATGCAGGGCTACGAGGTGCTCTGGCTGCCCGGCATGGACCACGCGGGCATCGCCACCCAGTCCGTGGTGGAGAAGCAGCTCGCGGTGGACGGCAAGACGAAGGAAGACTTCGGCCGCGAACTGTTCATCGACAAGGTGTGGGACTGGAAGCGCGAGTCCGGCGGCGCCATCCAGTGGCAGATGCGCGCGCTCGGTGACGGCGTCGACTGGAGTCGCGACCGCTTCACCATGGATGAGGGCCTTTCGCGCGCCGTGCAGACCATCTTCAAGCGGCTCTACGACGCGGGCCTGATCTACCGCGCGGAGCGGCTGGTGAACTGGTCGCCGGAACTGCGCACCGCCATCTCCGATATCGAGGTCAGGTACGAGGACGTCGAAGGCGAGCTGGTCTCGCTGCGCTACGGCTCGCTCGGCGACGACGAGCCGCACGTGATCGTGGCCACCACCCGGGTGGAGACCATGCTCGGCGACACCGCGGTGGCCGTGCATCCGGAGGATCCACGCTATCGGGCGTTGATCGGCACCACCCTGGAACACCCGATCACCGGGCGGCGGATCCCGATCGTCGCCGACGACTATGTCGATCCCGAATTCGGCTCGGGCGCGGTGAAGATCACACCGGCGCACGACCCCAACGACTTCGAAATCGGCCTGCGCCACGGTCTGCCGATGCCGACCATCATGGACGAGCGCGGCCGGATCACCGGCACCGGAACCGAGTTCGACGGTATGGACCGGTTCGAGGCGCGCGACAAGGTACGCGAGCGGCTCGCGAAAGAAGGCAGGGTCGTCGCCGAGAAGCGTCCGTACGTGCACAGCGTCGGGCATTCCGAACGCAGTGGCGAGCCGATCGAGCCCCGCCTGTCCATGCAGTGGTGGGTGAAGGTGGAATCGCTGGCCAAGGCCGCCGGCGACGCGGTGCGTGGCGGCGACACCGTGATCCACCCGAAAAGTCAGGAGCCGCGCTGGTTCGCGTGGGTCGACGACATGCATGATTGGTGCATCTCGCGCCAGCTGTGGTGGGGTCACCGTATCCCGATCTGGTACGGCCCCGAGGGCGAAGTGGTGTGCGTCGGCCCCGACGAGCGGGCACCCGAGGGCTGGGTTCAGGACCCGGACGTGCTCGACACCTGGTTCTCCTCCGGTTTGTGGCCGTTCTCCACGATGGGTTGGCCGGACGCCACCGACGAACTCGAGAAGTTCTATCCCACCAGCGTTCTCGTCACCGGCTACGACATCCTGTTCTTCTGGGTGGCGCGGATGATGATGTTCGGCACCTACGTCGCCGACGACGCCGTGCTGACGGCGGGCAAGGCCGGCGCACGCCAAGTGCCGTTCAAGGACGTGTTCCTACACGGTCTGATCCGCGACCAGTTCGGCAAGAAGATGTCCAAGTCGCGCGGCAACGGCATCGACCCGCTGGACTGGATCAACGCCTACGGCGCCGACGCCCTGCGCTTCACTCTCGCGCGGGGCGCGCAGCCGGGCGGCGACCTGTCGGTCGGCGAGCCGCACGCGCTCGCCGCGCGCAGCTTCGTGACCAAGCTGTTCAACGCCACCAAGTTCGCGCTGATGAACGGTGCGCGGGTCGGCGACCTACCGGACCGCGCGCAGCTCACCGACGCCGATCGCTGGATCCTCGATCGGCTGGAAGAGGTTCGCGCCGAAGTGGATTCGGCGTTCGATGGCTACGAGTTCGGCAAGGCGTGCGAGGCGCTGTACCACTTCGCGTGGGACGAACTGTGCGACTGGTACCTGGAGTTGGCCAAGGTGCAGTTCGCCGCCGACGGCGCGCGCGCCGAGGCCACCCAGCTGGTGCTCGGCGCCGTGCTCGACGCGATTCTTCGTCTGCTGCACCCGGTCATCCCGTTCGTCACCGAGGCGCTCTGGCAGGCGCTGACCGGCGGCGAGTCCGTGGTGGTCGCGCCGTGGCCGAAGACCTCCGGCGTTCCCGCTGATCAGACTGCCGCCCAACGCATTTCGGACACACAACGGTTGATCACCGAGATCAGGAGGTTCCGCAGCGATCAGGGCCTCGGCGACAAGCAGAAGGTGTCGGCCAAGCTGATCGGTGTGGACGGCGCGGACCTGAGCGCCCTGGAGGCGTCGGTGGCAAACCTGGCCAGGCTCACCGAGCCGGGTCCGGATTTCGCCGCCACCGCGTCGCTGGAGGTGCGGCTCAGCGGGGCTACGGTGACTGTGGAGCTGGATACCTCTGGCACGGTCGACCTGGACGCCGAACGACGCCGCCTGGAGAAGGACCTTGCCGCCGCGCAGAAGGAACTCCAGGGCACCGCCGCAAAACTCGGCAATGAGGCTTTTTTGGCGAAGGCGCCCGAGCAGGTCGTCGACAAGATCAAGAGCAGGCAGCAGGTCGCCGCCGACGAAGTGGCGCGCATCGGTGCCCGCCTCACCGAGCTGAGCGGCAAATGAACAGCGAGCCGGAGCCGCAGTACGGCGACGACGAGCGCCGTGGCGATGGCGCGCGCCTGAACTCGGGTCCCTCGCCGGTGGAACTGGCCGAGATGGCGCTGGTCGAGGCGGAACTCGACCAGCGCTGGCCGGAGACCAAGATCGAGCCGTCGCTGACCAGGATCGCTACGCTGATGGACCTGCTCGGCTCGCCGCAGCAGAGCTATCCGGCGATCCACGTCGCGGGCACCAATGGCAAGACTTCGGTGACCAGGATGATCGACGCGCTGCTCACCGCGCTCCACCGGCGAACCGGCCGGATCACCAGCCCGCACCTGCAGCTGGCCACGGAGCGGATCAGCATCGACAACTCGCCGATCTCGCCGGCCGAATACGTGCAGACCTACCGCGAACTGCTGCCCTATGTCGAGATGATCGACAAGCAGTCGGCCGCCGCGGATGGGCCGGCCATGAGCAAATTCGAGGTGCTCACCGGCATGGCATTCGCGGCCTTCGCCGAGGCGCCGGTCGATGTCGCGGTCGTGGAGACCGGCATGGGGGGCACCTGGGACGCCACCAACGTCGTCGACGGACAGGTGGCGGTGATCACCCCGATCGGCCTGGACCACACCGACTACCTCGGCCCCGACCTGGCGTCCATCGCAGGGGAGAAGGCCGGGATCATCAAGCGCGCGCCGGAAGGCTTGATCCCGCGCGACAACGTCGCGGTGATCGCGGAGCAGGAGCCGGAGGCGATGGAGGTCCTGCTGCGGCGCGCCGTCGAGGTGGACGCCGCGGTGGCGCGCGAGGGCGCGGAGTTCCGCGTGCTCGCCAGGCAGATCGCTGTGGGCGGGCAGCAGCTCGAATTGCAGGGCCTCGGCGGCGTGTACGGCGAGATCTTCCTTCCGCTGCACGGGGAGCACCAGGCACACAACGCAGTGCTCGCGCTCGCCGCGGTGGAAGCGTTCTTCGGCGCCGGTGCCCAGCGGCAGCTCGACGTCGACGCGATTCGCGCGGGTTTCGCGAGCGTGACCAGCCCAGGCAGGCTGGAGCGAATCCGCAACGCGCCGTCCATCTTCATCGACGCCGCGCACAACCCGGCGGGTGCGCGTGCGCTTGCCGCGACGCTCACCGCCGAGTTCGACTTCCGCAAGCTGGTGGGGGTGGTCGCGGTGCTCGGCGACAAGGACGCCGACGGCATTCTCACGGCGTTGGAACCGGTATTCGACGAGATCGTCGTCACCAGCAACGGCTCGCGTCGCGCGATGGATGTGGAGACGCTGGCCGATCTCGCGGTACAGCGGTTCGGCGACGAACGGGTGGTCCCCGCGGCGACCCTGCCCGATGCGCTGGAGACCGCGATCGCGCTGGCCGAGGAGAGCGGCGAGCAGGACGAAATGGTGTCCGGTGCGGGTGTTGTCGTGACCGGCTCGGTGGTGACGGCAGGCGTGACGCGGGCGCTGTTCGGAAAGGACCCGGCATGAGTGAGCGCAGCGAGCGATCGATGGGTGCCGCCGAGCATCGCTCGGTCATGATGGAGCCGAGCGTCAGCGAGGCGCAGGCATGAGTGAGCCCGCCGACCAGGGTGAGCGGCCGGTGCCGCCGCCCGCGACCGATCCGTGGAGGGGCTTGCGCGGGGTGATGGCGGGCACGCTGGTGCTCGAAGCGATCGTGGTGCTGCTCGCGCTGCCGGTGGTCGCCGACGTCGGCGGCGGGGTGACCTGGCTGTCGGGCACCTACCTTGTGGCGCTCGCGGCGGTGATGTTCCTGGGCGCCGGGATGCAGCGACGCTCCTTGGCGTTGCCGTTCAACCTGGGCCTGCAGGTCTTCGTCCTGCTCGGGACGTTCATCCACGTGTCGATCGGCGTCATCGGTGTGGTGTTCGCCGTGGTGTGGGGCTTCATCCTGGTGCTGCGTGCCGACGTGCGGAGTCGAATGGAGAAGGGTCTGCTGCCGAGCCAGCGCATCTCTCGCTCGTAGTCCCGCTCACCAGGCCCGGTTCCATGTCGATTCGGTGATCCGTCGGGCTGCGGGCATGGTGTGGTTGTCTCACGGTCGGTGGATTCGCTGACCGCTGGTTCGGTTCCCGGACGGGCGCCCGTTAGGCTGTGCGCCGTGACTGAGCAGACGTTGGTACTCATCAAGCCGGATGGTGTGGCCCGTGGCCTTGTCGGCGAGGTGCTGGCACGGATCGAGCGCAAGGGGCTGAAGATCGTCGCCCTCGAGCTGAAGCACGTGTCCGAGGAGCTGGCCAAGGGCCACTACGCCGAGCATGCCGAGAAGCCGTTCTTCGGTTCCTTGATCGAGTTCATCACCTCGGGTCCGGTCGTCGCGGCCATCCTGGAGGGCCCGCGCGCCATCGCCGCGTTCCGGCAGATCGCCGGCGGCACCGACCCGGTCGAGAAGGCGGTGCCCGGCAGTATTCGCGGAGACTTCGCTGTGGAAACCCAGGAGAACCTGGTGCACGGGTCTGATTCGCCGGACTCGGCCAAGCGTGAGATCACCCTCTGGTTTCCCGAGCTTCCGGCCTGATCACAATTCTTGATCGCGGGTTGTTGCGGCCGGGAGCAGCGCGAACGCGCTGCGGGCGGGGCGGAGCCGAGCGCCGATGGCGAACGCCCGGCGCCCGGTGTGGGATACTGACATCGGCTGTACTCGACGCCGACTGTTCGCGCAGGTGCGCGCACGCGAGGTGACGATCGCAGCCGGATGACACCACGGTTCGATGCCGATCATCGCTGCCATGGACAAACAGCCCGTTGCTGGGGCTCGCTGTTCGCGTCGGCACGCTGGATGAGCGCTCGATCCGCGGAGTTCAACCACACAGCCAGGCGCCGCGTGACCAGTTAGCCCGAACGATGAACGATATAGGTGATAACCGGGCACGCGGGGCGAGACCACTTGACCTCGCGCCACTGGGCGTGAGTCGAACAGACAGTGCCCCCGCGCCGGCCGCGTCACTCCCACCAGGGAGGGACGCGCCCGGGGGCCCGAGGAGACTTTCGTGGCCGATCAAGAGCCGCTGGAAACAACATCACAGGATGCCGAACAATTGCCGGAGCGAATCCGAGTTCACGCACTAGCCAAGCTGCTGGGGGTGACGAGCAAACGCATCCTGGCGAAACTGACCGAGCTGGGGGCGGAGGCCCGCAGCGCGCAATCGAATGTCGACCGTGCCGTCGCCGAGTCGGTGCGCGAGGCCCTGGTTCCGGTGGAGGGAGGACCTCCGGCCGAGCCGCCCGGGCAGGCGGACTCCGCTGTGCGGGCGAGCGACACCGAACCAGCGCCCGACATCCCTGAGCACCCCGCGCGGCAACCGCGGGCCGAGGCGCCTTTCGCCGGTCCCGGCGTCGTCTTCTCCGCGCCGGACGCGCCCATCCACGGGCAGCGGCCGGAGGCAGCGAGCGGTCCGGCGCATCAGCCTTCGACGCAACTGTTCACCCACCCGGTGCGGCAGGAGCCGGAGCCCGTCGCCCCCGTGGTGTTCGAGTCCACCGCCGTCGTGCAGGCGCCGCTGTTCCTTTCGCCGGACGCCGCGGCCGTCGAGCAGGCGCGCAGGCAGCGCCGCGCGGAACGCGAGGTCCGCCGGGTCGAGCCGACCCCGGAGCCCATCGAGGACGAGACCGAGGTCGCCGAGGACGACCATGAGGTGTCGGAGCAGCAGGATGACGGTGAGGGCCAGCCGCGCCGCAGGCGTCGTGGCCGTCGTGGCCGTGGCCGCGGGCGCGGTGAGCAGTCCTCCGATACCGACGGCGACGAGACCGACTCCGATGCCGAGGACGAGCCGACCGCCGAGCAGGCCGAATCCGAGGATTCCGCCGAGACCGCCGACTCCGAGGACGAGGACGGCGTGCCGGAGGGCGCGAGTCGTCGTCGTCGCCGCCGTCGCCGTCGCAAGGTGGCGGGTGAGTCCGGCGAGAACGAGCCTTCCGAGGACGATCCGCCGAACACCGTCGTGCACGAGCGCGAGCCGCGCAACAAGAGCCGCGGCCGCGTCGCCGTCGACGAGGTCCAGGGCATCACCGGTTCGACCCGGCTGGAAGCCAAACGTCAGCGCCGCCGCGACGGCCGCGAGGCAGGCCGCCGCCGCCCGCCGATCCTGACCGAATCGGAGTTCCTGGCCCGCCGCGAGGCAGTGGACCGGGTCATGGTCGTGCGCGAGAAGTCCTTCTCGGATCACCCGACCGCCACACAGGTCGCGGTGCTCGAGGACGACATCCTCGTCGAGCACTTCGTCACCAGCACCGGCTCCGCGTCCATGGTCGGCAACGTCTACCTGGGCAAGGTGCAGAATGTGCTGCCCAGCATGGAGGCGGCGTTCGTCGACATCGGCCGCGGCCGCAACGGCGTGCTCTACGCCGGTGAGGTGAACTGGGAGGCCGCCAAGCTCGGCGGCAAGGAGCGCAAGATCGAGCAGGCGCTCAGGCCGGGCGACCAGGTGTTGGTGCAGGTCAGCAAAGACCCGGTCGGCCACAAGGGAGCCCGTCTCACCACCCAGATCAGCCTGGCCGGCCGCTTCCTGGTGTACGTGCCGGGTGGCACCTCCACTGGTATCAGCCGCAAGCTGCCCGATACCGAGCGCAAGCGGCTCAAGGACATCTTGCGCGACATCGTGCCCGCCGACGCCGGTGTGATCATCCGCACCGCGTCCGAGGGCGTCAGCGAGGCCGAGCTGTCCCGCGACGTGGAACGGCTGCAGGCGACCTGGCGCACGATCGACAAGCAGGCGAGCAAGGACGGCGGCTCGCCGAAGACGCTCTACGAGGAGCCCGACCTGCTGGTCAAGGTCATCCGCGACCTGTTCAACGAGGACTTCTCCAGGCTGGTCATCGAGGGTGACCGGGCGTGGAGCACGGTGGAGAAGTACATCGGCACCGTCGCGCCGGACCTGCTCGCGCGAGTCTCTCGGCATGAGAACAACGGCGTGGACGTGTTCGAGACCTACCGGATCGACGAACAGCTGGCCAAGGCGCTCGATCGCAAGGTGTGGCTGCCCTCCGGCGGCACCCTCGTGATCGACCGCACCGAGGCCATGACGGTGATCGACGTGAACACCGGCAAGTTCACCGGCTCCGGCGGCAGCAACCTGGAGGAGACGGTCACCAGGAACAACCTGGAGGCTGCCGAGGAGATCGTGCGCCAAATGCGGCTGCGCGACATCGGAGGCATGATCGTCGTCGACTTCATCGACATGGTGCTCGAGTCCAACCGGGACCTGGTGCTGCGCCGCCTGACCGAGGCACTCGGCCGCGACCGCACCCGCCATCAGGTCTCCGAGGTCACCTCGCTCGGTCTGGTGCAGATGACCCGCAAGAAGCTGGGCACCGGCCTGGTCGAGGCGTTCTCCACCACCTGCGAGCACTGCCACGGCCGCGGCCTCCTCGTGCACGCGTACCCGGTGGAGCCCGGCTCCGGCGACGAGAACGCGGGGCGAACCCGCGAGAGCGGTTCGCGCAGGCGCCGTGGCAGGGACAAGGGTGCGGCGAGTGCCGCGCAGGCTCCGGCCCTGAACGGTGCCGCCCCCGTGCCGGAGAACACCGAGGAGGATGCCGCCGTCAAGCGGGCGCACCCGGTCGCGCTGGCGATGGCCGCGCAGCACACCGAGGACGCGGAGCCGGAGGAGTCGCCGAAGCAGACCTATGAGCCGGTCGACGCGGCGCAGTCGGTGGTCGCCGAGCCCGCCGTGAGCGAGGCCATGCAGGTGGTCGAGGCCGTGGCTGACCAGCCCGATACGGCTGCCGAAGGTGACGCCCTCGCCGAGACCGAGCCCGCCGTGAGCGAGGTCGCGGGGACGGTCCATGCCGCGGTGGCGGTGCCCGCCGAAGAACCGGAGACCGAACCCGCCGAAGTCGTCGAGGTCATCGAAGAGATCGAGCCCGCGCCGGCCCCGAAGTCGTCCGCCGCATCCGCGGTGAACGGGGCGTCGGAAGCGGCGTCCCGTCCGGGCCGTCGCCGCCGGGTTGCTCGTTCGGCTGCCGCGCCCGCCGCGGACAGCTCCGGCGCGGTGTTCGTGCTGCCCACCGGGGAGCAGGCGCCCGCGCCCGCTATCGACTACTCCGAGCCGGAGCCGGCCGAGTTGCCGCAGCGCAGGAGGCCGCGCAGGCGGGCGGTCGGCCGCGCGGCGGGAGCGCCTGACGCGTCGCAGTAAGTCGTCGTGCACGTCCACGTGGCCCCGTCGGTGTGATCGACGGGGCCACGTGCCTGCCACGACAGCGAATCCACAGCGTCGACAGGGCGGGCATCAGGACGCCGGTTTGGTTGTGGCGGTGGGCGTCCTGTAATCTTGGACAGTCGCTGCCCGGTGACAGCATGTTCTGTCTTCGTGGCCCGGTTCTCGACAGTTCGATACCGAGAGCCACCAGGCACCGAGGCGGCGGCGATTACCAGACCATTTGTGTGGCGGTCTCCGGCGGCATCATTCGGCCGGAGGAACTGCCGCGTGAGCAAGTGCCGAGCACTACAGGAAGAAGGGCAGCCGACCGATGGCAACGTACGCGATCGTCAAGACCGGCGGAAAGCAGTACAAGGTCGCGGTCGGTGACCTGGTGAAGGTCGAGAAGATCGAAGGTGCGCCGGGTACCGCCGTGGCACTGGATCCGGTCCTCGTCGTCGATGGCGCCGAGCTGACCACCGACGCCGCGAAGCTGGCCGAGGTCTCGGTGGCCGCCGAGGTGGTCGAGCAGACCAAGGGCCCGAAGATCCGCATCCACAAGTTCAAGAACAAGACCGGCTACCACAAGCGCCAGGGTCACCGTCAGCCGCTGACGGTCCTGAAGGTCACCGGCATCAAGTAAGACACCCCGAGGAGATTCAGCTATGGCACACAAGAAGGGTGCATCCAGCTCCCGGAACGGACGCGATTCCAACGCCCAGCGACTCGGCGTCAAGCGCTTCGGCGGCCAGACGGTCAAGGCGGGCGAGATTCTGGTGCGTCAGCGTGGCACCCACTTCCACCCCGGTGTGAACGTCGGCCGTGGCGGTGACGACACCCTGTTCGCCCTTGCGGCGGGCGCGGTCGAGTTCGGTAACAAGCGCGGACGCAAGACCGTCAACATCGTCGTCCCGGAGCCGGTTCAGGCCTGACCGCCTCACCACTTCCGGACAACAGCGAGCGGGTCAGGGTCTCGAAGCCCTGGCCCGTTTTTCGTGTTCAAGTACGACCAGCCTGAAGTACGACCAGTCCCGAAGGAGGATGATTCGGCGTATGTCCAAGTTCATCGACCGTGTCGTACTGCATGTGCGTGCGGGGAAGGGTGGCCACGGCTGCTCCTCGGTGCACCGCGAGAAGTTCAAGCCGCTCGGGGGACCCGACGGCGGTAACGGCGGTAACGGCGGAGACGTGCTCCTCGAGGTCGACTCCAACGTGCACACCCTGCTGGACTTCCACTTCCACCCGCACGCGAAGGCAGGCAACGGCAAGCCGGGCGAGGGCGGCAATCGCGACGGCAAGCAGGGCGCCGAGTTGGTGCTGAAGGTGCCCGACGGCACAGTGGTGCTCGACGACGACGGCAAGGTACTGGTCGACCTGGTCGGCGCTGGCAACCGCTTCATCGTCGCCCGTGGTGGCCGCGGCGGGCTCGGTAACGCCGCGCTGGCCTCGAAGGCGCGCAAAGCACCTGGGTTCGCGCTGCTCGGGGAGGACGGCGAAGAGAGCGACTTGGTGCTCGAGCTGAAGTCGGTCGCCGACGTCGGGCTCGTCGGCTTTCCCTCGGCGGGAAAGTCGTCGCTGGTCTCGGTGCTCTCGGCGGCCAAGCCGAAGATCGCGGACTACCCGTTCACCACGCTGGTGCCCAACCTCGGCGTGGTCGCCAGCGGCGACACCACCTTCACCGTCGCGGATGTGCCCGGCCTGATTCCGGGTGCCAGCGATGGCCGTGGTCTGGGGCTGGACTTCCTGCGGCACCTGGAGCGCTGCGCGGTCCTGGCCCACGTGGTGGACTGCGCCACCCTGGAGCCGGGCCGCGACCCGGTGTCGGATGTGGACGCGCTGGAAGCCGAACTGGCCGCCTACAAGCCTGCACTGAGCGCCGATGCCGGTCTCGGTGATCTGGCCGACCGACCGCGCGTGGTGATCCTGAACAAGATCGACGTGCCGGACGCCGCCGAACTCGCCGAGATGGTGACTCCGGAGTTCACCGAGCGGGGCTGGCCGGTGTTCCAGATCTCCGCGGTGAGCCGCGCCGGCCTGCGCACCTTGACCTTTGCCCTCGCCGATCTGGTGCACCGATACCGCGAGGAGCATCCGAAGGCTGCGCCCAAGCGCCCGGTCATTCGCCCGATCGCGGTGGACGAGACCGGATTCAGCGTGCTCGCCGATCCCGAGGAGCCGGGCGGCTTCATTGTGCGCGGCACCCGGCCCGAACGCTGGGTGCACCAGACCCAGTTCGACAACGACGAGGCCGTCGGCTACCTGGCCGACCGGCTCGCCCGTCTCGGCGTCGAGGATGAACTGGTGAAGCTGGGCGCCGAGCCCGGCGCGCCGGTGACCATCGGCGACGTGACTTTCGAGTGGGAACCGCAGATCTCGGCGGGCATCGATGTAGTGCCCACCGGTCGCGGCACCGACATCCGTTTGGAGCAGTCCGACCGGGTGAGCGCCGCGGAGCGCAAGCACGCGTCCCGGGTGCGCCGCGGGCTGGTGGACGAGGACGAGGAATAGGACGTGTACGTCGGTCGAGTCGCCGCGCGTGCGGGATGTATGCCGCGCGTGGCGAGTCCGATCGGCTACGGTCCGGGTCTGGTCCGGGTATTCGCCGGGACGACCGTGGATTCGATCGTGGTGCAGGGAGTTCGGTGGCGATGCAGGTGAGTTCCAGTACCGCTGAGGCGGATTCGACGTCGGGCCTGAGTCCGGCCAGGCTGGCGATCGCGTCGGCGCGCAGAGTGGTGGTGAAGATCGGTTCGTCCGCGCTGACCAGCCTGAAGGGCGGGCTGGATACCGCGCGGCTCGATCGGCTCGCGGACGCGATCGAGGCGCGGATGCGCGCCGGCTCCGATGTGGTCGTGGTGTCCTCGGGTGCCATCGGCGCGGGCATCGCGCCACTGGGGCTGAGCCGCCGTCCGCGCGACCTGGCCACCAAGCAGGCCGCCGCGAGCGTCGGGCAGCTGGCGCTGGCCCACGCCTGGGGTACGTCGTTCGCCCGTTATGGCCGAACGGTCGGACAAGTGCTGTTGAGCGCCGACGACTTCGCCCGCCGCGAGCACCACCGAAACGCGCAGCGCACCCTCGACCGCCTCCGTTCCCTCGGCGCGGTCGCCGTGGTGAACGAAAACGACACCGTCGCGACGGAAGAGATCCGCTTCGGTGACAACGATAGGCTCGCCGCGCTGGTCGCCCACCTGGTCGGCGCGGACGCGCTCGTGCTGCTGTCCGACGTCGAGGGCCTCTACGACGGCGATCCGCGCAAGGGCGCGGCAGCCCTCATCCCCGAGGTCCGCAGCAGCGCCGATCTGGACGGCGTGATCGCGGGCAGTGGTGGCGCGCTCGGCACCGGCGGCATGGCGTCCAAACTGTCCGCCGCCCGGCTCGCCGCCGACGCGGGGGTGCCCGTCCTGTTGGCGGCCGCCTCCTCGGCCGCTACCGCACTGACCACCGGCACCGTCGGCACCGCCTTCGTCGCGCGCTCGGTTCGCCTGTCCGCCCGCAAGTTCTGGGTCCGGCACGCGGCCGACAGCCGCGGTGCGCTGCTCATCGACGACGGCGCGGTGCAGGCGGTGGCGCATCGGCGCCGCTCGCTGCTCGCCGCGGGCATCACCGGGGTCCGCGGCCGCTTCTACGGCGGCGACGTCGTCGACCTGGTGGCTCCCGACAATCGCCTCGTCGCCCGCGGTGTTGTCGAATACGACAGCACCGAACTCGCGGGCATGCTCGGCCGCTCGACGGCAGAACTCCCGGACACGATGCAGCGCCCGGTCATCCACGCCGACGACCTGGTCAAGGTGTAGTCGCACGGCTCCTTCAGTACCGGCTTCCGCGGTCATCAAGGCGAGGCCGCGGTGTCCCGCGTGGGTGGCGCTCGACCGCATCCGTGGTTGGCACGGGGCCGTGTCGCGCTTCTGTGTCAACTCCTTGTTTACGGGCCGCCGGCTATCCGTGGGCGAGGCTGCGGTGCCCCTGTGTGCGCGCGGGGACTGCATCCTGGACCACGCTCGGATGCGGGTACGCCGCTGTCGGCCGGGCAGCCGAATTGATGTGCGCCGCCGAATGCATGGAACGACAACGGGATTCCTCGATCACTGAGGCACCTACGCTGGTGCCGGTTGATCGCACGGCCGCTCAGTCAGCGGCGGGTTCGAGGTCGAACCGGACGTGTTGGGGGAATTCACGTGTCGCGATATAGGGCAGCGAAACCGCTGGGAGAGAGAATATTCGACCAAGATCGACGTCGTCCGCGAATCGGCCGTCCTGCCACGGCTTTTGGTCTTTGATTGGTAGCATGCGAATGACTGTCGGCCCACTACGTCGGCGGCAAGGTAAGGGGCGTTGATGGAAGTGGAGGACGTCCACCATGCATATGGCAGGCGGTCGGTGCTGCGTGGCATCGACATCGTGTTGCCTGCGGGGGCGCTGGTGGGAATCGTCGGTGAGAACGGGGCGGGCAAGTCGACGTTGTTGAAGGTCCTCTCTGGAGGGCTGCGACCGGACCGGGGGGTGGTCCGGCACCGTGGGCGGTTCGGTTACTGCCCGCAACAGGTGGTCCTGAACGACGCGTTCACAGTTCGCCAGCACCTGGACTTCTTCGCCGCGGCCTATGCGATCCCGGACTTGCGGCGGGCCGAGGAGACCATGGAGATCTTGCGTTTCTCCGAGTATGCCGGTGAGCGGGTGGCGACGCTGAGCGGCGGCACGCGGCAGAAGCTCAACCTGACGCTGGCGGTGATGCACGATCCGCAGGTTCTGCTGCTCGACGAGCCGTATCAGGGCTTCGATTGGGAGACGTATCTGCGTTTCTGGGATCTGGTCGCCGAGTTCCGTGACACCGGCCGGTCGGTTCTGGTCGTCTCGCATCTGGCCCACGACACCGACAAGCTGGATCAGGTGTGGCGGTTGCGCGACGGCGTCCTACACAGCAGACAGGAGAAGGTTGGATGAGCGGGGGTGTGCGGCTGTTCGTGATCGCCACGCGCTACGGCCTCATCGAGCATGCACGTAACCGGTTCGCCATGCTGTTGGTTGCTGTCTTCGTTCCCCTATTGATCACGCTGGTGCGCGTGGCCGTCACGGACATCGAGGTACCGTTCCGGCTTCGGGACACCGGTCTCGTTCTGCGCGCCAACGGCAATGAGCTCGCCCAGATCAGCGGCGCCCTGACCGCGGTCTCACTGATCATCGGGTTCATGATGTTCGCGGCGACCTTCAGCAGCGGAGCATTCGACCGGCGACTGTCGATGGCC
Source organism: Nocardia sp. NBC_00881 (assembly GCF_045207455.1). Taxonomy (NCBI): domain Bacteria; kingdom Bacillati; phylum Actinomycetota; class Actinomycetes; order Mycobacteriales; family Nocardiaceae; genus Nocardia; species Nocardia sp. NBC_00881. Next base: position 7,541,321 of record NZ_CP108798.1, read on the forward strand.
GGATATCCCCGGGTCGCGCTGGCGCTGGCGAAGATTGCCTGCTTGGTGGTCGCCTCGGTGATGGTCTCCGCGTACGCCACCGCTGTCATCTGCTGCTACTGGTCGCCTCGGCAACCTGTTCTGCTAGCTGCGGCGCTTTTCTGCGCGGCGATGACCTACGGGGCGCTGGGTGTCGCCCTCGGCGCGCTGCTGCGCCGCGAGGTGGAGGGGATGTTCGCTATCGCGATGATCAGCTGCTTCGACATGGCCGTGCAGAACCCCATCGCCAGCATCGGGGCGGACAGCGAATTCGTGCGCTGGCTGCCCTCCTACGGGGCAATGCAGGCTTCGACCACGGCCGGTTTCTCCGATACCACGCCATTCGCGGGTTTCGCCATGCAACTGGCCTGGTTCACGGCGAGCGCCCTCGTCGGACTGGTCGCTTTCCATCTGCGCACCCGCTCGTCTCTTCGACCTACGATGTGGATTCGCATTCCTGGACCTCGCATCCCGGCACAGACGAGGTCCGGACAGCCGGCGAAGCACTGAGGGGTGTCCCGCGCGACCATCACGGTGGACCGCGCGGGACACACACCTTGCTTTACCGGCTGGCGGGGTTTACGGCGCGGTAGGAGCAGGTTCGGCGGCCGGGTAGTAGTAGATCTCACGGCGCAAGCGTTCCAAGTCCGGCGCCGCGGAAACCGCGGAACCGGAGGTTTCCTCGTACCGGTCGCTCTCACGCGCCCAGAGCCCTACGTTCGTCAGGTTCACGTATATCTCCGCGTAGTCCTTCCCCTTGCCCGACAGGCCGGGAAGCACGCGCAGCAGCGCGGGGAGGTAGCGGATCAGCGCCTGAAGCTGGGCGCGCTGATCCGCCACTTGGCGCTGCAGCTGCTCGACGGCTTCGCCGCGGGTGCAGCCGGTCTCATGACAGACCGCCCTGACCAGGTTGTAGGGGACTTGATCGGCCTCGTCCTGATCCAACCCCACCAGGTCGTTCTCCACGAAGGTCACCCAGAAGGCGAGTTCCTCGAGACGGCGGATCACGGGGTGGTTGCGCAGCGTCGAGGGCAGCTCCCGGTTCTGGTGCACCTCCATGGCGGAAAGGGCGGTGTCGATCCCACTGGTCGACATCCGCAGCGGCAGGTAGTCGGCTGTGGGCGGGATGTAGCCGTTGATGCGATGGTGCGCTTCGCGTTCGCAGGCTACGCACCACTGCTCGAGGTTGTCGAGGAACTGCTCCTGCCAGCGGAGGGTCCGGCCCTCGCGCAGGCGCGGCCATAAACTCGCCCAGGACGTCGGGATCGCGCCGGGCCTCCACGGTTTCTCCGGGTCCTGGCGCAGTGTCGCCACCATGCCACGCCTCAGCGCGGTGACGGCTTCCGGGTCGGTCAGCTGCGGATCCTCGAACAGGTCGTCCCACGCAAGGAGCAGCACGGCCATGCGGTAGGCGGTCTGTTCAACGGCCGCGTCCGCTGCTGGGACCCACTTTCGCGGGATCCGGATCGCTCCTGTCCACCGGTGGTAGTCGGCCTCGTCCAGGGTGAGGGCCAGGCCGGTGTCCACCATCCAGCTTTTCAACGATTGCGCGACCTGCGGCGGGAACGCATCACTGTGAGCCCCGGGTGTCTGTGTCGCCTGCTGGGGGATCGCGGGGGCAGGAGTTCGCCGGTCGAGTATGGACCGAGTGTAGGCGGTCAATGCGTGGCGGGCGCTCGGGTCGACGGGCAGGGCGGCGAGCTGGCCGGCGGCCTGGTCCATGAATTCGTCGGCCCTCGCCTGCGCTTCGTCCACGGCGCCGGAGGCGATGACGAGTTCGTGGGCATGTGCGGCTTGCTCATGTGTCATTGTTCTGCGCAGCAGGTTGGCAAGGTCCTGGTCGCGGGCGGCGGCGCGGATGACGGGCAGTGTGTAGATGCCTTCGGGCAGATCCGCGTTGACGGGCTTGCCCGTTTCGTCGGTGGTCGAGGTCAGGTCGAGGATGTCGTCATATAGCTGGTAGGCCAGTCCAAAGTGACGGCCGAACAGCGCCAGCGCCTCTTCTTCATCTTCGGAGCGGCCGGCTTGCATCGCACCCACCCGGCATGCCAGCGAGAGCACCGCCGCGGTTTTGCCGTCGATCGCGTCCAGGTAGGACTGCTCGCTGCGGGAGGCCACGTAGAGGTCGGCGGCCTCGATCACCATGCCCGCGCACATCTGCTCACCGGCGGTCGCCCCCGCGAGAACTTCGCGCGGGCCGAGTTCGGCCAGCATGCGCACGCTCGTGAGTATCACGGAGTCCCCGCCCAATACGGCCATATGCGATCCCCACACCGCGTTGGCGCTGGGACGGCCGCGACGCTGGTAGGCGTGATCGACGACGTCGTCGTGGTAAAGCGAACCCAGATGCAGCAACTCCACGGCAGCAGCGGCGCGCACGACCCGGTCGTCGGCCGGAACCGTGGGATCGGTGAGCAGGTAGTACGACAGCAACGTCAAGGTGGGACGGACCAGGCGGCGAGAGGTGTCGGGTCCTTCGTCTGTCAGTGCGGTCAGTTCGGGCCTGCCTTCCAACCGTATGGGTCCGAGGACGTCTCGGACGCGGTCGAGGTCGGCCTCCAGGTGGGGGAAGACAGCCGAATCGTTTTCACGTGGCACGCGGGCACTCCTGACTGGTTACATCGGTCATCGACAACGCCGCCGATCAATGGCTATTTGACACCACCGCCTGCGGAAGGTGTTGGTATCGACCAATTTTGATGCATACATAACTTGGGTGGAGCCGGTTGGGGGATGCCGTTGGGGGTGAGTACCTCCCCGATCACGCGTGCACATCCCGCCCGGTTGACCAGCCGGCAGAACCACACTGAGGACCTTGGGGTCGACTATCGGCGGCGCGAAGGGCAATGACCACACCGCACCGCGCACCTCACCCGCCCCGCGGCACGGACGAGTGGCACATGACTGCGCCTGATATTCGTTGCAGCTGAGCAACTTTCGGTCACTTATGTCGCTTCGCGACTCACTTCGGTCGCATAGCTCCGCGAACATGACGAAACCCGGAACAGTCGGCTACTGGTTGACCGTGCCGGGCTTTCGACGGTTCTGAGTCATGCCGCGAGCAGCGTCCTCGCCCGCTCGTTGAAGTCTGCGATGAGTGGGTGCGGGCCGAATGCCATCATGCGTCGTTGTACGTCGCGGACTGCCTCTTCAGTGTGCGCCCGCCGCAGTAAGGGGCACCTGATCCAGGCGCTTCGTCTGGCCGACGAAGCGAAAGATCCAGCTTTGGGCGCTCATGTGCTCGCTGGCATGGCCGACCAAGCAACCCTGCTGGGACACCCCCAAGAAGGCCGACGACTTGCTTAAGTCCGCGTTCTGTCGGCGGTGAAGATCGGAGAGATGCGCCCGCTGGATAAGGCATTTCATGCCGCAGTGGTAGCGGTGCCGCTGATGTATATGCGGCACCACCGGGGCGAGACAGCTCTTGTGGACATGTTTACGGATGCGACGCCGGAGACGGCCGGACCGTGAAGCAGATAGCGGCCGGTACAGGTATCTCGCTCCGCTCGTTACGGACATACCTTCCCCGGCTGGTCAGCCACGGCCTTTTACTGAGGCACGGCCAGCGCGATTCGAAATACTCCGTGAGCCCTTCGGCGGAGCTGGATAAGGTGGCAGCCGGGTACGGCCAACACGACTACGAGGAACGGCAGGCGGAACAGTTCGCCCGAAACCGGGAAGGATTCCGGGCCTGGCAAGCACAGCGGGCTAATGCCGCTGTCTCCGCAGAGAACGAACCTCCGGCGGATCCGCCGGAATCCCCGGACGACGATTACCGCCGTCGCCTGGAAGGCGGAATGTCTCTCTAAGAACCGCAGAACCGTCTAGGTGTCCTCCGGTATGCCTAGACGGTTTTCGTCCGTCTACCGGCTATCTAGACCGCGTTTCAAGCGCTCGCCGGATGAGCATCCGCGCCGCTTCACCAGCCAGGGCCTGTTTCGCTAGGACGTCGAACGCTCGGCCGTATTGAGCAATCTCTCTCAACCCAGATACGGACCCGTGCGCTGTGCTGCGTGGTGCTGCAACCGGAGCCGAACAGTCTCGTGTACGGGCAGCGTCTCGAGTTCTTCGAGTCGTAGGAACTCAACAGAGGTCGATTCATCGGATACGGAGATTTCCCCACCGGTCACTCTGCCGTAGTAGACTACTGCGAACTCTTGCCGGACCTCTCCGTCCGCGTGTTCGATCACGTGCTCAGGGTCGGTGTAGATACCGAGCAAACCTGTGATCTCTATGTCTAGTCCGGTCTCTTCGCGGGTCTCCCGAACCGCACAATCCTCAAGGGTCTCGCCTACTTCCATGATTCCGCCGGGGAGAGACCAGTTACCCGAGTCGCCACGGCGTTGCATCAGCACACGCCCGTTCTCGTCAGTCACCAACGCTGAAGCTCCCGGCTTCAGCGAGTTTGGGCGGGGCGCGTTCGGATCTCGGTAGTAGTCACGCCGTGAGCCCATTGGCGAATCCTTCCGTCGTTGAGTACGGGGTGATAGTGCCCCATATCTGTTCGAACTGGTCGGCGAACGACTCGAATATCCCGTGCTGCGACAACCGGCGCAGATACAGCGCCGTGTGCTGGTAGCCACGGGCACGGAACAGGTACGGCGTCACGATCATTTCGGAGTCGAACCGGAACACAGAGTTATACAGATGGGTCGAGTGAAGTCCCACGGTGCATCCGGGGGTATCTGCAAGCGGTCCCAGCATGGACAGCGCGTTGCGTATCCGGCCGGGGAGGGTCCCTCCCATCTGCTCTAGCGCGTCACGCTCCATGACGTGAGCGCAATCCGGATCGGCGAAGCCTAGCCGGACCTCGCATCCTGAGCGGCACTTGGCAGCGATGATATCGGCTGCCCTCGGTAGCAGTTCGAACACGAACGGGTACGCGTACCCGATGATGTCGATTCGTTCAGTTGCCTTGTGTAGCAGCGAAGTCCATAGATCGTTGGGGATGTCTGCTCGGTGCGCGTAGGCGCTGATGACCTCTGCGGTAGCCGGTGCGCCGGATTGCAGGTCCGGCCGGGCCACAGGCCATAGGGTCTCTTCGGTCTCCTGGAGTGCTTCGGCTATCTGAATCCTGGTCCGGCGGTGGGGTGCCCGACCGGCAAGCCACCGGTTGACGGTCTTCACGTCCACGCTGGCGATTGCCGCCATCGCTGCGGAGTCGAGTCCGGCCCTCAGCATCGCGGACTCAAGTCGAGATGTCATACGCCCATCTTCCCAAAGGTCCCCCAGAGACACACGGGACGTTTCAAATGTCCGGCAAAACGTCCTCAGCGAAGTTCTGGCGTCCCTTGTGCATCCATACCTTTTGAGACAGCGCTCAGCACCGGTCGATTCGGTCCCCGGTGCTCGGGGCGGACGAAGCCCACCCGAAGCCTGTGAACCTCAGGGGGTCCGACATGACAAGAGACCTGACCCAACGTGTCCCAGGAAGCTACGACGTCCCAGGCGGACGGCGGTACGAGCCTCCGCCGCTGCTCATGCTCTGGCTGTACGCGGACGCTATGGCGGACTGGGCCTACAAAGACTCCCCGGGTACGGGTGAACCCTCCCCGTACCCGGGTGATCCCCAGCATGATTCGAGGGTGTTCGAGTGACCACGAAAACCTCAGACGTACATCTGTCGGTCTGGCTACACGGTGTCCGGCTCGACTTCGCGGCGAGCGCTCCAGCGGCTTACGCGTTCATGCAAGAGCACCGCGCCCGTCACTACGTCGACGCTGCAACCGTGGTCCCGGGGAGCGCTGAGGGGCTGCCCAGACTGCCGAACGAGCGGCTGTACCTCGAACCGTTCAAGGACCCGAAGGGGGTCCAGTGGCACTAGTACTGCAACGACACTCAGGTGAGTGGGTGGCCGCGGCGCCGGTAGTGGGATAGGCGGGCTTGGTGTTGTCGGCGGCGGCGCCATCTCGACCAGGCCCAGATGTGGTCGGCGGGGTGGTGGCGGGTGAGTACGAAGGCGATGAGCAGGCGTCGGATCTCCGGTATGGTGAGGGCGATCATGTCTTCGGCGATGTCGGCGATTCCCCTTTTGTGGCAATGGTTTTCGATGCCGCCAGCCAGGCCAGGGCGAGCATGGACAAGGTGATGTGGGCGTACCAGGCGCGCCAGGTGCGGACCTGGTAGTGGTCTAGCCCGGCCTCGTTCTTGGCCTGCTGGAATGCTTCTTCGATGTGCCAACGGGATCCGGCGGTCCAGGCCAGGTCGACCAGCCGGGCCGAGTGTGGCCCGTAGCAGAGGTAATAGGAGATCTCGGTGGGGTCGCTGATGCTGCGCCGCGCCAGCAGCCAGTGCCCGCGTCCGCGGGCCCAGGTGCCGTCGATCTGGCGGCGTGCCCAGTCGTATTCGCGCGGCCCGTGCGCGCCAGCGCCGACCGACAACCGCTGCCACGAGGTGGCAGGTAGTTCGGTGATCAGCTCGTCGGCGCGCGCGGCGCGGTCCGCGCGAGTGGTCACTTGCTGGTCGCAGCGGGTGGCCATCACGTAGAACACGTCGCGAGACTCCAGCCAGCCGCGCAGATAACCGGCCTGGCCGTAGGCTTCGTCGGCGGTGAACCACGCAAACGGAACCGCCGCGGCCAGCACCCGCTCCAGCATCACGATGACCTGCCGCGGTTTGGTGGCGAACTCCACGTCGTCGGGGATCCCCGCAGCCCGGCAGCGGTCCCGATCATCGGTCCACGACTCGGGAACATAAAGTTCCCGGTCGATCAGAGCGTGCCCATGCCGGGATGCGTACCCCAGAAACACGCCGATCTGGCAATTTTCCGTGCGTCCGGCGGTACCCGAATACTGGCGTTGCACCCCGGCCGATTTCACACCCTTCTTCAGAAAACCGGTCTCATCGGCGGCCACCACCGCCTCTGGATCGCCCAGGTGGGCGACCACATAGGCGCGCACGTCGTCACGGACCCCGTCGACGTCCCAATCCGCCTTACGCAAAAGCCGCTGCATCCCCTCCGGGCCTGCCTCACCAGCACGCTCCGCCAGTGTCCACCCATTCTTGCGTTCCAAACCCGCCACCAGCCCCGACACGTACTCACGCGCCCGAGCCCGCGGCTCGGAACGCGCGAACCGACCCCCGATCCGCGACATCAACGAATCCAACTCCGCCACAACACGATCCAACACCACACAACAGATCTACCAGCACCAACTCACACAGGTGTCGTTGCAGTACTAGGCGAGGAGTACAGGAGAGCGCTTCGGGAGTATCGCGCGGCGTCGGATGCGTGGCACTGGAACGGGGAGCCGCAGACGGGGCCGGTGCTAGAGCGGCTGAAAGCGGCAACCGAGAACTTCTACCGGCAAGCACGCAGTCGAGGGAGGTAGGCACACTCGGGCCCCCGGTACTCATCAGCCGGGGAAGACCAACGACAGCCCTGGTACCTACTTCCTAAGTGAAACAGAGTTGTTCCATTTCGATTCCGTGGGGGAATTATGCGAAATCTGTTCGTGTCCAGCATCATTGGCGCTCTGCTCACGTTGCCGGTTGCGCCGGTCGTGTTGGCGCAGCCAACCATCACCGCACCACACTGCACAAAGCTTGTGGTAGTCCGTGAGGGACCGTCCGAAGTCGAAAAGCGCGCGTGCGATATGTACTACGAAGGGACGTTGGTGCCGGAGTGTAGGCGGAGAAAATCTGAGACATGCTGGGCGGCTGCGGCGCAATGGTATGCAGATTGCGTCGCGGGCAAGGTCCACCCGCCGTACGGGCACATGTCCCGAGAGGTCCCGCTCCGTCGTGACTAGAGTGCGAGTCATGGCCATGCAGATGGACGAGTTGGGGGAGCCGATCGCAAGCCGGGAACTACGCAAGGGTGACCAGGCGGTGACCGTGACGTTCGGCAAGCCCGTAGAGGACGACGGCGCGTACTCGTGCGGTGTACGCATTGATGGCATGGACCCGGAGCCGTTCACGCGGCGCATCTACGGAGGCGACGCAGTACAAGCGTTGCTGCTGGCGATGGCTTGGGCCGGTCGGCTACTCGACACACACGAGGACGGGTTCACGTTCGACGGGAGCCCTGATCTGGGCTTCCCTCCGTTCAACCGGTAGCCCTGCAACCCGCCGAGAAAGCCCCCTGGTTTGGACGCTAGGGGGTTTCTGCGTTTGCACGCGACATGACCCTCTCGCGAGGCCGACACGACGCGCCGAGTTCCCGACACGCTGACACGCGTCAGTAAAACCCCAGGATAGAAGAATCATCTTTGTGATGTAGATCACTTGCTTTCCTCGACCTGGGAAACATGAAAAACCCAGGATTTGTTACACCCATATACATATGAGGGCAAAAGACTAGGCACCGCCCGTCTTCCGGTGCCGTGGGTTGGTAGAGACACCCGGCGGTGGCTCCTGACCCGAACGTCATGCAGCACAGCCGATTCCGGCACAACACACACGAATCACGACCACGTAAGACATGGTCTTAAGGCTACAGCGGCCGTGGAACCACGGCCCTGAAGTGCGAATGGTCAGAAGTCCACAGTGCGATGTGGCTCCGAAAAGACCTGGCGAGGCAGGTGCAGGCCTTGGTTATGTACTCGGCTATTAACTGCGTCGTGACCCGAGAATCATTTCTTTCACATTGGGTCAGGCCATTGTTCCGCAGGTCACTATTACGCGAGGCGGCCTCCGGAGATCCGGGGTCGGTGCGGGTAAGTGGTGCACGTGCGGCTCGGCCGTCAGTACGGGACGACGCCGGGCTGGTTGGTGGTAGGTACTTGCTCGGGGTGTTCCTGCACCGGGCCGGTGACGCCCGGTTGGTCGCCCGGACCGGGTAGTTGTACCGGCGGCCCGGCGGGGCCGGGGTTCGGCGGGGGCGGTGCAGGCTGCGGGATCTGTGGTGCGGGTGGGGAAGTCGGGTGGGGTGGTTGTGTCGGGGGTGCGGGTTGTGGGACGGGCGGCTGCGCGGGTTCCGGGATCTGTGGTGACGGTTGGGGTGACGGTGTTTGTTGTGTTGGCGGTGTGGACGGTGCCTGCGGGTTCGAGGGTGCTTGCTGCGTCGGCGGAACCTGTTGCGTCGGCGGCGAATCGGGCGTCTGCTGCTGCTGCGTCGGCGGTGCCGGAGTCTGCGATGGTGCTCGGGATTCCGGCGCGGAGGGCGCGGGTTGTGGTGTGTTCGGCGTCGACTGGTCGCCGTCCGGGCGCACGGGGGCGGGCGTCGAATGGCCTGGCTCCGCGGGTGCAACGGCCTGCGGCGCGAACTGCGAGTTCGGAGCGGACGCCTGGGGCGGCGTGGGCAGGGCGGGCACCGATGTTCCCGCCAGGGTGTAAGCGGGCTTGTAGACCATGTTCATCGCGAGCACGGCCTCCTGCCGCAGCGCTTCCTGGGCCATCTGCGCGTTGATGACGTGCGCGGCCTCCAGGAGTTTCGCCACGGTGCTGATCGGTCCGGAGTTACCGGGGGGCGCCACAGCGAGTTTCACCGCCTCCGCGGCCGCGGCGACGCCGCCGAGCCGGGCGCCGACCTGGCCCAAGACCGCGGCCAGCTCGTCTACGGACGCCGCGAAGCTGCGTGCGCTGACGTACGCGGCGTCGGCGGTGGCGCCCTTCCACTCCGTCGAGTTCAGCACGCGGTCCACGCTGTCCCGGGTGAGTGGGAACGAGGTGGTGAGCGTCCCGGCCGCCTCCAGCCAGATCGCCGAGGCGCGCAGCACCTGCGCGGCGTCGATCTGCTGTGCCTTGGCGTAGATCTCTTCGTGCCGCATCGACTCGAAGTGCTCCATCGCGCTGATGTAGGTGGGGTCTGAGCCGGTCATCGGGGCAACCTCGATTCGATGGCGCGCAGGGCGGCGGCGTTCGCGGCGTCGGCCTCTTCGAGCAGTCCGCCGCTGATCAGGAATGCCTCCTTCATTCGATAGGCGGCCTCGATGTAGTGATCGAGGAGTGCCGCGGCGTCGCGCGCCTTGTGACCGAAACCTGCCCGCAGCTGCTGCGCGGAGTTGAATCCGCCGAATCCGTCCAGATCCGCGGCGGATTCGAGGCGCTGCTTCAGGTGGATCAGCCGATCGGCCTGCTGGTCGTATTGTTCGGCGCACCGCCGCGCCGCCGCCGGATCGAACTGGACGGTCCCTGCCTGCGCCGCTTTCTTGAATCGGACGATATCGGCTCGGCTGGTCTCGATCGTCATCGTGCACCCCTGAGATCGGTCGGTCGGACTCAGACTAACCGGAAGTGAGTGCCCGGTCAGCAGTAGCCACCGGCCGGTGCAGGAGACGAGAGCCTATGCCGGAATGCGTTTTTGCAGTTGTGCTGCGATCTGTTCGGGCGAGGCAGGGGTGATGCGCACTTCGTCGCCCGCCTTGATCAGATAGCGCCCGTCATTCCGCACATCGATCCAGGTGTAGTGGATCGGCGGCGGCGGAGTCGGACGGTCCAGCCGCGGCTCGATCCGGATGTGTCCCTCGGCGGTGTGCGGCGCGAGCAGCAGCCTGCGGATCCGTGGCCCGGCTGGTTGCCGCGCCCGCACGATCTCCTCGTCGCGGACCGTGTCGGCCGGCGCGACACGAGCAGGCTGCGTGCCCGGCGGGGTATTCGGAAACAGCGCCGTGATCCGCGCCCCCAACTTGCCGCTGTGTCCGATCGAAACACGAACGTGGCCACCGAAATCCGGCCTCGCGCCGGGTTCCTGCACCGCGAGCACGGCGCGATCGTAGATTGTCGCGGCCAGCAGGCGTAGTTCACTGCCCGGCTCGTGAGTGCTGCCGATCGCCACGATCCTGGTGTGCGGCTTCGCCAGAATGCGAAGGCAAGCAGACAAGTCCGGGTCGGAGCGGAGCGGCATCCGCTCGGCGAGTGCGATCCGCAGCTTCTCGGCCTGGTCCTCGGTTCGTGGCGTTTCCAGGATGTGCAGCGGATACGGGTGGCGATCGAGGTCGGTTTCACGCCAGATGTGGGCGAACTCGTCCGGAGTGAAGGTCCAATCCACGGCCGAATCACATCCTCACCGAATCCACCAATGCTGCTCGCAGCCTAGCGGTCCGAAGGGCGGATCGGGCATGTCGCACAGGTGGACCCAGGATTGTGGGCTAACGCCGCAGTGGATTATCGGATATACAACAGGGAACCCCCTCTGCTTTGCTCGGCTCGATCGTGCCGGAGCGCTGGGCTCGCAACGGTATCGGGGTGATGGGAGTGTGGCGTGCAGGTTCTCGGATCGTGGAGCGATACCGCGACAATATCCGCCTTTGGCGGCGGGAAGGCCCGTGGACTGCACCGCTTGCATCGGGGTGGGTTCCGAGTCCCCGAATGGACGGTGCTCGGCACGGACGTCTGTGCCCGATTCCTCGCCGCATCCCCTTCGGTGAACGTGACCGACGTCACGTCGGCTGCGGATCTCGACGCGGCGCTCACCGCGGCCCAGGCGACGCGCGCGGCGATCGGCGCGACGCCCCTTCCACCCGAGATCCGTGCCTTGATCGCCGAGGCGTACGACCGGCTCGGCGCGGGATCGATCGCAGTGCGCTCCTCCGTGGCCGCCGAGGATGGGGCCGAGCACTCCTACGCGGGCCAATTCGACACGTTCTTGAACGTCCACGGCTTGGACGCGGTGCTCGACCGGGTGCGGGACTGCTGGGTCTCGGCCTACTCCGAGCGGTCGGTCCGGTATGCCTTCGCCGATGGGAAGCCGAGGGTGGTCGCGCCCGCGGTTGTGCTGCAACGGTTGATCGCGGCGCGGGCGAGTGGTGTGGCGTTTACCGCGAACCCGATCAGCGGCGCCTCCGACGAACTCGTGATCAGCGCGGTCTACGGGCTCGGCGAGGGATTGGTGTCCGGCGCGGTGGACGCCGACTCGATGGTGGTCGACAAATCCTCCGGTGCGGTGCTGGAGACCGTAGTGGGGGACAAGGACCGGTACTACGCGCCGACGGACGGCCAAGGCCTCGTTGTCACCGAGGTCGACGAATCACGACGGGCCGAGCCGACGCTGTCCGAGGCTGAAATCGCCGAGGTGATAACACTGGGTCGCAGGGTGGAGGAGAACTTCGGCGCGCCCCAGGACATCGAGTGGGCAATCGACGAGGACGGCCTGTGGTTGCTGCAATCCCGGCCGATCACCACCGCCGTCGTCGTGTCGGACGGTGCGATCCTCCGCGGCGCCGGTGAGGATGTCGCCGACGACGAGAAGCGAATCTGGGACAACTCCAACATCATCGAGAGTTTCAGTGGCGTCACCTCACCGCTGACCTACACGACCGCCGCCGACATCTACGGCCGCGTGTACCACGGCTACGCGAAATCGCTGTGGGTGCCACGCGAGCAGCTGCGTCAGACCGAGAACTGGACTTCGGTGCTGCTGGGTTATTTTCACGGCCGCGTCTACTACAACCTGCTGCATTGGTACCGGATGGTGGGCATCGCCCCCGGCTACCCGCTCAACCGCAAAGTGCTCGAGGCCGCCCTCGGCGTGGACGAGCCACTCGCCGATGACGTCGCAAAGTCGCTTCACCCCTTTACTTTTCGAAGCCCATTCGCCAAGGCGCGGTCCCGTGCGGTCACCACCGCGATCTATCTGCGCAGACTGTTCGGGATCGACGAGATGGTCGAGCGGTTCATGACCGACTTCTACCGCGTCTACGACGAGTACGACACCCTGGACTACACCGCGCTTTCCGGTGAGCAGGCGTATGCCGCCTACCGCAGGGTGGACCAGGATCTGGTCGAACGCTGGGGTCCGCTGATGGTGCTGGACGCGATCCTGCTGACCTGCACCGGATTGATGTACCTGCTGACCGAATTGTTCCTGCCGAAGGCGCCGGAGTGGTTCCTCTACGCCGTGGTCGGGCCGGGCGCCGACGTCGAGTCGGCCGAACCGGCGTGTGCGATGCGAGCCATGGCCGAGTTGGTACGTGCCGATCCGGACCTGCACGTGTTGGTGAATTCGACGAAGCCGGAACGGATTTACCCCGCGCTGACCGCTCATCCGGAATTTCGTACACGGGTCGACGAGTACATCGACCGCTACGGCTACCGCAGCCTCGACGAGCTCAAACTCGAAACCCCTGATCTGCGCGAGGATCCGGCGAGCCTGTTCGTCATGCTGCGCAGCGCCATTCCGGACGCACCACTCGGCCGTGGCGACGACGCCGAGGAGTACCTCGACGCGCACCTGGTGGGTATCCGTCGCCGGATCTATGAACAATTGCGCGGCAAGGTTTCCCGTTGCGCCGCGCACCGTGAGCGGCTGCGGTTCTGCCGTACGAGAGCCTTCGGTATGGTCAAACGGATGATCCGCGTGATGGGCCGAGATCTGGCCGAGCGTGGCGTGATCGACGAGTTCTCCGATGTGTTCCACCTGACCGTGCAGGAGCTGCGCGGCAGCTACGAGGGGGCCGAGACCAGCGGTCTGCGCGGGCTGGTAGCGGCGCGGAAGGCGCACCGCGCCAAGGATTCCGGGCTGGCCGCCCCGGCGCGATTCGTCACTGTCGGGTCGACCTTCGGTCGCGCGGAACTGGCGAGCCAGGGGTGGGTTCCGATCACAGACACCCCGGCGGCCGACGCGGGGACGGTGCTTACGGGGACGCCCTCGGGCGCGGGCGTCGCCGAGGGAACAGCCGTCGTGGTCGACGAGCCGCGCGACGTCGCCGGCGGAATCCTGGTGGCCTACCGGACCGATCCCGGATGGGTGGCCGCGCTGCCCTCGGCCGCGGCGCTGGTGATCGAGCGCGGAAGCCCACTCACTCATGTGGCTATTGTGGCGCGAGAACTGGGCGTTCCGACGGTGGTCCAGGTCAAGGACGTCACCAAAAAGATACGGACCGGCAGGAAGATTCGGGTGGACGGCACCAATGGAACGGTTACTGTGCTGTCCGAAGGAGACCACCACGATGCGTAGTGACGAAGACGTTGCGGCAGTGCGACATTGGCTGGCCGAGCCCACGAGTACCACGGGTATCCACCTGGCCGACGAGGCAGACGGGTGGGAGTTCCGCAGCTACGCCGAACTCGCCGACCAGACCTGGTCCATCGCCGCGCTGATGCGTGCGAACGGGATGAGCAGCGGTGACGGCGCCTGTGTGATCATGCCGACCGGCTTCCCCTGCGTCGCCGCGTTCTACGCCGTGTGGGCCTGTGGCGGCGTCTTCACACCCGTCGCACCACCGATGTTCGGCGACCTGGCCCAGATCGTCGCGCACATCGCGGCGATCCTGACCGCAGCGAGTCCCCGGCTGGTGGTGACTTCCCCGGAGTTCGAGCAGCTGGTGCGGCAGGCGGCCGAGGCTGCGGGCCGCACCGACGAGCCACTCGTGATCGATGCGGCGACCCTGCCCGCGCCGCCCGAGGTGCGCGAGTTCGGCGAACCGGACGAGTGCGCGTTGCTGCAATTCACCTCCGGCTCCACCGGCGCACCACGCGGAGTGCGGGTCAGCTGGCACAATCTGGCGAACAACATCGCTATGATCTCGACGTTGATCGACTGGCGTCATGGCGAGGCGGCGGTCTCCTGGTTGCCGCTTTACCACGACATGGGTCTGGTCGGCTCGTTCCTGACCATCGTGACCAACCAGGGCGAGCTGTACCTGATGCGCCCCGATCAGTTCGTTCGTGATCCGGTGCGCTGGTTGCGCGCCATGGCACACGCCCAGCATTCCTCCTCGCCGTCGTTCGCGCTCGGCTATCTCGCGCACCGGGTGCGGCACGAGGAAATCGCCGACCTCGACTTGTCCGGCTGGCGCACGCTCGCCGTCGGGTCCGAACCGGTTGAAGTGGCCGATCTGCAGTCGTTCGCGAACCTGGCTGGCAGCCAAGGCTTTTCGATGAAGGCCTACACGCTGGCGTACGGCCTCGCCGAGGCGACGCTGATGGTGACCTCGTCCGCACGCAACCGGCCGATCACCGCGCTGCGGATCGACAACCCTAGCCTGCGGTTCGGCGAGCCGGTGCGCATCCTGGACGAGGAGTTGCTCGATGACACGCACCGCGCCCAGGGTGCGGGTTGGATCACCGGACTCGGCTACTCGACGCCCGAATCGACCGTGCGGGTTGTGGACGAGGAGGGACGGGAGCTGCCCGACGGGGTGCTCGGTGAGATGGTGGTGGTCGGTGATTCGGTGGCCCTCGGCTACTCCGACGATTCGGCCACCGCGTCCACCAGGATCGCCGACGGCGCGCTCTACAGCGGAGACGCCGGGTTCCTGCACCGCGGTGAGGTTTTCGTGCTGGGGCGGATGGGGTCGAGCCTCAAAGTGCGCGGACGCTCGGTCTTCATGGAGGACATCGAATCGCGGGTGGCCGGGGAAACCGGGATCACCAAGGGCAAGCTGGCAGCCGTCGCGATCACCGATCCCGGCTCGCAGGGCATCGCGCTGTTCGCGGAATCCGCGCCTGGAGAGTGGATCACGGAGGCGCGCAAGATCATTCGCGGTGAACTCGGGCCCGCGCAGACGGTGACCATCGTTACCGGACCGCGCGGCATCATCCGGCGTACCTCCAGCGGCAAGCCGCGCCGCAGGCATATGTGGCAGCAGTTCCGTGACGGCGAACTGGCCGAAGCGGTGGTGCACGAAGCCGACGGCATCATGACGGCGGGCACGCTGGACGCGTACTCCGACGGCGTGGCCGAGGTGACGGCGACAGGCGAGGAGAACGCATCTGTCGCTGGTCCCACCGTCGCGGGCGGCACACCGAAACCGACGTTGCCCGCCGACCGAGTGGCCATATTGCTCGCCCACGCCATGGACAGCGTCGAGGTTCCGGCGAACTCGACCATCCTTTTCGAGGGCTCGCTCGCCGAAGGTTTCGGCAACGAGGGCTCCGATGTGGATTTTCTGGTCCTGGCGCCCGGCGACGAGGAACTGCCGACCTTGCCGACAGTGCTGTTCGTCGACGGCCGCCGGGTGGAGATCCGCACCTGCTCGGTGGCGCAGCTGCGCCGCCGGCTCGACCAGGTGGCGAACGCCGCGACACCCAGTGAACTCGACGAGGATGTGCTCAATCGCTGCCAACGGTTTTTGCGCGCCACCGTGGTGCGCACCGCGCCGGATGCTCCCGACGTCACCGAGTTGCGTGCTCTGCTGCCGCATCCCACCTTCGCGGGCATCATCGCGGACTGGTGGCGCCGCCGTGCGCTCCACGCCCTGCGCTATGCCGCCGCGTTGTGGATCCTGCGGGCCCGCGACGAGGCCATCGGCTGGGCGCTCGACGGGCTGCTCCAGGCGATGAAGGGGTGGGCGGCCGGTCGCGGCGAAACCTATTTGGAAACCAAGTGGCTACCCCAGCAGCTGGATCGGATCGGCGGCGGCGACCTGATCGACCGCTACCGGGACCTGAGCGACCCGGCGGTGTGGGCGGATGCTGATGAGGCATGCGCCTTCCGCGACACCCCGTCCAGCGTCCTCGGCGTCGCGACCGCTCGCGCCCGGTCCGAAGCCGGGCCCTGGGAACAGGTGCTGGAGCTGGCCGCGGACCTCGGCGTAGCGGAACCGGTCGACGATCCACAGCGGATCTTGTTCGCCAGGGTCCCCGGCGTCACCACCTGGACGATCGGCTCACGCATCCACGTCTTGCGCGGCGACAGCGACGTCTTCGCGCTATCCGACAGCGGCGCCCCAGCGTGGCGGTCGGTGGTGTTCCGCCACTCGCTGGCCGACGTGCTGGCGCGCGCGCACCGCGACATCTCCGTCGAGCTGACCGAGTTCCTCCGGCTCGGGCTGGTCGAATTGCAGTGGCGCGGTGGTGAAATCATCACCCCGGCGCTTGCGATGTGCGCACCGCTGCGGCCCTATACCCCGGTGCCCTCGACGATCGCGCCCGCGCTCGGAGTGGAGGGCGCGGCTCGTGCGGATGCGGTCGCCACGCTCTCGCCGCTGCCTGCACGGCGCTTTACCGAATGCGCGCTGAACCTTGTGTGGTCGAACATCGTGCTGGAGAACGCGCGCGAGGATCTGGCGGGCGCGGTGAAGAACGCCCAGGGCGCGGTCGCCGACATCGCGGCGCATCGGTTGGTGGCGATGTCCGTGCGGGTAGTGTTGTGCGCCTTCGGTTTCCATCCGCTGCCCGCCGACGTGGCTCCCGCCGCGACGCTGCGCCGGATCCTTCCGTCCTCTGCCGCGCACCGTGATGACCTGCTCGCGGGACTGGACTCCGCTCAGCGCGTGCGCTTCTCGGAGATCATCGCCGCAGGTGGAGACGCCATGGCTGGTCTGGCAATGCTCGACGACTTCGTCACCCTGGTGCGTCGGGTCGCCGCGGGAACCGATCCGACAGCAGGTGCGGCCGATTTCCCCGCCTCGTTCGACTCGCGCGAGCAGTGGCGGCGCACGCTGGCGATCGGGTACGACTGGCTGCGCATCGCGGGCTATCTCGACACCGAACTGCCCCTGGACGAGGCGCGCGACCTGCTGGCCTCGGGTGGGCAGCAACCCCATCTACGGAAAGGGGGCCGGACATGACCGCCGCAGATATCGCAGTGGCCGAACGGGTACGTGGGCTGGTCCGTGCCATGGCGCCCGATCACGGGGCGCCCGCAGGTGACGACCGGCGGCTCGTGGAGGACCTCGGCTTCGATTCGCTGCGGCTGATGGAGCTGACCGTGGTGCTCGAGCGTGCGTTCGGCCTGCCGCGCTACCGGCCGGAGGAACTGGTCGGTGTCCGCCGGGTGGGCGAGGTGATTGCCCTGGTCGGGCACAGCGTGGCGGGAGGCTCGTCGTGACAGGCGGTGACACGGTGCTGGTCACCGGCGCCACCGGACTGGTCGGCGCCGAAGTGGTCGCCCGGCTCGCCGCCGCGAGCAGACCGGTCGCTGCCGTGCTGCACAGCAAGGCGCGCATCGTCCGTAACGACGGCACGGAGATCGGCGCGGGCACGGCGGTCGCGGGCGACATCCGCGCCCCCGGCTTCGGCCTGTCCGACCGCGACCGGAACGATCTCGCCGAGCGGGTGGGGATGATCGTGCACTGTGCGGCGACCACGGCGTTCGACGCCTCCGAAACCGAGTACGACGAACTCAACGTGCGGGGAGCGGCGAACGCGATCGCCCTCGCCCGGCAGTGGGACGTGCCGCTGGTGTACGTCAGTACCGCGTATGTGTGCGGCATGCGGGGCGGGATCATCGCCGAGGACGAACTCGATCTGGGGCAGTCCTTCGGAAACGGTTATGAGCGCAGCAAGTTTCGGGCCGAGCAGTTGGTGCGCGCCGCCAGCGAGCAAGGTGTGCGCTCGGCCGTCGTGCGGCCTGGCATCGTGACCGGAGCGAGCGACACCGGCGTGATCCGCGAGTACAAGAACCTCTACACCGTCGTCAAACTCATGGTCGAGGGCAAGTTGCGCTCGCTGCCCGGTCGCTACGACGCGACCCTGTCGCTGGCGCCGGTCGACCACGTCGCCGACGTGGTGGCCGCGGCGGTTTTGGATTTCGACTCGGCACACGGGCGCACGCTGCACGCACTCGGCCGCGACACGCTGTCGGTGCGCGAGGTTTCGGATGTCCTGGCCGAGTACCCGTCGTTCGAGGTCGCGACGTTCGTGCCGGCAGCGACCTTCCGTGAGGAGGATCTCGGCGCGATCGAACGCGAATACTACCGGCGAATCGGGAAGCTCTACACCAGCTACTTCCACCGCCGCCTGGTCTTCGACACCACACACGCCGAGGTGTTGACCGGCAGACCTTCCCCGCCGACCGGCAAGGAGTATCTGCGGTTGCTGCTCGACCATTGCCTGGAATCCGGCTACCTCGGTGTCCCGCTCCCGAGTATCGAGGAAGTGCTGGCCGGCAACGACTTCGACGGCGCAGACCGGTGAACGCTCCGCCGCGCGAGCTGCTCGCCGCGCTGACGCCGCAGCCGGAGAAGGTGGACGCGTACCTGGGTGACACCTACCTGCAGGAGACCGTCGATCAGCTGGATCGTCTCGGTATCGATGCGGGGAAGTTCGCCAGGGAGCATTCCCTGTTGCTGCTCAAGCCGGACGCGGTCGTCGCGAGGGCGATCGAGCCCACAGTGCAGTGGCTGGGGGAGAACGGGTTCCGGGTCGTGTCGGCCCGCCGCGTCCCGGCGGACCGGCACCTGGCCCGTGCGTTGTGGTACTTCACGTGGAACATCGCCTCGCCCGAGCGCAGGCGCTTGGCCGATCTGCTTGTTCGTATCGCGGACGTGCTGGTGCTGGTGGTGCGGGGCGAGGACGGCCACCTGCCGGTCCCGGTCCGGCTCACCGAGGCGAAAGGCGCGACCGACCCGCGCAAGCGCAAGCCGGGCGAATTGCGTTACCTGCTCGGGCGCCACAGCTATCTGCTGAATCTGGTGCACTCGCCCGACGATCCCGCCGACGTGCTGCGGGAACTCGCCATCTACCTCGACGAGCGAAGCAGGGCGACGGTGCTCACGCAGATCGCGACCGGCGCCGACCGTGCGTCCGACGCCGTCGCGATCGCCCGAGACCTATACGCGCGCGTGCCCGCCCGCAGCTTCGACCGGGGCGACGCACTGGAGCGCATCCTGCGCGACCTCGAGCGGGCCGGGGTGTCGGTTCCGTCCGAGTTCGATCCGGCGGCGGACGCGGACTGCGCGCGCCTGCTGGACGCCGCGTGGGCCGAGGATCGAGAGCTCGACCCGTGGTCGGTGATCGTGCTCGGGTCCCACGTACTTCCCATGCGGACCGGTACGCAGCCGCAGACACTGCGGCCGGTGTCGGCGCAAGAATGGTTGGAGAAACGACCGTGAATGTTCAAACGGTGAAGACAGCAACCCACCTCCGCACGATCTCCCGCGAGTTGGCGCACCGATGCGCGGTGTCGGAGGTGTTCGTCACCTCGCTGGATGCCCTCGGCGAGGACGAATTCGTGGTCGGCGCCCAACTTCCCAGAATGCACGCTTATTACGGTGACCACGCCGGACAGCTGGGCCTGCACTACGACCCACTGTTGGTTATGGAGGCGGCTCGGCAGGGCGCCATCGCGCTCACCCACGAGTTCTATGGCGTGCCGCCGGAGATGGCCTTCATCGTGCGCACCTTCAACGGCACCGGCGCCGACACCGCTGCGTGGAATATCGCCACGGCGCCGGCGGATCTGGTGATGAAGGTCCGGGTGCCCCGACGCCACCACAGCGGTGACACGCTGATCGGCCTGGACATGGTGCTCGAAATCGATGCCGGCGCCGAGTTGATGATGACGGTCGACGGATCGTTCTCTTGGACGACGCCGCAGCACTGGTCGGCGCTGCGCTCCGAGTTTCGCGACAGCCTCGGCCTCGGCCCATTCGTCGGCGCCGTCGCGCACACCGAACGCGCCGATTGCGCCGCGGTGGGCAGGGAGAACTGGCGCAACGTGGTGATCGGCCCTCCAGAGCTGGCCGGCGCGGTCGCTCGTGCGGCGCTGGCGCCGGACCTCAACCACCCCTTCCTGTTCGACCACCAGCTCGATCACGTGCCGGGCAGCCTGCTGATCGAGGCGTGCAGGCAGACCGCGCTGGCCATGGTGATCCCGCAGCCGCCCCGGCTCGAGTGCGTCGGCAGTATGTTCGAGCGGTTCGTCGAATTGGACCGTCCCGCCGAATGCGTCGCCGAGATCACCGGCAGCCAAGCCGATCGGACCGTGGTGCACTGTGAGATCCGCCAATGCGGCGCGGTCGCCGCCGCGGTCGACCTCGAATTCGCCGAGGACGACCTGGTCACGGACGAGGAGGACGTGGACCTGAACGTGGACGGCATCTGATGGGCATCGAACTGCTCACCACCACCCGGGCCTTCCGTCGCCGGTTGGACCTGACCCGCACGGTGGCCCGCCAGGATCTGCTGGACTGTGTGCGGATCGCGGTCCACGCGCCGAGCGGAAGCAATCGCCAGCCGTGGCGCTTCGTGGTGGTGCAGGACTACCAGACGAAGCAGCGGATCGCCGAGTACTACCGAAAAGCGTTCGCCGCCAACCTTTCCGGCCGCACCCCGCGCCCCGACGAGCTCGGCGACCTGTCCTCCGCCCGCCACCTGGCCGACCATCTGCACGAGGTGCCCGCGCTGGTGCTCGTCTGCACGATCGGTCGCCCGCCGGAACCCGCTTCGCCGCTTCGCCTGGCGAGTTTCTACGGCTCGATCTATCCGGCGGTGTGGAACTTCATGCTCGCGCTGCACGAGCGCGGGCTCGGTTCCTGCCTCACCACCGCGCATCTGTACTACGAGCGCGAGATCGCCGAGTTGCTCGACATCCCGTTCGACGAGGTGGCACAGGTGGCGCTGATCCCGGTGGCGCATCTGCGGCCGGGGCCGTCCGTGGCCGCTCGACGCGCGCCCGCCACCGAGGTGACCATGTGGGATCGGTGGGGCACAGCATGAGGGTCAGGCCTGGAGGAGGCAGCTTGCGTATCCACGGAGTGCCCGCGCATGCCGAGGAGGCCACAGCATGAGCGTGCTCGCCTCCGCCACACGGATCACCCGCTTCACCGCGGTGATGTACAAGCCGCATTACCTGCTCTACGGCATCCTCTGGGTGCTCGCACTGGAGGGCACCGCCGCGCTGGTGACCGGCCTGGACTGGCATCCGGCCGGTGCCACCGTCGTGCGCATCGTGGTCGTCGCGTTCGTGCTGTTGTACCTCCGCATGGTCGACGAGCAGAAGGATCTCGAATACGACCGTGTGCACAATCCCGATCGTCCCTTGGTCACCGGCGCGGTCAGGGCCGCCGACCTGCGTATTGCCATGGTCCTCATAGCGGTCGGCGCCGGCGCCGCGAGTCTCGCGCTGTCGGTCGGATCGGCCGTGATGATCGCCACGGCACTGGTTTACGGGCTTGCGCTGTGGGGCATGGAGCGCCTTTTCGAGATGATCCGGACGAACATTCTGCTCAACCTCGTTGTCACCTATCCGGTGCAGCTACTGGTCACCGCATATGTCATCGTTTCGGCGATCGACACCGGCGCCGTCGGCGCGCGGTGGCAGGCGGTGGCTGTCGCTGTCGTCTTCGCGGGGGCTTTCCTCCAGTTCGAGTTCGCGAGGAAGACGACCCGGGCCGGGCGTTCGGACGCGATGCTCTACTCGAATGTTTTGGGCGCAAAAGGCAGTGCGGCCGCCGCGCTGCTGTGTGCCGCGGTGGCCGTGGCGGGCGATCTCGCGTTGGTCCGGCCGTGGGAGCGTTCGGGGCTCGGAAGTTTGATCGCCTGGATCGCGTTGCCGCTGTTGCTGATTCCTGCCTTCGGCTCGTGGCGGTTCGTCGCCGGGGTTCGGCCGGATCATCCAGTGCTTCCCGCGGTCGTGTTCATTCTCGCGCTCTACCTCGTCCTCATCGCGCAGGCTCTGGTCCTTCCCTGAACGGCGCGCTTCGGTTGTGTCGAACTCGACCGGTCTGCCCGATTCTGGTGAGATTACCTCTGAGGGATTGCGACTCGAGGATGGTGTGATGGTCCGGGCCCCGGGCGGGCACACCGGGGTTGCTGAGGAAAGGGTTGCAGTGCACCGCATGATGCGGCGGATAAGCGGAGGCGGTGGTCTGCTGGTAATCGCGGCCGGACTCGTCCTCACGGGAGCCGGGACCGCCTCCGCCGAACCGGCAGGCTGTTTCGTCGACCGCGGGCTCACCGACGCCGCCGCGCTCTGTCATAGCGGCGAGGGGACTTCGGTGCTGGAGGCCGAGTGCCTCGGCTTCTTCGTCCCGCCTGCGCAGTCCGAACCGGTGTTCGGCTACTACAGCGGATTCGAGTCACAGCAGACGCCGGTCGGCAGGGCGATGCGCGTCACATGCGTATCCGACAACACACTGGGAATCGCGACCGCTGCGTTCGTGATGCCTGCCGCGCCATAAGCCGTGCGGCGGGAACGGAGCCAGGAAGGCGCTAGCTCGGCCGGGCCTCGAGCACATTGTCGGGCGCCACGGTCGGCACGAGGCTTGTCAGCGTGAACCCGTGGCGGGCGAGGAACTCGCGGTACTCGGTCTCGGTTCGCTCCCGGCCGCCTGCGTTGACCAGCATCTCCAGGTCGATGTACTTGCTCGGGTGCGGACCAGGGTGTTCGGGAATGACCAACTCGATGATCAGCAACCGCGTGTCGGGCGTCATCGCCGCCCGTACCGCGCGCAGGATGTGGCCCGCCTCCGGCTCGGCCCAGTCGTGCAGGATGTGCTTGAGGATGTAGGCGTCGCCGCCCTTCGGGACGGTGTCGAAGAACGATCCGCTCTCGACCGAGCAGCGGTCGGCCAGGCCGAGTTCGGCGAGCCGGGCAGGCGCGGACTCCACCACCTCGGGCAGGTCGAACAGGATCCCGCGTGAGCGTGGTGCGCGGCGCAGGATTTCGGCGAGCAGAGATCCTTCTCCGCCGCCTACGTCGACGATGGTCTCGTAGCGGCCGAAATCATAGGCCGCGAACAGCGGTTCCATGGCCAGGGTGCTGATGCTCGTCATCGCGCGGTCGAACAGCTCGCCGAGTTCGCGATCGCTCTGCACGTAGTCGAAGAACGGCATCCCGTCCAGCTCCTCGCCGACCGGTTTGCCGGTGCGGACGGCGTCGACCAGGTGCGACCAGTGGTTGCGGTGGCCAGGCGAACCGAAGAACAGCACTGCGTCGCGCAGCGACACGTCGGCGTCGCGGCGCAGCGCCCGCGCCATCGGCGTCAGTGCGTACCTGCCGTCCCGGCGCTGGGTGAAGATGCCGTGGCTGATCAGCAGCCGCAGCAGCCGCCGCAACGCGTCCTCGTCGGCGCCGACCGCCGCGGCCAACTCCGCACTCGACCGTGGCCCCGCCGCGAGCTCGTCGGCTATCCCGAGCGCAGCCGCGGCATGGATCGCCTGGGTGATCCATCCGGCGGCGATCAGCTCCATCAGCGCGATATGTCCCGGCACCAGCTTGCGGAACGCTACCGCCAGCACAGTGCGGACCGATTCGACAGCGTGCACCAGCCGCTGCGGTGGGATTCTCGGCCGGTTGGACACCATAGTGACCCCTTCCGTCGAAGGTCGGCGCTCTGCGCTCGTCTAGGAGCGTACGTCCCAGTGGGTCCGTTCGGGCTCACACCCACGGGAATGTGCGCTTGACCTGCGGCCCCGGATGGTCGAGCGGGGCAGTGGTCGTCGGTCGTTTCGGGCAGCTGAGCACGGGTCTCCGCTTGTGCGGCCCGTGGAAATCACTGGTGTGCGACGCGCTGAGAGGTCGGGAATCATCACGGAATCGACGGTGGTCTTGGCAGCGCCGAACCAGCCCAGGGTGTCGGACGAGGAGTGCCTACCCGACATCGACACGCGCGGCGGTTCGGGTGTGTTTTCGTCTCAGTACCCGCGGGCGGGATCGATCGGCGCCAGCAGCTCGCGTCCGGCGAGGAACCGCGTGACATTCTCACCGACGTGATCCGCGAACGCCGCGAACCGTAGCTGCGGCGGATTCGAATCATGTGGCGTGACAATGGCATTCGGCAGCCCCCAGAGCGGGTGGCCGTCCGGAAGCGGTTCCGGGTCGGTGACGTCCAGCCCGGCGCCGCCGATCGCACCCGACGCCAGCGCCGCCACCAGGGCGTCGGTGTCGATGAGGCTGCCGCGAGCCACGTTGACGACCCAGGACGACGGCTTGAGCCGGGAGAGTTCGTCCGCGCCGAGGAGGTGCCTGGTGTCGGGGGTGGCGGGCGCCGCGATGACCACATGGTCGGTGCGCGGCCAGATCCGGGCGAGATGGTGGGCGGAGAGTGTCTCGACGGTGTCCGGGATGCCGGGACCGGTGACCGGTCGCCCGCTGCGGTTGACCGCGATCACGTGTGCGCCGAGCGGAACCAGCATCGGGATCAGCGCGCGGCCGATTCCGCCCGCGCCGACGATGGTCACCGTCTTGCCGCGCAGCGTGCCGACGTGCGGAAAGAAGTCCTGTTGGCGCCAGCGCACGGCCCGCAGGTGTTCGGGAAGATACCGGACGCCCGCGAGCAGCAGCATGAGCGCGTGCTCGGCCACACTTGCCGCGAAAGCGCCTGCGGCGGAGGTGAATCGGACATCGGGATACTTCGTGAAGATGCCCGTGGCGAACCAGTCCTCGATGCCGGCGGCGGGGAGCTGCACCCACTCGACGGTGGCGGGCAGCTCGTCCGGGAACTCACCGGGACCACCGGCCCAGACCAGCGCGCGCGCTTCATCGAGTTCCGACACCGTGGCCCCCGCCTCCTGCACCGCCTTCTCCACCAGCGCGGGAGGAGGTTCGGCCGGGCCCACCGCGATCGGTACTGCCGGTCGGCTCATGGATGGACCTCCTTCGGTGCAATACGGCGTGGTCGGCGGTGGTGCGAACAGGTGAACGACGACCCACGGTCGCCGCAGCGACGGTAGCATCGCCGCCTGGTCGTGGACGGCGCAGTGTCGCACAGCACCCGCCCACATCGGCCCTCGCTAGTTCTCGTCCAGATCTGTCTGCGCGTCCAACTCGGCGTCCACCTTGTCCCGGTCGGCCCACTCCAGCAGTCGATCCAGGTGGAACATCGCGTCATCGATGCCCGCGTGCAGGTCGCCGAGTTCGGCGAAGCGGGCGGGGACGGTGGACATGGTGAAGTCGCGCGGATCGATGTCGGAAATCTCGTCCCACCGCAACGGTGTGGAGACCGTCGCAGCGTGGACGCCGCGCACCGAGTACGCGGCGGCGATCGTGTGGTCGCGCGCATTCTGGTTGTAGTCGACGAACAGCAGTTCCGGGTCGCGGTCGCGGCGCCACCAGGTGGTGGTCACGTCGTCGGGCGCACGCCGCTCGACCTCGTGGGCGAAGGCGAGCGCGGCGCGGCGGACGTCCTTGAATCCCCAGTTCGGCGCGATCCTGACGTAGATGTGCAGACCTTTGCCGCCGGAGGTCTTCGGCCAGCCGACCGCGCCGAGTTCGTCGAGCACCTCGCGCACGACTCCGGCCACCCGCCGCACTCGCGACCACGGGCAGTCCGGCATCGGGTCCAGGTCGATGCGCCACTCGTCGGGCCTTTCGGTGTCAGCGGCGCGGGAGTTCCACGGATGGAACTCGACCGTCGACATCTGCACCGCCCAGATGACATCGGCGAGTTCGGTGACGCAGAGCTCGTCGGCGTGCCTGCCGTAGCGTGGGAAGAACACCCGCACAGTGGTAATCCAGTCCGGCGCGCCCGCGGGGAGCCGTTTCTGGTGCACTTTGTTTCCCGCCAGCCCTTTGGGGAACCGATGCAGCATGCATGGCCGGTCGCGCAGCGCGTTGACGATGCCGTCCCCGACGCTCAGGTAGTACTGCACCAGGTCGAGCTTGGTTGCGCCGGTCTCCGGAAAGTAGACCCGGTCCGGGTTGGAGATGCGGATCGTGCGGCCGCCGACCTCGAGTTCGATAGCCGGCGCCGCAGACTTGCTGGCCACCCGTCCGACCCTAACCGATGCCCCGGACAGGTTTCGGGCGTTGCACCGTTCTGGTATGCATACGAGTATGAGCAAGGCGGCGCGCGTGACGGTCACACTGGATCCCCAGGTGGCCGCATGGGCCAGGGAGGCCGCCGATCGCCAGAACCGCAGCCTTTCCTCCATGATCAACGCCGCGCTGCGCACCACGCTCGTGCACGAGAGCCTGACCGCGCTGGTCATCGATGAGGAGGCCGAGCTGGCCGCCGCGTACGACGACGTGCGGCTCACCCAGGCCGCCGAGCGCGACGCCGGTGGCGCGGCATGAAGCGCGGCGAGGTCTGGCGCTACTCTCCTACGCTGCGCGACGGCGCCTTGTTTCCGCGGCGTCCGACCGTCGTGCTGGTGTCCGACTCGGCGGTGATCACCTCGCATTACCGCTGGCTGCACGTCGTCCCGCTGCGCGACGCGGACCCGGGCCATGTACTGGCCACTCGGACCGAGCACGGCTGGGCGGACACCCTCGAGCTCCTCCGCGCCTACCGGCCGTGGCTCACCGAACAGCTCGGCGTCCTGACCGCGGCTGAGACGGAATCCCTCGACGCGAGGCTGCGGGCGACGCTCAGTCTGTGAGGGGGCGCGGTGACGTGCACCGACCCGCTGGCCGAATCGCTCCGTACTTCCCGTCCAAGGCAGTCGGTGAGATCATTGTCGGTCATGTGCGGTCCTCCTCGAGAATGGACCATCACTATTGACCGACCGGCCTCACTCGGTATGGGAAAATATTCTCCGGGTCTAGATCGCCCGTGGGCTCCGCGTACCAATCACGGAAGATATATCCCTTCTGCTCACCCAGCGGTTCCAGTGTTTCGTTGCGGGGGTCTTGGCGCATGTTCAGGCCCTTCGTCTCCGGCGTGGCGTCCAGTGCGGCGAAAGCCACGGGCGCATACTTTATTGAGTTCCATCCGATATCGACTGCCCAACAATTGGTGGTTCCCTGCTTCAGCGCGTGTCAGGAAGACGAGCCATCGTCAGAACTGCCGCTTCTAGAGTGATTGGTATGTCGCCGCCAGGTCCCTTGATCACCGCAGCTCCATCCTCGGGAACAAGGCGGACCTGCACGCCGCTACACACGAGGTTTCGCGGCGACGGATCCAGGCAGGTCATGGCGGCGAGACATGAGGCACCACCACAGCCCGAGACATGAGGCACCATGCGCGAAAGACTGGCGGTTGTTTTCATTCATGGCGTCGAGATCAATGACGCGCATTTCGCCGATACCGCGATTGCCCTGCTCAAGCGATCCTTCGCGCGCTTTTCCGGGGTCTATCCAGATGACGCACTGGTCATCAGGCCGGCCTTCTGGGCGCCCGTGTTGCAAACGGGGCAGGACGAGCTGCTGGACCGAGTGGGCGGCGCTGGCGCGATCGAATACTTTCGGGCGCTCAATCGTCTAGGGACCCGCGCGGCTGCGGGTTCTACTGCAGCTCTCGTGACAATGGCCGCGAGCGGTCTCATACGGTGGTTGCCCTGTGCCCGCGACTTCCATTTTCCCACTTTGCGTTGGCTGGCGGTGCACTACATCGGTGACGCTGTTGCGTATCAGATCAACTCCACGGAACGCGCAATGTACGACGAGGTGCACGCTGTTGTCGCGAATACGCTCGGTGAACTCGCCGAAGTCGCGGGTCCGACGGCCCCCCTGTGCGTGATCTCGCACAGTCTCGGCACGGTGATCGCGAGCAATTTTTTCTACGATCTCGAAGTCGAGCACGGCTTCTACCCGGACGAAGAGGAGACGGAGAGACCGAGATCTCTGGTCGGGCCGAGGACAAGGGAGTTCCTGGACGGCGGCACCTCGCTCGAACGAGGCGAAACTCTGACGTTTTTGTACACATTGGGCAGTCCACTCGCGCTGTGGGCGGGACGGCTACCCGATCGGGGAAGGCCGGTGCTCGTGCCGCATCCGAACGCCGCTGATCACAACCCGGGGATCGGCGGTGAGTGGGTCAATGTCTATGACCCAGATGACGTCATCGCGTCGCCATTGAAACGGCTGAACGGCTTGTACGGCGAACAGGTCACTGCGGATCGTCGAGTGTCCGTCGGCCCGAGGTGGATGGGGTGGACCCCGTTGGCCCACCCTTGGTATTGGAACGACCGCCGGGTCATCGACCCTATCGGGCGTTCCCTGGCGCGGGCGTGGGCGGCGCTGGGGAACACATAGCAACACAAGATATACCGTCCTCGCCGGGCTGTGGCCGTCAGTGATCCGTGCTGGAACATGCCGTCACCACCAATCGCCTATACCGCAACATCACTCGAAACTGGCGACGGTACAGGTCAATGCGCGACAGGCCCCTGATTGCGCGGCATTGCCGTTAGGCCTCGAGGAGGTGGGTGGTCATCCGGTCGGCCATCGCCGCGATGGTGAGCGATGGGTTTGCCCCCACAGGTCCAGGCATCGCCGCACCATCGGCCACGTAGAGACCCGGGTACCCGAAGACTTCGCCGTAGGCATCGCATACGCCCTCGAAGGCGTTGCGCCCGAGGGGCGCGCCGCCGAGTGGGTGAACGGTCATGATGTGCTTGAAAAACCAAACAGGGTTGTCGACGTACTTGGCGTCGAGCTCATCGGCGATCGTGCGGATGGTCTCACGGACTTGCTCGAAGTAATGCAGGCTCGTCCGGGTGGTCCACTTCACGTCGAGCAGGCCGTCGCGTAGTCCCATCACTCCGTCCGGTACGTCACGGCCCATGCCCAGCAGTGGGAGCGCGCCATTCGATAGCCTGCCCTGCCCGATCAGTCGTGCGATCTCGGCGCTGATCCCGGTGTCCGGCGAGCGGCGCAGCCGGGCGAGCAGCCAGCGGGTGAGGAACTCGCCTGCGCGGAAGAACCGGCCCGTGAGGTCGAGGCGTTCCACGATCCAGTCGGTAAACCCGGGGTAGCCGCCGTCCTCGAGGTAGAACCCGCGGCTGATCCGTTTATCGACATCGTTATCGAGGTCGTCGCCGATCCTGATCGCCGAGGTGATTACCGGGCCGCGGCTGGCCGCGAACGACCTCGGTGCCATGGTGCGATCGGGAAGAAGGAAGGTGAGCAGGTCACCGTTCCCGGAGAACCGGGTTCCGAGGGCTGTGCTCAACCCGGGAAAGGCGCGCCTGTTCGTGAGTAGCAGGAAGGTGGTGCCGTATGTGCCCGCTGCGAGGATCAGCCTTTTGCACCGGATCACCCGCGTCGGTAGTGCACGGGTATTGATGCGCTTGCCCTCGCTGGTGGGGTCGTGCTCGACGTACTCCACCTCGTAGCCACCGAGTTCGAGCGGCTGGACGATGCGCACTTCGCACCGGCTGCGCAGGTCGGCGCCATGATGTCTGGCCGCGGATAGGTAGTTGTGGTCGAGGGTGTTCTTCGCACCGTCGTTGCAGCCGATGTCGCACTCACCAACCAGTCGGCAGGTCCGTCGCGGCGTGCCGTGCAGGTTGCCGTACTCCGGTTCCACGATTGGGACGCCCACCTCCGGTTCATCACCCGGTCTCGAGGCGAATGAGACAGCCAGCGGCGGTAACTGCCAGTCCAGCCCGAGATTGGTGGCAGCCTGACGCATCGCGTGCGTCTTGGGCGTGTCGAACGCGGGCTTGTTCACCGGATACCGCGTCACACCGATCATGCGCTCCACTGCGTCGTAGTGCGGATCGAGGTCCGCTCGGCTGATTGGCCATTTCTCGTAGCCGCCGCCCGGCAGTGGATCCTCGTGGACGAACCAGCGCTCGTCCTTGCGGAGCAGCACGTTGGCGTAGATGAGCGACCCGCCGCCGAGGCCACTGGAGACTACGGACTCGAAGCCGCGGAATGCCCAGATGTCGAAGAGACCGTACAGCCCTTCGCTGGGGTCCCAGAATGCCCGGCGCATCTCGGCGGGGCTGCGGGCGAAGCTTCCGGGCGGGTAGTCATGGCCCCGTTCGAGCAAGACCACGGACTGGTCGGCTTCGGCCAGCCGGTAGGTGGCTACCGAACCACCGAAACCAGAACCGACGACAACAGCATCGACGTGCTCGAGGGCGTGGTGGCGTGCCGATTGCGACATGGTTCTCAACTCCAGGTGAAGATGTGCATCGAGGTGTTCATTCCTGAACTTCTTCCTCGGCTGCTCCGTGACGAGTGCGTAGATACGCGGTCGGTCGCAGCAGGTAGCTATCGACGAGGTTGCGCAGGAATAGCCGACCGAATGCAGCGACCGCCAAGGCTGATTCGGCCGGGGACCCGGCATGCTTCGTGCGAGCAGAGGCGAGCAAGGCGAAGAGCTCCAACACCGACAGGCGGATCACTCCGCTGCCGGCTACCGGGCCTGTCGCGTTGTCGCCTCGATGCAGGCGGACTTCGAGAGTGGTGGTGTCGGGCCATAGATCCAGCCTGAAATCGTCGCGGACATTCTTGCGACCTGCGAGGTAGTGATCGACTCCATTGACGCGCAATGGTGCCTCGTAGACCATCAGCGTCAGCCCGGGTTCTCGGCTCGGCACGAACAGCTTGAAAACACCGTCCCGGAAGGGAATCCGATCACCGATGCCGGGCAGTTCGATCTCGCCCGACAGATTGCCGAGATGCTGTGGACCAGTCACGAACGCGGCCACGTCGTCGATCGTGACAGTGCCATGCAACGTGAGGTCCCAGCTCGTCCGCCGGCCCACCGCGGCTCCGTCGCCGGGGTCGGTACAGCCGAAGGCGAACGGTCCGAACATCTTCTCCCGGAAGGTCAGTCCTGTAGGCATGCCATGCTCCCTCGCCGCTCAACGGGGGTTGACGGTGTCCGACGTTGCCAGTTCGACAGCCTCGTACGCTGTATTCGGGTCGACCAGCTGCCGCCGCACCGGGTCGGCCGTCGTCCTCGTGTGCATGTACCGGAAGGCGCTGTGCGCGACGGTCAGCGCATCGATCCGCTCGACCAGCCCGTTGAGGATTTTCTCAGTCATCCGGTCGGGGTCCACGCCGACATACAACATCAGCTCACAGTGTCGGCGGTCCTCCTCACCGCGGGACAGATAGCTCGAACGGATCGCCTTGACATACAAGGAAATGAAGGTGATGGCGCCGCTGTTGTCGCGTTCGTCCAGACAGAGGCGGTAGAGCTCGCGGAAGAGCACGCCGTACTTGTCTGCAGGAGCGAGCACGATCAGCATCCGAGTCGGATCCCCGACGGTAGAGTCGAGTATCTGGTCGGTGAACCGCTCGACGTTCTTGAAATCGGCGAAGCTGGGCGGCAGCATGATTGCGGCGAAACCGAGGTACTTCGCGGCTACGTCGATGCGGCCGGGCAGCCGCCCGGCCCAGTAGCCGAGCAGCTGCTGGTAGCCGTAGGCCGCCCGGTTGTACAGCGACTTGAGCGGGTTCTGCGTCGTCTCGTGGTATGACGAGAATTGACCGACCCGGATGTTCACGCCACCAGTGACCGGCAGGTCCGCCCACACCCCACGCTCCATCACCGCGTCGCCCGGATCCTCGATCAGCTTGCCGGAGCGCTCGATGAAGTTGCTCACATCGAGCGTTACGAAGCTGTCGTTCCGCAACACCTCGCGCCTTTTGTCGACGCGCACGATCGACACCTCGAGGCTCGTGATGACCCCGTGCCGCCCGGTGCCCGCGAGAAGACGCAGCAGGTCCTCTCGTCGGTGTGTCCGGCTACACGTATGGACGATGCCTTCCCAGTCGACGTACTCCAGCTCGATCACAGTGTCGACGAACATGCCGTAGCGGTGCGAGGCGGGGCTGATTCCTCCGACCGAGGCGAAACCGGCGGCGGTGATGTCGTCGTGGTCGCCGATGATGGACAGCCCGAGGCCGTGTTCGGCGAGGGCAGTGTCGACCTGCGCGAGGACGGCGCCACCCTGCATCGTGCAGGTGAGCCTCTCCTCGTCGATCTCGACAATCTGGTCCATCCACTCGGTGAGGAGCACACACGCCCTCGCCCCGGTGACAAGGTTATTGCTGGAGTGGCCATGGCCTCGCACGATGAGCTTTTGGTCGAGCTCCTTTGCCTCGCGCACGGCGCGGACGACTTCCTCGGTCGTGGTTGGGAGATACACCTTGAACGGTCGCTTGGGGGCGATGCCAGGGGCGCCGATCCGCTCCCAGTCGAAGGCCAGGGTGGCAAGGGTCTCGTGGTTCCACCGCTCATGGCTTGTGGGCCGGTAGCTGTGTGCTGATGGTCGGCTCATAGGTCACACCGCCTGACGCTTCAGGAAGTCAAGCATTCGTGGAAACACGTCACGGTGAACGTTGCGTCCCATGAACACATCCTGGTGGCCGTATCCCGGGAAGATCTCCAACTCGTGTCGGCCGGGTGCGACTGCTTCCAGCCGGTCGTAGCAGACGATGTTGGAATCGGTGAACACGTTGTTTCTTCCTCCTGTGGTCAGGAGTACCGGTGTGGTGATCTCGCCGGCTCTGGCGAGGTAGTCGTCTGGAAGTGCGTTGTATCGGGCATCCCTGTCGAACTTCACGGCCCGGCCGGCACGCACCATCTCGACAACGTGGCGGTAGTAGTGCAGTCCGGTGGCGCCGTATAGATCACCGCTGCGGGCGTGGGTGATCTCGCGCAGCTTGTCGTGGCTGTAAAGCGCCGGCCAGCCGGTGCCCCACATCAGGCTGAGCATGTGGCAGGCGGGCTCGTCACACTCGGGGTGGAACAGCGAGACACCCTTGGAAAACAGCCACCCGCGCGACAGCTTCGGCTCCGTGTGCCAGCGCGGATCCAGGTATGGCAGACCGAGTATGAACTCCACGAAGGTCGGGGCGAACGTCAGCTTCAGCCGGGACCAATTCGGAACCCGCGGTGTGAGCGCGGCGCTGTTGGCGATGACGCTGGCAATGCCGTCGACCGCACCGCCGAAGAGGCTCATCATGAATGAGACAGAACCCAGGCAATGCGCGATGACGTGCACGCGTCGGTCACCGATGTGCTTGCGAAGTTCGGTCAGCGCTGCCGGGTAGTCGTACAGCGCGATATCGTCCATATTGTGCCGGTGCATCCCGCGGTTGTAGGGATGCCTATTGCTCATCCGGTAGTCCAGTGTCCAGACGTCCGAGAACCCGGAGTTGAGCAGGAATGTCACCATGTTGGTGTGCTCCGGCATGATGAACATGTCACTGGATGTGGTGAGGCCATGGATAACCAGGACCACGTCGTCAGCTGGTTCTCGACGGAACCGAAGCATACTCAGCCCCAGACCATCATCTGTGTTGAAGGGATGGACCGAGAAATCGCAATCCTCTACACCTGTGTGCGTATAGAGCGGAACGTGACGGGGCACCGAACCAATCTCTATCTTGGTGAGTGGATCAGCCGTAGACCTAGGCATCGGAATTCCTGTCCGTGGGGTTCGCGGATATCAATGGCCTTCTGATCGGCCATACGTCAATCCCAAGATTTTGCTCGATCCCGAGTTTTGGGTGGGAAAAGTTGATGGGCTCATTGAAAGTGCCCACCTGCTGCTCACCGACAGTGCTCGCCCTGTGACAATCATTATTGTAGGGGCTTGGTGGGGGTACCGAAACGGTCTTTTGGTACTCACTCCACATCGGCGGTGTGATCGCCGGGTACGGCGGCGGGGCAACATTGGTGATCCCCATGGTCAGGACGTGGACATGGCCACTGTTAGGCATTGCCGATCGGCGGTTACGTCCGCAACAAGACTTCGAAGTGCTGCTACCGCCGTGGACCCATGATCGTGATCAGGGCAGGAGCATGAGGCGCCGCACAGAACGCGCTCGACTCCAGGCAGCTCGACCTCGTCTTGTGCTCGAATGAAAGAACTGTGCCGCATGGTGTTTCAAAGTTCAGGCCCTGCCGTCTCGGCTCATTCTTGCTTGAAGCGCCCACCTACTTCCAGCTTCTTCCGTGGTGTTAGGTCGCGGTTGCCTACGGCAGTCTTCGGGCGATGCGGGCATAAGCACCGCTGCGGTGCGGTCACCGTGCCGTTCGAGGGGGAGCTGGTATGCAAGTTTCGTAGATGGGACGATCGGCGTACGCGACGACGCCGATATCGGAGGTCAACGCCAGCTACGCCGGGCGCGGCGAATCTTACTGTGCCCGAAGTAGATCTGATTCAGCACGCCGCGCGCGCCTGTTTCGGCACTTGCGCACCGCTATGTGGGCATGGCCAGAGCGAACGGCAGCACCGCGTCGGCTCCTGCGGCCCGTAGCGCGTGGGCGGTGACGGTGAACGTCCAGCCGGTGTCGGTGAGGGTGTCCACCAACAGGATCGGGCCTGTTACGTCGATGAGGTCGGGAACCTCCCATGCGTCGAACAGTCCCGCGACCCGGTGTGCGGAGTTCGCCGCGGAGACCGGCGGCCGGTCCGGCCGGGTCCGCAGCGTGCCGAGGTCGCGTAGGCGGCCGACTTCGGCGAGCCGGGCGGCGAGGCTGGCGGTCAGCGCGGGATAGCGGGGGGATTCCAGCGCCAGCACCGCGGCGGGGCGTGCTGCCCAGTTCCATTCGCGCAGCACGGCGATGCACGCGTCGAAGACCGGGTCGGGGACGGGGGCGTCCGGGCCGTCGAGCAACGCGCGCAGGCGCTGTCCCCAGCCGAGGTCGGTGAGCCTGCCGAGGACACGGCCGGTCTCGGCGCCACCGGAGATCTTGCCGGACAACGGGATTCCGAGCTTCGCCATGCCGGTGGGCCACTGCTTGCGTGGAGCGAGGTCGATGCCGGGGCGATCGAGGCGAGCTCTGGTCGCGGCGACGGCATCGGCGGCCACGGTGCGGTCGGGGCGGGCGCCGGTGCAGTTGTCGCAGCGGCCGCAGCCGGGCGAATCCGCTCGGCCCGCGGGCAGTCCAGGGTCGTCGAGCTGACGACGCAGGAACTCCATCCGGCAGCCGGAAGTCGACTGAAAGTCGACCATGGCCTGCTGTTCGACCTCGCGGGCCGCGGACAGGCGCTCATAGCGTTCGGTGTCGTAGATCCACGGCTGTCCGGTGGAGATCCAGCCGCCGCGTACCCGGCGTACCGCGCCGTCCACGTCGAGCACTTTCAGCACCATGTCCAGCCGGGAGCGGTTCAGCTCCACCAGCGGTTCCAGCGCCGCCGTCGACAGCGCCCGGTCGGAGTCCAGCGCGTCGAGTACCGCGCGCACGATATGTTCGCGCGGAAAGGCTACGGAGGCGAAGTAGCTCCAGATCCGCGCGTCCTCGGGGCCGGGCAGCAGGATCACCTCGGCACGGTCGGTGCCGCGCCCCGCGCGACCGACCTGCTGGTAATAGGCGATAGGCGAGGACGGCGCGCCGACGTGCACGACGAACCCGAGGTCGGGTTTGTCGAATCCCATGCCCAGCGCCGAGGTGGCGATGAGCGCCTTCACCTCGTTGTTCAGCAGCGCGGCCTCCAACACCTCGCGTTCGGCGGGGTCGGTCTGGCCGGTGTAAGCGGCGACCCGATGGCCGTGCGAGTTCAGCACGTCGGCCAGATCGTGCGCGGCGGCGACAGTGAGTGTGTAGACGATTCCGGAGCCGGGCAGCCGGTGCAGATGGCCGCTGAGCCAGGCGGTGCGCTCCACCGCGTCGTCGAAGCGGACCACCGACAGGTGCAGCGATTCGCGCTCCAGCGTGCCGCGCAGCACCAAGGTGTCGGTGCCGATCTGGGTGGCGACGTCGGTGACCACTCGGTCGTTGGCGGTCGCGGTGGTCGCGAGCACGGGCACGTCCGAACCGAGATCGGCGATCAGGGTGCGGATACGGCGATAGTCCGGCCGGAAATCGTGGCCCCAGTCCGACACGCAGTGGGCCTCGTCGATCACCACAAGTCCCGCATCCGCGGCGAGCCGGGGCAGAACCTGGTCGCGGAAGTCCGGGTTGTTCAGCCGCTCCGGGCTGACCAGCAGCACATCGACCGCGCCATCGGCGACCCGCGCGTGGATCTCGTCCCATTCGGTGACGTTGCCCGAGTTGATGGTCGCGGCGACCACCCCCGCACGCTGGGCCGCCGCCACTTGGTTACGCATCAGGGCCAGCAGTGGCGAGACGATCACCGTCGGCCCGCGACCGGCCCCGCGCAGCAGCTTGGCCGCGATGAAGTACACCGCCGACTTCCCCCAGCCGGTCCGCTGTACGACCAGTGCCCTGCGTCGCCGCACGACCAGCGCCTCGATGGCGGTCCACTGGTCCTCCCGCAGCCGCGCGCCCGGTCCGGCCAGCTCGCGCAGCAGATGCTCCGCGCGCTCGCGCAGGTCGGGGGCGGTGAGGTCGATCGCAGGGACATCGGTCGCCGTGGTCATGCGCTTCATCGTGCCCGACGGTACCGACAGACGGCGATGCGCCGCGACCGCGGAGCCCGACCGGCGTGACATCCGCAACTCCGAGGCGCGGCGCCCGCACCTGAACGACGGGGCCGGTACGACGTGCGGCCATCAGGCACGGAAACTATCGAGGCCGCGGCGGCCTGGTCGTCACGCGCCGCACGAGCTGCCACTGACGCGTTCCGGCAGGAGTGCGGGTAGGCACCGCCGAAAGGACCGCGTGCGGTCAGTCGGGCCCGGTAG
Source organism: Nocardia sp. NBC_00881 (assembly GCF_045207455.1). Taxonomy (NCBI): domain Bacteria; kingdom Bacillati; phylum Actinomycetota; class Actinomycetes; order Mycobacteriales; family Nocardiaceae; genus Nocardia; species Nocardia sp. NBC_00881. The sequence goes on from NZ_CP108798.1 coordinate 7,578,108, forward strand.
CCGCCGCCAATTCGACCAACCGGGCGCGGACCAGGTCCGGCCGCTCCTCTGCGATGAAATGGCCGCATTTCTCCACCAGCTCCAGGCGATAGTCGTCGGCCCGTGCCGTTTCTTCGGCGGCGAGTGAAGGGTGGATCGCCGCGTCTTCGACACCGAACAGGGTGCGGATTGGAACGGTTGCGCGGCGTCGCTCTCCGCGCCCTGCGGATCGGGGTACTTCACGCAGCAGGAAGGTGCGATAGGTCTCGGTCGCGGTGCGCGCGCAGACCGGATCACGGAAGCGGTCCGCGTACGCGCGAACCACCTCGGGCCCGAACTCCGCACGATGGCGTACAGCGCCGGGGAAGATCAGCTGTTCCAGGAACCTGGTGCGCTGATGCAGGTACCGGCCGAACGTCGCGACCGGCGGCTGATAGACCAGGAACCGCCACGCGTGCGGAAGGAAAACGCGCGGCGTCTGCCACGGGTGGGCGATATTCAACGCCAGCAGCGCGTCGAACCGCTCCGGCGCACGCAGTACGAGCAGGTGGGCGATGTATCCACCCCAGTCGTGCCCGACCAACAGGACGCGGTCGAGGCCGAGCTCGTCGAGCAGCGCGAGCACGTCCGACGCGACGTCTTCCTTCGCCCACCGATGCGGCGCCGGGCCCGACCAGCCGTAACCCGGCAGATCCGGTGCGATGATCCGCAGCCCGTCCGGCGGCTCCGCGAGCAGATGGCGGTAGGCGTAGTGGTGTTGTGGCCAGCCGTGCAACGCGAGCACCGGCCGTCCATCGGCGGGCCCTGCCTCCGTGACGTGGAAGCGAACGCCGCGCGCGGTGACGAACGACCGCCGCACGCCGCGGATCTCCGGCGGACCGGCCGCCGGGTCCGAATCCGAAGCGGGCGAGAAGAACGATGGCCGCCAGGGCATAGCCGATGGTATCGGGTGAACGGTCGCGGAATCCAGACCGGGCGCCCCGTTTTCTCGCGTGCGATTGATACCGCATCCACCGCGAATCCACCCTGCGGGACGGACAATGGGCTGAAAATATTTCCGTCACAGGGAAACCGCGCAGGAGGAAAGAATGTCGAGTAACTATCAGCCGCCTGCGGGCTGGGCTCCGCCGGGAGCCCAATTTCGCACCAGCGGAAATTTTTCGCGTACCGCGCTCGGCACCCTCATCAGTTTGGTGGTGACGCCGATCGGAATCGGCTTGGCAGCCAAAGGCGCACTCGACACCAGACAGTGGGTGATCGTCGGCAGTGCGGGCGACAGATGGGGCTCCAACGGGCAGATCATCGGCGGCGCGCTGCTGCTGTTCCTGGTCGCGCTATCGGCTGCGTACTCACCCGCGGGCACGGTAATCGCGGGCCTGGTGTGGGGTCTGCTGCCAGGCGTCATGCAGATCGTGTCTCCGGAAGACACCTGGCGATTGATCGATGAGTCATCCGTGCTGTCGCCCGAACTGCGCCTGGCCGTGCACAACTGGGTGCTCGGCGGCTTCGCCCTCGTCATCGGGCTGATGCTGATCGCGGCCGGTATCGCGGCCACCTTGCGCAGGCGCTGAACACCTGCGGATCTCGCAGCCGGCGAGCACAACTCGCCCGCCACGAGATCCCGCCGGTGTGTTCACCCCTTCACACAGAGCACCTGGTGCAGCGTCGCCACTACGTCGACCAGATCGCGCTGTGCGGCGATGACCTCGTCGATGTCCTTGTACGCGGCCGGGATTTCGTCCACGACGCCTGCGTCCTTCCGCGACTCGACACCCTCGGTCTGGGCGATGAGATCGGCGACGCTGAACTGCCGCTTGGCCGCGTTGCGGCTCATCCGTCGCCCCGCGCCGTGCGAGGCCGACTGGAACGAGGCCGGATTGCCCTTGCCGCGCACCACATACGAGCGGGTGCCCATGGAGCCGGGGATCAACGCCAGATCACCCTCGCCCGCGCGCACGGCGCCCTTGCGGGTCACCAGCATCGGCACGCCGTCGATGAGCTCCTCCGCCACATAGTTGTGGTGGCAAGTGATCGGCTGCTCGAAACACACCTTGCGACTGGTGAATTCGTCCTGCACCGCGCGGCACACCAGGGCGAGCATTACCGCGCGGTTGCGTGCGGCGTACTCCTGTGCCCAGGCGAGGTCGCGCCGGTAGGCGTCCATCTCCGCTGTCCCGGAAACGAATACGGCCAGATCGCGGTCGGGCAGATCGACGTTGTGCGGCAGCGTCCGCGCGATCGTCATGTGCCGCTCGGCGAGCTCCTTGCCGATGTTGCGGCTACCGGAGTGCAGCAGGATCCATACCGTGTCGTCCTGGTCCAGACAGACCTCGATGAAGTGGTTGCCGCCGCCGAGTGTGCCCATCTGCTTGTGCGCCTTGGACTCTCGCGCCTGCACATGGTCGTTGAGGGCCCTGAACGAACCCCAGAACCGATCCCAGCCCGTGCGCAGCGTCGCGGTGCTCGCGCCGAGCGCGGCCACGTCCCCGCCGAGCTTGGTCACATTCACCGCGTTCGCGTGCGCCTGGAAGCCGACCGGGACCGCAGCCTCGATCCGCGACCGCAGCGAATGCAGGTTGTCCGGCAGGTCGGCGGCGGTGAGATCGGTCCGCACGCTCTCCATGCCGCACCCGATGTCCACACCGACCGCGGCGGGCGACACCGCGCCCTTCATCGCGATCACCGAGCCGACCGTGGCCCCCTTGCCGAGGTGTACGTCCGGCATCACGCGGACGCCGTGGACCCATTTCAGCCCGGCGATGTTCCGCAGCTGTTGCAGCGCGGCCTGGTCGATCTCGTGCTCGTGGGCCCACATCAGCGTCTGCGCCTTGGTGCCGCGCAGCTCGAGGGGAAACATGGTCTCGATCCTTTCGTTGGTCTGCACGATCAACGGTAGGCATCCAGGGCGGGCGACGCATCCCGATTTTCGACCGGCCGATCGTTCCCCTCAGCCGGCGAAGCGATGCTGCGTCCGATCGAGCGCCGCGCGGTAGGCGCGCTCGGCGTTCCCGTGGGCGAGTGCGGTGACCAGCTGTTCGGCGTCGGCGGCGGTGAGCGCATCGGCGACGATCCACTCGTCGATCAGCGTGCCGAGTCCGCGTCGCCAGAGCAGGGCGCCGAGGTAGTGCAGTTCCGGCAGCCCGTAGCCGTCCGACGAGTAGCACAGCGCGCGGAACGGAGCGAGTTCCAGCGCCTCGGCGAGCACGGCCCCGGCGCGCTGTCCCACGTACGGGATGGTGAGGCCCAGGTCCAGGTGGACGTGCTCGAAGACGTGCGCGAGGTAGGCGGCATGGCGATGGAAGGGCCAGCAGTGCAGCAGCAGCACCGAGAGCCCGGTGCCGGTTGTCCTGCGCAGAAAGTCGGTGAGCAGCAACGGGTCCGAACGGTGCAGTCGGAGATCCGAGTCGCCGAAACCGGTGTGGAACTGCAACGGGAGGCCGAGTTCGGCTCCGATACGTGCGCCGAGACCGACCAGCCATCCGAGTAGGTGCGGGTCGGTGAGCCTGCGTTCGGGCGCGAAACTGGTCGGCGGATGATCGTGCAGCGGAAAGTCCAGACCGCACCGGTAGGCGACGATCGTCTTCAGCCCCACGGCATTCGCGGCCCGGGCACGCAGCTCCGCTTCGATTCGGTCGTAGACACCCGACACCGCGCCGACCTCGGCGACGACGTGTTCTGCCACGTCTTCCAGACGCACGATCTCGTGGACCGCACCGCCCGCCAGCTCGCCGAACTCTCCAGTCCCGCCGCCGATGCCGGTGTCGAGAAACCATCGGGTCACGCCCGTCGCGCGCAGCAGCCGCGCGGCGACCTCGCGTCCGCCGAGCCCGGCGCGATGACGCAGGTAGACGTCCGGACCGACATGGGCGGGCAGGTCGAGTGCGGGGGCGCACCAGCGGCGCACCGCGAGCCCGATCGCGGAATCGAAACTGCCGCGTGCGCCTTCGCCGAGCAACCGCTCGAAGCCGGGCCGGTCCAGATCGCCGGTGACCACGCCGTGACAGTGCTGGTCGGTGAGCGGAACGCCGTCGGTGAGCACGCTAGAACCGCCAACGGGTCAGGGCGACGAGCTCGTCCGCGCTCGCGGCGGCGTACCGCTCCGCTTCGGCTCGGCGCACGGTGAGTAGCGCGTCGTGCAGCTCCGAGCCCATCGCGGTGGCCAGCACCGTGGACTCGGCGAGGCGGTCGGCGGCTTCGGTCGGCGTGGTGGGCAGTCGGCGCACACCCGACATCATGCGGGCTTCCGCATCGAAAGTCACGGGGTCCCCGGTGATTTCGGTGGGCAGGCGTAGCCCCTCAGCGATGCCGGACAGCCCGGCCGCGATGACCGAACCGACGATCAGATACGGGTTTCCGGTCGCGTCGAAACACTTGATCTCGGCGTTGGCGGCCCATTGCTCGGTGCCACGCACCCCGGTGATGAAACGCAGCGCCGCCTCCCTGGCCTCGCGACCCCAGCACTGCCACACACCGGCCCAGCGCGAGGGCTCCAGCCGCAGGAAGCTCGCCGGATTGCCCGCGCCGACCGCGACCAGCGCGGGCAGTTCTCGCAGCACTCCGGCCAGAAACGCTTCGCCGGTCCGCCGCATGCCATACGGGCCCCCGCCGCCGGCGAGCAGCGGCCCCTCGTCGTCGTGCACGGACAGGTGGAGGTGTGCTCCGGAACCGGCACCGCCCGGCGCGATACATGGTGCCAGCAGCGCGCGCCACCCATGGCGCGCGCTCACCTGGCGAATCGTGTGCCGAACCAACACCGCCTCGTCGGCGGCGGCGACCGGCTGCGACGGTTCGACCGACAGTTCCAGCTGGGCGAGAGCGTATTCCGGGTGGAACTGGTCGACCGTGATGCCCTGCCTGGCCAGCGTCGCGACCAGGTCCTTGGCGTACTCGGCGACCTGACCGAGCCGCACGATGCCGTACGCGGGGCCGTGGATCGCGGGCGTGAAGCCGTCCGCGTCGTCGTTCCGGCCGACGGACCACTCGGTCTCGAAGGACATCGACAGCTGAAGCCCCATCGCGTGCGCCGCCTCGGCCTGGCGTGCCGCGAAGTAGCGCTGGCAGGCGACGAAGCGCGCGCCGTCCTGGGTGAACTTGTCGGCGGGTGCCCACGCCCAGCCCGGCTGGCAGGCCAGCTCGGTCAGCATCGACAGGTCCGGGACGAGCCGCAGGTCGCCGTCGGGACCGCCCAGATATCGCCCGGCCGTCATCAGATCGTCGAAGGCGAAGGTCTCGAAGCACGGTGAGACGCCGACTCCGAATCGGGCCGCGTGGTGGAGCCGCTGCTCGGGCACCGCCTTCACCCGCGTGATGCCGGCGTTGTCGACGAAGCTCAGAGCGACCATCGACGCATCCAACCTGCCGATCAACACGTCGGCGTCGCCATCGGCGGGGATTCGATCCGGCGTCGTGGTCATGTGCACCACGATAAAAGGCGCGGGCGCGCGCGGAGCCGAGGTTGTGCGGGCCGGTCGCGTCGATCGTAGAAGCGTGGCGGCGCCGCACGGCACCACCGAACGGTGGAATCAGCGGTTTACCGGGTGCGTAGGCTGTACCCCATGACGGTAGGAACGACAACCGAGCCGGATGTCCGCGCGGTGGTGCACGAGGCCGCGCGCAAGGCCCGGGTCGCGTCGCGGGCGCTGGCTCAGCTGACGACCGCGCAGAAGAACGACGCGCTGCACGCCGCCGCCGACGCGCTGCTGGCCGCGGCGGACCGGGTGCTCGCCGCCAACGCCGCCGACATCGCCGCGGCACAGGCGGCCGGTATCGAGGAGTCGCTGCTCGACCGGCTGCGCTTGACCGAGGCCCGCATCGACGGGATCGCCTCCGGGCTGCGCCAGGTGGCCGGCCTGCCCGATCCGGTGGGCGTGGTCGTCCGCGGCTCGACGTTGCCGAACGGCCTGGAGATCAAGCAGGTGCGGGTCCCGCTCGGCGTGGTCGGCATGGTGTACGAGGCCAGGCCCAACGTCACCGTCGACGCGTTCGGGCTCGCGCTCAAGTCCGGCAACGCTGCCCTGCTGCGCGGCTCGTCCTCGGCGGCTCGCTCCAACGCCGCACTGGTTGCGGTGCTGCGGGAATCGCTTGTGGCACAGGATATTCCGGCCGACGCCGTGCAACTGCTGCCGAGCGAGGACCGCTCCAGCGTGACCCATTTGATCCAGGCGCGCGGCCTGGTCGACGTGGTCATTCCACGCGGCGGCGCGGGCCTGATCAACGCGGTCGTCCGCGACGCGCAGGTGCCCACCATCGAGACCGGAACCGGCAACTGCCACGTCTACGTGCATGCCGCCGCCGACCTCGACATGGCCGAGCAGATCGTGATCAATGCCAAGACCCGTCGCCCCAGCGTCTGCAACGCGGCCGAGACCGTTCTCATCGACGCCGCGATCGCCGACACGGCCGTGCCCAGGCTGACCAAGGCACTGGAGGAGCACGGCGTCACCATCCACGGCAACCTGCCCGGACAGATTCCGGCCACCGACGCCGACTGGGGCGAGGAGTATCTCGCCCTCGACATAGCGCTCGAGGTGGTCGACGACCTGAACGCGGCGGTAGAGCACATCAATACCTGGGGCACCGGCCACACCGAGGCCATCGTCACCGGCGAGTTGGCCGCCGCCCGTGAGTTCACCAGCCGCGTGGACGCCGCGGCCGTCATGGTGAACGCCTCCACCGCCTTCACCGACGGTGAGCAATTCGGCTTCGGCGCCGAGATCGGCATCTCCACCCAGAAGCTGCACGCCCGCGGCCCGATGGCCTTACCGGAACTGACCTCCACCAAGTGGATCGTCTGGGGTGCAGGGCAGATTCGGCCTGTCTAGTCGCGGACAACGCACCGGAAGCCGAGATGGCAGGTCGAGGTGTCCTCGGTCTGACCTTGTCGGGCGGCGGGCCGGTAACGAAGGCAGTAGTCAGCCGCGCACAGATACGAGCCGCCCTTGACGACGCGGCGTGGAAAGCGCTGTGCCACTGCTGATTCGGGTGCGTCCACCCGCGGGTTGTACGGGGCGCAGCAGGCCGGCGTCGGGTGCCGAGGGCGGAAGTAGTCGACGGTCCACTCCCACACGTTGCCGGTCATGTCGAAGAGACGGTAACCGTTGGCCGAATAGGTGCCGACCGCCGTGGTGCCGGGTGTTCGTCTCTGTCCTCGGCCGGGGTGGAATTGCCAGGGGAATGCGCCGACCCAGATATTGGCCATGCGCCGGCCGGTGGGTTCGCACTCGTCGCCCCAGGCGTAGACAGCCCCGTCCAATCCGCCGCGGGCCGCATACTCCCATTCGGCCTCCGTCGGCAGCTGTTTGCCGGCCCAGGCCGCGTACGCTGCGGCGTCCTCGTAGGCGACCTGTGTGACCGGATGGCGGTCCAGTCCGTCGAGAGTGCTGCCGGGCCCATGCGGGTGGCGCCAGCTTGCCCCGGGGACATACCGCCACCAACGGCGCCAATTGTCCAACGACACCGGTCCCGCGGTAGGCCGAAATACCAGACCACCGGGTATCAGGCTCCCTGGCTCCGCGTTCGGGTAATCCTCGGCTGCGGGAGTTCTTTCGGCGACCGTGACGTATCCGGTCTGCTTCACGAAGCGCCGGAACGCGGCGATGGTCACCGGGTACGGGTCGATCGAGAACGCATCGACCCGCACCCGGTGCACCGGCCGCTCTTCTGGGAAGAAGTCGTCCGATCCCATCGCGAAGCCGCTGCCGGATATCCGGATCATGCCGCGGCGGACATCGGAGCGGGTTGCGGTAGCCACTGGCGGTCCTCTCAATCGCGCGAAAAGGCCGCAGCTGCCGCCATTTCCAGGTCCTCGTACGGTTTCCCGCTCACATCCGCGACGACCTGGTGCATGGTTCCCCCGGTGAACGGGAACGGTGGCCGGTAGTGCGCGGAAACGGACTGGCCGCTGTCACGGCCCACGCAGACTCCTTCTCCCACACCGGAGAACGTGATGGGCTGAGTCCGCATGTCATCGAAGCAGCCAACCGGGTTCTCATCGATGTACAGCACGGCCGCACCGCTGGGCGTGAAATTGTCGGGGCGGGTTCCGTGGCGTTCGTACCGGATCCCGAGGATGTGATCGCCGAGCGGTACCGGCCGATCGGAAACGATGGTCTGCTCTTCTTCGCCGAGGAAGTTGTAGATGTAGTAAAGGTGCTCGTCCTGGACGAACAGGGTGTGCCCGCCGAGTCGCCCACCGTGGGCGAACAGCACCCCCTGCGCATCCGAGCTGGTGATCGTCGCCTCGGCGAGCAGAGCGAACGACCGCCCCTGAATCTCCAGCGCCGCGCCCGGTCCCACCTCCGCGCTGCCTGGGTAGTAGACGAACCTGTCCCGTTTGGTGGCCCATGTCGGGCGGTGACGGGTCATGGTGGTGACGATGTCGAGGTCGTTGAGTGGCATCCCTTGGTACTTCTCGGCCTCCGAGAACCACAGCGCCTTCAGCTCCTCCAGCTTCTCGGGATGAACCTCGGCCACGTCGTGCACCTGGCTGCGGTCCTGCTCGAGATGGAACAGTTCCCAGCGGTCCTTGTCGAAATGCCCCCAGCCGGACGGGCAAGCAGCGTGAATGGTGTTGGCGAACCACCCGCGATGCCAGATTCCGCGCGTGCCGAGCATCGAGTAGAACTGCGTGTGCTTGCCGGTGTCCGCGTCCGCGTCCGCGTCCGCCAGCAGCGTCCGGAAACCGACCCCCTCCAAGGGGCGTTGCACCACACCCTTCACCGTGTCCGGAGGTGTGAGGCCGAGCAGTTCATAGACGGTGGGGGTGACATCGCAGACGTTGAGGTACTGGTGGCGCAGCTCACCGCGGGCGGCCATCCCGGCGGGCCACGACATCAGGCACGGGTCGGCGATGCCACCCTCGTGCGAGGCATACCGCTTGTACAGTTTGTGCGGGGTGTTGAACGCCATCGCCCAGCCGATGCTGTAGTGGCTGTATGTGCTCGGCGAACCGAGCTCGTCGAGCTTCCCCAAACTGTCATCGATCGTGTCGACGTATCCGTTGAAGAACTTCATCTCGTTCGCGGTGCCGTTCGGACCTCCTTCGCCGCTGGCGCCGTTGTCCGACAGCGCGACGATGATCGTGTTGTCCAGTTGGTCGCTTTCCTCGAGATAGTCCAGCAGTCTGCCGATCTGCGCGTCGGTGTAGGACAGATATCCGGCGAACACCTCAGCCTGTCGGCGGAACAGCCGCTTCTCGTCCTCCGATAGCGAATCCCACGCTCGTACCGTGTCCTGCGTCGGCCACGGTTTGCCGTCTGCGCTGGTGACATTCGAATACGGGTTCATAGGCGACAGCTCGGTGTTCTCCGGCAGCAGACCCATGCGCTTCTGGTTCTCCAGCACGATCTCGCGATACTTCTCATAGCCCATATCGAACCGGCCGCGGTACTTGTCAGCCCATTCCCGCGGCACGTGGTGTGGCGCGTGTCCGCACCCTGGGCACAGGTACATGAACCATGGCTTGCCGGTGGCAATCACCTTCGCGTCCCGGATGAACTCGATCGACTTGTCGGCCAGATCCTTCGACAGGTGGTAGCCGTCCTCCGGTGTGTACGGTTGCGAGATCGGGTGATTGTCGTACACCAGATTCGGATACCACTGGTCGGCCTCTCCACCCAGGAAACCGTAGAACCGCTCGAACCCACGCCCCAGTGGCCAATGCCGCTTCGACGCCGCCAGATTCTCCTCCTCCAGCGGCGTCAGATGCCACTTACCGACCGCATACGTGTTCCACCCCCGCTCCGCCAATACTTCAGGCAGCAACGCGGTTTCGGCCGGTATACGTCCACTCATACTCGGGAATCCATCGGTGAATTCCTCGATCGTCGCCATACCGACGGAAGTCGCATTCCGGCCGGTCAGCAACGCGGCACGGCTGGGCGAACACAGCGCGGTGGTATGGAACTGCGTGAAGCGCACACCACGATCAGCGATTCGCCTCATATTCGGCATCTCCACCAGACCGCCGTAGCAGTCCCAGGTACCGATCCCGATGTCATCCCACACCAGGTACAGCACGTTCGGCGCACCCTGCGGTGCCGTCGGCTCCGCGAAAGGCCCCCAGTCGGGCACCGAATCGCGGATATCGAGCGCGACGTGCCCCTCGAACTTCCTGGCCATCATCCACCTCCAGAAACGAGAGCCCTTCGTTCGCCGTTGATTCTGTGGGTCGGGCTCTGGACCTCATGCTGCGCGCACGCACACAACGCCGATCGACGCGGCCGCGGTGCCAGGACGGGTATTCACAGCTCCGGCGATACCGCGGAGGGGGTTCGAGTGTTCGAGTCGACGTGCGGTGGCCATGCCGATTCCCGGACAGGATGTCCGGATATTCGCTGGTCAACGCCTTTCGTATGCATCGAGAATACCGACCGGAAGGGATCCTCAGGAGGAGTTGGCCGAAAAGGCGCCTTGACCGCCCGGCCACACATTGCCGACACCCCGCCGATCTCCGTTGGACTTTTGCGTCATCGCGGACCCGGGCTGTGTGCACTCAGTGAGGGCCGAGCCGCGGCGTCGGCGGGTCACCCAGTGGCAGGACCACAGACCCCGACGTCGAGTCGGCGTCCTCGAGGCGCTGCCGTAGCGTGGTGGGTGGTTGGAAGGGAAGGTGGTGCGTGGTGTCGGAGAGTGCAGGTCAAGAACCGGTCTTCGGATCGGTGGAAGACGTGGTCGACCGGTTGGCGAGCACGGGGTACCTGGCGGACAAGGCCACCGCTACCTCGGTGTTCCTCGCCGATCGGCTGGGCAAGCCGCTGCTGATCGAGGGTCCGGCGGGTGTCGGCAAGACCGAGTTGGCGCGCGCGGTCGCGCAGGCTTCGGGCGCCGAGCTGGTCCGTCTGCAGTGCTACGAGGGCGTCGACGAGGCGCGCGCGCTGTACGAGTGGAACCACGCCAAGCAGATCCTGCGCATCCAAGCGTCCAGTGAAAACGACTGGGAGGAGACGAAGGCCGACGTCTTCACCGAGGAGTTCCTGCTCTCCCGGCCGCTGCTCACCGCGATCCGGCGCACCGATCCGACGGTGCTGCTGATCGACGAGACCGACAAGGCCGACGTCGAGATCGAAGGGCTGCTGCTCGAGGTGCTCAGCGACTTCGCGGTGACCGTCCCGGAACTGGGCACCATCACCGCCAGCCGCAAGCCGTTCGTCGTCCTCACCTCGAACGCCACCCGCGAACTATCCGAGGCGCTCAAGCGCCGCTGCCTCTACCTGCACCTGGACTTCCCGGACGAGGAGCTCGAGCGCCGCATCCTGGCCAGCCGGGTCCCTGAGCTGTCCGCCGCGGTCGCCGCGCAGCTGGTGCGGATCGTGCACGTCCTGCGCGGCATGCAGTTGAAGAAGCTGCCCTCGGTCGCCGAATCGATCGACTGGGGACGCACGTTGCTCGCTCTCGGGCTGAAGGATCTGGACGACACCACGGTCCGCGCCACCCTTGGTGTCCTGCTCAAACACCAGAGCGACCACCAGCGCGCGTTGGCCGAACTGAAGCTGGCCTGAGCCATGGCGGCGGGATCGGTCCCCGCGGATGTCGGGCCACTGCGCGCGCCGCACGGACTGCCTGGGCATCTGGTCGGATTCGTGGAGGCACTGCGGGCGCGCGGAATTCCGGTCGGTCCCTCGGAAACGGTGGACGCGGGTCGCGTGGTGACTGTGCTCGACCTGATGGACCGCGAGGTCCTGCGCGAGGGCCTGGCCTGCGCGCTGCTGCGGCGCATCACGCATCGCGCGACCTTCGACGGGCTGTTCGACCTGTGGTTTCCGGTCGCGATCGGTGAGCGCACCGCGGCGCCGGACGAGGTCGAGATTCCGCACACACGCACAGGTGACGTGGACATTTCGGCGCTGCGCGAGCTGCTCGCGGAACTGCTGGGGCAGGAGCAGGCCGCCCCGCAGCTGGAAGCACTGGCCGCGCAGCTGGTCGAACAGCTCGGTCAGTACCAAGCCGCCCGTGGCCCTTCGTTTTCGGCGTACCAGGCGTTGCGCGAGGTGCAGCCGCAGACGTTGCTGGCCAAGATCGTCGCAGGGCTGGTTGCCGGACCGAACACCAGCGACTTCGACACCGAGATCGCCCGCCGCGCGGTGCGGCAGCGCATCGACCGCTTCCGCGCGACTGTGGAGGCCGAGACCAGGCGGCGGGTCGCCGAACAGATCGGCCGCGAGCGCGTCGCGACCTATGGGGTCGCCCGCCAAGCCGAGGAGGTGGACTTCCTGCGCGCCTCCGAGGCCGAGCTGGCCGAGCTCAAACGTGGTACGCAGCGGCTGGCGCGCATCCTCGCGGCGCGTCTCGCGGTGCGGCGAAGGCACTCTCGCCGCGGCGAGATAGATCTACGGCGCACCCTCCGCAAATCCATGTCGACCGGCGGAGTGCCGATCGACCTGGTGCACCGCAAGCCGCGTCCGGGCCGCCCCGAGTTGGTGCTGCTCTGCGATGTGTCCGGCTCGGTGGCCGGCTTCAGCAACTTCACGTTGCTGCTGGTGAGCGCGTTGCGCGAACAGTTCTCCCGGGTGCGGATCTTCGCGTTCGTCGACCAGGTGGACGAGGTGACCCGGTTCTTCGATCCACACACTCGGCTGGACACCGCGATGGCGAAGATCTTCACCGAGGCGAGCGTGGTCGGTGTGGACGGACACTCGGACTACGGCAACGCGCTGGCTGGATTCGCCGGGGACTATCCCGACGCCGTCACCAGCCGAAGTTCGTTGCTGATTCTCGGCGATGCCCGCACCAATTACCGAGACCCGGAACTGGCGACGCTGCGGTCGCTTGTCGAGGTCGCCAAACACGCGCACTGGCTCAACCCGGAGCCGCGCAACCAGTGGGGTTCGGGCGATTCCGCCGCCGACAAGTACGGGCAGGTGATCGAGATGCACGAGTGCCGCTCGGCGAAACAGCTGACCGCCGTGGTGTCCCGGCTGCTACCGGTCTGAGCAGACGGCCGCGAACGAGCGAAGGTCGTCTTGTCCGCCGCTGGACGGCCAAGACGACCTTCTGGCTAACTGGGCTCAGAGAGGCAGCCTTCAGCCTGGAGCTGGGTGTACACCTCGTCGGAGACGGTGATCTTGCCGCCATTACCGGCCGTCAGCACCGCATCCGCGTCCACGTCCACCCCGGAATCGATGGCGCAGTCCAGCAGGTCGGCGGAGACGGTGACGGATTGGTCGGCGTGTGCCGCACCGGCTCCGATGATGGTTGAACAGGCGAATGCCAGAGCGATAGCACCTGTATTGACGAATCGCACGAGTGTCCTCCTTCGAGTAGCGGTTGTGCACAGCTTGCGTTGATGTCTCGTCCGGGTGATCGAACTGTCCTGAAGATGTCAGGCGTCCCGGGCAGGCGTCTCGCCGCCTGCGGTTGCAGACCCTAACCAATCGGTGTCGCCTCTGGTCGAACGCGTCGGCGGCACCGGCGATTCGTCACATGACTGAAGGAAGGACGATGTCAGCCCGGCTGGGTCGGGCGAATGAAGCGAACCCCAACCCGCCGAAGGGTCGTGCCCTGCGCCCTACCGCTGATCGAAAAGGGTTCGTTAAGCGAACCATTGGCGTACGCCGACAAGATCGGTTGCATGGTGAACAGAACGCCGAATGGTTCAGCGGCAGTGGGGGCCAGCTATTCGTTCCAGGTCGATCTGCGCGGAATCGTCGATCTCCTATCCCATCACCTGTATTCCAGTCCCAGGGTCTATCTGCGTGAGCTGCTGCAGAACGCTGTCGACGCGATCACGGCGCGTTTCCCATCGGATCCTTTGACGTCCAGTTCGATTCGGCTGGTCGTGGACGAGACCGGCCTGCGGATAAGCGATCCCGGCGTCGGGTTGACCGAGGCCGATGTGCACCGCTTCTTGGCCACCATCGGGCGCTCGTCCAAACGCGATGACATCGAAGGGGCGCGGCGAGAGTTCCTCGGGCAGTTCGGTATCGGGCTACTGGCCTGCTTCACGGTCGCCGAGACCATTCGGGTGGTCACTCGATCAGCTATCGACAGCTCGGCCCTTCCGATCGAGTGGCTGGCCGCCGCGGACGGTACCTACACACTGCGCGCGCTCGACCCGCGGGAGCACCTGGAGCCGGGTACGACGGTGTGGCTCACCCCGCGCGCCGGGGCGGAGTCGTGGTTCGCGCCGAACCGGGTGATCGACCTGGCGCGCGAGTTCGGGTCGTTCCTGCCCTATGAGGTGACGGTCGAGTCCGACGGGGTCGTCGCGCCGGTCACCGAGGGCATACCGGTATGGCGGCGCAATTATCCGACGGCTGGGGAACGCAGAACCGCGCTGCTCGACTACGGGGTGCGGGCACTCGGCTTTGCGCCGCTCGATGTAATCGAGCTCGATGCCAGAGCGGCCGGGGTGAGCGGTGTTGCCTACGTGCTGCCGCAGCCCGGAAATCCGGCCGAGAGCAGCGCGCACCGGGTGTACCTGAAGGGCATGCTGTTGGGTGACGCGGTGCGCGGCGTGCTACCGGACTGGGCGTTCTTCGTGCGCTGCGTGATCGACACCGACACGCTGCGGCCCACCGCGTCGCGGGAGGGACTCTACGAGGACGAGCGGTTGGCCATCGTCCGGGAGGCGCTCGGCGACCAGGTGCGCGACTGGCTCACCGAGATCGCCGCCGCGCAGCCGCAGCGGCTGGCGGAATTTCTGTCGGTGCACGCGCTCGGGGTCAAGGCGATGGCCAGCCACTCGCCGGATCTGTTGCGAATCATGCTGCCCCACTTGATGTTCGAGACCACCGACGGCCGGGTGCCGCTGACCGAGTTCACCCGTAACCACCGCACGGTCCGGGTGACCTCGACGGTCGAGGAGTTCCGCCAGGTGGCGCCGACCGCCGCCGCGCAGGGGATCGGCATCATCAACGGCGGCTACACCTACGACCGCGACCTGGTGGCGCTGCTTCCGAGGCTGCTGCACGGCATCGAGGTGGTCGACCTCGATGCCGACGCGATTACCGCGGCGCTCGATCCGGTCGATCCGGCTGAGGAACTGGCGTTCACCCCGGTGCTCGGTCTCGCGCGCACCGTGCTCGACCCGCTGTCTTGCGATGTGATCCTTCGGGCTTTTCAGCCGGTGTCGGTGCCCGCGCTTTACCTGGACGGCCGCGCGGCCCGCAACGAGCGCACCAGGACCGAGACCATCGAGGGCGCCGACGAGCTGTGGACCGAAATCCTGGGCGCCCTGGAAGCGGCCGCGCCGCGCGCCCGGCTCGTCCTCAACTATCACAGCCCGATCGTGCGCAGGCTGACCCGTATCGAGGACCCAGGCTTTCTGAAGACAGCCGTGGAATCGCTGTACGGCCAAGCCCTGCTGATGACCCACCGCCCGCTGCGCGCAGCCGACACGGCGCTGCTCAACCGGGCCTTCGGCGAATTCCTGGGCTGGGCGACGCAACGTGCCGCGGACCGCGGCGAAGAGACGGAGTGAGCATGGATTCCGCCGAGATCACTGCCGCCCTTGCACAGGTCTGCGCCCTGCCGCAGGGCCGGACACGTACCGAACGACTCGAAACCCTCTCCGCTGCCGCGAAAACGGGACCGGACCGCGCGCTCGAGGGCCGTGTGCTGCTGGAGCTGGCCAAGTCCTATACCTATGCGGGCGAACGTGATCTGGCGCCGGTCGCATACGGAAGGCTGCTGCGCAGCTACGACGACAACCCCGCGGAGATGGGATCGATGACTCATTTGGTGCACTGGTACATGAAGTGGATGACCTGGGGGTTGATCGACAACCCCGCGATGCCGCTGCCGACGGTGTATCGCTGGTTCGACGAACTGGAGGACCGCTACCGCCAGCGCGGGTACAGCCTGCGCCCGGTGCTCGCATTGCGTTTGGAGCTGGCCCGTGAGATCGGGGACCGCGAGGGTGCCGCCGCCCTGCTGGAGTCAGCGCTCGCGGCGCCGCGCGACAGCATGTCCGATTGCGATGCTTGTGAGCGCAACGAATGGGGCACCGCCAGGGTGTATCTCGGCGACGACGAGGCCGGTCTCGCCCACTGGCGGCCCGTGCTGGACGGCGATCGGACCTGCGCCGAGGAACCGCACCGGGTGCTCGCGCAGGCCCTGCTGCCGCTGGTGCGCACCGGCCGCGTCGCCGCCGCGCGCAGCGCGCACCTGACCGGGTACCCGTTGGTGCGGCACACCGAGGCCCTGCGGCCCTCGGTCGCGCTCCACCTAGAGTTCTGCGCGCTGACCGGCAACGAGGCGCGCGGGCTGGAAATCCTCGCCGAACACCTGAGCTGGCTCACCGACCCGGGCGCGGACGCCGCCGCACGGCTCGCCTTCGCGACCGGCGTCTGCGTGCTGTTGCGCAGACTGGTAGCGCGCGGCCTGAGTGATCTGCCGCTCGGGGCGCAGACCGTGGAATCGGTGCGTGCGGACCTGGAGGTCGAGATCGGGGACTTGTGCGCCAGATACGACGCACGCAACGGCAACAGCACGGTCAGCCTGCGGACAGCCGCTCGACTCGCCGCGCGACCGCTGCTGGACCAGCTGCCGCTCGGCGTGCGCAGCAGGCTGCCTCACCCGACGAGCGTCCCGGCCGCGATTCCCACCGCGGACGACTTCACCGGCGACCGGCTAGCCGAGGCGCGGCGGCTCGCCGAACTCGGTTCCGCCCGGCTCGCCGCCGCACCCGAAGAGGCGGAGGCACACCTGCGGGAGGCGCTGACGTTCGGCTCGGCGGTGCTGCCCGAGGATCACCTCGCCCGGCTCGGCTCGCAACTCGTCATCGCGATCGCGAGCCGGCCGGACCGCGCGCTCGACTTGGCCGACGCCGCGGTCCGCGCCGCCGCCCGATGGGAGGGCCTGTCCGAACCGGACGTGCTGCACCACACCGTGGTCGCCGCGCGCGCCTTCCACCGCGCCGAGCGTCACGGCGAGGCGGTCGCATTGTTCGACCAGGCGTTCGCGGGAGCGGAAATTCCCTACCCGCCAGCCGAATTGGCCGTGGTGCGAGCGCAGTTCGGCCGATCGCTGACCGCGCTGAACCGGCACCGCGACGCGGCGCACCACTTCATCGAGGGGGCTCGCCTCGTCGAGCACGACCCGGATCGCAAGGAACTGCACGCCGATCTCGCGTGGTCGGCCGCCGCCGCTCTGGAGTGCTGCGGGCAGGACGACGAGGCGGTGGCGGCCTACCGCCGCGCGGCCGAGCTCTGGGCGGACTTGGGCCGAGTGGTGTCACAGGCACGCTGCCAGCGGTCGGCGGCCTGGCTCCAGGTGTACGCGAGCGGCGATCCGGAGCGCTGGCTCCCGTCGATGCGGGCGCTCACCGACGAACTGGCGGCGCTGGCCGATCACTCGACCGAAGCGGCCGAGGAACTCGCGCACACCCGCGAGCAATTGGCTCGGATGCTGGCGATCGGCGATGAAGCGAAGCTGAGCCCCTAGTGTCGCATCGGCATGCCGCGGGCGGACCACGTGATCCGAGATCCGCCGCGACACCCGGCTGGCCAGGATGCTGAAGGTCGGCGGTGAGGCGGAGCCGAGCCCTTGGCGGTGATGGAGGCGCTCGGGCCACGCGTTCCCGCTTCTGGGGAGTCTTTCGGCGAGGGAGGCATGCAGACTAGCGGTCGTGCCTTGATATTGTCGGCAAGAAGGGCCCTGATGTCGCAAAGCCTCTCCGTGGAGACTTTCTCGCACAACGAGGTCGGCTACATTCCCGATCCGTTCCCTTTCTATGCGAAGATGCGTTTCGCGCAGCCTGCGTATTTTTCGGAAAGAATCTTCGGCGGCACGTGGCTATTCTTTTCGTATGCGGATTGCCGGGCGCTCATGTCGGATGAGCGATTGTCCAACTCACGGGCGGACGTACCCCTGCGGTTCCTGCCGCCCGATCAGCAATCCGGCTTCGGCGATATGCTCAGCGTGTTCGAACGCTGGTTGGCCTTTCACGACGGTGCGAGCCATACCCGGTTGCGGCGGCACGCCAACCGCAGCTACGCCCCGTTTCGCGACGAGCGGGTCGAGCCATTGATCCAGCGTGTGGTCGATAATTTGCTCGACGGTATCGATCAAGATGAATTCGATATGATGTCGGATTTCGCCTTTCCGCTGTCGGCCATCGTTATCGCGGACCTCCTTGGTGTGCCGAGCGAGGCCCATGCCGATCTCACACGGTGGACCGACGATATCGCCCATTTATTCGGGTCCACTCAGGTATCCACCGAACACGTCCATCGAACGCAGCACAGTACTCGGGAGCTGGTGCGGTTCCTGTCCGCGCCGGAGTCCGCGAGACGGTCCGAACAGCGCGGCGGCTTGATGCACCAGATGCGCCGTACCGAAAGCCACGGTTACCGGTTCGACGAGGAAGAAGTCATTGCCCAGTCCGCCTTGTTGCTGTTCGCCGGCGCCGCGTCGATCCGATATCTCATCGGAAACAGCGTGCACGCGCTCGACCAACGGCCACCGCATGAGCGGCAGTTGCTGCTCGAGGAGAACACCGCGGCCACGGCTGTCGAGGAACTGCTGCGGTACTGCAACCCGGTCCAGTTCATCGGTCGTGTCGCGGGCGCCGACTTCACATACCTCTGTCGCAACGGTGTGGAAGCCCCTATTCGGGAGGGACAGCCGTTGTTGCTGTACATCGGATCGGCTAATCGGGATGCCGACAAGTTCTCCCGAGCGGACGAGCTCGTCCTCACCCGGCCGAGCCCCAACGAACACCTGACCTTCGGAGCCGGCCGGCACCTGTGTTTCGGCGATCCGCTGGTGCGCTCCACGACCCGAATCGGGTTGGCATCGCTCTATCGCCGAATGCCCCATCTGCGGGTGTGCCGGCAAGATCTCGACTGGAACAACAACCTCGGATTTCATGGCTTTCAGTCGTTGCGCGTCACCGCGCGTGCGTGAGCGAGACAGACTCGATACGACACTTCGGATGAGAGGGTTGTGCATGGGTACCGATGCCCTGGAGAACTTCGTCGATGGCGAATTCGTGACGCCGAAGGACGCGGTCTACCAGGATGTGATCGACCCGTGCACCGCGGAGGCGTACCTGCGGGCGCCGATCTGCGGCGCGGCCGATGTCGATGTGGCGGTGCGGGCCGCGACGGCCGGCTTCGAGAAGTGGCGGTCGACAACGCCCGCCGAACGGCAGCTGGCACTGCTGCGTATTGCCGACGAATTGGAGCGGCGTGCGGACGAGTTCACCGAGGCGGAGGTCCGCAACACCGGGAACCGGGCGGCGTCCGATGTGTCCCTTGTCGTCGACCAGCTGCGCTTCTTCGCCGGCGCTGCGCGGATACTCGAGGGCAAGTCCGCCGCCGAGTACGTGCCGGACCACACCTCGTATGTGCGGCGAGAGCCGGTGGGCGTTTGCGCGCAACTGGCTCCCTGGAACTATCCGTTGATGATGGCGGTCCTCAAGGCGGCCCCCGCGATCGCCGCGGGCAACACCGTGGTGCTGAAGCCCGCGGAGACCACACCGACAACCGCGCTCATGTTCGCCGACCTCGCGGCCGAACACCTACCCGCCGGGGTGTTGAACGTCATTTGCGGCGGGGACGACACCGGGCGCCGCATGGTGGCACATCCGACCCCGAGCCTCGTGTCCTTGACCGGATCCGTCGAGACGGGGATCGAGGTCGCCAGAACATCGGCGCCGCACCTCAAACGGTTGCATTTCGAGCTCGGCGGCAAGACACCTGTGATCGTGTTCCCGGACGCGGACATCACGGCTGTCACGGCGACCGCAATCGAGGCCGGATTCGGCAACGCCGGGCAGGATTGCACGGCGGCGTCGCGCATCCTCGCCCACCATGAGATCTACGACGAACTGGTGGACGCGCTGGTCACCGCCGCCCGGTCGTGCCGGATCGGACCACCGTCGGATCCGGTGGCGCTGTACGGACCGCTGAACAACGCCCGCCAACTCCAACGGGTATCAGGTTTCCTCGAGCGGCTCCCGTCGCACGCCCGCGTGCTGACCGGAGGCGCGGTCGCCGGTGACATCGGCTACTTCTTCCAGCCGACGGTTGTCGCTGACGTGCGCCAAGACGACGAGATCACACAGCGCGAGGTTTTCGGACCGGTGATCACCATCCAGCGATTCGCCACCGAAGACGACGCGGTCCGGGCAGCGAATGGAGTCGACTACGGGCTCGCCGCCGGTGTGTGGACGCGCGACGACGCGCGGGCGATGCGGCTCTGCCAGCGGCTCGATTACGGCACCGTGCGGGTCAATACGCATTTCGCCTATCCGTCCGAAATGCCCCATGGTGGCTTCAAGTACTCCGGGTTCGGTAAGGACCTGTCGACGTACTCCTTGGATGACTACTCGCGAATCAAGCACGTGGTACACCACACCGGATCACCCACGCGGTGAACTGAGCACATGAGGAACTCGCGGATGGAAGCGATCGAACGGGCGATCTCCGATTGGCGCGCCGCGCTCGGTGCCTCGGCGGTCTCCACCGACCCGCGCGAGCTCGCGCACTACGGGATGAATGTGTCGGAGTTCGCGGCGCGCGACCTGCACGCTGTGCTCCGGCCCACCTCGCTCGACGAGGTGCGCGGCGTCATCGACGTCGCACGCGCCACGGATGTTCGGGTGCATCCGGTGAGCACCGGACGCAACTGGGGGTTCGGCTCGGCGCTGCCGAGCCTCGGTCCGGCTGCCCTGGTCGACCTGGCAGGCATGAACCGGATCGTGGACCTCGATACCCGCTACCGGTATGTGGTGATCGAACCAGGTGTGACCCAGGGACAGTTGTCCAGGCACCTTGCCGAGCACGGAACTCGGCTCAAGCTGAACGTGACGGGCGCGGGCACCGACACCAGCATCGTCGGGAACGTGCTTGACCGAGGCTGCGGCAACCTCGGTGCTCGGGTGGACGACTTGCTCGGCGTCGAGGTGGTGCTCGGGAACGGGGGAGTCGTGCGGACCGGCCTGTGGCATCTACCCGACCACGGAACCGTGGTTCACCACTACCCGCACGGCCTCGGCCCAGACCTGCGCGGGTTGTTCGTGCAGTCCGGCTTCGGCATCGTCACCAAAATCGTTCTGCGCCTGCATCCGGTCGCGCCGCTGACGGTAGTGACATTCGAAGTGGCCGACAGCCGCCTTACCGAGGTGGTCGACGCACTGTGGCTCGCCAAGGACGACGGTGTCATCACCGGACACCTGCGGATCACCGACGGCACCGACCCGATCATCCGGTACTTCGGCAATACCGATCCGTCCGTCTGGAAGGCACAGGTCGTGCTCAACGGAGTCCCCGCCATGCGGGCCGAGGCAGTGCGCGAACTCCGGCGGCGACTCGGCGGTTCGACGGACCACTTCGTTTCGGCCGACACCGAAGGTGACCAAACCCCGCCGGAGAATACGCAGGACCGGTTACTGGCGCAGGCGCGACTGGGGCTGGTGAACGGCACGCCCTCCGACCGCCTGCTGATCGGGTTCGCTGACATGGCCGGCAAGTCGGTGCCGCCGGACTCGGTGGATCTCGATCACGACCGTGACCTGCCAGGCATGTTGTGCGCGAATGTGACACTGCCGTTCGCCGGGGACCGGATGGCCGCATGCTCCTCGATCGTGCGCGCGGCTGCCGAGGAGGCGAGGATGCCGACCTCGCAGCTGTACGAAAGGGCAGGTGCGACAGCGCTGTTCGGCTTGTTCCCGTTCTACTTCGACCGGAACGACGCACGTGCGGTGGCCGCGGCGCACGCCTACAAGGATCTGTTGCTGCGCCGACTCGAAGCCGGGGGAATCTATCCGGTGCGGATGGACGTGGACTCGATCGACCGGTTCATCGAGCGAACAGACGACGATTTCTGGCGCTGTGTCGCCGCCATCAAGCGAGTCCTCGATCCGCACGACATCCTGTCCGGCCGATACACCCCGACCACACGATCTTGAAGTCGCCCCGGTTCTTTCGAGCGGAAGTCGCAGAAGCGGGTCAGCCTGGCCGAGGACCGCTATCTGAACCCAGAGCAGCTCGGGGCGATCACGCTGTCGCGCACCGTTTTGCAGACATCCGCATCCGAACTACTGATGCGGCTCGATGCTCAGGACACGAGGGGTTGCTCGTCCGATTCGGTCAACTTCACGATGTACAGTCCACCGCGCTCGGCCTTGACGTCCGTCACCTCCAGTTGAGTGCCCGGCAAGAGGATGAATTCCTCTTCGTCGGTGAACGCGGAGAAATTCCGGATGCTCACGGCCCGGGTGGGGTGCACCTCGAAGAGTGTCCGCTTACCGCGACTGCCGAGGAATGCCCGCGCCACGCTGGGCTTGGACGTGCAGGAGGACACTCCCCACCAGGTCACGGTCCGACCTGGCGAATACTGCGCACGCAGGTCCAGCGATACCCCGCGCCACAACGGCTCGCTGCGGGCGGGAAGCTGTGACACCGCCGAGAACAGCAGTCGCAGGTACGGGAGGTATGGGAGGAGCTTCGCCCGGTCCGGGGCGCGCAGGACGGTGTTGATCTGCCGATAGAACGCGGACTCGCAGGTGTAGAGGTGGAGCGCGGCAATCGCGTCGGCGGACAGACTCCCGGTCGTCTGGTCCGCCCGCCTCTTGCCGAACTCGTGCGACGGCGCGGCGTGCCGGTCGAGACCGGACAGCAGCTTGGCGACCGGGGCGATGGCGTCGTGGAAGTCCATGAGGGGGGTCTCGAACACGCCGGTGATCGCGGGGAGGACGAGCCCCTCGTCCTTGACGCTCGCGAGCCGTTCGAGGTACAGCTGATGCAGCTCCATGGTGGACGCGATGAACGCGCCCATGCGTTCGGCGATGCCGTGGTCCGTCCCGCCGGCTTCCGCCGCAAGCTTGTTCCACCCGGTGCTCGGCAACCAGTCGATCTCCTCGGCGCCCAGCGCTGCGAGGGCCGCGTTCACCGTTTCGAAATGGTCACCGTTGCAGAAGATGTCGCCCTGCGCCGCGGGATTGGCGTGGTCTACATGCCGGACCTCGACCTGGGGATACTTCTTCTGGAGTCGCAGGACAACATTTTTCAGACTGCGTGCGTGGGCACCCCACCACGCGAAGGCGACACCACGGTCGGCCTCGTCGGCGTTCTGCTTGGCCCTGAGGATCTCTTCGACGATCCGCTCGGCAACGGGACGCCAGAACGCAGTGTGCTGGTCGGTTCCCATCGCCCCGTCGCCACTGGCGGTGAGCGCCGCGTTCAGCAGCAGCACACCTTGGGTGAGCATCGCCTGGAACCATTCCGGCGGCTGGACGGCATCCTGCTCGTGCAGCAGTGCACGAATATCGGCAATCGGGGTCTTCTTGGGTATGCCGTACTTCCACATCGCCGCTGCTTTGATAATGCAGCGGATGCTGACGACCCTTCCGAACTGGCTGTCTTTCCAGTTGTGGAAGCTGTTGTCGAACATGGCGATGCCGGTGGCGCTCTCCGGCCGCGGGTACGGGTTCTGGCCGAAGACGACGACCTTCCACTTGTGCGGTGGATTGGGCTTCAGCGCCTGGAAGGTCAGTTCCCGAACAGGGACCACGTGCGGGCTTCTGCCCGGACCCATGAACATGGCCGCGTCCGGCTGTGCCTCTATGACGGGCTTCAGCAGTGGAAGCCACGGTTCACCGCCACCTTTGAACAATTCAGCAAGGGCAAGCGGATCGTTTGTGCTCACCATCGGCACTATATGTCATGAAATACGCTGTGGTAGCGGCCATGTCAGTGGGGCGCGGTAGCGTCGCGAACGGTGGAAGAACCGCATCATCTATTGGAGTGGATCATGAGTATGAACCGAGTGCAGGCGCCGCTGAGGGTGGTGTTGACCGACATCAACCTGCACGTTGTAGAGGCGTGGCGGGCGGCATTTGCCGACAACCCCGAGATCGAGATCCATAGGGGCTCAATCCTTGATGAGAACGTCGATGCCTGGGTCACCCCGACCAACTCTCGGGGTCGGATGGACGGAGGGGTCGACGCGGTCATCAAGCGGCACCTCGGGGCGGGGATTCAACTGCGAGTGCAGCGGGCGATCCGTGATCAGTGCGCGGGAAGACTTCCGGTTGGAAGCGCGGTGTGCGTTCCGTCCGGGGCGACCAACCCGAAGTTCCTGATCTCCACGCCGACTATGGAAACGTCGGCACAGAACGTCAGCGAGACCCTGAATGTGGCCTTGGCGTGTGCTGCCGGGTTCCAGGCGATCCACCGACAGAACAACGAGGCGCCAGGCAGCATCGAGTCTGTGGCGCTGGTCGGCATGGGCGCCGAAACCGGCCGTGTGCCTGCCCGCGTGTGCGCCAACCTGATGTGGACGGGCTACACGTTGTTCAAGGACTACCGGTTCGAAGACTACGACGACCTGCGCAGCACAATCATCGCGCAACTCGACGACATCGAGAATGCGCCCACCGACCAGCGGGTACGCATCGCGCGACCCGAACGCTCCGCGACCGGCCGCTGATCGACCGGCATTCTCGGATGGTGCGGTCACCGGGTCCAGCGCACGTCGCGGGCGCACGCCTCGAGATCATCCTTCACGAAGGCGTGCGAACTCGAAGAACCCGACGGGCCATGCGTTGCATTTCACTCCTGGCGAGTGGGCGCTTTCACCGCTGACGTGCAGGATGGCGCGTTCACCGCCTCTGGAGCTGGAGAAAGCCCGGTGCGGTGCGTGTCATGTCGACCATGGTGCCGAGTCCACTGCGTGGGCGGCCGTCCACAGCTGACGTCCGCCCCGCTGACCGGCCCGAGCAGGCCGGAGCCGACCCGGTTAAGCTCGGCAGTCATGCACGAAACAGGTCGGCGCCGCCGCAAGCTGGGCGTGATGGGCGGCACGTTCGACCCTATCCACCACGGTCACCTGGTCGCGGCCAGTGAGGTCGCGAACCGCTTCGACCTGGATGAAGTGATTTTCGTCCCAACCGGCGAGCCATGGCAGAAGGCGCATAAGCAGGTCAGCCCGGCTGAGGACCGCTATCTGATGACCGTTATCGCGACCGCGTCCAACCCCCGGTTCTCGGTCAGCCGCATGGACATCGACCGTGGCAAGGTCACCTACACCGTCGATACGCTGCGGGAGATGCAGACGCAGAATACCGACGCCGAGCTGTACTTCATCACCGGTGCTGACGCTCTGGCCAGCATCCTGACATGGCAGGATTGGGCGGAACTGTTCGAACTGGCGAAGTTTGTCGGGGTGAGCCGTCCGGGGTACGAGCTGAACACCGATCATCTCGAGGAGCATCTGCGGGATTTTCCGGCCGACGCGGTGACCATGATCGAGATCCCGGCGCTGGCGATCTCGTCGAGCGAATGCCGTCGCCGCGCCGCCGAGAACCGGCCGGTGTGGTACCTCGTCCCCGACGGCGTGGTGCAGTACATATCGAAGCGGCACCTGTATGTGCCCGGAGCAGCGGAAGGTAGCTGAGCGTGAGCGAGCGCAGCGAGGTGCGGGCAATGAGCGTCAGCGAGGTGCAGGTATGACGGCGTCTGTCGAGTCGGTGGAGATTGCGCAGGTCGCCGCGCGGGCGGCGGACGAGAAACTGGCCGCCGACGTGGTGGTGCTCGACGTGTCCGAGCAACTGGTGATCACCGACTGCTTCGTGATCGCTTCCGCGCCCAACGAGCGCCAGGTGAATGCCATCGTCGACAACGTGGAAGAGAAGCTGCGCGCGGCCGGGCACAAGCCGGTCCGGCGCGAGGGCACCCGAGAAGGCCGCTGGGCACTGCTGGACTACGTCGACGTAGTGGTGCACATTCAGCACAACGACGAGCGCAATTTCTATGCCCTGGAACGTCTGTGGAAGGATTGCCCGGTCGTGCCGGTCGAGGGGATCACCGGCACGCCGAAGGTTCGGTCCGGCGCGGCGACGGAGGACGAGGCCCGGTGAGCGAACGAGCTGTCGCGACAACATGGTTCGCGGCCACACCGATCATCGGTGAGGCGAGACCGTGAGCAAATACGCCGGAGTGCGCACCTTGATCCTGCTGCGCCACGGGCAAACCGAATGGAATGCCACCGACCGGATGCAGGGCCAGATCGACACCGATCTCACCGAGCTCGGTCGCAGGCAGGCCAAAGAGGCTGCCCGCGAACTCGTGTCGCGCAACGCCATCGCGATTCTCTCCTCGGACCTGCGCCGTGCGTTCGACACCGCTACGGCGCTTGCCGACCACACCGGGCTGACCATCGCCCCGGACACCCGGCTGCGGGAGACCGACCTCGGCGACTGGGAGGGATTGACTCACCTCGAGGTCGACGCCGACTACCCGGGCGCGCGCATGGCGTGGCGGCTCGACGCTAGCTACACCCCGCCGAACGGCGAGAGCAAACTCGAGGTCGGCGCGCGGTCGCTGCCGGTGGTCCAGGAATTGCTTGTCGAGCGGCAGGACTGGCCCGGCCGGACTATCATCCTGGTGGCGCACGGCGGGCTGATCGCCGCCCTCACGGCCGCGCTGCTCGACCTGCCGCCCCAGAACTGGCCCATCCTCGGAGGACTGGCCAATACCAGCTGGGTGCAGCTCAGCAGCCACGGCCCGAGCATCGAACAGCCCGGCTGGCGTCTGGATGTGTGGAACGCAGCGGCGAAGGTAGCACCCGATGTCCTCTGAAGAGCCGATCAGGTCGGTCCCGGACGAACTGTTCCGGAAGGTTTCGGCAAAAGCCGAACGACACTTGCCGGACGCGCTGTTCGGCGGCCCGCCACCGGCTCGACACGAATCCGGTGTCCAGCCCGAGGGAGCGTCGTCGGGCGCGGTCGGTGAATCCGGCGCGGCGGAAACGTCATCCGCCGAGGAATCCGACGGAGCGGACGCGGAGGGTGACGCAGCGGTAGCGGATGCTGTCGGAGTCGCCGTTGCGGATGGTGATGTCGCGGCTGCCGCCGTGGTGGAGTCTGCTGATCCGGCAACCGATTCCGTCGTCGTGGGGGTCGAGACCGGCTCATCCGCCGCAGCCGCCGCCGATATCGACCGCATCCGCGACGACGAGCTTGCCGTCGGGGTCGTCGCCGTCGCCGACGCC
Organism: Nocardia sp. NBC_00881; assembly: GCF_045207455.1. Lineage (NCBI taxonomy): Bacteria > Bacillati > Actinomycetota > Actinomycetes > Mycobacteriales > Nocardiaceae > Nocardia > Nocardia sp. NBC_00881. The sequence continues at coordinate 7,605,024 of NZ_CP108798.1, forward strand.
GCCACTGCCGCGTGGCCTGCGGCTGACGCCGAGGTTGCCGCCGACGTGGTCCGTGCCCTGGACGCGGAGCTTGCGGCTGATGCGGAGCCTGCCGCCGACTCAGAAGTTGCCGCGGCCCACTGTGCCGCCGATGCGGAGGTTGCCACGGACGCGGGGCTTGCCGCCGCAGACTCGGCCGCGGATGCGGAGGTTGCCGCGGACGCGGGGCTTGCGGCTGATGCGGAGCTTTCCGCGGACCCGGAGGTTGCCGCCAACGCCGATTCCGCCGCCGGCGTGGTCCTCGCAGCGGAGTCGGCATCCGTTGCCGAGTCCGCCGCTGACATGGTAATTCAGGCAGCAGATTCTGTCGTCGCTGCCGAATCTTTCTCTCCCACAGCGGAATCAGTGGAAGTGGAAGTATCCGCCGAACCGCGGTATTCCCCGCGCCCCGTGCTGCTGGTGATCGCCGACTCGCTCGCCTATTTCGGGCCGAAGGGTGGACTGCCTGCCGACGATCCGCGGATTTGGCCGAATCTGGTTGCCGCCGAATTGGATTGGGACGTCGAACTGGTCGGCCGTATCGGCTGGACCTGCCGCGACGCCTACTGGGCACTGATCGGTGATCCGCGCGTGTGGGCCGCGGTACCGCGCGCCGGTGCGGTGGTCTTCGCCGTCGGCGGCATGGACACGCTACCCTCGCCACTGCCGACCGCGCTACGCGAGCTGATCCGTTACGTGCGCCCACCCGCCATCCGCCGCGCGGTCCGCGCCACCTATACCTGGTTGCAGCCGAAACTCTCGAAACTCGGCCGTCCCGTGGCGCTTCCGCCGAAGGTGAGCGTCGACTACCTGGAACAGTCGCGCAACGCGCTGGCTCAGCTGCGGCCCGATCTGCCGGTTGTCGCGGTGCTGCCGTCGGTGCATCAATGCGACGCCTACGGGCGCGTACACTCCGGTCGGGAGCCCGCTGTCAAGGCGTTGCGAGCCTGGTCGGGCCGCACCTCGGTGCCGCTGGTCGACCTCGCTGAAGCGGTGCGCGACAACATCTTCTCCGGTGAGGCGAACCCGGACGGAATCCACTGGGGCTGGGCGGGGCACACCGCCGTGGCCAACGCGATGGTGAAGACCCTGCAGGAGGTTCGGTAGTCCGTGGCCGTCGTGGTCGTCACCGATTCGTCCGCCAACGTCCCTGCCGAACACGTCGACGAGCTGGATATCGTCGTCGCCCCACTGCATGTCCTGATCGGTGACCGGGCGATCAGGGAGGGTGTGGATCCGGTCGATATCGACTACGCCGCGGACACGGTGACCACTTCCGCGGCGTCGCCGGGGGAGCTTCGCGCGGTGTACGAGCAGGCACTGATACGCAGCGGCGGTGACGGTGTTGTCGCGGTGCACATTTCCCGGCAGCTGTCCGCGACCTGGGAGGCGGGTCGGCAGGCTGTCCGCGACATGGACGCCGCCGACCGGGTGCGCCTGGTCGACTCGCTGGGCGCTGGGCTGGCGACCGGGCTGCCGGTGCTTGCCGCCGCGCGGCGGGCGCGTGCCGGGGCGCCGCTGGACGTCGTGTACGACACGGCGGTCACCACCTCCAGCCGCGCCCGCGCGTTCATCCTCGTCAACCGCACGGAGCAGCTGCGGCGCGGTGGCAGGCTGTCGTCCGCGGCGGCGTTCTTCGGCACGGAGTTGGTCACCAAGCCGCTGTTGCACATCGTCGAGGGGCGACTCGAACTCCGCGAGAAAGCCCGCACCCGCTCCAAGGCGTACGCGAAACTCGTCGCGGCGGCCGTCGACGCCGCAGGCGAGGGCGGCGCGGCGGTCGCCGTCCAGCATCTCGCCGCCGCGGACGCGGCAAACACCGTTGCCGCCCAGTTGCGTGACCTCATCCCCGGCATCCGTGAACTCGTGATCGCCGAATTCGGCCCCATTCTCGCCGTCCATCTCGGCCTCGGCGCCGTCGGCGTTCTCGTCGTCCCCGGCGGCTGTGCCTGACCCGACGCAGCAATCTCGGTGATCCGTATTCGAGCACGGCGGGCATCGGTCAGGAGTTTGCTCAACGTACCGAACGCCGATGGGCTCCGATTTCTGCTGATTGACGGCTCATCCCACAGAAACCGCCGGCAAAGCACGCCCCGCCGCGCGGTCCGGCCGCAGCCGATAGCTGTACCGCACCACCTCATCCATACCCGACAACCTAGCCGCCACCACCGACACCAAAAGGAGGAAAGCGCTTCCTCCTGTTTGTGAACGAGGAGGAATCCGCGCTGAACATCTGATGAAAAGTTCCGCGATTCCGCCGATCCGTCCGCCGCTGACCGTATCCTCGGTCCACTGGGAGCATCCCGATGCGGTGGCACTGCGAGCGGAGATGGCCGCCGAGGTCCGACCGCGCTACGCCGACCTGGAGCAGACGTTGCGCACCGACCCGCATGCGGTCGATCCCGCCACTGTGCACCGCACCTTCGTCGCGTACTCGGATGAGCCCGCCGGCCACGCCGGGATCCGCTGGAACGCCGACGATCTCGAAGTCAAACGGATGTTCGTTCGTCCAGCGCGCCGCGGTTCCGGCGCCGCGGCGCTGCTCCTGGGCGCCGCCGAGGACGCCGCCCGCGCGGCGGGGCGCCCGCGACTGATTTTGCAGACCGGTCACCTGCAACCGGAAGCGGTTCGGTTCTACCGACGCAGTGGCTACCATCGGATTCCGATCTTCTCGCCTTACGAGCCGCTGCCGTTGTCGAACTGCTTCGCCAAAGATCTGAGCTGACGTGTCGGATCAGCGTATTGCGGAGGAGGAATGGCGGGGCGCAGTCGGTGTCGCGCCGAGGGCTCGTCGCAGTCGCTGACCCGTGTCTCCGGATCGAGTTGTCCACAGTGCGATCGCTATCAACAGGTTCATTGAATCGGCTGGTCGTGTGGGGCCTTGCGCCGTGCCGTGGCATTACCGTCGCCGCCATGTCACGACAGGACGAACGCGAGCGAGTGCGACGGCGACTGGGCGCCCTGACCGCCCAGATCGGGGCGAGCGGAACGGCCGGTGCCGGCATCCGCGCGGCCGGTCCGCCCGCCGGGTTGGGGCAATGGGATCTCGAGCAGTTGCCCGCCGACCTGGACCCGGCGGAGGAGAACGAGCGCGAGGTCTGTCGCGTGCGGTCTCCCGGCTGGCTCGAGGAACCGGTTGCCGGCTCGGGCTGGCGGGATCGCCTTGTGCCGGTGCGGTTCCGGGGTGTCCGGCTCGATCCGGGCCGTCGCGGTGTGCGCGCGCTGGTGGTGGTCGGGCTGGCCGCGATGGCGGTCGCCGCGGTGGTCGTGTTCCGTGAGCGTCCGATAGCCCAGGTGGTTCCGCCGCTGCCCGCGATACGGCCGACGGCCGCTTCGCGACCTGCCGCGGTTCTGTCGGCGAGCATGGCCGCGCCGCCCGGTGCGTTGCCGGTGCACACTGATCCGGGCCAGTCGGCGACCGAACTGGTCGTCAGCGTCGTCGGCCTGGTCCATCACACCGGTCTGGTCCGGCTGCCCGGGGGGTCGCGGGTCGCCGACGCGATCGCCGCGGCAGGCGGACCGATCGACGGCGCCGACACCAGCGGCCTCAACCTCGCCCAGCGTCTGTCGGATGGAGACCAGGTGCTGGTCGGTCCGGTTACACCGAACCCGGGTCTGCCGCAGCCCGGCAGCTCGACGATCAGCGCGGGCGGTCGCCCACCGTCCGGCTCGTCGTCTTCCTCGGGCCGCCCGTCGGGACCGGCGGCCAGGGTCGACCTCAATACCGCTTCCGAGACCGAACTCGACGCCCTTCCGGGTGTCGGGCCGGTCACCGCCCGCGCCATCGTCAGCTGGCGTACCACCAATGGTCGCTTCACCTCCGTGGAGCAACTCGGGGAGGTCGAGGGAATCGGCCCCGCCCGGCTTGCCCGGCTGCGCGATCTGGTGACGGTATGAGGTCCGGCTCGAGCGGCGAGATCGGCTCGACGAGCGCAACAGGTGCACGTTCGGAGGGGGACGACGCCACTGCGCACGTCGGCGGTCACCGTTCGGCTCGAGACGATTCCGATGCCGCGCAGGTGCTCGATGCCAGGCTATTGCCCGCGGCCCTGTGCTGCTGGGCAGCGACGATCGTGGCGTTGACGGCGGGGTGGAGGACGGGAGTGATGCTGGCCGCCGCATTGGCCGTGTTGGCTATCGGGCTGTGGGTGCTGTTGCTGTGGGCGATCGCGCACCGCGGTGAACGATGGCGGGCCGTGGCGGTGGTGGCACTCGCGGCCGTGGTGCTCGGCGCGGGATTCGCGGCCGCCGCGGCGTGGCGGGCACATCGGGTGGCGACACATCCGCTGCGGGCAGCGTCGGGACAGTCGCTACACGTAGTAGCGGCGCCGACCGACGATCCGAAAGCGGTGCGCAGCAAGACATTCGGTGGTGATAAGCAATGGGTGATCCGGGCGGATCTGCGGGAGTTCCGGCGCGGCGACGCGACAGTTCGTGCCGGTGGTGCGGTGGTGGTCCTTGCCACCGGGGAGGAGTGGGCCGAGCTGTCGCCCGGCAGGCCGGTCGAGTTCCTCGCGCGGGTGGATCAGCCGCGTCGAGCCGATCTCACCGTCGTGGCGCTGAGCGCGCACGGACCGCCGAAGGTCGTCGGACCGCTGCCGTGGTGGCAGGGCGTCGCTGGCTCGGTGCGTGCCGATTTCGCGGCGGCGGCCGCACGGGTCCTGCCGGCCGATGCCGCGGGGCTCCTGCCTGCGCTCGTCGTCGGCGACACCTCGGCGCTGCCCGCCCAGGTTCGCGGCGAGTTCGACATCGCGGGGATGCAACACCTCTGTGTGGTCAGTGGCGCGAACTTCACCATTCTCTTATCCGTCGTGTTGTTCGCCGTGCGGCTGTTGACCCTCGGCCCGCGTACCGCGGCGGCTGTCGCGGCGGCGGCGCTGCTCATGTTCGTGGTCGTCGCGCGTCCGGACCCGAGTGTGCTGCGTGCCGGGGCGATGGGTGCGATCACGGTGCTGGCCTTGATCACCGGTCGTCGGAAACAGGCACTGCCCGCGCTGTGCGCCGCGACCATCGCGCTGCTCGCCTTGTGGCCCGGACTCGCCGTAAACGCTGGTTTCGCGCTGTCGGTTGTCGCGACCGCCGGTCTGATTCTGGTGGCGCCCAGCTGGGCCGATTGGTTGCGGGCCAGGGGTTGGTGGCGCGCACCCGCCGAGATCGTCGCGGTGTCCGCGGGAGCGTTCGTGGTCACCGCGCCGATCATGATCGCACTTACGGGGCGGCTCAGCCTCATTGCCGTCCTCGCGAATGTTCTTGTGGCACCGGTTGTCGCGCCGATCACCGTAATAGGGGCAGGTGGTGCGGTCCTGTCCTGCCTCTGCTCGCCACTCGCCGGTCTCGTTCTACGGTGCGTCGCTCCACCGATGTGGTGGTTGTTGTTCGTCGCCGAACATGCGGCCGCCCTACCCGGGGCGTCTGTCGCGGTGCCGGGCGGTGTCGCGGGTGGGCTGATGGCGAGCATCGCCATCGCGACCGCAATCGTGGCGCTGCGCTCGCGTGCCGTGCGTCGAATCGCCGCCGCGGTCGCGCTCGGTGTCGCGGCGGTCCTGGTCCCGGTCCGCGTCTGGCATCCCGGCTGGCCGCCGAACGGCTGGATCCTCGCGGCTTGCGACGTCGGCCAAGGCGACGGCCTTGCCCTCGCGGTCGGTCCCGGCACCGCCGTGGTGATCGACGTCGGACCCGACCCGGGTCCGATCCGAACCTGTCTGGACCGCCTCCATATCTCGCAGATCCCCCTGCTCATCCTCACCCATCCGCATGCCGACCACATCGGCGGCCTGACCGGCGCCTTGCAGCACCGAGCGGTCGCCGCTATAGCTGTCGGCCTGCACGAGCTCGACGGACTCCCACCGGCCATCGCATCCGAACACGCGCACCCGCCCCCTGGGGCCGACGCGAACTGCGAATCAAATAATCCCGCAACACCGTCAGGCGAGCGGAGACATGCGGACGCCTGGCCCAGCCGTGTGCGCGACATCCGCGTGGTGCCCAGAGGTGCGCGGTTCCGAACCGGCGACGGGCTCGATAATGCAGCCGAGCGTGACGCGGGTGTGCAGATACGTACCCACGACAAGACGGCATCCGTGGCCGAGTGGCGACTGTCCGGAGGCAACCGGACCGGCGACGGCGCTTCGACACGGGCGGACATTCCTTGCCGGCCTGGGGGATACGGGCATGCGCCGACGGTGAATCGGGCCGGCAGCACCGACCCACTGGTGCCGGTCGCGGGTCTGTCGCAGGTCGCGACCGTCGCCAGAAATGCAGGGGTGCCGCTGTTGGAGCTGTCCGCCGGACAGGCGTTGAGTTTCGGCGCGGTCGAACTCGAAGTGCTGGCGCCGAACCCGCATGGGCCACGGCCCATCCGCGGAGCCGAAGCCGATGACGCGAACGACCGCTCCGTGGTTGTCGCCGCCAGCACTCCTGCTGGTCGCATCCTGCTCACCGGTGATATCGAAGCACCCGCGCAGCGCGCGCTGATGCATGCCGGAATCCCCATCCAGGCCGACATCCTCAAGCTTCCACACCACGGATCACGCACTACCACAAGGGATTTCCTCGACTCGGTGCGTCCCCGCGTCGTTCTCGTCAGCGTCGGCGCGGACAACACTTTCGGCCACCCGAATCCCGCCGTCCTCGCGGAACTGTCGGCTCTCGGCGCGACGGTGGCACGCACCGACCAGCGTGGCGACATCGTGATCGTCGGCGACGGCCGAAGCCTGGGCATGACGACCTCCCGGTGAGTCACGAGGTCGGAAGGTGCTCATCGAATGGTCGATGCGGCTTGTCGATCGCCGGGGGCCACGAAGCATGGTGATGCAGTTGAGATGTGCCGCTGGCTCGGTGCGCACGGCTCCGGAGAATTCGCGGCGGTGTAGTTTTCGGTGTCGTCAGCTGACTTCGGAGTTGGCCGCGGCGGCGACCAAGGCGAGAGCTGCATCGCGGTGTGCGAGCCCGTGTCGGACGCACGGTGGCATTCGGCGACCGCCGCAGCGCACCGACGGCGGGAGCCGAGGCGATTCGGCGGCTTCGGCCGACTAGGTGCCGGGCTCCGATCCTTGGTGGGAGATCGTAGGATCAGGCCGTGGGCGAGCGCAGCGAGCGAGCGATGGGCACAGCCGAGTTCTCGGTCATGGTGGAGCCGAGCGCTAGCGAGGTGGAGGCATGAGGGAGCGAACTACCGAGGCATGGCCCTCGGGCGCGGTGGAGTCGGGTATGGGGAAGGCGCTGTGGTGAGCGGGCGTCCCGCGCAGTTGCACTTGGCGCTCGGGGAAGAAGAACTGCTGATCGAGCGCGCGTTGGCGGAGGTTACCGCGCAGGTGCGGGCGTCGGCGCCGGACGGGGACGCGGTGCCGGTGGATCGGCTGCGGGCGGGGGATGCGAGCACTGCCGAGCTGGCCGAACTGCTGAGCCCGTCGCTGTTTGCCGAGGATCGGGTGATCGTTCTCGAGGCGGCGGCCGAGGCGGGCAAAGACGCGGTCGCGGTGATCACCGAGGCGGCCCAGGACCCGCCCGAGGGCGTAGTACTGGTGGTCCTGCACTCCGGGGGCGGGCGGGCAAAGGCTCTGGTGCCCGCGTTGCAGAAGGCTGGAGCCGTCACCCACGACTGCGCGAAGCTGACCAAGGCCGCGCAGCGGATCGAGTTCGTTCGCGGCGAGTTCCGCAACGCCGGTGTCCGGGTGTCGGGCGAAGTCGTGCAGGTCTTGGTGGAAGCGGTGGGCTCGGATTTACGCGAGTTGGCGGCCGCGTGCGCGCAGCTGGCCGCCGACACCGGAGGCAAGATCGATGGCGCGGCTGTGCGTCGTTACTACTCGGGCAAGGCCGAAGTCTCCGGGTTCGATGTGGCCGAACTCGCCGTCGCGGGCGACCGCCCCGGCGCGATGGAGGCACTGCGTTGGGCGAACGACCGTGGCGTGCCGTATGTCCTGCTCGCCGACGCCCTCGCCGATTCGGTGCACACCATCGCGCGGGTCGGCTCGGCAGGCCGCGGCGACCCGTTCAAACTGGCCCAGCAGCTCGGCATGCCGCCCTGGAAGGTTAAAAAGGCGCAGGCGCAAGCCCGCAGCTGGACCCCGGCGACTATCGGCTCGGCCCTCCAGGTGGTCGCCACTCTCAACGCCGACGTCAAAGGCGGCGCCGCCGACGCCGGTTACGCCCTCGAACATGCCCTCACCCAGATCCTGGACCTGCACGGCGCAAGCTGACTGAGGTGGATCCACCGGGGACTCCTGAGGTGGTCACCAGTTTCGCCGGTGGGTGCTGATCGCGGCGCGCTAGGCCCACAGAGGTAGCCGACTGTCGGCCTTTCCTTCGGCCGTCGGGCGGGCCGTCCCACCTCGACCGTCGCGGTCGCGGTGTGGTGGTGCCGAACAGTGTGGTGGAGCGACACGCCGCGCCGTGCCAGTCGATCGGTGCGGCTTCCGGACTGCCGAGTCGACTCGCGCCGGCGAATCCAATCGGTTCTGCGAACGGACTTGGCTCGCGCCTTCGCTTATCCTGCGTCGCCCCACACACCACTGGGTTGTCGCCCGGTTGGCCAGTTGCGCGCTTCAGTCGCCTCTGTCCGCGTCTTCGGTTGTGCGGACTTCCGGACACCTACAGTCTGTTCGCGACACGCTGCACACCCGTCCCGGTCACGCCGTCGAGCCCGGCTGTGCGCCCGGTCGCCATAAGCAGCAGGTCGCTCAGTGGTCCGCGAATCTCCTCTGTCCCGGCACCTGTCGACCAGTCCGCGTCCGTGGATATCAGCCGAACGCCGTGCACCCGCTTCTCCGCGCCGTAGAACGGGCTGCGCAGTACATGTTCCAGCGCGACGACCGCCTGTTCGGTCGGCATCGCCCGCCCCCGTCCGAGTGGCCGCGCGATGTCCTGTCCATGGATCATGGTGTCCACCAAAGGATCCAGGGGACCTGCTCCCGGCGCCCGCCGCGCCGATCCGGCACCCTCGCGTAATTGCGCGATCAGCTCGGCCGGTGTGTAGCGGGCGGCGCGATCGCGTGCCATCCGCTCGGTCATCCGATTCCAGTTCCCCAGAGCCCGGATCACTCCGGCGACCGTCGGCCAGAAGGTGACCCGGTTGGACAGCGTGACGTGGGCGAGCACGTCGTGTACGGTCCAGCCGGGACACAGGGAGTCGGCCAACCACTCGTGTTCGTCCAGGTCATCGAGGAATTCGGCGAGCCCGAGCCGTTCGGCGCGGGTCCACACCATGATCTCGTCCAAGTCCATCGTCACTCTCCGCGGTCGGTGCTGTCACCGATACAGACGATTCGGCGGACCGGAATTCATCGCCCCGAGCGGTGACGTGGCTACGGCGTCTGGACCAGTGCTGCGGTGGCGCGGCGAACCAAAGGCAGGACCAGCAGCAGCGTCGGAAACGCGATGGGCCAGGACACGGCCCAAGAACGCAGCCACACGCCGACCGCGACGCCGTCGCTCATCAGGGTGCTGATCAGGGAAACTATGCAGGTCATCAGGATCGACAGCAGCATGGGCATGAGTACCGCCGCGTAGCGGGCGGGCAGCTTGCCGAATCGGATGCGGGAATGGGACTTCGCGGAATTCATCGGTCGCTCCGAAGGTTTCTCGTCAAGCAACGACTCCGCCGGGCGGCGGGCCGGTGCGTTGGTTGACGTGAACGCTTACGACGACGTGAGGTCGCGACACGAGCCTAGGACAGCCCCATACGGCGGTGCAAATTCCGGTCGCACCGCCGCACGGGCCGATGATCAGTCGCGCCCTTCGATTTTCAGGTCTCCGAAGGTAACGCTGCGCGTCATCGGGCGGGCGAGCATCTCGTGCGGGAAGCCGAGGTCGAGGGCGCTGGCCTGCTCCAGCCGGACGAGCTGGGCCGCGTCGAATTCGACGTCGAGCGCCCCTAGGTTGTCCTCGAGCTGCGCGGCGGTACGCGCGCCGATGATCGGCGACGTGACACCGGGGTTGCGCAGGGTCCAAGCCAACGCGACTTGTGAGGGGGTCGTGCCGATTTCGCCCGCGACCTCCTTCACCACGTCGGCGATGGCGAGGCCGCGTTCGGTGAGCGAGCCGTTGGCGGCGGCCACGTTCTTGCGGCTGCCCTCGGGCGAACTTTCCGCCTCGTGGTCCAGATCGGCGCGGCTGTACTTGCCGGTGAGTACGCCGCTGGCCAGCGGTGACCACGGGATCACCCCGAGGCCCAGCTCACGCGCCATCGGGATGAGGTCGCGTTCCACGGTCCGCTCGATCAGGCTGTATTCGATCTGTAGCGCGATCAGCGGCGACCAGCCACGTAGGTCGGCGATGGTCTGCATCCGGGAGACCTGCCAGGCCGGTGCGTCGGAGATGCCCACGTAGAGCACCTTGCCCGTGCGCACCAGATCGTCCATGCCGCGCAGGATTTCCTCGACCGGGGTCAGGAAGTCCCAGGCGTGCAGGTAGAGCAAGTCGATGTAGTCGGTGTTCAGCCTGCGCAGGCTGGCCTCGACCGAGGCGAACATGCTCTTGCGGTGGTTGCCACCGGAATTCGGGTCGCCCGGGCGGCGCAGCATCGTGTACTTGGTTGCCAGCACCAGGCTTTCGCGGTTGTCCGCGGTGAATTCGCCAAGCAGTTGCTCGGAGGTGCCGTTGGTGTACTGGTTGGCCGTGTCGATGAAGTTGCCGCCGCGGTCGACGTAGGTGTCGAAGATCTTGCGTGCCTCGTCCTTGTCGGCGCCCCACCCCCAGTCGGCGCCGAAGGTCATGGTTCCGAGGGACAGGGGAGACACCCGAAGACCTGAGCGGCCGAGCAGCCGATAGGTGTCGAGGGTGCGGGCTCCGGACATGTCCAGCTCCTTGTCGTCGAGATGCTGCGTTGTCGGTACCCAGTCTTCAGCTGCGCGCGGTGCAGGGTAAGGGAGGCTTCTTCCTGGGAAAGCCAGTCCTAGGCAGCCGTAGGATCGACGGTGATGACTGGCACGGTGAATGCGACCGCGCCGCGATCTCAGGCCTGGAGGCGGAAGCTTGCGTAACCACGGAGGGCCCGAGAGCGGCGCAGATCCAACACCGCGCCGCGATCTCAGGCCTGGAGGCGGAAGCTTGCGTAACCACGGAGGGGCCGGGAGCGGCGTGGATCGAACACAGGAACTGGCGGCCTTCCTGCGGGCCCGGCGAGAACGCCTGACCCCACGCGACCTCGGATTGCCGCAGCGCAGACAGGCGCGGCGGACGCCGGGACTGCGGCGTGAGGAGGTCGCCGAGCTGGCGGGAGTGAGCACGGACTACATCGTGCGACTCGAACAGGGACGCGGGCTGCGGCCGTCGGCGGAAGTACTCGAGGCGCTGTCACAGGCGCTTCGGCTGAACAGCGACGAGCGCGTCTACCTGTTCGATCTGGCGCTGCAGCGGCTGCCGAACAACGGCAAACCGAGCACGGTGCCCGCGCCGGCGCTGGCCATGCTGGTGCGCGATCTATCGCCGTTGCCCGCGATGCTGGTGAACCACCGCTACGACATCCTGGCCTGGAACCGGGAGATGGCGTGGCTGATCACCGACTTCGGAGCCCTGCCGGAGCGGCAGCGAAACTCCATGTGGCTGTGCCTGATGGCCCCGGGCATGCGAGAGTTCTACGTCGAACGGGAACGCATCATCCGCGAGGGCATCGCGGATCTGCGCGCGGCGTGGGCCGCCCACCCCGACGACCAGGTGCTGGCCGACTTGATCGCCGAGTTCACCGCGCACAGCCCTGAGTTCGAACAAGCGTGGGCCCGCCACGACGTCCGAGTGCAGGGGCGCGGGAACAAGCCGCTGCGCCATCCGGTGGTGGGCCCGCTGGTGGTCACCTATGAGGTCCTGATGCCGGTGCAGGATCCGGACCAGCGGATCATCATCTACCGGGCGGCGGACGAGGATTCCCAGACCACGCTGGATCGGCTGGCCGCCGATCCAGCCGTGACCGGGACTACTCCGCGGAGCTGAGTACCACCAGCTCCTCGTCGTCCTCCGCGTCCTCGTAGCGGCCTTCCCACTCCTCGAAGGCGGGCACGTCCTCGTCCCGCGTGACGATCCACTCCAACGAGTAACCGCCGTCATCGTCGGGAACCAGCACATTCTCGATCTTCAAGCCGAATCCGAGCACCTCGGCCGCCCGGATCACATCCGGCAGGTCCTCGGCGCGGACGACGGTCTGATTGGCATACACGGTTACCATGCGCCGAATGGTAGCTGGAACCATAGACACGGCGCGGGCTGATCCGGAATCCCCTGGAGAGTGCGAGGTGGGAACCGAATGGACGAAGGACGGATCCGCCGAACGTCGGCGACGCGGTCTGGGCACGACAAAAGCCGCCGTGGTCATCGAGGCCACGGCGGCTGCGTCAGAGCGTGGGCGGTATCGGCGTGCGGTACCGGTGCGTCAGAGCTTGTTGAGGGCCAACGCCAGGGCCGATTTCTTGTTGGCGGCCTGGTTGGCGTGGATGACGCCCTTCGAGGCGGCCTTGTCCAGCTTGCGGCTGGCGAACTGCAGACGCTCGGTGGCCTGCTCCTTGTCACCGGTGGCCGCAGCCTCCCGGAAGCTGCGGATGGCGGTGCGCAGCGCGGACTTGACCGACTGGTTGCGCTTGCGCGCTTCCTCGTTGGTGCGGATCCGCTTCATCTGGGACTTGATGTTGGCCACGCCTGTTTCCTCGTGTTCCTGTCTGGTGGATGTCTGTCCTGAAAAAGTTCGGGAGCGCGCGACACAACCCCGGGTAAATGGGTAACGCAGCGCCGAAGATCGAGGGTACCAGTCGCCCTTCGGCACACGAAATCGGTGCGTGTCCGACCTGAAGTGCGGACGACCGCTGCGTCCGGCCGCAGGAGTTCCACCGGGCGGCGGCGAGTGACGCGCGGAACTTTCGGCGCGACCAGCTGGGTCGGGCCGTTGCGTCCGGGATGGGCGGACGGCGCCTATGCGCACTCGGCCCTGGCGTCGCTGCGCAGCAGGGCGTCCAAGCCGGTACGTTCCGGCTATCTGTACCGCGACCCGTCCGCCGAGATCGGCCTAACGGTTGCTGGATAGTCGCGAGCCTGGATGGAGGCGTGAACCGGCGCCTGATGGGGTTACGTCCCGATGAACAGCCCCGACGAACAACATCTCCAGCACTGAACAGCACGTTTCCATGGAGGTCGGCCGCGATTATGCCGATGCTCCGCCTCTGAAGGGCATATTCTCCGTAGGTGGCTCCACCGATCTCGAAGTCGATGTAGAGATCACCAGACTCGCGTAGCGTCCGGCGAGCAACCGTTGATCTCGAGCGGCTCTGTTGTCGAAGCGGTACCACGGCTCGCAAGAGCACCACGTCTGGAACACGGAAGGTGGACAGATGTCTCCAACGGCTCAGGAAGTCGTGGAAGAGGTTGCCGAGAACAAACCGATTCCCGACAGCAAGAAATGGGGCGCCGAGGCGATCGGCACCTTTGTCCTGGTGATCGGCGGCGTCGGCACGGCGGTGCTGGCGGGGGAGCGGGTCGGCGCGCTCGGGATTGCGCTGGCCTTCGGACTCACGCTGATTTTCCTGGTCTACGCGATCGGGCCGATCTCGGGTTGCCATGTCAACCCGGCGGTCACGATCGGTCAGCTGCTGCTCGGCCGGGTGGGGGCGTTGTCCGCGGCCGGATACGTGATCGCCCAGTTGATCGGCGGTTTCTTGGCCGGCCTCGTGTTGTTCGCGCTGGCCAAGAATTTGCCATCCTATGACCGTTCGTTAGACGGGCTCGGTGCGAACGGGTGGGGCGCGCACAGTCCGTCGGCGAAGACCGGGCCGCTCGGTGAGGTGGTCGTGCAGAACGGCTACGGGATGGCTGCCATGATCATCATCGAGGTGATGCTGACGGCACTGCTGGTATTCGTGGTGCTGGCCTCCACCGACCAGATCTCCGACGTACCGCTGGCCGGGCTGTCCATCGGTGTCACGCTGGCGGTGATCCACTTGGTCTCGATTCCGGTGGACGGCACCTCGGTCAACCCGGCCCGCAGCCTCGCCGTGGCCCCCTACCAGAACGGTGCGATGGGACAGGTCTGGGCGTTCGTGGTGTTCCCGCTGATCGGCGGCGTGCTCGGCGCGTTGGTGTACGGCCTGCTGTTCGGCCGTTCCCGCGAGATGCTCTCCTGATGGCGTGGCACCGGGCCGGACACTGGGCCGTGTCGGTCCGGGCCCCACACTTCCGGAGCGGATCAGCTCCACCGGTATTCGATCACCAGCCGGTGTGCGACCAAGTCGAAGGTCTTGCGTGGCAGGATCGCTCCCTCGCGGCGGATGCTCGCCTCCGGCACGTCGAGTACCCGGTCGAGCCGGACCCAGCTGGGCCGTGCGTCGTGGTCCCAGGACCCGCTGCCGATGCCGATCCAGTTGTGGTCGTACGCGCGTTCGGGATTCGACGACAGCATCAGGCCCAGCAGCGTGCGGCGGTCGCGGCCGACCACCAGCACCGGCCGGTCCTTGCCGTTGCTCGGATCCTCCTCGAAGGGCACCCAGGTCCAGACGATCTCGCCCGGATCGGCCCGTCCGTCCAGCTGCGGCGAATAAACGATCTGTCGTGCCCGCTCGGCCGTCGGGACCGGTGTCGACGCGGCAGGACGCACGGACACGCCGCTGGGCGCGCGACGCTGCGCCAGCGTCCCCACCAGTCGTTCCACCAGCTTGGGTCCCTGCTGCTTGACGATCTTGGGCCCCTGCTCCTTCGCGAGGAGACCGAGTTGCTTGCCGAGAGAGTTCCAACTTCGGGCCATCCCTGGAGAATAACGGCGCGTCAGCCTCTTCTCATCCGCGCCCGATTCGCCGTGTCGCCGAGGTTATCCGCGATCTGGGCGGCACATGATTGCGGAGTGCGGCGGGAACCGGGGGCAAGCCACGAGATTCTCAGCCCCGTCGGGTGCGAGTCTCGCCCGCTCGGACGCGAGCCATCGAGGCGCGAACACGCAGCGCCGCAGGCGCTGCAAAACCAACACAGCACCACTGGCGGAGCCTTCGCACTGCTCATGGGACGATAGACGGCAGTTTGCCGATACCCATGAGGAGTGGAGTGCCCGCCAGCTTCGCCGACACGACTTTCACCGATCCCACCCGGATCCGGAACTTCTGCATCATCGCGCACATCGACCACGGCAAGTCGACGCTGGCCGACCGGATGCTGCAACTGACCGGTGTGGTCGAGGAGCGGCAGATGCGCGCTCAGTATCTGGACCGGATGGATATCGAGCGCGAACGCGGCATCACGATCAAGGCCCAGAACGTGCGGCTGCCCTGGAATCCCCGGACGGGGGAGAGCGTGGGCACCGATTTCGTACTGCATCTCATCGACACGCCCGGCCACGTGGACTTCACCTACGAGGTGTCGCGTGCGCTCGAGGCGTGTGAGGGCGCGATCCTGCTGGTCGACGCCGCGCAGGGCATCGAGGCACAGACACTGGCCAACCTGTACCTGGCGCTGGACAAGGATCTGACGGTCATCCCGGTACTGAACAAGATCGACCTGCCCGCCGCCGACCCGGAGCGCTATGCCGCCGAGCTGGCCCACATCGTGGGTTGTGAGCCGTCGGACGTGCTGCGCGTGTCCGGCAAGACCGGTGAGGGCGTGGCCGACCTGCTCGACCAGGTGATCGCCCAGGTGCCGCCGCCGGTCGGCGACGCCGACGCGCCCGCCCGCGCGATGATCTTCGACTCGGTCTACGACACCTACCGTGGCGTGGTCACCTACGTCCGCGTGGTGGACGGCAAGCTGACCCCGCGCGAGAAGATCAAGATGATGTCTACTGGCGCCACGCACGAGCTGCTGGAGATCGGCATCGTCTCTCCGGAGCCCAAGCCGACTCAGGGGCTCGGCGTCGGCGAGGTCGGCTACCTGATCACCGGCGTGAAGGACGTGCGCCAGTCGAAGGTCGGCGACACGGTGACCGGCGCGCGCGGCGGCGCGACCGAACCGCTCACCGGGTACCGCGAGCCGCGCCCGATGGTTTACTCCGGCCTCTACCCGGTCGACGGCTCCGACTATCCGGACCTGCGTGATGCCCTGGAGAAGCTCCAGCTCAACGACGCCGCGCTGACCTACACCCCGGAGACATCGGTCGCGCTCGGGTTCGGTTTCCGCTGCGGCTTCCTCGGACTGCTGCACATGGAGATCACCCGTGAGCGGTTGCAGCGCGAATTCGACCTGGATCTGATCTCGACCGCGCCGAACGTGGTGTACCGGGTGGAGATGGAAGACGGTGCCGAACAGGTTGTCACCAATCCCTCTTATTGGCCGGAAGGCAAGGTGCGCAACGTTTACGAGCCGATCGTGAAGTGCACCATCATCTCCCCGAGCGAGTTCATCGGCTCGATCATGGAGCTGTGCCAGTCCCGCCGCGGCGAGCTCGGCGGCATGGACTACCTGTCCGAGACCCGCGTCGAGCTGCGCTACACCATGCCGATGGCCGAGATCATCTTCGATTTCTTCGACTCGCTGAAGTCGCGCACCCGCGGGTACGCGAGTCTCGATTACGAAGAGGCGGGTGAGCAGGAGTCGCAGCTGGTGAAGGTGGACATCCTGTTGCAGGGCGAGGCGGTGGACGCGTTCAGCGCGATCGTGCACAAGGACGCTGCCCAAGCCTACGGCCACAAGATGACCACCAAGTTGCGCGAGCTGATCCCACGCCAGCAGTTCGAGGTGCCGATCCAGGCCGCGATCGGCTCGAAGATCATCGCGCGCGAGAACATCCGGGCCATCCGCAAGGACGTGCTCGCGAAGTGCTACGGCGGTGACATCAGCCGTAAGCGCAAGCTGCTCGAGAAGCAGAAGGAAGGCAAGAAGCGGATGAAGACGATCGGCCGCGTCGACGTCCCGCAGGAAGCCTTCGTGGCCGCGCTGTCCTCGGATGCCGCCTCCGACAAACCGAAGGACAAAAAATAGCGCTGGCCCGGCCCGCGTAGAAGCACGCGCAAGTGGATGCCCCCAGCGGGCTTTCGTCGAGTTCGGCGGTGCCGGAATGCAATTCGGCCTGCTGACGGACCAGGGCGAGCCCCAGGAGGGAGCCGGGGGAGCCGGGCCTCTTGACGAAGCAGTCGAAGGCGGCGGCGCGCACGGCGTCCGGGACGCCGCGACCGTCGTCATCGACGCCCGGGTGGAGCGATCAACATGCCGGGCGGGGGATCATTGTGCCGGGCGGCGACACGTCCGGTCGGATACGGACGACGACCTCGCAGGTAGCGGCGGGCTGGAGCCGCTGCACGGCAGCCGCCGTGGCCACCGGCGGTCAGCGCGGCGGCGACGCGGGCTCCGGTGACGACGACGGCAATGCGCGCCCGAGGGCGCCCGGTAGATGTGGCCGTGGTGCTGTCTCCTTCGCGATGCGGCCGACCCTGTGGTTCGGCGAATTCGACAGTCGGAAGCGGATCTTCAGCACTCCTCAGGCTGCTGTTAGAAATTCGTTAGTTCTCGCCCATTCGGCGGGTGGATGGTCGAAGCAACCACCGGAAAGTACCGGGCACCTGGCAACACTGCGTTTTCGAGACTGCGTCCAGTCCGTAAAGCCACCCGAAATAGGGCTTTCGTTCCTGAAACGCTGATGGCAAGGTCGTGTTGCTCGCCACGGTCGTATTCTCTACAGTCCTGAAGAATGTGACAGGCGCGTATTCCCGAAATATTGTTAGGTGATCTTCACTCGGTCGGTCCGGCGCGGTGGGGATGCTGGACACCCGAGAGTGGAGTTTCTATGACGCGTGATCTGCCCTTCGACGACGACACCGAAGCGGCCGAACGCGCGGGTGACACCGCCTATCGTGTGGCAACCGGCGTCGCGCGGGTTGCGCGTGCGGGTGCGTATGTCACGGGCGGCGCTCTCGTGGCCGCGAACGGCGGTGGTGTTCCCGCGCAGCCGGGCGAATCCCGGCTCGACAGCTGGAACACCGGCTGGGCGCACAACAGCGACCCCGATCCCGACGAGCCGAGCCCGGTGATCACCTTCCCGGACCCCGTGGTGGAGCCCGCGCCGTTCACACCGCCGCATCCACCGATCGCCCCTGTCGCGCAAGGAGCGGGTGCACCGGGCTTCACACTGCACGTTGATGTTCACGTCGACGTTCGCGTTGGCGGTACCGGTAACGCGCCGATGCCCACGTTCGACGGCGATTACAGCGGAACCGATGCGGGCGTGCCGATGCAGACCCCGCTGGGCGCCGACGATGGCGGGCACGGAACGCAGGTGCCCGGATCGTCCGGTGCCGGAATCCCCGGACTGGGCGGAATCCCCGGTGTGCCGGGCATACATCCTGCACCTGGTATCCCTGGTATCCCTGGTATCCCTGGTATCCCTGGTATGTCGGGTATCCCTGGTCTCCCTGGTATTCCCGGTGTGCCTGGTATTCCCGGCATCGCCGGTCACAACGCCGCGCTGCCCATCGCCGGAACGGACGGTTTTGTGTCCGACGAACTGTCGACGCTCGAAGCCGCCCGCACCGAATCGTCCGGTGATGCCGACCTTCCCGGCGGCCACGGCTTCGGTCTGCCCGGCCACGGACTCGGCCAGGCCGGGCACGGCTTCGGCTTGCCCGGCGCGAACGGCTTCGCCGCGCCCGGCTCCACGATCTTCGACCTTCCGGGCAGCAACGGCCTCGGTGCGACGCCGACGACGGCAGATCCGTTCGACGGCATCGGCGTGGGCGGCGATCAGCTCGGGGTTTTCATCGGCACGCAGTGGTCGGTCGACTTCGGGCTCGGCGGCCAGAACGGGGTCTACTTCACCTCGGAGCTGGAGGTCGACGTCGCGGTCGGCCAGGTTGGGGACCAGCTCGACGATTACACCGACTGGCTCTCGGACGGCATGCACGTGCCGTACGGCACCGATCGCATGGTCACCGAGGCGCAATCGCCGGGCCAGGGCAATCCCGGTCTCGCCGGCGGCGTCACGATGCCCCCCGCCGGCACGTCCGCCGGGCAGTTCTCGGCGGCGACCGGGGCGGCCCAGCCGCTGGCGACCTCGATGCCGATCGCCGCCGGGTCCGCTCCGACCGCGTCGGTGGTGCCCGTCGCCCCCGTCGCCCCCGCCGCCACGGTGGCCCCGGCCCAGGCCGCGTCCGCGGCCGCTCCGATCGTCGCGGCCACCCCGTTGCAGACCACCATCCAGCCGGACGCGGCCTCCACACCGATCGCGAATGTGCTTGCCGCGTCAGAGGGGCCGTCGGTGTTGACGGCTCCGGCCGCGGCCGTCCCCGCGCTGTTCGACGCGGTGCGGCCGACGCCTGTGGTGAAACCGGCGCCGATGACCGATTCGCATCCGTCCGACCCGACCCAGTTGCCCATCACGACGGTGACCACGCCGACGACGATCATCAAGACCACGCCGACGCCGGCCATCTCCGGCCACGTCACCACGCCGCCGACCATCCCGTCCGTGCCGACAACGCCGGACGACGACATCACCAGAATCCCGGGCGCGGGCACCATCACGGTGCCGAACGGCGGTGTCACCGGTCCGGACGTGACGATTACCAAGCCGCCCGGCGCGACGATCACCCACACCCCGGTGCACCCGACTTCTACACCGGACGACGACGTGACGACCCCGGGTGGCACGGGCCGCCCGAGCACCGGAGCGGGTACCTCGCACACCCAGCCGACCGACGACCTGCCAACCGACGACCTGCCGACCAACGACCTGCCGACCGTATCCCGTCCGTCCGAGCCCACGTATTCCGCGCCAGAGCCGCCGACCTACAGTGCGCCCGCTCACCCGCCCACGGTCGACATCGATCCGCCCACCCCGGTCGCGCCCACCCACATCGCTCCCGCGCCGACCCATGTACCCGCTCCGGTCAAGCCACCGGTCATGGACCCCAAGCCGCACGGGATTTCCGCTCCGCTCGCGGTTGACCATCCCGCCGACCCCGTTTACGCCCCGCTCCCGATCGCCGACCACACGTTCGCCGACCACTCGGTGCTCGCGATGGTCTCAGGCGGCAGCCTGTCCGGTGCACTGCTGCCGGAGACGACCATGACCGAGACACACCACATGACGTTCGGTGGGCTGGACTTCCCGCTCATGTAGCGGGGTTGAAAGATTGGACGACTGCGGAGTATTCGCAGGGGGTATATCGATCAAGAGTCACCGAGAGTAAGGAGGAGGGTTGTCTGCCGCTGCCGGGCTGAAGGCCGCGACGGTGAAACATCCGGACGCGATGGCCCCGCTCATCCGAATACTCGACGAGCTGCGGGAGACGGCCCGATTCGCGGGACGTGACGACCTGGGCAGTCGGCTGAACATGGTCCACGCCAGGGTGACCGATCCGCGAGTACGGCTCGCGGTCGTCGGCGAGCCGAAGAACGGCATGAGCACGCTGGTCAACAGCTTGGTCGGTGCGTCGGTCAGCGCGACGAACAGCGATCTGAGCGTCCCGGTGATCGTCGAGTACGGTCCAGAGCCGACCGCGACGCTGGTGCGTCAGACCGAGTCGGGCCGCACCGAGCGTCATTCGGTCGATCCGCTCGATCCGGGCCCGGCGCTGGCCACCCAGGGCGTCGTACGGGCTGAATTCACTCATCCGAGCCCGCTGCTCGCCGACGGAGTCGTAGTCATGGACGCGCCGGGCGCGCTCGGCGACAACCGCACCACTTGGTCGATGATCGCTGCCGCCGACGCCGTGCTCTACATCGGTGACGCGGGCGCGGAGCTGACCATGGAGCAGATCGCTCAGCTGCAACGCATCCAGCAGATCTGCCCCACCGTGGTGTGCGTGCTGAACAAGATCGACCTGCACCCGAACTGGTCGCACATCCAGCAGCGGAACCGAGAACTGCTCGACGTGGCGGGTCTGGGTTTCGCGGTGGCGCCGGTGTCGGCGGCGCTGCACCGGCAGGCGGGGTTGTCGGGCGACCATCAGCGCGACATCGAATCCGGTGTCCCACAACTGATCGACCACCTGCGCGACTATGTGATCACACGCGCCGACGCGGTCGCGCTGGAAGCAGCGGTGCAGGACATCCGCCTGGTCGGCGACCACCTCGCGGTGACGTTGCGGACCGAGTCCGAGGCGCTGCGCGATACGCGGCGCAGGGCCGAGCTCACCGGCCAGCTCGTCCGTGCCCGCGACGAGGCCGATCAGCTGCGGCAGCGCACGGCGAACTGGCAGGTCGCCCTGGTCGACGGCAGTACGGAACTGATGGCCGATATCGAGCACGATCTGCGGCACCGACTGCGCAGCCTGATCCGCGACGCGGAGGCCGAGATTGCCAAGTCCGATCCGGCTCGCCGATGGCGGGACTTCGGCGACGACCTGGACACCCGGATCTGCCAAGCGGTGGAGGAGAACTTCGCCGTAGCGCACTACCGCTCCATGGAGCTGAGCGAGCAGGTTGCCGCGAAGTTCCCGGCCGACAACCACACCGCGCCACTGCTCGACCTGCGTCTGGCCGACCCGGAAGAGGTGCTTCGACACGTGCAGCCGCTGGAACCGCTGGAGAGTGCGAAAGCCGGGGTCACCCAGCAGTTCCTGACCGGTTTGCGTGGGTCCTACGGCGGCATCCTGATGGTCGGGCTCGCCACCAGCTTGCTCGGCATGTCGCTGGTGAACTGGTACTCGGCGGGCGCGGGCGTGCTGCTCGGCGTCAACGCGCTGTGGGACGACCGCAAGAACCGCAAGCTGCGCAGGCGCGCCGAGGCGAAGGTCGCGGTCGCCCGGCTGATGGACGATGTGATCTTCCAGGTCGGAAAGGAGTCGCGCAACCGCTTGCGCGGCATGCAGCGGGTGTTGCGCGACTACTTCACCGACATCGCGACGGAGGCGTCGCGCCGCGCGGACGAGGCGTTGCGCGTCGCGGAGGAGGCCTACGGGAAGTACGGCGATCGCAGGGAAGAGCGAATCGCCGACCTCGACGCGAGGCTCCGCAAACTGCGTGTGCTCCGTGCGGAGGCCGACGGCCTCGTCGCCGAGTAAGCAGCCATCGGCCGGAGGGTCGGTCAGACCGGATGGCCCTGTGGCGCGTGCGCGGGCTGGAATTGGCCCGCGTGCCGGGATTCCTCAGCCCTGATCACATGGGTCAGGGCGTTGATCAGCGCCAGGTGGGTGAACGCTTGCGGGAAGTTGCCGAGGTGGCGGCCGCTGCGTGGATCGATCTCCTCGGCGTAGAGGCTCAGCGGGCTGGCAAAGCCGAGCAGTCGCTCGCACAGATGCCTGGCACGCTGGAGCTCGCCGATCTCCACCAGCGCGGACACCAGCCAGAACGAGCAGATCGTGAAAGCTCCTTCCGCTCCGGTCAATCCGTCGTCAGTGGTTTCGGTCCGGTACCGCAGTACCAAGCCGTTCTCGGTGAGCCGATCGGCGATGGACAGCACCGTGGCGCGCACCCGGTGATCCTCCGGCGGCAGGAAGCGCGTGAGCACCACCAACAGCAGTGAGGCGTCCAGAGTGTTGCCGCCATAGGTCTGGGTGAACACGCCTTCGGAGTTCACGCCGTTGGCGAGGACGTCGTCCTTGATCTCGTCGGCGATGGTGTGCCACTCGGTGGCGTGCTCGTACTGGCCGTGCAGTTCGGCGAGTTTCGCGCCGCGGTCCAATGCCACCCAGCACATCACCTTGGAGGAGGTGAAGTGCTGCGGTTCGCCCCGGATCTCCCAGATGCCGCGATCGGGTTCCCTCCAGTACGCGATGGCCGCGTGCACCTGGCGAACCAGGAACGGCCACAACGTCTCCGGTACCTGCTGGCGCGACTTCACGTGCAGGTACACCGCGTCGAGCATGGTGCCCCAGATGTCGTGCTGGTCCTGGTTGTAGGCGCCGTTGCCGATCCGCACCGGCCGGGCGTTGTCGTAACCGCCGAGGTGGTCGAGGATGCTCTCGGTGATATCGCGCTCGCCGCCGATGCCGTAGAGCACCTGCAGCGGGACGGGTTCGCCGTTCTCGCCGGTGGTCGAGTCGTTGAGGAAGGCGAAGAAGTCGTCGGCCTCGCGGTCGAGACCTAGCGTGTACAAGCCCCACAGCGCGAAGCTGGCGTCCCGCACCCAGGTGTAGCGGTAGTCCCAATTGCGTTGTCCGCAAGGTGTTTCCGGTAGTGAGGTGGTCGCCGCCGCGAGCAGTGCTCCGGTCGGAGCGTAGGTGAGGCCCTTGAGTGTGAGCGCGCTGCGTTGCAAGTAGTCGCGCCATGGATGATCCGGGAAGTTGCCGAGCGTAATCCACTGGCGCCAGCACTCGGTGGTCTGCCACATCCGCTGTGCGGCCTCCTCGAAGCTGCGCGGCGCGGGCAGATCCGACCAGGTGAGCGCGACGAAAACCTCGTCGCCCTCCTTCATCCTGGTGCGGGCGCGCGCCTCCCTGCCCTCCAGGCCGAGGCGCAGATCGGTGGTGAGCACCAGGCTCGGGCCCGCGCTCGGGTCGTCGCTGCGGACCGCGGTCGCCTCCTCGTACACCTTGCCGGTGTATTCCCAGCGGGCGGTGGCGCGGTGGTACTCGAATGCGGGCTCACAGCTCATCTCGAGTTCTACCGTGCCGCTCACGCATTTCACCGTGCGCAGCAGCAAGTGCTCGGCATCCCAGTCCATCGGCGTGCGTCGGTGCGTCTTGCTGCGCTGATCGTTGTTGTGCCACGGCCCGAGCGCCAGCGCGTCGCGCACGATCAGCCATCCGGTGTCGGTCTGCCAGGTGGTCTCCAGGATCATCCCGCCGGGCAGGTAGCGGCGGGCGGCGGGGACGCTGACGCCGTAGGGTCCGATCCGGAAGTGCCCGGCGCTGCGGTCCAGCATCGCGCCGAAGACGCTCGGCGAATCCGGGCGTGGCACGCACATCCATTCGACCGCGCCGTTGCTGGCGACCAGACAGCAGGTCTCGCAGTCGGACAAGAAGGCATAGTCGTCGATCGGGGGATAGGCGCCGTAGCGCCGCGTTTCGATCAACGAAGTCGGCACCGGTAGGTCGTACGGTTCGTCGACGGTGAGATCATCGGAGGACGCCATACCCCATCTTCGGACCGATCCGCCCCGTCGTCTACTGCTACAGCG
Organism: Nocardia sp. NBC_00881; assembly: GCF_045207455.1. Classification (NCBI taxonomy): domain Bacteria; kingdom Bacillati; phylum Actinomycetota; class Actinomycetes; order Mycobacteriales; family Nocardiaceae; genus Nocardia; species Nocardia sp. NBC_00881. The sequence continues at coordinate 7,628,992 of NZ_CP108798.1, forward strand.
TCTTGTCGGTCCCGGGGTGGTCGGTGTCGAGGCGCACCTGGGCGGACCTACTAGGCTGGAGCCGTGCATCGCATAGCAGGTTGGTGGGACGGCTTCGAGCTGTGGGTTGCGGGATTGCCATTCATTCCGCAGTTCCTCGTGGTTCTCGTGGGGATGGTTCCGATCAGCTTCGCCATCGCTTATGGGCTGGACCGCCTTCTGCGCTCCGTGCTGCGCATGCTCGACCGCAGGAACGCCACCTTGGCGGCGCCGCCCGCGATCAGGTCCGGTTCGTCCGCCGAGGAACCCGAGCTCGTCGTCACCGCCGAGAACCGTCAGCCCGTGCAGAGCGGGGCGCGTTGATGCCTCGTTCGCGGGTCCAGCTCGCGCTGGTCGCGCTGCTCTTGCTCGTCGTCGTCGCCTGGTTGTTCACCCGCTGAGCGCCGGTTAGTTCTCGCCCGTCCGCCAGTCGTTGAACCGCTTGCCGAGCTTCGAGACAGTGCCGCCGACTTCGTGTGCGACCGTGCTCGCCGCCGAGCCGACATCCCTACCGAGGGTGCGCACGGTCCGGATCAGCGGGTCCTCCGACTGGTCGAAGTTCGCCTTGTAGGCGCGAGCCGCCTCCCTCATCTCGTCGCCGATCCGGGTGTTCTTGTCCTGCTCGCGGCGGGGATAGTCGCCGGCAACCATGCGGTCGTAGTCGCCGCTCTGAATCCAGCGGCGCAGCTCGGCGGCGCGCAGCACGGAGAACGGGTGGCTCTGTAGTTCCAGGTTGAGTAGTTTGAGCACCCCGTCGCGCAGGTCGCCGGACCGCTCGTAGTCGTCGGCCTGGGCGAGGAACGCCCCGTGGTTCATCTCCTTGATCCAGGTGCCGCCCGCCGTCTTCATGTGCACCCGCACCGAGGCGTCGACGTCCTGGCCGCACAGCAGTCCGGCGCGGTCGCCGGACAGCTCGGACTTGCGGCTCCACTCCATCAGCGCCGCGACAATGGCGCGCAGCGCCCAGCCACCCACCGGCATCCATCCGACGCTTGCCGTGATCCGCAGCAGGTGCATCAGCATGGTGCGGTACACCGCGTGCCCGGACAGCGCGTGCCCGAGCTCATGTCCGATCACGAAGCGCAGTTCCTCGGTGTCCATCAGGTCGATCAGTCCGGTCGTCAGCACGATGAACGGCTGGTCCATTCCGATGGTGAAGGCGTTCACCTGCGGGCTCTGTAGCACGAAGAGCTCCGGCGTCGTGCGCGCATCGAGGATCTCCATGCAGTCCTGGCGCAGGTGGTGCAGCGTGCGGAATTGACGCTCGTCCACCCGGACCGCGGTGGCCAGGTACAGCAGCCGGTGCTGGCGTTCCCGCAGCAAACTCGACAGCGTCCGCAGCACGACATCGAACCCGGGCAGCGAGCGCAGCGTCACCAGGGCGGTGCGGTCCGCGGGGTGTTCCCATGCGCGCGTGCTGATGCCGGGGAACCGCGTGCGGACCCGGTCTGGGCTGGTGGTCATGGGATGAACCCCCCTTTATGTCGAAACTCTATGATTCGAACTCAGACGCTGTGCTCTGCTACAGTCTGCCCGTGTCTTCGAGTGCCGTGCCGCGGGTCCGCCATGAATTGGCGTTGATCGCTATCGGGGATCTCGCGGTCGCGGACATTCTCTGTCGCTGATCGGAGACCGGGTCCTTCTGTGCCTCCCTGCCCTCGTAGACTGGCGCGCAACCTTTCCGCAGACGTACCCGAACCCCGGCGGTCGATTCGGCCGACAATCGCGCCATCGCCATAACACTGGCGGCAGGTCTACTGATTACCGCAATGTCTCCGCCACCGATGACTACTACCGGACAATGGCGGTCCGCAGGAAAGGCCAACCCTGATGTCTCGCAAATCCTGGCTCTCCTCGCGCCGACGCTACGGCGCCGTCGCACTCACTGCGCTCGCGGCGGTCGCGCTCACCGCGTGCGGCGGCGGAGCCAGCGACTCGACCGGGGGAGGCGGCGCCGACGGCAGCGGTGGCACCCTGAACCTCTATGCCTACGCTGTGCCGAAGCCCGGCTTCGACAAAGTAATCCCCGAGTTCAACAAGACCGAGCAGGGCAAAGGCATCCAGATCCAGCAGTCCTACGGCGCTTCGGGCGATCAGTCCCGCAAGGTGAAGGACGGCGCCGAGGCCGACATCGTGAACTTCTCCGTCGAGCCCGACATCACCCGCCTTGTCGACGCCGGCCTGGTGGACGAGAGCTGGAATGCCGACGCCACCAAGGGGATTCCATTCGGCTCGGTCGTCGCGATCGTGGTCCGCAAGGGAAACCCGAAGGGCGTCAAAGATTGGGACGACCTGCTGAAGCCGGGCGTCGAAGTGGTCACACCGAACCCGTTCAGCTCCGGTTCGGCCAAGTGGAACTTGCTCGCGCCATACGCGGCCAAGAGTGATGGCGGCAAGAACCCGCAGGCGGGCCTGGACTTTCTGAGCCAGCTGATCTCCACGGACCACGTGAAGGTACAGCCCAAGTCGGGCCGCGAGGCGACCGAGACCTTCTTGCAGGGCACCGGTGACGTGCTGCTGAGCTACGAGAACGAGGCGATCTTCTCGGAGCGCAACGGCGACCCGATCGAGCACACCGTCCCGCCGGTCACCTTCAAGATCGAGAACCCGGTCGCGGTGCTGAAGAACAGCAAGAACAAGGAGAAGGCCGTGGCCTTCCGAGACTTCCTGTTCACCACCGAGGGACAGAAGGCATGGGCCACGGCCGGTTTCCGGCCGGTCGACCCGAACGTGGCCGCCGACTACGCCGAGGACTTCCCGACGCCCCAGAAGCTGTGGACGATCGCCGACCTCGGTGGCTGGAAGACCGTGGACAAGGAGCTGTTCACGCCGAACACCGGATCCGTCGCGGTGATCTACGACAAGGCGACCAAGTAACCGGGCGTTTTCGGATACGGGAAACTGAACGATCGTGACTGACAGCAGGAACGCCGGGACCGATCCGGCCGGTCCCGGCGGCTCCGGCACCGAGACCGGTTCCGCGCGCCGAGCTGGACGCTGGAATTGGTCGTGGCTGCGCGTGACCGGCTCGGTGGGTCCGCTTGGCATCGCCACCGCGGTGCTGTGGCTCAGCATCATCGTGCTGCTGCCGCTGGCCGCGCTCACCGTGACCAGCTTCGAGGACGGCTGGTCCGGCTTCTGGGATGCGGTCACCGCGCCCGCCGCGCTGGACTCGCTCCGTATCACCGTGCTGGTGTCGGTGGTGGTGGGGCTGATCAACGTGGTGATGGGAACGCTGATCGCCTGGGTCCTGGTCCGCGACGAGTTCCCTGGTAAAAGCATCGTCAACGCGTTGATCGATCTACCGTTCGCGCTACCGACAATCGTGGCGAGCATCGTGCTGCTGTCGCTGTATGGGCCGCAGAGCCCGATCGATATCCACCTCAACGCGACGCAGCCCGGTCTGGTCGTGGCATTGGCGTTCGTTACCCTGCCGTTCGTGGTGCGTTCGGTGCAGCCGGTGCTCATCGAGGCCGACCTCGAGGTCGAGCAGGCTGCGCTCTCGCTCGGAGCGGACAACTGGACCACCTTCCGCCGGATCGTGCTGCCTACGCTGGCGCCCGCGATCATCAGCGGCGGAGGCTTGGCCTTCGCTCGCGCGATCGGCGAATACGGGTCGGTGGTGCTGATCGGCGGTGCTATTCCGCGCAAGACGGAGATGGCTTCGCAGTACATCCAGAAGCAGATCGAGATCGACCGGCCGGTGAACGCGGCGGCCGTCTCGGTCGCGCTACTGGCCATCTCGTTCGCGACGCTGCTGGTGCTGCGGCTGCTCGCCGAACGCGCCGCGCGCAAGGAACAGGCGACCCGATGAGACATAATCGCGCAGCGCTCGTCGGGTCGCCGGGGTGCGGGAACCCCCGCAGGATGGAGCCGACCCGATGAGACATAATCGCGCAGCGCTCGTCGGGTCGCCGGGGTGCGGGAACCCCCGCAGGATGGAACCCGCCCGATGAAACTGTCCGCACCGACCCGCGTCTCACTCCGGACGGTGGCGCTGGGTTATCTGTTCGTGTTGCTGGTTCTGCCGTTGGTCATCATTCTGTGGCGCACTTTCGAGCGGGGCGTCGGCGCGTTCATCGACTCGATCAGCACGCCCGCGGCTATCTCGGCCTTCCAGCTGTCCATTCTCATCGTGGCGATCGTCGTTCCGGTGAACGTCGTCTTCGGCATCGTCACCGCGATCGCGCTGGTCCGCGGGAAGTTCCCCGGCCGTAGCCTGGTCCAGGGCATCGTGGACCTGCCGTTCGCCGTCTCACCGGTGGTGGTCGGCGTGTCGCTGATCCTGCTGTGGGGCGCGGGCGGCTGGTTCGGCGGGCTCGAAGCCTTGGGACTCGAGGTGATCTTCAACTTGCCTGGCATGGTGATCGCCACCATATTCGTCACCCTGCCGTTCGTGGTGCGCGAGGTCGAGCCGGTGCTCCACGAGATCGGCGATGACCAGGAGCAGGCCGCGGCCACCCTCGGCGCGTCTCGATGGCAGACGTTCTGGCGGATCACCTTGCCCGCAATCCGGTGGGGCCTCACCTATGGTGTGGTGCTCACGGTGGCTCGCGCGCTTGGGGAGTTCGGCGCGGTGATCATGGTGTCCTCTGCCCTCCCCGGCAAGTCGCAGACGTTGACGCTGCTCGTGCACGGGCGATACATCAACGATCACAACACCTTCGGTGCCTACGCTGCCGCAACCTTGCTGATGGGCATCGCTCTCGTCAGCCTCCTGCTGATGACCCTCCTCGAACGTAAGCGGGGCACCAAGTGATCACCGTGACCAACGCGAAAAAGAACTACGGCTCGTTCGCGGCCCTCGACGACGTCACCATCGACATCCCGTCCGGTGAGCTGACCGCACTGCTCGGCCCCTCCGGCTCCGGCAAGTCGACGCTTCTGCGCTCGATCGCCGGGCTCGAGTCGCTGGACTCCGGGGTGGTCACCATCGCGGGCCGTGACGTCACCAGGGTGGCGCCGCAGAAGCGCGACATCGGTTTCGTGTTCCAGCATTACGCGGCGTTCAAGCACATGACGGTGCGCGACAATGTGGCGTTCGGCCTGAAGATCCGTAAGCGCCCCAAGGGCGAGATCCGCAAGCGCGTTGACGAACTGCTCGGCATCGTTGGGCTGGACGGCTTCCAGCACCGCTACCCGGCGCAGCTGTCGGGAGGGCAGCGGCAGCGCATGGCGCTGGCCCGCGCGCTGGCCGTCGACCCGCAAGTGCTGCTGCTGGACGAGCCGTTCGGCGCGCTGGACGCGAAGGTCCGCGCAGACCTGCGCACCTGGCTGCGCCGCCTGCATGAGGAAGTCCACGTGACCACTGTGCTGGTCACGCACGACCAGGAGGAGGCGCTCGACGTCGCCGACCGGATCGCGGTGATGAACAAGGGGCGCATCGAGCAGATCGGCAGTCCGGAGGACGTGTACGACCGTCCCGCCAACGAGTTCGTCATGTCCTTCCTCGGCGCGGTGGCCCGGCTCAACGGACATCTGGTGCGCCCGCACGACATTCGCGTCGGCCGCGACCCGAGCATGGCGCTCGCCGAGCACGAGGGCACCGCGGAATCGGCGGGCGTCACAAGGGCGACGGTGGAGCGCGTGGTCCATCTCGGTTTCGAGGTGCGTGTCGAAATGCGTAATGCCGCGACCGGCGACCTGTTCGCCGCGCAGGTCACTCGCGGTGACGCGGAGGCACTGCGGCTGTCGGACGGCGAGACGGTCTACGCCCGCGCCACCCGTATCCCGGAACTGCCTACGCATTAGCGGTCGGTGCGAATTCGGCCAACGGCGCGTCGTTCTCGACGCGCCGCATGTCGCTTGGCAGCTGGAATGTAGCTGAGCTCCTCGAGTTCTCGGCGGATGCCGTCTCGTGCGGGCATGGACGGCAGTCTCCGGCCGCGCTGAAACCGCCGGGGAAGGCTCCCTTTCGTGGTCGGGCATCCTGCCGGTCACGGCTTCCGAGTCAGCTCGGCGTCGTTCCGGAATCAGTACGCCGATCTGGTTCAGCTAATTGCTCGCTTCCATTTGTTCTGGGATATCACCGCAGTTGGAAAGGCATCAAAGCGAGATTGATGCGATGATGACCGCCGTTTGGCAAACATTGGGATTGCCGCGCCGAACCCGGCGTGGCACAAGGAAATCCGACCGGTCGGCCTGTGTGAGGGGCGGCGCGCGGGTGGACCGATCGATGGGTCGAGCTGTGTGCCGCGGCTCGGAACAGGCGGCATGCGGACAATTGGTTGTCCGGGGTTGGCACGAAGATCGCGGAGTGGTTGCCTGGACGGCGTTCGAAGCAAATCGGCACGGCGATCAGGTGGATTGCGATGGCGGTTGGTCTCGGTTTGAGCATCGGTACGGTGAACACGGTTTCCGCTCTGGCGGAGGAAGGTTCGGCCAAGGCTCCGCCGGGGCCGCGCAAAAAGCTGCGCCCGCAGGCGATTACCCGCCGCACCACGCTGACGTTCTACAGCACCGGAGTCGCCAGGGTTGGCATGATTCCCCGGCACGGTCGCGCGATCACCGAATTCGCCGACCTCACCCAGCGCTCGACCACCCGGGCGCGGGTCGGGCGCCGTACGCTCTCGCCGGCGAATCTCGTCGCGACGGTCGCCGACTGCGTGATCCGTGAGGTGCTGCATGATCATCCGTCCCGTGGCGCCGGTGTCGGGATCGCGCTGACCCATCCGGCCCGCTATACCGACGAGCAGGTAGGGGAGCTACGTGCCGCGCTGGACGGCGCGGACCTCACCCAGGTGGCTTTGGTCGCCGAACCCATCGCGGCGGCAACTTGGCTCGAGGCCGATCGCGGCCCGCTCATGCCCGGCCTCGCGCTGGTCTACGACCTCGGTGGCGCCGGCCTCGACGTCACGCTGGTCCGGGTCGGCGTGGGACGTCCACGCAATCCGATCGTCGGTGAGTCGTTGCGCTCCACCGAGTTCGGCGGACGCGCGTTCGGGGCGCGGTGCGCCGAACGCGCCGGACACGGTCTGCCCTCGTCTTCGATAACGGAGTCGGTCGCCGATGCCGACGAGCTGCGTTCGGCGCATATCAAGAAATCCCTCGAACTCGTGTACCGCTGCCTGCGGACGGCGGACGTCACCATGGCCGACGTCGATCGCGTCCTCGTGGTCGGCGGTGCGGCCCGGCCGGTGGAGGTGGCGCGAGTCCTCGCGGACGAGCTGGCCAGGCCGGTGATCACCGCGCCGGACCCGGAGCGCACCATCGCCGACGGCGCCGCGATCATCGGGCGCAGGGCGGCCGCCGAGGCCGAGGCTGCCGCCGAGCCGCCGGCCGACCAGCGCCGGGGCGGCCGCCGCGGGGGCGCCGGTCGTCCCGCGGCCACCCGTGCCTTGCTTCTGTCGCGTCGGACCAAACGCCGGTTGGCCAGGGGTGTCGTCGTCGCGGCGCTGTCGTTGGCCGGTATCGGTCTGTCCGTCGTGCCCAGTGATGGGGTGATCGTGGGATTGTCGCAGCTCGGGCTGCGGTAGGCGGGCTGTCCGGCGATGCCCGCGATGAGGGCGGGCATCGCCGGACCATCCTGGCGACTATCGGGTTGACGTAACTCTCCGTTGGTGTAACTATGGGATACAGATAAAGGTCCCACCAAGGAGAGGCAGTGACGACGATGTCCACAGCCGTGACGCCCACAGTCGATCCCGATCTGGCGAAGGCGCAGGAGTACGCCGCGAAGCTGCTGCTCCTCTCCGAGGGTTCGGTCGACAAGCACTTCGACCCGTTCGAGGACATCGACTGGGACAACCCCGACTTCGCCGCCGACGCTGGTGAAGATCGCTGGATCCTGCCCGTGTCCGCCGATACGCTCGGTCGCCACCCCTGGTATCAGGCGCTGCCGACCGAAACCAAGATCGCGGTCGGCAAGTATCGGCAGTCCAATATCGCCAAGGTCGGTCTGCAGTTCGAGTCGATCTTGATCAGCGGCATGGTCATTCACAACTTCGGCCTGCCCAACGGCTCGCCGGAGTTCCGGTACTGCTCCCACGAGATGATCGAGGAGCACAACCACACGCTGATGTTCCAGGAGATGGTCAACCGAATCGGGCTGGACGTTCCCGGGATGGGTCCGCTGGTCAGCAAATTCAAGTACTTGGGCGCGCCGGTGGCGGCTTTGTTCCCGAACCTGTTCTTCATGGCCGTCCTGGCCGGCGAGGAGCCGATCGACCACATCCAGAAGCAGATCCTGCGCTCGGGCGAAGAGGTGCACCCGATCATGCGCGGGGTCATGGCCATCCATGTGGCGGAAGAGGCGCGGCACATCTCCTTTGCGCACGAGTTCCTGAAGAACCATGTGCCCCAGACGAAAACGGGCCAGAAGTTCGTGCTGTCACTGGCCATGCCGATCGTCATGTGGATCCTCGGCCGCGCCATCGTGACCCCGCCGCGGTCGTTCTTCGAGAAGTTCGACATCCCGGAGAAGGTCCGCAAGGAGCTCTTCTACGGGTCCGAGGAGGCCAAACAGACCTTCAGTGACTACTTTTGCGATGTGCGCACCCTGGCCAAGGACATCGGGCTGATCAACCCGGCCGCCAAGGCGGTCTGGAAGCTGCTTCGGATCGATGGCCACACCACCCGGTACCGCTCCGAGCCGCGTCGCGCAGTGAGCAAGGTCGCCTGAGCCGACCATGCCCTACGTCGTCACCCAGTCCTGTTGCAGCGACGCGTCGTGCGTGTACGCCTGCCCGGTCAACTGTATCCATCCCACACCCGACGAACCGGACTTTCCGACGGCGGAGATGCTGTATGTGGACCCCGAGGCGTGCGTCGACTGCGGCGCCTGCGCCACCGCGTGCCCAGTCGACGCCATCGTGTCATCGAAGAAGCTGACCGAGGAGCAGAAGCCGTTCATCGAGATCAACGCGGATTTTTACCGGCAGACGCGCCCGCGCCCGCTGCTGGCGCGGCCGGTGCCCGCGGCGAAGATCCATACCGAGCGGCAGCCGCTCCGGGTGGCGATCGTGGGGTCCGGGCCGTCGGCGATGTATGCGGCGGACGAGTTGCTGACCCAGCCGGATGTGTCGGTGACCGTGTTCGACCGGCTGCCGACGCCCTACGGACTCGCCAGGCACGGCGTCGCGCCCGACCACCCCAAGACACGCAAGGTCAGCGAACTGTTCGATGTGATCTCGGCGCAGCCGGGGTTCGGGTCGTACCTGAATGTCGAGATCGGGGCGCACATTTCGCAGGCCGAGCTGCTCGACCACTTCCACGCGGTGATCTACGCGGTGGGTGCGTCCTCGGACCGCAAGCTCGGCATCCCGGGTGAAGGGCTGGCGGGCAGCGCGTCGGCCACCGACTTCGTCGCCTGGTACAACGGACATCCTGATCACACCGCCCGTGTCTTCGACTTGTCTGGGCAGCGCGCGGTGATCGTCGGCAACGGGAACGTCGCCTTGGACGTCGCGCGCATTCTGACCAGTGACCCCGACACGCTGGCCGACACCGATATCGCCCCGTACGCGCTGCGCGCGTTGCGGGAGAGCAAGCTCGAGGAAGTGGTCGTGCTCGGCCGCCGCGGTCCGCTCGAATCCGCGTTCACTGTGCCGGAATTCGTCGGCCTGCTCGGCTCCGATGTGAATGTCGTGATCGAGGGGGAGCTACCCGAGCTCGATGCGGAGCTGCCCTATCAGGTCGAACAGAAGCTGCGGCTACTGCACAGCCTGCACACCCGCCCCGGCGGCACGCGCAAGCGGATCGTGTTCCGATACTTGGCCGCGCCCACCGCGATCCTCGGTAGCGACCGGGTGACCGGCGTCGAGGTCGGCCGCACCGACCTCGTCATCGATCCGGACGGACGCGTCCGCGCGGTCGCGACGGGGGAGACCGATCGGCTCGACGCGGGCCTGGTCCTCACTTCGGTCGGCTACCGCGGCGTTCCGGTGCCAGGTCTGCCGTTCGACGAGACCGCGGCCGTGATTCCGAACCAGGACGGGCGGGTACTGGACCGTGTCGGCGGCGCGCTGCTGCCGGGCAGCTACGTCACCGGCTGGATCAAGCGCGGTCCCACCGGCTTCATCGGAACCAACAAGTCCTGCGCGCAGGAGACGGTGCGGCAGCTCGCCGCGGACTTCAACGCGGGCCGACTGGCCGAACCCGGCGGCACCGCCGCGGAGTTCGACCGCTTGGTGCGTCGGCGCCGGCCCGCGGTCCACGCCGGGGGAGCCGTCGCTCGCCCGAGCCGCGTCCGCCGTCTGCTGACCCGCACCTGACCTAACCCCGCCTCGAGGTACCGCCACCGCCGGTACCTCGAGGTCACACATCGCGGTATTTCGTTTCCAGCGTCCGCCGTTTCGGCCACAGGCCCACGCTATGAGGACGTGGACCAGGCATCCGGCCCTTCGGCGCTCGCGGCGACCGAACCCGGATGGTCAGCGCGCGGTGAACCCGCCGTCGACGGCCAGCGCCGCACCGGTGACGAAGCTCGCCTCGCGGCTGAGCAGGTACGCGCAGAACGACGCGATCTCCTCCGGCGTGCTGATCCGGCCCAGCGGGTGCAGCGCGGCGATGGTCGCCACAGCCTCTGGCGTCGCACCCATCGTGTTCCGGAACGCCGGTGTGTCCACCGCCCCGGACACCAGTGCGTTGACCCGAATACCTTTGTCAGCAGCCTCCAATGCCGCCGCCCTGGTCAACCCGACCACGCCGTGCTTGGCCGCCACGTACGGCGCCACAGAGCCCATTCCGACCACGCCGAGATTCGAGGCGTTGTTCAGGATCGCTCCGCCACCCGAGGCGACGAGCGCGGGAATCTGGTGCCGCAGGCCGTAGTACACACTGGTGAGGTTGAGCTCGAGGTCGGCGCGCCAGCCCGGCTCCTCGATCTCTTCGATCGGCCCGAACGCGTGCACGGCGCCCGCATTGTTGAATGCCGCGTCCAGACGGCCGTATTCGGACAGCGCTGCCTGGGTCAGACGCGCCACGTCCTGCTCCACCGTGACATCGGTCGGCACGAACAGCGCATGTCCGCCGGCCGCGCGGATCTCGGTGGCAACCTGCTCGCCCGCGTCCTTGCCACGCGCGCCGAGGACGACTGCGGCGCCTTCGCCGGCGACCCGCATCGCCACCGCCTTGCCCACCCCCGAGCTGGCGCCGGTGATCAGGACGACCTGCTCGGCGAACCGTGTTCCCATCTCTGCACTCCCTTTCCACTCGCGACCCACCTCGGTGGTGGTCGCGCTGTCGAGTCAAGCTGGCGGAAGCGGCCGAGGCTGGCGTATATCGGACTTTGCGTTTGACGTGTCATTAATTGCTGCGGCGCGGCCGTTCCATGAAATCCCCAGCGATGGCAATGATCTGGTTACCGACCGGTCGGTGTCGATCGCGCGGTGTGTTTCTGGGTGGGAAAGCCGTCCTTCGGTTGGGTTATGACCGCCATATCGCAATCGCTGTAAAGTAGCGGAAATATGCGGCTCGCAGTCGAATTGGCATGTCGAGGGTGCTGAACGCGAGATCTTAATCGTTCTACCTGCATGTTCGGATTGATCATGGCTATCAGCGAAACACTGCATATCAATTACGCATATGTATTGACTCGAAGCAGCTAACCTGTAGTCGCTGTTTGGAAGACGACCGCGGCCACATGGTTCTCCTATGTGATGGACGTGGTCACGGTGCGTTGACGGGATAGCAGATGACCACAGGCTTGGGTTTCAGCATCGGTGCAGTGAACTCCGTGACGGCATCGGTGACCGGAGAGCGCACTCGTCCCGTGGTGCGTTCGCGGCGCACCGCGGTGACGTTCGACAGTGCGGGTAGACTCCGTATCGGCGGAATTCCCCAATTCACGACGGCAGTCAAAGATTTCGCCGACCTGAGCCGCGACCCGGATACCGTGATCGTCGGGGGCCGCATCTGGTCGCCCGCCAACCTGGTCGCGGCGGTGGTGAACGAACTGCGCGCGGCCGAGCCCGGCGCATGTGCGTCCGGCGTAATCGCGACCTATCCGGCAAGCTATTCCGACAAGCAGGTCGCGCTGCTACGCCAGGCGCTGGACCTCTCCGGTGGCGGCGACGTGCTGCTGGTGCCCGAACCGGTGGCGGCGGCCGAATGGTTGGAACATGAGCACGGCCCCCTGGAGTCGAGCTTCGTCCTGGTCTATGACCTCGGCGGCACCAGCCTCGACGTGACCGTCGTGCGCGTCGGCCCGGATTGGGATAACCATCCGATGATCGGAAAGCCGGTTCGCTCCTACGATTTCGGTGGCAGGCCGCTGGGATCGATGATCGCGCGTTACGCCCCGGACGTCACGCCGCGGTCCGCGGGCGTGTCGATGACGTCGATCGTCGACATCGACGGGCTCCGCACCGCACATGTGCACGACTCGCTCGAGGTGGTCCGTGCCTGCGTCCGGCAGGCAGAGATCACGATGTCCGACATCGGTCGTGTCCTCCTGGTCGGCGGCGCGTCCCGGCCCGCCGAAGTGGCGCGCACGCTCGCCGAACTCGGCCGACCCGTGGTGATTTCGGCCGACCCCGGGCAGACTGTCGCAGCGGGCGCCGCCCTCATGGCGGCGCGGACCATGGCACTCGGCGCGTCCGGCGGCCGGGCCGGCGCGCAGCGCGTGGCCGTGTTCTCCAGCGCCGCTGTGGTTTCAGCGGTCGCCATGTCGGCCGTCACCGTCTTCGGCGGTCCCACTGTTCCCGAGCTGTCACCGATGCTCGACCGCTTACCGGATATCGACGCGCCGACCGACGCCATCCTGTACGACGCGCGGGGCGAGGCCGCCGAGGCCTGGTCCTGGATGGCCGCCCCCGTGCGATGGAACTCAGGGCAGGTGATGCCGTCGTTGCTTTCGCCGCGAACCTCCGCGTACAGCCGGTTCGTCAAGCCGGCGCCTCGCAGCACGGCGCCTGGTCCTTCGGTGTCCAACTCACCGAGCGGCCCGCATCGGGAGCCTCGAACATGCTGCGGCCCGGAGGGATCCCGAGGCGGGACGTACTCCAACCCGGCCTACTTCGTGAACCCGCTGCCGTTCGGTCCTTTCGTCCACCGCGTCCCCAAAGTCCCCGATCAGCCGCCCGTGCCTACTCGGCCGCTGGTGCCTGCTGAGCCGCCGGTGCCTGCTGAGCCGCCCGCGTCGGGTAACGAGACGCCGACCGCACCGTCTGTGGGGGCGCCGGTCCCGGCACCGGGCGCGACCGCACCTGCGCGCCAGTCGGGTTCGACACCTGGGGTTCCGAACCGCGGGTCCACCCCGACCAGCCCCGGCGCGACGAGGCCGGGTCGTTCGACCGAAGCTCCGTCCACCGGGGGTGTGTCTGGTACTCCGGCATCCGGAACGCATGGTGGAAATTACGGCGACCCCTCTGATGCCACCCCACCGGACTCCTCCTCTGGCGGTGCTTCAACCGGTGGCGCGTCGTCAGAAGCGTCTGAGGGAACCTGGACCGGTGGAGCGTCTTCGGGCAACGGTGCCCCCGGCGGTACCACCTCAGGAGGTTCCTCGACAGGTGGTTCCGCCTCGGACAGTTCTACTGGTGGTCCCGCGGGTGGTGCGTCGTCGGGCGACACCACAGCGGGTACGTCGCCTGGTGGTTCCTCGTCGGGTGGTGGCGCTGGGCGTCCGTCTTCCAGTGGCGCGTCGGCCGGGAACTCCGCGGGGGCTTCATCTTCCAGTGGCGCGGCGTCGGCCGGAAACTCCGCGGGGGCTTCGTCTTCCGGTGGTGCGGCAGGGCGTCCTGGCTCGAATGGGGCGTCTACCTCCGGTGGTGCGTCCTCTGGTGGCTATGCCGGAGGTGCGTCGCCCGGTGGTTCCGCGTCGGGTGGTGGCGCTGGGCGTCCGTCTTCCAGCGGCGGGTCCTCGGCCGGAAATTCCCCGGGGGCTTCATCTTCCGGTGGTTCCACGGGCCGTTTCGGCTCGGGCGGAGGGCCGACCTCCGGCGGTTCGTCGCCCGGTGGCGTCGGCGGCGCAGGCGGGAGCGGAGCTCGCGGTCGTTAGACCCCAGCCGAGTCGGCGCCGAATTCTCCGGCGCGAGCAGGTATCTCGGTGCTGTCGATCGGCTGACGAGGGCCGCGGTGCGGAGGCACAATGGGTTAGTGGTATGCGGGGGACCCCAGCTGATCGCGCTGGACGTGGATGGGACGCTGCTGGACACCGGGACACCGGTCAGTGCGCGCGTGATCGCTGCCGTGCGTGCTGCCGTCGAGGCAGGCGCGCATGTCATCGTGACGACCGGGCGCACCCTGCTGACGACGCGGTCCGTGCTGACCGAACTCGGTCTGAACGAAGGGCACGCGCTGTGCTCGAACGGGGCGGTGCACATCGACGTGGCGAAGGGGGAGCCGGTCACCGTGCAGGCCTTCGACCCCGCACCGGCCGTCACCGCGCTGCGTGCGCTGTTCCCGGAAATGATCTTTGCCGTGGAGAAGGTCGGAATCGGAACCTGGGCCACCGGCATCAGTCCAGGCGAGTTCTCGATCGGGGAGTACCTGCTCGTCGACTACCACGCGTTGAGCAGCGAACCCACCCCGCGGCTGAACGGCTGGTGGCCGGACGGGTCGCCGGCGGAGATGCTCCGTGCGTTGCGCACCCTCCAGGTGCCGGGAGCGAGCTGGGTGCACGGTGAGTTCGGCCCGTGGTTGACCGTCTCCCGTCAGGGGGTGTCCAAGGGCTGGGCGCTCGAGCGACTGCGCATGTCCCTCGGCATTCCACACGACGCGACCTTGGCCATCGGCGACGGTTACAACGACCGGGAGATGCTCCGTTGGGCAGCGCATTCCGTGGCGATGGCGAATGCCCCCGCAGAGGTGCGGAGCCTGGCTGATGAGGTTACCGACCACGTACTCGAGGACGGCGTCGCGACCGTCTTGGAGCGATGGTTCCGCGCCTGACGTGGTCGTCCTTTCGGTCGGGTCGCGCCCATCGCGGTCAGGTTCGTTGCGTGCGAAGTGGCGAATGGCCATGCCGCTGAGCTGTGGTTCGCCGGATGAGTCCCATCGACGCGATCGAGTTGCCAGGTGATCGCGGCAACCGGTACTGCTGCGCACCGACGAGTCGCTGCCTGTCACGCTCACCCGCGGTGTGTATCGCCCGGAAGCAGGCGGCACGATGCTGACGTCACCGGCAGGCGGCGAAAGTCCGTGCAATCCGTGGCTATGCGGGCCGAAGACCGTCCAGGATCGCGCCGAGACCGCGCTCGAAGCGTTGGCCCGCGTCGGCCTTCGCGTAGCCGGTGAGGAACTCGGCCGCAGGCGCGATCTCCGCGCCGTCGGCAGAGCTCAGACGTGGTAGATCGGCGGTGAGTTCCGCTACGGTCGAACTGGTTCCAGCCCAGGCCGATTCGGCAAGCGCCGCGCCGAGCACGTAGTAGTAGAAGCCCGTTGTCGCGGATTCCAGTCGCTCGCCGGTGAATCCCGCGGCGGTGAGCACTCGCAGGATCGCACCGAATTGAGCGACGGCCGCGGGTCCCATCGGCGGGTTGTCGCCGACCAGTGCGGCCGCCCAGTGGTGGCGCAGCAGCGCTTCGAAGGTGCGTCGTCCGATCGCGGCGAGCTCGGCTCGCCAAATCGCGCGGGGTTCGGCATCTTCCAGCGTCTCGGCGAAGACCGCGTCCAGCGCGTATTCGAGCAGGTCATCCTTCGTGGCGATGTAGCCGTAGAGCGTCATCGGCGGGACGCCGAGCCGCTCGGCCAGCTTGCGCATGGTCAATCCGGCGACTGATTCCTCGTCGAGCAGCGCGACCGCGGCCGTCACGATCCGGTCGAGATCCAGCGAAGGCCGACCGCGCCCGGCCTTCGCCGGGCGCAGCCATATCGACTTCCTCTCGGGCATTGCCCGATCATACGGGACCGCGTACATTGAACGATGTTACGTACATTGTACGGTCTGAACGTACAATGTACGGCCAGTGCTCGAATCCGGGAGGTAATGATGTCGACACGTAACGTGCGCAAGACCGATGTGGTGGTCGTCGGTGGCGGATTGTCCGGACTGGCCGCCGCGCGGCGGCTGGTCGAGCACGGCCGTTCGGTTAGAGTGCTGGAGGCCGGAGCGCGCGTCGGCGGACGAACACTGACCGGCTGGGCGGGCGATCTCGCGTTGGACCAAGGCGCGACCCTGGTCTATCCCATGCAGCACAATGTGTTCCGGCTCGCTGGGGCTCTCGGCGTCGACCTGTTCGAGAGCCGATCCGACGGGCGTTTCCTGCTCTATACCGAGGGCGCCAGACACAGTTTCCGATTCGGCGACTCTCGCGGCATGAAGCTGTTCGGTATGCCGGTTCTGCGCCCCCTGCTCCGCGTCGCCCTCCACGTCGCGGCGCTCCGAACCACCCTGCCGCTGCCGCCCGATGCGATGATGCAGGTGCTCCGCGCCATCTCGGCGCTGGACGAACTCGCCGCCACGGTGCCCGCGGCGGCACCATGGACCGCCCCTGACGCCGATCTGCTCGATTGCCGCGCCTTCGATTCCTGGCTGCGCGAACAGGTGCCGTCGACTCAGGCCCGCCGGTTGCTCGAGGCGAACGTTGCCGGATACCTGCCCGCGACCACCTCACTGCTCTACGCATTGCACTTCTTCAACACCTGGGGCGGTGTGCGGAGGCTACTCGGTACGCCCGCTCGGGTACATCGATTCAGTGGTGGTGCACAGGAATTGGCGCTCGCGCTGGCCGCGGCACTGGGCGATCGCGTGGTTCTGGACAGCTCCGTGCTAGAGATCGCCCAGCACTCCACCGGCGTAGTGGTGCGCTGCGCCGACGCCGAGTTCGCGGCGGAGCGAGTGATCGTCGCGATGGCTCCCTCGGGCATTCGAAAGCTGCGCTTCGAGCCTGCACTGCCCGTCGATCGCATAGCGCTGCAGGACGCTTGGCAACCAGTGCACGGCCGCAAGGTCAATATCGTCTACGACGAACCGTTCTGGCGGCAGGCCGGGCTGTCCGGTTCCGCGCTCACCGATCTCGACGTGGTACCTGGGCTCACCGACGCCTCACCGCAGGACGGGAATGCGGGCATCCTGGCCGGCTATCTGCCTGCCGACCGAGGACCCGCCGACGCCGCTGAACGCCGCCGTGCGGTGCTGGCGGTGTGCGCCGAACTCTTCGGGCCGCGCGCTCGCACACCCCGGCACTATGTCGAAAAGAACTGGCAGGACGAGCCGTACGCGCACGGCTGCGAGGGCGGTCTCGCGGTCGGCGCACTCACCTCGGCGCGTCGCCTGGCCAGCACGCCGGTCGATCGTGTGCATTGGGCAGGCGTCGAGACCGCCGACGCATGGATCGGCTTCCTCAGCGGCGCCATCCAGGCGGGCGAACGCGCCGCCGACGAGGTCCTCGCGGCGAGCCCGGCTCGATGACCGCTCGGGGGCGGTCAGTGTCCAAGCGTCCAACCCCTGTCGGTCGGCTCAGGCCAGGTCGATCCGGACCGCGATCGGCGTGGTCGGCTGTAGCGAACCATCGGTGGGTTCAGTGGTGATCACGACGAACGCGGTATCGTCGCGCAGGTCGGCCATCTGCTCGGTGCGCCCGCCCGCGGTGTGCATCATTCCGGCCGACCGCGGTGCGCCCGCGTTAGGAATCAGCCACAGCTGGTAGCCGTGTTCGTGGTCCAGCGCGGGCAGGCCGACGGCCGAGACGACCACCTTGCCCACGCTGTGCGACAGCAGCGCTGTTGCCGAGCCGCCCTCGGCCACCACAGTGCCCTTGCGGGTGACGGAATCGGCCGCCCTGCGTACCTGCTCCGTCGCGACTGTGTCGTCGCCGTGGGCGGCCCGATCGGCCAGCGCGAACCCGGTGATCGCCGCGACCGCGACCGCCACCGCCGTCGCGATGCCGATCACGACTCGCGTCGCCCACGGGTGACGGGCGGGCAGTGGTGCGATGTCGTCCTCCCCGAACAGCTCCAGCGGCGGCAGGATGTTCGTGTGGCCGAGCGCGTCAGGTCGGGGCAGGATGTCGGCGCGGCCGAGCGTGTCGAGCGGTGGCATGATCCGGGTCGAGTCCAGCTCGCCCCGTCCGTCTGCGGGCGACTCCCCGTGTGTGCGGATATCGGGGACCGCCAGGTCCTGGATGGACTCGTCATCCCCCTGAACCAGGTCCGGGGTGTTTGCTGTGCCGGTGACGCCATCGGCGCCCAAGGCGCCGTGTACCGCTCGGGCGCGGATGACCATACGGTGTCCTTCCAAGCCTGACCAAGCCGGATGCCGTCTGTGCAGCGACGGCGTGTGCGGCCGATCATATGACGCAGATCATGCCGCAACCATCTGGTTATCCGGCGCGCCGCGAAGTCGTCCCACCTGAGATGGTGCCGCGGTGCAGGCGACCGGTTGGGAAACGTTGCGGGGCATGGTGCTCGCAAACGAATACCCGTCCGGCACCATGCTGCCGCGCTCGGGCTACGCCGGGCCGGTTTCGGCGAGGATCTCGAGGTAGTGCGGGTTCGTCATCAGGCCGAGGACGTTGCCGAACGGGTCTACTACCGAGGCGGTCACGAACCCCGTTCCGGTGCCGCGTTCGGTGATCGGGTCGTATTCCTTCGCGCCGAGTTCGAGCAGCCGGTCGACCGTTGCTCGCAGATCGTCGACATGCCAGTTGACGATGGCGCCGCCCGGCTCGTTGCGCGCACCCGCCGGGGCGTAGGCGCGATTCACGATGCCGAATTCGTGTTGGTAGTCGCCGATGCGGAACTCGTAGTAGCCATTGGGGACGTGGAAGTAGGGCTCGACGCCCAGGAACTCCGTGTACCAGTCCTTCGCGGCCTCCAGGTCGTCGGCGTAGAAGGTGCTCGTCGCCATTCCTCGCAGCATGTCGGATCTCCTTCGATGTGCTCGTTCGTGCTTGTGAAACCATCATCCAAATTGAAGTGCTCACCGAATGAGCACTTTTTTCGGCAGAATTGTGTGCATGCGAGCGGACAGATTGGTGGCCATCCTGTTGATGATGCAGACGCGTGGACGGGTGACCGCCGCGCAGGTCGCCACGGAACTCGAGACCTCGGTAGCCACCGCGCGCCGCGATCTCGAGGCGCTGTCGGCGGCCGGTGTGCCGGTGTATCCGCAGCCCGGTCGTGGCGGTGGGTGGTCGCTGGTCGGCGGTGCGCGCACCGACCTGAGCGGGCTGACCGCAGGGGAGGCGCGTGCGTTGTTCCTGCTGGCAGGTCCGTCCGCGGGTGCGGTGCCGGAGGTGAAATCGGCGCTGCGCAAACTGGTCCGGGCGCTGCCGCAGCCCTTTCGCGAAGACGCGGAGGCGGCGGCCGACGCCATCGTGATAGACCCGGCCCGCTGGGGTGCGAACGCCCGGCAGCTGCCGCCGGTCGTGACTCTGCTGCAGCGAGCGGTGGTCCAGCGCACCAAGGTTCGGCTGCACTACGCCGACCGGGCAGGCGAGCGCTCCGAGCGTCTCGTCGACCCGTGGGGTCTGGTCGACAAGGACGCAGTCTGGTACCTGGTGGCCGGAACCGAGCGTGGGCAGCGAACCTTTCGTGTCGATCGCATCGCAGAGGCGATCCCGACCGACGAAAAGTCACACCGCCCCGTCGATTTCGATCTCTCCGCCGCCTGGGAGCAGGTGGTCGACGAGATGGAACAACACCGCGCGACTACCGCAGCGACCGTTCTCGTCCCTGAGCGCCTGCTACCCATCCTGCGCGACCAGCAGGGCAGGAACTGTGTCGTGGACGGCCCCACCGACGACGGCCGGGTCCAGGTCCGCATCACCGCCCCGACCGCATGGATGGTCACTCAGCAGCTGGCCGGGTGGGGTGCCTCGCTCGAAGTCCTCGGCCCACCCGACGTCCGTGTCGAACTGGCCCGCCTCGGCACCGAACTAGTCGACCGCTACCGGGATGGGGGCTAGTGCACCGCCCTCCAGGGTTGTGGTGAGGGCCCACGCGGGGGCGAAGAATGGGCTGTCGCCACCGCCCGTTCCATCGTGGACAGTCTGCTCGACCGAGCCTTCGCCACTGCGTCGATTGCGTACGGACCAGCGGACTTACCGCGAAGCCGGGATTCGGTCACACGCCGATACGCGTCGGCTGCCGACCGAACCAACTCGAAGTGGGTCCGTCGGTGAGCTCAGCAATCCGCAGCGGCGCATCTTCCAGAA
Organism: Nocardia sp. NBC_00881; assembly: GCF_045207455.1. Classification (NCBI taxonomy): domain Bacteria; kingdom Bacillati; phylum Actinomycetota; class Actinomycetes; order Mycobacteriales; family Nocardiaceae; genus Nocardia; species Nocardia sp. NBC_00881. The sequence continues at coordinate 7,649,049 of NZ_CP108798.1, forward strand.
CCGAGTGGGGCCACGCAGTAGCTGAACGCTGGTTGCATTCTCCGCCGAGTGGCCCCTGCCCTTCGGGCGGCGGCATCTTCGCGGTTACGTCCGGTCAGGCCGAGAGCGCGTGCGGCTCGGCGATCGCCGCGTGGTAGCGGTCCAGGATGACGTCGGTGAGGGCCGGGTGCGGGCCGAGGACGTCGGCGTGGATCTCGTGCGGTGCCGCACCGACCAGACGGTCGGTCAGCCGGCCCGGGGCGAGGAACCAGGGCGCGACGAAAACACGGCTCGCGCCGTCGGCACGCAGTGTGGCAATCGCCTCGGCCACCGACGGTTCGGTGGTGGCGAAGCAGATCTCGGTACGCCATCCGGTGAGCGCGGCGAGCCGACCGGCCACCTCGGCGGTGCGCGCATTGGCGGTGCCCGAGGACGAGCCGACCGCCGCGACCGCTATGCCGAGGCGACGATCCGCCAAGGGGTGCACAGCATTTCGCGCGGAGCAGGCGGCCAGGACACGATCCCGCAGCGCGGCGATCAGTCCGATGTCCGGGCCGAGTACGTCGGCCTGGGTCAGCCGCAGCTGTGGCTGACGGGCCCGGGCCGCATCGAGCAGACCGGGCAGGTCCACTCTGGCGTGGAAAGCGCTGCCGAGCAGCAGCGGCGTCACCACCGCGTGCCTATGTCCCTGGGCCGCGACACCATCCACGACCTGCTCGACCGAGGGTGCGTTGAGATCGAGGAAGGCGAGCCGGACATCGATATCCGGGCGTGCGGCCGCGACGGCGGCGACGACCGCCGACACCGTCGCCGCCGACCGCGGATCACGACTGCCGTGAGCGACCGCGATCAGCGCGGGCGGCTTCGAGGCGGTGATACCGCCGGTCATGGCGGGTGGGTAGCCGAGCCAGGTGGTCGCATAACTTGATCGGGCGGCCCGGAACGTCGCGGCGCCGGATGGCGCCGGGCCGGACCCGCGCACGACCGGCGCGGCGCCGAAAGAGGCCTGCGTGGGCGGCATCTCAGGCGCCGACCTCGACTGCGGTCAGCACATCGCCGACCAGTCCGGCGGCCAGCGTATTGCCACCGGCCGGGTCGATCAGCAGGAAGCTGCCGGTGTGCCGGTTCACCCGGTAGTCGTCGGCCGCGATCGGCTCGGCGACCCGCACCGAGATGCGTCCGATGTCGTTGAGTGCCAATGACTCCGGGTTCGGGTCTGCGGCGAGGCGCTGCTCGTCGAAGCGCTCGAGCAGCGTGCCGACGATCGCCTGGGTGGTCCGGGTGCCGTGCTTGAGCAGCAGGCGTGCGCCCGGGCGCAACGGCTTGTCGCCCAGCCAGCAGACGGTCGCGTCGAACGTGTCGATCGGCTCCGGCGCGTCGGCGACCGAGGCGATGATGTCGCCGCGCGAGACGTCGACCTCGTCGGCCAGGATCAGCGTGACGCTGCGGCCGGTCTGCGCCACCGCGAGCTCGCCGTCCGGGGTGTCGATTCGCTCGACGGTGGTCCGGATACCGGAGGGCAGCACGACGACCTCGTCGCCCGGCGCGACCGTGCCCGCCGCGATCTGTCCCGCGTAGCCGCGGTAGTCCGGGTACTCGGAGGTGCGCGGCCGGATCACGTACTGTACCGGGAACCGCAGTCCCAGTGAATGATTCCCGGTACTGTCGGCGTCGACCGGTACCGACTCCAGATGCTCGATCAGCGAGGGGCCGCGATAGTACGGGGTGTTGTCCGAACGGGTGGCGATGTTGTCGCCGTGCAGCGCCGATACCGGAATCTCCAGCACGTCCTCACTCGACCAGCCCAGCCTGCCGGTGAGTTCGGTGAACTCCGCGGAGATGTCGGCGAACACGGTGGCGGCGTCGTCGACGAGGTCGACCTTGTTCACCGCGAGCACCAGCTTCGGCACGCCGAGCAGTGCGAGCACCGCGGCGTGTCGGCGGGTCTGCTCGATGACGCCCTTGCGGGCGTCGACCAGCAGGATCACCAGCTGCGCGGTGGACGCGCCGGATACCGTGTTGCGGGTGTACTGCACGTGCCCGGGGGTGTCCGCGAGCACGAAAGAACGCCGCGGCGTAGCGAAGTAGCGATAGGCCACATCGATGGTAATGCCTTGTTCGCGTTCCGCGCGCAGCCCGTCCACGAGCAGCGAAAGATCCGGTGTGGCAAGACCTTTGTCCACCGACGCGCGCGTGACGGCGTCGATCTGGTCAGCCAGTACGGACTTCGTGTCGTAGAGCAGGCGTCCGACCAGAGTGGACTTGCCGTCGTCGACAGAACCGGCGGTGGCCAGCCTCAGTAGGTCGGACATGTCAGAAATAACCCTCTCGTTTACGGTCTTCCATCGCGGCCTCCGACACCCGGTCGTCCCCGCGGGTCGCACCGCGTTCGGTCAGTCGAGACGCGGCGACCTCGGCGAGGATCGCGTCGTTGTCGGCCGCGTCGGAAAGAATGGCGCCGGTGGACGATCCGTCACCGACGGTGCGGTAGCGCACCGACCGGGCCTCCAGCACCTCGCCGTCGCGCGGGCCGCCCCATACGCCCGGCGTCATCCACATGCCGTCGCGCTGGTACACCGGACGCTCGTGTGCGTAGTAGATGCTCGCCAGATCGATGTCCTTGCGGGCGATGTAACGCCAGATGTCCAGCTCGGTCCAGTTGCTCAGCGGGAATACGCGCACATGTTCGCCTGGTGCGTGACGCCCGTTGTAGAGGTTCCACAGCTCCGGGCGCTGCCGCTTCGGGTCCCACTGCCCGAAGGCGTTGCGCAGCGAGAATATCCGTTCCTTGGCGCGTGAGCGCTCCTCATCGCGACGGCCGCCGCCGAATACGGCGTCGAAGCGGTGCTCGCTGATCGCGTCCAGCAGCGGGACGGTCTGCAGCGGGTTGCGGATGCCGTCGGGACGCTCGGTGAGCCGCCCGTCGGCCAGATAGTCCTCCACCTTGGCCACGTACAGTCGCAGGCCGTAGCGCTCGACCACCTCGTCCCGGAACTCGAGCACCTCGGGCAGGTTGTGCCCGGTGTCCACGTGCAGCAGCGCGAATGGCAACGGCGCGGGCCAGAAGGCCGCGAGCGCCAGGTGCAGCAGTACGGTGGAGTCCTTGCCGCCGGAGAACAGGATCACCGGCCGCTCGAACTCGCCCGCCACCTCGCGGAAGATGTGGATCGACTCGGACTCCAGCGCGGCAAGTGTGTCGAAATCGCTGATGCCGAGGGAACGTTCGCTTCGGATGGTTTCGGTCATGCTGTGTCCTTCTCTGCATGCCCGAGGTGCCCTGCGTGGTTACGCATGCTGCCTCCTCCGGGCCCTGACTCGGTCATGCTGTGTCCTTTTCTGCATGCCCGAGGTGCCCTGCGTGGTTACGCATGCTGCCTCCTCCGGGCCCTGACTCGGTCATGCTGTGTGCAACCCGCATTCGGTCTTGGCGCGGCCGGCCCAACGGCCGCTTCGCGGATCGGAGCCCGGCTCCGGCTTCCGTGTGCACGGAGCGCAGCCGATGGATGGATAGCCCTCCTCCACCAGGGGGTTGACGAGGATGCCGTGCTGCTCGATATAGTCCTGCATCTCGTCGTCGGACCACGGCGCGATCGGATTGATCTTCACCAGTCCGAACGCCTCGTCGAACGAGATGAGCGGCGCGTTCGCCCGCGTCGGCGCCTCGACCCGGCGGATACCGGTGACCCAGGCGTTGTACCCGGCGAGTGACTTCTGCAACGGGACGACCTTGCGCAACCGGCAGCACTCGTTCGGCTCGCGGGCGAACAAATCCTTGCCCAGCAGCCGATCCTGTTCGGCGACAGTGTTTTCCGGGCGGACGTTGATCACGTTCACCCCGTACACCGCCTCCACCGCGTCCCTCGTGCCGATGGTCTCGGCGAAGTGGTAGCCGGTGTCTAAGAAAAGCACCGACAGCACATCCGATTTGTCCTTTGGGACCTCGGCGGCCAGGTGCACCAGCACGCCGTCCTGCATGTTGGAGGCGACGATGTAGCTCGCACCGAAGGTGTCTTCGGTCCACTGCAGGAGCTCGGTCGCCGAGGCGCCGTCGAGCTCGGCCGCGCCTCGGGTGGCGATGGCTCGTAGCTCGTCCTCGGACAGCTTTTCCGCGAGTTGGGTTGTCACAATTGATCTCCCGTCGAGACTTATCTCAAGTCGGCTTCGTCGGCGCGAACCGCCCACTGGGCGAATCGCTCGCCGTCTTCGCGGTGCTTGACGAAGTTGCGCACCACGCGCTCGATGTAGTCACCGAGTTCGCTGCTGGTCACCTTGTGCTGGCGCAGCTTGCGCCCGAAGGCGCTGTCGAAACCGAGGCTGCCACCGAGGTGAACCTGGAAACCCTCCACCTGATTCCCGGTGCCGTCGTCGACCAGCTGGCCCTTGAATCCGATGTCGGCGATCTGCGACCGGGCGCACGAGTTCGGGCAACCGTTGATGTTGATGGTGATCGGGACGTCCAACCGCGCGTTGAGATCCGCGAGCCGCTCCTCCAGCTCGGGCACCAGCACCTGGGACCGCTTGCGGGTCTCGGCGAAGGAGAGCTTGCAGAACTCGATACCGGAGCAGGCCATCAGGTTCCGCCGCCACAGCGACGGGCGGGCCTGCAACCCGAGCGGTTCGAGCTCGTCGATCAGAGCGTCGACCTTGTCGTCGGCAACGTCGAGCACGATCAGCTTCTGGTATGGGGTGAACCGGATGCGGTCGGAGCCGATCCGCTCCGCCGCGTCGGCGACCTTGGTCAGGATGGTGCCCGACACCCGGCCCGCGATGGGGGAGAAGCCGACGGCGTTGAGCCCATTGCGCAGCTTCTGCACGCCGACATGGTCGATCGGCTTGGTCGGCTGCTCCGGCGCGGGACCGTCGATCAGCTTGCGCTTCAAGAACTCGTCCTCGAGCACCTGACGGAACTTCTCGATGCCCCAGTCCTTGACCAGGAACTTCAGTCGCGCCTTGGTGCGGAGGCGGCGGTAGCCGTAGTCGCGGAACAGCGAGACCACGGCCTCCCACACGTCGGGGACCTCCGCCAGCGGCACCCACACACCGACCCGCTGCGCCAGCATCGGGTTGGTGGACAGCCCGCCGCCGACCCACAGGTCCAGACCGGGGCCGTGCTCAGGATGGACGACGCCCACGAACGCGACGTCGTTGATCTCGTGTACCACGTCCTGCTGGCCGGAGATCGCGGTCTTGAACTTGCGCGGCAGGTTGGAGTACTCCTTCTTGCCGATGTAGCGGCGCACGATCTCGTCGATCGCGGGCGTCGGGTCGATGATCTCGTTCAGCGACTCGCCGGCCAGCGGGGAACCGAGTACCACGCGCGGGCAGTCGCCGCACGCCTCGGTGGTCTTCAGCCCGACCGCCTCGATCCGCTTCCAGATCTCGGGGACGTTCTCCACCTCGATCCAGTGGTACTGCACGTTCTCGCGGTCGGAGAGGTCGGCGGTGTCGCGGGCGAACTCCGTGGAGATCTGGCCGAGCGTGCGCAGCTGCGCGACGTTCAGCGCGCCCGCGTCGCAGCGAATGCGCATCATGAAGTACTCGGCCTCGAGAATGTCGATGTTCTCGTCGCCGGTCCAGCTGCCGTCGTAGCCCTGCTCGCGCTGGGTGTAGAGACCCCACCAGCGGAACCGGCCGCGCAGGTCGCCCTTGTCGATGCCGTCGAAGCCGGTCTTGGCGTAGATGTTCTCGATCCGGGCGCGGACGTTGAGCGGGTTGTCGTCCTTCTTGGACTGCTCGTTCGGGTTCAGCGGCTCGCGGTAACCCAGCGCCCACTGGCCCTCGGCCTTGCGGCGCACGGGTTTGCCTGTGCGGGCGCGTGGCCCGGTCGACGCCACGGGACGCGGGCGGTCCGGGCGGACACGGCGTTCGGAGGCGGGGCGTTCGGGGCGCGCGTGGTGCTCCGGCCGGGGTTCGGGCTGCTCGGTCGGACCGGCGCCGGTACTCGACGTCATGGGGGTCGCTCCTGCGGGGTGGATGGTACGTCCGTCGTGAGGGCGTGAGGGGCTGACTCACGCCTGCGGTGTCAGCGGGCCGATGAAGTCGGTCTCGGGAATCGCCGGGGAGACCCGGACTGTGGCGCCGCTCGAGCTACCGGAGGGAACAGGGCAGACAGCAGGCGCTACAAACGCGCTTGTAGTCGACGTGGCGACGTGCCACAAGCCGTACTCCCAAAACGCGCATGGGGGCCATTGTGCCACGTCAGCAATAGCCTTCCGACCCTGCGGCCATATTTTCCGCAATTTCGAGGGAAATTCCCTGGACTGTCGACCTGGTTTGTGACGGCAGTCATAGTTCCTGTGCCGAACGGGCTTGCGATAGATCCGGTGGTCGGCTGTGACGCCGAGCACGCCGCTTGACCTGAAGTCTGCTCGAGGTAGCAGGCTCTGTGCCATGAGTACTTCAGCCGCCGATACCGACGCCATCCGCGCGGTGGTCGCCGCCGTCGAGCACGCCCAGCAGCACGAACTCGTGGACGAGTTCGTCGCCTTGTTCCGCGAGGACGCGATCTGGACTACCGGGCACGGCAAGCGTCTCTACGGCCGCGCGGCCATCGCCGAATTCACCGCCGAGGTACTGCCCGGGGCCACCGAGCACGGCAAGGCGACCTATGAGGTCGAGCATGTCTTGTTCATTCGCACCGATGTGGCGGCGGTCAAGGTGCGCCAGCGCTACTTCACCAATGACGGCGAACTCGACAGCGCGGGCAGCCCGATGTACGTGATGTCCAAGGAGGACGGCCGCTGGCTGCTCACCGCCAACCAGAACACCCCGGTCGTGGCGGATTGAGCCGCTCGCGGTTCGGCTGCGCCGGGCGATGAGCCCGGCCCAAGGGGCGCGGGTGGGTCGCCGCGGACCCCACTCGAGTCCGCTCGGCGGGCAGCGGTTGTTCCAGAGTGTGCCACGGGCCCGGCCACCGGTGCGGCCGCGGCGACGTTCACACTGGACAGGTGAGTGCTTCCGCCGTCGTCTCCTCGAGCGCCGAATCCTCCGCGCCCGTGCTGCGTGATTTCGGACGTGGGCCGTTCGGCGTCTATGTACATGTTCCGTTCTGCGCGACGCGGTGCGGATACTGCGACTTCAACACCTATACCGCGGGTGAACTCGGCACGTCGGCATCGCCGCAGTCCTGGCTGGAGGCGCTGCGTGGGGAGTTGGCCACGGCCGCGCGGGAGTTCGCGGCGTTGCCGACCTCGACTCCGGAAGTGGCCACGATCTTCGTCGGTGGAGGGACGCCCTCGCTGCTGGGTGGCGACGGGCTCGCCGCGGTGCTCGCCGCGGTGCGCGGCGAATTCACCCTCTCCGCCGACGCCGAGGTGACCACGGAGTCCAATCCGGAATCCACCTCCCCGGAATTCTTCGAGCGCATCCGGGACACCGGGTTCACCCGGGTCTCATTGGGTATGCAGTCCGCCGCGGCGCACGTGTTGAAGGTGCTCGACCGGACGCACACCCCCGGTCGCGCGGTCGCTGCCGCCCGCGAGGCGCGCGCCGCCGGCTTCGAGCACGTCAACCTGGACTTGATCTACGGGACACCGGGCGAGACCGACGCCGATCTCGATGCCGGCCTGGACGCGGTGCTCAGCGTTGGCGTCGATCACGTCTCGGCATACTCGCTGATCGTGGAGGACGGCACCGCCCTGGCCCGTCGGGTGCGCCGCGGCGAACTGCCCGCGCCCGACGACGATGTGCTCGCCGCACGCTACGAACGCATCGACGCCCGGCTCGGCGCGGCCGGGCTCGGCTGGTATGAGGTATCGAACTGGGCCGCGGGCGATGGCGCGGTCTGTCGGCACAACCTCGGCTACTGGGACGGCGGCGACTGGCTCGGCGCCGGGCCGGGCGCGCACAGTCACGTGGGGGGAGTGCGCTGGTGGAACGTCAAACACCCGGCACGCTACGCGGACCGGGTCGCCGAGGGCGGGTTGCCCGTGGGGGGCTGGGAGGAGCTCGGTGCCGACGAGCGTTATCTGGAGCGCGTGATGCTCGCCGTCCGGCTGCGTACCGGTCTACCGCTGGCCGAACTCGACGCGTCCGGGACCGTCGCGGTGGATCGGGTCGTGGCCGATGGCCTCGCGTACCTTTCGGGTGACCGGCTGGTGCTCACCGATCGCGGTCGGCTGCTCGCCGACGGTGTGGTTCGAGAGCTGCTGAGTTAGCCGTACTGGGCCACGGACGTCGATGCCGTGTGGCCGGCTGCTCCGGCGAAGACCTACGGGGCAGGGCGACCTGGTCGGGCGCCGCCTACGAGATGACAACTCGCATAACGATGTTCCGTGCGGTCGTGTGCCGTGCCGAGCGCCGGTCCGGTGCCAGGATTCGGCGATTCGACCAAGTGCCCGTTCGGTTCGGGTATCGCGGTGCTGGCGAGCCTTGTAGGCTTCGACCAACCCCAAGGAGACAAATGGCGTCGGCACGACACATCACCCTTATCCATGAACCGGGCGAGTTCGCCGAGGCGAGGAAAGCGGAGAAAGCGGAGAACGCGCGCCAGAGCGCCGTCGCCGCCCGCACCGTCGCCAGCTACGCGAAGAACGCCGCCGACTGCCAGTCATTACTGGCGATGCTCGGCCTCGACGCCCTCGCGGGCAAGCAGGCGAAGGTCTGCGATCGCGGTTAGTTCGCCGCTACGGCTCGCCCTCGGCCGTCGCGACCCGTCGCCATTCCCATGGCGACAGTCCATAGGCGGCGCGGAAGCGCCGGACGAAATATGACGGATCGCGAAAACCCCAGCGCCGCAAGATCATCGCGATCGTCCGGTGCATATCGTCCGGATTGGTCGAATCCGTGCGCACCCGGTCGAGCCGCTGGCTGATGATACGACTGTCACCTTTGCCGCGGTCATCTGCCGCTCGGCGGCTCATGGAGCCGCCCGTGTCGGGGCGGCATGGGGCTCGGGCGGGGTCTAGTGTCGGGGCTTATGCGATACGCGATCTCGGTTCCGCAGCATGTCGATGACGGTGCGTTTCAGCCGACCGAACTGCGGGCGTATCTGAATCGGGCCGAGGAACTCGGCTTCGAGAGCGCGTGGATGACCGAGCAGATCGTCGGGTCCGGGGCCAGCCTGAGCCCGCTCGAGACCTTGGCGTTCGCCGCGGCATGCAACCAGCGGCTGCGGCTCGGCTGCGCCGTGTTCGTCACGCCCCTGCACAACCCGGTCCACCTGGCGAAACGGATCTCGACGCTGGACCAGCTCAGCCGCGGACGCGTCGAGGTCGGCGTGGGCATCGGCGGACGCAACCGGATGTTCACCGCCTTCGACGTCGACCCCGATGACAACCTCGTTACCCGTTTCAACGAGGGCCTGCGGGTGATGAAGGCGTTGTGGACCCAGCCGACGATCGACATCGAAGGCCGCTTCTGGCAGCTGGCCGGAGCCACCATGGAGCCCAAGCCATTCCAGAAGCCCTACCCGCCCCTCTGGTTCGGCGGCAGCAAGCCCGCCGCCCTGCGCCGCGCCGGCTGCCACGGTGACGGCTTCTTCGGCGCTGGCTCCACCACCACGGCCCAGTTCGCCGAGCAGGTTCCGATCGTCCGCGCTGCCCTCGCCGAAACCGGAAGGGACACTACGGGTTTCCGTATCGCAAAACGCGTATACATCGCCGTCGACGACAACACCGACCGCGCCCGATCTCGCATGTCCGACGCGCTCATCGCCCAATACGGCGACTACGGCAAAACCCTTCTCCCGGTCGCAGTCTGCGGCCCACCCACCGCCTGCATCCGGGGCCTGCGAGAGGTGGTGGCCGCCGGAGCCGACATGATCCTCGTCAACCCCCTGTTCGACTCGTCCGCCCAGATGGAGCGCCTCGCCTCGGAGGTCCTGCCGCGGATCGCATGAACCTCGTAGCCGGCGAGCCGACTTCACCACCAGATCTTGTTGATGGCACACCAGGAGGTCTTCATTGCCGCAGTCATGTGCTACTCGTCGCCTGGCCACCGATCGCGTGAGTCGCGTGAGCCGCGTGTCTGCGCACCCGCGCAAACGGGCGATTCGGCGCGAAACAATTAGACTGGATAAACAGACGAACCCGGAATTCACCTGGACTTGTGGGACGGGTGCTGGGCGCCGGCGCCGGGGTACGGCGTGACCGAAGACGAGAGCGAGGAGGTGGGGCCGATGTCGAGCACCGAGGATCGGCGCTTCGAGGTCCTGCGCGCGATCGTCGCCGACTATGTCGCTACCAAGGAGCCGATCGGGTCGAAGTCCTTGGTCGAGCGGCATAACCTGGGTGTTTCCAGCGCGACGGTGCGCAACGACATGGCTGTGCTGGAGGCGGAGGGCTATATCGCGCAGCCGCACACGAGTTCCGGGCGTGTTCCCACGGACAAGGGCTATCGCCAGTTCGTGGACCGGATCTCCGAGGTGAAGCCGCTGTCGTCCGCGGAGCGCAGGGCGATCATGGATTTCCTCGAGTCGGGTGTCGACCTCGATGACGTGCTGCGTCGTGGCGTGCGGCTGCTGGCCCAACTCACCAGGCAGGTCGCCGTCGTGCAGTACCCGACGGTGTCGGCCTCGACGGTCCGGCATATCGAGGTCGTCGCGCTCAATCCCGCGCGATTGCTGCTGGTGGTCATCACCGATACGGGCCGCGTCGACCAGCGCTTGGTGGAGCTCGGTGCGGTGATCGATGACGAGGATCTTGCCGCGCTGCGCGGCATGCTCGGAGGCGCGATGGACGGCAAGCGCCTGGCTGCGGCCTCGGCGGCGGTCGCGGAGCTGCCCGAGCACGCGCCGCCGCGACTGCGTGAAGTGCTGATCCGGGTGTCCACGGTGCTGGTCGAGACGCTGGTGGAGCATCCAGAGGAGCGGCTGGTGCTCGGCGGTACCGCCAACCTCACCCGCAACGCCGCGGACTTCGGGTTCCCCGGCTCACTGCGCGCGGTGCTGGAGGCGCTGGAGGAGCAGGTGGTCGTGCTCAAGCTGCTGGCCGCGGCCCAGCAGCCGGGGACGGTGACGGTGCGGATCGGCGAGGAGACGCAGGTCGAGCAGATGCGCGGCACCTCGGTGGTGTCGACCGGCTATGGCGCGGCGGGCGCGGTGCTCGGCGGCATGGGCGTGCTCGGCCCGACCCGGATGGACTACCCAGGAACGATCGCTTCGGTGGCGGCGGTCGCCCGATACATCGGTGAGGTGCTCGCCGAACGCTGACCGTGACACCGGCCACCCCCGCCGCTGATAAGCTCGACATTCCGGCCGGATAAAGTTGAGTGCACAAGACTAATGCTGATGTCAGCGTGCGGTAGATGCGGCGCGGGCACCGGCGGCACTGTCGAAACGACCAAGGACTAGAGAACTCAAGTGGCACGGGACTACTACGGACTGCTCGGCGTCGCGAAGAACGCGACCGACCAGGAGATCAAGCGGGCATACCGCAAGCTGGCGCGTGAGCTCCACCCCGACGTCAACCCCGACGAGGTGGCACAGGCCAAGTTCAAGGAAGTATCGACCGCCTACGAGGTGCTGTCGGATCCGGAGAAGCGCCGCATCGTCGACTTGGGTGGGGACCCGCTGGAATCCGGCGGCGGCGGTGGCGGCTTCAACGGCGCGGGGTTCGGTGGCCTCGGCGACGTGTTCGAGGCGTTCTTCGGGGGCATGAGCGGATCGGGCGCGCCCCGTAAGGCGCGCGGTCGCGTCCAGCCGGGCGCCGACTCGCTGATCCGCGCCCGGCTCAGCCTGGCTGAATGCGCGGTCGGCGTGACCAAGCATCTGACCGTGGACACGGCGATCTTGTGCGACATCTGCCAGGGCTCGGGCACGAACGGCAAATCCAAGCCGGTGCGCTGCGAAACCTGCGGCGGCGCGGGGGAAGTGCAGTCCGTGCAGCGCTCCTTCCTCGGCCAGGTGCTGACCTCGCGTCCGTGCCCGACCTGCCGCGGCGCGGGCGAGACCATCCCGGACCCGTGCCACAAGTGTGGCGGAGACGGGCGGGTGCGGGCGCGCCGCGAGATCGCCGCGCCGATCCCCGCGGGTGTCGCCAACGGCATGCGGGTGCGGCTGGCCGCGCAGGGCGAGGTGGGCCCGGGCGGTGGCCACGCGGGCGACTTGTACGTCGAGATCGTCGAGCAGCCGCACGACGTGTTCGTCCGCGATGGTGACGACCTGCACTGCACCATCCGGGTCCCGATGGTCGACGCGGCACTGGGCACCACCGTCGTGATCGACACCATCCTGGACGGCCCCACCGAACTGACCATCGCACCCGGCACCCAGCCGGGAGAGGTAGCCGTGCTGCGCAGCCATGGCATGCCGCGCCTGCGTTCCGGCGCGCGCGGCGACTTGCTCGCACACCTGGACATCGTGATTCCGAGCAAGCTGGACAACAAGCAGACCGAGCTGCTGCGCACATACAAGGGCATGCGCGAGCGCGAGCGCGCCGAGGTGATGTCGGCGCAGTCCGAGCACAATAGCGGCCTGTTCGCGCGGCTGCGCGCGTCGTTCAGCGGACGCTAGTTGGCCGCGACGGTCTTCTACCTCGACGAGGTGCCCGAACCGGGCGCTGTCGCGGTGCTCGACGGCCCGGAGGGCAGGCACGCCGCCACGGTGCGCCGCATCCGGGTCGGCGAGTCGATCACCCTCTCCGACGGCCGCGGCGTGCTTGCTGAATCCGAAGTCGTTGCCGCGCAACGCGGTCGGCTCGAGCTGACGGTCCACAACCGCATGCTCGCCGCCCCGGCGGCGCCACGCGTCACCGTGGTGCAAGCGCTGCCCAAATCCGATCGCTCGGATCTGGCCGTCGAGCTGATGACCGAGGCGGGCGCGGATGTCGTCATTCCATGGCAGGCGGCGCGCTGCGTCGCGAACTGGGAAGGCAAGGCGGCCAAGGCGGTCGACAAATGGCGCGCCGTCGCCCGCTCGGCCGCACGCCAATCCCGCCGGGCCTACATCCCGCACGTAGTCGACCTGCAACGCACCACCGACCTGCTCGACCTGGTGCGCACCGCCAAGGCCGACGGCGCGATCATCGCGGCGCTGCACGAATCCGGGACCGCCCGTTTCACCGAACTGCCGTTCGCCGACACCACCGAGATCATCCTCGTCGTCGGCCCCGAGGGCGGCCTAGACGACATGGAGTTGACGGGCCTGGCCGACGCGGGCGCCCAGGTAGCCTTGCTCGGTCCAACCGTGCTGCGCACGTCCACCGCCGCCGCGGTCGCCCTCGGCGCTCTGGGTGCTCTGACCCCGCGCTGGTGAGGTAGTCCCGGCCCGTGCGCTCAGGCGCCGACCACCCCCGAGTGCCGGGCCGATCCGCGCGAATGAATCGCCAACGCCCACACCAGCATCCCCGCGAGTATGAGCAGAACGCCGATTCCACCGGCCAACCCGAGCCACCCGCCTCTGGCGTAGGCGATGCCCGCAGCGCCGCCGACGAGCGCGCTGCCGAGGTAGTAGGCGAACAAATACAGCGACGACGCCGCACCACGGTTGCCCTCCGCTATCACGCTGACCCATGTGCTTGCTGCCGTATGCGCTCCGAAAAACCCGGCGGTGTAGAGCAATACGCCCAGGATCACGGTGCCGAGATGATCTGGAACCGTCACCGCGAGACCGATGGCCATCAGCCCCACCGACGCCGCGAGCACCTGTTGTCTGCCGATCCGATCGGCCAGGCGCCCGGCCGCCGCCGACGCTGCCGTTCCAGCCAGGTACAGCACGAACACCAGCCCGGCGAGCGCCTCTGGTAGCCCGAACGGCGCCCCGATCAGGCGGTAGCCGAGATAGTTGTAGATCGAGACGAACCCGCCCATCAGCACGAAGGCCAGCCCGAACAGCGCGAGCAGCCCGCGATGGCGCAGTTGTTTCGCGAGACCGCCGAGCACCGTGCGGATTCCGGCGGGCCGGGCGACGAAACCGCGGGAGGGCGGCAGGCCCCGGATGAACCACACTGTGCAGGCCGCCGCGGCGACCGAAGCCGCTGCTTCCGCCCATCGCCAGGACGTCAGATTCAGGGTGAACGCCGGAATCAACCGCCCGGCCAACCCGCCGACCGTCGTGCCGGCCACATAGGTTCCCATCGCGGCGCCGACTCCGGCGCCGCCGATCTCTTCTCCCAAATAAACCATCGCCACCGCGAGCACGCCCGCGAGCGCGATTCCCTGCAGCGCTCGCCCGGCGAGCAGCACGCCCAGCGACGGGCTCAGCGGTAGCAGCAGACCGATCCCGGCCGCCGCGACGGCGGAGCCGATCATCACCTTGGTCCGCCCGATACGAGAAGACAGCGCGCTCGCCGGAACGCTCGCCAGCGCGAGGAAACCGGTGGTGAGCGACACCGCGAGCGCCGCATGTGCCGGTGTGGCGCCGAACGCCGCCGAAATGCTGGGCAGCAGGGCTTGGGCGCTGTACATGGACGCGAAGGTCGTCAGGCCGGCGGCGAACAGTGCCGTCGTGATCCGGCGCTCGTGTTGGGCGTCCCGGGTTTGCGTCGTGGTCATGGGCTCCTCCTGCGGTTCAGGATCGCCACCCGTCGTACAGAAAGGAAATGAATAATAATGAGAGAGTTCATGCTCTATCCGCATATAGAGAGGCCGGGTTGTGTTGGGTGAAGACCTGGAGTGGTTTACGACACTCGCCGAACTGGAGCGGGTCGGCGCGGCGGCCGATCGGCTGCACCTCGCCCAGCCCACGCTGTCGCGCATGCTCGCCCGGTTGGAGCGCAGGATCGGCGTCGAGCTGTTCGATCGACGAGGTAAACGCATCATGCTCAACGAGTACGGCCGGATCTACTACGAGCACGCCCGCCGCGCGCAAACCGAGCTGGACGGGGCCGCGCAAGCGGTATCGGACCTGGCCAACCCCGCCAAGGGCGTGGTGCGACTGTCGTTCCAGCATTCCTTCGGCGGGTCGCTCGTGCCGCAGCTGATCGGCGGTTTCCGGCGCGGCTCCGGCCGGATCACGGTCACACTGTGGCAAGGGGCCGGCGAGACGGTTACGCAGCGGGTGCTCGACGGCGAGGCCGATCTGGGCATCGTCTCCCCGCGCCCGGCCGTGGCCGGTGTCGGTTGGCGCACCGTGCTGCACCAACCTGTCGTGCTCGCGGTGCCCGCTGAGCACCGTTTGGCCGGGCGCAGGCAGGTCCGGCTCGCGGAGCTGGCCGATGCCGAGTTCGTCACAATGCATCAAGGCTTCGGGATGCGGCGCATCTTCGACGAGCTGTGCGCGGCCGCGGACATCCGGCCGAGGATCGGGTTCGAATCCAGCGACCTGGTCACCGTGGCCGGGCTGGTATCGGCGGGGTTGGGCGTGGCGATCCTGCCGCGGGAGGATCCGTTGTCGGCGGGCCCGCTGTCCGGTCCGGTGACCGTGCCGCTCGCGGACCCGGGCGCCTCTCGTGCGGTCGGGCTGGTCTGGTCCGCGGCCGCGACATTGTCGGACGCGGCGCGACGATTTCGTGATTTCACTACGGATTGGGCCCAGCGGCGCGGGGGAATCCCGTGATCATGGTCCCTCCGTCAGAGGCCTATTCATTGGGCGGTGTCGGTGGGGCGCGTTAAACTTGCCTCAATACAGCAGCAGTCGAGACCGGAAAGCAGGCTTCAGCCACTTTTGAGAACACAAGGCGAGATCGGCGACCCGACTACACCCGAGGCAGGCATCGGTGCCGGTGACGGTTCGGGCCCCGCAGCGCGCACCGTGCGTTCGAGTATCGAACTCGCTCCCGAATCCGTGTTCCCGTTCCTAGGTTCGGCCGACCAGAATCTGCGCGAACTCGAGGGGCTACTCGACGCGGACATTCACGTCCGAGGCAATTCGGTAACCCTCACCGGCAAGGCGGCCGATGTCGCGCTGGCCGAGCGAGTCATCGAGCAACTTGTCGCGCTCACCGGCCGCAATCGAGTGGTTACCCCGGAGGCGGTGCGCCACACGGTGTCGATGCTCACCGAGGGCTCGAGCGAGTCCCCGGCGGAGGTGCTCAGCCTGGACATTCTGTCAAGGCGCGGCAGGACCATCCGGCCCAAGACCCTCAACCAGAAGCGCTACGTCGACGCGATCGATGCCAACACGATCGTGTTCGGCATCGGACCCGCCGGTACCGGCAAGACGTATCTCGCGATGGCCAAGGCGGTCCAGGCGCTGCAGTCCAAGCAGGTCAACCGGATTATCCTCACCCGTCCCGCGGTCGAGGCGGGGGAGCGGCTCGGCTTCCTGCCCGGAACGCTGAACGAGAAGATCGATCCATACCTGCGCCCGCTCTACGACGCGCTGCACGACATGATGGATCCGGAGGCCATCCCGAAGCTGATGGCGGCCGGTGTCATCGAGGTCGCGCCGCTGGCATACATGCGCGGCCGTACCTTGAACGACTCGTTCATCATTTTGGACGAGGCGCAGAACACCACCGCCGAGCAGATGAAGATGTTCCTCACCCGCCTCGGGTTCGGCTCGAAGATCGTGGTGACCGGTGACGTCACCCAGGTCGATCTGCCGACCGGGGCACGGTCGGGTCTGCGTGCGGCGTCGGAGATCCTCACCGAGATCGACGACATTCACTTCGCACTGCTCACCAGCAGCGACGTGGTCCGGCATCGGCTCGTCACAGACATCGTCGACGCCTACGAGCGGTTCGAGGCAGAGTCGCGTCCGCAGGTCGCCGCGCATTACGGCGGCAACCGGGCGCAACGGCGCGCCGCGGGCCGGACGGACCGGCGGTAGCTCGTTTCGCCGTGCGGGGCTCCGCTCCCGCCGTACGATCGCCGGGATCGTACGCTATTCGGGTGAGTATCGAGATCGCCAACGAGTCGGGTATCGACGTGCCCGAAGAAGACCTGGTCAGCGTCGCGCGATTCGTGATCGCCCGAATGGACGTACACCCGGCCGCGGAGCTGTCGATGGTGCTCGTCGATCTCGACACCATGGCCGACCTGCACATGCGCTGGATGGACTTGCCGGGCCCGACCGACGTCATGTCCTTCCCGATGGACGAACTCGAGCCGGGCGGGCGGCCGGACAGCCCCGAACCCGGCCCGTCGATGCTGGGTGACATCGTGCTGTGCCCTGAGTTCGCGGCAGGACAGGCTCGCAAGGCGGGCCACTCGCTGGATCATGAGCTCGCGCTGCTCACTGTGCACGGCGTGCTCCATCTGCTCGGCTATGACCATGCCGAGCCGGAGGAGGAGAAGGAGATGTTCGCGCTGCAGGCCCGGCTGCTCGAGGAGTGGTATGAGAGCCTGCGCGAAGCGCGGCGGCGGGCCGAGCTGGCCGCGCGGGACGCGCGGTTGCTGGGTAAGGCGGGCTTCACCACACCGGGTGACCCCGTGGGACCCGCGTGAATTCACAGACCCTCGTTCTGCTTGCGGTCCTGCTCGTCCCGGTGGGTGGGGTGTTCGCCGGTGTCGATTCGGCGCTGAACACGATTTCGCCCGCCCGAGTCGAGGACCTGGTGCGTGCCGATCGGCCCGGCGCGGTGCGGCTGACCCGGATCGTCTCCGACCGGGCCCGCTACGTGAATCTCATGGTGCTGCTGCGCATTCTGTGCGAGATCGGCGCCACGGTACTGCTCGCGGCGGGGCTCATGACGGTCTGGGCGGACGATTGGGCGCTGCTGGTCACCGCGCTGGTGATGGTGTTGGTGTCCTACGTGGTGATAGGCGTCGGCCCGCGCACGCTCGGTCGTCAGCACGCGTACTCGATCGCGCTGGCCGCCGCGCTGCCGCTGCAGTTCATCGGCGCGCTGCTCGGCCCGCTCAGCACGCTGCTGATTCTGCTCGGCAACGCGATCACCCCGGGCAAGGGGTTTCGCAACGGCCCGTTCGCCTCCGAGATCGAGCTGCGTGAGGTGGTCGAGATGGCAGGCGAGCGCGGCGTGGTAGCCGACGACGAGCGCCGGATGATCCAGTCGGTCTTCGAGCTCGGCGACACCCCGGCCCGTGCGGTGATGGTGCCGCGCACCGAGATGGTCTGGATCGAGGCGAACAAGACCGCGGCGCAGGCGCTGTCGCTCGCGGTTCGGTCCGGGCATTCGCGCATCCCGGTGATCGGCGAGAACGTCGACGACATTCTCGGCGTCGTCTACCTGAAAGACCTTGTGCCGTATGCGGATCGCAGCCGAAAGGTGCGGGTGCGCGAGGTCATGCGGTCGGCCGTGTTCATGCCCGATTCCAAGCCGCTGGACAGCCTGCTCGACGAAATGCAGCGCAGGCGCAATCACATGGCGCTGCTGGTGGACGAGTACGGCGGCATCGCGGGCCTGGTGACCATCGAGGACGTGCTCGAGGAGATCGTCGGCGAGATCGCCGACGAGTACGACGTCGATGAGACACCGCCCATCGAGAACCTCGGCGGGGGCCGCTACCGGGTGTCGGCCCGGTTGTCGGTGGAGGACCTCGGCGAGCTGTACGGGCTGGAGATCGAGGAGGAGGACGTCGACACCGTCGGCGGCCTGCTCGCGCACGAACTCGGCCGTGTGCCGCTGCCCGGTTCGAAGGTCGCGGTGCACGGGCTGGTACTGCGTGGCGAGGGCCGCGCGGATGCACGGGGGCGGATGCGGGTGCACACCGTGGTGGTGCGCAAGGCGACCGAAAGGGTCGAGGCCGAGAAATCCAACGGCGACAACCCCAATGGCAAGCGCAAGGCCAATGGATCGGAGCCGGAGACCCCGGCCGATCGTAACGAGGACGGAGACATCGGATGACCGAACTGGATGCCGAGGACAATAAGCTGATGGTGCTGGCCCGTGGCGCGCTCGGCCGCACCGACGGCGCGAGTGGCGCGGCCATCCGCGACACGGAGGGACGCAGCTACGCCGCGGGCGAGGTGAACCTGACGGCGCTGCGCCTGACCGCGCTGCAGGCGGCGGTGGCCGCCGCGATCTCCAGCGGCGCGGAGGGATTCGAGGCGGCCGTGGTGGTCGGCGGGCGCTTGTCCGACTTCGGGGTCACCGCGGTGCGGGAGGTGTCGGCGGAGGCGCGGATCATCTTCACCGACCGCGACGGTGCGGTGTTCGAGATCGTCGACGATTCGGCCGACGCCGGCGAGGTGCGTGGTGGCTGACGGATCCAAGGCGCACGAGGACGCCGAATTCCACTCCGGCTTCGTGTGTTTCGTCGGACGGCCGAACACGGGCAAGTCGACGTTGACCAACGCGCTGGTCGGTGCGAAGATCGCGATCACCTCCTCGCGCCCACAGACCACCAGGCACACCATTCGTGGCATCGTGCACCGAGAACACACCCAGTTGATCCTGGTCGACACCCCCGGCCTGCACCGGCCACGTACGCTGCTCGGCCAGCGCTTGAACGACCTTGTGCGCGATACGTATTCGGAAGTCGACGTGATCGCGCTGTGCATCCCGGCCGACGAGAAGATCGGGCCGGGCGACCGCTGGATCGTGCAGCAGATCAGGCAGATGGCACCGAGGACGACGCTACTCGGTGTGGTCACCAAGATCGACAAGGTGAGCCGGGACCAGGTCGCAGAGCAACTGGTCGCGGTCTCCCAGTTGCTCGGCCCGGACGCGGACGTGGTGCCGGTGTCGGCGGTCAAGGGCGAGCAGGTCGAGGTCCTCGTCGATGTCATCGCCTCGAAGATGCCGGAGGGCCCGGCCTTCTACCCCGACGGCGAGCTGACCGACGAGCCGGAGGAGACGCTCATGGCCGAGCTGATCCGCGAGGCCGCGCTCGAGGGTGTCCGCGACGAGCTGCCGCACTCGCTGGCCGTTGTCATCGAGGAGATCCTGCCCTATGAGGGCCGTGAGACTGAGTCGACGGGCCCTCGCCCCGCCCGGGCCATGCTCGACGTGCACGCGCTGCTGTATGTCGAGCGGCCCAGCCAGAAGGCGATCGTCATCGGTAAAGGCGGCTCTCGGCTGAAAGAGGTCGGCACCAACGCGCGCAAGCAGATCGAGCACATCCTCGGCACTCGCATCTACTTGAATCTGCACGTGAAGGTCGCCAAGGACTGGCAGCGTGACCCGAAGCAGCTGGGCAAACTGGGCTTCTGACCGATTTCAGCCGTCCCAGGCGGTTCCCGGATCCTTCTTCGGATGGCGGTCGATTCAGCCTGGCCGGTAACGCCGCTGCCGGGACACGCGGGCCGAGTCAGCCGCTGCCGCGCACGATGCCGGAGATCAGCAGCAGTACAGATTGCTGGGTCTGCGCACGGGCCGCGTCCGGATCGGCGGCGTGTGCGACGATCAGGGCGGCTTCGCTGATCACGCTGATGACCAGCTGGGCGAGCACCGGGATCGGGGCGTCGGCGATCAGCCCCGCGTCGCGGGCCCGCTCCAGTTGCCTGGTGATCAGGCCGAGGCCATGGGCCGACTCGAACTCGCGCCACGCCTGCCAGCCGAGCACTGTGGGGGCGTCGGTGAGGGCGATCCGTAACATCGCGGGCCGCTGGCAGATCTCCAGGAAAACAGCGAGCCCGACGGCCATGCCGGCCATCACATCGTCGGGATCGGCCGCGGCGATGGCCTTTTCGATCTCCTCTGTGGTCTCGACCTCGATCTGCTCGAGCACAGCCAGGAACAGTCCACGCTTGTCGCCGTAGTGGTGGTGTAGCGCGCCGCGAGTGACCCCCGCCTCGGTGACCAACTGTTCGGCGGAGGTCCCCGCGAAGCCGCGCTCGGTGAACAGGCGGCGTCCGGCTTGTTCGAGCGCGGCCCTGGTGACGCGGGAGCGGTCTTCCTGGCTACGGCGTGGCATGCAGCCGAGTGAACTCCAGGATCGATTCGGTGAGCAACTCGGGCTGGTCTTCCGGCAGGAAGGTGTAGGAGTCGTCGATGAGCTTCAGCGTCGCGTTCGGCAGGTCGCCGGCCAGACGTTCGGCGAACGAGAGCGGGAAGATGCGGTCCTCCCGCGCCCAGGCCAGTAGCACAGGAATGTCGACGTCGGCGAAATGGCTCGCGGCTGCCAGGGTGTAGCTGCGATGCACGGACCGAAGGAAGCGGCGCAGATCTTTTCGGATCGCGGCCGAGTTCCGGCTCGGCAACAGATAGGAGTCGACGATCTCTGCCGGCACCGGCCGTTTGGTGGCCAAGCCGAAGGCCAGCGGCAGGCGGTACAGCGCCCGAATGCGCATCGCTTCGGTCAGTGGGCGCATCGACCCGGGGATCCTCGCCAGCAGCGGGAGCGCCGTGAACGGCTGCGGTAGGAAGCCCTCGTAACTATCGACCGACGCGAGCACGACGCGGCCGATCCTGGACCGGTCGCGGGTGAGCAGCACCTGTGTGATCGCGCCGCCGGTGTCGTTGGCGACCACGGTTACGTCGGTGAGTTCGAGGCGCTCGAGAAATGCGGCGATCAAGTCGGCGACGCCTATCGGGGTCAGTTCCGCGTCCGGGACTGGAATCTCGTGTGAGCCGAGCGGCCAATCCGGCGCTATGCAGCGGTGGCCCGCGGCGGCGATCGCGGGGACCACCTTGCGCCAGAGGTCCGCGTTGACGAGTAGGCCGTGCACGAAGACGACCGGAGCGCCCTCCCCGGTTTCGTGGTAGCGGATGCGGCCGCCGGCCAAGTCCACCTCGTGGGTGCGGCCGAGTGATGTGCTGGTTGCCATGGTTCCTCCGAGTCGTCGCAGTTCCGGTCCACTGTTACATGCATACCGTATGTATGTCTAGAGAAGTACTCCTACCCAGGGCGGATATTGCGAAACTGATATGGACGATTGACCAAGTTCGGCGCTACGGTTACTACAGCGACGAGACGGAGCTCAGATGACGGTGTCCGATCAGACCCGGATTTCGCCCGAGAGGCGGGAACTCGGGCTGGCCGAGCTAGCGGCGGTGATCGCGCGGGGCACGATCACCTCGACGGCGGTGGTCGGTGCCGTACTCGATCGGATCGAGGCGTCGCAGCCCACGCTCAACGCGTTCCGGATCGTGCGCCGCGAACGGGCGTTGGCCGAGGCGGCCGACGCCGACCGGCGGCTGGCCACCGGTGAACGGCGGCCGCTCCTCGGCGTGCCCATCGCGGTGAAGGACGACACCGATATCGCGGGTGAGCCGACCGCGTTCGGGTGCGGTGGCAGCTTCACGCCGAAAACCGAAGACGCCGAATCGGTTCGGCGGCTCCGCGCGGCGGGCGCGGTGATCGTCGGCAAGACCAACACCTGCGAGCTCGGGCAGCTGCCGTTCACCAGTGCCGACTGGTTCGGACACACCCGCAACCCCTGGGACCGCAGCCGAACGCCGGGTGGGTCCTCCGGCGGCTCGTCGGCGGCCGTCGCCGCCGGATTGGTCCCGGCCGCATTGGGTTCCGACGGCGCGGGCTCGATCCGCATCCCGGCCGCGTGGACGAACCTGGTCGGCATCAAGCCGCAACGCGGCCGGATCTCCACCTGGCCGGAAGCCGAGGCGTTCTACGGGCTCACCGTGAACGGGCCGTTGGCGCGCACTGTCGCGGACGCGGCGCTGCTACTGGACTCCTCCGCCGGTCCACACCAAGGCGACCTGCACACGCCCGCGCCGATCACCGCCTCGGACGCCGTCGGCCGCGACCCAGGACGGTTGCGGATCGCTCTCTCGCTGCGCATCCCGTTCACGGCGACCAAGACGGCGCTCGACCCCGAGGTCGAACGGGCGGTGCGGCAGTCCGCCGCCAGCCTGCGCAAGCTCGGACATTCGGTGACCGTGGCAGACCTGCACTACGGCATCATGATCGGCGCCTCATTTCTGCCCCGCTCCCTGGCCGGAATCCACCGGGTGTACCACCGGATGCCCGGCGCCGAGGTCGACCCGCGCACCACGGCCAACGCCTGTTTCGGCAGCCTGTTACGCGGACCGGCGCTGATTGCCGCGCGTCAGACCGAACCGTTGCTACACAAGCGCATCGGGAACTTCTTCCGTAACCACGACCTTGTCCTCGCGCCGACCACGGCGACACCGCCGCCGCGCGTCGAGGAGATCGACGGCATCGGCGTGACCGCCACCACGAACCTCATCACCGCGGCTTGCCCATACACCTGGCCGTGGAACGTGCTCGGCTGGCCGAGCGTCAACGTGCCCGCGGGATTCACCGACTCCGGCCTGCCGGTCGGCGCCCAACTGATGGGCACAGCAAACTCCGAACCCCTCTTGATCTCCGTAGCCGCCCAACTCGAATCCGAACTGGAGTGGCATCGCCACCGCCCACACCGTGGTGGTGACCCCGACCCGGATTCCCCGCTGGGCCCGATCCCGAAGGCGGCGGCGAGCGATCCTGGGTTGCTGCCGATCTTCGATATCTCGCCCCGGTGTATCCCGGATCAACCGAGGCGCGAACCCGCGGCGCCGCAGGCGCTGCAAACCAACACAGCAATTAGACTCAGGCCGTGCGTTTGTATCGGGATGAGGCTGTGGTGGTGCGCCAGCACAAGCTCGGCGAGGCGGATCGCATCGTCACGCTGCTCACCCGGCAGCACGGTCTCGTGCGGGCGGTCGCCAAGGGGGTGCGGCGAACCAAGTCGAGGTTCGGGGCCCGCCTGGAGCCGTTCTCCTACATCGATGTGCAGCTGTATCCGGGGCGCACGCTCGACACGGTTACCCAGGTGCACACGATGGAGGCGTTCGCCGCCGACATCATCGATGATTATGGGCGCTACACCACCGCGTGCGCCGTGCTGGAAACCGCCGAACGTCTGGCAGGCGAGGAACACGCGCCCGCGCCCCGGCTGCATGCGCTGACTGCGAGTGCGTTGCGCGCGATCGCGGCCAAGCAGCGCCCGCACGAGCTGATCCTGGATGCGTTCCTGTTGCGTGCCATGGGTTTCGCGGGCTGGGCGCCCGCGCTGGACGAATGCGCCAAGTGCGCGACACCGGGGCCGCATCGGGCCTTCCATGTCGCGGCTGGGGGTGCGGTGTGCGTGCACTGCCGTCCGGCGGGGGCGGCGACGCCCGCCCCCGGGGTGCTCGATCTGCTGACTGCCCTGCTGCGCGGCGAGTGGGAGTACGTCGAGACGGTGCCGGACACGGTGCGCAGACAGGCCAGCGGCCTGGTCGCGGCGCACCTGCAGTGGCATCTGGAGCGTCAGTTGCGCACCTTGCCGTTGATCGAGCGTTCTGGGGCCATTAATCCACGAATTGAAGCTCTACCTGGGGTAGCTCGACCATGACGCGGGCGCACACCGCACGGTGCCAGGTGGCCGGGTAACGGGTGTCGGGCTCGTGCTTGCAGTAATCGTCGTTGGTTCGGTAAGTGTGCAGGCGTGGGGAGATCTCTCCGGTGTAGATGGCGTCGACCATTGCCTCGACCACCTGCTCGGTCTCATCCGCGATCGAGGCGAGCTCGCGGGCCACGGTGTCGGGGATCTGAAAGGCGCCCTTCTCCCACCGTTCGACGGTGCGCTCGGCGACCTCGAAGAACCGCGCGCACCAAGGGACCGGCAGGCCGAGCAATTCCCGAGTGGCGCGGAAACCTGCCGCGGTTCCGGTGCTTGGTAGATCGATCACGTGCGAGAACCCTCCCCAGCATCACAGTATGGAAAAGAATAGGTCACTTTTGCTGGAAGGGACCCCGGAATTCACCAGGACGCAACTCGCCAGTACAGGGTGCTGTGCCGATCAGGCAGGATGGAGCCCGTGATCCTCCGTCGAGACTCTTCCACCGCGACCAGGCCGAACACAGTAGGCGCCGTCCGTCCGCCTTCGCCGCATCCGTCGGGAGCTCGTCCGCCGCAGCTGCCGCAAGAGCTGGTGCCGAACCATGTCGCGCTGGTGATGGACGGCAATGGGCGGTGGGCCCAGGAGCGCGGGCTGCCGCGCACCGCAGGTCACGAACGCGGCGAGGTAGTGCTGATGGACACCGTGGAGGGCTGCATCGAGATCGGGGTGAAATGGCTGTCGGCCTACGCCTTCTCCACCGAGAACTGGCGGCGCAGCCCCGAGGAAGTGCGCTTCCTCATGGGCTTCAACCGCGACGTGATCCGCCGCCGCCGCGACGAGATGCACGCGATGGGTGTGCGCGTGCGCTGGGCCGGACGCCGACCACGCCTGTGGCGCAGCGTGATCAACGAATTGGAGATCGCCGAGCAGCTCACCGAGAAGAACACGGTGATGACTCTCACCATGTGTGTCAACTATGGTGGCCGGGCCGAAATCGCCGATGCGGCAAGGGAGATCGGGCGTCGCGTGGCGGCGGGCGAGATCGACCCGGAAAAGATCACCGAGTCCACAGTGGCGAAGTACCTGGACGAGCCGGACATGCCCGACGTGGATCTGTTCTTGCGTCCGTCGGGCGAGTTCCGCAGCTCCAACTTCCTCATCTGGCAGTCGGCTTACGCTGAATATGTTTACCAGGACACGCTGTTTCCCGATTTCGACCGGCGCAACCTATGGGAGGCATGTCTCCAGTACGCTTCGCGTGACCGTCGCTTCGGCGGCACCAAGTGAACGGCGGGACGGACATGGACGCAGCGGTGACTCCGGACCGGGAGCTGCAGGCACGGGCCGGGGCCTGCCTGTCGCACTACGACATCGATGTGCGTGTCGACCCCGAAGGGTCGCTCGGATTCGAATACGAGGGCGCCCTCTGTTCGCTGCGCGCGGTGAATCTCGCGCCGGGCCTGGATGTGCTGACCCTCACCTGCGTGCTGGCCTGGGACCGGCCGCTCAAATCCCAGCTGCACAAGCGGGTCGCCGAGCGCAATAACGCGTTGCAGTTCGGCTCGCTCACCGTGATCGGCCGCGGCAATCTCGCCGACGTCATCCTCCGGTACACCTTCCCGGCCGCGGGGCTGGACGACCAGGCGCTGACCACGATGCTGCTGCTCGTCCTGTCGAACGCGGGCCGAGCCAGACAAG
The DNA here is from genome assembly GCF_045207455.1 of Nocardia sp. NBC_00881. Lineage (NCBI taxonomy): Bacteria > Bacillati > Actinomycetota > Actinomycetes > Mycobacteriales > Nocardiaceae > Nocardia > Nocardia sp. NBC_00881. The sequence goes on from NZ_CP108798.1 coordinate 7,674,737, forward strand.
GTCTGCTGCCCTGAGGACATGACCTCTGTCCTGCCGAGGTCGTGACAGCCATGCGAGGTATGGGGCTCGGGTTATCCGCGCCGCGGGCTCGGGCGGATCGGCAAGGCCGGCACGAGCGCGGGCCGAGGTGGTGCGCGCCGCGGAGCGACTCGGCTGGGCTCTGATCCCTGCGCGCAGCCCCATCGTCGAGCCGCGTCCACGCCGTGATTCGTCTCAGACGGCCTTCGCCCGCGCGGTGGTTTCTCCGAAGGGAAGCAATGTCCGGACGCCCCGCGCCAGCGTCTGCGGGTCGATATCGCCGAGGATGAGGTGCTGGAGAATGAAGCCCGGCAGGAATCCGATGATCGCCTTGGCCACGGCATCGGTGTCGGCATCGTCGGGTAGCCAGCCCTGCGTGCGCATGCGTTCGGCGTAGGTGACCCACAACGTGCGCATCGTGAACATCGTCGTCCGGACCATCTCGCCTGCCTCGGGATGGACCAGGGCCAGCGCCCAGGCCTGCGGCGCCAACCGCACTGGCCCGTCGGGACCGCTCTGGCGCACGACCTCTTCGGCGATCGTCGTGATCAGTTCGGCGGGTGTCGGCAGCGGGTCGTGGCGGATCGCCTCGTCCATCGCCACACGCAGGTGCACGGTTGTCTGGGTGGCCAGCGCGGTGATCAGCTCGTCCTTGCTCTTGAAATACCGGTAGACCGCACCGGCCGAAAGGCCCGATGCCATGAACACGTCCTGCATCGAGGTCTCGTAAAACCCCTTGCGGGCAAAGCACAGCCGCGCGGCGTCCAGAATCTGCTGCTTGCGGCGTTCCAGGTGTTCTTCGCTGACTCGGGGCATGTTCCCAAAGTAAAACGAATGTTCGTTCTTGACAACCTCACTGTCCCGTGCCACCGTAAAGCATCGAAAAAGAACGATCATTCGATTTTGGGGAGAACGTCATGAACACCATGCAGCGGGCGCTCGCCCTCGGTCTCGGCGCCGCCCTGCTCCAAGCGCTGATGCTGATCGCGTTCGCCTGGCCCGCCGCCAATATCGCCCCACGTGACCTGCCGCTGGCCGTCACCGGCCCACAGGCAGGGGTGGTCGCAGGCAAGCTCGCCGAGAACAGTCCGGATGCCTTCGACATCTCCACTCCGGCCGATGAGGCCGCCGCCCGCGCCGCGATCGCGAACCGGGAGGTCTACGGTGCGATCGTCACCGGCGACGGGCCGCCCCGCGTGCTGGTCGCCTCTGGTGCGAGTCCGGCTGTCGCGCAGCAGCTCACCCAGATCGGGCAGCAGCTCTCCGGCGCTCCGGCCGCCAGGGTGGAGGATGTGGTGGCCGCCGACCCGGACGATCCGCGGGGAGCCGCGTTCGGCGCCATGGTGCTGCCGCTGGTGATGTCCGGTCTCGCGGCGGGCGTGCTGCTCGCGCTACTGATCCCCGCGGTCGGCGGCAAGGTGATCGGGCTGGTGACCTTCGGCGTCGCTGGCGGGTTGCTGAGCATGGCGATCATTCAGGGCTGGATGTCGGTGGTGCCGGGTTCCTACCTCGTGCTCGCCTCCGTGGCCGCACTGGTCTCGGTCTCGGTCGCGGGCACGGTCGTCGGACTCGCCGCCGTGATCGGCCGCGTGGGAATCGGCCTCGCCGCGCTCACCATGCTGCTGGTCGGCAACCCGTTCTCGGCGGCGACTTCGGCTCCGGAACTGTTGCCGCAGCCGGGCGGCGTCATCGGCCAGCTGCTGCCCCCAGGCGCGGCAGCCTCGCTGCTGCGCTCGGTCGCGTTCTTCGACGGAGCCGCCGCGGCTGGCCCGCTCGCGGTGTTGCTGATCTGGGCCGCCGTCGCGCTCGTGCTGCTCGGCGTCGCCGCGCTGCGCGGTCGTGCCGTGGCGGAACCGACTCCGGCGCGGGACGCGGTCCCCGTGGGTTGAGTTCGGTCATGGTCGGGCCGTCCTCGTAGCCGAGGGCGGCCCGACCAGTGCGAGACGGTGCGGAAGATGACCGATACCCGCTGCGGTGCGAGCCGAAAAGGCTAGCCGGGAGCCGGAATTCGTCGGCTTCCGGCTGTTTCGCGGAGTTCGTCGGCGGGGTCGGCCGGTTACATCACTCCGTGGCCCGCCGACAAGCAAGCCGTGCAGGTGCCGAACACCTCGAGGGTGTGGCTGATCTCGGTGAAGCCGTGCTCACTCGCGATCGCCTCGGCCCACGCCTCGACCGTCGGGCCCTCGACCTCGACGGTGCGGCCGCAGCGTCTGCAGACCAGATGGTGATGGTGGCCATTCGAGCACTGGCGGTAGACGGATTCGCCGGAATCGGTGCGCAGCACGTCCACCATCCCCGCGTCGGCCAGCGACTGCAGCGTTCGATAGACCGTGGTGAGGCCGATGCCTTCGCCACGTTTGCGTAACTCGTCGTGTAGCTCCTGGGCGGAGCGGAACTCATCGATGTCACCGAGCAGCGCGGCGATGGCGCTGCGCTGCCTGGTGCTGCGGATACCGACCGGTTTCTGTGGAGCGGCCGTATTGTCTGGCACGAATCACCCTTCCTCGGCGTGCGCGACGGCGTCGACGACGATATGCGCCAAGTGGTCGTCGACGAGTTCGTAGAGCACCTCACGACCCGAACGCTCACCGTGCACGACGCCCGCGGACTTGAGGATACGCAGATGTTGACTGACCAGGGGTTGGGTCACCCCGAGCGCGTCTACCAGCTCGTGCACGCACCGCGGCGACTCGCGCAACTGCAGCACGATGGCGATGCGCACCGGCGCGGCCAGCGCCCGCAACAACTCACCCGCATCCTCCAGCACGGCCCGCGCGGGGACCGGCGCGGGTCCGGGTGATCGGTAGGGATTGTGCGGCGGCGCGGCAGCGGTCTCGGCGGTCATGTCACCCAACTCCTTAATGGAAAGCATTACCATTTTGATATGCACGGGTGCGCATGTCAAACAGGCGCGTCGGTCGGCCTGCGTTTCAGGGTTGGCTGTGCGGTGGAAACTCGGTTGGGCAGGGTCTATAGGCTAGAGCCGACCTGGTTGATGTGTTGGCATTCGAGTGAAGGCAACACATTCAACCGCACTGATCCGACTCGCAAGTGGATGGAGAACTCTCGAGTGGCACCCAAGTCGAAGGTGGACACCGTTGCCAACCTCGCCAAGCGCCGGGGTCTGGTGTACCCGTGTGGTGAGATCTACGGAGGCACCAAGTCGGCATGGGACTACGGTCCGCTGGGTGTCGAACTCAAGGAGAACATCAAGAAGCAGTGGTGGCGCGCGATGGTCACCAGCCGCGAGGACGTCGTCGGCCTCGACTCGTCGGTGATCCTGCCGCGCCAGGTGTGGGTCGCCTCGGGCCACGTCGGCGTGTTCAACGACCCGCTGGTCGAATGCCTGAACTGTCACCACCGCTTCCGGCAGGACCACCTGCAGGAGGCGTACGCGCTCAAAAACAAGATCGACGACCCGGATACGGTCTCGATGGAGCTGGTCGCGTGCCCGAACTGCGGCACCGTCGGCCGCTGGACCGAGCCGCGTGACTTCAACATGATGCTCAAGACCTACCTGGGTCCGATCGAGTCCGAGGAGGGTCTGCACTACCTGCGCCCCGAGACCGCACAGGGCATCTTCGTCAACTTCGCGAATGTGATGACCACCGCGCGCAAGAAGCCGCCGTTCGGTATCGCGCAGATCGGCAAGAGCTTTCGCAACGAGATCACCCCGGGCAACTTCATCTTCCGCACCCGCGAGTTCGAGCAGATGGAGATGGAGTACTTCGTAAAGCCGGGCGAGGACGAGCAGTGGCACAAGTACTGGATCGAGACCCGGTTCTCCTGGTACACCGACCTCGGCATCACCGCCGAGAACCTGCGTCTCTTCGAACACCCGAAGGACAAGCTTTCGCACTACTCGGCGGGCACTACCGACATCGAGTACCGCTTCGGCTTCCAGGGCAATGAGTGGGGTGAGCTGGAGGGTGTCGCCAACCGCACCGACTTCGACCTGAAGACGCACGCCGAGCACTCCGGAACCGAGCTGAGCTTCTTCGACCAGACCACCAACGAGCGGTATGTCCCTTACGTCATCGAGCCCGCGGCCGGCCTGACCCGCTCGCTGATGGCGTTCCTGGTCGACGCGTACGCCGAGGACGAGGCGCCCAATGCCAAGGGCGGCGTGGACACCCGCACGGTGCTGCGGCTGGATCGCCGCCTTGCCCCGGTGAAGGCGGCGGTGCTTCCGCTTTCGCGCAATGCCGATCTGACGCCGAAAGCGAAAGACCTTGCCGCGCAACTGCGTCAGAACTGGAACGTCGAGTTCGACGACGCGGGCGCCATCGGCCGCCGCTACCGCCGCCAAGACGAGATCGGCACGCCGTTCTGCATCACCGTCGACTTCGAGACGCTGGAGGACCAGGCGGTGACCATCCGCGAACGGGACTCGATGACTCAGGAGCGCATCGCGCTGGACAAGGTCGAGGGCTACCTGGCCCAGCACCTGATCGGCGCCTGACCCGCTCCGACGACGCCCCGTGGCCGAACCGGTCACGGGGGGCATTCCTCGATCAGGGACCGTTGTTACAGGAACTGTTCTGTCGGACAACAGCGGAGCCAGCCCGCCGTCGGTCTCGGCGGCATACAGTTGCTGCAGCCGTTCATCGAATTAGGGCAGCGACAACCTGCCCTCGGTCATCGTGTGACGCAATTGGTCGAGGATCTTTTCGCGATCGCCGTCGGACGGCGCACGTGTTCCTGACCCAGGATGTCAGCGTAAATCCGCGGCGCCCACGCCGTTCGGGTCAGTGACAAGGAGATTCGGCGTCGCCGTAGCTGTCGTGGTGCACCGCCTCGCCGACGTGCTTCTGCCTGCCGAGCGGGGTGAGATCGAGGTACTGGTGGGTGCCGATGAGGATGTCGCCGCCGCGGCCGTAGGACGAGTAGGTGTGGAAGACCGTGTCGTCGTCGCGCCAGAAGACACTGGTGCCGGGCTGCTCGCCGTCGGTGTGCCAGGTCTCGCCCCTGGCCTCGAGCTCGGCCTTGGTGCGGTAGTTGTATTCGAGCGGGGCGACGGATTCGTCCTGGGTGACGTGGAAGTCATAGTTGAAGTCACTGCCGAACGACGAGTACGTCGGGAAGCTCCAGCCCATCCGCTCGCGGTACCGGTCGAGGGTCTCCCACGGTCCGCGTGACACCACCGCGAAGGCGGTGTCCTGCGCGTTCAGGTGGGCGAGGTGGCCGACGTTGTCGAGCAGCAGCGCGCAACTCGGGCAGCCCGCGTCCAGGTCCCAGCGCCACATCATGTGGTACACGATGAGTTGGCGGCGCCGGTCGAACAGGTCGGCGAGGGTGACTTTCCCCGCAGGGCCCTCGAACACGTAGTCCTTGTCGATTGCGACCATCGGCAGGGCGCGGCGTAGCGCGGCCACCTCGTTCATCCTGTGGGTGAGCGCCTTCTCCTCGGCCAGCAGTCGGGTGCGGGCGGCCAGCCATTCCTCGCGTGATGCCACGGCTGGAGGGTTCATGAAATCTCTCCTTGGTCGGTGGACAGTGCTCCATATAGGTAGACGGAGTTGCCGGAGCCGAGTCATCGGGTGACAGCCGACGGATTCGTTCAGGGTCTGGACGGAGATCGTCCACGTCCAGAGGGCCACCATGCCGCAACGATGGGCTGTGGTGGCGTGCCCCTCGGTCTCGGTGGGCGGAAACATCCGGTCGGACCGGCCCGTTGACGCTCGAAAGACCGGAGATCACCGAAGGTGAGGAGCGACGCATGGCGAGAGGAGTGCAGTTCGACCGCTACGGCGGGATCGACGAATTGAGGGTTCTCGAGGTGGCCACCCCGAAAGCAGGGCGGGGCACGAGAACCGTGCCAGCCACGCCACCCATGTGGTGGTGCCCGCCGATCAGGTGACGCCCAAGCCTGCGAATCTGGGCTGGAATGTCGCCGGAGCGTTGTTCGTAGCCGGCACAACGCCTTTCGCTGCGATGCGTGCCGTGGCGGCAGGGGAGACCGATCACGAGTGGTTGCGCTCAGTCGGCGCAACCCCGATCGCCTATGGCGACAATCGCTGTCCCGAAGGACGTGAGATCCGAGCGCCAGATGCGGCCGGGTCCGTCTGTGGAGGGCGGCTCAGCGTGGAACGTCCCAGAACGCGAGCTCGTGACGCATGCCTTCCCTGAACAGTTCTTCCGCGCGCGCCGGGTCGGTACCCGCCTCATCGATCATCTGCGCGCAGCGCCGGGTGAGCTCGGCGAAGCCGGGATCGGCGTAGGTGTCGACCCAGCGGCGATAACGCGGATCCTCGGGCGGGTTCCGCGCGAGCAGCGCTCCGAGCGTGGAATACCCCCACATGCACGGATAGAGGGCGGAAAGGCCCTCACTGTACGAGGCGGCCGACTCGAGCAGGAACGCCGTATACGCCGCGCACGGCGCGCCTTTGGTCGCGCCGTCGAGGTCGGCGCCGAACTCCGCGGCCAGCGAGCGGTGCAGCGACAGCTCCTCGTGGTAGGTGACATGCGCGAGATCGATCAGGTCGCCGAGGTGGGCCGGTGGCGCCTGCCAGGCGAGGCGGGCGAACACCCGGACGTAGTCGAGCAGGAACAGATAGTCCTGTTCCAGCCAGGACCGGAAGATCGGCTCGGGCAGCGTGCCTTCGGCGATCCCGGCCACCGTGGGATGGGTGAGCTGTTCCTCGACCAGGGATCGGCCGATGTCCTCCAGATGTGCCGCGAGACTCATACCGGCAGTCTTCCGCATTCGCCCCGGCGGCCTGGATTGCACCTGTGCCGGAGTTGCCGCACGCTTGCGATGTGTTGCGGGATGAGGTTGATGTGTTGCGGACGTTGGCGCCGTCGGAGCAGCGGTTCGTACGGCACGGCACGTACACGGGGCGATCGGTGTCGGTGCGAGGAGCGCTGGACCCAGTAGCGCTGGGGGAGGCATTCGACTTTGTGCGGCGCGAGTATCCGGTGGTGGCCTGCCGAATCATGGAAGACGCTGCGGGACAGGGATATCTACTCGCTCCGGACGAGCAGGCGTGGACACCGGCGTCGGTGCGCCAGGGTGACGTGGAAACCGTCGACCCACCCGCGGTGGATCCCGCCGGCCAGTTGGCCTACCTGGATGTCGTCGGATCGGGCGCGGATCAATGGCGTGTCACGCTGTTCGCACATCACAGCATCGCCGACGCGGGGCACTGCGTCGGACTGTTGTCCGGGCTCTGGGACTTCTACACCGGGATCGTCGATTGTGCGCCTATCACCGTTGTGCCACAGGACTATCCCAAGCCGCTGGAGTGGTATGTCGAGGCGCATCGGATCGTCAGGTCCGTTGCGTCCGGATTCGAAGACGTGACCAAGCCGCTTCCCCCGGAGACCGATGTTGTGCCCGCCGCCGGGGAACCCACGCCGAGCACGCTCGCGCGTCCGCTTCGCGCGCGCCTGGATCCGGACACCACCACGCGGATCGTCGCGCTCGGCCGCAAGCCGGGAGTGACGGTGAACGGGCTCGTCACCGCAGCATTGTTGCGGGCGTGCGCGAGCGAAACCGTCGGCGGTGCTGTGTCGTTGGGCTGTCTGTATCCGGTAGACCTGCGCTCGCGGTTCGATCCGCCCGTCGCCGCGGCGGCGGGAACCAACATGGCCGGGATGGCCTCGTTCGCGGCCGAGGTCGATCCCTCGGGGAGTCTCATGGAACTGGCTCAGCGCATTTCGGGCCGACTGGCCCGCGATCTGTCCTCAGGCATTGTGCACCAGTCGGTTCTGCACTTTCCGGATTTCTACGGTGTGACCAGGACTTATTCCCTGGCCGGGCACATCGCGGTGACCAACACCGGCGTCGTTCCCACATTCCGCATACCGGCCGCGATCGAACTGACCGATTACGAGATCGTCTACCTCTCCGCCCACCCCCGACCGTCGGCGGGCGCCTCCGCCTCCGTCACCTTCTTGGTCTACACATTCGCCCGCGAGCTGACCGTCGGTCTGCTCGGCGGGGGCGCGAACGCCGAGGGTCTTCTCGCGGCGGTCCGTGCGGAGTTGACCGCGCTGTCGGTGGCTTGTGTCTGATGGCGAAGTAATCAGAACCTGCCGCCGCGGCTGATCCGCCGGGAACCGGTCGTCGCCGTAGGAGCCCGCACTCCAGCCGCCGGATCCGGAGCGCCACGCAGCGGCCCTTCGATCAGGATGCCGATCGCCGGCCAGGCGTCCAGCGGGCAAGGCCATTGGGCAGCGGCAACGACATGGAAAGAATCCAACTGGTTAGCATTGATCCGTGATCACCATCGATCGCCCATACACCGGCCACGTATTCCCGAGCTCGAATCCGCAGCAGCGCGACGTCCCCGGCGCGCGGATCGTCAAGATGTCCGTCGGCGGCATGGACAACAACTGCTACCTGGTGCAGTGCGCGAACACCGGGGCCGCCGTGCTCATCGACGCCGCCAACGAGGCGGAGCGCATCGCGGCCCTCGTCGAGCAGGAGACGCCGGGGCGGGTCCAGCTGATCGTCACCACTCACCAGCACCGCGACCACTGGTCGGCGCTGAAGGAGACCACCGCCGCCACGGCCGCCCCGACCGCTGCCCACGCACTGGACGCCGAGCCGTTGCCCGTCCGCCCCGACCGCATCCTCGCCGACGGCGACACCATCACCATCGGCGACCTGGTCTTCGAAGTCATCCACCTGCGCGGCCACACCCCGGGCTCGGTCGCCCTCGCCCTCACCGACGGTGCCGGTCGCACCCACTTGTTCACCGGCGACTCCCTGTTCCCCGGCGGTCTAGGCCGCACCACCGCACCCGAAGACTTCAACTCGCTGTTCGGTGATGTGACGACGAAACTCTTCGACCGATACTCCGACGACACGGTCGTCTACCCAGGCCACGGCGACGACACAACCCTCGGCACCGAACGCCCGAACCTAGGCGACTGGCGCGCCCGCGGCTGGTAATCGGCGGGGGCCGCACCCCGCCAGCTCGGGCCTTTTCGCACGACTGGTCGGTTCCTGGCAGACGTGCTATCAGCCGAGGACCGCGCGCCGGGAGCCCGAACTCGCCGGGAGTGGCATCCCTACTGGCAAACTTGGGGAGTGAACTCGCCAACGACGCGCAACAGAGCTGGTTCGGCTCCCGACCTCGCCCGGCCCTTCGGCCTCGGCGCGCGGTTGCTGCGCTGGGCCCGGCGACTGGTCGTCGGCTCGGTGGTGATGAGCGCGGTGCTGGTCGGCGGGACCGCGTTCCGTGTGTGGCAGGTGGCGCGCATCGACGACTACACGAAGGCCGACGCGATCGTCGTGCTCGGCGCCGCACAGTATTCCGGCACTCCGTCGACCGTGTTCGAGGCGCGACTCGATCAGGCATACAAGCTCTTCCGGGCTGGTGTCGCGCCGCGGGTGATCACCGTCGGCGGCAAGCAGGAGGGCGACCTGTTCACCGAGGCGGCTTCGGGGAAGAACTACCTGCAGTCGCGCGGAGTGCCCAGCGACAAGATCCTCGCTGTCGAAACCGGTTCGGACACCGTGCGCAGCGTCGAGGCGGTCGCGACGGCGATGCGTGCGCGCGAAATGACCTCCGCGGTGTTGGTCAGCGATCCCTGGCATTCGCTGCGCACTCGCACCATGGCGCGCGACGAGGGCCTCGCCGCGTGGACCGCGCCGACCAGAACCGGTCCCGCCGTCTACACCCGGGAGTCACAGGCGCACGGAATCGCCAGGGAGACCGGCGCTTTACTGTGGTACCAGCTCACCCATTTCTCGGCGGACTTCACATATACAGCGGGACAGTGAGATCCGATGGTCGACAGCTACACCGAATACGACAGGGAACGCATTGTCGTCGAAGGCGCCAAGACCGCGGGGCTCGGCCCGCCGCGCAGTGAGTTCGAAACCGGCCACCGCACCGAGTTCGCCCGCGACCGTGCCCGTGTGCTGCACTCGGCCGCGCTGCGCAGGCTGGCCGACAAGACCCAGGTCATGGGTCCGCGCGAGGGGGACACCCCGCGCACCCGGCTCACCCATTCCATCGAGGTCGCCCAGATCGGCCGCAGCATCGCCGACGGCCTCGGCTGCGACCCCGACCTGGTCGACCTGGCCGGCCTTGCCCACGACATCGGCCATCCGCCCTACGGCCACAATGGTGAGACCGCGCTGGACACCTTCGCCGACGCGTACGGCGGATTCGAGGGCAACGCACAGAACCTGCGCATCCTCACCCGCCTCGAACCCAAGGTGCTCGCCGCCGACGGCACCAGTGCCGGCCTCAACCTCACCCGTGCCTCGCTGGACGCGACTCTCAAATATCCTTGGGGCAGAACGGGTTCCGGCACCAAGTTCGGCACGTACGAGGTCGACGCCGAGCGTCTGGAGTGGATACGCAAGGGTGCGCCCGATCGGCGGCGCAGCCTGGAATGCCAGATCATGGACTGGTCGGATGACGTCGCCTACTCGGTACACGACGTCGAGGACGGTGTGCTCGCCGGCCGCATCGATCTGCGCGCCCTCGCCGACCCCGCCGAGCAGGATGCGCTGGCGACCCTCGGCCAATTCCAGCACGCGCTGTCGGCCGACGAGCTGACCGCCGCCGCGCAACGACTTTCGGAGCTGCCCGTGGTCGCGGCAGCCTCCTGGTACGACGGCACGTTCACCGCTTCTGTTGCGTTGAAGCGCCTGACCAGCGAGCTCGTCGGCCGTTTCGCCACCGCCGCGATCATGGCGACCAAGGATGCCGCGGGGCAAGGGTGGCTCTCCCGCTATGACGCCGAGTTGGAGATACCGCGCATCGTCGCCGCCGAGGTGGCGCTGCTGAAGACTGTCGCGCTGCGCTACGTCATGTCTGATCCGGCGCACAAGCTGCGGCAGGCCGCCCAGCGGGAACGCATCCTCGCGGTGGCCGAGCGGCTGCTGGCCACCGCGCCGCGTGGTCTCGACCCGCTCCTGCTGCCCGTCTGGGACGCCGCCACCGACGACACCGCCCGTGTACGCGTCATCGTCGACCAGATCGCCTCCTACACCGAGAGTCGCCTGGAGCGCGTCGCCGCCCAGTTGAACGTATAGCGCGTCAACTCTTCCGACCCGGCCTGACCAGCCTCCGAGCGGGTAGCCGCTGCGTTCGCCTAGACTCACTGCCGTGGCCGGACGACTCCCTGATCGCGATATCGCGACGATACGCGAACGCGTCCGGATCGAAGATGTGGTGGGGGAGTACGTCGCACTGAAACGCGCGGGTGCGGACTCCATGAAGGGTTTGTGCCCGTTCCACGACGAGAAATCGCCCTCGTTCCATGTGCGGCCCAACCACGGCTTGTTTCACTGCTTCGGCTGCGGTGAGGGCGGCGACGTATTCGCCTTCCTGCAGAAGATCGAGCATGTCGGCTTCGTCGAGGCGGTCGAGCAGCTCGCCGACCGGGTCGGCTACCAGATCAACTATGAGGGTGGCGGGACCTCGGTGCAGCGCGATCGGGGCACCCGCTCCCGCCTGGTCGCGGCGAACGCGGCAGCGCACGAGTTCTACCTGTCCCAGTTGCGCGAGCCGGAAGCCGAGGCGGCACGCAAATATCTCACCGAGCGTAATTTCGACGCGGCTGCGGCTCAGCAGTTCGGCTGCGGCTACGCCCCCGCCGGGTGGGACACGCTGACCAAGCATCTGCTGCGCAAAGGTTTCGATTTCAAGGAGCTGGAGGCCGCCGGGCTGTCGCGGCAGGGCCAGCGCGGCCCGATCGACCGCTTCCACCGGCGTCTGCTCTGGCCGATCCGCAATCTCGGCGGCGACGTCATCGGATTCGGCGCACGCAAGCTCTTCGACGACGACACCATGCCCGGCAAGTACATCAACACCCCCGAAACATTGCTGTACAAGAAGTCTCAGGTGCTCTTCGGTCTCGATCACGCCAAGCGGGAGATCGCCAAGGGTCACCAGGCCGTCGTGGTGGAGGGCTACACCGACGTGATGGCGATGCACTTGGCCGGTGTGAAAACGGCTGTCGCCTCGTGCGGTACCGCCTTCGGTGACGAACACCTCGCGCTGCTGCGCCGTCTGTTGATGGACGACAACTTCTGGCGCGGTGAGATCATCTACACCTTCGACGGTGACGCGGCGGGTCAAGCCGCGGCGCTGAAAGCTTTCGGGGGCGACCAGAAGCTGGCGGGCCAGACCTATATCGCGATCGCGCCGGACGGGCAGGACCCGTGCGAACTGCGCCAGCACTCCGGCGACGGCGCCGTGCGCGACCTGGTAGCGCGCCGGACCCCCTTGTACGAGTTCGTGGTTCGCGGTCTGCTCGCCGACCATGATCTGGATACCGCCGAAGGGCAGGTGGAAGCACTGCGCCGTGCGGTGCCCGTGGTCGCGCAGATCAAGGACAACGCACTGCGCAAGGCGTATGCCACCAAGCTGGCTGGCTGGGTCGGCTGGGACGATATCCAGGCCGTCGTGCGCCGAGTCGGCGAGGAGGCCAAGCGGAATCGCAACGGCGGCGGGCACGCCGGGGTGGGCCGCGCGACCGCGCCGCGGCGGGAGGTGGTCGCCGAACATCCTGCGGCACGGCCGAATCCGAACGATCCCACGCTGCTGCCGCAACGACAGGTGCTGGCCGCCGCGCTCCAGTACCCGGCGATGGCCGGGGCGGGTTTCGACGCGCTCGAGCCGGAGGCCTTCACCCACCCGGCCTACACAGTCGTCCGCACGCTGATCGCCGGGGCGGGCGGCACGGCGGCAGGGCTGGGCGGCGCTGAATGGGTCAACGCCGTGGCGGATGGCACCGACGACCTCACGGTGCGGGCGATGCTGTCCGAGTTGGCCAACGAGCCACTGCCGGTGAAGTCCGAAGCCGACATCCCGCGCTTCGTCGCCGGTGTCCTGGCGCGTACCCAGGAGGCCTGGGTCGGCAGGCAGATCGCCGAGCTGAAGTCCAAGCTGCAGCGGGTGTCCTCGACCGAACAGCCGGAGGCATACTTCGCTTTGTTCGGCGATCTGGTCGCCCTGGAGCAGTACCGCAAGAGCCTGCTCACCCAGGCGATGGGCAGCCACGGCGATTTCGCGACCGGGGCTTAGCGGTCGCACGGTCCGTGCGGTGATCGACACCCGCGGCATTGGCCGGCGCATCGGCGTGGTTCCTCGCGTTCAGTGTGCGATTCCATGCCGTACTTCAGTGCACATGGGCGCCCGGAGTGGCAGTTCAGCGGGCTGAGCAGGGCTTCGCGCTCCGCCCGCGCCGGCGGATATGTCGTACTCGGTCGGATCTGGCCTAACCACGATTCCGATCGATCCCAGTCGTCGCCCGTCTGGGCCCCGACCGCCAACCGGCCAAGCAAGGCTGGATCGGTTCGATGACGAGGCCCACTGCGACCCGCTTCATCGGCCCCCGTGACTACCCTTCAGCGGCGCAGTTGGTCGTGCGGCACCATGAGGGTCGTCCGCTCGTCGAGCGGCTCCATCGGCTCCAGCCGTGGCCGGGTGCTGAGTTTGTCCGCCAATTTCTGTCTGCCGAAGAGCACGAGCTTGCGGGTCACCGGGCTCTCCGTCAGTGCGCGGGTAGCCGCACTGATCTGTTCGTAGCGAGCCCGCCCGGCCTTGCTGCCGAGTACGTAACCGGCCGCCACGCCGATGATCAACCGCAGCATCTCGATGTGCTCCTCCCGTTGGCTGTTCGCGGCTACTATCCTGCCCGACACCCCGCACGCCTGTCGATCCGGACGCCCGCCACGAACACACCCGCGATCCCGGACAAGTCAGCAGCTAGAGACGCGATTTGGGCCCTCGCCCAGCGATACGCTAAAGTTTCTCCTCGGCCCGCCCGGTACCACGAGCGAGCCGAGGATAGTCCCCTATAGCTCAATTGGCAGAGCAGCCGACTGTTAATCGGCAGGTTTCTGGTTCGAGTCCAGATGGGGGAGCAGTGACCAGGGCGAACGGTAACGTTCGACCCTGGTTTTTTGCTTTTCAGGGGTAGAACGACACGGAAACGACACGCTTTCAGCGTGCGAGGCCGCCTAGAGCGGCGGTGAAGTCGGGTGCTTCGGTGGGTTGGTCGATGTAGTGGCGTTTGGTGACCGAGTCGTTGGCGTGGCCGAGCTGCTGAGCTGCGGCTTGGGGGCCGTACTGCTCGGCGATGAGGGATGCGACGGTCTTACGGAAGGTCTTGGGGGTGACCCAGGCGAACTTCTCGCCGCGTGCTTGGCGCCACAGACGGTTGAAGTTGTGGGGATCCCAGATGCCGCCGTCGCGGTTGGGGAAGACCAAGTCCAGCTCGGTCGCGACTGCTTCGGCCTTGACTCTCCGAAGGGTGTCTATGACGAACTGGGGCAGCACGACGGTCCGGTATCCGGAGTCTGTCTTGGTCCATTCCTGCCGGATCAGTCCTTTGCCCTTGATTCGGATAATGGTGCCGGAGAATGTGATCCGCGCCGGGGTGCTGTCGAGGTCGACATCGGACCAGCGCAGGGCGAGTGCTTCGCCGGGGCGCGGGCCCGTTCCGAGTTCGACGTCTGCGACGTCGAGGACCCTCGGGTTGCGTTTGGGGCCGTAGGTGTAGGCGGGAGCCCCATCGAGGGGCTCTCCATCTACCCACGCCTGTAGTTGGGCTCGAAGCTCTGTGAGGGTTTCGAGGTCGGCGGCGCGAGGTTTCTGGCGCTTGCGGGGGAGGTCGGCTACTTCGCGGACGGGGTTGCGGTCGATGGCGTCGTGGCGCACGGCCATGCTCATCATCTCGGAGAGGATGACGCGCTGCCGCCGGGCCTTCTCTCGGTGGCCGTTGAGCACGATGCGTTTGAGATAAGCGTCGATGCGCGAAGTGGTGGCTTCCCATATCCGCAAGGCGCCGAGCGCTGGTTTGATTTTGACGGTGTCCTTGCTGGCCCGGCGGTCGGTGGAGACGTTGATCTCCATCCGGTACAGGTCCAGACTCTGCTCGGTGATGCCTTCCTGGAGGACCTTCTCTGCCAACCACAGGTCGGCCAAATCGGTGAGTTTCGTGTCCCGGGTGATCAAGCGGCCGCGACCCCCAGAGCGTTGGGTGAGCGCCTTGCGGAGGATGTCCTCGGCCTGACCCTTCGTAGGGCCGAATTTGTGTACTGGGCGGGTGATTCCGTCGTCGTCTCGGTAGCGCGTGGTTGCACGCCAGCTTCCGTTCGGCTGCCGCTTGGAGGTGATCCGGCCGTAGGTGCCGATAGGCAGCGATTGTCTGGGCATCACTGTCCTTCCTGGGATCGGGCTGGGTGAGTCAGTCCGTTTGAGTGTTTGCCTGGCTCGACGGGCAGGAGATGCCGTCGGCGGGCTGGAAGATTGCTGTCTTCGCATGGGCGAGGTCTAGGCACGAAAACTGCCTCATCGCAGCGGACTACGTCAAGACGAGAATGATTGCCAGTGGGTAGCTGTCTGTGTCTGGCGCTCAGTGATCTCTGCTGCGACCGCGGTCGAGCCGAGTGGGCGGTCGGCGGTGGGAATCTTGGCCTGGATACTCGACTCTCGACGGTGCGCTCTTGTCGAGTTGATCCTGTTCCCAGAGGAGCAGATCGCTGAGGCGATACCGGCGATATCGACCGATGCGTGCGTATCTCGGCCCCCGCCCAGCCGACGCCCAGACCGCAAGTGTCTTCTTCGGGATTTTCAGACGAGCGGCCAATTCTTCGGTGCTGAGCCACACGTCATCAGAATTCATTTGGATGTCCTCGAGAGCGAGGAACTCTGTTGTGCAGCATGCTGTGGAAGCCCGCAGCCGAAAGATGTTGATGCCCAATTGATTACAGGAGTGCAGAGTGGCTGAATCGTCAGATGGGCGCGATCGGAACTGTTCAGCGACGGCCTGGTCGGTCTATTCGATCGTTCGTCAGCTGGGCAGGAGGCCGGGAGATGATTGTGGGCATGGCAGGTCGCTTTCTACCCGTCGCACTGATTCTCCCAGGGTCCATGAAACCTGATCTTCGGCCAATGCGCCACAACTAAGGGTTGTCCCGTAAGCTGTTGAGCGGCAACGGTATCGTGTCGCGAGTGGTGATCTCGGCGGCTGATCCGGTGATGGTGGAGTTGTTCTCCGGGCTGCGGCCACGCACGTTCGCTCGTCTGATCACCCGGTTGCGGCGCGAAGGCGCCGACCGGCCGTTGCGGGGCCGGCCCTGGGGGTTGTGTTTCGAGGACCGAGTGTTGCTGGTGGCCACCTACTGGCGGACCAACCTCACGATGCGCCAGCTCGCTGCAGTGTTCGGAGTGTCGAAGTCGGCCGCGGCCCGTGTGATCGAGGACCTGGGACCTGCGTTGGAGCTACGGCCCCGGACCCGGTTTCCGCGTGGTGCGGTGCTGATCGTGGACGGCACCCTGGTCCCGACCCGTGATCACGAGGTGGCCGCGCCGAGTAAGAACTACCGGTACTCGACCAACCATCAGGTCGTGATCGACGCCGACACCGAACTCGTCGTCGCGCTCGGGCGTCCGTTGCCGGGTAACCGTAACGACTGCCGGGCCTGGGCGGAGTCCGGTACCGCTCATGCCTGCCGCAACGCGGTGGTGATCGCTGATGGTGGCTATCAGGGCACCGGTGTAATCATCCCGCATCGTCGCCCGCCTGGCGGGGAGTTGCCGGAATGGAAACAGGCCCACAACAAGTCTCACCGCAAGGTCCGTGCCCGCGTCGAGCACGCTTTCGCCCGGATGAAGACCTGGAAGATCTTGCGCGACTGTCGTCTACGCGGCGACGGTGTCGCTGTCGCGATTGCTGGTATCGCTACTCTGGCCAACCTCGCCCACGCCCACTGACGTCTTGGCCGGTGAACCGGCTGACGTCACTATCCCAGACTTACGGGACAACCCTTAGGTTCACAGACGTTCCGATCTCGAAGTTCAGCTTTGGCTGGACCGGGATCGTGTCCGAGGCAACGCCTCGCAACCCTTTCCGGCAGGCACGTCGAGGACGTTCTGGCGGGGGCGCCGTTACAACGCCTCCCATTGCCAGGGTCGAGGAACCTGCCCGCGCAGGCACGCGATCCGGTGCTTGGCTTGTCGAGCTGCATTGCCGTTGCCTGCTGATTGGGCAACAGCGAACGCGACCCATCGGAGCTCCTGGATGTCGGCGAGGGTCCGGAATCCTGGCCACTCGGTGACGTCATCGCCGCCGTACGCCGTGACGAACGACTGATAGTCGTCGTAGGGCACGCGGCTGAAATCGGTGTAGTCCACACCTAGTTGGGTGAGGTCCCATTCGCGTCGGCCGATCGACATCTTGTCGAGGTCGAGCACTGTCGGGATGCCTGAAGGTGGCACTACCAGGTTGCCCTGCCAGGCATCACCGTGAATCACGCAGGAAGAGAGGGTGTTTGGCAAGGAATGGTACTGGGTGCGTAGTCGTGCGTAGTGCTGGAGCAGCCACGTTCGATCGTCCTGGTCGAGGATGTCCGCGGTGTCGATGCGTTTCTCGAGCCCGGTGAAGGGGTCGTAGGCGGGAAGTTCGAATTCTGTTGGGGGTGGCAACGCGTGGAGCGTCCGCAGCATTGCGCCCAGCTCGCCTGGCGTCGATGGGCGGTGGTCAGGGATCAAGCGCCACCATGTGACGGGGCGGTCGGCGACGACGATCGGTTGCGTCAGTGATATTTCGGCCTCGACTGTCGGTATCCCGGAATCGTTGAGCCACTGGGAGACTCGTAGTTCACGGTCGGCGTCATCGATGCTGCCTGGTTGTCCGATCCGGGCGACGATGTTATCGGCCAACCGGTAGATCGCATGTGATCCGTCTCGAATTACTTCGGCACCACGCAGATCGACGCCGCTGACTTCTGCAGCTTTGGCCAACACCTCGTCTGCCGAGGTGTGCGAGCGTGGCGAACTCATTGATCCGAACCTGTTGGTGCGCTGCTGGCGATGGCGTACCGCAGTTCCGCGACTTCAGTCATCCGGCGCCGAGGTGCTGCTGCCGCCGCCAGCGTGCGGAGTTCGTTCTGGATGCGCTGTGAGCGAAAGGCGGTGGCTTGCTGGGTAGCTTGCAGGCCGATGACAGCGGCTTCTCTCGGATCATCCAATTGCATTGTCAGCGTGGCTAATCGAGTAAGCGAGAAGGTTCGCGAACGCGGATACTGGGTTCCTTGGAGCGCGACGGCTTCACGGATCCTTGGTGCTGCCAAGTCGATTCGCTGTCGTGCTTTCGCGACGGGCATCAATGCCTTCCCGGTGCTGCCGAGGTGTTCGGCGGTGTCGTAGTAGCACAGCCAGGGAGCGTCGGTGGCGGGGGTGCGGTTGGCGAAATGCTCGTCAGACCTGGCGACTTCGGTGAGTGCCTCTTGTGTCCGTCCCGTTGTGGCGAGGAACTGGGCACGCAGTGCGCTGAGCATCGCGCGGGCGGTGGCGGACAGTCGGTCTGACCGGACCTGAGCGAGTTCGATCAACGACAGCGCACCGTCGGTGTTGCCGATGTAGGCCATCTTTCGAGCCATATCTGCCAACGTGCTCGCGCGTAATTCCCAGGAGCCAGCGTTGTCGGCACACCACAGCGCTAGTCGGAACCTGCGCTCGGCCACCGGGTAGTCGCCGATGTCGAAGGCAGCGTAACCGGCCACGCTGCTCAGGTTTCCGATTGCTTCGAGCAGCGCACGGCGAGTGGCCGGCGCGGAATGCCCGTCGAGCAGCCGGACGAAGCGGGTGACCTGTGCGCCTGCGGTGAGGCTGGCTGAGCCGCCACCATGCAGGTTCTCGGCCTGAGCGGCCTCCCGCGTGGCGGTCTGCACTTGGTCCACATCCGTCCAGCCCACGCGGCTGACCGGCTTTTCGTCTGTTGTGCTCGATCCGAGATAGGTGGTGGGGATGACGCCCGGATCGAACGGGCTGAACAGATTCACCGCCAACGTTCCATCGGGAGATCGGGTGTCTTCCCGTCGCTGACGGGAGGGGATAAACCCGAGTTCGCTATCGGTTGCGCTGAGAACGACGCGGAATGCCTCGCGGTATCGCTCGTTCGGCCATCGGACCACGCCGCGCTCGTAGCGCGCGATAGTGCGGGCATCTAGATCGCAGCGCTGCCGGTGAGTGCGCCACAGGTAGTTGTTGACCGCTTCCGCCAGTTCGGCACGGCACATCGCTCGCCGAGGCTCAACCCTTGACGGTGTCGCCTCGCGTCGCCGTTGTAGATGCACGTTCGGTGGCATGTGCCCCCTTGCCGAGTAACCGGTCGGCTCAGTTTATCCAGCAGCACTCGTATGGAGCGGACGGACGGTGTTCTGCCCCGTAACTTGCCCTCTTGCTGGACCTCGTTGACGACGAATCTAGAAGCTGACCATCACGAGCACCGACTCACCAAATCTGGGGGATCCAATGAGATCGTGCGAATCACTTCGGGGCACTATCGGCAGTTCACTAGCGCCCTGCGTCAGCGCGCCGACGATCGAACCATCCTGGCGCACAAGCAGACTCGCCACCCAAGGCCGATCAATGCGTCGAGCTGGTGTCGTTGGTCTCGGTCACCAGGCGGTGGATGATCATCTGCCAGGGTTGCTCGCGTCCAGTACCGCTGAGCTTGTCGCCGTCTGTGATGAGAATCCGGGGATCGTTGTCGAACAGAAGCAGCGGTACCAGGTGTCGGGCTACACCGATTTCCGGGAGATGTTGAACGCTGAGCAGCTCGACTTCGTCATCGTTTGCGTTCCGCACGATGTCGGGCGAAGTGTGATCGAAGCCGCCGCGGAACATGGGGTTCACGTCCTGAAGGAGAAGCCGTTCGCTACGGGTTTGGTCGAGGCCGTCGAACTTGCCGACCTGTGTGAACAGTCCGGCATCCAGCTGATGGTCACGCTGCAGCGCCGCTTCAACCCGATCTACAGCAGCTTTACCCAGCTCGCAGACCAGATCGGTACACCGTTCCTGGTAGACGCTCGCTACACCGTGCACGTTGAAGACCCTTCCGATGGCTGGCGTGGCGTCACGGCCAAGGCCGGAGGTGGCTGCGTGATCGATATGGGCTACCACCTGATCGACCTGCTTCTCTGGTATTTCGGTCTACCGGACAGCATCACCGCTGACCTATCGATCAGTGCTCGGCCGGATCGTAACTATGACGCCGAAGACACTGCGCTCGTTCACTTCTCCTACGACACAGGCCTATACGGATCGCTGCTGCTATCGCGTTTCGTCGGTCCCAAAGCCGAGGAGATCCGGCTGATCGGCTCCGACGGCATCGTCCATCTGGAACGCGGGTGCATTCGCCGGCTGACCAACGGCGGTGAGGTCATCGAATCACTACGGCGCGAGCAAGCCTGGCCATCGGCCGCGGCCTGCCAGATCGACTACTTCCACCGCGTCATCGATGGCACTCGACCGAACCTCAGCAGTCCTGCCGACAACCTGGCCCACATGGCTTTCGTCGCGGCCTGCTACGAGGCCGCGCGTACCCGCACTTCCATCAACCCACAGGAGTTGCTGTGACATCTTCATTGGCTCTTCTCGGCGGCACACCGGTCATTAGTAAAGCGGCTCCGCACTTTTTGTGGCCGCCGCTGACGGAGGCCACCGCTGGCGCGGTGCTCTATCAACTGTGGGATGGCTTCTCCATCTACAACCGCTCCAGCGTGATCGCCGAGCTGGAAGATGCATTACAGCGCTACTTCGGCGTACGTTATGCCGTCCTCACCAGCTCCGGCACGGCCGCCCTGTACTCGATGTACGCCGCGTGCGGGATCGGGCCGGGTGACGAGGTCATCGTGCCCGCCTACACCTTCTTCGCCACGGCAACCCCGCTGCTGCACCTCGGTGCGACACCGGTGTTGGCCGACTGCGACGCCAGGGGCAATCTCGATCCGCACGACGTACCGCGACGGATCACCGACCGCACCAAAGCCATTGTGGTCACGCACATGTGGGGCATGCCCGCTCAAATCCAGAGCTTGAAACAGCTCGCCGATACCTACGGTCTGCAACTGTTCGAGGACGCGTCTCATGCTCACGGGGCGAGCGTCGCCGGCAGGAAGGTCGGTACTTTCGGGCGTGCTGCTGCGTTCAGCATGAACGGACCCAAGCCTTTGTCCGCGGGCGAGGGCGGCTTCGTGCTGACCGATGACGACGAGGTGTATCACCGAGTCCTACTCCACGGGCAATATAACAAGCGCTGCCGTAGCGAGATCCCTTCTGACAGCGAACTGTACCGCTATGCCGTCACCGGCATGGGCCTCAAGCATCGCATCCATCCGCTGGCCGCTGCGGTTGCGCTGGATCAACTTTCGCGTCTGGACGAGTACCTCGATGGTCGTCAGCGTATCGCTGCATACATCGCCGACGAGCTCGACGAGTTGCCAGGCGTGACGATTCCGCGGGCCGAACTAGGCGTTCAGTCGTCCTGGTATGGGCTGACAATGCAGTACGACGCTGACTCCTTCAATGATTTGCCGGTCGAACGGTTCCATGAGGCGCTGCTGGCCGAAGGGTGCGCCGAGATCGATCGTCCAGGTTCCACGTGTCCGCTGAACCAGCTACCGCTGTTTCAGGAGCCAGGACCCCTGTTCCCGGCATTCACAGGGAAACTGGCCTACGCGGCGGGCGACTACCCGCGGGCGGAGGAGATCCACCACGCGACACTCAAACTGCCGGTCTGGCACGAGGAACAAGATCTCTGGATCGTCGACTGCTACATCGAAGCCATCCGCAAAGTCGCCGCACACCACACCGAGTTGAAGGGATAAGGATTGATGATCGAAACCACGCTGCTGGAGACTCTGACCAGCGATGCCGAACGCGACCAGGTACAACAGCTCGTCGTCGGCGCGGTCGTCGCGCACGACGGCAAAGTCTTGCTGCTGCAACGACCAGCCGACGATTTCATGGGCGGCATCTGGGAGCTGCCCAGCGGCAAGGTCGATCCAGGCGAAACGCTCGATCAAGCCCTCATCCGTGAGGTGAAAGAGGAAACCGGACTCGACATCGCGGGAATCCGAAAGTACTTGGGCGAGTTCGACTATCAATCCGGCAGCGGCAAGAAGAGCCGGCAGTTCAACTTCACCGTCGACGTAGTTGATCCCGAACCGGTCGAGCTCACCGAACACGACGCCTACACCTGGACCAGCTTGGCTGAAGAGCCACCAGTCACCGACGCAGTGAAAGAAGTACTGCATAGGCATCGGGCCGTCTGATTGCAAATGCGGGATGCGCCGGCGGCGGCCCGTCTCGGCAGGAGCGTCAACCCTGCTGACGCGCCCAGGCCGAGGCCGTCGCCGGATCCCGCACGAAAGGGATGAGAGAAATGCCTGACAGCAAGCTCACGGTTGATCGGATCAGGGAGCGGCTCGAACGCGAAAGACGCTTCGCTCGTGACGTTGGGTGCCCGACCAGCGATTTGCCCGTCGTCGACTACCTACATGCGCCGGTGTGGTCGTGCGGTGCGGATCCGGGGCCGATGACCACTGCGCAGGCGCATAAGGCGATGCAGGTGCACCTCGAATGCTCTGTGGACCGATGCCGGGTGCGCCGACGTGCCCGCAACACGTTGGTCGACAACGGTCGGATGGTTCTCGACGAACGAGCAGAGGGTGTGCCTGATGTCGAAGCCTGATTGCGCGTGTGGTCCATGGATCAAGTTGTCGCATTGCGGGGTCGGAGCATTCGATCCGGCATCGCAAGCCCTGGTTTCGGTTGCCTGCCCGTCGCGGTTCTGTTCGGGCTTAGTTCGGTTAGTCGATGGAAAGATCAGTGCTCATGATGGGTGGATTCCGGGGAGGTGTCCCTGGATCGGTACTCGGGTGGTCGACGATCGCTCTGAATTCCCACCTGAGCAGGTCACGATGGTCAGAAACCCGCCCCGATGAAGCTGGTCGTGCCCGTCCTGTTTCGTTAAAGCTCTAGGTCGATGTCGGGTTGTCGGGTGATCAGATCGTCGTCGACGTCGAACTCGTTGTCTGCGTCGGTGCTCAAACCACGCTGCAACTGTTGCTCGATGGCTTGCTGCGCCTCGGAGAGAGTGGCGCGTCGCTGTTGCTCCGTGCGTAGTTCATCGATCTGCCGCTGGTAGTCGGCGACGAGCACTGAGGTGTCGGCGGCGGGAGCGAACCCACTCCGTACTGCGCTGGTGTGGACGGAATCGTCGTTGTCCTGGAGTTCGGGAGCTGGGCCGTAAAGGATTTCGTCGGTGTCCGCGAAGGCGATACGCAGCTCGAGGTCTGTAATCTGTTGTCGGAGCTGAGCGTCGGAGAGCACGATCAGCGGATTCTTCGCGACCCGATCGGCTGGCGTGACCGTGGTGTCGTGCGGCTCAGATAAGGAATCACTGGTGTGCTCGCCGTTGAGTATGTCCAGGGCTGAGTGGTCAATCTCAAGCCGGGACCACAGTGCGGCGGCAGGCATCTCATCGGGTAGTGGGCGGGTGTCGGCGGCGTTGGCGAGTCGGGTTTGGATGTCGATTCCGGCGAGGTGAGCGGTCTCGATCTTGGCGGCGATGCTCGGCCACCACGGGTCGGTGACGACCCGTGGTGCGATCTGTTGCACGACAGGTGCCCACGTGTTGGCTGGCAGGCGTGGGTCACCGAGGACATCACTGATGCGGGAGTCGAGGAGCCGCTGGTGTTCTCGTTCGAGAACAGTGTGCCGTGGTGGTCCGGTGGGCCGTTGATCTCGGTCGTCTACGTGCAGCGAAGCTCGCCAGACTGCGAGTTCTTGTACGAGTTGTCGATCCGTGCCGAGGAGTGCGCGCGCCCACGGCGGAGCCGTCGCTGGTGTCCACGCCGTTGCGTCGGTGCGGATCTGGTGGGCGATGTCGGTGACGATGCGGGCGCGGGCGGCGAGCTGTGTGGTGTCATGTTCGGCGTCCAGGCCGTCGGGGATTCCGGCGGCCCAGGGGAGTGGTCCGTGGCCGGTGGAGTGGGCGCCGGTTGGGTCCAGGCGCCAGTCCAGGACGGCGGCAACATCGTCGGCGGTGTCGAGTTCGCGTGCGTTGATCGCGGTGCGTAAGGCGGTGATCGGGTCGCGTCCTGAGAGCGCGATCACCGCTAGGTGTTGGCGCAGGATGGGGTAGGCGGGGCAGTCGGTGAGGTGGGTGAGCATCGTCTCGGCGTCGGTGTCGAGGCGCTCGAGACCTTCGGGACCGAGTGCGTTTTCGGCGGCGATGCCGATGGAGTCGAGGTAGATATCGAGCGCGCGGCCGATGCGCTGGTGCGGGTCGAGCGCGTCACGCAGCATCGAGTGCGCTGACTTTTGTGCACCGTCGCGACCGAAAATGCGCAGCAGAACCTCAACGGCGGTGCGTGGATTGGCTGCGGGTTCGGACCAGAACGAGCCTTCTGAACCGTCCAAGGCGGTCGGGACGTAGACGTGGTTGGCGTAGATTCCGCGGGTGAGTGCGACGTAAAGCTGTTGCAGCGACTCGCTTCCGGTGAGTGCGACGTGGCAGGTTTCGGCGGTGATTCCTTGCGCGGAATCGATGGTTGTCGCGTACCCGAGGCGCACATGTTCGCTCACGTAGTCGGCGGGCAGTCGCACACTGTGGCCTGGTTTTCGGTCGGGTGTGTGGTGGGTGGCGGTGAGACTGCCGTCGTTGTGGACTGCGGTGACGGTCCAGGTGTAGCCGTTTCGGACCCAGTCGCGTTCGCCTAAACGCAGTCTCGGATTGTTGCGGCGGGTGCGGATGATGTCACCGACCGAGGCCGCGAGGCCGTCGCAGAGCATGGATTGTGCACCCACCGGGGTGCCGGTGCGAGCGAGGCGATCGGCGCGTGCGCGCGCGTTGAGTTCGGTCACCACGTCATGAGTGGCGGCCAACATGATGGTGTCGCGGCCCGCGAGATGATCCGCGGTCCATGCGATGAACGCGTCGTCGTGGACGGCGCCTTCGTGTCCGCTGTGGATGCGGCCGTTGTCCAGATACCAGCCCAGTGCGGTCGGATCGCCTTCGCGCAGTTGCAGACTGTCAATGGCCACTTTCAGGTCGCCGCTGGTGGCCGGGGTTGAAGTCCCCACCCCTTTGCTGGGGGTGGGGTGGTTAGTTCAGGGGCGGTCACCTCGTTTGTTGCGGTGTTTCATGCGGTAGGAGTCGCCGTCGGTGATGACGACGGTGGCGTGGTGCAGGAGCCGGTCGAGGATGCTGGCGGCGGTGGTGTGTTCGGGCAGGAACCGGCCCCATTGCTCGAACGGCCAGTGCGACGCGACGGCCAGCGAGCGGCGTTCGTAGGCGGCTGCGACCAGCCGGAACAGCAGCTGGGTGCCGGTGTCGTCCAGTGGCGCGAACCCGATCTCGTCGAGGATCACGAGGTCCGCGCGCAGCAGGGTGTCGATGATTCGGCCGACGGTGTTGTCTGCCAGGCCGCGGTAGAGGGTGTCGACTACATCGGCGGCGGTGAAGTAGCGGACCTTGTGGCCGGCGGTGACCGCAGCGTGGCCGAGCCCGATCAGGGTGTGGCTCTTGCCTGTCCCCGGTGGACCGATAATCGCGAGATTGTGTTGCGCGCGAACCCATTCCAGACTCGACAGGTAGTCGAAGGTGGCTTGCGGGATCGACGACGCCGACACGTCGAAGCTGTCGAGAGTCTTGGTCACCGGGAACGCGGCGGCCTTGAGCCGGTTGGCCGCGTTGGAGGCGTCGCGGGCAGCCAACTCGGCCTCGATCAGAGTCCGCAGCACCTCTTCCGGTGTCCAGCGCTGGGTTTTCGCGACCGCCAGCACCTCCGGCGCGGTGCGCCGGACCGTGGCCAGCTTCAACCGCCGCAGCCCAGCGTCGAGATCGGCGGCGAGTTCCGGAATCGGCTTGGGAGCGACGATTTTCGATCGAGCTGTGGTCACGAGGCGCTCCCGTCACGAGTGATCTTGTAGGCATCCAGGGACCGGATCGGTGCGGTGGGCAGGTCCAGCACCAGCGCGTCACCGGCCCCCCGCGGCTGCGGGGTGCCGGTGCCAGCGGCGAGGATGGAGCGGACGTCGGCGGCGCGGAACCGCCCGAACGCGACCGCCCGCCGCAACGCCGCGACCAGCGCGGCTTCGCCGTGGGCGGCGCCGAGCGCGAGCAGGATCTCCAACTCGGCGCCGAGGCGGGTGTTGCCGATCGCGGCCGCGCCGACCAGGAACGCTTCCGCGTCCGGCCCGAGGGCGCAGAACTGCTGTTCTGCAGTGGTTTTCGGACGCGGCCCGCGGTTGGGCGCGGGCCGGGGCCCGTCGTAGTGGTCATCGAGGATCGACGCGTCACCGGGAGCGACGAGTTCGTGCTCGGCCACGATCACCCCGGTCGCCGGTTCGAGCACCAGCAGCGCGCCGCAGTCGAGGACGATCTGCACTTTCTCACCGATCAGGCGGGTCGGCACCGAGTAGCGGGCCGACCCGTAACGCACACACGAGAGCCGGTCGACCGTGCGCGTCACCGCCGGTGCACCGACCTCGAGCCGCAGCGACGGCAATCCCCGCAACAACTCCCGCTCGACGACCAGGCGTTCGTCGGGGACGGCACAGATCTCCGAATGCACCAGCGAGTTCACCTCCGCGCACCAGGTCCTCGCCGCCGCGTTGGCCTCGCGCAGGCTCACGGCCGTCCCGGTCATCGCGGCCTCGGTCAGCAGCGGGACCGCCAGATCCCGCTGGGCATAGCCACACAGGTTCTCCACGATGCCCTTGGACTGCGGATCGCTGCCGTGACACCAGTCGGGACGAAAACCGTAATGTGTTGCGAACCGAACGTATTCGGGTGTCGGGACGACCACGTTCGCGACCACCCCGCCCTTCAGGCAGCCCATCCGGTCGGCGAGCACCCGGGCGGGGACGCCGCCGATCGCGGTGAACGCTTCGGCGAGCATGGCCAGGGTGGTCGACTGTTTCTGGTCGGTGGCGAACGCGGTGAACCGCCACCGCGAGAACGCCAGCACCGCACAAAACAGCTGCAACCCAGGCGCGGCCTCGGCCCAATCGATCACCAGATACTCACCCGCCGACCACACCGCCGGACGACGACCCCGATGATTATCCTTGCGCCACAACGCTTTCTGCTCCGACACCAGGCGCCGGAAATTCCGTGGCGACCCCTCGTAACCGGCAGCGCGAGCGGCCGGTAACAGCCGCTTGGCCGAGATCCGGCCCTTCGACTTGGCGACCCGTTCGGCGACCAGATCCTGCACCGAGTCGTAATTTCGGGACCGCGGTGCCCGCTCCGGCGGCCGGCCGCCGGCCTCGACACGCTCGACGACCCGTTTCACCGTCTTGTGCGTGGTGCCGCACAGCTCGGCGGCCCCCCGATAGGTTCCGACCTCTCGATAGGCGGAAATGATGTCCATTCGCTCCCTCGCAGACTTCAATGGAACTCCCTGGGCAGTGACGGAATGACAGTTGGCGCTATCACCGTCACCGCCCAGGCCATGAGCTCCGGGCATGACACGACGAGCAAGAGGAATGGGGACTTCTACCTGGCCGCCAGCGGCGACCTACAACCAGCCACCAGCGGGGACTTTGTCACGGCCATGGACACAGACTCGCGGTCGCTTCAGCGCTGGAGTCGAACCGGACGACGTGGGTCAGGGTCAGTACGGTGTCGGGAGCCGCAGCGTTCATGTCGATATCGGCGCCGCCGGCTTCGATCGATGCGAGCTGGTGAGGGTCGCCGATACAGCGGATTGTCGCGCCGCGATCGGCCAGATATCGGAGCAGGCGAAGGCGTTTGCGGTTCCCGATTTTGGTGTGCTCGTCGACGATCACCAACGTGTCGGGGTTGATATCGAGGACCCATTGCGGCAACGACGGTGGATACTCGCGGCCGAGATAGGGGTTGTTCGGTGCGGGTGTGTGCCGGTGCAGGACATCGAGGACCTTGTCGACGGTCTCGACTCGGTGGTTGATCGACTCGCCGAGTACCGCTGCTGCGGCTGCGGTCGGGGCGAGCCCGAGGACTTGGCCGCCGCTGGCCGTCCACGCATCCGCGAGTACTGCCATCGCGGTGGTCTTGCCCGAACCTGCGGGTGCGTTGGTGGTGCGGACACGCAGATTCGATGCGGCGAAGCCTTCGATCATGCTGACTTGTCCGGTGTTGAGTGGTCGATCCGGGTGTGTGGCGTTGTAGTCGGCGACTGCGGTGGCGATGGTTTGTGCGGGGAGTTGGCGGGCGCCGGGCTGGATCGAGAGATCTATCAGCTGCTGCTCGACCGACAGGATGCGCGTCGAGGTGTAGAGCTGGCGGTCCGGCGAGGTGTAGACGCTAGTGCTGTCGCGGCGCTGCAACACGATCGGTACAGCACGGAGTTCGGGCTCGTCGGTCAGATCCGGATCCTGTTGGGCGATGGCGTGGGTGGGGTAGATGGTCTCGGCGAGTACCGCTTCGGCGACGTGTTCCCAGTCTTCGCCGGCGACGTGACCGCGAAGTTGACGTTCGATTTCGGCGCGCAGATTGGTGGTCGTCCAGGTGGCGCGGTGTTCGGATACGACGTCGATGACGCGCTCGGCGGCGCGGGTGATCCAGTGCTCGGTGATCTGCGGGCGAGACACGCGGAGCGGATTCAACGTCGCATGGACCATGCGTGCCAACGCCTTTCGACCTCCGAGCAGTCGCTCGGCTTCAGCGCGCCAGGTATTGCGCTGCTCGGCAAGGGAGTGCGGAAGGTGTTTGGCGGGGCGGGTTTCGAGGGTGGCACGCTCGGCGAGATCGAACACTTCTCCTGGTGTTGGTTCGCGTCCGTGGAGAGTTTGGAACTGTGCGGTGAGCTCGCCGAGGCGGGTGGTGATCGCGGTGTCGCGGCGCGACCAGGCGGTGATCAACGGTGCTGGGATGCCGAGGATTTCCCGGATCGGGCGTTTGGCGGGGTCTTGGCCGGGGCGTTCGGTGAACTCGACGCCGACGGTTCGTTCGAGGTGATGTTCGAGGCGGGTGTTGTAGATCTCCGAGACCGTTACCATCGCGCGGTAGATCTGGGTTCCGTCGAGGGTGCGCCACTTGCCGTCCAGGGTGCGTACGCGGTTGGCGATCAGCACGTGGGTGTGCAGGTCCGGGTCACCTGCGCGGCTGTCGCGGTGAGAAAAGACGGCCGCGACGATCCCTTCGACGTCGACCTGCCGGACCCCGTGGCGACCCAACCGGGTGAAGACCGCATGCTGCTCAAGCCAGCGCAATGCGTCGGAGATGGCCGCGTGGTGTGCGGCCTCGATCTGCTCGGACACCGCCCGTGGTGCCACCGCCCACAGCACCGAGACTGTCTTGACCGGTGAGAAGGTGATGTCGAAACCGGCGACCGCGGTGGTGTGCGGGCGCGAGTTCTTGGCCACCCACCCCGACAGTTCGCGCGCATCAATCGGTGGCCGGTCGTAGGTTTCGGTGAACATTTCGGATGCGACATGGGTGCGGATCTGCGCCCGATCCGCATCGGAAATAGCATCGCCGGGAGGTAAATCGTGCGCGATATTATGTTGCTCGAACGCCTTCGCGCACCGTTTCCGGAACTCGGAAACATCGGCATAGAGCGGGAATGGATGACCCAAACGGGTCGCTTTGTCGGCGGCTCGGGTGGCGTCCTTGTGCTTGGCGCCGAGTTCCATCTGCTCGTTGTAGACGCGGTCTTCGATCGCCTCGGCGTTCGGATGGCGGCCCAGTCCGAACAGAGACTTCATCTGTTCCTCGGTGACCTCCTCACCAGGATGGATGTCCAGGCCGGCCAACCCGGAGCCGTGCCAGCGGCCCGGCGTCTCACCTCGTGCGGAGTAGTAGTCGGCGAGGCTGGAGCGGCCTCGGGAAGTGGCATCGTTCGCGGCGACATTGCGGAGATAATATTGATACCCATTGCCTGCCACGACTTTATGGATCGTCGCGGTCATACCTCCAGCAAGCACCTCGGGCTCGAATTAGTCCAGGCGTCGGACCCATCTCATTAGTATCAAATCCGCCAAAACCCCTGGTAGTTATCGAATCGTTATCCTTGGTGCAAGAGGTCTGCTTGCGAGAAAGGTGGAGAAAGTGGGTTTGGTGGTCATGGCGGGGAGAAGTGTAGATGCGAGAGGGAGCGGTGCGGAGGGTGGTGGAAGGTAGTTGGGCTGGTGCGCAGTGGTTAGGTGTGCTGGTATCCCGAGGTTCACGAGGGGAGGGAGAAACGACGAGAGACTACGCGTTCGGCGGGCACCGGGGAAC
Source organism: Nocardia sp. NBC_00881 (assembly GCF_045207455.1). Lineage (NCBI taxonomy): Bacteria > Bacillati > Actinomycetota > Actinomycetes > Mycobacteriales > Nocardiaceae > Nocardia > Nocardia sp. NBC_00881. Next base: position 7,704,731 of record NZ_CP108798.1, read on the forward strand.
GGTGGGCCGTGCACAGTCTGGGACAGCAACGCTGACGATGGGATTGGCAGGAGGGTCGGCATGCGGCGAGCCGACTAGCATGGCGGCTCATCGACGGCAGTTGGCGTGACTGAGCGGCGTCTTGCGCAGCGTGGGCCGCGGCGTGGGCGCGATGCTTGGGGCAAGACTCAGTCGGGGCTGGCGCGGGCTTATAGTGCGAAGAGCTCTGGTGGGCGGTTGCCGAGAGGGGATGCGAGGTGGGCGAGCTTCGGGTTGAGGTGGATCGACTCCGGGAAGCGGCGCGATTCATCTCGGAGAAAGCCCAGCGCATCAAGGATGGTGTCGGCAAGCTCGATGGCACGGTTGGGCGCGAGTTGCTTATCGACGGGTGGCAGGGCAAGGCCGCGTCTGCCTACGACGAGTCCTGGGTCGAATGGAAGCAGGGCGCCGAGCTGATCGTTGCTGCCCTGGAAGATTCAGCGGCGAATCTGTTGACGGCGGCGAATGAGTACGAGCTGCGCGATACCAATTTTCGGGACGCGATCGACCGAGCCGGTGGGCAGGTGTAGGCCGGTGGCAGACGACTATCGAGTCAATCTGAGCCAGCTCGACGAAGCGGTCGCGGCGATGGCTGCCTTCGGCGCCGAGGTCGAGGGTTTACTGCGCGAAGTCGACGTCAAGGTCGCCGAGCTACACCTGTCGTGGGAAAGCCGGGCTGCCCAAGCGCAGCGTGCCGCGCACGACCGATGGATGGCCGGCGCGGCGGAGATGCGCGAAAACCTCGACGAACTGCGTGAGGTCGCGCGCCGTGCACATACGAGTTACAGCCACGCTGTACAAACCAACGTGGAGATGTGGCCGCAGTGACCACACCGACTGTGCCGCTGATCGTGCACCGCGCCCAGGAGTACACCTCCGCCGGCGAGGTCTTCGGTCAGATGTCGACCGATACGGTGACCACTCACTCCGCGCTGGTCGCGGTGCTGACCGCGTACAAGGGGATGGCGGGCAGCGACAGCGTCGGCACCGAGTGGGCTGCGGGCTATGACGAGGCCGCGCAGCTGGCGATCTCGACGTCATCGAAACTGGCTACCGCGTGTGGCCAGACCCGGGACCTGATCGTGGTCAGTGCCTACAACCATCAGGTCGCCGAAGCGGCGGCAAACCTGCGGGAGCTGCCCACGCCACCGACGCCGTCGCTGTGGAGTGATCCGTGTCTGCCCGAGACCGCGCCCTCTGCGGCCGGGGACGGGATACCCGAGCCGTTCGGGTGGTCCTTCGTCAAGGACATTGTCGGGTGGGCTTGGCCCAACGGTCATCAGGATCAGCTCAACGGCGCCAAGGCAGCGTGGCATACCGCGTCCTCGGACTTCCGCACTGTGGCCAGTGCCGTGCCGAGCGCGGTCGGTCTGCTTGCGAACCAGCAGTCGCCCGAGATCGAGATCGGGATTCAAACGTGCAATACCCGCCAGGCGGATCTGAACGCGCTCGCCGACGTCTGCCAGGCGCTCGGTGACGCGTGCGGCGAATACGCCCACCACCTCGACGAGGCGCACAGCAAAATCCTCGACGAGCTCAAAGACATCGCGATCGAAACTGTCGCCGCCGAAACGGCTTTCGCGATCCTGGCACCGGTTACCGCTACTCTGTCCGAGTGGGTCGGCAATGTGGCTTTGGTCGCCCGCATCACCACCAAAGCGAGACGCATCGCGACCGTCATTGCCGAGCTGGCTGCCAAGGCAGCGAAGATCGTGGCCGACGTCGTGCGGCCGCTCGTGCAACGGTTGAAGCCGCTGGTCGAGAAGATCCGCACCTGGGTCCAAGCGGCCCGCACTAAATTCCTCGGCCGTAGTGGACCCACCGCCTTGTACTCCCGCGGTGGCGCCCTGACCAACCGGGAAGTCCTGGAAGGCAACATCGGCCTGAACCGGGACATGGACACGATCGAGCACTACGCCCAGCTGGCCGGCATCGATCTCCGCGGCGCCAAGATCGAGATCCTCGACGACGCCGACACGATCTCCTACCTGGACTTCCAAGGCGCCATCGCACGAACCGATGCTCTCGGCGTCCAACTCGGGCCGGCCGCCTTCCAAGACGCGGAAACATTGGTGCGTACCCTGGCGCACGAGAATGTGCACGTCCGCCAATACGCGGAAGGCCAGATCAACTCGATGACACGGGCACTGGAGGACGAAGCCTACGCAGCCGAGGACGGCTTCGTCGACACTTGGCGGAGGAATACGCAATGACCGACGGACACTCGCAACTGATCGTAGAGCGGGTCGACTACCTCCCTAGCCGACCCGACTGGATCTTCGTCACCGGCACCCTGTCCGGCGAGCCGGTCAGCGTCGGCGACGAGGTATCGATCTGTCACGGCGGGCAGGCAACAAGCACGACCGTCAGATCGATCGAGATCCACACTCGGCCAGGGAAAACGACCATCCTGCTCGATGCTGGGCTCCGGCCGATCGTCACCGCCGGAACCGTTATCGACCGTCAGGGATGACCGGTGGCCGACATCGAAGCGTGGGAGCGGCAGCTTGAGCGCGAGCTCGACGAGATCCGCCGCAGCAGTGCACAACTCGCGAACGCGATTGCGGCGGTGCGAGGGCGCGGGGAAGGACGTGGCGTCCTCGTCGAGGTCAACGCTGATGGCGACATCACCACGATGCAGATTGCCCCGGCCGTAATGCAATGGAGCAGTACTCAGCTCACCAGCGTCCTGATCGATTGCCATAGCAAAGCCCGAACCGAGGCCAAAGCAAGAGTCGAACGTATCCTCGCCAAGGCCGACCCACGCCTCAGTAGACAGCTCCCGCAGCAACACCACCAAACTGAGCCAGCGGCTCGAGCTCAGCTGACAGAGGAAGAAATCCAGCATGCCGACGACGCGTACTTCGAGCGGATGAACCGCGACGGCTGGACCAATAGCCACTAACCACAGCACTCACCAGTTGAATCGCCTGTAAGTATCGGGAGACTCCCGACCCACCGGGGCGGTTCACCAGCCAGGACACCGTCTGGCCGATCGTCCGTGGAATCCGTCCGGAATGGGACGACCTGATCAGCTTCGTGTTCAACGGAAAACCGCAACAAAATATTGATGTGTTGTGCAATGCAGGGCAGTGGGCCCGAACGTTTCGGTGACCGATGACCCACTTAGCGAAGGTCCTCGGCACCTCCGATTCAACTGGCGCGCACAACGATTCGGCTGCGTTCGGAGAGCACCGCCGCCGCACCGTCGAGATCGGCCACCCGAGCAGCCAGGGTTGCCATCGCGAGCCGCTTGGGAAGAGCATCGCTGAACTTCAATCCCACCAAGGCTTTCTCGCTGACATCGGGCAGGCAGAGTCTCGTCCCTGCGTCTGCGATGGCTTCCGTCCAACTGATGGCATTAAAGTCTTCGCGTAGCCGAATGTACTGGTCGCCGTGTCGTTGCAGCGGGTCTGTGATGCCGCCGAGAGTCGCGGCCAGCGTCGCATTGGTGCGATATCCGGCCCAGGTCCACCAGCGGACGTCGTTGCCGCCGTTACTTCGCACAATGAGATTGGTGTCGGGGTCCACGAATCCGCTTCTGCTGTCCCGGATTCCCATGAGTTGCCCGACGGCGCGCTTGGTGAGTTTGGTGGGTGGATCGGCGCCGAGCAGCACGTCACGCATGGCACGGGTGAGTTCGAAACCCAACCCGGCCATGCCCGAGTTCATCCATCGGGCCTTGCCGCCGCCATCTGCGGGATCGACAAAGCAGCGCCTGCGCCGCCAGTCGACATAGGTGACCCGCCAGCTTCGTCCGCCGAGGAGCAGACGTCGATCGCCGTGGACTTCTTCGGTGAGAAGGCTTGGGTCGATTCGGCCGAGTTCGGTGCGGCCGGTGAGCACCGTGAATTCTGGTGGCCCGGTGAACACTGCGGTCATGTCCATGAAGTTGCGCTGCCCGAAACGCAGCTCGGCCGACGGACCTATGTGTAGCATTCCGCCGTCGCCGTCCAGATACCCGTTGTCGATCAGGAAGCGTGCGATCGGCATCGCGGAGGAGTCGAACGGTGCCAGTCCGTTCCACCACTGTGGCAACACCTGGTCTCCAACGCTGTGCTCCTGCAGGCACAACGCGAGAATCTGTTGGGCGATGATGTGCCGCGGTTCTGGTGGCGCGGTTACTGGCTCTACCCAGCCCTTGCCCCACAGCAGCAACAATGCGGCCGCTTTGAGCAGCGAGTCGGAGTCGACGGTCAGGAACAGGCAGTTGCGAGTGCTGTCGGCTCGACGGCCGGTTCGTCCGATGCGTTGCAGGAACGACGCCACCGTCGACGGCGTGTTGATCTGGATTACTCGGTCCAGGTCGCCGACGTCGATGCCCAGTTCCAGAGTGCTGGTGGAGACGATAACGCAGTCGCGTGCCTCCGCGAACGCTTCTTCGGAGCGCCGCCGTTCGTCGGCGGACAGCGAGGCGTGTGAGAGAAAAGTTGTCACGCCGTTTCCTCGCAACAGCTGGCCGAGTTCCTCTACGGTTTGCCGGGATTCGCAGAACACCAGGCGCTTCTCACCCGCGTGGAGGGATGTGATCACGGTGGCGGCATTGGCCAGGGAGCCCACGTAGTCGAGCTCGACCTCGCCAGGCGGGGGGCCCGGCACGGCGGTGCTGTTGAGGTCGGGAGCTACGACAGCAGCGGGGCGAGTTTTCGCGCCGGAGCCCTGCAACCAAGTCAGTAACTCCTTGGGGTTGCCGACGGTGGCGGAGAGACCGACGCGTTGGACCGGCCTCCCGATGAGATGCGTGAGCCGTTCAAGCACGGCAAGCAGGTGCCAGCCACGATCGTCGCCGGCGAAGGCGTGCACTTCGTCGACGATGACTGCCTGCAGCCCGGCGAAAAATGCGCCATGGTCGACATTCGTGCTGACGAGCATAGATTCAAGAGATTCCGGTGTGGTCAGCAGGATGTCGGGACGTTCGGTCAGCACGGCGCGGCGACTGGCCGTGCCGACGTCGCCGTGCCATACGGCAGCACGGCGGCCCAGCCAGCCCGAGTAGCGCTCGACGCGCGGTGTCAGGTTATTGAGCAGCGCCTTGAGCGGACACAGATACAGCACAGAGGTGCCCTGCCAGCGGTGTGCAGTCATGCGCGACAACAGGGGGAACAGCGCCGCTTCGGTTTTGCCGCCTGCGGTCGGCGCCAGCAACAGCGCATCCTCTCCCGCGGTCAGCGGCTCGATCGCGGCATGCTGGAGCGGGCGCAGGTCTCGCCAACCCAGTGAGTTGACGATGTGGTGCACCAGCACTGGCTCGAGCCTGTCCAGTGTCACAGTTGCAGGTCGATGTCGTCGGCCGAGGTAGCGGCGTTGCGTTCGACGTCCGTGAGCTCGTCACTGCGCAGGGTCAGCGCATAATGTTCTCGCGGATCCCAGTCGTCGTATTGCTCCACCCGATCCAGCACATCGGAGACCAACTTCTTGAGGAAGACACGTGGCGCTACGCCGACCTGCCCGCCGAGCTTGCCGGTGACCGCCCGCGCCAACTCGGCGATGTATTCCGCATCGACCACCGCGGTCGCACGTGGGCAATTGTAGGCCGCGGCATACAACTCAGTAACTTTACCGCCGAGCTCGACGAGGGCGTCGATGGTGAAGCCGGGCAATCGGATTTGGGTGGCGCGTGGGTTGTCCCAACGCGGATCAGGTCCAAAGTCGGTGGCCAGCCGCTGGGCCAATGGCGCGAGCCGCTGCACACCCTGCTGGCCGTCATAAAACGCCGGCGTACCTGTAATCACCAGGTACAGCCCGGGGAACCGTCCGGAGTAGACGTCATCGACAAGCTGACGCAGGGCGTTGAGCGCCTTGTCGCGTGCGTCCGAACGAACTCGCTGCAGCGTTTCGACCTCGTCGAGCACCAGCAGTAGCCCTGCGTGGCCGCTGTCACGTAGCACGGTGAGCAGGCCCTGCAGGGAACTCATCGCCCCGAAATGGTCCAGATCCCCCTTGACCCCGGCGGATCGGCGAATCGCCGCCGCAACGTGCGGCTGCCCGCCCAACCAGGCCGCGAGGCCGTCGGCGGTGGCGTGATCACCATCAGCGTTGGCGGTTCGGTAAGCGCGCAGCGCCGCCGCGAAACCTGGTGTGCTACGGGATATCTCGGCCAGCCGCAGTTCGAGCAGTTCGCCGACTGCGGCATCGAGCGCCTCGGCGTCCTCCTCGTGGATTGAACCGTCAGCGAGTACATCTTCCTCGAGTGCAAAGATCCAACCGTCGAGGATCGGTCGCAGGGCACTGGGTGGGAACTGCTCGGCGGACAGTTGCTCGACCAGTCGACGATAAACGGTTTCCATCCGGTGCAGCGGAGTCTCGGTCTCGGAGATCTGTACTTCGGAGACGGCGAAGCCTCGCCGTTTGGCGCGTTCAGCTAGCCACCGGGTGAAGAACGTCTTGCCCGCGCCATATTCGCCTCGGACCGCTTTGAATACGCTGCTACCGGAGGCAACCCGGTCGAGGTCCGCGTCCATCGCATTGGTGAAGCGGTCGAGACCGACCGCCAGCACGTCAAGCCCGTTCATCGGCACCGCGCCCCGGCGCAGCGCTTCGATGATGTCCTGTCGGCGGCGCGCCGAAACATCCGCTGTCACATCTGCTCCAAATCGAATTGCTCGATAAGCAAGGCCGTGTCCAGCTTGACCGTTTGGCCGTCCGCATCGATATCCAGCACCGGATAGCCCTCGACCTGCAGCAATTTGCGCAGGGCAGTGACGGTGCCACCGATGCGGTGTGCGGGTACGCCCGCGTGAGCAGCCATGGTGTCCAGGGTGGCTCGTCCACCGCCAGCTAACAACACCGTCAGCAGCGCTGCGACGCGCTCGTTGGGCAGTGGCGCTCGTGTGCCTTGTCGTTGGCGATAGATCTCGCTGGCGAGGAATGCTTCCACCAGAGCAGGGTGTTTCGGCTTCGTCGACTGTTCCGGTGCCGGAGTCGATTTTGGAGTCTCGTCGAAGAGGGTGAGGTCCTGGTCCGATTTCGGAGCCGGCCGTCGCGGTGCTACCGGAGCCGCTGCCACGGCAGCCGCGCCTGTCAGAGCCTCACGCCACCAGTCCGGGCTGGCCACCGGGGCACCACTCCAACCGGGGACTGCCTGGTCGTCGCCGGCGCTGAGCACGATCAGCGGAATGACGACCTCGGCGGGCGACGCGCCGCCGTGGTAGCCGGACTTTCGCGGGCCATATCGCAGTTCCTCGCGCCACGGGAGTACGACGCTGCTATTGCCCAGGCCCACGCGCGAGCCGTGTATGGCGATTTCCCCGTCGCCCGCAGGGGGATTCGAAGGTCGCCACCGGTTCTCGCTCGAAGGTGAGGTGCGCGTGACGGAATCCGGTCCGCGATCAAGGACATGCCCGTGGTCGGAGACCAGCACTACAACGCGATCCTGAGCCACTTCCAGCAGCGCACGCACTGCGGCGATGTTCTCCTGACCCCACACGATCGTGTCCGGTTCACTGCGGTCCAGCGCGTCGTCGATGGTGTTGACCACCGCTGCGACCAATGGAACGTTCCGGTTGGCGACTGCTTCGACAACTTCGGAATCCAGCGCGGATCCAGCACCGGCACGCAGTGAACCCTTGTGCAGCAGCATTCCCTTCGGGAAGCGCTGAGTGAATGCGGCACGCTCGGCTTGGGCCTTACCGACGGCGATCCGCCCGGAGAGCAGGCTGCATCGGCTGACCTCGGTGACGCTGGGCAAGGCTGCGAGAACGCCGGTGCGTGCTCCACCGTCCGGCGTGAGCTCGAGCCAGGACCCTGACCGAGTCACCGACTCGACGAGTTCCGTCGCCGCGGCCACGCTCATGCCGTCCATAACCAATAGCAGCACCGGATGGCGCTCCAGTATCGGTGCCACGACGCGATCCAGGACATCCTCCACGCGTAGGAGCGTGCCGGGTTCGGATTCCGCAGCCGTGCTCGTGGCGAGCAGGTTCGCGAACTGGTGATCGTGGAGCGCCCGCCGCTGGTCTACCGAGTGGTAGAGCTGGCGGTATGCCTGCGCGACGCCCGGGTCGGTGTCGCCGACAAAGAGGTCGAGCCGGGCGCGATCCACCCAACCGTCCTCCCGGACGTGGCGCCACACGGCCTCGAGCAGGGTTTGCGGCGCGGCAGGCTCAGGCGTGGACAACCAGCGCAACAGTCGAACGGCCATTCTGGCGGTGTCGACTCGAGATTGGTTGTCCACCCCCCTGTGTCGTTCCACCGCCTCCAGAGCGTGCTGTGCTGACAGCACCGCCTCAGCCGATACCCGCCCCTTGGTCGGTAATGCCCGCCGAATGGATGCCGTAAAGGCCCGCAGACGGTGGGTGAAACCCAGGGGCAACAGATCTGAGGCGGCAAGTAACTCGGCCGCATCGACCTTCTTGGCCAGGTCTTCTGCGCGGTTGAAGACCCGATGAACTTCACGAAGCAGGCCGGCATCTCGATCGGAGTCGAGTGCTCGGTCTACCCACGCTTCGGCCGCTACGCGGAAGGCGTACGCCTGCTCGTCGGTCAGGCGTTCTCCGCCGAAGTACGGCTCGAGCCGGGTGCGAGCGATAATCACGTCAGTGCTCATGGCGGCGCCGTTCGGAACAGGCCACAGCGCCGCGGCAAGCAATCCGAGCGGGATCGCGTCAACGCCGTGACCGGAACGCACCGCCGCCATAATTGGTGCCACTGCAGGGCCGGCGATCTCAGTGAGGTAGCCGGTAATCCCGTTCAGCACGTCCGAGGGCAGGTGACTGAACTGCAATAGGCTGTGCGCGTCCGTAGTCCATTGCAGCAGGCCGGCGCTGTCCAGACGGCCACGATCCAGACCGAGCAGCTGCGCAGACAAGCAACGGAGGACATGGTCGCGAGTCAAGACGGTGCCTGGTGGCGGGGGCCAACCCTCGCGGGGCTGGTACTGCGCAAGTGCATCCGCGATCCACCCGCCGCCGCCCATCGTCGAGCTGACGATGGTCGGGTCCAAGTTGGTGAGCTTGAACATCTGTCGCACGAGATCCCAGCGGTCGACGCTGCGGATCTGACCGCGACTGAGGTGAGCCAGCAGGCCATCGCCGAGCTCGAGATCGGTGAGTTCGGTGAGCAGCACCAGCCTTTCACCCTCGCGGCGATCATGTAGCGCAGCGCGGACCGCGATCGGCGTGGGGCACGGCACCACTCGCGCCGCGTTCGCGTTCTCCCCGACTGTCAGGATCGGCTCGTCGTCCCACACGGGGGTCGCGCGCAGCGCGAGCGCCATCTGACTGTCGCCCTCAGACAGCCACGCTTCCACCTTGCGGCGGATCGTGGCCGGTTGCACAGGCTCACGAATCACCGATGACCTCCCACGAAATCCGCACGTTGTGGCCGGCGGTCACCTCGTTTTCGATTTCGGCCATCACCGCTGCGATTGCCGACGTGTCGGCGACGTCGCGTTGCTGCCGCGTCGGCACGCGCGTGGACGTGGGATCGCCCTTGGACACCGCAGCCGGTGGTGGGGCCGGTGGCGGCACGGGCTTCACGAGCAGCGCGGCGGCGGCACTCACCGCATTCTTCAGCGCTGCGGCCAGGTCGCACACGCTCTGCTCGTAGCCGGCCGCGGCGCGCAACTCATCGATGACGAGCTTGGCGCCCCCGTCATGGCTCGCCCGCTGTGCCACCGCATCGAGCAGATCCCATTGCGTGCCTGCCAGGGCCACCTTCACCTGATCCGACTGTTTGAAGGATGTTCCCGCGACCAAGTCTTCGATCTCACCAACCTCGGCGTCTGCCACCATGCCCACCAGCACGGCATCGTCGGTCTCGGATGCAATCTCGCGCAGCAGTTTCGCGACTCGGCGCGCGGTGGCCAGCCGCCCGGATCGTGCCTCGGTGTCCAGGCCCAGCACACCGGCGTGCTCGGTCAGTTCGGTGACCAGCACGTCGGTGGCCGTCACGTGTACCTTTGCCACGCTCCGGATCTTCGTTCCGAAATCCTCGAGCGTCGCGGGGGTGCGGTATTCCGCCAGCTGTATCCCGAAGATGGGCTTGGCCCGGCGCACCGCCCGATCCCATATGTCCTGTTCGGGCATGGGTGGGCGCTTGAGCATCATCGAGTCGGTGATTTGCTGCACCGCCTGGATGTCGATCTTGCCGTCGTGCTGGTACCAAGCGAGCTGCTGTTCGTGAGCGAACACCGCCAGGATCAGGTTCTGCAGGTCGCGTTCGAACCCGCGCGGCGACGGCTTGTCCAGCAATGGCCGCAGCACCTGGACCGGGAATTGCTCGGTGTACCCGTCTTTGGCGGCTTCCCGAACGAGATGGGTGCTCCACCAACACGTCGTGGCATTCAACACGTACTGGTTCTCGACGATCTCGCCCAACTGCAGGTTGTTGCAGATGCGCTGCACCGTCTTCTGGTCCGTGCTCCCTTCCACCTTCGCCCGGCGTGCCTCGTCGGTGGCCGCGGCGCGGGCGAAGCCCAACACCTTGTTCAGTTCGCCTTTCGTCACCGGCTTTTCCGCCACCGGAAGGCACGGGGTGCCGGGGAATGACCAGTCCAGTAGGTCCGACGTGAGGTTGTCGAACGCTGCCTTCACCGTTCCGCCGCGAGGATCACCGAGTGGCAACGCCTCTCGCAACGAGACCAGCACCGGGCCGGTGTCGAGTTCCACGGCCGTATCCGACTGCCTCGGCTTGACCACGCCGTACGCGAGCTTCAAGGTGTCGAGCAGCGAGGATTTCAAGTGCTGCTGACGCTGCTGGAGATAGATCTTGCCCTGTTGACGGTCGGCGATCGACCAGTCTGCAGCCAACGTGGTCAGCCGGTCCCCGGTACCGCCACTGCCCAGCAGGTAGTTGATCTTCGCGAGTTGTCCCAGCCGGACCATCAAGTCGTCCGAAAGGAAGTACGGCAGCCAGAAGACCGTGTTCTTGTCCCGCTCCAACCCCTCGATGCGCGCCAGGTCGTCGCGCCGGTTGCCGCCGTTGTCGAAGGGGTAGTCGATGATAACCCGCCATGTTTCGCCCTCCGCGTAGAGGGTCGCGTCGGGCATCGTTTCCCGATCACGCACATTGCCGAACTTGACGGTGATCTGGTGCCGACGACCGCGCCACTCCTTCATATGCGCGAGCTCGCCAAAGGTGCCCTCCGAGCTGCCCACCCCCAGCTCGACACAGACCATGTCGCGAACCAGCTGCTGCAGCACACCCGTCGCGGTTTCGTTGTGCGGCACCAATTCGAGCAGCTTGTCGTAGTCGACTGCCGACAGTTTCAAAGAGAAAACCGGGTCGGGTCCATCGGTCTTGTGCAGCTCGCCCGCGTCGTCGGCGAGCTTGCTCAACCGGCTGATGATGGTCTGGTTCTCGTAGCCAGGAATCGGCGCACTGATACTGCCGAAGTTCAGCGCATGGAGGCGCGAGGCCGTCAAGTTGTGCAGCGCAGGCACTTCCGGCACCAACGCCCCCACCATGAGTGTTCGCACCAACCGGTCGTCGAGCTGGAACTGCTCGTGGCCGGCGGCCTGCTCCTCGGCGATCCCATTGAGCGCCAACAACAATGGACGCAGCTTCTGCCGGTAAGTGTCGCGGGCTGCCTGGAACTGTTGCTTAAGCTGAGGCCGATCGGGCAGTGCACCATGCAACACGAGTGGATCGAACAGCGCCGCCACACCGATGACATCGTTGACCTGCAACGTATTCCGCCGCTCCACCAGCAGCTCGGTCATCACCCGCAGTGCCGTGCGCTCACGCTGCAATGCCTGCGACAGCGCGACCAAGGTCGCCACCAGTGCGGGGGAGAACGGATACAGCCGCCGGAAGGTGGCTCGATCCGAGCCGATGCCCGCATCGCCATACTGCGCACCCGACAGCAGGATGTCCCACACCTCACGGTTGCCGCGCACCGCCTCGAACGCTTCGTCGATGATCCGGCGCGCCTCGTCCTTCGGCACTGTCTCCGTGCCCGGACGCAACAGCCGACCTTCGGTGATCTCTGGCAGGTTGGTGTCTGCCAGCACGATTTCGTCGAATCGTCCCTGGCCGCTGCGCATCACGTCGGCGAGCACCTCACGTTCGGTGCCGCCTACCTGTGGTCCGAGGAACTCCTCCAGGTTGCGCTGTTTGGCGATGAACGACACCAGAGGCAACGGCCGCGCCGCGTCCGAGGACTCGACCAGCTTGTTGAGCTTCGCGCCCTCGGTATTGACGAAGGTGATGTCGGACATTCTGGTGGACAGCCAGAGGATCAACTCGTCGAGGAACAGCACGGCTACGTCGTAGCCGAGGCTCTTCGCATGTCTGGTGACGACCTGCAACCCGGTGTCCAGGTCCAGGTACTCGCCGCTGCGCACCGCGCCGGTGTAGAACGCCGTCGTCAGCGCGCTGACGAGGCTGTCGCGTTCTTTCGTGCCGGGTGCTGCAGCCGCTGCCGCGTCGTAGCTCTGTGCAGTCCACCCCTGACGCTGAGCCATCATCGACGCCAGGCCCGCCCCCGCCGAGCCCGGCTGTCCGCCGTTCCCCAGCACCTCGAAGAACTTCTCGTCGGTCATGGTCTGACGCAGCGTTGCGGCATCGGCCAGCATCCGATCCGAGCGATGCACCGCCGGCGGCGGCGCCTCCGGGTGCAGCGCCGTGATCTGGTTGAGATAGCCCTCCAGCACCGCCTGCTCGACCGACTGCGCGCCGAGCAGGTGGAACGTCAAGCACAATACCTTGCGGCCCGGCAACCAGGAATCGGCTTCCGCGATCGGCGCCGCCAATCCCGGAATCGCCCGCGCTTGGTTGTTGTGCTGCAGGATCTCTCGCAGCACGGACATGAAATGCGACTTACCCGAACCGAACGACCCATGCAGATACGCCGCTTGTGAACGACCAGTCGTCACCGCATGCCCTACCATACGCAGCGCGTCACCGAAGTCGTCCCGCAACTGCTCGGTTACAACGTAATTCGCCAGATCCGCACCCTCGGACGCCTTCACGACGAAGTCTCCGTCGCTCACCGAGGTGGGGATTGTGATCAGGTCCCGTAGCAGCGTCATGCCAGTTCCTCTACGCCACGCAGCTCGGTCAGCGCATGCCGGTCAGCGCCGAGACCTGCCAGTTCGGTGTCAATCAGCCCGGTGAAGAACTCTGCCGGGGAGCCGGGGAAACTGGATGCTGGTTTGCCGTGCCACTGACGCAACCATGGTTCAAGCTCTGCTAGCCCCGCCAGCATCGGCAACAATCGTTCTGCAGGCCAGCCGCCTTGAGTCTTACGGTCAAGGTAGACCCCGGCCAGCGCCTGGGCCTGCGCCAAGTGATCCCAGCCTGCCCATCCGAGTAGCTCGGTGTTGTCCCCGTCGCGACCCATTTGCGGGTAGGAGATGAAGCGCTCCTTCGGCACATCCAACTTCCCGCGGTTGGCCCAGTAGCTCAGTTTCGTGAAGTCATCTTTGGAGTACTTCGGAGGCACGTCAATCTCGACCTTCTCGCCAGCGTCCATCCGACGCTGTAGCGCCCACGTACGCTCCCATTGGGCCCGCTTTCGCAGGCCTGAGGGCTTGTACCGGCCGGCAGGCAGAAACGGCACGAGCTCATCTGCGACTAGCTTGCTCAATGTCTTCACCAAGTCATGCTGGTCCGTGCCAATCCACAGGTCCAGCACGGACCGGAATTCTTCGTCGTGGCGTACCCGATCGGCAAGCTGCGCCACCGACAGCAGGGTCGGATTGCCTCCCCACAGCTCAGATGCCTCAAGCCGCCCCATTAGCCATTCACTCAGAGCAGTGGCCTGCATCGCATCCCAGCTCTCAGTCGTCCACCGTCGCTTGCATTCTGGCCGTTCGATCAACCCGATACTGCGATCGGACTCGATCGCGGCAATCCGCTTTTCCACCAATACCTTGTACTCGAAGGGCCAGTGATCAGGTAGGTCTGTGATGGGGGTCGAGTTATGCCTGGCGAACCACTGTGACTCGACCACACCGGCCGCTATTTTGCGCGCAAGAACGATCTCGAACGCCCGCTCGCCGAGCTTAAGCGCCGGTGGTTTCACAGCAGTCAGGTCGTCAGCAATAAGCCCATAGAGTCCATACACCTGCCAGTCAAGCTCTTCCTGTACCGTAATCATATTCTTGCGGATGGCCTCATATTTGGAGCGAGCATTATTTAGGTTCTCACGGGTCGGCACCCCAGCAGTTGCTACCGCCGAAGGAGTAGAGGCAGCGAGATCCTGTGCCATTCGATATATATCCCGACTCAGCGGCAGTGGGCGCTTGGTAGTCAGCGGGAACCTCTCCACGTTGGTTGACGTGAAGTTGAATCTCTCCATCCAGCTCTCGGGTTGAATTCCACGGCCAATTCCACTTCCACCCTTGGATCCGCAGACCTGTCGAAGCCAGAAGCATGCAGTCGAACTGTTGAGCAACCCGAGCAGCTCCAAGTGATCGTCGTCCGTTGCCCCCTCCGGCAGCTTGATAACCGGCGCCGAGCGGTTGAAGACCTTCCCACCTCGATCTAGTACGAAGTGGTTGTGTGTGACAACTTCCGCGAAGGTTATCGACAGCGGAATGCGGTAACGCTCAGGAATCCATCGATACCAAACCCACCAAGGCTCATTCGTTTCAGAGCGTGGCTGACCGGAAAACCCTGTTGTTGAACCAATCGATGCCCGCACGGTCCACAGGTGCCGAGCCCACGGTGCATCTATTTCGAAAGGGAGCGGTTTTAAATCTTCACCATAAGGCACGATCGCATGATCGCCGCGCAGTACGTCCCAGTCACGAACTAGTTCTCCAGCAATTAGCCTACGGTGAACCGTGTCGCTGAGTCCATGTCGGAGGAACCACTGTTCTGGCGCCAAGAATGCCTCATCCTGACCAGGGAAGCTGGCGAACCCGATGGCTCCCTGAATCCGAGTGCTGAGCCGTTGCTTTGCCTGATCAAGCACTGCAAGCAACTCGGAAGCGCCTCCGCCGCTTAAGCTCCACGGATGGGTCTTGAGCGCATCACGATTGAGGTCTACCGCACCGATCCACTCCGACTCGGAACCCGGCTCGTCGATCTGTTTCACTATTGCTGACCACACGTGGCCCTGAGCGGCGTCCCTAGGCTGGGCTGGTTCGCCACGCACTCCGAGAATCGCGCGAATCGAACGACTGTAGCGGTCGCTGACCGAACGGTTGATGCCAACAAGGATCACTGTTGGCGTGCCGTGGCCGGGTATATATGCCCCCGACGTGTCGATCACCTCGGTCAGCTCGACCTCATACGCAAAATAGTCGTCGATTAGCTTCTTGCCGAACTCTCGCTTCATGAACGAGTTTGCAGTGATCTGTCCCACGTAGCCTGACCTATCACCGTCATGATCCCCCCGTCTCGCTAGTTCGAAGAAGCGCTGCGCGAAAGGTACGGCGAGGGCATATTTTCCGGAACAGGCAGAATAGTCGTGGCGGTAACGCTCGTTGAGCACCTTATCTTTGACCGTGATGTACGGCGGGTTCCCGACAACTACGGTGTAGGTTCCGGGCCAGAGATATTCAGCGAGCAGGTCGCCGTCCTCGCCGTAATAGGCGAATTCGGGTCGTTCGTCGAGGGCAGCGAGGAGATCGCCCTGATGGCTGCCAGATTCCTTTCCCCAATGCAGCAACGAATCGCCGGTCGCCACTCGCACCGGATACGTGCTATTGAGGTTTTTGCGTCCTGTAGCCCGCAACGCAGCGATTACTAGCCGGAAACGAGCGATAGCCACCGCAACCGGATTGATGTCCACTCCTGTTACCTGCCCTAGTGCTCGCTCCACTAGGGCGTCGACTGAGGTCGCGGGTTCGCGTTCCATCCACAGATCCAGCAGCCGGTGGAATGCGCCGAGCAGGAAATGTCCTGATCCACAGGTCGGATCGATAACCGACATTTCAGCCAAACCGAATTCCTTCAGTGCCGGCGCGAAGGTGCGGTCGAGGATGAATTCCTCGACGAACTCCGGGGTTTGCTTGAGTGCAAACTTCTTCTGCGCATGAACCGACAGGTCCTGATACAGATCGCCTAGGAACCGGGTATCCATATCCTCCGACAACAACGACCGGAACCCCGCACCGCGTCGGAAAAAGTCCGACAGAGCCTCGCTAGCCTCGGCGGAGATGTCGAATCGCCACACCGGGTTGTGTTTGTCGAATATCTTGCTGGTCGCTCGTAAGCCTTGCAAATGCTCGAAAGCCTGACGCAGCCAATGCCGGTCGTTGTGTATCGGATTGGTGATGATGTACTGCTGCATCGCTTGCATCGCTCGTTCGGTAGACGCGTCGTCGTCCGGCCCGCCGATCCAGAGCTTGTCGACCAGGCGGTTGTCTTCGCAGAACCGCACGAACACACAACCGAGTACCCAGGCCACCGCAGCCTGGTCGAGCACGTCCTCGAGCCAGGTTTCGAAGGTGACGCCGATGCGTTCGGCGGACCTCGCGTCGGCGTATTCCTGCCGCAGCTCAGTGCGCAGGTCGTCCTTGGCGGCGACTTGCGTGCGCAGGTCTTCGACCAGGTTCTTGACCTGGCCTTGCAGCGCCTTCAACTCGATCATCTAGCGGGCGGCCCTTTCGGCGGTCGGTTCGATCCACTCCTGCGGCAGCCACAGCGACTGGGTGCTCGGGGAGGTCAGCGGCAATTGGACTTGGTCCAGCATGGCAGGTTCGGGGCGGCGTGCGGGTACTAGCAGCAGCCGGGCAGCGGGTCGGGGGCGAGTTGGGTCGGCGAGTTGCTGTAGCAACTGCAGCTGGCCGTAGCGGGCCAGGGGGGCGGCCTCGGTGATCAGTACTGGCGCCTCGGTCTCAAGCTGCTCGGCGATGGCCGGGAGGACATGATGCTGCACGAGCTCGGTGAGGCCGCGGAAGTCCGCATTGCCGGCTTCACCGTTGTCTGCGGCGACAATCGCCTCCCACGGGTATCCGAGGGCACGCAACTGGTCGAGCGTGATCGCGGTGATGTTGACCTCGGTGAGGTTGTGTCTCGCTAGCAAGGCCCGGCGAGCGTGGTCCAGAGCGCTCAGGCGAGCCAGGACTGCGAGGAATCCGCGGCGATCGATGACGGCGGCAAGCGCGGTATCGACCTTCGCTACTTCGGTCGGGCCAGTCAACCGGCCCAACGTGGTAGGCATCCGAGTCGCGGTCACCGATGACTGCAGCGTCGGCGGGGCGTATGCCTGGGCGTCGGAGTCCCAGCGCAGGCCGCACTGCTCCAGCAACTTGTCGAGTGCGGGTCTGCCTGGCAGTGGCTCGGCGTCGGGGAACCGCGCGTGCACTCGTCCGCGTACTTCCTCGACGGCCATGCGCTTGCCGAACAGTGCACCGGCCGAAAGCTTCAGAGCGCGCTCGGCCGGCATACCCACTGGATACAACTGCCCCTGCGCGCTGACGGAGGCCTCAGCGTTGCTCGAAACTGCGGCCAACTGGAGCAGACGTTGGTCGCTGAGAGTCGGCATGCCATCCGGCGGGGCGATGCCGCGCAGCTCGTCGACGGCACGCTGTCGCGATGGCAGCGGGTCCGATATACACAAACGTGTCGCGCACTGCCCTAAGGACACGGCGAACTGGAGTAGATCGGCGGCAGTGGTAACTGCAGCCGGGTCGTCTGGCTCGCGGCCGACCAAGACGGTGTCGGAGCTACGGAACCTGCGGATGGCGACGCGGGAGTCGCCGCCGGTGGACAGCTCGGCCTCGATGGCCGCGCGGACCAGCCCGATCGCCTGGGGCAGTCGAGCGGGTCCGGAAGTGTATGAGCCTCGGGCCGCGGCCAGCGCCTCCGCCAACTCGGCGGCGCTCATCACGGCGCCGCGAGCATCCAACAACGCGACGATCTCGTCGCGGATCTGCATGAGGGCGGTGCTTCCGACCCACTTCTTGACGTACTTGCGCAGCCAGATGGAGATCTGGGGTTGACTTTGGTCGGTGGCGCGGGCGGCTTCGGCCTGTGACGGCCAGCGCAGAAATACGCCGTTCTCGGTCGTGGCCTGGCCGAGGACCACCTGCATCGCGGTCCATTCCTTGGCGTTGCGACTCGTGCGGTTGGGCAGCAGCGTCGCGCACACTGCTTCGATGCCGTGGGGCACCTGTTCCTCGGCGGCCGTCTCCGGGAGTGTCTCCCGTACCGGTTCGAGCCGCACCCGCAGCGCACGGGTCTGGTCCAGGATTTCCTTGCGGGTGGCGTTGGGAACACCACGGGCACGGGTCAGGGCCGAGGGCTCGTAGTCCAGCAGCTCACCGACGGTGTGCACGCCGAGCCGTTCGAGCGCTGAGCGCGCACGCGCGGTGAGCTCGGTGGCCTCCAATGGCGAGGTGCGGGTGAGCTCGGCCGTGACAGGCCCGACCTTCGACGGATCAGGTTTGGTGTCGGGGATGGCGCGGAAGATCTCACGCCAGGCGTCGGCCATCTCCTCGACAGTGTCGAATCGTTTGGCCACGTCGCGTGACAGCGCACGGGCGAAAAATGTCACCATGCGGTCGGCGACCGCCGGATCGAAAGCGGATGGTTCGAGGGTGACCTCATCCGTCACCGCAGCGGGATTGGCGTTTTCACCCCACCGAGGAAGGGCGCCAGTAGCCATCTCGTACAAGGTCACCGCGACCGCGAAGCGCTCGGCCGCCGCGTCGTATACCTTCCGCCTCGGCCCGCCGAGGAATGGATCGAGATAGGTCGGCGTGCCTGCGTTGAGCTGGGTGGCTGGGACTGCGGCGAGTGAGAAGTCGAACGCGCACAGATGGAGCTGCTTGTCCTTGGGCCGGGGACGCGCGGCCAGGTTGGCGGGTTTGATGTCGCGATGCCATACGCCCTGGCCGTCGAGGAAATCGACGATGTCGAACAGGTCGCGGCCGTAGCGCTCGAGCAGGTCCAGCGCCAGGCGACCCTCCTGGAGTTCTTCGACCACTGTCCGTGGGCCGGCGCTCTCCAGCAACAGCGCGGTTCTGCCGCCAACGGTCACCGGCCCCTCGATCAGGGCGGCGACCTGCCAGTGCTTGAGCTTGCCCAGCACTGACGCTTCAGCTTCGAGCCGCTGTGAATGCTGCTCATCGCGAGCGACTTTGAGAACCAGCTCGCGGCCGTTCCGGTTGACCAATAGCGCGACTGCCGTCGAACCGGAGCCGAGCCGCCGCACAACGGTCAGGCCACCATCGAGGAGATCACCCTTCTTCGCCTCTAGCGGATCGGTCACCGGCTCGGGTTCTGGAGCGGTGAGCTCGTCCCATACCGCGTCCAGCCCACGCAGGAAGTCTCGGACGCTGGACAGACGCTGCTTCGGGTCGCCGTGGGTGGCGTCATAGATCAGATCCACCAGACCGGCGGGCATTCCGTCCACTACGGCAGCAAGGTTCAGGCCCTGGTTGGTGACTGCTGCGACCAGCTGCTCGGCATTCTCGGCCGGGGCGACCCCGGCAAAGATCCGGTAGGCGATCGCACCGAGCGCGAACACGTCGAGTTGTACGCCAGGCACATGCGCGTTGGTGACGAACTCCGGGGCCTGGAAGCGGCGCACTTCGTCGTCGAAGAACAGCTCAAGCCCGGCGCCATTGCTCGACGAGCCGAGCTTGGTGAGCTGCGTCGATCCGGCGAGCCGACCGCCGGTCTGCCAGTCGGTGATCACCAACGCGGGGTGCGCGCGTTCCTTCTCGGTGACGAAGACCGCGTTCGGGTGTAATGCTCGGTGCGACAGCCGCCGCGAGTGTGCGTAGTCGACGATCTCGGCAAGATCCTGAATCAGCTGCAGCTTCTGAGCCAGCGTCTGGTTCTGGCGTTGGTTGAGCCAGCTATCCAGGCGCTGCGACTCGAGGGTGTGGTCGAAGATCACCGCCGGGCCGAAGGCATGGTCGACCAGATCCACCGGGTGCGCGATACCGGGATGGTGGATCCCTTGCAGCAAACGGAATTCTCGCTCCGCCGCCCGCTTGATGACCGGCAGCTCCTCCTCATCGGCCCGACTGGTCAGGTAGAAGCGGACCCGTCGCACGAGCGCGGTGTCCATCGCATGACCAGCCAGGAAGTCCTGCCAGCCAATACCTTCAGCAAACGGCTTCGGATGCAGGATCAGCTGTCCGATCCGCCGATCCGCAACCGACGGCCGGATCTTCGCTCCCCGAACCAGATCGACGATCTCGCGCCCGCGCTTCGTGTTGATCAGCTGAGCGTTTGCGGGCCGGTCAAGGAGGAACTCCTTGAAGCTGGGCAGGTTGGAAGTGCCACCGTCCAGGCCAAACGTGTGCTGGCGGCCGATTTCGTCCAACGAGGAGACCATGTTGTGGGCATGCATGAAGACGGCGGCACCCACGAACGGGCTTCGAGTCTGCTTGCCTGCTTTGCGGGCGTAGAAGTTGATCAGGCTGGCAAGGCGCTTGGCCTTCCGGTTAGCCAGGATGTAAGGGTTGTCGACCGGAACGAGTCGCCCCTTGGGCATGCGGCGCACCCATTGGATCCCGTCGCCCATGAGGTCGCCTTGCCAGTGCTTCAGCTCGACGACGAATAGACCGCGGGGTATCAGGACGAGTGCATCGACCTCATTGATCGAGCCGTCGGTGGCGACGAACTCGACGTTCGGCCATACATGGAACGGGTCCTCGTCAGGCAAGTATTTGGCCAGCTCGTGCAGGCCATCCCGCTCGTGAGCAAAGGCACTGGGGTTGATCTGCTCCCAGCGTAGCGAATCCTCACGCACGAACTCTCATCCTTCCTGACCCCAAGCCGCTCACCACAATTCGCGCGTGAAGCCCACCCTCGTTACCCGACTGCCCTGAATACTACGGGTGACCGCCAGCAATCCTCCGGAACTTGGGCGGTCGCGCTCGTCCCGACTGCGTCAGCGTCGATGGGCCTGAGAACTCTACATGTCATGGGATGATTACGTCGTGTCGCGCCGTTGGCGCGAATCCGGGCCCTGACCACTCAGCCTGCTCATTGGATGGTCTCGCGACCGCCAGGTACGCCCCGGAACTCGGGAGCGAATTGGTTCCTGACCTCGTGGTACGCGGCAATTCAGATGACAATGCTCATGTCGCGTGGCGACAATTCCTCCTTGAGGCACTACGAGCTCGGAAAGGGAGCGTATGGCGGAGAAGGAGGGCAAGGGCGCACCGAGGGAAGAGTTCCACCTCGTCGGCCAGGCGTATCGAGGCTCGGTCAGCAATACTAATGTTGAGCTGATAGTGGACAACAACGTCGTGTCGATCGCGGAGTCCGTGATGCGAAAAGGTTTTGTAGAGAACGACATTCAGCATCGTCGGCTCCGAAATATTTGCGATTGGGCACGATCGGGAGATGCGGAGTTCAACTGTTACGTCGGGGCCGTAGAAGGCGCAGGGTTCGATGGATACTCCGTGTCGTCCTACAGCCTTGCTCGGCGGCTTGCATCATCTGCGGCGCTGTTTCGGGCCGCGACTACCGACTGCGGCGTTGATCCATTCGATGCAACTCCACTGCAAGATCGGATGCTGGTGAAGCTGCCCGATATCACGTCGGCTGTCGATCACGCGCAGGATCTAGCCGGTAACCTCTTTCTGCCCAACTATATTGCGATCCTGCTGTGGCGGCTGGTGTGCGAGGACCGACCGAATCGTCGTGACGCTGAGACCTCGCGCACACTGCTCCTTGAGCTCGGTCGGCGCCTCGAGACGAAGATCAACTACCTCCCCTTGACATGGATTATGTTGTTCTACGCCGAATTCGGTACGTTTGAGGTGGCACGGACGGTGCGTTCGGGTCTGTTCAAACTGGATGGATCCTCTCTTGCGAAGAATTCCCGTTCGGGCGGATGGGACATGAGTCTGCTGTCCTATATGTCAATGCTTCGCTCGGTCGATCAGCTCGAAGGGATCACGGTTCCGCGGATGCCGGTGCTGGTCACCGCCGACGCGAAGTTCGCCCACGCAGCGGCGATGGTTACCGCTGTCGGCAACACCGGGCTGTTCGAGATCAATTTCGATCGGCTTAGACAATGTCTCATGTGGTTGATTTCGCGAGTTTCTTATAGCAGGTCAGTGTCGCGGCGAGGGTGAGGAAGGCGAGGAAGTGGGTGGCCTTGTGGTCGTAGCGGATGTTGAGGCGGTGGTAGCCGGTCAACCAGGAGATCGTGCGCTCGATCACCCACCGGTGGCGTCCGAGGCGCTGGGAGGATTCGATGCCTTTGCGGGCGATGCGGACGCCGATGCCGCGGTCTCGCACCCATTGCCGGAGTTCGGCCGTGTCGTATGCCTTGTCGGCGTGCAGCTTACCGGGTTTGCGTCGGCGCGGACCGCGCCGCGACCGGATGGCTGGGACCGCTTTAACCAGCGGCCGCAGCGCTTCGGCGTCGTTGGTGTTGGCCGCCGAAACACCCACCGACAGAGGGATTCCCGCGCGGTCGGACAGGACGTGAAGCTTCGAGCCGGGCTTGCCGCGATCGACTGGGCTCGGACCGGTCAAAGGTCCCCCTTTTTCGCCCGAACACTCGCTGCGTCGATCACCGCCCGCGACCAGTCGATCAAGCCTCGGCTGCCCAGCTCGTCCAGGACGGCGTTGTGTAAACGCCGCCACAGTCCGGCCTCGGTCCACACGCTGAACCGGCGGTGCGCCGTGGGCACCGTAACCCCGAACGACGGCGGCAGCATCCGCCACGCACAACCACTGACCAGCACGAACACCACCGCCGTGAACACTGCACGCTCGTCGGCCGGGGCGGTGCCACCACCCTGCGGACGCGCAGTGAACTCCGGAAGCAACGGCTCTACCAAAGCCCACAACTCGTCCGGAACAAGACGTTTCGACAACTCATCGACCACGAGTCGAACATCATGCAGCACAGCCGATTCCGGCACAACACAAACCAATCACAACCACGTAAGACACAGTCTTAGGCCCGAGACCCATGCCATGGTGAGCGATACGATCGTGAACCACTGTTCTCGACGGCTGCTTCGCAGTCCGACCGTGCCGCTGTGGAGCGACCTGATCGGTATAGCCAATGAGCTGGAGGAACAGCTCGGTATCGATGAACCTGACCGCCTGCGTTCCGAGCGACCGATCGTCGAGATCTCAGCCGATCCCATAAAGTTGCAGCGCCTGCTCGCGATCATGCCGCATCCGAGAAGAGATAATCGGCCACCTGCATGACGAGCCGGTCGATCTCTACACCGCCTTGTTTCTGGCAGTAACCGTCTTATCTTGTTTCGCTTCTCGCGACGGGCGCGACGACCTTCTGAGAGTGGCGGCGAAGCGTGCCGCGCCCGGGTTTACCGGCGATTCAGCTCAGGGCTCGGGCGCTGAGCTCATCTTGGAAAGTCTGGCACTCATCGATGCCTGGTTTACAGCCGATGGTGCATTGATCCAGGTGTATCTCGAACGACTCGAACTGTGCACCGTTGTGCACCGGAACGTGGTGCTGCTGGTGACGCTGCTCGTTGTGAAGTCGCTGATGGAGTTGCTCGCAGACGATAGGGGCATCGCTCTTGATCTGGCGTACGCGGCGGTTTCCAAGATGATCTACGAGCGTGTCGGAAAGATGCTGGAGCTGAGTCCGAATCCCGAGGCGTGTCCGGAGGAGACAGGAGACCCACTGGACTTGTCATCTCATGTTGATGGGAAGATGGCAGCGACGTCGTGTGCTCTGACGAGCTTCCCCCGAGAGGGTGCGAGCAGCTTGCCCAGCCAGCCGTCCTCTTGAGGCAGGAGCGCCTCGATCCGCGTGCGAGCCTCGCCACGTGCTTCGGCGTGATTGTCGCCGCATAGGGCGTCGTACTGGCGAAGGCGGTCGGCCAGCATGTCGTAGAGGCGGACGGCAGCACCGTGGTTTACCAACACGATCTTGTCGTGGGCGGCCTCGGCGGCGTCGTCCTTCGTGGTAGTGGCGGGGGTCAGCAAGCAGCCGCATACTCGAGTCTTTGCCGATCGCCGAGTCTCGACCTCGATCTGGCCGAGCAGTTGGTTCACATCGCCGCGGATGAGTGGCTTCGGCTCTCCCTTCGGGATGGTCTTTACTTCCCAGACGCGGCGTTCGGCGCGCTTGACGGTGGACCAGGTCCATCGGCAGTCCGTGGCGCTCTGTTCGGTCTTGGGTGGGCGTTCTCCGTAGGCCCCCACCAGGCGAGCGAGCCTGGTCAGGGCTTCACACTGTTGGTCATGGCTGCCAGTGAGCAAGGCCCGTCCCTCGGAAAGGACACGATCAAGTCGCGTACCGGTTTCACGGCGCCACTCATCCCAAGCGAGAAGAACCTGTCGGTGTCGTCGGCGGTCTGTTCGTAGCCTTCAAGGTCGGCGACGGTACGGCCCAGCCGGCGGAACCAAGTAGTGCGCGGTCCACCGGCGGTGGCCTCTTCGAGTGCCTTGCGCGCGGCGGCTAGGTCTTGGGGGCGTCCGCGATCGAAGTGGGCGTGGGCCTCCACGTAGCGCCAGAACGCGGCGTGTTCGGTTTCCCCTGCCTTGGCTAGTTGAGCGGCGGCTTCCCTCGCTTTCCTGGCTGCCCCCGCGTGGTCGCTGAGCCATAAGTCGGTCGCCGCAGAGACTTCCGCGTCGGCGCTGGAGACATGGCTGCTTCCGCCGATGTCGCGGCCGGGTCGCGCCTTCCGGCGAGGACTCGTCGGCGCAGAGGTCTCCGTGGAGGTCGAAGCTGGTATGGCTGGTTGCCAGAACGAGGTGCAGGCGAGAAGGGTGCCCTCCCAACCTTGGTCGTAGATCTCCAGCGCCGTGCGGATGGTGGGTTCGGTGCCTGTAGGGATCGACTTGCGTACGGCAGGGTCGGCGAGCATCTGCGCGAAGCTAGGGTCGAGTCCGAGGTAGAGGGACCGGTCGGTCTCTTCACGGTTAGCCCGGCCTAATGCTTGGGTGACTCGCTGGCCGACCCGGTGGCGCATGAAGCTGGCGTCGCCGAGGTAGGCGACGACGAATCGTTCGAACTCACTGCTTGCCTGCGGACAGTGGTGATGATGACCAGTTTGCACAGGTCGCCCGCGAGGTCTAACCCGTCGTAGCGACCGGCGGTGATCAAGTGTCCGTTGGTGACGCGCCCCCAGGTGTCGACCATCGAGTCGTCCCCAGGGCGAAGGCGGTATATCGGCTGTCCGTAAGCGGTGAGAGTCTTCTGGAGAGTGTCGGCTTCGGCGTGGCTGGCGCACAACCAGGCGGCACGGCCGCCGGCTGCCTGAGTTTGAGCAAGGGCCCAGCCGAGCACATTCTGGCTGAAGGGGTGTTCGGCACTAGGGTTGAGCACCAGCAGCCGCTCGCCCGTCGCCCCAGGCGGCAGTGGGGTGGCAGTGGTGAGACGGGTGACCGGTCCGCCTCCAACTCGGCGCTGGAGGTCGTCCATCGAGCAGAGGGTGGCTGACAGGTAGATCCGCTGCTTGGCACGGCTGTACTGGGGGTTTAGCGTGGTTGGTGGATGGTAGGGGCCGATCTCGATACCGGAGGGGCCGATGAGGACGCCGCACTGGGTGAGGTGATCGCGGACGGTTGGCCAGACGTATAGCATCTCGTCCTTGAGGTCACGGTCCGTGACGAGTGGCGATGCCGCGATAGCGTCGCGTGTTGAGCCCACGATCGCGTCCCAATCTCTGAAGGACAGCAGTTCGGGAGGGGTGCCAGGTCGGGCGGTCCCGTCCAGCATTGCGTGTAGACCGGGGTAGGCGTCGGTGTGCGCTACCACCAGCTCGCAGATCGTTCGAAAGAGCTGGCGGCCGAGGCCGGGCTTGTCAAGGATGCGCAAGGTCTGCAGCCCGCTGAGAGACTGCTCGGCAAGGTGGGCATCGTCGAAGATGACCAGGTCAGCGGCTCCAACCTTCGGATCGCTGTTGAAGTAGACCCAGTAGTTCATCACGCCGACGGCCTGAGCTTGGTGGTAGTCGTCGAGCTTCGCACCGCCGTAGTCCTTCGCGGCGAAGCGGACGACGTCTAGATCCAGATCTTCGGCTTCCTCCTCGACCCGCTCGGCGAGCTGGCGGGTACCAGTCAGGTAGGCCACCGACCAACCGCGGCTGAGGGCATGATCGGCGATCAGCAGGGCCAGCAGCGTCTTACCCTCGCCTGTGGGCATCTCTATGGCCAGATCTGCAGTGTCGAGGTGCTGGTCCGCGTAGGCGGCGAGGACCTGGCGCTGACCCGGCCGAAGTTGGGTGAACCTCGCAGACCTGAAGTCCACCAGGTTCTGCTCGAAGTCCGGCTTCGCCGCGTTTGTCACCGTTCACTCCTCACTCGTAAGGTGTGAATTTTACGGCGCGGGGCGCCTCCTTCGCTGCGCTATTTCCGCTAGCGCAGCAGGGTGAACGGTACGAACTGGTCGACCAGGTGAAGTCTGTCGGGGTGCTATTTGGACGAAGCGGTTGCGAACCTGGTCAACCTGTAAATTGACGACAAGAATATAGAGCGGTATTTCGGTGCGGCGCTCAGGAATGGTAGCGAGACCGAAGGAATAGCAAGAGTTGGCTGGCATACTACCTCCACTACACCTCGTACCTCGCCTGGTGTCAGCGATGCTGTCGTTATCGCAATGCCTGAGTGGAGCACCGTTGTTGGAGACCCATCGCCAGCATTGCTCGACGCGGTCGACATCGACTGGGCAGGTCACGGCTTGTCGGATGGCGGTTTGTTTCGTAGTCCAGGTCGGCAAGACGTCTGTGGGAGTACAGATTCCACCGAATTGGGTGCCGCCCGCGCTTGCCTGGCAGGACGACGAGATAGTCAGTCTTCTACCACTCCTACCCAGACGAAGTCGCGAGCTCGGGTCAGTGCCACCATGGTCTGCCGGGCGGCAAGTTCCGCCCGGTCACGGGCACCGCCGGTGAGTTCATTGAGCGGTGTGTCCGACTTCTCTGTGATGTGGAAGACGGCGGCGAAGTCCATGCCCTTTGCTCGATGGACGGTACCAACTTTAATGGCCTCGTGCTGGGTGCCGTCGTATTTGTCGAGTGACAGTACCGACAGTCCGGCGCGTTCTAGGATGTGCTGATAGCGGACGGCATCTCGTCGACTGCCCACGATTACGGCGGTATCAGACGAGGTGTAGCCGAATTCATTGAGCGCGCGAACGAGTTCGTCGCCTACTGCCGCACGGCGTATCGACTTCTCGACCGCTTTGCCACCGGGGAGGACGGTTTCGCTGTCACGTAGGACAAATCCGGGCCCGCCATCGAGGTCGTCGACGGTGTTGGCGGCCTCTACCCGCTGCGCGAACTGCAGGACGGCTTCGCGATTGCGGTAATTCTTCCTCAACACGCGCCCGCGGCCACCGGGCAGCGGGATACCAGCGTCGGATAGTTTCCAGCCACCCGCGTATACCTGCTGCTGACCATCGCCGACCAGTAGCAGCTGAGCATCCTGCTGCCCGCCGGCGATCTGGTGGACCAGCATCAGCTGCATCAGGGTGAAGTCCTGCACCTCGTCGACCGCGACCATGGCGAAGTCTTCGGTGTCGTCCAGTGGGCGATCGCGAAGCTCGTTGATCGCCTTGCCGATTACATCGTTGAAGTCGTCGATTCCTCGTTCCTCGAGTCGCGACTGGTACGGCTCATAGAACAGCGTCCACACGTCCTCACGACGCTTCGGCCCAAGCCCTACGCCCTCACGGCCGGAACGGGCGACCTTCTTGTATGCCTCGAGGTCCGGTAGCCCGCGCCCCTTGATGACCCGATCGACCTCGTCCTTCCAGTACTGGTAATCCGTATCACGGATTTCACCGAGCACATGCCGGGCCGTGGTCCATGCGCGAGCGAACGCGTCCTCGTGGGCGTCGTCGGCGAGAGCGTACGGGACTTTTCGTTTCTTGAGGAACCGTATGGTCCAGGCGTGTAGGCCGATGAACTCGGCCCGGTCAACGGCCTGCGGAGCGAGTCGCCGGAACGCCGATTCATGGTACGTGGGCAGGGTTTTCACGAAGCTGGTGAACATCACACGACCGGGGTTCGCCTTGACGAATCGGGCCATCCGGTGTAGTGCCACTACCGACTTCCCGGTGCCCGCGGGTCCGCTGAAGCGGGCTGGACCGGTGAAATTGATGTTCACCAAGCCGATCTGATCAGGGTCTAGGAAGGTTATCCATTCCTTGAACGGACGGCCGAGCATCTTGCCGCGTTCATCCTCCTGCAGTTCAGTGACACCGAAAAGCGACTCGGGCGCAACGGATTCCGCGACCGGCGCGTCGTCACTGCTGATCCACTCGTATCGAGTGCTCCGATCTGCGACCGTCGCGGAGAACTCACGGATCAACCTAAGCGGCAACGTTTTATCGCCGTCGAGCAGCGTCTTCCTCAACGTGAACTCGTCCACGGAGGCGAACGGGTCGTGCGCCTCGGTAGCCACCGCTCTTGGCATTAGTAGCAAGATCTCTAGCATGTGTGGCACATACTGACTGCGCCCGAACACCAGGCCGGCGAATGCCTCCTCCGCATGCTTGCGGATGGCACGGAGGACCTGACGTTCGGGCACTCGTTCGGTAAACACCAGCGCGTATACGCCAGTTGGGCCGATCGCGAAAGCCGTTGCCCGATCCTCGCTACCGGGCGCACGATCGATGAGCACGTGCCATCGACGCTCCATCATTGGAATCGACAGGAATCGGCGCTGGCCAGCAGTAAGCGAAGAAATCTCAGCGAGGCGGCGCTCCACCCAGCCCCGACGCCGCTCACGGATGATGTCAGGCACGAGTCCCCCTTGCGTCCTCGAATGACTTCCGCTACTCACGATAACTCAGAGATACGCGAGATTCGTCGAATCACGCTCTGCAGCAGCGTAATTCTTGTTACGAGGCAGACGGCATCGCGACGATCACTCGTAGAAGGAGTTGCTGATCCGCCGATCGCCCTCCTCTGTTCGCCCAATTGTTGCTCTCGTCCTCCACGTATGGTTCGTGGAAGGAGCCGATCTCTGGATCGAACATGTACTCGTCGGTAACACAACTCTTGACCATGTCCCAGGCGCTGTCGAATACGAACTCGAATCGATCGAGGAATTTATTGACCGCGCGGAGCAGCGCTGGCGTGAGATCGTCAGAGGAGTCCTGCGGCTATGTACTTTGGGTAATTACCGCAAAAGGCTACGCCGACAGCGTATCTCGGATTCGTTGTTTCGCGTGTGCGGGGCCCGAACCGAGTGAGCCGACCCTTCGCAAGGTCAACGATGGCCCGATCACATTTGCAGGCCATCGCCGTCCAGCGGTCTCAGCACGTAAAGACGGCTGTCGTATCCACTTTTGTGGCAACAGCAGTCCACGACTGAGGTCGACTACTACTTGCCCCTGCGCTGATCATCCTCGTTGTGGCGCCGATCAATCTGCGTCCGCACCAGCGCGGAGACAAGATTGATCATGGCGGCCAGGACGCGTGCTGCACCGTCGAGATCCACTACCAAACCGATCCAATTGTCCATGTCCATCCCAGATTCGAAGTTCGACGACGACCTGATCGCATCGCCTGGCCACGACGATGCAGACGGTTCGTCACGTCCCACAGGGATCGGACAAAATCAGTTGATTTCCGCAGGTAGTGCACCAGTTTCCTACCGTCCACCGGACACCGGACGGCGCTCGGCCACGCTCGCTATAGTGATCAGCTGGGTAGGCAGATAGACGCGGGGGAACTTGATGACAGATGATGACGCACATCTCCCGGCTCGGGAGCGACTGGCCGAGTTGGAGACTCCGGTGCAACTGGGCGCAGCGCTGCGTGAGCAGCGGCTGGGTGCGGGTCTGTCGATGCTCGGGCTCGTTGCCGCCGTAGCCGAGCGAAGCGACACTGAGGTTCGGCTCCGAAAGAACCTCATCGAGGATATGGAGAAGGGAAATCGGATCCATTCCGTCGATGACGACAGGTTGGAGCTCTTTCTGTCGGCGTGTGGCGTGCCAAGAAGCGACCTGTCAGCCTGGCGCGAAACTTCCTGGCGGGTTCATCAGGTTGCGCCGAACCCAGTGCCTGTCCCAGTGGACGGAGACCCATCCCGTGTGCGGGTCTGGGCGATACCAGCAGCGGTTGCCATAGTTGCCATAGTTGCCGCTGTCACCGTCGTCATAACGGCATGTGTTGTACGTGGGACTCAGGCGAGCCCGCGAGGCTATCCGACCTACCTTCACATACCAGCAGCTCCTGGTGCGGACCAGCTAGAGGCGATGGCTGCGTCAGAGGCGTCGCCACCGCTGCAGGTTGTTGACGCAAGGCCCCTGATAGGGATTAGTTCGGGGCGATGGGCCTTCGCAGAGAAGATGGAGATGAGTTCGAGCGAGCTCGCGAGCTTCGCTAAGGATATCTACACGCAATCGGCGAAATATCAAGGATGGCTGACGAGCCGTGGCGCAGTCCCGGTCGAGGGCGCAACCACAACCCTGACGTTACGCGCGAACTCGACGCAGCCTGTTCGAATAATCCGAATGTCGGCAATCAAAGAATGCGCTCAACCTCTCAATGGAACGTATTTTCAACCCCCGGCCGAGGGCGGCGCGGAGCCGAATATCATGCTCGGTGTAGATCTGGATACATCTGATTCGATTTTTCAGGAGATGTATCACAATGAGTCAGGGCTACTGCCTTCAGGCCCGAGTTATTTCGATCAAAATACTGTGATGCTGAATCCTGGGGAAACCCAGACGTTTACTATAGGCGCATTTACCAAACTCTACAGCTGCTCTTTTAAAGTGCGAATCTACGTAGTTGGGTCAGGGCCCGCCGTCTATCAGGATATAGACTGCGCTGGAACCTCGTTCAAGATCACGGCACCGGCCCGCACAAAAAATCCTGAACGCCCCTTGTCTGGGTATCAAACCGCTTATGGACGTCAGGGAGACTACACAGCGCCGGAATGGATCCGACTGGATCCTAACAGTGTCGGAAAATGAATGAATAGACCTACGAGCAAGCGCGTTTTGCCCCGAATGACGCCCCTCTTTATACTTGCCACAAGTATCCTCGCAGTATCGATGCTTTCCGGAAGCTACGCCGAAAGGCCATGGACCCCACCGGCCGGGAACGAGGTACCGTTCAGCTTCATTACTCACGAAAAATTTGTAGTCGCCACTCTAGATCGGGTTATCGGCTACTCTTTCGGCGCGTTCGATGCTGACGATAAGATGATTTGGACACATAGCGGAGATTTTGCGACTATCCTCTCCAACCCGCCAGTATCGCGAAGTGAAGAACGCGAGCTAATCTATATAGACGCCAATTCTGGAATTGAGAAGCGACTACCTTGCCGAAGTTGTAGGGATATCGTTGCCATCGGGGACAGCTCGGTCCTTGCACTATCTGGAGTGCAGGGGAACGTCGCAGCCACTCAGTTCGATCTAAAATCGGATCGCTTTACGTCGACTTATGTACAAAATGATTTTGCGATACATGCCAGCTCTCGCGCTCGTATCCTTTCTGATGATATTAGATCAACCAGGGGCTTAGCCAGTCTCGGGTACCACAATGCGCTGGCAAGGGCCTCGGGAAAGAGGGTCTCCCAAGCAACTTCCAACTCTACGGAGGAATTTGCTGCCGAACGATTCTTAATATCGCTATGGTCAGCGTCGTCGCCGGAATCCGAACGCGGTTGTGACTCTATCCCAATTATTTCCGTCGTTGACCGAGATCGAATTGCGCGGCCTACCGACCTATCCGCGGCGATACCGACCTACATTCGGTCTACAGGTCACGGCGAGGTTATTGTAGAGGACCTGTGGTGGGGATTGGACGGGGCATTTCATGTGACTTTATCGACTGCGACGTGTGTTGACGGCGAGGGTATGGTCGACGAACCTCAACTTGACGGCAGCTCTGTGCGTGCGACTCGCTTGAGAGCTGAATGGACACGACATCCAAGCCTGTGGACGCTTGACAATTATTCGTTGAAGTGGAGGCATGAGTCAGGTGTTCCGCCCGCGCGAATGACTCGATATTTGGGTAATGGTAGTGCAATCCAATTGAGATCGCCCACCTGTTTCGAATACCCAAACTTACGTTGCCGTCAGGGAGCGCTATATCAGCGCGTCGGAGGGCAGGACCGTCTGATCGTTCCCGGCGTGCTTTCCATCGCTGCACAGCCCGCGGCGGCCGGTGACCCTTCCAAGAACTGTATTGCAACGTCGTCCACGGGAGCAGTTTTAAGTATCGAATTGCTCGTGGGATCATTGACCTGCCAACGAATGAAGCAAATTCTCTCCGAATACTCCGACAGTCACGTACCGAGCACGGGAAATGCGCGCCATATCGAAACAAAGGAATGGCATTGCTCCAGCCCTACTGCAGGTGAACGACAGGCATCTGGGACAGCTACCGTATGTAGCAAGCTGAATTCCGAACGGCCGTGGCATTTCAATGCCGTGGAAATTAATACGGGATAGTGAGATCGCCCTTGAAGCCATCATCGACTTGGGCAGAATTTGTGGGGCTACATCTCGAACATCTCCGACCTTGTACACTATCGACCCTCTGTATTCTACGACCGCCTACTTAAAACTAGGGCGCAAGCGGTTGACCGCAAACGGCATCCTATGACGGCAACAGGAACGCATGTAGAATCGTGGGTCATCAAACCAACTACCCGACAATGTCAAACGCCCGATGACCGCGATAGATGTCGAATTTTCACTCATCAACTGGCGTGATGGGCTATCATCACGGTTTGCTGTCGATCACGTGTCGAGTTTGTTGCTCCTGTTCATTATTTCCGCAGGTCAATTCGTGTGGTTAGCGCGTGTGTCCCCTCGGGACACGACTACATGCACATGACTCGGCGGTATCCCAGCACAGTGGCTCGACCGCAGTCACCACGCGGACTTGGGAAGTTTGCGTGCTTGTTGCTAGATGCTCAGGGATCTGAGCGTGTTGCTCTGAACCATGCCGAAGGTTGCCTTTGGGGAGTGGGACCACGTTGGTCGAGCTCGGGCCGCCTCGCGTAACGGCAACGCGAGCTTCGAGTTGTAGGTGCTGCCAATCTGGGGTGCAGCAGGCCGTGTTCAGTCACTCGACTAAGGGTTGTCCCGTAAGCTGTTGAGCGGCAACGGTATCGTGTCGCGAGTGGTGATCTCGGCGGCTGATCCGGTGATGGTGGAGTTGTTCTCCGGGCTGCGGCCACGCACGTTCGCTCGTCTGATCACCCGGTTGCGGCGCGAAGGCGCCGACCGGCCGTTGCGGGGCCGGCCCTGGGGGTTGTGTTTCGAGGACCGAGTGTTGCTGGTGGCCACCTACTGGCGGACCAACCTCACGATGCGCCAGCTCGCTGCAGTGTTCGGAGTGTCGAAGTCGGCCGCGGCCCGTGTGATCGAGGACCTGGGACCTGCGTTGGAGCTACGGCCCCGGACCCGGTTTCCGCGTGGTGCGGTGCTGATCGTGGACGGCACCCTGGTCCCGACCCGTGATCACGAGGTGGCCGCGCCGAGTAAGAACTACCGGTACTCGACCAACCATCAGGTCGTGATCGACGCCGACACCGAACTCGTCGTCGCGCTCGGGCGTCCGTTGCCGGGTAACCGTAACGACTGCCGGGCCTGGGCGGAGTCCGGTACCGCTCATGCCTGCCGCAACGCGGTGGTGATCGCTGATGGTGGCTATCAGGGCACCGGTGTAATCATCCCGCATCGTCGCCCGCCTGGCGGGGAGTTGCCGGAATGGAAACAGGCCCACAACAAGTCTCACCGCAAGGTCCGTGCCCGCGTCGAGCACGCTTTCGCCCGGATGAAGACCTGGAAGATCTTGCGCGACTGTCGTCTACGCGGCGACGGTGTCGCTGTCGCGATTGCTGGTATCGCTACTCTGGCCAACCTCGCCCACGCCCACTGACGTCTTGGCCGGTGAACCGGCTGACGTCACTATCCCAGACTTACGGGACAACCCTTAGCGACACGGAAACGACACGTTTTCAGCGAGAACTGACCGGTTTCAACGGGACTTGTTGGGGGTCGTATTCTTGCTATCGACGCAGCTCACGGGCAGTATTGAGAACTCTCGAGAACTCGAAAACACCCCCCACTCACAATCGGCAGGTTTCTGGTTCGAGTCCAGATGGGGGAGCTGTGACCAGGGCGAACGTATCAGTTCGACCCTGGTTTTTCCTTTTGATGCCCGTAAGCGTCACGCTTTCAGCTCACAAACTTGTCCAGCGTGGTCGTGAAATCGGGGGCCTGGGTCGGCTGGTCGATGTAGTGCCGGTTGGTGGTAGCAGTGCTCGCATGGCCGAGTTGCTGAGCCGCGGCACGAGGGCCGTGCTCCTGCGCCAGCAGCGATGCGACCGTCTTGCGGAACGTCTTCGGGGTCACCCACGCGAACTTCTCGCCGCGTGCCTGACGCCAGAGTCTGTTGAAGTTGTGGGGGTCCCAAATCCCGCCGTCGCGGTTCGGGAACACCAGATCCCACTTGTTATCGACTGCTTGGGCTTTGACGCGCTCTAGCGTGTCGACGACGAATTGCGGCGGGATCACCGTTCGGAATCCGGAATCTGTCTTCGTCCACTCCGGACGGATCAGCGCCTTACCTTTGATGCGAATAATGGTGCCGGAAAAGGTGAGTCGCGGTGGATTCGACTCCAGATCCATCGGACCAGCGCAACGCCAACGCCCCCAGGGCAGGGTCCGGTGCCCAACTCGACGTCGGCGACGTCCAAGACGCGAACGTTGCGCTTGGGACCAAGGGGTGCCGTCGATGTTCTCGCCCCGCCAGCCACGATCAATTGCAGGACCCCGGCATCGACATCCTGTTCCGCCACCTCAACCACCGCAATAACAAGATCGGGCCAGCGATGTCGATCCAAAGAACGAACAGCCTCATCAACGAGGTCGTCAATTGGGTCAACACCTATTGCGCCGAGCACGGCAGGACCGACGGAATCCCTCAGATTGCGAGCGCCACCTGGAAGCTGACTACCCGGCAATTCCGTCGCACCTGGCCTGGCATATCGCCCGGAAACCGGGCGGATCCATCGCCGGCGCGATCCAATACCGACACCTCAGCATCCAGATGTTCGAAGGCTACGCCGGCACCAGCGAAGCCGGATTCCGCGCCGAAGTCGACGCCGAACAAGCACTCGCCCGCGGCGAACTGCTGCTCAACCTGGCCACCGAACACATCCACGAGCTGCGAGGACCGGCGGCCGCCGACGCCGCAACCCGGTCCAGTCGCGGTAGTCGACGCCGGGGAAGTAGGGGCAGGCGTCGCCGCAGCCCATGGTGAAGGTTTCGACGGTGTCGGGGTGAGGATTTTCGGGGTTTGGTCGGAGATGTCGATGCCGACCTCGGCCATGGCTTCGACGGCGGCGGGGTTGATGGTGTCGGCGGGTGCGCTGCCGGCGGAGCGGACTTCGATGGCGTCTCCGGCGAGGTGGGTGAGGAATCCGGCGGCCATTTCGGAGCGTCCGGCGTTGTGGACGCAGACGAACAGCATGCTGGGCTTGGCGGTCATGGTGCGGCGGCGGTCGCTTTCAGGTGGTGGGGATTTCGAGTTCGGCGAGCAGGTGGCGGACGCGGGTTTCGATTTCCTCGCGAATGGGTCGAATCGCGTCGAGGCCGAATCCGGCGGGGTCGTCGAGGTCCCATTCCTCATAGCGGCGGCCCGGGTAGAGCGGGCAGGCGTCGCCGCAGCCCATGGTGATGATGACGTCGGCGGCTTGCAGGATTTCCTCGGTCCACGGCTTAGGGAATTCGGTCGTGATGTCGATGCCGACTTCTGCCATGGCCTCGACGGCGGCGGGGTTGATTTCGTCGCCGGGCTCGCTGCCGCCGGACCAGGCGACGGCGTTGTCCCCGGCGAGGTAGGTGAAGAAGCCGAGGGCCATCTGGGAGCGCCCGGCGTTGTGGGTGCACAGGAACAGCACGGTGGGTTTGCCGGTGTGGGCTTTGCCCTCGACGCGGGCGAGGGCGTTGAGTCGTTGGCGGGCGAAGCGTTCGGTCAGCAGCGGTAGGAAGTTCATGACGGTGGCGCGGCCGGCGAATTGGTCGTAGGAGGAGCGCAGGAACCGTTCGATGGTTTCGACCCCGAAGGTGCCGTCGAATTCCCGCTGCAGGCGGGTGGCGGCGGTTTTCAGGGCGAGTTGCTGGTCGATGGTCAGGTCGCTGCGAACGTAGGTGGCGTAGGCGAGGGGGCTGTCGCTCATTGCGGGGTTCCGATGCTCGGAGGTGGGCAGGGTTAGGCAGAGGGACGCATTTCGGTGAGCAGTTGCTGCACGCGGGTGTTGATGTCGTCGCGGATCAGGCGCATGCGGTCGATGCCGCGCTCGGAGGGTTCGTCGATGTCCCAGTTCACGATCGCCACCCCGTCGACGGGATCGACGCGTGCTTCGCGGCCCAAGGTGACGACGAGGTCGACCGCGCGCAGCAGCCGCGGGTCGATCGGTTTCGGGGTTTCCTCGCGGATGTCGACGCCGACTTCCAGCAGCGACTGCCCCGACAACGCGTTGAGGCTCTCGCCGGGGGCGGTGCCCGCGGAGTAGACCTCGATGCGTCCCTCGGCGGCGTGCCGCATCAGTCCGGCGGCCATCTGGAACTTGCCGCCGTTCTTGACACACACGAACAGCACCGCAGGTCTCGCACTCACCGCTCTACCACCTTCTCCGCCGCTTGGTCGGCCGGTGTCGGCGTGGCGGGGCTGGTGGGGCGGAAGCGTTTGCGTAGTGCCAGGGAGACGTACACCAGCCCGACGAGGACTGGTACTTCGATGAGCGGGCCGACGACTCCGGCGAGGGCTTGGCCGGAGGTCGCGCCGTAGGTGGCGATGGCGACGGCGATGGCGAGTTCGAAGTTGTTGCCCGCTGCGGTGAACGCGAGCGTGGTGGTCCGCTCGTAGCCGAGGCCGAGGGCGGCGCCGAGGAGGTAGCCGCCGCCCCACATGATGGCGAAGTAGGCCAGCAGGGGGATCGCGATGCGCACGACGTCGAGGGGTTGGGAGGTGATTTGTTTGCCTTGCAGGGCGAACAGGATGACGATCGTGAACAGAAGTCCGTACAGCGCCCACGGCCCGATGCGGGGCAGCAGTGTGGATTCACACCAGTCGCGGCCTTTGGCGTGTTCGCCGTAGCGGCGGGTCAGATAGCCCGCCAGCAGGGGGATGCCGAGGAAGATCAGCACCGATTTCGCGATCTGCCCCGGTGAGGTGTCGATCGTGGTCTGCTCCAGCCCGAGCCAGCCTGGCAGCACCGACAGGTAGAACCAGCCCAGCACGGCGAACATGATCACTTGGAACACCGAGTTCAATGCCACCAGCACGGCGGCGGCTTCGCGGTCTCCGCAGGCCAAATCGTTCCAGATGATGACCATCGCGATGCACCGTGCCAGGCCGACGATGATCAGCCCGGTTCGGTACTCGGGCAGATCCGCCAATAGCAGCCATGCCAGGGCGAACATCAACGCCGGACCGAGCAGCCAGTTCAGCACCAGCGACCCGACCAGCAGCTTCCGGTCGCGGGTGACCGTGTCGAGCCGGTCGTAGCGCACCTTCGCCAGCACTGGGTACATCATGATCAGCAAGCCGATCGCGATCGGCAGCGAAATGCCATCGAGCTCCACCGCGCTCAACCCGTCCCCGAGCCCTGGGATCATTCGTCCGAGCAGCAGTCCCGCGGCCATCGCGACACCGATCCATACCGGCAGGAACCGATCCAGCGGGGACAGCTTCGCCACAACTCCGCTCTCCGCGACGGCGGTATCCGCGCTCACGCGTTCACCCCCGCGTCGGCGCCACTTTCGACCAGCAGCACATCCGAGAGCCGTTGCAGTGCGTCGGGAATCACCCGGTAGTACACCCAGGAGGCGCGGCGTTCGCTGGTGAGCAGCCCGGCTTCGCGCAGCACTTTCAAGTGATGCGAGATCGTCGGCTGCGTCAGATCGATGCCCTCCGACAGATCGCACACACACGCTTCCTGCCCTTCGCGGGAGGCGATCGCGCTCAGCAGCCGCAGCCGTATCGGGTCCGACAGCGCCTTGAACACCCCCGCCAGCTCGGTGGCGGTCTGCGCGGTCAACGGTTCACGAACGATCGGCGCGGCCGTGCACGACTGCACGGGAACGATCGGAAGCTGCGACTTCGACATTTACCTATATTGATTGATATCAATACTGTAAACAAGCAAACACCGGGTGAACAGACCGCGGGGATGGCGCTGTTCGGATCGCCGCCTGCGTCCAGAGACACCAGTGCCCCTCACCTGACCGGCACTCACCGTCGGCAGGTGCGTCCATCTCGCGGCTGGTTCGTCTGAGGAAGCGGACTCGCATCCGCCCGGGTGTGAGAGCACTTCTTTCGAGAGGAACCTTTCGATGACGATTCACCTGTTCAACGACCTCGCTGACCACTTCGGGAGCATGCGATGACCGCCCCGGCCGTTGTGGTCGAGGATCTGCATGTCACCTACGGCAAAACCTGGGCGCTCGACGGTGTCGACCTGGAAGTTGCTGCTGGGGCGACGCTGGGAGTGCTCGGCCACAACGGCGCCGGCAAGACCACCCTGATCCGCGCCCTCACCACCCTGGTGCGGCCCACCGTCGGCCGCGTACAGATCGGTGGCCTCGACGTGATCGCCGATGCCACCGAGGTTCGCCGCCGGATCGGGGTGACCGGTCAATACGCCGGACTCGATGAATTCCTCACCGCCCGCGAGAACCTGGAACTGATCGGCCGCCTGACCGGGCTGCGCCGCACCGCCCGCAGACGTGCCGACGCGCTGATCGACCGACTCGGGCTGGGTGAGTACGCGACCCGGCGGGTCGGGGAACTATCCGGCGGCTCCCGCCGCCGCGTCGATCTGGCCGCCAGCCTCGTCGGTGACCCGGCGGTGCTGTTCCTCGACGAACCGACCACCGGTCTGGACCCCCTCGCCCGCGCCGGACTATGGGACGTCGTCGACGAACTCACCACCGCGGGCACCACCGTCGTGCTCACTACCCAATACCTCGAGGAAGCCGACCGGCTCGCCGACCACATCGTGGTGTTGAGCCGTGGCCGGGTCGCCGCCCGCGGCACCCCCGCCGAGCTGAAACGGATCGTCGGCGGCAAGGTGCTGCACGCCACCGTCCCCGCCCAGCAGATCGCGGATCTGCCGTTCACCCCGGACACCGACCGGGTCGACGGCACCCGGGTGCGGGTATCGGTCACCGTCGACGACGCCCCCACCGCGACCGCACTGGTCGCCGACCTGCACCACGGCGGCATCGACGTCACCGACCTTGATGTGACCTCCCCGAGCCTCGACGACGTTTTCACTCACCTCGTCCACACCACCGGAGCCCACCGATGACCACGTCCACGACCGCGATCGGGCGTTCCCCGATCATCGACCAGCTCGCCGCCCTGACTGTCCGGAACCTGCGCACCAGCGCCCGCGTCCCGCAGCTGCTGATGTTCTCGCTGACCATGCCGATGGCGATGCTCGTGCTGTTCAGCCAGGTGTTCCGCAGCGTCGCCGCCGGACCCGGCTTCCCGGCCGGGGTCAGCTACATCGACTTCCTCACCCCGGCCATGCTCGCGGTCTCCACAGTGATGGCCGGCACCAACGCCGGAGTCTCCGCCGCGATCGATCACACCAACGGCCTGCACGACCGCTTCGCTGCCCTGCCGATGCGGGCGACGTTACCTGGGATGGCTCGCACCATCAACGAGGCCGTGTTCACCCTCGCCCGGGCCGCGCTGCTCGGGATCGCCGCCGTACTGCTGGGTTTCGACTTCCACGGCAGCGGCGTCGATGCCGTGGCCGCAGTCGTGGTTCTGGTAATGCTGGCGGGGGCGATGAGCGCCCTGTTCGGGCTGATCGGGGACCGGCTACGCCGCCCGGACGTGGTCCAGTTCGCCGGAATGATGGTGATGATGCCGCTGATGTTCATCTCGAGTGCGTTCGCACCGATCCAAACGATGCCCGGCTGGATGCAGGCCATGGCCACGGTGAATCCGGTCGCGCACGCCACCGACGCCCTGCGCGGGCACGTGCTCGGCACCGCCACCACCGGGGACACCGTGACCGCCCTGGTCGCGGCGCTCGGACTGTGGGCCGCGGTCACCACCATCCCCGTCCTCACGCGTCTGGTTCGACCGACACGGGCTCGCTGAACCACGCACCCGCCTCGTCCTTTCCTTCCGGCAGGAAAGGACGAGGCGGGTTTGCGTGTGCGCTGTTCGCCTGGAACGGGGCACGCCTATGGCCCCTATCCGGCGAGGGGTAGGGGCGCATGGGGTGTGCTGTTTCAGCGGGTACGCCCTGTGTGGGCGTCGACGGCGCTCATGCGGTGGCGTCGAGCAGATGCAGTTCTTCGGCCACGATCAGATCGACCTCTTCGTCGGTCAGATCCGACAGCAGATGTGTCGTGAGCATCGCTCTCACCTCCTCACCGCGCTTATCGGGTCTGTCGAATCGGAGAATCCGACATCGACTTCGACACCCATACAGACGTGGCACTCCGGATTGGGACGCACGGATGCGTCCGATCGCGGTCACCGTCGTCGGTACCGGGGACCGCAAACCAAGGCTCGCCACCACAGCGGTGGGCGAGGATGCTGGAGAGGGAGAGGAACCCCGATCATGAGCGAGACAACGGCCATCACCGCCACCACACCACAGCCGCAACACGCTGATCTCGACCAACTCTGGCGCCGCTTCTCTGACGACCTGCGGGCCTTCATCGCCCGCCGGGTCTCACGCCCGCAAGACGCCGACGACATCCTGTCGATCGTGTTCCTGCGGATGGCCAAAAGCCTGGACAATCTGCGCGAGCAGGACAGGCTGCTGGGCTGGATGTATGCCATCACCCGCAACGCGATCACCGACTACTACCGGTCCGCGCCCCATCGCCGCGAACTACCCGTCGACGCCGTCCCCGAGAACCTCTCCCCAGGCGACGATGAACCCGACACCGGCGAGGCGGCGGAGAAGGAACTGGCCTCGTGCCTGGTGCCGATGCTCTCCGGGCTGCCCGCCGAGCAGGCCGCGGCGGTGAAGATGGTCGACTTCGACGCGCGCACGCACGCCGCGGCTGCCGGTGAGGCGGGTATCTCGGTGTCCGGGATGAAATCTCGCGTACAACGCGGCCGCGCCGCCCTCGAGGCCCAACTGCACGCCTGCTGTCAGATCAGCCAAGACCGCACCGGCCACGTGCACGACTACCAACCCCGCGACGGAGCCTGCGGTGGCGCAGCCAGCAGCGACACAGGCTGCGGCTGTGGTGGTGGCACACCACCATCCGACCAGTAGACCGGCACACCGGTTCGGGAACGCCCCGCCGGTCAGCCGCAGGATCCCTCACGATCAGACAACGGTGCGGTGCGAGCCATACGAGGCTCGCACCGCACTGTGCTGGATGAGGGCTACTGGCAGCCGCAGCCTGCCGTGGCCGCCGGAGCGCAGCACGTCGCCTTTTCGCTGGCATCGCAGCACGTGGTCTGCCGTTCGGTGCTGCAACACGTGGGTGCCGCAGGCTGCGATGGTGCGTCCGTGCGATGTGCCGCCGGAGACTCGAATTCATTCGAGTGGGTCATGGTGACTCCTGGATTCGTGGGGATGGGTACCAGGACAGACGGAGGAGAACAGGAAAGGACGCACCGGGGGCGCCGTGGGGTCCTGTACCCAGGGGCCGGATGCAACCCCGAGATGGAACAAACTTTCGCCGCCGCTGTAGCGCGCTCACCGGGCAGATGGCGGTTGTGAAGCCCGAAGTGTCGGGTGGGCGATGGAGACTGCCACGGAGGCGACAGATCTTTCGGCCATGGAATCGAGGCGCCATGCCAGAACCGGTGACGGATCGAAGCGTGCTCGCCGCCGATCTAGAGCGAGCGCGGGCCGACTTTCACACTCTGCTGTGGATGGTAGGCGATGACGACTGGGGCAAGGCTTAGGTGGGGGCCCCTTATCCCGGCCGCTATTACGACCACCATCGGCGCCAACTCACTCTCACCGGAATGCGGTGAGTGCGCCGGCTCAGCGCACCGGGCTGCGGCGTTCGAGGAATACGCTGTCGCGCCACTTTCCGTCGAGCTGGGCGATGCGTTCGCGCACCCCGACGGTGCGGTAGCCCGAGGAGTGGTGCAGGGCGATCGCGGCGCGGTTGTCCGGAAAGATCGAGATCTGCAGCGTCCACAGCCCGGCTTCGTCGGCCACGATTACCTGCTTGTGTAACAGAGCTTTCCCGACGCCACGCCCGCGCATCTGCTCGGCCACATATACCGAACTCTCGGCCACGCCCTCGTAGCCCTCATCGCAGAATGCGGGGCTGAGCGCGGCCCAGCCCACGACTCCGCCGTCGATCTCGGCCACCCACCGGTGCTGCGGTAACCATCGCGCCTCGAGGGTGTCCCGGCTGGGAACCTCGGTGGCGGGAGTGGCCGTGCGGGTGGCGATGCGGCGCTCGAGCACTCCCGGTCACCACC
Organism: Nocardia sp. NBC_00881; assembly: GCF_045207455.1. Taxonomy (NCBI): domain Bacteria; kingdom Bacillati; phylum Actinomycetota; class Actinomycetes; order Mycobacteriales; family Nocardiaceae; genus Nocardia; species Nocardia sp. NBC_00881. The sequence goes on from NZ_CP108798.1 coordinate 7,746,955, forward strand.
GCGATCCAGTGGGGCAAACTCGCCGACGCCAGCGGCGACACCTACGCCGCCGAACTCACCCGCCGCCACCGCACCACCAGCGATCTCGGCGGAACACACCGGCCGCTGTGCGATCCCGACGCCCCGGAAGAGCCGTGAGCGGTTGTGCCGCGAGAAGGGTTCAGCCTTGGGCGACCACTCGGGTCGGGGTGAGCCGCAGGACGACGCGGTCCTCGCGCGGGGCGGGGAAGGTGTCGGGATCCTGGCCGTAGTGGCGCACGACCCGGTCGAACAGGGCGAGGCCGGGGTCGGGTTCGATGGTCGCGGTCGCGCGGATCTCCAAGGTCCTGTACGGGTTGGCCGGATCGGCGATGAACAGGGTTGCTTTCGGGTGCGCGACGATGTTCTTGTATTTCTGGCGGCTGGTCATCAGCGAGGTGGCGACGGTGTTGCCGTCGGCGAGGTACCACAGGGCGGTGACCTGTGGTGTGCCGTCGGCGCCGACAGTGCTCAGGGTCGCGATGTGCGCAGCGTCAAGCAGGTCGCGGTGGGTGTCGGGGATGGCGTTCATGACTACCTTTCCGGGGGTTTGGTTTCGGGTCAGTTGCTGATGGCGGGCATGGCCCGGTGGTAGCGGGAATCGGTGAGCTGGGTGATGAGGAACGCGGCGATATCGGCGCGGCTCATCGCGGAACCGATCCGGTCGTGGCCGAGGAAACCGGAACGGATACGGCCGGTGGCAGGTTTGTCCTTCGGCGCGGAGATGCGGGCGATGGTGTAGTCCAGGTCCGAGCCGGTCACCGCGGCGGTCATGTTCTCCAGCTCGGCCAGGGCGTTGGGAAAGGCGAGCCGGGCCATCACGGGCAGGACCTTGTGTTTCCAGTGGGCCTTGTCGCGCGGGTCGGCCAGCGACGGGGTCGCCAGCCCGATGAACCGCGACACCCCCGCGGTCTGGATGGCGGCCACGATCGTCTTCGTGCCGTCGGTGACCGGACTACCGGTGTCCGACCGTTTCAGCGAGGGACCCAGGGCGCTGATCACCGCATCCGCGCCGCCGACCGCTTCGGTGACGGCATCGCTGTCGGTGAGTTCGGCGGTGACCACCGTGAGCGCAGGGTGGGCGAGGGTGAGTTTGGCGGGGTTGCGGACCACGGCGGTGACGCGGTGGCCGGCATCGAGCGACTGTGCGACGACCAAGCGGCCGATACCGCCGGTCGCGCCGAACACGGTGATCTTCATGTCGAAGTCATCTCCTCGAAAGTTGTGGAAGAAGCGGCTGGTCAGAAGCTGTAGGGGCCGAAGCGTCCCCACGCGACGAACACTGCGGCGGCCAGCAGCACGAGGTTGAACACGATCGCTGATGGTTCCTTGCGACGGGCATGGGTGACGATCGCCAGGGCCATGATGACGGCCAGACCGACCGCGGCGATCGGTGTCAGGATCGGGGCAATCCCCGTCCATGCCGGCAGGATCAGCCCGAGCGCGCCGAGCAACTCGGCGACACCGATCAGGCGCAGCGTGGGCAGCGAGACATCGGCGACCCACGGCAGCTTCTGAGCGAGTTTGTCCTTGGGCTGGGTGGACTTCATCACCCCGGCCATCCCGAACATGACGGCCAGGACCCCGGCCGCGATCCACAGGGCGATGTTCACAGCAGTACTCCTTCGTCAGGGGTGGACCGGAAGTTTTCGCTGGTCCATTGGTTGCGGCACGGAAGTGGAACTGGCTTCCCGATTCGCTCGGGGAGTGTAACAACACAAATGGTTAGGGTGTTCCAGTTGGGTAGAGTGGTGGCCGTGACATCCCCCGAACCCCTGGGCGCCTCACCCGATGAGCAGCGCGAACTGCGCGCCGATGCCGAACGCAACCGCGAACGCATCCTGGCCGCCGCACGGACCCTGTTCGCCCGCGAAGGCCTGGGAGTGTCGATGGCCGCAGTAGCCCGCGAGGCCGGAGTCGGCAAGGCGACCTTGTCGCGGCGGTTCGCCACCCGCGAGGACCTGATCACCGCGGTGTTCGCCGACCGCATGGACGCCTACGCCGATGCGACCGACACGGCCCTGGCCGACCCCGACCCTTGGCGCGGTTTCGCCGGCTACGTCCACGCGGTCTGCGCGATGCAGGCCGCCGACCGCGGTTTCGCCGACGTCCTCACCATGACCTTCCCCGCCGCCAAACCCCTGGAAGCCCGCCGCGCCCAGGCCTACAACGGCCTACTCGAACTCATCGCCCGCGCGCAAGCCAGCGGGCATCTACGCCCCGAATTCTCCGACCGGGACATGGTGATCCTGCTCATGGCCAACGCCGGAGTCATCGCCGCCACCGGCGACGCCGCCCCCGACACCTGGCAACGCCTGGTCGGCTACATGCTGCGATCCTTCGCCGCCCCCGGCGCCGAATTGCCCACACTGCCCCCGCCGCCGCAACCGCGGGCCCTCTACCGCGCCATGGTCCGACTCGCCCGCCCACACCAGACCGCCGACGCCGACAAACGGCCGCGCCACCCGGCCTGACCGGCGGCGGTAACTCGTAAGCGTGACTTTTCTCGTGGCCGTGCACGACTCGAGCGGAAAGCTCACCTACATCGGCAACGTCGGTACCGGCTTCACGCAACGAATGCTCGATGAGCTTCGGGCGAAACTTCAACCGCTGCAACGCAAAACGCCGACGTCAAGGACGCCGTCTGGCTCGAGCCCCAGGTCGTGGGTGAAGTGTCGTTCACCGAGTGGACCGGTGACGGCCGACTCCGTCACGCATCCTGGCGGGGCCTCCGCCCGGACAAAACGCCAAATGAAGTCGTCCGCGAACCGCAAACTCGTCCGTCATGAAGGGCTGACGAACCTGATAACTTGCCGCCGTGACCGATCACGCCGACCGCGCACTGTTGAGCCACTCACAATGCCGTCCTCCACGCACGGATCAGTGTTTGCGTGAAGGCTACTAGATGGGGCAAACGGCGATTTGCGCGAATGCAAATCGGCTCTCTAGGCGGACTCGGCCCGACGTTCGAGGGCCGCGGAGATCAGGTCTCGTGCCTGCTTGCCGGTGACAGATTGCGTAGCCAGGATGTCGAACGCGCGCCCGTACATGGCTACCTCGCGTGGTTGCGTGATGGTCAGCTCCGCTGTCACGGTCTCCACCATCGCCATGCGACTGTCGAACATGATGAAGTTCGTCATGTTGACCCGATACGGGGACTCCGCGGGGACGACACCGAGGGTTATTCTCGGCATTCCTGCTACAGCCAGAAGTCGATCTAGCTGTCCGATCATGACTTGGTCGTCGCCGACCGTGGTGTACAAGGATTGCTGGGCAATGACGAAATGGAAACTATGGTCTCGTCGATAGAGGATCTGTTGGCGTTCCATTCGCTTCGACACGCCTTCGTCCAGGTCGTTGGGTATGCCCTGGAACTCGATGAAGTTCCGCATGATCCCTTCGGCGTATTCGGCTGTCTGAAGCAAGCCCGGAATTAAGTTCGGCTCATACCAGCGAATCAGCTTGGCTTCCGACTCAAGTTTGATAGACGTTTGTTGGCGCCGCTTCGTGCCACTGCCGAGCACGCGACGCCACTCCAGGTATGACGCCTCGATGTTGCGGACTGTCGCGATAAGGTCCGGCATTTGGTCGAGTGCGTTGGTGTGTTCACACCATGTACGGATGTCAGCGTCTGTCGGTTTGGTTTTCCCGTACTCGATCTTCGACACCTTGGTTTGGTGCCAGCCTGCCAGATTGGCGAGATCCGTTCCGGTGAGCCCCGAGTTGAGGCGAAGCTCCCGGAGTCGTCCTCCGAGAGCTTCGCGCAGTTGGTGAAGCGAATCACTCACTGGTTGGAGTACTCCGCGAGAGGGGTAGCGAGCGCCCAGACGCGCTCTTTCACGGTCCGGCAGTATTCGACCAACTGGGGATCGGTTGTGACGGCGCCGCCGACCCAGCGGCCGGACGGCTCGAAGATCGTGTACGCCAGCAGTGAGTCGTCGAACAGCCACCAATCGTCCACGGTCAGCTCGGCCGGGTCGATCAAGTACCGCGGCAAATAGCGGACGTTCTCGCCGGCTTCGGCATTGAACCGCGCCACTGCCTTTGCGAATCGGGTGTAGTCGGTGTGAGGTTCGGTCACCACGCGGGCACGGTTCACAGCGACGCCACGGCTGGTCACGTCCCGCACGTGGTCGAGCCACGGTTGGAACCATGCGTAGTCGTCGGGTTCGTCCTGGAGGAACTTCCGGAACGGTTCGGACTCTTCTGGAGTCTCGTAGGTGTCCTGAACTTCCAGGTGGAACGCCTCCCGCTCGCAGGAGTGGAATAGGCGGTTGAACGCCTCATCCTGCACGAGTTGCACCGTAGAACGTCCTTTCTGCCTTCGGAACCTCGATGCACGTTTCGTCGTCGTAGATGTCCAGTCCTTCAAGCACATCCGGGTCGGTGACCGGGCTTCCTTCGAGAGTGAAGGTGCCGCGGCCGGTGTCGGTCATCGGCGCCCCGACGAACGTGTCCGGCAGCGCGAAGCCGAGCAACAGGTGTGGAATCTCGACGGTTCCGGATGAGCTGGTCTTCCATCCCTGCACAACGTAAGTGTCTTGGTCGGTGGCGTACAGGCTGGGGCATCCGCCGCCAGTAGTTCCACCCTTGCCGAGAAACTGTAATCGCATGGCCTGGCTCTCCAAATCGCTGTATGCGTACATATGCTCACGCACATCCCATGATCCCCGGGCAATGCCCGTCTTGTACAGCGAATGTCGACTTCGAGCATATTGGAGCATGAACCTAGACGAGCATGCTTGGGGCTTCTTACCGTCGAATCCGCACCCGATGCCGGGGTGATGCCGGTTCGTCGCCCGGCCGATGAGTGCAGAGCCTTCGGTGCCGGGTGCCAACCATCGGTCTACAGGGTCGGGGTGCGTGCGGCGACCAGGTCACGGCCTGGCCCCGCCGCCCCGACGGGAGGAAGCCATGCCAAAAGCAGAACTGCCACAACAAACTTCGATCGAACTGCGCCCCGTGGTCGGATTCGATCCGCTGACGCTCGAACTCTTGGAACGCATCGCCGACGCGCTCCATGAGTTGGTCGACCAGTCGTCTGCCGCCACATCGTCCCGGTGCCGGGGTGAAGCGTCCCCCGGCATCGGGCGCACCAGCTACACAACAACATGCCCGGGGGTATAGACCAATGCCCACAGCCATGGTGATCGCCTTCGGTGTCGCCGGCGTCATCTACGGCACGATCTGCCTCTTCGATCGGCCGGTGAAAGCCACCGAAACATGCCACCCCGCACCCGATATCCCGTACACCCTGGAGGATGCACATCTGGTGTGGCATACGCGAATCAGATGCGACACCGAAACATGCGCCGACAAGTCCGCCGCGCTCGATGTCCTCGTCGACGCCAAGCTCGTCAAGCCTTGGCGGGCCGTCCGATGATCGCCGTCGCGCACACGTACAAGCTGAACCGGTGGCGCATGCAGCCGTGTAACGACACCTACATCAGCGGCGTCGATCACGCCCAGTTCGCGGCGACCGCCCACAGCGGACACGGCGGATGCAACCTGTTCCTGGCCGCGCAACACCGACTGTCGGCGGGTCCCAGATGAGTCGGCGAATCACGTGGGACCCAGACCGCGACATGGACGAGCCGCAAGGAATCCTGCTGCGCAACGACGGGTCCTGGGCGGTCGTGTTCGCAGACGGCCGGGTCGTCAGCGACAACCCGCGCGAGGACAAGCAGTGAAAGCAATCGCCTTCGTACGTCGCGACATCTCAGGCTCCCAAACCGCCGACGACATACACGCCCTCCGCCGCTATGCCCGCTCCCACGGCTACACCATCGAAGCCCTGCTGAACGTCCTGCCCGGCGGGGCCCTCGACCCCGGTCTGCGGCTGATCAACGCGGTCCACACCCACGATGCTGCCGCGGTCCTCGTACCGCAGCTCAATCACATCCAATCCACGCGCCACCACATCACTGAGATCTGCGGGCTCGTCTCCGTCGCCCCGGAGAAGACATGGCCGCGCGGTCATCTGTGGCCGCGCCCCGAATCGTCCCGGCATTCCGGCCGGGAACCGAGGAGAACCGAGCAAGGAGAGCGATGAACGAGCTTTGTCGCCCCGGTCCGGATGGCGGTTCGAGCGACGAATGCTGGGATGAGCAGCATCCCATCGGCGTCGACGACACGCACAGCAACGGCTAGGACTAACTGAGAACTTCCCGCTCTGCTCGGCTTTTTCGGGTCGAGGGCGGTTAGGAGGAGCCCCGCGGTTCCGACAGCCGGTTCCACAAAACCGCCGGAGCCAGGGCTTCCGCAACTTCACGGCGACACGACCGAGGTCCATGTCTGCGACTGGTGGACGTATTCGTGGCGCGTATCTGAATCCAGGTACGCGCCGTTCTGTAGAGAAGGGGAGAACACCATGAGGATTCGGTCTACCGTGACCATAGGCATCGCTGCGTTGGCGTTGACCAGTGCCGCAGTGGCAGTCGAAGCACCTTCGGCCGCCGCTGAGCCCAACGGCTCCAGGTCGTGCAGCTTCGCTTTCCACAATGGCCGGCCATACGTTCAGACCAGGCAGGGGTACAGCGCTGTCATCGGCGGAGGTTACACGGACTGCGTGCCCGCACCGCAGGCGTTCCGCGTCGAGTTGACCCTGGAGTTCAGGAAGTCTGGTAGCGACTGGGAGGTCCGCGGCGCGGCAAACGACAAGCAGATCCCCGACCCGCGGCTGAACATCGCGGCGTGGGCTCCGTGCGAGCCCGGCGCGTGGCGGGTTGTCGCTAGGATCGAGTCCACGGAGTACGGCGAACCATACCGGTTCACCGACAAGACTCCGGCACACATTCTCAGCTGCTGAGGATCGGACATGAGGCTTCTTCAAGATCCGCTGGAGTTATACAGGCGGTTTCCCGCGTGGACAGCAAACTGGCACTGGTTCCGCCGCATGCTGCTCAGGCTGCTACCGCCTCCGCGGCATGAGTTCGAATCGCTACTGCCATTCTCGTGTGATCCCGGTGGCACGAAAACGGGCTACCCCATACGCCGCGAGTTCGGAGGTTGGACAATCCGGCCCGACCAGGGTTGGCGTCGGTACCGGTGGGTCAGTCCGCCCTTGCACTTCACTCGGGCCATCCCTGCCAACGACGTAGACGCTGCGACGGACTGGGCGCTGGAACGCATGGGTCTGTAGCCGGGGCTGACGTGAAGATGGGGCTGGGCTTAACTGTATTGAGCCCAGCCGCATCTTTATTGCCTGTTGCCCGAACTGGGCTGGGTGGGCCCCATAAGCAGGAACGGGGGCCTCCGCGTGCTCACGGAACGAGAAATGCTCCCCGCTCCCCGATCCCCGATCCTCGAGCCCCGAGCCCCCCGTTCTGGGGATCGGGGGGTGACGACGCAAGCAGATCAAGAGTGGACACGCGACGCGACCCGTAGCGTCATGGCAAATGACGATGATTGTTCGAAACCTAGCTGACTGCGTAGATGGATTGCTGAAAGAAATCCGACGGCTGGCGTCGGGCCAACCGAAGACTTGCCCTGACCTTGCGGCGGCTCCATCACCGCAACGCGACCTTCGCACCACCCGAAATCCGGACTTCGACTCAGAGCCCGTCTCGCTCTGACGCCGTGGGCTCAGCCGTCGGAAAACCTTTGGTCATGGCCGTGATTGCTCATGCACACTGCAGCCATGGTCGTACTGGAGAAGGCCGCGCGGGTGCCGAGCCAGGCCCGGGCGACGGGGCTGAGCCTGATCTCGTGGGCGCTGTTCGCGAGTTCCGGCTCACTGGCCAAGGCGGTGATGGCGGCGGGCTGGTCCGCGGCCGCGGTGACCTCGGTGCGGATCGCGTTGGCCGCTGTACTGCTGGTGCCGGTGGTCGGGGTGCTGCGGCCACGGGCGCTGCAGTTCCGTCGCGCCGATCTCTGGCTGCTGCTCAGCTACGGCCTGCTCGGCGTCGCCGGGGTGCAGCTGTTCTTCTTTGTGGCCGTGGCGCGGGTTCCGATCGGGGTGGCGATGGTGCTGGTCAACCTGGCGCCCGCGCTGGTCGCCCTGTGGGTGCGGGTGGTGCGGCGCATCCGGCTGCCCGGGCTGGTCTGGCTGGGTATCGGGTTGGCCGTCGCCGGCTTGGCCTTGGTCGCGGAGATCTGGGAGGGCGCCCGGCTGGACATGCTCGGTGTCGCCGCCGGGCTGGCCGCGGCGATCTGCTCGGCGGGGTACTTTCTGCTCGGCGAGCACGGCGCGAGCAGGCACGATCCATTCGGGCTGACCGCGGCTGGGCTGGCGATCGGCGCGGTCGTGGTGGTCGCGATCAGCCCGCCGTGGACGCTGCCCACCGGCCTCACCGACCCAGCGGTACTCGGCGGCCTGCGGACCCCGGTGTGGCTGGCGCTGCTGTTGCTGGCCGTGGTCGGTACCGTGCTGCCCTACCTGGCCGGGCTGCGGGCGTTGCGCGATCTGCCCTCGGCCACGGCCAGCGTGCTGGCCATGGTGGAACCGCTGGTCGCCGCGGGGCTGGCCTGGCTGCTGCTCGGCCAAGCGCTCGGGCTGACGCAACTGGCCGGGTCGGTGATACTGCTCATCGGCGCGGTGCTGGTGCAGTTTGGCCGGCCGGGAACCGCTCCTGGACAATCGGGCGGTCATTCTATGCCGGCGCACGAGAAGCGAGTCGTGAGCAGCCCCTACGCGAGGCTCAACCGGCCGGGGCGACGAACAGCCGGAGCATGCGGTGCGTGTGCTTATATGTGGGACGTTGTAGCTGAACGGCCGAAGCCGCCAACAGTTTCGGGTCCACCGTCAGACGGATGAAACCAGCGGGTGAGATCAACGCCCGCACCGCGATCCGAGGTGAGTCAGCGGCCAGGGCCACTGCGGCGCCCAGCGAATTGCTCACCAACACAACATGGTCCACCTTCGTGCCGGCAAGCATCTCATAGGTTCCCTAAGGATGGCACGCATTCCTCGGCCGGGCGGTGGCCAGCGAGCCCTAGGTATGCTGCGAAGGCTTGGTTTGGCGGGTGGCCGATAGATCGTGGGGGTGGCTAGGCGATTGGCTGAGTTCAACAGTGGTGGCGCGTTGCGGGCGGAGATCGCGGCCTTCTATGCCGGTTTCGGGCAGCCTGAGGTGCTGCAGGCGGCGTTTCGGCAGGCTGCTCTATTGGTGCCGTTGGTCGATGATGACCGCCTGTACGTCTCTCGGGTTGGGGGTGTTGATTGGATTTGCGCGTTCACCGGCGTCGAGGAGTACGCCCAGTACATGGCTGCGCGGGGTGTCGCTGGTGATCAGCAGTATCGGTATCACTCGCTGTTGGGATCGCGGCTGGCCCAGTACGCGGCTGGGCGGTCGGAGCCGACGGGTGTGGCGGTCGATATCACCGGTTCGGCGCCGATGGCGTTTCCACCGCAGGTGTCGGACGATTCCGCTGGGGACGGGAGGCAGCGGCGGTGGGAGATCAGTTGAATGTTGATCCCGCGGTGCTGCAGCAAGCTGCGGATGGGATCACCGGGGTCATCGGTGAGTTGTCGGATCTGGGTGTGGGGGAGACCGGGGCGATGGGGCGCGGGTTCTCGTTGTTGACCCTGTCGCCGATGGAGGCGGGTAAGGCGTCGGTGCAGAGCGCTTTCGAGACCTTCACCGAGCGTTGGTCGTGGGGTGTGCGGGCGCTGGTGCAGGCGGGCAACGAGATCGCGAAGACGTTGGGGTTGGCGGCGGGGCGCTATCACCTCATGGATGAGAAGTTCTCGAACACGTTCAAGGAGATGTTCACGCAGCTGACGGGGAACCCGCATCTGTCGAAGGAAGAGATCGATGCGCGGTCGTGGGCAGACACGTTGGCCGACAATCAGTTCAACCAGGTCCGCCACACCGACTACAGCGCCGAGTCGTTCCAGAATGCCTTCACCCATATCGGCACGAATGTGGAGGTGATCGAGGCGGTGGGCCCGGATGCGTTGGGGAACAGCGGTCCGATACCGGGGATTCCGCGGCATTGGAATACCGGTGCTGCCGAGCGGGCTGCGGAGATCATGAATGGTCGAGATGGGGGCGATAAGTGAGTGGTCTCGGTGATTTCGTCAACAAGGTCGGTGACGCGGTCGAGCACGGCGTCGAATCGGTCACCCAGAAGGCGGGCGAGCTCGCCGACGCTGGTTTGGACGCGGCGGCGGGGCTGGCGAGCAAGGTCGGTGCCGACGGTGTCGCGGAGAACCTCGACGACCTCGGTGACAAGATCGCAGATCTCGCCGGCGGTGAAATCAAAGAACGCGAACTCGGGCACACCACCGACCCGAAAGAACTGATCCGGGGCGAGCCCTCGGCGATCCACGACGCCGTCGAGATGTTGCAGAAGATGGGCGACTCGATCGGCAAGACCGGTGACGCCTTGCGGACAGTCAACACCGCGGACTGGACTGGGTCGGCGGCTGAGGAGTTTCACACCGAGTTCGCGAAGCAGCCGAAGCTGTGGTGGGCGGGCGCCGACGCGATGCACAAAGCTTCGGGTGTGCTCGACGGCTGGTACCACGAGGTCACTGCGGCACAGACGAAAGCAGCCGATGCGATCGCGAGATGGGAAGCGGCCGATACCGAGGAAATCACCAGGAAGAATCAGTGGAACGTACTGTCCGACGAGCAGAAGCGCAAGACACCTCTGACCGACACGTGGACCTCGATCCGGAACGAGGCTCGCGAGATCCTGCGCGGCGCACGCTCACAGCGTGATAACGCGGCGAACTCGGCTGCGGCGGCGCTGGCGGCGGCGACCGAGGCCGCCCCCACCGAGCCGCCGTTCACCGAACGCTGGTCTTCCAATGTCTCGGATCTATCGGGGGCGGTCGATCAGGCGAAGCTGAACTTCACCTCCGGATTGCTGACCAGTTTCACCGGGATCGTGCAGTTCGTGCGTCAGGTCAGCCCGATCGACGCTTACAACCTGACCCATCCGGCCGAATACTTGTCGGGGATGTCGGATCTGGGCACCGGGCTGGTGGTCGCGGCGGCTGATCCCGGGGCGACGGTGTCCTCGATCCTGTCCGGTGCGCGCAAGAACCCGTCGGAATTCCTAGGCTCGCTGACCGGTGACCTGATCACCACAGTGGGCACCGGCGGTGCCGGTGCGGCTAAACCCGCGCTGTCGGTGCTGGACAAGATCGGTGACGTCTCGAAGGTCAGCAAGACCACCCATGCCGTAACCAGCGCAGCCGAACACGTCCCACACACGACACCGCATACCCCGAGCAGCACCTCCGCGACCCACACCCCCTCGTCGGCCCCGCACGAACCGGGCACACCAGCGAGCACACACCCGACAACGGAAGCACCATCACCAACCTCGACCGGCAGCGAGCCGGGCACTCCGACCGGAACCCATCCGAGCACCACCGAGCCGGGCACACAACCACACGCGACAACCGAGTCGCCGACGCAACCGGGAACGACCAACCCGCAATCTGAAACTTCCACGCACACATCGGACTCCGGCACACGAGGGCCCGACAACAACGCACCGGGGCACACTCAGCCGGACACGCCCCAGCAGGCGCACCCCGAACAGGCGCCGCCCGACTCGCACCCCAGCGGTAAACATCCCGGCGACACGCCCCAAACATCGCATCAGCAGCCCTCCGCCACACCTGCGGTTCGGCCGGATACCGAGGTGTCCTCGGGGCCGAACCCGAGCTACGACACATCCGGCCACCACCCCAACCCAGACTCCAGCCCGCCTGTTCACACCGATTCACCCGACACCCCAACAGATCATGGTGACGGCAGTCCGCATCAAACCCACGACGGGACAGAACCCACACACTCGGACAGGGACGGCACGAATCCCAATGGACACGACAATCCCGCCCAGGAAAACCAACCGGTCCATCATGATTCACCCCAGGAGCACCCGACTCCGCAGGAGCGTGCCGACGCTGATCAAGGCGCCGGTGACACCGCCCGTGAGAACGGTGCGGATAACGACCGCACCGGGGGTGAGAAAACCTGCTCCGAAGATCCCGTCGATATCGCGACCGGCGAATTTTTGCTCCCTGAAATTGATGTCAACCTTCCCGGTGTCCTTGCACTAACTCTGCGGCGCACGCATCGCTCGAACTACCGGTACGGCCGCTGGTTCGGCCCCTCGTGGTCGACCACCCTGGACATGCGTCTGGTCGTCGAGCACGAAGGAGTCACCTTCCTCGGTGAGGACGGCATCATGCTGGCCTACCCGCACGCCGAGGTCGGTGCCGCTACCGAACCGGTGACCGGTGGACAGGCGTGGACGCTGACCCGAACCGAGGTCGGCGGTTATCGCATCTGGGATCGACAGCGGGAAATACTCTGGCATTTCGCGCCCGAAACGACTCTCGATGGCATCGAGTCGCGCCTGGGCAACTACGCCATCTCCGCGATCACCGACCGCCACCGCAACCGGATCCGCTTCCATTACCACACCGACGGCGCACCGGTCGAGGTGTCACACTCTGGCGGATACCGAGTACGCATCGACACCGCCGCGGGGCGCGTCACCGGATTGTGCATACTCGACACAGATTCCGATGGCGCCGAAACTCGAACTCGAATAAGGAAATTCGGTTACGAGGCGGGCCAGCTGTCAACTGTTGCAAACGCTATCGGCGCTACCACCAGCTACACCTACGATGACGAACATCGGCTGAGGTCCTGGACCGATTCCAACGGCAACCAGATGGTCAACACCTACGACGAATCCGGCCGTGTCATCTTCCAGCGCGGAACCGCCGGGATCCTGGACACCGACTTCGACTACCTCGAATTCCCCGACGGAACTGGCCGTCTCACCACGGTCACCGACTGCCTCGGAGCCACCACATCCCACGGCTTCGATCGAGACTTTCGCCTGCGCGACCTCGTCGACCCCGCCGGTGGCCGCACTCATACCGATTACAACGCCGACCGCAAACCACTGAAGGTCACGGCGCCGGACGGGACGGTGACCCGATACCGGTACACCGGCGAGGGCGACATCGCCGAAATCATCCGCCCGGACGGCCGCACCGTCGAAATCGAGTACATCTGGCGCAACCGGCCAACCCGAGTCACTGACGCCGACGGTACTGCGCGACAACAAGAATGGGACAAGGCAGGCAACCTCGCCGCCGTTATCGACCCGACAGGAGCCAGGACCGAGTACACCTACCACCCCAACGGTGCGATCGCAGAGATCATCAGTGCGGTCGACACACGCACCTGCATCGAAGTCGACGCCGCAGGCCTGGCCGTGCAGGTTACCGACCCATCCGGGGCAATCACACGCATCGAGCGAGACTGCTGTGGCCGCCCGATTCGAGTCACCGACCCGCTGGATGCCCAGACTCACTATCAATGGGATCCTGACGGAAAACTGCTGCGCCGGGTTGACCCGGACGGGTATGCCGAGTCGTGGACCTACGACGGCGAAGGCAACCCTCTCACTCATACCGACCGCGCAGGCAACCTCATCCGCTTCACCTATGGCGCCTTCGACCTACTGCACTCCCGCACCGATCCCGACGGCGCCACCACCCGCTACATATGGGATAGCCAGCGTCGTCTCACCAACGTCATCAACCCCCTCGGTCAGACTTGGACCTACGGCTACGACCCAGCCGGGCGCCTGATCACCCAGACCGACTACACCGGCGCCACCACCCGATACACCCACGACGCCGCCGGACGAGTCACCTCGATCACACCGGCCACCGGCGTCACCCGCCACCATACTCATGACATCCTTGGCCGCCTCACCGCGGTTATCACCGACACCGGCGACTGGATCAGATACACTCACGACCTCGGCGGACGAGTCCTGACCGCAGTCTCGGGATTAGACGAAGATCCCACCCACACCCTCGAATTCACCTACACCGCCACCGGCCAACTCGCCTCACAACAACTCGACGACCAACCGGCGATGCGCCACGACCACGACCACTCCGGTCGCCTCATCCGTCGCACCACCCCCGCCGGCGCCACCACGGGCTGGGACTACGACAGCACCGGCAAAGTCCGCGGCCTTACCACCGACGGACACAAACTCGCCTTCCACTACGACCCGATCGGGCGCCTCAACAGCTGGCGTGTCGGCGAAATCGCTATCAGCCGAACGCTTTCCGATATCGGCCGCGTTACCAGCCAGCAGGTAATCGCCCACCCCGCCACATCACTGAACCTCGACACCGGACCGCGCCTCACCCCCCGGACACTCCGTCACGACGAATACGCCTACCGACCCGACGGCTACCTCGTCAACCACACCCTCACTCGCCCCGACACCAATTCTGTGGTGAGCGATTACATCCTCGACCCTGCCGGGCGCGTCACATCGATCACCCGCAACAGCATGCTTGCCGAGCAATACACCTACGACCCACTCAGCAACATCACCAGCGCATGGCCGACCCTGGATAACTCGCTTGACACAGATGGCGGGAAAACCGCGACCTTGCTTGCCTCCCGGCACAGTTCCCACAGAGCGCAACACGAACCCAATCATCGCCGCGAATACCGCGACAACTTGCTCATCCGCGACGGCCGAACCCGCTTCCACTATGACGAGGCCGGTCGTCTCATCCGTAAGACCACTACTCGCCTGTCCCGCAAACCTGACGTCTGGCACTACCGCTACAACTCTTTCGACCAGCTCGTCGACGTCTGGACCCCTGACCATCAATGGTGGCGATACACCTACGACGCACTTGGGCGCCGCACGACCAAGCTGCGCTTGGCCACCAACGGAACCGTCCTCGAATGTACCCACTACACCTGGGACGATACCCATCTGATCGAACAGACCACCGCCGATTCGGTGACCCGTTGGCATTACCATCCGGATTCGTACACCCCGATCACCCAGGCCACTGACCAAGAAACAGTGGATCGCCAGTTCTACGCAATCGTCACGGACCTCGCAGGCGCTCCCGTCGAAGTTGTCAACCCACACGCCGCAACCACTGCGGCCATCGCCACTGTCGGACTTTGGGGTAACTCGATCTGGAACGGCGACGTCACCACACTTCTGCGTTTTCCTGGCCAGCAACACGATTCTGAAACCGGTCTGCACTACAATCTGAACCGTATCTACGACCCCGCTACCGGTCGCTATTTGACACAGGACCCGCTGGGGTTGCTACCGGCCTCGAACCCGAGCATTTACCCTCACAACCCCACAACCTGGGTCGACCCACTCGGTCTTGTCCCACAGCCGTGCAATGTAGAGGTCGGCGGCGGTGCGTCTCTTGACAACATAAGTGTCAGTGATGCCCAGCGTATTCAAAATGCGGCAGACAAGATCGGGCAGCCGATAAGTCTGGTTGGCAGTCGGGCCGAGGGGACCGCACATGCATTTTCCGACTGGGACTACATCGTCGAAGATTTTAACAACAAGATCAGAAAGAAGATCTATAACTCACTTCCGGTTGGGCCGGCCGAGCTGGGATACGGCCGAAGATTCGACATCCTAAGAGGTCCAGTCGACATGAGCAGGCCATATATAACCTTCTACCCAAGGTAGTGAAAGTGGATATCGAACTTCAAGAGTTAGCGAATCGCGGGAACATTCGATTGGTTCGTGATTCTAATCGAAAATTCCCAGGGTTATTGGTACAAGGCGATACCCTGAAATCTCTCCTAGAGACCGTTGAGGAGGACTGCCCGGGGTCACTTGCCCATGAAACTCTCGTTGAATGGGTAGATCTCTACGAGTCCATGATGAGGGAGGCGGGCATCGATCTGCCATATTACCGACCGTAAGGATACTGCGAGGCGGTCGAGGGATGTGCAGAGGTGGGAATGGCGGGCTGGCCGAGGCCCGGGTTCCGAGCTGATGCCGAAAGCGGGTATCGCTGTGTCATCGGCACCCTGTCGATCCCAGGGCATGCGGAGTGGGCGGGGATTGATCCAGGTTGCGACGAGTCGAACTCGATAACGACGCCACCGGGTGCGGTTTGGCGCTACGAATGTGAACCGGACGACGCGGTACGCGTATCAGTCCGGGGTTGATCCTATGGTGGTGGCGTGGCATGGAATGTGGAGAAGCCAAGACGCAACTGGATCATCAAACCGGCCCGCGTTATCGAATATGCAATGACAACAGGAATCGGCGGTCGGGAACTGCTGAATGCAATCAGCGCGAATGAGTCGGAGTTCTGCGAAGATTCGATACGGAACTTTCAACTCCACGCCGACAGCACGTCAGCGGCGTTCCACACCAGGTCGACGGTATCGGCGATGGTGCGTTCGATATCGGTCAAGGACACCACGACCAGTGCTGTTTCGCGCGGGGCAAAGCCTGGCACATTGGCGACCCCGCGAGTCAGTTCGGCTAGGTCGTGGCGGTCGAACGGGGTAGCGAGCCATTTGATCGATCCGGCGAAGATCACCCGATTGGCAACGGGGGAGCGGTCGGCGCCGATGAGGTCTATCTCGGGGTTGAATGTGCGGTTCCACCAGCCGCCGACCGCGGTGACGCCGTTCCAGGGCAGCGTTCCCGCGAGCGCGGCCAGTTCGAGCGCGTCTCGTACGAGGGGTTCGACAGCCTTGCCGCGCCAGGAGGTCCAGCGTCGAGCGAACAATTCATAGGCCGCGTTGCCTCGCCCCCGTCGAACAAGGTCCTGAACCGAGCGCAGGGCGGCGAGGTAGAGCCGCAGGTTGCTGTCAGCGACCCGGTAGAGTGCTGGTTTCCCGGGTTTGACCGACAGTGGCTGGTCTACTGACAGCACCTGCTTGTCCGCCGAAAGTCGGTGTAGCAGGGGCGATAATGATCCGGAGGGCAATGCGCCGCTGCGGCTGCCCGCCGCGGCCGCGATGGTGGCGTGGGTGCGTTCCCCGCCGCCGATCGCTTCGAGTACGCGTCGCGCTTGGTCGGGTGCGGGAAACTCGGCCAGGAGGGTGGACTCGGGCACTCCGAACAGCGCCGCGGCGGGATCGCCGCATTCGCGTCGGATGAACTGAAGCGGCGGCAGTCCATGCGGCCAGCTACGCAAGATGCCTGGCAGCCCGCCGGTGATCAAATGTGCGTCGATGCTCTGGGCTGCGTCGAGTCCGAGAGCGCGACCGACTTCGGCTGGGTTGAGCGGATCGAGTACGAGGTTGTCGGCTCGCCCATAGAACGGGCGATCGTAGGCGGTGAGTCGTTCCATCATGTGGATGTCACTGCCCAGCAGTAGCAGAAAGACCGGGCGGTGCTGCAGCAACCTGTCCCACGCCGTTTGCAACGCGCCGTCGAAGACCGTGTCTTGTTCTGCTAGCCAAGGCAATTCGTCGATCACGACGATGGCCGGAGTATTACCGAGCGAGGCCGCCAACAGTCGGAATGTGTCGGTCCAGCCGCCGCCGATGCCCTCAGGGAGGGTCTCGGGATCGGGTGCGATCCCGGATCTCTTCAACTCCGCCAGGAAAATCGCGAGTGATTCGGAGACCGGCATACCTTTGGTGGCGGTGAAGTACAGGTATGGCACTTGCGCCGTGTCGCAGAACTCCTGAACCAGCCGCGATTTTCCGACCTGTCGGCGCCCTCTGATCGCAATGGCGCCGCCCCTGCGGGACTCCGCGACACGCTGCAAGCGAGCCTGCAGCAGTCCTAGCTCGACACTCCGGCCGACGAACCCTGATGTCACTGCCCGCTCCTGAGACGAGTCTATGTAGATAGAATCTATATAGATTCAATCTACATTACGCGTGCCGGTGTGCCGGTGCTGTCGTCATTGCCCTCCCTTGCGCTGTCGCTTCAGTTAGCTACAAAATGTAGACTACAAAATGTAGCTTAATGTGCGATCGAGAGGAAACCACAGTGGAACAGTCGAAACCAGTGCTGATCATGGGCGGTTCGGGCCAGGCAGGCGCGAACACCGCCACCATCCTGCGCCGGTGGCACCCAACACTGCCGCTGACAATCGCGGGCCGCGATCTCGATCGCGCGCAGCGCGTCGCCGACGAACTCGGCGCCGCGACGGCCGTGACCATTGATCTACGGCGCCGCGATCTCGGGCTCCCGGCTGACCACAACTACTCGGCGGTCGTGGCGGCACTGTGGGACAACCGCCTGAACGGGCTGCGCTATGCACAGCACCACGGGTTGCCCTATCTGAGTATCTCCAGCGGTTTGCTGGATATCGCACCGGAGGTCGTCGCGAGCGGCCAGCGGGCAGGTGCCGCGCCGATCCTGGTGGCCAGCCACTGTTTCGCCGGTATCCTCGTCCTCGCGACATTGGACTCGGCCAGGGAGTTCGACCGGATCGACACCATCCGGATCAGCGCCGTACTGGATGAAACCGACACCGGCGGG
This sequence comes from Nocardia sp. NBC_00881, assembly GCF_045207455.1. NCBI lineage: Bacteria > Bacillati > Actinomycetota > Actinomycetes > Mycobacteriales > Nocardiaceae > Nocardia > Nocardia sp. NBC_00881. Next base: position 7,765,210 of record NZ_CP108798.1, read on the forward strand.
CCCGCGGGGATAGCGGATATGCAGCGCCTGGCGGCAGCACCCTCCGGGGGACTTGTCCGCCGCGACGGCGTCTTCACCTGGGTCACCGGCCCCGAAGCTCAGGTGGGCGTGCCTAGTGTCGACGGCACCGTCCTGCCCGGCCAGATTCTCGCCTTCCTCGACGTCCCGAGCCTGGCCCTCGCGACAGGCGCACCGAACGTCCTCTTCGAATTCGCGGTCGGTGAAACCGCGAGCAGACGCCGCGGCGAACCCGCTTCTACCGAGGTCAGGATCGACCTCGAAGGAACTGATCCCACGGGTGCCCCGCTCAGCACGAGCTGCTCCCTCGTCCACCCGGCGGGGCAGCGCCCCTTGACCGCACTCGGCGTCGCCCTCGGCGTCGAACGATTGCTCGGTCTGCGCGGCGAAGCCGTGGCGCCGGGCATCCACACCCCGGAGGCATTACTCGACCCGGCCTATGTCGTAGAGCGGATGGTAGAGATCGGCACGACGTTCGTCGGCGCACGAGGCGGCAGCTGAACGCCCTGACGAGGTGACTGTAATGACATGCTGCTCGAATTGAATTCATGCTGACGGCCGGGATCTCGCCGCCCCGCGACGTCGGACGAGTAGCGTCCGGTCCCGGCATCACGAACATGCCGGAATGCCGTGGCGCAGTCTGGAGTAGTCAACGGACGGGAAAGAGGTTCGAGCACAGCAAGTCGCCGGTTCATCGGCGAGGTGGTGCGGGTCGGGAGAAGCTGCGACCAGGTTGGACGTACCAGTTCGACCCCGGTTTGTCCGTTTCGGGGCCCGAACGACACGGAAACGGGTTGCGCCGGCGTATGGCCGTTCGGGTGATGACAACCGTGGTCGCGCGCGAGACGTGGTCAGGCGACGGTGACGCCGTCCGGAGATAGGTGACCAGGCTCACGATCTGGTATCGACAGCTCATGGGAAAGGCTGCTGAACAGCAAGTTCCGAGTAGGGTGCGTGGTCTATCAGCGGGAAAACCGGGTGATTTGTGTCGGTGCCGACCGGAATACTGACCCGCGCCCGATGAGTTCGATCAGCCGACGCCGTCTCAACCGCTGTGGCGCCGGGACGCGATCCGGTGACTCGGCAACGGGCCACACACTCCTGCCAACGTCCATACTCCGGAGGTATCCGATGTCCGCCGAACCATCCGCTCCCGCCTCGGGAGGACGGACACCGACCGTCATCCGGGTCTTGGTGCTCGCGACTTTCGTGGTGATCCTGAACGAGACCATCATGATCAACGCGATCCCGCGACTCATGGAGGATCTCGCGGTCACCGAGCGGGCGGCGCAATGGGTGTCCACCGCATTCATGCTGACGATGGCGGCGATCATCCCGACCACCGGCTGGTTTCTGCAGCGCGTGTCGACCCGGCAGGCTTACGCCGTGGCGATGGGGGTCTTCCTGGCCGGTACCGCGCTGTCGTCGGTCGCGCCGTCGTTCGCGGTGCTGCTACTCGGACGGATCATCCAGGCCGGCGGCACCGCGGTGATGATGCCGCTGCTGATGACCACACTGATGACGGTGGTGCCCGAGCATGACCGCGGCAGGGTGATGGGCAATGTCACCCTGGCCATATCGGTGGCACCCGCGATGGGGCCGGTGATCTCCGGAGTGGTGCTGCAGATCGGTTCGTGGCGTTGGCTTTTCGTGCTGGTGCTGCCGATTGCAGGGGTGATCACCTGGCTGGGCCTGCGCCAGCTCGAGAACGTCGGTGAACCACAAGCCGGGGGAATCGACTCGGCAAGCGTGGCACTGGCCGCGCTCGGGTTCGGTGGGCTGGTGTTCGGGCTCAGCCGGTTCGAGAGTGGCAACCTCACCAGCCCGGCGCTGATCGTTGCCGCGGGCTCGGCCCTCATCGCCGCGTTCGTGCTCCGTCAGTTGCGGCTGCAGCGCACCGGCACTCCGTTGCTGGATCTGCGGGTCCTGCTGTCCGGCATCTACACGAAGGCGCTGGTTCTGATGTCGGTCGCGTTCATGGCGATGCTCGGGTCGATGATCCTGCTGCCGTTGTACCTGCAGAACCTGCGTGGTCTGAGCCCATTGCAGACCGGCTTGCTGGTAATGCCGGGTGGGTTGGCGATGGGTCTGCTCGGACCTACCATTGGGCGCTTGTTCGACCGGTTCGGCGGACGCTTGCTGGTGATTCCAGGGTCGATCGGGATCGCCGCGTCGCTGGCCGGGTTCACCCAGATCTCCATGACCATGCCGTACTGGCAGCTGCTGGCCCTGCATATTCTGCTGATGGTGTCGCTGGCCGCGACCTTCACCCCGGTCTTCACTCTCGGCCTCGGCGCGCTTCCGCAGCACCTGTATTCGCACGGCAGTTCCATGCTCGGCACCCTGCAGCAGGTCGCCGCGGCTTTCGGTACCGCCCTGGTGGTGACGGTGATGTCGGCCCGCAGCACCACGCTCGTCGCCGATGGCGCCGATCCCGTCACCGCTCACCTCGATGGCATGCGCCTGGCCTTCCTCGTCTCCGCGGCCTTGGCGCTGATCGTGATCGTCATGGCAGTGCTGTTGCCGAGCCGGGCCGTCACCCCGGAGGAAGTCGAGGAGCCCGAGACAACGACTCCCGAACTGGTCAAGGGCTGAACGGGATCGGCACGACGAAGCCCCTGGCTAGATCGAACGCCAGGGGCTTCGTCGCACTTTCGGCCTGTGTCAGGACGGTTGCGGCCGTGATGCGATGGGCCGAACCGCGCTCGCTGGAGGCGACATCGGATTCGAACTCAGCTTTGTGGCTTCAGCCGGTGATCGGATCGGGGTGCCGTTGCCCGAGGCGGGTGCGCTGCGGCGAATCGGTTTCACCGGTCCGGTGTTTCGCGTTGCAGGTGTCAGGCCTTGCCGGTGGCGCTGCGGATGATGTCAGGCCGAGGCGGGTATCGGCCGCGGCGGTCGCCTGGAGCGCGTCTCGATATCAGCGAAATGAGCCGACATCGCCGCTTGCGCGGCCTCTGGGTCACCCGCGCGCAGCGCGTGCAGGATCAAGCGGTGTTTGGCGATGATCTCGGAGCGCTTCCAGGTGGTGGGACGTAGGTCGGCGTCGATCTGGTGGTAAACAGTCCAGAACAGATCGATGAGCTGGGTGGCGATCTCGTTGTCCACCCGCTGGTACAGCGTCAGATGGAACCGGCGATCCGTTTCGGCCAGATTCCCGGTCTCCATCTCGGCGATCGCGTCTTCGAGGTCCGCCAGGAACTGGTCATCGGCAAGCCGCGCCGCCTCGGCGATCAGCGCGACCTCCAGTATTCGGCGCACCTGGACCAGCTCCGCCAGGTCGTCGGCGTCATGCCGGACCGCCTGCTGGGCCCGGAACCGCAAGGCGGGCAACATCGCGGTCATCGGTGCATGTCCGACCACGGTGCCGTGGCCGTGCCGAATGTCGACGATTCCCAGCGTATGCAGGGCCCGCAGGGCCTCGCGCACCGAGTTGCGGCTCGCCCCTAGTTCGGCCATCAGCTGCGGTTCCGGCGGCACCACATCGCCCGGTCCCAGACCACGTTCGAGAATCAGGTTGACAACCCGCTCCTGCAGTGACATCCCTTGTGGACCTCTTCTGGCAACCATGCCGTCAACTTGTTCGTCTCAGAGGACATGGTACGACTCGGGGCTCGGCGAGCCGATCTCACCGTGGCGACGTCGGCCTTGACTCTCCTTGGTCCGCCTTCTACCGTCATGAGACATCCTACGTCCTACGACTAAGACTTCGCCTTGCGTCGGATGACGGACTTTTCAATCGTCGCCGAGCGTGCTACGGCACACCGGTTCACCCATCCAGAGGCATTGGAGCCGACTATGGCAACGACGTTTCGGGGCATCGTCCCGCCGGTGTGCACTCCGCTACTCGACAACTTCGGTGTCGACGCGCGATCTCTGTGCAGGACAGTGGATTTCCTGCTGGCGGCGGGTGTGCACGGTCTGTTCGTACTCGGTTCCACCAGCGAGGTCGCCTATCTTCCCGATCGCCATCGCGCGCTGGTGGTGGAGGCGGTGGTGGACCACGTCGCCGGACGTGTGCCGGTGCTCGTCGGATGTATCGATACGACGACGTTGCGTGTCGCCGAGCACATCGACATGGCCGGTCGAGCAGGCGCAGACGGTGTGGTGGTCACCGCGCCGTTCTATGCCCGGACCCATCCCGCCGAAATCGAGCTGCACTATCGGATGTTGCGTGACCGGACCGAGTTGCCCATCATCGCCTACGACATTCCGATCGCGGTACACAGCAAACTGGACTCGGACCTGGTGCTCCGCTTGGCCGAGGATGGGGTGCTGGCCGGAATCAAGGACTCCAGCGGTGCCGATGCCTCCTTCCGTGCTCTCGTGCTGGGCAAGCAGGATCGCAAATTGCACGACTTCGCCGTGCTCACGGGCTCGGAACTTCTGGTCGACACGATGCTCGCACTCGGTGCCGACGGAGCCGTCCCTGGGCTGGCGAACGTGGATCCGGCAGGGTTCGTCGCCGTCTACCGACACATGAGCAATGGCGATTCAGCTGCGGCGCGGTCTGAGCAGGAGCGGCTGCTGCGCCTGTTCTCGATCGTCGATGTCGGTGCACCGGACCGGATGGGCCGCGGTTCCGCCGCGTTGGGGGCCTTCAAAACCGCGATGAAGCTGCGGGGGGTGATCGGCAACGCCGTGACGGCACCACCGCAGCTTCCGCTCGATGACGGAGAGGTCGAGCAGATCGAGGCGATCCTCGCCGAAGCCGGCCTGCTGCCCTGACGAGATTCGGTGTGGACACTCCCGTGACCAGTGACGCGGAATCCGCGCGGGCCCAGGCACTTCCGTGGTATCGGCAGATCGATGTGCAGCAGTGGAAGTCATTCACGGCCGCCTGGCTCGGCTACCTGCTCGACGGTTTCGATTTCGTGCTGATCACCTTGGTGTTGACCGAAGTCGAAGAAGCCTTCGGGCTGACTACGGCCCGGGCGGCGAGCCTGGTGTCGGCCACGTTCATCTCCCGCTGGGCGGGTGGTCTCGCGCTGGGCGCGCTGGGCGACCGTTACGGCAGGCGACCGGCCATGGTGGCCTCGATCGGACTGTTCAGCGTCGGCACCCTCGGCTGCGGGCTGGCGCCGTCGTTCGGTGTGTTGTTCGTCGCGCGGCTGATCATCGGGCTCGGGATGGCCGGAGAGTACGGCGCCAGCTCCACCTATGTGATCGAGTCCTGGCCGACGCAGCTGCGGAACAAGGCAAGTGGGTTCCTGATTTCCGGCTATTCGATCGGAACTGTCGTGGCGGCCGGTGCCTACGCCCTCGTGGTTCCCGTCTTCGGCTGGCGCGCGTTGTTCCTGATCGGAGTCGCGCCGATCATTGTCGCCGTCTGGTTGCGGCGCAGTCTGCCCGAGTCACGAGATTGGGAAGTCACAGTCGTTCCGCGAGAGTCGTCATCGGCGTTGCATGTGCTGTTTCGTGGAGGTAGGGCGGTGGTGAATGCCGTGCTCGCCGCAGTGGCGTTCGCCGCACTGTTGCTGATATTCACCAATGCGGTGCACGGCGTTGTGGTGGCTGTACTCGCGGTAGCGGCCGCACTGGTCTTCGTGTCATACACGGTGCAGATCAATGGTGTCCGCTGGCCGACCGCGGTCACCTTGATGGTCACCGTATTCGCCGCGTTCCTATACTCGTGGCCGATCCAGGCACTACTGCCCACGTACCTGAAGAGCGATCTCGGATACAGCCCTGGCCACGCCAGTACGGTGTTGTTCTTCGCCGGATTCGGTACGGCTGTGGGCTGTTGCGTTGCCGGATTCGCTGGTGACCGGTTCGGGACGGCGCGGGCATACTGGGTGAGCCTGGCGCTGTCGCAGCTGCTGATTTTCCCTGTCTTCGCTGTCGGCGGCGCGAGTCTGGTCCTGCTCGGCGTTCTGCTGTTTATCCAGCAGATGTTCGGCCAGGGGATTTCCGGCCTGCTACCGAAATGGATCGGCGGATACTTCGCCGTTCGCGAGCGCGCCGCGGGCTTGGGGTTGACCTACAACGTCGGGGCCCTCGGCGGAGCGGTGGCACCGGCCCTCGGCGTGGCTTTGACCGAGCGCATCAGCCTTGGTACCGCGCTGGCGATGTTGTCATTCGGGTTGACGCTCGTGGTCATGATGCTCATTGCGGCCGACGCCCCGACCCGCGTACAACGATGGTTGGGGCCAGATGCTGTGTGGGTCGGAGACACCACCGACGGCAGCACGCGCGGTGTGGCTCCCGCCCAGTCGGATCCCAAGTGACCACTTCGGCGAATCGAACCAGTGCGTCGGCTATCGGGCCGGGATCGGATCAACGTGTTGTTCCTGCGCACTTGCCCGACTTCTACGGTGTCGCGCAGGCCGATCCCCAACGGGGAAGGGCAAATTAGAGGTGCCCGGCCAGGACGGCATCGGCGCCTCCGTGCTCGGGGCCGGCAGAGCTTGGCGGTCGGTCACGGCTCCACCTGCCATGGGTTGTGTATTCGGTGCTTGTGGTTCCAGCGCCCCGGGTCGGCCTCCAGCGCGGAGCGGTCCCAATGGCCGAGTTCGGCGGCGGACTCATATGTCGTGTCAAGGAACTCTAGTAGCGCCCGCTCCGGCGCTTCGGCGGTCCGGACCGCCTCGTACGGCAGGAGGAACTGCCGGTGGTCTCGGCTGTAGAAGGCTTCTCGCGGGCCGATGCGGTAGTCGGCGAATCCCTCGGGCTCCGGATACGCGTAGGCGTAGAAGGCACCTTCGGCCCCGCCACCAGGCCAGAATCCACAGCTGCTCAGTTCATGGGAGTAGCCCTCCACCATGACCCAGTCGCCACAATTCGGGGCACCACCCGGGTGCCGCGGCGCTGTCCGCCCGGAGAATCTGGTGCACGCGAGATCCATCGCTCCCCAGAAGAAGTGCACTGGGCTCACTTTGCCGGTGAAGCGCGATCGGAACTCGTGCAAGATGCGGTCGGCGGCGACCAGTTGTTGCCAGAACAAGTTGGCGGCCGCGGCATCGTAGGATCGATGCTCGTGGTCCTCGGCGAACGGGATCGCCGGATCAACCTCATTGGGTTTGGCTTGGATCTGCACAGGAATTCCCAGCTCGCCTAGGGCGCTGATAGTTTCGGCATAGAAATCGGCTACCGGCTTGGGTTCGAGCGCAACCTGCCGGGTCCGGCCATCGCTGGATCGGATGTGCAACCTGTGGTCGACGAAGTCGAACTCGATGTCGAATGAGCCCGCAGAGTGCGGAATGGCAGAAGTGGTCAGTCCCCGCGGGCTGACGTAGAGGGTGACTTGCCACCAGTGGTTGACCAGCGGAGCCCGGGAAAGTCTGATTTTGCCGACGATCTGCGTCCACATATGCAGGGTTTCGCGCGTGGGAGTCCAGTCATCGACGCGCAATGCCGGCCACGTCCGCAGTCGACGCGTGGGCTCAGTGCCTGTCACTGCTGTACCCCCAATCTTGGGAACTTCAAGAGGCCTTGGTGTCAGGTCATCGCGCGGATACTGCGGACGTTATAGCGAATGATTGGCGGGCAACGAATTCCACCAGGGGGAACGATGGCGGCCCGGCGGCGGCAAATCGCCGCCGACCGGGAACGGGTCGTACCCCCCTACCGCCGCATCGGAAACTAGACGTCCTTGCCACTCTGGTGCGCGCTCTGGCGCGCCTCGTCGAGATCGGCTTCCCCGCGTGCCTTTTCGGCCTCCGCTTCCTTCTGCGCCGCGTCACGCTGGGATTCGGCCTTGTCCTGCTGCGCGCGCCCCTCCTTTTTCAGGTCTTCGTCGCCGGTGACGACGCCCGCAGCCTCCTTCGTCTTGCCCTTGATGTCCTCGACGACACCCTCGACAGCTTCCCGAGGTCCGCTCTGATGCTCCGGCATGACATTCCTCCGAATCGTTTGTCGGCTGACACCGACCGCATACCCCGGTCCGAAAGGCCCAATCAAGCTGTGACCTGGCCAACTCGCCGGGCCGCCCCGCCATCCGGCGGTCCTTCGACAACCGTCGGTCAGCAGAATGCGCATCGGCATCAGATTCGTGCGAGGCGAGACGGGCGGGTGCTCCCCGGAAAGTCGCGTGCCACGGCCCGGGCTGTCACGCTTTCGTCAGGTCTGTGCCGATAGGGCGGCCGCGGCCGGCTCGGAGCGCGATTCGGCAGGTCAGCACGGTGGCGCTGACTGCGCGACGCAGGGTGACTGCAAGTCGGAGGCAGCCGCGCAGGGCGCGCCGCCACTGGGCGTGGTTACCGCAGCTGTGTGATCCTTCTCGGCATCGGTCAGCTGTCGAAGAACTTGTGCGGGATGCCCGCCGTCAGACCGCCGTCGATGACGAACTCGGCGCCGGTGGAGTACGACGATTCGTCGCTGGCCAGAAAGGTCACCAAGGCGGAGACCTCGGACGGGTCGGCCGCGCGGCCGAGCGGGATCTGCAGGAAGTCCTCGGGGATGTTCTCGGTCATCGGGGTGCGGATCAGGCCGGGGTGGACCGAGTTCACCCGAATCTTGTGCTGCGCCAACTCCAGTGCCGTGGACTTGGTGAGCCCGCGCACGGCGAACTTGGTGGCCACGTAGCCGTGCAGCCCGGGGCTGCCGCGCATGCCCTCGACGGAGGAGATGTTGATGATCGAGCCGCCGCCCGCCTCGATCATGGCGGGCGTCGCGGCCTGCATGCCGAGGAACGTGCCGGTCAGGTTGATGTCGACGATCCGCTGCCATTCGGCGAGCTCGAAGGCGACCAGCGTGTTGCCGTTGGCGATGCCCGCGTTGTTCACCAGCACGTTCAGCCAGCCGAAGCGCCGCACGGCTTCGGTAACGGCAGCGTGCCACTGCTCCGGCTCACGCACGTCGAGGTGCAGGTAAGCGGCGTTGTCACCCAGTTCCTCGGCGACCGCGGCACCCTCGTCGTCGAGCACATCGCCCACTACCACGCGCGCGTCCTCGGCGACCAGCGCCTTGGCGTGCGCGGCGCCCATGCCGCGCGCTCCGCCGCTGATCAACGCCACCTTGCCGGTCAACCGACCCATGGCGGTACCTCCGTCTCTCCGAAATCGTCCGCAACACGTTACAGAAATGCGCCGCTGCGCATCCCGCGACAGTAGCTCAGGTGCGGTCGAAGCCGGTCGCCGTCCCGAGATCGACTGTGGCGACCCGAGGTCATCTGAGTCGGTTCGGTCCTGTGGCGATGGCGAAGGTGGCGCTGCGGGGAAATCCGCCGTATGAGCGGCGATCACACTGAGTTTCGTGCCGCGGACAGCAATTCGGTGACCACGCCGGGAACCGCGTCGGCCAGCTGCGCGATGTCAGGTACCAGTTCCTTGCAGGCGATGAAACCGAAATGCAGCTTGCCGTTGTTCGACAACACGGTCACGGTGAGTCCCGCGCCATGGAACACCGGCCCGAACGGGTACATGCCGTCCACGCGTATGCCGAGAAAGTACAGCGGCATCGGCGGACCGGGCACGTTGGACACGACCAGGTTGTGCACCACCGGGTGCATCTCGGCCAGTTTCAGCGACGAGTACATCCGTGCGGCGAGCCGAAAGGTGTTCGGCGGAGCGTACTTCGACCAGTCCTGCAGAAAGTCCGAGCCCATCAAGTCGTGTTCCTCTTTGGCTCCGCAATTGGCCTCGGCCACCTGGTGAAGGCGTTCCACCGGATCGGCGACGTCGGTGCCGAGCCGCACGAACAGTGTGGACACCTTGTTGATGCCCGCGGTGTGTCGCGTCGAATCATGGACCGAGACCGGCACCGACGCGATGAGCGAGCGATCCGGCAGATGGTCGTGCTTTTCCAGATAGTCGCGCAGCGCACCCGCCACGATGGTCAGCACGACGTCGTTGACCTTCACCCCGAACGCGGTACTGATCTCTTTGATCTTGTCGAGCTCGGCCTGGGTGAACGCGACGGCGCGATGCGGGGTTATCGCCAGATTGAACGGTGTGCGAGGGGCGGAGAACGGTATCGCCATGCCGGCCTTGTTGTTTCGGCGTCGCTGCGCGAGACCGGCGACCACGCCGAGGGTTTTCGGCACCATGCCGACGATCCCCATCTTCGCCGGGAACTTCATCACCGCCTGGGCCAGCAGTTGCCACTCGCTCGGCCTCGGCTCGGGCTGCCAGTCCTGGTCCGGCTCCGGCCTGGTGACGCCTGGTTCCAGGTCGCACAGGTGCATCATCATGTTGGCGGCGGTGATGCCGTCCACCGCGGCATGGTGATATTTGCAGATCACCGCGACCTCGCCGTCGGCGAGGCCCTCCACCAGGGACATCTCCCAGAGCGGGCGATCGCGGTCCATCGGGCGGCCGGCGATGTCCCCCACGAGTTCGGCGAGTTCGCGGTGTCCGGCCGGTGCGGCGATCGCGATGCGGCGGACGTGGTAGTCCAGGTCGAAATCCTGGTCCTCGATCCAGACGGGGTGGTCGAGGTGGAACGGCACCTCGACGACCCGGCGGCGCAGCTGCGGAATCAGGGATAGTCGACGACCGAGTTCGGCCTTGAATTTGTCGAACGAGTAGTCCCCTGAGGAGGGGTCCAGGATCAGCAGTCCGCACACGTGCAAGTGCTGTGTCCCGGTTTCCAGATAGAGAAAGCTGGCATCCAATCCGGTCAATCGTTCCATAGCGAAAGCCTACTGGAACGCGTTCTAATATCCGGCAGTTAGTCCTGAATTTGTATGTTACTAAAAGTTCTATATATGCATGATCTTTGCTACAGCCGTGCGGGAAGGCGCGCGGATCGAATTCGCCTCTCACGGACCGGTGGTCGAGGTCGCTGTGGACTTCTCCGCGCTCGACACCATCCTGTCAGGCCGGCCAGAACAGCCGTACTCGTGCCGACAGGGTTTCTGTCGCACATGCAAGGTCCGGGTGCCGGCGGGTGAACCCGACCACCTGGACAGCGTGCTCGCCGACGCAGAACACGAGGCGGGTGAGATGCTAGTCTGCGTATCCCGTGCCGACGGTGAGCGACTCGTGCTCGACTTGTGAGCCCGACCCGGTCGGCAAGGAGAAGACGGGTGACGCTCACATGAGGTTCTCAGTCGTCCGGGCGATTTCGGCCTCGACGGCTTCGACCCGCCCGGCATCGACGCCCCACGGCTGGTCGACGCCAGCCCTGCGGTCCAGGTCCCACAGCACACACTCCTCGTCCCGTGCGGCCACCAGCGACCATGCCACCACGGTACGGCCGAGCTGTTCGGCCATCGTGCCGTGTGAATTACCCGGCGGCCCAGCGCCTTCCGGGAAGTGGTGCAGGAAGCGGCCATAGGCTGCCGCACAGAACTGGGCGTAGCGCTGCGTGCATAGGATGAATCCGTGCCATGCCTCGTCCACCGCGTGTGAAGGCATGCCGATCACCTGGTCATCGCGCATCGCGGCGCCGCAGCAGCGCAGCCACTGCCGCAGGCCGGTCTCCACCAGTTCGCGCGGCTGCCACGGGCAGGTCTTGTACACGGCCTCGGGAAGTTCCAGCGCGTCGACGATGGTGTGCACCGTCGTCAGGTCGACCGTGGACTTACGGAAGCGGAATAACGCCACAGTTCACTGTACGCATGCGCATCACTGCGGCTACCGTCTTGATATGAGCGCCACCATCATTCTTGTCTTCCTCGGGTTGTTGGTGGTGGTGTTGTTCGGGGCCGTACCTGCCCTCGTGGTGTTCATTGTGCTCCGCTCCCAACGCAACCGGTACCTTCCGCCACCGTACGGGCCATGGCGCCCGGGACATCGCGGCGAAGGGTATTACGGCGGGGCGCCCAGCAGTTCGGACCCGTTCTGGGCGGCTGGTGGAGTCGGTCTCGGAGGCGGCTACGACCCGAGTCGGTCGAATGGCTGTGGCGGGGGCTGGAATCCGGGTGACGGGGGCGGCCATCATCATCACCACGGCGGCAGCTGCGGGGGCGGCGGCAGTTGCGGTGGGGGGAGTGGCAGCAGTTGTGGTGGCGGAAGTAGCAGTAGTTGCGGCGGGGGAAGTAGTAGCAGTTGTGGTGGCGGAAGTAGCAGCGGCTGCGGTGGAGGTTCCTGACCGTCGTCGCACGACTTGACCTCAACCATGCTTCATGTTTCATGCTGGTCGGTGTCCGATGCGGCAAGGAACGATGGAGGTTATGTCATGCGGGCTGTGCAGGCCAGTGAGTTCGGTGGACCGGAAGTGCTCGCGGTGCGCGAGCTGCCGGAGCCGGTGGCCGGACCAGGTGAGGTGGTGGTCGACGTAGCGGCCGCCGACGTGATGTTCTTGGATACCCGGCTGCGCGGCGGCTGGGGCACCGACTTCTTCGCGATCCAGCCGCCATACGTGCCAGGCGGTGCGATCGCGGGCGTTGTCGCGGCGGTCGGCCCGGATGTGGATCCGGCCTGGGTGGGGAAGCGGGTGTCCACCCCGACCGCGGCCAGCGGGATCGGCGGCGGACTGCCGATCGGTGGGTACGCCGAGAAGGCGCTGGCCAAGGCAAATACGCTGGTCACCGTGCCTGATGGGCTGAGCATGCCGCAAGCTGTCGCGCTAGCGCACGACGGCAGGACCGCGCTGGCGGTGTTCGACCGCGCCGCCGTGCAACCAGGGGAGTGGGTGCTGATCACCGCCGCCGGGGGCGGGCTCGGCACGTTGCTGATCCAGCTCGCCCGTGCGGCGGGCGCGAACGTGGTCGCCGCCGCCCGCGGCGCCGCGAAGCTCGAGCTGGCGGCACGACTGGGCGCGAATGCGGTGGTCGACTACTCCGAACCCGACTGGTCGGCGAAGGCGCACGCCGCCAGCGGGGGAGTGCAGGTCGTCTTCGACGGCGCTGGCGGCACACTGGGCGAGGCCGCGCTCGCGGCAGTTGCGGACGGTGGCCGGTTCCTCGGATACGGCGCCGCCGCAGGAGAATTCGCCGCACTGGATCGCGCGGCGGCCGCGGCGCGCGGCATCACCGTGTACGGGCTGTTCGACATCACCAGCGCCGACACCGACTGGCATGCGGTCACCGAGCGCGCACAGGCTGAGGTCGCCGCGGGTCGCCTGGAGGTCGTCATCGGTCAGACCTTTCCGCTCGACCAGGCCGATCGGGCGCACGCCCTCATCGAATCCCGGGCGACCTTAGGACGCACTTTGTTAACAGTGTGAACTACCCCGTAACTGGAGAATTGTTGTAGTGCGTGGTGTCGGCGACGGCGCTAGGGTGCCTGCGTGGAAACTCTGATCGTCGTCGGTGCCGTCATCGTGGTCCTCGGCATCGTCGTAGCTGTGGTGCAGTTCGCCAGCAGGCCGCCGAAAGATATCGAGCCCTGGGGTGGACGTGACGCCGAGGACTACGAGGACGACTGGCGAGACGATTACCCCGACAGCTGAGCCCGCTCAGCCGACCGGGGTAAGCACTACGACCGCGATGGGCCGCTTGGTCAGCTTCTGATAGGCGCTATAGCGGCCCCTGTTCACCTTGTCGACGATCGCCCACCGCCGAGCGTAGTCCGGATCATCCGGCAGCGTCGGCCGCGCCAGCACCGTCAGTTTCCGCCGCTTGACCTGAATCTCGCACTCCGGCTTGGCCTTCAGGTTCGCCAACCACGCCGGCGGCCGCGGCGAGCCACCGTTGGAAGCCGTCACCAGATAATCCTCGCCGTCGCGCCCGTACGTCAGCGCCGCGGTCCGCTCTTTTCCCGTCTTGCGGCCCACCATCCGAAGCAGCAACGTCGGATTCCCCAAGAGCAACCGATGCCCCACCAGCCCGCCGCTGTGCTCGTACACCCACTGATGCGCCTTCAGCACGTTCCTGAACAGACCGGCCATATCTGACCCTCCAGTAAGGTTTCCGGAACGATCGCACCCTGAGCCACTGGCCATCCAACTGGTTTATACCCCGCCCGACCCGGTAGCATCCCCCATGCTCGCGGATTACCGCGGCGAGGGGCGGTAGCTCAGTCGGTTAGAGCCGTGGACTCATAATCCATTGGTCGCGGGTTCGAGCCCCGCCCGCCCCACAAATGTTATCTGACCAGCGGAAACGCTGAACTCGACAGCCGAGTTAGTCCAGAACAGCGCTCCGACAGCAATGTATTTTGCCGGTAGAATCCGGTGATGGGGCTGGATCTAGACGACATCCGAGAGCTTGCGGAAGACTTCGCGACGGAGCTGCGCCGCAAGAACCGGAGCAAGCAGACCATCGACGGCTACCTCACCCGAATCAGGTACTTCGCCGACTTCCTTCAACAGCGCGAGCTGCCGACCACGGCACCCGACATCACCCGCGCCCATATCGGCGGCTACATCGAGGACCTGCTCACGCGGCCCAATCAGCGGACCGGCGAGCCGCTGTCGCCGGAGTACGCACGCGGTCAGTACCGGTCGCTGCAACAGTTCTTCAAGTACCTCGCTGCCGAGGAGATCATCGACGCGAATCCGTTCGACAAGATGAGCCCGCCGGCGGTCCCTGATCAGCAAGTGCCGGTGCCGAGTATGGACGCGGTAAAGGCACTGCTCGCAGAATGCGACGGGGTCGATTTCACCGACCGACGGGACAACGCCATCATCCGACTGTTCGCCGACACCGGGATGCGGTGCGGCGAGCTCGCACCGCTCGAGGTGGACTCGCTGGACTTCAACGAGAACACGGTGCTGGTGCTAGGCAAGGGCGGCCGGCCGCGAACGTGCCCGTTCGGAGACAAGACCCGAACGGCGCTACGGCGGTACCTCCGGGTGCGGGCAAAACATTCCGGCGCGAAGAACGACAATCCCGCACTCTGGCTCGGGTATCGCGGTTCGATGACGGATTCCGGAATCCGGCAGATGCTCGAACGCCGCTGCGACGCAGCTGGAATCGAACGGTTACATCCGCACCAACTTCGCCACTTCTTCGCCCACACCTGGCTCGACAGTGGCGGCCAGGAGCAAGACCTGATGATGCTCGCGGGATGGCGGTCGCGGCAGATGCTCGCGCGGTACGGCGCCGCGGTCGCGGACAGCCGGGCGAAGTCCGCGCACCGCCGGGCACGGCTGGGCGACAAGTTGTAGGACGGCGGCTTCCTCGGTATCGCCAATCGACCTTTGGGGCATCGGTGGGCCGTCCGGCGAGGCGTTACGGTTATCTCTATGACCGAGGACTTCGTCGCCTGGGCTGCGCGGCTCGCGCAGGAAAGTCTCGACGGTATGTCTCGACGATGGCAGCACGTCCAGGGCGTCGCTCGACACGCCAAGCAGGCCGTTGACGTAGTTGACGACGCCGACCTCCTGCTTGTCGCGGCCTGGCTGCACGATATCGGCTATGCGCCATCGATCCGAAGGACTGGATTCCATCCCGTCGACGGCGCTGAGTTCCTGCGACAGCAGGGAGCGCCGACGCGCCTGTGCGCTCTCGTCGCCAACCATTCCTGTGCGCGTGTAGAGGCGCGAAACCGGGACATCGAGATTGATTGGTCAGATGAGCAGACAGCGCTGCGCGATGCCCTCTGGTGGGCCGATATGACGACGACCCCAACCGGAGAAACAACAGATGTTCGCAGTCGCGTTGCCGAGGTTCGCGAACGGTATGGCCCGGACCATGTCGTCTCCAAGTCGCTGGACGAGGCGGCGCCTGAGTTGATCGAAGCAGCTGAGCGTACCGAGAAGCTACTGCATGGCTGATAGGGCTGTGAATTCGGTTGTCACGTGTAGAACGGGTCTGCTGATGTGCTCAGACCATGTTCTATTCGCAACGCGATCGAGGGATGGACGCTCAACGACGAAATCTTGCTGGGCTCAACCCATCTGACATCTTTCGACTCTGAGCTGGTTCGAAGTTCGCCACCGATCGGGTCGGCGTGGAAGCAGATCGAGAACTCCTGGCGCACCTCTCCGTCGTCATACGCGATGACATGCTCCGGATTGGAGAATATGCCGATGAGGTCGGTCACTCGCACGTCAATCCCGGTTTCTTCTTTGACCTCTCGTGTGAGCGCTTGTGTGATCGTCTCACCGGCCTCCAGTGCGCCGCCCGGGATCGAATAAAGGTCATTGTCTGTACGGTGAATCATCAAGATTCTTCCGACGGAATCCCGAACTACAGCGCTGACCGCGACCTTGACGCTGTTCGGGGTCGGCGCGTTCGGGTCGTGGTAGTAGTCAGTTCGACTCATTGCTACCAACTTCCGAATTGGCTCCCGCCCAAACGTGTTCGAAGCTTGTCATGTATGTCTCGAACAGGTCGCCAGCAGGAAGTCGGCGAAGGTGTAAGGCCGGGGCGTGAGCGCCAGGCAAGCCATAGACGTGGGCGTTCACAATCATCTCCTCGTCAAAGCGGAACACCGAGTTATACAGCGTGGTGTCGTGGTACCGAAGTTCGACGCCGTCAATCTTCGAGAGTGGCTCGATAAGGGCGAGAGCATTGCTGATACGTGATGGGACGGTGCCGGGCGCCAGTCGCTCTTCGGCGCTCCGCTTGTTCGCCTCGGGCGCGGTGGGTCTGCCGAACAACAGCCGGACCTTCAATCCCTCTCGCGTTTTCTGTCGTATCGTCCGCGCGAACTCTGGCTCCTCTGCCAAGAACAATCCCGCCAAAACAAGTACGTCGAGCTGTTCACTGGTGCCAGTTAGAAGCCGCTTCCACACGTCGCTCGGAATTGCGCTCCGGTGTGGATACACCTTTACCACCTCGGATTCGCCAATCTCCGCCTTACGCTCCGCCGCAACGGCATCCGGCCAGAGGTAGTTCTCCGTTTCCCGGACGAGCGCCGCCACAGTGTTGCGATGCCGCGGGTACGGAATCCGTCCCTTCGTGATCCATCGCTCAACGGTCTTCGCTTCGACGCCAGCGGCTTCCGCGACGTGAGTGATGTCGAGACCGTTCCGGAGCAGTGCATCACGCAGTCGCTCGTTCGGCATGTCGCCTCCAAAATTGAGGGACGAGTAGGGACGTCTTCACGTTACCGGAGACGTCCGCAGAAGTCCACCTATGAGGTGCTCGTGCCTCTCAATTTGTCGAAAAGTAGGGAACCGCAAGGAATTTCCTACTTTCGAAGGGAACGAGCGTTGGTTGAGAAGACATTCGTCGAGACGCCCGAGGCGCGGAACCTGATCAGTCTCAAGACCGCAGCCGCGCTGATCGACGTCGATACGAAGACGATCCGCAACTGGATCGCCGCCGGCGACCTCAACGGATACCGGATCAACGGGCGACTGCTGCGCGTCGAGCGTGATGAGCTGCTGGCTCTGGTTCGGCCCGCCGTGCTGGCGACTTACTCGGGCGGTGCGGCGTGAGCACCCCGGTCGAGAGGACGTTGCAGGCGCGTATCGCGGCGCACGAGTCATGGGCGAAGACCTCAGATCGGGCTGCTAGGACGGCGAAGGCTCGCGATGCGTTGCTGACGAAGTTCGACCGCCTGGTCGATCCTGATGGGCTGCTCAGCCCGGAGGAGCGCGCATACCGGGCGGCGCAGGCGCGGAAGGCCCACTACACGCGACTCGCGTTGAAGTCAGCTCAGTCTCGCCGTCGGCGGGGGCAGAACCGTCGTGGAAGTGGTGACTCGTGATGCGCGCCCGGACGTTTGGCACCGCGGTCGCTGCGGTGTCGGTCGGTTTCCTGACGCTCACTCATCCCGCCGTTGTCGGGGTCACCGTGATGCTGCTGGTTGCGGTCGCGGTGTGGCGGTCGTCGCGGCGGTGGGGGGTTCGGCGATGAGCGCGAGCGAGCCGTTGCATAATCCGGCCGATCTGCTGGATGAGTTGGACGCCATCATCCGTGAGCAGGAGTTTTTGCAGCTGCGGACGACCGCGTTGCAGGGCCGGTACAAGGCGCTGGAGTCCCATGCCGACCGGTATGACAAGCCCGGACCCCAGCCGTGGCAGTGCGAAGAGCTCGGCAGCGTCAACGTCAAGTACACCGCTTCCGGTCTGGGCTACGCGGCTGGCGATATGGCCGGGACGCTGAAGCACTGGCTTCGGCATGTGCGGGAGCTGGCCGAGAAGGTGCGCGAGTACCCGCAGCCGGAGTATGAGCAGGTTGATCGGTCGCAGGCTGATCGGTGGCGGTCGCGGTGAGCGCGCCGTGGCGGCAGGACCAGCCTGTGCAGGGGTACACGGTCACCCATTTCGACCGTGGCCGCGGTCCACATAACCCGCTGCATTCGATGGCTGGCCCCGAGTTCACCGGGACCGGTGCGGTGTTCGCGCCGCTGGGCATGCTGCCGCCGACGGTGCGCCTGGTCGCGTTCGGGCTGCTGCTGCTCGTCGGAATGAGCGGGTGCACGGCGGCGTGGATCGATCAGCAGGACTACACGCCGTCACCGAACATCTGCCGCCCCGTCAGTGCCGGGGTTCCGGTGGAGCGGCCGGGGTCGTGTGTCCCTCGTGAGCAGCTGCCGGGGGTGGCGCGGTGAACATGGAACGCGCGGATTGGGTGGCGGCCAAGGCTGATTGCGATCGAGTCGACACCGTTGCTGAGGTCCTGAACGACATGATCGTCGCCGCGATCGAGTCGAAGGACTTGAAGCGCTGGCGAGATTGCGAGGCCGAGCAGGCGAAGCTGACCCACTGCTGCGTGATGTGGGCATCGGTGGAACGCGACCAGGTCGAGGCGTTCGACCGTTACATCGCGGCGTGGAACCGGCACGCACAGGCCATTGGCCTTCGACCGGGCGGACGGTCGCGATGAGCAAGTTTCTGGATCCGGAAGGCCGCAAGTTCGGGCTGCCGACGTGGCCGTGGGGCATGGCGCCGCAGCATCTGCGTACCCGGCGTCAGTTGGCGCGCGAGGGGCAGCGCCCCACCCGCGAGTACGAGGCCCAAATCCTGCGGTCGCGGGGCGGGGCACGGGGGCCGTTGAAGGCGTACTTGTACGACACGGAAACCGCTGTGCCGAAACGTGTTCCGTCTGAAGCGCAGTTGGAGGCGTTGCAGCTCGCGCGCTGGCAGCGGTCGGTGCGGGCGTGTGAACGCCGCGGGATCGACGCCACCGATATGCGGGAGTTCATTCAGCAGGCCCGCGCCGATATCGCCGCACGCCGCACTCGGGGGCAGGGAAGGGAGCGAACCCGATGAACCACAACACGAAGACCGCGGCGCGGCCGGACCGGTACGCCGAGTTGGAGTTCGATCACCGCGATCAGATCATCGCCGGTCTACGCGCGACCGGCGCGACGTATCAGGACATCGCCCGCCAGTTGGGTGTCCGGGCGCGGCAGGTGGAGCAGGTGCTCGGCGAGGTCGCTGCGCTGCGTGCTCGTGAGGTCAGCCAGGCCGAGATCGCCCGCCGGGTCGGACTGCCACGCACCACCGTTCAGGACCTGTTGCGTGGTCAGCGGGTGAGCCGGTCGACGCCGCGGAAGACGACGGCGTTGCGGGGGCTGGTGGACATGCACGGGATGCAGTTGGACGTGTTGGGCTGGTTTCTGGGCATGGAACGCAACCACGTCTACAGCCTGGCCAAACAGCTACACGCCGAGGGCCGCATCTACGAGCTCGACGACGTCCAAGCGGGCGAGAAGTGGGTGGTGCCGACCCGGGTGACCGCGGCCCGCTATCTGGGGTGGCGCCCGTCGGATTGGCATCCGCCGCTGGGATTGGCCGAGCACTACCGCGCGGTCGCCCAGGCCCGGGTGATGCTGGTCGGCTCCGACCCGCAGCTTTGGACCTCGGAGCGGGTGTTGCGGCATCGCGCCCAGAACGCCGCCGGACCGGTGTCGCGGCGCAAGCCGAGCGAGCCCGTGTTGTTCAGCAGCGGCCGCGAACCGCGGTTGGGTCGCCCGCATGTGCACGACGGCCGGTTCCTGGGTGTGGTCAAGGGCCGGCACGGCTGGTGGGCGCTCGAGGTCGAGTTGTCGAAGAAGGACCCCGAGCACATGGATGTCGCATTGCGGGGCGCGATCCGCGCTGCCCGTGACAGCACCGACGAGGCGATGGTCGGGGTTTTGTATCTGTGCCGCACCACCGGCGTCTACGACAACGTCACCGCCGCATCACAGCGGTTGCCGGACAAGGAATTCGGCGATCTGGCACTGGATCTGGTGATCCGCGACTTCGACCGCGAATGGGGCAAATTCCTGCCCCGCTACGCCGCGATGCGCGAAGCAGCCAAGCAGCAGAGCCCGAATCGCCGCCGCCGCACCCTCATTCATCTCACCCAGCAGGAAGCATCATGACCAACCAGAACTGCCACTGGATCATCACCCCCGACGACTGCGACCCACTCCACACCGCCACCCCGACACCAGCACCGGTCGCGCCGCCGATCGAGCAGGGACCGGCGCCGTCGATCGGGATTCACCCGGAGAAACCGCCGATCCGCCAGCTCGACTGTATCGACCTGCCCGACCTGACCGCCGTCACCCACGCCGTCGGCACCGCCACCGTGTGTGGTGTCGTGATCGTGGCGATGCTGGTCATGATCGTCGCTGTCGCCGCACGCTGGCCGCTGGCGCCACACCGGTTACGGAACTTCGCGATCGCCTCCCTGCTGCTCCCGGCGACCTCGGCGTTGGCCGGCGGTTCGTGGACCACCCCGGCTGCTCTGTTGTGGTCCGGCGCTGGGCAACTCGCGGACGGTGACTGGTCGGGCCTGCGGATGATGCTCGCGCTCGGGGTGCCGTTCGCGGCGTTGACCGCGACGTATGTGTGGGCGAAGTTCGTGCACAAGACCCACACAGTGGGGCTCAAGAACTTGGGTCGTACCGAGCGGGTGAAGGACGCGATGTTGGCGCGCAAGTTCGCTCGCGCCGCCGCCACGGCGAAGCTGGGTGCCCCCTACACGGTGGGGGAGGGGATCGTGTTGGGGCCGTTGGCGAACACGACGACAGCGAAAACGTCCGGGTTGTGGCAGGAGCTGACCGCGCGGCATCAGCAGTGGCTGGTGATCCCACACAAGCAGGCCCGTCGGCACTTGGCCGTGGTCAAGACCACCGGCGGCGGCAAGACCGAGACCATCAAACGCTACTTCGCCGGGATGCTCGAGTACGAGTGGACCGCCTGGCAGGCCTGGAAAGACGTGCCGGGCATGCGGCGCAAGCACCCACGCCCGCTGCAGGTGATCATCTCCTGCAAGGGCGGCCAGGACGACAAAGAACTCGGCATGGAGATCCGGGACATCGCCCTGCGCAAGGGCATGGACCCCGCCCGTATCGCGACGGTCGGCCCGGACGGGGATCGGCTGGAGATGTGGAAGACCATGCTGCCGCGTGACATGCGCGGGGTGGTCGGGGATCTGCTCAACGCCGGTCAGGCAACCACCAGTGAGGGCCAGCATTTCGATGAGATGCGCCGCCGCATCATCTCCCTTGTGGTCGACGCCCCGGTCGGGCCGCCGCGCTCGTCGACGGAGTTCCTGGAGCGGCTGAACGCCGACACCCTGCTCGATCTCTGGGGCGGTGCCCCCGACGTGAAACGCATGATCGACGCGTTGCAGGCGGAGAAGGTGCCGCAACTGGACGACGCCCTGATCAAAGCCAGCAACTTGTTCGATCTGTTGCAGGACCAGAACGGGCGCATGGTGTTCGACGGCGGCAAAAACCTCGACGACCTCGACGTGCTGTACGTGACGGTGCCCGGTTTGGACAAGGACGCCGCCCGCGCCCAAGTCGCTGCGATCCTGCGGATGGTGATGCTGCGCGCCGGGCAAACCGCCAAAGACCAGCGGCGCTCGGTGACGGTGATCATCGACGAGGTCTCGGCGACCACCACCGAACAGGGCTCCATCGGCCTGATCGACGTGTGCGAGCGAGGCCGCTCCCAAGGGGTGGCGCTGATGTTCGCCGCCCAATCCCAAGAAGGACTCGCACGCGATGAGTGGACCCTGAACCGGCTGCTCAAAGCCTGCGCGGGCGGGCTGATCCTCGGCTACAACGAAAACGCCGGAGACCTCTGCAAACACCTCGGTTCCGTGCGCGGCATGCTGCCCAGCCGTCATCTGATCAAGGGCCAGCGCCACGGCGACGAAGGCCAGGTCTCCGTCGGCGAAAAGTGGCTGGTCGACCCAGATGTGCTGCGCCAGCTCGACACCGGCGAGGTCGTCTACGCCCGCGCACGCCGCGCCCAATGGGGCCGTGTCGTTCAGGTCGACCCGACCGAACTGACCCCGTTGCCGGGCACACCGGCGGCCGAATCCGCCGCCCAGCCCGCGGCCAAGCCCGAGATCTCCGGCGACACCGCCGTCGCCTGAACCCATCCACATCTTTCACCAATCTGATTGCGAGGCAACACCATGCGCATCTTCCGCGACAACAACGACCACAACGACGAAGACCCCGACGAGGGCCGCAACGAGAGCCACGAACCGATCGACCCGAAGGCCATCGGCGACATCCTCGCCGACGAATTCGCCGACTACCTCGCCGACGTCACAGCCGCCGCCGACAACCCACCACCACAGCACCGGCAGCCCACCGACGACACCGAACCACCCGCCAGGCCGACGCTGCGCCTGGTCAAGAACGACGACACCGACACCGACACCGACGAGGGGGACAAGCCGCTCGACCCGAGAGCGGCCGCCGCGGCCGGGCGGGCGGCGCGGCGGCGGCTGGTCCGCGGCGCGGCGGGCGGCTCCGCTGTTGTGGTCACCGCGACCGCGCTCGCCACGTGGGGGCAGCCCTGGATGGTGGCCGGCCCGCTCGCCGCCTACAGCACCGGGTGGCTGGCCTACCTGTGGTGGAACGCCGCACTGCGCCCCAGCATCCCCGACGTCCTCACCACCCTCACCAGCGCCGTCAGCACGGCATTCGCCGTCGTCATCACCACCCTCGCCGCGATCGTGCGCGGCCTGGTCGACCGGATCGATACCGCCCGCACCCGGCACGAAACCAGCCGCACCACACCCGTTTCCCAGTCCCTCTAACACCCCACTCCAAGAAAGGAAACCACTCTTATGTCTGACCGCAGTGTCGAAGACGAGTTGATCGCCGAGGCCCGCAAGTTCGGCCACTCCCTGACCCACATGCTGCGTTTGCACGCCCAAGCCGCTACCTGGTTGGAGCGGCGTCGGGTGCGCAAGCAGATCAGTGTGGTGTTGCGTGAGCAGCGCCGCGCCGAGGAAACCACACGCAAGCACCAGTTGGTGTGGACACAGCAGATGATCGACCGCTACCGCACCCACGCCCTCGCGGTCACCGACCGCGCCGAGAACCCGAGCGTGGACCACGAACGCCGCTACCGCGATACCCAATCGTTGAACAGGCACGCCACCGACCTACGCGCCCGAATCGTCGGAAACGACCGGCTCACCAAAACCGAGCAGGGCATCGCCCTGGACGGCCTGGACGCAGCCACGACGTTCCCGCGGTTCGAGCCGGGCCGGTTGTTCGCCAAGGCGCATAAGGTCCGCGGTATCGACGCGTTGAAGTATCGTGCGCAGGTCGCCCGCACCGTCCGTGAGCAGCCGACCAACGCTGCGCAGCGTGTGTCTCTGGAGGAACTGAACCAGCGGCTCTCTCGCTACGGTGAGCTGCGAGCCGAGCGCGCCCCCTACGACGAGATGACCTACGAGCAGAGGGCCGCCTACGACCGCGAGACCGCAGCCAACCGCCACCGCATCATCGCCGACACCCACATTCTCGGTGCCGATCAGGCCGAAACGGTCGCCACCACCCGGCATGCCGCCGAGCAGTCCCGTCCAACGGTCGATCGTCCCTGGCAGGGAAGGGATGTGGTGTCGAAGCCGTTCGTGGTGAACGTCGGTCCGGCTGATGTCATCCATATGGACGAGCACGAGTTTGCCCGAGTGGCGCGTGAGGATCATCCGCAGCTGCGGACGTTCGAAACCCGCGAGCAGGCTTACGACTGGGCGTTGAACCAGCTCGATGCCTACCGCGAAACCAGCAGCCGCCGTGGTGAGGACTTCACCGCCACCATCCGCGAGCGCGGCCGCCGCGACAGCAGCGAGGTCGTGGACGGACCACTCGGGATGGTCACCGACGAAATCCGCGTTCTGCGTGACGAGCACACTCGCCGCGGCGCGCAACCCCAGACACGTACAGCTGAGCCGGAGACGAACCCCCCCGTCGAACAGCCGCAGCCCAGCCGTGACCGCCTCGCCGAGGTCGAGCGCCAGCTCAAGGACATCAGCGACGACCGGGACCGGCTTGGGTCGCGGGTCGGGATGCTGCAGCGCGGGTTGGATGCGGTCAGCGCCGATCGTGACGAGCACAAGCGGAAGTTGGAGGCCACGCAGGCGCAGGTGGAGTCGTTGAAGAACATCAACCTGCGTCAGACCCGTGAACTGGAGGACTTGCGGCAGAACTCGCTGCGGGTGGTGAAGCTGACCGTTGAGCGTGACCAGTACAAGTCCGAACGCGATCAGTTCAAAGCCCAGCGTGACGAAGCGGTGCAGAAGCTGGCCCAAGCCACCCCGACCCACGAGCGCTACGGCAACCGCCAGCACAGCAACGGCAATGGCGCCGACCCGCAACCGAACTCGGAACAGGCACGGCAGTCCAGCGACACCGGTCCGGTGGGCAAGCGCGCCAGCTACCTGCGCGACCTCACCGGGACCGGCCATGAGCAGGCCGGCCCGGACACTCAGTCCTGGCCGCATCCGGGACGTAACGGGCATGGCCGCAACGGTATCGAGAGGAGCCGGTGATGGAACGCGAACACGAAGAAGCGATGCGCGCGGACTACTCCACCTACGCCGAGCTGGGGCGGCAGATGTTCCGGCCCTCGACCAGTGAGGCCGAGATCCAGCTCATCGACATGCAACAGCAGGTCCTGGCGGACCGGTGGGAGTCCGGGCCGCACGCGCAGCATTGGCAGTACCTGGATGACGCGCACGAGGACTGGAAACGGTCGCCGAAGGTGATGGTCCGGATGCTCGCCGACATCGACCACAACGGCGGAGCCGGGGTGAGCGGGGTACAGCGCCGCAGCCTGGAGCAGGCCCGCCAGCTGACCGGCAACGACCGGCCACGACCGCAGGTCGAGCGGGGGCGGTGAGCGATGCACATCGAGCATGAGGAAGCGATGCGTGAGGCGTTCACCGAACTCGACCGGTTGAGGCGGATGACGGATCGGCCTGAGGCGACCGAGGCCGATATCCACCGGTTGTACACCGAAGGTGCCGCGATCGATCAGGGCTGGCACTACGGCCCGCACCCGGGTGAGTGGAAGTTCCTGAAGGAAGCCCATTCCCAGTGGGCGTGCAATCCGAGCACGATGCGGCGGATACTCGCCTCGCCCGGTGCGGACCGGTTGGACGGGGTGCAGCGGCGCAGTATCGAGCAGGCCCGCGTCCTCACCGCGGCCCACACCCGTTCCGAGATCGAGCGGGGGCGGTGACGATGACCGAGTCGCGACCGCTGCAGGGGCGTTCGTATCAGGTCGTGACCGACGCGCTCATCCGCACGGTGGGTCCGGCGCGGATCCCGCGTGATCCGGTGCAGTGGACGAACTACCTGTGTCCGGTGCACGAGGCCGACGGCCACCATCACAACCCCAGTTTGGGTGTGCGGTATGACCCGCGACAGGGCAAAACGATGGTGCGGTGCTGGGCACGCTGCAACGACGAAGAGGTACTCGACCGGGTCGGGTTGCGGGTGCGCGACCTGTGGGACCGGCTGCCCGACCGCGATCCGAACCGGCGAAACACCGGTGTGCACGGTCAGCGGTACGGCGTTACCGAGCGCCGAGCGTTGACCCCGGTCGAACGCGCGATCGCCGCAGCCCAGTTCCCGATCCCGGCGAAACGGGACCTGGGGGCGCAGACCGGGCGAGGGCAGAACGTGGACACCTACGTCTACAAATGGCCGGGCGGCCGTGTCGAGGGCGCGGTCACCCGAGTACACACCCCGCACGAGCACGGGCACGCCAAATCGTTCTGGCAGGCGCATTGGACCGGGACCGAGTGGGAGAAGGGCGGTTTCGCGCCGATCCCGTGGAAGCTCGCCGACATCCGTGAAGCCCTGGACACCGGCCGGGAGATCTTCGTCTGTGAAGGCGAGAAGGACGTGCAACGGGCAAACCAGGCCGGGCTGATCGCGACCTGCAACGCGATGGGCGCCGGGTCCTGGACGCCCGAGCATGCGCGCTGGCTGTCGGGGGCAGGGCGGGTGATTGTGGTCGCCGACCGTGACCGCCCCGGCTACCAGCACGCCGGCAAGGTCGCCGAAACACTCACCGACCGCGTCGGCGAAGTCCGCGTCGTGCAGGCCCGCAGCGGCAAGGACCTGTCCGACCACTTCGACGCCGGATACGACCTGACCGACCTCGAACCGGTCCCGCACCTGGACCGACCCCACCGGCAGCAGTCCCGGCCGGAGCAGGCCCGTCCGCGGTTTCACCGTCCTGACCGAACCCGCTCCCGCTGAACCCGATTCACCACAACCGGAAGGAACCATCCTCATGACTACCAACCTCAGTGCCCGTTTCCGCAACGCCGCCCGCCCGACATCGGCGTTCGGGAAGAACGCCCAGCCGGGCACCACCGTGACCGGGCGCATCACTGCCGCGGTCGAGCAGCCGAAGCTCAAGTTCGGTGGCGCACCCGGTGAGGTCGAACGCGACGAGAACGGCCAGCCGGTCACCCAGCTGGTCATCACCCTCGACACCGCCGCCGGACCCCGGAACCTGTATGTGAGCTGGCGCATGGAACAGGCCATCGGCGCCGCTCTCGAAGCCGCCGGCGATGTCGAGTTCGAGACCGGTGACACCCTGTCGGTCACCTACACCGAACCCGACCCCGCCTACCCGAAGGCACGACTGTTCACCGCCACCTACACCCCGACCGGTGCGGCCGGTGCATGGAGCAAGCAGTGAACCGGAACCCCGGTGCACAGACGGTGCGCAGCAACCAGGCTGCGCACCGCAGCGCACCAGACGATGCACAACCCGGTGCACACGCCACCGGAAACGCTCTACGGCCATGGCCGGTAATGCTTTTGGCGTTGCCTGCGTTCGTCGCGATCTGGTCCGGCTGGGTCGGGCTCGGCGAGCTGACCGGCTTCGGCCCGGTGCATCCGTTGCCCGGTATCGCCGACGACTTCGAGATCAACACCGCGATCACCCTGCCGATCGGCATGGAGGCCTACGCCTCCTACGCGCTGTATGTGTGGCTGTCGGGACGGATCCGTTCGGACCGAACCCGCAGCTACGCGAAGTGGTCAGCGTTCGGCAGCCTGGTACTGGGGGCAGTAGGTCAGGTCGCCTACCACCTCATGAAAGCCACCGGCGTCACCTCGGCGCCGTGGCCGGTCACCGTCCTGGTGGCCTGCCTCCCGGTCGCCGTCCTCGGCATGGGCGCCGCGCTCGCGCACATGATCGGCCGTGAGCACCACACCGCACAAGCCGTGCACACCCAACCGGAACCAGTGCACGACCCCGAACCAGTACGCACCGTCTCGGTACGCGAGGTCCACACCGAGACCCGCTCGACATCTACAGAGTTGACCGCCCACCGGGCGGTGCCGGAGTTGGATAGCGCGCATCAGGTCGAGATCGAAGCTCCAACGCACCACGAGCGCACCAGCGCACCAGCGCGCATCGACCGGTGGGTGATGGTGGCGGAGCAGGTGTGCAGTGGCGACCCTGCTGGGCGTCGTGATCCAGACACTGTCGCGGCGATTCTTCGGTTGCGGCACGAGGAGGGTTGGTCTCATGCCCGCATCGCCGAGTACGTCGAGCTGAGTTCGTCCACGGTGACGCGCACGTTGACCGCCGCCACCAAGTACACGAATCCGGTTGTGACGGACGAGAACTCTTGAGAAAGGAGCCGAACGGTGCGTGCTCCGGGGTTACGAATACATCGTGTCGTAGTGTCAGGGGCATTCGGGAGGAGGGTGTCATGTCGGATAAGTCGGGTATCGAGTGGACTGAGGCGACGTGGAATCCGGTCACCGGCTGTGACCGGGTGTCGGTGGGCTGCGATCACTGCTATGCCATGGTGCTGGCGAAACGGCTGAAAGCGATGGGTGCTGATAAATACCAGCGCGACGGCGACGCCCGTACGTCCGGCCCGGGGTTCGGCGTGAGCATCCATCCGCAAGCCTTAGACGTGCCACGTCGGTGGCGGGCCCCGCGGGTGGTGTTCGTCAACTCGATGTCGGACCTATTCCATGCGAAGGTGCCGATTGGGTTCATCCGCGACGTGTTCGACGTGATGCGTGAAACGCCCCAGCACACCTACCAAGTGCTCACCAAGCGTTCGGTGCGGTTGAAGCGGTTGGCTGACCGGCTGGAATGGCCGGGCAATGTGTGGATGGGTGTATCGGTGGAGAACTCCGACTACCTCGACCGTATCGACCATTTGCGAGATGTGCCCGCCGCGGTGCGGTTCCTGTCGTGTGAGCCGTTGCTGGGGCCGCTGGATGGCTTGGTGCTTGACGGGATCGGGTGGGTGATCGCGGGCGGGGAATCCGGCGCCGAGAACCGGCCGATGGACCCGGCATGGGTTCGCCACATTCGAGATACCTGCCAGGCTGCGGATGTGCCGTTCTTCTTCAAGCAATGGGGTGGCCGGACACCGAAGGCGCTCGGGCGCGAACTGGACGGCCAATTGTGGGACGAGATGCCGACAACTGCCGATGTAGATCCTGTCGTTGTGGTTTAGCACTGCCGAAGAGCCCGGACGTTGCTGTTCATACGCACGCGTCCGGGCTCTGTGGTTTCTATAGCGCCCTTGTCGAGCAGCGCTTCGAGAGCGGGAAGGACCTGACTCTCCTTAAAAACGGTGCGGTACAACGCAAATGCGCGTAGCTGCATGACCGACTTCCCCGCCGCCGGACCATTCCGGCGTAGTTCGTCCAGCAGGAGTCGCTTGAGCGGCTCGGTGTTCGGTTCGAAGACGATCTCCAGCGTCTGTTGATCTGGATCACGGGGGTCGCGGTAACCAACGCCTGCGACGTCATCGACTTCCCACATGGCCTCTTTCATCTTCTGCAGGCCGCGGGGGTGATCGGTTCCGAACACCAGGTACAGAGCTTGCCCCCGGTTGTCGATGAGTTCGAAATCCAAGATGTACGCGAAACCGGCTTCCCGGATCACATCACGGTAGTGCTCGATCACCCACCGCGCCTTTCGATCGGCAGGCAGATCGCTGACTTGACGCCATGCTTTCCCACCGAATACCTCATCGCCGTGGTTGATCGAGTCGACGTCGGCGAACCGAGCGAAGTACTGGGGTTGGATCGTGATCAGGACTTCGCTGTGGGGGTTCTGCGCGATCCGTCGTACCAGGTCAATCGGTATGCCGCCGCCCCAGGTGTCGAGCACGACCAGCATCGGCCGCCCCCACGCCTTGTGCTCAGTCAGCAACTGTTCGAGTGTGGGGACGCACGAGCCCTTGCGGATGTCGAGGTCGATACCGTACTTCGCCAGTTCTTCGAGGCTGACCGGCTGCGACGCGACTGCCATACGCTCTCGTAGAAGCGTTACGCAGCGTTCGTCGTGGTCGACAAGCAGCAGTCGCATTTTCTTGTAGCGGGTGCGATTGCGAGCATCGCCGACGAGGGTTTGCAGTGCTATCACCGGCGAGCCAGGTGAGCCGTTGGTGTAGACGCCGGGCCCGGAGAATCCTTCAGCGTAGGTGACGTTTCCGCCGAAGCCGTTGGTCATGATCGGAAACCACTTGCTGAAGTACTGCCGATACAGAGCGTGTTTCGCGATCGTGTGAGGCTCGATCGGCCACGGAACCGGATTCTTATTCATCACGTCTCCCCTTCAACCACCCGCCGGCGTGCATGGCGGAGGCCGTGTCAAACCCCTACTGCCCCACGAGTTTACCTGTGCACGGCCAGCCGAGCGGCGCGCTTTGCGTAGATCAAAGGTGGTTCGGTGCCGGGACAATGCCGGGACAGTGCCGGGAGCGTGCCGGGATTTTCAAGTCCCGGCAGTGTACCGGCATCCCCAGGTCAAACTGGCGTTTGACCTGGGGTGTTTTGCGCCGCCTCCTGCCCTGCCCGGCTGACACTCTCTATGGCTTCGCTGTTCATAGAGAGTGTCAGCCGGGCAGGGCAGGAAACAACACAAAACACAAGAGGGAAAGTTCAGTAGGGGAGGGGAGACCACAAAGGGAGGGACCACAAAAGAGGGGTTGGGAGCGGGGTTGCGTCAGGTGCGGAAGTTGCGTATAGAGCTGCGCCACCTACGGTGTCGTGTTCGCGCGCAAGGGCGCGCTCAGTGCGGGGAAGCAAGTTCAGGTGCGCGAGCGGATGTTTCAGGCCGCGAGGAGTGCATTGGAACCGTCGTGGAACGCGAGCGGGCGGGGCGGTGCCGGGGTGGTAGGGAACCACAACAGAAGAGTCAGCAGGGGCGGGTTGATGCACAAGCGTCAAGACAGGAACGGGTGCGTTGATGCACACGCGTCAACGCGAATTCGGAGAATTGACGCTTGTGCATCAACTTGATTCTTATGCGTCAAATTCATGAAAAGCCTTGGTGAACAACAGTTTTCGAGAGTATTATTGATGCATAAGCATCAAGTCGGGGAGGTTCTGCGATGAATGCATTTGCCGGATCGGTCGTGACTGTCATCGAAGCGGTGTGGGCGGGTATCCGCACCAAGCACATTGACGTTCCCGACGTGGTCGTGACTATGGCGGCCGGTTCGATCGGTTCACCACGCGGGGTGCGGTTGGGTCACTTCGGTGCGGACCGCTGGGTACATGGTGAGGAGTGGATGCCAGAGCTGTTCGTCGGCGGCGAAGGGTTCGCACTCGGTGCACGAGACGTGCTCGGCACACTGCTTCACGAAGCTGCCCACGGGGTTGCCCGCACACGTGGCATTCAGGACACCAGCCGCGGCGGGGCCTACCACAACGCGAGATATCGGGCCATCGCGAACGAGCTCGGGTTGGCGATCGCGCGCCAGGCCAACCGTGGATGGTCAGAGACCAGCATCACCGACGCGACCGCGCGCGCGTACCGCGAACAGATCGAAGCATTGGAAGCCGTGCTCATCGCGCACCGCCGTTCCGAGCATGACCCGGGACCAGGAGGCAAAGCCGGAACCGGAGCCGACGGCGGTGAGGATGGCGAAGGTGAGGAGGAGCGCGCCCCACGCAGCGGGCGAGCCCTAACGTGTGAATGCGATCCGGTGCGTCGGGTACGGGCTGCCCAGCGCACGATCGATGCTGGACCGATCCTTTGCGGGGTATGTCAACAGCCGTTCGGCGTCGCGGCGGCGTAATTGATGCCTATGCATCAAAACGTTTGAGGCATAGGCATCAATGGGGACAGCATTTTCGCGTCTTGAGAGAAAGTCCATCGACCATAAAAGTGTCGGTGCCCACCCGTACAGTCAGCGATCGTAGGACCCGGATCAGAACATGCAGGGGCAGGGCCATGGCGGGGAACGGAAACAAAGCATCGGCTGCGGGACGCCCCGCCCGGCAGATGATGACAGCAGCACTGACACCGGGCGGTGAGTACGTCAACATCATCGATCCCGCCGTCTTCAACAGCTGGCACCTCCGCAAAGGACTGAGCTGCCTGGGATGCAAGAACGACCTCACCGTCGTCGAACGCGACCAGAGCCGGTTCCTGCGCCACCGACCTGGCACGGTCGCGGCCGGCCGGTCCGAGGCCCACAGCGGTGAGGAAACGTTCCTGCACAATCGGATGAAGCACTGGGTGCGCAATCAACTGCGCCAGATGGGCATGACCGACGCCCAGGTCGAACAATCGGTCGGCAACCAGACCCCGGATGTCTACGGCCACTACCAGGACCGATCATTCGCCGTAGAGGTGCAATGGTCGCCGCTGGCCGAGAAAGTCGCCCGTGAGCGCACAACTGGGCTGAGAATCGCCGGCGTCGACCACATCGTCTGGCTGACCCGCCACTGTGACTGGGTGTCGCGCATACCAGCGCTCGGTATCGCCGACTTCGACCCACCCGACGACGAATACACCGCGTTCACCGGCTTCTACTGCGCGCATAGCCGCGGGATGCGCGAGTCGCAGCTGTCGGTGAGTTCATTTCTGCAGCAATGGATCGACAACGAACTCGGCTGGGCGTACATCGATCTCAGCCGTCGAGGATGGGCCACCGTGACCGACTGGGAAGAACGCACCCGACAACAATCCGCCACCATCACCAACCTCAAACACGACCTTCAAACCCGGGATGCCGAGATCGGTCAGCTCAAAGCCGACCTCGACACCAAGAGCGCCGAAGCCAACAAGGCCACCACAGATCTCGACAGAGTTATCACGGCCGCGAATCGGTTGAAGGAGGAAAATCAGCGGCTCTCCACAGCCCTTCACAGCGAAACCGGCGCGGTGCGGACCGCGCGAAAGCTCGCCGTCACCCTCGGGATCATTGCAGCAATCCTGCTCGCGCTGCTGATCGTGCTCTGAGCCCCCGCTCGCGACCGGTAGCGGTGCCGACCAGCAGCGCCAAGTTATGCCCCGCTGATCCGGATCACCAACCTGATTAGGGAGAACGTTATGCAACGCAATCAGTTCGGCAGCCTGTGCATCGAATGCAATCGAGGGGTCGGAGCCGACGGAGGATTCATCTACGACCCCGGCGGCCGTAACCGTGTCGTATGCGACGACTGCGTTTACCTGGCCTACGGGCGCCAAAATGGGCTGCTTGCACCAACCCACCGGCCGGAATTCTCGTGAGTCAGCCGAGGTCGAGTTGATGCCTATGCGTCAAGACGAAACGGGGCGTGTTGGTGCATGGGCATCGATAGCTTCTGGAAGGGTGAGGGTTGGGTCCCGTCCCAGGTCCGGGTGTGGTGCAGTAGCCATCGGTCAACGTTGATCTCGAATCGGGATCTACCGATGAGAACGCCGCCTGGCGACAATTGCGGATCGGGCAGCAGCTCATCTGCTGTCTCGACACTGGGGGCATGTTGCCCCATCCCGCTCGTATCTGCCCGTTTAGGGACACTGTAGGGACGCTGGCGGTACACCAGAAGTGGGCTGGGCATAGAGACTGCCGAGTCTGTCGGCGACGGCCTCTATGCTCCCCAGCATGAGCCCCGTGTCTGACTTCTTCACCCAACCTGGATTTGGGTGGGGAGCCCTGTTTGGAGCCGGTGTCGTCGGACCCGTCATCGCGGGGTGGTCTCTCCGAGCGAGCGACAAGCGCAAGGCTGACCAAGAGCACTCGGTGCTTAACCGCAAGGAGGTCCGCGAGGATCAGCTACGCGAGCAACAGACGGTCTTCGATGCCGCTACTGGGTTAGCAGCTGAATGCAGCGACGTATTGATGAACGCGATCGACACGAAGGGCATGTTCAACGCCTTGCGAGACGCCTTCATCACCGGGACAGGGAAACCAGACCCCAATGCCGCCGGAAAGCTGGATGAAGCAGCCAACAAGCAGAGGCGACGAAGCGTATAACGACACCGTTCAATCGGCTGAAGATGGTGGGTTCGGACAAACTTGTGGCGAGCGGAACGAGGCTGTGTACAGCGGTTTTGACCGTGTTCCGCACTACCACTGAGCCGTTCGCGAAACCCGTGGCGCTGAAGGCCGCTGCTGACGAGCTGAACACCTTCATCAATGATTTCCGCGAGGAGTGTGGTCGGCAGCGCTACGAGGCCCCCGACGCGGAGCGGGACGCGATGAGCTTCATGGACATGTTGAAGCAGCAGGTCGATTCCTACATGGAAGAGGCCAAGCGCGATATGAAGGCTGCGGGCTTCGAGTCGACACCCTGGGGCTGAGTAGCCGATTCAGCGGGGCGGGTGCTGGGCGTCTGGCCTGCGCTACGCCGAGGTTGTCAGTGGCCGATGGTCCAATATGGCGAGGAGGTTCCATGCTCGTCAAGTGTGCTGATTGCGATGTGACGTTCGACCCGCGACCCTGGGGGCGTGGGCCGAGTCGGCAGCGCCCGATGAGATCGCCGCCTAGCGGGTCTGGCGAATCGGCTGCGTAGCGCCGCGAAATGGGCACTGAAAATCCCGCCATACGGCACATATCTGGCATCCAGGGATCGCGGTGCATTCGCGCTGGCCACAGTGTGACCTCCGTCGGATTCGAATCTACATAGAGTCAGAGGATGGGAGGTTTGCTTCTGCTTCTATCGTCGTTGGTTGGGAAATAAATTCCCCCAATTGGCCATTTCGTCTCGGGTGAGAAAACGACTCCCTGGATATCGGGCATACTCCGCACGGTTATCATTGCGTCAGAATGTCCGTCTGGCTTCTGGTTCTCGACCAATTCAAGCTGAACGCGCAGATGTAAGAGTTGATCGACCGTTTCTTTGGAAAGTTTCGCGGTGTGAATCATGGCTCCGGTTAGATCTGTTCCGCACAGGTTCGCTGAATTCAGGTCAGCATTCAAAAATAAGGCCCCCCGAGCATCAGCATTCGACATGTTCGAGCGATGAAGAATAGCTCCGAATAATCTTGCGTTGCGTAGATCGCTGCCCGTCAGATCTGCGTCGGAGAAATCGGTGTGCTGCAAATTGGATCCGGCCAACTTGGCATTCGAACACTTTGCTTCAACTAGATTCGCATGACTCAGATCGACGTCTTCCATTCTGGCCATCCAAAGTTCAGCCGACGTGAGGTCGGCTCGTTGGAAGTGGGCTTTGGCAGCATCTGCGCCGACAAAGCTGGCGCCTCGGAGGACCGCACCTGCAAGCAAGGCTCCCTGCATCTCCACGGCATCGAAATTGGCGTCTATCAAGTTGCAGTCATAGAGTACGGCACCTTGCAATCTTCCGTGAGTGAATTTCGCTCCTGGCCCTTTGGCTCCCGTGAAGAAAGCTCCGTTCGCCCATGCGAACGTTAGATTACATCGAGACAGATCTGCGCTTGAAAATTTCGCCTTCTCCAAACGCGTTGCTTCTAGTGACGTATCAGTCAAATTCGCTTGATACAGTGACGCATTTCTGAGATCGGCGCCTCGTAGATTCACGCCGGTCAGATCAATACCATCGAGTTTGCATCCACGTAGCGAAGCGCCTGGCAAGTTTGTATCAGATAAAGCCCAGGATCTCTGATCGTCGATCGGCAATTTTCGACGAGTTGCGATAGTATGCACTATTATCTGTCGGAGTTCGCGTTCGGCTTGATCTTCTTTGGTTGGTTTTGGTAAATCTTCAATCGGAACCCTGAGGTAGGCTTTTAAAAGATCGATGCATGCCTGGCTTTCGGCAGTATTTCCGAATCCGTTCCAGTTATCGGCGAGGGATGAAAGGGAGTAGACGGCGGCAAGTCGAATAGCATGGGAAGCATCGGCGAGTTGACCAGCAATTGTTATGTAGCGTTCCCGGAGTGCGAGCTCCTGGGCGCGCAACTCTTTGCTCTCGTGGAGGAGATGGTCTTGTTTTCGGGTGCGATGACCGTTCAGATAGGCTAACGCACCTGCAGTGATTGCTCCGACCCCCGCAAAGGCAGTCGCTAGGGGCTGGGCGGCGATCTTCCAGAAGTCGACTGTCCTGGGCAGCATCAAACCAACCCACGCGGTCGCGAGTGTTAGAACGCATACTGCGAGTATAGGTATGCTTCGGCGAAGCATACCTGTCCAAACATGTTGCCTCAGAAGCGATTTCCCCTTCATAGCAAGATGTCTACCATCTCCCCCGGTGCAGCAGCCCCGCCGGTAGGTTTGGAGCCTATGCGTCTATATGGACAGAGTTGACGCTCGGGTCCGTCAGTGTGCCTTGCCAGTACTGTCCGGACACCGCCGGTCGGGGTTGATACATTGCACGGCATGCCTCTGGTGATCGCCTACACCTGATGAGTTGGCCCTCCAACAAATCGATACTCGTCACGAACAGTTCACGGTACAAGGATGCTGTCTCGCAAAGGGAGCCTGATCTGGTCCTACGGTGGTGCGAGATACTGGGAGTGAGTCCGGTGTCGTCGTGAGGCAATCAAGATCGCCAGCTTAGCTGTCCGACAGCAATGTATTTTGTTCATTCGCTGGTGACTGACCCGCATATTTCCTGGTCAGGACAGTGTTCGGAGTGTTTGATCTCATAATCCATTGGTCGCGGGTTCGAGCCCCGCCCGCCCCACAAACGCTATCTGACCAGCCGAGATCGTCGGGTCAAGAGACGAGTTGATCCGGGTTTTCCGGGATTCTCGCAGGCTGCTGATCGGGCTCGGAGTCGAAGCGGCTCAGGCCGGGCTTTCGGTGTTGTTCGACACCGAATGCCCGGCTGGCAGCCGCACATCAGATGGGCCAATCGATACCGAGCTGAGAATCCGGCGCTACAAACTGATCATCGTCGACGAGGTCGGCTACATTCCGCTCGACCATGACGCAGCGAACCTGTCTTTCAGCCTCGTCGCTTCTCGCTACGAGGCGGGCGGTCAGCCGCGCACGTGCAGCCCGAAACCCGTGCGGCCCGCGGGCTCCAGTCCCTCCTTCAGGTGCAGCGAGGGGATCTCGTAGTCACCGAAGTTCTGCCGCCGGAACGCGATCGGCTCGGTCGATTCCAGGGTGAGCAGGCGCTGCTCCCAGGCCTTGGCGAGGTCGGGGTAGTCCTCACCGGTCATCCGGTCGACGCCGTACAGCACGAACGGCGGCAGCACCTCGATGCCTGGGTAGTAGAGGATGCCATGGTGGATCGGGAACAGCAGATCGTCGATGGGGCCGTTGATACCGCGATCGGCGTAATGCGACTCCGGGCCGCCGGCGGTCACCGACAGCAGAGCCTTCCTGCCCGCGAGGGTGCCTTCGCCGAAGCGCTCGCCGTACCTGGTGTCGCTGTGCTCGCCCACGCCGTACGCGAAGTGGTAGGTGAACACCCGGTCCACCCAGCCTTTGAGTATCGCGGGCATCGTGTACCACCACAGCGGGAACTGGAAGATGATCGTGTCGGCCCACAGCAGCTTCTCCTGCTCGGCGAGGACGTCCGGGGTGAGCGTCCCAGCGTCGAAGGCCCGGCCCGAGTCCAGGGCGACCTTCAGCGGACTCGAGGCGTCGGGGCCGTAGTCCGCGGCGTCTACGACCGCCTTCCAGTTCATGGCATACAGATCGCTCACCCGTACCTCGTGCCCGGCGGTCTCCAATGTGGACACCGCGAGGTCCTTCAGCGAGCTGTTGAGCGACTTCGGCTCCGGGTGGGCGTAGACGATCAGCGTCTTCATAGGAACTCCTTCGGATCGGGTGCCTTCGATCCTGGGCGCCGCGGCGCCCGGCGTTCAGGGGCGCCTCTTCCATCGGACGGGACTTCCTGGTAACGGCAGGACCACCTTCACCGGCGCCACCGAGGTCATACTGGGGGCATGGACGATCTTGGGGGCTTCCTGCGGACCCGGCGTTCCCGGGTCGACCCGGCGGCCGTCGGCATCCCCACCGACAGGCACCGCCGGGTCGAAGGGCTGCGTCGCGAAGAGGTCGCGCACCTGTCCGGAGTCAGCGTCGACTACTACGTCCGCCTGGAGCAGGGCCGCGCGACCCAGCCCTCCGAGCAGGTCCTCGACGCGCTCGCCCGCGTCCTCGGCCTCGACGAGACCGAACGCGGGCACCTCTGTCGGCTCGCCCGGCAGCGCCGCCGCCACGCGAAGGTGCCGGGCGGGCGGGTCCGGCCAGAGATGCTGCGCGTCCTCGACCTGGTCGCCGACGCACCTGCCCTGATCATGGACCACCGACTGGACGTGCTCGCCGGGAACCGCCTCGCCGGGCTCCTCTATGGCCGGCCGATGCCGGGCCTGAACACCGCCCGGCACATCTTCCTCGAGGAGGCCGAGCGCGGTCTTTACGCGGACTGGGAGAAATGCACCCTCGACGTGGTGGGGCACCTGCGCCTGGCCGCCGGCAAATACCCCGAGGATCCCCGTCTGGCCTCGCTAATCGGCGAGCTGGCGATGGGCAGCGAGCGCTTCCGCCGCCTCTGGGCCCGCGCGGACGTGCGCGCCCGCGCACATGGACGCAAGGCGTACCGGCACCCGCTTGTCGGACTGCTGGAACTGCACCAGGAGAACTTCGCACTACCGGACGAGTCAGGCATGGAACTGCTGGTGCTGTCTGCGGCCCCCGGCAGCCCCGCCGAGGACGGGCTGCGCCTGCTCGCGGGTCTGGGCGCGGACAGCGGTGACGCGCATCCCACAGTGAACGCTCAGGTCCGCGAGTAATTCGACGACGCCCACCCACCGCTGGGAACGGGCTCGCTGATCAGGCCACTTCGAGGTCACCGAACATGGCACGCAGCTAGCTGGCGGTAGGGGTCGGCACTGCGCGCGATGCGGCCACGAGTCCGCTGCCGCTGCCGCCCCCATTATCCCGCGGCCTGCGGCAGCAACTGAATCTGAATCAGGGTGGTCCCGTCATCGTGGACACCGTCGATGAACCAGTCGAACCCCATGATCGTGTCTAGTGGGTACCCGACACTGGAGAACGAGCAGTATGAACGCGTACACGATCCGTCTTGACGGCAGCGAATCCACCGGCCCTGCAGGCATTTACCTCGTGTGGACGTACGGGTGGAGTGACTTGGAAGTGGAAGAACACGACAGCCTCGAGGATGCGCTCAGCTGGTTCGCGGTAATGTCCGACAGCGTCCACACCTCCCCGAAGTGTATAGAAGGCCCCGCCGGGATTGTGCCCGAGCGTGAGGTCGAGGCTTGGGTCGCCGCCACCGGCAAACGGTCGCGGGCGCGGCAGTCGGCGTACCGGGACACGCTGGCGGGACAGGTCCGGCATGTGGTTGAGCTGCGGTTCCCCGGCAGTGACGCAGCCGCGGACTTCGACGAGTGTGACGACCTGGGTGACGCTCTCAGCATCGTAGGGAGGATCAACCGGCGGTGTCGCGTGCGTGTGGTGTCGAAGGTGTTCGACCTGCACCGCGGCTGGGTGCCGGAACGCGTTGTCATCGACTGGGATCAGGCAGCGCGGGAGGCGGCGTGATGGCAAAGGTTCTGATGACCCCGCATGAGTTCCCTGAGTCAACCCCTACGCGGCGATCGGTCGTTGACCTGGTTGATGCTTGCCGGGGTCGTAGGCGGTTTTGGTGCGCCAGCAGGCCCAGATGATGCGCAGCCAGGCTCGTCCGAGGGTTCGGATGGCGTGGGGGTGTCGTTGGCCGCGTTGGCGGGCGGCGGTGTAGCGCTGGTCGGCCCAGTCGCTGGCTCTGCGGCTGTTGTCGATCCAGGTGACCAGGGCTTGGCGGGCGTGGTGGTTGGTGGCGTGGCGGAACGCGACGGTGTGGGTCTTGCCGGAGGCCCTGGTGACCGGTGCGAGACCGGTTTCGGCGGCGAGCTGGTCGAAACTGTTGGCGCGCTCCAGGATTGGGCCGATCTCACCGATGATTTGGGCCAGGTTGAGCACGCCGATGCGCGGCAGGTCAGCCAGCAGCCGGGCATACGGGTGGGCCGTGGCGGCTTCGGCGATCACGGTGTCGAGCTGGTCGAGGCTGGTCTGCAGCGACCGAACGGCCGCGACCTGTGCGCGGATGAGTTGCGCGATGATCGGTTGGCCGAGGCGGCTGGCCGAGGTCGGTGCGTCCCGCAGCCGGGCCAGCAACTCAGCGCCGCAGCGTCGACCGCTGTAGCTGCGCCGACGGCAGAACGCCTCGAGACGGGCAGCGGTGAGCGAGGCGGCCGACTCGGGGTTGGGATAGCGATCCAGGAATGCCAATGCGATCGGCGAGTGCAGGTTGGCGAAGATTGTTCTGCCGCCGGGCCAATGCGCGTCCAGCAGGGCGGAGAGCTGGTTGACCGCGGCGATCCGCAAGCCCAGGTGATCGCCGCGCTGGCGGGTCAGCGCCTGCAGTTCCAAGGTCTGCGCCAGCGTGGGGGCCAGGGTCGGCAGCCGGTGGATATCGGTGCGGATGTAGTCGGCCAGTTTGAACGAATCGCCTGGGTCGTTCTTGGCGCGGGCAGCACCCCAGCGGGGACGGGCAGCGTGAAAAGCGTTGGGATGGACCGGGATTACCGGGTGCCCGGCGGCCAGCAACCGGTCCACGACCAGCCCGCGGGTGGTTTCGATCGCTACCGGCAGCGTGCCGGGATCACCGTGAGTGGCCAGGCGAGCCAATGCCCGCGCGATGCCGTCTTCGGTGTGTGGCGGCGCGAACCTCTCGACTTTGCCGCCGGCATCGTCGATCACGGTCACGTCGTGGGCAACAGTGCCCCAGTCCCAGCCAGCGAACACCAACAATCTCCTTCGAGGTCGATGCGCTGCCTCTCCGGAAGCGAGGGCCGTCGCCGGAAGCTCATTGATCGGCCCTCTGCGTGCGCGGGGCATGTCCCTGATGCCGGTCTGCGGCCCTCGGCCCGGTGGGGCTGGCAATACTCATGCTGGCCATCTAGTGGCACGCGATGCGGGCCATGCACCCACCGGAACCGAGAGACAACAACCCTATCTGTTCGGGCTGCAGAAGGGATGGTGCCCCAATGAGCGGTTACGGCTCGTGCGGTTCGAGACGATGACTGCGTTGGAGCGCCGAGGATAGGTAACGCCGGAGAGCTTCGGCGGGCTGTTCCACAGCGACGGCAACGAGCGTTGATGCAGAAATGGTTGCGCGGCATCGTAACCCGGAGCCGACTGCACCATCTCTACCTGCCGATGCACACAACTGAAGCGCTTGCCCTGTCGCTGCGGATCCCGTCGAGTCTGGTCTCTGACCGTGTTTCGCCGCATGTGTCAATGCCAGCGCGGTCCGAGAACGCCACGCATCGCGCCGGACCTCGGCTACGGCGCGGGCATGTACACGATCACCCTGGTGCACATGGGATTCCGGATCGGCGCCGTCGACCAGGTCCCCGCGACCATTCTGCGCTCGCGCCTGGACGATTGCCACAAGTTGGCCAACCCGGTCTGCATCATTACCAAGAGCTGGCCGACCGGAGCTATATCGCCGAGCGGCGGATCGCAAACCAGTTCCTCCAGCGGCAGGTCGGTGTCGCGATTATGTAGCGACATGCCTGCATTTTGTGTGGTGCGGCCTTCGGGGCGGTGCCGGCGAGAGTTCGGCAAGTTGGCGGGCACGTCTTCGGCGCTCCGAACGACATGACTCTGTCTCCGGAGTAAACTCCGGTTTGCTAGTTGGTGTCCGAATGGTGAACGCGACGGAGGGGTAATGAACATTTCCGAAGGCGCGGTAGACGTGATTACCTGGACGGCCGATGCTACGACGGCCGCGGCCGGGGCTGTGGGTGGGGCCGCGGTGAACGGCGTGATCGGCGGCATGCAGGGTGCCGCGGCCGGCGTGAAGAGCGGGCTGAGCAGAGGTAGTCACTCGACTCCGGCGGCCGCGCTGACATTGGTGGCGATCGGCGCCGTGGGTCTGGTGGACTGGCCTGTGCTGCTGGGCGTCGGAGGCACCGCCCTGGTGGTCCGGCAGCTCAGTCAGCGTTCGGGCAGTCACTCGGCGCCCAACGCTCCCGGTCGTCCGGAACAACTCGAGCGGCATTCGGAAGGCGACCGAGCGCCCCGCCGAGGCGACGGAGGCGCGACCCCTGCGCGTAAGAGCACGGCGCCGTCGAAGCGCTCTCCGAGCAAGCGTTAGCCGTCGACGTGGACCTGAGCCGACTGATACGGACCTCCGTGTCGATGCCTCTGCGCGCCCTCGACACGGGTGTGCGGTCGGCTGCGGCCGTCACCGCAGCGGGCGTGGACCTCGCGACCTTGCCGATGCGCATGATGCCCGCCGGCCGCGTGGTCGAGGCGATCACCGAGGCCGCGACGGAACTGCTCGGCGGCAAGCCGGCCCGGCGCCGGTGGCGCGGCGACGACCGCTGCTGGATCGAAGTGCGCGGCCTCTCCGAGCGCGAACCGGACCGCGATGTGGGTCCCGCGGTACTCGCCGCCCTCCGCGGGCATCGCGGTGTGATCTCGGCGACCCTCAACTATCCGCTGTCGCGCGTCATCGCGGAGGTCGACGAAACGACAACCATCGACGAGCTGTGTGGCGTGGTGGCCGCTGCCGAAAATCGGCGCCCCGATTCCGGTCACCTGCCGGTCGACCTGCCCGCCGACGGCATCGTGCTGGCCGGCAGCATGGTCTCGGCGGCGATGAACGCCGCCGGGCTCGGTGTCGCACTGGCCGGCCGCGTCGTCGGTCTGCGGGGGCTGCCGGTAGGCCTCAACGCCGTTGTCGCGCTCGTCGATCACCAGCCGAGGCTGCGTCGCGCCGTCGAACAGCGCCTCGGCGCCAACGCCGCCGATACCGCGATCGCGCTTGCCGCGGCCGCCGTGTACACCGTCACCCAATTGCCGGCGTCGCTGGGCGTCGACATGTTCATCCACCTCGCGAAGGCCGCCGAGACCCGCGCCGCGGCCACCATCTGGCAACGCCGCGAACCGGGACTCGCGGCGCACGCGACGTGTATCGACGGTATCCGGCCTGGTGACCGACCAGGACCGCTGCCGCCGGGACCGGTTGAGCGCCACGGAGACCGCAGTGGACTGGCCCAGGCGGCTGCCGCACCGGCGATCGGCATTCTCACCGGCGCCCTCGACGCCGCCGCCACCGCCGTCGTGGTCGCCGCCCCTAAAGCGGCCCGCGCCAGCCGCGAGTCGTTCGCCGCGACACTCGCCCGCGGCCTGGCCGACCGACACGGCGCCCTGCCCTTGCGGCCCGGGGTGTTCCGGCGCCTCGACCGGGTCGACGCCGTGGTGCTCGACCCTCGGGCATTGTGCTGCGACGAACTGCGGGTTGCGCGCATCCGCGACGTGCCCGAGCACGAGCGGGCGGTGGTATGGGAGTGGGCACAGGACCAATTGGACTGCGGTGCATTGCAACTCGGGTGGCAGCCGGTGACACGGTCGCTGTCCGGAGATGACAGGCGCAGCGCGGTGCTGGTGCGCTACGCGCATCACCCACTGGCGTCGGCGGTGCTCGGCGAAGTGCGCCGCAGCGGCGCCGAGCTGGTGTCGGTCGACGTCGACACGATCGACGACCTGCGTTCGTTGTTCGACGACCTCGATCCGATGAACGGGTCCCTCGACGAAGCGCTCGCCCGTACGGTGCACCGGTTGCAGCGGGAGGGCCACACCGTGGCGATGGTGTCGAGTTCCGCGGCACAGGCACTAGCCGACTCCGACGTCGCGATCGGCATCGCCGCAGACGGCCCGCCGCCGTGGCACGCCGACGTGCTCGTCGACGACCTGGACAGTGTGTGGCGGATTGTGCACGCCCTACCGGCGGCCCGTCGAGCCAGTGAACGCGGCGTGGAAATCGCCACCGGCGCTTCAATTTTGGGTACGCTCCTGATGATCCCCGGGGTGCGTGGCCGCGGCTCGGGCCCGGTCACCGCAGGGGCCGCCGTCGGCGTATGGACGGGATACCGGCTCGCCAGCGGAGCGCTGAGGGCGCCACCGCCGCCTGCCGCGAGCGTGCACGAGTGGCACGCCATGTCTGTGGAACAGGTGTCTCGTGTGCTGCAGCCGCCGCAATCCGCCCAAGCGCCCAAGCGCTCGCGACTGGCATCCGCTGCCCGCCCCGCGCGCTCGGTCGTCGATCCGGTGCGCCGGGCGATGTGGGATTTCGCCGGCGCGATGCGCGAGGAACTGTCCGACCCGTTGATCCCGGTGTTGGCGGTGGGGTCGGCGGCCAGCGCGGTGCTGGGCTCGCCGGTCGACGCGATCCTGGTCGGATCGGTCCTCGCCGGGAACGCCGCCCTGGCGGCGACCCAGCGGATCCGGGCCGAACGGCTGCTGCGGCGACTGCTGGCCGCGCAGGACCCACCGGCTCGCAAGCTGGTCGGCGCCGATCGCTACGCGACGGTTGATGCCGCCGACCTGCGCCCCGGTGACGTCATCGAGGTGCGGCCAGGTGAAGTGGTGCCCGCCGACGCGCGGCTCACCCACGTGCTCGACGTGGAAGTCGACGAGTCGTCATTGACCGGGGAGTCGCTGCCGGTGCCCAAGCAGGTCGACGCCAC
This sequence comes from Nocardia sp. NBC_00881, assembly GCF_045207455.1. Classification (NCBI taxonomy): domain Bacteria; kingdom Bacillati; phylum Actinomycetota; class Actinomycetes; order Mycobacteriales; family Nocardiaceae; genus Nocardia; species Nocardia sp. NBC_00881. Next base: position 7,808,836 of record NZ_CP108798.1, read on the forward strand.
ACCAGCCGCGCCCGTCGCCGAGCGGGCTTGCTTGTTGTTCGCCACCACGACAGTGGTCGCGGGCACCGCGGTCGCGATCGTCACCGACGTCGGTGAGCGGACGCAGGCGCGCCGTGCCGCCGCGACCCCGCACGCGGACGGCTCGGCCGTCGGCCTGCAGACCCAGCTCAAACATCTGACGAACAAGGCGTGGCCGTTCAGCCTTGTCGGCGGAGGATTGGTCACCGCGCTCGGGCTGCTGCGGCGCACCGGTCTGCGGCAGGCCGTCAGCAGCGGTGTGGCCGTCAGCGTGGCCGCTGTTCCCGAGGGGCTGCCGCTGGTCGCGACGCTGGCTCAGCAGGCGTCGGCGCGGCGACTCACCCGCGCCGGCGCGCTGGTGCGTAGTCCGCGATCGGTCGAGGCGCTCGGCCGTGTCGACGTGGTGTGCTTCGACAAGACCGGAACGCTCAGCGAGAACCGGCTGCGGGTGACCAGGGTGCATGCCGCGACCGGATTGTCAGACGACGATGTGCTCATCCACGCCGTCCGTGCCACACCGCTCGCCAACGGTGGGCCGCACGAACACGCAACCGACAGCGCGGTCGCCGAGGCCGGGAGACACCTGGACCGCGGCGAGTCGTCGGCGCATTTGCCGTTCCGGTCGGGTCGCCCGTTCTCGGCATCCGTGTGCGGCGAACAGTTATCGATCAAAGGGGCGCCGGAGGTGGTGCTCGCGGCGTGCGCGGACGCCGACGAGGCGGTATGGCGGCAGGTGCGCAAGATGGCCGCCGACGGGCTGCGGGTAATTGCCGTCGCCACACAGCAGCTTTCGGCGTCACAGGTCCGATCGGTACGCGACGACGCCGACGCCTTGGCCGAATTGTGCAGCGATGGACTGCGGTTCGCCGGCTTGCTGGGTCTTTCGGACACGCCGCGCGAAGGCGCGACCGAGGTGCTGGCCGAGCTGGTCGACCGCGGCATCGGGGTGCGGCTGATCACCGGCGACCACCCCGTGACGGCCACCGCGATCGCCGCCGCCGTTGGCATGCCCGTCGACGACGATCAGGTGATCAGTGGACCCGAATGGGAGGCGCTGTCCCGGCGCAAACAGGAGCAGGCAGTGCAGAGCCGGCGGGTGTTCGCCCGGATGTCACCAGAGCACAAGGTGCAGATCGTCGAGACAATCCAGCGGCTGGGTCACGTGTGCGCCATGGTCGGCGACGGCTCCAACGACGCGGCGGCCATCCGCACCGCAACCGTCGGCATCGGCGTGGCCGCGCGCGGCAGCGACCCGGCCCGCACCGCCGCGGACGTCATGTTGCTCGACGGGCAGATCCGTTCGCTGCTGGACGCCTTGGACGAAGGTCGGCAACTGTGGCGGCGAGTGCAGGCGGCCGTGGCCGTGCTGCTCGGTGGCAACGCGGGCGAGGTGGCTTTTGCGATCGCCGGCACCGCGCTCACCGGCCGGGCACCGCTGAACACCCGCCAATTTCTGCTGGTCAACATCCTCACCGATGCGCTGCCGGCCGCGGCCCTTGCCGTCAGCCCGCCGAGGGCCGAGCTGCGTTATACCGGCCGGGGGCCTGACCGAGCCGCGTTGTGGCGGACCGTGGCGGTGCGCGGTGCGACGACCGCCTCCGCCGCGACAGCCGCGTGGGTGTTGGCGAGCTTCACGGGCCGGCGGCGCCGCGCGTCGACGGTGGCGCTGGTGGCGTTGGTCGCGACGCAGTTGGGACAAACCCTCATCGACTCGCACAGCCCGCTGGTGGTCGGCACCGCGGCCGGCTCACTGTTGGTACTCGGCGTGCTGATCAGCACGCCGGGAGTGAGTCAACTGGTCGGCAGCACGCCGCTGGGTCCGGTCGGCTGGTGGCAGGCGTTGTCGACGGCCGCCGTCGCGACCGCCGTCGCCGCTATCGCTCCGCGCCTGTTCGCCGCGGGCGGGCAGCAACGGGATGATCAGCCGACGATCTCGATGACCCCCAGGCGCCACAGCACCGCGTACAACTCGCGCAACGGCACGGTCAGCACCTGCGTCAGCGCGCCTGTCAACGGATCCGAGGAGACGCCTACACCAGTTCTCATCACGAAAGACAGCCTGCGGACCTCAGGCGTCGAATTGTCGAATACACCATGACGGGGAGGCAACAAGTGGCCGAAGAATTGCCTACCACTCACCGAAACGCCGTCGATCGGGTGCTGGCTGCGCAGGGTTTCGCGGTGGACGTCCCGATGGTCGGTCGGGTCCGCATCCCTAGGCCCGAGCAGTTGGCGTACTACGGTGCACTCGGCGCGCTGGCCGCGGCGGAGATCATCGAATGGCCCGTGGCGCTGGTCCTCGCGGCCGGTCATTGGTTGGTGCAGGATCAGCACAATCGCGTCGCCCACCAAATCGGCGAAGCCCTCGAAGAGGCGTAGGTGAACGGCGGGTGACTATCGACCGGAAAGCACTCGCCGCTGCCCGTTACGGTCGCAGCGGCGCCCGGCGGGGTCGGACGACCCGGCGCGTGATTTTCCAGCCTGCGACGGTCCGCTCAATGCTGTCGTCGTAGGTGACGCTACCGACGGACCCATCCCGCATGACGCCGAGACCCTTGGACGCAGCGCGGACTGTTCCGTCCGGAGCTTCGTCGAGCACGATGTTCGTGACGTGGTGGGCTACCGGGTGGGCGTCGCCTAACGCCAGGGCGGCCTCCCGGTAGGCGGTCAGCCCGACAAGGATGCCGCCGCCCAGGGCGCTCACGTCGTATGTGACCTCCTCGGCGAACACCGCGTGCAACTCGTCGAAATCGCCGCGGTCCGTCATATGCCCGTGCAAGTTGATCAAGTCCGTGATGGCGAACCGGTCTTCAGCGGTCAACATGGTGGCGGCAACCCTTCAGCGCTTAGGCGGGGACATCCCCACTTACGTACAGGTACCGTAACTGGGGATGTCCCCGAATGGCAAGCGTGGGCCCAGGTCCGACGCATCGCGCAATACCGCCCGTCTGCTCGCCACTGCTCGAGAGCTCATGGCCGAGGAGGGAAACGAGGTTGCCCTCGACGAGGTCGCACGGCGCGCCGGCGTCGGCAACGCCACGCTGTACCGCCACTTCCCGACCCGCGCGGACCTACTCGTCGCCGTGTACGCCGACGAGGTGGCAGCCCTGTGCCGCTGCGGCGCGGAGCTGATCGACGCGGCGTCGCCGCTCGACGCGCTTTTCCACTGGCTCGACAAGTTCGTCGTGCACGTCGCGACGAAGCGTCCGCTCGCATTGGCCGCGACCGAGGGCCCCGGCGGCCGCCGGACGACACGGTTCGAGGAGTGGCATGCGTCGATCACCGCCACCGCCAGCGACCTGGTGCAGCGCGCCCGACCGGCGCTGCGGCCGGACGTCACCGTGACTGACGTGTTGGCGCTGGCCAGTGGCGCGGCCCTTGCCACCGACGCCGAATACGCACGCCGCCTGGTCGCGCTGCTGCGCACCGGCTTGGCAGCCTGAACGGCTGATGCAGCCGAGGATTGAAATGCGCCCGACCGCAACGCATTCGCATCGGCATGAGGGTGTGACAGGAATCCTGCCGAAGTGGCAGATCGCTTGCGCTTCGTCACACTGATGCAAAGTCGGTGAGACACGGCAAAGGTAGTGCAGCGGAACCGAACTCGGAGGCTGCCGAGTCCGCACACGAGACGTTCCTGTGCTACCGGCTCAAAATCGAGTGCATGACGAACTGAGGTCGCTGGCGCCGCCGACGCTGAGGTGGAAATACCGCTGGGGTTCGCTGCCCTGATGTGTTCGGTCACGTCGAAGGTCGCGGCTACGCCGTCGAAATCCGATGGTCACCACTGGAGTATATGGACGCGGCGATGGCGACTCCGCCGATTCGGCGAGTGCTCGAACCCTCCGTCGTGGTCGGTGATGTCCGGCGGGTGATCTGTCGGGTCGTCGGTTCCGATGATGATCATGATGGGCAGGAGCGCACACCGAGCAACGAGCCGACATAATCGAAGGTCTGCGAAACAAAGATCGCGGCTGTTCGAATGATGCCTAGAAGACTTCCGGGCAATCATCAAGGAGCGGATTCATTTTCAACCTTTAGAAATCCGAATACCGCAGCTCGAAGTACTTTCCGGCACGATCCGGTTCGGATTGAGAATTCGACCGTGATTTCCTTCGCGGAGTGGGCGTGTTCACTGGGTTCCACGGGTCAGGATGTGGTCGGCATTCTGCTTGTCGGGATGGTTTGTGCTGGTCAGGCTGGTTCCACCTCGGATGGCACGCTGGAGAGCATGAGGCTCGAGGCGGTGGACACCGCGCCGGAATCGCGGGGTGACCGACTATTGCGGCGACAGTGCGACACAGTCGTATACTCGCGTTATGGCCGGTGAACCGTCCTCCACGGAATTCCTTGTGGCGCCGATTCTTGTGGTGCAGACGAGGGAACGCGTCTATCGGCTTCGCGCTGGGAGCGCATATAATGTCGGTCGCGATCCGGCAGCCGACATTGTTGTGACCGATCCGCGTGTATCTTCGTTGCACGCAGTTCTGGAGCGGGGTGCGGATGGTTGGGAAATAGAGGACATCGGCAGCCTCAACGGCACCTTTTTCGCCGGCCACCGTGTCGACCGGATGGTGATCGACCGAGAGGAGACATTCCAGCTCGGGCACGCCGTGGACGGTGAGCAGTTGGCCTGCTCGGTGGAAGCCCCATCCGGCCGCGAGCCTGGTGGCGATACCGGTGGAGACACGATGGTCGTCCCCGATCCCGGCTACGACCTCGACGATGAAGCAACGGTCACGAAGTCCTACCCGAGCATGCCCCGGCCAGTGGCGCGACCGTCACATCCGGTGGGCCGCCCCAGCGGGGTCGTCCCGATCACATCGGACACGCTTCGGATCGGACGCGCCGCCGACAACGACGTTGTCGCGCTCGACCTCATGCTCTCCCGCCATCACGCCGAGCTGCACAAGATCGGTGCGGGCAAGTACCGGATCGTCGACCTCGGCAGCCACAACGGCACCTACGTCAACGGCTCCCGGGTGGACGCGGCGGACCTATCCGAGTCCGACTTGATCGGCATGGGGCACACGACGTTCCGGCTCGTCGGCGATGAGCTGCGCGAGTCGGTCGACACCGGGGACGTGTCGGTCTCGGTGCAGAACCTCACCGTGCGGACACCCGAGGGCAAGGTGCTCCTCGACGGGCTGGGCTTCCCCATCCCGCAGCGCTCGCTCGTCGGGGTCATCGGACCCAGCGGCGCGGGCAAGTCGACGCTGCTCGGCGCCGTCACCGGATTACGGCCCGCGACAGAGGGGACGGTCCGCTACGACGGACGCGACCTGTACGCCAATTACGACGAGCTCCGGCATCGGATCGGGCTGGTCCCGCAGGAGGACATCCTGCACAACCAGCTTCCGACGCGGCGCGCGCTGCTCTACGCGGCGGAACTGCGCTTCCCCGGTGACACGCGCAGTGAGGAGCGCGAGCAACGGGTCGACGAGGTCCTCGATGAGCTCGGCTTGGCGCGGCACGCCGATACCCGCATCGATAGGCTTTCGGGCGGGCAGCGCAAACGCGTGAGCGTTGCACTGGAGTTGCTGACCAAACCGTCCCTGTTGTTTCTCGACGAACCAACCTCCGGCCTCGATCCGGGCCTGGACAAAACGGTCATGGAAATGCTGTCCGAACTGGCGCACGACGGGCGGACCGTCATCGTCGTTACGCACAGCGTGGCGAATCTGGATTACTGCGACCGCCTGCTGGTCCTGGTGCCTGGCGGTCGGCTGGCCTATTACGGGCCGCCGGGGGAGGGGCTGCAGCAGTTCGCCCAACGCACCTGGGCTGAGGTGTTCCAGGCGTTCGAGCGCGAGGACGACCGCGATTGGGCCGGTGAGTTCCGGTCTTCGCCACGCTTCCAGAACTACGTGGCGGTCGGACTGACCGATGATGTCGGTCCAGAAGAAGTGCGTCCACCGGCGCCGCCGCCCGCGCAGCAGTCCAAGCTCAGCCAGCTGAGTACGTTGTGCCGGCGCTATCTGGCGGTGATTGCCTCGGACCGAAGTTATTTGGCGCTCCTCGGCGTGATGCCGCTGCTGCTGGGTGGCTTGATCGCTGCGGTGCCGTCGGGCGACGGGTTCACCGGGACGCCGGGAACCAACACCGATGCCCCGACCAAGCTCATGATTTTGGCATTCGGTGCATGCTTCGTGGGCACCGGCAACGCGATTCGCGAGATCGTCAAGGAGCAGACGATCTACCGAAGAGAACGCGCCGCAGGCCTGTCAGCGGGGGTCTATCTGATGTCGAAACTGCTGGTCCTGGGTGTGATCACCACCCTTCAGGCGGCGGTGTTGGTCTTGATCGGCACCATTGGTGTGAGTATGCCGCCGAAGGGGATTTTCACGGCGGTCGAGCTGGAGCTGATCCTGGCGATGTCGATGCTCGGCATCACCTCGCTGGCACTGGGCTTGCTGGTGTCGGTGTCGGTGAACACCTCGGAGAAGACACTGCCGCTGCTGATTGTGCTGTCGATGGCGCAGCTGGTGCTCACGGGTGGGCTGGTCCGGCTCCCCGGCACACCCGGCCTGGAGCAACTGTCCTACCTGTCGCCGTCCCGTTGGGGATACGGCGCGGGAGCCGCCACCCTCGACCTCGATACCCTTTCACCGCACACGGGCGGACCCGACCCGCTGTGGGAACACAGCCTCGGCACCTGGCTGGTCGACATGGGAGCCGTCGCCGGCCTAGGCGCCGCCTTCCTCGCGTTGGCCTGGTACCGCCTGTACCAGCTGCGGCCACGGCGCCGCGGTGCCCGCCGCGCGAGGCTTTGACGCCCAGCGATGCGAGCCGCCGGCTCGTCGGCTGATTGGTTTCCTCAGGCCAACGAGCTTGGGGAGGGCTTGAAGCATCAGCGAATCCGCCTGCGACTCTCGCCGACCGCGTGGTGGCTACAGCATCCGACGAGGTTTGCCCATCGCCTTGGCGCGGCGTACCGACACGCGCGACCACACCGCCTGCTGTACTGCCAAGGTGGCCCAGCCTGCCAGCGCCATTCCAGACAGGTTCACCACGAGTTGCAGGGTGCTGCCCCAGATCGCCGGCCCGACACCGAAGGCAGCGCCGAGTGCGATATTGCCCGCGGCGGGCACCGTGGTCACCGAGATGAAAACGCCGGCCATTCCTCCGGCCTTGGCCGAGGTCAGCGCGAGTACTCCGGCGGCGGCCGCGACGACGGCGACAATGAACGACCACTTGTCGGGGGTGTAGATGAAGGCCGTCCCGGGGCGCGGGCCGGTCACGGCATCCACGGTGATCCAGCCCAGTGCGCGCCCAAGCAAGGCGAGTGTGAAGGTGATGGCGATGGCGGTGGCGAAGCCGAGCAGCAGCGTGCGCACGGCGAGCCAGAGCAAGACGAATCGGCGGCGTACCAAGGCGACTCCGAGCGCGGCGATTGCCCCGAATTCCGGACCGAGGACCATTGCCCCGATGACCAGAATCTGGGAATCCAACACGATCGCGATCGCGGCGATCACCGTAGCGAAGGTCATAAAGCTGAGGTAGGTCCAGTTCAGCTCGGTTTCCTCATACGAGCGCTGGGCGACATCGGCCCAGACCACGGCGTCCGCACTGCTGCCCGGCGTGCGCACCTCGCAATCGAATCCGCTGCGCGACAGCCAGGTACGCACCTGCTCGATCTCGATGCTGCCCGTACGGTGCAGTCCGATCGCGCGCAACCGCTCGATCACGTCATTCGCCGCCTCCCGCGCCACGTCGGCCAGCACCACGTCACCGCTGGGCTGCAAGGCGGCGCCCCGCATGACTGCGAGGCCACTGACGGCATCGTCTTGTTCGAGAATTCGGATCACGTCATCGGTTATCTCGGCCGGAGCCAGCATCCGCAGGTGTAGCACCCCGATAGTGTGCCGCGCACCGCCGCATATCGCGCCGCGACGCGGCGCAACAATCTGAGCACCGGCTGTAGCCAAATCATCGTCAGCATGCGACAACCCGGCATACCTTCCCATCACCCCCACACCGAAGCCCAGGGTGCAATATCCATGTCGCATTCAGTACTGAATATGTCGTTTCCGACCATAGGTTCGACCGGCGCGCGCGATCTACCGTGATTCACAACAACGGCAAACCCTTTCGGAGACATAGTGGCGACGGTCGACACCAACGGCATCCACCTCGAGCCGCCGGTGCGGATACGATGCTGAATCGAGCCGAATCGGAGCTGACTACGTTGCCATTCAACGGTCGCCGCAACGCGCTCCACATGCGACCTGACATACCTATGACCGTTCGACGCGTGTGACACCAGGCATGCGCCTGCGCTCACCTATCACCTGGCCGGATTCCTGTTCCATCCTCTGGAGGCACGTCTATGACCGCAGCACAGTCCCCAACTTCCACACCGCACACCACCGCGCCCGAAACCTGCCCTGTCCAGCACGGATCACCTATCAATACTGACACCCCTCAAGTCTGTCTGCGTAGCCGGAAGTTCGCCGCTGATCCGCATAGCGGCTACCGTGACATGCGCAGACAGTACGGCTCGCTGGCTCCGATGGAATTGGCTCCGAATGTGCCCGCGACCTTGGTGATCGGGTACCGCACCGCGTTGCGAATCCTCAACGATCCCGAGCACTTTCCTGCCGATCCACGCCGATGGCAGCAGAACATTCCCGACGACTCACCCATCAAGCCGATGCTGGAGTGGCACCCGAATGCGCTGCGCAACAGCGGAGACGCGCATGCTCGCTATCGGCAGACGTACACCGCCAGCATCGACGGAATCGACCTGCACGCCTTTCATTCCACGGTCGAGAAGATCGCGATTCCCCTGATCAACAGCTTCTGTGCGGACGGTACGGCGGACTTGGTGTCCCAGTACGCGTTTCCGCTCGTCTTCGAGGTCCTCAACCAAATGGTCGGCTGCTCGGCGGAACTGGGGCAGCGCGTCGCGACCGGCATGGCCGCGCTCTTCGATACCGTCGAGGCTGCCCGTGGCATGGAGATGCTCAGCGAGGCGCTGACGGAGTTGATTCAGCTGCGACGCGCGGAGCCCGCGGACGACGTCACGTCGCGGCTTGCTCATCATCCGGCCGACCTCGATGACACGGAGATGCTTTCTCAGCTGATCAGCTTCTACGGTGCGGGTATCGAACCGCAGCAGAATCTGATCGCCAACACCCTGTTGCTGATGCTGACCGACGAGCGGTTCGGCGGCGATGTGCTCGGTGGAAGTCTGTCGACCCGCGACGCGCTCGATGAAGTGCTGTTCAACGACCCGCCGTTGGCCAACTTTTGCGCAACCTACCCACGGCAACCGATGCTGATCGACAACACCTGGTTGCCTGCGCACCAGCCGGTGCTCATCAGTCTCGCCGGATGCAACAACGACCCCGCGATCCGTGGTGGGGACCGCACCGGTAATCGCTCGCATCTGGCGTGGAGTACGGGGCCGCATGCCTGCCCGGCCAAGTCCGTGGCGTACCTGGTCGTGCAGGATGCCATCGATCAACTACTCGACGCTCTCCCTGAAATGCGGCTGGCTGTGCCGCCTGAGGAGCTGGTGTGGCGACCGGGCCCTTTCCATCGGGCTATGACGGCATTGCCGGTTGTCTTTCCCGAGTCCCCTCCGTTGAACATCATGTAGGAGCCCGACCGATGGAGCCGATTGATCTTTCGGTCCCAACCGAGCGCCCCTTCCGCTGAACTCGACGCGAATGACCAGCGGCATGCTTGCCCTCCGGCCACAGTCGGCGATCAGAGGGGCCACCGAGACCGTTCCTCGGCAATGCGCGCGATGTCGGTGGGCGTGCCGCCCATGATGGTGGCGGCGTGTTCGGTGATCAGCTCGATCGGCCAGTCCCACCATCGGGCTTGCAGCAGCAGTTCGACGTCTTCCGGCTCGAAGCGGGCGCGGATGGGTCGGGCCGGATTGCCCGCGACGATCGCGTAGGGCGCCACGTCTTTGGTGACAACCGAGTGTGCGGCGACGACCGCGCCGTCGCCGAGGGTGATGCCGGGCATGATCGTCGCCTCGCGGCCGATCCACACGTCGTTGCCGATGACGGTGTTCGGCACCGGCGGGATGGAGAGGAAGGTGTCGAGGGTGTTCTCCGCCCAGGCGCCGCCGAACATGGTGAAGGGATAGGTCGACGGCCCGATCATGGGGTGATTGCCCGCGGGCATGAGGAAGGTCGCCCGCGGTGCGATCGCGGAGAACCGGCCGATGATCAGGCGCTGCGGGCCGTAGTTGTAGAGGACGTTCGCTGTCTGGAATGGGACGCCGGATCCCTCGTCGTCGAAGTAGGTGTAGTCACCGACCTCGATGAACTCGGAATCGACCTGGTTGACGAGAAAGACCACGTTGGTCAGATCGGGACGAGTGGAGGGGTGCAGTTGGCGAGGGTCCGGTACCGACATGCCGCCCATTATTCTGACGGTCCCTACCTCGTGTGCGTGAATGGGTGGACACGTGCGGCGGCTGCGGACGCAGCCGTTGGTAATCGGCCTTGTGGGTGGGGCACGGAGTTCTTATCATCATCTGACCCCCGAGAGGAGTGTCCCCATGACACACAATCCAGAAGCTTTCGATGCCGCTGTCCACCTCGACATCACGGATCAGGCCGAGTCAGCTTTGTCGGTAAAGAAGATCCAGCAGCTCAGCGCCAAGCCGACGACGTTCGTCATCGAGTCGGACCTCCGTTTGAAGAAAGACATCGAGACAGCTTGATACAAATGCCCTCCGAGACGCGGGAGGGATGTTCACCAGCTAGGCTTCCGCGGTGGCTGGAGCCTTCCCTTCCGCTTCTCGGTTCGCTCACCGACGAGCAAGCTTTCGTCGCGGTGCGGGGAATTCGGGCGATCAGCTGGAAGTGGCGATTCTGGTCGGTAGTGCGCAGGCCGCGTCTACTCGGGGGCCTTGGGCGGCGGCACTATGGAGTCGCCGCTCAAGATGTAGACGACCAGCTGAGCGAAGCCATTCCCGGCATCGTCGTGTGCAGCCATGGAACGCGTTGCCCTCGGCACAGCGGTGTGGGCGGCGAATGCACCGGACGGCTCCAGGTGCACTACGAGTTGGTGGTGTTGGTCGTGCTGGCCGCGGCCCGGCACCTCAACAAAAACGAAAACCGGGTGGACGCGCTGAGTAACGTGCCCCGAGTTCCGTCGCACGCGGTGCAGAACTACTGCTATCACACGATCGCCGCAATACACCGGGCCGCAGGACAAGGCGGTGACGTGTGAGTGTCGAAGATTCGCCACGCAGCGTGTTGGTGTGCATGCCGTGGCACGAGTTGACCCGCCCGTCGCTCGCGATCGGTCTGCTGAAAGCGAGTTGTGTAGCGCATGGCATGGCCGAACCCGCCGCATATTTCGCCAATATCCACTGGGCCGAAGTGCTGCTGGACGCCGGGTTGACCGTGGGCGACTATCTCCGGATCTCTGATGGTGGGTTTGCGCACGCGCTCGGCGAATGGGTGTTCGCCGGCGCGTTGAACGGCCAGGAATTCGGGATCGAGCAAATGACGGACTACGCGCGACGGCACCGGATCGACCTCGATCTGATCTCCCGAATGCGGGAATTCGCAGACGATTTCGTCTCCTCGGTCACCGACGCGGTGCTGACCATGGATCCGGAAATGGTCGGGTTCACCTCCACGTTCAGCCAGAACGTGCCGAGCCTGGCCGTGGCGAAACGGATCAAGCAACGCGCACCTGGAATCCGGACCCTGTTCGGCGGCTACAATTGCGACGGGATCATGGGTGTCACGCTGCACCGGGAATTCGAATTCGTCGACTTGGTGCTGCGCGGCGAATCCGACGAGACCTTTCCGGAATTGCTCGGTGCGCTCGGCTCGGAACATGGCGACCTCGGGTCGATTGCCGGACTGTGCTGGCGGGACGCCGATGGCGGGCAGCAGGTGAACGATCGCAGGGGCACCCTGGTCGGTCCCGCCGGCATGCGCGTCCCATTGTTCGACGATTGGTTTCAAACTTACGACAACAGTGTGGTCAGTGAGTTCACTGAACCGGAGTTGGTGCTGGAGAGTTCGCGTGGCTGCTGGTGGGGCGAGAAACATCACTGCACCTTCTGCGGCCTGAACGGGTCGACAATGACCTACCGGGCGAAGGAACCGTCCCGGTTCGTCACCGAACTCGACCACTTGGTGCGCAAGCACCGCACACTGGACGTCACCGTGGTCGACAACATCCTTGATGTCTCCTATCTGCGTACCTCCCTCCCGGAGATCGCCGCGATGGACATCGACTTGCGACTGCATTACGAGATCAAGGCGAACATCACCGCGGAACAGGCGGCGACTCTGCGGGCGGCGAAGGTGTGGAGTGTGCAGCCGGGCATCGAGTCTCTTGTGGACGACGTGTTGCGGAGAATGGACAAGGGCATCGGTGGAGTGCGCAATGTGCGCGCGTTGCGGGACTTGGAAACCGAGGGGATCACCGTCGGGTGGAACTGGCTGTACGGATTTCCCGGCGAACGCGAGGAGGACTACCGCAGGGTGATCGAGCAGTTGCCCGCGCTGGTGCACCTTCAGCCGCCAAGCGGAGCGACCCGGATCTTCCTCGAACGGTTCTCGCCGAATTTCGCCGATCCGGCCATCGGCTTCACCGAACGGGCTCCCGCTGAGCGATACCATGCGGTGTACGACCTCGATCGGCGGGTACTCGCCGACCTCGTCTACGAGTTCGACACTCCGGATCAGGGGATCACCGAAGAGCAGGTTGCCCCACTGGGCGCCGCGATCGCTGTATGGCAAGCGCGGTACTCGGAGAGTTCCTTGCTCCGCAACGATATCGACGGCGTGCTGATCATCAGGGATCGCCGGTTCGGCTGGGCAGCGGACGACTACGTGTTCACCGATTCGAGGGAGCGGGAAGCCTGGGTCGAATTGGAGCACGGCCGCACCATCCCCGCGTTGCACCGCAATCTCGCCTCGGCCGGGTTCCCTTGGGACGAGGCGGAACTGGAGGAATGGCTCGCCGCGCAGCTGGCGAACGGGCTGGTGTTCACCGAAGGTGGACGCTGGCTCGGAGTGGCGACTACGCCGGGTGGGATCGAACGCTCGATCGTGCGGCCGGAACAACCGGAGCCGGTGCTGGTGCGCATCGAGGCGCCGACATGACCGCCCCACTGGCCCGGTGGCCGGAAACCGTCGTCGCCGACCTCACGAAGCCGGCCGCGACGGTCGCCGATGCCCGCCGGCTCGGGCAGGTCGTCACCATCGCCGATCCGGTGCGATTCGGTGGTGGGGCGGACGACTTCGCAGTGCTGCGATTGCTGGGCGCGGCGATGGAGGCCGGTGTTCGAATGGACTGGACACTTGGCTCCGCGGCACCGTCCGGACTGGACGACGTTGTGCACTTGCCGCCGCCCGCGCGCGCGGAGGGCCGCACCGCGGAACAGACGCTGGCGCGGTGGCTGGAACGCCACCAGGTCGGCCTCTGTTCTTACCGGTACGGACCGGATTTCGTGGCTATCAGGGACATTCGCCGAGCCGAAGCGAGCTTTCGCGCCACACTCGATGAGCCGCACGCCACCCGGTTCCGTGCGCTGGCCGCCGCAACCCGTGTCGATGAGCTGACCGGCGATGAGTTGATGCTGCTGGCCGACTTGCGGAACAACGACCTTGCCCTCATCGACGGTGCGCATTTCCTGTTGTCGCCATACCGAGTTCGAACCTTCCCCATTCCGTGTACCACCTTCTGAATTCACCACAAGCTGAATCCTCCGGTGAGTTCGGAGACTTGCCGGTGTGACAGCCCGGCGGGTTGTGGAGGGTAGTAGGCGGCCTACATTTCGACGGATGGCGTGTCCCCGCAGTACTGGTTGGTGCCGCGACCGAACTCGCATCGTCGAAGGCGTCATCCGGTCACGGGCGCGGTGCGCTATGGGCGGCGAGTGCGGATTCGAGTCGTCCGCCACACACCAGCTCCAGGCGACGGGGCCATGGGTGTTCGCCCATCGTGCCGGGACCCGCGAAATAGAACGTGGAGCAGCCCGGGCCATGGTTGCGGTCGTGCGGGTTGAATCCGCCGCCGTCGGGGACCATGCCCGCCGACTCCGCGAGTTCGCGCCGCATATTCAGATAGGTGCTCGAGTCCAAGCCCTCTACGGCGAAAGCGAAGTGGGTCTCTCGGTTGTGGCGCCGTTCGTCCTCGCGCGCCCACGGGTGGGCGGCCGACGTCACTGGGAAGAAAATCTCGATCCGCTGGTCGAGGCCGGGACTGCCAGGGTGTCGGCGTCGGGCGTGCACGATGTGAATGCGATAGCTGTCCGTGTCGAGTCCGTAGCGGGTGCAGACCCGTCGCTGGACGACGACGCTCGGCACCGTCGCGCCCAGCCGGAAGCCGGCCGTTGCGAGGTGCTTGCGCATGGCCTCGGCATCCGTCGGAAACAAGAAGACCGCACCATGATCGAAAATACATCGATCCCACAGGGCGCCCCGCGACTCGTCGCCGTGATCCAGTGCCAACAAGGTCGAAAGAATGACCCGCGGAGAAAAGGACGCGATGTACTCGACCAACCGGGTCAGTCTGGCGCTGTCCGTCGCATCGAGGCCGTCGGCCCCGACGGCGGAGGCTTCGACACTATCGACATCTGATAGTTCCATCGTGCGGGGCCCCGTCCGGTGAAGCAATTCCAGCGCGGCGCAGCGTGAAGAACTGGTGCGGAAATCTGCCAGTGCGAAGTATTCCCGGTGGAATCGACTCCCGCAACGCGAAACCTAGATCCTGATGACGCTGCGCCGCGGAGAAGCCGAGCGAGCGGACAACGCAGTTCCTTCGCTATATCTTGCGTCCCAACAGGCTTGGCCAGCGCCCTGCGGCACGCTATGGCAAGATCCGTCAGTGGAAGTGTCCATAGGAGTGGAATTCCCTGCTCACGAAGGTGTTCCACGCTTCGTTGAAATCAGCCGCGTGGCCGATCAGAGACTCATCAGGAACGGCTATGACCAATGGCAAGTTGCTCGAGCGAGTGCGGGACCTCGTCCCGGACATCAGGGAGCGGGCTGCGAATACCGAGCGGCAGCGGCGGGTGCCGGAGCACACGATCCGCGAACTGGCCGACGCAGGCGTTTTCCGAATGTTGCAGCCCCGCCGTTTCGGTGGCGACGAGTCATCGCCGGTAAAGTTCTTCGAAGTCATTCGAGCTATCGCGGCGGCCTGCCCGTCGACGGGGTGGGTCGCCTCGGTATTCGGCACGCATGCATGGCAGCTGGCATTGTTCCCGCTGGAAACCCAGCATGACGTCTGGAGCCATAACCCCGACGCCTTGATTTCGACGTCCTATGTGCCGGCGGGTACCTTGACACCTGTCGACGGAGGGTTCGAACTGTCCGGCCGATGGGGGTTCTCGTCCGGCTGTGATCACGCCGACTGGGTCATGGTGGGTGCGTTGGCGCCTGGCGTCGACGGTGCACCGGGTGTCCACCTGACGTTGCTGGTGCCCCGCGGCGACTATCGGATCGACGATGTGTGGCATGCGGTCGGTCTGTCCGGAACCGGCAGCCATGACATTGTGATCGACAAGGCGTTCGTGCCTGTTCACCGGACCCACGATGCGGAGCTTCACAATGCGGAACTCGGCGGCGTGCCGTCCGATGTCCCCGCACTTTATCGGCTTCCCTTCACAAGCATCTTGCCGAGCGGCGTCGCCGCACCGGTCATCGGTGCCGCACAGGGCGCCTACGAGGCGTACCTCGAGCGAATGCGGCAGCGTGCCACCGCCACCGATCCTTTTACTCATGTGCACATCGCCCGGGCCGCGTCGGAGATCGACGCCGCGATCCTGCAAATGGATCGCAACCTGTCCGAGGAACTGCGCTACGCCGAAGCGGGCGAGGATATCCCGATTGAACTGCGATTACGCGCCCGCCGCGATCAGGTACGCGGCACCGAGCGCGCGGTAGAAGCGATCGAGCTGCTCTTCAGGATTTCCGGTGGCAGGGGGGCACACACTCCCAATGTGGTGGAACGCCATTGGCGGGACGCGCACGCGGGAAGCCTGCACCTTGCCAATGCCGCCGAGCGGGCGTTGGCGAACTTCGGCCGAGGCGAACTCGAGCTGCCCGTGGAAGATCGGATCCTCTGAGCATGGCCACCGCCACAATTGATCCCCAGCTCATCGGGATCGCCACCGAACTTCCGCGTTCCGTGCATTCGACCGAGGAATTGCTCGCCGCGGGCCGCGGGCATCTGTCCGACGAGTTGGAGACGATGCTCGGCAGCCTGGGGGTCGAGAAGAGGCACTCCGTCCTCGCCAACTATCCGGACGTTCTCTTTCGAGGCGCCGAACCGGAACGTGGTATCGCCGTGGTCGATCTCGCGGTCAGGGCGGCCCGCAAATGCCTTGCCAAGGCCGATATTCCGGTGGAGACGATCGGTCTGGTGCTCGGTGTGTCGAGCAGCCCCGGCCGACTGGTGCCGAGCCTGGTGTGCGACATGTTTGCGCGGATGCCGGAACTGCCGAGGACCGCGCAGAACCTGAGTATCGAGTACATGGGTTGCTCGGCGATGGCGAAGGCCGTCGACACGGCGCGCTGGTATCTGACGTGCCACCCCGGAAAGCGGGTTCTGGTCTGCTTCGCAGAAGCCACCACACCGCTGTCACCACCGCTCCCGGGCTTCTACTCGCATTTCTCCCAGGTAGGCCTGGACGAGCGTCAGGACACCGTGAACGTGATGCACGGATTTCTGTTCGCGGACGCCGCCGTGGCGATGGTGCTGGGCGCGGAGGGGGATGGACCGTCGTTCGGTCCGGTGGCGAACCTGACGAACGACGTGCCTGAGGACGCCGAACTCGGCACCGTACCGGACGGCGGCTCGGATCTTCCCGTGGTGGAGGGGCGCCGGGCGTACACCCTGAGTCCTCTCGTCACGCCGCGCGGAGCTTTCTATGCCAGGGAGACCGTGCGGATGGCGCTGAAGGAGGAGTCCTGCGAACTGGCCTCGCCGGCGGATGCCTCGGTGCTGCTCATGCACACCGGCAGCGTGCGCATCCTGAACGCGTTGTGCAAGGGGTTCGGCCTCGATCCTGACGATCAGGTGGTCGTCTCGTCGTATCGGGTGCTGCGCGACTACGGCAACACCCTCGGCTGCTCGGTTCCGTTGATGCTGGCGGAGCCGGTGTACCGTCCGGCCGGCCAGGGAATTCTCGTGGCATTCGGGTTGAGTTTCGGCTGCGGCGCATTCACGATGACGGTCCCCGAAGGCGGATGGGCTCCGTAGTGCATCCGCGGTACACACTTCCTTCGCTGTTCAACGCCGCCGCCGAGGCCGGGGGTGATGAACCGGCGGTATTTGCCGACGGCGGATACCGGTCCTGGACGCGGTGGCGTACGGAGGCGGACGCGTTGGCCCGCGGGCTACAGGACCTGGGAATCAGGAAGGGCGATGTAGTCGCAGTACACCTGCCCAACTGCTGGGAGTTCCTGATCGTTCACATCGCTGTCGCGGCTGTGGGCGCGGTGATGCTCCCGCTGCACATGGGCCTCGGGGTGCACGAGCTGCGCTCGCTCCTCGCCAGGACACGGGCCGGCACGGTGGTCGTCACCGCGGACCGTCGGCGCGAACTCATGCCGGAACTTTGCGGGGAATTCCTTGCACTGAACCATGTGCTGGTGGTCGGGGACGTGGACGATCCGTCGAGCAACGTGTTGTCGCTCGAGGACGTCGTGCTGCGGTGGGCGGGGACCGCGCCGCTGCCGACAGATGTGGCGCCGGACGACCGGTTTGTGCTTCTCCCTTCGTCCGGCACCACCTCGCTGCGCCAGAAAATCTGCGTGCACACCCACGACGGTCTCGTCTCGAACGCCGTCGTGGTCGCTGCCGACGCCGGGGCCCGTGGCACCGACACGATCCTCAGCGGCAGCCTTTTCACGCACCTTTTCGGCCTCCTTTCGGTCCACCTCAGCTTGGTGACCCGTGGCCGCCAGGCGTTGCTGACCAGCTGGGATGTGGGGGAGTTCCTCCGGCTGGCACAGATCAGCGAGGCGACGGTGCTCTTCGCGGTGCCGGCCCAGATCCGCGATGTCGTAGCCCGGCTGGGTTCCTCCGCCGACCCGGGTGAAGTCCGGTTGCGCGAGGTCCGGGCCAGCGGCGCGGCCGTACCCGCGACGCTCATCGAAGACGCCCGCCGTCTGTTGGGGGCGCAAGTGATCGCCCAATGGGGCATGTCCGAGCTGGGGGCGGGCCTGTTCACCCGGCCGGGTGATCCGCTGGAAGCGGCGACCAGCAGTGTCGGCCGCCCGATCTCTGGCGGTGCGGTGCGAGTGGTCGACGACGACGGTGGCCCGTGTGCTCCTGGTGAGACCGGCCGGCTGCAGTTCCGCAGCCCTTTTCTCTTCACCGGGTATTTCGAGGATCCCGCGCTGACCCGGACCGCGCTGACCGCGGACGGCTGGCTGCGGACCGGCGACCGCGCCAGCATGAACGACGACGGCACAGTGGCTTTCCGAGGCCGGGACGTCGAGGTCATCAATGTCGGCGGCGTGAAATTCGGCGCGCCGGAGATCGAGACGTTACTCGACGACATGGCGGGACTGGGCTCGATCGCCGTCGTCGGCCGCCCGGACGATCGTCTGGGCGAGTATCCGTGTCTGGTCGTCACACTGCGGGCGAGTGCCTCGGTCACCCTCGACGACGTTGCCGGACATCTGGCGGCCAAGGGCGTGGCGGAGTACAAGATCCCGGTCGAGCTGGTCGTGCTCGACGAGATGCCGTGTACGCCGACCGGCAAGATCGCGCGAAGTCAGCTCGTCGCGATGCTGCAGCGCGGTGGCGCGCGGACGCAGTCGCCCTGGGCGCAGCGGCTGCGGGCGTTACCACCCTCCGAACGGCTGCGGCACGCTCTGGAATTGGTGCGCGAACAAGTCGGCGCGGTGCTCGAGGCACCCAAGCCGATCGGGCCGGGCCAGGTGTTCACCGATTACGGCCTGAAGTCACTCACCGCGGTCCGGTTACGCGCCGCCTTGGCCGAAACCACGGGTTTCGATCTGCCGACGACCATCGCCTACGACCTGCCGACACCGAATCTGCTCGCCCGCCACCTCTGCGCCCTTCTCGGTGCAGGCCCGACTCGGGACCGGCTCGGCCTGGCGATGCCGATCCGGCCACGACCTGCCGAGGACGACCCGGTGGTCGTCGTGGGCATGGGATGTCGGTTGCCGGGCGGCGTCGCGTCCCCCGCCGAGTTCTGGGACCTGCTCGCGGAGGGGCGGGAGACGATCGGTGACTTCCCCACCGATCGTGGCTGGGAGGTCGACCCGGACGCCACGTATGCGCGTCGCGGCAGTTTCCTGGACGCCGCCTGGTTTGATCCCGCCTTCTTCGGAATCTCGCCGCGCGAAGCCGTCACCATGGATCCCCAGCAGCGGCTCCTGCTGGAAACGGCGTGGGAGGCGCTCGAGCACGCGAGGATCGACCCGGTCTCGCTGCGCGGCAGCGACACGGGCGTCTTCGTTGGCATCATGGCCTCGGATTACCTGCCGCGTACGTATGAGACGGTCAAGAATTCCGACATCGGCGCCATGACCGGTAATGCCGGCGGTGTGGCGTCCGGCCGGATTTCCTACGTACTCGGGCTGCACGGCCCGGCTCTCACCGTGGACACGGCGTGCTCGTCTTCCCTTGTGGCGCTGCATCTCGCGGCCCGATCGCTGCGTGACGGGGAATGCTCACTGGCGATGGTCGGGGGTGCGACGGTGTTGTCCACACCGGCCACCTTCGTGGAATTCGCCCAACAGAATGGCCTCGCGGCCGACGGGAGGTGCAAGCCCTTCGCGGCCGCGGCAGACGGGACGGGCTGGGGAGAAGCGGTCGGTGTGCTCGTGCTCGAGCGTCTCTCGGATGCGCGCCGGGCGGGCCATCGCGTGCTCGGCGTCATTCGCGGGTCGGCCGTCAACTCCGACGGCACCTCGAATGGGCTGACCGCGCCGAATGGCCCGGCGCAGCAGCGGGTGATCCGGCAAGCGCTGGCCGATGCCGGGCTCGAGCCGTCTGAGGTGGACGCGGTCGAGGCGCACGGCACGGGGACGACACTCGGCGACCCGATCGAAGCGAACGCGATCCTGGCGACTTATGGGCGCGACCGTGCACAGCCCCTGCTGCTCGGCTCGCTGAAATCGAACCTCGGACACTCGCAGGCCGCCGCGGGCCTCGTCGGGACGATCAAAATGCTCATGGCGATCCGGCATGGTCTGGTGCCCAAGACATTGCATGTGGATGAGCCGTCCCCCCATGTGCTCTGGGCAACAGGAGCGGTACGCCTGGCCGCCGACGCGGTGCCGTGGCCGGAGACCGGACGACCGCGCCGCGCAGGCGTCTCCGCGTTCGGGATCAGCGGCACGAACGCACACGTCATCATCGAACACGCACCCACCGAGGAAGACACAGCCGAAGCAGCCGCCGTCACACGCACGTCGGCGCCGGTGGTGCCGCTGGTCTTCTCGGCGTCGACGAAACAGGCCTTGGCCGCTCAGGCGGAACGATTGGATTCCCTTCTCAGCGAAGGTGCCACGCCCACGGACGTCGGCTACGCACTGGCCACCACCCGCGCGAGGCTCGAACATCGGGCGGTCGTGTTCGATCGCGACGACCTGGGAGCGCTGGCGTCGTGGACGCCGAGTGGTGCGGTGACAGGTCGCGCCGATCTCCACGGCCGTATCGTGTTCGTATTCCCCGGGCACGGCGCGCAGTGGGCCGGGATGGGGGCCGAACTGCTCGGTTCGTCCCCGGTCTTCGCCGACGCGATGGCCGAGTGCGAGAAGGCGCTCAGCGAGTTCGTCGACTGGTCTTTGACCGAGGTGATCGCGGACGAATCCGCCTTGCGCCGAACCGAAGTCGTTCAGCCCGTGCTGTTCGCGGTGACGGTCTCGCTGGCGCGGCTGTGGCAGCGGCACGGGGTCGTGCCGGACGCGGTCATCGGCCACTCCTTCGGCGAGATCGCCGCCGCGCACGTCGCCGGCGTGCTCTCGCTGCGCGACGCCGTCCGGGCCATCGTCTGCCGTGGCGCGCTGTGCGCGGATCTGAGCGGTCAGATGTTGTCCATCGAATCGGACGCCGACGACGTCGAGCAACGGATCTCCGGCCACCCGGGCGTGAGCATCGCCGCGCGTAACGGTCCTTCCACGACGGTCGTGGCGGGCGACGCCGACGCCGTCACCGTGCTAGCGGCGGACTTTCGGGAGGTCGGCGTGGCGACCCACGTCGTGCCGATCGGCTTCGCGTCGCACTCGGTGCATGTCGAGCCCCTCCGCGACCGCCTGCCGGCAGACCTGTCCGACCTGCGCCCGCTGGGCGCCCGTATTCCGTGGTACTCGACAGTCACCGGCAAACTGATGGCGGGCCCCGAGGCCGGCGCCCGCTATTGGTATGACAATCTGCGGCAGCCTGTGTCGTTCGCGTCGACGGTGCATACTGTGGCGTCGGCGGGGTTCAGCCACTTCATCGAAGTCGGCCCCCATCCGGTGCTCACCGCCGCGATCGGCGCGACGGTGGGTGAAGCAGGACTGGCCGTGGGAACCTTGCGGCGTGGCCAGGGTGGCATCGGCCAGTTCGCGGCTTCGCTGGCCAGGGCATACGTTCGGGGGCTACCGGTCGACTGGGCGAGGTTCTTCGACGGTTGCCGAGTCCGCCGGATCGACCTGCCCACCTATCCGTTCCAGCGCAGCCATTACTGGCTCGGCCGAACGAAAACGAGGCAGCCCGCCAGACCCGGTCGGCAGGACGTCACGCGGGACTCGGCCGGGCCGCAGTCCACCGATGACCGTGAACTGGTCGACACCAGTGCGGTGCAGGCAACAGGGACCGCCGCTGCCGCACCGTCGGACTCTTTTCGCGGTCAGCTCGCCGGGCGCGACAAGGCCGAGCAGGTTCGGCTCATCGAGGACCTGGTGCGTGCCCGCGCCGCTGCGTTGCTGGGCCACCATGATCCGTCGGCGGTGGCTGCGGATCACAAGTTCCTGGAAATCGGCTTCGACTCGCTGACCGTGACGGAGCTGCAAGACACGCTCAACCAGGTCATCGACCTCCGGTTGCCGCCTATCACCGTATTCGAGGCCGAGACTCCCGCTGCACTGGCCAGGCGAGTGTTCGATGAGCTGATCGAACAGCCGAGCGTTCCCGGGCCGGAGTCGATCGCGCCACTACCGCGGTACGACGAGTCCGTCCGGACGGTGATCCAGCATGCGGTCGCGGTGGGTAACCCGGATGCGGCCTTCGGCTTGATGCGTGCGGTGGCGGACCTTCGGCCATCGTTCGGCGCGGTCGCCGATCTCGGCTCCCTTCCCGCACCGACGATTCTGGCCGATGGACCGCAACGCGCGCGACTCATCGCCGTGAGCTCGCCGATGGCGAACGGCGGCGTTCACCAGCATGCGAGGCTCGCCGCTCATTTCCAGGGCGTTATGCGTGTCTCGGCGGTGCCCCTACTGGGGTTCGTATCGGGAGAGAAGCTTCCGGCTTCCGCCGAAGCCGCGGTCGCCGCGGTGGCCGAAAGCGTGCATCGGGCCGCTGCGGGCGAGCCCTTCGTCCTACTCGGATACTCCTCGGGCGGCGCTCTGGCGTATGCGGCGGCCCGCCACCTGGAAACAGTTCAGCAGGCCAGGCCGTCCGCGGTGATCATGATCGACACTTTCCGGATCGATGACCCCACGGTGCCGACTGAGGCGATCCTGCGCGAGATGTTCGCGGATTCCCATGGTTTCGGTGGGATCACCAGTGACCGGCTCTCCGCGATGGGCCGCTGGCTCGCGACGATGTCCGGCATGGAATTCACTTCGCTGGATGTGCCGGTGCTCTTCGTTCAGGCCTCGGAACCGGTCGTTCCGGGTGCGCCCGACCCGGCTCGCTGGCTGACGAAACCCTTCGAACGGACACATGATCTCCGTACCGTCCGATCGGACCATTTCGGCCTGGTGGGGCCGGATTCGGCGCAGACGGCCCAGGTCATCCGCGAATGGCTGGATGAGCGTTTGTGAGGGATAGCGAGCAAATATCCCGATGGCTGCCGGCAACCCTGAGTTCCACCACTCGCAGTGATCGAGTTCGTGGGAGCGTTGGCGCGTCCACCGAGCGGAGATGATCCGCTGGACGTTGCGCGCTGCGTACCCGTCAAGTGGCCGGCGGACCAGGCGCGCGTCAGTATGAGATGCGGGTAGTCCGGATCTCGGAGATCGACATGCCCCGACGGCGTCGGAACAGGCCGCGCAGGGTGCCGGCGTTGAGGTAGCCGACCTTGGCCGCGACCGCGTCCACGGTGAGTGAGGTGGTCCGCAGCAGGTGCATTGCCCGCTCCAGCCGGATGTCGTGCACGAATTCGCTGGGCGACATGCCGAGTTCGGAATGGGTGGCGCGCTGCAGGCTTCGTTCGGTGACACCGATGGCCTTGGCGGCGTGTGAAATCCGGAAGTTCTCGGTGAGATGGTCGCGAACCCACCGTTCGAACGCGGCGGTCATCGAATCTCCCCTGGCGACGATCTCGGGAACAATGAACTCGCGCTGCGGTCGGCCGGCACCGACCGCCAGGTAGCGCATCGCGCGCTCGGCCAGCGCGGGGCTCCGCGCGGCGATCACCGACAGGGCCAGGTCCATGTGCGACAGCGAGGCGCCGGCGGTGATGACGCCACGGCCGCGGCACAGCGTCCGACCCTCATCCAGCTCGACGTGGGGGTAGCGGCGGCGAAAGGCCGGGCCGAGCCACCAACTCGTGGTCGCGGGTGAGCCATCCAGCACTCCGGCCTCGGCAAGGAAGAACGTTCCCGTGCATGCGCCGGCGAGCTGCACACCTCGGTCCCGCGCCGCGATCAAGCGATCGAGCACAGGGCGACTGGCCTGTGCGGAGACGAGTTCGACCAGCGCCTCGGCGGCCAGCACGTTCACCGCGGGCACGATCATCAGATCGAACTCGTCACCGAGTTCGTCGAGCGGAATAGTCGGCACGGTGTAGCCGTTGCCCGAGCGTATGTCGGCCTTGAACGACACGGTTCGGATCCGCCACGGCTGCGGCGGGTCGGCGAGTTCGGATCGCACGGCGTTTGCGGTGTTGAAGGTCTCCAGGAGGGCGGCGAAGCCGAAATCGGCCACGCCGTCCACGACGAAGACAGCGACGTCCATGTCGGAAACAGTACCGAACATGTCGTTTGCGACACTCCGTTTTGGTGGGAATCTGTCCTACTGTCATCGAACACGGCTCAGCACCGGCCCGCGGGCCGGTCCGGCCGACCTGCCCGCCGTACCTCTTCACCTGGGGAGTTTGCGTGACCATGATCGAAACAACCGGCACTCACCACGTCCGGTTGACGGTGACCGACATCGCTCGGTCTCAAGCGTTCTACGGGGATGTCCTCGGTTTCCCGATCGCCGCCGAGTCTCCGGGCAGTCCCGAGGACCCTGTGGTGCGCAATGACCCTATGCAGCTCTTCGGCGGGGTGGTGTTCCAGGCCAATGGGATGTTACTCGGCCTGCGCCCGGTGGCGGCCGCGACGGATCGCTTCGATGCCGACCGCGTCGGGCTCGACCATCTCAGCTTCACCGTCCCCTCCCGCGACGATCTGGTCTCGGCGGCCGCCCGTCTGGCCGCGGCCGGAATCGAACACGGCGAGATCACCGAGATGGCCGATTTCGGCATCGCCATCTTGGCGTTTTTCGATCCGGACGGCATCCATCTCGAACTCACCTCGCCACTGTGACGGCCCGTGATCGCATGGCGCCGACCCGAGTGTGAACGACCCGGAATGAACATCCTGATGAAGGTTCTGACGACCGGCCGCGGAATCGGTGTGGTTGTGCCGAGGAGGTAGGTCGATGCTCGTCCAGCGTGCGCAAAAGGGAAAAGCGACCGGTTCGGCGTTGCCGAGCCCGAGCACCCTGCTGTGCGCGCTGGGCGGCCAGCATGTGGACGGACCGGTGAGCCGGTGGGCCCGTGAACTGACCGAGTTGCACGGGCGCAGACGCGACGACCGGCGGCTCAGTGTCGAAATCGATAACCGCCGCGCCGAATTGGTCGATCGGATCAATACGTGGGCGACGCTGCACCTGCCGTGCCCAGCGGTGGGCGCACGCTTGCACGACGCGAGCCTGGGCGAGGTGATCGATCGGATCGCTGCCGTGGCAGACCGAGCATTCCATGTGCTTATGCACGATGATCCAGGCGGCGACCGGATGCATGCGGAGTGGACCCGGCTGGCCGAAATGGAGATCGCGTACGGAGACTTGGTCGAACAGGTGGGGGACGGTCGCCGTTGTCTGCCGCCGGTGGGTGTCGCAGGCGGCTGAGCTCCTGCCGCCCGCTCGCCACCCGACCCGCCGTGCAACATGCTCGCACCGTGCCATGTCTCTTCGGGCCGGCGGGTGCGAGGGCGTAGGCTGGTCGCTCCGACCGACGGTGCGACTTCTGGGAGCGGTGCATGAGCAAGAGTGAGGGGACTCCTCCCGCTACGACGAGGACCGGGACGATCAGCGTGCAGGTGCCCGCGGAGTCGGAGCAGTTGGCGATGTTGCGTGCCTTGACCGAAACTGTCACGCTCATGGCCGATTTCGGCATCGACGAGGTGACCGATATCCGACTGGCCCTGGACGAGGTCGCCAGCGCGCTGGTGCTGGACGCGGTGGAGGGGTCGGTGATCGACTGTGCGTTCTCCTTCGACGACGAAGCGGTGCAGGTGCGAGTCGCCTCGGTCGCGGTGTCGGACTCCAGCCCGGATGAGTCCAGCTTCGGCTGGCATATCGTGGCGACGCTGACCGACTCGGTCGCCACGTCGCAGGATGCTTACGACGCCGCGGTAGGCGGCTACCCGACTGTCGTCGACTTCCGTTGGGTCCGCGGCGGCTCGAATGAGTAGCGAGCCGATTCCCGGTGCTTCCAGGCGGAAGTCGGGTAGGGGCGACAGCTACGACAACATCGAACCGCTGTTCGCGGAGCTGGCCGCGCTGACCGTGGACGATCCGCGCCGGGAGAGCGTGCGCGCGGAACTGATCGGCCGGTGTCTGCCGCTGGCCGAGCACATCGCACGGAAGTTCAGTGGTCGCGGGGAGAGCTTCGAGGATCTACTGCAGATCGCGAGGGTGGGCATGCTCGCCGCCGTCGACCGGTTCGATCCTCAGCACGGCTCCACATTTCTGTCGTTCGCGGTGCCGACGATCATGGGCGAGGTCCGGCGGCATTTCCGCGACTACGCGTGGTCGGTGCGAGTTCCTCGGCGGCTCAAGGAAATCCAGTCCACGATCGGTCCCACGGTGGAGATCCTGTCGCAGCGGCTCGGCCGCATGCCTCGGGCGCGGGAGATCGCCGAGGAACTGGACGCCGATCTGAACGAGGTGACCCAGGCGCTGATCGCCCGCAACGCCTATCAAACCTCCTCGATCGACGCCGCGTCCGATACCGACGAGGCGGAGTCGGGCGGCTTCTCCCTGCTGGATACCCTCGGCGCCGAGGACCCGGACTTCGGCACCGTTGAGAACTACCTGGCGGTGAAACCGCTGCTCGCCGCGTTGCCGGAACGCGAGAAACAGGTGCTCGCGATGCGCTTCTTCGATTCCATGTCCCAGGAGCAGATCGCCCAGCGGATCGGTTGTTCGCAGATGCAGGTGTCGCGCATTTTGTCCAAGACGTTGAAATCATTGCGCGAGCAGGCTTTACGAGACTGACGCACAAGCCGGCTCGGCCGGGTTGCGCGAGCCTCGTGCTCGGGCGGCCTCGGTAGTGCGTTGTGGACATCTGGTACAGCCGGATCGTGGGCCGTAGCGATACATCGTTCTCGTGGTCGGTCGCGGTTCGGCTTCGGCGTGGATGGTTTCTCGGTCGACATCGCGTCATTTCGCACACGGGCGTCAGCAGGCGAGTCCTCGATTGCTTGATATTTCAGAAGCTGAGAGGGTTGCCAGGTGAACGCTTGGGATCGGTACGCGTCGCTGGTGACCGCCCGCAAGTCCTGGGTGCTGTTGCTGGTGGTCGCCGCCGCGTCGCTAGGGCTGATCGGCGCCGTGGGGAAGAACGAAGCAGCCGGGCAGGCGCCCGTGTCGCTGCCGACGTCGGCGCAGTCCGCGCGGGTCGAGCAGGCGCTCGCCGAGTTTCCGGACGGAGGCTCCTACGCCGCGATCGTGGTCGCCACCCGAGCCGACAACGGCGATCTGACCGATGACGACCGCGCCGCCACGGCCTCGGCAACGGCCCGCGCCGCCGGGCAGCCGTCCGCCGGGCCCATCATCACCTCACCGGATCGGAAAGCGGCGATCGGTCAGGTGCCGGTGTCTGCCGAGCTGACCGGATTCGCCCTGACCGACCGCGTCGAGGACATTCGGGCTGTGGCGGCGGACGGGCTGCCCGCCGGGCTGACCCTGCAGGTCACCGGCGGTCCCGCGTTCGGCGCCGATATCGCGGATTCGTTCTCCGGCGCAAACGTCCTTCTGCTCGTGGCGACCGCGGTCGTGGTCGCGGTGCTGCTGATCGCGACCTATCGTTCTCCAGTTCTGTGGCTGGTGCCGCTGGCCGTGGTCGGCGCGGCCGACCGGGTGGCCACCGGCGTCGGAACCGGCTTGGCCGACCTCACCGGGCTGACCTTCGACGGCTCGACCTCCGGCATCACGAGCGTGCTGGTGTTCGGCGCGGGAACCAACTACGCGCTGCTGCTGGTGTCGCGCTATCGCGATGAGCTGCACCGGGAATCGGATCACCGTGCGGCTTTGCGGCAGGCGGTGCGCCGGGCCGGACCCGCGAT
This sequence comes from Nocardia sp. NBC_00881, assembly GCF_045207455.1. Classification (NCBI taxonomy): domain Bacteria; kingdom Bacillati; phylum Actinomycetota; class Actinomycetes; order Mycobacteriales; family Nocardiaceae; genus Nocardia; species Nocardia sp. NBC_00881. The sequence goes on from NZ_CP108798.1 coordinate 7,836,543, forward strand.
TCTGGCGAGCAACGTGACGGTGGTCGCGGCTCTGCTCGTACTGCTGCTCGCCGCACTGCCCAGCACGCGCAGTCTCGGCACTATGGCCTCGGCCGGCCTGCTCGTGGCCGTCGTGTTCGTCCTGCTCGTCCTGCCCGCGGCGCTCGCGCTGTGCGGGCGGAATGTGTTCTGGCCGCTCGTGCCACACGCGGACGACCGCGACACCATGAACGAGGGGATCTGGCACACGGTCGCCGCTGGTGTGGTGCGCAGGCCCGCGGTGGTCGCCGTGTGTGCGATGGCGGTGCTGGCTGGGTGTGCGGCAGGTTTGCTGACTGTGCGGGTCGGACTTCCGCAGATCGAACAGTTCCGCGTCCGCGCCGAGTCCGTTGCGGGTTTCGACACGTTCGCGCAGCATTTCCCGCCCGGCGCGTCCGATCCGGCCATCGTGCTCGCGACGAGTGGCTCGGCCACGGGTATCGAGGAAGCCCTCCGACGAACCGAGGGCGTGGTACAGACGTGGCGGACAGGTACCTCGCCGACCGGGCTGGCCCGGTGGGCGGTCGTGATCGATGCGCCACCGGCCTCCGCGCGAGCGTTCGACACGACTGAAGCACTGCGCGCCTCGGTCGATCAGGTGCCGGGGGCCGGCGCGCTCGTAGGCGGCACCGACGCGCAGGCGCTGGACATCCAATCCGCCGCGAGCCGGGACCGGGCGGTGATAATTCCGTTGGTCCTCGTCGTGGTGCTGCTGGTGCTGCTGGTGCTGTTGCGTGCGGTGCCCGGCTCGGTGCTGCTGGTCGCGGTCACCGTGTTCAGTGCGCTCGCCGCACTCGGTCTGGGCAGCTGGATCAGCGAGTACGTGTTCCGATTTTCCGCGCTGGACATCAGCGTTCCGCTCTTCGCGTTCCTGTTCCTGGTCGCACTCGGCGTCGACTACACGATCTTCCTGGTCACCAGGGCCCGCGAGGAGACCGTGCGGCATGGCACCACCCAGGGCATGGTCCGCGCGGTGTCGGCGACCGGCGCGGTGATCACCAGCGCAGGTATCGTGCTGGCCGCGGTCTTCTGTGTGCTCGGTGTGCTGCCGCTGATCACCCTCACACAGATCGGCATCGTGGTCGGCCTCGGCATTTTGCTCGACACGTTCGTCGTCCGCACTGTGGTCATCCCGGCGCTGTTCAGCCTCATCGGCCGGGGAATCTGGTGGCCGAGCGTCCTGTGGCGCGTCGAGGAGGACAGCTGACCAACGCTCGGCCGGTAACGAGCTTGGGTCGCGGTGCACAGGTCGCGTGGATCGACGTGACCAGCACAGATCGGCAACGCGACCAGCGGGAATCCGCCGCTGTTGCGGCTGCGTATTGTCGATGCGGCGCGGTGCTTCTCGCGCTCACAACGAACCGATGACGAGACACAGGGAGGATGTATGGCCGGTGGGGGAGGGCGTCGACGGTGGGTGCTCATCGGCGGCGCGGTGGTACCGGCCCTTCTGGTTATCGGGTCGAACCTGCGGTTGTGGCGGCTGTCGGCCGGGCATCGATTCGCGGCCCCGGAGGCGCCGAGCGCTCCCGTGGTGATCGTGCCCGGAGCGAAGGTCGCCCCGGATGGTTCGCCGATGGCGTATCTGCGGGGGCGGCTGGACGCCGCGATCGAGCTGGTGCGCGCGGGCCGGGCCGGGGAGATCCTGGTGTCCGGAGCGGCGTCGCGGGCCTCGGGCGATGAAATCGACTCGATGACAAGCTATCTGGTGAAAAACGGCGTCGACCTCGCGCTCATCCGCGCTGATGGAGCAGGACTGTCGACGTGGGCGACTTGCCTGCGAGCGAAACAACTGTTCGGCATCGATCGCGCGCTCATCGTCACCCAGCGGCGACACCTCCCGCGCGCGGTGGCACTGTGTCGGGCGGCGGGTATCCACGCCGACGGAGTGGTGGCCCCCTGCGAAGCACGTAAGGTGACGAAGTTCCGCAACACTATTCGCGAGTGGTTCGCCGCGCCGAAAGCCGTTTTGCGTAACTGAAGCGGATGACCGCGGCGTGCGGCCATCCGCTCGGTCTGGCAGCCGTGCGCGATCAGCGGCGGAAGGCGTCCTTGACCTTCTCGCCCGCGTCCTTGACGTCGGACTTCGTCTGATCGGCGCGGCCCTCGTTCTTCTTGCTCTGGTCGTCGGTCGTCTCGCCGACCTTTTCCTTGGCCTTGCCCGCGAGATTCTGGGCCTTGTTCTTCGCCTTGTCGACTGTGCCCATGTCACAACCTCCTTCGTGCGGTGATCGGCTTGCCATATCCAGCCGGTCTCCTGGGCCATAACCCGTCACAGAGAGGCCAAACATGCGGTGTGGTCACAGCAACCAGGAAGACCCGGCCGACACCGGGTCTTCCTGGTTGAACCGTGGGCCTATGAAATTGATCCAGGTGGTATCGACCCGCCGTATCTGTGTCCTGTCCCGCGGAGTCTTGCCGGGAAGTCGGGTTATGAGGCCGGAATCGTGGGTGGCATGAGAAGGCCTTCGGCGACGCCGACCGCCGCACCGACCGCCGCGCCGATAGCGATGGCAGGGGAAGCAACGAACGCGTAGCCGACGGCGGCGCCGAAAACGGTGGTGGCCACCGTCCCGGTCGGGAACATCGGTATGCCGGCGATGGCGCCGCAGACCGCGCCGATACCCGCTCCGATCGAGGCGACCGGGGCAGCCACGATGCTGCCTACCGACGCGCCGATTGTGGTGGCGCCGATTACGTCGGCGGCGATCCGGTCAGAGCGCGACGGCTCGAAGCCTGCCGAATCCAAGCTCTGCGCCATGCCCGCTTCCGAGCCCGCGATCGCGTCGTTGAATTGCTTGCCCTGTTCGCGACTCAACCATTCCGGCCTCCCGATTATCAGGCTGCCGACGCGCAGGGTGCCCTCGGGGGCTTCGATCAGTGCGACCGGAGGAGCGGGGGCGAGAGGGTTGGGGAAACGCAAGCGCTGGGGATCGATGGGCGCGAGCTTGCCGGGGTCCGGCATCGGCCGGGTGGTGCTCATGTCGTTGCGGCCGGTCGACGCAGGATGTTCCGGAGGTACCGGAGATTCCGGAGTTACCGGAGGTATCGGAGGTATCGGAGGAGGTGCGGGAGGTACGTCACCCGGTACAGGGCCGGGGTCGGCGGGGATGACGGCGTCACCCGGTACGGAGCCGGGATCGGCCGGATCGGCGGCTGGGACCGTGGCGATGGCGGGTACCCGTCCGAAGGGGATCTGGATGGTGCTATCGGGTGATAGTGGATCGGCCGCGGCGGTCGCGGCTCCGGCCACCGCCACCGAGAGCGGGATCACCCCCGCGACGACGAGGGAGGCGGCGCGACGATAGAAGGGATGAACAGATGGTCCGGGCGGTTTTGTGCCCATGCTTACCTCATTTCGAACCGGGGTTCCTACCTACCTTTCTAGTTCGGATCTGGGGCGTCTTCTGGATGCGAAGATCGCAACGAATTCTTTTCCCGGTCGGTCTTTTCAGTCGGTCAACGCATAGGTTCACGTGACAATTCGTATACTCGAATCCGCACCACATCGCGGTAATGCCGCATTTAGTAGTCGGACGTTCCTATTTCAGGGATCAATTACTGGATACGGCAGTGTTTCTTCAGCCCGCTCTTCGGGCCTGAACTTCGAAAAACCAGCTCGAAACGGGTGCCCGCCCCGCTGTCCGTGTCGGAAGCCCCTGACCAGTCGGCGGCTCGACGCCGACACCGGACGATGCGATCGTCCACACGCCGGTTCCGCAATTCATCGGGCCGAGGGCCGAACGTAAAGCAACCCCGCACGGTAGCGAGACCGGGCCGGGGTCGACTCGTCCGGCCGACGCCGGCCAGGCCGTCCGAGCCTGTTCGGACTGCTCGAGTGCCCCGGGGCACGGCCTATCAGGAACCTGCCGCCGCGAAACCGGCTCGAAGGTCGGCGAGGATGTCGTCGATACCCTCGATGCCGACGGCGAGTCGCACCAGGCCCGGCGTCACCCCCGCGGCGAGCTGTTCTTCTGGCGTCAGCTGGGAGTGGGTGGTGGAGGCGGGATGAATCACCAGCGAGCGCACGTCGCCGATGTTGGCCACATGGCTGTGCAGCCGCAGTGCCTCGACGAACCGCTTGCCCGCGTCCACGCCGTCGGCCAGCTCGAAGCCGATCACCGCGCCTGCGCCCTTCGGTGCGAGGCTGCGGCCCCGCTCGTACCACGGCGACGACGGCAGGCCCGCATACGACACCGAGATCACTTCCTCGCGCGTCGCAAGGAACTCCGCCACCGCCTGGGCGTTGCGCACATGACGCTCGATGCGCAGGCTCAGCGTCTCGATGCCCTGGCTGATCAGGAACGCGTTGAACGGCGAGACCGCCGAGCCGAGGTCGCGCAGCAGCTGCACACGTGCTTTGAGCGCATAGGCGGGCGCGCCCAGATCGGCGTAGACCACGCCGTGGTAGCTCGGGTCGGGTGTGGTGAAGCCGGGGAATCGCCCGCTCGTCCAGTCGAACGTGCCGCCGTCCACGATGACACCCGCGATGGCCGCGCCGTGCCCGCCGAGATACTTCGTCGCCGAGTGCACGACGATGTCGGCGCCGTGCGCAAGCGGCTGGATGAGGTATGGGGTGGCGACGGTGTTGTCCACGATCAGCGGAACGCCGTTGTCGTGCGCGACGGCTGCGATCCCCGGAATGTCGAGGATGTGGTTCTGCGGGTTGGACACCGTTTCGCCATAGAGCGCCTTGGTGTTCGGGCGGATCGCCGCACGCCACTGGTCGAGGTCGTCCGGGTCCTCGACGAAGCTTACCTCGATGCCCAGCTTGGGCAGCGTGTAGTGGAACAGGTTATAGGTGCCGCCGTAGAGCCGTGGACTGGAGACGATGTGGTCGCCCGCTCCGGCGATGTTGAGGATCGCGAAGGTCTCCGCGGCCTGTCCGGAGGCCAGCAGCAGTGCGGCGACACCGCCTTCGAGTGCGGCGATGCGCTGTTCCACCGCGTCCTGGGTGGGGTTCATGATCCGGGTGTAGATGTTGCCCGGCTCGGCCAGCCCGAACAGCGCGGCGGCGTGCGCGGTATCGCGGAAGGTGTATGAGGTGGTCTGGTAGATCGGGAGCGCGCGGGCGTTGGTCGCGCCGTCGGGTATCTGTCCGACGTGGATCTGCTTGGTCTCGAAGCTCCAGTTGCCGGACAGGTCGGGTTCGGTCATCGAAAGGTCCTCCTTCGTGTGGGCGATCGGGTCGTAGTCGAGCAGCGGCTAGCCGATGATCAGGGTGGTGTCCACCGGAGTGGTTCCGGTGGTGAGATCCAGGACCGGGCAGTGCGCGTCGACGGCCTGCTGGAGCTCGGTGTAGCGCTGCTCGGTCTCGGGTCCGCTGACCCGCACGGTCACGCGCACCACCTGGAACCCCGGGCGGATGGCGCCGTCCAGACCGAAGAACCCGCGCACGTCGAGATCGCCCTCGGCCGTCACCGCCAGATCATCGATCGTGATGCCGAGCCGCTGGGCCCAGAACCGGTAGGTCACCACCTGGCAGGCGATGAGCGAGGCCAGGTAGACCTCGACGGGGTTGGGTGCGGTGTCCGCGCCACCGAGCGCGGGCGGCTCATCCACACGAACGGTGTGCTTGCCGAGAGTGACCGCGCTGCCTACTGTTCCTTCCGGTGTGCCGGAAGCGCGGAAGACCACCAGCGCGTTCGCCAGGTCGTCCGCGACGGCCCGTGCCGTGGCATCGGCGATGTCGTTGAGCGGCGTGCGCCGGATGGTTGTCATATGCACTGACGCTAGGAACGATGTCGCGCGACGGCGATAGTTACACTCCGGCTGAGTCGAACAGTGGTGCGTCGACCTTTCCCAATTGCCCTGCGCTTATTCGGGAGTGGGTTCGGTTTCGGGCCCCGTCGCAGCGGCGGTTGCCGCGTCGATCTGCTCGCCGATGTAGCGCACGATGACCGCGACAATGGCGGCGACCGGCACCGCGAGGAAGGCGCCGACGATGCCGTACAGCGAGCCACCCGCGGTGATGGCCAGCAGCACGATAACGGCGTGCAGCCGCATGCTGCGGCTCTGCAATACCGGTTGCAGGACATTGCCTTCCAGCTGCTGCACGGCGACGATGATGCCGAGCACGATCAGCGCCGTCACGAACCCATTGCCGACGAGCGCGACGAGCACCGCGAGGGCGCCCGCGACGAACGCGCCGACAATCGGGACGAACCCGCCGAGGAAGGTGATCACCGCGAGGACCAGTGCGAGCGGCACCCCGAGAATCACCAGACCCGCCCCGATCAGCACTGCATCGATCAGGCTGACCAGCGCCTGGGTCCGGATGAACCCGCCGAGTACCACCCAGATCCGGTTCAGCACCTCTTCGAGGTGCTTGCCGCTGCGACTGCCGGAGATGATGTGCAGCCACGGCAGGAAGCGCGGCCCGTCCTTGACGAAGAAGAACGTGAGCACGAGCACGAGGAACAGGGCGACGAGCACCGATGTCGCGGTGCTCACGCCGCTGAACACGCCGGTCGCGATCTGCTCGGAGCTCGACTGCAGCCGGGATACGATCGCGTCGACCGCCGAATCCAATTGTTCGTCACGGATTCTCAGCGGCGGACCTTGCAGCCAGTCGCGCACCTGGTTGACACCCTCGGTCGACTTGTCCGCGAGTTCGGGTGCTTGGTCCACGACCGAGGGCACGATCAGCGCGATGACCCCGGCCAGCAGCCCGATGAACCCGAGCACCGCGATCGAGGCTGCCGCGGCGGGCCGCAGGCCGTGTGTGGTGAGCCAGCGCGTCGGCGGCCACAGCACGGTCGAGACGACGATCGCCAGCGCCACCGGCAGGATCACCACCCACAGCTTGGCGACCAGGAAGCCGAGCACCCAGGCGCCCGCCGCGATCGCGATAACACACAGCGCCCATTTGGCGAGCCACAGGATGCCCGCGCCTATGACGTCGCCCCGATCCCGAGTCGCACGGTCATCCGGTTCCTGGCCCTTGTTCGGTTCGCTCACGGGCCAAGTTTGGCACGAAGTCGCGGGGCCGAGTAGGGCTCGGCTCAGGCGCAGGCCGCGCCTGGGCGCGTGTGGCGGGCGATCCGTGTCGCCCCACCGCCGAGCTGTTCTTCCACGTGGTTGTCTTCGGCGGAATGCCGCAACAGCACCCCGAGCCGAGGACTCGTTCCGCACGCGGTGACGCGCCGGGCCGCGGTCCGGCAGGTCGAACCGAGCTGTCGACCGCGCGCCGCGGCGAAACAGGGGCCAGTCGTGCGGGCTACCGGCCCATGGTGAGTGGGACCGGTCAGTAGGTGACGATCGCGGTGGCGAAGCCGTCCAGCGCGAAGCTCGGTTCGGACAGGGTTGCCGTGCTCGGAGCGTCGGTGGTGGCAGCGCCGATCTGAGCCAGATGACCGATGTCCGGGGTGTCACCGGAGATCGCGACTGTGATGGGATCGGCGGTCTTGTTGACCAGCAGAATTTTTCGGTCTCCCGACACGGTGTGGAACCCTTGCGCATGCACTCGGCTGTCGGGCATACCCGGCATTCCCGTAGCGGTGGTGACCGACTGGTCTCCCGGCCCGAAGTGCTCGAGCAGCAGCGCCAGCGCACGGTAGCGGAGGTTGGGGGTTCCGGTATCCCAGTCGAGCAGCGTGGTGCCGGGAATCATGCCCGGGTAGTCCATGAACTCCGCGATGCCGACCAGGTCGATTCCGATACCGACGAGCCGTGCCCACAGATACGACTGCACAGCGGCGCTGAGCGCCCAGTACTCATCGGGGATCTCGGGTTCCGGATTCATCACATCGGCGGGAAAGGTACCGAGTTCGTTGATGAACGTGCGGGTGTCCGGCGCGAGGCGGCGGCGGAGGGACTCGATGTAGCGGACCTGCTCGATGAAACCGTCGGCCTGGGCGAAGAAGATGTCGCGCCAGGACGAGTACGGCGCGTTGCCCTCTGCGGAAAAAGGGTTCACGATCTCCGGCGCGGCATAGAAGTGGTACGAGAACGCGTCGATCGGGATGCCCGCCCGATGGTTCGCGGCGTCGAGGAAGTGCCAGAAGTACTCAGGGTCGTGATGCACATGGCTCAGTGACAATCCGATGAATTTCATCTCCGGATCGAGTGGGCGCAGGCGTTCGACAATCGCGTCGTACAGTCGGGTGTAGAGCTCCGGGGAGATCCGGTGGCCGAGATCGGGTTCGCAGAGCACCTCCCAGTACGCGAAGCGGTACCGATGGCCCGACTCGTGTCTGCGTCCCAGCTCGTCGGTGAAACCGCCCACGATGTACCAGCTGGCGACCCGATAGAAGTAGTCGGCGATTTCGTTCAGTGTCGGGTCGCGGAGTTCGGTGCCTTGTTCGTAATCCCAATGGATCTCGTTCGGATCCGCGGACACGGCCACGGTTTCCGGCGTGCGGAACATCCAGGCCGGGATGGTCGCGAAGTTCGCGACGATAGGTCGTCCGCCCGCAGCGGCGACGAAATCCTCGACCATGGGGTCGAGGAGGTCGAAGTTCCAGGATGTTTCGGATTTCGTCGGCGGCGTCAGCTCGGCGACCGCGAGGCGCGGATGGGAGAACCACGGCAGAAAGCGGACGAGATCGGCGTCGAGAGAGCGCAGCGCGTCGAATGCCTTGTCGTGGATGGGAGAATCGCGGCGCAGCGGCGGCGCGGTCCACAGATGTGTGGTGAGTGTGGTGCGGGAGGTGCCGGTGGTCGTCTTCCAGTCCACCTGGACCGAGCAGGGAAGTGTCTGTGTCATATCGGGTTTACTCCTCACGGAAACGGGGAAAACCGAGCGCGGGCAGTATCGCCTGGTCGACGATCGCAGCCCTGGCCCGTTCGTCGGGCAACTGCCCGCTGTCGATGTGGTGCTTGATGACAAGGGCCTCGCCGATGTCGGTCACGACGGGGGTCAGTAGCCGGGCGTCGAGTTCGCCCAGCGATGCGTAGTGTTCGAGCACGGTGCGCGTGAACCGGCCACCGCGTGAGTCGAACACGGTGCGGTACATGGCATCTACCAGCTCCGGGCGGCGTCCCCGTTCGGCGAGGACCGCCGCGGTCGCCGCTCCCGCCGGGCTGGCGAGCCAGCCGGTCAACTGCGCCAGTGCGCGCAGCAGGTCCGCGCGTAGCTGACCGCCCTCTGGCGATGGCAGTTCCACCGGGTGTGCATGCCGCAGTGCGTCGAGCAGTAGATCCTCGGCGGTGGCCCAATGCCGGTACAGCGAGGTTTTCGCGGTGTCGGCCCGTCGTGCGACACCTTCCATTCCGAGGCGGCCGAGCCCGAATTCGCAGACTTCGGCGATGACGGCGGATCGGCAGGCATCGAGCAGTTCGGCTTTGGTGCGCCGGGCCCTTGGCGTGCGTGGGGAGCTCACAACGGCAATTTAGCAACTGCTTCGTAGCTATTCAAGCGTAGCTACGAAACCGTATCTATATGTCGATACCTGACGGCGCGACAAACTGTTGGTCGGGTCGGGCGCGGCTATGGTGCGGTGGTCTTCCAGGTCGGCTGGTAGGGGTGCGTGATCGCGTCACGGATCCCTCAGTGCTGAAGCTTTCCCAGGATCTCGTGTAGTGCCCGCAGTTCCTCGTTCGAGAGGGCGGTGATCGACGCGGGGGCGGGGTCAGGGGTGGCGAGGGCGGTGTTCAGAACCGTGCGCCCGGCGGCTGTGATCGAGACCTGCTTTTGCCTGCGGTTGGCCGGATCGATCTCCCTGGCCACCAATCCCAGCTCCTCCAGGTGATTCACCGTGACGGTGGCGGCGGGGGCATCCATGGCCGCGGCGTGCGCCAGTTCCTTGACTGTCTTCGGCCCGGGACGCAGCCGTCGCAAGACGCGAATCCGGCTGAACGGCAAGCCGGTTCGCTCGGTAACGGCGCGCTTCCATTGGTCGCGGGTGTCGATCACCAGGTGGGTGAGCAGTGCCCACACCTCGTCGGGTGTCGGGGTGTCAGCCGGCATGGATCGGGACTTTCTGTTCCAAGAGCGGAGCAACGCGGTCGCGCGACCGGTCGGCCCACGAGGTGTTCGAGGCAATGCCGAGTATGGCGATTCCCGCGGCGAGTATGGCGATCACCCACCACAGGCTCGCGCCGGTCAATGCGCCGCACAGCGCGACACCGACGCTCGCGCCCACCTGGCGGCTGGTCGAGGCGACCCCGGCGGCGGCGCCCGCGCGATCCAGCGGCATCCCACTGACCGCGGAGGTGGTGATCGGGGCGTTCACCATGCCGAAGCCGATACCGAACACTGCGAACATCCCGACCAGCGCCCACACCGGGGTGCCGGTGTCGAGCCGGGTGAGCAGGACCGCGGCAAGCGTCATGGCGAACCCGGCGGTGAGCAGGGATGGCCGCGTGCCGTGCCGGCCGACCAGGCGGCCGGACAGCGGCGAGGAGATCAGCATCGCGATCGCCATCGCGAGGTAGAGCAGACCGGTGTGGACCGCCGAATAGTGCCGCACGTTCTGCAGATACAGCGAACAGGTGAACAGGAACGCGCCGAGGCCGGTGAAGGCGAACACCGCGATCACCGTGGCGGCGGCGAACGGGACACTGCGGAAGAATCGCGGATCGATGAACGGATCCCGGTGCCGGGATCCGTGGCGCAGGAACGCGGCGAACGCGAGCGCGGCGAGCACGAAGATCGCGGGCGCGCGCTCGACCAGCCCGAACACGATGGTGAACAAAAAGACGATCACCAGCAGTTGGCCGACTGGGTCGATGCCGCGCACTGTCGCCGACCGCGATTCCGGCACGAAGACCGTGGTAAGGATCAGCGCGAGCACGCAGATCGGCAGGTTGATCCAGAACACCGCCTGCCAGCCGAGCGAATCGATCAGCACGCCGCCGACCGTGGGCCCCAGCGCCATCGAGACACCGACCACCGCGCCCCACACCCCTACGGCGCGGGCCCGTTCCACCCGGCCGGTGAAGACCTGGGTGATGATCGACATCGCCACCGGGTTGAGCATCGAACCGCCGATGGCCTGGATGAACCTGGCCCCGATGAGCAGCTCGACAGTCGGGGCGAGACTGCACAGAAGTGAGCCGACGGCGAAGGTCACCAGCCCGATCCGGAAGACGCGGCGGCGTCCGAACCGGTCCGCCGCGGCACCCGACAGCATGAGCAGGCTCGCGAGCGTGAGCGTGTAGATGTCGATGACCCATTGCAAGCGGGAGAGCGAAGCGTGTAGGTCGTCGCGGATCGTCGGGATGGCGACGTTCACGATCGTCACGTCCATTGACGCGATCAACAGGCTCAGGCAGCAGGTGGCCAGCACGAGCGCTTTGCGCCGGACGGTCAATGACTCAACAGTTGTGTTCACATAACTATTGTGATGTTGCAATAGTTGCCCGCGCAAGGACGCACGATGTGGTCCGCGTCGCAGGTGGTCCTCCGATCCGGCGAACTCGAAGTCGGCGGGCCGGGCCGGGGCTGTCCTAGGCTGAGGCTGATCGCGGTAGCGAATTCGATTCGGCTTGGGAGTTCCGGTGGGCGCTGCATTGGTGAAAGGGCAGAACGGGGCGCTGGAGGTGGATCGGGTGCTGGTTTCGGTGCTGACCGAGACCACGGTCGACCTGTCGGCGCTGCTGGTGACAGAAGCCGGGCAGGTGCGATCGGACGCGGACTTCGTGTTCTTCAACCAGCCGAGTGCGCCGGGAGTGTCGCTGCGACCGGGAACGCCCGCCACGCTCGAGGTTTCGCTCACCGATCTGCCTGAGGGCATTGCACAGCTGCGCGCGGTGCTCACCCTCGACGATCCGACAGCGACCTTCGGCCGGTTCGAGGCGGCGGTGGCGACGGTGGCCGACGCGGCGGGGGCGGTGTTGTACGAGTATCGAATCGAGGGCCTCGACAGCGAATCGGTGGTGATCGCGCTGGAGCTGTATCGGCGGAACGCGCAATGGAAGGTGCGGGCGGTTGGTCAAGGCTATGCAGGGGGATTCGCCGCACTCGTCACCGATCACGGTGTGACGGTGGACGAGCCCGCAGATCGGGCCCCTTCGGCGCCGCCGCAATCGGGAGCGACGTCCCGATTCGCTCGCTCAGTCGAGGTTTTCACCGTGCCGGGTGAAGCGAAGCTCTCCTTGGAGAAGCGCGCGAAGCTGGATCTGCGCAAGCGCGAAGTGGCGAAAGTCCTGATCGACAAGGACGCCTTCGGGATTCGCGCCCGTGTCGTGCTGGTCATCGACAAGACCGGCAGCATGAACCGGCAGTACCGCGACCAGGTGGTGCATCGCGTCGTACAGCGGATGATTCCGGTCGCCACTCAGCTCGATGACGACGGCACCCTGGAGGCATACCTCTATGCCCGCTTCTTCGTGAAGCTGCCCGATATCGAGGTGGAACACGGCGACGAATGGGCCCAGACCTTCCTGCACCTCAGTGGAACCCACGCCGACATCGACTACGACGGGATCGGCGGCCGCAACGACGAACTGCCGATCATGCGTGACATCATCGACTCCCTGCGTCCTGGTGACCGCCCCACCCTCGTGCTGTTCTTCACCGACGGCGGTTTCGCCAACAAGCGCGAGATCGCCGCCCTGATGCGGGAAGCGTCACGGCTGCCCGTCTTCTGGCAGTTCATCGGCCTCGGCCTGGCCAACTACGGCCTGCTGCGCTCGCTGGACGAGATGGCCGACCGGGTGGTGGACAACGCGGGCTTCTTCGCCCTCGACGACATCGATCAGGTCGATGACGCGCGGCTGTACGCGCGGTTGCTCGGTGAGTTCCCGGACTGGCTTCGTGCTGCGCGGGTCGCGGGCATCCTTCGCTGAAACCGTTCCGCTCGCACACCCCGGACACCTGGCGTGCGTGGGACATTCGCGGCGAAGCGCGACGCCATGTCCCATTCGACGCCATCAGCTGTTATGGCGAGAAGCTATGAGAGCTCTGCTTAGTGCTGTGTTGGTTCGGGGTCAGCCGATGACGGCGTTCATGATGGTGCCCGCGCTGGTGGCGATGACGCCGCCGATCATGGCTCCCGCCACCATCTTCGGCGACTCGAGGCCGCCGCCGGTCCACTTCTCCCAGGCGAAGCGGCCGCCCGCGTAGATGATGCCGCAGACGCCCGACAGGAGAACGAACCACGTCAGGTAGCGGACCAGTTGAAGGAACTTGTCTGAAATCGGCGGAGCCTCGGGGGTGGGGTTGCCGATCTGCGCCAGGGTGTCGTAAGCGGCGGCCAGGATCATCGTCGTTCGCTCATTCCGGATTCGGGACAAGGGCAGTGCTTCGCTGTGAAGATCGTATCCGTTTGTCTGCCGTGATGTAGGCGGGTCGGTGTGGCGCAGGGGAGTTCGTGCATTCTACGGCCTTGCCGGGTCGGTCGAAGCTCTGGAAGATGGGTGGGGCACGGTGATCGAGAACGCGGTTGTCGTGCGTCGCCGGACTCGCCGGCGATTGTCATGACCACTTGGGCGCGATTCGGATTCTCGAGCCCCGCACCAGGTTTCGCGGCCGGCACCGTGCCTGCTCGGCAGAACCTGCACACGGTGGCGCGGCCGGGCCCGTATTCTCATTCACGATCGAATTCCTCAATGGTCGAACAGCTTTCGTGTGGCAGCTCGGCAACGGCAAGGTTGTACTGGAGCGTAGGGAGTAGACGGTGAGCATCATTCTGGCGTCGGTCGGCGAATCGATCACAACACTGGCGCAGATCGGCAATCCAACCCCGGAGGCGCCTCCTCTGTCGGACAAGTTGTTGAAGTTCGTCCGGTATCTGACCTGGTTCGCGCTGCTGTCCGGCATCGTCAGCATCATCTACGCGGGCGGCAGATTCGCCTGGGAGAAGTGGACCGGGGGCGCATTGCAGTCGCCGAAGATGATCGCGGGAGCCATGCTCGGTGGTGTTGTCGCCACCAGCGCGGGCACGATCATGAACACCATCCTGGAGATCTGACCGCGCAGACCGCTCGGCGAGCCTCTGGTCCGGGTCCGGACTGTCGTCGGCGGCAAGGAGTGCAACGCGGTGGCTGCTCGCCGTGCGGTCGCCTATGCGCGCCTGGCTGGCGCCGGATAGCGTTCCTCGGCGCGCTCGACGTTCCGGCGCCTCGGTGGAGCCTGGACGAACCGCGGCCGCCGGCCACCGACCTGGTCGACGCACCGGGCTGCTCGGGATTGTTGCGCCTCGGGGGCGCTGACCAGCGATTTTCGCGGTGAGGGATGGCTATACTCCAGGACGGATCTCGCGCGGTGCCCGATAGGATCGGAGGCGGAGCAGGATCATGGACGATAGGACCGGGAATAGGCCCGTGGTCTCGCGGCGCGCCGTGCTCGGCATGGCCGTGACGTCGATGGCCGCGATCGGCGTGGCGGCGTGTGGCGGATCGGATGAGGACGGCTCGACCGTCCCCACCATGCCCGGCGAGGCCGCGAAGATCGCCAAGGACGCATACATTTTCGGCTTTCCGCTGGTGCTGATGGACTTCACGCGCGCTGCGAACGAGGCGACCACACCCGCCAACCGGTTCCAGCACGCCGCGACATTGCCCACCTCCGCGGAGCGAGATCTGGTGCGGATGAATCTGGACACCCTGTACTCGACCGCCTGGCTCGATCTGACTGCCGAGCCGATGGTGCTGCAGGTTCCCGCGATGGACGGCCGGCGGTACTGGCTGGTGCAATTGCTCGACGCGTGGACGAACACAGTGCACAACCCGAGTAGCGTTCGTCCACGAGCCAAGTCGGCCGCGCCGCCGTATACCTACGTGGTGACCGGTCCCGGTTGGTCGGGTGCGCTGCCGAACGGTCTCACCCCGATGTCGATGCCGACGCCGACGGTATGGCTGATCAGCCGGATTCAGGTCAATGGCAACGACGACCTCCCCAGCGTTCGCGTGCTGCAGCAGGAGCTGAAGCTGGTTCCGCTGAGCGCATGGATCGCAGGAACGGATCCGCCCGCCGCGGCGCCCAGTGGGCCGGCGGAGGCGCAGTCCCCGCCTGCCCAGGTCGCGGAGTTGGACCCGCGGGCCTTCTTCGACCGGATGTGCGCGGTGATGTCGATCAATCCACCGGCGCCCGACGACGCGCCCGCGATGCGCCGCTTCGCGACCATAGGCATCCGGCCGGGCGGCAAGGTCGAGGGCTTGTCCGACGTCGAGCTCGCGGCTGCCGTCGACACCGCCCGGCAGCAGATTCCTGTGGTTCTGGGTGCACAGACGGCCAACGTGAACGGCTGGGTCTACGACCACGGCGTCGGCAGGTACGGCACCAACTACCCGCTGCGCGCCGTGATGGCCTGGGTGGGTCTCGGCATCGGCCTGCCAGAGGACGCCATCTATCCGACACTGTTCACCACCGCGGACGCGCACGGCAGCGCGGGCCGCTTTCGGCTGCACTTCGCACCGGGCCAGCTGCCGCCTGTCGACGCCTTCTGGTCGCTGACCGCCTACGACGCCGACAACTATTTGGTGCCCAACCCGGCGAGGATATACGCGGTCGGCCACCTGGTCCCGGTCGTGCTCAATGCAGATGGCTCCCTGGACCTCACGCTCCAGTACGCCGACCCCGGACCGAGCGTCCCCACCGGAAACTGGCTGCCCATCCCGGAATCGGGCCAGTTCTCGCTGACCCTGCGCCTGTACGTGCCGAAAGAAGAGGCGTTGCAAGGGCGCTGGCTGCCCCCGCCGCTCACGCCACTGCTCTGATTCAGCCCTCGCCTGCCCAAACGAAGCAGAAAGTAAACGGGCTTTACTAAACACTGTTCACTCAAGCTTGTTCTGTGGTTCCATCTCCTCTTGGACCGTGTTTCAACACAATGTCGTGAGGTCTGCGCCACGCCCAGACCGGTAGGAGTTAGCCGTGACCACGCCCTCGATCCCCACAGGATTCGACTTCACCGACCCCGACCTGCTCGCCACCCGCCTGCCCATCCAGGAGTTCGCCGAGCTGCGCCGCACCGCCCCGGTGTGGTGGTGCGCTCAGTCCGGCCGCGCCAGCGGCTTCGGCGACGGCGGGTACTGGGTCGTCTCCAAGCTCGACCATCTCAAGGAGATCTCGAAGAAGCCGGAGGTGTTCTCCTCGCAGGAGAACACGGCGATCATCCGGTTCAACGAGGACACCACCCGGGAGCAGATCGACATGCTCGGTGACATGCTGCTGCTGAACCTCGATCCGCCCAAGCACACCAAGACCCGCCGCATCATCTCCAAGGGCTTCACCCCGCGCGCGGTGGAGAGTTTGCGCGCCGCGCTCACCGAACGCGCCGCCAGGATCGTGCACGAGGCCAAGAAGTCCGGCGGTGGCGACTTCGTCGAACAGGTGGCCTGCGAGCTGCCGCTGCAGGCCATCGCCGAGCTGATCGGCATCCCGCAGGAAGACCGGATGAAGATTTTCGACTGGTCCAATCAGATGATCTCCTACGATGATCCGGAGTTCGAGGGCGACCACCACGCCGCCACCGCCGAGGTGATGGGTTACGCGTGGAACATGGCCGAGCAGCGGCGCACGTGCCCGGCCGACGACATCGTCACCCAGCTGGTCAACGCCGACATCGACGGCGAGCATCTCGGCTCGGACGAGTTCGCCTTCTTCGTCATCCTGCTGTCGGTGGCGGGCAACGAGACCACCCGCAACTCGATCACGCATGGCATGAAGGCGTTCGTGGACAACCCGGAGCAGTGGGAGATCTACAAGCAGCGGCGCCCGCGCACTGCACCTGACGAGATCGTCCGCTGGGCGACCCCGGTGACGGCGTTTCAGCGCACCGCGACCCGAGACACTGTGCTGGGCGGCCAGGAGATCGAGAAGGGCCAACGGATCGGACTGTTCTACAGCTCGGCCAATTTCGACGAGGACGCGTTCGAGAATCCGTTCACTTTCGACGTACTGCGCGACCCGAACCCGCATGTCGGGTTCGGCGGCACCGGCACGCACTACTGCGTCGGCGCCAACCTGGCCCGGCTGCAGATCGACCTGATGTTCAACGCCATCGCCGACGTGATGCCGAACCTGCGGCAGGTCTCCGATCCGGTGCGGCTGCGCTCGGGCTGGCTGAACGGGATCAAGCGCTGGGAAGTCGAATACGCTTGAATCGACTCGTGCATCAGTCCAAACCGCGGGGCCGCTCACCGGTGGTGAGCGACGCCGACATCCGGCGGGTCGCCAGTACGCTGCTGGTCGGGCGCGGGCCCGCCGCCATCACCCTGCGCGCGATCGCGCGCGAGCTCGGTGTCACCGCTCCCGCGCTGTATCGGTACTACAAGTCGCTGGACGATCTGCTGGAAAGGCTGCGCCTGGACTTCTGCGCCGATCTGGCTGGGGAGCTGACCGCCGAGATCGCCACGCTGCCCGACGACGGCGTGGTGCAGTTCTTCGCCATCTGCCGTGGTTTTCGGCGCTGGGCGCTCGCGCACACCAGGGAGTTCACCCTGGTGTTCGCCTCGCCGGGCGCCGATCGGGTACAGGCACTGCGCCGGTTCGATGAGCCGTTCGGCCGCATCTTCCTCGGTGCGGCGGGGAGGCTGCTTGCCACCTATGACGTCGTCACTCCGCCCACCGATGTCATCCCGCCGGAACTGCGCGAGGATCTCCTGCATTTCCAGACCGAGCTGCTCGCGGTGCTGTCCGAGTCAGGCCAGAAGTTCCCGGCGGAGAAGCTCGACCTCGGGGTGATCTATCTGATGATCCAGATCTGGGCCAGGCTGTACGGGCACGTCACGCTGGAGGTATTCGGGAACTATCCGATCCCGTTGGCCAATCCGGAGATCCTGTTCGACGCCATGCTGGCCGACCTGGGGCGGACGGCGGGCCTGATCGCGGGCTGAGTTCAGATGCGTGCGCCCTTGGCGCGGTTGCACGAGCGGCACAGGATCTGGAGATTGGCCGCGCTGGTCGCGCCGCCACGACTGAGCGGGATGACATGGTCGAACTCCAAGTAGTGCCCGTCACCGCATTCGACACACTTGCCGCCGTCACGCTGCCACACCTCGGCTTTGATCTCCTGCGGGATGCTGCGGGTGTCGCGCTGCCCTGGTGTGAGCACCAGGCGTTTGGCCACACGCAACGCACCTTCCAGTGCGGCGGCGACGTAGTCGGGATCTGCGACGGCGAACGTCCCACCGCCACGAGACGAGGTGGCCGCGATCACCACCGTTTCCTGCTCCGCGTGCACGGAAATAATGCGGGACCATGGCATTTCGGTGCCTGCGCCGGCGCCGACGAACCGCAGCTTCTTGTTGCTGCAGATCAGCCTGCCCTCGGTGAGCTTCGGGCCGCGGGCGAGCTGACGCACGTGCATCGCGGGCAGATCCACGTGCACCTTCTCCTCGGGGTCCAGGTGCAAGCCCGGCGTGCGGACCACCGGTAGATCGCCCGCACGCAACCGGGACAGGGTACGTCCGCGGTGCATCCGCCTGCGCAGGTCCTCGATCAGCGGGCCGTCGAGCGCCAACTCGGTGACCGCCTGCTCGAACAGCTCCAGTTCGGCGTGCTGGACCTCGCCGTCGGCGAAGGTGAAGGTGACCAGCCGCTCCACGTAGCTGAGCGCCGCGGCGCGTAAGGCACGGCGGCCCGCGTCCGCGTCGATCCGCTGGTAGCGCAACGACGCCCAGAGTGCCGCCCATTCGGGTCCGCGCGGACCGTGCGTGGTGAGCACCCGCCACGCCTGGGTGTGCCAATGGGTGAGGTACTCCTCGATCTCCAGCTCGCATCCCTGGCAGGGCGCGAGCCCGCCGAATAGCTTGCGGCGGAGCGGATGTCCGCAGCGCGCGCAGTGCCGATCGCTCGGCCGGTGGCGCGGGTAGCTGGCGCTCGTCCACTCATTGCCGTCCCACCAGCGCATGCGTTCCGGTACTTCGGGATCCGAATGCCAGTCGGCCAGTTCGGGATTCGGGGGTGGTGGGAGCGCGGCGGGTGCGGTTTCCGAGGTGTGCCGGGTCAGGTCGACCGGGCGGTACGAACCGAGCATGGCGGCGGTCTCCGCGCGGTCCAGCAGGTTCGTGCGCGGCCGGTCGAATGCGCTCGCGTCCGACCGGTTGTGCGCCACTCCTTGTTCGTCGGGGCTGTCGACGTCGTCGGAATTCGAAGAGAAGCGTTGCACCGCAATGCCTTCGGAGTCGGTTTCGCTCGCTCGTTCCTCCCGCGCCGACTGCGAACTCCTGCGGGGCGGATCGGACGCGAAGGACCCGTGCGGAAAGTGCAGGACCGGAGCGAGGTCGTGCCGATCGCGCAGGCTCGGGGCGGCCGGATCCGGGTGAGCGCCGGTGGCCGACCGTGCCGAGCGCAGCTCCTGCGACGGCGATGTACGGGCGGATCGGTGCAGACGGAACGGATCGGTGGGGTGCGTCGCGCGGGCCGGATCCGCCGGATCTTCGACCTGGACGCCGAATTCGGTGACCAGTCCGGCCAGGCCGCTGGACCAGCCTTGGCCGATGGCTCGGAACCGCCACCGCCCATCTCTGCGGTAGAACTCGCCGAACATCAGCGCGGGCACCGCGTCCGCGTCCTCGATCTCGAAGGTCGCCACCGCCCCGTCGACGGCGTGCACGGTGAGAGTCAAAGCGGTGATATCGCTGAAGATTCCGTTCTCGACGGAGCCGGCGACGACGATCCGGTCCACGTCCGCTTCGGTGCGCGGCAGTGAGACGCTCAGCCGCGCGGTCCGCGGCGCCGGCTCTTGGTCCAGCGTCACTGCCTGGGAGACGTGGCGCGGGGCGTTGTAGAACACCAGATCCCGGTCCGAGCGGACCGTGCCGGTCCTGTCCAGGAGCAAGGCGTGTGCGTCCACCGCATGCTCCGACCGCCATGAAACAACCACGGCTAGAAGGGATGTCGGTACCGGCGCGTTGGCGCCTTTGCTGAGTTTCATCGTGCTCGAACTATGCCACGACCCTCCGACACGCCGAACGCGCGAGGTGGCGTCCCTCGGCGGGGCGGACAACGCGCGTGATCCCGCAATACCGCGTTCGTACCGTGCGGTACGGCACAGTGTTCTCATGACGAACCCGAAACGCCCGGGTCGCAGGCCCTCGACCCCGAAAATGCCGGGTGGGCGCGTGCCCGGTCCCTCCGACATCCTGGCCGCCGCGCAGTCCGCGGTCGAAGCGGCGCAGACGGCGGCGGGTCAGGCGCTGGAAGCCGCCCAGCTGACCGCGAGCTCGGCGTTCGACACAGCGGTGCGGCTGCCTCCCGCATCGGCCCAGCTGGCCGCGCAGCTGCCCGACCTGGTAGAGCGCCTGTCGATCGCCGTCGAGCGGCTGAACTCCACGATCGATCGCCTGGATCGGACGCTGGCGCTGGCCGACCCGGCCTTCGTGGCCTATGACAGGTTGCTGCCCAGGCTGGAGGCGATGATCGCGCTCGGCGAGGACGTGCTCAGCCGATTGTCGAAGGTGCCCGGAGTGGCTTTGCTCGGCAAGCTGACCGGCCTGAGCGCACCGGAGCCGGTCGAGCCGCCACCGTCGAAGTCGACCAAGCGGCGTAGGTGAAGGTGGGCGGCCGCGCGAAGCGGCGAAAGGTGCACCGCTCGAACTCAGCGGGGCGCGTGGACTGTGGCCGCGCGCAAGGTGGCGGCAGCCTTGAGCAGGACCTCGTGGTATTCGTCTTCGGGATCGGAATCGAGCACGATGGCGCCGCCCGCACCGATCCGCCAGCTGCCGTCGTAGCGCACGGCGGTGCGGATCACTATGTTCAGGTCGGCGGTGCCGCCGAGCCCGAGAAAGCCGATGGTGCCCGAATAGACCCCGCGCGCTTCGGTTTCCAGCGCGTCGATGATCTCCAGGGTACGTAGCTTCGGCGCGCCGGTCATCGAGCCGCCTGGGAAACACGCGCGCAGACAGTCGACCACGTCGACCTCGGGCCGCAGTCTGCCGCGCACGGTGGACACCAGTTGATGCATGGTCGTGTACTGCTCGGTGGCCATCAGCTTCGGCACATACACGCTGCCGATCTCGCAGACCCGGCCGAGATCGTTGCGCAGCAAATCGACGATCATCAGGTTCTCCGCCCTGGTCTTCGGGCTATCGGCCAGCTCGCGGCGCAGACGTTCGTCCTCGGCGGGGGTGGCGCCGCGTGGCGCGGTGCCCTTGATCGGCTTGCTCTCCACGGCGCGGTGGCGGTCGACCTTGAGGAAGCGCTCCGGCGAGGAGCACGCGATGTCGAGGTCGTCGAAGCGTAGGTAGGCGGCATACGGCGAGGGGTTGCAGCGCCGCAGCGCGCGGTAGAAGTCGAGTCCGTCGGCTTCGTGGGCGGGGATTGTCGCGCTGTCGGTCAGGCAGATCTCGTAGGACTCGCCGGCGTGCAGTCGCCCCTGGCAGACCGCGATGTCGGCGAGGTAGCGCTCGCGGCCGCGGGTGAGCAGCGGTGCGGCGGCCTCGCGGTCCGAGGGCACCTCGAGCGGCAGCGGATTTCTCCAGGTCGGAAGGGTTTCCATGGTCTCGCGGGTATCGCGCAGCCAGTCGGCGCCCGCCCGGGTGGTGTCCGGTGTCGCGTCGGTGAGCGAGAGCAGATGTGTTCGCCCGCCCATGTGGTCGACCACCACCATCCGGTCGGCGAAAATCCACTGTGCGTCCGGTGTCGGTGCGCGATGAACCGCGTCCCCGCCGCAGTCGGCCTTGACCTCGTAGCCGAGATAGCCGACGTACCCGCCCACGAAATCGAAAGGCAGATCGGGAAGTTCGAACTGCCGCGCCCGCAGTTCGGCGGCCAGGTAGTCGAGAATGCCGCCCGAGACGGTGCGCCGATGGCCGTCGGACGACTCGACGGTCACCTCGCCGTCGCCCACGCGGTAGCGCAGCACCTCCGCGAGGGGACCGCTCGCGTCACCCAGGAACGAGAACCGGTCCAACCCAGGCTCCACGTGCTCGCTGTCCAGCCAGAATGCGGTGGGAGAGTTGCCGTAGAGCCGCACGAACGCGCTCTCGGTATCGATCGCCCGCTCGATCACCTCCTGCTGGAGCCGGAATGTCCGGGGAAGTGGTGCCGAGTGCTCGGTGCGAGCCGAAACCGCTCGCGCTACGGACCATTCGCCGACGGAGCGCTCGAATCGGACTGCGGCGGCCGGGAACTGCTCAGGCGCGAGTGCCGACATCGGAGTGGGGGATGGTGGGCCGGCGGTGCTCGCTTCCGGAGCGATCCCGCCTTCCGCCTCCACCGGGTCTCGCGGTACGGCGGCGCGCCCGGCATTCGACCGAACACGGCGCGTCGCGGTGAGATTCGCGAAATTGCGCAATATTGCCGCGCCGAACTCGCTGGCGATCGACTCGGGATGGAACTGCACACCCCACTGTGCCCTTCGGCGGTGCCGTACCCCCATGACAACATCGTCCGCGGCCACCGCGGTGACTTCCAGATCCCTTGGCAACGGCCGCAGCGCACACAGCGAGTGATACCGCACGGCGGTGAAACCCTGCGGGATTCCGGCGAACAGATCCCGGTCGTCGTGCTCGATTCGGTCGAGGAATCCATGTCTTGCCGCGGGCGCCGCGGCAACGACGCCACCGGCGCCGACCACGATGCCCTGATGTCCGAGGCACACCCCGAGCACCGGCAGCTCGGTCTCGCGAATCACGGCCGCGGAAATCCCGATGTCCCGCGCGATGTCGGGCCGCCCTGGCCCCGGCGAAACGACCACGTTGTCGAAGCGGGTGAGTTCCAGCTCGGCGACGGTCCGCACCTCGTCGTTGCGCACGACCGTCGGCTCGACTCCGTTCACCTCGCTGATCAGCTGATAGAGGTTATAGGTGAACGAGTCGTAATTGTCGACCAACAGCGTGCGCATTTGTGCAGAACACTACGCCAACGGCTGGCTGACGCCTGCGCCCTACGATGGCCGGAGTGAGACAGCTCATGACAACGTGATAGGTATGGATGCTCATGCTCTCACGCGATAAGTGATTCGAGACAACAGTGGGTAACTCGCCGGGTACCCCAGAACTCGAGTGGCACCAGACGCAGGACCTGAACGCAAATCCGGCGCCCCCGACGGGCACGGCCTGATCCTCGGAGAGGCGGAACAGTACATGGGTAACTCGCCGGGTAAGCCCAAATCCGGGCGACCTGCCGCACCGCCGGTCCGCGACGCGACTTCGGAGGTGTTTACAGATCGACATAAGGCGAGGAGCGGCGGAGGAGCGGATGCGGATCCCGCGGTCGTCGACTTCGCCGTCGTCGGAAGGTGGATGGATGAGCAGGGGCTTCCTGCCGGCGAATTCGAGGACGTGACCACGCTGGGCGGCGGAACGCAGAACATCATGCTTCGCTTCGTCCGTGGTGGCCGCGGATACGTGCTGCGTCGCGGGCCGAAGCACTTGCGCGCCAAGAGCAACGACGTGATCCGGCGCGAGGCCCGCCTGCTCGGCGCGCTCAACGGCACCGAGGTGCGTGCGCCCCGAGTGATCGCGGCCTGCCCCGACGAATCGGTGCTAGGCGCGGTTTTCTACCTGATGGAGCCGATCCACGGGTTCAACCCACAGAACGAGCTGCCGGAACCGCACGCGAGCGATCCGGAGATCCGCAGGCAGATGGGTCTGTCCGCGGTCGAGGCCATCGCGCGGCTCGGTGCGCTGGATTACCAGGCGCTCGGCCTGACCGATTACGGCAAGCCGGAGGGCTTCCTCGAGCGGCAGGTGCCGCGCTGGCTCGGCGAACTCGAGTCGTACTCGGTGAACGAGGGCTACCCGGGGCCTGAGATCCCTGGTGTGAAGCAGGTCGGGGAGTGGTTGGACCGCAACCGTCCCGCGCACTGGACGCCCGGGATCCTGCACGGCGACTGTCATCTGGCGAACATGATGTTCTCCTTCGACGGCCCCCAGGTCGCGGCGATGGTCGACTGGGAGATGTCCACGATTGGCGACCCGCTGCTGGACCTCGGCTGGCAGATCGCCACCCGCCCGGAGCCGGGTACCACCGTCGCGGCCCTGGTAGGCAAGCTCGGCGCGGTCGGCGGTCTGCCGACCCCGGAGGAGATGATCGCGCACTACGGCCAGTTCTCCGATCGCGATCTCGGCGCAGTCCCTTGGTACACCGTGTTGGCCTGCTTCAAGCTCGGCATCGTCCTGGAGGGCACGCATGCCCGCGCGTTCGCGGGCAAGGCGCCCAAGCAGGTCGGCGACTTCCTGCACGCGATCACACTGGAGCTTTTCGAGCGTGCGCAGTACCTGATGGCACATCCATGACGTTGTGGCTGAGCGCGCCTCAGGACTAGAACGCGTTCGGAGTACATGTTCGGCCGTATCAGTGATATTTTCCGAGCGGTACTAGAACGCGTTCCATTTTTCTCGTAGTGTGGGTGCAGTCACATATAAGCACGTGCATGCGAGAGGGTCGACAGGAATGAAGACGAAGGGCGCGATCCTGTGGGGGATCGACCAGCCGTGGTCGGTGGAGGAGATCGAGGTCGGTGACCCGGTCGCCGGCGAGGTGCAGATCCGACTGGAAACGGCCGGCATGTGCCATTCCGACCACCACATCGTGACCGGTGCGACCCCGATGCCGGCCTATCCCGTGATGGGCGGGCACGAGGGTGCGGGCGTGATCACCGAGCTCGGGCCGAACACCCCTGCTGACCTGCAGGTCGGTGACCATGTGATCCTCTCGTTCATCCCGGCCTGCGGCCGCTGTCCGGCTTGCGTAGCCGGACACATGGCGCTGTGCGACCTCGGCGCGGGCCTGCTGATGGGGCAGGCGATCAGCGACGGCACCTACCGGATCCAGGCGCGCGGCGAGAATGTCATCCCGATGTGCTTGCTGGGCACTTTCTCGCCGTATATGACGGTGCACCACACCTCGGTGGTGAAGATCGATCCGAGCATTCCGTTCGAGGTGGCGTGCCTGGTCGGCTGCGGCGTCCCCACCGGCTTCGGTTCCGCCACCCACGTCGCCCAGGTGTCTCCGGGCGAGACCGTGGTGATCGCGGGTATCGGTGGCGTCGGCATGAGTGCGCTACAGGGGGCTGTGCTCTCGGGCGCCTCGAAAGTCGTTGCCATCGACCCGAACCCGTGGAAGCGTGAGCAGGCGCAGAAGTTCGGAGCAACGCACACCTACGAGAGCATGGCCGCGGCGATCATGCCGCTGATGGAGGCCACCGAGGGACGGATGGCGGAGAAAGTCATCCTCACCATGGGTGAGATGCACGGCGAGTACATCGAAGAGGGCCTGATCCTCACCGCCAAGGCGGGCACCGTGGTGGTCACCGCGATGGGCCGGATGGATGAGAGCGACGTCAAGCTGAACAGCTTCTTGCTGTCCATGCTGCAGAAGACGGTGAAGGGCTGCATCTTCGGCGGCGGCAACGCCCGCCAGGACGCGCCGCGCCTGCTCGCACTGTACAAGTCCGGCCAACTCAACCTGGACGACATGGTGACACGCAGCTACTCGCTGGAGGAGATCAACCAGGGCTACCAGGACATGCTGGAAGGCAAGAACATTCGCGGCATCATCAAGTACACCGAAGCCGACTGGTAGACCCGATCAACGCTGTTCGGCGAGCAGGGTGGCGATCTGTGCGATCAGGTCATACGGCACCGGCTCGCCGAGGTGGAATCGCAGTGTCCCCTTGCCTGCCCGGTACGGCTCGACCGCGTGCTCGAACGCCGCGTCGCCGTCCGGGATCGGGTAGAGGCTGACATGGCGCTTCCAGCCCGCGAAGTGCACGACGTTGCGGCCACCCAGCCGGAAGGTCGGGATGCCGTAGCTGATCGCCTCGGTCGCCTCCGGTAGCGCCCGCCGCACGGTACCGCGGATCTCACTCAGGATCTCGCGCACGTCGTCCTGGAATCCGGCGAGGTACGCGTCGATGTTCTCGGGTTGCTGTGCCATCAGGCCTCCTCGATTCCGCGATCGGCTACCGCTGGTCGAGCCAGGCCAGTGTACGGAATCGGGAGGGTCGGAGGCGGCACAACAAACCTTCGCGCCGGTCGCGATCGCGGACGGCGTCGGAAGATCGCGGGCCCGAGCCGGCCTGTCGTGTAACCGAAGTCGAGACCCGTTGCGGAGCCGGCGAACCGAACGAGCCGCCCAGCATCGTGCTGCCGCAGGCCCGCTTGTCCGGGCCGAACCCGAACGGAGAAGGACTCGACTTCACCATGCAGCCTGAGCTCGTCACGGATGGCGAGTCGATGGCGGCGGCGGGGTTCTCGTAGGCTCACAGCGTGCGTTCACTCGAGCAGATTCGGGAATGGCCGGTTCGGCACGCGGCGGCGGCGGTGGTCACCGCGGATGGCGGAACAGCGAGCGAGGGCGACGTCGACCGGGTCTTCCCGCTCGCGTCGGTGACCAAGCCGCTGGTGGCCTACGCCGTACTGGTGGCGGTGGAGGAGGGCGCGGTAGAACTGGACCAGCCCGCTGGACCGCCCGGCGCCACGGTGCGCCACCTGTTGGCGCACGCGTCGGGGCTCGCGTTCGACACCACCGATGTCCAGGCGGCACCCGGTGCCCGCAGGATCTACTCCAGCGCGGGCTTCGAGGTGCTCGCCGGGTTCGTCACCGAGCAGACCGGTATCGCGTTCGAGGAGTATCTACGCGACGCGGTGTTCCGGCCGCTCGGCATGACTGCTTCGGTCCTCGCGGGCCCGGCCGGACACGCGGGGCGGTCCACTGCGGCCGACCTGGCGCGTTTCGCGGCCGAATTGCTGGCCCCGCAGTTGATCTCCGCGCAGACACACTCCGAGGCTACCTCGGTCCAATTCCCCGGACTAGATGGCGTGTTGCCCGGCTACGGCTCGCAACGCCCGAACGCCTGGGGGCTCGGCGTCGAGATTCGCGACGAAAAGACGCCGCATTGGACCGGTGGCACGAACTCGCCACGCACATATGGCCATTTCGGCCAATCCGGGACATTTCTGTGGGTCGACCCGGACGCAGGGACGGCTTGTCTTGCACTGAGCGACGAGAATTTCGGCGACTGGGCGCGTGCGGCCTGGCCACCTTTCAGCGATGCCGTCATTGCGGAGGCGACAACCGCACGCAACACGATCGCAAAGTAACACGTGTAACTTCGGGCACTCCAGTACACTCGGGCAACGCCAGTTCGACGAGTCGTTGGGGAAGACGTTCCTCGTCGAAGCTGGAGGTATTGGTGGTGCGAGCATCGAGTCAGTTCGCGGATGCGACGGCGGGTGTGGTCTACATCCACTCGTCGCCTGCCGCGCTGTGCCCGCATGTCGAGTGGGCACTCACCTCGACCCTCGGCTCCCCGGCAAAACTGCGTTGGACCGCACAACCGGCCGACGGCCAACTGCGCGCAACCAGCGACTGGATCGGTCCCGTCGGTACCGCCTCCCGGATCGCCCAATCGTTGCGCTCGTGGCCGGTGCTGCGTTTCGAGGTGACCGAGGACCCCAGCGACGGCGTGGACGGCGAGCGCTACAGCTTCGTCCCCGGCCTAGGTCTGTGGCACGGATCCACCAGCGCCAACGGCGACGTCACGATCGGTGAGATGCGCCTGCGCGCGATGCTGCAGGCCACCAGCGAACTCGGCAGGTACTCCGGCTACGACCTGGCCGCGGAAATCGACCGCGCCCTCGGCACCGACTGGGACGAGGACCTCGAAATCTACCGTTACGGAACCGAATCCGGCGCCGAGGTCACCTGGCTGCGCCGCGACGTGGGGTAGACCTAGCCCGCGAGCCGCGAAAGTTGTGAACTAAAACGCGTTTCGTGGAAAGGCCGTTCGTTCTGAGCTGGGCGCGGGGAAGTTCAGTCGGAACGGAATTCGCACAGGTAGCGAAGGAGAATCTGATCGGTGCTCGGCACGATCATCTCGTTGTTGATGACACCGCAGGTGCCGGCCTGCACGACGAGCGAGTTGTAGGTGCGGACGGAGGTCGAGGCGGGGCCGAACATTCGGTGCAGCACGTCGCCGCGGTCGTCGCCAGCAGTCGTGCGAAGTTCCCGTCCCATGACGACGTGGGCGGCGAACATGAAACAGCGGTAGGTCCGTTCGCCTGTGCGCGACCAGGTTCCGTGGCTGTAGTTCAGCGCCTTGGTGGACTGGTCGGAAAAGTAGATACCGTCGCCGAACATGCGACCGGTGATGTTCACGGTACTGCCGCTCGTCGGCGGCACAAACAGCCCGCGGTGCAAAATGGACAGGACATTGTGGGTGAGGGTGCCGTGCCAGAGCCGCCGAGTGTGCCGCAACCGCTCGCGGACCTTGTCCCAGACTTCCTGACCGGTGGTGTCGGTCAGCCTCCACACGCGATGCAACCGCAGCCGTGCCGCGGAGTGGCGGGGGTTCTTGGTCCGCTCGAACCGGGCCCGCAGTTCAGCGACTTTGTCGCACGCGTGCGGATCACCTTGTCACGCAAGCACCTTCGCAAGCATGGAAACGGCGTAGTTGCGGTGCCGGAGCGAAAGGGCCACGACTGTTCGACTGGGCGGTGGCCTCTCAGCCGGTCTATGAGTGGACCACCGCCCCGGGCTGGAGCCGCTGGCTGCTGGCGCGGCGGGCACTGACTCCGAACGCCAAGGGCGAGCTGGAGATCGCCTACTACCTGTGTTGCGCACCCACGGGCACCACCGACGAGGAACTGATCCGCGTCGCCGGTTCCCGATGGGCCGTCGAGGACTGCTTCCAAACCGCCAAAACCGAGGTCGGGCTCGACCACTACCAGGTCCGCCACTACGACGCCTGGTACCGGCACATCACCCTGGCCATGCTCGCCCATACCTACCTCGCAGTCACCGCCGCTATCGCCCCAAAAGCGTTGGCAGCGGCCTTATCTCGCTCACCCTCGGCGAAATCCGCCGTCTTCTGGCACACGTGATCACACACTCACCCGACCGCGCAGCGATCTGGCGATGGTCGACCTGGCGCCGACGCCACCAATACAGGGCCAAGAAGGCCCACTACCAGCGCCGACACCGATTACATCACGAAGTGCAGCTGGAGTACTAAGTTGGGCCCGTGATCATCGATCTGCACAACGCCTGCTCAGAGACTGCAGGAGTTGATGGCGAAGTCCCATTTTGGTTCGGCGTACTGGTTCCGCCAGCGGATGAAGGCGCCGATGATCTCATCCTGCTCACCGTGGCTGCAGACTGCCAGCACATGAGTGGAATCGGTCCGTTCCCCGAGGACCCGACTTCAGCAACCCGGCCCGCCTTGTTGCCTCTAGTTCGGCGGCGAACACATGATGCTCTAGATAGGTCGACTGGACGTTTTCGGCGGATGAGGTCGTCGGCGAGAAGGTGAGGATGTCGGAAAACGCGCGAAAGTTGTCGGTTCCGACGCTTATTCTCCATCGCCGCTCGACGTACTGTTCTTATCAGGGCCTCAGCGGGCCACCCCAAGACGGTTCCGCGACCTTCAATTGAACAGATGAGGTAGCGAGACCGCTACACCTATGAACAGTCCCGCATCCAGCAACGGCGCTGGAAGGGCCACCAACGACGTCGGCCCGTCGGCGGGAACTGAATCGAGAGGGCTAGCGAGCCGCAAACCGGAGGGATCCGGAAGCGGCCGCGCGCCACGTTGGAAGCGTGCGGGCTATCTCGATGAAATGGCGGCTTCGCCGCGGCACCGAGGCGATGTGGTCGGCGTCGAATGCTCACGCCCCCGCAGCGCTTCACCCGCTCGGCGCAGCTCTACGCGCTGACAGCCGAAGGCAACGATACCGAGGCCATGCGGGCATTTTCGGAGGCCGAAATGGGGCACGCTACCGCCGCCCCCGCCGTCGGGTCGATGCCCGCGCCGGTCGCTGTGGCGAGCAACCCCAGCGGGGGTGTCCAAAACTGTCGGCTCCAGCAGCTGTGTAATCGAACACACGTTTCCCGGTTGTGGTCGTAGTTATGAGCTTCGATCAGGGGTTTGTGTTGGGGCCGTCTCCTGATCACGGTGATTGAGTCGGCTCGGCGTTGCCTGCGCGAATCGTACGTTTCACGGTGGCGGGCGCAAGAGGTGTTCTCCGGCAAGTTGGATGGCTTCGCGTTTCGTGTACCCAGGGTGGTCCGCGACGATGAAGTGGCGGCCGATCGCGAGCGTGAACGTCAGGATGCTGCGTGCCTCGATCTCGTCGGGGTCGGAGATGAAGGCGCCGAACATCGTGCGCAGGAACTGCATCCGCTCGTTGTCGATGCGCCGCAGGCGCGTCGCGACAGACTGGTCGTGGCGGGCCCAGGCCCGGATCGCGAGATCGATCCGGTGAAGGTCCTCTGAGAAGGTCAGTCGACCCGCGCGCCGGATTTTGTCGGTGGCGTCGCCACCTTCCGCGTCGGCCTGGGCGATGACCTCTTTGGTGCAGCGGCGTTCCCACTCGTCGAGCATCTCCATGAGGAACGCGGGACGGCCATCGAAGTGCCCATAGAACCCGCCTTTCGTCACGCCGAGTTCGGTGGCGAGCGTCTCGACGCGGACTGCGTCGGGTCCTCCTCGTGCGAGGGCTTCGAGGCCCGCTGCTATCCAGCGGGCTCGGGTTGTGCGGGGCACGGCAGGAATTCGGACACCTCCATTGAGCGCGTTGTATTTATACGTTATCGTATATATGAACTGTACGACACCGTATAGATGAGAGGTCGAACCGTGCCACGACTTGCAAAGACCACCTACCTCGAGCAGTCGTGGCGCATCCACGAACTGACGAGTGACTTCTCGGTTGAGGACGTGTGGGCGTTCCGCACTCCCGGTGCCGGGCCTGACGACTTCCCGACGATGCTCGCGGCAATGCGAGCTGCCGGTGGCCCCGTGCAGCAGACCTGGCTGGTGCGGTTCTTGTTCGATGTGCGGTGGAAGCTCGGTGCACTCCTCGGCTGGGATGAACCGTCAGCGGGCGTCGGTGAACGGGTTGCCTCGCTGCGCGACCGCCTGCCCAGCGACGTCCGAGCCGCTTCGCGCGGTCCGGACAACGAGAGCATGCCCCTCGAAGCGGTCTACGAACTCGACACGGAGTCCGCTCGCGAGCTTGCGAACAAGACCGTGCACACCGTGATGCATCTCGGCTGGGTGCAAGCAGCGAACGGCGACTATGAGTTGCGGATGGCCGTACTCGTCAAGCCCAATGGATGGTTCGGGCGCCTCTACATGGGCGCCATCGCCCCGTTCCGATACCTCATCGTGTACCCGGCCCTGACCCGGCAATGGGAACGAGCCTGGCGCGACCACGATCGTGCAGCGGCGGAGTAGGAAGAAGAGAGGTCATGATGAACTCCAGAAAGCGGTTGCTCCGCTGGGCGAGCGGAATCATGCTCGTGCTGGGAGTAGGGCACCTATCTTTGCTGGGGCTCGTCGCTTGGGCGGATATCACCGGCTGGGTGGATCGGGGGATATGGGCAGCCGTCCCGCTCGTGCTCGCGGATGGAGACGCCGTTCAGACGGTGGATTCCATGCAGAATGAAGTCACCTTCTGGGGCGGTCCGGGAAGTTTCGCCGTGCCTCTGCTTCTCTTGGGTTGCTTGACATGGCACCTCGCTGGACGCGAGGTGGCTGTGCCCGCCGGGATCGGTTGGGGCCTCGCGGCGTGGTGTGTGTTAGGCGGTGTCCTTCTCGTCCCGTCCCCGTTCTTCGCCGGGACCATCTCGGGGGCACTCATCATCCTGGCAGCGCGAAAGGAAAATCGACTGGGAGGAACAGCCCGAGACCGGGAGATGGACCTGGCGTGATGCGCGCCGCCGGGCCTTGTGCTGCCAGTGTAATCGGTTCGCTGTCGGACGGGCCTTTTATGCAAGATGCCTGGCCTCCGAGTGGTGCTGGACGACCGGCTTCACAAAGTTGGTCGTATGGCTCAGAGGTACGCTGAACTTGCGACAGGGTTTGTTGGCGGATTTCCGGGCACGATCTGCGCACTCGCACCGGCGGGGCAGTGCCCGAGCCGCGTACTTGCCGGCACGAGCATGGCTGGGAAAGTCGAGCGCCGACGATAGCGCCGAATCTCGACTGTCTGACCTGGCTATATCAACTGGTGTGGGCTACCCGCTCGGGCGGGGTGGGAATGCAACCAATTACATCGTTTTGCCAGTCAGGCGGTCACGGGACGGCACAATGGATGACACATCAATGGGTGGCGGGGACGCCACTTTGTCAGCGGAGGCGTTCGGACGCTATCGGCTTCTGTCGCTGCTGGGTCAGGGCGGTATGGGCCAGGTGTGGCGGGCGCATGATTCGCTGACCAACCGGGTGGTGGCGCTCAAGGTGTTGCCTGAGCGCTTCGCCGATGACGAGCAGTTGCGCGAGCGGTTCCGCCGGGAGTGCCGGGCGGTGGCGCAGTTGACCGAGCCGCATGTGATCCCCATCCACGACTTCGGCGACATCGACGGTCGGCTCTATCTGAATATGCGCTTGATCGAGGGCACCGACCTGCGCAAGGTGATCAGCCGAGAAGGGGCCTTGTCGCCGCGGCGGGCAGTGGCGATCATCACACAGGTGGCCGGTGCGCTGCAGGCGGCCCACGACGCCGGGCTGGTCCACCGCGATGTCAAACCCACCAACATCCTGCTAGGGGCCGATGAGTTCGCCTCCCTGATCGACTTCGGGATCGCCCACGCCGCCGACGACCGTACGCTGACCACGATCGGCGAGACCATCGGCACCATCGCCTACATGGCGCCGGAGGAGATCGGCGCGGAGGTCAAGGCCGATGCCCGAGTGGACGTGTACGCGTTGACGTGCGTGCTGTATGAGTGTCTGACCGGCCGACCGCCGTTTGCGAGCGCAGCGGGGGTGCAGGGTGTGATCGCCCATCATTTGCACACCCCGCCGCCGTGTCCCAGCACCACTACACCCGATGTACCGACTGCGTTCGATGCGGTCATTGCCAAGGGAATGGCCAAAAACCCCGACGAGCGTTACCAGACCGTGCGCGAGCTGGCCGCGGCGGCCTCTGCCGCGGTGGGCGATTCCGCGGTCAGCACCACCCGGGGCGTGGCTGCGCGCCATGGGCGGCGAATCAGATTGGCGCCCAAGACCGCCGGGCTGCTCGCCGCCGCGGTCGCGGCTACGGTGGTGGCCGCCGTAGCTGTCGTCATCGGTGTCCAACGAGAATCAGGCGGCAACTCGCCCACGCCCATCGCCCCGGCCTATCCGTCACAGACTCCGCTGTCGTTCACCGGCGTCAGCCTGCCCACCGATGTGGCGGTGGACACTGCGGGCAACGTATACGTCACCGACATGGGTAACGATCGGGTGGTGAGGTTGGCGGCGGGCGCGTCGACGTCGACCTCGCTGCCGTTCACCGGCCTGAATAATCCTCAGGGTGTGGCGGTGGACACTGCGGGCAACGTATACGTCACCGACACGAGTAACGATCGGGTGGTGAGGTTGGCGGCGGGCGCGTCGACGCCGACCCCGCTGCCGTTCACCGGCCTGAAGAATCCCCATGGTGTGGCGGTCGACACGGCGGGAGACGTGTACGTCGCCGACTGGGGTAATGATCGGGTGGTGAGGTTGGCGGCGGGCGCGTCGGCGCCGACTACGCTGCCGTTCACGGGGCTCCAAGATCCTCAGGGGCTTGCGGTGGACACGGCGGGCAACGTATACGTCACCGAATTGGGTACCGAGCGGGTGGTGAGGTTGGCGGCAGGCGCGTCCGCGCCGACCACGTTGCCGTTCGCGGGGCTCAAAGATCCCCAAGGTGTGGCGGTCGACACGGCGGGAGACGTGTACCTCGTCGACTGGGGTAACAAATGGGTGGTGAGGTTGGCGGCGGGCGCGTCGACGCCGACCCCGCTGCCGTTCACCGGCCTCAAGAATCCCCAGGGTGTGGCGGTCGACACGGCGGGCAACGTATACGTCACCGACCTGGGCCCCAATCCGGTGGTGAAACTCCAGGTCGGCTGAACCCCTGTTCCGCCTACTGCGGGGGGATGTGTGAGTGTCCGGAATCTGGCGTGGCAGCGGGCGATGGCGCGGCCCCGTGGTGGTGCAGGCGGCTTGGCTGGAATGGTCACGTGCTCCACATTTGCTCCACGGAATGCGCATGGAGCAGCAGGTCGGGCGTAGAAGACCCTTGTCTAGCCGGTACTTGTTCTGTGGGCGCAGAGGCGATCGAACCCCCGACCGCTGGTGTGTAAAACCAGTACAGGGTTTCTGATACTGCGGAGAGCTCTGCCAGTGCCGATGCCCGAAAATATCGGTGCAGAACAGGAAGTTTCAGGCTCACGATGATGCGACTTGAGCGACAGAAAATGTCAGGTCGAAACACGTGTCTGCCCCACAATCTGCCCCATGTACGCTGCCGTGCTGCCCCACGTACAGTCACTTGTGTCAGAGCCTGGTGGACCTTCCCGGTAGGCTGATCATCGACGTATTGATCGGTACCGGAATGAGGATGGGCGAGGCCCAAGGCTTACACAAGGAGCACATCGACCTCAAGCGGAAGACGATCTCGATCGAATGGGCATGGGACAAGGCCGCGCGCCGCATGAAGCCTCCGAAAGACCACGAGAAGCGAGTGATTCCGATTGGTGACACGCTGACGAAGCTCCTCGCCGCCGTGATCAAGCGGGACGGGCTCGGCGAAACGGCGCCAGTTCCGTACGTGGCCGGCCGATCGGTCCGAAGCGGACTGCTCCTCGCGCACGTCGATGGCCGACCATTCGATGCCGACAACTTCGGCAAGCGCTTCCAGGCTGCGTCACGTGTGACATGGGTCGGTGAGGGCGACGACAAGTGTCGACTGGGGAAGGTCCGGCCCCACGATCTGCGGCACACCTACGCGGGCCGCCTGGTGCGAGCAGGAGTGCCGATCCAGCAGGTCCAGAAGCTGCTCGGGCATGCGTCGCTTCGAACGACCCAGCGCTACGCCAGCTTGGCGGACAGCCAGTGGGAGAGCGTCCGCGGTGTGCTGGGCTAGCTCGCCACCAGGCCTAATAGGCCCGGCTCGGTAGCATGCAACGCATGGCCATCAAACTCGAGAACGTCGGCATCGCCGTTCGCGACCTCGAAGCAACGATCGCGTTTTTCACCGACCTTGGTCTCACGGTCGTCGGCCGTGACACAGTCAGCGGCGAGTGGACCGACACTGCCGTCGGCATTGATGGCAACCACGCAAACATTGCGATGCTCCAGACGCCGGACGGTCATGGTCGCCTCGAGCTCTTCGAGTACATCCATCCCAAAGCGATAGAGTCGGAGCCCACTCGTCCCAACGAGATTGGCATGCACCGCGTCGCGTTCTCAGTCGATGACATCGACAAAGCCCTCGAGATAGCCGCGAGGCACGGTTGCCATCCGCTTCGTGGTGTGGCGACCTATGAGGACGTCTACAAGCTCACGTACGTTCGCGGTCCCAGCGACATCATCGTTATGCTCGCCCAGGAGCTGAAGAAGAGCTGACGGCCGATCGACCCATTCAGGGGTCTGTTGCTAGACCTCGTCGAGGTCGCAGGTCTGCCCACTAGACCATCACCCACCGCGCAGCCGTCGCCCTCAAACGCCGTGATCGCCTGAACCCGAGCATTGTCAGACACGCTCTAGTTGTGCCGTCTCATGAGGTTGGTGCCACCGGCAGGCCGTTGAGGCAGCTCGTCGGTACACGGCCGAGTGAGGCGCAGCTTCAGTCAGATATCGCTTTTGGTGGCCACACCCGTGATCAGCGGTCGAACAATCGGGGGCATTCCCCGCCACGACGTTTCCTGTACGTCTTCGAGTTCCAGCCCGCACGCCCGGATCAGCTCGAGGGTGGCACGGTTGCAGTGGCAGCCCTCCGCGAACCGGCGCCAAGGGCCGGCGAGGCGGTCTTGCCAATAGGCAAGTCGCGGCGACTTGGAACGTACGTGCTCGAGGAACAGCAGCTGGCCGCGGGGACGCAACACGCGCGCGATCTCCCGCAACACCGGATCGGGGTCGTCGACAGTGCACAACACGAGCGTTGAGACGACCGTATCCACGGTTTCATCCTCGAACGGCAGCTGTTCCGCCGACGCGTCGAGCACACGCGCCCGACGTCGATTGCGACGCAGCCTCCGCGCCAACCGCGCACGCATCGCGGCCTCCGGTTCGGTCAAGATCAGCTCGTCAAGGCCGTCAGGGTAGTACCCCAAGTTCAGACCAGTACCACTGCCGAGCTCGACAGTCCGCCCCCTCACACGACCGAGCAAATCGCGTCGGCGAGCGCCCATACCCGCCCTCTCGCCCACCCACAGCAGCGGGTCATACAGCACCGCGAACACCCGCGCCCACAGGTCCGAGCGCTCCACCGCTGCCGCTGGCATGCCGCCACTGCTCACAGACTCGACCGTACGCCGACGGGCGTCATCGCGTACGCGTCCGCCGCGGCGGACGAAGCAGTGGTTCGCGCGGGATACAGGTAGTTGATGTTGCGTTTGACCCCTGTGGTCGCCTCCTTCGGCACGATCGCCTCCTGGGGCAGGCTCAGGTGCGCAGTGACGGCGTCGCGTAGATGCTCGAGCACCTTGTCCTTCGTACCGGTGCTGAGCTCTGTTCGTGTGTAGGCGTCAGTTTCGATACGCGTCAGCCCACTGCGTGATGGTCTGCGCCAGGTGATTGACGACCGGACGTATGGTCGCCTGTCCGCCGGGTGCGCAGGCCTGCGCCTCACACAGCGCGACAGCGCATTCGGTGGTGATTAGTGCGGCGGCCAGCGCGGCGGCGGTACTGATCCCGGTCGGACACTTCGCGAAAGCGTGAGTCCTGATGCCGTTGTGGTCGCGTATTTCGCGGTAGTCGTGACTACCACTCGGGTTGGACTGCCCCACGTTGCCCCACGGCGACTCCGTGGGGCAAACATTCGATGCTGGACAACGGCTCTCTACCTGCATATTCATCTGTGGGCGCAGAGGGGATCGAACCCCCGACCGCTGGTGTGTAAAACCAGTGCTCTACCGCTGAGCTATACGCCCGGATCGTTGCCGACGGTCTATGAATCTAGTGCGGCGAGCGCTTTCTCCCAAGCCGCCTGGTCACGGGGCTCGCCGGGGCCGTTCATTTCGGCGAAACGGATGCGTCCCTCGCGGTCGACGACGAAGGTGCCGCGGTTGGGATAGCCGGATTTCTCGTTGAAGACGCCGTAGGCATGAGCCACCGCGCCGTGCGGCCAGAAGTCCGACAGCAGTGGGAAGGTGTAGCCCTGTTCGGCGGCCCAGATCTTGTGCGTGGGCGGTGGCCCGACCGAGATCGCGATGATTTCCGCGTCTTCGTTCTGGAACTTCGGCAGCTCGTCGCGCACCTTGCACAATTCACCCTGGCAGATCCCGGTGAACGCGAGCGGGTAGAACACGATGAGAACGTTCTTCTTGCCGCGGAAGTCCGACAGGGTGACGTTCTGGTTGTTCTGGTCCCGCAGCGTGAAATCCGGGGCGACAGTGCCGACCTCGAGTGGCATCGTGAGTCCTCCATCGTGTCGGGTTTTCACCGGGCGGCGTACACGGCCGCCCGGTGAAAACCATAGCGAAGTGGGTCAGCGCTGCTTCGAGGGCGCCTTGGGCTGCACCAGACGACTACCCGTCCAGGTGCCGAGGTTGATCGCCGAGGTCTGGGTAAGACCGGCGGTAGGTGCGGATTCTGCTATTTCGCTCGGCTCTACATGGCCGGGCTGCCCAGTCTTTGGTGTCAGTACCCAGACGAAACCGTCGTCGGCGAGCGGGCTGATCGCGTCCATCAACGCGTCCACCAGATCACCGTCCCCGTCGCGCCACCACAGCAGCACAACGTCGACGACCTCGTCGGAATCCTCGTCGACGATTTCGCCGCCGATCGAGTCCTCGACGTCGGCCCTCAGGTCGTCGTCGACGTCCTCGTCCCAACCCAATTCCTGGACAACCAAGCCGTGTGTGATGCCAAGCTTCTGAGCGTAGTTCTGCGCGTCCGCCGCGGCGACCACGGTGGTGTCCTCCTCAACTCCCGACAGTAGTTAGTTGCAAGCGAACATGGTTATGGGCTCCAGCGCAAGCTGATCCGACGAAATAGGCACCGAATGTCGCGCTGTACCCGATGTGTCAACGGCTGTTTCAGCGTTTGGGGCAGGAGTCGCGGACGACGTTGCGTGCGTCGTTGACCCGCCTGCTCGCGTCGTTGAGCGCGCTGACCGGGGCGGTGTAGGTCATCCTGCGCGTCTCGTCGGCCAGCGCGCGTGCCGCGTTCACATACTCGGTGAATTTGGCGGCCAGATCAGGTGGCAGCGTGTCCATGACGGCGCTCACGCCGCGCTCCACCGTGTTCGCGGCGTCCTCGAGGGTGGACGCGGCCGCATCACGCTTGGCGTCGTAGTCGGGCGCGTTCGCATCATGTGCGTCGACGAATTCGTTGTACTTCGACACGCCGGCACCGGTAGTGGTGGGGAACGGGCCGCAGTTGTCGGAGATCGCCTTGGCCTGTGCTGCCACCCGCCGCGAAGACGTCGCCGCCGCCGACGAGGACGCCGCCTCGGTTTGGTACGCTGCCAGGTCACTCGCGTTCGGACTCGGCTCACCCTCCACCCGATTCGCGCATCCCGCGACGACCAACCCGATCGCGATCGCCCCGGTCGCGCACACCATTCCGAACCCACGTGGGTCCAGCAGCTTCATCGTCCTCCCCGCTCCTCACGGCTCCCACGGCTCGACACCTTGCCTGTCGAACGGTACTGGATTTCCGGCTGACATGATGACCTGGGACGCGCCATCGGGAAGGATGGGTGGTGCGCCCGAACCTTTACGTGAACGGGCGGTCCGCCAACCACGCGTGCCCGCCCGGGGATACCGACGCCATCAGCCTGTCCACCCCTGTACGAGGAGCAGATTTGACCGACCTGATCCACTCTTCCGCTCCAGCGAAATCCGCTGGCACCAACTCCGCCACCGCCGCGAGCGGCGATCCCGACGGATCGCACCTTCCGCAGCCTGGCGGACGGGTGCGGGTGATCCGCGAAGGGGTGGCGTCCTACCTACCGGACATCGACCCGGAGGAAACCAGCGAATGGCTCGAGTCGTTCGACGAGATGCTCGATCGAGAAGGCCCTGGTCGTGCGCGTTACCTCATGCTCCGCCTGTTGGAGCGGGCCGGTGAACGTCGTGTCGCCATCCCGTCCTTGACCTCTACCGACTACGTCAACACCATCCCCACCGAGAACGAGCCGTGGTTCCCCGGCGACGAAGAGGTGGAGCGTCGCTTCCGCGCCTGGATCCGCTGGAACGCCGCGATCATGGTGCATCGCGCCCAGCGCCCCGGCATCGGTGTCGGCGGGCACATCTCGACCTACGCGTCCTCGGCGGCGCTCTACGAGGTCGGCTTCAATCACTTCTTCCGCGGCAAGGATCACGCCGGCGGCGGCGATTCGATCTTCATCCAAGGGCACGCCTCCCCGGGCATCTACGCCCGCGCGTTCCTGGAGGGCAGGCTTTCGGCGGATCAGCTCGACGGGTTCCGGCAGGAGTACAGCCACGGTGGCCCCGGCCACGGGCTCCCGTCCTACCCGCATCCGCGGCTGCTGAGCAACTTCTGGGAGTTCCCGACGGTGTCGATGGGCCTCGGCCCGATGAACGCCATCTACCAGGCGCGGTTCAACCACTACCTGCACGATCGCGGCATCAAGGACACCTCCGACCAGCACGTGTGGGCGTTCCTCGGCGACGGCGAGATGGACGAGCCGGAGTCGCGCGGTCTCGCGCACGTGGCGGCCCTGGAGGGCCTGGACAACCTCACCTTCGTGGTCAACTGCAATCTGCAGCGCCTCGACGGCCCGGTGCGCGGCAACGGCAAGATCATCCAGGAGCTGGAGTCGTTCTTCCGCGGGGCGGGCTGGAACGTCATCAAGGTGATCTGGGGTCGCGAGTGGGACGCGCTGCTCGGCGCGGACCGCGACGGCGCGCTGGTGAACCTGATGAACAGCACCCCCGACGGCGACTACCAGACCTATAAGGCCAACGACGGCGCCTATGTCCGCGACCACTTCTTCGGCCGCGACCCACGCACCAAGGCGTTGGTGCACGATCTGACGGACCAGGAGATCTGGAACCTCAAGCGCGGCGGCCACGACTACCGCAAGGTGTACGCCGCCTACGCGGCCGCCATGGCGCACAAGGGCCAGCCGACGGTGATCCTCGCCAAGACCATCAAGGGCTACACCCTCGGCAAGCACTTCGAGGGCCGCAACGCCACGCACCAGATGAAGAAGCTCACTCTGCAGGACCTCAAGGACTTCCGTGACCTGCAGCGGATTCCGATCAGCGACGCCGAACTGGAGAAAGATCCGTACCTGCCCCCGTACTACCACCCGGGCATGGCGGCGCGTGAGGTCCAGTACA
Organism: Nocardia sp. NBC_00881; assembly: GCF_045207455.1. Classification (NCBI taxonomy): domain Bacteria; kingdom Bacillati; phylum Actinomycetota; class Actinomycetes; order Mycobacteriales; family Nocardiaceae; genus Nocardia; species Nocardia sp. NBC_00881. The sequence goes on from NZ_CP108798.1 coordinate 7,876,627, forward strand.
TGCTCGACCGGCGTACAGCGCTGGGCGGTTTCCTGCCCGAGCGGCGGACTGCGGCAAAGCCGCTGCAACTTCCCGGCGACGAAGCGTACCGCTCGGTGCGCAAGGGCTCGGGCAAGCAGAATGTGGCCACGACGATGGCGCTGGTGCGGCTGATGAAGGAACTGCTGCGGGACAAGGAGATCGGCAAGCGGATCGTCCCGATCATCCCCGACGAGGCACGAACCTTCGGTATGGACTCGTGGTTCCCTTCGTTGAAGATCTACAACCGTAACGGGCAGTTGTACACGTCCGTCGACGCGGAATTGATGCTTGCCTACAAAGAGAGCACCGTCGGTCAGATCCTGCACGAGGGCATCAACGAAGCGGGATCGACCGCGTCGTTCACCGCGGCGGGCACCTCGTATGCCACCCACGGCGAGCCGATGATTCCGCTGTACATCTTCTACTCCATGTTCGGCTTCCAGCGCACCGGCGACGGACTGTGGGCGGCCACGGACCAGCTTGCCCGTGGGTTCGTGCTCGGAGCAACCGCCGGGCGAACCACGCTGACCGGTGAGGGCCTGCAGCACAATGACGGACACTCGCTGCTGCTCGCCTCGACCAACCCGGCCGTGGTGACCTACGATCCGGCGTTCGCGTTCGAGATCGCCCACATCGTGCGTGACGGCCTACGCCGGATGTACGGCGGCGGTACGCCCCCGCAGGGTGCGGTGGCACTGCCCGGCACCCATCCGCACGGCAGCGCGGGCGAGTTCGGCGGCGAGGACATCTTCTACTACATCACCCTTTACAACGAGCCGTACCAGCAGCCCGCCGAGCCGGAAGGCCTGGACATCCCTGGTCTGCTCAAAGGCATCTACCTGTACAAGCGCGGGGGAGAGGGCGCGGTGCGCGCCCAGATCCTGGTCTCCGGCGTCACCGTGCCGGATGGTCTGCGCGCGCAGGCGCTGCTCGCCGAGGAGTGGGGTGTGCAGGCGGACGTCTGGTCGGTGACCTCGTGGGGCGAACTGCGCAAGGAGGCGCTGGACAAGGAGGTCGCCTCGTTGCGTAACCCGGGTACCGATCCGGGCGTCCCATACGTCACCGAGGCGTTGTCGCGGGTCGAGGGCCCGTACGTCGCCGCGACCGACTGGATGCGCGCGGTGCCCGATCAGGTCCGCAAGTGGGTGCCCGGCGACTTCACCACGCTCGGCACGGACGGTTTCGGTTTCTCCGACACTCGCCCTGCCGCGCGACGGGTGTTCAATGTCGACGCACAATCCATCGCGGTCGCCGCGCTGGCGGGTCTCGGCCGGACGGGCAAGATCGATCCCGCCAAGGCCGTCGAGGCCGCGGCGAAGTACCGGATCGATGATGTGGACGCCGCGCCGAAGCCCGCGGCAAGCGCCGAAGAAGAACTCGCGTAGCGGAACATTGGATGGTGGACCGTAAACCGCCGCGGCCGCGGCGGATCTCCGAAGGCTCCTCCGAGCATGAGGTGTATCTGCCGACCGGTGCGCTCTCCCCGAACCGGCAGACTCGCGACCCTCTACCGGACACGCTGCTCAAACGCGTCAAGCAGTTCTCCGGCCGTCTCTCCACCGAGGCGGTGGGGTCGATGCAGGATCGGTTGCCGTTCTTCACCGATCTGGATGCCGCGCAGCGCGCCGGTGTGCAGATGCTGGTGCAGACCGCGGTGGTGAACTTCCTGGAATGGCTACAGGATCCGGATAGCGACATCCGGTTCAGCCTCGACGCCTTCCAGGTGATCCCGCAGGACTTGGCGCGGCGGCTCACCCTGCGCCAAACCGTGGACATGGTTCGCGTCGCGATGGAGTTCTTCGAGCAGTGGCTGCCCGCCCTCGCACGCAACGACCGGCAGTTGGTCGCACTCACCGAGGCGGTGTTGCGCTACGGGCGTGAGCTCGGGTTCGCCGCCGCCTCGGTATATGCCAGCGCCGCGGAGTCGCGCGGCGCGTGGGACACCCGGCTGGAGGCACTCGTCGTCGACGCCGTGGTGCGCGGGGACACCGGCCCGGACATGCTGTCCCGGGCCGCGACGCTGAATTGGGACGCCACCGCGCCGGCGACGGTGCTGGTGGGCACCCCACCCGGCGAGCAGGGCGTCTCCTCGGTGGGAGCGGTGCACTCCATCGCGGCACGGCACGGCCGCGCCGCGTTGGCCGTGGTCCAGGGCACCAGGTTGGTGATGGTCGTCTCGGGGCATCTGGGCGATTCCTCCTATGTCTCTCCGTTCCTGGCCGACCTGCTCGCCGAGGTGTTCTCCGACGGTCCGGTGGTGATCGGCCCGACCACCCGCACGTTGGGCGCCGCGCACGCCAGCGCGCTGGAAGCGCTGGCCGGAATGGAGGCCGTCGTGGGCTGGCGCGGGGCGCCTCGGCCGGTGCACGCGACGGAGTTATTGCCTGAACGCGCTTTGTTGGGCGATCGAGCTGCGATCGACGCGTTGAACGAGTACCTTGTCCTACCGTTGGCCGCGGCGGGGTCGTCGCTGGCGGACACCCTCGATGCTTATCTGGATTGCGGTGGAGCGGTCGAGACGTGTGCGCGTCAGCTGTACGTCCATCCAAATACGGTTCGGTATCGCCTCAAGCGCATCGCCGAGATCACGGGCCGTGATCCGATGAATGCGCGGGACGCGTATGTGTTGCAGATCGCCGCCACAGTAGGTCGTTTGACACGAACCCGTAACGAATCGTCAACATCGGTCCCAGAGGTCACTCATGCCGCACTGGGCTCCGAGGGCTTGTAACGCGTCTGCCTGATCGATCGATCGGGCCAAGTCACGTGGACATTTGTGGGAGTCCCACAAAACCTGCTCAAATCCTTCAGTGGCGTCGACATCTCGTGCGGACCGCCTCACAGTGTTTTCTTAGAGACGTGATCGCGTTGTTCGCCCCAGGACAGGGCTCCCAGACACCCGGCATGCTCGCGCCATGGCTCGACCTTCCAGGCGCGAATGATCGCCTGACCCTGTGGTCCAAGGCTTCCGGCCTCGACCTGGTTCGTCTCGGCACCACCGCGACGGCGGAGGAGATCACCGACACCGCCGTCACCCAGCCGCTGGTTGTCGCCGCCGCACTTCTCGCGTTCGCCGAAATTGCGCGGGATTCACTGCCGGCGGCTACCATCATCGCCGGACACTCGGTCGGTGAGCTCGCCGCCGCCGCCATCGCCGGCGTCATCTCTGCCGACGACGCGGTCAAGTTGGCCGCTATCCGCGGAGCGGAGATGGCCAAGGCGTGCGCGCTGGAGCCGACTGGCATGTCCGCGGTGCTCGGCGGCGATGAGGCCGCCGTGCTCGAACGGCTCCTCGACCTCGACCTCGTCCCGGCCAACCGCAACGCGGTGGGCCAGATCGTGGCCGCCGGTCGGCTGGAGGCCCTCGCGGAGCTCGCCGCGAACCCACCGGAGAAGGCCAGGGTTCGCGCATTGCCTGTCGCGGGAGCGTTCCACACCACGTTTATGGCTCCGGCGCAGGATGCTGTGACCGAAGCCATAGCGACGATCTCGCCGAACGAGCCGACCAGGACCCTGCTCTCGAACTTCGACGGCAAGCCGATCGCGTCTGGACAGGATGCGATCGCCAAGCTTGCCGCGCAGGTCACCCGGCCCGTCCGATGGGATCTGTGTATGGAGACCGTCCGGCAGGCCGGGGTATCGGCGGTGGCGGAATTGCCGCCGGCGGGCGCCCTCGTCGGCATCGCGAAAAGGGAGCTGAAGGGCACGCCGACGCTTGCTTTGAAGACCCCGCAAGACCTCCCCGCGTTGGCTGAACTGACCACATCCGGCTAGCTTTCCTCCGCGACCGTGCATCCATATGCAAGGTCGTGACCGAGCGAGTGGTAACTATCGCCCGACTCGATCCGAAAAACCAAGTAAAGCCCCGCAAAGTAAACAAGAAGGGAGCCACGAAGTGGCCGCTCTGACCCAGGAACAAATCGTCGAGGAGCTCGGCAAGATCATCGAGGAGGTGACGGGTATCGAGCCGTCCGAGGTGACGATCGAGAAGTCTTTCGTCGATGACCTGGACATCGACTCGCTGTCCATGGTCGAGATTGCGGTTCAGACCGAGGACAAGTACGGCGTGAAGATCCCCGACGAGGATCTGGCCAGCCTGAAGACGGTCGGCGACGCGGTCGCCTACATCCAGAAGCTCGAGGCCGAGAACTCCGAGGCGGCCGCTGAGCTCAAGGCCAAGTTCGACAACGCCGAGTAGGGCCGAAACTGTGACCACTCCTTCCACCTTGAACGGGAACTTCCCCAACGTCGTCGTAACTAGCCTGGCGGCGACCACGTCGATCGCGGGTGACGTCGATGCGACGTGGAAGGGACTCCTCAACGGCGAGAGCGGCATCGACGTTCTCGAGGATTCCTTCATCGAGGAATACGACCTTCCGGTCCGCATCGGCGGCCACCTGAAGGTTCGGCCGGACACCCTGCTGACTCGTGTCGAGTGCCGGCGCATGGCGTACGTCGAGCAGCTCGCGACCGTACTCGGTCGCGAGGTGTGGCGGAACGCGGGCAGCCCGGAAGTCGACCCGGAGCGGCTGGGTGTCGCCATCGGCACCGGGTTGGGTGGCGGCGACGCTCTCATCGACTCGGTTGACAAGCTGAAGAACGGTGGCTATCGCAAGATTTCGCCGTTGGCTGTCCAGATGGTCATGCCGAACGGCCCGTCGGCCGTTGTCGGTCTCGAACTGAAGGCCAGGGCAGGAGTGGTCACTCCGGTCTCGGCGTGCTCGTCCGGCTCCGAAGCGATCGCCAATGCGTGGCGGATGATCGTCATGGGTGACGCGGACATCGTCGTCACAGGTGGTGTCGAAGGCTTCATCGACGCGGTGCCGATCGCGGCGTTCACCATGATGCGCGCCATGAGCACCCGCAACGACGACCCGAAGGGTGCCTCGCGCCCGTTCGACAAGGATCGCGACGGCTTCGTCTTCGGTGAGGCCGGTGCCCTCATGGTCATCGAGACCGAGGAGCACGCCAAGGCACGCGGTGCCACGATTCACGCGCGCGTGCTCGGCGCGGGCATCACCTCCGACGGCTTCCACCTGGTCGCGCCCGACCCCACGGGCGACGGCGCGGCGCGGGCGATGACCAGGGCGATGCAGACCGCTGGACTGACGAAGAAGGACATCACCCACATCAACGCCCACGCGACCGCGACGCCGATCGGCGACACCGCCGAGGCGAACGCGATCAGTAAGGCCGTCGGCAGCCACGCCTCGGTCTACGCGCCCAAGTCGGCCCTGGGCCACTCGATCGGCGCCGTCGGCGCTCTCGAGTCGGTACTGACCGTGCTCAGCATCCGGGACGGCATTGTCCCGCCGACGCTGAACCTGGAAAGCCAGGATCCCGAGATCGACCTCGATGTGGTGAAGGGCGAGGCCCGGCGCCAGGAGATCGAGTACGCGATCAACAACTCGTTCGGATTCGGTGGGCACAATGTGGCGCTCGCCTTCGGTCGGGCATAGCCGCGCGATCGACTGCACAAGGGTCACGGCGGGGTCGGCCAACTGGATTGGCACGACCCCGCCGTGGTTCGACCTACGCAGCCGCAAGCAGCGGCGAACTCATCGAGGTGAGGAGAACACGCGATGACCATCATCGCTCCGTTTCAACAAGAGACTGCGGCCGATCCACGCGATCCGTTAGGTCGACTCCAGCGCTTCTTCGACCCTGGCACCCTTCTTCCGCTGCACCCGCGTGACAAGTCCGGCGTGCTCGCTGCCATCGGGGAGGTGGACGGTGTCCGCACCGTAGCCTACTGCTCCGACGCCACCGTCATGGGCGGCGCGATGGGCGTGGCGGGCTGCAAGCACATCGTCGACGCCATCGACACCGCCATCGACTCCGGTGTCCCGGTGGTCGGGCTGTGGCACTCCGGCGGCGCTCGTCTCGCCGAGGGTGTCGAGGCCCTACACGCGGTAGGCCTGGTCTTCGAGGCCATGGTCCGCGCGTCCGGCCTGGTTCCGCAGATCTCCGTGGTGCTCGGCTTCGCCGCAGGTGGCGCCGCCTACGGTCCCGCGCTGACCGACATCGTGATCATGGCGCCGGAAGGCCGCATCTTCGTGACCGGTCCGGACGTGGTGCGCAGTGTGACCGGCGAGCAGGTCGACATGGCCACCCTCGGCGGCCCGGAGACGCACGGCAAGAAGTCCGGCGTCACCCACATCGTCGCCGACGACGAGGCCGACGCGATGCACCGGGCGCGCCGCTTGGTGTCCATGTTCGCCGAGCAGGGCGAGTTCGACCTGGCCGCGGCCGAGCACGGCGACGTCGACCTGAAGGCGATGCTGCCGGAGTCGGCAAAGCGCGCCTACGACGTGAAGCCGATCATCCACGAACTGCTCGACAACGTCGACGGTGAGTCGACGTTCGAGGAGCTGCAGGGCCGCTACGCGCGCAGCATCGTCACCGGCATCGGCCGCCTCGGCGGTCGCACAGTCGGCGTGCTGGCCAACAATCCGATCCGGCTCGGTGGTTGCCTGAACTCCGAAAGCGCCGAGAAGGCCGCGCGTTTCGTACGGCTGTGTGACGCCTTCGGCATTCCGCTGGTCGTCGTCACCGACGTACCGGGCTACCTCCCCGGCGTCGGCCAGGAGTGGGAAGGCGTGGTGCGTCGCGGCGCGAAGCTGCTGCACGCGTTCGCTGAGGCGCGCGTTCCGCGGGTCACGCTGGTCACCCGCAAGATCTATGGTGGCGCCTACATCGCGATGAACGCCCGCTCGCTGGGCGCGACCGCGGTCTACGCGTGGCCGGGCTCCGAGGTGGCCGTGATGGGCGCCAAGGCCGCGGTCGGCATTCTGCACAAGAAGGCCCTCGCGGCCGCGCCGGAGGAAGAGCGCGAAGCGTTGCACGAGCGGCTGACCGCCGAGCACGAGCGCATCGCGGGTGGCGTCGAGCGTGCCGTCGCGATCGGCGTCGTGGACCAGGTCATCGACCCGGCCAAGACGCGCAGCGTCATCGCCGCTGCCCTGGCGGCAGCGCCGTCCCGTGCGAGCAACCACAAGAACATCCCGCTCTGACCCATCGCACACCCAGTGGGCCCCGGAGACGTCCGGGGCCCACTGTGCGTTTTCTACCGGACTTCGCACGGCGGCTCAGTTCCCCGCAGATGTTGCATGCGTGCAGACGTAAGCGGTTGCGTGAAGTCGGGATATATCGATGGGGTAGCGGAGGCGCAACACGGGGGAAACCGGGGCGATACAGGGGATTCGTAGGGTTCGTCGCGTGGCTGTGATGATTGAATCCTCGGGGGAAGTGGGCGACGAGGTGGCGTCGCGGACGCCGTGGTGTCGGTCGCTATTCGTGCAGTTGCTGGTCGCCATCGTGGCGGGCATAGTGCTCGGGGCGCTCTGGCCGGATTTCGGCGCTGATCTCAAACCGCTGGCCGACGGATTCGTCAAGCTGATCAAGATGGTGATCGCGCCGATCATCTTCTGCACGGTGGTGCTCGGCATCGCCCATGTCGGCGACATGAAATCGGTGGGGCGGATCGGCGTGAAGGCGCTGATCTACTTCGAGGTCATCACCACCTTCGCGCTGCTGTTCGGACTGCTGGTCGGCAACCTGGTCAAGCCGGGTGCCGGGTTCGACATCGACCCGCAGACTCTGGCCACCGGTGCGGACAAGATCGCGCAGAAGACCGGCAGCGGCGAGCTGCCGCACACCGTCGAGTTCCTGCTGAACATTATTCCGGCGTCGGTGGTTTCCGCGTTCGCGGAAAACATGCTGCTGCAGGTGCTGTTCTTCGCGGTGCTGTTCGGGCTGGCGCTCGCCAAGTTCGGTGAGCACGGCCCGCCGATGATTCTGGAGGCGGTCGACCACATCGGGCGAATCTTCTTCACCATCATCGGATGGATCATGCGGTTGGCGCCGCTGGGCGCGTTCGGCGCGATGGCTTACATCGTCGGCCAGTACGGTCTGTCCTCGCTCGGCAGCTACGGCAAGCTCATCGCCTGCTGTTACGGCGCTGCGCTGCTGTTCCTGCTCGTCCTCGCGGTGGTGGCGCGGGTGTTCGCCGGGGTAAACCTGTGGAAGCTCGTGCGATACATCAAGGACGAGTTGTTTCTGGCGCTCGGCACCGCCTCCACCGAAGTGGTTCTGCCACGGATCATGATCAAGCTGACCGGAGCGGGGTGCTCCCGGGCGACGACCGGCCTGGTGATCCCGACCGGGTACTCGTTCAACCTCGACGGTGCGACGCTGTATCTGTCTATCTGCGTGCTGTTTCTGGCGCAGGCGCTCGGTGTCGATCTGAGCCTGGGGGAGCAGATCACCGCGGTGGGGGTGTTGATGCTGACCTCGAAGGGGATGGCGGGCGTGCCCGGTTCGTCGTTCCTGGCGCTGTCGGCCACGATCAGCGCCATCGGGCACGGCGCGATCCCGGTGGCGGCGGTGGCGCTGCTGCTCGGCGCCGACCGCATCATGGACTCGATGCGGGTCACGGTGAATCTGCTCGGCAACTGTGTCGCGACCGTTGTGGTCGCGGCATGGGAAGGTCAGCTGGACATCGCGCGGATGCGCGCAGTCCTCGACGGCGCGACTGTGGCGCCGCAGCCGGGCCCAGGCCTGCCCGACGCCTCTGGCGTAGCGGCGTCAGCGAAAACAGGACGCTAGATCCACGGGCGCCGCGGCGTAAGACCAGACGCCTGCATCGAAGGTCTCGATCCGGACCAGTGCGACGAGCCGCTGCTGGTCAGGGCCGGGTTGTTCGCGTTGTCGCGATCGCAGCGGTTGGACGGGGCAGAATCCGGGTATGGCGTCCGAGACGCGGGACCGAAAGCGGCACGGCAGGCATTACACGCCGCCCGCGTTGGCGCGGTTCCTTGCGGGCCGGCTGCTGCGGCATGTCGTGCCGTCGGAATCCGGGGTCCTGCGCGTCCTCGATCCGGCTTGCGGTGACGGCGAGCTGCTGTTCGCGGTGTACGCGGAGGTCGCGGCACGGCTTCCCGGCGCCCGGCTTGTCCTGACCGGCTACGACCTCGACGGCGACGCACTGGCGGTGGCACGCGAACGGGCTGGTGCAGCAGGGATTGTCGTGGACTGGCAGGTGGCCGACTTCCTCGCGGTCGAGGCGGACCTCGCGGACGGTTCGTTCGACGCGGTGATCACCAATCCCCCGTACGTGCGGACCCAGCAGTTGGGCGGATCGACGGCACAGCTGCTGAGCAAGCGTTTCGGGTTGCGCGGACGGATCGATCTGACGCATCCGTTCGTCGCGACACTGCCACGGCTGCTGCCTACCGGAGGCATGCTCGGCCTGTTGTCCGCTAATAGATTCCTGACCACTAACGCGGGTGCGAACATTCGGCGGCTGCTGGTGAGCGAGCTGGCACCGGTCGAACTGTACGACCTGGGCGATACGAAACTTTTCGCGGCGGCTGTGCTACCCGCGATCACCATCGCGCGTCGCGGCAGCTGCCGGGACAGCTGCCGATACGTTTCCGCGTATCAGGTGAGCTCTGGCGAAATACCCGGTGGAAAGGACCTTTTCGATGCGCTGACAGCGGATCATCGCTCGCTCGTCCAGCACAACGGGCGCACCTTCGCCGTCGAGGTGGGCAGGTTGGTGACCGGGCGTCATCCACCGGACACCTTGACGCGGCGTTTCGGAGCGGAGCAGGCTCTTACCGACGAGAGGTTCACTGCGAGTGAACGTTCGGATACCGTGCCGGTTGGGTTTCCGGCGTCTCCCGAGCGCTCGGAAAGGGATGGTTCGCGGGCTCGACGAGAGGAAACACGCGGGAATACCGCGTCCCGTGGGGGGCGCGCGCTCGACGCCGCGTGGCGGATGTCGCACGACGCGGTCGACATCTGGCTGGCGAAGGTCGGCGCCGCCACTTGGCGCAGCTTCGGTGATGTCGCGCGCATCCGGGTCGGCATCAAGACCACTGCGGACCGCGTTTTCATCTCCGACCGCTGGGCCGAAGCCGACCCCTGCCCCGAGCCTGAGCTCCTGCTCGCCCTGATCACCCACCACGATCTCCGCCCGTGGCTGGCCACCCGCCATCGAGACATCCGCGTGCTGTATCCCTACGACCTGACGCGTTCACGCCGCGCCCCCGTCGATCTCGACGACTTCCCGGACGCCGCGGCGTATCTGCTGGCCAACAAGAAGACGCTCGCCGCTCGCCACTATGTCACCGCGAGCGGGCGGGCCTGGTTCGAGATCTGGGTTCCGCAGCGCCCGCACCTGTGGCGCGAGCCGAAGCTCGTCTTCCCGGACATCAGCGATCGTCCGCGTTTCGCGCTGGACCGATCGGGCGCGGTGGTCAACGGCGACTGCTACTGGATCTCACTGTCCGACCTGGCCTGCGCTGACGCCGACGCGGTGAGGCTGGCGTATCTGCTGATGGGCGTAGCCAATTCGGAGCTCGGGCTACGGTTCTACGACGCGGTCTGCGGCAACCGTCTGTACTCCGGCAGGCGGCGCTGGATCACCCAGTACGTGTCGCGGCTTCCGCTGCCCGACCCGGGCACGGCCCGGTCCGCGGACGTCGTCGATCTGGTCCGCGAGTTGGTCGAAGGCCGTGCGCCCGACGCCGCGGCCCAGATCGAGTTGGACGAGCGCGTGGCGGCGGCGTTCAGTCTGCGGCTAGACCCCGACCCCGACCATCGGCAGCAGGGTGCGGCGAGCGAACTCGCGCGCGGCATCCTGGTCGCTCACCGGGATGAGGCCGTCGGGGGTGAGCGCGAGCGAGAGAGCCAGCCGGGCCATGATCTCGGCGACCAAGTCGGCATCGAAGTCGTGCGTGCCGCCGGCAGCCCGTAGTTCGCGCAGCTTCTCGGCCAGATAGCCGCGGCCGACGGCGAGGATCGGTCCCGCGTCGGTGGTGAGCCGGGGCAGGATCAGGTCGGGTTCGGTCCGCAGCAATCGGCGCAGCAACTCGTTGCCCGCGATGGCGCCGATGAAGGCGACGAAGATTTCCACAAGCTGATCGTCGGTGCCGGAAACGATGTGCACCTGCCGGTCGATAGCGGCGACGAAGCGCTGCGCTTCCCGCACACTCACCGCCTCGACGAGGTCGTTCTTCGACTCGAAGCGCCGGTACAGGGTGGCCGGGCTGATGCCCGCGCGGCGCGCGATCTCGCCCATGCTGGTCCGCTTGATGCCGAAGTCCAGGAACGCCGAGAGCGCGCTTTCCAGCAGCTTCTCGCCGTCGGCGACCGGTTTCTCCAGGATGCGCTGCAGCATGGGCGGAACGGTAGGCATCGGATCTCCAGTGGTCTCGGCGCGGACGCCAGGCGGGTGGGCCGCGCGGAGCGGCACAGCGACGGTGCGGACGGGGACGTTCATTATTCCACCGGGATACCGCGGTGTGGTCGGGCATGTCCGACGGGAACCGAGTATCGGACGGTCTGGACTCCGGCGCGACGACAATGCCCTGCGCGCGAGACACTTCGCCTGCCGATCATTGTCGAGACCGCAGCGTCCGCGCTTGGACGGTAGCTGACAACCGGTGCGAATGCGGGCCGCCCCCGGTTGCGCTGGATCAGCACACCACGGTCGGATCTGTCACGGTCGTCGCGACAACATGACACGCGGCGACCGTGGCGTTCGAGTCACTGACGGGGTAGATTCAGCTCGGCCATTTCCTGCTCGATCGCGTTCGCGGCGAAATTGACACCGGTGGAACGTAATTCATGAACCCGACGCTGGAGTGCCTCGACTCCGCCAGGTTGGGCCGCGATGTCGGCCACGCTGATCCGCCTCTTGGGCCGGTGTACACCCGACTGCACGTACGACACCGTGATACCTCCTGCCTGCACGCTCACCCAGCGACCCGGGTTGGTTCACCACTGCGCTACGAGCCGCACGGCAACCGTTCCGGCAGGAGACCCCGGGTCGCCGGGCACGCTGGCTGAATGTTATCAGCGCTTCCGGCGGGGCCTTCGATAAATGTGCTCTGTATCACACCTCATTTGCCGTGCGGTGACGGGATGTGTTGTGTAGATAGACGGTCGCATTCAGGCGAATGCGATCTTGCTCCGACTCGCCCAGTTCGCGGCGGACCTTGCCGGGCACACCGGCCACCAGTGAGCCGGGCGGAATCCGCGCGCCCTCCGGGATCAGCGCATTCGCCGCGATCAGACTGCCTGCTCCGACGACGGCGCCGTTGAGGATCGTGGCGCCCATGCCGACCAGGACGTCGTCGCCGATTGTGCACCCATGCAGGATTGCGTTGTGTCCCACCGAGACTCCGGTGCCGACGGTGACCGGGAAGCCTGGGTCCGCGTGTAGCACGCAGCCGTCCTGGATATTGCTCCGGGCGCCGACCTCGATCGCCTCCAGGTCGCCCCGCAGCACCGCGCCATACCAGACGCTCACCTCGGTCGCGAGCAGGACGCGGCCGATCACTGTGGCGTTCGGCGCGATCCACGCGCTCTCCTCGATTTCCGGCGCATACTCGCCGACCTGAATCCGCATGTTCACGAACCTAGCCGTGCCCCCTGGAAGCTGGCGCGGTGGGCGGCCGGGTCGGCTGCGGGTGTCGTTTCGCCGGTTGGTGTCGGCGGCGATCCTGGTCGATGTCGTGATCCACGCCCTCGAATCGACGCGGAAGCCGGCTCACGGTCTGGAGGCGGGTACCGCACTATCGGCCACGGGTCGGCGCGTCCGGTTGACCCGTTCTCGATGAAAGAGATCGATCGGTATTACCGCGACCGCGGTTCTCAGCGCAGTGGTCTACACCGTCCCGATGTCGGTCCGCTGTCGCGCTTTGTGCCCGAGGTTCGAGCGGCTTCCGTGATGGGTCGCTCCACCCGACAGCGGGAGCGCCGTCTGAAGAAGCTTGCGGCCGGGTGCTCGGCCGCGCTGCGGCATGTGCTCCACGCCTCCCACTCGATGGTCTCCTGATGTCGGATGGCCTCGCAAGTCGATGCAGCTGATGGCGCAGCGTTGGGGCCCGGCTCGGGGCAGCTGGTTGCGGCGGCCCCGGCCTGGTGCGTTTGGCGGACTGTCGGCGCAGTCGCCGTATCCGACCGGCGAGTTCGTTCGAAAGATGTCGCAGCTCGTCGGCGTGGACGGACGCATCGATCGGCAAGTTTCTCGGTGGTCTGCACCATGATCGTGCCGCTGCGGGAATTTGCCGTCGAAGTGCGAAACCGCGGCTTTTAGGACTCGGGCTGCTCAGCATAACCGTGGGGTCCACACGATGCGGGTCTTGTTTCCGGGTTTTCTTCGGCGCGGCGCGAAAACTAAATGTCTGTAAGAAACCCTAGATGACTGTAAGGGAACTGCGCTAGCGCCTTCTGTCCGGACTGGGATGGCGTCACGATATCGAGGTTCCGAGATGGATGCCCTCGCCCGCATGACCCATCGCATATTCATCACTATTACTTCGGCAGGCAACGAAATGGAGAGAAATGGTTGAAGCAGATCCCGGCGCCGGCAAGGTTCATCTCAGCGAACAGGAAGCCGCCGACGTCGTCAACGAACTCATCAACTCCGTCGACGCGGTCCGCAGGACGATCGACAACATCGGTCAGGACATCGAGGCCGCCAAAGGGGGGTGGCAGGGCGACGCCTCCGGCGCCTGCCAGGCGGCCGCCGAGGCATGGGGAGCGGAGGCGTTCGCACTGAACAAAAAGCTCAATCAGCTGATGGAGACGGTCTCCGAAGGCAACCAGACGCTGACGTCCGTCGACGCGAGCAACGTCGACTCCTTCACCAATCTCGTCTAGAAAGGTCTTCCATGGCCGACATGAATTACGACCGCGGCACACTGGAAACACTGATCGATCAATTGCATACGCATGAAAGCACTCTCGGGGTAGAGGTGGATAATCTCAAAATTGTCGCGGGGAAATTGATCAATGTGGTGTGGGAGGGCAACAGTTCCGCCGGGGACTTCCAGGCGGCGCACGACAACTGGATCAACGAATTCTCCGACACCCGCGATAAACTCGCGAAAATGCGGAGTGCCATTGACGACGCTCTCATCAACGCCTTCGCCGCCGACAAGAAGGTGTCCGACAGCTTCAGGTGACCGGGTAATGTCGGCTGTTCCCCGTCGCCTGGTATCGATTGGGTGACGGGGAACAGCCGACCAAGGCCACCAACGCCCATGGTCGTCGGCTTGGGCCAGTGCCAGCTCACCTCGGACTTGCCACGCTACCCGGCCTTCGGTTCCGCCGCCGGGTCCGGACCGCTCCAAAGGTAACCGTAGCCGTGCAGCGTCGTGATCAGACCGGGGCGGTCGAGTTTGGACCGCAGTGTTCCGATGTGAACGTCGAGCGTGCGGGTGGATCCGGGAAAAGCGTTGCCCCAGACACGATCTAGTAGTTCCTGACGGCTCACCGCGGAGTTGGGCTGCCGCACGAGCGCCCGCAGCAGTGTGAATTCCATCGGGGTCAATGGAACGTGTCGACCGGCCACCTCGACGCGCCGTCCGGCCAGATCTACCCGGACATCGCCGGCGACAACCATGTTCGGCGGTGGCGTTCGGTCGCGGGACAGGCGGCGGATGACCGATTGGAGCCGCACGATCAACTCGGTGACTCGCGCCGGCTTGACCAAGTAGTCATCGGCACCGCCGCGCAGACTTCGCACCACGGTGCGCTCGTCGGTGCGGGTTCCGACCATCACCACCGGGATCCGGCTCACCTGACGTAGTTTCCCCAGCGCCGCCAACCCGGACATGTCCGGCAATTCCAGGTCGAGAATTACCGCATCGTAGTCGTGATGGGTCCGCAGCACATCGGCGCCGCGCGGCAACTGTTGGACCGTCAAGCCGCGCATGCGCAGTTCGGTGACCAAGGCGGCGCTGGAGCCACCGACTACCGCGAGCTGCATGGGTCGGCCTTGGCCGTGCTCTCCCAAAGGTGAACGATCCATCCCGTGGTTCACGCTCGATCGACCTCCCCACCACCTGAACGGTGGTGTTCGTTATGACTGACAACGGCTTGGAGCGGAGGAGCACATCACCTGGGATGGACCCATCAACTCGGGCTCACGGTCGCCTGCCGTCCTTACTCGAGGCTTACTCCGGGCTTACCGGCGTGGAAGTCCCGGAGCGTATTCGGGAGTGATCAGCGCGGCTCGCGATTCTTGGAGCAAGGTGAACCGCGGATACCGCCTGCGCGTTCTACCGGCCGTTGTGCATGGACTGGAAGATCACGAGGGTTTCGTCCTGATGGCGCTGTGCCAGTTCGTCATCGCCGAGCCCGCGGTAGACGGCGGCGAGGTGGTACAGCGCGAGGCCCTCGAGGAGTTTGATACGCGCGGCTCGGGCTGAGGCCACGGCGCGAAGGCCGTGGCGCAGGGCGTCGTCGAACTGTTTACGTTCGCTGTACAGCGACGCCAGCCCGCAGAGGACGTGGGCCTGCGACGGGAGGCTGGCGCATTCCTCGGCAATGGCGAGGGCCTCATGTAGACACGTCTCCGCCACATCGGGATGTCCCTGTTGCAAGTGCAGGTTGCCCAAATGGGCCAGCGGCCAGTGGGTGCGTGACCGGTAACCGATCGATCGGTACAGGTCGACGGACCTTCGCAGATGGTGTACGGCCTCCTCGGTTCGGCCGTCGTGTCCGTACATCACACCGAGGCTGCCTGCGCATGCAGCCTGTGTCGCCGCGTCGTCTGCTCGTTCGAGCAGTCCGGCGGCGCACTCCATGTCGTGTAGCGCCTCCGCTCGGTCACCTTTGCGAGCCTTCAGCATCGCCAGGTGCCGGAGTGCCATTCCGTGGGCGATGGGGTCGTCGCGGTCCTTCGCCACCGCGGCGGCTGCGGTGTGCAACACCCAGGCGTCGTCGAGGTGCCAGCCGAGATCGAGATACCAGCCCAGTGCTTTGGAGAAGCTGTCGACATAGGAGCCGAGGCCCGACTCGTCGGGATCGGCCGGGTGCCGGAAGTGGATCGCCGCCGACAGCGTCGCCGCCCGAATGATGGTGCCGCGTTCGGTATCGAGCCATTCCAGCGCGGCCGCATGGGTTGCCAGCGTAGGGGACACCGGGACCCGACCGTCGGTGCGAACCGTACCGTCGAGGGCGTCGATGAGGCGAGCGGCGTTCGAGGCGGTCTGCAGGTAATAGTCGAACAGGCGGGTAAGGGCGCGTGCTCGTTCCGTCGCGGTGTCGGTGGTGTCGGCGAGTTCGGTCGCGTACGCCCGGACCAGGTCATGGACGTGGTAGCGGCGGTTCGCCGACTCCTCGACAAGATTCGCTCGTACCAGCTGCTCGAGGTTACGCCGGGTGGTGCGCAGTTCGCCGTTGCCGACGAGCGCGGTCGCCGCGTAGGCGTCGATGTCGTATCCAGGGTGTGGGCCGAGCATCCGGAATAGATGTGCCGCACCCGGTTCGAGATGACGGTAGGACGAGGCGAAGACCGCCCGCACCGAAGTCTGCGGATCGCCGTCGATGTCGAGCATGTCGAGGGCTTGTTCCGCGGTGAGATCGGCGACGAACTCGCTGATTCGATAATGAGAGTGTGCCCGAACACGTTCGGCGGCGATGCGCAGCGCCAGCGGCAAGCGGGCGCAGCGCTCGATGAGTTCGGCGGACGCCTCGGGCTCGGCATCGCAGCGGACGCCGAGCAGCTGGCTGAGCAGCGAATGCGATTCGTCGGCGGTCATCGGGTCCAGTTCGATGCGGTGCGCACCCTCTCGAACAACCAGCCCGGCCAAGGTATCTCGGCTGGTGATCGCCACGAAGCAGCTCGGTGTGCCGGACAACAGGGGCCGCACCTGGTCGGCGCCGTGCGCGTTGTCCAGCACGATAAGCATCCGTTTGCGAGCGACCACTGTCCGGAACAGCGCCGCCCGCTCGGGCAGCGTGGCGGGTATGACGCTCCCGTCGACGCCGAGCGTCCGCAGCAGCGTCGCGAGAGCGTCGCCGGCTGCGACCGGTTGATCAGGGCTGTAACCCTGGAGGTCGATGAACAGCTGACCGTCGGGGAACGATTCCATGACCCGGTGTGCCCACCGGATGACCAGTGCCGTCTTGCCCACGCCACCGCTGCCGACGATCACGCAGATCCGCGCCGCCTCGCCGTCGGTCGATAGTCGATCCAGCCGGGCCAGTTCGGCGACGCGGCCGACGAACCCGGACACGTTGTGCGGCAACTGCATCGGGGCGGACGCCGACGTCGGTGGAGGACCGGACGTGATCGACTCGCCGTCCAGAATCTGTTTCTCGAGCCGACGGAGTTCCGGGCCCGGCTCCAGGCCGAGCTCGTCAACGAGAGTCTTGCGGGCGTCGCGATAGGCGGCGAGGGCGTCCGCGCGCCTGCCGCTCTGATACAGCGCGGTGATCAGCAGGTCGTGCAGGCGTTCCCGCAACGGATGCTTGCCGACGAGTTCGGACACCTCCTCGATCACCGTCGCGTGCCGGCCGCAGCGGAGCTCGGCGGCATAGAGCTGCTCGAGGGCCGTCAACCGCCGCTCGGACAACCGCTGGATCTCCACAGTGAGATCGGGCAGATCCACCCCCTCGTAGGGGGTTGCGCGCCATAGTCCCATGGCCTCGCGGATCAGTTCGACGCATCGTTGCGCATCGTGGGTGTACTCGCTTGCCCGGTCGAGGAGTGTGCAGAACTGTTCGGAGTCCAGCTCACCGTCCAGTACCCGAAGCCGGTATCCGCCGGTATCCGCCGAAAGCCGGTTCGGGTCGTCGAGGATCCCGCGCAGCCGGTGTACCAGGACCTGAAGGCGCTGCAGCGTGTTGGGATTCCGCCGCTCCCGCCAGAGTATTTCGAGCAGCGTGTCGGTGGGCACCGGACTGTTCGCCCGCAGCAACAACACCGCAAGCAGGTTCCGGCGCAGCTCGCCGTGCACCGCCACCGTCTCGTCGCCGCGGTGTATCCGCATGGGCCCGAGAACCGCGAACCGCAATCTGGCGTCCACCTATCCACCCTGGGGACCGGCGGTGATGATGGGTCGCCCGGCTGCGGGGATATCCGATGGGAACAGCGGGTGTTCCATGATCTGGCCGTACGCATAGACCGCGTCCCTGAGTATCTGCCTCGACGGCTCGACAGCGGCCAGCAGTAGCACCAGTTCGTCGCTGCGGCGCTCGAAAACCATGCCGCGCAGCGCCATCCCTTCGGCGGGATCGGCCCGCAGTCGGCCCAACTCCACCTGACTTACGTCGACGCGCCGCGACAGCATCGACGCCGCCAGCACGTTGTCGGAGTCCAGCAGTTCGTCCCACCACTCATCCGGCACGTCGCGGTCGGTCCGCACGGCGGTGAGGATGCGCTCCCGCACCGCCGCCACGACCTCGCCCTCGGCACCTCGCGCCGCTCTCTGCACTCGCGTATGCGCATCCCAGGCCAACTCCACACACCGCTGCCGCACCGCGTCATCCGCGACCCCCTCGATGTGAGCCGACAACGGCGGCGAGGCCACCACGCCCAACCGATCCACGAATCCCGCGCTCGGCGAACCCAAGTCCATCTCTTCCGCCGATCCAGCCACCGATCGTTCCACCGGCACATCCCCACACCAGGCCCGTACTGCGTCCACGTCCTGCGACGACACCAACGCAGACAACCGAGCACCCGACTTCGCCCCCCACGCGGCGCCGAATTCCACCAGCACCCGCGCCGGGTCGGATACGCCCTCCCACATCAAGCCCCCGCGGTCGAAGGACTCGCCCCACACCCACGGCACCGATACCTGCGGCGGCAACCACAAACCCGCGGGGAGCCAACCCCGGCCCTCGTTCGACGTCAGGAACACGCACACACCACCGGGGCCACGCATCACCGACACCGCCCACCCCAGTCCCGGCACCGCCGAACCTACTGCCGCCAATACCCCGCTCAGCAGTGTCCGTGCCAGCACCAGGTCGCCGGCATCGCGCTCCTCCACGATGAACGAAGGCGCTGCCGCGGCCGTCATCGCGACCCCGACCGCTTCCCACACTGCCTCGGCACTCTTGGCCCGGTCCGGCGACGCCGGGGGCACCGGAGGCGATACCGCGGGCGCCGGAGGGGATACCGGGGGTGCCGGAGATGCCGCGGGCGCCGATATCCGCGAGGGTGGAGCGTTCGGGTTCGGCTGTGCCGGACCGGGTGGTGCGCCAGCCGCCGGCGCAGTCGGTGCGACGGGAACGCCCGAACCGACCGGCTGCGGCAGTGTCGTGGTCGGTTGGCTCACTGCTCCGATCTGTATCGCCGACACACCCGATCCCTGCATCGCGATCGGCACATTCGGTATGTCCTTTGCCTCGTGGTCGGGCACGGTGCGCGAGGTAGGTTCGGGATCCAGGTCCATAGACTCGGGCTCGGTCGCCGAATCTACGGGCGACGCTGCCGAATCCGGTTGTTCCGAATTCATTTGTGATGCTGAATTCGTCTGTGACGTTGTCGAACCAGTTTGTGACATTGTTGAATCTGGTTGTGGCGCTGTCGAATCCGGCACGGACGCCGCATTCGATTCTGCGGCTGCGTGTTCGGGAGTGTGGGCGGTCACGCTTTCCGGTGCGGGTGCCTGGTGATCCGGGTTCGGCACCGCAGTGGGCGCGGCATCCTGCGGCGTCGGCAGAGGGGTTCCGGAGGCGTTGGGCGGCGTCGCAGCAGGTGTGGCACCGGAATCGATCGTTCGCCCGCCTTTTTCGTGCGACGGCTGACCGGCGTCCGTCGGCCCTCTGCCATCGCCTACCGGGGGAATGTTCGTATCGTGCCCAGGCGGCGGGCTTCCGGGCTGTAGTTCTGTCAACTCCAGCGGGAGCAGCGGGAACCGGATGTCCGGGCGTGGCGTCAGATCCGCGGGTACCTTCCCGCCTTCGTGGTCCTCCGGGACACCGCCGATGCCCGGATGATCCGGCGTCGGTTTACCCCCCTCGGAGCGGCGACGGTCGGGACCCCACGGGTCGGATGCTCCCAAAATATCGGCGAGCCGCGCAAGTTCGGGCAGTCCCGTCGGGCTGATCTCCCGCAACGCGGACCGGGCGATGTCGTCGACGTCGCTTCGTGCCTTGCCGACGATGTAATCGACGCCATCGCCGTCGTTCCCCCTCTTGTCGTCCTGGATATCACGCGATGCTTGGTCGACGATGTCGAGAATCTTGTTGCGCGTCCGGTAGATCAAGTCGGAGAAGGCGCGGAAGGCGTCGGCAGCAGCGAATAGAGCGTCCTGGAGGGCTAGCACTTCGTTGCTCAGGGCGAGCATCCGGTCCTTGACCGGCTGCAGTCCCTCGCTCGAACGAACTACCTCGTTGAAGTTTTGCCTGGCCTGCAAGACGTCGTCGACCGCGAGCGCAGCCGCACCTTCCCGCGTCCGCTCCTCCAGGGCACTCCAGCTCCCCGGGGAGATCACGGGCCAGTTCTCTCCAACGATCGCGCTCCAGTACGGATTCTCTTGCTCCGGCGTCATTGCCGGTCATCTTCGAGCATTCCCAGAAGTGGGGATAGCCGCCGGAGGCTGTGGTTTGTAACTCTGAAAAGCGCGCGAAATTCTTACATTCTCCTAGGTCGATTGCCTTACGCGGACGGGACTGCCGGATGGCTTGCGCGACACAATGCGATTACAGAGTCGCGAGCTCCACGGGTATTCGCCGGAAGAGTTGGTCGCCGACCGGTTCGACGTCGGTTGCGCCGTCGCGGTTCCTTGACGACGTGTCTCGGCGCTACCTCGGGAGGAGTGTGGTCGGATGACCAGCAATTCGTTGGACGATATGGCGATGCGGTGGACGGAGCTGTCGAACGACGTGGGCTCGGGCAAGCTCAGCCTGGCTGACGGCGTCGCCATTGCCTGCGCACAGGCGTGCGCTGACGCATTCGGGAGGGTGCGGGGGATTCGAGCGGAGGTCACCAAGGCGGGAACGCTCGGCCCGTTGGGAGGGCGCCTGAAGTCTGGTTATGACCTGGCGCAGAAGTACAACGGCAAGCTGATCGAACTCGATCTGATTCTGGACTCGCACGACCGCATCCTCACCAACATGTTCGCCACGCTCGTCGCCGCGGGCAAAGCATACGAGGGCGCCGAGGTCGACTCGGTCACCGGTTTCGATCTCATCACTCCCTCGGGGGGCTTCAAGAAAGACAACCCGGACAAGTATGAGATCGAAATGACGAAAGGGGCTTTGTCTACCGAATCCGGTGTCGCTCCGATGTTCCCGGAGGCGTCGTCCATCGCGTTCGGGGGAGAGTTCGAGGGACCCGGCGATGATGGGTACTGGGACGTCGATCCGGAGAACGCGTACACCCTGACTCGGAGTGAGCTCCACGATCTCGGTCAAGCCATTCCTGGTGTGCTGCAACCACTGTTGGACTTTTCGGCCAGATGGAACTGGGTGGCCGATGAGGTGGACGACGTCATGGGTGCTCTCAACACCGCCTTGTCCATCGCCACCGATGGCGACCATTGGAAGTGCGGCTGGAACAGCCCCGCCGCCGATAGAGCCAAGAAGGCTACCTTCGACTACATCACCGAATCGTTCCGGCTCACCGGGGGTATCCGGGTCGTCGCGGACAATCTCAGCTACACCTCGGAATGGCTCAACAACACCCGGTGGCTCATGCCGGCGACGCCGCAACCTGACTTGGTCGACCACAACGGGTACGAGAGCGCCATCGAGAGTGGCGAGGAGGCAGCCGCACGAGTCCTGTTCCATGCCCGCGCTCACTTTGCCCGTCACTACGTTCCGGGTGTCGTTGTGTCGGCATCCAAGATGCCGATCCTACCCGAGCCGATGAGTCCGGTCGTGGATCCCGATAAGGATCCAGAACCACCTGGGCCTGAATGGCCCCCGTTGGGGCCCGGCGGGACAACGGGCTCCGGGCCGGGTTGGACAGCGGCGACGAGTGGTGCCGGCGCAGTCGGCGATATGGGTGGGTACCCGGATGGGGGTCTCGGGGCAGGCTACGGTGATGGACCGAGATCAGCAGATGGAATCAATTCGGGTGCAAGCGCTCTCGGTCAACTGAGTAGTCTCGGCAGCGACGCGGTGAGCGGCCTGCAGGGTGCGGCGAGCGTTGCAAAGGAGGCGGCCGCGGGCTCTCGATCGACTCTGCCAGCGAGCCTGTCCAACGCGCCCGGCGCCGCGCATAAACCGGGCATGACCGCAACCGGCAGCCTTGGGGCAGGGAGTCCGTCCGCTGCGGGCGGTATCGGCCCGGGCGGCCCAGGTCTGTCTGCGAATACGGTTCGCAACGAAGCGTCCCGGCTGTTTCCACGGGCGAGCATCCCTGTGGGTACAGGGCTTGGCGCCATGCCGACAGCAGGCATGCCCCCAATGGGCGGGTATCCTCCGGGCGCACCGGGGTTGGGCCAGGGCGGTCGGCAGGACGGCAACAAGTATGAGCGGCCCGAACATCTCAATTCCGCGGAGCATATGAACGAGGCTTTGGGTGAATCCCAATTCGCTACCAGGCCGGTGCTCGAACAGTGAATCGAATGTGGAGCTTGACCGATCTCGAGCTTGTGGTGCTGTGGGAGCGGATGAAGGAGGACGGCGTGCTGCCCAGGCCGTTCGTGTTCACCAGTTCTACTCTGCTGCACCGCGATTACGAGCGGGAAAAAATGCAGACCGAGGATCGACTTCGGGATGAAGTTGTGCCCACGCTGGGTGGCATCCTCGAGGTCGTGGCTCGCCCTGACATCCGCGTCGTGGTATACGGTTGGGATCCGCGCAACCCGAAGGACCCGGAATCGTACATCCGGCTGCTCGCTGTGCGCCGCGCGGACCGTGCGTTTCTGCTGACTCAGAAACCCGGCGAAACCATCTGGCACAGTGGCGGATTCACCATTGTCGAGCACCACGTACTGGCACTGTCCGACGCCGTCGTGTCGGCCCTGCA
This sequence comes from Nocardia sp. NBC_00881, assembly GCF_045207455.1. Classification (NCBI taxonomy): domain Bacteria; kingdom Bacillati; phylum Actinomycetota; class Actinomycetes; order Mycobacteriales; family Nocardiaceae; genus Nocardia; species Nocardia sp. NBC_00881. Next base: position 7,899,380 of record NZ_CP108798.1, read on the forward strand.
CCAACCCTGCGCCGGTAGCCGGGGTGAGGTGGTGCTGACCACCATGGGCGATCGCACAGCTGAACTCGACGACACTTACTACCGTCCGGTCCATCGGGCCGCCGATGACACACCTCAGCAGCGGTCCGCCGAGTTTCGAAGCTCGGCGGCGGACAGCGTCGGTGTCATCGAGATAAGCCAGGGCGCTTCAGTTTTCGGACCCCGCGGCATCACGCGACATGTACTGCGGTGGCGGGATATCGTAGGAGACGGCCGCTACGCGATCACACCAGGTCCCCCGCCGGTCGCGATACCCGCCGGAAACCGCCGCATGACCGAATTACTCAACTCCCGCCTCGCCGACGTGGTACGCACGATCAAAGATGAACCGACCCGATGAAACGCGTGCGGCACGGATACACCGAAAAGCCCCCCGTATGAGGAAATTTCGAGCTGAAATGGTGAACGCTCGAAAGCGCTGGTTCGGTGGATCGGCAGCGGACCTCGCTCGCTGATGCAGTGGACGGACGCTGTGTGCAGGCGCTCGGTCAGGCCGGGTTCCAGTCCGCAGTCGATGCAGTGCCGGCGGTGCCAGGCCTGGCCATTTCCATCACGTCGGACGCGTCCATGACCGCCCGGGCGTGGGGAGTGACGGTCTGATGAATCGGATTCGGGACTATCGGGATGGTAGTGGTGATCGACGGCAGGTCGAGGTCGGGCGATCGAGATGTTGTACAGATGCTCCTGCCAGGGGCATCAGGTGTCCACGGGGCCACCGCGGCGTCGGTACCGGGCGGTGCTATCGGCCCCGGTCGCACCACTTGCGGCGGGGTGCCGAACCAGGTCTGATTCAGCTGCCATGATGTCGACCCGAGAAGTGGCCAACGCGCGGTCGGAGGCTGCCATGACATGGTCGGCAAGCCGGTCGACCATGTGCCGGTAAAGTCGAAACCCGGCCAATCCGCGAATACTCCGGTCGCAGGAGTGGGCGAGCCGGCGGCTGGTATGCCATTCAGCCGGCCAGCGGGCGACCTGAGATCAGCGGCGGTCGCGACGTTGCCGGTACCACCGAGAAGATCTGCGAGGGTGGCATCGTCGGTGTAGCTGGCTGGGTCGGTGGTCTCGAAGAATCCTGGGTCCATTCCGGCATTTACGATGCTGGGGTCGTCTGCCCACAGGTCACTGTCCGGTGGGTTCTCGGCTGGTGGGTTCTCGGCTGGTGGGTCCTCGACCGGTGGGTCCTCGACCGGCGGGGTGAGCTTTTCTTCGGCCTCCTTGTTGGCTCTGGCCGCGTCAGCGACCTTCGTTTCCACGTCGCCCAGCAACTGGTAGAGGTTGTCGAGCACAGTCCGGACCTGGGCTGCGTTCAGGTAGTAATTATTGGCATCCCAGGCCTCGGCATCGGGATCGGTGGAGATCGCGGGTTGTATGACCTGGAACTGGGCGTTGGTGTCGTCGATCTTGCCGCCGATCTGGGCCATAGTCGTATCGCTGGTGGTTGCGGCCAAGTCGGCGGCAGCGCTGGCCCCGTCGGTGCTGTCCTTCCACATCTGGGCCTGAGCTATCAGCTCTGCTGTCTTTTCGTTGGTCGCATAGGCCGATTCCGACAGGTTTACGGTATCGAGTAGATTCCAATCGGCGAGCTGGGCATCGGTGTCAGGCGGAAGCGTTGTGTTGCCGGGCGTGCCGAACAGGTTGACCGACTTCTGGATCGCACCCTCCGCGTACGTGATGAGTGCACGTACAACATCGGTTGAGCCGTCTGGCTGTACCAGGATCACCCGGTCGAGGTTCATCGACTGCCAGTTATCCCTGGACCACAGCACATCTCGGGTTTTTGTGTCGACCAAAACGAGGTTGCCGTCATCCTGGAGGATGAGCTCGGTCTCGCCGGTGGGATTCGTCGTGGACCATAGTCCGCGTGTCCAGCTGCCGTCGCTGCTGTATTTGGATACGCAGAGCTGTCCCAGGCTTAATTCCAGAGTGTTGGCGCCAGTGCCGTCGGTATTCGATTCCCACAATGCTGTCGCATTCGGGCCGGTCCGGCCGTCGGCACTCGGACCGTACAGCACCAGATTTCCGTCGGCCTGCATGGTCAACCGGAACAGGCCGTTTTGCGATACCAGTTGGTTGGTGCCAGTGCTGCTGAGCGATTCACCAGCTTTCAGCGTGTCACCCATACAACTCCAATGTCTACATCAAGCTCTGCCTGTCCGCCGGCATCGGCGTCAACACCGAGCTGGTCACGGGTGGGGGAATTCCGTATGTTTCCGGGCCCTTCCCGCGGCGGATAGGATTCGCACCGAACCGGTTGCCAGTCCAGGAATTCGTGTTCGTGGACTGGCTGCCCCGGCCTGTTGCCAGGTGCGGTCGTGTGCACCAGTTAAGCGGATCCCGACCGCCGAAATCGCCGTCAGGCGCGAAATCCTTACATTTCTCTAGGTGGATTGCGCTATCGACACGACTCAGCGAGCGCAGCGGCCATACGCACGGCGGTACGCCCCGCTATCGTAGAAGCAGTACACGTCGGAGAGGCAGTCGATCAGTCCCCGGATGCCGCGGCCATCGGGTGACCCGAGGCAGCAGTCGGGCCCGAAATTCCGCTCGTAGGCCCATCGCCACTGTTCAGGTTCGGCGCGGCGGAAGACCTCGCCGCAGTACCAGATGGCGCCGTTGAGGAAGTCGGCGTTGGCTTGGTCGTCGAGTAGTTCCTCTGGAGTGGGGGCGATTCGGAGGACAAGGGTCTCCAGGGCGTCTAGGGATTCAGGCGAGAAGTCCCAGCTACCGTCCGCGCCGAAACGGGCGATCCAGTCCGGAAATTCGCGTTCTCGAGCGGCCAGCCAGGTGGCGAGGTAGTCGCTGTCGGATTGCTTGCGTCGCGACCGTTTCCGGCCGCGGCGGTCGACCGCTCTCTTCGCCCGGGCCGCCGACCTGGCGATCACCCAGCGCCCGTAGTCGTCTCGCAGCCTGCCGTGTGGGCTGGTCCCGAACATCCGTCTCAGATCCTGGACCGGCAGAACGGCAATGGGGTTGTACTCCTCACGGTCGAGCTTGTGCACCCAAAAGTTTTGCAGCGACGATTCGCCGCGACCTTCCCACCGCGACGGTTTGGCTCGGCGCAGGGTATCGCCGTAGTACCACACGGCTCCCGCCGCGAACTCGGCGTTGTCGGGGTGCAGCAGCTGTTCCCAGGTCGGCGTGACGGTCATGATGACATCCGTCAACCGGTCCAGTGAGTCACGCGAGAAATCCCAGATACCGCCGTGGCCGTATTGGGCGATCCAGGCCGGGAATGCCCGTTGGCGTTCGGCGCACCAGACCTCGACCGGTGTCGGTGCAGGCTCGGGATCCAGGCCGGACGTACACGGCTTCGCCGGAAACCACTTCGGATTCATGGCTTTCTGGATTCGCGCGTGCCTTTCCCATGCCCGGTATACCTGGGTGAAGGTGACACCGTTGCGTTGTTGTCGGGCCAGGTGCACCAGTCGGATCGGAGAAGTGCTGTGCGGGTAGACGTGGTAGCTGCTGATGATCGGCATGCCGTAGTTCAGGTAGCAGGGGGTCTCGCCCCAGGACCAGTAGCCGCCCCCGACTCGTAGCAGTGTCTCGCCGAGGTATGCGGCCACGGCATCGGTGACCGCATCGTCGTGGGCGAGCGCGAATTCCTCTAGTCGGTACAGGGATTCGGCCGAAAAGTCCAGCTGGACCTCCGAGGGAAGTCCGGCCTCACGCAGGCCGAGGATCCGTGCCGCGATCGATCCCATCCACGTTTCGAGCGGGCTCTGCCAGTCCTGACCAGTCCACATCCATTCCTCTTCATGGCGCCCTGCGGGTTCCTGCCGGGTCCAGGAGTAGTACACATCGTGCAGCCCGAGCGGGTGGCCGTCGTCGAGTAAATCGGTTAACAACGACGCCGGATAGGTGAGCCAGTCATCGTCCGAATCCCGCTGCACCGCGAAGCCGAACGCGCCGCGGCGCGGCGAGCACACCCACCGTGAGGGCACCACACGATGGAGGATCTCGCCGAAGTACCAGAACGCGCCCTGGGTGAACGATGCGTTGGCGGGGTTCTCGAACTTCTCAGCGGTCGGGGTGGTTCGGCACACCAACCGTGCCAGCTGGTCGATGGAGTCGGCGGAGAAATCCCAGATGCCGATCTCGCCGTATTTCGCGGCCCAGTGTGGGAATTCGTGCTCCCGCGCTGCCAGCCGGGGTGCGCGGCAGCGTAATCCCGCGCCGCGGCTTGCCAGCGTTCAAAGAGCCGCTCGAACGCCGTACCGTCCGTGTTGTTGACCAGATCCACAGGAGAGGCCGGGGGAAGGTCTAGCACGTCATCGGCATGGACGAGGGGACGTCCCTGGCTGTCGTCCCAGGACCACCGGCCGCCTGCCACGTGCCGCAGCGTCTGGCCGACATAGGCCGCCACCGCGTCGTAGAAGAAATCGACCTCGTCGAGACCGGAGCCCCACATGGCGTCTTCGAGCGGATACGGCGATTCACCGGCGAAGTCCAGAAGCGTTCCGGCGAAACGAGTAAGACGGTATCCGGGTGCGAGATTCTTACATTTCTCTAGGTTGGTCGCGCCGTAGACGGGGGAAGCGCAGAGTGGTGAACGTGCAGAATTCGTCCCGAACGATATCGATGAAGGAGATGGCACATGGGGTATCGGGCGGAGGTCGAGCCAGACGTGCATGCTGATCGCGCTGCCAATGAAGAAGACGTTTGGGTCGTTCCGCCCGAATGGTGGCAGCACGTCGATCCCTTCCGTGGGCTGGGGCCGAAGCCCGACCTGACCGTGGATCCGGAGGCGCCGACCACACCTACGGAGCTGCTCGCACGTCATATGCCCGGGATAGGCAACGCGCTGAGAGGCACTGCCCTGACCGGTTTTCCCGAACTATCGGCTGCCGGCCGCAAGTTTCTCGATGGGCAGTCCACCCCGCTCGGCGCAGCGGTGATATGTGTAATCACCACCGCCAATGTCGACTTCGACGACACACGCGCCGATCGGCTGGTCGACACATGGGTGACCGAGCACGGCGTCGTGTTCGCCGCGGAGGTATCGGTATGGCTGGCGGGAATGCGCGTCGCGTCCCCCACAGGACCTATCCGTCACACGACCATGTGGTCGGAGTCGGAGAACAGCCGTGTCTGGCACACGTTCCAGGCGACACATATAATTCGAGACAACGTTGCTGAAGACGCGTGGGACACAGCGAAAGACAAGACCCTGATGCTGCAGCCCGTCAGCCACCCCGGAACAATGATGTGGTCACATGTCTTGCGGCGAGTCCGTGCGCATCTGGCGGCCGCATCGGACGATCAACACCGAGCGGCCGTGGGTCGGCTCGCCGAGCTTCGCGTCGATCCCGGGGCCATGTGGATACGATTGGCGACGTCGTATCTGGCTCCCACCGAACAACACTGGCTGGACGCCGACCTGATGTGCGCACCGGTCTGTCACACTGTGAATCCGTTCGTCATGCTGGCCGCGTCTGCCACTACGGGCCGGCAGATCACCCGGCTCTCCGAGATCGCCGGCCATCTTCCGCTGTACCACCACTACCCGAACGTGCTCACACAGGTGGGTCCAGAAGCCGCGCAAGTAATTTCCGATCTCCTCGATGACAAGCTGAAAAATCCTGGCATCGCGTACTACCCAGCTCTTTCAGCCCGAATGCTTGCCGGCTTCCTGGCCCGGTTTCCCACCGACCAGGCATTCGGACTGCTGCTGGCTCGGGCCGACCGACGATTGCCCAACCAAATACCATTTCACGTCAGCGGCGAGTATGTGTACTCGGTCGTTCAGAAAGCAATGGAACGGTTCCCGCAACGCGCTATGAAGCTGCTCTCACAGCGTGCGGTCACCGTAGACTCGACTGTGGTCAAGCATCTGTTCTGGATGCACGTTCGTGCGTATCCAGACATTGTGAGTGAGCCGGGGCGCGTCGATCCTGTCGCGCTGCGAGTGTTCGGACTGGATGCCCGGCTTCCAGATGCCACACCAGACCAACTGCCCACTGCGCTCGTATCGCCGCCCTGGCACAGCGTCCGACGACAGCGTCGTGCCGTCGTCTCCGAGTATGTTTACCGCCCGCCCACGCTCCGCTGGCTGCCCGGCGAACAGGAACAATGGGCACTCACCCCAATCAGATCGTCCCTTCGCAGCGACGAGAGTGTCGAAACCTGGATGGACAAGCTTCGGTCACGGCATCCGTACCACTGCCTGGATTGGTCGCAGCTCGAAGCGTTCGCGCAGGTTTCTGCGGACGTTGCGGGACCATGCCTACAATGGCTGGCTCAGCACCAATTCGGATGGTATCCGTACGATGCCGAACCGTACAAGCTCATGCTGGGCCGCTTCGGCGACGACGCACTCGGATTCGCGATCGCCGCCGCGTCCGCCAGAAAGCTCACCAGTCTGGCTCCTGTCCTGATGCCTGCCGACGGCACCGACGTCACCCTCCTGATGATGCTCTTGCTGACCCGCAAGAGACAACGTTGGACCGCGCTGACCTGGTTCGACCGCCACGTCGACACCGCCGCAATCGATATCGTCGCCTTCGCGCTCGGCAAACAATGCTGGAATCGCACACTGGCCGAGAACGCGCTACATGTCCTTGCTGAACGGGGCCATGCCGAAGTCATCGATCGGGTTGCGGCAAGCCTTGGAGAAACTGCTCGAGCAACAATTTTCGAGGTTCTGCACCGCGATCCACTGTTGTGGTACCCCGAACGCATTCCCCGTATCCCGGACTGGCTGATCCCCTCGCTGTTGCCACCCATCCGGCTGCGTGACCTCAACGCGGTTTTCCCGGAGTCCGCGGTCACCAACCTCGTCACGATGCTCCAGATGTACGGGCGGAACGGCGATTACGCTGGCGTGCCGATAGCCATCGAAGCCGCCGATCCGACCTCGCTCTCCGAGTTCGAGCAGGACCTGAGCGCGGCATGGCAGTTCGCCGATTGTCCGCACAATGACATCGTCTGGGTCAGGCGTGCACAGCGACTACTCTCCGGCGATCGCAGCGCCTGAGGAAGATCCCAGGGTCGCGAACGCGTACAAACGGATCCACCGCGGTGGAGGTGTGGGCCGGCGCGAATGTACGCAGCCGGCCTTGCCATCGCGCTCGTGTTCGTGACCCCGGCGGCGACATCCTCCAACTCCCTGGGGAGATCGCGGGTCAGTTCTCTCCAGCGATCGCGCTCCAGTGCGGATTGTCATGCTCCGGCGCCGTTATCGGTCATCGTCGATCATTCCCAAAGTTAGGGATATTTGTAAGGTGTGCAACTTTCGCGAGGCGAACTCTTTATGCCTTCCCAAGGCGATCGCATCCTGCGGGCGGGATTGCTGGATGGCCCGCGTGGCACAATGCGATCACCGGACAAGGGAGTGATGCAATCTATCGCGCTCAGTCGCCGGAGAAGCCCCAGAAGTAGATCTCAGTCGGGCGGCCGTGCAGGTCATATAGCACCGCGCACCGGCCGATCCAACGTTCTTCGGCAAGGTCCTGGATGATCTCGACGTGGTCGCGAGTCAACAGATCGGTGCCAGTGCGACGCACCGCCTCGTCCAGGCGAACCGGCCGCACGTCTCTGTGGTCCGGCGAATCATTTTCGCCCACGACGCGCAACATATCGAGGATCGAGTGCGTACCCACCTCCCAAAACCATTCATCGTCCAAGATCTCGGCCATGGTAGATGGCGGTGAGATGACCTGGCTCTCGTCGGACCCGACAACAGTGCCCGGCGGCCACAAGTAGTCTCGATCGGCGAACACCTTACGGCGTAACGCATCCAATGCCGCGTTGAGATCCGGCTGGTACGGGACGAAGTAGTCCCAGGAAGATGCTCCCACGGTGGCTGCCTCTCTCTGTCGAGGTGCACGATAGTGCAATCACGACCAAATTGTTTCCCGCGGCTGGTGATAGCGACTCGGATCGAAACCGTGGAATCTGGTTGTGTGGCAACAATGTACAGCGATCCTTCACCGGCGGTTCACACCTGGATGGGTGTCCGTCCGCTGTTGCGGCCGGCTTTGCGTCGTTCGACGTTTCTGCGCGATGTCACACCGCCGCGACTGCGCCGCCCGTCCTCCCTATTGTCCGACCAACTCGATGAGCTGGTGGCGATAGACCTACATGGGCTGGTCAACTTTCCGCCGGACACAATACTCGACGAATGGTGCATCACCGAGGACGAGGTGTTCGACGTGGCATGGCAGAACCTCGCCGCGACCGCTGGCACGAAAATGCTGTCGAGCGGTAACATATCTCGGGTCGGCGATGATAACGACAACTATTCTCCGTCGCTGCTTCAGGTGCCGGGATGGCTGGCCGCCGTAACCCGTTCCTACCGCCATCGACCGGTGGCGTTCATTCCCGATCCCACGACCCTACTCGTCGTCGATGCCGACCCCACGTTACTCGTACAGGCCCGTAAAGAGACACACCGACGCTACAGCGAGGCTGCTCTGCCGATGTCGGAGCGCGGATTTACGCTCGATCCGGACGGACTCGCAGTGGAATTCGAGTAGGTCCACGAGTCGTTCGATGTCGACTCTCCGATCGCCCCTTGGCTACAGCAGCCTGGAACTCACCAACTTCCTGGCCGACACCTACCGCTGCTACGACCAGAGGATATGCCGCCGTGCCTACTACGGTTGGACCATCTGAACGCCGAAAATAGGTCGGCCTCTTTGACCAGAGTCACAGGGGAGACGGGGGGAAGGCCGAGAGCGTCATCGGCTTACACGAGGGGTCGTGCCCAGGTCTCATCCGAGGACTACCGGCCACACGCGACACGCCGCAATGTCTGGCCGACATAGGCGGCCACGGCGTCATCGAAGAGATCGACCTCGTCGACGGAGAACGACGCCGCTTCGAGGACAGGGAGCGACTCGGCGGAGTAGTCCAGTTCGACGTCGTCGGGCAACAGATCTTTCAGCAGTACGTGGATCACCCCGATCGAGTCCAGCCACTCGTCGAGGTTTGTCGGGTTGTTCTCCGATGTGGTCATGATCGTCAGCCAATCGGGTCGGCACCGCCGGAATCTCCGGTCGGCGCGAAATTCTTACAGTCTCATAGGGAAGTCGCATCGTCTGCAGACGATACAAACACTGGCATACGCGCAGAATTCCTCTCATCGGGACCGGCGAAGCGGGAGTAAGCGCAATGGGGTATGAGGTTGCGGTCGAATCGGTTGTGCCGAACGATCGTGCTGGTGCCGGCGCCGTGGGCAATGCACCCGATCCGGATGTCGAATTCACTTTGTTGGACACAGAATCCGCTGCCGCGGATGACATTGTCGAGCGGGTGCACGAACTCGCCCATCGGATCGCTCGGGAGCTGGCGGCGTTGGGGCCGTCGGGCTGGCAGCGGATGACGGCGGTTTTCGCGCTCGCCTCGGCGGCCGAGTTCGCCGACGTGGGGTTCGAGGACGAACAACGGACGCTTCGCGCGCGTCCGCCTGAGTCGGTGTTGGCGCTGGCGCGGGAGCAGCGCTGGCTGACCGCGCAATCGGATCGGGGCCCGTGGTGGCGAATGCTGATGCGGCACACGGCGGGCGGCACGGTCGAGATCGACTTCGACTATGGTGACGAGCCTTTCCCGGACGAGCAGCTGTTCGCTCCCGAGGTTTATCGGGCGGACCTCGTAACGTATCCGCGTCGGGTGCTGCCGACCTGGTTGGCCGCCTACCTCCAGCACGATGGACGGCAGTCGCGGTCGCCGAAGCAGGCGGCCGAGGCGGTGCGCGCCGACCGTGCGGCACAGGTGGCGCCAGTGCCGTCCGAGCGCGATTTCCCGGCCCTGCCGGCGATGTGGGCGCGGTGGGCGGTGATGGCCGCGGCGTTCGTCGCGGTCGGGTCGCCGTGGGGTCCGCGCATGCGGCCCGCGTTGGGCTGGTTCGAAAGCACCAAGCGCAGTGGTGCGACGCTGTTCGTGCTGCCGGGGAAGCGGGCGGTGCTGTCCGGTGGGTTGTGGAACGCGCCCGAACTCGCGGCAGCCTACGCCTCGGGTGGGCCGTTGCCGCGGTTGTACGCGGGCGCACCGGAGTGGGTAGTGAACCCGGTACTCAATCCTCGTGTGGCGGGCGGGCTTCTGTCGTTCTGCTACTGGTGGGACCACGATCGTTGGTACCGGGGTGAATCCCCTTCGGCGGACAAGTTCAGCGTCGCCGTTCCAGGTTTGTGGACGAGTGGCACTGTCGTCGAGGTGATCTCCGGGTTGTTCGGTGAACCGGATGCCGCACGGCAAGAGGCGGTGGCGGCCCTGGTTGCGGCGGCGGAGAGCGGTGCGGTTACCTGGGCGGATCTGGCAAATGTATTCGGTGACAACGGCAATGCCGATATCGACGGGGCGATGTGTGAGCTGTCGCTGGCCGGTCTCGCCGTCTCCCCCGGGCATCGAGCGTCGAAATGAGGGCAGGCACATGGGCGACAGACTGAGTGTCGATCCCGAAGCGCTGAATCCGGTCGTCGACGGGTTGGGCGAGTTTCGGGAGGCGTTGACCCACTCCATCGCGAGGCTGACCGGTGCGATGTCGGTCGGTTCAGCCGCATGGGGCGATGACAGCTTCGGCAGCCAATTCGCCGACGGCCCCGAAGGTTTCGTGACGTCGGTGGACAGCGTGATCGACGGTGTCCAGGCAATCGCGGACAGTGTGCTGGCGTTGGAGGAAGGGCTGGCCGAGGTTGCCGAACTGCACTCGGAAACCGAGGAGTTCTCGGCCGAGGACCTGTCGGTGGTCGGCGGGCTGGGCGCGGGCCAGTCCTCGGCTGGGAAGGGCGTGACCGGCGGTTCGTCTGCGGCACACGACTATCCGGGCATGTCAGGCATCATTCCCGCCGGCGAGATGGACGCGTCGTCTGTGCCTGGCTCACCGTCGAGCCCGGATGGAAGTGGCCTGTCCGGGCTGGACGAGAGTTCCGAAGGCGGCCTTCCCGGTCGCGATAGCAAGCCCACAGAGGCGAATTTATCGGACGATCCCGGACAGCAAGAGACCGGGGCTATGGCCACAGCCGGGTCCGGCACGCGAACCCTGAACTCGGGCATATCCGACATGCAGGCTTTGCATGCCGATAGAGCTGTGGCGGAGTTGGGCGCCGATGTGCCGGTCTCCCTCGGCCGATCACCTGGTGCGACGACGGGCACCCCGCCTGTCCCGCACACGGGCTCGGCGGGTGCGGCGGGCGGGTCTCCCGTACCGAGGACGCCCGCTGCACCGGCGGCCCGTCCAGCCAAGGCGGTGCGACGGCCCGCATCAGCACCCGCGGCCGAATCCGAGCCGACGTCTTCCCGGCGGGCCACTCCCGCGAAGAAGCAGGCTGCGGCGAAAACCGCGGCAGCCGCAACGCCATCCGCCGCACCCCGCGACGGGGCGGCGAAGACCTCGTCTCCGGGCCAAGCATCGTCAAGGCGGACAACGACACGGCCCGAGGAACCGGTCCAGGCCGCTCACACCAGTCGGCCCGCACAACCCGCCGAGACGCAGTGACCGGGCGGGCAACCGCAGATCTGGTTCTGACCAGCCTGTTTCGAGTGAGAACGATCGCTCGGGCGAGCAGGTTGAGCAGACCATTCGTACTGACCATCGCGACATGGAATCCGAAGTGAGGTGATTGGGATGGTGGACAGTTCGAGCGCCAGACGGGAAGCCTTGGCGGCGTTGACCGAGCAGTGGCGCGACCTGGCACGAGCCGAGGAACGGCGGACCCGGTTGACCGGCACCGGAGCCGCCCGAGACGGCCGAGTGCGAGTGATGGTGGACGCGAACGGCACGGTGACCGACATCCGATTCTCCTCCACGATCGACGATCTCAGCTACCGGGAGATCGCCAAGGCCGCCGTGGCCGCTGCCTCCGCTGCTGCCGCCGACCTCGAGCGCAAACGCCAGGAGTTGTTCGATCCACTGATAACGCAACAGTCGCCGCTGCCGGACCCGTCGATGATTCTCGAGCGCTTGCCGGATCTCGAGACGCTGATGCCCGAGGGGCTGAGCGCATGGTTGCCTTCGCTGTCAGCGAGACATGCTGCAGTGGTGAATGATACGGCGACAAGTTCCGATGCTCGGCGAAGTGCAGTGGCCGACAACGACCACCCGGACCAGGCTACGGAGTTCACCGACGTCGAACAGCAACGTCGCTCCGGCCGGGGCGTTCGCGACGACTCGTGGTGAGTTGGGGCACGGTAGACCATGAGCATCGTCTTTCCCGAGTGGGCCAGCTATATCGTCGGCCCGCTCGAGTTCCTCGTCGGTGAATGGCCTGAAGCCGATGAAGACCTCCTTTGGGAGCTCGGCCGGGTGCTGTCCGAGGTCGGACGTGACTGGGCGGAGCACAGCGCCGAGCTACAGAGGCTGATGGACAAGACGCTGGCTGCGTACCCGGAGGGTAAAGCGCCGGGTGAGATCGGCAATTTCTTCGATGACCTGCAGAAGGCGCTCGCCGACCTGTCGGGTGATGCGGTGATGCTGGCCGAGTCCGCCAACCAGTTCGGCAACGATGTGCAGGAGGCCAAGCTCTACGACATTCTCGGGGTATTCGAATTGGTTGGCGGAGTGTTGGCGGCGAGGGCGATGGGACCGGGCGCTCCGTACGCAGAGGCCATGGCACGCGTGAAAGCCCTGACGTGGTTCCTGCGCGTCGGGGAATTGCTCGAGAGCCGAATCGTGCTGGTGATCCAGCGGCTGATCCCGGCACTGCGCAGCCCGTTCTCGAGAAAGGTGGCCAACGATCTCCTCAAACTGGCACGCGAAGGTGCCGATCATGACGACAAGCTGCTGTCGAAGTTCATCCGGAAGGAGGCACGCGAGCAGGCAGCGGCGAATGCGGACCCGTTGGCGCAGCTGATCGCGAAGGGCATCGTCGAGATCCCCGATGAGGCCCTCGAGGAATTCGGGCAGGAGGCCCTACAGGGTTCGATCGTCGGAGCGATCCAGGCCGACAATCCGGGCAAGGGTGGCTTCGATTGGGGCAAGTTCTGGCAGAACCAAGCGATTGCGGCGATTGCCGGCGGGTTCGCGGGTCCGGTGGGAACCGCGACCGCTGTGCCGTTCGGCAGGGCATTCCAGAAGGGAGGCTGGGCTGGCGCTGGGGCCGGCGCGGTGGTGGGCGGTACAGCAGGACTCGCTGGAGTGGGGGGCGGTCTGCTCGGCGGCAGGTGGGTGACCGGCGAGTGGAGCGAGATCGATCCGTACATGTTCACCAGCGGCATCGCGGGGGGCATTGGTCCGTCGATGATCCACGGCTTCCGTGGCGCTCATGAATACGACGGTTTTACCGGGGGTCCCGACATCGCACCCACACCGCCCGCAGCAGGCGATGCGTCGAGCCCGAGTGGCGGCGGCGCAAGCCCGGGTAGCGGCGGCCCATCCGATCCGGTGTGCGCTCCGTCCGCCGGACCGGACGGAAGCCGTGGTGGTGGCGGCGCTGCGGCCGTGGTCGGCGAGCCGGGCGCCGATGTCGCGGCGCGACCGGCAAAGAGCGAGGACCCAGCCAATACGGAGTGGGCGGACGCCGATTCGGACTCCACTCGGGTCGGCCGGCCCTTGGTAGGAGTATCCGCGGATGCATCGAAGGCGGACGAGGGTCTCGATGGGGATCGGACAGCTGAGGGAGAGACCGTATTCAGCGCGGCCGGCGGTGGGCCGCTCGGTTCGAATGGACAAGGGACATCATCGTTCTGGGAAGCGCTGTTCGTTGGCCTCGGTCGTGAAGATCCGAGGTGGGACGCGGTGTTCGAGAACCTCGGTCGCGACGATTCTTCCTGGGAAGAGGGATATGACGGCGGTGAGGATTCGCGGCCCGGCAACGACGGCCAGGGATCGAAACCGGGTGACCACAGCGACGAACCGTCGGAAGCACACGTTGCGCCACCCGTCGACGGCTTCAACGAAGCCAAGCAAATCTATCGCTCCCTTTCCAAGGAGGCGCACCCTGACCGCACGAGCGGCCTGCCGTCCGAGCAGCAGCAATTCTGCGCGAATATCCAGCAACGGATCAACGACGTTTTCAGCTCGATCACCGCCGCCAAGACTAGTGGCCGACGAGTGGACTTGTCCGAACTCCTGGCACTGCAGCAGGAGTGGAACAACCGGCCGTGGGCGGAGACGGATTCGTCCGCCTTGCCCGAGCCGAATGCGCCCGATGAGACTCGCGACACCGTCTCGGGCTCGCGGGCGGCGACCGCAACGGCTGAGAGCACGACCGCAACCGAGGGGTCGGTCGTGGCCGGCTACGCCGACCGGCCTGCGCCGAGCCCAGCGTCGGCGGACGAGGAACTTTCGGTATCCGCCGAGAACTCGTCCGAGTTCCAGCAGTCGGCCGACTCCGAACCTGTGCTCGCTGGAGACGCCGCAACTCTGGAGCAGGTCGAGTCCAATCCGCAGACCGGCCGAGCTGATCAGCCGACGGGTGTATCGGCCGATGCCGATGCATCGCGGTCCGACCAGGACAGTGCCGCTACGGAGGCGGCAGCTGCGAGCGCCGAAAGCACCGACGGCCCTACCGCCCACACCGGCCGATCCGCCGAGGTATCGCCGCATGCCGTATCCGCTACCTCGTACAAGATGGTCGACCCCGAGCCGCTGGAAGAAAGATCCGCGGAGGGGGCAGCGCACACCCTGCAAGCATTGGGCATTGGCGCCACTCGTCTGAATATCAAGAAGGTCGACGACGATCAAGCCGCACTGGACGAAACCGTCGAGTCCGCGGAAATGGCAGTGAATGCAGTGGATGCCGCACAACTCGCCAGAGTCGGCGTCGGCGGCGAGGCGTCGGTGGCCGGACCTGGTCGATCAAGCTTGGCGGGACCAGGCAGTGAAACCGGTTCGGCGGCATCATCTTCCCAGCCGGACATGCCGGGTGGTGGGAGGGACCGCTCCCAGGTCGACAGTGGCGGTTCGGATGGAAGCTTGCCACAGAGAGATGGCACAGGCGGAACCTCGACCGGCGCTGGGGGATCCGCACTTCCTCGCGGCTCCCTCGGCGGGCACTCAGGCGGGATACCGACGGAGCGCGGCCCACGGTTGCCCCGGCACGGAGCAGGGATGCACCCGGAACGTCCTGGCGCGCCTGCCGATCCACCGCGCGGACCGAACTCGATAGGCGGCAGCGACGCCGATCGCCCTGCCGAGCCTCCGAATGGTTCCACATCTATCGCCGGAACCGCTTCGGCAGAAAAGGTTTCGGTCCGCGACGGGACCCACCACCACCACGCCGCGTCCCCGACATCCGACTCGGGCTGGCCGAATTGGCTCAACCGTCTTGTTCCCCACGGTGGCGCGCAGGCTGGTCCCCCGCCGGACCGCGCGGCCGAACCCTCGCGGGAACGCGGATCGCGCTTCGGCCGTGAAGACACCGGTGGGGTATCCGAACCGGGCTCGGCGAATGTCGAGAACAACTCTGCCCCCACACCCGGCGAGGGACAGACGCGGCCGGGGACGCCGGGCGGTAGTGAACTGGCTGCGTCATGGGATGAGTACACGCGAGCCGAGGCGGAATTGCACGCTGTGAAGGCCGCGATGGATGCCGAGGATGCGGAAAAATCGCCGCCGAGCGACCACGTACATTTCTTCAGTCCCCATGAACGCCACCTGCTGCATACCGCGGGTATGGCGAAGCGGCGGCTTGACGAGGCGGTTCGGGTCTTGCGCGAACGGTTTGGTGTCGACCCGACCGATCTCGTCCCCGACCAGGAGCCGACGCCGAAAACCCCGAAAACCGTGCTGGCATCGGGTTTCGGGCCACGCACCGAGGCGGAGCGTTCCGTGCATATTCGCGAAGACCTCGGCTCGGTCGCCGCGGTCAGCGACATGGGTCGGCGACACAAGCGTGACGAGGATGCCATGGCCTTCGCGGTGGTGCATCTCGAAGGCAAGCCGGTGGTCATCAGTGTGGTGTGCGACGGCGTGTCGAAATCTACGGATGGCCATCAGGCTGCGCGGGTGGCCGCAGCAGCGGCCGCGGGCTATCTGGAGCGGGCGGTGGCGGAGGCCGGGCGGGACGGCTCGTTCGATCGGGTCGCGGTGATGAAAGGGGCGATCGATGCGGCGCAGCAAGCGGTGGTCGAGTTGACGCAGCGCGATTATCCTCGCACCGACCGGCCACCAGCGTGCACTATCGGCGCGTCACTCCTCGAATCGGGCAGAATCACAGTGGGCTGGGTCGGCGACAGCCGGGTGTACTGGCTCGCCGGGACGAATGGTGAATCGAGGTTGCTGACCAGGGATCATACGGTCGTCCCGATGCTTGTGGACCGTGGCACGCCCGAACGCGTTGCGCTGAAATCCCCGTTTGCACATGTGATCTCCCACTGTCTCGGGGTGAAGGGGAGCGTTCCCGATGCGGTCGACGACTATATCCGGACAGAACCCATTTCCGGCTCGGGCAGTGTGTTGACGTGCACTGACGGTATGTGGAATGACCTTCCCGAAGCGGAGCGGCTTGCAGGCCTCGTCCAGCGGAATGGAAGCGACCTCGGCGGAGCCCTCGCTGCGCTGACGAGCCAGGCTCTCAGCAGCGGCGGGCACGACAACATCACCGGCGTTCTTGCGCAGCACCCTCCGGCCGAACCCCGAACCCGTAGCGTGCATGCGGCGGCAAAGGTACCACCGAAGAATCTCATTGCCGTCGGGCGAGCGAAGGTCCCTGCCGTCGGGAGGGCTGAGGTGCAGGTCCCGCGCGACCACGGTGCACCGGACCACCCGCGCGGCGGCACGCAGGGCGATCCGAATGGAATGGCTGAGTCGGCCGATGTACCGGTGGGGCTGGACGGCACTCCACCTGATCGCGGTACCGCGCGGGGTGGCAACGACATCGGCCTAGGTCTGGACCACCCGCCTGGTGGCGGCGAGTCCGGCTCCGCAACTGATGGCGACAGCCGGTCCGATCGTTCGCTGGTCACGGAGACTGCCGACATCGCCACGAATGGTGATTCGCAGGTGCCTGGGTCGTCGGCGGGGCAGCGGGGTTCACCGGGCGCCCCGCGCGACGACAGGCAGGGCGACTTGAACGCCGGTCTGGACCGGAATAATTCGGATGATGGGCCGATGTCCGGTCCTGCCGGCGGTTCGGGGGTGGCCAGTGACGATGTCTCGGGCGGCGGCGATGGGCTGATCGGACCTCCGGAGCCTGATGGTCCGGGGTCGTCGCCTCCCGGTGATTCGGGGTCTTCTGTTGACGGAGCTGAGTTTCGGGGCGCTTCTCAGACCCCCTTTCCGGAGCCGCGCGGCGAGAGGGTGGTGTGGTATCACAGGCTGGCGCAGGGGCTTCGTGCGCTGATCGATGATTCGATCGCTGTTGTTGTCCCTTCCATCTCGGCGGCCGGAGGGTCACCCCCGGAGCCAGGGGCGGCCGATCAATGGGTGGCGGCGGCACGTGCCGGTGATTACGAGGCGCTGTGTCGGCTGCGGGAAAGATACGGCGACACCGTAACCAGCAAGGTGGCGTCCGCTGTCGGTGACCATGGGACCGCGGAGACGATCCGGAGCTTGGTGCGGGAGACCTTCCTGCGGGCAACACGTGCTATCACGCCACACGTGGACATACCCGATGATGTCGGGACTTGGCTGGTCGGCGTCGCCGGCGAGGTGGTCTCGGAACGTGGCAGGATCATCCGGTTCAAACGGGAGCTGTGGCGGATGCGCACGGCAGGAGGGGATGGCGCGGCGTCGGCACTGGAGAAGCAGTTGCTGGCGTCGGCGACCAGACCGATGCTGCTGCGCTGCCTGTACCGTTTGCCATCTGCCGAAGCAGACTGGATCCTGCGCCGGACCGGGCAGCTGCCTACGGCCGGTGTCGTGGCGAGGCGTGGCGCGGAGTCGAGTGGAAACCTGGATTCGCGAGCCGTGGGGCACCTGTTCGATCTGCTGACCGACGACGCGGCCCAGGTGTCTGGCGCACGGAGTCGTAAGTCGACGGAAATCATCATCGACGCACTGCTCGCCGACCCTGAGCGCGCGGAGCGCTACATCAGGCGACTTCCGCCCGCGTTACGCGCGAACGTTGAGCAGCAATTCCTCCAGGGGCTGTCGGTTGCCCCCGGGGGAACCGCCGAGAACCGGTTGGCGGAATGGCTGTCCGGTCGTGCGATGCCCGGTGGCCGGGAATGGTCGACGGCTGTGCGGGCCTACCTGAACGCTCCCGAGACGGTGCTCAGCCGTCTGGCCGAACTGGGACTCGAGGACCAGGACTCTCTTCGGCCGTGGCTGCTGCGGGACCGCGCCTCGACCCCGGCGGCGGACGCGGTGGTACGGGCTGTGCGGGAGTTGATCGAGTCCGTCGCCGTTCGCGCTGCTGCGGCCGAAACGGCCGCTCCAGTGGCCGAGCGCATGCGGCCACAGCCGCCCTCCAAAGGGAACTACTCGGGTGAGATCAGGACAGTCTGGGATAACGATAGGGAGAGGTTTTGGGGCTGGTTTGCCGAACTTCGGCCACTCGAGCAGCAGGTGATCCGGTGGACAGTGCTAGCCGCGAGACAGCCGACCAAAGCCGAGATGGCGGCCGAATGGGGCATGTCCGAAATAGCGCCGGTGCGTCGCAAGAAGAGCGTCGATCGACTGTTTGCCGGGTGGTTGGCCGGTGGGGATGTGGCCGGTCGCACGGCGGTCGAATCGGTGTCGACCGCTCGGACCGAGTATCCGGACAGGTTCTCTCGATGTTTTGCTTCGCTGTCCGATGATGAGCGGGAGTGCCTGCGGCGGCAGGTGTTCGGCACGTTTTCGACAGCGGAGACGGCCGAGACGATGCACCAGACCGAGGAGCAGATCGCGCACCTCCGGTCAAGTGCCGTGTATCGGTTGGCGCTACGCATCCGAATCGATTCGATCGATGGTGTTGGCGACAAGAAAGCGGTCTCGGAGGCTCTGGCTCGCAAGGCCGGCCTGACTCAGCTGATGGTCGCCTTGGCGCTCGATGGCGTGGAGCCGGTGCGGCCAGATGTGGTGCGCCGGGTGTGGGATGCGCTGGTCGAGCTCGAGCACACAAGGGCGCCGCGCTCCGATGCGAGCGGCGCGGATTCTCCCGGCGACCCTCATTCGAGCGATGAATCAGGGCGCGGTGCTGGCAGGGAGACACCCGAGTCGAATCCAGATCTGCCCGCAGTTCCTGGCTCGGCTGACGAGGTCACCGATGCTGAAGTCGGCGGAACAAGTTTGTCACCGATAGCGGCTGCCGACCGCGTCGGTTCGGCGGCCTCGGGTGTGGTTCGCGATGGTGAACCTGCGGATGGCGATACCGACGATGGCCGATCCGGCGTGGTCGGCCCGGCGTCGATCGAGGGCCCCGCGCCGGAGGGCGTCGGTTCCATCGAGATGACATCGGATGATTTGGATCGGTGGAGCGCTGCCGAACTTCAGTTCGCCCTCGACGAACCAGGTTCGGGGGCAGCGCTGTCCGGTGGTGCGCGGCGGGAAACACTCGTCAGTGTGAGGATCACGGCCGGTGATCGGGAGGGGCCTGGGAAGGCACGTGCTGCGGCCGGTCCGTTACTGGTCGAAGCTTGCCCGCCCGACATGCTGGACGCTGCGAACACGTTGATTACCGAGTTGACCACCAATGGGCTAGAGCACGCCAAGGGCGGCGAGGTCATGGTGACGGTCGAGACCTTCAGAACGCCTGATCACCGTCTCGGCGTTCAGGTCGAGGTGTTCGACACGGTGAGCGCCGAGGATGTGACGTTCACTGAGTCCAAGGGCCAGCGGAAGGGTGCCCCACCCGGTGATTCGATGTCCACAGGCCAGATGGGTTTGGCGCGCGTCCTGCGTACGTTCGCGGGTTTCGGGTGGATGGAGCACAGGGACCCCGGCCTGCCTTTCCCTGTTGAGGGGCGCGACTATGGGGTCACGGAGTTGCCGAACAGCGAAGCAGGCCGGAGTAAGAACGACGAAGCAGTCTGGCGTAAGAAGGTCTGGTTCAGGATGTACGGACCGGTATCGGACTCAGTCGAGTCGGAGGATCGAGCGCCGTCTGATTCAGTCGCCTCAACTGGAACTGTCGCATCGGAGTCGTTCAGTCCGGTAGAGCCCGAGAGCTCGGACAAGCGGTCGCCGGTTCAGCCGGAGGGGAGGCGCTATTACGCCGACGTAGGCCGGAATATCGGTGTGCCGGAGCGGTCGCCTGCTGAGCGTGCTGTGGGCCAAGTGCGGAACCCGGGCAAGCCTGGCGCGGTCGGTCCGGATGTGCCGGGGGACATTATGGACGCGGTCGCTCCTCAGCCGAAGGTGCTGGTGCGTCCGGTGGGCCGGGTGGAGAACACCCGTCGAGGGGTCGCCGGGGCGATGCGGCCTGATGTGGATGTGGTTCAGCTCCTGGTGGGTCCACTCGACCTGGACGCGCCGCTCGGGTCGCGCACGAACCGCTTGACGGTCCGTGGCGAGATGGCCAACGACGACAACGCCGGACAGGCTGTCGATCCTGCGCGAACAGCGAGTTCGACAGCGCCGGACGCACGCCCGGAGACGCGGCTATCGGTGGAGCATCGGCGCGACACCGATCAGCCCGGTTCGTTCTGGCGGCGGATGGGACACCGTGCTCTCCGGGTCCTGGACGGATGGGGCGTCCTTCCCGAGGTCTCGGCCAGGGCCGCCGAACCGCCTCGATCCATCCTTCCCGATCCGGACCACAGTCCTGCCGATAGGAGTGCGTACCAGGCGTTGAACGATTGGTGGCTGAGCGGGCCACAGACGCTGACTCACCGGCAGTGGTGGAAGCTGGTGCGGAGTTTCCCGGGTCTGGTCGCCCTCCCGACGCACCATCTCAGGTACGAGAAAGCCAGGCGAACGACTCCGGCGCAGTGGGTCCACCGCGCCAATCTGTATTACCTGGCCGAAATTCTGGCAGACCCGCAGTACCCGTCTCGGTCACGTATCAGGAGTCTTGTTTCGGCACTCGATGATGTGCGCGAGTGGCTGACGCCGGATGGCCGACTGCAGGTCCGGCTGCTGGGTCACAACCTGGGCGGTATGGGCGCGATCGCGGTCGGTGAAGATGTGGATCTCGCCGATTCCATCGAGTGCTGGGTGATCACCCAGCCGATGGGCAGCAATGGATTGTTGCGGGCCGCTGCGCGGGCTGTCCTCGATCTTGCCGGCCCGGACCGGCCCGGGTCGATCATTCTCTACTTCCGCGCAGAGTCGGTCGAGCCGGACTCGCCGAAAGTCCTTCCTGCGTCACCGTTGGCTGGTTCAGTCCTCAGAAATGACCAGATCGGTGCGCCGCATATCAGCGCGGCCATTGCCGGGATGATCGCCGAATCTGTGTTCGAAGACCTGAAAAGTATCCCGCTGACGCGGGCTGCGTACCGGGACGGCGGGGGATATCCGAATCCTGTCATTACCGTACGGGGCGTCGACTACGGCGGTCGCGCAGCCGCCCGGCTGGTGAGTGACAGGGCGAGGATCGCCGAGCTCCGGGTGCCCGGTCAGTACATCGCGGTCCCCCCAGACTCGGTGATCGATCGGGTGGGCCGGTCCGACCCCGCACCGGATCGGGCAGGACATGCCCCTGGCGGATCACCGTTGTCCGAGGCCAGAAACGCCGTATCAGAACGGCTGGCCGGCTACCCCCAGTTGCCGCTCGCACTGCTGCTGAGGGAGCTGTCGGACCGGCGGGTGGTGGCATCGTCGGTGCTGACACACGACGACCTGCGCGAAATATCGGGTAGCAGGTTGGCGGAACTTCTGGGTGGACGGTGGTGTGAGGTGAACACCGGAGCGGGTGTGGGGGAACGGTTCGACGGCCTGATGGCGCGCGATCGGATCGCGGAGACGATGGAGGACGGGTGGACGGCCGTGATCGCCGCGACACACGGTGAACAGGGTGCAGAGCTGTCCTTTGCGACGAAGAGCAAGCAGACTTGGGTCACCGAGGTGACGTGGGAAGAACGCAGTCATCACCAGGAGTACATCGATCCTCCCGAGTGGAGGGGACCATATCGGCTCGATGCGCCGACTTCGGAGACCGTCGCCGTCCACGTTCTCTTCTTCGATGCTGCGGGCCGCCGCGTGGTACCTTCGAGCGCTGCTTTCCGGGTCGGTCCGGAATCCGTACCGCATGGGCCGCTGCGGGGCATTGTTGTGCGACGTGACGAAACACCCACCGAGCACGCCTGGATCAGAAATCTTTCCGTGCTGTCCAGCCATACGACATCTGACAATCTCGAGGCGGCGTTGGCCCTGGCCTTCGCCGAGGGGATCCCCGGTGGAGAGTCCGATGTCGGGCTGTACCGGGCCCACATTGCCGCTGCCGACGATATGCGGATCGCGTACGACCGCTCCGGTTTGGTCGCCGCATTCGGTCTGACCGAGCGGGGCGAACTGACGACGGAGTGGCCGGAAGATGGGGGGCGCAAGCTGCACCTGCTCCTGTTCGTTCGCGCCGGCGCAGACGATACTGCTCGCGAAATTCTCGACGGCGCGAGTATGCAGGCATTTGCCGAAGGCAGCGACTGGATCGTGGTCGAGTATTCGTCCGAGCACGAGATTCGGTATAGGTTCTGCCTGAACAACGGGTTCGAACCGGTCGTGGACTGCGATTGGCCGGGGCTTCGCCGGCGGGCCGGGACGCTGTCGCCCGAGGGAGTCGAACGATTCGGGGTGCGCGCTGACGAGGTCGCCGAACTCCAGAGCCGGGCGGACGAGGACGGTGCGCCCCGTTACGTCCGTTTGGTCGGGGAGGCCGAGCGCGTGGCGACCGGCGATATCACCGCGGTACGGAACCCGGATGATGGTGCACTCGTTGTCGATCGGGGCGAGGAGACGCCGGAGCTCTCCGACCGTGCGTTGGTGCTCCGCCTCGCGCCACACGAACTGCCGCGAGTGATGCATTCCGGAGGGACCACTGCTGCCGCCGCCGACAGCTCGGGAGACGATCCATCGGGTGGCGACACCCGGGATGGCGGTGTCCAAGATGCAGATGTGGTGGAGCATGATACCGCGCCGGACACTGGCAGTGATGTCGCCGGAGAGGATCCGACGGATGGCGTGGCGCAGTTCATTTCCCCGGAGAACGTGCCGGCCTCGTCATCATGGTGGGCCGGGATCGGCGAACGTCTGATTGGCTGGGTCGTCGGCAGTGGCATCGTGCCGAAGGGCACCGCCGCGGCGGCTTCGCCCCGGTCCGACCCTGATGATCGGTCCGCTGATTCGGCCGATGCACCGGGTGCGTTCGAGGCGAATGAGTCGGATTCGTCCCTGAACAAATTGTCGGATGGCTGGGTGGTAATCGGGCCAGAGCGTAGATATGTGCCGTCACCGAAGGTGGCGGCGGACCTCGCGGAGCGGCGACGGCGTATCGAGGAGGTGGCGGCGGAGCGACGCGCTGCTTTCGCCGAGGCTGTGCGGGCAGCTCGTGAGTCGCCGCTGGGTACTGATCTGCCACTGGCTATCGCTGCGTCGGATGCGAATGCGCGGGAGTTGAGGCGACGTGTCGACTATGCGAAGTACGACGAGGTGCGGGAGGTGAGAGAAAAGCTGGAGGAGTTTTTCCGGGTTCGCACTCAGGAGGCGCTGCTGCAAGCCCGCGCCGAGGCGGTGGCGGCAAATGATGTGCAGGCAACGCAGGGGGGCTATCGGGTACTTGACGATGGCGAGGCCCAGACCGGCGGGGCGAATTCAGGCCGAGCCAGGGTGGTCGGGTCGGCTCCGGATCATCTGGATCCGCAATTGCGCGCGGAGTTTGCCCAAAACGGAGTGCGGGTCGCGTACCTGAGGACCCGGTTCGATGCCGAGGGGCGGGTGTGGCTGGCCGATCTGCGGGCTCCGGATTTTCGGAATCCGCGATTGCGTGCGGAGGCTGCCCGAATCAGATTGCGTGCGGAGGCTGCCCAGATCAGGGGGGCGGAGAAGGCGGCGTATCGGCTCGACAAGAAGAATCGAAGGTGGTGGGGCGATGTGACGGCGCCAGAGGCGGAGGCTCGTTTGGTCAGCGACGGGCGAAGGCCGGGGCGGCCGGAGCCCGGGTGGCCTACCTTCGGATCGGTGGTGTTGTCGCGGGCAGGGGTTGTCGAATATTGGGGCGGACCCGGACATTTCAATTCGTCCGTGGCTCTGGATCGTATCGATGGCATCCATGGCACACTCGACCAGGATCGTCACCTTTCGGTCGAATTGCTGACCGGACACGAGATGCCGCCGAACCTCGAGATATTTCGGGACATGATGGGTGTGTTCGGCGATCGTGTCCGGGAGATCTCGCTCGGATTGAACGCATCGGATTCCGGCGCGCCCAATTTCTTCTATAAAACCGCCGTAAATGCTGCCGCCGGTATTCTGCGGCGAGATAGGTCTCTATCGCCTGAGCGATTGGCAATGGATGCGGTGAAGAGAACGTCCTTCGCGAATTTTGTGGCCAGAATTGGCTTCAAGGAGGTTTCTGTCCGCGACTTGAAGGCCGACGGCGATCGGCGATTCAGTGGTCAGGTGACGTTCAAGATACCGGAGCGAGCCTATCGCAAGAAGATCCTGGAGAAAAGTGCCACAAGGGAGGCAGTGCTCCGCGCATACACGTATATGCGTGGCAACGGCAAATGGGGAATGGTCACGGGAGGGAGATGGCCGTCCGCTGCTGTCGATAGCATCAATTCGATGTGCGATGAAGTTATGGAACCTCTGCCCGAGCCGATCGAACTCATATGCCGCGTGGACGAACGCTCTGCGGAGAGTTTCGAATCTGGTGTCTACCCGGATTTCATATCCGCATCTTCTGGTCCGGAAGGTCAGGCCGATCGCGCACATCTGCGTGGGGTAATTCACCTGAATGTTTCCCGAGGTACTCCGGCCGCGTATCTGAAACAGGATCGTCATAGCGTGGTTCTTCTTGCAAGAAAACTTTCGTTGACGGAAACGGAAAGAACGAACGTTAACGGCGAGTGGCACGTCTACATCGACGTCCGCAAACCAGGACCTGACGAAACTCCACCACAGGCGTCGTGGTTCCAAGACCAGGGGAAGCCCGCCGCGGATTCCGCGTCTGCGCTGGCGGAAACAGCGCCCGCCGAGCCTGCTATTGGTTCGGATGATGAATCCGGCGTCGCCGATTCTGAAGTCGCCACTGGGACAAGCCCTGTGGGTGGGAGGCGGGGTGACAATACGAACCTGACCGCGCCACCGTACGTGCCCGACCGCGCGCTGCCCGAGGAAACCTCAGACATTTCCGTGGATGGCCACCACCCGGAGGCTCCGCAGCCTGCCGGTGAACAGCCGTCGTCGGAGGTCCCTCGCGGGGATTCGGACGGCGACAACCGTGACCACGTTGTCGTCGTCGGTGCCGGCGGCAGAGGGCTGACCGCCGCCCTCGTGCTGAGGCTTAATGGCTATCGCGTTACCATCATTGCCAAAGATCAGCCGTTCGACACAGTATCGGCTTTCGGTGCCGCCGGGGTCTGGGATGTGACCACCATAGAAGATTCCGAACTCGAAATGTACTGGGCGATCCTGTCATTCCTGGTATTCAGACAGATGGCACAGAATCCGGCCACTGGCGTGTACATGGGGACGGGCATCTTTCTGCAGCGGTTCGAGGGCGAGTCGACACCGTGGATGACCTACCTAAAAGACCTCATCGACGCACGACCGGCGACAGCGGACGAATTGCCGCCCGGCGCGGTATATGGGGAAGTCGGTACGGTCCCGATATTCAATATGCCGATATATCTCAAATTTTTATGGGACCAATGCATTGCCCACGGGGTGGAGTTCGAATGGCGCTACCTTTCCACGCTGGACGAAGTCGGACACGATGCGAGCCCGATTATCGCCGCGACAGGATTGGGATCGGGAGCACTTCTCGGCGATCCGGACATGTATCCGATCGCCGGTCTCCGTGTTACGTTGAAAATACCCGCTGATCTGGACATTCCGGATTGGATGTTCGACGATGCCAACCCGGACGGCGTCTGCTATATGATCAGGCGGAAAGGCGCCGTGGTCATGCCGGATGGGACCGTGCTGCCGTCGGACAGCGTTACCACGAGGTCGGATGGCTCTATGGTTATGCCGGATGGGACCGTGTTCACCCCGGACAGCATTACGACGAGGTCGGATGGCTCTATGGTTATGCCGGATGGGACCGTGTTCACCCCGGACACGATTGTCGTTGGTGGGACGTACGAAAATGGTAATTCGAATACGCAGCCGGATCCCGGGGACGTGGTTCGTATGCTGCGTCGCGTATATCAACTGCAGCCGAAACTGATGGGCCACGAGATCGTTGACATCCGTATCGGGCTGAGGCCTGCTCGTGAAGGTGGCGCTCGATCAGACGAAATTCGGGGTCCGGGGGGACGGCGTGTTTTACTCGACTACGGGAACGGGGGCACGGGCATTCTGACGTCGTTGGGTGCGGCGTTGTACAATCTTGGTCGCATCGGTCTCATCGAGGGAAAAGTCAAACTCCCCGGTGAGGTTCCGACAGCAGCTGGTGCGGCGACCGACCCGCCCACCCACTTCAGGGGCCCTTTCACGGCAGGACCCCCATCGAGCACATCACAGGCGCAGCCTTTCGATGCTTCCGGAGCGTATTTTTTTGCAATGGGCAGAGGGTTTACGCCGATAACCTTCTTTTCCAACCCCCGCGCGCCCAAATATCATGGTCCGCCATCCGCCGATGTCGATCCCGCGCCCGAGCCGCGGGCCGGCCAAGGGGGCAGCGGTTCCGAGCCACCGGTGGCGGGCGAAAGTCCCAGCGAATGCGCGGGTTTCGCGACAGCCGAGGTCGACGAGCGGCATTCGGACTACGGCCCGGATCTGCGGCAACTCGGCTCGAACGAAAACGAGTCAGCCACAGCCGCACCGGTCTACGCTGGTTCAGACGAGTCCCTGCATGGGAAAACGGATGGCGGCACCCTAGCTATCGGGCACATCGATTCGCCGGGGATCGACCCTGCATCGGCGCCGGACGTGGGATCCGAGGTCCTGAGGCACTCGAACGTGGGTGACGGGCTGAGCGCGGACAAACCATTCGATCCCGGCCCGACCGGCGGTGAGCCTCAGCCGAATACCCCGTGGTTGCCTCCTCTGGTCGATGCGGGATCGGTGTGCGTCACACGGCATCTGACGATCGAGCCTGGTGATCGGAGTGGTACTGCGGCCGCGGCTCATGCGCTGCGTACTGGATTGGCGGGTATGCCGGACGAGTTGGCCGATGCGGGTGACCGGTTGCTGCCCGCGTTGGTTACGAGAGGGCTCGAGCGCACGACCGGAGAGGTGATGGTCATGGTGCAGAGGTTCGTGCGGGCAGCAACGGAGGTGGTGGGTGTCGGTGTGTTCGATACCAGTCTCCAGGGGGCGCCGTCGCTACGGGAATGGGCGACCTCGACGTTTCCGATGTTTGGCCGGTGCAATTTTGCGATGCTGCGACCTTCGGATGCCGAGTGGGTCAGGGGACTTCGGAAGGCAATATGGTTCGAGCTGGATGTTGGCTTCTTCGAGTTGTCGCCGGAAGCGACCGAACTACGATTCGGAATTCATCGCAACGACCAGGTGAAGATACAACGGGCCGCTACTGCGCGTCGAATTATAATCGACGTGCGACCGGTCAACCCCTATGGCCTGAAATGGATAAATTCCGGAATAGTATTGCCGAAACCGTCGTCTGTCATTAATAAGACGATCACTGAGCTCGACGTCGAACTCGGCGCCGATCCAGAAAACCTCGGACTGGTCGGCTGCTTTGCCCCCGCCTTGCCTGCACACTGGGAAGCTTTGCCTCACCACCTGCGGGACCAGAAGCTGGAGAAACGATACCGGGTGCGGCTCGAGGAGTGGCAACTAGGCAAGAGCACGCTCGACATCGACCGTGGGTGTGTGTGGGGCATCGGAGATGATGACCGTCGCCGGCCCTACGGACCGGACAACGATCTCGGAGCCCTACGAAATCTCGACGGATCACTCATCACATCCCAGTCGGTGTACGAAGGGCACATCGAAACGCTGAAGCGGTACTCCAACATTCGGGTCATGCACGGCGCAGTAGCTCATTGGATTCCCCCGGAGTCGCAGGAAGATCTCCAACAGGAATTACTGGAGCCGCATGTACCCGGCGGGGAGCCGCTCGTCAGGTTCGAGCCTGGGCGACGCCCGCGCGCCGTGTGGTTCGACGAAACTCCAGTGCGAATTAGCTCGCTCTAACGTAGAGAGCGATTGATCCGAACCGGCTGCATTTTCTGATTGTCATCGGCGACGGCTACGTCGGCGGCGACGAACGGGTCATCAGCGATGCAGGATTGGACTCGAAATCCTTGCTACACATTCCCGTGACGAGCTGGTGCAGGTCTTCTGGTCCGGAGCAGAGCAGCGCGCGGCGAAGGGAGGTTCCCATCACCAAGAAGGAAGCAGACGCGGGACGTAGTGTGTCTATTACGCCATTGGCACTGAAAGTCGCTGTGCTGCGGCGCATTCGGACAGGTGTTCGGGGCGTTCCGAGAGAGGAACGGGCGCATGAGACTTGCGGTCATGGAGAGTGACGGCCAGTCCGGACAAGGACTGGTCGACCTGCTCATTGCGCGTGGATACAGCGCAAAGCGCATGAGTGGGGCGGCGGATCTGCTGGTGGCCCACCGCGGCTATGACGCGGTCGTGCTGGATCTGACGCAACCGGACATGGACGGTCTGCAGGTCCTGCGCCGGATACGCGAAGCCAGCGCCGTGCCGGTGGTTGCCGTGGGTACTCGCACCGATGAACGGTATGTCGTTCGAATATTGCGCGGTGGTGCGGACGACTATCTGGTGAAACCGGTGCGCGTAGGTGAGCTGATCGCTCGACTGGAGAAGGTGGTTGGCCGTGCTGTCGCCACAGTGCGCCCGATTGGCGGCGTGGTGGTTGCCGGTGACGTCCGCATCGATCTGAAAGCCCGCCGTGTCGAAGTGGCGGGTGCGCATGTTCCATTGACTCGCAAGGAATTCGAGCTGATCACGACACTTGTCGAGCGGCCGGGAGTCACGGTCAGCCGACAGCAGCTCATGGACAGGGTCTGGGGCGAGGCGTTCTTCTCTGTGTCCAAGTCCCTCGACGTCCACATGACCTCCCTGCGTTCCAAGCTGAATCGGCCGGGATTGATCGTCACTATCCGCGGACATGGCTACCGCTGGGTCGGTGAACCCGGATAACCGTCGGCCGGTGACTGCAACCGGTCTGGTCCCGACTCTCGTAGTGTGAGCAATATCCATCGGTGAAATGAACTTTCGAGAAGGGTGCGTAGCCCATGCGGATCGGCGTACCGAAGGAAGTCAAGAACAACGAGTATCGCGTGGCCATCACCCCGGCTGGGGTACACGAACTGGTACTGCATGGTCACGAGGTTGTCGTGCAGCGAGGGGCTGGGGGTGGCTCCTCGATCACAGACGAGGAATACGCCGCCGCGGGCGCTGTCCTCCAGCCCGACATCGACAAGCTCTGGGCCGACGCCGAGATGGTCCTCAAGGTCAAGGAACCCGTTGCCGAGGAGTATGGCCGGATGCACGAGGGACAGGTGCTGTTCACATACCTGCATCTCGCCGCCGACAAAGCCCTGACCGAGGAGCTGCTGGCTCGCCGGGTCACCGGGCTCGCATATGAGACAGTGCAGTTGCCCGACCGCTCGCTGCCGCTGCTCGCGCCGATGTCCGAGGTGGCGGGCAGGCTGGCTACCCAGGTCGGCGCTGCCGCCCTTCTGAAACGCGCTGGCGGCCGTGGGGTGTTACTCGGCGGTGTACCTGGTGTGCCGCCGGCGAAGGTTGTCATCATAGGCGCCGGCGTTGCCGGCATGAATGCCGCTCAGATCGCCGTCGGCATGGGCGCACAAGTCACCCTGCTGGACCTCGAGCCCGCCCCACTGGCGGCAGCCGACCGGATCTACCGCGGCGGGCTGCAGACGGTTGCCTCCAATGTCCACGCGATCGAGAGAGCTTGTCTCGACGCTGATTTGGTTATCGGAGCCGTTCTCGTCCCCGGCGCCAAGGCGCCGACGTTGGTTTCCAGCGAACTGGTTTCGCGTATGAAGTCGGGCTCAGTACTCGTCGATATCGCCATCGATCAGGGCGGTTGTTTCGAGGGCTCTCGCCCGACAACGCACGCCGAGCCGACGTATATCGTCCGTGGTTCGGTCTTCTACTGCGTGGCCAACATGCCCGGGGCTGTTCCCACAACTTCCACCCACGCACTCACCAATGCCACTCTGCGGTATGTCGTTGCGCTGGCGGACGAAGGCTGGAAGCGGGCCCTGGAGGATGACCGAAGCCTAGCTCTCGGGCTGAACACTCACGCTGGGGTGCTCACCAACGCCGCCGTCGGCGGGGCGATCGGGATCGATGCTGTGGCTCTGGAAAACGTACTGGCTCTGCTGTAGCGGCGTGCGAGCACGCGCAGCGACGGCGCGGAGCCTCGGTCAGCGCGGATGGTAAGCATCGAGACGGCATGCCTGGTCGCATAAGTCGCGAGCGTTATCGCTCACGGTTGTGACGAGGCGCGCACCAACAAGGTGACCACCGCATTCGTGACGTCGGGGTGCTGCGTCGGTGGCACGGGGCGATCTCGCCACCGACGCGGTTGCGGAGGTAGCTCTCGGCTAGGCCTCGTCGGTCCGGCCCTCGCCCAGGTACCAGTCGGGCTGACCGCTGGTGGGCAGGTCGTGGAGCTTGTCCGGGTTGCGCACCACGTCGATCGCGACGATGCGGCCGTCGTCGACGGTGAAGGAGAACACACCGGTGTGCGTACCGTCGAAGACCACGAGGCCCGGCCGGCCGTTGACCAGCACCGCGCGGCCCCAGGCGCCCGCCGCGGACGGGGCGTGGTACCAGCCGAGTAGCAGCTTGGCCACCAGTTCGGCGCCGTGCACGGGCTGCCGGATCGCGGGCACCTTGCCGCCGCCGTCGGCGGTGAGGCTGACGTCGGTGTCGAGTACGCCGAGCAGGGCACTCAAGTCGCCGGAACGCCAGGCCAGCGCGAAGGCCGACACCACCTTGTTCTGCTCGTCGGGCGACGCGGGGAAGCGCGGGGTGCCATCCTCGACGTGCTTGCGAGCACGGGAGGCGAGCTGGCGGACAGCGGCCGGGGTGCGGCCGACCACCTCGGCGACTTCGGGGCCGCTCATACCGAACACGTCCTGCAGTACGAAGGCCGTGCGTTCGGCAGGCGACAGTGACTCGAGGACCACAAGCAGGGCCGTAGTGACCCGCTCATCCTGGGTGATCCGGTCGGCCGGGTCGTCCCAGCTCGTCACCTCGGGCTCGGGCAGCCATTCGCCCACGTACTGTTCCCGGCGCATGCGGGCCGAGCCCAGGTGGTCGAGTGCGAGCCGTCCGGTCACTGTGGACAGCCACGCGCGCAGGTTGTCGATCTCGCCCGCGGTTCCCGCCGTGTGCTGGCGCTGCAACCGCAGCCACGCCTCCTGCACCACGTCGTCGGCGTCGGTGAGGCTGCCCAGTGTGCTGTAGGCGAGCCTGCGCAGATACGGCCGGTGTTCCTCGAACCGCCGGGCCAGTTCGGCTTGGTCGAGGGGCTCTGGAGAGGAGGACTGTTCGGAAGTCACTGCTGTTCGCCGTTCGGTCGTTCGCCCCCCACAGGGCGAGTGTATGAATGCCTCACCAGGTCGACGACGTGGGGGCCCGGTGTGTGACACGTCCGCGCGGCGGTGATATCCCGGCCAGGGTGCTCAGACCGGCGGGCCACCCGATAACCTCGCCGGGTGCAAAAGGGGACCTCCCACGCGGTCGGGCTGCTGGTCGGATTCGCGCTCGACCGGGTGTTCGGCGATCCCCGGCGACGGCATCCAGTGGCAGGGTTCGGTGTGGCGGCCGCGGCGCTGGAGTCGGTCACCTACGCCGACCGGCGGGTGGCGGGGCTGGTGCACGAGGTGCTCGCGGTGGGAGCGATCGTCGGGCTCGGCGTCGCAGCGCGTCGGGGCGGGCTGCCCACGACTGTGCTCGCGACCTGGACGGTTCTCGGTGGTCGCAGCCTGGCACGCGCCGGTCACGCGATGGCCGATCGGCTGGAGTCCGGCGATCTGGACGGCGCTCGCGCGCTGTTGCCCTCTCTGTGCGGCCGCGACCCTGACGTGCTCGACGCGGACGGGCTCGCGCGCGCCGCCCTGGAATCCATCGCCGAGAACACTGCCGACGCGGCCGTCGCGCCATTGGCCTGGGGCGCTGTGGCGGGTGTACCCGGTCTACTCGGGTATCGCGCGGTCAACACGCTCGACGCGATGATCGGCTACCGCAATGAGCGCTACCTTCGTTTCGGCTGGGCCGCGGCGCGCACCGACGACGTGGCCAATCTGATTCCGGCCCGCCTCACGGGCCTGCTCACGGCCGCGCTGGCCCCGCTTGTCGACGGCCGCCCCGCCGCGGCCCTGCGCGCCTGGCGCCGCGACGCCGCCGGGCACCCCAGCCCCAACGCGGGTGTGGTCGAGGCGTCGATGGCGGGCGCGCTCGGTATCCGGTTGGGTGGTCGCACGCACTATCCGCATGGCGTCGAACAGCGCCCGCTCCTCGGAGTCGGCCCCGCTCCCACCGTGCACGATCTGCGCCGCGCGGTGCGGCTCTCCGAAGCCGTGCAGTGCGCCGCCGCTCTCCTCGCCGCCGCTATCGCCGCCATCAAGCGCTGATCCGCGTCGCGCGAGTCCAGACGTCTGTGTGTCTCGGCTGGGCCGGCGGCACCAGCCTTGTCTTTCGCACCTTCAGTCGACCCGCGTCCGACCGCGTGGCTGAGCAGACGTCGCAGTAGGTTGATCAGCTGCGGCCGCGGCCGTAGCGGTCGGCCAGGCGCGCCTCGGTGGTCGGTGCGGCGGGTTCGGTCGGCGTCGCCCGGGTTGCCTCGGCGGGAGTCGTTGCGGCGCGAGTTGTTGCGGCGCGAGTTGTTGCGGCGGCGCCCTTTTCCTTCCGCCGCTCCCGAAGCTCGGCGTACACGAAGTAGCCGAGCCCCAGCGGCGCCATGATGCCGAAAGCCAGCCATTGCAGGCCGTAGGACAGATAGGGGCCCGCGTCGAGCTGTGGGAGTGGGGTGGGGGTGAACACGCCGGGCTGGTTCTCGCTCAGCTGCAGGTAGCCGCCGCGTTCGCCGGTCGGGATGGCGGTGACGGGCTGTCCGAGGACCGTCGACTCCTGGCTGGTATCGATGGAGTACACCTGGCGGTAGCCGTCCTGGACGCTCGGGTCCTTGCCGGGTGCCACACCCTCGGACATGCGGACCCGCGCTTCGATGCGTTGCGGCCCGGTGGGCGGTTCGGGGATCCGCGGTGGGCGGGATCCGTCCACCGCGGCGACGAGCCCGCGATCGACGAGCAACACGCGCCCGTCGTCCAGCCGGAACGTCGCGAGCACCGCGTAACCGGGCGCACCGTCGAGGTGGCGCAGTCGCACCAGCACCGTGGAGTCGGGCAGGTAATTGCCCGAGGCGGTGATGCGGCGCCATTCGGTGTGTGAGTCGGCGGCCGTGTCGCCGAACACCGTGCTGACGTCCACCGGGTCGGCTCGCACCGAATCGGCGATCAGCTGATTGCGATGCGAGGTGGCCGTGTTCTTGCCGAGCTGCCACGGCGCGAGCACGGTGAAGCACAGGTAGGCGAACGCGGCGACCAGCACCGCCAGGATCAGCCAGCTGGGACGCAGCAGAAAGGTGAGCCTGCGCATCAGGGCCGTCCGTCGAGGAGGGGTCTGCGGTCGGACGGCTCAGCGGCTGTCCGCAGTTCGGCGCGCACCCAGTCGAGCAGGCCGGGGACGGCCGCCTCGATCTGGTCGCGGACGAGATCGAAGTCGTCGGCGCTGCCGTAGTAAGGGTCGGCCACGTCCTGATCGTCGGCGTCCGGGTCGAAGGTGCGCAGCAGCCGCAGCCGCTCCCGTGGTATGCCGAGGCGGGCCAGTTCCCGCTGGTGCGAGCTGTCCAGCGCGACCACCAGATCAGCGTCGCGGTGCTCGGCGCCGAACGTGGCGGCGACATGGCCGGTCGGATAGCCGTACTTGCGCAGCGTCGCGTCGGTCCGCGGGTCGGCGTCGTCGCCGACATGCCAGGACCCGGTGCCCGCGCTGCTGACCCGCACGCGGTCGGCCAGTCCGGACCGGTACAAATGCACCGCGAAGATTTTTTCCGCCATCGGAGAACGGCAGATGTTGCCGGTACAGACGAACGACACGTGCAGCTGACCCACGACTGCCATTCTGGCCGGTCTCGCGCCGAGGCCGCCACGTAGGGTGTCGTCTCGTGCCCGAGGACAGTGTCGACCGCGCGAAACTGCGCTACCACGGTGACGTGGACGCACGCCCGGGCATGCTCGATTTCGCGGTGAACGTCCAGGGCGCGGCGCCGCCGGGGTGGCTGCGGCAGCGCCTGGCCGCCCAGCTCGGGGCGCTCGGCCGCTATCCGAGCGCCGAGGAGGCGGACGCCGCCCGCCGCGCGGTCGGGGTCAGGCACCGCCGTGCTCCCGATGAGGTGCTGCTGCTGGCGGGCGCTGCGGAGGGTTTCGCGATGCTGCCCCGCCTCGCACCGCGACTGGCCGCGGTGCTGCATCCGTCGTTCACCGAGCCGGAACTCGCGCTGCGCGACGCGGGTGTCCCGGTGACCAGGGTGCTGCTGTCACCGCCCTACCTGCTCGATTCCGCCGTGGTGCCCGTCGAGGCAGATCTGGTGGTGCTCGGCAACCCGACCAATCCGACCTCCGTGCTGCACCCGGCTGACGCCGTTCGCGCGCTGCGCAGGCCGGGCCGCACCATTGTGGTCGACGAAGCGTTCGCGGACGCTGTCGCGGGCGAGCCCGAATCCCTCGCCGCGGACGCGGCGCCCGACCTCCTCGTACTGCGCAGCCTCACCAAGACCTGGGCGCTCGCTGGTCTGCGCTGCGGCTACTTTCTCGGCGATCCCGCGCTTCTCGCGCGGCTCGAGCGCGGGCGGGCCCACTGGCCGCTCGGCACGTTGCAGCTGGAGGCGATCACCGCCACCGCCGACCAGGCGGCGGTCATCGAGGCCGAGCGGCGGGCCGAGGCCGTCGCCGCGGCACGTGCCGCGATGATCGAGCGGCTGACCGAAATCGACGTGCATGTCTACACCCCGGCCGAGGGCCCGTTCCTGCTGCTGCACGTCGCGGACGGCGAATTGCTGTGCAAGCATCTGGCCGACCAGGGGATCGCGGTTCGCCGGGCCGACACGTTCCCCGGCCTCGGCCCGAACCATCTGAGGGTCGCGGTCCGAGACGGACCGGAGGTGGATCGGCTGGTCGACGCAATCCGGTCGGCAGGTCTGTGATGACCGCAGGGGCGAGCCGAACGAAACCGAATGTGGCAATGCATGAACGAGGCGAAGAAGGTGGACGATGACGACGCTCGCGGATCTCATCGCGGTGCTCGACGCGGCCTATCCGCCGCGGCTGGCCGAGTCCTGGGACTCGGTCGGCCTGGTCTGCGGCGATCCCGCGGAAGAGCTGACCCGCGTGCTGTTCGCGGTCGATGCCACCGCCGCCGTCGTCGACGAGGCGATCGATGGGGGCGCTCAAGCGCTGGTGGTGCATCACCCGCTGCTGCTGCGCGGTGTCGACACGGTCGCGGCTGACACGCCGAAAGGCGCGTTGCTGCACCGGCTCATCCGCTCCGGTTGCGCTCTGTTCACCGCGCACACCAACGCCGACTCCGCCGATCCCGGAGTTTCGGACGCGCTCGCCGCGGCCCTCGGTCTCACCGTGACCGGTCCGCTGGATGCGAAACCAGAATCCGTCGTTGACAACTGGGTGGTCCAGGTGCCGCGCACGCACACAGACGCGGTGCTGGCCGCGCTTTTCGCGGCGGGCGCCGGCGGCAGCGGGAACTATCGCGACTGCGCGCTGCGGGTGCCCGCGACCAGTCAATTCCGTCCGGTGGCCGAGGCGAATCCGGCGCACGGCGCCCTCGGCGAACTCCAGCACGTCGAGGAGGACCGGGTCGAAGTGGTCGCCGCGCCCGCGGCGCGCTCGGCGGTGCTCGCCGCGCTCCGCGCCACCCATCCCTATGAGGACCCGGCTTACCACATCAGCGAACGCGCACCGCTGCCCTCGTCGCTCGGGATCGGCCGGGTCGGCACGCTGCCGCAGCCGGAGTCGTTGCGCGCCTTCACCGATCGAGTGGCCGCCGCTCTTCCACCCACCGCGTGGGGCGTGCGCGCCGCGGGCGATCCCGACCGCACCGTCTACACCGTCGCGGTCTGCGGCGGCGCGGGCGATTCCTACCTGACTGCCGCGGCCCGTCTCGGCGTCGACGCCTATGTCACCGCCGACCTGCGGCACCACCCGGTCGACGAGCATCTGCGCCGGGGTGGCCCCGCCCTCGTCGACGCCGCGCACTGGGCCACCGAATTCCCTTGGTGCGCACAGGCGGAATCGGTGGTCCGGACCGCGCTGCCCGACCTGGAGACCCGCGTGTCCACGCTGCGCACCGACCCGTGGACGGTGCGGGCACCCAGCTGACCGCCGGCTGCGGGACCTGAACGCCGTTGTCCTGCCAACGGAGTCGTAACGATCGGGGGCGTGACCGCGTTCGCCGCAGCGATGCAGTCGTCGGTTCGGGTGAATTGCACGGCTCGTGCGGGGTACAACTAGCGTATGAGTGAGCGCAGCGAGCGAATCCTGTTACAGCGCGCATTGCGCATGCCGGAGCCGAGCGCTAGCGAGGCGAAGGCATGAGCTTTCCGGTCGATTTCGGGGTCGTGCAGATCGGCCTTATCCTGCTGCTGCTCGTCGGTGTCGCGCTGATCATCTCCGGACTCGTCACGGCGCGCCGGGTCGGGATGCGGGCGCTGGTCGCCCGCGGGGCAAGCGGACTCGTGCTACTGCTGGTCGCGGCGGTGCTGCTGTGGATAGTGACGTTGCTGCAGACGTACCTGGGATTGACCGGGGAGATCAAGGCGGCGCACGTAGTCGCCAAGCAAGTGGCGGGGCAGGAGCATCAGCTCGACGTGGACCTCACCCTCTACGGCGACGACGACCATCCCGAACAGCGCAAGACCTATCGGGTCGAGGGCGACATGTGGATGCTGCAGGCGGGCATCGTCGAGCTGGAGCCCTGGGTGAACGCCCTCGGCTTCCACTCCGGCTATCAGATCAGCCGACTGTACGGCCAGCGCCTGGACGGTGTGGCGACTACCCAGCATCAGATTTTCCTCAACGACGGGGATCGGGACTTCTTCACCGACATGCGGGCCGGCCGCTGGTGGACCCAGCCGTTCGTGCGCTCTGCCTACGGCAACGCGGTGATCGCGGTACCCGGCGAATACGACGTCTACATCTCCAGGGACGCCATCAAGACTCGCACCGTCGGCGGCTAGCGTGGGGCAACGGGTCCGGCGAGGTACGGTTGAACACCAACCCCGTCCACCATGTCCAGGAGTTTGTCCGCGTTGAATGTCGAACCCCCGATTCAGGCCGAGCTGCTGCAGCTCGCCGCCGTCGACGCCGAGCTGACACGGATCGCGCACCGTCGCACCGTGCTACCCGAGCAGCAGGAGGTGGCCCGGCTGGAGGCCGAACGCAACGCGCACAAGGACGCCGCGGTGGCCGTGGAGATCGTGCTGGACGACCTCGATCGCGACATCCGCAAGCTGGAGGGCGAGGTAGAGGCGGTGCGCAAACGCGAGGACCGCGACAAGGGGATGCTCACCGCGGGCTCGGTGAACGCCAAACAGCTGACGGAGATCCAGCATGAGCTGGGTAGCCTGGAGCGCCGCCGCTCGGTGCTGGAGGACGAACTGCTCGAGGTCATGGAGCGCCGCGAGGCTTCGGCCGCAGACCACGAGCACGCGGGCGCCAGGCTGAGTAAGACCGAAGAGGATCTGGCCGCCGCGCAGCGGCATCGTGACGAGGCGCTCGCGGATCTGGATGTGGCGCAGGGCCGTTGCGATACCGACCGATCCGGTATGGTCGCGCGGTTCCCGGCCGAATTGCTCGCGATCTACGACCGCCAGCGCGAGCAGCACGGTGTCGGCGCGGCCCTGTTGCAGGCCCGCCGCTGCGGAGCGTGCCGCATCGAACTCGACCGCGGCGAGATCGCGCGGATCGCCAAGACCGCGCCCGACGTGGTTGTGCGCTGCCCGGAGTGCGGCGCGATCCTGGTCCGGACCAAGGAATCGGGGCTGTGAGCCGGCCGCTGCCCGGCTCGGTCGCCCGCGCGAAGCGGCGACGACGGTGACATATTCCGAGGTGATCGTCGAAGCCGACGGCGGCTCGCGCGGCAATCCGGGCCCGGCCGGGTACGGCGCGGTGGTCTACGACCCGGAGCGCGTCCGGGTCCTCGCCGAACGCCGGGAGTTCATCGGCGTCGCCACCAACAACGTCGCCGAATACCGCGGCCTGATTGCCGGATTGGAGGCGGCGGCGGAAATCGGCGCCGAATCCGTCACGGTGCGGATGGATTCCAAGCTGGTCGTCGAGCAGATGTCCGGCCGCTGGAAGGTCAAGCACGCGGCCATGATTCCGCTCGCGGACCGCG
The DNA here is from genome assembly GCF_045207455.1 of Nocardia sp. NBC_00881. Classification (NCBI taxonomy): domain Bacteria; kingdom Bacillati; phylum Actinomycetota; class Actinomycetes; order Mycobacteriales; family Nocardiaceae; genus Nocardia; species Nocardia sp. NBC_00881. The sequence continues at coordinate 7,937,772 of NZ_CP108798.1, forward strand.
CGCGCAGGCTGGTCGCCGGTTTCGCGCGGGTGAGCTTCACCTGGATTCCGCGCGAGCAGAACGCGCACGCCGACCGGTTGGCGAACGAGGCGATGGACGACGCCACCCTGGTGGACGAGGTCCGCTCGGCGGCTTCGCGTGAGCAGCGGGCGCCGGCGACGGGGCCCGCCGATCCGGCCGTCGCCACCGCCGACGAGCGCGAGCTGCCGAGTTGGATCGACGAGGTCAGGGACGCGGACGCCGTGGCGGCGAAGGCCGCACAGCCTGGCCCGGGCTGGACGGGAGCCACCGGCCGCCCCACCCGTCTTCTTCTGCTGCGCCACGGCCAGACCGAACTGTCGCTAGAGCGCCGCTACTCCGGTCGCGGCAACCCTCCACTCACCGTCCTCGGCCGCGAGCAGGCTGCCCGCGCCGCGAAGATGCTGGCCGCCAAAGGTGATATCGCGGCCGTGGTCAGCTCCCCGCTCGGCCGCGCCAGGGAGACCGCCGACGCCGCGGCCACCGCGCTGGGCGTGCCGGTCAGAGTGCTCGACGGCCTGATCGAGACCGACTTCGGCGCCTGGGAGGGTCTGACCTTCCTGGAGGCCGCGCAGCGCGACCCGGAACTGCACGCCCGCTGGATCGGCGATCCCGCGATCGCCGCGCCGGGCGGCGAGAGCTTCGACCAGGTCCGCGAGCGGGTGGGCGCGGCCCGTCGCGATCTGGTCGGGTTGTATCCCGGCGCGAACGTCGTGGTGGTCAGTCACGTGACCCCGATCAAGACGCTGCTGCAACTGGCGCTCGGTGTCGGCCCGTCGCTGCTGTACCGGCTGCATCTGGATCTGGCGTCGCTGTCGATAGCGGAGTTCTATCCCGATGGTGGAGCATCGGTGCGTCTGGTGAACGACACGTCCTATCTCTGATGCGACGCCGAACACGGTGTGGGAACCGCGAACTAGGCATTACTGCTACGGATTTGCGGCTCACATTCGTGCGATGCGGTGAATTCCGCTTCAACTCCGCCGTGCCCGTCGCGGAGCGGTAGGCTGACGTTGTCAACCTGGGCACGGTGCTCGAGGCGGAACCGGGTCGGGCGCGTGTTCGGCCTGAGGTCGGCGCTCGCGCAGCCGTGTGGGTCTGCCGGAATTCACGAATTCGCCGCTGCCGCAATGTCGCGCAGCGCGGTTGCGGTGAATTGGTCTAGAGGATAGAACAATTCGATGGCCAGTTCAGACAGCGTGACGTCGGCCGGTGCGCCGAATGTGGCCATCGTGCTGAACATCGACAGCTCGCCCGCGGGTGTGCGGATCCGGATCGGTACCTCGAACGGACTCGTTCGTGTGTCTGTCTCCTCCGAATCGTCCACGATCGGAGGTGGGTCCGGGTACCGGGACACCTCGTCGTACAGCGCCGCCAGGTCGGGATCGCCGCTCGCGGTGACCTGCCTGGCCAGCCGCTCCACGAACAGCTCGCGCACCTGGGCGAGGTTGACCAGCCGGGCGGCGAGCCCTTCCGGATGCAGCACCAGCCGGTACACGTTCGGCTGTGGTGCCCGCACGTGGTCGGGAACGCCGTGCGTCAGCACGTCCATCGCCGCGTTGCCGGTCACCACGTTCCACACCCGATCGACCACCACCGCCGGATATGGCTCGTGCGCGGTCAGCATGGTGTCCAGCGCGGCGCGGACCGACGTGAGATGCGCGTCGTCCAGGCTGCTCTCCCGATACGCCGGTGCGTAGCCCGCGGCCATCAGCAGCGTGTTGCGCTCGCGCAGCGGCACATCCAGCGTCTCGCATAGTCGTAAAACCATCGCTCGGCTCGGCTCGGCTTGGCCCGCCCGGTCTCCACATACGAAAGGTGGCGTGCCGAGGTGTCGGCCGCCAGCGCCAGATCGAGCTGGCTCAGCCTGCGTCGCTGCCGCCACTCGCGTAGCAGACTGCCCGCTCTCGATTCCGTTCCCGCCGGTGTATGTGCCACCTGACCAGCTAATCACCCGCCGTGCCGCGGAGCCATGACCTCAGAGGTTATTGAGACGCCCACCTCGAGTCCGCAGGGTTGGTCTCGGGAACCGATAGGCCCCGACCGGATCGACCACAGGAGCAGACATGAGCATCTCGACCCCGGCCACCCGGCCCGCACCCGCCCGCGACTTCCTGAGTACCACACCGCGGGTGGACGGCTGGAGCACCGGAATCTTCGGCGGTGTGCTGCTGGCGGGCGCCGCGGCTCTGCGGGACCCGCTCGGGCTGCCCACCGTCTGGAGTGTCGTGTTCGGTGTCGCGATGCTCGGCGGTGCGCTCGTCCTGCTGCTGATCGCGAGACAGCCCGAGATCCGGGCGCGGCAGGCGAACGGGGTCGTCGCTGTCAACGCGGTGTCGGCCGTAGCGATGATCGCGCTGGCCGAATCCGGTGTTCTCGACCTCACCGTCCTCGGTGTGGCGTTGCTGCTCGTCGGCGCTGCGGTGGTCGCGGTCTTCGCCGGGCTCGAATTCACCGGCCTGTGCCGGCGCGCCTGAGCGGTCGCGATCAACGCATACCGACGACCGATCCCGCCGCACCGCCGGGGGCTCACGGTTCGACCGGACGCCGCGTCTGGAGAATCCTTTGCGCACGACAGTGCCGGGAGAGTGAAGAGTTCCTGGTGGATGTCTCGACGTTCGAGATCAGGCAGCTCATCCCTGATGAGTGGGTGGTATTCCGGCGGGTCAGGCTCCGGGCGCTGGCCGATGCGCCGCAGTTCTTCGGTTCGCCCCTGGCGGAGGCGCAGGCCCGAACCGAGCGTGACCGGCGGCGTGCGCTGGCGGACCGGTGCAGTTTCCGGCCGATTCCGCGGGGGTCGAGCTGGGCACCGTCGCCGGCATGCCAGCTCTGAATCGCGGTGGTGTGCACCTGATTTCGATGTGGGTGGTGGCGCCCGAGGCGCGCGGCACCGGGGTATCGGATCTGCTCGTGCGCGCGGTGATCGAATGGGCGCGCGGTGGTCATCGCGTGGTCCGTGTGGAGGTCGCCGAAGGGAACATGTTCGCTGAGCAGTTGTATCGACGCAACGGCTTCGCGCTGACCGGGGTCAGCGGACCCCTCGCACCAGGTGATTCACGACGGGAACGCGTGATGGAACTGCGCCTCTGAGGTTCGGTTTGCCTGCGCGGTCGCCGGGTAACCGGCCCTCGACAGGGTGTGACGAGCGGTTCGCTGGTCCAGCGCCCTCGGTCCGTCGGTGTCGCGCTCGCTGATCGACACCATCAGGACATCCGCCCGGCACCGCGCCGCCGAGGACAGGAGACAGCGATGAACGAACGTAACTCGGAAACCGACGGTTTCCAGAAAGTCGCAGGCGCCACGCGCGGCGAGGCGGCCGACACCGAGGACACGGCCGCCGAGGCGCGGCACGCGGCCGAACGCAAAGCCGCCGACGTGCGCCGTCGGGCCGCGGAGGCGACACGGGAGGCAGAGGAGAAAGTGGCCGCCGCGCGACGGGCGGGTCAGAGCCAGGAGGCCACCCAAAAGGCGGCGGCGTCCATTCGACGGGCGGCCGCGCGCGCCGAACTGACGGAGGCGAACACCGCTGCCGCCGGCGAACGTGGGGCGGCCGGAGTTCCCGAACCCATCGCCCAGCAGGGCCGCACGCTGCTGGAATTGTTCCGCAAACAACCCCTGCTCGCCGCCGCCCCCGCCGCGATCATCGCATTCGTTGTCTGGCGAGCCATCCGCGGACGGTAAACGTGATCAGCACAGTCCGGCCAGCTTGTAGAGCACCAGTGAGCCCGCGACCGCCACGTTGAGGCTGTGCCCGGTGCCGACCATCGGGATCTCGACTGCCACGTCGAGCAGCTCGAGTCCTTCCGGCGGGATCCCGCTGGTCTCATGTCCGAGCACGATGACGGTGCGCCGCCGGGCGACGGGCAGGTCGGCCAGGCGGATGGATTCGTCGGTGAGTTCCACGCCGACGATCGCCGAACCACCGTCACGCTGGCGGCCGAGCCACCGCTCGACCCGTCCGTCGACCCAGTGCACGCACTGTCGGTGCCGCAACGTGTTGCCCTGCGCGAGCGCGTCGGGCACCCAGGGGCGCCGCGGCACCACCATGCACGCGCCGACGGCGTCACAGGTACGCAGCAGCGTCCCCAGGTTGACGCCGTGCTTGGGCCACAGCGGTGCGATCAGCAGATGGTTCCAGCAGCCGTGGCTGCGTCTGCGCCGCTGTCCGCGCAGTTCCGTGCGGGTCCTGACCCGCGCGGAGCTCATTGTGGAACGGGAAGTGTCTTCCCATAGGAGAGAGCAACTTTCATCGAAAAGATGCTTCGCGGCGCATCGGGGCCATCACCGAGGGCGGACTGCCCGGGAAACGAATAGTCACCCCACGATACGTCACCGACCGCGCGGCGCGACCCGGCCGGCCGGCCGGGTCGCGCCGTGGGAACTCAGGGCCGCAGCACCGACACCAGGAACTCGGTTTGGTCGTACACGGCCTTCTCGAAGACGTCGTCGAAGTAGATGTCGAAATGCCCTGCCGGATAGTGCTTCACGATCGCGTGCTTGGTGCGGTCGGCGGCCTGCATCGCCGATTTCACCGGCGCGATGGAGTCGTTGTCGCACAGCGCGTACAGGACCGGCATCTTCAGTGCCTTCGCACGTCGTCCCGGCGCATCGAACAGCGCGGAGATGGCCACGCGCGCGGCGACTTTCGGCTCGTAGGTCTCGCTCTCCTCGATCAGTCTGCGGTTGCCGTCCGGGACGTCGGATGCGCTCATCAGCGCCGCCGCCCACTTGCGGCCCGCCAGCCGGATGCCGACGGGCTTGCGCCGGATCGGGCCGATCAGCAGATCGGTCGCTGCGATGGTGGCGACCTTGACCAGGCTGATCGGTCCCTTCGCCAGCGCCGAAGCCAAGCCGCTGGTGAACGGCACCTGCGCGACCACGGCCGCGATGTAGGCGTCGTCCGGCGCGACCGACAGCACGTGCCCGCCGCCGAAAGAGGTGCCCCACAACGCGATTCGGGTCGCGTCGATGCCGCGCAGGGTGCGCGCGAACGCGATGGCGGCATGCCAGTCCGCGCGCTGGCGGGCGATGTTCACCACCTGGCGCGGCGTGCCCTGGCTGGCGCCGAAATGTCGATAGTCGAACACCAGAACCGCGATGCCCGCGGCGGCGAAGCGCCGCGCGTAGCGGTCGAGTCCCATTTCCCGATTGGCCCCCAGGCCGTGTCCCATCACCACGAGGGGGCGGGGTTTTGGTGCTCCGTCCGGGCGATAAAGCCACGCGGCGCACTGCTCGCTTCCGGAGGGGAAGCCGACCTCGACACGTTCCATGGCCAGTAACCGTACCTAGTATCCTGTTACCGCGGACGAGTTGGTCGGGCGACCGCGGCGCCGGGAACGGGCACATGTGTGCCGCTGCCCGGAGCCGAGGAAAGTCCGGACTCCACAGAGCAGGGCGGTTGCTAACGGCAACCCGGGGTGACCCGCGGGAAAGTGCCACAGAAAATAGACCGCCCATGGCCTTTCGGGGCCGTGCGGTGAGGGTGAAACGGTGCGGTAAGAGCGCACCAGCGCCCCGGGTGACCGGGGCGGCTAGGTAAACCCCGCCCGGAGCAAGGTCGAAGGTCGCACCGCTCGCGGTGCGGCTGCGCAGGCGTTCGAGGGTCGCTCGCCCGAGCCTGCGGGTGGACCGCTCGAGGCACCCGGCGACGGTGTGTCCAGATGGATGGTCGCCACCCGGTGCGAACCGGGTACAGGATCCGGCTTAGAGACCGACTCGTCCGCCCCGACGTCGGCGAAACGTCAGAGACCCGCGCCGAGCGGATGCCCTGTCGTAACGCGCGCGGCGGATGCCGATTCGGGTGCGCCGCCGCAGAATTCGACGCTCCCGCGTGTCGGTGCCGATTCCCGCCATCGTCGTGATCACGATCGGCTACCTGATGAGGTGTCTGCCGCTGCGGAAGTAATTCACTCAGCACATCAGTTTGGTCATCTGATAGATCGCCTTGGCCTCCTCCGAACTGGGTTCGGTGCTGCCCCCGGCTCGTTTGGCGATGTTTGTGACGACTTCGTCTTCGGACTTGCCCGCCTTGATGTCCTTGCACCCCTCGGACAAGATACTTGCGATCTTCGCATCGTCTTTGCCTTCGGCGAGCTTCGGGAACGCGCCACGGAAGCTGACGACGAACGCGCCCGCCTTCACGCTGTCGACGGCCAGGGCCTCGCCGCCCTGCGTCGAGGGCGCGCCGGAGGTGGTGGTCGACGGGGTGGCGCTGGCTGCTTCGTCATTCCCGCAGCCGGCGAGGAGCAGGGCGAACAGGGCGGCACTGGCCGCGAGAGCGGCGGTAGTTCTTCTCACGCAGCGGGATGCTAGCGGCCCGGAACCAAGGCCGCCTCCCGCCAGGTGAACGGGAGGCGACGCGTGGGAGAGAAGAATCGCGCGGTCAGACCGGGTTGACCATAAAGACCTGAGCCCAGTGCGCGGCCTGCTCGGGGCCGAGGAGGGGCAAAAGGTAGTCGAACAGGATCGATGACATAGGTGCAGAGCTCCCAATTGTCGACGTACGGGACATTTCGAAATGTGCGGGCGCACGCGACACCCGTCACGGCGGGCCACGTTAGCAGCGTGGGCGCGGTCGTGTCGCCGCTCGAAGTTTCCGCCATGTCGATTCCTGTGGAGCTGGCCTTCATCGTGATCGACGTCATAAAGTAGTCGCCGTTGGCACGGCCCGTTGCCGGGCAGCAACGGGCCATTCGTACTCCGATCGCGGGAAAGCAGGTCTCAACTCATATGCGAGTAGTTCGCTCATTGGTCGCTGGTGCATTGGTCGCCGGGGCCGCATCGGTTTTCGCCGTGCTCGGCACCGGTTCCGCCAGCGCGGTCGCGGTGACTCCGCTGCCGGGTGGGGTCCAAGTGGACCTCAGCCCCGCCGACACGGTGTGGGTATCTCAGAACCATTTCGGCCAGACGATCGCCGGCCTGCCGCATCCTTCGGCGGCCTCGTTCGGTGAGGCGCTCGACGTGGCGGCCCAGGTGTCGTCCTCGGTCCCCGGCGGCCGGGTCACCTTCACCGTCTACGGGCCGGTCGAGCAGTTGAACGGCACCATGCTGGCGCTGCAGTAGGACCCGGCGCTCCAGCGTGGAACTTCACCAGCGGATCGTCTCGGCGCCGGTCGATTTCGGCGCCATCCGTTCCGAATTCGGCTTGGCCTCGGCGTATCCCGCCGAGGCCACCGCCGAGGCGCGCGATGCGATCGACGCGTTCGCGGGTGACCGGGTCGATCGCACGGATATCCCGTTCGTGACGATCGACCCGCCCGGGGCTTTGGATCTGGACCAGGCCCTGCATCTCGAACGCACCCCCACCGGCTTCACCGTGCATTACGCTATCGCCGACGTCGGTGCCGTGATCATCCCCGACGGCGCGCTCGCCGAGGAGTCCGGCGCCAGGGGGCAGACGTTTTATCTCCCCGACAGCACCGTGCCGCTGCATCCGCCGGTGCTGGCGGAAGGGTCCGCGAGCCTGCTGCCCGGGCGGACCCGCCCTGCGGCGCTGTGGACCATCGAACTCGACGAACAGGCCGAACCGCGGAGTTCCTCGGTGGTGCGGGCCCTGGTGCGCTCCCGTGCCCGCCTCGACTACACCGGAGTACAGGTCGACGCCGACGCCGGTCGACTGCATCCCTCGATCGCGGCCCTGCCGGAATTCGGCACGCGGCGCATCGAGGCGGGGCTGGCGCGCGGCGCGATCGGGCTGCGGCTGCCGGCGCAAACCATCGTTCGGGACGCGCGCGCCGACGGGCACTGGCGGCTGGTGGTGGACCCGCGCACCCCCGCCGACGACTGGAACGAGCAGGTTTCGCTGCTGACGGGCATGTGCGCGGCGCGGATCATGCTGGACGGTGCCGCGCGGGCCGAGGAGCGGGTCGCGCTGCTGCGCACCATGCCGCCACCGGCCGAATCAGCGATCGATTCCATGCGGCGCACCGCGCACGCGCTCGGTGTGACCTGGTCCGCGGAGGAGGCGGTCGGCCGGATGCTGGCGCGGCTGGACCCGAACACGCCGGCGGCGCTGGTACTGATGTCCGAGGCGACCAGCCTGCTGCGCGGTGCTTCCTACACCGTGGTCGACGGCGCCGCGGGGGAGCCGCTCGCGCCGGAAGCATTGCGGCACAGCGGTATCGGCGCGTCCTATGCGCATGTCACCGCTCCGTTGCGGCGGCTGTCGGATCGGTTCGCGACGGAGATCTGCCTGGCCAGGTGCGCCGGAAACGAGGTGCCGCGGTGGGTACGTGGCGGATTGACGCGCACGGCCGAGGCCATGCGCCGTAGCGATGGCGTCGCGGGCAAGCTGGAGCGCGCTTGCATCGATCTGACCGAGGCGACCTTGCTGACGCAGCGGGTCGGCGCGGAGTTCGACGCCGTGGTGGTGCGCGAGGGCAACGGCAATCGGCCCGCCGAGATCTTCATCGCCGACCCTCCGGTGCTCGGGCCGTGCGTGGGCGAGCCGCCGGAAGGGGCGGCGGTGCGGGTGCGGCTGACATCGGCGGACCCGAGGGAACGGAAGGTGACGTTCGAGTTCCCCGCGTGAATCCGCGCGTCCAGCACCCTGTCGGCGTCCGACAGTGCCGGGTGTCGACTGCCGCAGCCCGTTGGATCGAACCGTTGCGTCGCAATCTTCAATGGCCGCGTCTGACGCACGGCAAGTGCGCGTAGAGACCGCACGAACCGACTCACCCTGCGAACTGTAGTGGTGGCGCACCTTCGCTCGGCACTGGATCGCGGAGTACCAGCTGCCGTGCGTCGCGGGCTCGGCGAGCTACCTGGCGTCGAGCTGTCCGAACAGCGCTGCGGCCGTGGCCGGATAGCGGCTCAGCTCGCGACCGGCCGCCGCGTCCTCGGCGGCCGCGAGAATCTCGTATACGGCCGCTTGCTCGCCCGCCGTGGCGGCGTCGGCCGCCCTGCCGAGGATCGCCTCGTGTGATTCCACCGCGTCACGGTGGTCTCCGAGCACCGTCTGCAGCTTCTTCGCCCGCGTGCCGAGGTCGGCCGCGGCGTCGCCGAGCGTCTGCTCTGCCGCTTCGCACGAGTAGCGCAAACGTTTGGCGCTCTTGCGGATATCGTGCAGAAGCTCTATTCGCTCGGTAGCGGTGACCGTGGGTTCGGCGCGCACGAGGGACTCGACCCGGTCGAGGTCGCGTCGCAGCACCTCCTCGAAAAATTCTGCGGCGTGCGCCGCGGCGCGGGAGTGGCGCAACGGGGGATCGGTGCGCCACTCGCAGAGCTCCGCCCGCAGATCGCGGTAACGCGCGCTGTCCAATGCCTCGAGGACCTCGTCGTGCGCCGCTCGGTAGCGGTTCCGCTCGGCGTTCACCAGCCGGGCGGTGAGGGCGTCGAGGTCGGCGCGCGAGGTCTGCCCGGCATGGTCGGCCAGCAGCGTCTCGAAACGGTCGGCGCGCACCTCCGCGTCGCGGGCTTCCCCGAGCAATCCGGCCAGCCATTTGAGTTCCGCGCTCATCGCGGCGACCGGTTGCTTGTCGAACAGTCCGCGGTAGGACCGCAGCACGCTGCGCAGCCTGCGGGTGGCCACCCGCATCTGGTGCACGGAATCCGGTGCGTCGGAACGGACCTCGGGTTCGGCGGCCAGCAGCCGGTCGACGTCCTCACGCAGTGCGGTGACGAGCGCGCTCCCGGCCGTGGTCGCCATGCTTACCCCGCCTTCGCGAATCGGTCGGTCGCTTCGACCAGGTGATGCGTGATGCCGGGCTCGTTCGCCGCGTGCCCTGCGTCGTCGACGATGCGCAGTTCCGAACCGGGCCAGGCCCGATGCAGGTCCCACGCGCTGACCGCCGGGCAGACGATGTCGTGACGGCCCTGCACGATCACGGCGGGTATCTGCGCGACGGCGCCGATATCGCGCAGCAACTGGCCTTCGTCGAGGAAGCCGCCGTGGCGGAAGTAGTGGTTCTCGATCATGGCGAAGGCCAGCGCAAACCTGGGCTCGGCCATGTCGGCGACTCGATCTGGTTGCGGCAGCAGCGAACTCGTGGCGGCCTCCCAGGTGGACCAGGCGACGGCGGCCGCGCGGGCGACCTCGTCATCGGCCGAGTGCAGCAGACGGTGGTAGACCTCGACCAGATCCTGGTCGCGTTCGTCCTCGGGCACGGGTGCGAGGAACTTCGCCCACTCCTCGGGGTAGAGGTAGCCCGCGGCGCCGTTGTAATACCAGTCGATTTCCTTGCGGCGCAACAGGAATATGCCGCGCAGCACAAGCTCTGTTACGCGTCCGGGATGCCGCTGCGCGTAGGCCAGCGCGAGCGCCGAACCCCATGAGCCGCCGAACACCTGCCAGCGCTCGACGCCGAGCTGCTCGCGCAGCGCTTCGATGTCGGCGATCAGGTGCTGGGTGGTGTTGTGCTCCAGGCTCGCGCCGTCGGCGAGATGCGGAATGGAGCGGCCGCAGCCGCGCTGGTCGAACAGCACGATCCGGTAGGCGGCCGGGTCGAAGAACCGTCGATGGAACGGCGCGGTGCCACCGCCGGGGCCGCCGTGCAGGAACACCACCGGCTTGCCGTCCGGATTCCCGCTGACCTCCCAGTACAGCGACTGGCCTTCGCCGACGGCGAGCATGCCGGAGTCGTGGGGTTCGATCTCGGGGTAGCGGCTGCGCATCCGGCCTTCTCGATCAGAACACCAGACCGGACGCCAGGTCGGGGATGCCCAAGGCGTCTATGGCCTGCTGACGCACATCGGGGCAGCTCTTGATGGCGGCGCGATCGACGATCGCCTTGTCGGCCAGCACCGCGGCGTTGATGGCGCCGTTGCGCAGCGCCCACTCGTGCACGAGCGCGTTGAGCCCGATCTTGCCCAGCGTCCCACCCTGTATCCGCCAGTTCGTCAGTTCCGGGCGGAGCATGTCGCACAGCTGAGCTGCGGACGCGTCGCTGACCTCTTGAGTGGTCGGCGTGCTGCGGCTGGTGGTCGCGCTCGCCGCTGCCGTGGTAGAGCTTTCGGTCGGAGCGGGGCTCGACTCGCTGCCACAGGCGGTGAGTGCTGCTGCGGCGCAAACACCGGCGATCAGCAGTGTGCTGCGGGAAATCCAACGGCTGTGCGGCATCGGTACCTCTGCTCGTGTCGGTATTGTCGGCATCGAGTCTGCCATTTTTTTCCGCTGACCGGCCCGTGCCGGTTGGTTTCGCCGGGAATATGTCAGCGGAAGTGCGCGCGCAGCTCGTCCAGCAGCTCATCGACGACCGAGCAGTGCGACGGGTGGATGCACCGCTCGCTGGTCATCGCCCGCTCCGACACCTCGCTCAGAAGCTGTGCTCCGGACCGGGGAAGGTGCCCCGGCGCACCTCGTCGGCGTAAGCGGCTGCCGCGGCGCGCAGTTCGTCGCCGATGTGGCCGAAACGCTTGACGAACTTGGCGGTCTTGCCGCTGGTATAGCCCGCCATGTCCTGCCAGACCAGTACCTGCGCGTCGGTGTCGGCGCCCGCGCCGATGCCGATGGTCGGAATGGTCAGCTTGCGGGTGACCTGTCCGGCCAGCTCGGCCGGCACCATCTCCATGACCACGGAGAACGCGCCCGCCTCCTGCACTGCGATGGCGTCGGCGATCAGCTGCTCGGCGCCGTCGCCACGCCCCTGCACGCGGAAGCCGCCCAGGGTGTTCACGCTCTGCGGGGTGAAGCCGACGTGCGCCATCACCGGTATGCCCGCGGAGGTGACCAGCGCGATCTGCTCGGCGACGCGCTCACCGCCCTCCAGCTTCACCGCGTGCGCCCCGCCCTCCTTCATGAAGCGGGTCGCGGTGGCCAGCGCCTGCTGCGGCGAGGACTCGTAGGTGCCGAACGGCAGGTCGGCCACCACCAGCGCGTGCGGAGCGCCGCGCACCACACCGCGCACCAGCGGGATGAGTTCGTCGACGGTGATCGGCACGGTGGTGTCGTAGCCGTACACGACGTTGGCCGCGGAGTCGCCGACCAGCAGCACCGGGATGCCTGCCTCTTCGAACAGCCGCGCCGAGGAGTAGTCGTAGGCGGTCAGCATCGCCCAACGCTCGCCGTCGGCCTTCATCTGCTGCAGGTGATGCACCCGGGTCTTGCGCACGGTCTTCCCGGCCGTGGCGGGCGCCGCACCGTAGGCAGGGGTTTCCGAATCGGATACGGACATCATCGTCCCTTTCGTCTGTGTCGCCTCGGGGCCCGTCCGGGTCCCCGGGTCTGTCTGACGAATCCAGTGTGCCACCGCCACCGGGGCGGATTAAGGGCCTGACCGGTGCAATTGGTCACAGCTCCGGGCAGGTTTGCCCGATGGCGGCATCGGCGTTTTCCCGATGGCAATATCGAGGGCATGTCGATGGTGCGAAGTGGGCGCGGTGTGCTCGTGGTGGCGGTGCTGGCGTTGGTTGCTGCGGGGTGCACTGTCACCCGCGACGAGCCGGGTACCGCGATGCCCGCGCCGCCCACCGGGCTGGAGAAGTTCTACGGGCAGTCGGCGCAGTGGGGCGGCTGCACCGGATTCGGTGGAGCGGACGACCGCTTCCCCCCGAACGCGGAGTGCGCGCGGATCGCCGTGCCGGTGGACTACGCGTCGCCGGACGGCCCGACCGCGCAGATCGCGGTATCCCGGATCAAGGCGACGGGCGAGCGCATCGGTTCGCTGCTGATGAACCCGGGTGGCCCGGGGGAGTCCGGCCTGACCATGTCGTTCCTCGGTAACAAGACGCCGCTGGCCGAGCGCTTCGACCGGGTCGGATTCGACCCGCGCGGCGTCGGCTCCTCGACCCCCGCGATCGTCTGCCAGACCGCCCAGGAGCAGGACGCCGAACGCGCCGAGCCGCAGGAGGACAACTCGCCTGCGGGCATCGCCGACGCGGAGGCCGACAACCGCAGGTACGTGGACCGCTGCCTGGAACGGACCGGCAAGGACTTCCTCGCGCATGTCGGCACCCGCGAGGTGGTGCAGGACCTGGACGTCATGCGCGCCGCGCTCGGCGACGCGAAGCTCAGCTACCTCGGCTACTCCTATGGCACCAGGATCGGCTCGGCGTACGCGGAGAGGTTCCCGACGCACGTGCGTGCCCTGGTGCTGGACGGCGCGATCGATTCCTCGCAGGACCCGGTGCAGGAGTCGCTGCGCCAAGCGGCGGGCTTCCAGAAGGTGTTCGACGCCTACGCCGCGGACTGCGTGCGGCATCCGGACTGCCCGCTGGGCACGGATCCGGCGCAGGCCGTGCAGTGGTTCCGCGAGCTGGTGAACCCGCTGTGGGACAAGCCGGTCGCGACCACCGACCCGCGCGGGCTGAACTACGGTGACGCGCTCACCGGTGTGCGTCAGGCGTTGTACTCCGACGAAATGTGGGCGGTGCTCACACTCGGTTTGTCCGAATTGCGCGACGGCCGCGGCGATACCCTGCTGTCGCTGGCCGATCTGTACGACGGCCGCCGCGACGACGGCACCTACAACAACACCAGCGACGCGTTCAACGCCATCCGCTGTATGGACGATCCGCGCATCAGTGACCGCGGTGTCACCGGACGACAGGACTCCGAATACCGCAAGGCGGCGCCGTTCTTGGACGACGGGCACGGCACGGGGGCGGCGCCGCTGGAGCTGTGCACCTCCTGGCCGGTGTCCAACACCACCGAACCGCACCGGATCTCGGTGAACGCGCTGCCGAAGACCGTGGTGGTGTCCACGACCGACGATCCGGCGACGCCATACCAGGCCGGGGTCGACCTGGCCGAGCAGCTGGGCGCCGCGCTCATCACCTACCGGGGCAGCAGGCACACGGTGGCGCTGGCGGGCGGCGTGCCTTGCGTGGACGACGCGGTCGTCGGCTATCTGGTCGCCCTGACCGAACCCCCGCCGGGCCTCACCTGCTGAACCCGTCGAGTCCCGGCTCGATCGTTGCTGCGCGGTTGAGCCGGAAAACTCACAAAACAGATGTTCCGGCTGTGCGAAGTCTTCCGAAAACACCTACTCGGCATTCCTGAGCGGGTATGTAACACAGATTTAACGCCAGGTGCTTACGCTCGCGGGCATGGATCGCCAGAAGGAATTCGTGCTGCGGACGCTCGAAGAGCGGGATATCCGCTTCGTGCGTCTCTGGTTCACCGACGTCTTGGGTTATCTGAAGTCCGTCGCGATCGCTCCCGCCGAGCTGGAAGGCGCGTTCGAGGAGGGCATCGGCTTCGACGGCTCCGCCATCGAGGGCTTCGCCCGTGTTTCGGAGGCCGACATGGTCGCCCGGCCGGATCCGTCGACCTTCCAGGTGCTGCCGTGGGCCTCCAGCAAAGGCCACCAACACTCCGCGCGCATGTTCTGCGACATCACCATGCCCGAGGGCTCGCCGTCTTGGGCCGACCCGCGCCACGTGCTGCGTCGCCAGCTCAACAAGGCGGGCGACGTGGGTTTCAGCTGCTACGTGCACCCCGAGATCGAGTTCTTCCTGCTGGAGAACGGTTCGAAGGACGGTGCCTCGCCGATACCGGCCGATTCCGGCGGCTTCTTCGACCAGGCCGTGCACGATTCGGCGCCGAACTTCCGCCGCCACGCCATCGACGCGCTGGAGTCGATGGGCATCTCGGTGGAGTTCAGCCACCACGAGGGCGCACCGGGCCAGCAGGAGATCGACCTTCGCTACGCCGACGCGCTGTCCATGGCCGACAACGTGATGACCTTCCGCTATCTGATCAAGGAAGTAGCGATCGACGAGGGCGTGCGGGCGACGTTCATGCCCAAGCCGTTCGCCAAGTACCCCGGCTCCGCGATGCACACCCATATGAGTCTGTTCGAGGGGGAGTCGAACGCCTTCCACGATCCGGACGACCCGATCAACCTGTCGGCGACGGCGCGGGCGTTCATCGCGGGCATCCTCGAGCACGCGCCGGAGATCAGCGCGATCACCAACCAGTGGGTGAATTCGTACAAGCGCCTCATCCACGGCGGTGAGGCGCCCACCGCGGCCTCGTGGGGCCGGTCCAACCGCTCCGCGCTGGTGCGCGTGCCGATGTACACGCCGAACAAGTCGTCCTCGCGCCGTGTCGAGATCCGCAGCCCGGACTCCGCCTGCAACCCCTACCTGGCCTTCGCGGTGCTGCTCGCGGCAGGTCTGCGTGGCATCGAGAAGGGCTACACGCTTCCGCCGGAGGCGGAGGACGACGTGTGGTCGCTGACCACCGCCGAGCGGCGCGCCATGGGCTTCCGCGAGCTGCCCGGCACGCTGGACGAGGCGCTGAAGGCGATGGAGCGCTCCGAGCTGGTCGCCGAGACTCTCGGCGAGCACGTGTTCGACTTCTTCCTGCGCAACAAGCGCAGGGAGTGGTCGGACTACCGCAGCCAGGTGACGCCTTATGAGCTCGAGGAATACCTGGGGTTGTAACCCAACGGATGTCCGGCGTCGGCGTGCCGACGGCCTCGGCCATGTAATTTGAGAGCTATGGTCCGGCCACCGTCTGCCCGTTCCGCTGTACCCGGCGTCGGTCGGCTCGGATTGCTCGAGCCGTCCGCAGCCGCGTCGCTGCGCGAATTGGGCTGGGACAACGTCGAAAGTATCCCCGTACTGTGGGCGCTGTCCCGCGCGCCGGATGCCGATCTCGCGTTGAGCACGCTCATGCGGCTACGCGAAAGCATCGGACCAGGATGGAATGCGCTGGATTCGGCGATCCGCACGGAAAAGTCGTTGCGCGGCAGGCTGTTCGCTCTGCTCGGTGCCTCCAGCGCGCTCGGTGACCACCTGGTCGCCGACTCGTCGGCCTGGAAAACTCTGCGCCGCAAGGATTTACCCGGACCTGACGAGCTCGTCGCCGACCTCCTCCAGGTGGTCGACGGGGTGCCGGAGGAGGGTGCCAACGCGGGCCCGATGCTGTTCCGTGCCGGGATCTCCGGTCCCGAGGTGGTGGCACTGCTGCGCAAGCGCTACCGCGACCAGCTGATGCTGCTCGCCGCGCTCGACCTGGCGGCCACCGTGGAGAACGAGCCGGTGCTGCCGTATCAGGTGGTCGGCAGGCATCTCGCCGACGCTGCCGATGCCGCCTTGACCGCGGCATTGTCGGTCGCGGTCGCGCGGGTCTGCAAAGACGGGCCGGTGCCGGTGCGGTTGGCGGTGATCGCCATGGGGAAGAGCGGCGCACGCGAGCTGAACTACGTCAGCGACGTCGACGTCGTATTCGTCGCCGAGCCCGCCGACACCACCGCGACCCGCCTGGCGGCCGAGATGATGAGCGTGGCGAGCCAGGCGTTCTTCGATGTCGACGCGGCGCTGCGGCCGGAGGGCAAGGCGGGCGCACTGGTGCGCACGCTGGAATCGCACGTCGCCTACTACAAGCGGTGGGCGCGCACCTGGGAGTTCCAGGCGCTGCTGAAGAACCGGCCGATGACCGGCGATCTCCGGCTCGGCGAGGAGTACCGTGATGCGCTGATGCCGATGGTCTGGTCGGCGTCCGAGCGCCCCGATTTCGTCGCCGACGTGCAGGCCATGCGCCGCAGGGTAGAAGACCTGGTGCCCGCCGATCTGCGCGAACGCGAACTGAAGCTCGGGCACGGCAGCCTGCGCGATGTCGAGTTCGCCGTGCAGCTGCTGCAATTGGTGCACGGGCGGGTGGACGAGACCTTGTACGCGCAGGGCACCGTCGAGGCGTTGACCGCGCTGGCGGCGGGCGGGTACGTCGGCCGTGACGACGCCGCGAACCTGACCGCGTCCTACGAGTTCCTGCGCTTGCTCGAACACCGGCTGCAGCTGCAGCGGTTGCGTCGCACGCACACGCTGCCCGCCGCCGACGACGAGGAAGGTATGCGCTGGCTGGCCCGCGCCGCGCACGTCCGGCCGGACGGCAAGCAGGACGCGGTGGGCGTGCTGGCCAGCGAGATCCGCCGAAACGCGATGCGGGTGCGCCGTTTACACGCCAAGCTGTTCTACCGTCCGCTGCTGGAATCTGTGGCGCGGATGGACTCCGACGCGCTGCGGCTGAGCCCGGAGGCCGCGATTCGGCAGCTGGCGGCCCTCGGTTATGTCGCGCCGGAACACGCGCTCGGGCACCTCAAAGCGCTGACCGGCGGGGTGTCGCGTAAGGGACGCATCCAAGCCTTGCTGCTGCCGACGCTGCTCGAATGGCTCGGTAACACGCCGAATCCCGACGCGGGGCTACTGGCCTACCGCCGGGTCTCCGAGGGGCTCGCCGACCAGATCTGGTTCCTGCGCGAGTTGCGCGACGAGGGGGCGATCGCGCAGCGGCTGATGATCGTGCTCGGCTCGTCGGAGTATCTGCCCGACCTGCTGATCAACGCGCCGGAGACGATCCGGATGTACGCCGACGGCCCCGGCGGTCCGCTGCTGCTCGGTCCGCAGCCCGAGGACGTCGCGCGCGGCATCCTGACCGCCGCAGCACGCTACGACGACCCGAAACGCGCTGTAGCCGCGGCACGTTCGCTGCGTCGACACGAGCTGGCGCGGGTGGCCTCGGCCGACCTGCTCGGCATGCTCGACGTGCCGCAGGTGTGCCGGGCGCTGTCGTCGGTGTGGGTCGCGGTGCTGGAGGCGTCACTGCGCGCGGTGATCCGGGCAAGTGCGGCGGAGCGGGGCGCGCAGGCACCCGCCGATCTCGCGGTGATCGGCATGGGCAGGCTCGGCGGAATGGAGCTGGGTTACGGCTCCGACGCCGACGTGCTGTTCGTGTGCGACCCGAAGCCGGGGGAGGACGAGACCAAGGCCGTCAAGTGGGCGATCGGAGTGGCCGACCGGGTGCGGCAGCTGCTCGGGGCGCCGAGCACCGATCCGCCACTGCACGTCGACGCCGGGCTGCGGCCGGAGGGGCGCAACGGGGCGCTGGTTCGCACGCTGGCCGCCTACGCCGCTTACTACGAGCAGTGGGCGCAGCCATGGGAGGTGCAGGCGCTGCTGCGCGCCCACCAGGTGGCGGGCGATCAGGAACTCGGGCTGCGGTTCCTGCACATTATCGACAAGGTGCGGTATCCGGTGGGCGGCGTCTCGGCCGATGCGGTCCGCGAGATCCGGCGCATCAAGGCCAGGGTGGATGCCGAGCGGCTGCCGCGCGGCGCCGATCCGGCCACCCATACCAAGCTGGGACGTGGCGGACTCGCCGACATCGAGTGGACCGTTCAACTGATGCAGCTGCGCCACGCCCATGACGTCCTCGGCCTGCACAACACTTCCACGCTGCAATCGCTGGACGTGATCGAGGAGAAAAAGCTGCTGGCCGCCGCGGATGTCGCGCTGCTGCGAGACGCGTGGCTCACCGCGACCAAGGCCCGCAACGCGCTGGTCCTGGTCCGCGGCAAGCCGACCGACCAGCTACCCGCCCCGGGCCGACTACTGTCCGCCGTCGCACGCGTAGCGGGATGGCCCAACGACGACGGCAGCGAATTCCTCGACCACTACATGCGCGTCACCCGCCGCGCCAAAGCCGTGGTGGAGCGGGTATTCGGTGCGTGACTCGGCGAAATAGGCTGTGGCTCATGCATTGCAGTAAGGAGGAACCAAGCTGTTCTCATGGGTCGAGGGTGAGACCGGTGCGCTCGGCACGTTGCTCTCCCCAGGTGTAGAGGGCGGTGAGGACGGGGACGAGGGTACGGCCTTCGTCAGTGAGGGTGTACTCGACCTGCGGGGGCACCGTGTCGAAGACGGTGCGGTGGACCAAGCCGTCGGATTCCAATTCACGCAGTTGCTGCACGAGCATTTTCTCGCTGGTGGTGGGCATCAGCCTGCGCAGCTCGCCGTAGCGGTGTACGCCCTCCTTCAGGTGGGCGAGGATCACCGGCTTCCACTTGCCGCCGATCAGGTCGACGGTCACCTCCACAGCGCAGTTGTAGCGCTTCTGGGGCATCGCCGACCTCCTAGGGGTACTCACTGAAAAGTGCGTTCTTGTAACACTGTAATCATCGCGGTTCCATGGATGCCGTTGCCATCACCCCACCGCAGACATGGAGCGAAACCCTATGAAGGTCATTGTTTTCGATCGTTTCAAGCCGGGCGTCACGCTGGAGACGATCAACCCGTACCTGCCCGAGGAGGTCGCCAATGTGTGGCGGCTCTGGAAGGCCGGCATCGTGCGGGAGAACTACGCGCGCGCCGACGAGCCCGGCGTGGTGATCGTGTTCGAGGTCGACAGCGTCGAGGAGGCGCGGAGGTACGTCGCCGACTTCCCACTCACCAAGGCCGGTTATCTGGAGTGGACCTACGTTCCGGTACAGGCCCCGCTGCCGCTGGAGGCGCTCATGGACGTCTCGGTCGACATCGCCGAGCCCTACGACCGGACCGCGTGACATGCGGCACGCGAACGGACTCAGCATTCCGCAATCCCTGTCGGACGCTTGCGATCCCGCGCGGATGGCGCTGCTGATCTACGACATGCAGGTCGGCATCGTGCGGCAGATCCCGGGCGGAGACAAGGTCGTTCAGACCTGCGTGCGGCTGCGAGATGCGGCGCGGATAGGCGGTTTTCGGGTCTTCTATACCCGGCATATGTCGCTGCCGATCGCGGCGTCGGGCGTGTCCCAGTTGCGCACCGCGATGTCCTGGCAGCGGGTGGACGACCCGACAGCCCTGCGTTCCAGTTTCCCGCAGGGCTCGCCGCAGTACCAGCTGGTGCCCGACTTGGCGCCCGGCCCCGACGAGGTGGTGTTCGACAAGATCACCATGTCGGCGTTCGCGGCCACGCCGCTCGACTTCGCCCTACGCGACTGTCACATCGACACCTTCGCTGTGGCGGGCATCGCGATGGAGGTGGGTATCGAGCCGACCGTCCGCCACAGCCTGGATTTGGGCTATCTGCCGGTCGTCGTGGCCGACGCGTGTGGTGCGGGACATCCTTCGGCCGCCGAACGATCACACGCCACATTGGAATTCGCGGGCGGCACGCTGACAGCGGATACCGCAGCCCTCGTAGATCTCATGAGCAGTCGATCCGACTGACGCCGAAGC
Source organism: Nocardia sp. NBC_00881 (assembly GCF_045207455.1). Classification (NCBI taxonomy): domain Bacteria; kingdom Bacillati; phylum Actinomycetota; class Actinomycetes; order Mycobacteriales; family Nocardiaceae; genus Nocardia; species Nocardia sp. NBC_00881. The sequence continues at coordinate 7,957,671 of NZ_CP108798.1, forward strand.
CGGTGGGGGTGCCACTCCCGCTTTCCGGCACCGGCACCACCTCCACCGGCATCAACGGCCATTGTCAGCTATCGTCTGCGCCAATTCGGCGATGCGAGGCGCGTCGAACAAGGCCCGCACAGTCACCTTCACGCCAAGGACCTCCCGGATCCGAACGGCCAGTCTGGTGATCGAAAGGGAGTGTCCTCCGAGATCGAAGAAACTGTCGTCGATCCCGACCTGTTCCACCCCCAGCACCTCACCGAATAGTGCGGCCAGCAATTTCTCCTGATCGGTGCGCGGTGCCCGATACGCCGCATCGGCGTATTCCGGGGCCGGGAGTGCCCGGCGATCCACCTTTCCATTCGATGTCAACGGTAGTGTTGTCATCACCATGATCGCTGATGGCACCAGGTATTCGGGCAATCGAGACGAGACAAACCGACGTACCTCGCTTGCCGCCATGGCACTACCGTTTGCCGGCACGATGTAGCCCACCAGCCGTTTGTCGCCCGGTCGGTCTTCGCGTACCACCACCGCCGCACGTGCCACCGCGGGATGGGCGGCAAGCGCCGCTTCGACCTCGCCCGGTTCGATCCGGAATCCGCGAACTTTCACCTGGTCGTCGACCCGTCTTATGAACTCCAACTCACCCCCGTGATTCCACCGAACGACATCCCCTGTGCGGTACAACCGCTCACCGTCGGCCACCGGATATGGGCTCGCCACGAACCGCGAGGAGGTCAACCCCGCACGCCGCAGATAGCCTCTGGCCAATTGCACACCCGCGACGTAGAGTTCGCCCGCGACCCCGACCGGAACCGGACGCAACCGGCTATCCAGCACGTACAGCCGCGTATTCCCGACCGGCGAACCGATCGGCACAGTCGGGTCGGTCTCGGACAACGGGGAACTCATCGAAACGCACACAGTAGCCTCGGTGGGCCCGTACCCATTCACCATCCGCCTCGTGGCCGACCATCGCGCGACCAACCCGGGAGTGCAAGGCTCGCCTGCGACAACGAGATCGGTAACGGAACTCAGTTCCGCTGGGTTGATCCCATCGAGCACACCGGGAGTGAGAACCGCATGGGTCACTCGGCATTCGGTGATCAGGTCGGCGAGCTCGGCGCCGACCACCCGGCTCTGCGCGGGTATCACGAGTGTGGCCCCGGATCCGAGTGCCATCAGCAGTTCGAAGAACGCGGCATCGAAGCTGGCGGAGGCGAACTGCAACACGCGACTGTTGTCGTTGAGGTCGAGCAGATCACGCTGGGCGGCGAGTAGATTAGCGACGCCGGCGTGTGTGGTGATAACGCCTTTGGGCGTGCCCGTTGATCCAGAGGTGTAGATCACGTAGGCCGCGTTGAGTGGACTCAACGGGCGCAGGCCGTCGGTATCGGTGATCGGGTCGCCGCTATGTCCGCCCACGAGCGCTGCCGTGTCAGCGTTGTCGAGTGCGAGCACCGGAATGTCCGCCGACAAATCAATCGAGTCCGACGACAACACCGATCCGGCTGTGCTGGACTGGGCCAGGATCAATCGCACAGCGGCGTCGCCGAGCATGAATCCGACCCGTTCACGCGGGTAGTCGGGATCGATAGGCAGATACGCCCCGCCTGCTTTTGATATTGCCATGATCGCCACGATCATTTCCAATGACCGTGGCAACACGATCGCGACGATCCTCTCCGGGCCTACGCCGCAGTCGATCAGTACCCGCGCCAACCGGTTGGACTGTCGATCCAGCTCCAGGTAGGACAACGACCGATCGCCGGATGCTACTGCGGTGGCATCCGGCACGCGAGCAACCTGACGGGCGAACAACTCCGCGACCGTCAACGGTTGTACCGACGCAACACTTTTGCCGGTGTTGTTCCACTCCGCCAGCAACCTATGCCGCTCCACATCGTCGAGCAGATCGATCGACCCCGTCCGGGCGCCCGAATCGGCCACGACAGCTTCGAGCACTCGCCTCAGCCGAGTGAGCAACATCTCGATGGTGGCCGGATCGAACAGATCGGTCCGAAATTCCACCACGCCGTCTACCGCGACACCGCCCGTGCCGACACCACCGCGCTCGGTCATGCTGAAGGCCAAATCCATTCGAGCGGTACCGGTATCGACGAACTCCGAGCGTGCCTCCAGCTCGGGCCCCAGACCTTCGGCCGATACCGGATCGGCTTGCTCGGTGTTGTCCCAAGCGAGCATCACTTGGAATATCGGGTGGTGGGCAGTCGACCGCGTCGGATTGACGGCCTCGACGAGGCGCTCGAAGGGGATATCCTGATGGGCGTAGGCGTCCAGGCAACGTTCCCGCACCTGAGTGAGAAGCTCCGCGAAAGTGGGATCGCCGGAGAGATCCGTCCGCAGCACAAGGGTGTTCACGAAGAACCCGACCGATTCGTCGAGTGCCTCGTCGGTGCGTCCGGCGACAGCCGAGCCTAGGACGATGTCGTCTCCGCCGCCCATGCGCGACAGCAGCACCGTCAACGCCGCGTTGACAACCATGAAAACGCTTGCCCCATGGGCTCGGGCAAGTCTTTCCAATCCCGCACACAACTCGGCAGGCCACGAAAATCGCTCGGTTGCACCGATATACGACACTATTGGCGGGAAAGGTCGATCAACGGGCAGCATGATCCGTTCCGGCGTTCCGGCCAAGGCCCGTTTCCAATAGCTCAGCTGTTCGGCGATCCGACTGTCCGGATCAGCCTGCTGGCCGAGCAGATCCTGTTGCCACAGCGTGTAATCCACGTATTGCACCGACAACGGCATCCACTCCGGCGCTCGCCCCGCCCGGCGGGCCACATACGCCTGGCTGATGTTCCGCCACAGTGGTCGGATCGACCAACCATCAGCGGCAATGTGATGGACCACGATAACCAGCAGATGCCGGTCCACGCCCACGCCGAACAACCACGCCCGCACCGGGATCTCCGACTCCAGATCGAAGGCATAGTGCACCGCATCGGCTACCGCCGTTTCAGGCTCGACTTCCTGCGAGATCAGCAACCGCGGACAAACATCCTCGACCGGCAACACATGTTGATATGGGACACCGTCGCGTTGTGGGAACACCGTGCGCAGGCTTTCGTGCCTCTCCACCACATCGACCAGCGCGTCCTGCAGGGCCGTCGTATCCACTGCTCCGGTCAACCGCACAACCATCGGCATGTTGTAGGTCGCCGAAGGCCCTTCCAGCCGATGGAGGAACCACAGTCTCCGCTGCGCGAACGACAACGGCACTTCCTGTGGACGGTCTTTGGTAGTCAATATGGGACGCACCCGAACGCCATTTTCGAGTCGTGCCGCCAACTCGAAAACTGTGGGTGTGTCGAACAAGTCCCGCACACCCAACTCGATTCCCAACATCACGCGTACTCGATTGGCCAGTCTCGTCGCAGATAGTGAATGCCCACCCATATCGAAGAAACTGTCGTCGATCCCGACCCGTGCCACCCCCAACACTTCGGCGAACAATCCTGTCAGAATTTTTTCCCGCTCGGTCCGCGCCGCCCGATATGTCACGCCGGTGAATTCCGGAGCCGGCAGCGCCCGACGGTCCAACTTTCCGTTCTGTGTCAGCGGGAACCGTTCTACCACAACGACTGCTGCGGGCATCATGTAGTCTGGCAAACGGGATGCCAGAAATGGCTGTAGAACGCCTGTCAAGGCGGCGATTTCGCGGAAGCGCGCGGGTCTGTTGGTGAGCTTGTCCGCAGAGAATTCGTCAGTTGTCCTCGGCGTGTACGCTCCGATCCATGATGCGGCGGTCATCCGCTCCGATTCGGCGAAGACGACGTCGAACTGCTCAGGAATATTCGACCATGTCATGATTGCCCGATAGTTTTGTTCGGCGGCCAGACGGCTGAGTTCGGACGGGTCGATCCAATCTGGGTGCGGTGGCGCCGCGTTGAGATCGGCGAGGGCGGCGCCGAGAGATCCGCCGCCGCCCAGGCTGCGCTCGGCCATGATTTCCTGAAACAGGCGACCGTTGGGAATGCCGTCTACGCGAAGTACCGGAGGTGAATCGGCGCGCAGTTGGTGGATAAGTTCATCGATGCCACTCACCAGGTGTCCCCAACGCAGTCTCGGTGCATCTTCGAGTAGCTGTTGCGCGGCGCTCGGCTTGGTGTGAAGTTTCACATCGTATCGGTAGCGCGTCAGCTCATTGTGATGGGCGCCGTCCTTGATTCGGATATCGACACCCGCGATGCCGGCAGTATCGTTTGCGAACGTCACGAAGAAGTCCGGATCGACCATCAACTCCTTCTCTATGGTCATGGCCCGTTCAGCGGCTGTCAGTGCCGCCGTCGCCGTAGTTTCCGGCGTGGCATGATGTAGTTCGACCGCGGTGTGGAAACAACTCGCCAGGCGCAGGTTACGAACATCGCCGACAAATATCACGCCGTTCGCTCTCAGTAGCCGGGCAGCCGAGCGCAGCACCTCGACCAGATATTCCGCGTGCGGGAAGTACTGGACAACCGAATTGATGACAACCGCGTCGAAGAAGTTCTCCGGCAGGCCGATGGTGTCATCCGCACCTTGGCAGCGCAAATTTATCTCGCCTGCCAGGCCAGGACGTCCCACGAGCTGGGAGCTCAGGCGATCGATGACCGACTGGGATACGTCGGTGCCCCAGTAGCTTTCACACGTGGGCGCGACTCCACTCAGTATCAGGCCCGCGCCGACACCGATTTCCAGGACCCTTCTCGGAGCAATTTCCAGGATTCTTTGTACGGTCTCCTCGCGCCACTCGCACATCTCGGCCCGCGGAATCGGTCGATCGGTATAGCTGCTGTTCCAGCCCGAGAAGTCCGCTCCGAACGCTGGAACGCCGGACGCGTTATAGATATCGTCATAAACCTGCCGCCACGCGTCGACATGCTCGACATCCCTGGTCTCCGCGTGCATTCCGTTTGCCGGCACGATGTAGCCCACCAGCCGTTTGTCGCCCGGTCGGTCTTCGCGTACCACCACCGCCGCACGTGCCACTGCGGGATGGGCGGCAAGCGCCGCTTCGACCTCGCCCGGTTCGATCCGGAATCCGCGAACTTTCACCTGGTCGTCGACCCGTCTTATGAACTCCAACTCACCCCCGTGATTCCACCGAACGACATCCCCTGTGCGGTACAACCGCTCACCGTCGGCCACCGGATATGGGCTCGCCACGAACCGCGAGGAGGTCAACCCCGCTCGCCGCAGATAGCCTCTGGCCAATTGCACACCCGCGACGTAGAGTTCGCCCGCGACCCCGACCGGAACCGGACGCAACCGGCTATCCAGCACGTACAGCCGCGTATTCCCGACCGGCGAACCGATCGGCACAGCGGCCTGAGCAGGGGCCTGCGATACGGTGAATGAGGTGATCGCAACGGTTGTTTCAGTCGGACCGTAACCGTTGATGACGCGAACGCCGGGGATATACGTCAGGGTTCTCTCGACGAGTGCCGCTGTCAGGGGCTCGCCGCAGAAGAAGACAGCTTTTGCGGCGAGTTTCGCCGCATGGAGTTGTCCGATCAGCTCGCCAAATGCCGATGGCGCCGCACTGATGATATCGCCTGTCCACGAATCGCGCTCGGCCAACGCCAGAATATCGCGGACAATTTCGATGCTGCCGCCCGTGGTCAGCGTGCAGAATACTTCGAACACGGACACGTCGAATGTCAATGAAGTACTAGCCAGTACTCGTGATTCCGCTGTCATCTCTACCCGAGAGGACAGTTCGCGAATCGACGCCGTCGCGTTGTGGTGCGTGATGACGACGCCCTTGGGTACGCCTGTGGATCCCGAGGTGTAAATGACATAGGCCGGGTTGAGCGGTTGTAGTGGGAATAGGCGGTCGCTGTCGGTGAGGGGCGCGTCATCCTGCCCAGCCATGAGCCGGAGGGTCTCGGTGCCGTCGACTGCGAGTACCGATACCGCGGTCGGCAGATTGATGGTATCCGGGCGCATCATCGATTCGGCTGTCGCGGAATCGGTCAGGACCAGACGCGCGGCGGCGTCGGTGAGCATGAACCCGATCCGCTCGCGGGGATGGCGTGGGTCGATCGGCAAATACGCCCCGCCTGCCTTGATCACCGCCAGAATCGCGATGATCATCTCCAGTGATCGCGGCAGCATCACCGCCACAATCGTTTCTGGGCCGACACCTCGATCGATCAGTACCCGGGCCAGCCGGGTGGACTCGTGATCCAGTTCCGCATACCGCAGCGAACGATCGTCGAATATCGCTGCGACCGCGTCCGGTGTTCGATCGGCCTGACTGGCGAACAACTCCGCGACCGTAACCGGCGCCACCGTAGAATCCTTAGCATCCTTCCCTGTCCCCGACGTTGCCGGGTCGGCCTGTCTCGAACCCGCTGTAGGCGGGGTCGATGATTTGCGGGGAAGGGCGAGCATCATCGATGCGACCAGGCCTATCAGCAAGATCGCGGCGGGTAGATAGGTCGATTGGCTCAGCGCCGCACTGAACGGAGACTTCAAGAACTCGGGCACCTGCCAGGTATCAGCGGCTGCCGATGATGGAATTCCATGTGCTGTCATCCGAGCGGTGATCAACGCGCCGATCGTCGCACTGCCCAGGACCGAACCGACCAGGCGGGTGGTGTTGTAGACGCCGGCGCTCGCGCCGGCGTGGCGCACGGGGAGGTCGCGTGCGGCGGCGGCCGATAGCGGTGCCCAGATGCAGGCGGCTGCGAGCCCCATTGCGACGGATGAGAGCACAACCTGACCAACTGCGGTGGTCGGTGTCATTGCTGACGCCAGCCACGCCATCGAAGCGGCGAACAATAGGAAACCGAAGCTCGGAATCCAACGCGGGTGCACGTGGTCGGCTAGTTTGCCAATGAACGGGCCCGTGATGCCGGTGACGACCGCCATCGGGGCGAAAGCCAAAGCCGCTGCCATCGGTGACAGATCACGTACCGCCTCCAAGTAGAAATACGCAGGTACCATCAGGGCGGTTTCCGCCGCACCTGCTGCACACACCGCGACGTTGGCCGAAGCGAAATTCCGATAGCGGAACAGCCCTAGCGGCACCAACGGCTCGCCTCTACTGTGAGCCTGAGTCACGACGAACCCGACCAGCACCGTAAGTCCTACGCCGATCGATACCCAGACTCGTGTCGACCAGTGGTAGGTGTTGCCCTGCTGAATGCCGAACACCAACAACGTCATACCGACCGCACTGAGTGCCACACCGGGAAGATCGAGCCGATGTGTGTGGGTCGGCAACGCGGGCACCAGCCAGACCGCCAAGGCGAACGCGGTGACTCCCATCGGAATGTTGACGAAGAATATCCACGGCCAGCCGATCCGGTCGACCAGCGCGCCTCCGATGATCGGGCCGACCAGCATCGACAGCCCAGCGACGGACGCCCACAGGCCCGTCGCCGCGCCACGCCTGTCCGGTGGGAAGATCCGGGTGATCACGGCCATCGTCTGTGGCGTCATCAACGCTGCGCCGATACCCTGCGCCGCGCGCGCGGCGATCAGCATTTCGATGGATCGCGACAGGCCGCACCACAGTGAAGCGGTTGTGAAGACGACCAGACCGATCAGATAGATTCGCTTGGGCCCGAACCGGTCTCCGAGCCGTCCGGTCAGCAACAGGGGCACCGCATAGGTGAGCAGATAGGCGCTCGTCACCCAGATCACGCTGGACATATCAGCATTCAGATCAGCTTTGATCGCCGGAGTCGCGACCGCAACGATCGTCATGTCCACCAGGATCATGAAGAAACCGGCCAACAGCGCCCACAGCGCAGGAAACGGATTGTGTTCGGCGGGCAAGGTCGTTCCTTGTCTATTCTGGGACTTGTCGATTCGGCGCCCTCGGCATCGTGGATGAACCTGGTCGAGGTCTGGTTCGGCGTCATCGAACGCCAAGCCATGCATCGAGGCACTTCCGCGGTGTCCGCGAGCCGAACACCAAGATCCGCGAGTTCACCAACGGCTGGAACCGACACCCCACCCGCTCACCTGGACCAAAGAAAGCCGAGGAGATCCTCCCGGGGCCAACCGTCCAGAACGTTCAAATACTCGCCACAGCTTACCGTTCGATAACGATCGGGTCCATGGTGTCGGCAAACTGATGAATAGAACCCATTGGACCTGTTGAACGGTTCGTTGTACCACGAGTGGGTTCCGCTCAGGCGCCGGCGATCCCGGTGCGGCCCACTGAGTGACCGATCCTCCGCACCAGACCGGCATTGCGCCGTTTCCGCCGACCCATTGTGCATACTTCACAACACCCGGCTGAAAGTTCGGTCTCCCAAACCATTTCCCACCTCAGCCCGGCTCGCTAACCTCATGCATCACAGCAGATGGGAAAGTAGTCGAATTCAAGCCTGATACGGCTCCATGCTTCGCGTGATGGTGCGCCGCCGAATCAGGCGAATCACGTTGTCTCCGGGATGATCACGGAGAATCGGTCGCACTGTTCGAAGCTGAAAGTGCGAATTGTCTGTCCGTGCCCGGTGCCCAATTCGATGACGCGTCATTGAATTCTGGAAAGAGTCAAACAATGGTAAGAATCAGCCGAAAAGCGGCGGTGCTAAAACACCGCACACCATTTTCGCACATCGAATCCGAGGCAAGCGCACCTGTCATCGAGAAAACTTTGCCGCAGCTGCCCGGCCCACGTGTGTACCCCGAGTTCATGCCGTACCTCGACTTTCCCTTGATCACCAGGATGCTCCTGTACGGCGACGGCTCGACAACCGTATCGCTCCAGCAGATCACAGGGTCACGCATCGTCGCCGACGTTTTGCCGTCGTTCGCTGCCGGCGCGAATGTGCATCCTCGCTTCAGCGACGTCTTCGCCTCGACAGATCCGCACGATCTGTGTATCCGACATACCATATTGCGGGACGAGTCGGGCTCGGTCGTCAGCGAGAACCTCATCACCTACCGCGCGGCGGATGAGGACACTCTGATTCCTCCGGCTGGAGCTCCGTTCGGAATGCATACTCGTCGGCTCGGACTGTACGAGAGGCGGCGATTGTTCGATTCAGGGGTCACACGCGACTCGTTCGGCCTTCTACCACGGGCCTCGGTCGGGCGCTGCTACGAAATAGCGTTCTCATCGCTTCAGCGAGTGCTTGTGCACGAAGTATTCAACCCTGATCTGCTCGCGCCGTGGTCGCGGGGTGACAGATGCCAACGGTCGGACGAATACGCGGAGGGGCAGTCCTAGTTCTACAGCCGGCCTGTGTGGTCGGTGGTGATGGCGGCATGCGGTGCCTTGGTCGCTGGTCGGGGGCTGGCACGGACTTTCGCGGCACGGTCGGACCCTCGTCCATGGTTGTCGGTACGGGTAGGTCCGGCAGGGGAGCGGAGAGGTTGGAAGCTGTGCCGGATGGCGACGTGGGCAAGGTGATGTGACGAGAAGCCGCGGTGTGCAGGGGTCTACCTCGGTACGGCGACGCCGCTTTCCGGAATCTTCGGCGATACAGCTATCGAATCTGCATGGGCAGAATTCCATCAGGCCTGGGTTCGCGAGACGGGTGGGACGAGCTCGGCAATAGCCGAACTGAGGAAGCTGCTGCCCGATGCCGCTGAGAAATATGAAGGAGCAGATCTGGATGGCGGCAGGGAGGTCAGCGGTGTGGATATCGATACGACCGGCTCGGGGATATTCCGGGCGAACCCGCCGCCCATTACGAGCCCATTGGAGTCGGATCCGCCCGAGGTGAATAAGCCTCCGATGGCCGAGCCCAAAGCCACAATGCAGAGGCTGTAGGCCGGGGTCGGGAGATGAGCACGGTGTCCGCCCCGCAGGCGGCATCGGACGTGATCGATAGCCTGATGTTCGAGAGCCACGCACAGATCCTGCAAAGCGTGGAAACCAGATCGCTCCCTAGTGCCTGGCGGGGAGCGGCTGCGGAGACCGCGACGGAAGCTGTTCGGGCTCTCGCATCCCAATCAGAGGCAGCCTGGGTCGCTATCGATGGCGGAGCTGACGCATTGAATGTTTTTGCCGAGCAGCTGGTACAGGCACAGAAAGTCGATGAACAGGGCGTCGAACTGCTACAGCAGGCCAAGGCTGCGGCGTTATTGCTGAGTGGTTCGTGGATCATGTGGTTCGAGATTCGCCATCGGGCGGCGGAAGGCTGCCATTACCGCCTCACCGCCGCCAAACTTCGGGATCAGGCTGCAACCGATGTGGTGAGCGCACTCGATCAGTTTGCCGCACAAGCCCGGGCGAGGCAGATCAATTCACCCGGCATCGATCCATTGTCGTCGGTAGTTCTGGCATATGCGGGAAACCGCGGCTCTGCGGCGAATCCGCTCTTGTGCATCCTCACGCCGACAGCGTTGGCACGGGCCTCGCAACTGCTGAACACTATGTCGGAGGCGGATCGCAAGAAATTTGAAGAAATGCTCGGCGCCGCCTACTCCCCGCACGAGGCTGCGTACATCTGGAAAGCGGTGGCTGGACGCTGTCGCGATGGTGCTTGCCGCACGCAGGCATGTCCGAGCTACTTCCGTCGCCGAGAAGTTCGGTCCTGAAGACGACGACGCGGTCTGATCAATTCCTATTCGCTGACCGAGTAGCAGCGCGCGGCCGAGCCACTGCTCACCACAGCGCACCGGGGGCACCCGAGCTGTAGAGCGGGCCGAGCGCGTCGCGGTCCACGTCCCCACCATGTATCAGAGGCCCTGATATTCGTGGGCTATGACGACACCACATGATTTCGAATTCGAAGCCGTCTACCAAGGCAAAGGCGGTCCGTTCGGGCCGGGCGTCAAGCCGCCGTGGAGCATCGGGGAACCCCAGCCGGAACTCGCCGCACTGATCGAACAGGGCAAATTCCATGGCGATGTCCTCGACGTCGGATGCGGAGAGGCGGCGATCTCGCTGTATCTGGCCGAGCGGGGCTACACCACCGTGGGACTGGATCTGTCGCCGACCGCGGTCGAGCTGGCCCGCGCCGAGGCCACCCGGCGTGGCCTGGCCAACGCCTCCTTCGAGGTCGCCGACATCGCCTCCTTCACCGGCTACGACGGCCGCTTCGGCACCATCGTCGACAGCACGCTGTTCCATTCGATCCCGGTCGAGTCGCGGGAGGGCTATCAGCAGTCGATCGTGCGTGCCGCCGCGCCGGGCGCGTCGTATTTCGCGCTGGTGTTCGACCGGGCCGCCCTGCCCGAAGTGCCCGAACCGGGGCCATCGCCGGTCACCGCCGACGAGCTTCGTGAGGCGGTGTCGAAGTACTGGGTGATCGATGAGATCAGGCCGGCGCGAATCCATGGCAACCTACCTGCAGGCAACCTCGAGTTGCCTGCGGACATGGGATTTCGGTTCGAGGGCCTACGCGACGAACCCAACGGCCGCAAGTCGGTTCCGGCTTGGCTGCTGTCGGCCCATCTGGGCTGATCCGCCAAGCAGCGAGATCGCAGGGTTGCATGCCCGGGCAGGAGGCATTGTCAGGTATCGAAGTGCCCGGGCTTCCCCTTGCCGTCTTTGCCTCTGAGCTTCACAGCTCAATCGAATCATCGCGGGAAAGCGAGCTGTCAGGCGCCGGGCTGCCGGTGGAATGGCAACTTTGTCGTGATCGATCTAGCTGTATCAGCCCAGCTTCGCCACGATGTCGGCTACCTGCTCGGGCATCGACAAGAACGGCGAATGGGAGGAGTCGAGCGCCACCACGGCGGTCGGGTTGTCCGGGAAGGCGGCGTCCGCGTCGCTGATGAACTTCTGCTGCAGGCCCGGTCGGATCGCCATGTCACGAGCGCAAGTGACATAGGTGCGTGGCACCGAGCCCCAGCCGTCGCGGGTCAGTGTGGTGGCACCGAGCGCGATGCCGGCTGGAGCGTCCGGCGTCAGCAGCCCGATGGCCGCGTCGGCGACGGCCGGATCGACATCGCTGAACAACGCATCCCGCAGTTGCTGACGGTAGTCGGGGTCATCGGAGGCGAGGTCGAAGCGCAGTGCGCCGATCGCGGCGGGGTCGGCCCGACAGGACGGTGTGACCAGTTCGCCCGCGTTCTCGGGCAGATGGACGTAGGCGATGGCCGGCACGTCCGAGGCAGGCATGAAGGCGGCCAGGTACACCGCGTGCGCCACCAACTCCGGCGCCAGTTGCGCCGCCCGCGTCAGCACAGCGCCGCCCATGCTGTGCGCCACCACGGTCACCGGGCCACCGCGGCCGACCTCCTCGATCTGCGAAACAAGCAGGTCACCTGCCTGCTCGAGATCCACCCCCGCCACCGGAGACACCTCTGTGGCCAGATTTTCAGCGTCGAATGGGCGTGTGGTGAGGCACTGTGGCCGAACAGCACGAAGGCCGTGGCCCGCCATGTCCACCGCGACGGACGCGCGGCCCATGCCCGCCACGCGGGCGACGACCTCACTCCAACACCAGGACCCATGCCAGTAGCCGTGCAGGAAAAGCAGTGGGGTCGAACCAGCGGACATGATCACTCCTTCGTGACGGCCGGCTTCGGCTGCCGGTTCCCGTCCCGGACAGGGCGGCCATGCCTCGGGTACCGGGTCACCGCTGCGCTCAACGCCCGCGCGACCGTGGATTTGGGGCCGACCCGCGCCGAAACCGAGGACCCTACGCCGCCGGTTTTGTACACCACCGTTGAGGAACGCAGCACTAGAATCGTGGAATCGCCTTCGATGGGGTCAGCTTGACGTTACCTGTCCAGTATTCGGAATGCGCCATGATCTGCAGTATTTCCGAAGCTTTGTGGAGGTCGCCCTCGTTGGCGGCGGCCAGGTATTTCTGGCTGAGATGCGGCATGATGAACCTGTTCATCAGCAGGCCACGTTCCTGGCTCCAGCCCTCGAACTGGGGCGGCAGCGGGTATTCCTTGTTCGACTGTATGAGATTCCCCTTATTATCTCGCCCAAGTATCTGGCTGCCACTGGCGAGGGCCTCGATGCCTCTGATCTTGTCCCTCGTGGGATTTTTGAAGTAATCGTCGATATATTTCTGTTCGTCCTTGGTGAGATCGGTCCACGGGACCTGGTCGATATAGCGCCGGTTTGCCAACCGGTGCGCAGTGTGCTCGAAGAGAGCCATGTTCGCCGGTGTTTGAGCCAATTTGAGGACCGACATCGAGGCCACGGCCTCGCCGATGTACGCGTCACCATCCCAGACGCTGGGACCGAATTGCTCGCGGTAGTTGTAGGCTCGCATGGCACCGACCATCATTTCTTTGTCCTTGAAGCCGGCGTCTGTCATGGAGGTGACGACGTCGCCCAGGGATCCGCCGCGGTTGATGACGCGGTCCACGGCCGCGGCGGCACCGCGATGGGTGTAGCCGTATTCCTTGGCGGCTGTTCTGGCGGCTTCGATATACCCTTCTCGGACCCGCGCCGAGTTGAGCGCCCAGCCCTTCCCGAGTATCTCTTCATTCGCTTTGAGATTCATCAGGTCGACGCGGTGCCTCAGTTTCGAGTCGAGGTCCCATGGTGAGCGCCTGCGGAAGAGTAACGCGGTGACCGGGTTGGCGCCGATGGTGTTGATGGCGGCGATTCCGGCCATGAGCCCGGCCCCGGGCAGGGAGTGGCCGGCCCCGACGTTGCCCATTCCCAGGGCGGTGCCACCGCCGCCGCCGGAGCCGCCGGCGCCCTGTATCGCGGAGGCGAATCGGTTGGCGACCCAATTGTTGCCCCGGCCGATGCTCGCGCTCAGGCGCCTCAGCTGCAGGATGGCGACGATCTCCACCATGGCGCCCAGGACCAGGACCACCCCGACCTGTCCTTCGGCTTGGCGGAACAGGTTGCCCAGGAACAGGACGTAGACACCGAGGAAGACGGTGTAGGCCGCCATTCTTCCCGCCGCGACGAAAGCATCGACGAGGTTGCGAACCAGGAACGTCTGGGTCGGTCCGTAGACGAATCCGCCTGCCGCGAACCCGAAGATGGCCATGAACGCGTGATAGATCGAGTCCAGCGCAGCCCACATGATCTTGTTGCCGAGGTACACCCCGAACACCAGCAGGATCGTCGCGCACACCAACAGCACCAAACCGGAGCCGACCTGCCCCAGACTGGGATCGCTTGCCATGGCATAGGCCGCGGTGTCCCCGCAGGTCCGCATGCCGGTCAAGACCCGGGAATCCTCGCCCGATTGCACGCCGGCCGACCACGCCGCGGCGCACCGCGGCGACTGGTCGACGACGTGACCGAAGTTCCACACCTGTATCGGGCGGCGTGCGAAGTTGTCGGCCAGATCCCCCTGCATCGTGACGACCAGCTGGTCGGGGTTCGGGCTCGTGCTGCCGTTGAGCCCGGCCGCTACCGCGATACCCAGATCGCGGCCTTGGGCGAGTAGGCCGTGTGAGGACAAGACATCGGCCAACGGCTCCGCCAGCACGATCGGGCCGAGCACCGCCACCCCGAGCATCGTCACGACCTGCATCGTGGCCTTGGCGACAAACCCGCGTACCACGAACCAGGCGACGAAGAACGCGCCGATCCCCGCGGCGACGGTCAACAGCAGGGGTGTGGCGATCTGGCCGGTCAGGTTGTCGGCGACCCCGGTCAATGCTCGACCGAACGGATCCAGCCATTGGAAGCTGATCGCGAAACCGATCAACCACACCGCGGAGGTCACGATGACCAGATAGCCGACGAACTCCAAGCCCAGGATCAACGACACGATCGTCTCCAACGGATTCAACACGCTGCCGTGGCTGGTCGCGAACACGTAATCGGTCAACCGGACTCCGAACGAGTCCCGGATATTCATCCAGCTGAGCATGCCGATACTCGACCGGCCCGCCGCCATACCGCTGTGCGTCTGCGCCACAGCCACCCCACCGACAACACCCGGGAAGACGAACAACGCCAGAGTGATCCCCAGCAACCACACCATCCTGCGCCGTCGGCCGGTAGCCTCGACCCAACACCGAAACCGCCGCACCACCACCCGCGGTCGCCACCGCACCGGATCCCAGAACTCGAATATCCCACTGGTCATTCGACTGTGAATCAATTCCGTTCGACTATCAACTCTTCGGCAACGCGCCGGAAAACGTCATCCACCGACTCATCGCTATCGGCCGCCGGGCCGGATTCCGCCGCGGTATCGGCAACCTCGCCACCGCCGGACTCCTGCTCGGCGGCGGCCGTGCTGTCGACGTCCTCCGCCTGCCCTTCGTCGCCCAGCAGGCTGAACACCGCATCGGGAGTATCGACGCATTCTGCTGCGTCATCTCGACCGGTCTCGTCCTGCCCATTCATCACGTTTTGCACCGCTCGGACATTGCGGTTCTCCTAATCTGCCCCAGCCGGTGGAAACTGATCGCGAAACCGATCAACCAGACCGCTGCGGTGACGACGGCCATTAAGCCGAATTCTCCCGCTAGACCGGCGTGTCGAAATCTCGTGCCCTCGCAGCGCGAGAGAAACGGCCTTGGTAGATCGATCTACCATCGGCGTGACTGACCTAACCATGGAGTGCGTGCGGATGTCAATAGGGCTGTGCCGCGGTGGTCATTGGTTCCTCCGTTCCGGCGGAGTCCGCCCGCCCAACGGCCTTCGCAACACCTACTCAATGCGAAGAAGGCCCCAGCAAAACCGCCACCACCGCTGTCGCTACGACAAGGGCTGTATTGAACTCGTTTCAGTCGAAATCGCGACTGCACCCCGCTCTCCGGCGAACCGAATTCCGCCCACCTGTGCCTACGTGATCGAACACCGCTTCAACGAATTCGAGTGGACCGGCGTCCAGGCCGGAGGCAACAATGGCGAGCTCGAATTCCCGCCGGGTATCGCGAACCATCCTGTCGCACTGTGGATTCAGTCATCACGCGTGGGCGTTCTCGCGGGGCTGAATACCGGCCCGGTACGGTCAGGAGCGGCTGAGTAGAGGTGGAGAAGCCGGTCTTTGAAACCGCGCGGACTGCGTTTCATCGCCGGAGTCGACCACGGCGAGTTCGACTTCCATCTCGACGCCGCGAACCAGCGATGTCGAGTTCGAGCGCGTCAATCCCGATCGGCAGGCAGCGACTCGATCAAGCGGTCGAGGGCCTCGCGGTCGGCTTTGTATCGCTCGGCCAGCCGGGCGCTCCTCGGCGGCATTGTTCTTGCGGGGCTGTACGAGTGCCGAGCGGACCTCGGCCAGCTGCTCGTCGCGGCGGGCCGCGGCATTCTGGGCGGTGTTGCGGGCGTTGCGGTACTTCCACACCGGGATGAGCGCGTCTAGCACGAACGGGACTGCTGCGAACCACTGGCGAAGACGACCATGACGAGGGCGAGGCCCGCGAAGACGGCGGTAGCGATGGTCTTCGAAGGGACGTCGGCGTCGTAGACCACCGCGATTCGGCGCTCGTCGTCGGCGAGCTGTTCGGCGTTGTGGCCCTCGCTCGTGATCTCGACGGTCGCGTTGCGGCGCTTGACGGTGGTGTGACGACCGGTTCGGGCGCGACGAACGCCGCGTCGAGACGCGAGCGCGGCAGCGGGGCGCTCAGTTGGAGTGCGAGGCGGCGCAGCGGGATCGGGGTGTCGGGGCGAACAGGTCGCCGCGGACCAGCGCCTCGACCGCACCGGCGGCCTCGCCCCAGCTCGGAACCGAACACCTCGATCGCCCGGTCCCAGATCTCGAGCTCCTCCTCGCCGACGGCGGTGGGGCGAAGAGGGCGGCGAGACGGCCGTTATCGGCCGGGTACGGTCAGCAGCGGCTGGAGCTGGTCCGACCCAGGTCGTCACTCCTGGGCACCGGCTGCGAGCGAACCGTATGGGGATCAGCGGCAAGCTTTTCGTGCTGCGAGGACAGCGACAGCTGGTAGCGCGTGGGCCGATCCACATCCGCGCCACACCGGATCTCCACGCGCGCCTGACAGCTCGACCAGATCGACACCTACCCGGCTATAGCTGCTATCTGCCCGGCTTACTGCGGCACGGGCACGATCGCGTGTCCGTGTCCGTGTCCGTGCGCGTGGCCTGGTGGTGGCGGAGTCAGTGCCGACGCACCTGAGCCGCCCTTATCGGGCGGGCCGCTCGTGCCGGGGGATTGCGGTGGCGAGGGTGGCCCATTCGATCCTGACGATCCTGGTCCGGCCTCTTCGTCGGGGTGGGTGGGTTCCTCGGGTACCGGTGTGTCGCAGGGCTTCCCGGGGACCGTGATCAGTTCTTCGTCACACGGTGGGATCGGCTCCGCCTGGGCGGCGACGGCTTGGGTGCCCGCCGCTATCACTGCGGCCACAAGGGCTGTTCCTATGCGGCGTTTCATGATCACAACCAGATCGGGTCGCCATAGACGGCGACGGAATTGTCGGCGGTGGGCGTGGACATCGACACGATCGCGTACGAGCGCAGGCTGACGGCCCCGAGGCAGGCATCCACTTTGATCTGCACCTGGTCCACGCTGATGGAGCCATGCGGTCCGGCCAACGTCTTCGTGCCGAAGGGAAGGGCGGTGATCGCTCCTGGTTTCGGATTGACTGAGATCGACGGCACCACCAAGGCGCTTCCGCCGACGTTCAATCCCGGTGTCGGCGCTACCGTGATACCGACATTCGGCCCGATCAGTCCCGACACGCCCACGGCGGCCCCGGTGGAGACATCTACCTGACAGCCGATTTGATAGCCGAGCGTCAGGCTGCCCGCGTCCACCGGCTGCTGGCCGGATCCGGAGATGTCGGCAGTCGCTGTGAGACTCACGAATCCCTCGCGGGTGAACGGCGTCGCCGCCAAGTTCGGAACGCGATCCAGACTCGCTGCGGTCGTGGTGATCCGCAGGTCCCAACCGTCCTCTGTGGTGACCGCCCGTGACTTGTCCGGCATCGGATCTGCCCGTGCTATCCCGGCAGCGCCTACTCCCAGAAACGCTGCTCCCACGAAACACAGTGGAGCTACGACCGAACGCCTCATATCCATGTCCTTTTCGGTGAACTGATATAGCCGAAGAACCTTATCGCACCCAACACGCACCTGTGAATCGTTGGCTTTTCGTGGCTTCGCGTGAATTCGTAGTCATTGCAGGAGTATTGCCGTCGGTGTGGCGCGGTGGTGTACCGCAGTTCTCGTCGGACGACGAAAGCGACAGCGGATGCTCCTGAACCGATTCGCATCCGTACCACACCGGATCTCCACAATCGGCGGATAGTCTCGGCCACATGCGTAAATGGATGGACCGGGCGTTGCTCGAAGCGGGGTGGTGCGCGGTGGCGGCGGGAGCCGTCGGGATCATGCTGCATTTCGGAGCGTGGCAGCGGCGATGGCTGGTGCTGGCCGCGTCCGGGGCTTCGTACTTCATGATTGGGGCGGTCGTCGGTCTGGTGCTGTTCCTGAGCGCGCGCAGGTGGCGCAGCGCTGCCGTCGCCGGGGTGCTTGCCGCGGCCACGCTGTGGACGCTGGCGCCCGTGTTCGTGCCCGACGGGCGGGCCGCGAGCGGGACACAGCTCATCGTCATGCAATCGAACCTGCTGTTCGGCGGCGCCGATCCGGCGGCCGTTGTCCGCGCGGTGCGAGAGAACCGGGTCGACGTGCTGACCGTCGATGAACTGACCGACCAGGCGGTCGAGCGATTGACGATTGCGGGAATCCTGGAGGATCTGCCGTACCACTACACTCAGCCGACACGCACGGGCGGCGGAGGAACGGGGATCTACAGCCGATACCCGTTGCGCGACAATACGAAATACGTTGGTTTCATCCTGAACAACGTGTCCGCGACGATGGATCACCCCGAACGCGGACCGATCACGGTCTTTGCCTTACATCCGGTCCCGCCGTTGGCATTCCAGGCGTGGACCGCCGAGATGCGCAGGGTCCGTGAAATCCTCGATGCCCGAACCGGTCCAGTGATCGTGGGCGCGGATTTCAACGCGACCCGCGACCACGCGGCCTACCGCGACCTGCTGCGCGGCCGCTTCGCCTCCGCCGCCGATCAAACCGGCGCGGGCCTTCTCCCCACCTTCCCGAACGACCGCGGCTGGGGCCCGGTGATCGGCATCGACCACATCCTCCTCGCCGAAGCCACCGCCGAAAAAATCCACACCGTGACTGTGCCCGGCTCGGATCACCGCGCCGTGCTGGCCCAAGTGCGCTTCCACTGACCCGGCCTGCCCCAGAACCTCGCGAGCTATCTTCGCGCACTGGATTGGTTCCTCGCGCACGCCACAGCCTGGGCAAGGAACCAGCGGGCCATACGAAGTCAGGACAGACTACGGCTGAGGAGGCGCTCGAAACCGGCGTGCTGGACGGGAAAGTCGAGTTCCGGACTACACCGGAAGTGACCGAAGGGAACTCAGGGTGCTTGCCAGAGCGCGGGCGGCCTCGGCTCCCTTGGTCACGAAGTGCTCGGTGAAGTAGGTGACGTGCTCGCTGTGCTCATGGAAGTGATGCGGTGTGAGCACGACCGAGAACACCGGTACGTCGGTATCCAGCTGTACCCGCATCAGCCCGTCGATCACCGCCGAGGCGACGAAGTCGTGCCGGTAGATTCCGCCGTCGACCACCAGCGCGGACGCGACGATCGCCGCGTACCGCCCCGAGTACGCGAGACGTTTTGCGTGCAGCGGTATCTCGAACGCTCCCGGCACCTCGAACTTGTCGATGGTGGCCGGGTCGAAGCCGAGGTCGGCGTATTCGGCGCAGAAGCCCTCGTAGGCCTTGCCGACGATCGAACTGTGCCAGCTGGCACGGATGAACGCGATGGATCTGGTAGTTCCCATGCGGGGATACTACTGGCTGGTAAGGTGCGCCTCCAGCCAGCCGACCACGTCGCCGAGAACCTTGTTTTGCTCGGGCTCGTTGAATACCTCGTGATAGAGGCCCTCGTAGCGGATCACGGTCAAATCCTTCGAGCCCGCGCTCCGCTCGATGAGGTCGGAGCTGGAAGGCGCGGCGATCGAGTCGGCGGTGCCGTGCAGCACCAGCAGCGGTATCGAGAGCTTCGCCAGCCGCCTTTTGACCGTCGCGCCGGCCTGCAGCATCTCGGCGCCGGTGCGGGCGGGCAGCTTGCCCCGGTAGACCAGCGGATCGTTGTCGTAGGCCGCGACCACCGCAGGATCACGACTGATCTGCGACGAATCCAATTTCAACACACCGAGACTCGGCGCCAGCCTGCTCAGCACGGGCGCGAGCAACCGCTGCGCCGGATTGCCGACCGGGATGTCCAGCGGTGGGGCCGACACCACGATGCCCGCGACGTCGATCGGCGCGCGGGTGGCCAAGTAGAGCACGATGAGGCTGCCCATCGAGTGCCCGAGGAGGAAGTGCGATACGCCCGGGTGCTCGCGGCGCGCGATGTCGAGCATGGCGGCGACATTGTCGGCGGCACCTTCCATCGAGCCGATGTTGGCCTTGCCGCCCGCCGACTTGCCGTGGCCGATGTGGTCGAGCGCGTAGACCGCGAATCCCTCGGCCGCCAGACGCTGCCCGACATGGATGTAGCGGCCGGAGTGTTCGGCCACGCCGTGCACGAGGACGATCGCGCCACGCGCCGTGCCGTCGGGCAGCCACGCCCGCCAGGCCACTCCGCTGCCGGTGCCGTCGAACTCGCCGGACTCGGTGCGGATCGCGGTCGGCGTGGCGTCGTCCGCCGTGGGCTGGGTGGTCATGCATCGGCTCCTGACGTCGATGGCGCACTGGTCGTGGCTGCTGCCAGCCGCTCGATCAGCCGCCGGTTGAACTCGATGAGTCGAGCGTAGTTGACCCGGGAGAGGCGCTCGTCGGTTCCATGAATCGAGGCCAGGTCGCGTTCGTCCAGCACGATCGGGGCGAAATTACACCGGGTGCCCGCCAGATCGTCGTAGTACCTGGAGTCGGTGGCGCCGGGGACGAGACCGGTGGTCACCGCGATACCGGGCACGATGTCGCGAGCGAGCTCGGCGATCAGGTCGAAGGCGGGGCCGGGACCGGTGGTACGGGACGGTTCCGCGGACATGCCGACCAACTCGAGGCGAACACCCTTGTCGCGCACCACTTTCCGGCAGTGGTCGAGCACCGAGGCGACCGAGTCGCCAGGCAGGATGCGGAAGTTCACCAGCGCCTCGGCATGCTGCGGCAGCACATTGGACTTCACCCCGCCGCGGATCACGGTGGGTGCGGCGGTGGTGCGCACCAGCGCCTCGGTGTGCGGACGGGCCGCCATCACCCGCGTGATCACCGGCGCCGCGACGCCGCCGAGGCCGAGCAGGCGCCGCCGCGGCTCGGGCATGGCGTGGCGCAGCCGGGCCAGCATGTCCGCGATCACCGGGGTCAGGCGCAGCGGCATCGGATGGTCCTGGATTCGCCCCACCGCGCGGGCGAGCCGTCCGACCGCGGTCTGCTTGCCCGGCATGGACGAGTGACCGCCCACCTCGGTGACCGACAGCCGAACCGTCGCGCAGCCCTTCTCGCCGAGCATGATCGTGGCCACCGGCTGCCGTACGCCGTCGGCGATACCCTCGGTGATCACGCCGCCTTCGTCGAGCAACAGGTCCGCGTGTACGTCCCCCTGCCGGAGATGGTCGGCCATGCGCTCGGCGCCCTGCCCGCCGAAGACCTCCTCGTCGTGCCCGAACGCCAGATACACGGTGTGCCGGGGCTGGATACCCCCGGCGAGCGCCGACTCGACCGCCTCCAGGATGGCGACGACGCGGCTCTTGTCGTCGATGGCGCCCCGGCCCCAAATGAATTCGTCGTCCACCACCCCGGCAAACGGCGGATACGTCCAGCGCTGCGGATCGTCCACGGGCACCACGTCCTGGTGCGCGAGCAGGATGGCGGCCACCCGGCCGGGTTCGCTACCCGGCCATCGGTAGAGCCTGCTGTGCCCGAATCGTCGCAGTTCGAGCTCGGCGTGTACCAGCGGGAAGGACTGCTCGAGGTGGGCGTCGAGGAGCTCGAACGCGGTGGTGGTCGCGTCCTCCGGCTCCTCGGCGGACACGGTCGCGCAGCGCAGCGCCGCGGCGAGGCGTTCGGCGGTCAGGTCATCTACCGGCTCCGTCATCGGTCACCGTCGCGGTTCGGCGAATTCATGGACACCGTTGCATTGTTCAGCACGCCGGGATCGAGCGTGATGGTCATCTCGTTTTGCCACGTCACGATTCCCTTGGCGAGGTCGCCGGGCAGGCCGGGGTTGCACGTTCCATCAGCATGGGCAGCTGGACGCTCCCCGGGGCGACGGCGATCCGCTGCGCGTCGGCGGGCGGCCAGGCGGTCTCCGCGCGCCAGGATCTCGTCGGCGGTCACGATGGGCAAGGCGCGATCCATCGGATTCTGGACCACCACCCTTGCGACGGTATTCATTGCGGCATCGGGCGGCGTCGCCGATTTGATACACACGTCAGCCACTGACGCGGCATGACCAGGCGGGGCTATCCGGCTTATGTGATGACGATTCTCGGAATTCTGGAAGGTACTCGGCGCCAGGGCGATTCTGTCGTCCGATTTCGTTCGTGAAGGAATAGAACTATGCCCGAACGGTTTTCGACTCACCGGTGGTCTCATTTCCTATACCGCCTACGGGTCGGTGTGAATCCTGCTTTCTCCACAGGCTGTTTCGCGGTCTGCGCCGCCACGTCGTGGGCGCTGCGTCCGGCGAGTCGCACGCTCGGCGCCCCGGGGTTCCGTGGTACGGGGTTGTCTCGCGGCGTGCGGAGATGCCGCAGGTCCCGGCGGTGGTGTGCGGGGACTGAGATACGGATGGCACGTTGGCGTCGCTGAGACGTATCGAGTTATTCCGTACTGCTATGTCTCAATGAACTCTGTCGTAGTTCAACATAATCCGCCTGGTGCCTGCGGCTGGTCGGCGTATGATCGACCCAGTTCGAGTGTCCGGGGGAGGAATGAGCGTGCCGGTGACCGCGGATTGGGAACGGTTCGCGCAGGCGCTGACGCAATGTCTCTCGGAGCTCCCCTCGCGTGCGACGCTGATCATCGCGGCGCCGGGTAATCGCTACGTCCAGTTCGTCCAATACGACATCAAATTATCCGCTGAGCTGGCCGGTAACAATTATTTGACGCAGCCGATCCCGGACGTCGCCGCGCAGGAGTTGCGCGAACTCGGCTGGCACGAGCCCGTGCTGCGGCGCGACACGGACAACTGGACCAGAACGTTGTTCTGGCCGATCTCCCCGGGCAGCCTGCTCGCGTTCGCCCGCTCGGTCGCCGTCGGCCTGCGCGACGCCCTCGGCGTCACCACTCCGGTGGAGCTGCGCGCCATGGGCTGGACCGAGGCATCCGGTGATCTGGATCTCAGCGTGCTCGGCCCGATCGGCCACCGCGGTGGGAATTGATCGCGCCCTGTCCCGTGGTAAAGCCGGGACTACCTGGGCACTATCCTGAGAGACATGGCAGCAGGCAAGCCCACCAAGGAAGCGAAGGCCGCGGCGAAAGCGGCTCGCAAGCAGCAGTCGAAAGAGCGTCGCACGCAACTCTGGCAGGCGTTCCAGATGCAGCGCAAGGAAGACAAGCTGCTGCTGCCGCTGATGATCGGCGCCGTGATCGGCAGCACCGCCGTCTTCGTCGTCATCGGCCTGATCTTCGGGCTGACCTGGTTCCTCGTTCCGCTCGGCGTGGTGCTCGGCGCGTTGCTCGCATTCATCATCTTCGGCCGTAGGGTGCAGAAGAGCGTCTACGGCAAGGCCGAGGGCCAGGCGGGCGCCGCGGCCTGGGTGTTGGACAACTTGCAGGGCAAGTGGCGGGTGAACAACGGCATCGCGGCGACCACGCAGCTGGACGCGGTGCACCGGGTGATCGGCCTGCCCGGCGTGGTGTTGGTCGCCGAGGGCTCCCCGCAGCGGGTGAAATCGCTTTTGGCCCAGGAAAAGAAGCGTACGGCCCGGCTGATCGGCGACACACCGATCTATGACGTGGTCATCGGCAACGACGAGGGCCAGGTTCCGCTGAAGGAACTGCAGCGTTACCTGACCAAGCTGCCCCGCAACATCGACACCAAGCGCATCGACCTCATCGAGGGCCGTCTATCCGCGCTGAGCTCGCGCAGCGGGCCCGCGCTGCCGAAGGGCCCGATGCCTGGGGGCGCCAAGATGCGCGGCGTCCAGCGAACCATCCGCAGGCGCTGACCCCGACTCCCAGGGAGCCCCGTGTCCCTGCGACACGGACTCTTTGCTTCATGCTCTCTACCCAAAGGTGTGCGCCCGCGGCCTCAATCGCGGCCGAGCAGCCAGACGACACGGTCGTAGGCGAGCGCGTGATACACGATCACCAGCACCGCGAACGCCACACCCCAGCTCGGCAGACCAGCCGACTGCAGTGCGAGCGCCCCGCCGCCGAGCACCGTCAGCTCGATCACCAGGCGCGTCGAGCCGGACACGGCCACCTTCGGCTGGCCGTCACGGCTCGGATCGCCGGGCACTGCGAATATCCCCCACACGACTGCCGCGACGACTGGTAGCGCCACCACCAGCAGAAACTTCCACGGCCCATCGAACGCGCGCCAGCCGAAGACGCCGAAAGAAGCCACAGCAACGAGCTCGAGCAGGAAGCGGGCAGCGAGCATCACCGGATTCAAGGACACCGGCGCAGCCTATCGGCGTTACCCGGCGGCGGGCAGATCCGATGCTGGGCGGCTCAGCGCGAGTGCACCAGCGCTGTGCCGGTGGCGCGATCGTGCATCCCACGCCCGTCGGCGTCGGTGAACAACGCGGGCACCACGAAAATCAGCAGCAGCTGCCTGGCCAGCGCGCGCACGAAGCCGACTCGCGCCGGCGCGTCGATGCGGACCGTCCGCAGCCGCAGGAAGTACTGCCCTGGCGTGAATCCGAACAGCGTGACCGCGCCGACGCCGATCACAAACCAGATCAGCAGCGTCAGGCTCGACGCCGAGCCGCCGCGCACGACCAGCGCCGCGATGCCGAGCGCGATCAACCAGTCCACGAACAGGGCGGCGATACGGCGGCCCATGCCCGCCAGCGAGCCCGCTCCGGTCTTCGGCAGGCCGAGATGTTCACCGGGGAACTCGGGGGTTGCCGGATCTCCGGAGTCAGCCGAAGGTCCGGAGAGCCAGGATCCGGTGATGCGTGCCATGCACTCCAGAATAGGCGGGCCCGACCGGCCGCCCGGCACCGCATAAATGGAGTTCAGGTCGCCGCGTACCTCGGCCGATGGCAGGACTACCATGCAGTTCGAGCCAGGGTGGCCATCGCCACTCGGCCAGGCGCACGCGTAACACTGGCGAAACACAGCCTTGACTGCAGGGAAACACGGCATCCATAGCGTCTGGTCGCGACGAACCCATGCAATCGACACTGGCTGGGAACCGATCCGTAAGGAGAACAAGTGACGTTCAGCACGGCCGACGAGGTCATCAAATACATCGCGGACGAGGAAATCGAGTACGTCGACATCCGGTTCAGCGACCTTCCCGGTGTGCAGCAGCACTTCTCGATCCCGGGGAAGGCCTTTACCACCGACCTCGCTGAGGAAGGGCTGGCGTTCGACGGCTCCTCTGTCCGTGGGTTCCAGTCGATCGACGAGTCGGACATGCTGCTGCTGCCCGACTTCAGTACCGCGCGTGTCGACCCGTTCCGTGCCGCCAAGACGCTGAACCTCAACTTCTTCGTGCACGACCCGTTCACGCGGGAGGCCTACAGCCGCGACCCGCGCAATATCGCGCGCAAGGCGGAGGAGTACCTGCGTTCGACCGGCATCGCCGACACCGCGTACTTCGGTCCCGAGGCGGAGTTCTACATCTTCGACTCGATCCGCTACGACTCGGCCATGAACGGCGCCTTCTACGAGATCGAATCGATCTCCGGCTCCTGGAACACCGGCGCGAAGTTCAACCCGGACGGCACCCCGAACCGCGGCTACAAGGTCCGCAACAAGGGCGGTTACTTCCCGGTCGCCCCGTACGACCACTACGTCGACCTGCGCGACAAGATTTCGACCAACCTGCAGAACTCCGGCTTCGAGCTGGAGCGCGGCCACCACGAGGTCGGCACCGCCGGTCAAGCCGAGATCAACTACCGGTTCAATACCCTGTTGCACGCGGCCGACGACCTGCAGCTGTTCAAGTACATCGTCAAGAACACCGCGTGGGCCGAGGGCAAGACCGTCACCTTCATGCCGAAGCCGCTCTTCGGGGACAACGGCTCAGGTATGCACGTGCACCAGTCGCTGTGGAAGGACGGCAAGCCGCTGTTCCACGACGAGTCCGGCTACGGCGGGCTGTCGGATATCGCACGTCACTACATCGGTGGCATCCTGCACCATGCGCCGTCGCTGCTGGCCTTCACGAACCCGACCGTGAACTCCTACCACCGCTTGGTCCCGGGCTATGAGGCCCCGATCAACCTGGTGTATTCACAGCGCAACCGCTCGGCCGCCGTCCGCATCCCGGTCACCGGGAACAACCCGAAGGCCAAGCGCATCGAGTTCCGCGCGCCGGACTCCTCGGGCAACCCGTACCTGGCCTTCACCGCCATGCTGATGGCCGGTTTGGACGGCATCAAGAAGAAGATCGAGCCGATGGCCCCGGTCGACAAGGACCTTTACGAGCTCCCGCCGGAGGAGGCCAAGAACATCCCGCAGGCTCCCACCAGCCTGGCCTCGGTCATCGACCGCCTCGAGCAGGACCACGACTACCTCACCGAGGGCAACGTCTTCACCGAGGACTTGATCGAAACCTGGATCACCCTCAAGCGCGAAGGCGAAATCGCGCCGGTGAACCTGCGTCCGCACCCGTACGAGTTCGAGCTGTACTTCGACGTGTAAGTCGTAGGACCGCAACTGGATACGGTGCACGGTCCATTCCGCGGTGGGTGAATTACAGGGGCGTCGCAACACGGCTGCTAGTTGCTAGTGGTCACTAGGTCGGCGAAGCGCTCGGCTGGGGTTTCCCCAGCCGAGCGTTTCGCATGGGGTGTTGGTTCGGCGGCGATCGTGTCGAGATGGTCGCGGATGTGGGTTTTCCTGACCGCAGGGTCGGGCGCGTTCGCTCGGCATCGCAGTCAGGTGCCGTGCCGGTCAGTTGTAGTGCACGCCAGTTAGTCGCTCGGACGCAATCCAGAGTTCGGCTTGCCGTTCGGGGTCGCGTGCACGGCTGCTGGATTGCACTGTGGCGGGGTAACCCTGGATTTCGAAAATGCCTGCCGGACCGTAGTATTCGCTGCCCATTGCGGTGGGGTCGGTGGCAGCGCGCAAGGTGGGGAGCGCGCCCATAGCGGGTGTGCGCCCGAATAGACGGGCCACCACCGAGTTCGGCAGACGGAACAGTGCGGGGGAGTAGCGAAAGACTTCGGTACTCGCGCCACCAGGATGGGCCGCAAGGGCGATCGCGGCGGTCCCGGACAAGCGGCGATCGAGTTCGTAAGTGAACAGTAGATTCGCGAGTTTCGACTTGCCGTAGGCGTTTCCGCGAGCCGCAGTCGGATCACCGGCATCGATCCGTCCGAACCGATGGCCGATGCTGCTGACCGTGACGACGCGGGCGCCCGGAACATCGGCGAGCCGGTCGAGCAAAAGTCCGGTGAAGGCGAAATGACCGAGATGGTTTATGCCGAACTGGATCTCGAAGCCGTCTTCGGTGTGGCCGGACAGGCCGGTTACGCCCGCGTTGTTGATCAGAAGGTCGATCCGGTCGTACCGGCCACGAATCTCGTCGGCCGACTTGCGGACCGAGGCCAGCGAGTTCAGATCGAGCTGCACCGTTTCGGCAACGCCTGCTCCGGCCGATTCGGCGATCCGCTTCGCCGCCGCCTGGGCTCTATCGAGGTTCCGGCAGGCCAATAACACCGTCGCGCCCCGCGCGGCTAACGCGCGCGCAGTCTCGAACCCGATACCGGTGTTGGCCCCGGTAATCACCGCGACCCGGCCGCTCTGATCGGGGATATCGTTCTCGGTCCACTTGCTCACGTTTCACTCCTAACATGAACGACACGTTCATCATTAAAGTGAACCAGTAGTCCATGTTCTGTGCAAGTTTTTCCGAGCGATAGGCTGACCCCGACATGACCGGACAACCCAGACGCCGAGCCGACGCCCAACGTAACCGTGAAGCAATCCTCGCCGCAGCGCGCGCCCTGATCCTCGCCCGCGGCCCGGCCATCGGCATGGACGACATCGCCGCCGCGGCGGGTGTGGCGGTCGGCACCCTGTACCGTCACTTTCCGGCCAAGAAAGACCTGGTCGAAGCAATCGTGATCGAGTTGTCCACGGTGATCACCGAATACCTCGACGGGGCGCTCGCCAGGGTGCGGTCAGGGACTTCTGTCGCATTCGACGAACTCGTCGAACTGCTGCGCCGAGTAGTGATCGACATGCGTCAGGAGCGATTGCTGCGCTATGCGGTCACCGATCTCGCCGAGGATTCGCTGCATGAGGTCCGGGCGAATGGCCGACATGCGGTGGCGACGTTGATCGCAGCCGCCCACAAGGATCGGGCGCTGTACTCGGATGTGACGGTCGAGGATGTGATCCTGCTGCTCGACACGTCGCCTGACGGCGGTATGGCGAAGAATGCAGAACGTTGGTTGGCGCTGGCCCGACGCGCGCTCGCGCCGGGTCGAGAGGCATGACATGGCTCTCCGGCCTGCGCCTCGAACATCAGTGACGACGACCGCGCTGGGCGGAATGGGGTGGTGCAGGCGGCCGGTGGGTCAGGCGCGGGCTTTTTCCCCGCGCACCGCGGCCGCCAAGTGATCGGGCATCGGTTCGTGCCGCACATAGGTCCGCGAGAAATCGCCGCTCCCGTGCGAAAGAGACCGCAGATCGATCGCGTAGCGGCTGAGTTCGAGTTCCGGCACCTCGGCGTGGATTCGAGTCCGTCCGGTGCTGTGCGGTTCGGTGCCGAGAACCCGGCCGCGCCGACCGGACAAGTCGCTCAAGACGGGCCCGACGTACTCGTCGGCGACGATGACCCAGACCTCGGCGAGCGGCTCCAGGAGAGCGATCCCCGCCGCGGCGGCTGCTTCCCGCAGGGCGAGCGCACCCGCGGTCTGGAACGCGGCGTCGGAGGAATCGACCGAGTGAGCTTTGCCGTCGTACAACGTGACCCGCACATCGACCAGTGGATGTCCCGCCGCCACACCCCGCGCGGCCTGCGCGCGGACACCCTTCTCCACCGACGGAATGAACTGCCGCGGAACGACTCCGCCGACCACCTTGTCCACGAACTCGATCCCGGAACCACCGGGTAGCGGCTCGACCTCGATCTCGCACACGGCGTACTGCCCGTGTCCTCCAGACTGTTTGACATGCCTGCCACGCCCAGTTGCCTTGCCCGCGAACGTCTCTCGCAGCGCGACCCGGTGCTCGATCACGTCGACCTGCACGCCGAACCGAGTCCGCAAGCGCTCCAAGGCGACGTCGCGATGCGCCTCGCCGAGGCACCACAGGACCAGCTGGCCGGTGTGGCTGTTGTGTTCGAGCCGTACGGCTGGGTCTTCGGCCGCCAAGCGAGACAGGCTCTGCGACAGCTTGTCTTCGTCGGCCTTGCTGCGTGCACGAATAGCTATGGGCAGCAACGGATCCGGCATCGGCCACGGCTCGATGAGCAGGGGAGTGCCGGTGGCTGACAGGGTGTCGCCGGTTTCGGCGCGGCTGAGCTTGGTGACGTAGACGATGTCGCCCGCGATGGCCTGACCGAGCGGACGTTGCTGTTTGCCGAAGGGGGAGGAGATCGCGCCGATCCGCTCGTCCACGTCATGACTCTCGTGGCCGCGGACTTCGAGGCCGTGGCCGCAGACGTGCACTGTGTCGTCGGCGTGCAGCGTTCCGGAGAAGACGCGCACCAGGGAGACCCGGCCGACATAGGGATCGGAGGCGGTGCGGATCACCTCCGCCGCGAGTTCGCCGTCCGGGTCGCAGGCAAGCCGGTGCGGGCTCGCGCCGTTGGTGGCGGTGACGGCCGAGACCTCGTGCTCGGCGGGCGTCGGGAAGCCTCCGGTGATGAGATCGAGCAGTTCCACCGTACCGAGTCCCTGTTTGGCGCCTTCCGGGGCGGGAGCGGCGAACAGGACCGGATGGAAGCTGCCCCGCGCGATGGCCCGCTCCAGGTCGGTGACCAGCGTTTCGAGGCTTATCTCCTCGCCCTCGAGGTAGCGTTCCATCAAGGATTCGTCTTCGCTTTCCGCGATGATGCCCTCGATGAGCCGATTGCGTGCTTCCGCCATTTCCGGAAGTTGCGCGGGGGCGGGTTCGCCCTGGACTTCTTCGCCGGAGGAATAGTCGCCGACGCAGTTCGGTAGCAGTTCCACCATTCCGGTGACCGGACGGTGGCCGTCCGGGCTCTTCGGTCCGTACACCGGAAGATGCAGTGGCAGAATGGTTTCCGACGACCCGCCGCCGAGCACTGCCCGGCAGGCCTCGGTCATCTCGTCGAACTCGTCCCGCGCGGTATCCAGGTGTGTGATCACGATGGCACGCGGCATACCGACCGCTGCGCACTCTTCCCATAGCGCTCTGGTCGCGCCCGCGAGGCCCTCCGCACCCTCGGCCGCGGAGATGACGAACAGCGCCGCGTCGGCCGCGCGCAGCCCCGCCCGTAGCTCACCCACGAAGTCGGCATATCCGGGCGTGTCCAAGAGGTTGATCTTCATCCCCGCCCACGCCACCGGCACCACCGACAACTGCACCGACCGGTGCTGCCGATGCTCGATCTCGTCGTAATCCGAGAGCGAGGTGCCGTCCTCAACCCGCCCGGCCCGGTTCACGGCCCGCGCGGTGAGTGCCATAGCCTCCACGAGCGTGGTCTTTCCCGAGCCGCCGTGGCCGACGAGCACTACATTCCGGATTTGCTCCGGCCGGTCCGCCACCGGCCCCCTACTGTTGCCCGCGGCAGATCCGTTCGTCTTGTCCACCATGTGTCCCGCTCCCTTGCCGGCACCTGAGGTATCTCCACCTTCCCACCGGCGGTCACCTCTCGTCCACGGATCGGCAGATCAGATCGAGGAAGATCGTCGGACGCAGGCTGTCGAGGTCTTGTCGGCGAGGTTGTCGCGGGCCCCGAGGTGTCGATGCGTCAGGAACCATCCCGGATGACGAAGGAGACGATCGTCGAACGCCGCCCTTCGGACCGGCGAGGGAGGTGCTCGCCCGACCCAACGCCCGCTCCCTTGGCAGCGGCACATGTGGCGGGCGAGGTCGTCCGAAGTGCCCCAGGGTAGGAGCGCCTAATGGGCGGCCGGCGGACGCGGCGACTGATTGTCCTCGATCCGCTCGACCGATTCGTTGAACCGCGCGACGAGTCTGATCATCTGAGCGATGTCCGCGCCGGACCAGTCGGCGACCACGGCGCCGATTTCACCGCGGCGCTGCTCGCGATCGGCGGCGAGCAGCGCGAGCCCCGTGTCGCTGGCCCGGAGTTTGCGCGCGATTCCGCCGTACGGATCCGGCACGCGCCGCACGAGTCCACGCTCGAGCATCGCGGCCACCTGCCGGTTGATGGTGGAGATGTCGAGCCCGAAGGATTCGGCGAGCTCGCGCAGGTTGAGCGATGGGTCGATCTCCAGACGGGTCAGTATTGAATACGCCGAACGGTCGAGCTGAAATCCAGTGCGCCGCAACACTGATGCGGAGACGTGCCGCGAGAGCAGGGTCAACTCGAAGACCAGCCGGTTGAGGGCTGCGTGCT
This sequence comes from Nocardia sp. NBC_00881, assembly GCF_045207455.1. Lineage (NCBI taxonomy): Bacteria > Bacillati > Actinomycetota > Actinomycetes > Mycobacteriales > Nocardiaceae > Nocardia > Nocardia sp. NBC_00881. The sequence continues at coordinate 7,989,143 of NZ_CP108798.1, forward strand.
CCGCGCTACCGGATTCGGACATGGTTCACCTATGTCGAGCGTGTGGTTTTGTACCAAATTGTGCATGATGCACGTCATATGTATCGTACATATGTGACTGTTGCTGTCGACGTGTCTTCGACCGTCTCTGGTTCCGACGACCGGCGCCGTCCCACGCCGGCTTTCCTCATTGCGACACTCGGCGTGGTCGGTGTGGTGGTCTCGCTCATGCAGACCCTGGTCATTCCGATCATCCCGTCGCTGCCCACACTGTTGAGCACTTCGGCGTCCAATGCGTCCTGGGTCGTGACGGCTACGCTGCTGGCCGGTGCGGTGTCGACTCCGATCAGTGGCCGTCTCGGCGACATGTTCGGCAAGCGTCGGATTCTGTTCGCGAATCTGGTGTTGTTGATTGTCGGTTCGGTGTTCTGTGCGTCGTTCTCGGCGCTGGTGCCCGAGATCGTCGGTCGCTCGTTGCAGGGTTTGGCGGTCGGCGCGATCCCGTTGGGGATCAGCATCATGCGCGACGAATTGCCCGCCGAGCGTGTGGGTTCGGCGATGGCGATCATGAGCGCGACGCTGGGTGTCGGTGGTGCGATCGGTCTGCCGGTCGCGGCGGCGATCGCGCAGAACGCGGACTGGCACGTGCTGTTCTGGACCTCGGCCGGTCTCGGCGTCCTCTGCGCAGTACTGGTTTTCGTGTTTGTGCCGGAATCGCTGGTACGCACGCCCGCGCGGTTCGACTTCGGTGGTGCGGTCGGCTTGTCGGTGGCGCTGCTCGCGTTGCTCATCGCGATCACCAAAGGCGCGGACTGGGGCTGGGCCAGCGCGCGGATCCTGATCCTTTTCGCGGTGTCGGCGGTGGTATTCCTCGGCTGGGGGTTCTTCGAACTGCGGCAGCGCTCACCACTGGTGGACCTGCGGGTCTCGGCGCGGCCCCGAGTGCTGTTCACCAACGTGGCCTCGGTTGCCGTGGGGTTCTCGCTCTACGGCATGTCGCTGACCTTTCCGCAGCTGCTGATGGCGCCGGAGCGGACCGGGTACGGCTTCGGGCTGTCGATGGTCAGCGCCGGATTGGCGCTGGCGCCGACAGGCTTCGTGATGATGCTGCTCTCGCCGGTGTCTGCGCGACTGTCGGCGAGCCGAGGCCCGAAGGTAACCCTCGCGCTCGGCTCCGCGGTGATCGCCGCCGGCTATCTGTGCGCGGTGATGCTGATGAACAGCGTCTGGGAGATCATGCTCGCGGGGGTGATCGTGGCGGGGGGCGTCGGGCTGGCGTACGCGGCGATGCCCGCGCTGATCATGGGCGCGGTACCGATCACCGAGACCGCCGCGGCCAATGGCCTGAACTCGCTGATGCGCTCGATCGGCACTTCGACCTCGTCGGCCGTGATGAGTGTGGTGCTGGCACACATGACGATATCGCTCGGCACGCACGTATTCCCGTCCCGGGACGGGTTCCACACCACCTTTTTCATCGCCATGGCGGGGGCCATGGCAGCGATCGTGCTAACGGCCTGCATCCCGATGGGGAAGTCGAAAGCGCAGGTCTTGCCCCAGCCTGAGCCCGAGCCCGAGCCCGAGACCGCGCCGGTGCCGGTGCCGGTGCCGGTGCCGGTGCTTGCCGGGGTGGTTGGTCGGCATGCGTCGGTTGATCGGAATGGTCATGGTGGGTACCGGGTGGGTGCTGCGTCGGAGTCTGTGCTGCCGACCGCGGAGTTGTCCGGGGCCGATTTCGATGGTGGGTCGCTGGGTGGTCGTATCCGTCGTGAGGACCGTCGTGCGGTGCCGGGTGCGGCGTTGACGTTGATCGACCAGCGTGGTCATCAGGTCGCGCGGGCGACGGGGGCTGTCGATGGCGGTTATGTGATCAGCGCACCGGTGGTGGGGGGTTATGTGTTGATCGTGTCGGCGACGGGGCATCAGCCCGCGGCGGTCAATGTGGCGCTCGGTCGCCGGTCGCAGCAGCTGGACGTGACCTTGACCGGGTCGGGTGAGTTGTCGGGTGTGGTCCGCAGCGCCGGTCGTGGTGAACCGCTGGCGGGCGCGACGATCACGTTGACCGATCTGCGTGGTGAGGTCGTCGGGGCGGCTGTCTCGGGTGGTGACGGCTCCTACGTGTGCCACGATGTGGTCTCGGGCACTTACACGCTGGTGGCTGTCGCCGCGCATAGGCGCCCGCACGCGACCACTTTGACGGTGCCCGACACTGGCCTGCTGCGCCACGACATCGAGTTGGCCGCGATGGGTGTCGTCGCTGGATCGGCGTGGGCTGACAGCGGCCGCGCGGTGGCCGATATCCAGATCACGGTGCTCGACGCGGCAGGTGAGTTGACCGCCACGGCACGTACCGATGAGGACGGCCGCTACGTGGTAACCGATCTGCCCGAGGGGCAGTACACGATCGTCGCCCGCGGCTACCCGCCGGTGACCAGTCAGGTCACCGTGTCCGGTGGGGAGGTCGCCCACGATGTGCGCCTCGGTTACGGGCCCGAGGACCACGCGTGAGCGGGTTGACCGAATGTAAGTCCGTCGGAGCCGGATCGGCTGTGGCAGGCATCGGGACCACCACAGTGCGCGCCCCCAGGGGACTGGGGCGGGTGCCGCTCGAGCCCGACTGTGTCATCCATTCTTTCGGCGAGCCAGGGTTCGCTTGGCCCGTGCCCATGTCACGCTTTTATACGCCTAGCCCAGAGCGGAGGACCGGCCAGGAATCGTGCAGTGCGTCTTGCCAGTACGGCCAGGCGTGGATGTAGGCGGCGGACGGGGTAGTGGCGAGGCCTGCACATCGAAGGTCGGTCCCGACTGGTGCGCGGTACGGTGCTTCTCGCAAAGTTCAGTCCGGGAACCGGCATCGAGGAGAAAGTATGTCATCGGACGAAGGCTGGGAAGAACTGTGCGTGGCGTGGGGGCCCGACCAGCTGGTGCCGATCGAGCCTGAGCGGCTCACTGACGCGCCCGTGACGGAACGGACCCGAGAGTTCCTGGTGCGCGTCGGATTTCCGCGTGAATGCCCCCTCCTTGTCAGTTTCTACCGAGACGAGCGACTGCTGCAGCCGATATGGTTGCGCGACATCCGGTACCTGCTGGTGGGTGACGACGACGGCACTCTTCTAGCACTGCGTGCCGGCACGGACGAACTCTGGTCCGTCACGGAGTCGGAAGACGAGCCCCGCTTCGTGAACTCTCACCTGTGGGAGTTCGTCCTCCTTCTCGGTCTGTACGAGCCGCGGGCCTATCCGGGATTCAGACAGCGGGTCGCTACATGTGACGAGAAGGCCCTCGGCCATGATGACTGCTGGTGGTCGCTGATCGTGGAGCAAATGAGCTATGGACTTGCTCCGTGACCTCGGTCACGACAACCGCTCGCCCCGGCGTGGGAGCATCTCGCGGCACTCGATGGTCATCTGCCGCGCGCTCGAGATCATGTCTGTTCGTCTAGTGGCAGGTACCGCCCGGGCGAGATCAGCCCGTACGGGTCGACCGCCTTCTTCAGCGACAACGCCATCCGCTGATGCCCGCTGGAGTAGTGCATGGTGTCGATTCCCGTGCGCATCGGGCGGAATCCCGCTTCGACCAACCTCTCCTGCGCCAGTGCGACCCACTGGTGCGCGGCGTCGACCTCGATGTCGTCCGCGCGGTCGAACGGCACCCGGAAGAACCCTTCCAGACAATGCGCGCTGACACTGTTGAACGTCAGATATGACCGGATTCCGGTGTTCGCATCGGTCGCGCGCGCAATGGCGATGGCGGTATTCACATGCCGACCGACGAAAGGAACGGCAGGTAATGCGCAGACGAAGCCCGGGAATTCTGGATTGTCATCGAGGGCAAAATCCGATGACATATCGACGGAGCGGCCTGCCATTGCGTCGACGTACTCGTTGCCGGGCTCGCCGGACAGCTTCCGAAATCGCGTTCGCGCGGCGTCGGGAAGGTCTGGGTCGGCGGTGGTGTAGTAGTCGACCTCGTCGAAGTGTGTGGACAGCTTCTTCTGGAGCAGCGCGATGATGTCGTCGTCACCCCATAACGCGACCCAGCTCAGCCAGGTATTCGGTGATGCTGTCCGGTCGAGTCGAGCAAGCCGAGGGTCGTCTTCACCATTGATCTCGATGCGGTCGCGCAGCAGTTGATATCGACGTAGTTCCGCAAGGATATCCACGTGCGACGCGAGCTCGCCTCGGGTGGAACGCACCAGAGCCAGTGCGACATTCTGCCTCGGGTAGAGGGAGACGACCGCGGCTGTGACGATGCCGAACCCCGACTGAACGAATAGTCCGGTCACATCCGGTCCGCTACCGTGCGGGTAGTGATGCCAGTCCGGTGCGTCGTTGTCGTCGTTGGCCCAATGGCCGGTTCGCACGTATTCGGCGTCCGCCAGCACGGCTTCGAGGCCGCGGAGATCTGCTGTGCGCTGCCCGAATATTCCCACGCCACGTTCGAGCACGTTGCCCACCACGCTGGTCTGCTCGCCCGAGCCGGTGATATTCAGCATGCATGAGCGGTGCGTGAGTGCCTCGGCGAGCTGGCCTTGCGTCACGCCGGGTTCGACAATCGCGTAGTGCAATTCCTCGTTGATCTCGAGTATTCGATTCATCAGGCTCAGGTCTACGACCGCGCAACCATCGTGGACAGGGAGCTTGGAACCCAACCCCCAGTTGCGGCCGGTGCTGATGGGGTGCAGCGGAATCCGGTACCTCGCGGCGACGGTGACGACCTGCCGCACTTCCTGGCGGGAAACGGGCCGCAACACGGCAACGAGCTCTCGACTGGCAAACTCTGTCAGGTTCGCGGTATACGGCTGAGTGTCCGTGGTGGCGCGTTCACCGAGCAGGGCTCGCCACTCGTCGAATGCACTGGCCATCACCGGCGCCGATCCAACCCTGCCTCGTCGCCGCCATGTCTACCGTGCACACCCCTACGGGCGCGTGGCAGGTCGACGGTCTGTGGAAGGAGTTCGATGCGCGGCGCCAACACCGCATAGCGCGAGCCGCAGAACTTGGCCTCGAAATTCCGCATCCAGCCGTGATGTGACAGATTGCCCCAGCCATCGAAACCTACGATCGAAATGCCACTGCGGTCGTAACTTCCGGAAAGCAGGAAGGTCCAGTAGGTCTGATCCGGAAAAATGCCGTTCCGAGCCTTGAAGGCGGCACAGAAACACAAGTACCGCCGCAGATCGAGGCCGTGGAGGCCCTCGTCGTCATATTCACGCTTAGCGTATTTTCCGCTGCTTCCGATCAGTTCCGGTACCTTGGCGGCGGAGGTGACGAACCAATGTGATTCGCTCACCATGACGGTGCGGATCATATTCGCTTCGACATCGAAATTTATATTCGCCTGAATGTCGAACAGATCGCACAACTTGCTTGCCGACAGCCCCGCAGGCACATAGACGAGTAGTTCGTCACTTGATTCGAGCTCGGCAATCTCCGTATCGGTGAACGGACAAGGCGCGATGTCATCCGGTCGCTTGTCGCCGAACATCCCGTCGATGAGCTCGTTCAGATATGCTTCTCGGATCACCTGTCGTGCGCCTTCCTCATCGGGCTACGGTATTACATTCGAGGCAAAACGACATTCCGCGACAATGCCGAGGAACGCCGAAGAGTTGCTTCGTCGCATGGATGCTACTTCTACTTTGAAATACCTGATTTCCCAGTGGGGGGACGGTCGAATGCTGCCCAGAAGCTGCGGCCGACGCTGCAGTGCCGCCTGGGCCAGGCTCTCAGACTCGATTCGTCACACCGTCCACTCTGACGCCTATATCGTGCGAGGCTCCCACAACAACATGTTGGCCAGCGCTCAGGCGGGCGGAAGTCGAGGCCGGCCGGACTTGGCGAGGGGTATGCCGTCGGGTAATGAGCCAACCGACGGTAGCGGCCACCGGAAGCATCACTACGCCGTAAACTCCTGCGGGCACAGCCATTTCGGTGCTGTCTAGGACACTGATCGCGATGGTGATTGCGATTGCGCTGTTGTGTACGCCGATTTCCATGGAGCAGGCAATGGCTCGGCGCTCGTCGATGCCGAGCCATCGCGGAACCAAGTAACCAGTGGTCAGGCTGATCAGGCAGAACAGAGAGGTAAGGCTCCGACGTCGAGAAGGTACTCAGGCAGGTCGCTGACGTCTCCGAACATCGCTCCAGCCACGACCAGTAGGAGTGCGAGCACCGAACCGATACGCACTGGACGATCCATCCGGTCGGCAAAATCGGTGGATAGCCGCCGCACCAGCATGCCGATCAGAACTGGAACCAGCATGATCGCGAACACCTGAATGACTTTGCCGAACTGCATGCCCAACCCGCTCGCGCCTTCTCCAGGCTCGAAGTAATCGATGGCGAAGTTCGTCACCAAGGGCACCGTAACCACCGCGATGATCGAATTGATTGCTGTCAGAGAAACATTGAGTGCGACATCGCCGCCGAACAGGTGACTGAACAGGTTCGCCGTCGTCCCACCCGGTGACGACGCGAGCAGCATCATGCCGACGGCGAGGGCTGGCGGCAGGTCGAAGAGAAGGGCCAGGCCGAACGCGACTACCGGCAGCACGAGCACCTGACAAGCCAGCGCGATCGCGACAGTCCTCGGATTCCGTGCGATGCGAGTGAAGTCATCGACGCTGAGCGAAAGCCCCAAGCCGAACATGATCACGGCCAAAGCCAGGGGCAGCGCTGCCGATACGAGCGGAGAATCCATGGTCTTCCTCTTCTGCCTGAGCCCACGTTGCCGAAGATCTAGTTGCGCTGCGGCTCCGATACGAATAGCACCGCGTGATCGAGCCTGCGGACGCCCATCGAAACTTCTCCTGTCGTATGGCCGACCCCCGCGTGGAGCGGCCGCGGGAACGGTATCGCGTTGGAGCAGGAGGTCGGGCACGATCATTCCGTTGAGCGGGATGACGCGGTCGAGGTCGCTCGCCGATCATCGACTGTGGGTCGAACGTGGTGTGGTCGGTATGCCTGGGAACAGCCCTACGCCGCAGGCGGGGCCTTTCCTGGCCACCAGCGGGCCTCACCGGCTGACGCGCACTTTTGATGAGCGGTGGGTCAGCCCGCGGAGCACGCACCTGCCGGAGGTCGGAGTCGACTCGACCGTGCATGGTCGAGGAACGGCTGTCTGTGACCGATCCGACTGTCCGCCGCGACGAGTTCCGGGCGGCCGCGCGGTCATTACTGTCGAAGGCGTTCTGCGTGAGCGCACCGGCAGGCCACCCTCGAGGAGCAACCGCATGAACACGATCACATCCCTCGCCGAGTCGTCGCTGGAGCACGAGCTGGCGCGGCTGCGGCAGCCACTTCTCGGTTACTGCTATCGCATGCTCGGATCCGTGCTGGAAGCAGAGGACGCCGTGCAGGAGACAATGATGCGGGCGTGGCGGTCCTCGGCTCGGTTGGGCGATCCGGCGGGGCTGCGACCGTGGGTGTATCGGATCGCGACGAACGTCTGCATCGACGCGACCACCGATCGCCGGCGCCGGGCGCTGCCGATGGATTTGGGCGCCGCGGCCGACCCGGGCAGCGGCATGGGCGCCGCGCTGCCCGAATCGACCTGGGTGCAACCGTTCCCGAGCGCCTCGGCCGGTGACGACCCCTCCGAACGGGCCGTCTCGCGCGAATCGGTGCGGCTGGCGTTCGTGGCGGCCCTGCAGTACCTGCTACCTCGCCAGCGGGCCGTTCTGATCCTGCGCGATGTGCTGTGCTGGAAGGCCGCCGAAGTCGCCGAACTCCTCGACACCAGCGTCGACGCGGTCAACAGCACGCTGCGCAGGGCACGGGCGACCCTGGTCCAGGTCCATCCGAGCGTTGTCCCGGATGCGGGCGGGCCGATCGATACCGGGCTGCTCGAGCGTTTCGTCGCCGCCTTCGAGCGCTTCGATATCGACGCCGTCGTCTCGATGCTGCGCCACGACGCCGTGATCGATATGCCGCCGGTGTCGTTCTGGCTGCACGGCCGTGAGCAGTTCCGCCGCTGGCTCACTGAATCCGACGGGGGGTGCCGTCGCAAGCGATTGGTGCCGATCGAGGCGAACGGCTGCCCAGCCGCGGCGGTGTACCGGGAACACGAGGAACGGCTCCGGGCGGTCGGAATTCAGGTGCTGGAATGCTCGAACGGTGAGATCGTGCAGTTGCACACCTTCCTGCAGCCCGAATTGTTCCGCGTCTTCGGTCTGCCCGACACCCTGGACTGAGCTATCGCGGCGGCCCGTGCTCCGCGATGGACCACAGGTCGGTGAGGCCGGCCAGCTCGAACACAGCCAGCAGCCGATCATCGGCGCACAAGACCCGCACTCGGCCACCGGATCGCCTGGCGGTCAGCTGAATTCGTGCAACCGCCTCGACGGCAGCAGCGGCGCGACCCGAAAGCCCGCGCACGTCACACCAAATCGAACGGTGCCCGCCGAGCAGCAGCGCACGGACCTGCGCGCACCAGGCCGCGGTGGCGTCCGCGTCCACCGCACCGGCGAGCATCACGATCGGCGGGTCGAACTCGTCGGTCTCGCCGCGGAATGCGCTGCCGTCGGGACACACGCAGTCATCAGCACACATACCCTGCATGACCGCGGCGGGACCGAAAACTCGTCGCGACGAGTTTTCGGCACACGACCGGTTGTGAGTGGCATGGTCAACGAAACTCTTCGCCCGCCGGGCGCAGCCCGGGTAACGGCAACTCTGAAACCCGCGGCGATCCTCGCACTGATGTGCGGGGCCCAGTTCATCATCACCCTCGATATCGCGATCGTGAACGTCGCACTGCCCGCCATTCAGGCCGATCTCGGCCTGGCACCCAGCGATCTGCAATGGGTCGTCATCACGTACGTGCTGCTGCTCGGCGGCCTGCTGCTGCTCGGCGGGCGCGCCGGCGATCTGCTCGGTCGGCGCCGGATGCTGCTGCTGGGCCTGACGCTGTTCGCGGGCGCCTCGCTCACGGCCGGACTCGCGGGGTCGTTCGCCCAGCTCGTCGCGTCGCGGGCGGTCCAAGGCATCGGCGCCGCGCTCGCCGCGCCGGCCGCTCTGGCCGTGCTCGTCGCGACCTTCCAGGAAGGTGCCGCGCGCAACAAGGCGCTGGGTGTGTTCGGCGCGGCCGGCGGCAGCGCCGCATCCTTCGGTGTCGTGGTCAGCGGTGCGCTGACCGCCGGGCCTGGGTGGCAGTGGATCTTCTTCCTCAACGTCCCGACCGTCGCGGTGATGCTGGCATTGATCGCGAAATACGTGCCCGCCGACCGGAATATCCACCGTGGACCGTTCGACGCCGCCGGTGCGGTGACCGTCACCGCCGGATTGACCGCCATCGTGTACGCGATCAACCGCAGCGTCGAGTACGGGTGGACATCGGCGACAACTCTCGGCTTTCTCGCGATCGGCTTGCTCTCGGTGGCCTCGTTCGTCGTCATCGAGTATCGCACCACCGCGCCGCTCGTACCGCTGTCGATGTTCCGGCGGCCGACCCTGAACGCCGCGAATCTCGTTGCCGCACTGGTCTATGCGGCCTTCTTCGCCACGATCTTCCAGGCATCGCTGCTGATGCAGCAGGTGCTCGGCTACTCGGCGCTGCGCACCGGCGTCGCATATCTTGCGATCGCCGCCACCTCGGTCGTGGCCGCCGCGGGCATCGCGCCGACCGTGCTTACCCGATTCGGGGCGGGCTGGACGCTGGTGCTCGCCCAGGCCGGCACGGCGGCGGGGCTGATCTGGCTCGCGCGGGTGCCGATGCATGCCGCGTACTGGCCTGACCTGTTCCCGGGATTCCTCGCTGTCGGGATGGGCGTCGGACTGTCACTGGTGTCCATTCAAGTCGCGGCATTCATCGGCATCCCCGAACAGGTCAGCGGCCTAGCCGGCGGCATGGTCGAAACGGCACGCGAAATCGGTGGTGCGCTGGGCACCGCGATCGTCGCGGCGGTGGCGATCGCGACTGCCCGCTCCCTTTCCGCCGTCCCGAACGAGTCGGCGCTGACCGAGGGATTCCGGCGCGGCTCACTCGTCGCGGCGGGTTTCAGCCTGGTGGCGGTCGCCATCGCGATCACTGCGGTCCGCCGTGCCGAACGCTCGGCGCCAGCGACCGCGTCGATCGCCGAGGCGGTGCGGTGATGAGTGATCCGGCCGCTGCGGCGAATATGCTTCGGGTCCTGCATATTCCGGGTAAACCACTGATCTTGGCCAACGTTTGGGACGTCGCCACCGCCGAACGCGTGGTCGCCGCAGGTGGACGGGCCGTGGGCACCTCCAGCGCCGCCATCGCCGCGACCCTCGGTCTGCCCGACGGCCCGGACACCCCGATCGAGCCGATGTTCGCGGCGGTGCGACGGATTTCATCGGCGGTCGAGGTGCCGGTGACCGCCGATCTACTCGACGGTTACGGACTCGACGCCACCGAACTCGTGGACCGGCTGCTGGCGGCGGGCGCGGTCGGCTGCAATCTCGAGGACTCCGATCATCGCGGTCCCGACGCACTCACCGCGCTGCTACCGGGCACAGAGGTGTACGTGGGGGCGGCGTCGGCGATGTTCTTCGCGTGGCTCTGGACTCGGTCCGAGGCCTGCTCGATCTCGTCGTGTACGTCGATGACCGTTTTCAGCACGGCGGTCGTCAGCCCAGAGGGGACATCGTCGAGCCTCCCGCAACGTGAGGATCAAGCGCGCGCCGCGGCCAAGACGGTACGGCAGCAGTTGCCGAAGTGAGCTGGTTGTGCTAACGGCGGCCGGCTCTGATCCAGGCGGCTATAGTGGTGCCGATCCTCGCCCCGTTTGGCTCGTGTTGCGTTGAAGGTTGTCGACTGATGCTATTTCCTGGTGCCGGCCGCTCGTCATTCCGTGGCGCGGCTGTGTCGACGGGGTGATGTCTTATGCGGTCGGCTGATCGGGTTCGGGGCGGTCTCGCCGGGGTGACATGCGGTGTGCTCGCCATCGCCGCACATGGATTCGAGGGGGATCTGCCGCACTCGGCTGCTTTGGCATTGCTGCTGGTGGTGAGTGGTGCGGTCGGTTCCGCGACCGGGTCACGGACCGGTCGCGGAAGGGTGCGACTGTTCTCGATGCTCGCGCTGGGGCAACTCTTCGGTCACGTCGCGTTATCTGCTGCCGGCACCGCGGATGTGCACCGAGAGGTGGAGGGCGTAGGGCGGGAGGGATGGCTGGTGCTGGTGGCGCACGGAGTGGCGACACTGCTTTGTGCGCTGCTGATCGTGGCGGCGGAACATGTATACACGGCCGCTTCGACTGTCGTGCGGACGCTGCTCGCCCGATTCGAACCGCTACCGGTGATCGGCGACGGGGCTGTGCCCGCACCATCTGGTCTGCACCGATGCCGGGAAGTGCCGCTGCCCGCGGCCATTTCGAGGCGGGGGCCTCCGGTATAAGGAGTGTCCTGCTCCTTTTGGGAGTGTCGGCACGTTTAGGTGACGTTTTGTGCTTCGACTGCTGGACCCTGCGCGTTCAGGACCATGCCAGCTCCCCACGGTGCAGACCTACGCCGATGGGCGCCTCGTCACATGGGATCAGCCCGACAGTCCGGACCGCTCCGATGCCGAAGAACCCTGTTATGTCGCTGAGGCTGCGACGAGACAAGCCGAAGGCGCACACCACCGTGATGTCGAGACGGCGACGACGAGCGGTTGCGCCAGCGGCATGACGGCCATGTGGCTCGGCGGGATCGGCGGCACCTCGGTGCCGTCGCCCTGGACGGCATTGTCGGCGAACTGATTTGGCGACGCTTCTGACAATCCGATCGAGCCGGTACCCGCGTGTCCTTGCCAAGTATGTGCGGTGATGGCTCGAGACCGACCCGGTGGTGCGCTGACGCCACGGTCCCTCACTGCGGAGCGGATCCGCGAACCCCGCTATAGAAATTCGATAGGAAGCGTATGGAAACATCGAAGAATTGGGCCGTTGAGTTCCAGCAAACCCTGAAATGGCTGCTCATCGCCTGCTCGATCACGGCGGTCGTCTTCGTTGTGATCGCCGCCGCGGTGTTCTTGTCGACGAAATGGGGTCGGCAGTTCTGGCGGCTCGTCGGAACGTTTTTCGTAGGTAGAGATGCCTTCCGCGCAATGCTTTTCGTCGCTGCCATGTTGTTCAGCACCGTACTTGCGGTCCGTATGACGGTGTTGTTGTCATATCAGAGCAACGACATGTTTTCGGCTCTTCAAGCGGCAGCCGAGGCGTTCACCTCGGGTGATGCGCATACCCTCGCCGCTGCCGAGCGCAAATTCTGGAATTCGATGACCGTTTTCGCGATCCTTGCGACCCTGCACATGGTGCGTTCGCTAGTCGACTTCTATATCGGGCAGGCCTTCGACATCAGGTGGCGGCGATGGTTGACCGAGCGGGTGACGACCGATTGGCTGCACGAGCGTGCTCATTATCGGGGCCGGTTCATCGACCACACCATCGACAACCCGGACCAGCGCGTGCAAGAAGACATCACCACCTTCGTGCAGCAGTCCAGGGTGCTGTCGATGGGTGGTGTCAGCGCCGTCGTCTCAGTGGTGTCGTTCACACAGATCCTGTGGGATCTGTCGGGTCCGCTCACGATCGTCCACACCGAGTTGCCCCGGGCGATGGTCTTTCTTGTCCTGATCTACGTGCTGGTGGCAACGACGATCGCATTCTGGATCGGGCGGCCGTTGATCCGGCTCAACTTCCTGTATCAGCGCGCCACCGCGAACTTCCGCTACATCTTGGTGCGGCTACGGGACAACTCCGAAAACGTCGCGTTCTATCGGGGTGAGGAAACCGAGCGTGGTGGAATCCTGGGACGGTTTGCCACCGTTCTGTCCACCTACTGGGGCGTGGTGTATCGCTCGCTGAAATTCCAGGGCTGGAATCTGGGTGTCGATCAGGGGGCGGTCGTATTCCCTTGGATTCTGCAGGCGCCCAGATTCTTCCAGGGTTCGATCACCCTCGGCGGTATTCAGCAGTCGGCTACCGCCTTCGGCGAGATCCATGCCTCGCTGTCGTTTTTCCGTGAGTCCTACGACCAGTTCGCCGCGTACCGGGCATCGCTCATCCGGCTCGACGGACTGATGGTGGCCTCCGACGCGTCGCGTCGACTGCCCAAAGTCGATACGGCCGCTCTCGATGCTGCGTTGGAGTTGGTCGGAATCGATGTGCGTAGGCCGAACGGCGAGGTGCTGATCGATGATCTGAATCTGCGGCTGAGTCCGGGCGATGCACTGGTGGTGAAAGGCCGGTCGGGGAGTGGGAAGACGACACTACTGCGCACGCTTGCGGAAATGTGGCCGTACGGAGACGGCCTGATCCGGCGACCCCCCGGTAACGGCAGCCTGTTCGCGTCGCAACTTCCGTACCTACCTCTGGGCGATCTGCATGCCGCGGTCTGCTATCCGGCGGATTCGTCCAGCATTCCCGAACAACGGATACGCGAATTGCTGGACAAGGTGCACTTAGGGCACCTGGTGGATCGGCTCGACGAGGAAACCGACTGGGCGACGATCCTATCGCCCGGTGAACAGCAGCGAATTGCGTTCGCCCGTATCCTGCTTCTCGAACCCGAACTCGTTTTCCTCGACGAAGCAACCTCGGCAGTCGATGAAGGTCTGGAATATTCGCTCTACCGACTGATCCGCACCGAAGCACCTAACACGATCCTGGTCAGCGTCGCTCACCGAAGCACCGTCAACCAATTCCACACACAGCGGCTGGAACTCGACGGCAACGGTTCATGGCGGATGGAAGGCATACCAGCGACACCGTCGACGATCTGCCAGATGTAGCTGGGATCGTTCTCCTCGCGATAGCCATCGACGGTGACCTGTACGACCCGCTCGAATTGGGCCCGTATATCGGTGGTGTCGGCGGGCCCATCGGCCCGGTAGGTGATCCACCGACTACGGGGCGTGGGGTGGCGGGATGCCGGCGGCGTCGTGTTTCTTGCCCTCAGCGCGCTTCCAGTCGTAGTAGGTGCGGCCGGCAGGGTAGTGCAGGGCGGCGAACGAAGACAGGAACAGGGTGCGTTCGAGTTTGTGGTTGCCGGATCGGGCGGGGTGTTCGCCGCGGAGGGAGCTGCCGGATCGGTGGGGGTGCCGTGCGATTTCGGCGTAGGAAGTGAGGTGGCCGGCTGAAGCGAAGGCCGAGCCGTCGCCGACCTCGAGCAGAATACGGGCTCCGGTCCTGGCTCCGATGTCGGGCATCAGGACCTGGGCGAGGGGGTGATCATAAAGCATCCCCTTCGATATCGGCGGGAATGCTTTGTCGTTGCAGCAGAACGCTTTCAGTGAGCTGGCGAGCTACGGCAGCACGATCTCGGCAGCATCCGGGCCGGGAACGGTGACGGTCTGCGCGTCCGGCGCGGCCAGTAATTCCTCGCCCAGCCGCGTGCCCATGCGTGGAGCGTGTTCGGCCGCGATCGTGGTGAGCTTGCGTCTGCCTGCCCGCTCAAATTCCTTCGGGTCGGCCGCAGCGCGAGAGGATCTCGAGGACTGCCGGGTGCGCCACTCGTGCGGTAATCGACGACGTTCTGAGTGCGTCCCCTTCGATTGTCATCGGGTGGTGTGCGCGCCTCCGTTGACGTGCAGGGTCTGGCCGGTGATGTGGCGCGCACCGTCGGAGCTCAGGAAGTAGGTGGTCTCGGCGACGTCGCTCGGGTGTCCCGCTCTTCCATTGTGGGTAGCTTCGATCAGAGCTACCCGCCGCTGCTCGCTGAGATTTCCGTGGAAGAAGTCGGTCTCGGCGATGTAGCCGGGCGCGATCAGGTTGGCGGTCAAAGCCTTGGGGCCCACTTGTGACGACAGCCCGGCGGTCCATGCTGCCAGCGCGGCTTTCGCCGCGCCGTATGAGGTTGCGGCGTATTCGGCGCCGATGGAACCGATGTTGACGATGGAGCCGCCAGGCCGCAACTTCTCGAGTACGGCGGTGGTGGTGAGCACGGCACTGAGCAGGTTGGCGTCCAAATTCGCCCGCCACGCCGCCAAGACTCCGTCGAGATGTGTGCCTTGTCCACCGGACTGGTAGAAGTCGGTGTTGCCGCCGGCCATGTTGACCACCACGTCGAGGTCTGGACCCAGTTCGTCCGCCATCCGGGCCACCTGCTGTGGATCAGTGGCGTCACAGGTGATCGGTCGCGCATTGATCTCGGCTGCCGTGTCGGCGAGCCGTTCGGCGTTGCGTCCGGTGATTATCACGGTGTCGCCACCCGTTCGGAACCGGGCGGCTACAGCCTTGCCGAGTCCGCTCCCACCGCCGGTGACTAGGACGATACGACGCACAACTGCTCCTTCCGTTGCTATGTTTAGCTCTAAACGTAGCGAGAAAGGCTGATGATGTCCAACGATCTCGATGCCGAGGGTTACCCGCTGAGCCCGATTTCCACGTGGCCTGCAGCCGATATCGCCGCGTCGTGGCAACGAGAGCTTCCCGGCGTGCGCACCGAATCGATCGAGATAATCACGCCGGTCTGGCGGATCGCGAAAGTCCTCGCCGATGACCGGCGCCGCACCCTGGCCAAGCTCGGAGTCGACCCGTCCACACTCGATCTGCTCAGCGTGATAAGGCGTTCCGGTCCGCCCTATGAACTCACGACCCGCGAGATCGCCCGCCGGACCCTGATTACTGCCGGCGCTGTCTCGCAGCGCGTTGCCCGCGCCGAGCGGGCTGGACTTGTCGAACGATCATCGTCGTCGGTATCTCGCCGCGCGGTCGCCGTCAGGCTCACCGATATCGGCCACCGCCTGATCGAAACCACCGTGCGGCAACTACTCGAGCACGAAGCGGACCTGATCAGCGCGCTCACAGCTGCCGAATGCACAGCACTCGCCGGGATTCTCGCCACGCTGGAACAGACGCTGGTGGCGTCGCCACCGAACGAGCCGCAGGAGTGAGGTCCACAGACCTGGACCGAGGAACGTCCGCTATGCGCCATGAGCGCGCGTTCGTCCGAGGCGCCCGGTCGCTGGGACACGCCGGAATCGACGTTACTTGTCGCCGACCCGAGCAGCTCTTCACCCCGACTCGCCGCCGCCGCAGTTCACCGATAAACGACGTCGGAATTCGCCAGCGCAGCCACTTGGGGTTTTACCGTCGAGTAGCGTCCCGGAAAGCGGTGTAGGCGATTTGTAACCGCTCTTCCCGGATGAGGTCGCACGGAGTGGCTCCCGCCTGCTGCAGGGCCAGTTGATACAGGAATCAACTCCGCTGGCACTCATAGGGTTTCGCTGGTACTCGCTGACTGGTGGAACGCGGACCGTCGACCCGGGTGGGATCGTTACCGACAGTGGAGACACCGACAAACAAGGCAACGTCGCGAAATATTTCGGACAGCACTAGAGGCGGTACGGTTTCCAAGGGGACGGGTTCGACCGGTACCACCCCGGCCCTCAGCCTCATGCCGTAATCCCCATCCGACATGTGTGCCGTGACGACGGGGGCATCGATCGGGTAGAACCGGATCTGGTCGCCGTACACATACCGGTAGCTTGGCGAGCCGGTGTCATCCTCCTCCTCGTCGTCTCTGCCCTCGATCCAGTATTCCGCGCGCAGACCCCATTCGGGCAGTTCGCGGGTGGCCGGTGGCGCCTCGTCGTCGACCGGTAAGCGGAGCTTGTTCCGCCAGCCGTGCAGGGTCGCCAGAGCGTGGAACTGGTGTTGCCGCAGAATATGTGCGGCGAACCGATTCGAGTGGGAGGCGGTTCTGCGTTCGGCATCGGTGAGCCGGTACACCTCACGGTGGGCCTGCTCGAACGATTGCGTGATCCCGAGGCTGTCGAGTCGAGCCCGCCAGGCCAGGATCTCCTCGTTTGCGCGACCGATGGGATGCCATAGCCGGACCTGTGAGCCATCGGTTATGGGATCGCCGAGAACAGTGCGCAGCTGTCCGTCAGCGTACCCGATCGTGGTTCCATCGATATCCCACAGCAGGCGACGGGCGAGGGCGCCGACCAGGGGATGATCCAGATACAGTTCGCGCCATACATCGAATGTCCAGGTGCGCGGCGCGAGAAACAACCGTTCGAGGCGTGTTCTCTGGCTTGTCAGCATCGTGTCGATGTCCTTCACGGTGGTCCGCAGCTCCTTGAGCTCACCGGCGCAGTCACGGCCGACGGCCGCGGGAGCACTCTTCACCATATTTCCGGCCGCGTTCTGCCAGCGCAGAACCGCGTGTGTGCCCTCGATCTCCACAATCGCAGTGGCCTCACCCAGTTTGTAAGCGGCCCGCCCTGCCTCGGACAGACCATAATGCGGAACCGTCATTTCCTCGATCTCGGCGCGCGTGATGCCCAACGCGTCGGCCCGGGTATCCAGTGCTTCTTTGACCAGCGCAAGCGTTCCCCTATAGGTGACCCGAGTCGACAGGCGGGCCAGCTCGGCCACCGCCGCCTCGCTGTCGATCCGGCCCAGACCGATAACAGCAGCGTTGGCTACTTTCGGATCCAGTGGAGCATTTCCCGAAACCTTGTAGAGACAGGCTTCCGCCAGCCGCCGCAGCGCCCGGGCGGTCCGGGGATCCGCAGGTAACAACGAGATCAGCCAGGCGAACAACAATGGATCGAAGAACGAATTACTCCATATACTCACCAATTGATGCGTCCTGGGACGGCCCACGAACCGCAGCCATGGATTGCGACACTGACAGGAGCCGCTGGGGTCGCGTTGCACTTCAGCCAGTCATGGTGGCGGATGTTGGTCTTGGCGGCTTCGGGTGCGCCGTACCTGATGAGCTCCGCGTTCGTCGGGGCGGTGGCCTTTGTAGCCATGCGGCACTGGAGCGGTGCGGGGGTGGCGATCGTTGTCGTTGCCACCGCGATCTGGACCCAAGCTCCGCTGTACTTCAGCCGTTCAGGTGACGACAACGGACACGCAGTGATAGCGATGCAGGCCAATCTTCTGTTCGACGGAGCTGACCCTCAGGCGCTGGTCGACCAAGTGCGCGCGCGGAACATCGCTGTGCTCACCGTCAATGAACTCACACCGGCCGCGGTCGAGGATCTCGGCCGGGCAGGGCTCGACCAGTTACTGCCGCACCGGTATCTATCCCCCGGAAGGACCGCGGCCGGGACGGGAATCTGGAGCAGCTACCCGCTGACCGAAACCGTCGAGTACGACGGGTTCGTGCTGAACCAGCTCTCGGCGACAGCAAGCATCCCGGGCGCCGGACCGGTCACCGTGTACGCCTTCCATCCGGTGCCACCGGTGTTCGGTACGCAGGTGTGGGCCGACGAGTTGTCCCGTCTGCGCGAAATTCTCGACCGGTCGCCGTCGAGTCGGCCCGCGATCGTCGGTGGTGACTTCAACGCGACTTACGATCATGCGCAGTACCGCACGATGTTGTCCGGGCGTTTCGGCGACGCTGTCGAACAGGCGGGCGCCGGACACCTGGTCACCTATCCGACCGACAAGCGGTGGCCGCCCCTGGTCGGTATCGACCATATCCTTGTCGCTGGGGGCCGCGCGGTCGCGGTGGAGACGGTGGGCCTACCAGGCGCGGACCACCGCGCTCTGGTCGCGCAGGTCTGCCTGGATCGCGAGCGGCAGTAACCCATGGGCGCGGACGTGCGCGCATGATGGCTGCCGCTGCTGCGGAATCTTCTCGCCTACGTCCTGCTGGTTCTGGACGACGAGCCGCTGATCGTCCTGCACCGCGAAACGGCCACCGGATGTCAGCTGGTCTTGTACCCACACCAGCCGGGATCAGTTTCGGGCGTACCGAGCCACGAAACCAGTTCTCGATCACCGGTGGCACCGTCTTCACCCGGTTCGCCTCACCGAGACCGGTGAGTTCCTCGCCATTCTGTTGGTCCACCAGGTAACCCTTCGTCTGGTGCTCCTAGTCGTCATCGCCCTTGGCGCGGGCGCCCGGCGGCATCATGCCCGGCATCCCTCCCGCACCGGGACGTCCCGCGCCGGTACGCGCGGCGGCGGGGACGCCGTTCGGAACAGCGGGGACAGCCTTGACGCTGCGGCCAGTGGCGGGGTTCCCGGGCCGGCACGCTGGGGCCCGGTGTGTCGGGAGATCCCGGACTCGGTGTTCCGGGGCGAGTCGGTGACGGATCGGTGCCAGTGGTGTTCGCCGGTTGGGTCGACGGGTTCGTGCCTGCGGGTGCCGTAGCCGTCTGGTCGAGCGGGTTCTGTTGCTCGGTAAGCGGATTCGCGTCGGCCGGGCCGGGGTTCTCCGGCGCGTCCTCGGTACCCGGTAATCGGTGTTCCAGCGTGGTCGGATTGCCGCCCGGATCTTTGCCGGGTGACGAAGGTTGCCCTGGGTGGTTCGATGAGGTCGGCAAATCACCGGGCCTTTGGATGGGGATGTACGGCTTGGGTACCAGCGGAACACCGGTGTCGGCTTCTCGGACCGCCGGATAGAAGACGTTCTTGACAACGTTCACGGAGGCATCGTGCGCGGCGTCCTCGCGATGCTGGTTCAACTTCCACGTCGGACCCGGCACCCGGCTCGCGACGTCGCTGGTCCAGGTATGACCCGGAGCCTCCTGCACGGCGGGCCGGGTGACCTCGATTCCCGACCGTATGATCTTCACCTTCTCGGCCATGATCTGCACCGAACCGACCAGCCCACTGGACTTGTCGACATACTCTTTGATTCCGTCCGCCGCGGACTTCGCCGCCGCGCCTTCCGATCTGCCTTCCATCGCTTTGCTGATATCCGGAGCGAAACCCTGCAAACCCCGCTCCAGCCTGTTTCGAATGGACTCCCACCGCTGATGCAGCGCCACGACATCGGTGATCGACATCGCTTGCACCCGTTGATAGAGATCCTCGATACCATCCGGATTCTTGTACGCGCTCTCCGGCACTTTCGGCGACTGGGTGTGCAATTCGTTGCCAGAGCGCATGATTTCGGCGATGCGGTTTCGCGCGATGGCCGCGTCGGGGCTCTCGTCGCGCGAACCGCTATCGGGCGGGAGGCGATCTCAGTGGGTCGCTGATCGACCGCCGCGCTAGCAGCCAATGCCCACGCCCGGTCTTCCACTCACCGTCGATCTGGCGGCATGCCCAGTCGTACTTGCGGGGCCCGTGCGCGCCGGCACCGACCGACAACCGCTGCCACGAGGACGCACCGAACTCGGCGACGAGGTCGTCGGCGCGGGGACAACGTCCACCCGTTCTTACGCTCCAGCCCCGCAGTCAACCCGGTCACGTACTCCCGCGCCCGAGCCCGCAGCTCCGAACGCGTGAACCGACCCCCAATCCTCGACATCAACGAGTGCAACTCGGCCACAAAACGATCCAACACCACAGATCACATCTACCACCAGCTCACTCGGGTGCCGTTGCAGCATTAATATATTGAATTGTCTATGGAATCCACAGATAGGCTTTTGAAAATATGTCAAGGCTTGAAATTTCCGTGCCATGGTTGGTATTCCTGAAAGGTGCGACCGTTGCTGCGTCGCACCGAGGAGGGAGTTCTGCAAATGTCCTGGTTCGTAGACGATCGCTGCGTGAACTGCGATGTGGCCCGGCAATTGGCGCCCGGCTTGATCGGCGAGGTCGATGGTCGCTCCGAAATTTTGCGTCAACCGCGCGACGAAGCCGAGGAACAGGCGCTGGCCGCAGCCGCATTCGCCTGTCAAACCCGATCGGTTCGGCGCAGGAACGTGTCACTCAACGCGGCGTTCGACCCGTTCCCGATGCGCCTGGACGAGGGTGTTTACCTGTGTGGCCACAATTCGTCGCACACTGCGGGAGCCAACTCCTATCTGCTGCGACGCCGCGCCGGCAACCTCATGGTCGATACGCCACGCTGGAGCGAGTCGCTGGCAACGCGATACGAGGCGCTCGGCCTGGTGACGGACGTTCTGCTGACCCACCGTGATCACGCCGCGCACGGCTGGCGCTACGCAGACCGATTCCGGGCTCGACTGTGGATTCACGAGGGTGATCTCGATTCAGCTCCGGATGCCGATCAGATAATACGGGGAGCCGATCCAGTCGAGATCGTCGACGGCGTAATGGCGCATCCGTTTCCGGGCCACACCGAGGGAAGCGTGCTTTATATAGTCGACGACCGATACTGTTTCAGCGGGGACAGCCTGTACTGGTCCCGCACCACCGGAGACATCGAAATTGCCGAGAGCGTCACCTGGTATTCGGTCGAAGTACTGGCCGAGTCGCTGGCACGATCGGCCGATCGCCTTGGTTTCGAATGGCTCTTGCCCGGTCATGGGGATCGCCGACAGCTTCCGGCAAGCGAGATGGCGCTTCGGATGCGAGGCCTGGCTGAACGTGTCAAAGCCCTTCGCCCCCAACCGATCGATTTCAGCGCCATTCGGTGGTGATCACGACTCAGCTCAGCGCCCAGCCGAACCTCGCGAGCTGAGGTTAACCCCTGTCCATCATTCGGGGGGAACCTCCAAGGCCGGGTAGTTAGTGTTTTCGCTGGTGGCGCAGCCGGTTTGAGGATTTCGGGCATAGGGCAACGGAGCTCGTTGGTTCAGGTAGTCGACCAAGACAGCCTGTTGCCGAGGAGCTCCGTTGCCGTTTCATTCTCCCCTGCCTCCCGCGTTGGCGGCGATCACCCGGTCGGTGACCGTGGCCGCGGGCCGGTTCGCTGCCGGTCATCTGGGCGAGTTGACCGTGGTGGTGCCCTTCGAGCTTGTCGACGCGGTCCTCGAGGAGACCCGGTCGGTGCAGCGCCGGTTGCGTGATCTCCCGTCTCGGGTCGGGGTCTATTTCCTGCTGGCGATGTGCTTGTTCCCCGAGGTGGGTTATCGGGCGGTCTGGGGCAAACTCACGGCCTCGCTGACCGGGATACCCGTGCCCGCCCCGACCGCGAAAGCGTTGCGGGACTTGCGCCGTCGGGTGGGGGTCGCGCCGATGCGGATGTTGTTCGATGTGCTGGCCGGGCCGTTGGCGCAGCCGTCGACTCCGGGGGTTCGGTTCGGGCGGTATCGGATGGTGTCCTTCGATGGCTGCACCTCCCAGAAAGTGCCCGCCACCGCTGGAGAACCGGGCCTGGCTGCGTGCCACCGCCCATTACGCCTACCCGATGCTGGAATTGATGACGCTGGTGGAGACCGGAACCCGCGCGGTGATCGGGGCGGTGTTCGGACCCACCGAGCTGGGCGAGACCGGCTACGCCTGCAAGCTGCTGCATCTACTGCGCCCGGACATGCTGGTGTTGTGGGACAGGGGCTTCGACAGCAACGACTTCCTCGTCAAAGTCTGCGCGACCGGTGCCCACGTATTGGGTCGGTCGCGCAGCAACCGGCGCATCCCGGTCCTGACCCGCCTGGGCGATGGCTCGTATCTGGCGGTCATCGCCGGGATCCCGGTGCGGATCATCGACGCCCAGATCACCGTGACCTGCATCGACGGCATCGTGTTCACCGCCGGCTACCGCCTCGTCACGACCCTGACCGACGCCCGCCGCTACCCGGGAGCGACGCTAGTGGTCCTCTACCACCAGCGGTGGGAACATGAATCCGCCTACTACGCGCTGCGCCACACGATCATGGCCGGACGAGTTCTGCGCTCGGGCGACCCCGTCGGTGTCGAACAGGAAATGTGGGCCCTGCTGGGCCTGTACCAAGCGCTGCGCATCGTGATGGTCGACGCCGCCGAATCCCGTCCAGGTACCGACCCGGACCGTTGCAGCTTCGCCATCGCTTTCCACACCGCCCGTGACCAGGTCGTCACCGCGGACGGGGTCGTCCCCACCGGGACCGGAAGCGGCCTTCTCGGGCGGATCGGCGTCCGGATCTTGGGGCACCTGCTACCACCACGCCGGCAACGGGTCAGCACCCGCAAGGTCAAATCACCGATGTCGCGCTACAACGAGCGCCTCGACGACGGACGCCCCGACACCAGCCGCACCGTCACCAATCTCGACCTCGCCATCGTAGTGCCCGACACCGAACAACTCCCGCTCCCAACCACTTCCCGCCACGACAGCCGCACCGCCCCCGACCAGCGCCGACGCCACCGGATCCTGACCCTGCTCGACACCCACCCCACCCGCTTGTGGCGAGCCCGTGACATCGCCGCCCACTTCGGCGACATCACCCTCAACACCATGTACAGACAGTTGACCCGGTGGGCCGACGACGGCCTCATCCACAAACTCGGCCCAGGCCTCTACAGCGCCACCGCCTGGTCACCCGAAACCCTTGCATGACAAGCGAAAACACTAACTACCCGGCCTTGGGTGAACCTCATGCGCAGCATCCCCCAGATCACCGAGCGGTCCCAGCGGCTCTTGCCGGTGCGGGTGGGCACGCCCTGTTCGGTGAGCCAGCGGGTCGGCTCGGCGATGGAGGCGCCGTCGTCGGCATAGCGCCGAAACATCTTCGCGACCAAACTGCTTCGTGGGCGAGGATTTCGTAGGCCGCGCCGGTGGCCTCGCTCTTGCGCGGGTATCGGTAGCCGAACGGGGCACCCGAGAGCACGTTGACCGACCCGGTTTTGGCGCGGTGGGTCTTGCCGCGCCGGTAGCGTTCCATGATCTGGGCTTTTTCGTACTCGGCGAACATGCCCTGGAACTGCACCAACAGCTGATCCTCCGGGGTGTCCCTGCGCGGGCCCTTGACGAACTCGACCCTCGTCCCGGCGCGAGTGAACTCCTCGATCAACAGCGCCTGGTAGGCGAATTTGCGGGCCAACCGGTCCGGGGAGTAGCACAGCACCACATCCACCCCGACCCCGGCGACCAGGTCCCGCAACCGTTCCAGCGCGGGCCGGATCAGGGTGGCCCCGGAGTGTCCTTCGTCTTCGAATACCCATTCCGCGGGGACCTCAAGTCCCAGTTGCTCGGCGTGGGCGCGCAGCGCCGCGGTCTGCGAGCGAATCGTCTCGTCCTTCTTCTGCCGGGCCGAATCTGCCGGGCCGAAGACACCCGGGCGTATATCACCGCGCTCGTCATCAGGCGGTAGTCCTTCCTCCCGGGTCCGCGTGACGCGGGCCCGGCGTTGTGGCACAAGAATGTCGTAAGCCACCGACAAATCCGTGGCCGCGTGGCGGTCGAAAACGAATTCCGTCTCGACCACCCTGTCGTTCACCTGCGCCGGGGCCGCGTGGACGGCACCCACGAAGGTCTGGCCGCGGCCCGGGCCCGGGGGCAGCGGCTCGGCCGGCCACCGGCGATGACCGGCGAGCAGGTTCGTCAGGCTCGCGCCCTGCTGACCCGCCCGGACGAGTCGGTGTCCTCGATCGCGCGCCTGCTCGGGATTTCGAGGACCACGCTCTACAAGTACCTGCCCGAACCCACCGACGGGACCCGGTGATCGTCACCGGAGGCCCCAGCCGGAGGCGTGAGCAGTACGTGGCCGACCATCCCTGAGCTGACCGTTTCGGCGTACCTGCCGTGGCGGTCCGGCGGGACGGCCCTCTGCAGGCCCGCATTTGCCCTGACAGGGGTCTATACGGCATCTTTACGGTAGGAGAGCCGGGAAGTCTGGTCGGCACAGCCTGGTCCGGGAACGGGCCGGGCCCGCTAGCGATAGGTGAAGACCCTGCTCTCCTCATTCAGTACTTTCCCCGCCGCCGACCAGCGGCTTCTCTGGCCCGAGGTCGACGCCGGTAGACGGCCCGCCGAATCTCACTGCTGGTTCTTCGAGCACGCCACCACGGTAACCAACAGTCGACGAGTTCCTAACCGCTCCGACTTCCCTCACCCCACTCATTCCGGCCTGGGCCTGGGCCATCCCGTGTGTCCTTGGCGCCGAATCCTTCACTGAAGCGTTGTCGGCGCGGCCGATCCAAACGCGGTGTGGCCGATGGTTTCTCACTGTGGGTGAAGGTAAGGAGGCGTGGGTTGGCTCTGGCGGCAGTGCGGGACCTGCGGGAGCTGCGGGCTCCAGCGACCGAAGACGAGATCGCTGCGTTCGAGACCGACGTCTTATCGGGGTTCGTGCTGGCCCGGGCGTCGGCCGGGCTGGTGGACTCCACGATCCGCAACGACGTCAATCACCTCGAGCTGATTCGAGATTGGTTCGGTCGACCGTTGTGGGAGATGCAACCCGGCGACGCCGACACCTATTTTGGGAAGGTGCTGCGGGAAGCGAAGCCCTCGACCCGGACCGGCCGCGCGGCCGCGCTGACGGTGTTCTTCCACTTCCTGGAGCTTCGGCACAAGGTCGAACTGCACAACCTCACCGGTCACGTCGTCGAATGCCCGCTGGACGAGATCAATCGCCCGCGCGGATCGGTGGATCCGCAGCTGCGGATTCCTCCGACGGCCGGGGAGATCGAGCAACTCTTCGCCGGATGGCGTGCAGAGTTGGCGACCTGCCGCAAGTTCGCACCGATCGCCCGCAACTACGCCGTCGCCCGTCTGGCCGCCGATGTCGGCCTGCGGATCAACGAGGCCCGCATGCTCGACCTCGACGACGTGCGGTGGGAACTGGGCCGGTTCGGGAAGCTGAATGTCCGGCACGGCAAGGGATCTCGCCGCAAGGGCCCGAAACCGAGGCTGGTGCCGTTGATCAACGGCGCCGACCGCAGCCTGCGCTGGTTCATCGAAGACGTGCTCGGCCTCTTCGACGTCGACCCCGGCCGGCACGGGATGCCACTGTTTCCGTCCGAGCGCAAGAACACCGACGGCACTGCCATGCGCGCGACCGCCGACGTGTTCCGGCGGTCTCTCGCCGAGGCCGCCGACCGACACCTTCCGGCCTGGTCGGGCAAGGTGACTCCGCATGTTCTGCGGCATTTCTGCGCCTCGCAGCTCTATCTCGCCGGGATGAATTTGTTTGCCATCCAGGAACTTTTAGGACACGCCTGGACCGCCACAACTGCCCGGTATATCCACGTTCACGCCACCCACGTTGAAGACGCCTGGGTGACCGGGCAGCGCCGAGTCGCCGACCGATGGAAAGGACTGGCCCAATGAAATGGAACCTGCGCCTGGCGGCGGCCAACCGCGGCATCTGGAAGGCCAGCGAGCTGCAGCGAATGCTCGCCGACCGCGGCCTGGTCATCAGCGCCGGCAAGATGTCCGGACTGTGGTCGGGCAACCCGAACGTCGTCAAACTCCACGACCTGGAGGTCATCTGCGCAGTGCTGAGCTGTGGTGTCGACGAGCTGCTGATCCCCGAACCGGAGACCGTCAGCACGCCGAAGCCGACGACCGAGGTGGTCGCGACCGCAGTCGGTGAGGCGCCGCCAGTGGTCCCGCGTGCCAGGACCGGCCGATCGCTACCGCCGCGATGAACTGCGCATACTGCGGCACCGAACTGCCGGAGAAGCGGCGACGGGACAAGATCTGGTGCAGCAATAGGTGTTCCGCGCTCGCCTCGTACTATCGGCGGAAGAACGGAGAACCGCTCCCGCCGCGCTGGCAGCATTCCGCACTCACCGCGGACGATCCGCTACTGCGCGGTGCCGCAGCTCGAGCCGCGCAACTCGGCGAGACGCACGGCTGGGGCCCGTGGACGTTGCGCAATGTGCTCGACGGGCTCGCCACCGTGCTCGACGGCCGGTCTCCCAATGACAAGGTGCCGCTCAGCGAGGTCCGCGCCTGGCCACATCGGCACGTCTCCCGGCCCCGCCTGGCGGAGGTGCTCAGCAACCTCGAACTGCTTCACGACGACTCGACACTGGCAGTCCGGTACTGGATCGACCGCGTAATCAGCGAGCTGGCACCAGGATACGCCGAACCGGCGCGGCAATGGCTGCTGGTTCTGCTCGACGGCGACTCTCGCGCTCGACCGCGGTCCGAAGCCACGCTCTACGCCTACTTCGGATTGGTACGCCCGATGCTGCAGCAGTGGGCCACCAACTACGGTCACCTGCGGGAAGTTACCCGATCCGATGTCCGCTCCGCTCTCGCACCGATGCGTGGATTCAAGCGCAACAACACCATCCATGCCCTGCGATCACTGTTCCGGTTCGCCAAACGACGCGGCATGGTGTTCACCAATCCGACCCTCGGGGTCAAGACTCCACAGGTCGATCCCGAGATGATCCCGATGACCGACGAGGACATCCGCATCATCGAAGGCCTCGCCGTCCGGCCCGCGGAGCGGCTCGCGATCGCCCTGGCCGCCGAGCACGCTGCGCGAACCAACACGATAAGGCATCTGCTCCTCGCCGACGTCGACCTGCCGAACCGGCGCATCATCTTGGCCGGCCACGACCAGCGGCTCGGCGACCTGACTCACCAGGCGTTGCGAACCTGGCTCGACCACCGGCGATCGACCTGGCCTCACACTCCGAACCCGCACGTCCTGATCAGCAAAAGGACTGCGCTCGGCACCGGATCAGTCAGCCATCCATTCGTGCGCTTCTCGTTGGGCGGCAACGGATTCAGCATCGACCGCATCCGCGCCGACCGGATCCTCCACGAAGCCTTGACCGCCGGGCCGGACCCGCTGCACCTGTCACTGGTCTTCAACCTCGACCACTCCACCGCCCTGCGCTACGCGACCGTCGCCGAACATCTCCTCAGCGACGAGGTCGAGACACCATCCTCGTCATGACCAGCGGATACACTCATTGGCTGCGTCCATGGATAGAGACGGCGGTTGTCCATCGATTCCGACGGCGGTGGGGGCTGGTTTCAAGATCGAGCGTCCGTGAATTTCGACGGCACTGTGGGGGTGGGAATCGAATATGCCCGAATGGGGCCGCGTCGGGGCCTGACCCATCTATAGCGGAGGCTCGAAGGTGAGGCCGAACTGGGCGCCCAGTCGATTGAGCGCCTGCGGGTCTCCGAAAACGATTACTTCGCTGAGGTATTCGTCGTAGGAGTCCAAGTCCACGGAACAGAATTGTTCTACGAGGTCGGTGGTCAAACCGGAGAGGTAGGTGGCGAAGACGAGCGAAGCCTCGATGTTCTCCTGCTCGTGGCCGGGGTACACCGGCCACCACTTGGTGACGCCGTTGCAGTCGAACCGCAGCTCCCATGTCGTGTCGCCCTCGACCAGCCGGACGTTGCCGATCGTCACCATGCCGCGACTGCAGGCGGCGAGCGACTGCAGTTCGGACTCGTACCGTTGTCGCCGCTCATCGTCGGTGCACGTGTTGATGTGGCGAAACGTCTTGTGGTCGAAGATGTAGCCGATCCCCAGGTCACAGAGCAGGCTGAGCACGGCGGCCTGCTCGGTGTCTTCGTAGGAGCTCAGCGGCTCGTCCAGCGAGTTCACCAGGCAGGTCGGCGGGATGGTGTCGGGGTCGACAAGGCCGAGTTCGACGATCAGGTCCACGACCTCGCCCACGATGCGTTCGGAATCCATCGAGTCCTTCTCTGGGTGTTCGCGTTCAGGCATGACCTCCATACGATCTCACCCACCACCGACAGCCTCGATCCGGATCCTCCGTCAAGCGCGGCGTTCCACCACTGGGTCCTCACCGACAGCGCCCATGGAAGAGGTTGTCGGGATTCGAGCGAAAGAGGGCAGTGAGTTCCTGGATCTGCCGTCCGGGGCGGATGTGCTCCGACACCACACACTTGAACCGCAGGTAGGCGGTGCGATCGATCGACGCCAACCCACCAAGATCACAACCCGGACCCGAACACCCTAACCGCGCCCACAACCCCGAAGAACTCCCTGACGAACTCCAGCACCTCCACCAACCCCAAGGCGTCGACGACGTCGATACGCATCTCGCCGCTGGCCATAGCTTCCAACTATGCCCTACCCCTCACCGTGGTGCCGTCAGAATTCGTGGACACCACCCTGTCCGATTTCGGGGCGCCGCCGAAATTCGTGGACAAACCCCGCCCGAATCGATGGACATAGCCACACTCATCTTCCGTCGAACCCACCGGAAATCGATCGGTGGCACCGCGAAAGGCCGTGAGTTCCCGGTGAGATCGCTTCAGTCCGGCTGAACCCACGGGAAACCCGGGAATCCTGAAGCTGTCATGAAGTGCAAAGTGCTGGTGTGTCTAGTCGGTGCGTCGCGGAGTCCGACACCGGCCGACCTGCGGTAATCGGGCTACTCGGCCCGGAGCTCCGGGCCACCACTGCGGTGGACCGGCGGCCACCCGACCCCGCACCGCGGTGCAGCCACCGCGGTGAGCGTCGTTCAGCGGTCTGGTCACGGCCTGTGTCACTCCACCCGGCCCCTGCGGTGAAGGAGGGACAGCACCGATGAGCACCCCCGAGCCCCGCCCCGCTCTCCTGTCCCGCGGCTCCTGGCCGGAAGCTCGGCGGATCGCTTCGATCCTGCGTACCGAGACCGCCGGCGGGATCCTGCTGATCATCGCTGCGGCGATCGGGCTCATCTGGGCCAACACGCCGTGGTCGCACGCTTATGAGGCCCTGCGCGATTTCGAGCTGGGACCGGCCGGGCTGCACTTGAACCTGTCGTTGGAGACCTGGGCGGCCGACGGGCTGCTCGCCGTGTTCTTCTTCGTGGTCGGTCTCGAACTCAAACGCGAGTTCGTCGCCGGTGACCTCCGCGATCCGCGCCGGGCGGCGCTGCCGGTCGTCGCCGCGATCGGCGGGATGATCGGTCCCGCGCTGATCTTCGTGGCATTCAATCTCGGTAACGGTGACGCCGTGCGGGGATGGGCGATCCCGACGGCGACAGATATCGCTTTCGCGCTGGCGGTCCTCGCGGTGGTCAGCTCGCATCTGCCCACCGCGCTGCGTACTTTCCTGCTCACCCTCGCGGTGGTCGACGACCTGCTCGCGGTGACCGTGATCGCGATCTTCTACACCGACGAGCTGCATCTGCCCTACCTGGGACTGGCAGTGATTCCGCTGGCTGCGTTCGCGTTCGCGGTCCAGCGCCGGATCCGCTCACCGTGGGTGCTGATACCGCTGGCACTGCTCACCTGGTGGCTGGTGCACCAGTCCGGAGTACACGCCACCGTGGCCGGAGTACTGCTGGGCTTCACCGTTCCCGTCCTGGCCACCCGCGCCAGCCCGGACAACCCCTCACCGCAGGACCCGGGCCTGGCCGAAGTGTTCGAGCACCGGATCCGGCCGATCACCGCTGGGGTGGCGGTACCGATCTTCGCGTTCTTCGCCGCCGGGGTCACCATCGGCGGAATCAGCGGGATCTCCGATTCGCTCACCGACCGGGTCACGCTCGGCATCGCCGTGGGCCTGGTAGCCGGCAAGGCACTAGGCATCCTGACCACCACCTTCCTGACCGCGAAACTCACCCGCGCCGAACTGGACACAGACCTGAGCTGGATCGACGTCGCCGGAGTGGCACTACTCGGCGGTATCGGGTTCACAGTCTCGCTGCTGATCGGGGAACTGGCCTTCACCGATCAGCCCTGCGCGAAGACCACGTCCGGATCGGGATCCTCATCGGCACCCTGACCGCGGCACTGCTGGCGACCGTCGTGCTGCGGCTGCGTAACCGCACCTACCGACGCATCGCCGAAAAAGAAGCCCGCGACGCCGACCACGACGGTATCCCCGACGTCTACCAGCACGGAGACTGAGAACGAACCCCATCCCGCCACCCGGGGTCAGGCATACAGCAGCAGGCTCAGCAGCACAGCGTGAGCCAGCCCAAGCACTCCTCCGGCCACCGCGCCTCGAATCGCAGTACGCCTGACGGTGGTCCAGGTCAGCGGGTAAGGCCGGTTGCTGGAGTAACTGACTCGGACGGGCACCTTTGGGCCCAGGGGGTACTCGCCGGGCACCTCGTATCGACGCCGCCGCCAGTCCGCGCCCTTGTATTCCAACAGGGTGCGGCGATAGCGCCGCGGGCACACACACGAAGAAGACCCGTGCCCGGACCTACAGGTATGCGCCAGGACCACCGCCTCACGCCGACCGGTATAGCTGGGAGCGGACTTACTGCGCAGCGCGTCGTTGAACGGCACCAGCACGTGAAAGTAAGCCGCCCCGCACACCGCCCCCGCGGCCGCGGTGACAACCACACCAGCGATCATCGCGACCAGGAACACCTCGGCATCGTAGTGCAGCCCGCGAGATCAGCTGTGAGTTCCCACCAGAATGTCAGTGGCTGATTCCCACTTCGATGTCAGTGGCGCAGATCGGCCAGATGCACTGAAATTCCCTGTCCTGCCACCTGGTTCGTGATCGAATGCTGTCGTTCCGGTCTGCAGGGTGGTGGGAGGTCGGCGGATGGCTGACGTGGCTGCGCGCGCGTTGCGGCAGGCCGCTGCGGACCGGTTGATGGCGTTGGACCGGCTGGGGTGCTGACCAGTGCACATGTCCGGCTGAGTGCGGAGACTTTGGGGGTGGCCGAGCGGACGGTGTGGCGGTGGTTGAAGGCCCGGCGGGTGGGGTCGGCAGCGGCGCCGCGGCGGCATTTCCTGATCGACGACGAGCTGCGGGTGCGGCTGGCGTATTGGCGGGGCAATGTGATGGCGTTGCATCGGGAACTGGTCGATTCGGAACGGGCTGGTGGCCCGGCGGCGCCGAGCAAGTCGGCCCTGTATCGAGCCGTAACGGCGGATGTCAGTGCTGGTGATCGCGCCGGCCTTCGTGCTGGTGAGCGTGCCCGACGCCGACACGATGTGTTCTTGAAGCGGCCGCCGTCGTTCCGGAACGCAGTGTGGGAAGCCGATCATGTCGAGGCCGCGGTGCAGGTCGAGATCGACGGCCGGTTGGTGAAGCCGTGGGTGACCCGGTTCGTCGATGCCGCCCACGATGTGATCCTCGGGGTCGCAGTCACACCGCAGGTCCCGAGCCGGGAAAGCATCCTGGCCGCACTACGGGCGGCCATCTCGCGGCGAGAGCCATACGGCCCGGCGGGTGGCCTGCCTGCGATGGTGCGTGTGGACCGGGGCAAGGATTTCTTGTCGCGGACGGTGGCCGAGGCGATGGGTGCGTTCGTGGTGGCCGTAGATGATCTGCCTGCCTATACACCGCATTTGAAGGGCAGCGTGGAGACGGTCAACGGTGCGGTGGACCGGATGCTGTTCGCGGGTCTGCCGCGCTATATGCATCGCCAGACCGAGGCCAGCGGTGCGCTGGTGGATCCGGATCAGCCCGCGTTGATCTTCGCGGCGTTCGTCGCCGAGGTGCTGGCGTGGGCGGGGTGGTGGAACAGCGAGCACGTCATCGAAGAACTGGGCGACCGCACCCCGTTGGCGGCGTGGCTGGCCGACCCGGCCCCGATCGACGAGGTCGATGAGGACAACCTGTGGATGTTCACCCTCGAAGATGACCGCCGCCGGCGCAAGATCACGACCAAGGGCATCGGGTTCGGGCGCGGCCGATACTACGTCGCGGAGTGGATGGTCGGGCGGGTCGGCACGACCGTGCGGCTGCGGTATATGCCGCACCATGATCACGAAGTGGAGGTGTTCGACGCGGACACCGGCGCCCATCTGGGCCGCGCGGAACTCGCTGCTCAGGCGTCGGAGGCAACGAAGACTGCGGTGCGACGCACCCGGGCCCGCAAGGCCGCGCGGCTGCGTTCGGATCTGTCGAAAGCCGAACGCGCACGCCGAACGCGGTATGCCGCCTCGACGACGCCGGTCCCGGCTCGGCGGCTGGACGTGATGACAGCAGCGGAAGCGGGCCGGGAGCGGGTCGAGGAGCAGGACGTAGACCTGGCCCGGTGGGCACGGCCGGATCTGATCGCGTTGCCGCCACCGGCGCCGGGCTGGGTGCTGCCGATCCGATCCGATCCGATGACGATCCCCGCCGCAGCGGAGGAAGCAGGAAACCCTCGTGACCAGCCCCTCGAACCCCGGCACGAACGTCGGCGCCGCGACCGATCATTTCCTCGGCCTGGTCGGCGCGCACATCGTGGCCACCGATGCGCTGTTGTTGATGAAGGACAACCTGGCCGATGTGATCGAGGCTATTGGTAACCACGGATATTCGTTCGTGCGGAATAGCCCCCGATTGGGGCGGACGCCCACTCGCCGACACAGCCTGATCGCCCCAAACAACCTTGCCGGTGAAGTTCTAGCGGTAGCCGTGCACCCTAGTGCCGGCGGATGGGGTGAGGTTGGGCAAGGGATGCTCTGTGATGTCGGAGGCGGCCGACCGTAGGAGGTCGAGAAGAGCGCAGCCCGGGTAGCCCCGAAAACTCGCATAAGCGGCACGGTAGTAGCAGGCCCAGTAGCTCACGACCCGCCTCTGGGTGCGCGCGAAGAAGGCCAGGTTGTCCGCAACGAATGTCCCGTAAGCGAGATGTCCGCGGGCACCCGGCGTAGCGAGATCACGAAGCCCGTCGCGGATGACGACCAGGATCTCCAAGACGTACTCGCCGACCAATTGCACCACGAACGGGACGACCCAGGGGTCCGCAGATCCGACGAGCTGCTCCAAGTGGCGCTGCCGCACCCTCCCATCGCAGTGCCTCGAGTACAAGCAGTGCAGAAGCTGCCGTTGACGCGCCGACAACGACCTCACCGCGTCAGCCGATGGCTCGTCGTTGTAGAGGCGCCCAGGGATGGTGACCTGCTGGCCTCCCACCACGACCGAGAAGGGGTTAAGCGACTCGAAGCGGGAAGCAGGCATGACCGCCAGCACTGCCTGGGCATCGCCAGCAAGCTCGGCCGGGAACGCCGCGATCAACGGGTCATTGCTGACGGAAGGCGGTTGCACGGGCTGATCATAGGTCCAGGCCCTGGCCCACGGCAGGGATCAACGACCTTCCAGTCACCCAACCCGGCGAACATTTGCGGTCAGAGCACTAGGTCTTCTTCGGAGGCGCCGGGCAGGTGTTGGGCCGGATCGGGTATCTGCCGCTGGCCCGCTACACCGAGGGCACCGCCCGCACCGTGCTGGTCCTGGCTGCGCTCGCCGCCTCGACCGCGCTGCTCGGTGTGGTCTCGGCAGTGATCGTTTTGATCGCGGTCGCGATCGGCGCCGGGTTGGTGCGCGGGATATTCACGCTGATCCAGGCCACCGCGATCACCGACCGGTGGGGCGCCACCCACTATGGGCGCCTCAACGGGTTGTTGTCGGCGCCGGTGGTGATCGTGTCCGCGCTGGCCCCCTGGGCGGGCACGGTGCTCTCGGCGTGGACCGGAAGCTACGCCCACGCCTACCTCGTTCTCGGTGCGGTCGCCGCTGTGGCTGCGGTGATCGCACCTCTCACCGGTATCACCATTTCGAGGAAAGAGACGTTGTGACAAGCGAATACGCATACGACGCGGTGGTCATCGGCGGCGGCCAATCCGGCCTGGCCGCCGCCCACCACCTCACCGGCCAGGGCTTGAACACCGCGATCGTGGAAGCATCTGAAGAGGCGACCGGCTCGTGGCCGCGGTATTACGACAGCCTGACCCTGTTCTCCCCGGCCCGCTACAGTGCGCTACCCGGGCGCCGGTTCCCCGGTGACCCGGATCGGTATCCCCACCGCGACGAAGTGGTCGACTATCTGCGCTCCTACGCCGCCGGCCTGGACGCCGACATCCACACCGACACCCTCGTCGAGGCGGTGAGCGCCAGCGACGGTGAGGGTTTCGCGGTCACCACCGGATCCGGTGCGGTGTTCACCGCGCCGCGGGTGATCGCGGCAACCGGGTCGTTCGGTTCCCCGTTCCTGCCCGCGCTGCCCGGGCGGGATGAGTTCGGGGGCGACATCCTGCACGCCAGCCAGTACCGCGACCAGGGCGAGTTCGCGGGCCGGCGAGTGGTCGTGGTGGGGGCGGGGAACTCCGCGGTGCAGATCGCCGCCGAGCTCGCCGAACACGCGCAGGTGGTGTTGGCCAGTAGGGCGGCGGTGAAGTTCGTACCACAGCGACCGCTGGGCTGGGATGTGCATTTCTGGTTCGCCCTTACCGGATTCGACGCCGCCCCACTGGGGCGGATCGTGAAGGCGGCACCGACGCAGCCGGTGTTCGATGAAGGCCGCTACCGTGCCGCGCTCGCGGCCGGGAAACCGCAGCGGCGGGAGATGTTCACCGCGTTCACACCCGAGGGTGTGGTGTGGCCGAGCGGCGACCGGAGCGCAGTGGATGCGGTCCTCTACGCCACCGGCTACCGTCCGCACCTGCCCTATCTCGCCGGTATCGGTGCGCTCACCGACACCGGGGCCCCACAACAACGTCAGGGTCTGTCACTCACTCATCCGGGGCTGGGGTTTCTCGGGTTGGAGTGGCAGCGCACCCCGTCGTCGAACTCGCTGCGCGGGGTCGGCCGCGACGCGGCGTATCTGGTGCGGCGCCTGTGGCCGGCGACGGCGCGACGCCAGGAGCACGCGCGATGACCACCGCGCAGATGGATAAGGCTTCGCAGCCGCTGGTCCACGGCGGTCGCGTGATGTCCGCGGACGGCACCCCGATCACCTACCTGGCCCGGGGTTCGGGGCCGGTGCTGCTGGCGGTGCACGGTGGGTTGGGCAGCGCGGTGAGCATGCTGCCGCTGGCCGGCCACCTCGCCGAGCACTACACGGTGGTGGCGATGAATTGCCGCGGCCACGGCACCTCCGGGGACCCGCGGTCGGCGCCGGATATCGCGCACGAGGTCGCCGACATCGCTGCGGTGATCGACGCGGTCGGGCCGGTCGAGGTGTTGTTCGGTTACTCCTTCGGCGCGGTCCTGGCTCTGGAAACCGGGCTTCGGGCGCCGGAGCGGATCGGGCGGTTGGCCGTCTACGAACCACCCCTACCGGTCACCTACCCGATCCCCGATCTCGCGGCGGTGGATACGGCGATAGCGGGCGGGGACTACGAGCGCCTGATCCTGGCAGCGTCCGCGGTATCCGGCGGGTTCTCCCCGGCCGAGTTGGCCGCGTTGCGTAGCGATCCGTTGTGGTGGTTCAAGGTCGCCCAGGCCCCGACCCTGGCCGCGACGTTGCGAGTAGTGACCGGCCTGGATCCGGACCTGGGCCGCTATGCCGTCATCACCGCACCGGTCATGGTGATCACCGGTACCACCAGCGCCGACTACATCCTGGCGGCCGCGGACCTGCTCACCGCCGCACTGCCGGACCCGACTCGCAAAACCCTGCCGGGGCAAGGCCATCACGTCGCCCCCGATGTCCTGGCCCAGGCCCTGCTCCCGGGTTAGACAGTGCGGGTGTCGAGGCGACCGGCCGGTGTCAGGCCACCACGCGGTCGCGACCCGGTAGCCGATGAGGCAGCCGCCCAGCTGGCAGACCGTGATCACCAGCGCCAGTGTCGGATCCAGTCCGAGCACGACTGCGCCCGCGACTACGGCTGGGTTGCCGAGGAAACCCGCCCCCGACACCAGGAACATCGCGGCAGCCAGTGCGCTGGCGCCGGCCGCGGACATTCTCAGGGTTGGCGTGTGGGCGGCGGCGAAGAAGCAGATGACCGCGGCTGCGGCGGCGGTGATCTCGCTCAAGGCGTGCACGCGGTGACTGTCACCGCCGCGGTGAGCCCTGCGCGGGCCGCGTCATGCCCTGGGCTGGCTAGTTGCGTTGCGCACCAGCCCGTCACCGGCGCCGCCCTCACCACCCCGGTGCCGAGTAGTTCCGCGATATCGGGTGGCCGCCCGAGCACCGGGGCTTGGTGCGGGCGTGGCGCCGGTCATCGCGTCTACCTCGACCGTGGTCGGCTGGGCGGGGTTCAGGCGTGGGCGGGCAGCAGCTCAGCGATAAGCGCCTCGACGCGGGAGCGGATTTCGTCGCGAATCGGGCGGACGGTTTCCACGCCTTTGCCGGCCGGATCGTCGAGGTCCCAGTCGCGGTAGCTGATGCCGGGGAACACCGGGCAGGTGTCACCGCAGCCCATGGTGATCACCACGTCCGAGGACTGCACCGCGTCCGGTGTGAGGATTTGCTGAACGGCGCTGCTCGCGAGGCCCTGTGCTGCCACCCGCCCCCGCCACCTCCACGGGGTTGCGACAAGCTGCCTCCTCGGGCCGCCGTCGAGCAGCGTCAAAGCGCACTTCCCGAGTCATTCTGGACGTCATGCACGCCTGGCTGAATGCGGATCAAGGGGCGATGAGGGCATCAATCTGGTTGAGCGCGGCGCTGGCGCCCTCGACGACACCCATCTCCAGCACCTTCTGCAGTCCTTCCGCGGTTTCGTACGTGCCTACGTACCTGGCGCGGGTGCGGCCATCTTGCTCGGTGAACGTGTAGATGTTCTGCGAGACCGGTAAATCCGGGTTCGGGTTGAAATCCAGGTCGGCGAACCCGTCCTCGAACGAGAAGCTGCGCGGCTCGTCGACGGCCGTGACTTTCCAGTACCCGGCGAACTTCTCGCCCTCCGGGCTGGTCATAAAGTAGGTCACCCGGCCGCCCGGGGTGAGGTTGTGGTCGACGACGGTCGCCGGGTAGGTCGGCGGGCCCCAGACCTTTTCCAACTGGCGCGGATCGGCGTAAATCTGCCAGATCCGCTCCACCGGCGCGGCGAATTCGGCGGTGATGGTCAGGGTGCGGGAGTCCGGGTCGTGCTGGACGTTGATGACGGGCATTGTTACTCCTTCTGACTGCGGTGCGGTGTGGTGTCGGATGCGATCAGCTCGTCGATGCGCGCGATGCGGCCACGCCAGGCCTGCTCCAGCTCGGTGAGCATGGACGCCACTGACCGCACCGCCGTCACGTCGCCGCTGGCCAGCTGCTCGCGGCCGTCGCGCCGCTTGGTGAGCGGCCGGCCTTCTGTAGGACGGCGACGTGCTTCTGCACTGCCGCGAAGCTCATGTCGTACTTCGCGGCGAGAGCGGAGACCGAGTGCTCCCCGGCCAGCACCCTGCGCATGATGTCGCGCCGGGTCCGGTCGGCGAGCGCGTGGAACAGCGCATCAGCCCTGTCCTCCTCGTCTCGCTCGGTCACGAGAAGAATATACAACCAATTAGTTGTATGTTGTCAAGGGTCGTGTCGCACCTATGGGGCAATGCAGCCGCAATGCTCCGATCGACCTTGTGGTCCGGGGTGGCCGCGAGACCCGCGGGATCGGTATTGGCGCTGCACAACACCACGCACACCCGCTCGGCCCCGGCCGGTACGCCGAGTGCGGCCGAGAATCGCCGCCAGCGCAGCGGCCGCGTCATGTTCAACGGCGGCTCGGCGGTAGCTCCACAACGCCCGCCGAGCCGCCACAATGTCGTTGTCCGACACCAACACAGACCAAGTAGGGGTCCTCACGCAGTCGGGTGGCGCGGAAAGAGTGTGATCATGGTGCTGATGGAGTGCTGATCGAACTGCTCGTCATCGACGAATCCGAACGCCTGACCGCCACCGCTATCGAACACCTGCGCGACCACCGGCCGCGCCCGCGTCACGCGCAACATGTTCGAGGACCTGCGCAACGGGAAGCTGCGCCTGCCGGTGTCCGACCTCGACCGCCACGGCGTGACGCGTGCGGACCTGGAGCAGGGACGCGACACCCCAGGAGCGCGGGCGTTGATATCGGCCACAGCCAGTTCCGCGCGTGCCGCACTCGTGGAAAGTGAACGGATCATCGGTGAGGTCGACCCTGACTACCGCCCATTTCTTCGTTATACGCTCGGCGTGCCCCATAACGTTCTGGACGATGTCGGGACTCTTGGGGTCGCGGTCATCCGCCGCCCCTATCACGACGGGAAGATGGCGAACCTGCGCATGATGGTCCGTTCCCGTCGTATGGGAACATCGACTGAAGCCGTGGCTGGGCGCGCGTGACCGAGCACCTCGGCTGCGCGGTCGTCCTGAGCCGCCGGTAACGGGTCGCCGTAGTACTCGCCGAAATCGGGCGGATTCGGAGCAACCGCAGCTGGGGGTGCTATCGGTTGTGACGCCCGAGTCCAAAGAGGCGCCGCCGATAGATCACCGCTATCAGGGGAGATGCCGGTATCCGCCCGACTTTCGGCGATTGCTACCGGCACCCCGACCTGATCCCGGCCGATACCGGATGTATCTCCCAAAAGCGGGTGTATCTAGCAACAGTGGTGCGAGGTACGCCGCGTGCCGGAGAACCGCGGCGCCGCGGCGGTGACGGTCAGAGGCGTGTCGCGGTCTGGACGAGGTCGGCGACGGCTTTGGATCTGCTGTGCGGTGGCCAGGCGATGACGGTTGTGACAGCCGGTGCGTCCGGGACAGGCACGATGGCATGATCGTCGCGTAGCTGAGTTCGCAGCGACTCGGGCACGACCGCGCAGGCCCGTCCGAGCGCAATCAGTTGGAACAGCTGGGTGTGGTCGCGGACCTGCGGGCCGGGGCCGTCCGCATAGCTCCCATCGTGTCGAGGCCAGCGCGGCAGGGGCAGGTCCGTCAGGGCGTAGACCTCGGCTATCGATAGGTGGGGTCGGTCAGCGAGGGGGTGCCCTGCGGGCAGGACGGCGACTTGGTGTTCGGTGTGTAGGTCTTCGGTGTCGAATCCAGCCAGTGTGTCGTAGGGCCGGTGGAGCAGAGCAGCGTCGGCGCGGCCGTTGCGTAGCAGGCTTTCGGGCTGGCCGGGCCCGCACAACATCACCTCGACGGGGACAGCGCCAGGTTCGGCGGCGTAGGCGTGCAGCAGCTTCGACAACAGTTCGCGGGAGGCTCCTGCCTTGGTGGCCAACACCACACCGGGCTGGTCGGCACCGGCTCGGCGGGTGCGGTGCTCGGCGGCTTGGATCGCGTCGAGGGCGGTCCGGGCCTCCTGCAGCAGCACCGACCCGGCCTCGGTCAAGGCGATAGTGCGAGTGCCGCGGTGCAACAGAACGACTCCGAGCCGTCGTTCGAGCTGCTGGATGGCTCGCGATAGTGGTGGTTGCGCCATCGCGAGCCGTTGCGCCGCCCGCCCGAAGTGCAATTCCTCGGCGACGGCGACGAAGTATCGCAGCTCTCGTGTCTCCACCGGATCAGCGTATCCGGCCGCTGACCGCGACCGATACCCGTGCGGTATCACCGCGGACCGGATCGGTCTTGGACGCCGCACCCGGAGCCGCCGCAGGATCGGCGGTGTGAGTGAACAGACGATTGCGCTGGTGACCGGCGCGAACAAAGGAATCGGATACGAGATCGCCGCAGGCCTGGGCGCTCTCGGCTGGCGAATCGGGGTGGGCGCGCGGGATCGACAACGCCGCGACACCGCGGTGGAGAAGCTGCGCGCGGCGGGGACCGATGCGTTCGGCGTACCGCTCGACGTGACCGACGACGTAAGTGTGGCCGCTGCGGCCGAGTTGATCGCCGACCATGCCGGAGGCCTCGACGTCCTGGTCAACAACGCCGCGATCACCGGCGGTGTGCCGCAGACGCCCACCACGGTCGATCCCGCGACCGTGCGAATCGTCGTGGAAACCAATGTGATCGGGGTAATCCGGGTGACCAACGCGATGCTGCCGATGCTGCGCGCCTCGGCCTCGCCGCGAATTGTGAATATGTCCAGCAGCGTCGGTTCGCTCGCCCTGCAAACCACGCCCGGCATCGACATGGGCCCGGTTCCCGCTGCGTACTTGGCGTCGAAAACCTTCCTCAACGCCGTCACGGTCCAATACGTCAAGGAATTGGGCGATACCAACATCCTGATCAACTCCGGCTGTCCTGGTTTCACCGCCACCGACCTCAACGGCTTCCGCGGCGTCCGCACCCCCCAACAGGGCGCGGCGATCGCGATTCGCCTCGCGACCCTGCCCGACGACGGCCCGACCGGCGGATTCTCCGACGACGCCGGAACTGTGCCCTGGTGACGGCAATGACAAAGGCAGTCCGGTACAACGAGTTCGGCGGAATCGAGGTGCTGAGGGTCGAGGAAGTCGACAGCCCGGTACCCGGGGACCGGCAGGTCCTGGTGCGGGTGAAAGCGGCAGGCATCAATCCCGGTGAGGCAGCCATCCGAACCGGCGCGATGGCCGACATCTTTCCCTCGACCTTTCCGTCCGGGCAGGGCAGCGATCTCGCCGGGGTTGTCGCGGAAGTCGGAGTCGGAGTCGACCGATTCTCGGTCGGCGACGAGGTGATCGGATTCTCCGAGAAGCGGGCCGCCCAGGCCGAGTTGGTCCTGGTCGACCTCGACAACCTCACACACAAACCACGCGAAGTCTCATGGGCGGTGGCGGGCGGCCTGTACGTCGCCGGAGTGACTGCCTGGGGCGCGGTGCATTCCGTACAACTCGACAAGGGTGAGACCGTCGTCATCTCCGCAGCAGCCGGAGGAGTCGGCTCGCTCGCCGTTCAGCTCGCGCGCCGTGCCGGAGCCACAGTCATCGGTCTGGCGAGCCGGCACAACCACGAGTGGCTGCAAAGCCACGGCGTGATCCCGGTCGCATACGATGACGGCGTCATCGACCGGATCAAGGCCGCCGCACCCGACGGCATCGATGCCTTCATCGACACCCACGGCGGCGGGTATGTCGAACTGGCCCTTGCTCTCGGTGTCGCGGCCGAGCGGATCGATACCATCGCCGATTTCGCGGCAGCCGCAAAGCACGGAGTCAAGACCGAACCCGGAACCAACGCCAGGCCGGGGGCTGAGGTACTCGCCGAACTGGCCACCCTGATAGCCGAGGGACACCTCGAAGTCCCGATCGCCAACGCCTACCCGTTGACACACGTCCGCCAGGCTTATACCGAACTCGAACGACGACACACTCACGGCAAAATCGTGCTCGAGCCCTAACCCCAAGGCCGCGCAGTTAACGTGTGAGTTGGTGTGTCAAGCGGGGTGGGGTGGTGAGCGGGGACAGCGGAACTGCTGGTAGAGAGGTGTTGTCCGCCAAGACAATCCGCTCGTCCGAGGAGTTCCGCTGTCAGTTCAGTGTGTCATTGATCGTTCCTCGCGGGTCGCGGAGGGTGTGTTCGCGCCGGGGCACCTTGGGGAACTGACCCGGATCGTGTCGTTCGATCTGGTCGACGCGGCGCTGGAAACAGCCGGTGCCGTGCGGTCGCGAGTGCGGCTGCTGCCGTCGCGGGTGGTGGTGTATCTGCTGCTGGCCGGAGCGTTGTTCTCCGATATCGGGTATCGGCAGGTATGGGCGCGGTTGTGTGCCGGGTTGCCCGGTGGATCGTTCGTGTGTCCGGGTTCCTCGGCCTTGTCACAGGCGTTGCGCCGTGTCGGGGTCAAACCGTTGGCCGCGTTGTTCGACCTGCTCGCCGGCTCCGCCGCTGGAGCGGTGCGGTGGCGGGGTCTGCTGGTGTGCGCGATCGATGGCACCAGCGTGTTTGTGCCCGACAGCCCGGGCAACGTGGCCGAGTTCGGGCGTCACGGTGGCGGTCACGCCCAGGCCGGGTACCCGATGCTGCGGTTGCTGGCGGTGGTGGCGTGTGGCACCCGCACCGTCGTCGATGTCGTGTTCGGTCCGTTGCGGATCGCGGAAACAGCCTATGCGCCACAACTTTTGGGGTGCCTGCGCCCGGGCATGTTGTTGCTGGCCGACCGGAACTTCGCGGTTACGGCGTTGATCGAGCAGATCACCGACACCGGAGCGGATCTGCTGATCCGCGCCAAACTCAACCGGCGCGTTCCCGCGATCGCGCGGTTGGGTGACAGATCGTGGCTGACCCGTACCGGTACGGCGACTGTGCGCGTAATCGACGCCGAGATCGCCGTCAGCTGCGCCGGCGGGCCACGCCGGGTCGAGCGGTACCGGCTGATCACCACCTTGACCGACGACAAGCGCTACCCGGCAGAGGAATTGGTGGATCTCTACCATCAACGATGGGAGATCGAAACCAGCTATTTCGAACTGAAATCGACCATCCTCGGTGGGCGGGTGCTGCGCGCCCGCACCCCGACCGGGGTCGCCCAAGAGGTCTACGCGTTGTTGATCACCTACCAGGCGCTGCGCACCGCCATCGCCGATACTGCGCTGGCCACACCGGGTTTCAGCCCCGACCGCGGCAGTTTCACCATCGCCGTGCACACCGCTCGCGATCAGCTCATCCAGGCCGCCGGAGTCCTCGCCACCACCACGATCAACCTGATCGGCACCATCGGCCGCGCGGTCCTGTCCAGCCCGCTGCCACCGCGACGCCAACGCTCCAGCCCCCGCATCGTCAAACGCGCCATCTCCAAACACCGCGCCAAGGGCGAGGTCGACCGCAACATCTACAAAACCCAGATCAGCGTCCATATCCTGCCCGGTTGACAACCAGGCAGAAACCCAAACTGCGCGGCCTTGGCCCTAACCCGCACCGACACAATGCAACCCGCTCCCAAGAGACCCTGCTCAACACAGCCCAGCCGACCGCGCCGGGGACTGCTAGAACCCCGGACGACACATCCGATTTTCGGCATGAGGGAGACGTTCCAGACCCTCTGCCTCTGGAATACCGCAGGGTCCGAATATAGCTGGCCGCCAGTCGAGTGCGGTCATGTGGTTTATACACCGCCAGTCACCGACGAGTGCGAGCACCCGACCACCCGCTCAACCTGATTGACCGGACTGCGCGCCGTGGGCTCGCTGCAAGCAAGTCGAAGACGAACCTGATCCATCGAGTTCGCCGAATCCGATTGAGCCCGTGCCTATCTGGCATATTCTCGGTCGGCATGGCGATGAAAGTGACAGACCACGTGTTCCTCACCCGCGCTGCGCGGGAATCGCTGCCGCCGGTACTGCAGGGAGTCACACTCGACCGCCACGACGGAATACCGATCGTGGCCGGCCACAGCGGGACGCGGGTCGATGAGAGCGGCTGGATCAGGATCGACGCTGTCCCCTACAACGGCGATCCCGGCAACTACCAGGACCATGTCCAGCTTCGCCTGCCACCGACATCCGTCGCGGCAATCCTTTCAGTCCCACAGCGATAGATGTCGCGCGCCAGCGCAGCCCAGAGACAGCAAAATGCAGGGGGAACAGATGACGACCACTCTCGAGGACCTGTTTCTCGACGTGATCGAGGAAGCGAAGCACAGCGAGACCTGGGAACAGGCCGTAGATCTCCACGAACACACCAAGTCGCTCGCTGGCAGCCTCGGACGGAAACAGAACCTGTACTCCGCCGACATGCGACGAGACCTGATCAACCTTCGCAACGAAGCACTCACGAAAGTCCGCAACGCCCTCCACCGCGCGAAGGTCGACCGC
Source organism: Nocardia sp. NBC_00881 (assembly GCF_045207455.1). Lineage (NCBI taxonomy): Bacteria > Bacillati > Actinomycetota > Actinomycetes > Mycobacteriales > Nocardiaceae > Nocardia > Nocardia sp. NBC_00881. The sequence goes on from NZ_CP108798.1 coordinate 8,032,829, forward strand.
GACGTCACCGAACACACTGCCGCGCGGCAACGTTGGGAAAACGAGCGCAACGACCGACTGCAGCACATAGACCGGGAGCTGCAAGCTGCCGAACATGAGCGAGAAGCCCAAAACCAGCAACCATCCCGACCCATCCCCGGTCACGCCTTCGAGGGGCTGACCAGGTCACAGCCCGAACGAAACCGGGATATCGGCTACGAGCGATAGCCGCTACTTCGCGGCTGTCTCGGGTGGGTGGTCATGGCTTCTCCCCTTCGCTGACTGGTTGACCGCAATCCATTCGGCGTGCGCGGCCGCGGACGCGCCGCTCCAGTTCCCTTGGACGGCGGATTTACTCCTCGATCCCTAAGCGTCACCGATCACAGCCACGCACGAACGAGGTCTTCTGGACCCCAATGCCTTGCGAGTGGAAGACTTTCGGCAACACCGGATCGGGAAACGGCTACCAGGGGGGTGCTGTGATCGGCGCCGGGCACCGCGAGTAGGGACCGGGCCAGTGCGTCGTAGTCGTGGCGGTCGAAGGGCCGGTCTTCGAGCCACTTGATGGAACCGACGAAATGTATCGCGCTGGCCACGGGTTCGCGGTCGGCACCGATCAGGTCGATTTCGGGATTGTTCTGCCGGTTCCACCATCCGCCGACCGCTTCGATGTCGGGCCATCGATCGTTGGACAGCAGGCGCAGTAGGGATTCCCGGACCAACGGTTCGATAGCACGTCCGCGCCAGGTGGCCCACGAGCGTTCGATGTGGGCCAGCGCGAGATCGCCGCGACCGCGTTCGATGAGTGGAATGGCGCGCTGCAGGAAGGCCAGCCAGAACCGCAGATAGGAGTCGGCGATTCGGTAGCGCTTGTTTTTGGTGTCGGGTTTCGTGGAAAGTGGTAGATCGCTGGCGATGATTCGCTTGTCCCGCAACATGTTCAGCAGCGGATTGAGGGTACCCGCGGGAAGCGCGTTCGCGCCACCTGCTTGTGCGGCGATGGTGCTGAAGGTCCGTTCTCCGCTGCCGACGGCTTCGAGGACAGCGCGCGCTCGCATGCCCGCCGGAAACTCGCCGAGTAGCGATAGTTCGCCTGCGACGAGCAGGGAAGCGAGCGGGTTCTCCGCTGCGTCGCGAAGGAAGTCCGTCCGGCTCATTCCCGGGCGCCACGACTGGACGATCTCCGGGAAACCGCCGGTGATCAGCAGCGCGTCGATGCTGGCGGCGGCGCTGAGGCCGGTCATGGATTGCACATCGGCCAGATGCAGCGGTTCGACGGTCATTTTCGTAGCGCGCCCGTAGAACGGTCGATCGTGCGATCCAAGGGCCTCCATGATCGAGATATCGCTGCCGACCAGTATTAGAAGGACCGGTTTGGCCGAGAGGTAGCGATCCCATACCGTCTGCAACGCGCCTTCGAACTCCGGATCCTGTTCGACCAGCCACGGCACCTCGTCGATGACCGCGATGCAGGGCTTGTCATCCGGCACGGCGATCGCGAGAGATCGCAGGGCTTGATTCCAGTCGCCGGCCTGAAGCCCTCTGATCAGGTCTCCGCCGCCTAGGCTGGACTGAGCGATCGTGGCGGTGAATTCCTCCCGCTCGGCGAGTGGATTGCGGCCGCGGGTCGCCTGGAAGACGACATAGCCGCGGTGCGACCGATCGCAGAACTCCTGGACGAGCCGTGATTTTCCGACGCGTCGGCGACCGGTCACGATGACCGCACGGCCGCAGGTGCTCCCGGTGGCGTCGATCACCGAGCTCAGCTGACGACCGAGCAGGTCCAGGTCGGTGGCTCGTCCGGTGAATTTCATGCGGCTCCTAAAGTAAGCTATTAACTTACTAAGTTGCAATCTTAGTTTGCAAGAGCTCGTGCGAGCTGGAATCGGCACAGGCGGCGCCAGAAGGGGTGTGGCCCGCGCATCCCCTCTGCAATCGCGTCGCCCCCGGCGGTTCCCACGAATATCGCATTCGTGGGAACCGATCGGGACGCTGTCGCGTCAGTGATGGGTAGGTCGATGACTGTAAGCGGTGACGCGGAGCTGGTCTGCCGAGCGGCGTGCTCATCGGCTCGGTCGCCTAGGAAAGTCACGAACGAAGGAGTGTTGATGGTGGGATTCGATCCGAGCCGTGCGGTGGAGGACTTCGCGCAGAGGGCAGCTGATTTCGAGCGTCAGGCGAACCGGTTTCAGGAGTTGCAGGGCCGGATGACGGCGCTCGTGGCCACCGAGTCGAGCAGCGGCGGGCGGGTCAGCGTCACCGTCGACGGCAATGGCGTACCCACCGCCATCGACCTGTCGGCGAGCACGCGAGGAATGGATCCGGCGGTGGTCTCCGCCGAGATCATGTCCTGTCTGCGGCGGGCCCAGGCGAGGCTGCGCGCGCAGGTCGCAGAGATGGTGCAGGACACGGTCGGCGATGATGCGGCAGGTGCGGCGATTGTCGAGCGATTCGCCAAGCAGTTTCCGGATCCAGATCCGACCGAGGCGGGGCCACCGGCATATACCGCACCGCCGCCTTCGTATGCTCCGCCGCCGGTGCCGTCCGCCGACTTCTCGACGGAGCCGGGGCCTGCGGCGCCCGCGTCGGAGGTGTCGACTCCAACGGCGCGCAGCCGTAAACCCAACCGCGATCAGATCGTCACCCCGGATGAGCCGGATCCCGACGAGGAGTACTACCGGAAGTCGTGGCTGGTGTAAACATGACCAATCCTGAAGCGTTCTCGGTGGATCCCGACGAAGTGCGCGATCATGCCGCGAAAGTGCAAGAGCTGATGAAGAGTTTGACCTTGTCGCTCGAGGCTGCCACATACCTGGGTGCCGCGGACGACGGTTACGGAGAGATACCGCGTCCGTGGGTGAAGCTGGTGTTGGACGACAATCACCGCAACACCATCGACGTGATCCGCAAGCTGGCAGAGGACGTCGCGGTGCTGCCCGACAAACTGCGCACTGTCGCAACGACATTCGAAGACAAGGACGGCTCCTTCGGTAAGTCGCTGACCGAACTGCTGGAGACCATCGGCGACGCACAGAAAGGTGCGAAGTGAGCACGGGGATCGGTAACTGGCTCAACGAGAACACTCCTGGTTTCGACGACAAGCCCAAGCCGAAGAACAACCCGTTGATCGCCGAGCACACGGACTACCGTGAGGAGTACTTCCAGGAGAACGTCTTCTTCCTGTCGAACGTCGGCCTCGCCAAAAACCCGGAGACCGGGGTCCCCGGGGTTGTGGAGGGAACGCTCGTCGGTGACATCTGGGAGGTCTACTTGAACCTTCAGAAGCGCGATACCTTCAAAGCGATCACCGGTGGTATCGCCGCCGGTGCGACCGTGGCGGATGCGCCAGGAGATCCGTTCGGATTCGTAGGAGATCAGATCGCCGGTTGGATGCTCACTCATGTCGAGCACTATCGGAAGGTGCTCGATGGACTCGCCGGAAACGGCCAGATGGTCAAAGGCTATTCCGATACCTGGATGGAAATCTCCAAAGCGCTGACCGGCATGAGCAGTACGTGGAAAACGGGGCTGGAGAAAGACATCGCGACGTGGACCGGCGGCGCGGGAGATTCCTACCGGAATCGGGCCGGGGAACTGACCGACAAGATTCTCGCCGCCGGTGGGGTGGCCGCGTGCCTCGGCGCCACCATGAAGACGGCATCGGAGATCGTCGGGGTCTTCCACAAGCTGGTGCAAGACATCCTGACCAGCCTTGCCGGTGCGCTGATCGGGTACACCATGGAACTGGCTGTGACAGCTCTCGCCGCGACTCCGCATGTCATCTCCGCAGTGCTGGCGAGACTCGCGCGGGACGGCTTGCGGATATCGACGCTGCTCGGCGAGATGCTGGCAGCCTTCAAAGATGTGCATGCGATCAGCCAGGCGGTCGCCGCTGTCGTCTATGCCCTTCTCGGCCATGAGGAACAACAGCAGCCCGCGTAGGGCGTGCTTCGGCGTACGGCTGTTCGTGGCCAGTGTCTCGCGCACAGTCTTCACATACTCGGAGGGACAACCGATCGTGAACAATCAGCACGTGCAGGGGAAGTATCCAGAGGTGCTCGAAGGCATGCCTTTCGCGCCGCCGCAACCGGGCCCGGCAGGCTTCGGCGCTCCACCCTCGCAGCCTTTTGCGCCGCCTGCTGGCCTATCGCCCAACACCTTCCGGCCGCATCCGTACGGATCGTCGGCATTCCATCCGCACGAGGAGCCCTCCTATGTGACACCGCCGCCGAATACCGTCGGCCCACATGGCTTTCTGCTGAAACATGGCACCGCGAATGCCCCAGTGGACGCCTACCGCCCGGAGCCGGGAGAGACAGGGATAATCATCGACGCCTCGTACTTCCGATGGTGGATGGCCGTGTATTTGTACGCGACAACCACGCCGCGAATCTTCATAGACGGCGTCGAAGTACCAGACGTGTCCTGGGGCACGACACAGATCCCCGCGTTACCTGGCTTACACCACGTCGAGGTCTGCACGGGTAAGGCCCACTGGTTCTTCCGAAACTTCATGAGTGGTTGGCCGTTCGACATCGGATTCGCCGACACTGTTGTTCCGGTAACTGGTGGGCGCCGTACGCCCGTCTACTACCGCCCACCTGCGCTGCGCTTGTGGCCAGGTGCGATCGGCCCGAAACCGCCGCGATGGCCAGGATTGAACTGGATGCGGTTCACTTGGTTCATCAGCGCCGCGCTTGTCGGGTTCTTCGGGTTGATGACGTTCACCGCGGTGCAGAATATTTTGAACTGATCACCGCTGAATGCGAACCGGCATGTGCGGGCAGGGGCAGGTGGCTGTGCCGATGCCCTCGACGGTCCACCGGCATGATCGCCCGTGGTCACTCTGGCGGCTGGTATATGAAGAGTTCCACGACTCCCTCCTACCATCGAACATCGTCGGGTCTGCATTGGCGCGGTAGTCCTGGCGGCCTGAGACCGACCCGCCGATTACCCAGCCCCGTGCCTCGTTGGAGCTAACCGCATAAAGGTTCGCTCACTTTTCAAGGTCCTGCCCGACTGCTGCGCGTGCGGTTTCGAGCACGGTTCCAGTGTGTACGACGGAAATCTCGAGGCCGGTCAGCCAACTCGGAAGGCAGACAACGCCTGCGGGCTTGAAAAGCACCTCGATCCGGGTAGTGCCCCCCGCCTCAGGATTGCTTCTCAGCACTAGCCCAGTGTGGCCGACGCCCCAGCGTTGAACCTCGAATCTACGCTCGCTGGCAAAGACTCTCATGGAGCCATTGTGCTGGCCGCGCTGTTCGGTCGCAGCAGGCACTCGCTCGGCGAATTGTTCGCGGTGCGAAGCACAATCGCGGACCGGGCATACCAACGTAGCTGGTCTGATGTTGTGCCCAAATGCTTTGGCTCAACATACGTCGGGCTGGTAGGCCGAATAGAGTGCGCGTGCGCTCCGATCAGCTGCCGAACCGGGTCAACACAGCGCTGGCTTCTTGAGACGCGGTGCCTTCCTCGGCGAGGTGGGCCATCGCGGGGGCGATTTCGCGGCCGTGGTGGGCCATCGCCTGGGCGTAAAGTCGGCCCGCACGGTAGGAGGAGCGGACCAGCGGACCGGCCATCACCCCCGCGAAACCGATCTCCTCAGCCATCTTCGAGTGCTCGACGAACTCCTCCGGCTTCACCCAGCGGTCGACGGGGTGGTGGCGGGGGGAGGGTCGTAGGTACTGGGTGATGGTGAGGATGTCGCAACCCGCCTCGTGCAGGTCGCGCATGGCCTGAGTGACTTCCTCCGGCGTCTCACCCATGCCCAGGATCAGATTCGACTTGGTGACCAATCCTGCTTGGCGGGCCGCGGTGAGAACCGCGAGGGACCGCTCGTAGCGGAAGGCAGGACGAATGCGCTTGAAAATGCGGGGCACGGTTTCGAGGTTGTGCGCCAGCACTTCTGGGCGGGAGGAGAAGACCTCGGCGAGCTGGTCATGGTCGGCGTTGAAGTCGGGGATCAGCAGCTCCACGCCGGTGTTCGGGTTCGAACGCTTGATGGCGCGGACGGTTTCGGCGTAGAGCCAGGCGCCGCCGTCTTCCAGATCGTCGCGGGCCACACCGGTGATGGTCGAGTACCGCAAGCCCATGGCCTGGACGCTTTCGGCGACGCGGCGTGGCTCGTCGCGGTCGAGTGCGGCGGGTTTGCCGGTGTCGATCTGGCAGAAGTCGCAGCGGCGGGTGCATTGTTCGCCGCCGATGAGGAAGGTGGCCTCGCGGTCTTCCCAGCATTCGAAGATGTTGGGGCAGCCTGCTTCTTCACACACCGTGTGCAGGCCTTCGCGTTTCACCAGACCCTTGAGCTCGGAGTACTCGGGACCCATGGTGGCGCGGGTACGAATCCACTGGGGCTTCCGCTCGATCGGGGTCTCCGCGTTGCGGACTTCGATGCGCAGAAGTTTGCGGCCGTTCGCGGCACGAGCCTCGGGCCCGGAGGCGGTAGCTTCCGTAGCCGCGGAGGGCCGCGGGGGTGTCGCAGCAGGTTGGGCCGCAGCGGCGTTGTGTGGTGTCGGGGTGTCGACTGAGGTCACTTCAGCGACCTTACGCCGTCGTGGTCGGCGGCTGCGGGGCAGTCTTTCCCGGTGTGACGCGGGCGATAGTGCGATCGGTAACCGGGAGTTCGCCGTCGAGGGCACGGATGACCGCGTCGGTCACCAACGGCTTCATCTCGGCGACAGTCACCTCGCGGTCGAGCTCGCGGGTCAGTGTGGTGACGCCCGCGTCGCGGATACCGCAGGGGACGATGGCCTGGAAGCCGTCCATCGCCGAGTTGCAGTTGAACGAGAGGCCGTGCAGGGCTACGCCGCGCTGTACACGCACACCGATGGCGGCGATCTTGCGTTCGGCGTACAGCTCGGTCGCGGGCAACCAGACGCCGGAGCGGCCCTCGATCCGGCCGCAGGTGAGGCCGAGGCCGGTACAGACGGTGATCAGCGCCTCCTCGAGGCGGCGCACGTAGTTCACCACATCGACCGGCTCGGCCAGACGCACGATCGGGTAGCCGACGAGCTGACCGGGGCCGTGCCAAGTGATCTTGCCGCCGCGGTCCACCTCGACAACGGGGCTGCCGTCGATCGGCAGATCGTCGGCCTCGGTCCGGCGACCCGCCGTGTACACCGAGGGGTGTTCGAGGAGCAGCAGATGATCGGATCCGTTGCTCTCGGCCCGCTCCGCGGCGATGGTGCGCTGCAGGTCCCAGGCGGTGTGATAGTCGATGAGTCCGAGATCCTCGACCACGATCGGGGTCGAATCGAATCGGGCGGACCAGGTGGTGCGCGTGTCGTTCACAGCCATGACGGTACGCCCAGGAGGATGTCCGATTCCAGCACCTCGATGTGGGAAGCGCCACAAGGTGATCAGGTTTGCCGGGGAAGCGCTGGGCTGATTCAGAGGTCGGTCACCCGCTCGGCGCGATGAACAATATGAACGCGGCGACGGTGCTGCCATGGGGAAGTGCGGCGGCATCGTCAACGCGGTCGCATCGGGTTGTGAAACCCGCTCGAAGGGAGCGGTGCGGCGTAATTTCGTCGCTCTCGTGTCGAGGGATGCGGGACAGCTCAGTCGCCGCCGACCGGCCGCATCGGCTGCATGAGCGTCAATTCCGCCACCGCCCAGACCTCCGGCAGACTCCGAAGCTGTCCTGCAACAGGATCGACCCGGGTTGCTCGATTCGATCACCCCACCATGGTGTGCGCAGTGCCTGTGTGACGAGCGGCGAGCAGTGCGACGCCCCCTCACCGGGATCGCATCAAGAGGGATGACCGGCAGCGGCTCGGTCGACGTCCACCGGCAGCGTCAGCTGCATGAGCGTCAGATCCATCCACCGCCCGAACTTGCGGCCGACCTGGGGCAGCACACCGACGGTGCGGAATCCGAAGCGCTCGTGCAACAGGATCGACCCGGCATTGCTCGATTCGATCGCGGCGATCATCGCGTGCACGGTCCCGCCGCGCCGCGCCCGCTCGACGAGCTCGGTGAGCAGGGCGCTGGCGATACCGCGGCGGTGGAACCGCTCGTCGACGTAAACCGAGTTCTCCACGGTGAAGCGGTACCCCGACTTGGTGCGCCACGGGCCATAGCTCGCGTAACCCGCCAGCGCGCCGTCGACCTCGGCGACCAGCACGGGCAGCCCCGCCCCGGTGCGAGCACGGAACCACGTGGCGCGCTCGTCCATGCCGACCTGCTCGGTGTCCCAGATCGCGGTGGAGGTGGCGATGTTCGCGTTGTGGATGATGAGGATCGCAGGCAGGTCGGTGGGACTCGCATCGCGGATGACGGTGGCGGGTCTGGTGTCGAGTCGGTCGGTCATCGGGCTGCTCCGGGGCCGGGGCGCCCCACCGCGGCCGCGAGCGCGGCGCCGATGGTGGGGTGCCGGAACTGGTAGCCAGCCTCCTCGAGGGCCGTGGGAATCGCTCTCGGGCCGTGCAGGATCGCCTCCTGCGCGAACTCGCCGACCAGCGTACGCAGCACGAACGCGGGCACCGCGAAAGGAGTGGGACGGTGCAGTGCACGCCCGAGCGCGCGGTTGAACTCGGCGTTGGTGACCGGCGCGGGGCCGACCACGTTGACCGGCCCGGACATCGCGTCATCGCCGAGCGCGAAGACGATCGCGCCGATCTCGTCGGCCATCGAGATCCACGGTGTGTACTGGCGACCGCTGCCGATCCGTCCGCCGAGACCGAGCGCGTACAGCGGTCGCAGCATGCTGAGCAGACCGCCGGTGCGGGACAGCACGACGGCGCTGCGCAGCAGGACCGTGCGAACACCTGCGCTGGTGGCGGGCTCGGTCGCGGCTTCCCAATCCCGGCACAGCGTGGCGAGGAAGCCCGTACCAGCGGAGGCGGTTTCGTCTACCACGCGATGTCCGGTGTCGCCGCCGTAGTAGTGCACGCCGCTGGCGTTCAGCAGTACCGGAACACCGGCGGCGACGACCGCGTTCGCCAGCACGTCGGTGGGGGTGATCCTGCTGTCGCGCAGTTCTTGTTTGAAACTGCCGGTCCAGCGGCGGCTTCCTACGTTCGCGCCGCACAGGTTGACCACCGCGTCGGCGCCGCGCAGCGCTCGCTCGTTCAGGTCGGCGCGGGCCGGGTCCCAGGCGAATTCGTCCGGGCCCACGGCCTTTCTACGCACCAGTCGGGCGACGTCGTGCCCGTCGCGGCGCAGAGCCGCGACGAGCGCTGTCCCGATCAGCCCGGACGAGCCGGCGATCACGACCTTCATACGTGCCGGAGCTTCCTTACAGGCCGAGGTCGGCCTCGAACGCCGCTTCCTCGAGCCGATGCCGGATCGTGGTCAGGAAGCGACCGGCGTCGGCGCCGTCGATCAGGCGATGGTCGTAGGTGAGCGGGAGGTAGCACATCGAGCGGACGCCGATGGACTCGTTGCCGGTCTCGTCGGTCACGACGACCGGCCGCTTGACGATCGCACCTGTACCGAGCATGGCCGCCTGCGGCGGAACCAGGATCGGGGTGTCGAACAGCGCGCCCTGGCTGCCGATGTTGGTGATGGTGAAGGTGCCGCCAGCCAGCTCGTCGGGCTTGAGTCCGCCGGTGCGGGCACGGTTCGCGATGTCGGCGATGGCGCGCGCCAGGCCCGCCAGCGACAGGTCGCTCGCGTTGTGGATCACCGGGGACAGCAGGCCCTGGTCGGTGTCGACGGCGATGCCGAGATGCACCGAGGCGTGGTAGGTGATCTCCTTGCTGGACTCGTCGTAGCTGGCGTTGACGTTCGGGTGCACGCCGAGCGCCTCGACAACGGCCTTGGCGAAGAACGGCAGGAACGTCAGGTTGACGCCCTCGCGGTTCTTGAACGACGCCTTGGCCTGGCTGCGCAGCGCGGCGACCTTGGTGACATCAGCCTCGTGTACCTGGGTCAGCTGCGCGGTGGTCTGCAGCGACTCGCGCGTCTTGGTCGCGGTGATCTGGCGAATGCGGTTTGCCTTCTGCACGGTGCCGCGCAGGTGGGCCAGCTGCGGGCGCGCCGCGGCGGGGGCCGACGGAGCCTTGGCCGCAGCCGGGGCGGGCGCGGCCGGAGCCGGTGCCTTCTTGGCCTCCGCGGCGGCGAGCACATCTTGCTTGCGGATCCGGCCGCCGACACCGGAACCGGTGACCGTGGCCAGGTCGACGTTGTTCTCCTCGGCCAACTTGCGAACCAGCGGGGTGACGTACGGGGTCGCGCCGTTGTCGGACGCTGCGGCGGGTGCTGGCGCCGGAGCCGGAGCTGGCGCCGGAGCGGGTGCTGGCGCCGGAGCCGGAGCGGCGGCAGCCGGAGCCGGAGCGGGTGCCGGAGCCGGAGCGGGTGCCGGAGCCGGAGCGGGTGCCGGAGCCGGAGCGGGTGCCGGAGCCGGAGCGGGTGCCGGAGCCGGAGCGGGCGCAGGTGCGGCGGCCGCGGGAGAACCGCTGCCGATCACACCGAGCTGGGCACCGACCGGGACGACATCGTCTTCCTGCGCGGTGATCTCCAGCAGGGTGCCCGCGACGGGGGACGGGATCTCGGTGTCGACCTTGTCGGTCGAAACCTCGAGCAGTGGCTCGTCGATGGCGATTTCATCACCGACCGCCTTCAGCCAGCGGGTGACGGTGCCCTCGGTGACCGACTCGCCGAGTTCCGGCATCTTGACCGGGGTGCCATCACCGGACGACGCGGGTGCGGCCTGGGCGGCGGGGGCCGGCTCCTGTGCGGCAGGGGCGGGCTGGGGTTCCGGGGCAGGCGCCTCCTGCGGGGGGGCGGGGGCCGCGGCCTCCGGAGCGGGAGCGGACGAAGCCGCCTCACCGGGCTCGCTGATGACGCCGAGTTCACCGCCGACCTCGACCACATCGTCTTCCTGGGCGACGATCTTCGACAGCACACCCGCCGTGGGGGACGGGATTTCGGTGTCGACCTTGTCGGTGGAGACCTCGAGCAGCGGCTCGTCGACCTCGACCGTGTCTCCTTCCTGCTTCAGCCACCTGGTCACCGTTCCCTCGGTGACGCTCTCACCAAGAGCGGGCATCTGGACGGAGAAGGCCATGTCCGTTGACTCCTCTGACTGCTCGACGGGTTCTACAACAGCTTGATCTCACTGCGGACGCCCGTCGCGGGTCGCGTCGTGCATCCGACAGCCACCGATCATTGCGGCGGCACCGGAGATCTGTGTGGTTCTTGTACCGCGGTCCATCCTTGCATTCGTCCGCGAGCTGCGTAGCGGAGGGCAGCCAACTGTACGGAGCTGGCACTATGGGATGACCGGCGGTGAACATTCTCCGGTGCTGGAAAGGAGGTCGGCGTCGTTGGGTTTGCTGGATCGTTTCCGACGCGGCGCGCCCCGGGGCGGTGCCGCTCTACGTGCGGGTTCGGTAAGCGGCGAGGACGCTCGCTATCTGGCCGAGTGGGTGCGCACCCACGTGGGGGTCGAAGGCTACGTCGAGCCGAAGACCACGGTGACCGATGTCACAGTTGTTCTTGTTGCCGCTGATGGTGAATGGACGCGCCGGATCGTCGGCGAACGCGGAGCCCGTCGGCTTGCCGGAGATTTGCGTATCCCCGTCTATGACGTGCGCAAGACCGGGTATCCGCAGCGGATGCGCGACTACGACGCCCGTAAGCGCGTGCAGCGGCAGCGGGCGTTGGAAGAGGAATTGCGCGAAATGTAGGGGCGTCGTCCGAGGGACGACGCCCTGGCGCTCACTCGGCGGCGATGCTCTCGATCACCGTGATGAGGGTGCGGACCGGCACGCCCGTGCCGCCCTTGCCGATGTAGCCGAACGGGCCGCCGGTGTTGTAGGCCGGGCCCGCGACGTCGAGGTGGGCCCACTGCACGCCCTCCGGGACGAACTCCTGGAGGAACAAGGCCGCCGAGAGCATGCCGCCCCAGCGGTGTGGCGCGACGTTGGCCAGGTCGGCGATCTTGGAGTTCAGATCGGCGCGCAGCTCGCTGGGAAGCGGCATGGCCCACCCGTTCTCGCCGACGTCGCGAGAGATACGGGCGACCCGGTCACGGAACTCGTCGGTGCCCATCACGCCGGGGGTGCGGGTGCCGAGCGCGACCATCTGCGCGCCGGTCAGCGTGGCCACGTCGATGAGGTAGTCGGGGTCGTCCTCGCTCGCGCGGACGATCGCGTCGGCCAGGATCAGGCGGCCCTCGGCGTCGGTGTTGAGCACCTCGACGGTGGTGCCGCCGTATTGGGTGAGCACGTCCCCGGGGCGCTGCGCGGTGGCCGAGGGCATGTTCTCGGCCATCGGAACCGTCGCGGTGACGGTGACCGGCAGGCTCAGTCGCGCGGCGAGCAGTGTGGTAGCGATCACGGCGGCCGCACCGGCCATGTCGGAGGTCATGTTCTCCATGTTCGCCGCGGGCTTGATGGAAATGCCGCCGGTGTCGAAGGTGATGCCCTTGCCGACCAACGCGACCTTCTTGGGCCCGCCCGAGTAGCTGATCCGGATCAGCCGCGGCGGGCGCGAGGAACCCTTGCCGACGCCGAGCACGCCGCCGTAACCGCGTGCTTCCAGGGCCTTTTCGTCGAGCACCTCGACGGTGAGACCCGCGGCCTCGGCGAGTTTCTCCGCTCGGGATGCGAACTCGGCGGGGAACAGGTGGCTCGGCGGTGTGTTCACGAAATCGCGCGCTGTGGCGACGGCTTCGGCCGTCAGCTGAGCGCGGAAGAACACCTCCTCGCCGAATCCCGGCTCGGGCACGAGGAACTCGACGCGCGCCACCGGGCGTTCGTCCGGTTTGGGCGCGGACTTGTCCGACCTGAACGGCGTGAACGAGTAGGCGCCCAGGTAGAAGCCCTCCGTGGCGGCGCCGAGATCCAGGCCCGACAGCGTGGTCACCACCAGTTCGGTACCCGACAGTGCGCGGGCGGCTACCCCTGCCGCGCGGCGGATCTGCTCGGCGTCGGCCTTGTCGGCGGCGCCGAGCCCCACGGCGAGCACGCTGGATACCCCGTCCAGTCCGGCCGGGGCAGGGACCCGGGTCAGCTCTTCGGCCTTGCCCTTCGCGCCGACCGCGCCGAGCTGGTCGAGCAGCTCCGCGCGAACCTCGGCGGTGAGCACGTCGCCGAACAGGTCCTCGGGCACGATGGCGGGACCGTCCTCCGACGACGTCAACCCGATGACGAGCACATCGGTGTCCGCGCCGATGGTCTCGGTGCGTGCCAGTTCCGGTCCGAGCGAGCGATCTGCAACAGCGGTCATGGGCACAGGCTATTCGGTCTGTTCGAGGTGTCGCACCGCGACGCCGTCCAGCAAGAGTTCCACGCCGGCGTCGAGGAGGTCATCGAAGTCGAGTTCGAGGCCGGTCGGGTCGGCGGTGAGGAAACGGTGCAGGGCCGGGCGGGTCGCCGGGTCGAGCAGCTCGGTCAGATCGTGGCGCAGCGCGTCCGAGTCCGCGGGGGATCGCGGATTGCCGAGGCGGTCGGTGCCTTCGGAACTCCACAGCAGCGCGAGACCCTGGACCAGGCCGGATAGCGACAGGTAGATCGCGAACGCGTTCTGCCTGGTGAGGTTGGGGTGGTCGAGGGCGGAGAAGTTGCGTTCGAGGATGTCCAGCAACGCCGGGCCGAGGGGCGGGCGGGTACGGGCCAGGAGCGGCAACATCCACGGGTGCCTGCGGTAGAGGCGCCACTCCTCGCCTGCCTCGTGTCGCAGCCGCGCCCGCCAGCCGGAGCAGCGGGGTGGCGGCGGTGGAATTTCGTCGAGCACCAGCTCGGCCATGCTCGCCAGCAATGCTTCCCGGTCGGGGAAGTGGCGGTAGAGGCCGGCCGTCGCGACGCCGAGCACGCTGGCGAGGCGGCGCATGGTCAGGCCATCGATGCCATCGCGGTCGACCAGATCGACGGCGGTGCGGGCGATGGCGACTCTGGTGAGCCGCGTCGGCCGCGTGGTGCGGCGAGTGGATGGTGCGTCGTCGCGGCGGGCGCGGTAGGCGCGCGCTTGGCAGGACCGGGAGCAGTACTTGCGTTTGCGGCCGCGTGTGGGTTGGGCGAGCTCGTTCCGGCACATCTCGCACGTCATCGGACGCTCCTATTTCGACACACGAATAGGTGTGACGAAATGCTAGCAAGCGTGTTGTGGCATCCCTAGATTGACAATCACACACGCTGTTCATATCGAAAGGGTTTGCGGATGCAGCTCACCGCTCGGCAGGCGAGTGCTCAGGACCGTGACGCGCTCATCGAGGCGTTCTGCGCGGCCAGCGTGGACGAGGTGGTGACGGCGTGGGTGCTGGAGGGGCAGCCCGACGCGGGCTTCCGGACCGCGTTCGTGCCGGGCCTGGTCGACCGCGCACTACGGGACGACGAGATCTGGGTCGCGGGGGCGGATGAGGACCTGTGGTCCGTGTCGATCTGGCAACGCGTCACCTCGGTGGAGCGGTTCGTCGCGGAGGCCGTCGAGGCCCGGACACTGGCCGTGAAGGCGCCCGCCGTGCGCCCGCTGCGCCGCGCGGCGTTCGTCACCGAACTACTCGCCCGCGAACACCCACGTGAATTCCCGCACCACTATCTGCAAGTGATCGTCACGATGCCGGAGCATCGCGGCCAAGGCGCAGGTGCCGCGATCCTCACACACCGGCTGCGAGCCGCCTCCGAAACGGGTATCCCGGTCTTCCTCGAAGCGAGCACCGAACGATCCGCCCGCCTGTACACCCGCTCAGGCTTCACCCGGACCGGAGCAACCCACACACTTCCGGAAAAAGGCCCGACCCTCATCCCCATGTGGTTCCACCCCTAGGCTCGCCCGTTGAGTGGCACCAGGACCGAGACGACGGCCGCGTGGTCCCGGATAGGCTCGGCGGGTGACCGATCTACTGCGAGGACCAATTCACGCCGTGCATGTCGAGTTGGGCGCGACGTTCGCGCCCTTCGGTGGGTGGGAGATGCCCGTGTCCTACGCGGGAACGGTGGCCGAGCACCAGGCGGTTCGCGCCACGGTCGGTTTGTTCGACGTCAGCCACCTCGGGAAGGCGACAGTGCGTGGGGCGGGGGCGGCGGCGTTCGTGAACTCCGCGCTCACCAACGATCTCGGCCGGATCAGGCCCGGCAAGGTGCAGTACACGCTGTGCTGCGCGCCGGACGGGGGAGTGATCGATGACCTGATCGCCTACTACGTGAGCGACAAGGAGATCTTTCTCGTGCCGAACGCTGCCAACACCGCGGCGGTCGTCGCGGAGTTGGGCAAGGTCGCGCCCGAGGGTGTCACTGTGACGGACGAGCACCGCGACTACGCCGTATTCGCGGTGCAGGGTGCCCGCTCCACCGAGGTGCTGACCGCACTCGGCCTGCCCACCGAACTGGAATACATGGCATACGCCGACGCTGAATGGGACGGCCACCCGGTCCGGGTGTGCCGCACCGGCTACACCGGCGAACACGGCTACGAACTGCTGCCACCCTGGGACAACGCCGAACCGCTGTTCCGCGCCCTGGTCGAGCAGGTGCGCGCGGCCGACGGCCAGGTCGCCGGCCTAGGCGCCCGTGACACGCTGCGCACCGAAATGGGGTACCCGCTGCACGGGCACGAACTGTCGCTGGAGATTTCGCCGGTGCAGGCCCGCTGCGGTTGGGCGGTCGGCTGGAAGAAACCGGAGTTCTGGGGCAAAGCGGCACTCGAACAGGAGAAGTCGGCCGGTCCGCGCCGCCTCCTGCTGGGACTCGAAGCCCTCGATCGTGGCGTACTCCGCCAGGGACAGACGGTACTCCGCGACGGCAAGCCGGTCGGTGAGACCACCTCTGGCACGTTCTCGCCCACGCTGAAAGCCGGTATCGCGCTGGCCTTGCTCGATACCGAGGCGGACATCGAGCCCGGAGTCGAGGTGGAGGTCGACGTGCGCGGGCGCCGTTTGCGCTGCAAGGTGATCCGCCCGCCGTTCGTGCAGACGAGCACCAAATAGCCGCGGGCAGTGCCGTGTGGTGTGCGGGAGGCCACCGGCGACGGGGTCGGACCACGGGCGTAACCGGGAAATCGCTCCCGGATAGGATCATCGGCATGACCATTGCCGCACAGTTCACCCGCGTCCCGCATCCCGCGCCCGTTCCGGCGCAGCGGCGACAAGAGGTACTGACGGCGCCCGGGTTCGGACGGTTCTTCACCGACCATATGGTGTCGATCGATTACACCGACGGTGCGTGGACCAACGCGCGTGTGGAGCCGTACGGCCCGCTGCCCCTGGACCCGGCGACGATGGTGTTCCATTACGGCCAGGCGATTTTCGAGGGTCTGAAGGCCTACCGCCAGAGTGATGGCAGCGTCTCCTGTTTCCGCATCGACGCGAACGCCGCGCGTTTCCGCAAGTCGGCCCGCCGTATGGCGATGGCGGAGCTGCCGGAGGAGCTGTTCATCGAGTCGGTGCGCCAACTGCTCGACGTGGACCGGGACTGGGTGCCCGCGGCGGGCGGCGAGGAATCGCTGTACCTGCGGCCGTTCATGTTCGCGACCGAGGCCGGGTTGGGTGTGAAGCCCGCCGCGTCGTACAAGTACCTGCTGCTGGGTTCCCCGGCGGGTGCGTACTTCCCGCGTGGCGTGAAGCCGGTGCGGGTCTGGCTGTCCACCGACTACGTGCGGGCGGCGCCCGGCGGCACCGGCGAGGCCAAGGTCGCGGGTAACTACGCTGCGTCTTTGCTCGCCCAGGCCGAAGCCTCGGCGCAGGGATGCGATCAGGTCGTGTGGCTGGACGCGTGCGAGCGCCGCTACGTCGAGGAGATGGGCACCAACAACCTGTTCTTCGTCTTCGGCTCCGGGTCCGAGGCACGGCTGGTGACCCCGGAGCTGTCCGGCTCCTTGCTGCCGGGCATCACGCGGGACTCGTTGCTGACCCTTGCCGCCGATTCCGGCTTCCCCGTCGAGCAGCGCAAGATCTCGGTGGAGGAGTGGCGTAAGAGCGCCGAGTCCGGTGAACTCACCGAGGTTTTCGCGTGTGGCACCGCCGCGGTGATCACGCCGGTCGGCTGGGTCCGTTCCGGCGAGAGCGAGTTCACGATCGGCGGCGGCGAGCCCGGCGAGGTCACGATGGCCCTGCGCGACACGCTTACCGGCATCCAGCGTGGCACCTTCGCCGATATCCACGGGTGGATGCGTGGGATGTGACTCAGCCCGGCATGAGCATGTGCCACTGGTCGAGGGTCTGCGGGCGCATGACGTAGTTGTCGGCCCGGACAGTGGACAGCGCGGCGTTCGGCTCCTCCGAGTACCAGTGACCCGGGTAGACCACCAGGTCGTCGGCGAGTCCCGCGAGGTAGCGCAAGCTGCGGAACATTTCGTCCGAGTCGCCACCGGGGAAATCGGTGCGACCGCAACCGTCGACGAACAGGGTGTCGCCCGCGAGCAGACGGTTGTCGAACAGGAAGCATTGGCTACCTGGAGTGTGTCCTGGCGTGTGTAACAGCTCGATGTCGAAAGCGCCGACGGTGACCTTGTCACCGTGCTCGTGACCGGTCAGCTCGCTCTCGGCGATGCCGGTGACGTTGGCGACCCACGGTAGCTCCGTGGCGTTGACATGCACTGGGACACTTGTCTTTTCGAGTAACTCGCGCACGCCCCGGAGGGTGAAGCCGAGCATGGTGCCGCCCACATGGTCGGGGTGGTGGTGGGTCGCGAGGACCCCGGCCAGCCGCAGACCGTCTCCTTCGGCGATATCCACCAGGTCGCCCGCCGCGTACGCCGGATCGACCACCACACACTCGCCCGTCTCCCGATCGCCGATGAGGTACGCGAAGTTGCGCATCTGCGTCGCGATCGGATCCCCCACGGCGTAGTCGCGTCCCGACAGCAGTTGGCGAAAATACAGACGCTCAGAAGACATAGTGCTCACCATATTGCCCGCCCCAGCCGATTCGCACGGCACGGCCGGAAAATTTCCGGTGCGTCGGGCTAGACGGCGAGGGACAGCACTGCCGCGGCGACGGCCACCGACGTTTCCAGGGCGGCGCCGAGGAGGTCGCCGGAAAGTCCGCCCAAGCGGCGGACGCAGTGATACACGAGGATCATCGAGGCGGCGAGGGCGAGAAGGATGGCGAGGGGGCCCAGCCAGGGGCGGCCGGGGACGGCCAGCACTGCCAGGGCGACGGAGGCGACGAACCAGAAGGCGGCTGTGAGTGTCGATTGGGTGCCCGCGACGAGGACACCGAAGCTGGTGCCGGGCGCGGCGGCGATGCCCCGGCAGGCGATGACTACGACCACGCGGCCGGTCGTTACCGCGAGGGCCACCGCGAACCACCGGCCCGAGTCGGCGAGAGCCGAGAACGAGAATGCTTGTATCCCCACGGCGAACACGATCCCCGCGACCCCGAACGGCCCTGCGCCGCCGCTCTTCATGATCTGCCTGGCCCGCTCGGGTGGCCCGTAGCTGCCGAGTCCGTCCATGGTGTCGGCAAGACCGTCCAGATGCATGCCCCGTGTGGTCAACGCCAGCGCGCCGACCACCAGCAGACCGGCTAGCGGAGCAGTCGCACCGTCCCAGGTCAGCAGCCACAGCAGCCCCGCGGCCCCCGCCCCGAGCAGCACACCGACAACCGGCGCCGCCGCGATCGCCCGCCCCACCATCGCCCGATCGACGTCATCCGGCCCAGGCACGGGCAGCACGGTCAGCCACGAGATCGCCAGTAATACTCCGGTCATGCCGAACAACCTCCTCTGAAGCCCGCGGCCTCGCGCCTGCCTCGAAAGACCCGCTTCCGGATCGGCGATTGTGCGTCAGGGCGCGGGGACGTCGCGTCGGTCTGGCTGAGTGGCCAGCAGGTCGAGTGAGCGGTGACCCGGCGCGACCAGGTGTGGAGGCGGTCAGGCGTGGTTGCCGAGGAAGCGTGGCCGGCGGTGACGGTGTCCCGCGACCGTGTCCCAGCGGGCCGAGAACGGTTCACTTGCGCAGGTCCAGTGTGGTGCTTGCCGGTTCGGTGGCGGCGTCGGCGGTGCTGACACGGGCGTCGGCGAAGGTGGACATCTCGGCGAGGATCGCGACTGCCGAACGCAGGACGGGGAGGGCGGTGAGGGCGCCGGAACCTTCGCCGAGGCGCAGGTTCAGGTCGAGTAGGGGGTCGAGACGCAGATGTTTCAGTGCGAGGGCGTGGGCCGGTTCGGTCGAGCGGTGACCCGCCAGCCACCAGTCGCTCGCGCCTGGTGCGAGGTCTTCGGCGACCATCGCCGCGGCCGTGACGACCACGCCGTCGAGAATGACCGGGGTGCGCCGGGTAGCGGCCTGGGCGAGGAAGGCGGCCATCGCGGCGAAGTCGGCGCCCGCGGCGATACGGAGGAGTTCGACCGGGTCCTTCACGACCGGGCGGGCACGGCGCATCGCGTCGCGGACAGCGGCGACCTTACGAGCCCAGCCCGCGTCGTCGACGCCCGTGCCGCGCCCGACGGCGGCGACGGGTTCGGTGTCGGTGAGGGTAGCGACGAGCACGGTGGCGGGGGTGGTGTTGCCGATGCCCATGTCGCCCGCGATCAGAAGGTCGGCACCCGCGTCGATCTCCTCGTCGGCGATGGCACGGCCCGCGGCGAGCGCCGCTTGGATCTCCTCGGCGGTGAGCGCGTCCTCGCGGTCGATCGCGCCGCTGGAACGGCGTACCTTGTGCTTCGACACCTGCGGGTCGGTGTCGGCGTCAACGGAGATGTCCGCGACCCGGACCGTCGCTCCTGCCACCGCCGCGAGGGTGTTCACCGCGGCGCCGCCACCGAGAAAGTTCGCGACCATCTGCGCGGTCACCTCGGTCGGATACGCCGAAACCCCGTGCCGTGCGATGCCGTGGTCGCCGGCGAACACCACGACCCGGGCGCGCTCGAACTGCTTCGGCGGGCAGGCGGCCTGGCACGCCGCCACCCAGTTGCCGAGTTCCTCCAACCGGCCGAGCGCCCCACCGGGTTTGGTCAGCTGCGCTTGCCGCTGCTCGGCCGCCACACGAAACTGTGTGTCCGGGGGCGCTACCGGTCCAAATCCGTGAGTCACTGTCGAGCCTTTCGGTCGTGGCGGTTCCCGCCGACTACGCCGCCCAATCTTGCCATTCTTCGGCTCCCAGTTGGCCCTTCACCGGTGCTCCCACACACCTGCCGCGGGAGCGGCCCTACTTCAAGCGAAGGGGTATGCCCGCGACGACGAAGTACGCCTCGTCGCAGACTTGGGCCAGGCGCTGGTTGAGAGAGCCGATCTCGTCGCGGAACAGACGGCCCGAGCGGGTCGCCGGGATAACGCCCATGCCGACCTCCGGGGTCACGATCACGAGGTGGTAGGGGTAGGCGGCGATGGCCGCGACCAGGGCGTCGGTGTCGGAGGAGATCGTGCCGCGCGGGGCGTCCCACGCCTCGCGCGCATCGATGCGGGCGGTGAGCCACGTGCCGATGTCGTCGATGAGCGTGCTGCCCCGGGGATTGGATGGCAACATCGGTTCGGTGAGAACCGTTGCCGGGTCGGCGCTTTCCACGGTCGACCAACTTCCGGGTCGGCGGCTGCGGTGCTTGGCTATCCGCTCGGCGAAATCCAGGTCCGCCGGGTCGGGCACCGCGGTGGCGAGATAGCGGACCGGACCGCCCGCCCTGGCGGCGAGCTCCTCCGCAAATGCCGACTTACCGGATCGCGCGCCGCCGAGAATAAGTGTGCGAGGCGCGGATGCGGACGAGGAACTGTGCGGCACCGGTGCACCGTATCAATCGGCGCAGCTGAGCCATCCGTCCGCGATGTGTCGACCGTCACTCGCGCCGTCTACCACCCAACGGCCATCCCGCACCGCAACGACTACACCGGCGTCTCCTGGCCCACATCCGGGTTACCGCCGAAGCGGCGGCGATATTCGGTGGGGGCGATGCCGACGAGGCGTTGGAAGTGATGGCGTAGGAGGGCCCCGGAGCCGAAGCCGGAGCGGGTGGCGATGCGTTCCAGGCCGAGATCGGTTTCCTCGAGGAGTTGCTTTGCCAGCAGTACGCGCTGATTGGTGAGCCATTTCACCGGGGTGGTTCCGGTTTCGGCCGTGAAGCGGCGGGCGAAGGTGCGGGTGGACATGGTGGAACGGGTGGCAAGTTCCTCGATGGTGTGTGGCAGGTCGAGGTGTTCGTTCATCCACGCCAGGGTCGGGATGAGGCTGTCGGAGGTACAGGTGACGACCGGGCGTTCGATGAACTGACGCTGCCCGCCGTCGCGCTGGGGCGGCACCACCATGCGCCGCGCGATCGCGTTGGCGACGCTACTGCCGAGTTCCCGCCGCACCAGATGCAGGCAGGCGTCGATGCCCGCGGCGGTGCCCGCGCTGGTGATCAGGTTGCCTTCGTCGACGAACAGGACGTCGGGATCGACCGTGGCCTCGGGGTACTCGGCGGCGAGTTTCTCGACGTAACGCCAATGCGTGGTGCATTTTCGCCCGTTGAGCAGCCCGGCCGCACCGGCTAGGAAGGCTCCGGAGCAGACGGTGAGCACGGTCGCGCCGGCCGCTGCCGCGTCACGGACCGCGCCGACAACCCGTGGATCGTATTCCGTGCCAGTCGCGGCGGCCGGGATCGCGACCAGGTCGGCCGCCGCCAGCTCCACGAGCCCGTATTCCGGTGTGACGGTGATCCCGGGACTGGTCGAGTGCAGCGGGGTGCCCGGCTCTGCTCCGCAGACCCGGAAATTGAAGCCGGGCAGTCCGTCGGCGGTCCGGTCGAGGCCGAAAACCTCACAGATGACCCCGAACTCGAACATGGCCATTCGTTCGGACAGCACCACGGCGACCTTCGACAGCATGCGGGCAGTCTACTGGCCGAATTTTTACGAACATTGTCAGCACAGCCACTATCGGCGGTAAATGGCCGGGCGCAAAATTACTGCCATGGTTACTTTTCTTGTTTCCCTTGCCGCCATCGTGGCCTTCGCGATGCTGGTCGGGTACGGCACCGGCCGGGCAGGCTCATCCGATGTCGTCGACCGCGACGCCCAACGTCTGCAGGCGGAACTGGTCGCCATGCTCGGTCGCGACGCCCACCACCGCTGACAGCGAGACCGAACGGCAACGGCAGCCGCACCTGCGAGTCAGACGCTGTCGCCGGGTCCGACCCGCGGTTTCGGGGCGCGCATCTTGCGGATCTGGGAGGCGCGGACGAAGGCGTACCAGCCGAGCCGGTATCCGGTGTCGGTGCTGTCCGGGAAACGCTCCCTGACCCGGTTGTTCACGATCCGGCCGAGCAGAACGCCCTCCGCGATCATGAACGCCATCATCACCAGCATGGCCAGCGTCACGATGGTCTGCAGCGCGGGCGCGACGAACATCGACAGGATCAGCACCAACGCCATCGGCATGAACAGGCCGACCAGGTTGCGACGGGCGTCCACGATGTCGCGGACGAACGCTCGCACCGGCCCCTGGTCGCGCGGCAGCAGGTATTTGTCTTCGCCCGCGAGCATGCGCGCCCGCCGATCCTGGGCGGCCGCGCGCCGTTCGGCCGACGCAGCCTTGCGGTCCTGTCTGCTGCCGCGGGTGGCCTTGCGACGGGCGCGGGCCTCTTTCGCGGTGAGTGGAGCGGGGGCTACGGGGCCGCGGCGCTTGCCTTGTGCATCACGGCGTTTGGGGGTGGGGCGGCCCTTGCCCGCGGTGGCTGGGACCGCCGCCCGGGTGGAACCCGCGGCCGAGTCGCCATCCACGACCGCCGTCGATTCGGCGGTGGTGTCGGTGGTGCTGGACTCGCCACGACGGAACAATTTCACAGCGACCAGGCTATTCGATCGACAATGCGACAGGAAACGCGGTCCGATTCGCCGGGAGTGTGCGCAGTCACGGAGGTCGCCTGCCGCGGCGAGCCGGGTGGTGGCAAGATGGGGGAATAGCAGCCTACCGAGTGGTGTTGACCAACACGACCCGTGCGCTGCCACGGGTTGACCAAGGGTTCCTCGAGGAGAGTTCATGACTGTGCAGAACGAGACCGCCACCACCCATGGTGTGACTCTGACCGACGCCGCCGCCGCGAAGGCGAAGGCGCTGCTGGATCAGGAGGGTCGCGACGACTTGGCGCTGCGGATCGCGGTGCAGCCGGGCGGTTGTGCCGGCCTGCGCTACCAGCTGTTCTTCGACGACCGCTCGCTGGACGGTGACCTGATCGTCGATTTCGGTGGCGTGACGCTGGCCGTCGACCGGATGAGCGCTCCGTACGTGCAGGGTGCCTCGATCGACTTCGTCGACACCATCGAGAAGCAGGGTTTCACCATCGACAACCCGAACGCCACGGGCTCCTGCGCCTGCGGCGACTCCTTCAACTGAGCTCCCCGCCCAGCCGTGCGATGAGCGCAAATCCTGTGTCACCCGACTAGTACGGCCTGAAGACCTGGAGAGGCGGAATCAGCTACGGTGAGACCGGGACTCGCGTCCCGGTCCAGACCGCCTGCCGCCTACTTTTGAAGGGCTCAGCCACGTGTCCATCGCCGTTTCCGCGTCCATTGCGACCGACCATCTCATGCGTTTTCCCGGACGGTTCGCCGACGTACTGCTGGCAGATCAGCTCGACCACGTGTCGCTGAGCTTCCTTGTCGATGATCTGCAGATCCGCCGCGGAGGCGTCGGTGGAAACATCGTCTACGCCATGGGCTTGCTGAATCGCGCACCCCTTCTGGTGGGCGCCGTCGGCGCCGATTTCGCCGAATACCGCGCCTGGCTGGAATCGCACGGTGTCGACTGCTCCGGTGTCCTGGTCTCCGACCGGGCGCACACCGCCCGTTTCGTCTGCACCACCGACGACGACATGGCTCAGCTCGCGTCGTTCTACCCCGGTGCGATGAGTGAGGCGCGCGACGTTTCCATCGCTCAGCTCGCCGAGACGCGGGAGCTCGGCCTCGTCCTGATCGGCGCGAACGATCCCGAGGCGATGCTGCGGCACACCGCCGAGTGCCGCGAACTCGGCATACCGTTCGCCGCCGACCCCTCCCAGCAGCTGGCCCGCCTCGATGGCGACCAGTCCGTGCAGCTGATCGACGGTGCCGCATACCTGTTCACGAACAAGTACGAGTGGGCGCTGCTGTTGCAGAAGACCGGCCTGAGCGAGGAAGAGGTCGCGAAGAAGGTCGGTATTCGCGTCACCACGCTCGGCGCGGACGGTGTGCGGATCGTCGACCGCGACGGCACAGAGGTGACCGTCGGCGTGGTTCCCGAGACCGAGAAGGTGGAGCCGACCGGTGTCGGTGACGCGTTCCGCGCGGGCTTCCTCACCGGCCACACGGCCGGGCTGAGCTTGGAGCGTTCCGCCCAGCTCGGCTCGCTGATCGCGGTGCTCGTGCTGGAGACCATGGGCACTCAGGAGTGGAAGCTGAACAAGGAAATCGCGCTCGAGCGCCTGACCGCCGCCTACGGCCCCGAGGCCGCAGCGGACATCAAACCCCTGCTCTGATCCGCCTCTCAGGCCGTACTGGTCGGGTGGCGGGGGATTCGCGTTCAGCTCCTGCGTCTGGCGCCGCTCGAGTTTTGGGTGTACCCGGTGAGTTACCCACATGCTCACGAAATCACTTGCGCTGGGAATCCTGGGGTTACCCGCTGATGGCGGCGAGCCGCCCAGGGCTCGAGCGCGCAGCAAGACCTTACGTGATTCAGGTCACCTGACTGCTATGGCCCGCCACGCAACTACTGATTTCGCATGAACATCCGCAACTACTGAATTCCCATGAAGACACGCAACAACTGATTTCGCACGAACATGGGTAACTCACCGGGTACACCCAAAACTGAAGCGGCACCCAACGCAGGACCTGAACGCAACTTCCCTCGCCACCCGACCAGTACGGCCTGAAAACCCGGAGAGGTGGAACAGACAGCTAGAGCGAAACCGGGTACATCGGCTCCTGGATCTCCGGCTTGATCCGATCCTCGACGAAGATGCCGTGCCACACCATGAAGACCAGCAGCGTCCACAACCTGCGGCTGTGATCGGAGAGCCCGGCCCGGTGCGCGACGAGCATGTCGCTGATCGCGCTCTTGTTCAACAGGTGGTCGGTCTGCGACTCGGCGACCTGCTGCTGCGCCCAGTCGTAGAGCTCGGTGCCGCGCAGCCAGTGCCGTAGCGGTACCGGGAACCCGAGCTTTGCGCGATGCAGCACGTGCGAGGGCACGATCCCCTCCAGCGCCCGGCGCAGCGCGTACTTGGTGGTTTCCCTGGTGATCTTCTGGTCGAACGGCAGCCCCTCGGCCACCTTCAGCACCTCGGCGTCCAGGAAAGGCACGCGCAGTTCGAGCGAGTTGGCCATGGTCATCTTGTCCGCTTTGACGAGGATGTCGCCGCGCAGCCAGGTGAACAGGTCCAGGTGTTGCATGCGCGTCACCGGATCCCAGCCGCGCGACTGGGCGTACAGCGGAGCGGTGACGTCCTGGTGGGTCCACTCCGGCCGGAATTCGCGCAGCACCGCACGCAACTGGGCGTCGTTGAAGCTGCGTGCGTTGCCGTAGTAGCGCTCCTCCAGGGTGAGCGAGCCGCGGTACAGCAGGCTCTTGCCTCTGGTGCCCTCCGGAATGCGGTCGGACAGCTTGCCCGCCAGCCTGCGCAGCCCGCCGGGTAGCATCTCGAACGGCTTCAGCGACAATGGTTCCCGGTAGATGGTGTATCCGCCGAACAGCTCGTCCGCGCCTTCGCCGGAGAGCACTACCTTGACGTGTTTGCGGGCCTCCTTGGCCACGAAGTACAGCGGGACCAGCGCTGGGTCGGCCACCGGATCGTCTAGGTACCAGACGATTTCGGGAATCGCCGCCGCGAACTCGGCGGGGGAGACCACCTTGACGACGTGGCGGGCGCCGATCGCCGCCGCGCTTTCGGCTGCCACGTCGACCTCGGAGTAGCCCTCGCGCTCGAATCCGGTGGTGAAGGTGATCAGCTTCGGGTTGTGCCGCATGGCCAGTGCGGCGACCGCTGTGGAGTCGATGCCGCCGGACAGGAACGAGCCGACCGTGACGTCCGCGCGCATGTGTTTGGCCACGGAATCCTCGAGCGCCTCGGCGATCTCGCGGTAGCGCGCCTCGGCCGAGCCGGGGGCGAAGGGGCGCACCCGGAACTCGGGGCTGAAGTACCGGGTGATCGTCGGCGCCTGTCCCAGCCGCACGGTGGCGTAGCTGCCCGATTCGAGTCTGCGCACGTCCTTGTGCAGCGTCTCGGGCTCCGGCACATACTGCAGCACCGTGTAGTGCTCCAGCGCCCTCGGGTCGAGCGCGTCGCTCAGCTGCAGTGCGGGCAGCAGTTGCAGCAGGCTCTTCTTCTCGCTGCCGAACACGGTGCCGCCCGGCCCACTGGCCAGGAACAGCGGTTTGATGCCGAACGGGTCGCGGGCGAGGAACAGTTCCTCGGTTTCGGTGTCCCAGATCGCGAACGCGAACATGCCGCGCAGCCGCCGCACGGCCTCGGGACCCCAGTAGTGGAACGCCGCGACGATCGCCTCGCTGTCGCCCTCGGTCTGGAAGATCTTGCCGTCCGGAAACTCGTCGGCGTGCGCGGCGGCGATCTCCGTGCGCAGCTCCAGGTAGTTGTAGATCTCGCCGTTGAAGGTCAGCGCGTAGCGCTCAGGGTTCTCCGGCGGGCCCCAGCGTAGCGGCTGGTGCGAGTGTTCGATATCGATGATCGACAGGCGGTTGAAGCCGACGATCAGGTGATCGTCGTGCCAGGTGCCACGCTCGTCCGGGCCCCGGTGGCGCACGCAGTGCAAGGCTTCGTAGACCTGCTCCACCGTGCCAGGTGCTGCCTCGTCAGATGTCAGGAATCCGAGCAGTCCACACACGGCGCCGGCAACCTCGTTTCTCGCAGTCGGTGTACGCGCTCACGGAGCGGAGCGCGAGGACGAAATCTCGTGTCCGAGTATGCCGCACACACCGGATCCGCGCGTCGCGCACACGGCGTCCTGGGCGGATGCGCTGCTGACGGATATCCCGGCGTGATCGGCGAGGTGTCGAATCCGACCCGACGACGAGAGACGCGCTTGTTTGGTCTACGCTGCGTAGTACTCAGGTCTCTCTCAGGCGACCCGTGCGCGGACGTGCCGGCCCCGAGGGCGTCCTGAAGCATGCTTAGGACGCATCGTCAGGGCCGATCGCAGCTCTGACGATGCACTGTCGAAATGTGTGGCGACCAGGAAGGCGTGAGCGTGGCGCACAAGGCGAGCGAAGAGATCGGGGCACGATCCGCCCGGGGTCGGCAGGGCCGCATCCTTCGGCGGGCCGGGCTGGCGGTGTCCTTGGGGATCACCGCGTTGCTCGTCTCGGGCTGCTCGATCGACAATGTCTGGCTGCGGTTCGGCTGGCCCTCGGGTGTCACGCCGCAGGCCGCCCGGATGCGGGAGCTGTGGACCTGGTCGGTCATCGCGGCGCTGGTGATGGGCGTGTTGGTTTGGGGCCTGACCTTCTGGACCGTCACCTTTCACCGCAAGAAGGCGGACTCGCCGGAATTCCCGCGGCAGACCGGCTACAACGTGCCGCTGGAGCTGACATACACGGCGATCCCTTTCGTCATCATCGCGGTGCTGTTCTACTTCACCGTGGTCGTGCAGAACTACGTGCACGAGAAGGTGGACAATCCCGACGTCACCGTTGACGTGACCGCTTTCCAGTGGAACTGGAAGTTCGGCTACCGGGAGGTCGACTTCAAGGACGGCTACAAGTTCGACGGCATCGACACCACGCGCGAGACGTCGAACCAGGAGCAGCTCGAGGAGTACAAGGAGCGGACCGAGGACGGTCACCCGCAGCCGGGCCCGGTGCACGGCAAGCCGGCGAACGACATCCTGTCCTACCTGCACTACGACAAGGTCGAGACGATCGGCTCCAGCTCCGAGATTCCGGTCCTGGTGCTGCCGACCAACAGGGTCATCGAGTTCCAGCTCGCCGCGGCGGACGTGGTCCACGCCTTCTGGGTGCCGGAGTTCCTGTTCAAGCGCGACGTGATGCCGAACCCGAAGGAAAACCACTCCGACAACGTCTTCCAGATCACCAAGATCGAGAAGGAGGGCGCGTTCGTCGGCCGCTGTGCCGAGATGTGCGGCACCTTCCACTCGATGATGAACTTCGAGGTTCGGGCGGTCTCGCCGGAGAAGTTCACCAAATACCTGGACGCGCGCAAGGCGGGTAAGACCAATGCAGAGGCGCTCGAGTCCATCGGTGAGTCTCCCGTCGCCACCACTACCACGCCGTTCAACACCAAGCGGGACACCAAGAGCGCGGCCGCGGCCGAGGGCAAGTGAGGAACTGATCTGACATGAAGATCGAAGCGCGGATTTTCGAACTGCTCACGGTGTTCTTCATCATCGTGGCGGTGGTCTACGGGTTCTTCACCGGCCAGTCGCGCACCGGCGTCGAGTGGGCGGGCACCACCGCAACCGTCCTGACCGCGGGTCTGTCGCTGATCATCGGCACGTACTTCCGCTTCGTCGCACGGCGTCTCGACCTGCGCCCGGAGGACTACGAGGACGCCGAGATCGTGGACGGCGCGGGCGACCTCGGCTTCTTCTCGCCCGGCAGCTTCTGGCCCATCACCCTGGCAGGCGCCGGTGCGGTGACCGCCCTCGGCCTGGCGTTCTTCCAGTTCTGGTTGATCGGCATCGGCGTGGTCTGCGTTTTGGCCGCCGCCGCGGGCCTGGTCTTCGAGTACTACCTCGGCCCAGAGAAGCACTGAGCTGTTCCGCCTCTCCGGGTATTCAGGCCGTACCAGTTGGGTAGCGGGGGATTTGCGTTCAGGTCCTGCGTAAGTACAGCTCGAGTTCTTGGCGTACCCGGTGAGTTACCCATGTTCTTGCGAAACCAGTGGTCATGTTCGTGACGACGGGCCCCGAGTCGAACGACTCGGGGCCCGTTTCAGTTTCCAGAATGTTGTCGATTGCGCCATCGCCACGTAGAGGTGGCGAGTCTTTCCTACACCCCTTTGCGGCTGCGGCCGCGCGGTCGATGCGTCAGTGATGATGTCGCTGCTGGTGAAGGTCGCGGTCGTCAGTACTGGTCGGTGTGAACGCCGGCGGTGGGTTACCGCTCTAACGGGACCACGTCGGCATCACTGCTGTTTTCGAGCGATGCGAGATCGAGCGTTGCCGGTTCGCGGCGCGGCTGGCATCGGAGTGGGCGTCGCGTCGCGACGATGTTTTCGATGACGGTTCCGGTCGCCGGCTATTGTGCCAACGCAACCACACCAGCCCAACCCCCGGTTCCGAGCGAAGCGAGACCGAGCATTGTCTGTTCGCGGCCCGGCTCGCGTCCGAGCGGCCGACGCGTCCGCGACGAAGTCGCCAGCGGCGGTCGCTCGGACGCGAGCCATTAGGGGGCCGCGGACACGCGGCGCCGAAGGTGCCGCAATCCTAATC
Organism: Nocardia sp. NBC_00881; assembly: GCF_045207455.1. Lineage (NCBI taxonomy): Bacteria > Bacillati > Actinomycetota > Actinomycetes > Mycobacteriales > Nocardiaceae > Nocardia > Nocardia sp. NBC_00881. Next base: position 8,062,047 of record NZ_CP108798.1, read on the forward strand.
AGCCTCGTAGCGCAGTGCGTTCTCCGAGCGGCAGATATCGTCGATGCTGGAAACGATGTCGCGCAGCAGTTCCGAGGGCACCGCGGCGGGCCGCAACCGGCAGGTGAACGTGATCAGTCCGTGTTCTTCGCAGGAGAGGCCGCGCGCGGCCGATTCCGAGCGCAAGTAGCGTGAGCGCACGCCGTAGGTCATCGCCGAGATCACGGTGAAGCAGCCGGTGCGCTCACGGTGTCCCGCGAACAGATCGTGCAGGCGGTAGAACACCGACGTGTAGCTCGACAGCGGCGCGAAAACGCCCACCCGGTAGGCCGGTCCACGCTCCGACGAGCTGAGCGCTGTATCGGCCAGATATTCGGCGTCGCGCAGGGTCTGCACCTTCGGCGCGAACAGCACCGCGCCCGCGGCGGCGTTGCGGACCGGCATGCCCGCCTTGCCGCCCGCGGCGGAGGCGATGACGCCCAGCGATTTCCGGGCCCGGGACCCGACCTCACGCCGGGCTCGTAGTGATCTGGTGGGCGCGGTGGGGTGCAAGCTCGACCATTGGCCGAAGCGCACGGTGCCCAGCTGCACGTGGCCGGTGCCGACCGGGCGCGCCACCTTCAGCGGGGCGGTGTCGACCCAGCGGCCGACCTGTAGCGCGGCTGTGCCCGGCCGCGCGATCGCGGCGTAGGCGTGCTCGACGAACGAGTCGAAGTCGAGGAATCGGTCGGCGTTGGTGGTCAGCCAGGTGTGGTCCTTGTCGATGTCGATCGCGTCCAGGGTGAGCGCGGTGATGATGCCCGCGCGCCCTCCCGCGCCGAGGATGCGCTGGAACCGCTCGGTGTGGTGACTGCGGCCGCAGGTGCCGATGCGGCCGTCGTTGTCCACGTACTCCAGATCGACGATCTGGTCGATGAACAGGCCGTATCTGTGCGAGGCCGCGCTGACTCCGCCGACCGAGGCGAAACCGCCCGCGGTGATGTCGCGGTGGTCGCCGACGATGGGCAAGCCGAGCCCGTGCGCGCCGAGCCTCCGGTCGATGTCCGACAGTTTGGCGCCCGCCTGCACCCGTACAGTGCGTCGGCCCAGGTTGATATCCAGCACCTGGTCCATCCGGCGCAGCGAGACCACGGTCGGTTGGGCGGGCAGCGTGAGGCCCTCGTCGATCAGCTCGCCGCCGCGCACCATCAATTGTTCCGCTCGCCCGCGTGAATCCCGAACCGTGCGAACGACATCGGCGGTATCACGGGGAAGGAATTCCTCGGCGTTGGAGACAATCTGCGGCGTGCTCATGGCACGAAAGCTAACCACAGCGCGGCCCGCGACGCTCACCCGAATCCCGATGCTACCGGGACGCGGGCGCGAGGCGCTTGCTGAACAGCACGGATCCGCTCGCGTCGCACAGGTCGACGGTCAGTTCCCTTGACTTCCCGTCGATCCGTACCTCGCCGAAATGTTGGAAGGCATCCAGCGGCGAGCTGTTCTGCATCGGCGGTGCGTGCACGTACACCGCTTCTGGGCCGAATGTGCCGTCCAGCGGATTCGGGCCGAACGCGCCCGCGTTCAGCGGACCGGAGACGAACTCCCAGAACTCGTCGAAGTCGGTGAACGCCGCTCGGTCCGGCGAATAGTGGTGGGCCGCCGTGTAGTGCACGTCTGCGGTGAGCCACACCACATTGGCGACCTTGTGCGCCGCGAGCGACGAGAGCACTTGGGCGATCTCGCTTTCGCGGCCCGAGGGTGCGCCGGGGTCGCCGTTGGCGGGGCCTTCGTACGCGACGGTGTTCGGCTGTTCACCGTCCTGGACGACCAGGCCGAGCGGCAGGTCGTTGGCAATGATCTTCCAGGTGGCTCGGGACTTGCGCAGGCCATCGGTCAGCCATTTCGTCTGCGCCGCACCGAAAATGCGGCCGTTCGGTCCTTTGTCGGTGTTGTTGGTGTCCTTGTAAGTGCGCATGTCCAGCACGAAGATGTCCAGCAGCGGACCGTAGGAGATCTTGCGGTGCAGACGACCGTCCATCGCTTCCGCGGGATCCAGCGGCATCCACTCGTGGAATGCCTGCCAGGACCGGGCGGCCAGGGTTTCCATGCTGCGCTCGGCATAGCCCTTGGACTCGGCGACCAAGCCGCCGGGGTACCAGTTGTTCACGGTCTCGTGGTCGTCCCACTGCACGACCTGAGCGACCGCGCTGTTGAAGCGGCGGTAGTGCTCGTCGGTCAGGTTGTAGGCGTAGTTGCCGCGGAACTGGTCCAGAGTCTGCGCGACAGCGCTTTTCGCCTCACTCACGACATTGCGCCAGATCCGGCCGTCGGGCAGGGTGACCGATTCCTTCAGTGGGCCATCGGCGTAAATCGAGTCGCCGGAGTGCAGGAACAGGTGCGGGTCGCGGGCGGCCATGGTGGCGAAGATCCGCATGCCGCCCAGGTCCGGGTTGATGCCGAAGCCCTGGCCGACGACATCGCCGGACCACTGCAGCATGAGGTCCGAGGTGGCGGTCGGCACGGTGCGTAAGACGCCGGTGACGGGTTCGGAGATGGCGCCGTCGTCGCCCTCCAGCGTCACCCGGTAGTGCACCTGCTGTCCGGCGGGCAGGCCATTGACCCGCACCCGGCCTGTGCCGTCGGAATCCGGGGTGAGCAGTGGCCCGGTGAAACGCTCGGCGTTGGTGAACGATTCCGTGGCGGCGGTCTCCACGATCAGCTTCGCTGGACGGTCGGCGCGCGCCCAGATCAGGGCGCCATCGTTGCGCGGGTCGCCCACCGCGACGCCGTGCGTGAGCACTGGGCGCTGCCGAACGAGGCCGGGACCGCTGCCGGACGAGCAGGCCGACAGTGCCGGAGCCGTCACGAGACCGAGGGCGGAGGCCCGTAGCAGGGTGCGCCGGGAGATGTCGAATTCCCAACCAGTCATGTGACAACTTTGAACGAGCCACCTCAACGCAACATGAACAGGTCCGGTCCGCCCGGCCGATGTCCCGCAGCCCGAGGTCGAGTGGTGCACCATCGTGCGGCTTTTCGTGGTCTGCCGCAGCCAGGTGTCATGCGCTGGGAGGTCGACCAGGAACCGGACGTCATGATGGGAAACGCCACCCGAGAGGTGGAATCGAGATCAGCTCGCGGCGGTGTCCGGGATGCGCGCGGCCTCGGGGCGGCTGCCGCTCGGCACGCCCTTCTTCAGGCTTGCGGCATAGACGTCGACGTACTCTTGACCGCCGAGCTGCATCAGCTCGTACATGACTTCGTCCGTGACAGCGCGCTCCACGAAGCGGTTGCCGCCCATGCCCTCGTAGCGGGAGAAGTCTATGGGGGCACCGAACTTGACGGTCACCTTGCGGCGGCGCCAGCGGAACGGTCCGGGCGGGCTGACCTCGTCGGTGCCGATGACAGCGACCGGGATCACTGGGACACCTGTTTCCAGAGCGAGGCGGGCCATCCCGGTCTTGCCTTTGTACAGGCGACCGTCGGGAGACCGGGTTCCCTCCGGGTAGAGGCCGACCAGGCGGCCCTCGTCGAGGAGCTTGCGGGCCGCGTTGAGCGCGTCCTCGGCGGCATCGGCGCAGCTACGGTCGATCGGGTACTGGCCAGAGGCGCTGAAGAAGAACTTCTGGAGCCGGCCTTTGATGCCCGGCGTGCGGAAGTACTCGGCCTTTGCCAGGTAGTTGATCCGCCGTGGGCTCACCAGCGGTGCGAACAGCCAGTCGGCGAAGGAGAGGTGATTGCCCGCCATGATTGCCGGCCCGTCCGCCGGAATGTTCTCTACACCCTCGACCGTAGGTCGGTTGTAGAGATGAATGAATGGTCCCAGCAGCACGAACTTCAGCAGCCAGTAGAACATGACGTCCTTCCCCCGGGACCGGGATAGTAGCGGGCACCTATGTCAAGTGCCGACTTTACCGCTGGTGTCAGATCACATCCAACCGCTGCGGCGAATCTCACCACACTTCCGCGGAGACGCCGAGGAATAGCTACGGTCGGCGTGTCGCCCGCAGGCGATCAAGGCCTGTCAATGACTGGTTCGCGCCACCCCGCGAGGATTTCCGGCTGCCCGCGGGCAACGCCGCCCTGGCCAGGTCGGCGGCGCCGATCATGCTTGCCGCCTCGCCTAGCTGCGTGGTCCGAATCCGGGCCAGCGGCCGATGTCCCGCGCCGGTGACCGCACGCGCGTACTCCTCTCGCGCCTCGTCCAGGAACAGCGGCGCCGAACTGCCGACGCCGCCCGCGATGACCACGAGATCCGGATCGAAGATGTCGCTGACGAAGGCGAGCCCCAGCCCGAGCCATCGCGCGAAGTCGGCCATCACCCGCAGCGCGAGCGGGTCGCCGTCCTGCGCGGCACCCGCGACCCGCCGTCCGGTCAGCGAGCCAGGATCGCGCATCACGTCCCTGGCCAGCACCGAGCGCACTTGATCGGTGGCCAACATCTCGATCGCGGTGTCGGCCAGAGCCGTTCCGCTGCAGTATCGCTCCCAGCATCCGCGTTTGCCGCATGGGCAGGCCCGGCCCTGGGGAACGACCTGTAGATGGCCGAGTTCCGGTGCGACGCCGTGCGTGCCCCGGTACAGCTGGCCGTCGATGAGCAGGGCGGCGCCGATGCCGGTGCCGATCGCGATGAGCACCACGTTGTGCCCACCCGCCGCGGCGCCGAACCGGTACTCGGCCCACATGGCGGCGTTGGCATCGTGCTCCAAGATCACGGGCAGCTCGAGACGCTCGGTGAGTTGCTGCGCGACCGGGGCGTCCTGCCAGGGCAGGTGCGGAGCGAATCGGACCGACGAGCGTTCGCCGTTGATGAACCCGGCGACGGCCAACCCCACCGCGCCGATCGGGTGTTTTCGGCACAGTTCGCGGACGGCGCGGTCGAGCGCATCCTCCAGCGCCCGCGCGGAATGCGGCGTCGGCGCCTGGACAGTGTCGAGCACCTCGCCACCACCATCGATCACGGAGGCGCGGATGTTGGTGCCTCCTACGTCGATTCCGACGGTCAGCGATCGCGCACCGGTCATATGGCGTGTCATGCCTTGGTCGTCACGGGGATGTCGACGTAACGGGAACGGGCGGGGCCGTCCGCGTCCGCGCGCGTGCCGTGCCGGTGCTGCGCACCGGTTTCCGGGTCGGTGTCGGTTGGCATCACCGGTTCGACCGGTACCCCGGCCAACGCCTCGCGCAGCACGGTGACGATCGCGGTGCCGTGCTCGGCGACCGCCGCGAGCACCTCGTGATGCTCGCCGCGCACCAGCGCGGCGGCCGCACACACCGGGCACCAACTGCAACTCGACCATTCGACCTGTCCGTCGGCGGCGCGCCGCAGCACCGGCTCGACCCGCTCCAGTAATGCCTCGGCCAGCAGCTTCAGTTCCTCCACGAATTCGGCGATGCCTTCCGGCGAGGTCGCGTCGCCTTCCGGCGAGTGTGCGTCACCTGTCATGTCCGTGACCTTCGGAAGCGTGCGACCAGACCTGAGGGTCTGGCCGGAACCGGACCACCAGATATCCGCCGTCCAGCTCCGCGCCGTCGACCGCGCACCGCCGCAACACCGGCGCCAGGCGCATCCGACGGCGGACACCGTCCGCTCCCACGATCAAATCGTCCTCCACTCGGCCAAGGCGCAGTGTCGCGGCGTCGACCACCGGCAGGTGCATGCGCAGGGCGTATACCGACTGCAACCCGGCGCCCGATTCCCAACGAACCACCGGTTCGCCGGCACCCACGTCGACCTCCGTTTGATTGTCGCTCAGCATAAGCGCTGCATCGCCGAGGTTTCTCATCGAGTCCACTGCGTATGACAGCGCGGCCAGCGAACTCAGCCCGATCGGCTCCGGCCCGGCGTGCTGCGCGATTACTACCGGGATACCCAGCATCTTGCGCCGCAATTCGGCGATCACGTCCAGTTGTTCGCGGCACCGGTTCAGGTACCAGTGCACCGCAGGATTTTCGGCCTCGACCGGACCCGCGGGCGGCGCGACGTCGGGGAGCACCTTGTTCACCACCACGGCGTCCAGCCGCAGGCCGAGCAGCGCCGCGGCGGAACGCACCCGCTCGGACTCGGCCACCGCGACCCGCTCGGCGACCGTGATCAGCCGCGCCCCGGTGCGCCGATGGTCGGCGATCAGATCGCGAACCTCCTTGACCGCCTTGACAATTCGCTCGACCGTGGCCGCGAGCACGGCGCGGCGCAAATCGGTGCTGATCGCGCTCATCGCCCGCGCGTGTGGCGGCCAGATCCGCTCGACATAGCCCAATAGGGTGTCCGGCGCGGTGATGATGCGCAGCATGTCCGCCGACGGCGGGCAGTCGACGACGATCAGATCCCAGTCGCGCTCCGCGGCGAACTCGGCGATCTCGACCAGCATCAGCAGTTCCTGCACACCAGGCAGCCCGGTGAGCTCAGCGGGGTCCAGCGCGGCGATATCGATGCCGTGATCGTGCCCGTGACCGGTCGAGATCAACCGCACCACCTCGCGGAACCGGTCCTCGAGCAACGCGAGTGAATCCACCTCGATCACGTCCAGACCGGGCAGCACGGTCGCGACGCCGGCCACGGTGCCCGGATCGTGCGGGAAGCGGAAGCCGAGCGCGTCGCCCAGCGAATGCGCCTGATCGAGCGAGGCGACCAGCACGCGGCGGCCCGATCTGGCCTCGGACATGGCGGTGGCACACGCCAACGTGGTCTTGCCGACCCCACCCTTGCCGATGAACAGCTCGACGCGGGTCTCCCGCGCGGTCAGTCTTCGACCCGTTTCTTCAGTTCCTTCAGCGCGGTGTCGGTGATCACCTTCTCGGCCTTGCGCTTGAACATGCCGATCATCGGGATGTTCAGATCGACGGTCAGCGTGTAGACGACTTCCGTGCCGCCGTCAGGCTGATCGATCAGCTCGTAGGTGCCGTTCTGTGCTTTCTGCAGTTCACCGCTGAGCAATGTCCAGCTGACCGCCTTCTGGTCGGCCCGCCAGACATAGGACAGGACATAACTGTCCTTGACCACCCCGGCGTCCAGAACGAACCGCGCGGTCTTGGCCCGGCCGTCCGGCCCCTTCTCCAGCACCTCGACGGATTTCGCCGCCGATACCCACTCGGGGTAGGACTCCAGGTCGGCGATGACGGACATCACCTGCTGCGACGGGGCCTCGATGATGATCGACCTCTGGGTCCTGTCGGCCATGCGGACAGCGATTCCTTTCAGCGTCGGTGCTAGGGGCATCAAGAGACCTGCGCGGGTGGGACACCCACCGGACGGCCTGCCTCCAGCCGGGACTTCAGTTCGAACGACATCGTCTTGCCCGCGACCCGCCGCGCCCGGTTGGCCGCGGCGAGCTTGCCCGCGGGCAGTGCGGGCTCCGGCTCGGCGTGCAGGAAGTAATGCAGGATCACCCCGTCCAGCGAGGGCTCCAGCCACACCTCCATGGTTCCGGTCAGCGCGCCGGTCAGCGACCAGCGGATTCCCTTGTCGCCCCGGTCCTCCCGGACCTCCAAGGTGAGATCCGGCCACCAGCGGCGCCAATTGTTCGGCCCCGCCAGCAGGTCGGCGACGGCGGCTCCCGGCGCCGCGACGAAAGTCTGATCTGCGACCTGGATACTGCTCACTCCGCTGAGCGTAATGGATCCGACGCGGATCACCGCAGCAGCTGTCGCAGGCGCGCGCCCAGGCTGTCCCAGCGCCACTGCTGCTCGACGAACGCGCGACCCGCGACGCCCATCCGGGCAGCGGCATCCCGATCGGAGAGGATTTCCACCAGCGCGTCGGCGATCTGCTGCACCGAGCGGCCGTCCACCACACGACCGGTCTTACCCTCGATGACGGTTTCCGGCGCACCGCCGGAATTGCCCGCCACCACCGGAACACCGGATGCGGACGCCTCCAGGTAGACGATGCCCAGACCCTCGACGTCCAGACCCGCGCCCCTGGTCCGGCACGGCATCGCGAACACATCGGCCACTGTGTGATGCGCGGCCAATTCGCCGGACGGAACTCGGCCGGTGAACACCACGTCGTCGGTGACGCCCGCTGCGATCGTCAGCGTGCGCAGCTTCTCCTCGAAGGGACCACCGCCCGCGATCACCAGCACCGCGCCCTTCACCCGCTCACGGATATCGCGCATCGCGAGAATCAGCGCGTCCTGCCCCTTGCGGGGAACCAGCCGGGACAGGCACAGGATCGTCGGGCGGTCGTCCAGGCCGTAACGGTCGCGCAGTTCCGCGCGCGCCGCCGGGTCCGGACGGAACACCTCGGAGTCCACGCCGGGCGGCAGATACTCCAGCGCCGCATTCGGCCCGAACGCCGAGGCGAACCGTCTACGGGTGTAGCGACTGACGTAAGTGACAACGTCGGTGTGCTCGCCGATAGCTCGCAAGGCCTGCCTCGCACCGGGCAGCATCGACCAGCCGACCTCATGGCCATGCGTGCTGGCGAGGATGCGCTCGGCCCCCGCGCGGCGCAGCGCAGGGGACATCAGCGCGAGCGGCGCCGCAGCGCCGAACCAGACCGTGTCGCACTGCTCGCTGCGTAGTAGACGCGCGGCGCGGCGAAGCACGAGCGGAGTCGGCAGCATCAGCGTGGTGGGGTGGCGGACCACCTGGAACTTTTGCTTGGCATCGAACGTCAGATGACTGTCGCCGCGCCAGCGCGGGGCGTAGACCACCAGGTCGTCGGGCGGCAACTCCCCGGCCAACGCCTGCAGGTAGGACTGGATACCGCCCGGCCGTGGCGGGAAATCATTGGTAACCAGGAGAGTTCGGGCCATGCGCAACAAAATACTGTGTTTGTTTTGCCACGCCTGCGGCGCGGCGTGTTCGCGGCCCCCTGATGGCTCGCGTCCGAGCGACCGCCGCTGGCGACTTCGTCGCGGACGCGGCGGCCACTCGGACGCGAGCCGGGCCGCGAACGGTCATGCCAGGTCTCGCTTCGCTCGGAACCGGGGGTGGGCCGACGGGTTGTGTTGGGCGGGACGCGAGTGGATGTGCGCCGCTGTAAGCCGACGACCTCCTTGATGAGCGGGCCGCGAAGGGTGTTCGGAACACTTGCGCCCAGCCAACTGGAGGTGTGGTGAGCGAGCTGTCGGGTTTCGGGGCGGGCTTGCGGACCGTCGGCGGGTCACGTTGTTCCGGCTTGAAGCCAGGAGCGCCAGTCGGTGATGAAGTCGGCGCGGGTGGTGCCGAGGACTTCGCGCAGGATGCGGTCTTCGGCGGTGGTGTCCTGCTTGGCCGCGGCGATTCGGTGGTAGAGCTGTACCAGGTGGGGCTGATCGTACTTTTCGGCGACGAAGGCGCAGACGGACCAGGCCTTTTCATAGGTGAAGGCGGCGTAGGGGCCGGAGAATTCGGCGTCGGCCGGGAGGTCCTGCGGAAGATCGCCGGCGCTGGCGTGCGCGGTGACGGTGGGAGCGACCTCGGCGAAGCGATGACCCCGGCCGTGGTAAGCGGTGTAGTCGGCGAATCCCTCCAGCATCCACAGAGGTGCGCCGTCGACGGTCTGAGCGCGGGCCGCGACGTGGGTGAGTTCATGGCGCAACAGGGTCGTGAGACCTTCGGGATCCAGGCGTCGGCCCGTGTCGGGGCCGAAGACGACCCGTTGGCCGGTGGGTCGGGTGCCCGGCGTGACCGGGTCGGCGACCGACGCAGCGGCGACCTCAGAGGGCAAGAGGCTGCCCGCGCGAACCAGGGCGGCGAATTCCGAGGGGGAGGATGCGACAACCACCAGCGCGGATTGTGCCCAGTCCGGGCCCCATACGTCGGTGACCGCGGTGGTGGCGTCGGCGAGTTCGCGTTCCAGGATGTCGATTTCGATCCGCTGGGCAGGATGGCCGACGACCAGGGACTGCTGTCCGTCGCCGGTCGGCACCGGGAGGGCGACAACCGGTCCGAACGGTTCGACGATGCGGCGCACTTCGGCCAGCCGCGGATCGGCGGCCGCGACCTGCCCGACAGTGTCGGTCGTGGCCGGATGCGCCGCCCGCAGCTTCGACAGCGCCGAGTTCGGCAGCATGAGCAGCGCGCCGCACACCACGGTCAGCAGCACCACCATCCCGACGGTGAGACAGAATTCGAATCGCCGCCGCGCCGACCACCAGTCGCGCAGCCGCCGCATGCCACTCACGACTCGCTGTGTGGTGCGTCGCGCCGACTGCCCGGCTCGATCACGCGGTTCACTCGCTGACGCTCGCTCACGACTGCGCTTCGCTGACGCTCGGCTCCGTCGTGACCGAGCGATGCTCGGCTGTGCCCACGGTTCACTCGCTGACGCTCGCTCACGACTGCGCCTCGCTGACGCTCGGCTCCGTCGTGACCGAGCGATGCTCGGCTGTGCCCACGGTTCACTCGCTGACGCTCGCTCACGGCACCTAGTATCGCCGAGCCGAATGGAATGGTGTCGAGCTCATTGGCGCTACGGCGACCGGGACGCCGAAGGTGGAGGCGTGCAGCATGAGGCCGTTGCCCGCGTAGATGCCGACGTGCGAGATGTCGGAGTAGAAGAATACGACGTCGCCGGGCTGCAGATCCTTCTCGGCGACAGGTGTGCCAAAAGCAGCCTGCTGCGAGCTGGTGCGTGGCACGTTTTTTCCGACCTGTTTGAACGCCCATTGGACGAGGCCGGAGCAGTCGAACTGGCTCGGGCCGGTGGCGCCCCAGACATAGGGGTCGCCGACACGGGTGAGCCCGGCGGCCAGCGCGCTGGTGCCACTGCCGGGGACGAGGCCCTGCAGCAACGTGTCGCGGTCGAAACCGGGGGGGAACGGCGAGCCGGCCAGTGCCGACTTGTCCTTGGTGGACAGCGCGCCCCACGCCTGCACCACCTGGGCGATGGCGCCGCCCAGGTCGCTGCGCTTGCGTTCCAGATCGACGCGCACCGCGTCGGCCTTCTCGGCGGCCGCGTGGGCGGCATCGGCGGCGGAACGGGCGGTCGTTTCGGCCCCGTGGGCGGCGTCGGTAGCTTTCTTGTAATGGTCGAGCTGCTCGGAGGTTTGCGCGGACAGCACGTCCAGCGTGGACATCTGGTCGAGCAGCTGCTGGGGGGAGTCACTGACCAGCACCGCGAACAGCCGGTTGGTGCGTGCGCCCTGATAGGCGGCGATCGCGGTGCGGTCGATGACAGGCTGATACCTGCGTACCTCGTCGCGGGCGCGGTCGACCATGTCGGTGCTGGCGTCGAGCTTGGCGTCGGCGTCACGCTGGACGGCGAGCTTCGCGTCGAGGTCGGCCTGCGCGCCGAGGGCCTGCTGGTTGAGCTGCTCGGATTGGTGAGACAGGTCGATCATCTGCTGGACGGCGTCAGTGGCCGTCGCGGGTAGTGCGACCGGATCCGCTCCGGCAGGACCGCCACCGCAGAGGGCGGTGGCCAGGGCCCCTGCCGCGAGGGTGGCTGCCGCCAGACGTTTCGTGCGATGTCCCCGGTGATGTCCAGCCACAGCCCGCGGTGCCCCGTTCTCTCGTGAAGCGATCTCTCGTGAAACCGACGCAGAGGCCTTCGTCGATGCCGGAGGTTTGCGATGCTCGACCCCGGGGTAATCGATGAAAGGTCTCGATTAGATTACGGAACGGCGCAGGTCGATGTCCAGTAGAGAACGAAACGATCACACGCCCGTCCTGGGTCCCGGGGCGCTACGCAAGGTCCGATCAGCGGTTTCTCAGTAACGACGGGCGCCGGCTACTGGCATCGAGGAGATCGGCGCGACCTGCACAGGCGTTCCGGAGGTGGACGCGTGCACGATGTTGCCGTCACCGGCGTACAGGCCGGAGTGGCCGCCGCCGTAGAACGAGACCACGTCACCCCGCTGCAGGTCGTCGAGCGACACCGGGGCACCCGAGGCGAGCTGCGCGCCGCTGGTGCGCGGCAGCTCCATGCCCGCCTGTCGGTAGGACCACTGCACCAGGCCGGAGCAGTCGAACGCGTCCGGGCCCGCGGCGCCGTAGACATACGGGGCGCCGACCTTGCTCATGGCGGCGTCGAGGGCGACCTCACCGGCCGTCGTCGTGGGGGCGAAGAACGGGAGCGGAGCCGGAGCCGGCAGCTGAAGGCCCGGGATACCCTGAGGAATCTGGATCTCGTTCGGGACCTCGATGGTTCCCACGCCGGGGATGGTCACCGGCTGGGCCGACGCGGGGGCGGCGGGCAAAAGAAACGCGCCGATGGTGGCAGCGCCGACGGCCCCGGCGGCAACGGCACGCTGAGCCTGTCGCTTGACGGTGTTGGTCGTCATGATGCGGTACTCCCAATCTGCCTCACGACGCCGCACCCGGTGGTGCCGCGGACTTCGTCGGGGCCGCACCGACTCGGTGCGACGGACTCCGTGAGGTCTCGAAAAGATTACGAACGCATCACGGTGATTTGTAAAGCCATCAGAATCCGAAACGTGGACGATCGCCTGATTTCGCGGCTAATTGGTGTGAGATATGTCCCAGCAATCACGGAAAGATAACGACAGCGCGATATCGGAAAGTGGCCGTGTCGCCACTTCGGTGGACACCCGACGGGAAGGGCTACCGTTCGATGTCGCACCATTAACTATTTCCCCAGTTCAACGCCTTGCATTCGATCGCAACTGTGGGGTGGTCGCCCGCTCGGGCGCCGGTGCGCCGCAGCCGCCTTCTGCGGTAGGGGGAGGCTGCACGTGCGCAGCCGTACACGCCCGGGCATCTGATACATATTTATCTACAATGTGATCTGTATCACTTTGCAGCATCTCTAGATCATTTAGCGGGTAACTGGGTGAAATCACCATGGAGTAATTCGACATTTCATGGTGTCCATCGTGTGCCTGTTCCTGTCGTACCGGGGCTCTACGCTGCACGCCGTGTCCGACCCCGCGCCGCGCAAGGCCACCGCACAGCAGTTGGCGTTCGATGATCTCGACACACCGCTCTACGGCACCACCTTCGTGGTCGTGGACCTGGAGACCACCGGGACCAGCCCCGGCACCGATGGCATCACCGAGATCGGAGCGGTGAAGGTGCGCGGTGGCGAGGTGCTAGGCGAGTTCGCGACGCTGGTCAACCCGGGGCGCGAGATTCCGCCCGCGGTCGTACACGTCACGGGTATCACCACCGCGATGGTCTACGCCGCGCCCCGGATCGAGGCAATCCTGCCCGGCTTCCTGGAGTTCGCCGCGGGGGCCGTACTCGTCGCGCACAACGCGCGGTTCGATATGGCGTTTCTGCGCGCCGCCGCCGCGCAGTGCGACACTCCCTGGCCCGTCGCGCAGGTGTTGTGCACGGTGAAGCTGGCCCGGCGGGTGCTCGGCCGCGACGAGGCGCCCTCGGTACGGCTGAGTTCGTTGGCCCGGTTGCTCGGCGCCGCCACTCAGCCGACCCACCGTGCCTTGGACGACGCCCGCGCGACCGTCGATGTGCTGCACGCGCTGATCGGCCGCGTCGGCAACCAGGGTGTGCACAGCTTCACCGAGTTGCTTGACTATCTCCCCGGCGTCACGCCCCAGCAGCGCTCCAAGCGCTTCCTCGCCGCTGGTCTGCCCGCGGCCCCTGGTGTGTACCTGTTCCGCGGCCCTTCCGACGAAGTCCTCTATATAGGGACGGCGGTGAACCTGCGCCGTCGCGTCCGCAACTATTTCACCGGTTCGGAGACCAGGGGGCGGATGAAAGAGATGGTGTCGCTGGCGGTTCGGGTCGACCACGTCGTATGCGCGCACGCGCTCGAGGCCGGGGTGCGGGAGCTGCGACTGCTGATCGCGCATACCCCGCCGTATAACCGGAGGTCGAAGTTCCCGAAGCGGGCGTGGTGGCTCACCCTGACCGACGAGCCATTCCCCCGGTTTTCGGTGGTCCGGGATCCGAACCGGGATGCGCTGGGGCCGTTCAACTCTCGTAACGAGGCCACGGAGCTCGGGGTGACCGTCGCCGAGTTCACCGGTCTGCGCACCTGCACAACGCGGCTGTCTCGGCGCGGGGTCCACGACTGCCCGCCCGCGCTCGTCGGTGGGTGTCCGGCGGGCTCGGATGGGAGGCGGCTCGATGCGGTGGAATACGCTCCCGCCGCCGCGGCGGTGCGCGCGTTGTTCGCCGGGCGCTCCGACGCACCGCTGCGGTCTGTCCTCGATCGCCTCGAAAGCCATTCGGACGCGGAGCTTTTCGAGGCGGCTGCGCGCTTGCGAGACCGCGTCGTCATGGTGGTGCGCGCGCTGCACCGCACCCAGCGGCTCGCAGCGGTGGCGCGCGTCGCCGAGCTGATCGCGGCGCATCCGGACGGCAACGGCGGTTGGGAGTTCGCCGTCATCCGCTACGGACGCCTTGCGGGTTCCGGTACCGCACCGCGTGGCGTTCCGCCGATGCCGATTGTGGAGCAGATCGTTGCGACCGCTGAAACAGTCGTTACCACAGGGGATTTCGTCAATATCGAGCTCGACGAGGCGTCTGCTCGCCGCGCCACGCAGCCTTCCGCGGGGATTACCGGCCTCGGGCAGGTCTCGGCGCCCGGCTCACCCGCGAATGCTCCTCCGCTGCGCGGCGCCGCACCGGAAGAAGTGGCCTTGATCGTGCGCTGGCTGGCGCGGCCGGGGGTGCGGATCGTGCGCACCACCGAGGGGTACCGCGAGGAGATGTACAGCGCGGCGCGGTGGCTGGGCTGGGCTGCATTGGCCGACGCGGCGGCGCGTGCCCAACCCAGCGAGCAGGCCTACCTCGACCGCTTAGGCTGAGCACCATGATTACCGCGATCGTCTTGATTCACGCCGATAACGGCCACATCCCCGAGACCGCGCAGGCGGTCGCGGACACCGAGGGCGTCACCGAGGTCTACTCATGCGCGGGTGACGTGGACCTGATCGCGCTCGTGCGGGTGCGCGACCACGAGCAGATCGCTGAGGTGGTGACCGGTCGGATCGATAAGACCCCCGGCGTTTTGCGCACCACGACCCACATCGCGTTCAAGTCCTACTCGCGTGCCGAGGTGGAGGCGGGCTTCTCGCTCGGGGAATAGTCCCACCGGCGGATCAGTTCGACCCGCACGCTCTCGGCCGGAAAGAAGGTGTGCTCGTCCGACGCGGTATGGCGGCCACATCGCCAGAGCGTTCGGGCGAGTCGTAGGGACGAGGCTGGCGGGACACCGATGCGAGAGGAGGGCGGGGTCTCAGCTATCGCCGAGCATCTGTGTCAGCTTCACCCAGCGATCGAGCAGGGCGGCCGACTTGCCGGTGTCGATCGCGTCGGCGGCGCGTTCCATCCCTGCGGCGAGCGCGGCGTGCAGGTCCGCCTCGTAGGTGCCTGCGCCACGGGACCAGTCGTAGGCCACGATCGCGGCAGCCGAGTTCAGCAGCACGGCATCGCGGACCGCGCCGCTGCCGCCCGCGAGCACGTCGCGGGCGACGCCCGCATTCACCTCGGCATCGCCGCCGCGCAGCGCGTCCAGGTCGACGCGGGGGATACCGATGCGGGCGGGGTCGATGGTCGTCTCGCGGATCTGCCCGCCGGAGACGACCCACGCGGTGGTGGTGTCGGAGGTGGTGATCTCGTCCAGCCCGTCGTTACCCCGGACCACCAGCGCGCTCGCGCCGCGTTCGGCGAACACGCCCGCGATCACCGGGAGCAGCTCGGCGAACGCGCAGCCGACCAGCCCGGCCCGCGGCTGCGCCGGGTTGGTGAGTGGGCCGAGCACGTTGAACACGGTGGGGATGCCGATCTGGCTGCGCGCCGCGCCCGCGAATCGCAGGGCGGGATGGAACACCGGCGCGAAACAGAACCCGATGCCGACCTCGCGCACGCAGCGCGCTACAGCCTCCGGTCCGAGCGCGAGTCGCACACCCAGGGCCTCCAGCACGTCGGCGCCGCCGCTCTTCGACGATGCGGCCCGGTTGCCGTGCTTGACCACGGGAATCCCGGCCGAGGCGACGACGATCGAGGACATCGTGGAGATGTTCACCGAGCCAGAGCGGTCGCCGCCGGTCCCGACGATGTCGACCGCGTCGCCCTCGATGTGCACCAGGCGGGCGTGCTCGAGCATGCCCGTGGCGAGGCCGGTCAGCTCCGTGGGCGTCGGGCCCTTGATCTTCATGGCGACGCCGAACGCGGCGATCTGTGCGGTGGTGGCGTTGTCGGACATGATCTCGTTCATCGCCCATGCCGTGTCGTCCGCGGCCAGGTTGCCACCGTCGGCGAGGGTTCCGAGCACCTGGGGCCAGCTGCGCACGCTCATTCCACATCTCCCGTCACACTGGTTCCCGCACCAGTTTGTCGGGAAGCAGCCTAGTCCGCGACCGGTTATGGGCGGGGGTTCGGTTGCAGAGCGTCCCAGCCGTCGGTGGTCCCGTCGTAACGTTGGGCGAGACCGGCCATGCGCGAGCGCTCCTGCGAGCAGTGCAGCGCGTCGAGCAGTTGGACTCGCTGCAGGATCAGCGTCTCGAGTTCGTCGGTGCCCGGCCCGCCGACCTGCGGCGCGGGCGCGTATCCGTCTTGGGCGGCGATCACGCAGACGGTCTCGATATGCCGGGGCGGGATGCGCAGATGGTGCCGCAACACCGCGGGTGCGTCCGTCAGCGCGGTGGCTCGCTCCAGCGCTGCCGAACACGCCTCCGCGTCGTCGAAACTGGACGCCACCACCACCAGATCGGCCCGGCTCGGGTCCAGTGTCGCTCGCTTGCCTCGCCCGAAGATCCGCCGCCACGGTCGTGGTCCCACAGGTGCCTCCATCTCAGCTTTTCCTTACTCTCACCTGCCATGCTTGCGATGCGTCCGTCCGGCCGCGACCCGGCGATGTACGCCGATGCCTGGTCGAGAGCCTGTCTGTCCGTGCGTTTTCCGACAAGGAGCGGCCAGTTTCGCACCCGGCTACTCCTGTCGTACTACGACGAGTCATACTTACCCCCGTGACGACCGCAGTAGGGACCCCAGGATCGGCCATTACCCAGCGTGTGCACTCGCTGAACCGGCCCAACATGGTCAGCGTCGGTACCATCATCTGGCTGTCGAGCGAGCTGATGTTCTTCGCAGGCCTGTTCGCGATGTATTTTGTCGCGCGCGCGCAGGCGAACGGAAACTGGCCGCCGGAACCGACCGAGCTGAACCTGAAGCTTGCCGTGCCGGTCACGGCCGTGCTGGTCGCGTCGTCCTTCACCTGCCAGATGGGCGTGTTCGCCGCGGAGCGGGGCGACGTGTTCGGCCTGCGTCGCTGGTATGTCATCACGCTGATCATGGGCGCGTTCTTCGTCGGTGGCCAAGGCTACGAGTACACGAACCTGGTCCACGAGGGCACCTCGATCGCCAGCAGCGCCTACGGCTCGGTGTTCTACATCACCACCGGCTTCCACGGTCTCCACGTCATCGGTGGTCTGATCGCATTCGTGTTCCTGCTGCTCCGCACCAAGGTCAGTAAGTTCACTCCCGCGCAAGCCACCGCGGCGATCGTCGTCTCGTACTACTGGCACTTCGTCGACATCGTGTGGATCGGGCTGTTCGCCACGATCTACTTCGTCCGCTGAGCCGGGCCAGACCCAACAAGCTTCTGCACAAGTCGGTTCCGTCTACTCCAAAGGGACACAGATGAGTTCATCTCCCCCGTCAGCGCCAGAGCCCGCGAGCCCCGGGAACGGCGAGGCCAGCAAGACGCGCAGGCAGCGCCGCGTTCGCCGTCGCATCGCGGGCGGGCTTGCGTTGCTGGTGGGCCTCGTCGGAGCTGGCTTTCTGGCATCGGCGCTTACGCCGGACCCACAGCGCGCGACCGCGAATGAGGACCAGTCCGCGCTGATCCGCGAGGGCCAGCAGCTCTACGACACCTCCTGCATCACCTGCCACGGCGCGAACCTGCAGGGTGTGACGGACCGCGGTCCCAGCCTGATCGGCGTCGGCGAGGCGGCCGTCTACTTCCAGGTGTCCTCCGGACGCATGCCGATGGCCCGTAACGAGGCCCAGGCGCAGCGCAAGCCGCCGAAGTTCGACGCGCACCAGACCGACGCACTGAGCGCGTACGTGGCGGCCAACGGCGGCGGCCCGACCGTCCTCCGCGACGCGAACGGTGAAATCGCGCAGGAATCGCTGCGTGGCCCGGACGTCGCCCGTGGTTCCGAGCTGTTCCGGATGAACTGCGCGTCCTGCCACAACTTCACCGGACGCGGCGGTGCGCTGTCCTCCGGTAAATTCGCGCCGCCGCTGGAGCCCGCCAGCGAGCAGCAGATCTACGCCGCGATGCTCACCGGTCCACAGAACATGCCGAAGTTCTCCGACCGTCAGCTGAGCCCGGAAGAGAAGCGCGACATCGTCGCCTACGTAAAAAACGCGACCGAGGAGCACAGCCCGGGCGGTTGGGATCTCGGCGGTTTCGGTCCGGCGACCGAGGGTCTGGCCATCTGGGTGGTCGGCATCACCCTCGTCGTCGGCGCCGCGATGTGGATCGGATCGAGGTCATGAGCGAGCGCAGCGAGCGAATCGTCGGCACAGCGCGCTTCGCGCATGCTGGAGCCGAGCGCAGCGAGGTGGAGGCATGAGTGAGCGCAGCGAGCGAACAATGAACACAGCCGAGTTCTCGGTCATGGCGGAGCCGAGCGTTAGCAAGGCGGAGGCATGAGCGAAAAGGAGCGAGACGACATGGGTCGGCCGGATGAGGGCCACGACGCTGAGCCGTCGAACGAGCAGTCGGCGCACGCCACTCCGGCGGAGCCGACCGAGGCGGAGCTGGACGCGATGTCGCGCGACGAGCTGGTCGAGCTCGGTACCGCGCGCGACGGTGTAGACGTCGCCTACCGGCGAGAGCGCTTCCCGATCCCGGGCACCCGTGCGGAGAAGCGCGCCGAGCGTGCGGTGACCTTCTGGTTCGCCATATCCGGCATCGCGGCGGCCGTGCTGGTCGGCGTGTTCCTCTTCTGGCCTTGGGAGTTCAAGGGCAAGGAAGAAGAGGGCCACGGGCTCTACTCCCTGTTCACCCCGCTGGTCGGGCTCAGCTTCGGTATCTCGGTGCTGGTCATCGGCGTCGCGGTGGTGCTGATCCGCAAGCTGTTCATCCCGGCGGAGCTGTCCATCCAGGACCGGCATGACGGTCCATCGCCCGAGGTCGAGCGGCGGACCCTGGTCGCTGAGCTGCAGGACGCACTGGACACCTCGACCCTTGGTCGCCGCAAGATGATCACCCGCACCGCGGGCGCCGGCGTGGGCGTTTTGGGCATCGGCGCGCTGCTGGTATTCGTCGGTGGCATGATCAAGAACCCGTGGGCCAAGGGCGATAAGTCGCCGCTGTGGGTCTCGGGCTGGACGCCGGACTACCCGGGCGAGACCGTCTTCATCCGCCGCGACACCGGTCGCCCGGAGGACATCGTTCTGGTGCGTCCCGAGGATATGGACGCGGGCGCCATGGAGACGGTGTTTCCCTGGAAGGAGAAGTGGCGTGGCGACGAGCACGCGACTCTGCAGTCGCTGCGCGGTATCCGCAACGCCGTCATGCTGATCCGCCTGCGTACCGAAGACGCGCAGAAGGCGATCAAGCGCAAGGGTCAGGAGAGCTTCAACTACGGCGACTACTTCGCCTACTCGAAGATCTGCACCCACCTCGGCTGCCCGACCTCGCTGTTCGAACAGCAGACCAACAAGATCCTCTGCCCCTGCCACCAGTCGCAGTTCTCGGCGACCGAATGGGGTAAGCCGGTCTTCGGTCCCGCCGCTCGCGCACTTCCGCAGCTGCCGATCACCGTCAACGCTGAGGGCTTCCTGGTCGCCAACGGCGACTTCATCGAGCCGCTCGGCCCGGCCTACTGGGAGCGTCGCTCATGAGTCCTTCTGTGGCAGCCCAAGCCAACGAGGCGGATGAACGGTATGTCGCCGCCGCGTTTCTGAAGCGGTCGATCAACAAGGTCTTCCCGACCCATTGGTCGTTCCTGCTGGGTGAGATCGCGCTCTACAGCTTCATCATCTTGTTGCTGTCGGGTGTGTATCTGACCTTGTTCTTCGATCCGTCGATGAGCGAGGTGGTCTACAACGGGGCCTACCAGCCGCTGCGTGGGGTGACCATGTCGCGCGCATACGAGACCGCGTTGGACATCACCTTCGAGGTGCGTGGCGGTCTGTTCGTTCGCCAGGTCCACCATTGGGCCGCGCTGCTGTTCGCGGCGTCGATCATCATCCATCTGTTCCGCATCTTCTTCACCGGCGCGTTCCGCAAGCCGCGGGAGGCGAACTGGGTGATCGGATCGCTGTTGTTGATCTTGGCGATGTTCGAGGGGTTCTTCGGCTACTCGCTGCCGGATGATCTGCTGTCCGGCACCGGCCTGCGCGCGGCGTTCGGCGGTATCACGATGAGTATTCCGATCATCGGCACATGGATGCATTGGCTGATCTTCGGCGGTGACTTCCCGGGCGAGATCATCATCCCGCGCCTCTACATCGCGCATGTGCTGCTGTTCCCTGGCATCATCCTGGCGTTGATCGCCGCGCATGTGGCGCTGGTCTGGTACCAGAAGCACACCCAGTTCCCCGGGCCGGGCCGCACCGAGAACAATGTGGTCGGCGCCCGTATCGTGCCGGTGTTCGCCGCGGATCAGGGTGCGTTCTTCGCCTTCACCCTCGGAATCGTCGGCATCATGGGCGGGGTGTTGCAGATCAACCCGATCTGGAACCTCGGCCCGTACAACCCGTCGCAGGTGTCGGCGGGATCGCAGCCGGACTTCTACATGATGTGGACCGACGGTCTGGCGCGTCTGATGCCGCCATGGGAGCTGTATCTGGGTCGCTACACGGTGCCCGCCGTGTTCTGGGTCGCGTTGATCATGGGGTTGGTGTTCACCGTGTTGATCGCCTACCCATGGATCGAGAAACGGCTCACCGGGGACACCAGCGCGCACCACAACCTGCTGCAGCGTCCCCGCGACGTGCCGGTGCGCACCGCCATCGGCGCCATGTCCATCGCGTTCTACGTGGTACTCACGCTCTCGTGCGTCAACGACATTGTCGCGCTGAAGTTCGACATCTCGCTGAATGCGACAACCTGGATCGGCCGTATCGGCCTGTTGATCGCGCCGCCGATCGCGTACTTCCTTACCTACCGGTTCTGCATCGGCCTGCAGCGCAGTGATCGTGCGGTGCTCGAGCACGGCATCGAGACCGGCGTGATCAAGCGGCTTCCGCACGGCGAGTACATCGAGGTACACCAGCCGCTCGGCCCGGTCGACGAGCACGGCCATCCGATTCCGCTGGAGTATCAGGGCGCCCCGGTGCCGAAGAAGATGAGCAAGTTGGGTGCGGCGGGCAAGCCGGGCACGGGTAGCTTCCTGCGCGCGGACTCGTGGCAGGAGAGCGATAAGCACTTCGAGATCGAACACGAGGAAGAGCACAGGCAGCTGAAGGTGCTGCAGAAGGCTCAGGAGAAGGCGAACGGCAAACACAGCCACTGACCCGCGTGCGCACGACGGCCCCGAGTCGAAACCGACTCGGGGCCGTCGCGTATCACGATGGGGGTGTCACAGGCGTGGCGCCGAGCGGCGGGCCGCCTCGATGGCCTCGAACTTGGCCAGATTGTGCCGGGCGTCAGCCAGCGCGTCGTGCGCGTCCGGGGGGACCGGCGGGAGTTCGGGACGGCCGTGCGCCTCCCAGTGCTGACGCAGCTCGTTGGTATAGCGCGGCAGCGCGGTGGGAAGGTCGACCATGGAACCCCACAGCTGGCACAGCGCCACGTGGTCGTAGGCCGCGACCCAGGCCCACAGCTCCGGCTGGATGCTCGGTCGTGGCAGCAGGAACTCGTAGAGCTCGTCGCGGATCTGCTGCCTGCTGCGCCAGAGCGGCGACGACGGCGGAGGTAGCTGCGGCAGAACGTATTTGCGTACCCATGGGCCAGCGCGACCCGGATCGAATTCGGTGGACACGGCGTAGTACTCCCGGCCGTCCTCGCAGACGAAGCCGATGGAGATCAGATCGATGGTCCTACCATCCTCGATGAATTCGCAGTCATAGAAATACCTCAAGCAAGCTGCCTCTCTGATATTTTGCCGGCAAGAATTCGGCGGCACCCGGACGGCATGGCGACCGACGGTCGCTCTCCAGATCGGTGCATGGCACGATGCGTCACCTTACGTCGGGTCCATCGGTGGTTGCTACACATGGGTACGGAATCACTCCACCCTTGGGTGGGGTGATTCCAGCCCTGGTACTGGGTACCTCTTCGATCCGGACGGTCCGTATTCTGGGACCTGTGAACTGGACCGTCGACGTACCCATCGATCGCCTACCGGAACTGCCGCCGCTGCCCGCTGAGCTGCGCAGGCGGTTGGATGACACGCTGGCACGCACCGCGCTGCAGCAGCCGTCCTGGGATCCGGAGCAGGCGGCCCAGATGCGGACCGTGCTGGAGAGCGTGCCGCCGATCTGCGTGCCCGCCGAGGTGGAGGAGCTGCGCGAGCAGCTGGCCCAGGTCGCCCGTGGCGAGGCATTCCTCATGCAGGGCGGTGACTGCGCGGAGACGTTCGCCGACAACACCGAGCCGCACATCCGCGGCAACATCCGCACCCTGCTGCAGATGGCAGTCGTGCTCACCTACGGCGCGAGCCTGCCGGTGGTGAAAGTGGCCCGCATCGCGGGGCAGTACGCCAAGCCGCGTTCCTCGGACATCGACGCCCTCGGCCTCAAGTCCTACCGCGGCGACATGGTGAACTCGCTGGCCGCCGACGCGGCGATGCGCGAGCACGACCCGTCGCGCCTGGTCCGCGCCTACGCCAACGCGAGCGCCGCGATGAACCTGGTTCGTGCGCTCACCGGCGCCGGCATGGCCGACCTGCACAAGGTCCACGACTGGAACCGCGACTTCGTAGCCAAGTCGCCCGCGGGCGCTCGCTACGAGGCGCTGGCCGCGGAGATCGACCGCGGCCTGGCCTTTATGACCGCCTGCCGGGTGACCGATCCGAGTCTGAAGTCGGCCCGCATCTACGCAAGCCACGAGGCGCTCGTGCTCGACTACGAGCGCGCGATGCTGCGCCTGAGCGAGAACGCGATCGGTGAGCCGGTGCTCTACGACCTGTCCGCGCACTTCCTGTGGATCGGTGAGCGCACCCGCCAACTAGACGGTGCGCACATCGCGTTTGCGGAGCTGATAGCCAACCCGATCGGTCTGAAGATCGGCCCGACCACCACGCCGGAGCAGGCGGTAGAGTACGTCGAGCGGCTGGACCCGAACAACGAGCCGGGCAGGCTGACCATCGTGTCCCGGATGGGCAACACCAAGGTACGCGACGTGCTGCCGCCCATCATCGAGAAGGTGCAGGCCACCGGCCACCAGGTGATCTGGCAGTGCGACCCGATGCACGGCAACACCCACGAGGCCTCCACGGGCTTCAAGACCCGTCACTTCGACCGCATCGTCGACGAGGTGCAGGGCTTCTTCGAGGTGCACCACGCGCTGGGCACGCATCCCGGCGGCATGCACATCGAGCTCACCGGCGAAGACGTCACCGAATGCCTCGGAGGCGCCCAGGACATCTCCGACCTGGATCTCTCCGGCCGCTACGAGACCGCCTGCGACCCGCGCCTGAACACCCAGCAGTCCCTGGAGCTGGCCTTCCTCGTCGCGGAGATGCTGCGCTGAGCCGTGGTCGGCGCACCGCTCGCATCCGATGAGCAGAGGTTCCCGCCTGCATCGGCAGGTCCCTTTTCGTGGCCGCGGGCGTCCGCCGGTCTGCGGGGCGACGTGCGTCCCGCACCAGCGGCCATGCCGTTCCTGCTGTCCGACCTTGGTTGTGCCCGGTATCGACGGATCAGGGGAGCGCGACCAGAGAGACGGTGCTGCCCGTCTCGAGGTTGGCGCCGATAGCAGGTGCCTGCGAGATCACCACCGACGAATCCGACCGCGCGAGCTGGCTGACCTGCACCTGCAAGCCCATACCTTCCAGACGGGAACGGGCATCGCCGACGGTCGTGCCGAGCACACTCGGCATCTTCAGTGCGTTGGAGACGAGCAGGGCGACGCCGTCGCCCGACTGCACCGTCGTCCCCGCTGCGGGATCGGTGCCGATGACGTGATCGGCCTCGACCGTGCGATCGAACTGACTCCGGTTCTCGCGCACGGTGATTCCGGACGCCGTGAGCATCTTCACCGCTTCCGCGGTGGGGCGGCCACGCACGTCGGGCACGCGCACCGGCTTCGACCCTTTGCTGCGGAACACCTTCACCTGCGCGCCGAGCGGGAGCACGGTCCCCGGCTTCGGATCTAGTCTGGCGACGGTGCCTTTGGGGGCGGTGTTGGATTCCTCACCGGCGTCGATCGGCTGTAGCCCGGCATCTCGGATCAACTGGTTGACCTTTGACACCTCGTCACCCGGGTGGATATCCGGAACCCTGGGTTTGCCGTTGGAGACCAGGACCGCGACCGTCGACCCCTTGGTGACTTTGGACCCCGCCGACGGATCACTGCCGACCACGCCGCCGACGGGGATCGTGTCCGACGCCTTCTGCCGTATCTCGGTGTCGAAACCGGCATCCTGGAGTGCGGCAACCGCCTTGTCGGTGTCCAGCCCGGCGACCGGCGGGACCGCCGAGTAACGGCCGATGCCGAGCCACCACCCGCCGATACCTACCAGCAGCGTGAGGATCGTGACGATCGCCACCCACAACCACACCATGCGGCGCGACTTGCCGAGTTCATTGCCGTAAGCCGAATACGGCGGCACCGGCTGTGCTTGGCGCACCGGCTGCGGCTGGTCGTAGCCGTCCGGCCGACCATAGTCGAGTCGGGGCCGCTGCGCGGTAACCACTTTTGTGTGCTGCACGGGCTGCGGTGTGTGCGGCTCGAACGCATGCGCCCCGGCCGGCTGACCATCCGGCGGCACGGCCCGGTAGCTGGCGCTGAGGTGCTCGGCGGACTCCTGCGGCGCGGGCACCCGGTAGGCAGGCAGTTGCAACTTCGCGCCGATGTGCCGCAACGCGGCGGCCATCTCGTTCGCGTCGGCGAACCGGTGCGCGGGCTCGCGCGCGGTGGCCTTGGCGACCAGCTCGTCGAACTCCGGCGGCACTCCGGCGATGAATCGGCTCGGGCTCGGCACGTCGTTCTCGATACGCTGGTAGGCCACCGACAGCGAGGTGTCGCCCGTGAACGGGACCTGGCCGGTGAGCATTTCGAAGATCAGCAGACCGAACGAGTACACGTCGCTGCGTGAATCGGCGGTGCCGCTGGTGACCTGCTCCGGGGACAGGTAGGCGGCGGTGCCCAGAATGACGCTCGCCGAGGTGGTATTGGCCGCCGCGACCGCGCGTACCAAGCCGAAGTCGGCGATTTTCACCTCTCCCGCATCGGAGATCAGCACATTCTCCGGCTTGACGTCGCGATGCACCAGCCCGGCGGAGTGCGCGACACCGATCGCCGCGAGCACCGGTTCGGCGACGGCGCGCACCGCATGCGGCGGCATCGGCCCGCGTTCGCGCAGCAGCTCGCGCAGCGTGCCACCCTCGACCAACTCCATGACCAGGAAGGGATGGTCGCCGTCGATGCCCTGGTCGTACACCGCGACCAGCGAAGAATGCTTGAGTTTGGCGACGGCGCGCGCCTCGAACTCGAACCGTGACAGGAACTGGGGATCGCCCGCGAACTTCGGGTCCATCACCTTGATGGCGACCGGGCGGTCCAGGCGGGTGTCGACCCCACGGAACACCATCGACATTCCGCCGCGGGCGATCGGCGCATCAATCCGATAGCGCCCTTCCAGCATCTGGCCGATCAAGTGATGTCCTCCGGCTTTCGCAAAGCTCTCACCCCTCGCGTACCTGCGACAAGCGATCAGCCGCCCCGTGCGGCACTCACGATGGTATCGACCGAACCGCCCTGGGTGTCTCACGACGGGCGACCAGGAACCGTCTACCGTTGTCCGGGTGAGTGCATTCCCCTGCAGTGATGACGTCCTTCCGCAGTCGGTGGCCCTGGTGCCGCTGCCCGAGGTGGCCGACCGACTCGGACTCGTGGTGACCCGGGTGCATCAGATGCTGCGTGACCACCAGCTCATCGCCGTCCGCAGAGGCGGCGTGGCGGGCGTCCCCGAGCGATTCTTCGACGACACCGGCGCGGTGGTGAAGCCGCTGCCCGGCCTGATCACTGTGATGCGCGACGCCAAGTACACCGACGAGGAGATCCTGGAATGGATCTTCACCGAGGACGAAAGCCTGCCGGGCAAGCCGATCGATGCCCTACACGGCCCCCTCGCCAGGGAAGTGCTGCGCCGGGCGGCGGCCGACCCGTTCTGAATTTTTGGCCGCGCGGGCGCGGCGTGTTCGCGGCCCCCTAATGGCTCGCGTCTGAGCGACCGCCGCTGGCGACTTCGTCGCGAACGCGGCGGCCGCTCGGACGCGAGCCGGGCCGCGAACGGGGAATGCTCGGTCTCGCTGCGCTCGGAAACGGGAGTCGGGCCGATGGGGTTGTGTCAGGAGGCGAGCGCTGTGTTGCTTGTGGCCGCGCCTGCGGGGCCGTGTGCGCGGCCCTCTGGTGGCTGGCTTCTGGTGGGCGACTGCTGATGGTGATTTCGTCGCGGGCGCGTTGGCCGCTCGAACGGGAGCTGGGCCGCTCGGATGTGGGGCCTGGTTTATCCAGCTGGGCGGCTCAGGGGCGCGGTGACCGGCGGACGAGGTCGCGGGAGGTTAGTTCGACTGATGCTCGGTCAGCGGTGGAGTCGGTTGCGCACCGGCGCGGTGGTGAATTCGATCGCGGCTACATGTAGTCGACGGTGGCGGGGGACCTGAGCGCGTCGCTCGAAGACGGCGTAGTCGGAGTGTTCGATGCTATGCAGGATGTCGGCGTAGAGGGTGGCCGCGGTGCGAATGGCGGGGCGCACGCGCGGCTCGAGCAGGTCGATGCCGGGTGCGGCGCGGCGGTAGAGGTCGCGGTTTACCGCGATGAGGTGGGCAAGGGCCCGGCGGACACGCGCGTCGGTGTGTCCGGTTCGGCGGCACTCGGCGAGGAGTTCGTCGTGGACGCCGAACGCCGCGAGGTCGTCGGTGGGCAGGTAGACACGGCCGCGATCGAGATCCTCCGCGACATCGCGCAGAAAATTGGTGAGCTGGAATGCTTCGCCGAGGGCTGCGGCGCCCGGTTCGGCCTCGGAAACCGGGACGACCGTGCCGAGAACCGGAAGCAACTGCAACCCGATCGCGGCCGCGGAGCCATGCATGTACTCGCGGAGCTCGGACATGCTGGCATACCGGTCCCGGAAGTCGACGGTGCCGGGCACATCCATCCGCATAGCACCCAGAAACGTCCAAAAATGCTGGACCGCGATGCCATAACGCTGGATGGTGTCCGCGAGAGCCGCCAGCACGAGCGTGCCCGGCTGGATACCGGCTTCCCGCGCGGTCGTGCGTCCGAATTCGGGCGAGCTCGCCCCAACCGCAGGGGCCGGGATCGACTGCCACTCACCGTCTTTCCCCGCTACACCGGAAGGCATGGTACTCGCTCGCGCGTCGAGCGCGGTGCGCAGTCGCTTTTCGATCAGATCGAGTTGATCGGCCTGCCCGTGTCCGGCTGCGGCGATGTCTCCGGGCTGATCTGTGCGGTCGACGATGTCGTCCACCATCCGCGCGAACGCGTACAGGGCGTGGACCGCGCTCCGTCGCTCCGCCATCAGCAGCCTGGTGGCCAAAAAGTAGGTGCGGCCGTGGGTCGCGGCGATCTGCCTGCATTCGCGATAGGCGAGTGTGAGTTCGGCGTCGGTCAATAGGTGGTCGTCGGTCATGGAGCGGCGGGCGATGCTGAAGCGGTACTCGGTGGAGCGGCGCGCAACCGCAGCGGGTCCACCCTGCGCAGCGACAGCGCCGCCACCACGGCGGCGAAGGTCGCGGCGGCGACGTGCCAGAAGTTGTACAGGCCGATCGAGCCGTCCGGCTGGAACACCAGCATCAGCCAGGTGCACACACCGACCAGCCCCATCAGCGTCGTGGTGGACAGCGCGAACCCGGCGGCCAGTGCCAGCGGCCAGGAGTAGTACCAGGGCAGCGCGGCCGGGGAGAGGATGACGATCGCCACGAACGCGATCAGGATGCCGAGCACCGCCTCCCGCTCGCTGTGCCGGAACCGCCACCAGGTCCAGGCCAGCACCGCGACCAGCGACAGCGCGCACATCGCACGGGTCACCTCGAGCACCGACTCCAGTCGCAACGGGCTCACCCAGGTGACCGCATGCGCCAGGACGGTCGGCAGCGAAAGCCAGTTGATGATCTTCTTCGACCCGGACAACGCGGTCAGCCAGCCGATGCCGACGCCCGCGATCGCCGAGGCGGCCACGAACACCACCGCGAATACGCTCAGGCCGAGGCCCGCGATCTTGGCGAACATCAGCGCAGGATGCGGCATATCCTCGGTCGGCTCGGCGGCGTCGTCGGGCTGTTCGCTCGCGGGCAGGTGCGCCGGATCGCGTCCCACCCGCTGCGCCGCGCGGCGTTCGCGCTCGTGCAACATCCAGATCCACACCAGGAACGGCAGCGCGATACCGGCGGTCGCCTTGATGGCCACGCCCACCGCGACGACCACGATGCCCGCCACGTGGTGGCGCTCCAGCACCAAAGCGATGCCCGCGCACATCAGGCCCACCATCAGCATCTCGTTGTGTACGCCGCCGATCAGGTGGATCAGCACCAAGGGGTTCAGCACAGCCAGCCATAGCGCGACGGTCGGCTTCCCACCGAGGTGCTTGGTCAGATAGGGCACCGCCCACATCATGAGCGCGAGGCCGGGCAGCATGACGAACCGCATCGCGATGGTGCCCGCCACCACATTGTCGCCGGTTACGGCGGTGATCGCGCGTCCGAGCAACAGGAACACCGGACCGTACGGCGCGGTGGTGGTTGTCCAGACGGGGCTTACGTTGTCCAGCAGCACACCGGGATTCGCGACCGGCCCGACCTGGTAGGGGTCGAAACCGTCGCGCAGTAGCGCGCCCTGGGCCAGGTAGGAGTACGCGTCGCGGCTGAACATCGGCACAGCGAACAACAGAGGGAAGATCCAGACGCCGACGATCGCGCGCAGCTCGTTCAGGGTCACACCGGCGTCCGTACGGTCGCCGGTCCCGATCGTGGCGCGCCCGAGCCGGACCCAGGCGGTGACCATCAGCAGTACGCCGATCCAGATGCAGATGGTCGAGAGCGCGTAGCCATGGCCGAAGCGGAGCCAGGATAGGTGCACGGCCTCCAGCAGCGGGTCGCGTTTGCGGACGCTGCCCGCGCCGAACCCGCCGAAGGTGATCATGACGGCGCCGAAGAAGCCGAGCAGGGCGGCATGGCCTTCGGGGCTTCTGGCGAAGTCGGCGTAGGTGCGCATCCACCACAGGAAACCACGGGGGGTGGCCGATTCGCGGCGTGCCGAAGTGCTGGATGCGGGGCCGGTGGTGTCGGTGGAGGCGGCCTCTGCGGTGCGCGTTTCGGGGGATGCCATCTGGTGTCGGTCCCCCCGAGTGGTCGGCGGTCGCAACCGCGAGCGAATAGGTCGGCGCTTAGTTTACGGCGTCGCCCCGAACCCTATCCCGCTGGTGCGTGGGGTTTCGCTTCGAGCGCGTGAGATATCGCCGGAAATGCGGTTTGCCGCCAGTTTTCCGGACAACAGCGCGGTCGGCACACCGACGCCGGGGGTGGTGCCGCAACCGGCGATAACCACGTTGTCGCTGGAGCGGGGAAAATTACTCGGCCGAAATGGCCCGGTTTGCCGGAAAAGGTGTGCCGCGGAGAACGGAGTGCCGGCCAGCATCCCCTGATCGAGCCAAGTCCGCGGCGTGTCGAGATGGTCGACGGCGAAGTGCCCGGTGATGCCGTGGTATCCGCGTGCCTCGAGCACGGCGAGTAACTCGCGCAGGTAGGCGGGCCCGATCCGCACCCAGTCCAGCGGCGCCGCAGCCAGATTGGGGCACGGCGCGAGCAGGGAAAACGGCTCGTACCGTCCATCGCCCCGGTCGATGAACAGGCTCGGATCGGTCAACGCGGGCCGAGTGAGCAGCAGTGAGGGATCGCTCATCAGCGCGCCGCGGCCGCGGCGCCCGGTGATCTCGGCGAACGTGGCGTCCCAGGCTTGGCCGAACTCGATGGTGTGATGTGCTCGCACCGGCCAGGTCTCGGCGACCGCGGTGGGCACGGTTCCGTGCGCGACGACGGCGGAGGGTGCGGCGCGCAGCAAGCGTCTGCGCCGCACACCGAATCGTTCGATCGACCCGAGGTCGGCGGTGAGCACGAGCGCGTCGCAGTCGAAGGACCGTCCGTCGGCGGTGCGGGCGCGCCGGGCTCTACGGCCCGCGTAGTCGATCCCGACCACTTCGGCGCCGAGCTCCAGAGTTCCGCCCGCGTCGGTGAACGCCTGGGCCATCGCCGCGGCGATCGCCCGCATGCCGCCCTCGGGGAAGTAGACGCCCAGCGAGGTGTCCATGTGCGGTATCGCGCCGTACACGGCGAGCGCGTCGGCGGGCGGCATGCCCGCGTACAGCGCCTGGAAGGTGAACAGGCGCGCCAGCCGCGGGTCGCTCAGGAACCGGTGCACCCGGGAGCCGAGCCTGCCGAATCCGCCGAGCCGCACCAATTCGACCAGGGCGCGGCGCTTTTCGGATTTGCGAACCAAGTCCAGCGGCGAGTCGAAGTTGGTGTCCATGAACTCGGTGAACTCGGCCGCGTAGATGCGGGCCAGCCAGTCGCGCAGGCGCCGGTAACCGCTCGCCTCGGCAGGGCCGCAGGTGCGTTCGACCTCCGCGGCCATCGCGTCCGCGTCGGCGAACACCCGGATGTCGGCGCCGTCGGCGAACCTGGCGTGATAACTGGGCGTCAGCCGATGGATGCGCAGCGCGGGGACACAGGTCTCCGGGCTCCGGTCGACCGCGGCGAGCGCGTCGGTGATCAGCTCGGGCAGCGTCAACACGGTGGCGCCGGAGTCGATGTCGTAGTCCGCGCTCCGGTAGCGCCCGACCCGGCCCCCAGGATGGTCGGCCCGCTCGAGTAGCGTGACCGTGCGCCCGGAGCCGGTCAGGTACAGCGCGGCGGACAGCCCCGCCAACCCGGCGCCGACGACGACCACACGATCGGTCGGCCCCGCAACGGTCTTCACCCGGCTCTCCTTGTCATCGCCGCGGCGCGCGGGCCGCCGCCGCTCATGTCTCCACCTCGCTGGCGCTCGGCTGCGCCATGACCGAGAACTCGGCTGTGTTCATTGTTCGCTCGCTGCGCTCGCTCATGCGGCGCGCTTGGTTGCTGCCAGCGCCATCGCGCGCAACCGTTCTTTCGCGGCGGGAGTCGCGGTGCTGGTCTCTATGGCGGCCAGGCCGCTTTCGGTGAGTTCGGCGATCCGGCGCTCCACTTTGTCGACCGCGCCGAGTTCGGTGAGCACCGCGCGTAGGCGCTGCACGTCGTCCGCGCTCAGGTCGGTGCCGATGCTGGTGCGCAGCAGCTCGCCCGCGGCCGGGTCGGTGGCGTCGGCGCGGCGCAGCGCTTCGGCCAGCAGCACGGTCCGCTTGCCTTCCCGCAGGTCGTCGCCGGAGGGCTTGCCGGTCACCGCCGGGTCGCCGAACACGCCGAGCAGGTCATCGCGCAACTGGAAGGCGATGCCGATATCGGTGCCGAACGTACGATACGCCTCGACCAGGCCCTGATCGGCGTCGGCGATGGCGGCGCCGAGGTGCAGCGGGCGTTCGACGGTGTAGGCGGCGGTCTTGTACCGATTGATCCGCAAGGCGGCCGCCACCGATTCGTCGGCGCCCGCCTCACCGTGGATGTCCAGCAGCTGACCGCCGAGCACCTCGGTGCGCATGCATGCCCAGACCGGCGCGAACCTGGCGATGGCCGCCGGGTCGAGGCCGGAGGCCTGCACCATGTCGTCGGCCCAGGCCAGCGCCAGGTCACCGATCAGGATGGCCACGCCGGCGCCGAAGTGCGCCGAGTCGCCCGTCCACCCGTGCTTGTGGTGGCGCTGCTCGAAGTCGACGTGCACGGTCGGGAAGCGCCGGCGAGTGTGGGAGGAGTCGATGATGTCGTCGTGCACCAACGCGCAGGCCTGCACCAGTTCCAGCGCCGAGCACACGGTGAGCACCGCCGTCGCCTCGGGGCCATTTGAAGCGCCGCCCGCGCCGAGCCACCCGGTCCACGCGAACGCCGGCCTCGTGCGCTTTCCGCCGCGCAGCACGAACAGCTGAAGCGCATCGACGGCATCGACGAAGACCGGTCCTAGTCGCTCGATTATCTCGCGGCGAGTCAGGAAGAACGCGGTCAGGGCGCTTTCCACGGCGGAGACGAAGGCAGGCGTGCCCGGCTGCGGCACACCGGCATGCGGCGTCTGGGTACCGATTCCGGCAGACAGGGGGGCCTCCAAGGTCGTGCGGTGGTGGCCGCGCGGGAGCGCGGTTCACGGGTGTCGGCGGCGCGAGTGATTCGAGGCCGAGCGGGGGATGGTCGCGCGTTTCGCTCGACGTGGCGAACGTGCTGCCTGGTCCGAAGAATACGCGGGGCGCCCGAATGACCTGACGGCGCTGCCGCCGGTCACCTCTACACTGGACCGGTGACTTTCGACAACGTGCGGGGAAGCTCGACCCCTGGCCGGCCGTCCCGGACGCACCCGAACGTCTCTGGAACACCGTCGGTTGTGCAGAGTCTGCGGGACCACGCGGGGAGCGCGGTGCCGTTCTCTGTGGAGTTCAATCCGCCCCGGGACGCCGCCGCCGAGGCGCGGTTGTGGCGTGCCGTGCGCCAGTTCGAGTGCATGCACCCCGCGTTCGTGTCGATGACCTACGGTGCGGGCGGTTCCACCCGTGACCGCACCGTGCGCATCACAGGAGAGCTCGCGCAGGAGACCACCCTGCTGCCGGTCGCGCACCTGACCGCGGTGGAGCACAGCGTCGCCGAGCTGCGTTCGCTGGTCGGCGCGTACGCCGACTCCGGGATTCGCAACATCCTGGTGTTGCGCGGCGACCCGCCAGGCGATCCGCTCGGCGAGTGGCACAAGCATCCCGACGGCGTTTCCTACGCAGAAGAGCTGGTGCGCATCGTGCGCGACCTAGGTGACTTCCACGTCGGCGTCGCGTCGTTCCCGCAGGGCCACCACCGCTCGCCCGACCTGGCAACCGACACCACGTTCCTGGCCGCGAAACTGCGTGCGGGCGCGGAGTATTCGATCACGCAGATGTTCTTCGACGTCGAGCACTACCTGCGCTTGCGCGACCGGGTCGCGGCGTTCGACCCGGTCGAGGGCGCCAAGCCGATCATCCCCGAGCTGATGCCGATCACCTCGCTGCGCACCGTGCAGCGTGCCGAAGAACTATGCGGCAGGCCGCTGCCCGCCGCCGTCCTGGAGCGGTTGCGCAAGGCAGCGGGCGACGGCTCCGAGGAGAACGCCGCCGCGGTGCGCTCCGCCGGCATCGAGATCGCCACCGAGATGGGGCAGCGGCTGATCGACGAAGGCGCGCCCTGTCTGCACTTCATCACCCTCAACTTCGCCAAGGCGACCAGCGAGGTGCTCACCAATCTCGGCTACGGCGTCACCGCCGCACCGATCAGCGCCTGAGTCCTCGCTTCCGGCGGCGTGGCCGCCCGAATCCGGGCCCAGCGCGACGAAAGCCGGTGCGGCCGCCGCGCCCAGACCGATGAGCGTGATCGACGACGATCCGCCACCGAGACGAAGTGATGCTCGTCGAGCCAGTATCGGTGGTAGCCCCATCGTTCGGCGTGCCGCGCCAGCTCGATCGCGTTGCGCAGCGCCTGCTGCGGTGTCGATCACGCGCTGATCGGGGACGGGTCGAGGACTGATAGCGGAACGGTCATGCGGCCCGCCCCTGCGTCGGGTCCTGTTCACCCGCCTCGATGGCCACCCGCAGCCGGTTCTGCGCTGGCGCTACCGGGCAGGTCGCGAAATCGGTGAAAGCGCACGGCAGGTTCGCCGCCCTGTTGAAGTCGAGCGACACCGTGCCGTCCACCTCTGGTGCGCCCACGGCCAGTGAGCGTGCCACGGGGTAGGTGGTGACACCACTGGTGGCGTCGGTGAACAGCAGCCGCAGGTTGTCCGGGGTGCCGAACGCGACAGCCCGCTCGGTGACCTCGCCGACGGTGAATTCGATGGTGCCCGAGGCGATGTGGTAGTGCTCCAGCCCGTCGACCACCGCGCCGGTGGTCACTGTCTGCTGTTCGTCGAACGGCGTGAACCGGCCGGACACCACCCAACGTGGATTGGGCGCGTAGGTCGGGATGCCGTCGAAGCCGAGCAGATCCGGCGCTGCCGGATCGTGTACACGGACGGCGTAGCGGCCGGTCCGGCGGATCACCTCGAGCACCCGGTCCTCATGCAGCACAGAAACTCCCGGCGCACCCTCGGCGGGCCGGACGATCTGCACACCCGCGATGCCGCGGCCGTCGTACTCCAGTCGGTCGGCGGGCTGTGCGGTGATGAAGACTTTGTCGTCGGTGACCCACCAGGTGCCCGGCACGTCCGGCAGCCGCTCGGGCCGGTCGGTGAGCCAGTGCAGTCCGGTCAGACTGAGAATGCCGACCGGATCGCGCAGCTGGTCCTCGCGTGCGTGGTGCCAGCGCGCCCACTCGATCTCGAAAACGCTGGTGATGCTGGTGGTCATGACGCTCGGGCTCCTTCGTGGGCGGTGGTGCGATGGTGGGTATGGCGCAGGCTGGGTGGTCGCACGAGGTGACTCCCTCGGCGTGTGAGTCGTCGCGCTGGCGCTTCGGAGGGCGTTCTCGAGCGCGTGCTGGGTCCGGACCGCCTAGCCCGGCTTCGCCGGGGGCGGCATCCGGTGTGGCGAACGCACTCATGACGGAGTCCTTCTGGGGGAACGAAAAGACAGCGCCGGGAGCGGCGGTCGCATCACCCGGCCAGCGACGGGTGCACGGGCTGACTGCGGGAGGATCAGCTACGACAGCTCGCGGAGGTGACTGTGCACTGGTCGATGTGGCGACGGCCCCAGTGCTGGCCGTGGGCAGGGATGATCACTTCAATTCCTCCATCGATCCCGGCGGAAGCACCCGCACCCGGTGACCGGGGGGTTGCTGCGACGTCGATGAGCCAGGTCTCTCGGTCGCTCTGGATGGTTGATGCCGACCCTCGGTCAGCCGATCCCAGGGTCGAGTCGAATTATCATGCCCAGTAAGTTGGCTCTGGAACAAGAGAAGTAATCACCGTGAACGTAGACCTTGCTGCTCGCGGATTCATCGGATCTTTGTAGTAGCCAGATGTGCGCTGATGCCAGGGGTGAACATCTCCGTCGCGTAAGCCCGGGGAACGGGTCGCCGAATGTCATGAGTCCGATGCAGCATACGGCCTTTGCCGGTGGTGGGAGACCACGGCCGCGCGCGTGCGACATCGGCCTGTACCGGTTACTCGACCGCGGCGGCGTTCTGCCTCGACAGCACTCCTTCTACGTCGCCCGACGGTGGCGGGAGCCCCTTTGCCAGGTACCGCTTCTTCCCGCCGACGGTCGGCGTCACCGCAGTCCCGTGACCGTCCGGCCGCGCGGAACGCGTCCTCCGCCGCGGGGTGTGCTTTCGGCGGGGCCCGCTACCCGGTCGCCGATCCGAGTGGGCGGCCTTTCCAGCGCAAAATGCCCTGGCGGCGGGCGCGGCGCGAGCGCGCCCACAGCAGAAGATACGCCCCGATCGAGAGCGGATGCGCTAGGGCGGCAACGACGTCCGTGCCCGAGAGCGGGCCGCCGGTCTCCGTGGAACGGGCAAGCAGCCTGCTCGTGACGGCGGCGAGATAGCCGAGCAAGCCCATGCGGCGGACCGCGCCTTTGCCGAGCATCGCGGCCGCCGGTGGCACCCAATAGGTCACGGCGGCGAGTAGTGCCACCGCCGCCCCGCCGGGAACGGTGCCGCCATAGGCCGACCACAGCCAGCGGGTGTAGCCCGCGTCGAGTTCGGCCGCGCCTCGGTACATCCTGGTTCGCGCCATCGGCCCCGCGGCCACCACTGCGGTGGAATGCTCGGCCCGGCGCAGAATCCGGGCGAGATCGAGGTCTTCGGTCACAGCCGCGGCCACCGCCGCGTGCCCCCCGATGGCGCGGTAAGCGGCGTTGTCGAACACCAGGAACTGGCCGCAGGCCACCGCCGTGGACGGACGCGGGCTGCGATTGGCGGCGGCGATGGGCAGCGTCGTGGCCCAGGACCAGCACAGCAGCGGTTGCACCACAGCTTCGGCCACCGACCCGGCCAGCTGCAGCGGCCAAGGCGACACCAAGCCGACATGCCGCCTGCGCAATTCGCCGACCGCCGCCGCGATGGCGGCGGGCGCGAGGCGCACATCGGCGTCCAGGAAGACCAGCACCGGCGTGTGCACCTCCTCGGCCAGCCGGGCGCATGCGGCGGCCTTGCCGGTCCAGGCGGGTGAGGGTTCCGACTCGGTGCGCAGCAGGGTGAATCGCGGGTCGCCGCCGATCGCCGCGCTCGCGGCAGCGGAGGTGTCGTCGCTCGACGCGTCGTCGAGGATACGCACGGACATGCGCGGGATGCGCACCTGGACGCGCAGATCAGCGATCAATCCGGGTAGGCGATCGGCCTCGTCGCGTGCCGGGACGCACACCGTGACCGGCTCGATCACTGTCGTAGGCGTATCGACCAACCGGCGTACGGTGATTCGGTTGTACAGGGCGATTCCCGCGCCCAGCGCCGCGAGCGCGGCGGCGCACGTCACTGGGATCGACGCCGTGGGCGACGTATACGGACGATCGGCACTCACCATGTGCGCCACGCTATCCCGGCGCACCGACCAACCGCTCAGCGATTCTGTGTCACCGAGCGCCACCAGCGGCTCAGGGAGAAACCGACTTCCGGTGCGCCGGGCGCGGCGGGGTTGCGATCCATGTATGCCATAGCGGCGATGATGGCGGCCACGGCCAGGGTGATGCCGCCGACAATGCCTGCCCAGCCCGCGAACGAGCGGGTGTTCGGATCGGCGTAGCTGACCTCGGCGCGCAGCGTGGAGACGTCGCCGGGCGGCAATTTCCAGGACACGATGTTGTCGCCCTCGCGGCTGCCGTTGGTCTTCGCGACGCGGGCCGGGAACGCGATGGTGAACTGCACGTCGGAACCGTGCGGCGGAACAGATTTCAGATCGACCCGGCCGGTGAGGCTGACCAGGTCGCCGGTGCGCTGGAACTGCAGCTGGAACATCCCCTGGGTCTGCTCGGACAGCTGCCCGAGCTGCTGCACCTCACCGAACGACAGATCGTCGAAGAACACCTGACTGCCGGTATAGCCGTCCTGCGCGTACGCCTCCACCCGCACCTTCGCGGCGAGCGTCTCGGGCGCCTTCAGCTGCGGGCCCTTGTCGTTGGGGTCCGCGGGCACGACGGCGGCTACGATCCGGCCGGAAACCCGGTCGTTGGACGACAGACCCATCGAGACCTGGACCCGCAAGCAGCCCGCGAGTACCGGGGTCAGCAACGCGGCGAGCAGCACGGCCGCGGCGATGCGCACGCCGCGGCGTGGTGTCCGCCGCTGCGGAAGTACCGGGGCATCGGGCATCGTGGTGACGGGACTCGGCTGCACGGGTGTCATCGTGCCAGGCCAGATGCCCGGAATGCCACGCGACGGTCGCAATCCGCGCGTCGGTGTGGCGCGGCCGGCGCATCGGGTCAGGTCAGCGCCGCGTTCGGGCGGACAGAACCAGCAGCGGGACGCCGAGCACACCCATACCGACAAGGCCATACCACCCGGAATGCGGAAGGCCCAGGAACGCCACGTGGGCAAGCGCCGATCCGAGCCAGGTCCACAGGAACATCGCGGCCGGGACGGCGACCGTGGTCACGCGGCCACCGGCCTGCGGTGCCGGGGCGGCATCGGGCGCCGCGTGCTCCCACACCGCGAGCAGACCGGCCATGATGAGCGCGACGCCGAACCACCCCAGATAGTTCGTGTACGGGATCGGGCCGAGGCCAGGCAGCCCCGAGTCGGTGTCGCACCAGGTCCAGTGCGCGTCGGCGACCATCTGCGGGTCGAGGAACAGGTCCCAGCCCGCCGCGCCGACCGCGGTCAGTGCGATCCGCGAGGCCGTTCGCCGGGACACCATCCCGGCCACCACCCACACCGGGTATACCCCGCCGGTCCAGGCCAGCGCGACGATCAGTGGCACCCCGAACAACGCGGGACCGAGACGGTCGAGCGCGTACTCGTAGCAGCCGAACGGCACCCCCGTCGCCGTGCCGACCACCTCGGCCAGCAGTCCGAGCCCGGAAACGAGCACCAAGAACCCGACGGCGTAGCGAATTCCCCGGATTGCTGTGGCATGGGCCAGCGCGGTTCCCGCGGAGAGCAGCACGATCACGACCGTGATCCGGTCACGCGCGTCGCCGGAGGTCAGCGGATAGCCGATCTGCGCGCAGACCGTCAGCGCGGCACAGGCCAGCGGCAACAAATGGCGCGCCGAGCGAGGTCCGAGCGAGTGGTCGGGGCCGGTCCCGGTGGTTTCCGCCTTGTGGTCGAGCGACGGCTCGGCCGCCCCGAGGCGCCCACTCGGTGTCGGCGGATCGGCCGGGTTCGTCATCGCCCGCGCCACCGTGAGAATCGACGACGGCGTAGGTCGCGGAGGGCAAGGGCGGCAGCCGTGCGGCCACTCGCCCCGGAGACGCCGCCACCTGGATGGGTTGACGCGCCGGTCAGGTACAGCCCAGGGGCGCCGGGTACCCGCTGCCCGGACAGCTCGGGCAGCGGTCGCCACAGCATCATCTGGTCCAGCGACATCTCCACGTGCATGATGTTGCCGCCGAGCAACCCGAGTTCGCGCTCGAGGTCCACCGGTGTCTGCACGTATCGACGCAGCACCGAGTCGGCGAAACCGGGTGCGTACGAGTCGACTTCGGCGATGATCCGGTCGCCCTCCCGCTCGGCGTGCGCGGCCCAGTCGCTGCCGTCGGCCAGGCGGTACGGGTGCCACTGTGCCCACAGCGACAGCTGATGCTCGCCGGGCGCGGCGATGCTCGGGTCCACCGCGCTGAAGCTCATCGCCAGCACCACCGGCCTCGGCGGTAGCTCCCCGGCCACCGCGGCACCGTGCGCGCGACGCAGCTGTGTTCGATCGGACACGAGAAATTGCAGGCCATGCGCGGATTCGTCGGTCGAGCTGCCCGAGTAGCGCGGCAGCGATCCGGTGGCGACGCGCACCACCATTCCGATGCCCGGTCCGACCCGAATCCGCCTTCGCCAGTCGTCGAGCACCTCGCCGTCGAATCCCCCCTCGCGCAGCAGGTCCAGGGTGGTCAGGACATGGGCGCCCGCGACAACGATGTCGGCGTGCAGGCTCCGGCCGGATGCGGTGCGCACCTGCCAGCGGTCGCCGTCCCTGTGTAGGGCATGAACCGCGTCGCCTGCGGTCACTACGCCTCCGTCGGACCGCAGCCGCGCCACCAGCGCCGCGGTAAGCGCGCCGCTGCCGCCGACCGCGCGTCCGGGCGGTAGCGTGTGCATAAGCGCCGCGAACCCGACCATCGGCGCCGTGCCCGGTTCGGACATGGGCGGCCCCGACTGTGCTCCGAACCAGGCCAGCGATGCTTTCAGCCGCTCGTCCTCGAAAGACGCGTCCAGCAAGGCGTCGCCGGATTGCAGGAACTCGTGCGAGAGCGCGCTCCCGCCGCGTGTCGCGTCCAAGCCCCAGAACG
This sequence comes from Nocardia sp. NBC_00881, assembly GCF_045207455.1. Classification (NCBI taxonomy): domain Bacteria; kingdom Bacillati; phylum Actinomycetota; class Actinomycetes; order Mycobacteriales; family Nocardiaceae; genus Nocardia; species Nocardia sp. NBC_00881. The sequence goes on from NZ_CP108798.1 coordinate 8,101,517, forward strand.
ACCGCACCAGCCTGCCCGGCGTCGGCGCGCCCCCGAACGCCCGCATCACGCTGGCGCTGCGCGGACCCCATACCCGTACGAACCGGCGATACGCCGCCGCCTCCCGCGCGCCGCAGGCCTGTGTGATCGACGCGCAGGTCGACTCCAGGTCACGATGGAAGACGATGGCCGCGCGGCCATCGTGCGCTGGCGTGAAACCCCAAGGGTCGCAATCGATGTATCGCAGCCCGAAGTGGGCGAGCTCGAGCTCTTCGATGATCCCGGTGTGCCGGATCATGATGTGTGCCGACGAACCGCGATCGACTTGATGGCCCGGGAACCGTTCCACCGTCGACACGGCGCCGCCGAGCACCTCGTCGCGTTCGAGTACCTCGACCGCGTGCCCGGCGCGCGCCAGATAGCACGCGGCGACGAGGGCATTGTGGCCCGAGCCGACGACGACTACCGTCACGTGACCCTCACAACGGCAGCCGCCTGCCGAGGATCGCGAACGGCCGATTGTCGCCTGTGAACACGAAATTCCGCACCACGTCGGTGAATCCCTGCCTGCGGTAGAGCCGCCAGGCGCGGTTGTCCTCGCGGTCGACCTCCGGCGTCGACAGCAGCACAGCGCGCTCGGTCCGTCCGCGCAGCAGCCGTTCCAGCAGCGTGGTACCGATGCCGAGGCCTTGCGCGGACGGATGCACATGCAGTTCGGTGAGCTCGAAATAGTCCGAGAGCAGTTCGCGCACGGAGTGTTCCGGCCAGCCGGAGCGGCGCATCCCGCTGTGTACCTGCTGGTGCCACCACTGGTGGGCGGCGCCGTGGTAGCCGTAGGCGATCGCCACGATGGGGGCGGAGCGCAGATCGACGAGACCGGCGTCGTCGGGCACCACGGCCGCCACCGCCTGCCAACCAGGCCGGGTGGTGTGCTCGGTCCACATCGGCGCGCGGTGATGCTCGGTGCCGCGGGGATAGTCCATGGCCGCGACATAGACCGCCAGCGCGTCGTGCAGCCGGGAGCGCAGGTCCCTGACCGAGAGGTCGACGACGGCGGGTGCGGGGGTGTGATTGGGCTTGACGGCGGTCATGGCTCTCGTCGGCCGCGCGGGCGCGGAAGTTTGTCGGTGGGCGTCTCTATATTCAAGCTCAATTCAAACGTTCGAATACCTGTTCGGTCCGCGCGGTGCTGGAAAGCGGTGGGGCGCGCCGCCCCAGCGCGGGTACGGGCCACGGTGTGCGATTGTGGAGGGACGGCTGATGTCTGGTCGAGTGGAAAATCCGGGGCAGCCCGGCCGGGCCGGCAAGCTGCTGCAGCGGGCGGACGGTTTGCTCATGCAGGCGGCAGGGGAGCGGGATCCGCGCGAACGGTTCCGCACCGCCTACCTGGCCGCGCTGCGCGGTGCGGGTGCGGTGCTCGCGCTCACGGGCGCCGACGCCGCGCCGCGGGCGCGCTCGCGCAACGCGTGGGTGCTCATGCAACGCGCCGCGCCCGAGTTCGTGATGTGGTCGGACTACTTCAGTGCGCGCTCGGAGGTCCGCGCCGCGCTGGAGGCGGGACTGGACCGGGATGTCGACGATCGCGAGGCTGATGAGTTTTCTTCGCGGGTGGGCGCATTCCTCCATGACGTGGAAGATCTGGTGTCCGCATCGGCCAGGTTGCGACCCGCGCCGGGGTGGACCGGCGGCATGACCGCTTAGTTATCGGCGAGTAGGTGGTACGGCCCTGATCTAACTCGTATCATTGGTGACAGATAGCCGCCAAGGTCGGCTATCTGTCGCCTACCCGGAGGCGACAGCCACGTCCTAGTGCCGGGGGAGGTACCGTGCCACTCTCCGAGCACGAGCAGCGCATGCTCGAACAGATCGAGAGCGCTCTCTATGCTGAGGATCCAAAGTTCGCCTCGTCCGTCCGCGGTGGACGGCTTCGTTCGACCTCGAGTCGTCGTAGACTCCAGGCCGCGGCGTTGTTCGTCCTCGGCCTGTTTCTTCTGATCGCCGGCATCGCGGCACCCGTGAAGCCCGGCGGCTTCCCGATCATCAGCCTGATCGGGTTCATCGTCATGTTCGGTGCGGGCGTGCTCCTGCTGCTCGGCAACTCCAAGAGCACCGCCAAGAACGACCGGTCGGGTGGCGCCGCCGCCTCTGGAGGCCCGAGCGGCGGATCGAGCGGACGCGGGCGCCAGCGCAAGTCCGGTGGTTTTTCCGAGCGTATGGAAGACCGGTTCCGGCGGCGGTTCGAGCAGGAGTAGCTCGCCCCGTGACCTGATATAGGCATGAGACGGCGACGCCGCACCGAGAGGTGCGGCGTCGCCGTCTCATGCCTGCCTTCAGTGGTCTCGCTGATGATCTTCGCGTGGGGGAATTCCGAGCTTCCCCACACCTCCCCACATGCATCCCCAACACCCCCACGCACCCGCCGGGTAGTGCCGCGCGAGAGAGTTTGCTGGGTGTTTTCGGAGGTTTGGTCAGCGGCCTGCGCGTGTCGGCAGAACTCGCAAGAAGTTCTCCACCCCGGTGATAGCTGGGATGACCTGCGGAATCGTCTGGGCGGGGAGCCAGATCACCGCATGTTTCGATTGAAAGTGGGGGAAAGTGGGGTAATGTGGAGCGCGCACTTACTGAAAGGGCCGACCAGCGAGGTGATCGACTAGGGAGGTATCGAGATGTTTCTCGGTACCTACACACCGCGCTTGGACGACAAGGGGCGACTCACGTTGCCTGCGAAGTTTCGAGACGATCTGGCGGGAGGGTTGATGGTCACGAAGGGTCAGGACCACAGCCTTGCCGTGTACCCCAAAGAAGAGTTCACCGCGCTCGCCCGGCGGGCCGCGGCCGCGTCTCGAAGCAATCCGCAGGCACGCGCGTTCGTCCGGGCGCTCGCGGCCGGAACGGACGAGCAACGTCCGGACGCGCAGGGTCGGATCGTGTTGTCGGCCGACCATCGTCGCTACGCCAACCTGCAACGGGACTGCGTGGTGATCGGCTCGGTCGATTTCCTGGAGATATGGGACAAGCAGGCGTGGGAGTCCTACCTCGCCGAGCACGAGGAGGACTTCTCGCAAGCCAGAGACGAGTCGCTGGGCGGAATCTTCTAGCCCTGAGCGAACGAGTGCCGCGCGGTCTCTGCCCGGGCGCGGACCCTGACGTACTTCCCCGACGCCAGGTGCCGAGGTTCGGTCAGAGACCACGGGGCATTCGTATCCGTATCAAAAGCACTGTGTATCAAGGCGACCCATGTGCGGTGCGCGACGACGCGAGGCAGGACTCCGGGAGGTCGAGGTGAACCGTGAACAGTACGGCCCCGGCCATGTTCCGGTTCTGCTCGAGCGGGCCGACGCGCTGCTCGGTCCTGCCTTGGGTGAGCCGGGCGCGGTCTATGTCGACGCAACCCTGGGGCTCGGCGGGCACGCCGAGCATTTCCTGCACACCTACCCGAACATTCGCCTGGTCGGCCTGGACCGCGACACCACCGCGCTGAAGCTGGCGGGCGAGCGGCTCGAGCCGTTCGCTGATCGAGTCACGTTGGTGCACACCCGCTATGACGGCATTGCCGACGCGCTGACTCAGGCGGGGCTGTCGACCACCGGCTCGGTCTCGGCGATCCTGATGGATCTGGGCGTCTCGTCCATGCAGCTCGACGAGACCGACCGCGGCTTCGCTTACTCCGTCGACGCGCCGTTGGACATGCGGATGGACCCGACGACCGGTCCCACCGCCGCCGACGTGCTCAACACCTACAGCCACGGCGACTTGGCCCGGGTTCTGAAAACCTACGGGGAAGAACGCTTCGCGGGCCGGATCGCCGCCGAGGTGGTCCGCCGCCGCCGACAGAAGCCGTTCACCACCAGCGGCGAGCTGGTGGAAGTGCTCTACGCCACGATCCCCGCGGCGACCCGCCGCACCGGCGGGCATCCGGCGAAGCGCACTTTCCAGGCGTTGCGGGTGGAGGTCAACCGGGAACTCGACTCACTGCGGGAGGCATTGCCCGCCGCGCTCGCGGCGCTGCGGATCGGCGGCCGCATCGTCGTCATGTCCTACCAGTCGCTGGAGGACAAGGTGGTCAAGCAGGAGCTAGCGCCGCGCACGGTGTCCAGGACCCCGGTGGATCTGCCGGTCGAACTACCCGGCATGGGGCCGGAGTTCCGGATGCTGACCCGCGGTGCGGAGAAGGCGACCGAGCAGGAGATCGAGGAGAACCCGCGGGCGGCTCCGGTGCGGATGCGCGCAGCGGAGCGGATTCAGGAGGCGCGGTGAGGAACCATCGCGCAGCGCCTTACCGCGCCGACCGGGTGCGGGTGTCCCGCAAAGACGCAGGAGGCGCGGTGAGGAACCATCGCGCAGCGCCTTACCGCGCCGACCGGGTGTGGGTGTCCCGCAGAGACACAGGAGGCCGGATGAGACAGCATCACGCTGCGTCGACCCGGCGTCCCGTGCGGACAGAGGAGGGGAACCGATGAGCGTGCGGACACGGACCGCCGATGCGCCGGGCCGGATCGCCCGGCGGGTTCACGATGCCGAGCGGGTGAAATCCGGTGCGGCGCAGCGGGCTTACGCCCGGCGGCGGATGCGCGCCGAAGGCCGTTCGGACCGGGCGGTTCTGCCCGCCATGCGGCGCTCGGCGATGGCCGCGCGCATCCCGTTCGTCACGGCCATCATCGCACTGCTCGGCTGCGGCCTCGCGCTGACTCTGCTACTGACCACCCGTGCCGCCGAGGACAGCTACCAGCTCGGCGACGCGCGAGCGACCAACCGGAAGCTGGCCGACGAGCGCGCCGCGCTGCAGCGAGAGGTGGAGGCCGCCGACTCGGCGCCGGAGCTGGCCGCGCGAGCGCGCGAACTCGGCATGATCCCGGCCAAGGACCCGGCCCGCCTCGTCATCGCGCCGGATGGCACTGTCACGGTGATCGGCAAACCGACTCCCGCCCAGGGCGCTCCGGTGCCGCCGCTGAACGTTTCGCCGTCGGCGCAGCCGAGTAGCGTGCAAGCTCGGGGCGAGCGGGTGGTCCCGGTCACCACCACGCCTGCCGTGCCTGCACGGGACCAGACGAACACGGGGCAGCAGAACGACGTCCAGGTGAACGCCGCGCCCGCGAGTCCGGGCGGTCCGGCGCAGACCGGTCCACTGCCCGCCGAACCGGCGCCGCCGCAGGCAGCGGGCCCGCAGCAGCAGGCGGAAGCGTCGCCGCAGGCGGAGGCGCCCCAGCCGGCGGAGGCGGAGGTGGAGGTGGAGGCACCACAGTCGCCGGTCGAGACGCCGCAGCCCCAGGCCGTACCTGACGGATCTCCACGATGACGCAAACCAGGCCGGCGCCGCGCCGGCGCCGGCCCGCCGCGTCCGGTGCCGGCAGACCGCGCCAGTCCGCGCCGCCCGCCTCGGAGGGGCCGCTGCGGCTGCGCCTCGGTGTCGGCCGGGTGGTCATGCTGGTCGCGCTCGCCGTCGTCGCGCTGCAACTGCTGTGGGTACAGAGCGTCGCGGCGCCGGGACTGTCAGCGCAGGCTGCCAGTCAGCGCACCACCCACCAGCCCGACCAGGCGACCCGCGGGCCGATCACCGATCGCAATGGCAAGTCGCTCGCCTTCACCATCTCCGCCAAAGCCTTGACTTTCCAACCGGTCCGGGTTCGCAAGGAGTTGTCGGACGCCAAAGCCAAGAGCGACAGCGCGCCTGATCCGGATGAGCGCTTGCGTGCCATCGCGCGCACGATCCACGAGAAGCTCGGTAAGGACGCGCCCGCGGAATCGGACTTGCTCGCGAAGTTGCGCAGCGACGAACAGTTCGTCTACCTCGTCCGAAATGTCGATCCGCGAATCGCGGCGGAAATCACCGAGAAGTTCTCGCAAGTGGGCTCCGACCAACAGAGCATCCGGGTGTATCCCGGTGGCGCGCTGGCCGCGAACGTCGTCGGCGCCACGGGGTGGGACGGCCACGGCCAGGTTGGACTCGAGTCGTCGATGGACTCCGCGCTGGCCGGTACCGACGGGTCGCACACCTACGATCGCGGTTCCGATGGCGCGGTCATCCCCGGGAGCTGGCGAGATGAACAGCCGGCGGTGAACGGTTCCGCCGTCGAGCTCACCTTGGACTCGGATCTGCAGTACCACGTGCAGCAGCAGGTGCAGCAGGCCAAGGAGATGTCCGGCGCGAACGGCGCGTCGGCGGTCGTCCTCGACGCCAAGACCGGCCAGGTGCTCGCGATGGCCAATGACAACACCTTCAACCCGGCGCTGGGACCGCAGAATTGGGCAGGCGCCGAGTTGAACAATCCGTCGGTGTCGGACGTGTTCGAGCCGGGCTCGGTGAACAAGATCATTACGGCGTCCGCGGCCATCGAGTACGGCTTGACCGATCCCGACGAGGTGCTTCAGGTTCCCGGTGAGATCCAGATGGCCGGCGTCACCGTCCACGACGCGTGGTCACACGACGTAGAGCCCTACACCACCACCGGCATCTTCGGCCGGTCATCCAACGTGGGCACGCTGATGCTCGCGCAACGGGTCGGCGAGAACCGATTCGCCGACCTGGTGAACCGGTTCGGGCTGGGCCAGCGCACAGGGATCGGCTTGCCGGGGGAGAGCCCGGGGCTGGTACCCGACCGCGATCAGTGGTCAGGTGGCACGTTCGCGAATCTCCCGATCGGACAAGGCCTCTCGATGACGACGTTGCAGATGGCGAGCATGTACCAGGCCATTGCCAACGACGGCGTGCGCATACCGCCGAGGATCGTCAAAGCCGAGATCGCACCGGACGGCAGGCGAACCGAGGAACTACAGCCGGACGGGGTGAAGGTGGTGAATCCGAAGACCGCAGCGACATTGCGGACGATGTTCCAGGCGGTCGTGCAGCGTGACCCGATGAACGCCAACCAGAACGGCACGGGTTGGCCCGCGGCCATCACGGGCTACCAGGTGGCGGGCAAGACCGGTACCGCGCAGAAGGTCGACCCGGATTGCCAATGCTATTCGACGTCGTCGTTCTGGATCACTTTCGCGGGTATGGTCCCCGCCGACAATCCGCGCTACGTAATCGGCCTCATGCTCGATGCCCCCGAACGCAGCTCCGACGGCAGCGGTGGTGGTTCGGTGGCTCCGCTGTTCCACAACATCGCCTCGTGGGCGCTACAGCGGGATCGCATTCCTCCGTCACCGGAGCCTTCCAAGCGTTTCGTCCTGCAGGCGGGGTGATTCGGCTACCCCGCACGATCCGTGCTCACCCCCGCCTTGCCGGGGGGCTCTTGTGTGCAGCGTGGCGCGGCACACGCGGGATGGCAGAGCCCGTAGGGTCGGTGGTGACCTACGACTTTGCGGTGGGGCGCATGGTCCCGCCGTGATCGGTCGCCGGTAACCTGACACGTCGATCGCTGCCCCCGAAAGGAGCCTGGTTTCTGTGCAGTCCGGTCAACCGCGCGCATTGCGGCCAGAGCACTCGCCGACAACGCCGCTGGCGTCGCTGGCCGCCGTCATCGGGGCAGGAACGAGCCTCGATCCGACTGCGCGTGGGGTGTCGGTCACCGGTATCGAGCAGCGCTCGAACGCCGTGCTGCCCGGTGACTTGTTCGCCGCGCTGCCCGGTGCCCGGTCGCACGGCGCCCGCTTCGTGCGGGACGCGGTCGCGCGCGGCGCCGTCGCGGTGTTGACCGACGCGGCGGGTGCGGAGTCGGCGCGGGAACTGGATGTGCCGGTGCTGGTGCGCGAGAACCCGCGCGCGGTGCTCGGGGAGCTGTCGGCGGCGATCTACGGCAACCCGTCCGAGCGGTTGCGCATCATCGGCATCACCGGGACCTCGGGCAAGACGACGACCTCCTACCTGGTGGAGGCCGGTCTGGCCGCCGCGGGGCTGTCCACGGCGCTGATCGGGACGATCGAGACCAGGATCGGCGGCAGGCGGGTGCCCAGCGCGCTGACCACCCCGGAGGCGCCCCAGCTGCACGCGATGTTCGCACTGATGGTCGAGCAGGGCGTGGACGCAGTGGTCATGGAGGTGTCCAGTCACGCACTCGCGCTGGGCCGGGTGGACGGTGTGCGGTTCGCGGTCGGCGCGTTCACTAATCTGTCCCAGGATCACCTGGATTTCCACGCCGATTTCGAAGACTACTTCGCCGCCAAACGCCGGTTGTTCGAACCGGATTCGCCGATGGCGGCGCGCGCCGCGGTGATCTGCGTGGACGACGAGTGGGGGCGGCGGCTCACCGACGTCGTCGCGAGCCCGATCACCGTGTCCACCAAGCGATCCGCCGACTGGAGCGTTTCCGGCGCGGTGTCGGCGCACGGCGGCGAGCAGGATTTCACGGCCTCCGGTCCGGAGGGGAATGTTTCCGTGCGGCTGCGGCTTCCCGGCCACTACAACATCGCTAATGGGTTGCTCGCGGTCGCCGTGTGCGCCGCGGCGGGGGTCGAGCCGTCGGTCGCCGCTCCCGCCCTGGCCACCGTGGACGTGCCGGGCCGGATGCAGCGAGTCGAGCGCGGACAGGACTTCCTGGCGATCGTCGACTATGCGCACAAGCCCGCGGCGCTGGAGTCCGTGATCGCTACGCTCCGTGGGCATCTCGCGGTGGACACCGCGGGACGGCTCGCGGTGGTCGTCGGCGCGGGCGGTGACCGCGACGCGGGCAAGCGACCGCTGATGGGTTCGGTCGGCGCGCGCGGCGCCGATCTGCTGATCATCACCGACGACAACCCGCGTACCGAGGACCCGGCGGCCATCCGCGCCGCCGTGCGTTCAGGAGCGACGGACATGCCCGAGGCCGAGCGTGGTGAGGTGTGCGAGATCGGCGATCGGGCCGAAGCCATTGCGGCAGCGGTGACATGGGCGCGCCCCGGCGACGTGGTGCTGATCGCGGGCAAGGGACACGAGGCAGGGCAGGAGATCCAGGGCGTGAAGCATCCGTTCGACGACCGCGAGGTGCTCGCGGCCGCATTGGAAAGACGAAGTCCGCAAGATAACCACGCGGAGGACTTGACGGTTTCATGATCGAGATGACACTGCGGGAGATCGCGGGCGTCGTCGGCGGCACGCTGTACGACGTTCCCGACCCGGAGGTGCGAGTGACCGGCGCGGTCGAATTCGATTCGCGCCGAATCAGTTCCGGTGATCTTTTCTTGGCCCTGCCGGGTGCGAGCTCCGACGGCCACGATTACGCGGGCGCGGCGACCGCCGCGGGGGCGGTCGCGGTGCTCGCGGCACGGCCGGTGGGTGTGCCCGCCATCGTTGTCGCTCCCGACCCCGGTTCGGTGCCCGCGAACTCGGTTGCGCTATCCCATGATTCGGATGGTTCCGGCGCTGCTGCGCTCGCAGCGCTTGCCGCGTTGGCGCGTGCGAGTGTGTCGCGCCTCGTCGCGGACGGCGGTCTCACCGTCGTCGGCGTCACCGGCTCCTCCGGCAAGACCTCCACGAAGGATCTGCTGGCCGCCGTGCTGGCCCCGCTCGGGCCCGTCGTCGCGCCGCCGGGATCGTTCAACAACGAGCTGGGCCACCCCTGGACCGCGCTGCGCGCCGATGCCGAGACGCGCTTCCTGGTGCTCGAGATGTCCGCCCGCGGTCCGGGCCATATCGCCGCGCTGGCCGAGGTGGCGCCACCGAGCATCGGCGTGGTGCTCAACGTCGGCACCGCTCATCTCGGCGAGTTCGGCAGCCGGGAAGCCATCGCCCAGACCAAGGGCGAGCTGGTCGAGGCGCTGCCCTCGACCGGGCTCGCCGTGCTCAACGCCGACGATCCCCAGGTCGCCGCGATGGCCGCGCGCACATCGGCACGCGTGCTGACCGTCGGGCAGGCCGGCAATGCCGACATCCGTGCCACCGATGTCCGGCTCGACGACCAGGCTCGGGCCGAGTTCACCGTGCACACCTCCGCGGGTCTCGTCCCGGTGCGGTTGGCCGTGCACGGCGAACACCACGTCGGGAACGCGCTGTCCGCGATCGCGGTCGCGCTGGAATGCGGGGCGGATCCGGACACCGCCGCGCGGGCGTTGTCCGGTGCGCGCGCCGCCTCGGCCCGCCGGATGGACGTGCGGACCACCGCCGACGGGATCACCGTGGTCAACGACTCCTATAACGCCAACCCGGACTCGGTCCGCGCCGCACTCAAAGCACTGGTAAGTATGGCGCGCGCGGGCGAGACGCCGCGACGCAGCTGGGCCGTGCTCGGCGAGATGGGCGAACTCGGCGCGGAATCCGTTCTCGAACACGACGCGATCGGCAGGCTCGCCGTGCGACTGGATGTCAGCCGCGTGGTGGTGGTCGGCACCGGAAGGCCCTCCCGCGCGCTGCACCAGGGAGCGGTGATGGAAGGGTCATGGGGCGAGGAGTCGGTTCTCGTACCGGATATCGAGGCGGCGATCGCTCTGCTCGACGAGGAAGTCACGGCGGGTGACGTGGTGCTGGTCAAGGCATCGAAGTCGGTGGGCCTGTGGGAGGTCGCCGAACATCTGACCGAGGCGGGTTCCGTGGCAGACCGTCGCGGCGCCGCGACGGGCAGCGGGGCGGGACATGACACGGAGGCAGCAGGATGAGGCAGATTCTCTTTGCCGCGGCGATCGCGCTGACGGTCTCGATCCTGCTCACCCCGCTGTTGATCAAGATGTTCGCCAAGCAGGGTTTCGGCCAGGAGATTCGGGTCGACGGCCCCGCCAGCCACCAATCCAAGCGCGGCACTCCCACCATGGGTGGCGTCGCCATTCTGGTCGGACTCTGGGCCGGGTATCTGGGATCTCATCTGATCGGCATCGGTTACGACGCCGAGGGACCGTCGGCATCGGCGTTACTGGTCCTCGGTCTGGCAACCGCCCTGGGTGCGGTGGGCTTCGTGGACGACTTCATCAAGATCCGTAAGCAGCGCAACCTGGGGTTGACCGCGGCGGGCAAGTATCTCGGCCAGCTGTCAGCGGCCGTGCTGTTCGGCGTGCTCGCATTGCAGTTCCGCGGCGCGGGCGGGCTGACCCCGGCCAGCAGGCACCTGTCCTACGTGCGCGACATCAGCACGGTGACCATGGGCGTTGTCGTGTTCTTGGTTTTCGTGTGCTTCGTGGTGGTCGCCTGGTCCAACGCAGTGAATCTCACCGACGGACTGGATGGATTGGCCGCCGGATCGATGAGCCTGGTGCTCGGTGGGTACGTGATCATCACGTTCTGGCAGTACTACCACGCGTGTGAGACCAAGCCGGAGACCGGCTGCTACAACGTTCGCGATCCGCTGGATCTCGCCCTGGTGTGCGCCGCGGGCGCCGCGGCGTGCGTCGGCTTCCTGTGGTGGAACGCCGCCCCGGCCAAAATATTCATGGGTGATACCGGTTCGCTGGCGTTGGGTGGAATGCTCGCCGGTCTGTCCATCACCACCCGGACCGAGCTGCTGATGATCGTCATCGGTGCGCTGTTCGTCGCCGAGACGGCGTCGGTGGTGTTGCAGGTCGCGGTGTTCCGTACGACGCGTAACCGGTTGTTCAAGATGGCGCCGTTCCATCATCATTTCGAGCTCAGCAAGTGGGCCGAGACGACGGTGATCATCAGGTTCTGGCTGCTGGCCGCGATGGCCTCGGCGGTCGGTCTCGGTTTGTTCTACAGCGAATACCTCTCTGCGGTCGGGTGAACGAGATGGTCGAACATTCTCCGAAAGCACTGCGTTCACCGGGGCCCATGCTCGAATTCCTCCGCGGCCGTGATGTTCTGGTCGCCGGCTGGGGCGTGTCCGGGCGCTCGCTGGTCGAACCGCTGCACGATATCGGCGCGCGTCCGGTCGTCACCGACGGCGGCGCCGCGGCGCTGTCCGAAGCCGCGGAGCTCGGACTGGATGTGGCCACCTGCGCCGAGCTGGAATCCGCGGACTGGAGCCGGTTCGCATTGGTGATCACCAGCCCGGGCTGGCGGCCGGACTCGCCGGTGCTCGCCTCCGCGGTGGCCGAAGGCACGCCGGTGTGGGGTGACGTCGAATTCGCCTGGTGGGTCGATCAGGCCAGGATCTACGGCCCGGTCCGCAAATGGCTGGTCGTCACCGGAACCAACGGAAAGACCACGACCACGCAAATGACCCACGCGATCCTGCGCGCGGCGGGTATCGCCAGTGCCGCCTGCGGCAACATCGGCCTTCCGATCCTGGACGCGCTGCGGCGCAATCCCGGCCCGCAGGTACTCGCGGTCGAGTTGTCATCGTTCCAGCTGCATTGGGCGCCGTCGGTGCGACCAGAGGCGGGGGTGGTGCTCAACGTGGCCGAGGATCACCTGGATTGGCACGGCGGTTTGGACGCCTACGCCGCGGCGAAGGCGCGGGCGCTGATCGGCCGGGTCGGGGTGGTCGGTCTGGACGATCCCGTCGCGGCGTCGCTGGCGCGCAAATCCAAGGCGCGCAGAACGGTGGGCTTCCGTATCGGCGTGCCCGCCGACGGCGAACTCGGCGTGGTCGACGGCAAGCTGCTCGATCGCGCGTTCACCAAGGCCGCCATCCTCGCCGAGGTCGGCGACATCAGCCCGCCCGGCCCCGCCGGTGTCGCCGACGCGCTCGCCGCGTCCGCGCTGACCAGGGCGATCGACGTCACACCACAGTTCGTTCGCGAGGGCTTGATCGAGCACAAGGTCGGCCCGCACCGTGCCGCGTTCGTGCGCGAGCTGGGCGGGGTCGATTTCGTCGACGACTCGAAGGCCACCAACCCGCATGCCGCAAGGTCATCGATCCTGGCGCACCCGCAGGTGATCTGGGTGGCCGGTGGACAGCTCAAAGGCGCGCATGTGGAGGACCTGGTCGAGGAGGTCGCCGACCGACTGGTCGCGGCGGTGCTGATCGGCGCCGACGCGCCGGTGATCGCGGCTGCGTTGGCGCGACACGCGCCCGAGGTCCCGGTCGTCGAGCTGCTCGCGGGAGACGATGCAGGGATGGGTGACGAAGCGTCGAGAACCGCCGCGGCCGACACCGTGATGGCCCGTGCCGTGCGCGCGGCAGCCGGATTCGCCCGCCGCGGCGACACCGTGCTGCTGGCTCCCGCCGCCGCGTCACTGGACATGTTCGCCGACTACACGCACCGGGGCCGCAGCTTCGCCGCGGCGGTGCACGCCCTGGAAGACGGGGACGTCGGGCGGCAGCTATGACGGAATCGGCGCGGCGCAAACGGACGGCGGCCACTCGGTTCGGGGCCTGGCTCGCGCGGCCGCTCGCGTCGTTCCACCTGGTGGTCACCATCGCCACCTTGCTCACCGTGCTCGGCCTGGTGATGGTGCTGTCGGCTTCCAGTGTCGAGGCGTACGCGGACGGCGGATCGGCCTACTCGCTGTTCATCCAGCAGGCCATGTTCGCCGCGGTCGGGACCGTGCTGTTCTATCTTGCGCTGTGTATTCCGCTGCGCCGGCTGCGGCAGTGGTCGTTCCCGCTGTTCGCCCTGTCGGTGCTGGCACTGCTGCTGGTGCTCATTCCCGGCATCGGGTCGGAGGTGCAGGGCGCCCGCCGGTGGTTGATGCTCGGGCCGGTCTCGGTGCAGCCGTCGGAAATCGTGAAGGTGACGCTGGTGGTGTGGGGCGCGCACCTGCTAGTCTCCCGCCGCTCCGAGCACGCGAGCCTCAAGGACATGCTGGTTCCGCTGGTGCCCGCCGGTCTGCTGGTGTGCCTGCTCGTCGTGCTACAGCCGAATCTGTCCACCACCATCGCGCTTGGCGTGGTGCTCGCGGCACTGCTGTGGTTCGGCGGTCTGCCGGTGCGGCTGTTCGTGACGATCGCGCTGTCCGGCGCGATCGCCGCCGGGGTGCTCGCACTGTCCGCGGGCTATCGCTCGGATCGGATGCGCGCGTTCTTCAATCCCGGTGACGACCCGCAGGGCATCAACTACCAGGCGCGCCAAGCGCTCTACTCGCTGGCCGACGGCGGTATCTGGGGCCGCGGCCTGGGACAGAGCCGCGCCAAGTGGAGCTACCTGCCCAACTCGCACAACGACTTCATCTTCGCGATCATCGGCGAGGAACTCGGTTATCTGGGCTGCGCGCTGGTGCTCGGCCTATTCGCGCTGTTCGTCTACACCGGTCTGCGCATCGCCGCCCGTTCGGTGGATCCGTTCCTGCGGCTGCTTACCGCGACCGCGACGACCTGGATCACCGCACAGGCGCTGATCAACATCGGCTACGTGGTCGGCCTGCTACCGGTAACCGGCCTGCAGCTGCCGCTGGTCTCCGCGGGCGGGTCGTCACTGGCCATCACGCTGTTCATGTTCGGCATCATCGCGAACGCGGCCAGACACGAGCCGGAGGCGGTAGCGGCACTGCACGCCGGGCAGGACGGTCGGTTCAGCAGGCTGCTGCGGCTGCCCAAACCCGAGGTCTACGCGGTGGGCAGGGCGAGCGCGGCCCGCGGGACAGCCCAGCGCGGCAGGTCGCCTGTCGCCCGCAGGTCGTCGGCGCTACCGCCCGGAGGGCGCGCGGCGTACGGCGCGGAACCGGCGCGGCGCCGGTCGCCGGAAAGCCGCGGCACCAGCTCGGCACGCGCCACCAGGGCATGGGAACCCAGTTATCCGGTCAATCACGCAAGAGAACGGGGAAGATCTAGGTGATCTCGGTAATCGTCGCGGGCGGCGGTACGGCGGGCCACATCGAGCCGGCACTGGCGGTGGCGGACGCATTGCGGCGGCTCGACGATTCGATCCGGGTGACGGCGCTTGGCACCGAACGCGGGCTGGAGACCCGCTTGGTTCCCGACCGTGGCTATCGCCTCGAGCTGATCCCCCCAGTTCCGTTGCCGCGCAAGCCCACCGCCGATCTGCTGCGGTTGCCCGGGCGGGTGCGGGCGTCGGTGGCCAGGACCCGAGCGGTGATCGACGCGGTCGGCGCCGACGTGATCATCGGCTTCGGCGGATACGTGGCCTTGCCCGCGTATCTCGCCGCGGGCACGGGCGTGCTGCGCCGTCGGCGAGCGGTACCGGTAGTGGTGCACGAGGCAAATGCCAAGGCGGGCATCGCGAACAAGATCGGTGCGCGCCGCGCTGTGCGGGTGCTTGCCGCCGTTCCGGATTCGGGCCTGGGGAACGCCCAGGTCATCGGTATTCCGGTGCGCGAATCGATCACGAGCCTGGACCGTGCCGCGCTGCGCGCCGAGGCGCGCACCCACTTCGGGCTGCCCGCCGAAGGGCCGGTGCTGCTGGTGTTCGGCGGTTCTCAGGGTGCGCGAACCCTGAACGAGGCCGTCTCCGCCGCCGCACCGCAGCTCGCCGCGGCAGGCATCTCGGTGCTGCACGCGCATGGGCCCAAGAACACGCTCGCGCTCGCCGACTCAGCCGATTCCGGTGCGGGCGGCTCCCGCTATGTGGCCGTGCCATACCTTTCCCGGATGGACCTCGCCTACGCCGCCGCCGACGCGGTCGTCTGTCGGTCGGGTGCCATGACGGTCGCGGAGGTGTCCGCGGTCGGGCTGCCCGCCTTCTACGTGCCGCTTCCGCACGGCAACGGGGAGCAGGAACTCAACGCGAGACCGGTGGTGCGCCAGGGGGGTGGCAGAATTGTCCCCGATTCGGAATTGACGTCCAAGTATGTGATCGATGAGGTGATTCCGCTGCTCATGGATCCCGCAGGGCTGATCGAGATGGGCCGGGCCGCCGCAGGCGCCGGGCACCGCGACGCCGCCGACGAGGTGGCGCGGATCGCGATGGAGGTGGCACGCCAGTGAGCGAGTGTCAGCGAGTGAACCGAGGAAGCAGCGCGCAGTCGCGCACGACGGAGCCGAGCGCCAGCGAGGTGCAGTCGTGAGCGAGTGTCAGCGAGTGAACCGAGGAAGCAGCGCGCAGTCGCGCACGACGGAGCCGAGCGCCAGCGAGGTGCAGTCGTGAGCGATACCACGGCGAACAGGGTGGGATCGGAGACCACCACCGAACGCTCCGCTTTGCCACTGGAGCTGGCGCGGGTGCACATGGTGGGCATCGGCGGGGCCGGGATGTCCGGGATCGCCCGCATCCTGCTCGCCCGCGGCGGCGCGGTCTCGGGTTCCGACGCGAAGGAGAGCCGCGGCGTGCTCGCGCTACGCGCCCGGGGCGCGCAGGTGCGAATCGGCCACGACGCGACGGCGCTCGACCTGCTGCCGGGTGGCCCGACCGCGGTGGTCACCACCTACGCGGCCATCCCGAAGACCAATCCGGAACTGGTGGAAGCGAATCGGCGCGGCA
Organism: Nocardia sp. NBC_00881; assembly: GCF_045207455.1. Taxonomy (NCBI): domain Bacteria; kingdom Bacillati; phylum Actinomycetota; class Actinomycetes; order Mycobacteriales; family Nocardiaceae; genus Nocardia; species Nocardia sp. NBC_00881. The sequence continues at coordinate 8,117,615 of NZ_CP108798.1, forward strand.
TCCCGGTGTTGCTGCGCCCAACCGTGCTAGCCGCGCTGATGCGAGGGCATCGCACGTTGCTTGTCTCCGGCACGCACGGCAAGACCTCGACCACGTCGATGCTGATCGTGTCATTGCAACACTGCGGGTTCGACCCGTCCTTCGCAGTCGGCGGCGAGTTGAACGAGGCGGGCACCAACGCACACCACGGCACCGGGGACATCTTCGTGGCCGAGGCCGACGAGAGCGACGGTTCGCTGCTGCAGTACGACCCGGACGTCGCGGTGGTCACCAACATCGAGTCCGATCACCTGGATTTCTTCGGCTCTGACGAGGCCTACGTCCAGGTCTTCGACGACTTCGCCGACCGCCTTGCCGCGGGCGGACTGCTGGTGGTGTGCCTGGACGATCCTGGCTCACGGGCGCTGGTCGAACGGGTGGGCGCGCGGCTGGCCGCGAAGAACGTCCAAGTGCTCGGCTACGGGTCGGGTGATCTCGCCGACGCACCGGTCGCGGTGGGCGCCCGATTGCACAGCTGGGAGCCGCGTGATGTCGGAGGCATCGCCCAGTTCCAGCTCGCCGACGAGGCCGCGCCGCGCACGCTGCGGTTGTCGGTGCCGGGCAGGCACATGGCGCTCAACGCGCTTGCCGCCCTGCTCGCGGCCCGTGCCGCCGGTGCGGACATGGGCGAGATCATCCAGGGCTTGGAGGGTTTCGGGGGCGTGCACCGCCGATTCCAGTTCGCCGGCCGGGAGAATGGCGTGCGGGTCTTCGACGACTACGCCCATCACCCGACCGAGGTGCGCGCCGTGCTCGGTGCCGCCGCCGAACTGGTCCAGCAGGAAGCCCGCGACGGCGCCCGGTCCCGGCAGGGGCGGGTGATCGTGGTCTTCCAGCCGCATCTCTACAGCCGCACCGCGACGTTCGCACAGGACTTCGGCACTGCGCTGAGCTTGGCCGACGAGGTTGTCGTGCTCGACGTTTTTGGCGCGCGGGAGAAGCCGCTGCCCGGCGTCAACGGCGCACTGGTGGCCCAGGCGGTCACGAAACCGGTGCATTACCAGCCGGATATGTCTCGGGTCGGTCGTCAGGTCGCGGGGCTTGCCCTGCCGGGCGATGTGGTGATCACCATGGGTGCGGGAGATGTGACCATGCTCGGCAGCCAGATCCTCGACGGGCTACGGGCGCGGCCCCAGCACGGACGGTGACCCGGAGTGCGCGGGGTCGGGCGATCCGCGGCTGATCGGTTCGCCGCGGGCGAATGGCGCCGAATTCGATGGTGGGCATTGCTGAGCGTGTGCGTTCTTGCAGTGGTCGGTGTCGTCGGCTGGTTCACGCCGGTGCTCTCGGTGCGCTCCGTGCGGATCGAGGGGGTGTCCGCGGTGCCCGAGCAACAGGTGCGCGATCTAGTCGAAATTCCGTCCGGTCGCTCCATGCTGCGGATCGATACCACCGCGATCGCCCGGCGGGTTGCGGGTATTCCAAAAGTGCATACGGCGCGGGTGCAGCGGGTATTTCCGTCCACCGTCCGGGTGACGGTCGTGGAGCGCGTTCCGGTGTTGTTCTACGGCAGCCCGCGGGGCGCGCATCTGGTGGACGCGCAGAACGTGGAATTCGCGATCGAGGCCGTGCCGATCGGCGTACCGAAGTTGGTCACCGATCATCCGGGCAGCGACGACCCGGTGACTCGCGCCGCGGTTTCGGTGCTCGCCATTATGCCCGCTGCACTGGGTATCCAGGTGGGGGAGGTTGTCGCACGGTCCATTTCGGATATTTCGCTCAATCTGAAGGACGGTCGCACGGTACTCTGGGGCGGGGCGAATGATGCCGAACGCAAGTCGGCGGTCGTGTTGCCGCTGTTGACGCGCCCCGGAACGGTGTTCGATGTTTCGAGTCCGAATCTGGTCACGGTAAAGTGATCTACACCCATTGTGCCCAGGGAATTTTCGGTGGTCCGGGACGAGTTCCGACGCCGAGAAGGGGCCAGGGGGGCAACCGTTCACCATACGACGTGTGGAGCGGCGAGACGAGCGGGATCACACAAGATTCTGACTCCCGTTTCGGCGCGCCTGCGCGCGTATCGCGTCGGCTGCGAATAGCGTTCCGCACCAGTCGGATACTTGACATTACGCTAACCCTATGGTTCAGGTTTAGGGTTTGCCCGAGCCGCGGTTCGCTTCCCTGAAGCGACCCGACCCACAGGAGCGGGTCGAAAAGGCAGCGTGCCGAGAATCCGGAAACGACAGGCTTTAGATCGAAGGAAGGCCAGAGCCCATGACGCCCCCGCACAACTACCTTGCGGTGATCAAGGTCGTCGGTATCGGCGGCGGCGGTGTGAATGCCGTCAACCGGATGATCGAACAGGGACTAAAAGGTGTCGAGTTCATCGCGGTCAACACCGACGCGCAGGCCCTGCTGATGAGCGATGCCGACGTCAAACTCGACGTCGGCCGCGAACTCACCCGCGGCCTCGGAGCCGGCGCCGATCCCGAGGTCGGCCGCAAGGCCGCCGAGGACCACAAGGACGAAATCGAAGAGGTGCTCAAGGGCGCCGACATGGTCTTCGTCACCGCGGGCGAGGGCGGTGGCACGGGTACCGGCGGCGCCCCGGTCGTCGCGCAGATCGCGCGCAAACTCGGCGCGCTGACCATCGGTGTGGTGACGCGTCCGTTCTCGTTCGAGGGCAAGCGGCGCGGCAATCAGGCCGAGGTGGGCATCAACCTGCTGCGTGAGTCCTGCGACACACTCATCGTTATTCCGAACGACCGGCTGCTGCAGCTCGGCGACGCGGCGGTGAGCCTGATGGACGCGTTCCGCTCCGCCGACGAGGTGCTGCTCAATGGTGTTCAGGGCATCACCGACCTGATCACCACCCCCGGCCTGATCAACGTCGACTTCGCCGACGTCAAGAGCGTGATGTCGGGCGCGGGCAGCGCTTTGATGGGCATCGGTTCGGCGCGCGGTGAAGGCCGGTCGGTGAAAGCGGCCGAGTCCGCGATCAATTCGCCGCTGCTCGAGGCGTCGATGGACGGCGCGCACGGTGTACTGCTGTCGATCGCTGGCGGGTCGGATCTGGGCCTGTTCGAGATCAACGAGGCGGCATCGCTGGTGCAGGAGGCCGCGCACATCGAGGCCAACATTATCTTCGGAACCGTGATCGACGACTCGCTCGGCGATGAGGTGCGGGTCACCGTGATCGCCGCGGGCTTCGACGGCGGCGGACCCGCCCGCCGCACGTTCGACACGACGAGCCGCAGCACCATCGGTTCGGCGCGGTCCGGCGAGATCGGGCAGAGCCGCAGCAGCGAGGTCTCGGCGCGCAGCACCGACGCACCGGCAGCCACCGGCAGTCGAGGCGCGGTGCCGAGCTATCGCGACACCGAACGGCCGCGCCCGCTGTCCGAGCCGACGGTCGCGAACAACTCGCGCTCGCATATCCAGCCGCCGGACGCCGACGACGACGATGACGACGACGTGGACGTGCCGTCGTTCATGCGGAGGGGCTGACAGCTGGATAGTGGTTCCGGCGAAGGCCGGGACCGGAGTTCGGAATGGTGGTGAGCTCCCGGCCTCGGCCGGGACGCGCAGGGTAGGCGGAGCACAACGGTCGGTGTCCCCGGCGGGGCAAGCGATACCGTTAAACGTCGGTGCAGGGGAGTACGTTTCTTGATCCGCAGATAGTGCGGGGGATCGTCCGGCCCTACGTGGTCATTTCCTAGGCGCTCGCCCAGCGCCACTAGGCTCGTCGCATGACTGTTGCGGCGACTACGACTGTTCGACGGGTCACGACGACCAGGGCGGGGGGCTTCTCGGCGCCGCCGTACGACTCGTTCAACCTAGGCGACCATGTCGGTGACGATCCGGCGGCGGTGCGGCGCAATCGGGATCGGCTGGCTCAGGGGATCGGCCTGACGCCCGACCGCCTGGTGTGGATGGAACAGATCCACGGTCGCAATGTCGAAATCGTCGACGGCCCGCGGCAACAGCCGATTCCCGCGACCGATGCCCTTGTCACCACCGTGGCAGGTCTCGCGCTCGTGGTGCTTACCGCCGACTGCGTCCCCATTCTGCTGTCCGATGACGAGGCGGGCGTGATCGCGGCGGTGCACGCCGGACGCATCGGCGCGCGTATCGGCATCGTTGCGCGCGTGCTCGACGCCATGGTGTCCGTCGGTGCACGCCTGGACCGAATCGGCGCCTTCCTCGGGCCCGCCGCCTCCGGCCGCCAGTACGAAGTTCCCGCCGCGATGCGCGACGACGTCGAGGCGCACCTGCCCGGCAGCGCGACCACCACCGTCCGTGGCACGCCCGCGCTCGACCTACGCGCGGGAATCTCCCGGCAGCTCACCGAGGCCGGTGTCGCCGCGGTCGCCATCGACCCGCGCTGCACCATCGAGGACCGCACCCTGTTCAGCCATCGGCGTGGAGCCCCGACCGGCCGGATCGGCGGGGTGATTTGGCGGGAGGCCATAGCGTGAGGGAGCGTCAGCGAGTAAGCCGAGGGCACCGGGCGCAGTCGCGCCCGCCGGAGCCGAGCGTCAGCGAGGTGCCCCGCATGAGTGAGCGCCGCGAGCGGTCTATAGGCGCAGCCGCCATGGCGGTCATGGCGGAGCCGAGCCCCCGCGAGGTGGAGTCATGAGTGAGCGCCGCGAGCGGTCTATAGGCGCAGCCGCCATGGCGGTCATGGCGGAGCCGAGCCCCCGCGAGGTGGAGTCATGAGCGCCGAGGCCGAAGCTGTGGTGTCCGAGGCGCCCGCGGCCAGAACCGCTGAGCTGAAAGCCAACCTGTCGGGTCTGCTTGCGCGGGTCGACGCGGCCTGCGCGGCGGCGGGCCGGGCTCCGGGCTCTGTGCGGCTGCTGCCGGTGACGAAATTCTTCCCGGCCTCCGACGTGGCGATCCTGCATCGGCTCGGTCGACGCGAGTTCGGCGAGTCGCGTGAACAGGAAGCCACCACCAAGGTGACGGCATTGCGTGACGAAGGACTCGCCGACATCAGCTGGCACATGATCGGGCGGCTGCAACGGAACAAGGCGAAGGTCGTGGCCCGCTGGGCGCACACCGTCCACTCGGTCGACAGCGAACGTTTGGCAACCGCCCTTGACGCCGGCGCGCGGGCCGCGTTGGACGCTGGGGATCGTACCGGTCCGGTTCGGGTATTGCTCCAGGTGAGCCTGGACGACGACGCCACGCGCGGCGGTGTACCTGCGCACGATCTCGCCGCGCTCGCCGAACAGGTCGCTTCCGCGCCGGGGCTGCGGCTGTCCGGTCTGATGGCGATTCCGCCCTTGGGGGCGGAGTCTGATGCGGCATTCGCACGAATTGCGACGTTGCACACTCTGCTGATGGCGGATCATCCGGACGCGACGGAACTTTCCGCGGGAATGTCCGGCGATCTGGAATCGGCGATCGAACACGGTTCGACGGTTGTGCGTGTCGGTACCGCCTTGATGGGCGCTCGGCCGATAACCTCGGCGTAGCAAAGAAACCTCATCAGTCACATTCGACACATATGCTGGGGACTGACGAGGGGCTGAGCAAGACTTCAACACCCGGCCGCCACCGGGGCCGAAGGAAGGTCGACCAGAATGAGCGAGCGCAGCGAGCGAGTAATCGACGCAGCCACCATCGTGGTCATGACGGAGCCGAGCGACAGCGAGGCGCAGTCATGAGCACGCTGCACAAGTTCAAGGCGTACTTCGGCATGGTTCCGCTCGAGGATTACGAAGACGACTATGTCGACGATCGCGCCCCCCGGGGCGTGGACGAGCGCGGCGCGCGCCGGCCGAGGCCCCGTGACTACTCCGACCGCGACGGCTATGCCGATCGTTACGGCGAAGATCGTTACGGAGCGGACCGTTTCGACGACGTCGAATACCCGGAGCCCGCCTACAAGTCGCCGTACAAGGCGGGGTATCCGGTGTCGCGGCGCGACGACTACGCCGACGAGCCCTACGGTGCCGATCGGTACGAGGCGTCGCGACGTCCCACCCGGATCGAGTCCGCCCCGTCGGGCCGGTTCCGTGCGGGCGGGAGCGCGCCGGTGCTGCGCGGAGCGACCCGGGGTGCGCTCGCCGTCGATCCCGACGCCGAGGAGCGCAGGCTGGAGGAGCGCGTGCGTCCCGAGCCCGCCCCGGTGCGGCGGCCCGGGATCTTCGAGGACGGAGGCCCCTTGTCCAAGATCACGACGCTGCGCCCGCGCGACTACAGCGAGGCACGGATCATCGGCGAGCGCTTCCGCGAGGGGAACCCGGTGATCATGGACTTGGTCGAGCTGAGCAACGCCGACGCCAAGCGTCTGGTCGACTTCGCCGCAGGTTTGGCGTTTGCCCTGCGTGGCTCCTTCGACAAAGTCGCGACGAAAGTGTTCCTGCTCTCACCGGCCGATGTCGATGTATCGGCCGAAGAACGCCGACGCATCGCCGAAACCGGCTTCTACAACCAGAAATAAGGTCGTGATGTGGGGGGTGAAGCAGACCGGTTGCCGGTGGTTCGGCGCGGTCATTTTGCGCGAGGCGATTTTTGCGGCAGAGTGAAGTCGTGGCCTTGTTCGCGGTGTTGTACTTCGTACTGTTCATCTTCTGGCTGTTGCTGATCAGCCGAGTGATCATCGAGTTCATCCGTAGCTTTGCCCGCGACTGGCGGCCGACCGGTGTCGTGGTCGTCGTACTGGAGGGGATCTTCACGATCACGGACCCTCCTGTGAAACTTCTGAGGCGATTGATTCCCCCCGTGTCACTGGGGGGAATTCGACTGGATCTGTCGATAATGGTCCTGCTTTTCATCGTGTTCATCTTGATGTCGATCGTGGGCAGGCTCGGGCAACCGGTAGCTCCGGTGTGACAGAATAGGCCGAGACGACAGCTTGCTAGATCTCCAAAAGACGCGTGAAGGGATCCTTCCATGCCGCTGACCCCAGCCGATGTGCACAACGTCGCGTTCAGCAAACCACCGATCGGGAAGCGCGGCTACAACGAGGATGAAGTCGACGCCTTCCTGGATCTTGTGGAGCAGGAGCTCTCGCGTCTGATCGAGGAGAATGCCGATCTGCGCCAGCGGGTCGCCGAATTAGACGCGGAACTGGCCGACGCCAAGAAGAACCGGGGTCCCGGCGCGGTGAACACCGCAAAACCCCCCGTGCCGCAGGCGCCACCGCCGGAACCGATCAAGCCTCCGGTTCCGGTCCCGCCGCCCGCTCCGATGCAGGCGCCGGTGGCCAAGGAGGCGCCGGGCGCGGATGCGAACCTGCAGGCCGCCAAGGTGCTCAGCCTCGCCCAGGAGATGGCGGATCGGCTGACCAGCGATGCCAAGCTCGAGGCGGAGAACCTGCTGTCGAATGCACGGGCGAATTCGGAGCGCTTGGTCGGTGACGCCAGAACTCGGTCGGAGGCCATGATCGCCGACGCCCGTCAGAAGTCGGATGCGATGCTGTCGGACGCGCAGACGCGGTCGGACAGCCAGCTGCGCCAGGCCAAGGAGAAGGCCGACGCGCTTCAGGCCGACGCCGAGCGCAAACACACCGAGATCATGGCGACCATCACCCAGCAGCGCACCGTGCTGGAAGGCCGGATCGAGCAGCTCAAGACGTTCGAGCGGGAATATCGGGTGCGCTTGAAGTCGTACCTGGAGTCGCAGCTCGAGGAGCTGGAGAACCGTGGCTCGGCCGTCCCGGTCGACGGCGGCGAGGCGTTCGCCGACGCCAACACGGCGAACAACCTCGCGCCCGCCTCCTTCGCCAAGGGTGGCAAGTAGCGCGCCTCGCTCCGAGCGCAGCAGTTCATACCATTAGAGGAACTGTCGAGCCGCCTGGCATGCCTTGGGGGTCATCATGCTCGTCTTGACGCTCGTCCTTGCCGCGATCGGCTTCGCCCTGCTCGTGGCCGCGCTCACCACCGGATCGGTGTTCTGGGCGTGGGGATGCATCGTGGTGTGTGTCATCGGTGCTGTTCTGCTGCTGGTGAGCGCCCTGTCTATGCGGAGGCCGGATGGTGAATCCACGCCGCCTCCTGGTCGTCATGCCAAACGTTAACCTGCCCTGCGAACTGGGTTGACCGCTGTGGCTAGAATCAAACATGAATACGGCGTCGATCCGGCCATCACCGGGGAGTCTTCGGAAGAACGGCGGTGCGGCCCTCGGGTCGGGCGCTCAGTAGAACCGAACGGGTGAGCCCGTCACAGCTCCCAACGAGAGGTCCGGCGAGTCCTGCGCCGGACAAGCGGGGTGGTACCGCGGTTTCGGCGCACCGGGCGCTGTCATCGTCCCCGTGCCAACGACACGGCACGAGGAGACGCATCCGCGATGGCGGACCACACTTCCAGCACCAGCGCGTATCCGCGGGTCGACCTCGGCGTCGGCAACGGGACGTCGTTCCCCGAGATGGAGCGCCGCGTGCTCGACGCATGGGCGGCCGCCGACACCTTCCGCGCAAGCATCGAAAATCGTTCCGGCGCATCGGAATTCGTCTTCTACGACGGTCCGCCCTTTGCCAACGGTCTGCCGCATTACGGCCATTTGCTCACCGGGTACGTCAAGGACCTCGTCCCGCGTTTCCAGACCATGCGCGGCAAGCGGGTCGATCGCCGATTCGGCTGGGACTGCCACGGATTGCCGGCGGAAATCGAAGCGGAAAAGCAGCTCGGTATCACGGACAAATCACAGATCGACGCAATGGGTCTCGCGGAATTCAACACGGCCTGTAAATCGTCGGTGCTGCGCTATACCGGGGAATGGCGTGACTACGTGACGCGCCAAGCCCGCTGGGTCGACTTCGACAACGACTACAAGACGCTGGATACCGACTTCATGGAGTCGGTGATGTGGGCGTTCAAGTCGCTCTACGACAAAGGCCTGATCTATCAGGGCTTCCGAGTGCTCCCCTACAGCTGGTACGAGCAGACGCCGTTGTCGAATCAGGAGACTCGGCTCGATGACGCGTACAAGATGCGTCAGGACCCCGCGGTCACCGTCGACATGGTGCTGAGTGTGCCCACCGACCATCCGCTGCGCGAACTCGACGGTGCCAACGCACTGATCTGGACGACCACGCCGTGGACGCTGCCGTCGAACCTGGCGATCGCGGTGCACCCCGACATCCGGTACGTACACCTGCGCGCGGTCGACGGCAAGCGCTATCTGCTGGCCGCCGAGCGGGTCTCGCACTACGCGCGGGAGTTCGGCGCGGACCCCGAGGTGCTCGGCGAGTACGACGGCGCAGCGCTGGTCGACCTGTCCTACGCTCCGCCGTTCGACTTCTTTCTCGGCCACCCGCACGCACACCGTGTGCTCACTGCCGACTACGTGACCACCGACTCCGGCACCGGAATCGTGCATCTCGCACCGGCCTTCGGTGAGGAGGACATGGAGGTCGCGACGGCCAACGGAATCGAACTGGTGCAGCCGCTGGATCCTGGCGGCAAGTTCACCTCGATGGTGCCGCCGTACGAGGGCCTGATGGTGTTCGACGCCAACCCGGTGATCATCAAGGACCTCAAGGCGGCGGGAAAGCTTCTGCGGCACGAGACGATCGAGCACTCCTACCCGCACAGCTGGCGGTCCGGCCAGCCCCTGATCTACATGGCGGTGCCGTCCTGGTTCGTTGCGGTGACCACCTTCCGCGACCGGATGGTCGAGCTGAACAAGCAGATCACCTGGGTGCCCGAGCACATCCGCGACGGCCAGTTCGGTAAGTGGCTCGAGGGCGCGCGGGACTGGAACATCAGCCGCAACCGCTACTGGGGCAGCCCGATCCCGGTGTGGATGTCCGACGATCCGGCCTATCCGCGCATCGACGTGTACGGCTCGCTGGACGAGCTGGAGCGCGACTTCGGCGTGCGGCCCGTCGATCTGCATCGGCCGATGATCGACGAGCTCACTCGGCCGAATCCCGACGACCCGACCGGTGAATCGACCATGCGCCGGGTGCCGGAGGTGCTGGACTGCTGGTTCGAGTCCGGGTCGATGCCGTACGCCCAGGTGCACTATCCGTTCGAGAACAAGGAGTGGTTCGACAACCACTTCCCCGGCGATTTCATCGTCGAGTACAACGGCCAGACCCGCGGCTGGTTCTACACTTTGCACGTGCTCGCGACGGCGCTGTTCGACAGTCCCGCATTCAAAACCGTTGCCGCACATGGCATCGTGCTCGGTGACGACGGGCTCAAGATGAGCAAGTCCAAGGGCAACTACCCGGACGTGAACGAGGTGTTCGACCGGGATGGCTCCGACGCCATGCGCTGGTTCCTGATGAGCTCGCCGATCCTGCGTGGCGGCAACCTCATCGTCACCGAGCGTGGCATCCGCGAGGGTGTCGGCCACGCGCTGCGGCCGCTGTGGAACACATGGACCTTCCTGCAGTTGTACGCGTCGAAGCCAGGGGCCTGGCGAACGGACTCGACCAATGTGCTGGACCGCTACATCCTGGCGAAGCTGGCGCAGACCAGGGACGTGATGACCGAGGCGTTGGAGGTCTACGACATCGCAGGCGCCTGCGAGGAGCTGCGCTCGTTCGCCGACGCGCTGACCAACTGGTATGTGCGCCGGTCGCGTTCGCGGTTCTGGAGCGAGGACCGCGACGCGGTGGACACCCTGCACACGGTGCTGGAGGTGGTCACCCGGCTGGCCGCGCCGCTGCTGCCGTTACTCACCGAGGTGATCTGGCGCGGCCTGACCGGCGGCGATTCGGTGCATCTGGCCGACTGGCCGGCGGGAGCGGAGCCTGCGGAGCGATCAGAAAAGGCAGCGGGTGTGCTTCCACATGATCCGGAACTGGTCGCCGCCATGGATGAGGCGCGTGTGGTGTGCTCGACAGTGCTGAGCCTGCGCAAGGCACAGAACCTGCGGGTGCGGCTGCCGCTGGCCGAGGTCACCATCGCCGCGGCCGACGCCGAGCGGTTGGCGCCGTTCGCGGACATCATCGCCGACGAGGTCAATGTCAAGAAGGTGGATCTGACCACCGACGTGGATGTGCACGGCCGCTTCGAGTTGGTGGTCAACGCCCGCGCCGCGGGTCCGCGCCTGGGCAAGGACGTGCAGACGGTGATCAAGGCGGTCAAGGCAGGGGAGTGGTCCGAGGACGCCGACGGTGTGGTCGCCGCGGCCGGAATCACCCTGCTGCCCGAGGAATATACCCAGCGCCTGGTCGCGGCCGAGCCCGAGTCCACCTCGGCACTGCCCGGCAACGCGGGCCTGGTGGTGCTGAACTCGGTGGTCACCGAGGAGTTGGAGGCGGAGGGCTGGGCTCGTGACCTGATCCGAGACCTGCAGGAGACCAGGAAGTCTTCCGGCTTGGACGTCTCCGACCGCATCACCGTGGTCCTCGACGTCCCCACCGAACGGGCGGCGTGGGCCGAAACCCACCGCGATCTGATCGCGGGCGAGATCCTCGCCACCACAGTTATATTCGGCGACGCCGGCCCCGATGCCGTCGATCTCGTCGGTGGCGCGCGGGCGAAGGTCACCAAGGCCTGACGGTCGAGGGTGAACGAGTCGGGGCGGGGCCGAAAGGTCCCGCCCCGAGCTGTATGAGCGGTCGTGCCCTTTTCCTCGAGCCGGATGAGGTATGCGCGCCGCTCGCAGATCAGGGCGTCACGCATCACGAAGACCTCGCCGGCGGCCATCCGGATCGGCTCGCCGGCGGCCAGCTGCGCTTCGATGGCCAGTTCGGCGTCGTCTTCTTCGACCATGCGCAGTGGTGTCGCGGCTCTGGATCATCTCGTCTGTCGTGCGCGCTGGGGTGCTGTCCGCGGCCGTCCGGATATCCGGAAGGGGATCGGAACGCGCATGATATGTGATCTAGATCACATGCTGAAAGTTTGCTGATCCTGAGGTTTAGAGCATGGGCACGCGGCATAATCGCCATGTTGCTGCTGTTACTCGGGTGAACTCCTGGGGCGGCAGCGCCTGTTCGCGGAGTTGTCCTATCTGAAATGCACTGCGCCGGGCGTGCATTCGCCGGGCGTGGTGACTGCGGCTCCAGCGTGATCATCCTGGTGCCGTGCGTTAGCCGGGGCCGTCGGTCGGCGGCCCGTCAGCAAGGCCGACGGAAGGGCGAGCACGTGACGAGGAAATTGCTGCGCCGCATCGTTCTCGGATTCTTGGTATCGACCCTCGCGACATTTGTCCTCGCCGGACCGGTCTGGTCTGACACCGGCAGTGCCTCCGGCAGTGGGCCGGGTGGCGAGTCCGGCTCGGGATCCGGCAGTGCCAGCGGCTCTGCGGCTCTGCCGGTGCCCAGCTATTACGGCCTCGGCGCGCTGGCGGCGGCCGTGACGCAGATCGGAAAACCTTACCAGTGGGGCGGCACGGGGCCGTTCGCCTGGGACTGCTCGGGTCTGGTCCAGTGGGCGTATCGGCAGGTCGGGGTCAACCTACCGCGCACAACCTGGCAGCAGGCGAAGGTGGGTGTGGCGGTTCCGCGCAGCGCGCTCTCGATCGGCGACGTGGTCGTGCTGAACAGCGACGGCTCGCACGTCGGCATCTATGCGGGCTTCGGCCAGGTGCTCAACGCATACGACTGGGGAGTGCCGGTCGGCTTCACCCCGCTCGAGCGGTTCGACATCTACGCCATCCGTCGGTTCTGAGTACACCGTACGGGCGGAAGCAATGTCGCTCGAACGGAAGTCGGCGTTATCAGGACCGAGTGCTCGTTGGCCGGCACGAGAACGACCCGGACCCGCCGCGGCTGCGGATCGAGGCGGTGACGAGGCGCCGCATCCGGCTCAGTCGAACTGGATGACCCCCTGGCAGCCGCTGCCCGCGCTCCCGGACCACGCGGGTGACTCCACCTGGAACGGAAGCGGCCCCGGCTGGTTCACGCCGAGGTCCACTCGGGTCACTGTCCAGTAGAAGGTGTCCGGCAGCGGCAGCTGAACATCCTTGTCCGGGATCGCCAGCGCCGCCCCGGATGTCGGGTTGCCCGCGGTCACGACGTCGAGGATGACATGGGTTCCCGCCTTCGCCTGGATGACGGTCTTGCTGCAGTTGCCGTTGGCGAAGCCCAGCTGCACTGTTTGCTGCTCGGCCGCCGCGGGGCCCGCGGCGGCCGAGATCAGGGCTGCTGCGGCACCGCCGGCCAGGGCCAGGTGACGCACACGACGACTCGGAATCATGCTCACGAACGCACCTCTCTGCTCGAACAGGAACGTGGAGAAACGGCGAGCTCCCGGATCGGCGACGAGAAGTAATGCGTGGTGTAACAACCGTCACCGATCGCAATCGGCGACAGCATAGCCGTAAGCTATGGCATACGGCGGGAGGTGGGGCGCCCGTCAGTTGCCGAGGTCCTCGGCGAGCGTGCGCAGCAGCGGTCCGTACTGCGGATGCGCCAGCGCTGAGGCGAATTGCGCGACCAAGTAGTCCCCCGGGTTACCGGTGTCGTACCAGCGGCCACGGATCACCTGGCCGAATACGGGGTTGCCCGCGGCATGCACGTTGATCGCGTCGGTCAGATACACCTCGCCGGTGCGGTGTTCGTACCACGCTTCGGTCTGGATGCGCAGTTCCTCGATGATGCCGGGCGTGACCACATAGCCGCCGATCGCCGCGAAATCCGACGGCGCATCCTTAGGCTTCGGCTTCTCCCGCAGTCCGGTGATGCGCAGCAGGCCGCTGCCGTGGTCGTCGGCGACCACTGGAACGCCGTAGCGCTGGGATTCGGCGGGGTCCATCGGCATCAATGCGAGCACCGGTGCTCCTGTGGCCTCGTAGGCGTCGATGAGCTGCTGGGCGCGCGGCACCTCGGCGACGAACACGTCATCGGGCCACAGCACGAGCATCGGCTCGTCGCCGAGATTGCGGGCGGCGTTGAGCACCGGGGTGCCGTTGCCGTACGGGCCGTGCTGGTCGAGATAGGTGATGTGGCCGAGCCGGGACAGCTCACCGACCTCCTCGACCGCGTCGGCGAAGGCGGTCTTTCCGTCCGCGCGCAGCTGGGCCACCAGCGCCGGGTTGGGGCGGAAGTGGTCCTGGATCAACGATTTTCCGCCGCTGACCACGATGGTGATGTCAGTGATGCCCGAGGCGACCAGCTCGCGGACCGTGTGCTCGATCACCGGCTGGTCGCCGACCGGCAGCATCTCTTTGGGGATGGCCTTGGTCAGCGGGAGCAGCCGGGAGCCGATACCGGCGGCCGGGATGACGGCCTTACGGATCTTCATGGGTCCGATCATCACATACCGCGGCGCGTCACAAGCCCGGTCCCCGCGGTTCGTCGGCGGTTCATCGATACTGAGTGGTACATCGTTCGGTGTGTCAAAAGGGCAGATCAGGGCCATTTCATCGAGGAAGGTGGCGGGCAGGCGGCACGCACGGGCGTACGCTGCTTTCGCCAGGGAACAAGCAGCTAGCGCACAGCCACCTGACAGCGTCGCCGCCTGTCGGGACCTTGTCGGTGGCCGGGCGTACATTGCTCGCCGTGAGCACCGACAAGGCGACCGGCGCGGGGATCGTCGCGGGCATCGTCGAGCGCTTGGCCGGGGCTGCGCTCCGAGTCGGGGCCGCGTTCTGGGAGGGCGGCCGGCACGGCGCCGACCAGCTGGCCGGCCTGATCGCGGACACCATGTCGCTCGGGCGGCGCACCGCCCTGTCGCGCCCCCGGATTCTCGGGTTCGGACAACGTGCGGCGAAACCGCGGTGAGCGGGCAGCATCCGCCTGTGCTCGCCGACGCGGACACCGCGGCGCGGCGGTGGGTTCTGCACGTCGATATGGACGCGTTCTTCGCGTCGGTCGAACAACTGACCCGCCCGACACTGCGCGGCCGCCCAGTCCTGGTCGGTGGTATCGGCGGACGCGGCGTCGTGGCCGGAGCCAGCTATGAGGCGAGGGTGTTCGGCGCGCGCTCGGCGATGCCGATGCACCAGGCGCGCAGACTCGTCGGCGTGACCGCGGTGGTGGTGCCGCCGCGCGGCGCGGTCTACGGCGTGCTGAGCGGCCAGGTCTTCGACGCGCTGCGCAGTCGGATTCCGGTGCTGGAGACGCTCTCGTTCGACGAGGCGTTCGGCGAGCCCGCCGAGTTGGTGGGCGCGACGGCGGCGCGGGTGTATGAGTTCTGCGCGGAACTGCGCGCGTTGGTGCGCGAGCGCACCGGGCTGACCGCATCGGTCGGCGCGGGCACGGGAAAGCAGTTGGCCAAGATCGGCTCCGGGCTGGCCAAACCGGATGGCATTCGGGTGATTTCGCCGGTCGAGCAGCAGCGGTTACTCGCGGGGCTTCCCGTGCGCAAGCTGTGGGGGATCGGACCGGTCGCGGAGAGCAGGTTGCGTTCATTGGGCATCGAAACCGTGGGCGCCTTTGCCGCACTGCCGGAATCGGAGGCGGTGTCGATTCTCGGCGGAAGCGTCGGCGCGGCCCTGCACCGGCTGGCACGCGGCATCGATGACCGCCCGGTCGCCGAGCGCGCCGAGGCCAAGCAGATCAGCGCGGAAACCACCTATGAGACCGACATCGTCACCCTCGCCCAGCTGCGCCCGGCCATCGAGGACATGGCCGCCGCCGCGCACCGGCGCCTGGCCGGTGACGGACGCGCCGCCCGCACCGTGGTGCTCAAGCTGAAGAAGTCCGACATGAGCATCGTCACCCGGTCCTACACGCTGCCCTACGCGACCGAAGATCTGGCCGCACTCGCCGCCGCCGCGCAGCGTTCTGCGCTGGACCCACAAGAATTGGGTCCGATCCGGCTGGTCGGGGTGAGCTACGGCGGGCTGTCGACGGTCCGCCAGGAATCGCTGTTTCCGGAACTCGATCGCGGTCCAGCTGCCGAGATCGCCCAGGAACAGCCGGAAGCTGCCGAGCCTCCGCGATTCGACGACACGGTTGGTGCGTCGCAAGCCGTCGCCGCGACCACCCTGCCGGTCAGCGTCTGGCATCCAGGCATGGACGTGACGCATCCCGAGCACGGTCACGGCTGGGTGCAGGGCGCGGGGCTCGGCGTGGTGACCGTCCGCTTCGAAACCCGTTCGACCGGACCGGGTCCCGCGCGTACCTTCGCCGCCGCCGACGCCGCGCTCACCCGGGCCGACCCCTTGGGCAGTCTGCTCTGACGAACGCCCACGACGGCTCGACATTGCCCGGTCGGACGCGTACGTTCGCTGCCGACGACATCCGTCTGTCCCGTGTGGATCTCGGCGGTGGTTCCCGCCGCCGGGTAGCCTGGGGCCTCGTGCAGCGCCGCCGGTTTCGGGTGACGGCTGCCATGGTGGAACACGACACGGACCTACTCGAACGCAAAGGACGAGCAGTTGAAGCTTCGTAAGACTGGACGCATCGCGATCGCCGGCCTGGCCATCGTCGCCGCGCTTGGCATGACAGCCTGCGGCAGTGACGACAAGGACAGCAAGCCCGCCGCCAAGACGTCGACCAGCGCCAAGGCGTCGGCGGCCGCGAGTGCGAACCTGCCGCCGGTCCCCACGGTCGCGGAGCTGAACACCGCCATGACGCGGGCACTGGACCCGGCGGTGCCCGCCTCGGAGAAGCTGGACAACGTCCAAGGCGCCGAAAGCGATCCGACGCTGCCGGACCGGCTGTCGCAAGCCGTGTCGGGCGCCGACGTGAAGATCGAGGTCACCGACGTCACCTCGTTCGGCGACAGCGTGAACGCCAAGGCCAAGTTCACACTGAACGGTCAGGACAATATCGTCGAGGTGCCGTTCGTCGCCGACAACGGCAAGTGGAAGATCCAGAAGGCATGGGCCTGCACAATGCTGACCAACCTGGGCCAGCAGTCGGCTGCCTGCGGCTGATTCGCTCGACTGGTCGGGTCGGCCGCCGGGATCTGCCCGGTCGCCGGCCCGTCGTCGTCGCTCGGCCGACCATCCGAGGTCACCGTGCGCTCCGGGCGGGCACGGCTGGTGTTCCAGCCCTGGCCTGATCGAAATTCCCTGTGGCGCCCGGGAATACGTCCGGTCCGGCTGGCAGCGCGGCCGAGATCGATCCGAATGTCAAGCTTGTCGGCGCCACTGACCGGTGATGCGATACCAGCCGACTACATCACCCGCAGGATTGCGCACGTCGCGTTGGCGTGCGCGTAGAGGTCGCCGTCCGTGACGCCGAGGAGGCGGGCCTCCGCGCTGGCGGTGGTGGGCCCCACGTGGATTGCGGTGCCTTCGCAGCGCAGCGTTCGGGTGTCGGTGCGCACGCGGCGGAGCATATGGATGCCGATCTGGACCGAGGTGGATCTCGTTGCGCTGGGCAGCTTCGTCATCACCGCTGCGGCGAGTGCCGATTCCAGCAGAGCGGTCACGAAGCCACCGTGCACGCTGCCCATCGGATCGAGCAGGTGATCGCCCGGCTCGCCCTCGAACACCACGGTCCCGTCGCCGACCTGTACCAGCCGGATGCCGAGCGTCCTCATGATCGGGGCGTCCGGAAACCGTCCGTCGAGCGCTTCCTGCAAGATCTCACGGCCGGTCATGTCCAGGATGTCCGTGGTTGTTTCGGGAGGTGGCCGCCAAGCGTGGGTGTGGGAGCGAAGAGGTTGGGGCGCTGTCATGCGTTGACGCTACGAGCGTCGCGAATCGGGCAACAGTGTCGGATCCGACACTTTCGCGACTATTTCAGACAATGCAGTGTCTGAAATAGTCGCGAACGCAAGCATCGTCAGGGGCGATCCGGGCAGTCGAACGTAGCTCGCCGCGCGGACTTATGTACCGCTCGTACGCGCGGCGGCTTCGGTGGCGACGTCGCGCGGAATCCGCCGGAGGCGCCGGGCGCGCAGTAGGGCATCGGTGGTGAAAATCGCCAATGCGACCCAGATCAGCGCGAAACCCGCCCAGCGGGAGGCGGGCATCGGCTCATGCGCGACGGCGAGGCCCCAGGCCATCTGCAGGGCGGGGGTGAGATATTGCAGTAGGCCCATGGTGGACAGCGGAACCCGTTGGGCCGCAACCGCGAACAGCAGCAGCGGAACGAGGGTGACCGGGCCGGTGGACATCATCAGTGCGGCATGTTTCACGCTGGAACCGAATTCGCTGCGCCCGGTTACTGCGAGCGCGATCACGAACGCCAGCGCGAACGGTGCGGCGACTACCCCTTCCGCGGCAATACCACGCAACGCGTCCAGCGGGATTACCTTCTTCACCAGGCCGTAGGTGGCGAATGAGCAGGCCAGTGCCAACGCGATGATGGGAGGCCTGCCGTAGTCGATGGTGAGCACTGTCACCGCGGTGGCGCCGAGGGCCAGCGCCGCCCACTGGGCCCGCGCCAGCCGCTCGCGGAAGAACACTACGCCGAAAGCGACGGTGACCAGCGGGTTGATGAAATACCCGAGCGCGCACTCCACAACGTGCCCGGAGGTGACTCCATAGACGTACACCCCCCAGTTGAGCGCGATCGCGGCCGAAGCGACCGCCGCGAGCCGCCAGACCCGCTTGCCGATGTCGCGCAGCTCGCGTAGTCGCCCGCTTGCCATGAGTACCGTGAGCACCACGACCAGCGTCCACAGGATTCGCTGGGCCACAACCTCGCCCGGTCGGGCGAACGCCAGCAAACCGAAGAACGCGGGGAACAGACCCCACAGGAAAAATGCGCTGGTCCCGAACGTCACACCGGGGATAGACCTGCTTTGCCGCACCCTGACGACCGTAGTTGTCACGTAGCCTTGCGGTCATGTCGATTACCGTGCAGGCTTCGGGCGCCACCGGACTCACCGCGGCCGAGGTCGAGCAACGGCGCCGCGACGGCCGCACCAACGACGTACCGGATCGCGCGAGCCGCTCGGTCCGCGACATCATCCGTGCGAACGTCTTCACCAGGATCAACGCCATCCTCGGCGTCCTGTTCATCTTGGTGCTCGCAACCGGCTCGATCATCGACGGTATGTTCGGCCTGCTGATCGTCGCCAACAGCGCGGTCGGCATCATCCAGGAGATCCGTGCCAAACGCACCTTGGACCAGCTGGCCATCGTCAGCCAAGCCAAGCCGACTGTTCGCCGCGACGGCGCGGCCGTCGAGATCGCGCCGCGCGAAGTGGTACTCGACGACCTGATCGAGCTCGGCCCGGGCGACCAGATCGTCGTGGACGGCACCGTCGAGGAGTCCGCACAGCTCGAGGTGGACGAATCGCTGCTCACCGGTGAGGCCGATTCGATCGACAAAGCGGTCGGCGCCACAGTGCTGTCGGGCAGCTATGTGGTCTCCGGGTCCGGCGCCTACCGGGCCACCAAGGTCGGCAAGGACGCCTACGCGGCGCGACTGGCCGAGGAGGCGAGCAAGTTCACCCTGGTGCACTCCGAGCTGCGCACCGGAATCGACAAAATCCTGAAGTTCATCACCTACCTGCTCATTCCCGCCGGCCTGCTGAGCATCTACAACCAGCTGGTCTCCAGTAAGGAGTCGTGGCGGCCAGCGGTCACCGGCATGGTCGCCGCGCTCGTGCCGATGGTGCCCGAGGGGCTGGTGCTGATGACCTCGATCGCGTTCGCGGTCGGCGTCGTGCGCCTGGGCCGACGTCAGTGCCTTGTACAGGAGCTGCCCGCCATCGAGGGCCTGGCCCGCGTCGACGTGGTGTGCGCGGACAAGACCGGCACACTGACCGAGAACGGGATGCGGCTGTCGGATATCAAAACGCTGGAGGCCTTCGACGACACCGAGGTCCGCACCGCGCTGGCCGCGCTGGCCGCCGACGATCCGCGTCCGAACGCGAGCGTGCAGGCGATCGCGGAGGCGCTGCCGGACGGCCCCGGCTGGCAGCGGACGGCCGTGGCGCCGTTCTCCTCGGCCAACAAGTGGAGCGGCTGCTCTTACGGTGCGCACGGCGACTGGCTACTCGGCGCGCCGGACGTGTTGCTCGACGCCGGCTCCGAGGACGCGCGCGTCGCCGAGGAGCTCGGTTCCTCCGGTTTGCGCATCCTGTTGCTTGCTCGCGGTGACCGTCCGGTGGACGCGCCGGACGCCCCGGGCGCGGTGCGGCCCGCCGCGTTGGTCGTGCTCGAGCAGAAGGTCAGGGCCGACGCCCGCGACACCCTCGAATACTTTGCGAGCCAAGATGTTTCCATCAAGGTGATCTCCGGCGACAACGCCGTATCGGTCGGCGCGGTGGCCTCCTCGCTGGACCTGGCGGGCGGCGACCACGCTATCGATGCGCGCGAGTTGCCCGAGGACCGCGGCCAGCTGGCCGACGTGCTGGAGCGCAGCACCACCTTCGGCAGGGTTCGCCCGGACCAGAAGCGCGCCATGGTGTCGGCACTGCAATCGCGCGGGCACACCGTGGCGATGACCGGTGACGGTGTGAACGATGTTCTGGCGCTGAAAGATTCCGATATCGGTGTCGCGATGGGCTCGGGCAGCCCGGCGACTCGCGCGGTCGCTCAGATCGTCCTGTTGGACAACAGATTCGCCACGCTGCCCTACGTGGTCGGCGAGGGGCGCCGGGTGATCGGCAACATCGAGCGGGTCTCGAACCTGTTCCTCACCAAGACTGTCTATTCCGTGCTGCTGGCGTTCCTGGTCGGCCTCGCAGGCGTCGGCTCGCAGATCTTCGACTACGAGCCGATCGGCTATCCGTTCCTGCCGCGCCACGTCACGATCGCGGCCTGGTTCACCATCGGCATCCCGGCGTTCATCCTCTCGCTCGCGCCGAACAACGAGCGCGCCCGCACGGGGTTCGTCGCGCGCGTGATGCGCCTTGCCATCCCGTCGGGCGTTGTGATCGGCGTGGCCACCTTCGTCGCCTATCTGATCGCCTACGCCGGTCCGCACGCCGGCGAGGAGCAGAAGATCCAGGCGGGCACTACCGCGCTCATCACGCTGATCATGATCGCGGTGTGGGTGCTGGCCATCGTGGCGCGGCCCTACGTGTGGTGGAAGGTCTTGCTGCTCGCGGCGTCTGTCGCGGCGTACGTGTTCCTGTTCACCGTTCCGTTCACCCGGGAGTTCTTCAAACTCGATCCGTCCAACGTCGCGCTGACGGGTGCCGCGGTGGCCTGTGGCACGGTCGGCATCGTGCTTGTCGAGGTCGTCTGGTGGGTGAGCGCGGCAATGCTGGGAGAGCGGCGGCAACTTTTCCCGAGCTCGCCAGGCGGGGCGGCGGACCAACTGGACGCCTGATCCGCGGCGCAGCGAGAACCCTTGTGCGAGGCGGTCATTCATGGTTGGGGTACCTTCTCGACTATGGAGGTACTGCTGCACCAGATCGACGCGTTTGCGGACGCACCGTTCTCGGGCAACCCGGCCGCGGTGATGCCGCTCCCGTCGTGGCTCCCGGATACGTTGCTGCAACATCTGGCCGAGGAGAACAACCTCGCCGAAACCGCCTTCTACACCTCGCAATTACCTTCCGAGGCGGGTGCGCCGCCCGGCGACTGGCCCGCCTTCCACCTCCGCTGGTTCACGCCGACGGTAGAGGTTGCCATGTGCGGGCACGCCACCTTGGCCAGTGCCGCCCAAATCCTGGCCGACGTGCACCCGGGGAGCGACCGGGTGAGCTTCTTCACGCGTAGCGGCTGGCTGCACGTCGACCGCACCGACGCCGACGAGCTCGTCCTCGATCTGCCGGTCGTGCACAGCATCCCGGTGCGGCCCGATCCGGCGCTCGTCGCGGCGCTCGGAGTGCGCCCGGTGCGGGCGTACTCCGGCACAGACGAGGTGATCGTCGTCGCGACCGAACAGGAGGTCCGCGATGCCGCGCCGGTGCTCTCCGCCTTTCCTGCGCTGCCGCGCGCCGCGATCGTCACCGCCCCCGGTGATTCGGCCGACTTCGTCTCCCGAGTCTTCGCTCCGAGCGCGGGCATACCCGAGGACCCGGTGACCGGCTCGGCGCACGCCCAACTGGTTCCGCTGTGGAGCGAGCACTTGGGGCGCACGGAACTGCACGCCAGACAGCTTTCCCGCCGTGGAGGAACCCTGCGCTGCGAACTCGTCGACGACCGCGTCCTACTGCTCGGCCGCTGCCGCCGCTATCTCGACGGGGTTGTCACTCTGCCGGACTGACCTGAGGTCAGCATCGCCGTGGTGCCCGTGTCCGTCGGCACCAACGGTGGTGGAACCGGTGGTCGGGAGACTGGTCGCACTCGAACGGATGGATGCGGAGCCGACGTCGACGTGATGGCGGCGCGGGTCGCGCACCGGGGCACCGAGTCCTCCTGTGCCGCTCGGTATTCGCATTCCGGTGGCGGTGCGGAACCGTGACGGCGTCGCGATGCTGTTCGACTCGTCACCATCGCCTCCGTGCCCTATGGTCCCTCGGCAGGCCGAAATCCTGCTTCGCCGATCGAAAACAGGATTGGGTTCAGCAGGTACTGTGCTCGTCCCGGCGCGGCCTCGTCGGCCAGCACCTCGACCCAGCGGTGGTCACCGACGTCGTGGAGTGGCTGGCGAGGCGCTGAGAGGGCTGCGCATCACCGGTCGGGGACCGGCCCGTCGTCGGGACCGGGCAGCACCACGTCGAGGTAATCGGGCAGGAGCGGGACCACGGCGAAGCGGCCGGCCAGCGCGTCGGCGGGAAGTGCCTGGACGGCACGGACGCCATTCTGGGAGGCGACGTTTCGCAGAGTCGTCAGCGGTCCGCGGACGACGAGGCCGACCACGCACGCACAGCCTGCGCGCAGCCGTGCGGCGGAGACGCCGACTATACGGGCGGAACGGTCGTCGGAGGGATGCGGGAGCAGCCAGGCCGCGTACCCTGCCGAATCCACGGCCGCGCCCACGTCTTCCGGGACGGGTACGGCGACGAGAGGGGTCTGCACCCTGGGCATCGGCACCCGATACAGCACCTGCGCGACGCGCAGGCCACCGGTGTAGTCCGGAATCCGTTCCGGCCCCAAAGGTTCGGTGAACGACAGCAGGGCCCAGTGCTGATCGCTGTCGGATCCGGTCAGGGAACCCCGCGCCCGAGCGAGGTAGTCCGCGACCTGCTCACCTCGGTCCGGCCCGAGCCGGTCGGTGAAAACCCCCGTCTTGCGCGGCGGATTCAGCGCACCGAGCGCGACGATCAGCACGACCAGTGCGACGCTCGCCGCGGCGAGGATGATGCCCCGCCATGGCAGTGTGCGCCGGTCAGGCATTGCGCAGGACGTCCAAGGCGTGCCGCAGATCGTCCGGGTACTCGCTGGTGATCTCCAGATAGCGGCCGTCCACGGGATGCTGGAATCCCAGCGCGCGGGCATGCAGCCATTGCCGTTCCAGCCCGAGCCGCTGGGCAAGGCGGGGGTCCGCACCGTAGGTGAGGTCGCCACAGCAAGGGTGGCGGATCGCGGAGAAATGCACCCTGATCTGATGGGTGCGGCCGGTCTCCAGGTGGACGTCGAGCAGGCTCGCCGCCTGGAACGCCTCCACCGTGTCGTAATGCGTGATGCTCGGGCGTCCGTCGGCGGTGACCGCGAACTTCCAGTCGTTGCCGCGGGCCCGGCCGATCGGTGCGTCGATGGTGCCGCTGCTCGGGTCCGGATGTCCCTGCACCAGCGCGTGATACCGCTTATCGATGGTGCGCTGCTTGAACGCGCGCTTGAGCACCGTGTACGCGTGCTCGGACTGCGCGACCACCATCACCCCGGAGGTACCGACGTCGAGACGGTGCACGATGCCCTGCCGCTCATGGGCGCCCGAGGTGGAGATGCGGTATCCGGCCGCGGCCAGCCCGCCCACTACGGTCGGCCCGCTCCAGCCGACACCGGTGTGCGCGGCCACACCGATCGGCTTGTCCACCGCGACGATGTCGTCGTCGGCATAGAGGATCTTCATGCCCTCCACCGGTTCGGCCTCGATCGTCAGCTCCCGCTCGGGTTCCGGGAACATCACCTCGAGCCATGCGCCCGCCGCGAGCCGGTCGGACTTGCCCGCGGCCACGCCGTCGAGCTGCACCGAGCCTTCTTCGGCGAGCGCCGCGACAGCGGTGCGGGACAGGCCGAGCAGCCGGGACAGTCCGGCGTCCACGCGCATGCCGTCGAGGCCGTCGGGCACGGGCATGGTTCTGGTCTCCCTCATGCCGCGCTCTCCCCGCCGCTGTGCTCGGCGCCGCGGCCGACCCGGGTTCCGTTCGGCTCGAAACCGCACACGGTGAGCACCACGAGCAGGATCGCGCCGCACACGATCGAGGAGTCGGCCACGTTGAATACCGGCCACCAGCCGATCGCGACGAAGTCGACCACGTGCCCCTGCAGCGGGCCCGGCGCGCGGAACAGCCGGTCGACCAGATTGCCGAGTGCGCCGCCGAGCACCATGCCGAGGCCGATCGCCCACCACAGCGAGCGCATGGTGCGGCCGATGCGCACCACTCCGATCACGACGGCGGCGGCGACCAGGGTCAGCAGCCAGGTCATGCCGGTCGCCATGGAGAATGCCGCGCCGGGATTGCGTACCAGGCTCAGTCGCGCGAAGTCGCCGATGATCGGCACCGGATCGCCCGGCGTCAGCTTCGCGACCGCGACGGTCTTGGTGAGCAGATCCAGGCCGAGCAGGACCGCGGCGATGACGAGCAAGGTCCGCAGGCGCTGCGGCGAAGTCGCTGGGGTCGTCGGATCAGCGGTGTTTGCTGGGCTCTCCTCGGGCGGCGGGTCGTCACTCACGACGACTATCATCTCTCGAGCGCGATCAGGGCCGATGCGCGAGTCCGATTGTCGCGCTTCTCGGGGCGGTTCGCGGTCGCGCGCGGCGCGCGGCGCGGATGTCCCAGCTGACACTCAGGAAGCGGTCGTACCCTGTTGCTCGTGACGGTGTTGTCTTCCCCCCACATCCCCCGGATCGCGCGTTCGGGTGTGCTTCTCATGGTGTTCGCGCTCGGACTCTCCGCGTTCGGTGTCGGTTGCGGTAACGGCGCCGAATCGCGCAGCGAGACCGAAGGCACCGAGCCGCTGGGGATCGGTAAGGAAGTGACCGTGCCGATTCCGGCGGCGGTGACCACAGTCCTCTCGACCGGAGAGGAGCCGCGCTCGTTGTTGCGGCCGGACTACCCGGCGGGCACCGTGCAGCGGGTGACGTTGCACACCGCGCACCGGATCGAACAGAAGATCAACGAGCAGCCGATGCGCGACTTCTCCACGCCCGCGCTGACCATCCCGATGACCGCGCAGACCACCGCCGAGGGCATCGATCTGACTCTCGGCACCGTCACCTCCCCGGACCCGACGTTGGCCAAGGCGCTCACCAACATCGGCGGCTCGCACGCGGGCTTCGACCTCAGCGATCTCGGGGCGATCACCGCACTGCGGCTCGAGCCGTCGCCGGATACCTCCAACACCGCACGTTCTGCGCTGGAGCAGGCTTTCTACCAGGCGGTCTACCGCTCGATCGCGTTCCCCGACCAGCCCGTCGGCGAGGGTGCGGTGTGGACGGTGCGCCAAGAGGTCACCGGCGGCGTCACGCTCGACCAGGTGACCACCGCTACGCTGACCAAGCGAGACGGCGACCGGCTCACCATCGAGCTGAACGTCATCCAGAAGCCGAAGTCCCCGGCGTGGAACCTGCCCAACAACGCGGGAACCCTGGACATCCGGGACTATGTCATGCAGGGCGCCGGCACCATCACGGTCGACCTCGGCTTGCCGCTTCCGGTGTCGGGGTCCATCACCGTCGGCGGCCACCAGGCCTATCGCGATCCGCGCAGCGAAAGCATGTTGCAGCAGACGATCGATACGCAGGTGTCGTGGACCGAGTGATTCGAGTGCGCGGCCTGCTGCTCGCGGCCGCGTCGATCGCGGTCGCCGCGGGATGCGGGTCCGCGGAGCCCGCCGCACCCGAACCGGCCGAGCTGCCGCCGCTCGGCCCCGTGGTCGCCGCGGCCCCGGTGAGCGCCGTACCCGAATCCGATTCGGAGCGGTTGCGGGGCCTGCTGCTCGGCGGCGCGAACCTGCCGCAGAATTTCACTGCCCTGCCGCCGCGCGCCGACCTGCCCGACGGCGCCGGCGACGCCGCTTCTGCACCGACGAATCCGGCGGAATGCGCGAAAGTGCTCACCCCGCTGGCCGCACTGCGTCCTGGCGCGCTCGCCCGGGCGTCCATTCAATACGCGGGACCGAATTTCTCCAGTATCGATATCGATGCGGCGAGTTATCCGAGCGAGGCGCTGGCCGAGGTGTTTTCGGTCGTGCAGGCGATGCTGCGCCGCTGCACGCACTATTCCGGAGCGGATGCCACCGACATCCCGGTGGATTACCAGGTCGGCGGGCTCGCCCAGCCGCCTGCGGGCGACACTGCCACCGCCTTCCAGGTGCGCACGAGCAGCGACGGCATGACGCTCAGCTCGTCGGTGGCGATCGTGCAGGTCGGCGGCACCCTGGCGCAGGTCGCGGTGACCGCGCCGGAGTCGGTGGACCCCGGCGTCCTCAGCGATCTCACGGCCGCCCAGGTGCGTCGGCTGCAGGGCGTCGCAGGGTCCTGATTTCCGGCGATCCGGCCTATTGCGGGGGTGCCGGGAATAGGCTCGATATGGTCCGACACAACGCCTCGAGCGGAGGTTCCCATGTCTGATGTCAAACCCGTTCCCGACGGATATCCGGTGGTCTCGCCGGGGCTCGCGATCGACGGTGCGGCGGCCGCGATCGATTTCTACAAGAATGTATTCGGCGCCACGGAGCGAATGCGCATGCCCGGCCCGGACGGCAAGATCGCGCATTGCGAGCTGATGTTCGGTGATTCTGTCGTCATGCTCGGCGACCCCGACCCCGATATGGACTTCCTGGACCCGAAGACGGTCGGCGGCACCCCCGTCAACCTCTACGTGTACGTCGAGGACGCCGACGCCGCCTTCGCCGCGGCGCTGGCCGCGGGCGCCAGCGAACTCACGTCGATGACCACCCAGTTCTACGGCGATCGCAGCGGCGCCTTCGAGGACCCGTGGGGACATCGCTGGACCGTGGCCACGCACGTCGAGGACGTGCCGCCCGACGAGATGGACCGCCGAATGGCCGAGCTGTTCGGCTGAGCCGGTTCATCGAGTGGCTGGGTCATCCGGCAACAATCGAATCTTGTAGCCGCTGGCGCATCGCGGCGGCCGGGTGCTCGCGACACCGTATTGTTCACCGGGCCGGATCTGGGGCCGGATCGGGTAACACGCTCGCGGCTCTATCGAGCAGATCAACGTCGGCGTGCTCGACACGGCAGAGTCACCCGGACCCGGCGCAGTGGTGCGACGGTGTACACGAGATCGGTCGGACTGTCCGCAGTCACCGTGCACGCCGCGCTGTCGGTCGTCGTTACACCGAAACACTGCGCACCTCGGGAGGATCGTCACTGCCACCGACCCATGCCGTGAAAAGTGACATGCGCCATGGTTTCGCGCGAAAGCCTGCGGAAATGACAGGGGTTCGTATGGGAACCGGCAACTTGTTAACGGAATGATCAAACCTGGCGATTTACCTACCGATTGGCCAGATCGGCAATCGATCGGCATATTCCGCGACGGAGGTTTCTTCATGCTTGTCAATCTTCTGAACAGGCTGGTCGACACCTTTGGCGACGAGGGTTATCCGGACACTGGGGCACCGGGATTGAATGCCGTTGTGTCCGATGAAGAAGCGGCCTTGCGCCGACGGGAATCGGAGTACCAAAAGTACTTACTGAGCAGGACCACCGCCCGCGTGATCATTGGCTTGTAACGGAACGACCACGCCTGGCGATTTCGCCACCCAGACGATAATCGGTCGACATACGCCGCGACGGAGGTTTGGAATGCTCACCGATGTTCAGAATTGCCTGGGAGTCAACGTTTTCGCCGGTAGCTTTGGCTGCCAGGCCGCGAATGGCGCCCTATCGTTCGCCAGCTGACGGTCACCGAGTCCGCGGCAGGAGTGGTTGAGCTCCGAGGCGGCAGCATCCGTGTAATCGCAGGGCCCAACTCGTGCTGTATCTCGCAAAACAGGTGCCTGCGGCGGAAACTCGCCGCCTCAAAAGTAATTCGCGCAACTATCGAACGGCTCGATCATCCAGCTGCACCGCCTGGGTACGACAGGGGAAATCTGTCGGCCGACTGAAGCGTCGCGGCAGCGGCGTCTCTCAGTGCGGGCACCAATCTGTCTTCTGCAACCGATGCCGAAATTGTTTAAATGGCCGGACTGTGCCTTGAAATCCCAGCGATTACATAGCATCCCGCGATTTCGGTTACCGGCGCTTCGGACTCTCCCGAATGCGGCGTGGTGTCGAAGCCGAAGACCGTGTGTGGTGGTAGTGCGGCTTCAATGCTGCTTGCACCGCCACCGTGGTCATGGGCAGTTCGCGCCGAATTCTCACGAGCCAACGCCGGTCATTCTCGGTCAAGGTGGCTGCGGCAGCAATCCGCTCGTCCAGCCGGACAAACGGCGCCACTTCGCCGAGATCGATGTCGGTTGGCGGTGGCAAGCGGTGGAGCTGTTCGAGCAAGGCTGCGCCCGCCCTTGCCGCCGACGGCAGCTGGCTGCGGCGCGACGCCGAACTCGACGCGCGCTTGGTCGGCTCCTCTGGTGCACATGCGCTGCGTGACACGCGGGCCATGACCTCCTTCGTGCGGTAGAAAGCAACGCAACAGACAAGGAGACGAGCGCATGGGAAAGATCGTCGAAAGCACCAATGTGTCCCTCGACGGGCTCATGGACAACATGCAGGACTGGCATTTCGACTATTTCAAAGAGGGCGCGATGGACTTCGCGGGCGCCCAGTTGAAAGCGGCCGACGCGCTGCTGATGGGGCGCAGGACCTACGAGGTTTTCGCCTCGGCATGGCCGCAGCGCACCGGCGACTGGTTCTCCGACAAGTTCAATGCCATGCGGAAATACGTGGTGTCGAGCACGCTGACCGATCCGGAATGGACCAACACCGTCGTGCTCGGCGCGGACATTCCCGCCGAGATCGCTCGCATCAAGGCTGAAACCCGGGGCGATATCCTGATGTACGGGCACGGGCCGGTGGCCCGCCTGCTCCTGGAATACGGTCTGCTCGACGAGATCCGCCTGTGGATCCACCCCATCTTCGCGGGCCGCGCCGAACCCGAGCACTTGATCTACCGTGACACCGGCAAGACCCCGCTGCGGCTGCTGGACACCGCCATCCTGGAGACCGGCATCATCATCGCCACCTACGGTCCCGTGACGGCCGACTGAGCCATGGCCGAACGGCGGACCCGGACCCCTCATCTGGGGCCGGGTCCGCCGTTCTCTCGGGTTACCCGCGGGCGATCGCTTCGAATACTTTCGGGTCGACCAGGGTGGAGGTGTCGCCGAGTTCGCGTCCTTCGGCGATGTCGCGGAGTAGGCGGCGCATGATCTTGCCGCTGCGGGTTTTGGGTAGTTCGGGAACGATGTGGATTTGTCTGGGTCGTGCGATCGGGCTGATTTGTTTGGTCACTTCTGCTTTGAGCTCGTCGACCAGCTCGGTTCCGGTGTTCTCGGTTTCGGCGGTGAGGATGACGAAGGCGACGATGCCTTGGCCGGTGGTGGCGTCGGTGGCGCCGACGACCGCGGCTTCGGCGACGCCGCTGTGTCCGACGAGGGCGGATTCGACTTCGGCGGTGGAGATGCGGTGGCCGGAGACGTTCATGACGTCATCGATGCGGCCGAGTATCCAGAGGTCGCCGTCGGTGTCGAGGGTGGCGCCGTCGCCGGCGAAGTACCAGCCTTGTTCGGCGAAGCGTGTCCAGTAGGTTTCGTGGAAGCGTTCCGTATCGCCCCAGATGCCGCGCAGCATGGCGGGCCATGGCTGGTCGAGTACGAGGTAGCCGACGACCGCGGAGCGGTCCGGGGAATCAGCGTCGGTCTCGGCTTTCTGTACTGGTTTGCCGTCTTCGTCGACCACCCGTGCGGAGATGCCGGGCAGTGGTGTCATGGCGGCGCCGGGTTTGGTGGTGGTGACCCCGGGCAGTGGGGAGATCATGATGGCGCCGGTTTCGGTCTGCCACCAAGTGTCCACGATCGGGGTGCGGTCGGCGCCGATCACCTCGCGGTACCAGCGCCAGGCTTCGGGGTTGATCGGTTCGCCGACCGATCCGAGCAGCCGCAGCGAGGTCAGATCGTGGGCGGCGGGGATTTCTCTTCCCCATTTCATGAAGGTGCGTACCAGGGTGGGTGCGGTGTAGTAGAGAGTGACGCCGTATTTTTCGATGATCTGCCAGTGTCGGTGTTCGTCGGGGAAGTTGGGGGTGCCTTCGTAGACGACTTGGGTGGCGCGGTTGGACAACGGTCCATAGACGATGTAGCTGTGTCCGGTGATCCAGCCGATGTCGGCGGTGCACCAGTAGATGTCTTGTCCGGGTTTGTGGTCGAAGACGATGTGGTGGGTGTAGGAGGTTTGGGTGAGGTAGCCGCCGGTGGTGTGCAGGATGCCTTTGGGTTTTCCGGTGGTGCCGGAGGTGTAGAGGATGAACAGGGGGTGTTCGGCGTCGAAGGGTTGGGCTTCGTGTTCGGGTGAGGCGTGCTCGACCGTGTCGTGCCACCACAGGTCGCGGTGCTGGGTCCAGGGCACCTCGATACCGGTGCGGCGGACCACGAGCACATGCTCGACTGTCGATGGGTCGCCGCTCAACGCCTCGTCGACCGCGGCTTTGAGTGGTGTGGCCGTCCCGCGTCGCCACTGCCCGTCGGTGGTGATGATCAGCCGGGCACCGGCGTCGTCGACTCGTTGCCGTAGGGCGGTGGGGGAGAATCCGGCGAACACGACCGAGTGGGTCAGGCCCAGGCGGGCGCAGGCGAGCATGGAGATGATGGCCTCGGGCACCATCGGCATGTATACCGCCACGCGGTCACCGGCCCGCAGCCCGAGTTCGGTGAGGTAGTTGGCGGCCCGGCAGACCTCGGCGAGCAGTTCTGCGTAGGTGATGGCGCGGGAATCGCCGGGCTCGCCTTCCCACTGAATAGCGATCTGGTCGCCGTGTCCGTCCAAGACGTGCCGGTCCACACAGTTGTAGGCGACGTTGAGAGTGCCGCCGACAAACCATTTCGCCACCGGCGCGGCACTCCAGTCCAGTACCTGGTCGAACGGTCGATGCCACTGCAACCGATCGGCCTGCTCACCCCAGAAGTCCAGCCGATCGGCTTGCGCCCGGTCGTACGACGTCGCGTCGGCGTTCGCGTCGGCGGCGAAGTCCGCGCTGGGCGGGTACGCGGCAGGGACAGTGTCGCGGTCATCGGTGGTAGCGCGGGTCACACGAATCTCCTAACGAAAAAGCAAGGGGGGACAGGAATATCAGGCAGCGATCAATGCACCACCGCCTTCTCGGCGCCCACGCCGGTGAGCGAGCGAACCTCCATCTCGGCGGCCTTGTCCGAGTCCTCGGACCTGCCTCCGACGAAAGTCCCGACGATGCCGAGCGCGAACGCCAGCGGGATGGAGACGATTCCCGGGTTCGACAGCGGGAACCAGTCGAAATCCGACCCGGGCAGCATCGAGGACTTGGTGCCGGAGACCGCGGGGGAGAACACGATCAGCACGATGGTGGAGAGGAGACCGCCATACATGCTCCAGAGCGCGCCGCTGGTGTTGAACCGCCGCCAGAACAGCGAGTACAGAATGGTCGGCAGATTCGCGGACGCGGCAACCGCGAAAGCGAGCGCCACCAGGAAGGCCACGTTCTGCCCGTTGGCGAGGATGCCGAGGGCGATGGCCAGCACGCCGATCACCACGGCCGTGATCCGCGAGACCCGAACCTGTTCGCGCTCACCGGCTTTGCCTCGCTTGATGACGTTGGCATAGATGTCATGCGCGAACGACGCCGACGCGGTGATGGTCAGGCCCGCGACCACCGCGAGGATGGTGGCGAAGGCGACCGCGGAGATCACGCCGAGCAGTACGACGCCGCCGAGTTCGAACGCCAGCAGCGGTGCCGCCGAATTCTGCCCGCCCGCGGCGGCCAGGATACGATCCGGGCCGACGATCGCGGCCGCTCCGTAGCCGAGCACCAGGGTGAACAGGTAGAACGCGCCGATCAGTGCGATCGCCCACACCACTGACCGGCGCGCCTCCTTGGCGGTGGGCACGGTGTAGAACCGCATCAGCACGTGCGGCAGGCCCGCCGTGCCCAGCACCAGCGCCAGCCCGAGCGAGACGAAGTTCAGCTTCGAGGTTTCGCTGCCGCCGTACTGCGCTCCCGGCGCGAGCACGTCGCGGGCGGCGACGCCCTTGTTCGTCGAGCCGGACACCGCGGCCTGTGCGGAGCCGAGGATGTCCGAGAAATTGAAACCGAACTTGGCGAACACCATCACCGTCATCAGTGCGGCACCGACGATCAGCAGCACCGCCTTGATGATCTGCACCCATGTGGTGCCCTTCATGCCGCCGACCAGCACGTACACGATCATCAGAAGGCCGACTGCGGCGATCACGATGGATTGCCCGGTCTTGTCGGAGATGTCCAGCAGCAGCGCGACCAGTCCGCCCGCGCCCGCCATCTGCGCGAGTAGATAGAACAGCGAAACCGCGAGGGTGGACAGTGCGGCAGCGGTGCGCACCGGCCCTTCCTTCAGCCGGAAGCTCAGCACGTCGGCCATGGTGAATTTGCCGGTGTTCCTGAGCATCTCGGCGACGAGCAACAGAGCGACCAGCCATGCGACCAGGAAACCGATGGAGTAGAGGAAGCCGTCGTAGCCGTAGACCGCGATGGCGCCCGCGATGCCGAGAAAGCTTGCGGCCGAAAGGTAGTCGCCCGCGATGGCAATGCCGTTCTGCGGTCCGGAGAAGCCGCGCCCTCCGGTGAAGTAGTCGGCGGCGGTGGCGTTGTTGCGGCTGGCCCGGATCACCACGACCATGGTGATCGCGACGAAGGCGGCGAAGATGGCGATATTGGCGACCGGGTTGCCGACCGTCGCCGCCGCCGCGTAGATGTGCACGGTGTTCACGCCCGATCCCCCTCGAGGTAACCACGGATGGCGGCCGCACGCGGATCCAGTTCCCGATTGGCAAACCGGACGTACAGCGCGGTGATGGCAAAGGTGGACACGAATTGGCCGAGCCCGAGCAGCAATCCGACGTTGATGTCGCCGACCACCGCGCGGGACATCAGATCGTGCGCGTACGCGCCGAGCAGCACGTAGCCGAGGTACCAGACCAGGAAGAGCGCTGTCATCGGAAACACGAAGCGGCGCAGCCGTGTTCGCAGTTCTTGGAACTGGGGACCGGCCTGGACTTCGGCGAAGGCTGCGGCGCCCGGCGCCCGCCGCTTGGCGGTGTTGTCGAGATTGATACTGGTCATGATGGTCCTAGCGTGTGACATGGCTTGCGTCTTCAGGACGGTAGCCAGCCACGCCCATAGACCGGAATATGTGGTGTGAGTCACTCCATGAAGGTGGCCGAATCTGCGGTGAGCGGTCGATACGGCGCGACGAACGGTTCTAGCGCGGGTCGTATTCGGCAGGGAGCCTGGAAAGGCGCCGCGGTCGGTCAGTCGGAGCGCAGGCCGCGCTCGCGGTCGGCGCCCATCCCCAGGCGCTCCGGCGCGTGCATCCGGACGAAGATGTGGCCGACGCTTCTGCTGCCGAGCCCGCGGGTGAACTTGCTGACCAGCACCATGGTGGCGAACGCCGCAGGAACGCTGATCGCCGCAGGGTAGCCGAGCATCGCCGCGGGCCATCCGCCCGCCACCTCGTCCGACAGTCCGCCAGTGACCGAGACGGCCGTCGCCGCGCCCGCCGCGATTCCACCCGTGCCGAGACCGGCGGCCGCGCCCGTCGCGGTCAACCCGCGCCACCAGATACCGAGCACCAGCAGCGGGCACAGTGTCGATGCGGCCACCGCGAACGCCAAGCCCACGGTGCGTGACAAATCCAGCGAAACGACCGTCAGCGACAGCGCGAGCGGCACCGTGCCGGCGACCAGCGCCGCGGCGCGGAAGTCGCGAATCCGCCCGCGCAGCATGTCGGTGCTGAGCACACCCGCGATGCTCACCAGCAGTCCCGAGGAGGTGGACAGGAACGCAGCGATCGCACCCGCCGCCACCAGCGCCGCGAGCAGTTGTCCCGGCAGCCCGCCGAGCACCGACCCCGGCAGCAACACCACCGCGGCGTCGGAGGTCCCGGTGATCAGAAGCTGCGGCACGTACAGCCGCGCGAAGACGCCGAGCAGCACCGGAAACAGGTAGAACAGCCCGACCAGGCCGATCACCGCGAGCGCTGTCGCGCGGGCAGCCCTTCCGTCGGGGTTGGTGTAGAAGCGCACCAGCACATGCGGCAGCCCCATGGTGCCGAGGAAAGTGGCGAGGATCAGTGAGTACACCTGGTAGGTCGGATGCGGCCCGCCGAGGCCACCGCCCGGCGCCAGCCAGCCCGCGCCGTCCGCGGGAGCGCCCGCGACGACCGGTACCGCTGCACCCGCGTCCAGTACCAGCCGCGTGCCCGCCGCCAGCTCGTGCGCACCCGCCGTCAGTTGGACCGGACCGTCGACCGTGCGGCCGTCGAAGGTACCCGAGATCGAAACCTGCTGCGGCGCGCCGACCTGCACCACCACGTCGGTGGTCACGTCGACCACGGTGCGTTCGGCCACCACGGGGGGAGCGGGCGCGCCGAGCGCACGGTCCTCGACAAGGAAGTGCCCGAGCAGCACCAGCGCCGGAATCGCCACCGCGGTCAGCTTCAACCAGTACTGGAAAGCCTGGACCAGCGTGATCGACCGCATCCCGCCCCCGACCACGTTCGCGATCACGATCCCGCCTACCGCTGCCGCGCCCACCCAATCCGGGACGCCGAGCAAAAAGTGCAGCGTCAATCCCGCCCCCTGGAACTGCGGGATCAGATACACCGCGCACACCAGCACGACGACGGTCGCGGCCAGCCTGCGCAAGCGCAGTGAGCCCAATCGAAATTCGGCGAAGTCGGGCACCGTGTACGCGCCCGAGCGCCGCAGCGGGGCCGCGACGAACAACAGCAGCGCGAGATATCCGGCGGTGAAGCCCACCGGGTACCACAGCGCGTCCGCGCCGTACTTCGCGATCAACCCGGCGACACCGAGGAACGAAGCAGCCGACAGGTATTCGCCGGAAATGGCGGCGGCGTTCCAGCGCGGTCCCACGCTGCGCGACGCGACCAGGAAGTCGGAGGTGGTGCGCGCGAGGCGTACTCCGTACGCGCCGATCGCGACCGTGGCCAGCGCCGCGAGTACCAATGCGGCCACCGTCAGCACGGGGGCGGGCCCGGCGGTCACGCCGAAGCCCGGCGCACCGCGGCCCGCGCCGAAACGGAGTCGTCGATCCAAGCAGATTCCGTGCCGGCGAGACCGCGGAGGTATCCGGTGGTTCGCGTCGGCGGCATCACGGTTCGGTACGAGCGCATGTCAATCCTCGGCCAGCTCGAGGAAATCCTGCTCGTTGCGCTCGGCTTGGCGCACATACGACCGGCCGATCAGAAACAGCAGCGGGTACACAGCGCCGCCGAGCAGCAGCCACGGCAACCGCACCCCCAGCAGCACCACCGACCCGACCGGGCCGATCTGGAACAGCACCGGTAGCGCGCACAACACGGCGACCGGCACCAGGCCCAGCCGCAGTGCCAGCCCGAGCTGTGCGCGGATCAGACCACCGATGAGCGCTTCGCCGATCCCGGTCTGTTCGGCCACCTCCACCCGGGTACGCACTCGCCGCGCTCCGCGCCGCTGCGACAGCACTACTCGCTGCCGCGCCGGACGCTGCGGCCCGGTCACTGGTTGCCCCACCGTTGCCGGGGGTCGTGCACCAGCCGCTGTTTCAACTCACGCACCTGCCTGCGGCTGACCGGCAATTCGACCGCCACCGCGTTGCCCTCGGCGCGCAGGCACACGACGGTCCCGCTGCCGACCGTGCGCATCCCGGTCACCAGTCGCAGCGCAACCAGATACGACCGGTGCACCCGGAGAAACCCCGCGTTCTGCCATCGGGATTCCAACGCCGACAACGGGATCCGCACCAGATGGGAGCCGCCGCTGGTGTGCAGCCGCGCGTAGTCCCCATCCGCCTCCACCCAGCTCACCGTCGAGCGCGGCACCAGCGTGGTCAGCCCGCCCAGTTCGACGGGAATGACCTCGCTCGGATCGGCCTGCGCTTCCCCGGTGGGGTGGTGCGACGCGCTGCGCGTCACGGCGATCCGCCGTACCGCTGCCGCGAGCCGCACCTCACGCAGCGGCTTGAGCAGATAGTCCACGGCGCCGAGGTCGAACGCCGCGATAGCACGGTCGTCGTGCGCGGTCACGAACACCACCGCGGGCGGATTCGCGAACTCCGACAGGATCCCGGCCAACTCCATACCGTCGAGCCCGGGCATATTGATGTCCAGGAACACGGCGTCGACCGGATGCGCACGCAGCACCCGCAGTGCGCTCGTCGCGTCGCCCGCCGCGTGGATCTCGCCGATCTCGGCTCGCGCGCGCAGCAGATACACCAGCTCGTCCAGAGCGGGTTTCTCGTCGTCCACGGCGAGCACGCGCAGCGCGCCCGTCGAGTTTCCGGTCGCGCGGGTCACAATCGGTCCATCGTATGCGCTGGGTTTCCGGCCATGGATCGGGTATCGATGCCACGATCCGCCGCTCATGGGGGCGTGCCGGACTCACGCGCGGATGCCCGCGCGGAATTTAGGGACGCGGAGGCTGACCTTCGTGCCTGCACCGGGCGCGGTTTCGACGACCAGGCCGTAGTCGTCGCCGAACGCCGCGCGCAGCCGGTCGTCGACGTTGGCGAGCCCGACGTGCGCGGACTCGCCGGACCCTGCCGCGTCCGTTTCGGCGTCGAGCGCACCGGAACGCAGCAGGTCCGGGTCCATGCCGACGCCATCGTCCTCGACGCTGATCACGCAGTCGGTGCCGGCGTCGGCAGCGACGATGCTGACGGTGCCGCCGCCCTGCGTCGTACCGGCCAGCCCATGTCGCACCGCGTTCTCCACCAGCGGCTGCAGCGCGAGGAAGGGCAGGACGACGCCGAGCACCTCCGGTGCGATCCGCAGGCGCACCTCGAGTGCGTCGCCGAAGCGGGCCCGCTCGAGTGCCAGGTATCGCTCGATATTGCGCAGTTCGTCGGCCAGCACGGTGAATTCGCCCGCGGCGCGGAAGGAGTACCTGGTGAAGTCGGCGAACTCGAGGATCAGCTCCCGGGCCCGCGCGGGGTCGGTGCGGACAAATGAGGCGATGGTGTTCAGCGCGTTGTAGATGAAATGCGGGCTGATCTGGGCGCGCAGCGCGCGCACCTCGGCGCGGTCGAGTCGGGCCCGCGAGGCGTCCAGCTCGGCCAATTCGAGCTGGCCGCAGGCATACCGCGCCACCTCGGCGACCGCACCGAGCCAGCCGGGACCGGGTTGTCCGCTGGTCACCACGCCGAGCACCCCGGCCACCCCGGTGGACTCGATCAGCAGCGGCTGCGTAATCAGGGTGCGTCCGGCGTGCTCGCCGCGCCCGGGCCCGGCTATGAGCGCCGGCCGTTCACCGGCGACGGCCCGCTCGGCGGCTTCGGTGAAGTACTCCGCCAGCTCGGCGTGCGGTCCTTCCCAGGCCAGCAGCGTGCCGTCGGCGTCGGCCATGGCGAGTGCCTCGGCGCCGGTGAGTGCGCGTAGATGCGGCGCAGCCTCGCGCGCCGATTCCCTCGTGAGCCCGCGCCGCAGCGGGACCGCAGCGAGTGACGCGGTGTGCAGCGCCGAATGCACCGCCCGCTCGGCCGGCGTCGTCACCACCCGGCGGGTGCGCAGCCCGATCAGCAGCGCACCGGTGATCAGCGCCGCGGCGACCACGGCGGCGAGCGCGGTGGTCATCGCGGGCACTGGCGGCGGTCCATACGCCGATTATCGCGGTAGCGGACCCGTGCGCGGCGCGGGGTCGGGTTCCGCCGCACGAAGCGGCGGCGGAACCCCGACCCCGCCGACGCCGCGGACGCGGTTCGGTATGGAGTGGGCTAGCCCTGGTAGGCCGGCACGGTGAACTCGATCGGGCCCAGCTCGGGCATATGCACCGCGCCGATGGTGACGGTCGCTGCGAACCGTCCGGAGCCGGGCGCGAACAGCGCGGAGTGCCCGCTGTTGCCCCAGTATCCCGGCCCCTGCGCAGTCACCGCGAACACGCCCGCGGCACCGGTGTCGACGTTTCGCCAGTTCAGCGTGATCGGCAGGGTGCACGGCCCGACGCCGATCAGCGTCGAGCTCACAGTGAACGCCGCTTGGTTCGGGTAGGCGTTGCCGTTGACCGAGGCGTCGACCTGGCCCACGCATGGTCCCTG
Organism: Nocardia sp. NBC_00881; assembly: GCF_045207455.1. Classification (NCBI taxonomy): domain Bacteria; kingdom Bacillati; phylum Actinomycetota; class Actinomycetes; order Mycobacteriales; family Nocardiaceae; genus Nocardia; species Nocardia sp. NBC_00881. The sequence goes on from NZ_CP108798.1 coordinate 8,155,634, forward strand.
GGCGAGGGTGTAGATGGTGGCGAACTTGCCCTCCGGGGCCGCCGCGGCGGGCGCGGCCGCCGCGAGCAGGGCCGCGAAGGCCGCGGCGGAAACGGTGAACAGTGCTTTCGTCGAATTCATGGACACCTCCACAAGTTTGGGGACATCAGTGTCTGTCATGCCATGCGTCCATCCCCGTACGACGCACCCGATACCGTCGTCGGGGAGGGAGACCGAGCCTACAGTCGTGCCACGACCATGGCCGGGTCCGCCGGAACTCCCAGCGATCCGCGCGGACTGCTGCCGACCGGTGTGGTCGACGTGCAGGTGCCGGTGCTCGACAACGATCGGTCCGGCCGGACATTCCTCCGGCGCAAGACGCCCGGACACCCGACACTCGCGGAAATCAGCCGCTTAAACCGCGAGTCGGCAGGACGCGCCGGTGATCTTCACCACCGACACGCCGGGCGCCTGCGATGCGACAGCGAGCCTGGACGAACCAGTCGGTGGCGACCCCTAGAATCGGTCCAGCCAACCCCCGTCGAGACCTTGGGAGGAAGGACCGTCTTGGCCGCCTCGTCCGGATCGTTCGTTCACCTGCACAACCACACCGAGTACTCCATGCTCGATGGCGCGGCCAAGATATCCCCGCTGTTCACCGAGGCGAAACGGTTGGGCATGACCGCGGTCGGAATGACCGACCACGGCAACATGTACGGGGCGTCGGAGTTCTACAACTCCGCCAAGAAGCACGACGTCAAACCGATCATCGGCATCGAGGCCTACATCGCGCCCGGCTCCCGGTTCGACACCAAGCGAGTGCAGTGGGGTGACCCCAGCCAGAAGGGTGATGACGTCTCGGGTTCGGGCGCCTACACCCACATGACGATGGTCGCCGAGACCGCGACCGGCCTGCGCAACCTGTTCACACTGTCCTCCCTGGCCTCGATCGAGGGCCAGCTCGGCAAGTGGGCGCGCATGGACGAGGAGATCATCGCCCAGTACGCGGAGGGCATCATCGCGACGACGGGTTGCCCGTCCGGCGAGGTGCAGACCCGCCTTCGCCTCGGCCACGACCGTGAGGCGCTGGAGGCCGCGGCCAAGTGGCAGGAGATCTTCGGCAAGGACAACTTCTTCCTCGAGGTGATGGACCACGGGCTGTCCATCGAGCGCCGGGTTCGCGAGGGATTGCTGAACATCGGCAAGCAGCTCGGCATCCGGCCGCTGGCCACGAACGACTGCCACTATGTCACCAAGGATCAGTCCAGCAACCACGAGGCGCTGCTGTGTGTGCAGACCGGCAAAACGCTCTCCGACCCGACCCGGTTCAAGTTCGACGGTGACGGCTACTACCTCAAGTCCGCCGAGGAGATGCGCGCGCTCTGGGACGCCGAGGTGCCCGGCGCGTGCGACAGCACGGTGCTGATCGGCGAGCGGGTCCAGTCCTACGACGACGTGTGGGCCTTCAAGGACCGCATGCCGGTGTTTCCCGTGCCCGAGGGGGAGGACCAGGATTCCTGGCTGCGCAAAGAGGTCGACCGCGGTTTGGCGCGTCGCTTCCCCGACGGGGTGCCCGAGGAGTACTACAGCCGCGCCTATTTCGAGCTCGACGTCATCAAGCAAAAAGGCTTCCCGGCCTATTTCCTCGTCGTCGGCGACCTCGTCGCGCACGCGAAGGAGGTAGGCATTCGGGTCGGCCCCGGCCGTGGTTCGGCGGCTGGCTCACTGGTGGCGTACGCGCTGGGCATCACCAATATCGACCCGCTGCCGCACGGCCTGCTGTTCGAGCGGTTCCTGAATCCGGAGCGCCCGTCCGCGCCGGATATCGATATCGACTTCGACGATCGCCGTCGCGGTGAGATGGTCCGTTACGCCACCGAGAAGTGGGGCACGGACCGGGTTGCCCAGGTGATCACGTTCGGCACGATTAAAACCAAGGCCGCGATCAAGGACTCCGCGCGCGTCCAGTTCGGCCAGCCCGGGTTCGCCATCGCCGACCAGATTTCCAAGGCGCTGCCGCCGCCGATCATGGCCAAGGACATTCCCCTCTCGGGCATCATGGACCCCGACCACGAGCGGTACAAGGAAGCCGCCGAGGTCCGCGAGCTCATCGGCAACAATCCGGATGTCGCCAAGATCTACGAGACCGCGCGCGGGCTGGAGGGTCTGATCCGCAACGCCGGCGTGCACGCCTGCGCGGTGATCATGTCCTCCGAGCCGCTGATGGACGCCATCCCGGTGTGGAAGCGGCCGCAGGACGGGGCGATCATCACCGGCTGGGACTACCCGTCCTGCGAGGCAATCGGCCTGCTGAAGATGGACTTCCTCGGCCTGCGCAACCTCACCGTGATCGGTGACGCGCTGGACAACATCAAGGCCAACCGCGGCATCGATCTCGACATGGACAACCTGCCGCTGGACGATCCGGCCACCTACGAATTGCTTTCCCGCGGTGATACTCTCGGCGTCTTCCAGCTCGACGGTGGCCCCATGCGCGATCTGCTGCGCCGCATGCAGCCCACCGGCTTCAACGACATCGTCGCCGTGCTCGCGCTGTACCGTCCCGGCCCGATGGGCATGAACGCGCACAACGACTACGCCGACCGCAAGAACGAGCGTCAGCCGATCAAACCGATCCACCCGGAGCTGGAGGAGCCGCTCAAAGACATCCTCGCCGAGACCTACGGTCTGATCGTCTATCAAGAGCAGATCATGTTCATCGCGCAGAAGGTCGCCTCCTACTCCATGGGCAAGGCCGACGCGCTGCGCAAGGCGATGGGTAAGAAGAAGCTCGAGGTCCTCGAAGCCGAGTACAAGGGTTTCCACGAGGGCATGACCGCGAACGGATTCTCCGAGGGCGCGGTGAAGGCGCTGTGGGACACCATCCTCCCGTTCGCCGGCTACGCGTTCAACAAGTCGCACGCCGCGGGCTACGGCCTCGTCTCGTTCTGGACCGCCTACCTCAAGGCCAACTACCCGGCTGAATACATGGCGGGTCTGCTGACCTCGGTCGGTGACGACAAGGACAAGGCCGCGGTCTACCTCTCGGACTGCCGCCGCCTCGGCATCACCGTGCTGCCGCCGGACGTCAACGAGTCCGAGCAGAACTTCGCCTCCGTCGGCAAAGACATCCGCTTCGGCCTCGGCGCGGTGCGCAATGTCGGTGCGAACGTCGTTGCCTCGATCATCCAGGCGCGCAAGGAGAAGTCGAAGTTCACCGACTTCTCCGACTACCTGAACAAGATCGACGCGATCGCGGCGAGCAAGAAGGTCACCGAATCTCTCATCAAGGCGGGCGGTTTCGACTCGCTCGGGCATCCGCGCAAGGGCCTGCTGCTGATTCACTCCGACGCCATCGACGCTGTCATGGCAACCAAGAAGGCCGAGGCGATCGGTCAGTTCGACCTGTTCGGCGGTCTGGACGCGGACGAGTCGGTCACCTCGGTGTTCAACGTGAAGGTGCCCGACGAGGAGTGGGAATCCAAGCACCGGCTCGCGCTGGAGCGGGAGATGCTCGGGCTGTACGTGTCCGGGCATCCGCTCAACGGCATCGAGCATGTGCTGGCGGCACAGGCGGATACGCAGATCCCCGCCATTCTGGAAGGCGACATCAAGGACGGCACCCAGGTGACTATCGGCGGCATCCTCGCCTCGGTGAACCGTCGTATCAACAAGAACGGCTTGGCCTGGGCGTCCGCGCAGCTGGAGGACCTCACCGGCGGCATCGAGGTGCTGTTCTTCCCGCAGTCCTACTCGGTGTACGGCATGGACGTGGTCGAGGACGCGGTGGTGCTGGTGAAGGCCCGCGTCTCGGTCCGCGACGATCGGATCTCGTTGATCGCCAACGATCTCGCCGTCCCCGACCTGTCGGCGATCGGCGTCGCCAAGCCGCTCGCGGTCACCGTCACCACTCGGATGTGCACACCGGACAAGATCGGCGAACTCAAGCGGGTCTTGTGCAGGCACCCCGGCACCTCAGATGTCCACGTCCGACATGTCGGCGCCCGAGACAAGACCACGCTGTGGAAACTCGATGAGAGCCTGCGTGTTTCGCCGTCATCAGCACTGATGGGCGACCTCAAGGCGCTGCTCGGCCCGAGCTGCCTGGCCAGCTGACGGGTTCCGCACGGTCACGAATCAACTGCTACTCGATCTGCTCGGGACTCATGGCTGAAACGATGACCTCGGAAACAACCTCGAGACCTGCTCAGGCAGGCAGACTGTGCATGTCAGGAGTTGCGCGGGGTTACCAGGCCGGATTCGTAGGCGAGGACCACGAGTTGGGCGCGGTCGTGGGCGTGCAGCTTGGTCATGGCTCGGTTGATGTGGGTTTTCGCGGTCAGCGGGCTGATCACCATGCGGTCGGCGATCTGGTCGTTGGACAGGCCCTGCGCAACCAGGGCTACGGCCTCGCGTTCGCGGTTGGTCAGTTCTTTCAGCCCCGCGCCGATGCCGATATCGAGCGGCTGGGTGAGGTACCGGTTGATCAGCCGGCGGGTGATCGACGGTGCGAGCAGGGCGTCGCCGCGTGCGGCGACGCGGACGGAGTGGAGAAAATCTTCCGGCTGGATGTCCTTGACAAGGAATCCGGCCGCGCCGGCGCGCAGCGCGTGGAAGACGTGTTCGTCCAAGCCGTAGTTGGTCAGGATGACGACGTGCACCCCGGCCAGGGTCGGGTCCGCGGCGATGCGCCGCGTCGCCTCGATGCCGTCGATGACCGGCATCTGAATGTCGATGAGCGCGATGTCGGGCAGGTGTTCCCTGGCCAGCGCCAGGCCCTCGCTCCCGTCGGCGGCCTCGGCCACGACCTCGATGTCGTCCTCGAGGTCGAGGAGCGCGCGGAATCCGCTGCGAATGAGCGGCTGGTCGTCGACCAGCAGGACACGGATCATGGCGTTGGGTCCACGGGCAGTTCGGCATGTACGGAGAAGCCGCCTTCGCTGCGTGGTGCCGCCCGCAGGCGACCGCCGAGGGCGGTGACTCGTTCACGCATTCCGAGCAGCCCGACGCCGGGCACCGACGCGGTATCCGAGGTGGCCTTGCCGTCGTCGTCGACCCGGATGACCAGAGCGTCAGGGCGATAATCGATCCGGACCGACGCAGTCGCGGCGGCGGCGTGCCTGGCGACGTTGGTCAGCGACTCCTGAACAATTCGGTAGATGGTCCGGTCCACCGCGGCTGGCACGTCCTGGTGGTGTCCTTCGATCGTCAACGTGGCGTCCAGGCCGGTCGTACGGGCCCGTGCCACCAGGTCCGGGACGTGGGCGAGCCCTTGCGGCGGGTTCTTGCCGTCGTCGCGCAGCGCCTCCAGGGTCGCTCGCAGTTCCCGGGCCGCCTCACGACCGGCCTCCCGGATCGCCAGCAGGGCCTCGGGCACCTCTTCGCCCCGCTTGCCGGCCACGTGAACGGCAGCCTCGGACTGCACCTTGATGACCGAGATCTGGTGGGTGAGCGAATCGTGCAGCTCCCGCGCGATATGCAGCCGTTCCTCGTCGGCGCGGCGTCGCGCGGTCTCCTCCTTGGTGTGCTCGGCTTCCTCGGCCCGCCGCTCAGCTTGCCGCAGCGCTTCCCCCGCGGCACCGGCCGCGATCAACCAGGCCAGCTCGAGGGCGCCTCGGGCCTGCGCGAACGCCTCGCCCGTGTTGTGCAGGGAGGCCAGGGCCGCGAGCGGGAGAGCGGCCAGCATGGTCACCGACGCCGCCGCCGTGGTCATGCGGTGTCCCGCCCGCACGGCGGCATATACCGCGAACAGGAACGCGACGGCAGGGACGTCGAAACCGACGGCTTGGTAACCCAGCGCGCACAACCCGGTCACGGTCAGCACGGTGACCGGAGCCCAGCGGCGCGCAGCCAGTGCCAGACCGCTGGTTATCAACAACGTGTAGCCCAGCGGATCCAGACTTGCGGGGGAGTGTTGCGTCGACAGCCCGGCGACCAGAAGGATAGCCGACAGGCCGAGGGCGATCGCCCAGTCTCCGATCCGTCCCCTGCTCATGCATGCACCCTAGCTGGATCTTCGCGCAGGCAACTCCCGCGCACGGATGATCAGCCGCCTACCGCACACGCGGTACCTTCGCGGCTCCTGCGGCGTCCGCGGCAGCCGGCTACGGCATCGGTGGCAGGGCGAATTGCCCGCATCCACAGGACGACTGGCGGTGGGTCCAGCGGACATGATCGAGCGACGTTCAGTCCTACGATGAAGGAGCGCCCCATGTCCGTCCGTCACCTGCTCGCCGCCACAGCAGCCGCCCTGCTCGCAGGTCTCGCGCTTGCCGCACCGGCGGCCGCAGCCGTCTCGGTCGAGCCGGCCGCCACCAGTTACGGCATGACCTCCGGGCGACTCGGGCCCACCCTGACCGCACTGGTGGGGCTGACCGGCGCGGTCATCGGCGGGCTGGCTCTCCGCCCCGCCGGTCGTATGGGATCCGGGGGGCGCGGGCCCATCATGGCCCTGGCGGCGGGGTTGATCAGCGTAGTCCTCGGTGGGCTGTTCGCGGCCACCGCCGACGGTGGCCCTGGCACCGGCAACGGGATAGTCGGGGCCTTCGCGGCCGTGGTGTTGGGACTGATCAGTATGGCCCTCGGTGGGTTGGCTCTGGGCCGCCGCTCCCGCCGCACCGGCTGAACGCAACGAGAACGGGCGAGCGTTCGGGTCTGCCTGAAGTCCGCCCACCGGTCGAAGTACACCGACTTCTCCGACTACCTGAACAAGATCGATGCGATCGCGAGTGAGAAGTTCACCGAATCTCTCATCGAGGCGAGTGATTTCGATTCGCTCGGGCACGCGCGCAAGGGTCTGCTGCTCCACTCCGACGCCATCGACGCCGTCATGGCCGCCGAGAAGGCGGGCCTTGTACAGGCACCTCGGATGTGCACCCGCGCCTCACCGCCTGAGGCGGCACGCAAAGACCGGCTCGGGTCCGTATCCGCCGGAACTTCCGGCGCCGCGGACTCGAGCTGTGTGTGGATGGGGTGGATTCATCTCGACGACAAGCCCGCCACCTCGAGGCGGCATCGGATCTAGTTCGCGAGTTGGGCAAGGGCGCGGAGGCCGGAGATGATGTCGGCGGCGGTGGGGGCGTTGTCGGGGTCTACGAGGTGCTGGGCGAGTAGGCCGCCGATCATGGTTTGCAGGACGGCGCCGAGGTGGGAGTCCTTGTCGGCCGCGGCGAATCGGCGTGCGAGCTCGGTGCGTGCGAGGGCTTGGGCAGAGCCGAATTCACTACGGAGATCGGGGGAGTGCAGGGCCTGAGCCAAGCTTTCGACGTTGGCCGACCAGAGGGCGTGGTCTTCGGTGAACGATGTGATGAGCTGCTGAAAGAAGGTATGTAGGCGGTCGGTCGGGTCGTCGGCGTCGGTGGGGAGCGAGTCGAGGATCTGTTGGACGGCGGCCGCGCTGGATTCCATCATCGCCTGGTTGAGCAGCTTGTCTCGGGTGCCGAAGTGGTAGTTGATGGCCGCCAGGTTGGAGCCGGAGGCGGCGACGATATCCCGCACCGTGGTGCGCGCGTATCCGCGTTCGGCCAGGCATCGCTTGGCGGCGGCGAGCAGATCTTCTCGGGTTCCCACATTCGCACCTTATCAGCGCGGCATACATACGTTTGGGACTATCGTTTAAAACAACTGTCTGTGACAAACGTTTTAAACGTATGTATGTTGAAGGCGATCCGCTCCAACACACGGAAGTACGAGAACGAGATGACCGCGCAGCGACCGATTTCCCCCTTCGAGATCAGCTTCTTCGGCTCTGGCACCAAGCTCGGCAGCGTGCCAACCGGTGGAATGCCACTGTTCATCGGCTCTACGGTGCATGGTTCGCTCGACGTCGAGATCCTCCGCCGGGTGCTGGATGAACTGGCGGCGCAGCATCCGCTGCTGTGCAGTAAACCGGTGGCCGATCCGGATGGCACGATGCGGTTCCACCGAGATGACGGATACCGCCCTCGGCTCGACATCACCGATGGTGGCGAAGTCGAATACCTGAATCTGGTGAATGGGCCAAGGGATTGGCGTGACGGGCTGTTCCGCGCCCATCTGCTGCGCGACGGTGACCGCGATCAGCTCGTTCTGGTCATTCATCACGGGATCGCCGACGGCCGATCGGCTTTCGCGCTCCTGGAAGAGATGTGGCGGCGCTACACGGCGCATGCGACTGGCACCGCGGTGCCGCAGTCGGATTTCGATCGAAACCTGCCCGAGGCCATCGACGACCAGCTGGCCGCCGTAATCGGCGACGCGGAGGTCACCGAGTGGCTCGAGCAGGTGCGGGCGAGTGTCGCGCTGATGGGCCTGGAATCGGCTCCGCGTACCCTCCCGAACGACGGCGTCGGCAACGATCCGCTCGGCCGCTTTGCCGTGCAGCGGATCGAGCTGGACGCCAAGGAAACCGATGTCCTCATCGAGGCCGCTCGCGCGCATGATCTTTCGGTCAACAGCCTGCTCAGCGGCGCCGCTCTGGTCGCAGTTCGTTCGCAACTCGAGCCGGCGACGGGCCCACTGCGGATGGTCTGTGGGCACGCGGTGGATGTGCGATCCGAGCTGGTTCCGCCGTTGCCCGTCCACACGATCCTCAATTGCGCCTCGGGGTTGGGCACGCCCGCGATCGTTTCGCACGACTCGAGCCCGGTCGAAGTTGGACATCAGGTTTCGGCAGGCATGCAGGCCGCGCTCGAGCGGCGCGAACCGGCGCGTTTCACGCTCGTCGCTCGTCGCGTCCACGACGAGGTGACCGCGGCGATCCTGGCTGCCGCCCCATCCCTTGCCCTCTCCAATATCGGTAGGCTGCCGGCGCATTCGGTACCCGAAGGCATTCGAATCATCCGTGACGACATCTACGCGATGGGGCCTGGAATGCCGCCGAAGCTCACCATCTTCACCGTCGGTGGACGACTCACCATTCAGGTGGAATACGACACCGCCCTGCACAGTCGTGCGCAGATGGGCAAGATCGGCCTCGCCTTGTTCGCGGCACTGCAGGAGATCTGCGCCGAATAGATTCAGGGTGTAGTGCTTTCGGCGACTGCCCGTCGCGGTGCTGATTGCGACTGGTGGCCCGCATCGGCCACCGCGAGGTCGGGCTGGGGGGTCCGATTGCTTTGCAGGGCATGGCTCCATGCGACGGTTCCGAGTGCGGCAACACCGAGGGCCGCGCCGATCCAGGCTACCGAGGCATAGCCCAGGCCCGCCCCGATGGCGAGGCCACCGAGCCAGGGGCCCGCGGTGATGCCGACGTTGAACGACGAAATGTTGGTGGCGGCGGCCAGGGTCGGCGCGTCGCCCGCGAGGGTGAAGACTCGGCTGTTCAGGGTCGGATTTATGCCGAAACCGAAGGCGCCCAACAGGAATGACAGCAGCACGACGGGAACAGCGTACTGGGCGGTCAGGGCCAGCAGTGCGGAGGTGACGACCACCCCGGCGATGCCGACGTACAGGCTGGTGAGCGGATGGGCGTCGGCGGTCCGGCCGCCGGCGACGATGCCGACGAAGGCGCCGAGCCCGTAGATCGCCAGCACCACGGGGATCCAGCCGTCGGCCAGCCGTGTGGTGTCCGACAGCAACGCGCCGAGGTAGGCGAAGCTCACCAACAGCGCACCGGTGGCTAGCGCGGTGGTGCCATAGGACAGCCACAACTGCGGCCGAACCATGGTGCGCAACTCTTTCCGCATCCGCGGCGCCGTGGCCGGTCGCCCGCCGGGAATCTTCACCAGTACGCCGAACATGGCGGCCGCCGACAGGAGCGCGACTGCCCAGAAGGCCGCGCGCCAGCCCAGGTGCTGCCCGATGACGGTGCCCGCGGGGAGGCCGATGACGGTGGCGATGGTCAGCCCGCCCGCGACGATGCTCATCGCCTTGCCGCGCGCGGTCGCCGGGACCAAGCTGATCGCCGTGGTCGCGGCCACCGCCCAGAATCCGGCGTAGACGAAGGCACCGATCACCCGTGTCGTGAACAGTATTCGGTAGTCCGAGGTGAGCGCGGCGACGACGTGCGTGGCGGCGAAAACAGCGAGGAAGGCGAGCAGCGCTGTGCGCCGCGACCAGCGCAGCGTCGCTACCGCGAGCACGGGCGCGCCGACCAGCATGCCCAGCGCGAACGCCGAGATGAGCAGGCCGGCCTGCGGCACGGAGACGCCCAGGTCACCTGCCATCTCGGTGAGCAGGCCCGCGAGCATCAGCTCCGAGGTGCCCTGGGCGAAGATCGAGAGACCCAGGACGTAGATCGCCACAGGCATCGGTACCTCCTTATTTTGTACTGATCAATCTAAAATGAGGATGCGGCAGCGACGCCGCGGTGGAAAGGTGTCAGAAGGTGGGTGTGCGGGACAGGTCGCTCAGAGCGCGCCGAGTGCGGTGGTCGCGATGGCCGCCAATGTCTCCCGGTCGGCACCGCCACGTGCGGCTACCCGCATACCGCCGATCGTGGCGATCACGAAATGGGCCATCGTGCGGGGGTCCTTGTCCGGTGCGACGTCGCCTGCGTGTCTGCCGCTGTCGAATGCCGCTGTGAGCGCGTCGAGCCGCCGTTCGTGATCGGCCCGCAGGGTGGCGGCTACTTCGGGGTCGCGCGGGGCCAGCTCGATGGTCGAGTTGACCACCAGGCAGCCCAGTGGGTCGTCGTCCGGAGAATCCACGACCTGCCACAGTAGCGTGCGAATCTTCGTCGATACGTCGCCCGGCCCGTCGAGCAGGTCGAAGGTCGGGGCGTTCTTGGCCGTCATATAGCGGCGCAGCGCGCGCTGGAACAAATCGCGCTTGCTGGTGAAGGCGTTGTAGATGCTGCTGCGGCCCAGCCCGGTAGCCGCGCAGAGGTCCTCGGTGGAGGTCGCTTCGTATCCTGTGCGCCAGAACGCCCGCATCGCCGCGTCCACCGCGCGATCCTCGTCGAACAGCCTCGGTCGTGCCATGGACCCAAGATAGCAGTTTTGGACCGAATGTTTCAATATTGTGGTCGGGATCGGTCGATCCTGCCGTTCGCTGCGGTACGCATCCGACTGGGACCCGGGCTTTCCGGTTGTCGAGCGGACGTTGAGCATTCGATAGGCGGCGTCGAAGGGCTGAAACCCGAATGCGTGCCCAGCACTTTGCCGCATGCCATGGGTGCCGATCGGCCCGAGGTAGCGTGAATCCAGCCCCAGTTGAGTTGGGTACGTATAGATTCGAAGTTCGACACTTACGACCGGGCGGATCTCATTGTTGGGTCTCAGAACGCATCTGAGACTGGCCGGATCGGGATTCCTCTGCCTCATCACCTCCCTGACTGCGCTCGGGCTCGGCCGCAGCCCGATAGCGACTCCGGGATTCGGTCTCCGCGGCATTGTCGACGCCGAGTGCTGCTCAGCGACTTGATCACTTTTCAGTGACCCTTTGGGAGCTGGTGGAGCATGGTGACCGCACCCCGCCGACAACGGTTGCGCCTGTGATTGCAGTCCTCGTGACTCCCTGTGGGGACGGAGGCATCGGCGCTGGTGGGAATTTACAGCGCGCCGAGTTGCTCGACGATTTCGGTGGCCGTCAATGCCCGCGCCCTGGCGTCTGCGGCCTGTGCTGCGGCGGCGCGGATGATCTCGACGGCGCGGCCGGCCGGGCAGGCGGTGTGTGGGCTGGACACAGTAGTGCAGGCCGTGCAGCCTTCGACGGCGCCGGTCAGGTGGGCTTCGCGGTTGGCGATGTCGAGGGCGACGACCAAGTCGAGCCCGCTGAAGGGGTTGGTGTGCATGAAGGTCAGATCTTCTGGCTCGGGGACAGGGACGATCTATCACGAGGAGGCCTTGTGTAGCGGCGCGGTTGTGCGGGTGGTTCTCCACTCTGAAGTCCGCACTGGAGGACACCGCGGGCTGATGAGGGAGGTCCCGCGGTGTCGGGCCGTGCCTGCTCCGGACTCCCTCGTGACGATTAGAGGTGATCGAGATCCGGTCGGTCAACGAATAGGTCGTAGGTCCTGTTCAGGATCGTTTTCTTGGAAGTTCGCTGCTGGGTTGGGGGTTCCGCCTGTAGGGTCGACTTCGTTGTCGACCTGCCAACGCCGTTGTCGGGGGCGGTTTCCGGGCGACGCCGTCGTCACCCGGGCATTCGTTTCCTCACGACAACCAGCATGCGCGAGTAGGTACAGACCCCGCATCCGTAAATACGTATGAGCTATACCGATGGAATGCCTACGATGGCCGCGAACGCGGGTAGGCACGGGGGATTGGTAGAGGCCGGGTTGGGTGATGGGCCGAACTGGTGTTCGTAGTTGCTCATGTTGTCGTTGCGGGACGCCCAGCCCTGAGATTGAATCTCAAGCTTAAATCCACAGTCCCGCGACGTTTGGTCGTGGTTTGGATGGCTCGGGGCTCGGGTGCGGGGACTACGATTCCGTAGTGTGCGTGCTAGGCGCGGGGAAGGCGTTGGCGGGTTCCCGGCTCACGGTTTCGTGGGCCGGCATCGTGAGTTGGAGCAGATCAGCACCCTGCTACTGGGCCCGGCCCGGTTGATCACCCTGACCGGTGCGGGCGGGATCGGCAAGACCCGGCTGGCAGCCGAAGCGGTCGCCCGGTTCGGTAAAGCCGCGACCGGGGAGCTACGCGTGTACTGGGTGCGGTTGGCACGGTTGGCCACGGGCGCGGACACGACCGCGATCGAAGAAGAAGTCGCCCACGTGGTGATCGAGACCGACTTCTCCGGACGCTCAGCCCGAGAGGCCCTCCTCGACACCCTTACCCGGACCGATCCGGCCGGGCATGTCCCTCGCACGGTGCTGGTTCTGGACAACTGCGAGCATGTCCTCGCCGGGGTCGCCGACCTGACCCCCGGTCTGCTCGACGCGGTACCAGAGCTGACCGTGGTGGCCACCAGCCGCGAGCCCGTCGGCTGGCTCGACGAACACCTGATCACCGTCCCACCCCTGTCCAGAGACCATGCTGTGGCGTTGTTTCGGCACCGCGCCGAACTCACCGGCCACACCATCACCAGCGCAGAACACACCGCCACGGCAGCCGAGATCTGCGACCACATCGACAACCACCCCCTCTACATCCAGTTGGCGGCCGCACGACTGCGCCGCCAACCACTGGCGATGATCCTGCAAGGACTCACCGGCCACGCCGACGACACCCGACTGCGCTGGTCCCGCGGCCCCTACAGGGGCACCGAACCCCGGCATCGAGCGGTCACCGACGTCATCACCTGGTCCTACGACCTGTGCAGCGACAAAGAACGGCTGCTCTTCGACCGGCTGTCGGTGTTCGCCGCGGGCTATGCCACCAACCCCGACGACACCGACAACAAGGTCGTATTGGATGTGGGAGCCGACCTCGACGCCATCGAAACCATCTGCTCCGACACCACCACCACTGACAACGGCGAGAACCGCGACCACGACGACAGCGCAACCGGCTACGACAACGGCGGTGATGCTGGTGTGGTGTTGGCTCGTCATGAGGTCGAGGGTGTGCTCGAGCGTCTGGTCGATCAGTCGTTGGTGTCGGTGCATATGACATCCACGACGGTGCGGTATTCCCTGGTGGAGAGCCTGCGAGTGTTCGCACAGCACCGGCTGTGCCTGCGCACCACGGACAAGGTGGATGAATCCGCCCGGATGGCCGACCTGCACCGCCACTACTACTACGACAAAGTCGCTCACGCCGCGGCCCACTGGCTCCGCCCGGAAGGACAGGGTCTGCTGGACTGGATCCGAACAGCCTGGGCCAACATCGCGACCGCGATCGAAACCAGCATAACCACCCCCGGCCAGGCCACCATCGGCCTGGAAATCTGCCTCGGGCTCGCTGCCCTGGGAACAGTCGGCGCCGGCGGCGCGGTAGGAGAATTGCGGCGCTGGATCCAACGTAGCCTCGACGCCACCCGGGCCGCGACCCCGCAACCCACCGACCTGCAGATCGACGCCATGGCCGCCATCGGCATGCTCGCCCTGCTTCAGGGCTGTCCCGAGGATGCCGAGCGGATGCTCGAGGACTGTGTTGCCGCCTGCGTTCCCGACCCGGATAGCAGACGGAACTGGTGGGACACCCCCGAGATCGATCTCGGTCTGCCCGCCTCTGTCGAAGACGCGTGGGGGATAGCGCTGCTGTTCGCTCGTCGCGATGCCCGCGCTATCACCGTCTACACTCGCGCCCGGGACAAATTCGAGGCTCTCGGCAACTACGTCGCCGCGTCGCGAAGCGAAGCGGGCGCGGCTGCGGCCGCGGGTCTGGTGGGAACCGCGCACCAGGCCTACGAGCTCACCCGGCGCTACTGCGACCGCGCGAACGCTTCCGGATTGTTGTGGGAAAAGTGCATGGCCCAAATCGTCATGGCGACCACCTTGACCATGCACGGCGGCGATCCGACCGAGGCGTTGGCTCTCCAACGGGCCTCGCTGACCTATCAACTCACCGTGGGTGATCAGTGGGTCGGATGGCTGACGGTGCAGTGCCGGATGTGGTCGTTGGCGCGTTTGATCACCGATGCGATCGCTGCCGGAAACCCCGACCGCTGCAGGCTGATGGCGCTGGCCACCGAGATCGCCCGCTTGGCCGGCGGGGCCAAAACCCTGCGAACCAGACTTGGCATCAACCTCGAACAGATGGGCCCGTGGGCCGATGAATCCGATAACGCTGTTGATGTCGCCCGTCGGGTGCTCGGATCCGCCGCCTTCGCTGCGGCGGAAGCGCAGGGTTCACGGTTGCGTCCGGAACACAACGAGGTACAGCGGCTCGCCTTGGGCAAACTGACCATCGACGCCCCACAGGGCAAGCCCCTCACCTCGCAGTGGGACGAGTTGACTGCTGCTGAGCGGCAGGTCGCCATCCTGGCCACGGCCGGATGGACCAACCCCGCCATCGCCGTCCGCCGCGGGAAATCGGCCAGAACCATCGAAGCCCAAATGGCCGCAATCCTGCATAAACTAGCCATCACCTCCCGCGAAGACATCATCGACCACATCCCCAAAGACATCATCGAACAAGTCCGCACCGAAACCATCCGACGACCACAACGAAACATCCGCAATTCACAACCACACTGAGGGGACCTTCGCGGAGAGAGATGTTGGCGTCGCCGAGGTGTGTGGCCGAGCTGTGGCGGAGTTGGTGCAGGCGTAGGCCACCGTCGCCGTAGTGGCCGAGCAGTATGCTGGCGCGGTCGTAGCCGAGCCTGCTGCAGCCGGTCTGGGGGGCAGATGTAGCGGGGTCGGTCGTCACGCAGCGGTGCGGTCCGGGCCGGTTTTCGGATAGAAACAGCGGCCCGTGGTCGCGGCCGGCGAGAGGCTGGGCAAACAGGGGGGCGGTCTCGGTGCCCCAAGTGATCTACATGGTGTGGCCGCCCTTGGCGGTGATCTTGGCTTGCTTGTTGGGCAGGTCCAGGTCGTTGAGGTTGAGCGCGAGCACGGCGCTGGCTCTGCTGGCTGACTCATACAGCATCCGCCACAGTGTCTTCTCCCGCAGCGGCACGTCGCGGCGACCGCAGAGCCGGTCGATGTGGGAGCGTGAGACGGCTTTGGTGGTGTCGGGTCTTGACCAACAACCGAACGAGACCAAGGTCAAGTCTAAATGCGTGGTGTAGCGGGGGTGGTCACCGCATGATCCGGTTTCGGTTATGCGATGAGGGCTGCGGTGGTGGTTTCCTCCTGTTTGGTGGGGTCGGCGGTGCCGCGGGAGCGGGCGAGGACGTCGAGGCCGAGGTAGCGGCGGCCTTCGATCCATTCGTCGTGTTGTTCGGCGAGGACTGCGCCGACGAGGCGGATGATCGCTTGTCGGTCGGGGAAGATGCCGACGACGTCGGTGCGGCGGCGGATCTCTTTGTTCAGCCGTTCTTGGGGGTTGTTGGACCAGATTTGACGCCAGATCTGTTTGGGGAAGGCAGTGAACGCGAGCAGGTCGGCGCGGGCTGTGTCGAGGTGCGCGGCGACTTTCGGCAGCTTCTCCGACAGGGCGTCGAGCATCCGATCATATTGGGCAGCAACGGATTCAGAATCTGCTTGGTCGAACACCGAGTGCAGCAGCGTGCGCACCCATGGCCACGATGTTTTCGGGTGATCGACATCAGGTTGACGGTGTAATGGAGTCGTAAGGTAATAACTTGTTGTGTTGGGTTGCAGTGTATTTGGGTGTGCTATGGCGGTGGTGAGTGGAGTTCGTGGTCTGGCCGAGCGGTGGGCGGTGTTGTCGCCGCCCGAAGGTGACCGGCATGACCGACGGCGAACTGCAGAAACTGTGCGCCCGACTGGCACCGGCGCAAGCAGCGGTGGCCGAGCAACGCAAGTACCTGCAACGCGGCGGACCACGCCGCAAAGAACTCGGAGACCACGGCCGCCCATTGCTGACGCCCGCCGACAAGGTGCTGATCGCCGCGGCCTATCTGCGACGGGTCTGCCCCCAGAAGGTCATGGTCGAGCTGCTGGGAATCAATCCGAACACCATCGGCCAAGCGATCAGGGAAACCCGTGCCTTGATCGAGGAACGGCAGATCGCCATTTCCCAGACCTCGCACTACTCCACCGTCCAAGACCTACGTGGCTGGCTCGAAAACGACACTGCGACAGCAAAGATCGAAGCATCTCGGACGTTGTCTCACCCCGCGCTGACGGGCATGACCAGCGACGACTTCCAAGCCATGGTCGACCGGATCTCGGTCGGCCACCGCGCCGCGATCGAACGACGCCGCCACGATCAACGCGGCGGCGACCGCCGGCCCGGCACCCGGGGCGGCCTATTCCGCCAAAAGATCACCGACGCCGACCGGATTCTGGCCACCGTGCTGGATCAGCGGAGGCTATGCCACCAACAGACCCTGGCGGAACTGTTCGGAGTCAGCCGCGGCACCATCCGCAACGCCATCGACGACGTCCTGCCACTGCTCCACCAGGACGGCTCTGTCATCACCCCTTCCGAACGCCAATTCGCCACCGCCGCCGAAATCTTCGCCCTCGTTCGCCCGGACAACGACCATGAATCGCCAAGTTGAATCTTTACGACTCCAATGGGTTCTGCAGCGTTGCCAGGACGCGCCGGGCAGGGTCGCGCCGATCGCGGCGACCAACCCGGCGTGGGCATCGGAAGTGACCAGCTCGACACCGGACAGGCCGCGGGCGACGAGGTCGCGGAAGAACGCCAGCCAGCCGGCTCCGTCCTCGCCGCTGGTGACCTGGATGCCGAGTATTTCGCGGTAGCCGTCGGCGTTGACACCGGTCGCTATCAGGGCGTGGACGTTGACCACACGGCCGTTCTCGCGGACCTTCAACACCGGGGCGTCGGCAGCGACGAACGTGTAAGGGCCCTGGTCGAGTGGCCGGGTGCGGAACGCCTCGACCTGGGCGTCGAGCTCGCCGGCCATGATCGACACCTGCGATTTGGAAAGCTTTGTCACACCGAGTGATTCGACCAGCTTCTCCATTCGGCGTGTCGAGACGCCGAGCAGGTAGCAGGTCGCCACCATCGAGGTGAGTGCTCGTTCGGCGCGTTTGCGGCGCTCGAGCAGCCAATCCAGGAAATAGCTGCCTTGGCGCAGTTTCGGGATGGCGACATCGATCGTGCCGACTTGGGTGTCGAAATCCCTGTGCCGGTATCCGTTTCGGGAATTGACCCGATCATCGGAACGCTCGCCGTAACCGGCACTGCACAGCGTGTCGGCCTCGGCGCCCATCAGGGCTTGGATGAACGTCGACATCATGTCGCGCAGCAGGTCCGGGCTGGCGACCGCGAGTTGGTCGGACAGCATCTTGCTCGGGTCGATAGGCTGAATATTGGTCATCGCGTGGTCTTGTTCCTTCGAGTGACTTTGGTCGGTCTCTTGAAGGATCACGCGGTGACCACCTACTTCCTGGTTGCGACACACCTTGCGCTGCAAGGGCGTTCAGGTCGTACACCATCTTCCTGGACTCAACCACGACCACCAAGGGCGGTAGCCGTGCTGAGGTTCGTTGAAGTACTGCCCGTGGCTGTTCTGATGTGGTCCGATGATTTCAGGGCAAGCGCTGGTGCGGGCTGCAGCACACGGGAATGCGCAACCCGCTCCACCACCGTCACCGGGCCCGGCCGGATTACCCGCGCCGGGATTCGTATTGGCGGAAGTTCACTCCGGCGGTGCTGTCGAGCGTGAGGTTCGCCGGTGGCAAAAGCCTCGACCTGCTCTGCCGCTGAAGATGAGCCACCGCAGGTCAGAGGGCTGCCAGTGGCTCACCTCCGCTGTCACAGGACAGCTCTGTAAGGGTTGTCCCGTAAGCTGTTGAGCGGCAACGGTATCGTGTCGCGAGTGGTGATCTCGGCGGCTGATCCGGTGATGGTGGAGTTGTTCTCCGGGCTGCGGCCACGCACGTTCGCTCGTCTGATCACCCGGTTGCGGCGCGAAGGCGCCGACCGGCCGTTGCGGGGCCGGCCCTGGGGGTTGTGTTTCGAGGACCGAGTGTTGCTGGTGGCCACCTACTGGCGGACCAACCTCACGATGCGCCAGCTCGCTGCAGTGTTCGGAGTGTCGAAGTCGGCCGCGGCCCGTGTGATCGAGGACCTGGGACCTGCGTTGGAGCTACGGCCCCGGACCCGGTTTCCGCGTGGTGCGGTGCTGATCGTGGACGGCACCCTGGTCCCGACCCGTGATCACGAGGTGGCCGCGCCGAGTAAGAACTACCGGTACTCGACCAACCATCAGGTCGTGATCGACGCCGACACCGAACTCGTCGTCGCGCTCGGGCGTCCGTTGCCGGGTAACCGTAACGACTGCCGGGCCTGGGCGGAGTCCGGTACCGCTCATGCCTGCCGCAACGCGGTGGTGATCGCTGATGGTGGCTATCAGGGCACCGGTGTAATCATCCCGCATCGTCGCCCGCCTGGCGGGGAGTTGCCGGAATGGAAACAGGCCCACAACAAGTCTCACCGCAAGGTCCGTGCCCGCGTCGAGCACGCTTTCGCCCGGATGAAGACCTGGAAGATCTTGCGCGACTGTCGTCTACGCGGCGACGGTGTCGCTGTCGCGATTGCTGGTATCGCTACTCTGGCCAACCTCGCCCACGCCCACTGACGTCTTGGCCGGTGAACCGGCTGACGTCACTATCCCAGACTTACGGGACAACCCTTAGGTAGCGGTATCGGTATGTCACCGATGTGGGGTTGTTGTCACCGACGCAGGGTGGTTGTCGTACAGGAAAAGCAGGTCCGGGCGCCGACAGTGAAGCATCCGGATCGAGCGACTCCCAGCGATCCCGCATCGAGCAACGACCCGCACATATATATGCATGAGGTGCTTTATGAAAATCCTGAGCCAGCGTTGTGCCACGCTCGAATACGCGGTGACAACTGCGAGTTCGGCGGCAATAACGCTCGATTCGGTGAATATCGGTGTGTTGCAAGAGTTTTCCGATTGCCTCTTTCTGCTGGTGGGTGTCGAGCGCAGCGACCTCGGGGTGGCTCGGCAGGCGGCGAAGGTGATCAACCGGATCGCGAACAAGACCGGTGCGACTCGGATCGTGATCAACGGCCTTTCTCAGATGGCCGACCCGTATGAGCATTGCGATGGGCCTACTGCTCAGCGTGTGTTGGCGGTGCTGGCCGAACTGCTGTCCGCGCGTGGCTGGGATGCGCACCCGATGCCTTTCGGCTGGAACAAGGAATGGACAGTCCACGTGCTCGATGGCGAGTGGGAGCAACGCGTCACGCATCTCTCGGCCTCGAACAACCAGTCCGAGGCGGTGACCACGCCGACGGTTCGGCACCGACCGGGAGGGATCATGACCGGGCTAGGACCCCAGAACGACCATCCTGCTGGATCCGGGCCGTCTGGCCCGGTCCGGCCTTCGGTTCAGTCGCCGGACCGAGTTGTCCGGACCTGATCGCCTTGACGAGGTCAGAAGGCCTGTTAAGGATGGCGTCGCCTGGTACGGCTAACCAAGTCGACGAGTTCCTGAGCCGCCCGGTCTTCTCGCCCTTCTTGTTTCGTGCCTGGCCCTGGCGGTTCTCCGGCCCTCCGCGCAGGATTGCGCCTGGCCGCATGGTTGAGCTTCGCCACCAGCAAGCACATACGCGGGTTGACCATTGACCATTGACCATTGACCGCTGACCTGCGGGGTTGCGGGAAGGTTTCACCTCGTATTTCACCTACGCCGGTGAATATTTCGCCGCCGACCTCGGGTTTTGTCCGGGACGAGCTTCGTCCCTGCGGTTGCCAAGCCGCGTTTCGAAGTGGGTCGAGGGCGGGTTGTGGCCCATCCCCTGCAAGGCAGCGGCGGCGAGCACTGTTTGCCGCGGGGTGGATCGGTCGAGTCGACCGTTTCGCGCGCGCCACCGCTGGTCGTCGGGCGCGAGGCCGTGGACAGCGAAGATGGTTACCGTCGCGGGCATCGGTGTCCGGCGGCGGTATTCGGCGCGCAGCGAGGTTGAGTCCGGCCCACAGCAGTTCGGCCAGACGTCGTCGGCGATGATGCGGGATTGGTGCCGATCAGGGCGGCAACGCTGCGCGGCGGGGTCAGTGCCGGGTTCGGGTGGTTTCGCCGACAGATCCCGCCCACATAATGGTGACCTCAGGTATTCGAACTGTCGGAATGCCTTGGTGATTGGGGGTTTCGGCGGCTGATGTCGGCGGCGTAGGTGGCCCAGTCGCCTGCGGAGAGGCGTTGCCATCGGACGGCGGCTTCGATATTGATTCCGAGGGTGCGGGCGAGTATCGCGGCGGGGATCTCGGTGGCCAGCTGGAACAGGGCGGTGCTGCGTGCCTGGTTGGGGCGGATGCCGAGTTGGTTGAGTCTGAGCGTTAGTCGTTCGGTGCTGATCGGGCGGCCCGGCTGCCCTCCGGGGAACAGCCAGGGCGAGGGTGTTCGGGCGCCGATGGTGGCGTGTCCTTTGCGGTTGGTGACGACGGTGCGGGCGAGTTCGGCGACGGGTTCGGGCAGGTGGATGGGGGCGCGGCCGAGGTGGATGCTGACCGGGGTGGTCGTCGATGTGGATTTGGTCGACGGTGAGGTGGCTGAGGGTGGATGGTCCTTGGGCGTAGAGCAGTAGCAGTAGTCCGGCGAGGCGGTCGTCGGTTTTGAGGCTGGTGTCGTGCAGGAGCTGGCGTGCGGTGTCCCAGCGGTGCTGGTCGTCGAGTGGGCCGACGGGACCATGCCAGCGGTGTGCGGGCATGTATGCCGTGGTCAGCTTGTGTGCGTGCGCCCAGCGGATGAAGGTGCCGGTTTCGTAGCGGTAGGCGCCGGAGTCGTCGATGAGCCAACGCTCGAGCTCGCCCTGCCGGCAGGTGGCCAGGGTCAGATTGCGGGCTTCGAGCCAGTCCAGGAACGCGACGGCGGCGCGGGCGTGGTTTTGGACTCGGAAGAACTGCTGGCGGGAGGTGTGGCGGCCGTTGTTACGGCTGCGCAGACGCCGCAGCAGATGCCAGATCACGTAGCGGCGCAACAATTTCCGACGATCGCGGTCATCCTCCGCGGCGATGAACCCTGTGAGGAAGCGTTCGAGCCGGACCAGTTGTTCATCGCGTTCGGGCAGCGCGCCGACGGTCACGAGGGTCTGACGAAGGTGCGCGAGTGGTGCGGTGTCGGGCAGTTCGTCGAGTGCTTCGTGGGTGAGGGGCCTGCGTCCGGTTGCGAGGTCGGAAAGTATCGGTGCGATAGAGGTTTTGGTGACCCATCGCATCGCGGTGATGTGGTGTTCAGTGGTGGCGATGTCCTCGCGCAGGGTTCGCAGCCCGGCAGGGAGCCTGTCGGTGTCGGGTCCCATGATGTCGTCGAGACGTTTGTTGACCAGGCATCTGCGGCATTGGCCGGGGTTGGGGTAGTCGGGGTCGTTGCAGGTGACGCAGTCTGCGAGCCAGGCCGGGCGCTGGGTGCAGTCGCGGCAGAGCGGTTCGGTTGTGGTGCCCGAGACGATCGCGGTGGTCTGGTGGCAGGATGAGCATGTCGCGGTCCGGCGTTGGCATGGCGGACACCATGGCAGGCCCGTGACCCGTGAGATTCCGCAGGGCGTGGTCTCACCGCAGATCGAACACCGCCGCCGTTTCACACCCGGGCATGGTGAACACAGTGGCCGGTCGGTGGTCCGGCGGGAGACCGGGCGTAGCCGACCGCAGTTGATGCAGGTTTCGAGGTTGGCGGGGTCGCTGGTGAAGCAGTTGGCGCAGATCCCGCCGCCGTCACGGTCGCGGGTGACCGGTTCGCGGCGGGTTCCGCAGCGCGCGCAGGCCTCATAGCGGGAGTGCGCGATGCAGGTGCGGCAGACCCGTTGTCCGTCAAGGGGTTTGTCGATGCGAACCACGCGGTGACAGCCCGGGCAGGACGGGAGGACGATGCCGGCGACTCCTGCGGCGTGCAGGGCCTCGATGAACCGGGGGATCACACGCAGCGGTGCGCGGTGCCCATCTCCGGTCAGCAGCGCGGGGTCGGTTTCCACCGCCCAGGCCAGCTGTCGCCGATATGACGGTCTCCGGCAGCATCGAGCGAGGGCATCGGCGATTACCTCACGATCGACTTCCGGGTTCCAGACTGCGATGACGGCGCAGATCACCTCGACCGGATCGCGGTCGTCGACCTCGGGGCATTGGGCGCATCGCGGTCGCCCTGCTAGGTCCCGAGTCACGGTCTGTTTGAGTTTTCCGCAGATTGCGCAGGGTGCGGTGGTGTGTCCGCAGACGGCGCAGAGCCAGTCCTGACCGTGGCGTTGCATTGTGCGCAGCAGTTTGCCGCACTCGGCGCAGACCGGCGGTGAGACCGCCGAGGCCCCAGCGTTTCGCAGCGCCAGTAGCAGGTCACCGATCACGCGTGGTGCCGGTGATCGCCCGTCGAGTAGGACCTCGGGGCGTTCGGCCAACGCCGCTGCCAGGCGCCGCGACTTCGCGCGGCCGCCCGCGATGTCCTGCACGACTGCCCGAATCGTCTCCCGCGTCAGTGCGGGCTCGATCGCGGTGACTATGTCCACGATCAGTCCGATCGGGTCGGACACGGCGCGGTCGATGGCCCTGTCCGCTGTCGTCACCGTTCGACACCGTGAATGCGGGCGCGTTTGGGCCGCAGCTCGCCGACACCGGTCTCGGCGCCGACGGCCTTCCTGGTCCGCGTCTTCCCGGTCGCGGCTGAGGTGATCGGTTCGATGAGGTCGTCCATCGTGCAGTCGAGGATGTCGAGCAGTGCCATCAGGATCTTCAAGCTCAGTCGTTCCGGGCGGTCTACGACGAGGCGATAGACCTGGCTCGAGGACAACGTGATTCCCCGTTTGTCCAGCGGCTCGATCAGATCGGTGGTCTGGAAGTAGCCGCGATCGGCCATCACCTTGCGCAAATGCCACTGGTAGTCCAATTTCGCAGTCACCGGTCGTCCTTTTCCTCGGAGGAGGTAGTATCGAGCGCGGGTGAAAGCGCCTTGCGGAGAACGGTATTCATGAAGTCGTCGCTGACATGGGTGTAAATGGCGGTGGAACTGTCACATTCGTGACCGACCTGGACCTGGATGAATCTCCGATCAACCCCATCCTCGGTAAGGTGGGAAATATACGAATGACGAAATGAATGCGGCGACAACACTTTCGGAAATCGCAACGCATCCCGATAGGCTTCGAAGCGGGCGTTGATCTCCGCCGGTTTGATCCGCCCACCGCGTTCGGTAACCCACAACGCCGGATGGTCCGCGCAGCCGAACCGTGGACGGATATTGTCCAGGTAGTCGGCCACGGCCTCGACCGCCCAGTCCATCACCGAGGCGACGTTGCGGCGCCGGGGCGGCCCGCCTCGTTTGGCCTTGCCGTACCGCACATTCAGCGTCCCGAACCTGCCAAACTGCGGAGCAGCCGGGTTGCGGCCCCAGTCCAGAACGTCCAATCGCGCCGATTCGGTCCTCCGAAGGCCCCATCCGTAAATCACTTCGAAAAGCGTCGCGTCCCGATAGGCAGCCAACGCGCCCTTTCGTTTCGACCGCACCGCCCGATCGACCTGGTCGTCGGCGTAGTCGAAGAACCGCTGTAACTCTGCACGACTGAACGCCCGCGCCTCAGGATTTCCCTCATAACCGTTGAGGTGTGCGATCGAATTCCATTCGTGCACAATCGGAACCGGATGAACGCCCGGCCCGAACTCGCGTTCACACGCTGTCGCCCAACCGTATCGGGCATTGTCGGTCACGAACTCGGTGAACAACCGCAACCCGCACTGATAACTGCGAATCGTGGACGGAGCCAGCCGCCGCTCACCGGTCAGCGACAGCGACCACTCGTCCACATGCGCCGGAGTCCAGCACCACGGATATTCATTGGTGAACTCGATAAACCGCCGCACCAGCCGATCCCGCGCGACGATCGTGTCCTCACGCAACCCCCGTGAGACCTGCTGCGCCTGCCACCCCCGCAACATCGCCTCGACCATCGCGTCCTCCGGACGCAACTGCACCACACCGGACACCAACTCCAGATGCGCCGCGCCCGCCAAATCGACCTGCCGCAACCCGCCTCCCGCGCCATCGAACGACGGGCGAATCATGCACCCAACGGGATCGCAAGTTCAAATCAGCAGGCCACCAACACTTCTCAAGCCGCCAAAACGACAGGACAGACACAGGCCTCTACCACACCATCAGGCATTTCTCGCCCGTCAGATGCAATTCCCAAGGGTTGATGGATGTAGGTGAGAGTGGACTCGGTGTTGCGGTGACCGGCAAACGAGGCGATCGCGTGCAACTCTCAACCCATCCTCGCCGGATCGGTCAGGTACCTCGGACCCGGTCAGAGGCGCGCACCGCAGGCAGCCCGCCGTCGCGATATTCCGCCGACACCCGCGATACGGTGGCGCGCAGGAGCCGCAGGCAAGCGAGACCGGTCCACGCCGCAGTCCGCTATGTCGCACGTCCGCTGCATCGCCGTGGTGTTGTGTGCGCCGCGCTGCCGTGCCGCTGCCGGAGCGCGGTGCCTCTGTGTCGTTCAGTCGCCGGAACGCGGAATCCGCGCCGCGCGGACCGGTGGCGCGCATGGGATGCTGGCGCGGTGACACTGTTCGAGGTGTGGGCACCACGGCCGGAACTGGTGCGGTTGGACCTGGACGGAGTCGTCCACTCGATGACCCGGTCGCCGGACGGCTGGTGGCGCACCGACCTACCCGCCGCGATCGGAGCCCGGTACGGGTTTCTGCTCGACGACGATCCCACCGTGCTGCCCGATCCGCGCTCGGCGCGCCAGCCCGACGGGGTGCACGCCCGTTCGGCGCTGCACGCCCTCGACCCGGCCGGTTGGACCGACGCGGAGTGGACCGGGCGGCCACTGGCCGGTGCGGTCTACTACGAGCTACACATCGGTGCGTTCACGGTGGAAGGCACCTTCGACGCCGCGATCGAGCGGCTCGACCATCTGGTCCGGCTCGGCGTCACGGTGGTCGAAGTGATGCCGGTGAACGCCTTCGACGGCACGCACAACTGGGGCTACGACGGCGTGCTCTGGTACGCGGTACAGGAAAGCTACGGCGGGCCCGACGGGCTGCAGCGGTTCGTGAACGCCTGCCATGCCCGCGGACTGGCCGTCTGCCTCGACGTCGTCTACAACCATCTCGGCCCGTCCGGCAACTACCTGCCGCGTTTCGCGCCCTACCTCACCGACGGTCGCAACACCTGGGGGCAGAGCGTCAACCTGGACGGACCCCGGTCCGACGAAGTGCGCAGGTACATCATCGACAACGCGCTGCGCTGGCTGCGCGAGTTCCGCATCGACGCGCTGCGTCTGGACGCCGCACATGCCCTGGTCGACCGCACCGCCACCCACCTGCTCGCCGAGCTCGCCGTCGAAACCGAACGCCTGGCCGCCCATGTGCGCAGGCCGCTGACGCTGATCGCGGAGAGCGACCTCAACGATCCGAAACTGATCACCCCGCGCGCGGCGGGCGGCTTCGGGCTGACCGGGCAGTGGAACGACGACCTGCACCATGCCGTGCACACCGCGGTCTCCGGCGAACGGCAGGGCTACTATGCCGATTTCGGTTCGCTGCGCTGTCTGGCCCAGACGCTCACCCACGGCTTCTTCCATGCCGGAACATTTTCCAGCTTCCGCGGGCGCACACACGGCCGCCCGGTCGACCCGCGCCTGATCCCGGGCAGCGCGTTGCTGGCCTATACCTGCGACCACGACCAGATCGGCAACCGCGCGATCGGCGACCGGCCGAGTGCCTACCTGACCGAGGGTCAGCTCGCGATCAAGGCCGCGCTCGTGCTGTGTGCGCCGTTCACACCGATGCTGTTCATGGGGGAGGAGTGGGGCGCTGGCACACCGTTCCTGTTCTTCACCTCACACACCGATCCGATGGCCGCCGCCGCCACCGCCACCGGGCGCAAGGAGGAGTTCGCCGAACACGGCTGGGACACCGGCGAGATCCCCGATCCCCAGGACCCGCGGACGTTCCTGCGGTCCAAGCTGGACTGGGACGAACCGGATGAACCACGTCATGCGCGGTTGCTGTCCTGCTATCGCGCATTGCTGACGCTGCGCCGGGAGCGGGCGGAGTTGAGCGACCCGTGGCTGACACACATCTCGGTCGACTACGACGAGGCGGCGCGCTGGATCGTCGTGCACCGCGGCACTCTGGCTCTGCTGTGCAATCTCACCGAGGACCAGGTCGCCGTGCCCATCGCCGGCATACCGGTGCTGTCCTGGGAGCCTCCGACGGTAGGTCCTTCCGTGACAACCCTTCCCGGTCACTCGTTCGCACTGCTGGAGACGGCGCTGCCCGGACCACAGTGAGCTCGGTGGAAGGCGTAGACGCGGCGTCTTTTTCGGCGGCCACCCCGATAACGGGCCCGCAACTGTCCGAGACAGAATTATTGCCGTGTGTGATCTACGCCATTACCGTGGATAGATGAGCAACGAAGCTTCCGGGGACCTAGCGGTTCTGCCCCCGGGGATGGGTGGCAGCGCCGCCGCCGAATTCGCACCATTTGTTCGAGCTTTCGCTCGAACATTCGGTAACCGCCGGGGGGCGGGCGCCGCCTTCGCGGTGCACCTGCACGGAGAGCCGCTGGTGGACATCTGGATCGGCTCCGGAGGCGACGCCCCGTGGACCAAGGACACCGGCACGATCATCTTCTCCGCCACCAAGGGCATTTCCGCCACGGTCGTGCACCGCCTCGCCGATCGCGGGCTGCTCGACTACTCCGCCCCGGTCGCCGAGTACTGGCCGGAGTTCGGCGCCAACGGCAAGGACGCGATCACTGTCCGCCAGCTGATGACGCATCGAGCGGGATTGTCCGCGCTGGCCCCGATCGCGACCTGCCTGGCCGACGTGCTCGACCACCAGCTCATGGAGGAGCGCCTGGCCGCCGCGAAACCCGATCGCCTGCTCGGTGTTCCCACCTACCACGCGCTCACCTTCGGCTGGCTGGTGGCCGGGTTGGCCCGCGCGATCACCGGGATGAGCATGGCGGATCTGTTCCGCACCGAGGTTGCCGAGCCGCTCGGCATCGACGGCATTCATCTCGGCAGGCCACCGGCGGACGCGTCGATCAGCTACGCGCCGCTGGCGGGTTCTCAGCTGAGCATGCTCGGAAAGCCGCTCGGCGCCGCGGTTCTCGGTCGCAGTCATCGGATTCCGGGTGCGCTGGGCGCCGCGACCCGCTGCCTGTTCCTGCCCGGTCTGGAAGCTATTCTGGAAGGCGCGGATCCGCCGATCCTGCACACCGAACTCGGCGCTGGCAACGGTGTGTGCACCGCGCCCGCGCTGGCAACGATGTATGGCGCGCTCGCCAACGGCGGTCTCGTTGCCGAGCGCCGGTACCTCGGCAGCCACACTGTCAGGGCGCTGCGCCGCATCGAGAGCTATCAGCTCGACCGCGCGCTGTTCTACGTCCCGATGCTGTGGCGCCTCGGGTACCACTCGATGCCGATGCCGGGTGCCCGAGCGGGTTTCGGGCACATCGGCCTCGGGGGCTCGTTCGGCTGGGCCGAACCGCGCCTGGGCCTGTCGGTCGGCTTCGTGCACAACCGGCTCTCGGCAAGCCAGCTGAGCTACGACCAGTCCGCGGCCTTCTGGCTGCTGCCGCTCATGCTGAACTGCCTGCGTGCGACGCACCGCGTGGCGGTGCAGGAGATGCCGAAGGCGGCGTGAGCCAGCGCCGGCGAGGCGCAAGCTCGCGTGGATAGTCCGCGCGGTCGTCGTGGTGGTTCGCTCAGGTCAGATAGCGGTAGGCGGGCGAGCCGGGGTCCAGCCGCTCGCATTGGATCGGCGACTCCCGCATCCGTTCCAGCAGTGGCCCGAGCCCTTCCGGCGCGCCGAGCTCGATGCCGACCAGCGCCGCGCCGGTCTCGCGGTTGTTGCGCTTGACATACTCGAACAGCGTGATGTCGTCGTCGGGGCCGAGTACCTCGTCGAGGAAGCGGCGCAGCGCGCCCGGCTCCTGCGGGAAGTCGACCAGGAAGTAATGCTTGAGGCCGCGGTGCACCAGCGAGCGCTCGATGATCTCGCCGTAGCGGGACACGTCGTTGTTGCCGCCGGACACCAGGCATACCACCGTCGAGCCCGGCTCCACCGGGATCTCGGCGAGCGCCGTCACCGCGAGCGCTCCCGCCGGTTCGGCGATGATGCCCTCGTTCTGGTACAGGTCGAGCATGGTCGTGCATATCGCGCCCTCGTTGACCTGCATCATCCTGAAAGAACCAGCGCCACTGGGGGATTCGGTGGTGGTCAGTAAAGGCAGCGAGGCGTGCGAAACCACCTGCCCGCCGAAGCCGGACACCGCGGCGAATGGCACAGCGCCGATCCGGCGCACCGCCGCGCCGTCCACGAACGGGTCGATCTCCGGCAGTGTCACCGGGCCGCCCGCCACCAGCGCGGCGGTCATCGAGGCCGCGCCCGCGGGCTCCACGCCGAGGAGGGCCGTGCGTGGGGATCGCTCGCGCAGGTAGGTGCCTACGCCGGCCAGGCAGCCGCCGCCGCCTACGGGGATGACCACCAGGTCGGGGGAGGTGCCGAGCTGCTCCAGGATCTCCGGGGCGATGGTGCCCTGGCCGGCCGCGGTGCGCGTGTCGTCGAACGGGGCCACCATGGTCGCACCGGTGCGGACGACGTCGGCGGCGGCTGCCGCCGCGGCGGCGTCGTAGGTATCGCCGACGGCGATCAGCTCCACGAACTCGCCGCCGTGCACCCGGATGCGATCGCGCTTCTGCTTCGGTGTCGTGGCCGGCACATAGATGCGGCCGGCGATCCCCATCGCCTGGCACGCGAACGCCACGCCCTGCGCATGGTTGCCCGCGCTGGCCGCGACCACGCCCGCCGCGCGCTCGACCTCGGACAGCTGCATCACCAGGTTGTAGGCGCCGCGCAGCTTGTAGGAGCGGACTGCGGTGAGGTCCTCACGCTTGAGGTAGACCTTCGCCCCGGTCAGCGTGGACAGCCGTTCGCTGTACTGCAACGGGGTCGGGTCGATGATGTCGGCAATTCGCTTGGCGGCAGCATCGATCTCGTCCGCGCTGAGTGCGGGACGAGAATCGGACAGTGCGTCGAGGTCACCAAGCGGATTGGACACCCGAAATATGCTGCCACCCGCCGTGTCGGCGTGCTGCGGCGGGTGGCAGTGACACGCTGGTTACCTGGGTGTCAGGACGAAAACAGGGATCTTCCGGTCGGTCTTGGTCTGGTAGTTCGCGTAATCCGGCCACACCTCGACCGCCCGCTGCCACCACAGCGCCTTCTCGTCGCCGAAGACCTCGCGCGCGGTGTAGTCCCTGTGCACCGTGCCGTCCCGCAGTTCGACGTGCGGTTCCGCCTTGATGTTGTGGTACCAGACCGGGTGCTTGGGCGCACCGCCCAGCGAGGCGACCACGGCGTACTCCCCGTTGTGCTCCACCCGCATCAGCGGGGTCTTGCGGAGTTTGCCGGTCTTCGCGCCCTTGGTGGTCAGCAGGATGATGGGTTTGCCCTGCAGTGTCGCGCCCTCGGTGCCGCCGGAGTTCTCGTACTTCTCGGCTTGCTCGCGGGCCCAGTCGGATGTACTCGGTTCGTATTGACCTGTGAGTGGCATGTCTGCGGAAACGCGCGAGTGGTCGGCTGTGTTCCCGGCGATAGAAGTTCGCTGGCCCGAACTTCTGATTCCGACTACCCTGAGTACATGGCGGTTGTGCACCCTTCGGCTCCCTCGGCGACGATCGAGATCGCCGGTACTGCATGGCCCGTATACAAGCTCGAAGCGCTCGCCGCCGGCCTGGTGGTCGGCCTGATCCTGGCGCTCGTCACCGGCTCGCCGCAGATCGCGGTGCTGGCCGCGGCCGCGATCGGCGCCACACGCTGGATCGTCGGTCTGCTGGCCACCCGTCGGCAAGCTCCCCGGGCCGCTCGGGTTTTCGGTACCCGCTAGATCTCCGCCCCTTGGGCGCTCGTCGCGCAGATCCGCCATCGTGGTTGGCGGCAACCTCTACCCGGCCGCATCGCTGCGACGGCGCCCGCATCACGTCCTCGCGAACTACCACCCCGTGAACCTGCGACGGTGGCGTGAGCCAGCTCGGCGGCATGTTCCCGAAGGACCTTTTCGAGAAGGTCGATGTGGTGACCGCCGCGACCGTGCCCAAGCTCTAGCGAATCAGTAACGCGAGCGGCAGCCGCGTGAACAGTTTCTCCAGCCGGGCCTTTCCCTGGAACGTGTGACCGGTCAGCCGGTCGGTCCAGGTACCCGTGGGCAGGTCGAGAAACGTATCGCCCCAACCGCTTTCGGCCAGGCCCACACTGTGTCGGGTGGCCGCAACGATCACCTCCGGGGCTTCGCCCACGCGGCCACGGGCATAGGACACCACCCGGTCCGCCTGCTCGCCGGAGCCGAACAGCGGCAGGTAGGTGCCGCCGACGAAGCAATCGGGACGCTCCCGGCGCAACCACAGCGCGTAGGCGACGATCCACATTTTCGCCGCGCCGGTGGTATCCAGTGCCGGTGTGCCGGTGAGTGATTGGAGCATGCCCGCGCGTGCGGCGAAGTCCACCGGACGGCGGTTGTCCGGGTCGACGAGGGAGTCCTCCCACAGTTCGCAGCCCTGGTAGACGTCCGGAATGCCGGGGCCGCACAGCTGCAACAGCTTCTGCGACAAGGCATCCGACCACGCATGCGGGGCCAGTTCGTGCACCAGGTCGCCGAGTTCGGAGCCGACCGGGCCGTCGATCACCGCGTCCAGCCACCCGTGCACGGCGGTCTCGAACTCGGCGTCCGGCTCCTCCCAGGAGGTCTTGGTGTTCGCCTCGCGGATCGCTTTCTCGGCGAATACGTGCAGGCGCTCGCGCAGGCCGGGCACCGATGCGGCGGGCCGGCCGTCCGCGGGCCACACGCCGAACATGTTCTGCAACAGGAACAGCGCGGTGGCGCCGTCCGGGGCCGGTGTGGTCTCCAACCAGGAGTCGACGCTACGCGCCCAGGTCTCCGCGGCCTGGGAGAGCACGCCGATCCTGGCGCGCACGTCCTCGCCGCGCTTGGTGTCGTGCGTCGACAGCGTCGTCATGGTCGCGGGCCAGCGCTGTGCGCGTTCACTGTTGGACAGGTGATATTCGTTGAGTGAGTGGCCGAACCTGGCCGGGTTGCCGCCGACCTCTTGGAGCGAGACCAGCCGCGCGGCCTGGTAGAACATGGTGTCCTCGACCGCCTTGGCGGTGACCGCACCGCAGACCTGGCTGAATCGCACTGCGGCGGCGCCGGCGCCGGACAGCGCCGCGACCAGCACCGCGAGCGGCGCGGTGAGTTCGCTGTTGCGCTTTTCCACCTCGGCGATCACCGCGCCGATCATGCCGGCCAGCGGCGCGTAGTCGGCCCGGTACACCGGCATGAACGCCAGCACCTCGATGGT
This sequence comes from Nocardia sp. NBC_00881, assembly GCF_045207455.1. Taxonomy (NCBI): domain Bacteria; kingdom Bacillati; phylum Actinomycetota; class Actinomycetes; order Mycobacteriales; family Nocardiaceae; genus Nocardia; species Nocardia sp. NBC_00881. The sequence goes on from NZ_CP108798.1 coordinate 8,187,343, forward strand.
GGCGTTGGTCAGTGCCATGGTGTCGAAGCACTCGACGTTCGCGTCCTGCTTGATCGCGGCCACCAGTCGCCGGATCTCCGGCGCCAGAACACTTTCGGCGACCGCCCGCTTGATCCGGTGCTCCGTCTCGCCGATCCACGCGCGATCGCTGCCGTGCCCGGCGACACGGCGTGACAGCTCGGTGAGCGCCTGTTCGCCCTCTGGATCGATCAGCACACCGCTGACGTCGGTCAGCGCCTCGTAGCCGGTGGTGCCGTCGACCGGGAGCGTCGCGTCCAGTGGCTCGCGGTTGGCCAGGATCTTCTCCACCAGCAGCAGCCGGTGCGGGCCGATGAGGCGGCGCAGCCGGGTGAGATACCCGGCGGGATCGGACAGTCCGTCCGGGTGGTCGACCCGCACGCCGTCGATCAGATCGTGCTCGCACCAAGCGGCGAGTTCGCGGTGGGTGATCTCGAAGACCTCGGGGTCCTCTTGGCGGATCGCGGCCAGGCTGCTGACCGCGAAGAACCTGCGGTAAGTGCACAGCCCGGCCTTCCAGCTCACCAGGCGGTAATGCTGCTTGTCGTGGATGCGAAGGGCGTTGTCGCCGTCGGTGTCCGGCGCGATCGGGAAACGCAGCTCGTGCAGGGCCAGCATGGGTTCTGCGCCCGAGCGGTCGACGGTCAACGCGGCTGGGTCGTTCTCGCTCTGTAACACCGGTAGCGCCAGCCTGCCGCCCGCACCGTTGCCCTGGCTCCAGTCGATGTCGAAGTACCGCGCGAACCTGGACTCTCGGCCGTACCGCAGTACATCCCACCACCAGGGGTTCTGTTGCGGGTCCGCGACGCCGACGTGGTTGGGCACCAGGTCGACGATCAGCCCCATGCCGCGGCTGCGCACCTCGTCGGCGAGAGCCTTGAGCCCGGTCGGTCCGCCGAGGGCCGCCGACACCGTGGTCGGATCGGTGACGTCGTAGCCGTGTGTGGAACCGCGCGCCGCGGTCAGCAGCGGCGACAGATAGAGGTGCGAGATGCCCAGTTGCTGCAGGTATTCCGCGATAGCGCGAGCGTCGGCGAAGGTCAGCGCGTCGGGACGCAGCTGCAGCCGGTAGGTGCTGCGGATCGTCGTCTGGCGCGTCGGCCTGCGACGCTGCGAGACGGGGTTGGTCACGTGCATCTCGGTGGCGGTGGGTGTGGTCATCGGCATTTCGGTCATGCGGCGTGGCGGAGGACGAGGAGACAGCGAGATTCGATGGTGACAGTGGCGCCCGCCGGATAGGTGGCTTCGGCCAGACCGGTGGGCGTCGAGCAATCCAGCGCGACCGACCACTCAGCGCCGTAATCGGTTCCTGGCAAGGCGAAGTCGATTGCCGCGTCGTGGGCGTTGAAGCAGAGCAGGAACGACTCGTCGGTGATTCGCTCGCCGCGCGGCCCTGGCTCGGGAATGCCCGCACCATTCAGGTAGACCGCCAGCGACTTGCCGAATCCGCTGTCCCAGTCGGCCGCAGTCATCTCCTTGCCGGACGGGGTGAGCCACGCGATGTCGCGGGCAGGGTCCTTCGAGCGGATCGGCCCGCCCGCGAGGAAGCGGCGGCGCCGGAAGACCGGGTGCTCGGTGCGCAGCGCGATCACGCGGCGGGTGAATGCGAGCAGGTCCGCGTTCGTCTCGCGCAGTGACCAGTCCATCCACGCCAGCGGCGAGTCCTGGCAATAGACGTTGTTGTTGCCGTACTGGGTGCGGCCCATCTCGTCTCCGTGCGCGAGCATCGGCACACCCTGGCTGAGCACCAGCGTCGCCATCAGGTTGCGGCTCTGCCGTGCGCGCAGGGTACAGATCTCCTCGTCGTCGGTGGGACCTTCGACGCCACAGTTCCACGACCGGTTCCAGCTTTCACCGTCGCGGTTGTCCTCGCCGTTGTCCTCGTTGTGTTTCTCGTTGTAGGACACTAGGTCCCGCAGGGTGAATCCGTCGTGCGCGGTGACGAAGTTGATGCTGGCGCTCGGCCTGCGCCCGGTGGCCTCGTACAGGTCCGATGAGCCGGTGAGTCGAGAGGCGAACTCGCCCAACGTCGCCGGTTCACCGCGCCAGTAGTCGCGCACGGTGTCGCGGTATTTGCCGTTCCACTCCGTCCACAGCCCGGGAAAGTTCCCGACCTGGTACCCGCCCTCGCCGACGTCCCACGGCTCGGCGATCAGCTTCACCTGGCTCACCACCGGATCCTGTTGCACCAGATCGAAGAACGTGGACAGCCGATCCACGTCGTGCAGTTCGCGTGCCAGCGTCGCGGCCAGGTCGAAGCGGAACCCGTCGACGTGCATGTCCAGAATCCAGTAGCGCAGTGAGTCCATGATCAGCTGCAGAGTGTGTGGGTGGCGCACGTTGAGGCTGTTGCCGGTGCCTGTGTAATCCATGTAGCGCGACGGGTCCTCGTCGTCCAGGCGGTAGTAGGCGGCGTTGTCGATACCGCGGAACCCGAGCGTCGGCCCCCGGTGGTCGCCCTCGGCGGTGTGGTTGTAGACCACGTCGAGGATCACCTCGATGCCCTCCACGTGCAGCGCCCGCACCATCGCCTTGAACTCGGTCACCGCCGAACCGGCGCGGTCCATCGCGGCGTACTCGTTGTGCGGCGCCAGATACCCGAAGCTGTTGTAGCCCCAGTAGTTTCGTAGACCCTGATCGAGCAGGACCCGGTCGTGCAGGAACTGGTGCACCGGCATCAGCTCGATCGCGGTGACGCCCAGCGCTTTCAGATGGTCGACGACCGCCGGGTGCGCGATGCCCGAGTAGGTGCCGCGCAGTTCCTCGGGCACCTCGGGATGGGTCATCGTCATGCCCTTGACGTGCGCCTCGTAGATCACCGTCTCGTGGTAGGGCCGGTTCGGTGATCGGTCGGTGCCCCAGTCGAAGTATGGGTTGATCACCACGCCCGCCATAGTGTGCCCGAGCGAGTCGAGCCCATGGGTGTAGAGCGAGGGATGATCATCGAAGTTGCCGTCGAACGCCTTGCCGTAGGGATCGAGCAGCAATTTGCTCGGGTCGCAGCGCAATCCACGCTCGGGGTCGTACGGCCCGTGCACTCGGAAGCCATAACGCTGACCGGGGCCGACCGCGGGCAGATAGGCGTGCCAGACGTAGCCGTCGACCTCGTCGAGCTCGACCCGACTTTCGGTGCCGTCCCTGGCGATCAAGCAGAGCTCGACTGCGTCGGCAACCTCCGAGAACACCGAGAAGTTGGTACCCGCGCCGTCGTAGGTCGCACCCAGGGGATAGGCGGTGCCCGGCCAGACACCCAGTGGTGTCGCGTCGCTGGGCGCTGCGTCGGACTGAGCCATGGCAACGACACTAGCGGCAGCGGCGTCGTGCTTTCGGGGGTGGTTGTGACCAGGTGAGTCAGCGGAGGTCGGAGCCGCTTTCCAGCCAGCGGCGCCGGTAGCCGCAGCGCTGCGCGACACGCGCGAGGCTGCCGAGTGCCCCGCGTTGCAGCCAGGCTGGGATGCCCGCGAGGTAGCCGTCCTGGTAATCCCACAGCAACGCGAGGGCGAGCGGATCGCGCGGCACCCCGGCTCGAGTGGTCTTGCCCGCGCGGTCGAGGTTGTGCCAGAGCCGGAACATCTCCCAGTGCCGCAGCGGAGGGCGGATCTCGTGGTCGACCACGGTGTCGGGGGCCTCGCTCCAGAACTCGTGGACGGTGCGCGCCGGCGCCGTGACGGTGTCGCCGGGGTTCGCGATGATCTCGGCGCCGTCGACTCGGTATCGGACCCGTCCCTGCCGGACCGTCCATCGCTCGCTGAGCACCGGATGCCAATGGGGGCCCGCCTGCCGCTCGGACTGTGGCAGGACGTGCTCGAGCCGGAGGTAAGGACCGCGCTCGTCGGTGCCGTGCGCGACGAGGGTGACGCGGTGCCCGTTGCGGAAGGTGAGTGTCCGGTCGTCTCGCATGTCTCAATATATAAAGGTAACCTTTGCATTATGTCAACGGATGATCCGTCGCTTCTGAAACTCCTCAGCCAGGCCACTGCGGCTTATGAACGTGCGCTGAATCGTGAGCTGCGCGCCCGTCTCGATGATCAGCTGCGTCCCGCGCACTACGCGGTGTTCCGGCACCTGAACCCCGCGGGGGCGCGGATTACCGCACTCGCGGAGGCGGCTGGGATGACCCAGCAGTCGATGGGGGAGTTGGTGACCCATCTGGAGCGGTGCGGGCTGGTCACGCGCGAGGTCGATCCGGCCGACCGGAGGGCGCGGGTGGTGATGGTCACGGAGGCGGGCCGTACGGCGCTGGGCGTGGCGTCCGAGCGGATTCGCGGCATCGAGCGGACGCTGGCGCAGGCGCTGGGGGAGTGCTGTCTCGCGGAGCTGCGGACGGCGCTGGCGCAGCTGGACCGGGCCCTCACGCAGTCGGCGGGTGTCGGGTGACCGGCACGTCCGAGTCCGGCCGCCGGGCGCACGGGCAACCGAACACCGCCCCTTGCTCGGATGTCCGTTCGTGCTCGCCCAGCTCGAGTGGTAACTTGAACGCCGTTCAAGCCGCTCCGGGCCGACCGGGGCCGACGCTCGACCGCGAGGATTGCTGTGGGATTGACCCCTGATGAGATCACCGCCATCGACGCCAAGCATGTCTGGCATCCCTACGGCGGTTTCCCTGCGACGACCGAGCCGCTGGTGGTGGCGAGCGCCGCGGGTACCAGGCTGACGCTGGCGGACGGGCGCGAACTGGTCGACGGCATGAGTTCCTGGTGGGCCGCCATCCACGGCTACCGGCACCCCGTGCTCGACGCCGCGCTCGTGGCCCAGTCGCAGCGGATGAGTCACGTGATGTTCGGCGGGCTCACCCATGAGCCCGCGGCGCGCCTGGCCGAGTTGTTGGTCGAGTCGACGCCCGCCGCCCTGGACAAGGTATTCCTATGCGACTCGGGCTCGGTATCGGTCGAGGTCGCGGTGAAAATGTGCCTGCAGTACTGGCGCTCCTCGGGCCGGCCGGAGAAGCGGCGGCTGCTCACCTGGCGCGGCGGCTACCACGGCGACACCTTCACCCCGATGAGCGTGTGCGACCCGGACGGCGGCATGCATTCGCTGTGGACAGACATCCTGGCGAACCAGTTCTTCGCGCCGGTGCCGCCGCGAGAGTACCGGCCCGAGTACGTCGTGGAGCTGGAGCGGCTGATCGCGTCGCACGCCGACGAGCTCGCGGCGGTCATCGTGGAGCCCGTGGTGCAGGGCGCGGGCGGGATGCGCTGGCACCACCCCGGCTATCTCACTGATTTGCGCAGGCTGTGCGACGAATACGGCGTGCTGCTGGTCTTCGACGAGATCGCCACCGGATTCGGCCGCACCGGAACGCTTTTCGCGGCCGACCGGGTCGGGGTGAGCCCGGATGTGATGTGCGTAGGCAAGGCGCTCACCGGCGGTTACCTGACCCTGGCCGCCGCGTTGTGCACCGCGCGGATCGCCGAAACGATCAGCGTGGGGCATGGTGGGCTGATGCACGGGCCGACCTTCATGGGCAACCCGCTGGCCTGCGCGCTCGCGGTCGCCTCGATCGAACTGCTCCGGTCGCGCGACTGGCGCGGGGAGGTCGGTCGGATCGAGGCCGAGCTGGAGGCGGGCCTCGCTCCGGTGCGAGGCCTGCCCAGGGTTGTCGAGGCGCGCGTGCTCGGTGCGATCGGCGTGATCGAGCTGGACCGTCCGGTCGACATGCGCGCCGCGACCGACGCCGCCGTCGCGGCCGGTGTCTGGCTACGTCCGTTCCGGAACTTGGTGTACACGATGCCGCCGTTCGTCAGCACGTCCGACGACATCGCGACGATCACCGCCGGGATGCGCGCCGCTGTCGCGACGCCGTCGGATTAGTGGCCCGCAGTCGCTACGCGATCCAGGGCGGCACGACCATGCTGTCGCTGTCCGGCATGCCCGCCCGCGCACCCGCCGGTGCGGCAACGATGGCCGCGAAGCCCTCCTCGGTGCGCACCTGCCGCAGCACGTTCGCCGGCAGGATCACCGTATCGCCCTCGGCGGCAGTGATTTCCGAGCCGTCGAGGGCAATGTCGATCCGGCCCGAGACGACCGTCCAGACCTGTTCGGCGTCGATGAAGTGCCGGGGGCCGGTGGTGCCTGCGGGTACGTCGACTCGCCAGAGCGCAAGCGAGGCGCCCCCCTGTGTGGGGGAGGCGAGTGTGGTCATGACCCCGCCGGGAGTCTCGGTGCGGCGTGTGTCGGCATGGGGAATGACAGCCATCGGGGTACCACCTCTAAGATAGACAATGAAGTTGTCCATATAGTCAACGAGGTTGTCCACTATGTCAAGTGACGCCGGCGGCTACGAGCTGCCGCTGCGGATGCTGCTCGGCTTCCGTGCGGTGATCGACGAGGTGCATGCCGACTTGGTCCAGCATGGCCATCCCGAGTTGCGGCCCATACACGGCTTCCTCTTTCAAGCCGTCGGGCGTGCGGGCGGGCCCAACGGATGCACGGCCGCCGACCTCGGGCGCGCGCTCGGAATCTCGAAACAGGCCGCGGGCAAGCACATCGAGGTGCTGGACCGGCTGGGCTATGTGCGTCAGGGCAGCGATCCCGCCGATGCCAGGCGGAAGGTCTACACACTGACCGATCGCGCCCTCGACGCGCTGACCCGGTCGGCGCGCGTCTTCGACCGGATCCATGACCGCTGGGCCGACCTGCTCGGCGCGGACCGGCTCGCCGCCATGGAGCGGGATCTCCGCACGCTGACCCCCGGCGAGGTATTCCGGCTCGATACGCCGAACTGGTTCAACGGTCAGTGACTCGGCCCGTGGCTATCGGCCCTGAACGGTGTTCAAGTATGCTGCGGAGCTGTGACTACCGATCCGTTGAGCTGGTTGGACGACCGTGCCGCCGCGCGGGTGAGCGCGGGACTGCGTCGTGAGCTACGCCCCCGTGCCCCGCAGACGCCGTCGATCGACCTCGCTTCCAACGACTACCTCGGGCTGGTGCGCCACCCGGAGGTGATCGACGGCGCGATCGGGGCGGTCCGGCGCTGGGGCGCGGGGTCCACCGGGTCCCGCCTGGTCACCGGCACCACCGCCGAGCACGAGCTGCTCGAGGCCGAACTGGCCGATTTCGTCGGCGCCGAAGCGGGACTCGTGTTCGCCTCCGGGTACGCGGCCAATCTGGGCGCGGTCACCGCGCTGACTGGGCGTGGCTCGCTCGTCGTCTCCGACGCGGGCAGTCATGCGTCGCTCGTCGACGCGTGCAGGCTCTCGCGGGCCCGGGTGGAGGTCGCGCCGCACTGCGACGTCACGGCGGTGGACCGGCTGCTGTCGGAGCGCACAGAGGAGCGCGCGCTCGTGCTCACCGACTCGGTGTTCAGCGCCGACGGCGATCTCGCGCCGCTGGCTGAGCTGCACCGGGTGACCAGGGCCAACGGCGCGGTGCTCCTCGTGGACGAGGCGCACGGTCTCGGCGTGCGCGGCACCGGCGGGCGTGGGCTCGTGCAGGAAGTCGGTCTGGCCGGTGCACCCGATCTGGTGATCACCGCGACGCTGTCGAAATCCCTTGCCGCGCAAGGCGGGGCGGTGCTGGCCAGCGCACGGGTGCGCGCCCACCTGATCGACACCGCGCGCACGTTCATCTTCGACACCGGCCTCGCGCCCGCCGCGGTCGGTGCGGCGCGCGCCGCGCTGCGCCTGCTGGGCAACGAACCCGAACTCGCCGGGCGGGTACTCGAGCGCGCCGCCGACATCGCCCGGATCGCCGGTGTGCCCGCCCCGGATTCGGCCGTGGTGTCGGTCGTGCTCGGCGCCGCCCAGGTAGCCTTCGACGCCGCCCAGGCATGCCGGGCGCGGGGGCTCGACGTGGGCTGTTTCCGTCCTCCGTCGGTCCCAGAGGGTACGTCTCGGTTGCGGCTGACGGCGCGTGCCGATCTCACCGCGGTCGAACTCGATACCATCGCCATGGTGCTCGGCGAAGTCTTGGCCGCCGCACGTGATCTGGATTCGGTGCCCGCATGATTGCGCGTAGCGATCGACTCCCCGCTGTTCGTGGGACGAGCCGGGTTGTCGCTTTGTCGCGCAGTGCGATTCGCCGGACGGGAGTGTTGTTCGCATGAGCGTCCTGCTGATCACCGGAACGTCCACTGACGTCGGCAAGACCGTCGTCACCGCCGCGATCGCCGCCGCCGCGCTGGCGGACGGTCGTTCGGTCGCGGTGTGCAAACCGGGCCAAACCGGCGTCGCCCCTGGCGAACCCGGCGATCTCACCGAGATCGAGCGTCTCAGCGGTGTAGTGCGGACGGTCGAGCTCGCCCGGTACCCCGACCCACTGGCGCCTGACACCGCCGCCCGAAGGGCCGGTTTGCCGGAACTGACCCTCGCCGAGACCGTCGCTGCCATCGACTCCCTAGCCGACGCCGACCTCGTCCTGGTCGAGGGTGCGGGCGGATTGCTGGTCCGCCTCGGCGATTTCACTCTCGTCGACCTCGCGCAGAAACTCGGCGCACCGGTCCTGGTGGTCACCGCGGCCGGGCTCGGCACGCTCAACCACACCGAATTGACCACTCGTGCTCTGCATTCGGCGGGCGTGCGCTGCGTGGGCCTGGTGATCGGTGCCTGGCCGACCGAGCCCGACCTTGCGGCCGAGTGCAACCGGACCGACCTGCCCCGGGTGACCGGCATCGATCTGGTCGGCGCGGTGCCCGCGGGCGCGGGCCGCTGGGACCGCGAACGGTTCCTGACCGCCGCGGCCAGCTGGTTCGAGCCCGCCTGGTCGCCCTTGGTCTAGCGGCAAGACGGCCGGTCCGTCGTATCATTCGGGCCTCGACATCTTCGTATCGGCGGCTCGATCGGCCTCGCCATAATCCTGCTTATTGCCGACTACGGAATTTCTCGGTTGGTCGCGGCTGTAGTGCCATGCTGGGCGGCGGGCTCGCTTTCACCACTTGGCGGTGATCAGTCGATCCGCCGGCCGAATATTGCCGACTTTTCCCTATCCGTTCCGGGGGCAGGAACCCCGATCGATGATCCATCTCGGCCGTCGACATCGAGAATGCGTTCGGCTTGCCGCAGGACAAGGCATCGCCGGGAACAGATGCTATGGATGCTGAGGGCGCGCTGGGCCTCCCCGCGGGTGAGTTCGCCGGGATCGGCGAAGCAGTCGCCTATATTGGAGATGATCGATCGCATTGCGGTCAACCAGCTCTTGCGGTGACGGCAGCATCATCGGCGAACCTGCCACGACCGAGGGTGAGTGCCGCCAAGCCGATATTGCCTAGGGCGGTGATCAGCGGACCGGCAGCCGACGCGAATTGAAATCCGCTTGCCATGAGTACGCCGAGCAGTCCCAGGCCTCCGGCGCAGGCATTCGCGGCGAACATTTGCCAAGTCTCTTCATGGGGTTTCGACCATGCGTGCCTGAGTGTCGGTATCGTGGCAACGATGTTGGCGCACAAGGCAAAGAGTGCGCCTAATGCCTTTTCCGACGCCCCGACGGTCACCATCACACACGCGATCGATGAAATCAGGCAAGCCCAATCAATATGATCTCCCGGTCGCAGACTTACCCGATGTTTTATGCCGACGCCGATGACCGCCACATTCATGGCCGCCGAAGCGGCATTGATACCCGCAGCAAGATAGGCGCCCTCGAGATATGCCACGATCGCGAAAACGGTATTGGCGGTGCACCAGGCCGCCCATGATGCGATTCGCGGCCGCGTGCCACCTTCCAGTATTCCCGCCAGATACGCAATGACTCCATACAATGAGATACCAATACTGAGACACGCCAAAGAAGAGCTGACGCTCCAAAACTCACTCACCCGAAACATTCCTCACATATTTTTGCGCCGATATGCGCAAGACGCCCCTTCGCGGATCTCGTCACTTCGGCAAGACTCAACGATACAAATTTTTCAAACGAACACACGGAAGGAGACAAGCCGGGGCGACGACGGTGACCGGACAATGCCTTTGGTGATCACTTCGGGATGAATTGCTCGTGTGGGATCCGAAAATATCGTCACATGGAGGTTCCGGCGCCACAAATCCAGGGAGCACGCCGTAACCTGTTCTTAACAAGACTCCAGGTTTGCGGCGTCGCGTTCCGGTCGGGGCCAAGCCTCTCGGGCTCGGTAAGGGGGTTCACGACGCTCCTACTGGGTAGCCGTAAGCTGCTTGTCCGGCGGATGGACTCCTGGCTCGGCGCTCGAATAGATATGCGGCCAGCCGATCTCGCCGCAGCAGGTGACTGCGCGGCGGCGCTGGTGTAACCGATGGGACACCGGCACTGCGGCAACCCGCTCGACGGCTTCGCCTGGTCAATGCCATACCGGCGGATCTATGAGCACCCCAGGCAGTCCCGGGATCGGGAACCCGGCGACGGGCCGGAGCGTCACCTACCTGCTGGGCGTACCGGAAAGATCTGCTCTTCTGTACCCAGATGTGGGAATGGGCCCAGATTGCCTGGGGCACAATAGGTGACACGTTGGCCCGAGCGAAACGCGGAGACTTCGATGAGCCAGTCCGTTACGGCAGTGCACCTTACCTCGGGCAAAACGGCGCGAGGTGTCGTCGTGGCCGGCTCGGCGTCGCGCTGGCGAGTATCGATAGCGACCGAATATCACCCAGGACATCATCGGTGTCCGCGGTCCTGATCGCCGTTTCATGGCGGCGGCATTTCGCATGACGCCGGTCCCCTGTGTACGCGGGCGGGAAATTCCGCCCGGGTTCTGAGGCTGCCTGGGATTCGACTGGTCTCAGGCTGATCAAAGAGGAAGGAACCTCCGATGATTGAGATTGCCCCGCCGCCCAGCACAATGACACCTCCTCCCGACGCGATCGTCCCCCCGCCGATTGCCCCGCCGCCGGTTACGCCGCCACCATTTGCGCCGCCGCCCGCCGGGTGAGGTAGCCGAGACTGTTCGGCCGGCGTCGGCATTCGCTGTCGAAGCCGGCCGATCCTCGAATGGCGGCCGCTGACGTCGTCAACGGAAACGGCATTCCGACTTGGTATCCACCTCGGCGCGGGCCCGGTACTGTCAGCGCGCGCGACCGACTGCCATTTCCGGAGTTGGGGTAGGGGCGATGGTACTCCCGCGCACCGCAAGGACGAGCATCGCGGCAAGCATCGCCCACCGGGTGGCAACGATCCCGAGGGTGGAAACCAGGTAGCCCGCGCTGAGCGAGCCGAGCGCCACGGCGCCCTCGGAGACCAGCGATATCGTCCCGAGCGCGCGTCCGAGGACCTGCTCGGGGATGACGGTCACCCGGTAGACGGTCAGGGCGATGTGGCTGGCGACGGTGACGCAGCCGATACCACACCAACTTATGGCAAGCAGAATAGGGTTGGCGCTGAACGCAATCGGTATGAGCAGCGCTGTCCACATCCAGAGGGCTCCTCGATAGGCACGTTCCGCGGAGAAGCGGGCGGTGATCCATGTCCCCATGGCTGCGCCGAGCATTCCGCCTACCCCGGACATGCCGAGCACTACACCGGTGATCCAGGCCGGCTGGCCGTTGGCTTTCAGCTCTACCAGGATCAACAGCAGCACGACTTGGATGACGACGTTCGAGGCCCCGATCAGCAAAGTCGACGTTCGAAGCAGCGGCTCGGCCCACACGATACGCACACCCGCCGCGATATCCCGCCCGCTTGTTCGGCCGGTGGACTCCGTGGACTCCTCGGACTTCGCGGAGTCCGTCGACGTAGCCGACTTCGATCGGATCCGGGACAGCGCGGCCAAGCAATATAGGTAGGACGCGGCGTTGGCGAGGAACGGCAGCCAGCGGGTGACGCCGTACATCGCGGCCCCCGTCGCGCGCCCGACCAGATTGGCGATCGATTGCTGAGCCTCGAGGAACGAGAACGCGGCCGGCCGCTGTTCGACTGAAATCAGATCTCGCACCATGCCCAGCTCGCTCAGGCTGACGAAGACGTACGCGCCGCCCTCGACGAATGCGGTACCGGCGAGGATCAGGCCGAGCCCCGGAGGCCGGGCCGAGGCTGCCGCGGCGGCCAGACATGTTCCGGCCAACCCGAGGACTTGGCACAGCTGAAGGATCCGTAGCCTATCGGCCCGGTCGGCGACCATGCCTGCCGGGATTTGGAAGATCAGGCCCGGCACACTCAGCGCGAAACCGGACCACCCAGCCGCCACGGGTGAACCGGTCACTGCGAGCACAAGCATCGGGTAGGCGATTCGGACACCATGAAACCCCGTCAGCGACAGAGCGTTTCCGGACCACAACAGCATGAAGTTCCGGTTCGTGTATATGTGCGATCTACTCATCGTCGCCCGAGGTGCTCCACAACCACGACGGCAGTTCGCTGAACTCCGCATCGTCGGTCTTCGAGCGGACTGCTCGATCTCCGTCCGATTACACGGGACTCGACAGCGCCTGGGTGGTGGCGTTTCGGGCGCATCCAGTGCCTTTCTTCGATCCCTCGTCGCCGGTCGCGCCGCCGCCGACCGGGGCACCTGGCAGTTCCCGCCGCCAGGATGAGGGATGATCTGCACGGGCAGAGAGGGTGTGAGTTGGCGTGCGGATCGTATTGCGGCGCAGGCGCATTCCTCGACACCAGATTCCCATCACTGGGAGTGCGGTGCCGGCGGTCCACTACCGTTCCAGCGCGGGCGACCGGTCCTTCTCGTCTCCTCCGGGTATTCCAGGCGCAGATTGTCATGTTCGGGGCTGTACGCGGCTCCCCCCGAGCCGATTTGGCCCGGCCAGGTGTGCGGCAGTCGCACGATGTGCGATTAGATTCGCGAGGCACGCCGGTCGGTGGTCGGAGATGGGCACCGCCGGCGTAGAGCTCGGCTGCGACAGGTGGGCTGAGACAGAGTCGTAGAGCGAAAGCGTTAGGCCGGTGAATACCGTCCAGTGATCAAGACCGCGCACTGCCTCAGCGACCTCGGAATGGCGGCCGTCCGCACCTGTGCCTACAGTGGGAGAGATGTCGCCGTTGGACGATCGGCACCCGTCCACCGTCTCCGACTGGGATGACGCGCGACGCCGAGCTCGGCTGCGGGACACGCACCTGGGGCATGAGTGGAAGACGTTGCGCCGCACCAGGGTGATGCTGCTGCGGGTCGCCGCACTGCTACTGGCCGGACTGGTGGTGTTCGCGCAGTACTGGAAGTACGACGTCGCGCCGGAACAGGTGCGGCTGGCGCGCACCGACCCGGCCATCCTTCCCGTCGCACCGCCCGTCGACCCGAAAGACTGGGACACCGTGGTGGTGGACATGGTTGGACTCGGCGGCCTGGACGCCGGCGACACCGCCGCCGCGCTGCCCTCGCTGCGCACTATGGGCATGGTGTGGGCGATCCGCTACGACAATCAAGGTATCGACACCAAGGTGATCGCCGACCTGATCATCCGCGCCGCCGAGCAGTCCGGGCTGAAGAACGTCGTGCTGGTCGGGCACAGCATGGGCGGCGTGATCGCATTGGAGGTCGCCGAACACATCCACCTGGACAGTGACCGCAGGCTGGTCGGGGTGATCCTGGACTGCACGCCGATGGATCTGAACGCGGTCCGCCCGGAGAGCCGTGGCCGCGGCGAGGACATGCTGCGCTGGATGGGCTGGCTGCCCGGGGCGCGCGAGAGCCGCATCTTGCGCCTGGCCGTGGAGACCTATGCCCGCCGGGATCAGTTCCTCGACCGCGGCGGCGGGTTGCCCGGCATCCGGCTCGACAAGCTGCGCGGGGTTCTGGGGGCGGTGATGCGGGAGAAGATTCTCTCGCGCGACGCCGCGAGCAACGGTCTGATCGAATCCCAGTTCACCGCCATCGTGGCGGGCGGCGCTCTCGACGACCTGCGCGCCCTGGCCAGGTCCTCGGACGACAAGCCGCGTCCGGCCATTGTTTTCATCCGACCACGCGACCCGGGCCGGGACCGCGTCGTCGACGTCGAATACTCGCACCAAATATTGATCGAGCGGTCCGGCGGCGTGGACGGCACGCTGCTCGTGGTGCTCGCTCGAAACACGGGGCACGCCAACCCGATGCAGCGTCCGCGCGAGTACAACACGGTGATCGAGCAGCAGATTCTGCCGTTCATCCAGCGTTATCAGCAGCAGGTCCGTGCCACGGTGTCGGCGTCGGCGCCGCGCTGAGGCGGGTTGGAACCATGCTGAGACAAACGGTGTTCGCCCCGGTTTCGGGTTGCTTCAATACCCACAAAAGTACTCCAAGCTGCCGCTGCGTGAACGCGTCTACCACTGCGGCGGTTGCGGTCTCGTCCTGGATCGGGATCTCAATGCCGCGATCAACCTCGCCCGCCTCGGCGACACCACCAACGTGGAACGGGGACCGGTACCGGGAGTAGCCCGGCCGCCAGTGCTTCGACTGGACAAGGACGTGGAGCCGACCGGAAGACCCACCCCACCACCACGGTGGGGCAGGCTGGTGGCGTGGAAGCGTCTACCCCGCACGGCCACCCGGCCGATCAGACGGGGACTGCCGCTCCGCAAGGACGGCTGCCTGAACATGGGTCGTCATACAAACACTCACATTTCAGGTAACGGTTCGTCCGCCGGATCGCGCCGCCGCCGCTGCCCGGGTTCTTCACCGGTTTGTAGCTCGCGGTCACGATCGCGTGGCTGGCGCTCATCTTCGGGGGCAGGTCAACGCGACCAGCGGGATCGGCTGACTCATGACCAGGCGCGCACCTACGGACAGACCGGCGTTATCGTGGTCGGCCTGGCAATCTGCGGCTTGCTGGGCCTGTTCGGCAGTCTCCTGGTGCGGCGGTGGAAAGGAAGGCACTCTCCGGCAAGAGCGCGCTGCTGGCAGGCGCTGGCCGAATTCCACTACCGTGTGCTGGAATCGGGTGGGTTGAACGTGCCCACCGGGCGTTCGGTGGGCTTCCAGGATGCCCGTTGCTGTCGGGTCAGCGGACGCGGGTGCCGAGCAGGTGGCGCACGCCCGCGATGAAGAGCTGCAGGCCGAAGTCGAAACGGGCGGTGGCGTCGGGCGTTTCGTCCAGTGGCGAGGCGTCGTCGGGGAGCGCGCCGGCGGAGTCCATCTGCATCCTGGACTGTTCGTCCACGGTTTGGCCGAGCACGTAATACAGCAGTGTGAAGGCCGCGAGCTCTGCCTCGGCCCGCGGCATACCCGCGCGAATCGTAGTGCTCACCAAGCGTTCTCGGCCCTTGCTCGTGGTAAGCCTGGAAGCGTATGTCGCCGAGACCAATTCGGCGCCGTCCCGGTAGGCCAGAAGGCAGTCGCGCAGGCGGTGCACCAATTCGGTGACCTGCTCCGACCAGTCCTCGGCCACGATCGGGTCTTCCATCGGCGCGAGGATCTTGTCCGCGACCGCGCCGAGCAACGCCTGTTTGTTCGGGAAGTGCCAGTACAGCGCGCCGGGTTGCACCTGGAGGGAACCCGCCAGCCTGCGCATGGTGAGGTCGGCGAGGCCATATCGGTCCAGAATCGCGATGGCGCCGTCGATCACGTCCGCCCGGTGCAGCTGCACTGGAATTCCTTCCCCGTGGTGTTTTGACTCACTGTTACCGCTACCCTAGCCTGAACACCGTTCAAGTTGCACGGCCACCTCGGCCGGACGAAGGGATTCGTGCAGTGACCCAGGCACCCGTTGACACCGATGTTCTGTCGATCGCCCGCGAGCAAGTGCTCGAGCGCGGCGAAGGACTGACCCAGGAGCAGGCCCTCGAGGTGCTCCGGCTGGGCGACGATCGGCTGGAAGAGCTGTTGGCCCTCGCCCACGAGGTGCGGATGAAGTGGTGCGGCCCCGAGGTCGAGGTCGAGGGCATCATCAGCCTCAAGACCGGAGGCTGCCCCGAGGATTGCCACTTCTGCTCGCAGTCCGGCCTGTTCCAGTCGCCTGTCCGTGCCGCATGGTTGGACATTCCCAGCCTGGTCGAGGCCGCTAAGCAGACCGCGAAGACCGGAGCCACCGAGTTCTGCATCGTCGCGGCCGTCCGCGGCCCGGACGAGCGACTGATGGCCCAGGTCGCCGCCGGCGTCGAGGCGATACGCAATGAGGTCGACATCCAGGTCGCGTGCTCGTTGGGCATGCTCACCCAGGAGCAGGTCGACCAGCTCGCCGCCATCGGCGTACACCGCTACAACCACAATCTGGAGACCTCCCGCTCCTACTTCCCGAACGTGGTCACTACGCACACCTGGGAGGAGCGCTGGGCGACACTGAGCATGGTCCGCGCGGCGGGCATGGAGGTGTGCTGCGGCGGCATCCTCGGCATGGGAGAAACTCTGGAGCAGCGCGCCGAGTTCGCGGCGAACCTGGCCGAGCTGGAGCCTGACGAGGTACCGCTGAACTTCCTCAACCCGCGGCCAGGCACCCCGTTCGGCGACCTCGAGGTGCTCCCCGCCGCCGACGCGCTGCGCGCCGTCGCCGCGTTCCGGCTGGCCCTGCCGCGCACTATGCTGCGCTTCGCGGGCGGCCGGGAGATCACCCTCGGCGACCTCGGTGCCAAGCAGGGCATCCTCGGCGGCATCAACGCCGTCATCGTCGGCAACTATCTGACCACCCTCGGCCGGCCCGCCGAACAGGACCTCGATTTGCTCGGCGAGCTGAAGATGCCGATCAAGGCGCTCAACGAAACCCTCTGACCCGGTCCGTCGCGACGAAAGAGGCTCCGACCGTGAGTACTGTCATGGACATGGACGAGCGCTACAACCCGTTCACCGGCAAGCGGATCGTGCCGGGGCTCGACGACGCGATCCCGGCGGCCGCCGCGCTGGGGCTGGAGCCGCCGCGCTTCTGCGAACAGTGCGGCCGCCGCATGATCGTGCAGGTGAGCCCGGACGGCTGGTGGGCGAAGTGCTCCAGGCACGGAGTGATCGACTCGGCCGAACTGGAACGCCGCTGATGGTAGCGCCGACGGGCTACGGGATGCGGAGCGAGATGCGTGCCGCGGCGATGATCGCCGTCGCGGTGGTGGTGGCGAGCGCGGTAAGCGGCGTCGGGTGGGGCTTGCTGGCGCCGACCGAGCGGCTGCTCGTGGTCGAACCCGGCCGCGGCTCTGTGCTGACGGGGGAGAGCGCGCACCAGTTCGACGCCATGGCGCTGTTCGTCCTCACCGGGGCCGTACTGGGTCTGCTCTCGGCGATTGCCGCATGGCGGTGGCGGTCGGCGCGCGGCCCCCTGCTGCAGATCGGGTTGCTGGTCGGTTCAGGTGTGGGTGCGATGGCGATGGCGCGCCTCGGCGAACAGGTTGCCGAGTGGCTGCATCCGCGCCCGCACAACCCGCCGGTCGGGCAGATCATCACGCTGCCGATCGAGCTGGGCAGCGCGCTGGCACTGATCGTGCAGCCGCTGGTGGCGTCGTTGGTCATACTGTTCCTCGCCGCGCTGAGCAGTTCGGCGGATCTCGGCAGCGGAACCCGGGCCGGTCGAGTCGAAGGCGGATCCTTCGACACCGCAGGCGCGTTCACGCCTTACGGTGACGCCGCGCGTGCTGGCGAGTTGCCCTATCGTGGCTATGAACCGGCCGTCGAGACACTGCCCGAGTTCCGCCGCTGACGCATTGTCCGAACCGTTGCCGCGGTGGCGTCGTATGGGTATCGAAACCACCCTAGAGTGGGGAATGATGCGGTGGGCGGGAAGGAAAAAGACGTGACCTTCGTCGGGAGCGGGCCGGTTGTCGAGGAACTCGACGCTAAATTCTGGCGGGTAACCGAGCCGCTCGTATATAGCGGCGAGACCGAGGAATTCGTGATCCCCGCCGGGTTCCGCACCGACTTCGCCTCGGTGCCGCGCCCGCTGGTCTGGCTGATTCCGCGCTACGGTTTGTATACCCGCGCCGCCATTTTGCACGATTATCTGCTCAGTTCACGCGCCGTGAGCGTCGCCGACGCCGACGGTCTCTTCCGCCGTTGCCTGCGCGAACTCGGGGTGTCGGTGCCGCGACGCTGGATGATGTGGGCGGCTGTGCGTGCGGCCAGCCGGTTGCGCGGCGCGAGCATCCGGGACATCGCTTTGTTCGTCCTCACCGCCGTGCCCTCGGTGATCTTCCTCGCCGTCCCCGCGGTCGTGGTGACGGTGTTCCTCGCGCTGTTCTGGGCGGTCGAGCTGCTGTTCTGGGCGGGGAGCCGGATGGGTCAGCGCACCGAGACCCCGCCGCCTGAGCCGCAGATGAAGGCGGCCTGACCTGCCCTGTGCGCCGTCGGGATGTGATGGTCCCCTGAACAGCGGAGATGATTCGAGTGGGCACTGAGCGGCGGAATTTACTGGAAACGAGGCAGTTCCCCGAAACTGCCTCATGATCAACGGCACATGGTGGAGGGCCCTTCTCGGGGACATCGGCAACGCGCAGAGCCCCGCCGACCTCGAAGCACGGCATCGGGAGGCGGGGCTGTCTGGTGCAACGACTACGCGGTCCAAGCTGGCGCAAGACAATCCGGCATGGGCGGTCTCGAGCCGCGAGAGCGCGGTGCGGGCGTGGCGGATCCACCGCGACTGCGACCACACGCAGTGTGCCACGCTCATCGCGGCAATTATCGTGATCCGCAACGACTTCGAGTACCTCCGGGACCGCAAGACGATGCGCGAACGCAGCCGAAAGTCGAAGCGGTGACTGACGGGACCCCGTCGATCGGTCCAGGACCGAACCGCAGGGGTCAGGTCAGTCGTCACTCGGCGGCGAAAAATGGGTGGAGGCGGGGAATTTCGCCGGTACCGTAGTCTGGCGGAATTGGTTGAGAACGCGTCGAAGGGAGGTCCGGTGGCAAATCGCATACAGCGGGCTACGGCGGATGCGCCCTCCGTGACGGGTGGTGAGCGGGCCGATCTGGTCGGTTGGCGACGCCGGGATGCGTTGCGGCGCAGCAATGCCGCACGGCCCGTGCCGAGCAAGCGGCAGTATCGGCGCGAACGCAAGCACCGCAAAGCGGTGACTGAGTAGAGCGGAAGGCCCCTTGGGTAGGGAGGGCCGCGAATTCGTCCGTCACGCGCAGGTCGGAGTCGGTGAAGCGGTAGGCCGGAAACCCGTTCAAGTGGGTGGGCGCAGCGCCGCGAACTCGTCCGTCACGCGCAGGCCGGAGTCGGAGAAGCGGTAGACCGCGGCGGGGCGGCCGCCGGCGCGGCCTGGAGCGGTGGTCGCGCCGGTGGGGGTGATCACCTTGCGGCGGGAGAGGACTCGCTGGAGGTTCGTGGTATCCACGTCGTATCCGAGCGCGGCGCAGTAGATTTCGCGCAAGGTCGACATGGTGAACCGGTCCGGCGCCAGCGCGAAGGCGATATTGGTGTACGAGAGCTTCGCGGCCAGCCGGGTGCGGGCGTGGTCGACGACCGTGCCGTGGTCGAAGGACATTGCGGGCAGCGCCGAGACCGGATGCCACGCGGTGTCCGACGGCAGTTGCGGGTCGGCGGTCAGCGGCACGAGGCCGAGGTAGGCCGAGGCGATGCGACGGGGGTTCGGCACCCGATCCGGGGCGCTGAACACCGAGAGCTGTTCGAGATGGGTCAGCTCGCGCACGTCGACCTTCTCGGCGAGCTGGCGGCGCGCGGAGGTGTCGAGATCCTCGTCGTTGCGCAGCCGTCCGCCGGGCAGTGACCAGGTGCCCTTCTGCGGGTCGAGCGCGCGTTCCCACAGCAACACCGCCAGTTCGGTCCTCTGGTCGGGCGGGCAGCGCCGCAGCATGCCTTCAGCGCCGTCAGCAGAGCTCGGACCTGCGGCGATTTTTGTCGGGAAGCGGCGAACCTGGAACACCGCGGTGAGCGATTCGTGGATGGTGCTACTATGGGGCACGTTTTCGATTATAAGTCGAAAACCTGGTTTGGTGCGAATCGGTGGTGAAGCCGACCGCACGAGGAAGGGAGCCATCCATGGCGACGATGGGTGCGAAACTTGCGCCCCCGCTGATGGGGCAGGTATTCGACGGACCCGCGGGATTCGCCGGAGTCGAGGCGACGCCGGAATGGGCGCAGGAGGTCAAGCGGCTGGCCAGGGAGCGCAACGCGACCATTCTCGCGCACAACTATCAGCTGCCGGAGATTCAGGACGTGGCCGACCACGTCGGCGATTCACTGGCACTGTCGCGGATCGCCACCGAGGCGCCCGAGGACACGATCGTGTTCTGCGGTGTGCACTTCATGGCCGAGACCGCCAAGATCCTGAGCCCGGCCAAGACGGTCCTCATTCCGGACCAGCGGGCGGGGTGCTCGCTCGCCGACTCCATCACCGCCGACGACCTGCGCGCCTGGAAGGCCGATTACCCGGACGCGGTGGTGGTCTCGTACGTGAACACCACCGCCGAGGTGAAGGCGCTCACCGACATCTGCTGCACCTCGTCCAACGCGGTCGACGTGGTCGCCTCGATCGACCTCGACCGTGAGGTGCTGTTCCTGCCGGACCAGTTCCTCGGCGCGCACGTCAAGCGCGTTACCGGCCGGGAGAACATGCACATCTGGGCGGGTGAATGCCACGTGCACGCGGGCATCAACGGCGACGAGCTGACCGAGCAGGCACGCACCCACCCCGGCGCGGAGCTGTTCGTGCACCCCGAATGCGGTTGCGCGACGTCGGCGCTGTACCTCGCGGGCGAGGGCGCCTTTCCGGCCGAACGGGTGCACATCCTGTCCACCGGCGGCATGATCGACGCGGCCAAGACGGCGAAGTCGACCCAGGTACTGGTGGCCACCGAGATCGGCATGCTGCACCAGCTGCGCAAGGCCGCCCCGGGGATCGACTTCCAAGCCGTGAACGACCGGGCCTCGTGCAAGTACATGAAGATGATCACCCCGGCGGCGCTGCTTCGCTGCCTGGTGGAGGGCCGTGACGAGGTTCACGTCGATCCGGAAACCGCGGCACTCGGCCGTAATTCCGTGCAGCGGATGATCGAGATCGGTAATCCGGGTGGTGGTGAATGAGCCCGGGCCCGGGCCGATGACCACCCGGGTTTCGATCGACTGGGAGGCAGAGGCCGACCTGGTCGTGATCGGCGGCGGCGTCGCAGGGTTGACCGCGGCGCGGACCGCGTCACTGCGTGGCCTGCGGGTGCTCACGCTCAGCAAAGGCGGACCCACCGACACGTCCACGCAGTACGCACAGGGCGGTATCGCCGTCGTCGCACCGCACGGCGATTCGGTGGAATCGCACATGCACGACACCGTGGAGGCGGGCGCCGGGCTGTGCGACGTGGACGCCGTCCGCTCCATCGTCGAGGGCGGTCAGGCCGCGGTGACGGCGCTGACCGACCTGGGCGCGGTCTTCGATCTGGGCCGTGACGGCCAGATTTCGCGAACCCGTGAGGGCGGGCACAGCACGCGCCGGATCATCCACGCCGGTGGCGACGCCACGGGCGCGGAGGTGCAGCGGGCGCTGAACGAGGCTGGTCTGCCGGTGCTGTTCGGCGCCGCGGTCGGTGAGATCGTCACCGGGCCCGGTGGCGTGCAGGGTGTTGTCGCGGTGTCCGACCAGGGATTCGGCGTAGTCCACGCGCCTGCGGTGCTGCTGGCCACCGGTGGGCTCGGCCAACTCTACGCGCTGAGCACCAACCCGCCCGGCGCCACCGCGGATGGCCTCGCGCTCGGACTGTGGGCCGGCGCGAGCGTGGCCGATCTCGAGTTCGTGCAGTTCCACCCGACTGTGCTGTACTCGCCGGGCGGGGTCGGGCGTCGGCCGCTGATCAGCGAGGCGGTGCGCGGTGAAGGCGCGACGCTGGTCGACACCGAGGGCAACGCGGTGACCGCGGACGTTCATCCGCGCGGCGATCTCGCGCCACGTGACGTGGTGTCCCGCGCCATCGCCGCACGGATGCGAGCCCTGGGCACCGACCACGTCTATCTCGACGCGCGCGCGATCGACGGCTTCCCGCAACGGTTTCCGACGATCACCGCCTCTTGTCTGGCCGCGGCCATCGATCCGCGCACGGACCTGATCCCGGTCGCACCCGCCGCGCACTACCAGTGCGGCGGCCTCGTGACCGACACCCACGGCCGCACCGGCGTGCCGGGTCTGTACGCGGCGGGAGAGGTGGCGCGCACCGGCTTGCACGGTGCGAACCGGTTGGCTTCCAACAGCTTGCTGGAGGGCCTGGTCGTCGGCGAGCGCGCCGGCGCCGCCGCGGCCGAGCGGCTCGGTGAGCGGGCCATGGTGACCGAGGTCGGCGCCCGCGTGACCGAGCACGCCGACCGCGACCTGGTGCAGCAACTGATGACCACGCACGCCTCGGTCGTCCGCGACGGCGCCGGTCTCGACGAAGCGCTCAAGCGGCTGGACGACGTGGTGACCCGGCGCCAAACGCTCTCCGGCGCCGCGCACCCGATCGCCGGGATCGAGGACGCCGCGCTCACCCTCGCGGCACGAACCCTGCTACTTGCCGCCGTCGCCCGCACCGAAAGCCGTGGCTGCCACACCCGATCGGACCATCCGGAACCCGTTCGGTCCCTCCGGCACAGCCTCCCGATGCGCCTGAACACCGAAGGCGCCCCCGAACACACCACACCAACCCCCTGACCACAGCCGTCGAGCGGGACTTCGCGGTGGCGTGCACCCATTCCGTTCGGCAGAGAGAGGAGCACTTCGATGCCTCTGGATTCCGGTTTGGATCGTGACGAGGTCCTGCGGATCATCCGCCTGGCGCTGGATGAGGATCTGCGCTACGGCCCGGATGTCACCACGGCGGCCACCGTGCCCGCCGACGCGGTCGCGAAGGCGTCGGTGGTGTCGCGGCAACCGGGGACCGTGGCGGGGCTCGACGTCGGGCTCCTTGTGCTCGACGAGGTGCTCGGCGTGGGTGACTACGAGGTCACCGACCGCGTCGCCGACGGAACCAGAGTGCAGCCGGGGCAGCCCGTGCTGACCGTGGTCGCGCCGACCCGCGGCCTGCTCACCGCGGAGCGCACGATGCTCAACCTCGTCTGCCATCTGTCCGGCATCGCGAGCGCGACGGCCGCCTGGGTCGACGAGGTCGCGGGCACCGGATGCCGTATCCGCGACAGCCGCAAGACCCTGCCGGGACTACGTGCGCTGCAGAAGTACGCGGTCCGGGTCGGTGGCGGTGTCAACCACCGCATGGGCCTCGGTGATGCGGCACTGATCAAGGACAACCACGTCGTCGCCGCGGGGTCGGTGGTCGAGGCGCTGCGCGCGGTCCGCGCCGTCGCTCCCGACATCGCCTGCGAGGTCGAGGTCGACAGTCTCGAACAACTCGACGCCGTGCTCGCCGAGAACGTGGAACTCGTCCTGCTGGACAACTTCCCGCTCTGGCAGACACAGGCAGCCGTGCAGCGCCGCAACGCCGCGGCGCCGGAAACGAAACTGGAGTCCTCTGGCGGCCTGAGCGTCGACATCGCCGCCGACTACGCCCGCACCGGCGTCGACTACCTCGCCGTCGGCGCCCTCACCCACTCGGTGCGGGTGCTCGACCTCGGCTTGGACATGTAGGCGCACTCGGGCGGTGCGCCGACTCGGCCGCCGCTCCGGCTGTGCCACTGGGACACGTCCGGACCGGCGGCAGTTCCTGGTCGGCAGCGCGGTCCACGTCGTCCCGCAGTCAGGTGCGAAGGGGTGAACCGAACGGTAGCGGTTCGATCGGCGGATGGGCCGCGGCGGGGTTGCCGGCATCGTGCGGTGCGTTTCGCCAGCTCCTGTGATCGGCCCTGCTCAGCGCTGGGCGACGGCGGCTTCGGCGGCGATGCGGGCGCCGGACAAGGCCTCAGGCACCGGAATCCGGCCCAGATACATCTCGGCGAGGATCGGATCCATGGCCCGCAGCGCGGCCGGAAATCCAGCGCCACCGCCGGAAGAGATGCGCGGCCCGCGGAGCACATCGAAGAACGGGGACACATCGACACCCTTCCTGGCCCAGTAGTCGCGGTAGCCCTGCTGCTCGGAGACGACCGCCGGAATGGTGGCGCCGTCGCGGGCCAGATAACGATTGCCCTCGCCGCTGCCCAGCCAGGCGAGTACCCGCCGCACCGCATCCGGGTGCCGAGTCGCGGCGTTTCCGGCGACGCCGACCGCGTTGTTCGTACTCACCCGCCCTGCGGGCCCTTCCGGTAGCAGCGCCACACCCCACCCGAAACGAGCCTGCTGGGAGATCTGCGCGAGAGTGAACGTCCCGGATTGAAACAGCGCCAGCTTGCCCCGCAGGAAGGCATTCTTCGCGAAGTCGGGGTTGGTGTTGGTGTCGGCCGGCGAGGGCGCGAGCCGGTCGGCGATCAACCGCACCAGATAGTCGAACGCCGTGATCCCCTGCGGGCTGTCGAAGCCGAAGCGATCGCGGTCGTCCTGGAATTGTGCCCCGGCTGATCCGAGATATGGCAGCTCGATGGACTGGAAGTCGTGGGCCGCGTTGTAGGCCCAAGGCGCGACCGTGGCCAGTCGGCGCAGCAGCGGGCGGAACGTGTCGTCGCCGCCGGGGCTCCACCGCACCGCATTCAGCTCGGCGGGATCGACGTGTGCGGCTGCGAGTAGGTCGCGGTTGTAGTACACCGCTGTGCCGCCGTCGACGAATTGCGGCACAGCCCACAAGGTTCCGTTGCGTGTGTACTGCGCGACCGCCGACGGGTCCCAGGACTGTGTGGCGTCGGGACCGAGCGCTGTCCCGACGTCGATCAACCGCCCGGCGTCGGCGTAGTCCTCGTACAAGTTGGTCCAGAACAGGTCGTCTGCGGTGCCACCGGCCACGTCCAGGCGCAGCTTCTGTTGATAGGACGACCACGGCACCACCGTGATTCGCACCTCGACGTCCGGATTCGCGCGCTGGAACCGTTCGAGCGAGGCCCGGTAGACAGGCACGAAATTCTCGTCCCAGATCCGCAGCCCCACCACGGTGCGGCCGGACCCGTCGTCGACGCGGCCGAGCCACAGGGCTGCCGCGACGAGCAGCGCCGCGGTGAGCGCGACGGCGAGGACCCCGCGGGTCGATGTCCTCATTTCATCCCCGTCCACGCGATCGAGCGCAGCACCTGCCGCTGAAAGATCACGAACAGCGCCACCAACGGCGCGATGGCCAGAGTCGTCGCCGCCATCACCAGAGTCCACTGCGCGTTGTACTGCGTCTGCAGATTCGCCGTCGCCGCGGTCAGCACCTGCCACCTGCTCCCGCTACTCGCGACCAACGGCCACATGAAGTTGTTCCATTGCGAAACGATCGTGATGAGCGTCAGCGTCGCCAGCACCGGTCGGCTCATCGGCACCATCACGTGCACGATGACGTCGAGGGTGTTCGCGCCGTCGAGTCGCGCCGCGCCGATCAGCTCCTGCGGAATTGCGCGAAAGTACTGGCGCAGCAGGAAGATCGCGTACGGCGAGCCGAATGCGTACGGCAGCACCAGCGCCCAGAAGGTGTTGAGCCACCCCAGTTTCGCGAACATGAGATACAGCGGGATCAGCGTCACCATGGGTGGCACCATCATGGTGCCGAGATAGCCCCAGAACAGGACATCTCTGCCCGGGAAGTCGGTGCGGGCGAACGCATAAGCTGCCAGCACCGACGTGGTCAGCTGACCGCCGGTGATGAACGCCGTCATCAGGGCGGTCACCAGCACCGCCCGCCCGAGCCCGTGGTCCAGCACGGTCCGGAAATTGTCCGCCGTCACCGGATGTGGCAGGGCCAGCGGCGATCCGGTGGCGAACTGGTCGGGCGTCTCGAGCGCGGTCAGTGCGCTGAGCAATAACGGTGCCACGGTCAGCAAGGCCCCGGCCAGCAGCACCGTGTAGACCGCGGCCGAGCGTAGACGATCAGAATTCATGGGTGGTTCGATTCCGAAAGTAGCGGTGCTGCACTACGGTGATCGCGAACATCAGGGCGAACACCACGATCGCCATCACCGCGGCCCGGCCCGGCCGCGCCGCGTCGAACGCCTCGGAGAATATCCGCATAGCAACCACATCCGTGCGATCGCCCGGTCCGCCTTTGGTCAACGCGTAGACCATGTCGAAGGTCTGGAATGCGGTCAGCACGCCGGTCACTAGGACGAAGAACATGGTGGGCCGTAGCAGCGGCAGGATCAGCCAGCGGATCCGGTGCCAGCCGGTGGCGCCGTCCAGCGCGCCCGCGTCGAGGATTTCGCGCGGAATCGCCCGGATCCCGGCCACGAAGAACAGCGCCACGTACCCGAAGTTCGCCCAGACGCTCACGGCGGACACCGCGGGCAGCGCCAGCGCCGGATCGGACAGCCATTCGATGCGGTGGCCGAGCACCGCGTCGATCGCACCCCCGGTCGGCGCGAACATCCATTGCCACACCACACCCACCGCTACCGGCGCGCACATCCACGGCAGCGCGTACATCACCCGCAGCCCCGTCGCACCGCGCCGTCGCGCCAGCGCCGCCGCGACCGCGAATCCCAGCACGGTCTGCGCCGGCACCACGATCGCAGTCAACACCAGCGTCACCAGCAGGGCGTGGCCGAACGCCCGATCCTCCAGCACCGAGCGCCAGTTCCGCAGTCCCACGAACTCCATGGGCCCCAGCAAATTCCAGCTGTGCACACTGAGCCAGGCCACGAGCACGATCGGCAGGACCAGGAACCCCCCGACCCCGATCAGGCTCGGCAGTAACAACACATAGCTCGTCACGACACGAGCCCCACGCCGATTCATGTCCCGCTACGCTACCCGTCACCCGGAATCCGATGCCGCGGCACACCTTCGTCACAACATGCTCGACGTCAGCGTCCGATCTGAGCGATGTCCAGATCGCCGCGCGGCACACCGACCCACGGACCCCCGTGCGCTACGACGGCGCCCGCACCCACCCCGAGCGTCATCCGAACTACATCCTCGCCGCCTACAGCGCGTGTCCCATGAACTGTGCTGCGGGTGCGTCGCCGAGCGGACCACATCTCGATGTGGATCGTGCCGATTGTCGAGGTTGTGCCGATCCCGGAGGCAAACGCCGCGGCTCGAGCGTGGACACCTCCCGTACCCGATCGGCGCTACGGTGGGATGTCATGGACACCGCCGCGGCCTCCCTACCAGGGCATACGTGTACCCCGGCGCCGGCGCCGGCGTCGTCGGGGAGGATCCGGCTCCTGTCGAAGATACGGAATGCGCAGCCGGTGGTAGTCGCGGCCGGGTGCCTCATCGTGCTGCAGCTGGCAATCCGATGGTGGGTTGCCGACAGCGGCTACTTCTATTGGGACGATCTCATCCTGGTCGGCAGGGCGGCCCGATACCCGCTGTGGTCCACGGATCTGCTGCTGTACAACCATGACGGGCATTTCATGCCATTGGCATTCGCCACCGCGTGGGTGGTGACCGCAGTGGCGCCGCTGGCGTGGGCCGGACCGGTGCTGTCGCTGCTGATACTGCAACTCGGGGCATCGGTGGCCGTCCTGCGCATGCTGATCGTGCTGGTGGGTGCGCGGTGGACGATCTTGGTTCCGCTGGTCTTCTACCTGTTCTGCCCGTTGACGCTGCCGGCGTTCGCGTGGTGGGCGGCTGCGCTGAACGCGCTGCCGTTGCAATTCGCCCTCGCCTGGGTGATCGGTGACGCGGTGCTGCTGGTCGGCAGTGGTCGGCATCGGTACGCCGTTTCGGGGATCGCGGTGCTGATGGTGGCACTGCTGTTCTTCGAGAAGTCGGTGATTGTCCCGTTCGTCGCGTTCGCGGTTGCCGCACTCGCTCGATACGTCGACGGTCACGCGGCAGCGATTCGCGTCGTGGTACGACGTGGTGCGGCGCTGTGGATCGGCTCTGGCTCGGTGCTCGCTTGTTGGTTGATCGGATATCTCACGGTGGTGGACGTGTCCGCCATACACAGCAGCCCGGATGACGTGCGGAACTTGCTACCCGGCGCGACATCACTGGGCGCCGTGCCTACGGTGCTGGGCGGACCATGGATGTGGGAACGGTGGCTACCGTCGACTCCATGGGCGGTGGCCCCCGGTTGGGCAGTGGTATCGGGCTGGGTTGCGCTGGGTGCTCTGGTGGTGCTGTCGATACGCTGCCGGCTCCGGGTGCTGCCGGTCTGGCTGATGGTGTCGGCGTACATTCTGGTGGCCCAGCTACCGGTGGCGCTGGCCCGGAGTGGACCGAATACCGCGGCGGAGCTGACCCAGTCCCTACGCTACTTTGCCGACGTCGGGGTGGTGTCGACCGCGGCGGGTGCGCTGTTGTTGCGTGCCCGTCCGCGGTTGCCGCGTGGTCGGACACGCACGGTGCTTCCTGGCCCGGGCGCGGTGGTTGCGCTGATGGTGGTGTTCCTCGTGAGCAGCATGGCGTCCACCTACACTTTCACGCGAGCGTGGCGCGCCGGCCCGACCAGAACCTATATCACGAACGTGACGTCGGTGCTGGCGGAGTGGGATGGCGCGCCCCTGCTCGAGCAGGAGGTGCCGTGGAATGTCCTGAACCCGCTGGCGTATCCACAGAATCTGACCAGTCGGGTGCTGGCACCCATCGCAGCTCCAGGCACATTCGCCGACTCGACGCCACACCTGCGGATGATCACCGATACCGGCGAGATCGTCGACGCGGCGGTCTGGTGGAACCGAAGCATCCGCGCTGGACCAGAGCCCGACTGTGGTTATCGAATTCACGGTGCCGAGCCCGTCTACCTACCCCTCGACGGCCCGATGCTCGAACACGAATGGACGGTACAACTCAACTACCTCGCGAATCGGGATGGTCAGATCACCGTTGCTTTCGAACACGGCGCCGCCGTCGCGGCTCCGGTTCGAAAAGGTCTGAATACAGTATTCGTCCGGGTAGCCGGCGACGGGTCTGCGCTTCGAATCAATTCCCGCACAACAGGTCTCGACCTATGTGTTGGGGTCGGCCCCGTTGGTGTCGCGTCCTATGACAACTGAGCTTCGGAAAACCGCGAAGCGTTTGGTTTCGGGTTGAGCCGCGGTGTGGCGGGTATGCGAACTACGGCAAAGCCTCACAGTTTCTCGCCGATCGGTTCGGCCCCGGCGGTATTGCGGTCGAGGACCGCTTCGAACTCGATGGCCATTCGCTCGGCCGTGACGGTATCGATGACATCCCTCGCGTATTCCAGCACTCCGAACAGTGCTTCCGGTCGGCCGTGCTCGTTCTTCTGCTCGGACAGGATCAGCGACAGGTCGAAATCGGCTGGCGTGACCGGCGTTACCGGCTCCAGTTGGGCCGGCAGGCCGGATCGGCGGAGATCTGCGGCCGGGATGTTTTGGAAAGCCAGCCGGATCCGTAACCGGTCTCGGATTCCGAGGGTGCCGGTGAGGAATTCGAACGGAATGTCTTGGTTGTCCAATGCTTCGACGCGGAGGCGTCCGAGATCGGCCAGCAGTTCCGGAAAGTCCAGCCGCTGGGAGAGATCGGTGCGCAGCACGAGAAAGTTGGTGAAACGGCCCACCGCGTTTTCGAGGCCGGTTTCGGTGCGGCCCGCCGTGGGTGCGCAGACGGCGAGGTCATCTCCGAAACCGGAGTGCTTCAGCACCAGCGCGAAGGCGGCGTGCACGATCGTGAAGACACCGATGTCGTGGCGATCGGCCACCTCCTGCAGACGCCGGTACCGGTGTGAGTCGATGTACAGGTGCCGCGCGGCGGCGTAAGGCTGTGGTGCGTCGTGGCGGCGGCGCAGCGCTGGTGGAGCTGCCGGCAGCGCGGCCAGACGGGAGGTCCAGTACGCCAGCTGTCGGTCGAACTCGCTGCCACCCGCCCCGGTGACCAGATTCCGTTGCCACGTCGCGTGCTCGGCGTACTGGATCGGCAACGGTTCCCATACGGGCGGCACATCCGCATGCCTGGCCAGCAGGGCGGTGGTGAAGTCGTGGAGCAATGGGGCGATCGACCAGCCGTCCGCGGCGATATGGTGCAGGAGGATCAGCAGTCGGACCGAGCCCTCGGCATCCACGTACATGCGGACCCGCAACGGCAGGTCGGCCCGCAGGTCGAAGGGCCGTGCGAGACAGGTGGCGATGGCCTCTGACGCGTTCGAGGTGGTCGTAGCGGCGAAATCGACCGAACCGACTGCCAGGACCTGTTGGTTCCCGGGAAAGAGTGTGCGTAGCACTTCGTGCCGGGCGGTCAGATCGACGAGAGCGGCCCGCACCGTGTCCGGACTCATCGGTTCGGTCAACCGAAGCACGATCGTGTAGGCCCGGCCTGGGCCGCGATCGGTTCGTTCGCGCTTGTTCAACTCGGCCAGTCGCTGCTGGGGGAAGGACAGCGAAACGGTGTCGGGACGGACGACGTCGGTTCGAGCAGGCAGCCGGGCAGGCCGAGGCGAGAGGGCGGCAGGCGCTGCCACTGTGCGGGCCTCGAAGATATCCTGCATGGTGATGTCCGCACCGAGAGCGGTGCGTGCGCGCGAGCGTAGTCGGACCGCGCTCACGGAGTCGCCGCCCAGCCGGAAGAAGTCGTCGTCGATGCCGATGGCCGGCAGACCGAGAACATCGGCGAACGCCGCGACCAAGGCCTTTTCCCGGTCGTTACGCGGTGGCCGGCCGGTCGACGCGGCACCGAAATCGGGCTCCGGCAGTGCCTGTAGATCGAGCTTGCCGTTGGTGGTCAGCGGCCAGGCTTCGACACGAGTGATCGCCGCGGGAATCATATATTCCGGCAGGTGTTCGGCCAGTCGTTGCGGAAGATCCGCGAGCGTGGCCGGCTCGGTACCACGGACATAGGCGAGCAGACGACCGTCGCGCACGACGACTCGGGCGTCACCCACGCCATCGCATTGCGACAGCACTGCCTCGATCTCACCGACTTCGATGCGGAATCCGCGCAGCTGCACCTGCTGGTCGCTCCGTCCCAGATAGTGGAGGCTTTCGCGCCACCACCGTGCGAGATCGCCCGATCGGTACATGCGCGAACCCGGTGGGCCGTAGGGATTCGCGACGAAGCGGGTCGCGGTCAGTCCTGGGTGGTGCAGGTACCCGCGGGCGATCTGCGCCCCGTCCGGGTACAGCTCACCACTGACGCCCGGTGGAACACGCCGCAACCGGGAATCGAGGATACGGCAGGAGAGACCAGGGAGGGCGGTGCCGATGGGGCTGCCGAGCACTCGATCGTCGACCATGCGGCGGTCCAGCTCCTGGATCGTGACATGCACTGTGGTCTCGGTGATCCCGTACATGTTCACCAAGCGCGGGCGGCACTCGGCGTGCCGGTCGTACCATTCGCGCAGTCGGTGCAGGTCCAGGGCCTCCCCGCCGAAGATGACATACCGCAGGGCGAGCGATGATGCCATTGTGGTGCGGTCGGCCTCGATCAACTGGTAGAACGCCGTGGGTGTCTGGCTCAGAACGGTCACCCGCTCATGGATCAGCAGTTCCCGCAACTTGTCCGGGGACCGGGACGTCGCATGGTCGACGATGACCGCGGTGCCGCCGGAGACCAGGGCCCCCCACAGCTCCCAGACGGCGAAGTCGAAGGCGAACGAGTGGAACACCGTCCACACTTCGTTCTCACCGAAATCAAAGCGCAGCAGTGTGTTTCGGAACAACTGCACTACATTGCGATGGGTGACCGCGACGCCTTTCGGAGTGCCGGTGGAGCCGGAGGTGTAGATGACGTAGGCGAGGTCGTCGGCGCGTACTGGGACAGCATGATCCGCTCCGCGCACCGGCGACCCGGCCGCGACCGTTTCCTCCGGCGCGTCGATGAACACAACCGTCCGGTCGCCGATCGGCAACGCCGCGGCCAGATCGGTGGTCGTGACAACGAGGGCGGGGGCCGCGTCGGCGAAGACGAATTCCAGTCTCCGGCCGGGCGAGGACGGATCGAGTGGAAGGTAGCCTGCTCCCGATCGCAGCACCGCCAGCAGTGCGATAGGCAGCTGCACGCTTCGCTCCAGTGCGACCGCGATGACGGTCCCGGGTCCGGCGCCTGCCCGTAGCAGGTGTCGCGCCAGCAGATCCGCTCGTGTGGACAGCTCGGCGTAGGTCAGCGCGGTCGCACCCGCCCGGACCGCGATGGCCTGCGGACGGGTGGTCACACTGGCATCGAGGAGATCGACCAGCGTGATGTCCGCGGAATCGACACCACTGTCCTGCGGGACGCGCAGGATCTCGGCATGTTCCTGTGCGGGGAGCAGATCGCGCTCGGCGTCGTCGAGCACGTCGATGTCGCCGATCCGTCTCTGTGGGTCGTCCAGCAGTTCGTTGATGATCCGCAGCAGCCGCCCGGCGAGTGTCTGCACCTCATCGGCGGTGAACCGGCTCAGTAGGTGCTTCATGGTCAGCACGATCGTCGACTCGGCCAGCACAAGAAGCGTGAGCGGGTAGTGCGTGTCGTCGTTGATGGCGACATCGACCACCGATATGCCGTCGATGGAGCTGAGCGCCGCGATCGAGTCCTTGTCCACCGGATACGACTCGAACACCAGCAGCGAATCGAACTGGACATCCCTACCGGCGGCCCGCTGAATATCGGTCAACCCTACGTAGTGGTGATCCAACAGATCGGCTTGGTCACGCTGCAGCGTGGTCAGCAACTCGGTCACGGTCGTCCGATCGTCCACGTGCACCCGCACCGGAAGCGTGTTTATGAACAACCCCACCATCGACTCGATATCGGGCAGCTCGGCCGGGCGACCCGATACGGTGGCACCGAACATCACATCGTCACGGCCGGTCATCCGACCGAGCAACACACCCCACGCCGCCTGCACCAGCGTGTTCACCGTGACGTCCAGCTCGGCGCAGAACCGCTGCAGCTGCTGGGTGCGCTCGGCATCGATCTCGACGACCCGCTTGCCGATCTCGTAGGTCTCGTCCAGGGCGGGCCGCGGCGCCAGGTGGGTCGGTTCCTCGACCCCGGCCAGCGCCCGCCGCCAGGTGTTCAGCGATTCCTGCCGGTCCCGCGTGGCCAGCCAGGCGAGGTAGCTGCGGTAGGAGCCGGGCCGCGGCAGTGCGCTGGTATCGCCGCGAACGGCATACAACATCAGCAGTTCTCGCATCAGCAGCGGCATCGACCAGCCATCGAGGAGGATGTGATGGATGGTTATCACCAGTCGCCACCGATTCGTGCCGATGGCGGCGTCCACGGGGCCCTTCGTGGTTACGTCGGGTGCCGTCTCCGGGCCCGTTTGTCCCTCCGCTTCGGTGCGGTACACGGTGAACCGCATCAGCGGCGGCGCGGACAGGTCGAAGTGCTCAGCTCGTTCCTCGGCGATCAGTCGCTCTAGTTCCGTGGCCCGCTGCGTCGCTGGCACGTCGGTGAGATCGACCTCGTGCCAGGGTATTTCGGCGCGGTCCAGCACCACCTGCACGGAGTTGCCGTCGATGTCGGCGATGAAGGCGGTGCGTAGGTTCGGGTAGCGCTCCAGGATGCCGCGCGCCGCCGTCCGCAGCCGCACGGTATCCAGCGTGCCGGCCAGGCCGACGACAGCCTGGATTGTGTAGACGTCGACGGTGGACTCGGCCAACAGAGCGTGGAACAGCAGACCGGATTGCAGCGTGGACAGCGGCCACACATCGACCAGCCCCAGATACCGCCGCTCCCATGCCTCGATATCCGACTGCCGCTCGCGCACCAACGGCAGATCCGACGGCGTCAGACCACCGGCCTGTGGACGACGCGCATGCTCGGCCAATGCCGTCAGCGCCGCAACCCACAGATCCGCGAACTCACGCACCTGCTCCCGACGCAACAGACCGGCCGGGAAGGCGAACGAGGCACCCAACCGCCGACCGTTCACACCGTCGGTGACGATCGCATTGATGTCGATCGCGGCGTTGGCAGGCATATCCGGGTCCATGGTCATGGACAGCTCGCCGAGATCGCCGACCGGCACCCAGTCCAGCTCACTCGGCTGCTCCGGCATGCCCGCGGCCGAAACACGGCCGAGGTAGTTGAAGCTGATCTGGCCGACGGTCCCCAACTGCGCGCCGGTCTCTGGGTTGAGGTGACGCAGCAGACCGTAGCCGATGCCCTTGTCCGGCACCGCAAGCAGCTGTTCCTTCACCGATTTGACGATGCGCCCCGCCGAGGGTCCGCCGTCGAAGGCGTCGTTCAGGTCGGCCACGGCCAGATTCAGCCGCACCGGGTAGACGCTGGTGAACCAGCCGACCGTACGCGACAGATCCGCACCCGCAACCACATCCTCCTCGCGGCCGTGCCCCTCCACTCGGATCAGCGAGGACGAGCCGGCACCGTCACCGCGCCACTTGGCCAAGGCCATGGCCAGTGCCGACAGCAGACCGTCGTTCACACCGCCGTGATAAAGGCGGGGGATCGCGGTCAGCACCGCGTCGGTAACGTCGGCGGGCACGCTGATACGCACCGTGTCCACGGTCGCGGTGGTGTCTACCACGGGATCGAAGGCACGCGAGCCCAGCAACGGGTCCGGCGTCGCCGAAACCTCCTGCCAGAACGGCAACTCGGCCATCCGCGCCGGCGAGTACGCCTCGTCGGCCAAAGCATGCGCCCAGCGCCGCATCGATGTGCCGTTCGCCGGCAACGACACCGACGAACCCGCGATCACCTGCGACCACGCCGCCGCGAGATCCGGAATGAGAATCTGCCACGACACACCATCGATCACGAAGTGATGAGCCACAATTAGCAACACATCCCGACGCCGGCCGCCGTACCTGCGATCAGCGTCGAAGGCGAACCACACGAACTGCACCATCGCCCCGTTCGCCGGATCCAGACGATCCAGCGCCGCATCGGCTTCGGCGCTCGCCAACCGGGACAGTTCCTCGTCGGAGATGCCAGCGGCAATCTCGATTCGGTGCAGCAACGCGTCGACATCGACCGCGCGGCCATCCAGCGCCTCGAAGGTCCATCGCGGCGTGGTCGATCGACCGTTCCGCCGCAGGCGGGTGCGCAGCACATCGTGGTGATCGAAGACCGCGGCGACCGTGGCAACCAGGGTCTCGCGTTCGATGCGGTCCGGCAGCCGCAGTGTCATCGACTGCGAGAACCGCTGGAACGACGAGCCGGACGCCAGGATCGACCACATGACCGGAGTCAGCGGGATCCGGCCGACGCCTCCGCCGGACAGTTCGGCTAGGGGCTGCTCGGATTCGCCTGTGCGCGTCGCCAACTCGGCCAACCCGAACACGGTGCGCCGGTCGAAAACATCACGCGGAGTGAACACCACACCGCGTGCCCTTGCCCCTGACACCAGCTGAATCGCCAGGATGGAGTCGCCGCCGAGCCCGAAGAACGAATCGTCCAGGCCGACTCGGTCGACGCCGAGCACGTCGCCGAACACCTCGGCGATGATCATCTCGATCTCGCGAACGGGTGCGCGGAACTCGCTCGGCGCCAACTCGGGTTCAGGCAGGGCCTCGCGGTCCAGCTTGCCGGAGGCATTGAGCGGGAATTCGTCGAGCACCACATACGCCGACGGCACCATGTACGCGGGCAGCCGCGCGCCGAGCTCGGCCTGCACCGACTCGACGTCGACCACCCGGTCCGGGTCTGCGACCAGGTAGGCGACCAACTGGTCGCCGGTGCGCTCATCGGTCCGCACCACGACCACGGCCTGCGCTACCGATTCCAGCGCCGTCAGCCCCGACTCGACCTCGCCGAGCTCGATCCGCAGACCACGCAACTTCACCTGGAAGTCGGTGCGGCCCAGGTATTCCAGCTCACCGTTCGCGGTCCAGGCCACCAGGTCACCGGTCCGGTACATGCGCGCGCCGACTTTGCCCCCGGACCCGTCCGAACCGAACGGGTTGGCCACAAAGCGCTCGGTGGTCAGGTCGGGGCGCGCCACATAGCCGTGTGCCAGCTGTGCGCCCGCCAGGTACAGCTCGCCCGCGACTCCTGACGGCACCGCCCGAAGCCGCGAATCCAGGACATACAGCTGGGTGTTGAACACCGGCGCACCGATCGGCACAGACACCGTGTCGGCCTCGGTCACCTCGTGGAAGGTGACATCGACCGCGGCCTCGGTCGGACCGTACAGGTTATGCAGGCGAGCGCCGGTCAGCTCGCGCAACCGCTGGGCGGTCACCGCGGGCAGCGCCTCACCAGAGGCGAAAACGTTACGCAAGCTGGTGCATGCGACCGCGGCGGGAGCGGCGAGCCCGGAGTCGGCCTGCGTCACTACCGAGGGGCCCGCGGACGCCGCGATCGAACTCACGAACGCCGCGAGCATCGACGGAACGAAGTGTACGGTGGTGACCTGCTCGTCGTCGATCAGCTGCGCGAGGTAGACGGGATCTTGGTGCCCGTCCGGTTTCGCGACAACTAAACGCGCGCCGACCTCCAAGGGCCAGAAGAACTCCCACACCGACACGTCGAACGTCGCGGGCGTCTTCTGCAACACCACGTCGTCTGCGGCGAGGCCGTACTCGGCGTGCATCCACACCAGGCGGTTCACGATCGCGGCGTGCGAGACCGCCACGCCCTTCGGGCGACCGGTCGAACCGGAGGTGAAGATCACGTATGCCGTGTTGGCCGGACGGAGCGGCTTGTGCCGATCCACGTCTGTCAGCGGCTCGTCGGAGAACTCCGACAGGTCGAGCTGATCGATGCGTACCTGCCGGGAGGCAGTGGTCGCCAGATCGGAGCCGGAGGTCAGCACGCACACCGGGCGCGCGGTCTCCAGGATGTAGTCGGTGCGCTCAGCCGGATGATCCGGATCCACCGGAACATACACCCCACCCGCCGTGGACACCGCATACACCGCCACGACGAGATCGACAGAGCGCCGCAGCGCCAGCACGACCCGGGCTTCGGGGCCCACGCCCAGCGAGATCAAATGACGTGCAAGGGTGTTTACGCGTCGGCCGAGTTCGGCATAGGTGCTCCGGCTACCGTCGGGACCGACCAGCGCCACCGCGTCCGGTGTCGCCGCGACCGCTCGGTCCAGCAACGATGCGAGCGTGACCGACGGATCGACCGGGTGCTCGGTCGCATTCCGGTCATAGACCAACGTCTCACGCTCGGCGGTCTCGAGCAGCTCGATATCACCGACGGGGGTGGATGGCGCGGCGGTGATCACACCGAGCAGCCGCACGAACCGTTTGACGAAGCCCGCCACTGTGTCGGCGTCGAACAAAGCGCTGGCGTAGGTGAGCAGACCACCGATACCGGTCGGCGCACCCGACTCGTCATAGCGGTCGGCCACGATCAGGTGCAGATCGAACTGCGACAGCTGCATGTCGAAGTTCACGTCCGAGACGGTCAGGCCGGGCAGTTCCAGGCTCGCCCGCGCCAGGTTCTGGAACGACAGGCCTACCTGGAACAGCGGGTGGTGCGCCGTTGACCGCACCGGGTCGAGTACCTCGACTACGCGCTCGAACGGCACATCGGCGTTGGCGAATGCCTGCTGATCCATCTCACGCTGCCGAGCCAGCAGATCGGTGAACGGCTCGCCAGCAGTGATCCGCGTGCGGAACACCAAGGTGTTGACGAACATACCGATCAGATCGTCGAGTACTGTCTCGCCACGACCGGCGACCGGGGTGCCGATGGCTATGTCGTCGCTGCTGGACAGTCGCGCGAGCAGTACGGCGAACGCGGTGTGCACGACCATGAACAAGGTCGCGTTCTCCCTGCGCGCCAACTCCACCAGCGCACGGTGGGTGCCAGCGTCGATCTCCACCGGCACCGTGCCACCGGCGAAGGACTGCACCGCCGGACGCGGCCGGTCTGAGGGGAGGTCCAACCGACTCGGCAGGTCTGCCAGGGCAGTCCGCCAGTAGCCGACCTGCTTGGCAGCCGACGATTTCGGATCGTCTTCGCTGCCCAGCAGTGAGCGCTGCCAGATGGTGTAGTCGGCGTACTGCACCGGCAGCGGCGCCCAGCTCGGCGCCTCACCCGCAGACCGTGCGGCATAGGCCGTCATCAGATCCCGGGTCAGCGGGCCGACCGAGGAACCGTCACTGGCGATGTGGTGCACCACCATCGCCAGCACGAACTCAGCGGAACCGCCGGCTGGGTCGTCGGGACGCCTCGCGGGCTCCGTGTCGATGTCGTCGGGTACCCGCGCGAGCTCTGCGTCCGCGATCTCCAGCAACGCGACATGCAACGGCACCCGAGTGGTGACGTCGAAGCTCGTCGAGGCCACCTCGCGGACGACGGCTTCGATTCGCTCCGGCGCGACCGTGCGGACCTCTAGTTCCGGGACCACCTGCGCTGCAGGAAGAATCATCTGCACCGGGCCGTCGTCGGTCAACGGATAGAACGTCCGCAGAATCTCGTGGCGCGCCGCTAGATCCACCATCGCCGCCCGCAACGCCGCCACATCCAGTGCGCCGGTCAGGCGCACCGCCATCGGCACGTTGTAGGCAGCCGACTGATCGAACCGGTTCAAAAACCACATGCGCTGCTGCGCAGGCGACAACGGGATCCGCTCAGAACGCGGGCCAGCCACCAACGGCAGGCGGGCGCCGGCACCGATCCCCTGCTCGGCCCTGGTCGCCAGTGCGGCCACGGTCGGGGCTTCGAACAGCAGCCGCACCGGCACCTGGGCATCCAGCGCAGCACCCAGTCGCGCGGCAACCTGAGTGGCCACTAGAGAGTTACCGCCGAGAGCGAAGAAATCGTCGTCCGCGCCGACCCGATCCCCTCCGAGCACATCGGCGAACACCTCGGCCACGATCTGCTCGACCGGAGTCGACGGGGCGCGGTAGGCCATGGCCTCGAACTCCGGCTCGGGCAAGGACTCCCGATCCAGCTTTCCGTTCACATTCAACGGCAGCGCATCCAAAACTACGAACGCCGACGGCACCATGTATGACGGCAGCACCTCGAAGAGAGCAGACTTCACCCCTGCGACATCGACACCCGCCCTACTATCGGTGGGCACGAGGTAGGTGACCAGGTGCTCGCCGAGCCGCTCGTCCGATGTGGCCAGCACCGCGACCCGGGCGACTTCGGGCAACGCCAGTAGCGCGGCCTCGATCTCACCGATTTCGATGCGGAAACCACGGAGCTTGACCTGGAAGTCCGTACGACCCCGATAGTCGAGCTGACCATTGGCGTTCCAGGCCACGAGATCACCGGTGCGGTACATACGCTGCCCGGGCTCGAACGGATTTGCCACGAACCGATCCGCAGTCAGGTCCGCACGACCGAAGTAGCCACGCGCCAACTGCGCCCCGGATAGGTAAAGCTCACCCACCACGCCCACCGGGACCGGCCGCACCCGCCCGTCCAGCACGTAGACCCGGCTGTTCCATTCCGGCGTACCGATCGGTACCGATACCATATCCGCCTCGGTCACCTCTTGGCTGGTGATCGACACCGCCGCCTCGGTCGGACCGTAGGTGTTGAACAGGCCGGAGCCATTGGCGCGACGGAACCGCAGCGCGGTCGCCGCCGGCAGCACCTCACCAATGGCCAGTACCCGCCGCAACGAAGGCGCGAGCGTCCCACTGGATTGGGCCAGCAGCGCGTCCAGCATGGACGGCACCACATGCAGCGTGGTGACGCCTTCGCAAGCCATGAGCTTGTTCAGGTACGCCGGATCCCGATGCCCATCCGGTGCCGCGATCACCGAACGGCCACTCGACACCACCGCCGACCAGAACTCCCACACCGACAAATCGAACGTTGCCGCGGTCTTCAGTAGGACTCGGTCATCGCTGGTGAGAGCGAATTCCGCGGTCTTCCACAGCAACTGGTTGACAATGGCCGCGTGCGGCACCGCCACACCCTTCGGGTGACCCGTCGAACCCGACGTGAAGATCACATACGCCGTGTTCTCCGGGCGCAACGGCGCGATCCGCTCCGTGTCGCACACCAGCGAGCCGTCCACCTCGGCGAGATCGAGTTCATCGATCCGCACCAGCGGTGCCGCGTCCGTCTCGTATCCCGTCTCGGTATTGGTGAGCACGCAGACCGGTGCCGCTGTCTCGAGGATGTAGTTCGTCCTCTCGGCGGGGTGATCCGGATCCACCGGAACATAGGCGCCACCCGCCGTGGACACCGCGTACATGGCGATCACGAGATCGACCGAGCACCGCATCGCCAACGCGACGCGGGACTCCGGACGCACACCCAGCGACATCAGGTGCCGAGCCAGGCGATTCACCCGCTGACCGAGCTCGGTATAGCTGATCCGGTTGCCGTCGGGTCCGACGAGCGCCACGTACTCCGGTCTACGCGACAAAGTTTCGTTCAGCAGCGTCGCCAGCGTCGCCGAACCGTCGACCTCGTGCGCGGTCGCATTCCACCCGGAGATCAGCCTCGCGCGCTCGGCTCCGGCCAGGATCTCGATATCACCCACCAACGTTCGCGGAGCGGCGATCACCGCATCGAGCAACCGCAAGAAGCGGTCCACGAAGACCTGGACGGTAGCGGCGTCGTACAGGTCGGTGGAGTAGGTGACATACCCATCCACACCCACCGGCACACCGGACTCGTCGTAGTTGTCCGACACGATCAGATGCAGGTCGAATTGCGAGAGCCGCATGTCGAAGTCGAGTACGTCGACCGTCAGGCCGGGCAGCTCCAGGCTCGCCCGTTCCAGGTTCTGGAACGAAAGCCCCACCTGGAACAGCGGATGCCTGGCCGTCGAACGCTCCGGGTCGAGTAGCCCGACCAGCCGCTCGAACGGTACATCGGCGTTGGCGAGCGCCTGAATATCGATCTCGCGCTGGCGGGCCAGCAGCGCCGCGAAGGACTTGTTCGGGTCCACCCGGGTACGGAACACCAGAGTATTGACGAACATACCGATCAGATCGTCCAGCACGGCCTTGCCGCGGCCGGCCGTCGGGGTACCGATGGCGATGTCATCGGTACCGGACAGCCGCGACAACAGCACCGCGAACGCGGTGTGGACCACCATGAACAAAGTGGCACCCTCGGCGCGCGCCAACTCCACCAGGGACCGATGTGTTTCGGCACCGATGTGCACGGGCACCTTTCCACCGGCGAACGACCGCACGGCAGGGCGCGGCCGATCCGAAGGCAGATCCAGCTGATCCGGCAGCTTCGCGAGCGCGGTCGTCCAATAGGAAATCTGCTCGGCCGCCACCGAATCAGGGTCCTCCTCCGAACCCAGCACCGCGCGCTGCCACAGCGCGTAATCGGCGTACTGCACCGCCGGCGCCGCCCAGCCCGGCATCCGGCCCGCGGCACGGGCAGCGTAGGCGGTCATCAGATCCCTGGTCAACGGGCCCATCGACGCACCGTCACTGGAAATATGGTGCACAACCAGCGCAAGCACGAACTCTTTTGGAGCAGCGGCGATGGGGAACAGCGCGATCCGTAGCGGCACCTCGGCGGTCACGTCGAAAGTCGTGGAGAAGAACTCCAGCACCGACGCCTCGATGAGGTCGCGGGCAACGGTCCGGATCTCGAGTTCGGGCACCGCTTGCGTCTTCTGCAGAATTACCTGTACCGGGCCGTCGTCGGTCAAGGGATACAGTGTGCGCAGGATCTCGTGGCGGGCTATCAGATCTGAGATGGCGGCGCGCAATGCCGGGACATCCAGTGCGCCGGTCAGATGTACCGCTATTGGCACGTTGTAGGCCGCGGATTGTGCGTCGAACTGGTTGAGGAACCACATGCGCTGCTGTGCTGGCGACAAGGGGATCCGCTCCGGACGTGGGCCCGCGACCAACGGTAGGCGGCCACCGGACCCCGTTTGCGGAGCGACGCGCGCTGCCAGTGCGGTCACGGTGGGGGTCTCGAACAGCAGGCGTACCGGCACCTGGGTATCCAGTGCGGTGCCCAGTCGGGCGGCGACCTGGGTGGCCAGTAGTGAGTTGCCGCCGAGGGCGAAGAAATCGTCGTCCAAACCGGCTTGCTCGACGCCGAGCACATCGGCGAAGATGTCGGCCACGGTCTGCTGGGTCGGTGTGGTCGGGGCCCGGAACACGGCGTGTTCGTAGGTGGGTTCGGGCAGCGCCGTGCGGTCCAGTTTTCCGGCGGGGGTGCGCGGGACCCGGTCGATGGGCATGATGGTCGCGGGCATCATGTGTTTGGGTAGCCGTTGCTGCAGGTACGTGGTCAGGGCCGCGAGGTCGATCGAGGTTCCGGTTGCCGCCATCACATACGACGCCAGCGACACCGAGCCGACGGCATTCGTGTGGCCGATGGTGACGGCGTAGTCGACCTCTGGGTGGGTGTTGAGCGCGGCGTCGATCTCGCCCGGCTCGATCCGGAAGCCGCGTATTTTCACTTGGAAGTCGTTGCGGCCGAAGTACTCCAGGATCGGAGTGCCGTCGCGGTCACGCCGCCAGCGGACCAGGTCACCGGTCCGGTAGAGCCGTTCGTGTGGCTCGCCGTAGGGGTCGGCGACGAAACGAGTCGCGGTCAGCGCCGGGCGCGCGAGGTAGCCGCGGGCCAGCTGGATGCCGCCCACGTAGAGTTCCGCGGTGACTCCCTCGGGCACCGGCCGCAGACGGGCATCCAGTACGAGCGCACGCATGCCGCGAATCGGACCACCGATGGTGACCGGGTCATCCGGCGACAGCGCAGCGCTGATAGTGGTCATGATGGTGGTCTCGGTGGGACCGTAGCCGTTGTGGAGATGGGGGCCTGACCGGCTCGGTTCGTCACCCCATTTCGCGATCAGGTCGGCCCCTACGGCTTCACCGCCGATCACGAGTACGTGCAGGTCGGACAGCGCGTTCGGATCGGTTGAGGTCAGTACCGAGGGGGTGAGGAATGCGTGGGTGATCTGTTCTCGCCGGACCAGCGCTGCCAACTCGTTGCCGCCATAGATTTCCGGCGGCACGACGACCAGTGTGCCGGCGCCGCCGATGGCGAACAGGAACTCGAGTACGGAGGCGTCGAACGAGGGGGAGGCGAACGCCAACGCTCGAGTGTTGTGGTCGAGCCGGTAGCGCTCGATCTGTTCGGTGGCGAAGTTGGTCAGGCCGGTGTGGGTTACCAGGACTGCCTTGGGCAGACCGGTGGATCCGGAGGTGTAGATCACGTAGGCGGTGTTCTCGGGTCGGAGCACACCATGTCGGTCGGCCGCGGTGATCGGCTGCTGTGAATGTGTCTGCGTCTCGGACACGAACCGTGGGTCGTCGAGTGCGAGCCACTCGGCGCCGGTCGGGATCTGCGGTAGGTCGGCCGCTTCGGCGCTCAGTGTGAGCCCGAGGGCGGCGCCGGAATCGGTGACCATGTGCTGGATCCGGTCGGGTGGGTAGGCAGGGTCGACCGGCAGGAAGGCCGCGCCGGTCTTGGTTACGGCCCAGATCGCGACGACATTTTCGATGGATCGTGGAATAGCCACGGCCACGACGGCTTCCGGTTTGGCGCCACGTTCTGTCAGTGTGCGGGCCAACTGCGAGGACGCCGTGTCCAGTTCCTGGTAGGTGAGGCTGCGGCCCTCGAAGACCACTGCCGTGCCGTTCGGGTTCTCGTGCACGGTGGCGGCCAGCAGTTCCGGTAGGACTCGCGGCGGCGCCGCGGGAGTGCCCGTGCGTGCGAGCAGATCGGCCCGCTCGGGCTCGTCGAGAATCTCCAGATCGCCGACCGGACGCTGCGGTTGGTCCGCGATCGCCCGCAACAGGCGGGTGAATCGCTGTGCGAACATCTCCACGGTGCTGTCATCGAACAGGTCACGGGCGAAAGAGAAGACGGCGGACAGACCGGCCTGATCGTCGATGTCATCCCGAATGGTCAGTGACAGATCGAATGTGGCTGTGCCCGCATCGAATTGCACTGCCTCGACCCGGAGCCCGGGCAGCTCGAAGGTGGCGTCGGGCAGATTCTCGAAGGACAGTGCCACCTGGAACAGCGGATGCCGTGCGGTGGACCGCTGCGGCTGCAGCTGATCGACCAGCCGCTCGAACGGGATATCGGCGTGCGCGAACGCCTGCAGGTCCGCATCCTTGGCGTGCGCCAGCAGCTCACCGAAGGTCAGCTCACCACGGGCGTGCGTCCGCAACACCAGGGTGTTGACGAACATGCCGATCATGTCGTCGAGTTCGGCCTCACCGCGGCCCGCGACCGGAGTACCGATCGCGATGTCGTCAGCACCCGACAACCGGGACAGGAACACCACCAGCGCCGTCTGCACGACCATGAACATGGTCGCGTTCCGTTCTCGCGCGAGCCGCCGCAACCGGTCGCGCAGCTCCGCATCGATCGAGAACGAGACGGATCCACCGCGATACGAGGGTGTGTGCGGGCGGGACCGGTCGGTGGGCAGGTTCAATTCGTCGGGTAGTCCGGCGAGCGCGGTATGCCAATAGTCGGCCTGCGTGGCGAGCAGGCTGTCCGGGTCGTCCTCCGAACCGAGCACGTCGCGTTGCCAGATGCTGAAGTCGGCATACTGCACGGGCAGCGGTGCCCATGCCGGGGCTG
The DNA here is from genome assembly GCF_045207455.1 of Nocardia sp. NBC_00881. Classification (NCBI taxonomy): domain Bacteria; kingdom Bacillati; phylum Actinomycetota; class Actinomycetes; order Mycobacteriales; family Nocardiaceae; genus Nocardia; species Nocardia sp. NBC_00881. Next base: position 8,231,392 of record NZ_CP108798.1, read on the forward strand.
ATCCGACGGCCCGGGACGCGTAGGCGATCATCACGTCGCGTGTCAGTGGTCCCATCGACCAACCGTCGGCGGCGATGTGGTGGGTCACGAACACGAGCACGTGTTCGTTCTCGGCGCCGTCGGTGTCGATGGCGAACAGCCGCACGCGCAACGGGATCTCCGTGGCGACGTCGAACCCGGCTGAGACCACCTCGGCGATCCGCCCGGCCAGCGCCTGCGCCTCGATCGGTTCCGCCGCGAGGTCCGCGACGGCCTGCGTCGCGGTCAGGATCTGCTGGTAGGGGTCGCCGTCGGCAGCTGGGTAGATGGTGCGCAGCGGCTCGTGCCGGCCGACCACGTCGGTGACGGCCTGCTGTAGCGCGGCGAGATCCAGCGCGCCGGACAGCCGCACCGCGACTGGAATATTGTAGGTCGACGACGCGGTGTCGAACCGGTTGAGGAGCCACATCCGCTGCTGCGCCGGCGACAATGCGATCCGTTCCGGCCGCGGGCCTGCCACCAGCGGGGTTCGGCCGCGCCGCCCGACCTGCTGCGCCACCGTCGCGGCTATGCCGGCGACGGTCGGTGCCTCGAACAGGCTGTGGACCGGGACTTGGCGGTCCAGGGCCGCACCGATGCGTGCGGTGACCTGCGTGGCCAGCAGCGAGTTACCCCCGAGAGCAAAGAAGTCGTCCTCGGCGCCGACCCGTTCGACACCCAGCACATCGGCGAACACGCCGGCCACGATCTCTTCGTTCGGGGTCGAGGGAGTGCGGTACGCGGTGGCTTCGAGCTCCGGCTCGGGCAGGGCCATGCGGTCCAGCTTGCCGTTCGCGTTGAGCGGCAACGCATCCATCACCACGAACGCCGACGGCACCATATAGGACGGCAGCACACGTGCCAGATCGGCGCGGACAGTGTCCGTGTCGATCCGATGGCCCGCGACCGGAACCACATACGCGACCAACCGCTCGCCGCCATGTGCCTTGCGGACGGAGACGACCGCCTGTCCGATCGAGCCACCCTCGCGAAGCCGATGTTCGATTTCGCCAGGTTCGATCCGCCGACCGCGGATCTTCACCTGGAAATCGGTGCGGGCCACGAACTCGAGCTCGCCGACGGCTGTCCACCGCACCAGGTCGCCGGTGCGATACATCCGCGCCCCCGGCTCGAACGGGTTGGCCGGAAAACGCGCCGCGGTCAGGTCCTGGCGACCCGTATAGCCCTGTGCCAGTTGCGTACCCGACAGATACAACTCGCCGGCGGAACCGATCGGAACGGGGCGCAGTCGCGAGTCGAGCACATAGACATGGCTGTTCCACACCGGAGTTCCGATCGGCACCGACGTCACGTCGTCGTAGGACACCGCGTGGCTGGTGACGGCGACCGCGGCCTCGGTCGGGCCGTACAGGTGGAACAGCGCGAGTGCGGGGTGAGCGGCGCGCACTCGCTGCGCCAGTGCACCCGTCAAGGCTTCGCCGCCGGTCAGCACCCGCCGCAGCGAGTCCGGTAGCACCTCGAGCAACAGTTCGAGCACCGAGGGCACCACGTGGAGTGTGGTGACCGATTCCCGACGCAGCAGGTGCGCAAGCTGATCCAGATCGTGCTGGGCCTCCGGCGGTGCGATGACCAGCCGGCCGCCGCAGGCGGCCGCGGACCAGAACTCCCACACCGATAGGTCGAACGTCGCCGCGGTCTTCGCCAGCATGACCTCGGTGGCGTCCAGGCCGAATTCCGCGACCTTCCACAGCAGCTGATTCACCACCGCCCGGTGCGGCACCGCCACACCTTTCGGCTGTCCGGTCGAACCGGAGGTGAAGATGATGTATGCGGTGTCGAGCGGTCGAATCGGTGCGCGAAGTTCGCCGCCATCGACGGGAGCGTGCGAGTAGCCGGAAAGGTCCAGCGTGTCGATTTCGATGACAGGGCGATCGGTGTCGGGAACAGCGTCGTCGGCGGCGGTCAGCACACACAGCGGGTCGGACAAGTCGAGCAGGGAACGGAGGCGGTCGACCGGATGGTCGGGATCGAGCGGCACATACGCCCCTCCGGCCACGCTGACCGCATACATCCCGACGACGAGGTTCAAGGAGCGGCGCATCCCCAGAGCGACGCGGATACCAGGGGCCACGCCGAGAGATATCAGGTGGCGGGCCAAGCGATACACCCGGGCGCCGAACTCCGCGTAGGACAGATCGGTCCCCTCGACGGTCACCGCGACATTGCTCGGCCTGCGGGCGAGGTGTTCGCTCAGCAGATCGGGCAGGACGACAGCGGGGACGGCGACCTCGGTGGCGTTCCACCGAATCAGCGTGCGAATGTGCTCCTCGGTGCCGACGATGGGCAAGTCGCACACCCGCTCCTGCGCGCCGGCGGCCACGAAGCGCCGCAGAAACTCGAGAAAACGCGCGTGATGGACATGCGTTTCGGAAAGGGTGTAGCGATTCGGATTCGCCTCGAAATCGATTCGGTACCGGCCCCGCGTGCCGAATGTATAGATATTCGCGTTGATATCGACGACGGAACCCGTGGACAGGATATGTATCCGTCCCGTCGCGGCACCCAATCGGATATCATCCAGAAACGGCATGATATTGATGCAGGAGCCGGAGACATCGGTGCCGTATTCGGTGGTTCCGGCGTCCCGGCGAATGTCCTCGTACCGATAATGTTGGTGGCGCAATGCCCCGGTAACGATGAGCCGAGCTGATCGCACCAGCTCGGATATCGTCGTAGTGGCGCCGATCGCGAAACGCAGTGGCACGAGATTCGATGTCACACCGGCCGATTGCCGGGTTATCGCGGTGGTTCGGACCGCGACGGGAAGGTTCACCAGCACGTCTCGGGTGACGGTGAACCCGGCCAGGTACGCCGCGAAGGCCGCCATGAGGAGTTCGGTGTCCGAGCAGCCGAGCCGGTCGGCGGCCTGGGCCACCATCGCGCCGTCCCGGCCGAGCAATTCACCTCCGACGATGCTCCCGAGGGCGGCCGGGGGACCGGCTCGACCGGACAATCCCGGACCTGGTGAGTACCCTTCCATCCGGCCGATCCAGTACTCGCGGTCGGCGTCGCGGCGCGGGCTGGTCCGATACGCGCCATCCGCAGCGACCAAGCCGGACACATCGCCGACTCGGGCCGCTTCGGGCGCCTGTCCCGCCTGGATCGCGGAATAACGCTGGGCTATCCGTTTGATCAAAACCATCGCGCCGTAACCGTCCAGGACGACATGGTGGGCGCGCAGATACCAGAACCAGCGTGTTTCGGTGAGACGAACCAGCGCGACCCGGACCAGCCGGTCGCCCGTGATATCTACCGGGCGGGTGATATCCCGGCGCATCCACTCGTGCGCGGCCGCCTCGGGATCGTCGGCTGCGCGCACGTCGACCCGATGAATGCTCCCGCCCAGATCCGGGTCGACCGTTTGGTACGGTCTGTCACCCCCGTCGATAATTCGTACATACCCCGAGCCCAATTCGAGACCGGCGTCGATGCTGGCCTTTTCGAGTGCTCTCGGATCTAAATCGGCGAAGACGTCCACATACATCGCGATGTTGATCGGTACATCCGGATGGAACTTCTGCGCCAGCCACATGCCGAGCTGCGCCGCCGACAACGGCAATCTATCTTCTTCCACCTGGAACCGAAACTTTCCGTCACGAGTCGCGCCCGAAAGACAGGCGACACGAAGGTTTTCTCATAGTCCGCAAATGCATCTGCATCTCATTCGATGCAGCGCAAACCCCACCGGCCCAGCCCAGGCTAATGCCCTTCAAGCGATCCGGCCTGCCCTGAATTCCATGGTCGTGGCGCATCGGCGGCCGAGCGCATAGTGATCGCCGCGCGTCGGCGGGCGCCGGTTCGGCCATAGCCACCTCTGCCACAGCCGTCGTTCCGGTCCGGACCGGAACGTGGCATGCGGTCGGGCGGGGCCGCCGGCGAAAAGGTTCGCGAACCGGGCGTCGGCCCACCGGATCAGGTCGGTCGAACGCGATCGAGAGCCGGTATAGATCGCGGCCAACGCCGGCGTCCGCGATCACGCGGATCGAAGCGGTTACCGATGTCGTCATAGCCGTATCCCCGGATCGGCCCGACCGTTCGGGATCGACGGCAGTGGTCGCAGCGAGGGTCGCCGGTACGCGAGCTCACCGCATGACTGCAACCCTCGCCTTCCACGATCACGGCGTCCGCTGCGGGAAACCCAAACGGCCACTGCCGCAACTGTTCTCGATCGCCGCGTGACGGGTCCCGCCACTACCGGCGCACTGGCCGTGGACGAACCTGATCACCACCGTACTCACTGACTGACACCCAGCTGACCAGCATAAATCCGATCAAATGAGCGAGAGGGCAAGCCATTCCGGGATCGGAAATCCAGCAGCCAACCAGCTGAACGGGCTACCCAGCACCACCCGACGATCGAAACTCGCGTCGAAGCCACAATTGTCGATCCGGCAGCTCTACACCGGTGGGGAGGGGACCGGGCAGAGCACGGTGCCACGACCGAAGAGACAGAGCAACGATTGCAGCAGCTGCGCTGATCCGGTATCGAGTGTTGCCGATTCGATGGCGTCATAGACGAAATACATCCCCGCAGTTTCGACGACCCAGCCGGCTCGCGCATCGGTGGCGGATACGTGGTTCCGGCCTACTGTCGAGCAGACTCGAGGTGCACCCAGTGATCCTGGTCATCGCGACCCCACCGTAGTGAAGAATGCACACGCTTGCCGCTGATCGCGGCTACGGGGGTGCCTCGGCGGCAAGTGAAGGGTCACGAGATGCATCCGGACGCAGGAAAACTGGATGGACAAATGTCGGCGTCGACGCGCACGATGCACCGGTGAATTTCGATCTGCGTACAGCCGACCTCGAGGCGATCAACAGCGCGACGAAGTATCCATCCATCCCGACCTACCACCAGCTCGGTGATCGCGGGTCGCTGACCGACGCGGTCACCGAGTTCCAGGGGCCGGTTATCGGGACCGAGAAGGTCGACGGTACCAACGCACGGGTGATCAGCCTGCCCGACGGCTCCTGGTTGTTGGGCAGCCGTGAGGAGCTGTTGTGCGCCAAGGGCGATCTGATCGGAAATCCGGCCCAGGGCATCGTGGCGGCGTTGCGGGAGTTCGCCAACGCGCTGACACCGGTCGGCGACGTCGTCAGGGTGTTCTATCTGGAGGTCTACGGCGGGAAGATCACCGCGGCAAGCAAGCAGTACACCGGCGACCGAGCCGTCGGCTACCGTCTGTTCGACATGATCGCGCTGCGCGACTACGAGGCCGTGTTGGCCATGCCGGTGCCGGAGATCTCGGCCTGGCGCGAGTCAGGTGGGCAACCGTTTCTCGCCGAGCCCGAGCTGGCCGCGGCGGCCGTACGCGGCGGTGTCGAGCTCACGCCCCGGTTGTTCACCTTGGACTGCGCCGATCTACCTCGGGAGATCGACACGACCCGGGAGTTCCTGGCTACGCATCTTCCCATGACCCGATCCGCGCTCGACGACGGCGCGGCAGGCCGCCCCGAGGGGATCGTCCTGCGTACCTCAGACCGGTCCGCTATCGCGAAAGCCCGGTTCGAGGACTATGACCGGACGCTTCGCCGCCGGCGCCCAGCCGCCGGATAACGGGATTGCGCGCCTGCGATCTCGCGTGGGCCGCGCACCCATGAACGGCTGCACCGATTTTTCCCTGACCGGACGAGCCGCGGCGCTCATCGCGCCATCCTGACACGCAACCGATCCGGCGAACGGTTCGGTTGGTGGGGTATGAGGTCAAACGGCGCGCACCATGGTGCGCTGGTGTACCCGGGCGCCGCGGTAGCGCACGCCCGGCACAACTGGCTCCGGACCGCAGGCCGTGAAACCCATGCGCTCGAAAAAACGGATAGCCCGTCGGTTTTCGACCAGGGTCTGCAGATAGCAGCCGGGTGACCCGGTGGCGGCGAGCCTCTCGAACCACCGGACCATCAGCCGGTCGGCGGCGCCGATACCCCTTGCCTCCGGGGCGACGTTGATGTGCAGATGGCTGGGCCAGTGGTCGTCGTCGCGGAAATCGCCCGCTGTCGGCGCCCGGCGGATCGCGGCGGAAGTGATGTCGGCGATGCCGCGTGCGAAGAACGCTGCGGGCTTGCGGCGGAACATCAAGTAGTAGGCGCGGATCGCCTGCTCCATGCGCGCGCTCTCGCCGGGAAACGCCGAACTGTCTACGCACCCGGCGAGATACCCCACCAGTGCGCCGTCGGACTCCGCGACGAACACGGACTCGGGTTCCAGATCCATGTACGGCTCGAGGTAGACCGCCGCCTCCGACTCAGGGTGTCCCCAGAGCGACTCGGTCGGCGAACCGGCACCCGCCCGGACGAACAATTCGCGTAGGGCGGTTCGATCACCCTCGGCGAATTCGCGAATCTGCATGCCGCCCAAGGTACCGGTGGCAACGTCGGCGCAGTCACACTCGTCGCTGCGGAACCGGTCCCCTGTGATCAGGCGGTCAGCTCGCGTTCCAGTGGTGTGCGGAACCGCGGAACGGCACGGACGTCGCCGAACCACGCGGTGGTCCGCCGCACTTCCGCGGCGATCAGTGCCTCGGCGTCGGTCCCCACGTCTTCCAGCAGGCGGTAGACGATTTCGCCGTTTTTGCGCTGCGCCCAACCGCCGACGATCCGCCCGTCCCACCAAAGGGTGGGTCCGACATTGCCGCTGCGATCGAACAGGGTCGGCGCGTGCGGTCCGAGATACCAGCTTCGTGACTGCCAGCCCATCGGTGTCGGATCGAGGGCGGGCAGTAGCGCCGCCCAGGGTTCCGGTGCCGCGACGGGGTCCAGGTCGTCGGCGAGCAGCACGCCGGTGGCGCCGTCCAGATCGACCTCTACCAGGTCGAGAGCTTGGAGCGCCGTGCGCACCTCACCGAGAGTCCAGCCGGTCCACCACTTGATGTCGGCGACCGGTGCGGGGCCGAACGCCCGCAACCAGCGGCGGACCAGCTCGACGCGGGCGTCTGCCACGGCGACGGCCGCGGCACCGTCGGGCAGCCACGATTCGACTGGTGCCCAGGTGTATTGGCTACTGGTCCAGCTGCCGTTCGGCTTTCCTCGGACGATGCGGCCCTCGCAGCCCAGCGTCACCAGCACCCAGGTGGTGATGTTCGTCGGCTTCGAATAAGCCTTGTCCGGCGCGGTATTCACCTGCGTGCGTAGGCGCGGGACGTCTTTGCTCAGCTGCGCGCCGGTCGCCGCACCCCTGGCCAGCAGTGCCTTGTGCGTCTCGGCCTCGACCTCGGCGAGCCAGCCCCTGGCGTCGCCGTCGCCGACGCCCGCCTGTTCCAGGTATTTGCCGTAGGTGCGACGCTGCTTGTGTGCCAAAGCATCCGCGCACGATGCCTGCAGGATGGGAACAAGGTCCACTGGCGCCACGAACATGGTGCGGCGCATGGCCAGCATGCGCAGCAGCGTGCGGTCTTCGTAGAGCGCCCGTTCGACAGCGGCCGGCTCGAGGTCGCCGCCGCGGGCCGCGACCGAGAGAAATACGGTAGCCGGATCGGTCGCGTGCAGGGCCACCAGCGAGCGGACGATCTCGGCGACCTGGTCGGACCGCTGTGTCGTCGCCAACCGGTGCCGCACCGCCAGCCGAGCGCGACGCTCGGCAGTATGAATCGAACGCATAGGCGAATCCTAGCGTTCGCCATGGCGGCTCAGAGCCCGAAGCGCTCCGTCGTCATGGTTGATCGGGATCAGTGCGCGGGCTCCCAGGCGCGGACCAGGTCGAGCAGGCCGGGGAAGCGAGCGTCGAGATCCTCGATGCGCACGCGGCTGCGGCGCTCGAGTCCATAGCGCTGCTGCCGGGTGACGCCCGCCTCGCGCAGCACCCGGAAGTGATGGGTCAGTGTGGATTTCGGGCGGTCGATACCGAACCAGGAGCAGGAACGGTCGGAGTCGGGGGATTCCAGGAGAAGCTTCTGCACCATAGCCAGCCGTAGTGGGTCACTGAGGGCGGCGAGCACGTGGTCGAGCCGGAGGCCGGCACGGTCCGGCTCGGGGAGCACGGACGCGGTGTCGGTCGTTTCGGTGGCCGTTGTCATCGGTTCTCCTCGGTTCTCGCCGCCTTGTACGAGTTATATCGTACTAGGTGTTAAGTTCGACTATCGTCGTACCAGTACGAGAAAAGTCGAAATTATGGAGGGTAAGGATGACGCTGACCGTGAAACGCACACCGCAGGGCGCGGACCAGGCGGGCAGCGGCATGGTGTGGCTGGCGGCGTGGCCGGTGCTCGCGGTGTTCGTGCTGTCGAACGCACCGACGCCGCTGTATATCGTGTGGCAGCGAGCACTCGGGTTCTCCTCCGGAACGCTGACCGCGATATTCGGCTGCTACATCCTCGGATTGCTCGGTGCGCTGCTCGTCGCGGGCGTGGTGTCGGATCGGATCGGGCGCAAGCCGGTGCTGTTGCCCGCGGTGGTGGCGGCGCTCGTGGCTTGCGTACTGTTCTCGGTCGCGAACTCGGTCGCGGTGCTCGCGTTCGCGCGAATGCTGACGGGCATCGCAGTGGGGGCGACGGTGTCCGCGGGGATGGCCGCCGTGACCGATGTCGGCGGGCCGGAGCGGAAGCGGCTCGCCGCGCTGGCCGCCTCCTCGGCAATGGTGCTCGGGGCCGGCTTCGGGCCGCTGCTCGCCGGAATTTTGTCGGAGGTGTTGCCCGGTCCGACGGTTGCCGTCTTCTTGGTCGAGATCGCTGTGCTCGCTTCGGCGTTCGTGGTAGTGGTCCGGTTGGATCTGCCCAACGGGGTGGGTGGTCGCGGGCCGTGGGTTCGTGTTCCCTCGGTCGCGCGAAGTGGCCGGACGGCCGTGCTGCTAGGGGTCGCGGTATTCGCTCCCGGCATCACGGCGACGTCCTTCTTCCTGTCGCTCGGCCCGTCGGTGCTATCGCATCTGCTCGGCGCCGCCGACCGGGTGCTCGCGGGTGCGGTGGCGTTCGCGATGTTTCTCGGTGCGACCGGAATCCAGTTCGCGGCGCGTAGGTTCCGGCTGCGCACCATCCTGGTCGGCGGGGCCACCTCGACGGCGCTCAGCATGCTCGCGCTGGTGCTGTCGCTGTCGTCGGCGTCCCTCCCGCTGTTCGCGGTGGCCGCTGTCTTGGGCGGAGTCGGTCAAGGGCTCGGCCAGTTCGGTGGTCTGACGGCGATCAGCGCGAGCGTGCCGGGCGACCGGCTGGCCGAGGCGAACGCCGCACAGAACGTCGGTGGTTACCTTCCGGCGGCGGCTCTGCCGCTGATCGCCGGTTTCCTCGGCGACGCATTCGGGTTGACCACCGGCGTGACCGCGTTCGGCGCTGTGGTGGCCGTCGCGGCGGTGGCCGGTGGACTACTAGTGGCGGTGCATCTGGGCACGGGCGCCGCTGCGTCGGCGGAAGACGCCACAGCGTCGGCGTAGTTGGGCCGCAGGGTGCGACCGCGAGTAATGCCGGGGCCGGTGGCATCGGCGCCTGTGACCAACCGCGGGGGCTGCACGAGCGCCCGCGTCTGCGACCCATGACATCATTCGAGCATGAGGCGCGGATATCCGGTGCTCGCGGCGTGCTGGGTGCTCGCGAGCCTGTTCGTGACGGCAAGCGTTGCCGCACCGGCTGTTTCGGCGGCGCCCGAGTGCGCTGTCCGGGTGTCCATGCGGCCGGTGACGCTCAACGTCGACGGTGAAGACGCGACCGGCCGGGTCTACGAGCCGTACCGGTGTGCCGAGGGCGACCTGACACCACAGGGGCTCGTGGTCGCCGTGCACGGACACAACGGGTCGTCCGCGGACTTCGCCGACTACCTCACCTCGATCTCCCGGCGGACCGGAACCCCGATCCTGTCCATGGACCTGCGCTCGGCAACCAGCGTCTGGCGCGCCGGAGAATGGAACCTGTGGGCGGGTTGGCATGACATCGTCGCCGCGACCCGGTGGTACAAGGAGGCGCATCGTTCCATCACGCGCACCGTACTGTGGGGCTGGAGCCAGGGCGGCATCACCAGCGGACTCGCGGCGGCGCACGGGCCGCGCGGGCTGTTCGACTACTGGGTCGACAATTACGGTCCCGCCGACGATTTCACCATGTGGCTGGGCGCGGTGACGGTCGATCCCGCCCTGCCTGCGCAGATCGAAAGGGACGCGGGCGGGTGCACCCCCATGGCCTGTCCGCAGGCCTACGCCGAACGTTCTCCGGTGCTGCTGGCGAACCGGATGGACGTGCGGCGGGCCTTCCTCGTCCACGGCACCGGCGACCGCGTGGTGCCGTATGCCACCACCCTGGAGATGCGCGCCGGGCTGCTCGCGGCGAGCAAGCCGACCTCGATATACACCATCGTCACCGGCCGCGACCTGAACGGACAGGTGGTTCCCGGCAACCACAGTATCGGCCCGGCCTTCTTCGAGGGCGGCTGTGTCGTCGAGCGCCTGCTGGTCGGCACCGAACCGGTCGAGGATCCCGACCGCGAGTATGTGGTGGACGTCGCAGGCGGCGTGATGACCGCCCCGCCTGCCCCACCCGACGCCAAATGCGCGGCTTGAGCGGACGAGCGGGGAACACAAGCGCGTCGCGACACGGTTGAGCCGGGGGACACCGACAACGAAGTGAGGACGCGATGAGCCAGCCGACAGACCCGGCATACCACTGGAACGGCGCCGACCTGGACTTGGACGCTTATCTAGGACGGATCGGGTTCGACGGGGAGCGCGGGCCCACCGTCGCCACGCTGCGCGCGCTCGTGCGCGCGCACACCACATCGATCCCGTTCGAGAACCTGGAGATCATTCTCGGGCGGTCGATCGAGTTGGACCTGGCGACTTTGCAGGACAAGATGGTCCGTCGCCGCCGCGGTGGATACTGCTACGAGAACGTCGGACTGTTCGCGGCGGCGCTGGAACGGCTCGGTTTCGGCGTCATCGGCCTCAGCGGCCGGGTGAACATGGGCGCGGGCGAAGGGCTTCGTCCCGCTACGCACGCTCTGCTACGCGTGACGACCGCCGAGGACGACCGGGTCTGGCTGTGCGATGTGGGGTTCGGTTCCGGCCCACTCGAGCCATTCGAATTGTCTACGCGGACGGGCGAATTCGCGGCGGGCGCGTGGAAGTTCCGGTTGGAGCACACGGTCGGCGCGCTGGACTCGGACCTGTGGCTGCTGCACCAGTTCGGTAGGGAGGGCTGGATCGACCGCTACACCTTCACCTCGAGCCCGCAGTACCGCATCGACTACGCCGTCGGCAACCACTTCGTATCCACCTCGCCGCGATCGCCATTCACCACACGGCCGTACGCGCAGCGCTTCCTCCCGGACGTGCACCACGTGCTGGACGGCACCACCTTGACCACCGAGCGCCCGGACGGCTCGAGCGATTCGCGCGAACTCGACCCGGCTGACCTGCCCAAAATTCTCACCGAGATATTCGACATCGACCTAACCGAGGCCGATGCCGCCGCATTGTGTTCGTTTGTGGGGCGCTGAGTGGTTCGTTTGTGGGGCGCTGAGTGTTCGGGCTCCTTGATGGCTCGCGTTCCAGCGGCCGCCGCTAGCGACTTCGTCGCGGACATAGCGACCGCTCGGACGCGAGCCGGGCCCCGATGCTCGGTCGCGTTCGGAAATCCGGGGTGCCGCGTACATGTGGGGTCGAGCGGTATCCGTTGTTTGTCGCAACCGCGGCGCGCCTTGCCCCGACCGCATCGCGCCGCCACGGGATTCGGTGTCCGCCGACGGTCCGGTGGTGCGTCTCTCCAAGGTCCGGCGGTGCAACCTGCCCCGTCCTGTCGCCTCGGCCCGATAGTGTCGTCGGCGTGCGTACCTACCGGAAGTACCTCGTCCTGTTCGCCGCACCAGCGCTCGTGCTCGCCGCCTGCTCGTCCGGACCGGACCAGCCCGACACCGTGGCCGGGCAGTTCGCCGACGCGCTGAACCGCGACGACGTCGCCGCGGCCGCCGCACTCACCGACAATCCGGCCACCGCCACCGACACGCTCGGAAAGCTCTACGACGGGCTCGGCAAGGACGTCCGTTTCGAGGTCCGCTCGGCGGACGAGAACGGTTTTTCGCTGGCCGCGACCTGGAAACTGGGCAAAGACGGCAAGTCCGAGTGGACCTACACCACCAACGGGACCGCGCGTGACACCGGCGAGGGGTGGAAGGTGAAGTGGGATCCCGCCACCATCGCCCCCGGGCTGGCCGCGGGGCCATTGAGCTACCGCCTGATCTCTCCACCACCGGCCCGCATCCTCGACTCCGCCGGGGGCGAGTTGATGACTGAGCAGGTCGTCACGCTGGTGAACGTCGCCCCCGGCGCCGACCTCCCCGCGCTGGCGGACCTACTCGGTCCACTCGCCCCCGGCATCACAGCGCAGTCGCTGCAATCGGATCTGGCCGTGGGGCAAGGTAAGCCGATCACCGCCATCACCTTGCGCGGCGCCGACATCGCCCCGATCCAGGACCTGCTCGCCGCGGTGCCGGGCGTCACCCTCACACCGCAGACCCGTCTGCTGACCACCGACAAGGCGCTCGCCGCGCCGACCATGTCCGGGCTTACCGAGCTATGGCAGAAGTCGGCCGACGCGAATGCGGGTTGGGCGGTGCTGGCCCAGACTTCGCAGGGCACCCAGCTCGTCGCCGGTGCTGATCCGACGCCGACCGCCGACATCGCGACCACCCTCGACGTCGGCCTGCAGCGTGCGGCGGAGGCGGCGCTCGCGCCGATCGCCCAGCCCGCCGCGATCGTCGCCCTGCAACCGTCCACCGGCGACGTGGTCGCGGTCGCGCAGAACAGCGCCGCCGACACACAGGGGCCGATCGCGCTGACCGGCCTGTACCCGCCGGGTTCGACGTTCAAGACCATCACTGTCTCCGCCGCGCTGCAGGCGGGCACGGTGACTCCCGACACGGTGCTGCCCTGCCCCGGCACCGCGAATATCGAGGGTCGTCGCATTCCCAACGACAATAAATTCGACTTGGGCGAGGTTCCGCTGCATACCGCGTTCGCCCGCTCCTGCAACACCACGATGGGCGCGCTCGGGGTGCGACTTCCCGCCGACGCGCTGACGAACGCGGCCACGCAACTCGGGCTGGGGATCGACTACATCACACCAGGCCTTACCACTGTCACCGGGAAGGTGCTGCCCGCCGACACATCCGCCCTGCGGGTGGAATCCGCGATCGGTCAAGGACAGGTGACAGCATCTCCGTTCGGGATGGCGCTGGTCGCGGCGTCCATCGCGCACGGCGCGGTGCCGGTGCCCACGTTGGTCGAAGGACAGCGGGGAACCCAGGACCAGACGCCGGCCGTGCTCCCGCCGACCATCGCTGACCAGCTGAAATCCATGATGCGCGAGACGATCACCGGCGGTACCGCGACGCAGTTGCGCGACATCCCCGGTCTGCTCGGCAAAACCGGCACCGCGGAATACATCGACGACACCCACGCGCACGGCTGGTTCGTCGGTATCGACGGTGACTTGGCGTTTGCCGTGTTCGTCAGCGATGCGGGCAGTTCGGGTCCCGCGGTAGACGCGGCGGGCCGGATGTTGCGGACGTCGCGTTAGTCCGTTCGGGGCGTTTTGGGCGGAGAACAAGCCCGGCTGGCGCGTGCCGAAGTTCCGGCGCAGGCTACACTCGTCCCCGACCCGCGTGCTTAATCAATATGCGGGATGTCACGATTTCGAGAAGGTTCGGAGTAGGCGCCATCGATACCGGTCAGTTGATCGCGGAGCACTACCGCCTGGTCGAGCGGATTGGTAGCGGCGGCACAGGCATAGTTTGGCGCGCCGTCGACGAACGCCTCCAGCGCTCTGTGGCCGTCAAACAGATCCATATCCAGCCGAGCCTCCCAGAGGCCGAGCGGGACGTGGTGCGCCAGCGCGCGATCCGGGAGGCGCGCAATGCCGCCCGCTTCCAGCATCCGAACGCGATCGTCGTGTTCGATATCACCGAGCACGACGGCGACCCCTGCCTGGTGATGGAGTATCTGAAGTCCAAGAGCCTCGCCGCGGTGATCGCCGCGCAAGGCACGCTGCCGCTGACCCAGGTCGCTCGGATCGGCGAGCAGGTCGCCTCGGCGCTGATCGCCGCGCATCAGGCGGGCATCGTGCATCGCGACGTCAAGCCGGGCAATATCCTGCTCGACGACCACGGCACGGTGAAGATCACCGACTTCGGCATCTCCCGAGCGACCGGCGATGTCACGCTCACCGAAACCGGCCTGATCTGCGGCACTGCCGCCTATCTCGCGCCGGAGATGGCCCGTGGCGCCGATCCGACGCCCGCGTCGGACGTTTTCGCCTTGGGCGCCACGCTGTTCCACGCGCTGGAGGCCGAACCGCCCTACGGCGCGAGCGCCAATCCGCTCGCGGTGCTGTACGCGGCCGCCAACGGTCAGGTCAGCCAGCCGCGAAACGCCGGTCCCGCCACGGATTTCCTCCTGGATCTGCTCAGCCCCGAGCCCGCGGAACGTCCGACGATGCGCGCGGCGCGCGAGCAGCTCGCCGCGCTCGCCGACTCAGGTCCCGCGCCGGTGGCTGCCGGATTCGTCCCGGCCAGTGAGGCTTTCGCGCGCCCGAGGGCAGGCGAGCCCGAATCGCGGACCCGCGCGCTGCGTCCATCGGCGATGGCGTCGGCGCCGTACACGCCGACCGAGCGCCATCAGCGTTCGGAACCCGCGCCGCCGCGCGCCGCCGCACCGCTGGACACCGCGGCGCACCCGCGCACTATGGCCCAGCCGCGTCCGATCCCCACACAGCGTTCGGGCGGCAAGCGGCGCGCGGTGCTGGTCGGTGCGCTGGTCGGCGCTATTGCCGCCGTCTCGGCGCTGCTGATCAGCGCGTTCAGCGATTCTGGCTCCGATTCGCCGAACGCGCAGGCGAGCTCGCTGTCGGCGAGCGCTACGGCGAATCCCGGTAGGTCCTCGACCATTCCGACCGAGCCAGGTCGGACAGCCAACTCTGGGGAGCGGGTCGATATCGGGGCGGCCGGTCGCCTGATAGAGCAGTTCTACAGCGACCCGAGTGGTTCCTGGTCACTGCTGACCCCGGCCGCGCAGAAGGTGTACGGCAGCGAGCAGAGTTTCCGTCAGTACTGGGGTTCGCGGACCATCGACAACTTCGCCACCATCGAGGCGGCCAAGCGGACGAACAACGACGACGGGTCGGTCGACATGCGACTGGCGAGCCTCACCATAGAAGGCCAGACCAAGAGCTTGACGCTGCGGGTGATCAGCTCCGCGGGGCGTCTGCTCATCGATAACGACACCCGCTAGTCGCCGATCGTCGCGTCGCGCGGATTTTCGGCCGGTCACCGGGACCGCCCGGCGCGTGCCGCCGTGGCGGTCGGCCCGATCCGGTCGCCGTACCTCGCTGTCCCGTCGGTCGCCGGCCGGTCGCGCCGACCACACCGATAACGGCTGGCGCCGGACCATTAGGCTGGTAGCTGCAACTTTCCTGTTGCGGATCTTCTGGAGACAAGGATCGAACCCACATGACAACCCGCATCGAGCTCGCCCGCGTCGATCTGCGCGGTCGCACTCCCTCCGTCGCCGAGCTGCGCGCCGCTCTGCCGCGCGGGGGAGTCGACGTGGACTCGGTGCTGCATCAGGTGCGGCCGATCGTCGAAGCGGTCCGGGATCAGGGAGTGTCGGCCGCGCTGGAGTTCGGTGAGCGCTTCGACGGCGTGATCCCGGCGACGGTACGAGTGCCCGCGGCCGAGCTGGAAGCCGCGCTGGATCGGCTGGACCCGGCGGTGCGCGCGGCGTTGGAGGAATCCATCGCGAGGGCGCGTAAGGTGCACGCGGATCAGCGGCGCCGCGACAAGACCACCGAAGTGGTGCCGGGCGGCACTGTCACCGAACGCTGGGTGCCTGTCGAGCGGGTCGGTCTGTACGTGCCCGGCGGCAACGCCGTCTACCCGTCCAGCGTCGTGATGAACGTGGTGCCCGCGCAGACCGCGGGTGTCGGCTCTCTGGTGGTGGCCTCGCCGCCGCAAGCGCAGTTCGGCGGGCTGCCGCACCCCACCATCCTCGCCGCCGCGCAGCTGCTCGGCGTCGACGAGGTGTGGGCGGTCGGCGGAGCCCAGGGCGTCGCGCTGCTGTCCTATGGCGGCGTCGATACCGACGGCGCCGCGCTGGAGCCGGTCGACCTGATCACCGGGCCCGGCAACATCTTTGTCACCGCGGCCAAGCGGTTGTGCCGTGGCCTGGTCGGTATCGACGCCGAGGCGGGCCCCACCGAGATTGCGATCCTGGCCGACGTGACCGCCGATCCGGTGCACGTCGCCGCCGACCTGATCAGCCAGGCCGAGCACGACGTGCTGGCCGCCAGCGTGCTCGTCACCGACAGCGCGCGGCTGGCCGACGCGGTGGACGCGGCGCTGTCCGCGCAGCTGATCGTGGTCAAGCACGCGCACCGGGTGAGCGAGGCGTTGCGCGGCAAGCAGTCCGGCACCGTCCTCGTCGACGACATCGAGCAGGGGCTGCGCGTGGTGAACGCCTACGCCGCCGAGCACCTGGAGATCCAGACCGCCGACGCGCCCGCGGTCGCGGCCAGGGTCCGCAGCGCCGGAGCGGTGTTCGTCGGCGCGTACGCGCCGGTCAGTCTGGGCGACTATTGCGCGGGCTCCAACCATGTCCTGCCTACGGCGGGCTGCGCGCGGCACTCCTCGGGCCTGAGCGTGCAGACGTTCCTGCGCGGCATCCACGTGGTGGAGTACACGGAGGCAGCGCTGAAGGATGTCGCGGGCCATGTGGTGGCGCTGGCGAATGCCGAGGACCTGCCCGCGCACGGCCAAGCCGTGCAGGCGCGTTTCGAGGCGCTGTCGTGACCCGCTCGGTGCACGTGCCCGGCGCGACCGTGAGCTTGGACGATCTGCCGCTACGGGAGAATTTGCGCGGGAAGAAGCCCTATGGGGCTCCGCAATTGACGGTCCCCGTACAGCTCAACACGAACGAGAACCCGCACCCGCCGAGCCGGGCGCTGATCGACGACGTCGCCGAATCGATCCGGGCCGCCGCCGCCGATCTGCACCGCTACCCGGACCGGGACGCGGTGGCTCTGCGCACCGACCTGGCCGAGTATCTGACGAGGCAGACGGGCGTCGCGGTGGACACCGGCAACGTCTGGGCGGCGAATGGCTCCAACGAGATCCTGCAGCAACTGCTGCAGGCGTTCGGCGGACCGGGCCGCAGCGCACTGGGTTTCGTGCCCTCGTATTCGATGCACCCGATCATCGCCGAGGGCATCGACACCGAGTGGGTCGAAGCGAAGCGCAACGACGACTTCTCCCTCGACCTCGCCCGCGCGCTGGCCGACATCGCCGACCGCGCCCCCGACGTGGTGTTCGTGACCAGCCCGAACAACCCCACCGGACACAGCATTCCGCAGGACGACCTGGCCCGTATTCTTTCGGCCGCCCCGGGCATCGTGGTGGTCGACGAGGCCTACGGCGAGTTCTCCGCGCAGCCCAGCGCCATCGGGCTGATCGATCGGTTCCCGTCGAAGCTGGTGGTGACCAGGACGATGAGCAAGGCCTTCGCGTTCGCCGGCGGGCGCCTCGGCTATCTGGTCGCCGCGCCCGCGGTCATCGACGCGATGCTGCTGGTGCGGCTGCCCTACCACCTGTCTGTGGTCACCCAGGCCGCCGCGCGCGCGGCGTTGCGGCACGCCGACGAGACCCTCGGAAGCGTCGCCGAACTGGCCGCGCAGCGCGACCGGGTCGCGGCAGCCTTGCGGGACATGGGATTCGACGTGATCCCCAGTGACGCCAACTTCTTGTTGTTCGGTCGCTTCACCGACGCCGCGCACACGTGGCAGCAGTATCTGGACCACGGCGTGCTGATCCGCGACGTCGGCATTCCCGGCTACCTGAGGACCACCATCGGTCTCGCCGCGGAGAACGACGAACTGCTGAAGATCAGCGGCACACTGGTCGGCACCGACCTCACGCCACGATGAACCAGCGCCGGGAAACCATCGGCGACAACCTGATTGGAAGTGAGCATGAGTAGGACCGCACGGGTGGAGCGGGTCACGAAGGAATCCAGCATCGTCGTCGAGCTGGATCTGGACGGCACCGGCAGGACCGAGATCGCCACCGGCGTCCCGTTCTACGACCACATGCTGACCGCGCTCGGCGCGCACGCCGCCTTCGACCTGACCGTGCGCGCGGAGGGCGACATCGAGATCGAGGCGCACCACACGGTGGAGGACACCGCGATCGTGTTAGGGCAGGCGCTGGGCGCAGCGCTGGGCGATAAGGCGGGTATCCGCCGGTTCGGTGACGCCTACATCCCGATGGACGAGACACTGGCGCACGCCGCGGTCGACGTGTCCGGCCGTCCCTACTGTGTGCACACCGGCGAGCCGGAACACCTGCTGCACGCCGTGATTCCGGGATCGGGCCCCGGAGCGCCGTATTCCACCGTGCTGAACCGGCACGTGTTCGAGTCGATCGCGCTGAACGCGCGTATCGCCCTGCATGTGCGCGTGCTCTACGGCCGCGACCAGCACCATGTCACCGAGGCCGAGTTCAAGGCGGTCGCACGGGCATTGCGCGCCGCGGTGGAACTCGACCCCCGGGTCAGCGGTGTCCCGTCGACGAAGGGAACGCTGTGAGCGAGCGGACCATCGACGCAGCCACAGGCGTGGTCATGTCGGAGCCGAGTGTCAGCGAGGTGCAGGCATGACCAGGAAGTCCGTCGCACTGCTCGACTACGGCTCGGGCAATCTGCACTCCGCCGAACGTGCGCTGGCCCGGGTGGGCGCGCGGGTCGAGGTGACCGCGGACCCACAACTCGCGCTGGCTGCCGACGGTCTGGTCGTGCCCGGTGTCGGCGCCTTCGCCGCGTGCATGGCGGGGTTGCGGGAAGTGCGCGGCGAGCGCATGATCGGCCAGCGACTGGCCGGTGGGCGCCCCGTCCTCGGCATCTGCGTCGGCATGCAGATCCTCTTCGATCGCGGGGTCGAGTTCGGCGTGGAAACCGACGGCTGCGCCGAATGGCCGGGCACCGTCGAACGGCTGTCCGCACCGGTATTGCCGCACATGGGCTGGAACACCGTCTCCGCCCCGACCGACAGTGTCCTGTTCGCGGGCCTGGATTCCGAGACCCGCTTCTACTTCGTGCACTCCTATGCCGCGCAGGCCTGGGATCTACCGCCCAGCGAGCACTTCGCCTCACCCAAGCTGACCTGGTCCGAGCACGGTGTGCCGTTCCTGGCCGCGGTGGAGAACGGTGCGCTGTCGGCGACCCAGTTCCACCCGGAGAAATCCGGCGACGCGGGCGCTCACCTGCTGGCGAACTGGGTGCGGTCGCTGTAGACGATCCCGCGCGCCGGGGCGCGGGATCGCCCACCGGCTCAGTTCGACTGGACCTTGCTGACCAGCCAGCGTCCGTCCACGTTGTCCACCGTGACGGTCATCGACACGCGGCCGGTCTGCGGCATGCCGTCGGTTTCGTCACTCGTCACCGTGCGTACCACGTCGACGGCTACTTCGGCCCGGTTGTCGTCGCCGGAGACGACGCGGCAGTCGGCCGAGTCGGCCTGCGCCCGCGCGTGCGCGGCCTCCGCGCCGGACTGGATGTTGGGGCGGAAGTTCTCGAACTCGGTACGGAATTCGCCAGTGCTCAACTCGAGCACTCTGCGGGCATGGTCGCCGAACCGCGCATAGTCGTATGTCATCGCGGCTCTGCCGAATTCGCAGCCGGCCAAGCGTGCCTCCTCGGGCGCCGCCGCGGCGGCAAGGGGCGCGGCTGCGAGTGCCGCCGAGCAGGTGGCTGCCGAAAGTAGCAGTGCGGCAGGAAGTGTCTTTCGTGACATTCAGTTCCTCAATGCGAGGTGGAATCGGCGACCGGGGGTGATCGCCGCGCGGAAACGATACCGGCCCCAGGCGATCTCGTGACCACCTGCATCAGCCGTCCGCCAGCAGGCGCCTACCCGATTCGCGAGTATGACAGCGCTTTTCGTTGTGCTGGCGGAGCTGCCCTGCTACCCGGGCGCACGTCCTTGCTGCGCGCTTATTACGGACGGGTGCCCGTGGACCAGATCGGGGTTGTCTCGACCCGGGCCAGCCGCCAACCTTCCCTGGTGCGGACCGCGTCGAAGCGGTAGATCTCGCCAAGGGTGTATTGCGGCTGCGGAATCGACTCGTTCGCGGCCGGACCGAAAATGGCGATGAGGTTGGCCCGAACGTCCGCGGCGTCGCCGCGAAGATCGACGATCACGTTGCTGATGAAGTGCTGAATCTGCTTGTCGTCGGTGTGGTTCCGGCTCGCCTGGGTGATCAGCGCGTCGCGGCCATCGGCCGTGCCGCCGGGGGTCTTCGCGGTGGCGTCGGCGGTGTAGATCGCGCGCAGGTCGTCGAAGCGGCCCTCGTCCAGTGCACGGCCGAGCCGGTCGACGAGGGCGGTGATCTGGTGGCGGTCCAGCATGTCGTGTAGCTCGTGTGCCGAGTCGTTCGCGGCAGTCGGGGAGGTGCAGCCGGCGGCGAGGGCGGCCAGCGGGAGGGTCAGCAGGGGGAGGGTCTGGCGAATCTTCTTCATCAATGGCGCCTTTCGAACTAAACGTTGGCAACTCCAACGTTGGCGACGCCAACGTATCAGATTGTGGGTGATACCAACAAGTGGGTAGATTGACCGCATGGAGATCGCGCACGAGGACGCCCCTGGCAGGCTGCGGATTCTGCCGACCCGGTTGGTCAACCAGGTCGCGCTCGTGGCGAATCGGGCAACCGAGCGGGCGCTGGAAGCCACCGGCTCCCGTCGTCACCACTACGCGCTACTCGCGGCGTTGGGAGAGTTCGGTGCGGCCAGCCAGGCCGAGCTGGGCAGGCGCACCCGCATCGACCGCAGCGATGTCGTCGCGGCGGTGAACGATCTCGCCGAGCGCGGTTTCGTCGCCCGAAGCCCCGATCCCGCCGATCGTCGCCGCAACATCGTCACCCTCACTGCCGCCGGCACGCGGCACCTGGACGATCTCGACCAGCGCCTGGCGGGCGCCCAGGACGAGCTGCTGGCCGGGTTCTCCGCCGCGGACCGTCGCACGCTGGTCACGCTGCTCACCCGCATCCTGGACGCGCACAGCGGCCGACCCCCGCGCCGGTGATCGAGGTCCCATCAGCGCAGGCCCGGGGCTCGCGCGCGGGCGGCCAACCACTAGGCTGCTCTCGTGAGTCTTGTGCTGCTGCCCGCTGTCGATGTCGCCAATGGAGAGGCCGTGCGCCTCGTGCAGGGGGAGGCCGGTAGCGAAACCAGCTACGGCTCGCCTCGCGAGGCGGCGCTGGCGTGGCAGGAAGCCGGCGCGGAATGGGTGCATCTGGTCGATCTGGACGCGGCCTTCGGTCGCGGCTCGAATCGGGAGCTGCTCGCGGGCGTGGTCGGGGAACTCGACGTCAAAGTCGAACTGTCCGGGGGCATCCGCGACGACGAGACCCTGGAGGCAGCGCTGGCCACCGGCTGCGCCCGGGTGAACCTCGGCACCGCCGCGTTGGAGGACCCGGTCTGGTGCGCCAAGGCGATAGCGCGCCACGGCGATCGGATCGCCGTCGGCTTGGACGTGCGCATCGTCGACGGCGAGCATCGGCTGCGCGGCCGCGGCTGGGTCAGCGACGGCGGCGACCTGTGGGAGGTGCTCGAGCGCCTCGAGCGCGACGGCTGCTCGCGCTACGTGGTAACCGATGTGACCAAGGACGGCACGCTCACCGGCCCCAACCTCGACCTGCTGCGCGAGGTCTGCGCGGCGACCGACGCGCCGGTGATCGCTTCCGGTGGCGTCTCCACCATCGAAGACCTGGTCGCGATCGCCGAGCTGGTGCCGGACGGCGTCGAGGGCTCGATCGTCGGCAAGGCTCTCTACGCGGGCCGGTTCACCCTGCCCGAGGCGCTGGCCGCGGTGAGATGAGCGGCGAGCTGACGACCCTGCTCGCCGTGGCGAGCGAGATCCTGGATTCGGTGAGCCCGCGGTTCGTCCAGGGTATCGGCGCGCCGAGTGCGGTCACCAAGGGCCGCAACGACTTCGCCACCGAGCTCGACCTGGAACTGGAGCGCACCATCTCCGCCGAGCTGGAGCGGTGCACCGGAATCGAGGTGCATGGCGAGGAATTCGGCGGACCCCAGCTCACCTCGGGCGCCACCTGGGTGCTCGATCCGATCGACGGCACGTTCAATTATTCGTCGGGGCATCCGCTCTCAGGCATGCTGCTCGCGCTGGTGCGCGACGGCGAGCCGGTGCTCGGCCTTACCTGGCTGCCGCTGCTCGGTCGCCGCTACGCTGCCGTGGCCGGTGGTCCGGTGTTGCTGGACGGCCATGCGCTGCCGCCGCTGCCACAAGGCAAGCTGGCCGAGGCGATGATCGGTTTCGGCGCCTTCAACGTGGATTCGCGTGGCCGCCTCCCGGGGCAGTTCCGCTTCGATCTGCTCGGCCCGCTGAGCAGGTTGTCCTCCCGGGTTCGCATGCACGGCTCCACCGGTATCGATCTGGCGTTCACCGCCTCCGGCGTGCTCGGCGGCGCGATCGTCTTCGGGCACCATCCGTGGGACAACGCGGCAGGCGTCGCGTTGGTGCGCGCGGCGGGCGGCGTGGTCACCGACCTGGCGGGCGCGCCGTGGACGATCACGTCCGGCTCGGTGCTCGCGGCCGCGCCTGGGGTGCACGAAGAACTGCTCGACATGATCTGCACGGTCGCCGACCCCGCGACCGCGGAGGAGGGGTGAGGCAATGACGTTGGCAGTACGCGTGATTCCGTGTTTGGACGTCGATGCCGGCCGGGTGGTCAAGGGCGTGAAGTTCGAAAACCTGCGCGACGCGGGCGATCCCGTCGAGCTGGCCGCCCTCTACGACGCGCAAGGTGCCGACGAGCTGACCTTTCTCGACGTCACCGCCTCCGCCGGCGACCGCGGCACCATGATCGACGTGGTGACCCGCACCGCTGAGCAGATCTTCATCCCGCTCACCGTCGGCGGCGGCGTGCGCACTGTCGACGACGTGGACCGGCTGCTGCGCGCAGGCGCCGACAAGGTGTCGGTGAACACCGCCGCGATCGCACGCCCCGAGGTGTTGCGTGAGATGTCCGAGCGGTTCGGCTCCCAGTGCATCGTGTTGTCGGTGGACGCGCGGACCGTGCCGGCCGGCCGGCCCGGCACTCCTTCCGGCTGGGAGGTGACCACGCACGGCGGTAAGCGCGGCACCGGTATCGACGCGGTCGAATGGGCGGTGCGCGGCGCCGAACTCGGCGTCGGCGAGATCCTGCTCAACTCGATGGACGCCGACGGAACCAAGGCCGGTTTCGATCTGCCGATGATTCGCGCGGTGCGGGCGGCGGTGACGGTGCCGGTGATCGCCAGTGGCGGCGCGGGCGCGGTCGAACACTTCGCCCCGGCCGTCCACGCGGGCGCCGACGCGGTCTTGGCGGCCAGCGTGTTCCACTTCGGTGACCTGACCATCGGCCAGGTCAAGGATTCGATGCGGGCGGAGAAAATCGTCGTCCGGTAGCGATTGGCGGAATTCCGCCGCGGGGGAAGGCGCGCAGCCCCACCGCGTTCCTTCAGGTATGACCATCGGAATCGCGCTGTCCCCGTTCGCGCTCGACGCCACCGACAACGCGGTGGACGCTGCGGTAGCGCTCGGCGAGGAGGTGGCCGCCGCCGGGTTGTCCTCGCTCTGGTTCGGCCAGACGTTCACCAGTGACGCCATCGCGCTGGCCACCATGGTGGGCCGCGCCGTGCCGGAGCTCGAGGTGGGCACATCCGCGGTGCCGATCACCGCGCGACATCCGCTGCTGATCGCCGGTCAGGCGCAGACCGCGCAGGCGGCGACGCACGGCCGATTCACGCTCGGCCTCGGGCTCGGCGCGAAGTCGCTCGCCGAATCGGCGTTCGGCGGGTCCTTCGACCGGCCGATCACCCGGCTGCGCGAGTTCCTGACCGCGCTGCGCACCGTGCTGCACACCGGCGCGGTCGACTTCCACGGCGAGACGCTCACCGCCGCGCCGCCGCTGCCGGCCGCGGTCGCCGGCGCGCGACCGCCCGTGCCCGTTCTGGTGGCCGCCATGGGTCCGCAGGTGCTGCGCGCCACCGGCGAGCTGGCCGACGGCACCCTGCCCTTCCTGGTCAGCCCGAAGGCACTCGCCCAGCACATCGTCGCGCCGATCATCGCGGCCGCCGAGCGGGCGAGCAGGCCCAGCCCGCGGATCACGGTCCTCGTGCCCGGCGTGGTCACCGCCGACGTGGACGCCGCGCGCGCGGCCGCGGCAGCCCAGACCGCGTTCTACGACGACATCCCGTCTTATGCGCGCATCATCGAGCTGTCGGGCGCATCTCGCGCCGCCGATCTCGTGGTGATCGGCGCCGAGGAGATGATCGCTGCGCGCGTCGAGGAGTACTTCGCGGCGGGCGCGACGGATGTTGTGTTCTCGCAGACCGACCTGACCACCCCCGAGGACCAGCGGCGCACCTGGCAGGTCCTCGGCGAGTTGCGGCGCTCCCACGCGAACTGAGCGAGAACCTCCGGCATCGACCGCACGACGTGCCTGTTATAACCGTGCTATGAGTCTCGATCCCGCCATCGCAGCCCGTCTCAAGCGCAACGACGCCGGGCTGGTGTCCGCCGTCGCGCAGGAGCGTGCCACCGGTGACGTGCTGATGGTCGCGTGGATGGACGACGAGGCCCTTGCGCGGACGCTGGAAACCCGCAAGGCGACGTACTATTCGCGCTCGCGGCAACAGTATTGGGTCAAGGGGGAGACCTCCGGTCACACCCAGTACGTGCACGAGGTGCGGCTCGACTGCGACGGCGACACGATCCTGCTCGTCGTCGATCAGGAAGGCGCCGCCTGCCACACCGGCACGCGCACGTGCTTCGACTCGGATGTGCTGCTGGCTGCCCGGTCCTGAACGCGCCCGCCCAGGAGCCGGACGGCCTACTGGTTGTCCTTACCAGAAGGGGTGAGCCCGCCGGGCTCGTTCAGTGCGTCGGCCAAATGCTCGGCCAGCCGCTCGCCGAGTTCGGCGAGTTGGGCCGTCTGATCGGCGTCCAAACCGTCGAGCACCATGTGCCGCACCGCGTCCAGATATCCGGGCGCGGCCTCGATGACCTTCAGATATCCGTCGTCGGTCAGCGCGGCGTGCACGCCGCGTCGACCGGCGGTCGCCGACCGCTGCGCCCAGCCCATGCGCTCCAGCTTCGACACCACATGGGACAGCCGTGATAGCGATGCATTTGCCTTCTGGGCAAGCTCACTCATCTGCAGCCGATGCCCCGGTTCCTCGGACAGCAGGGTAAGCACCCAGTACTCGAAATGCGTCATGCCGGACTCGCGCTGCAGCTGGGTGTCCAAAGCGCCTGGTAGACGGGTCATCAGCGCCACGGTCGCGCGCCAAGCTCGTTGTTCGACGGGGTCTAGCCACTTCGTCACTGTGCGCCTTCTTTCAAGCCAAGTGACGTGGTTTCGGTGGTCAGCTAGTGACTATGGAAAACGTGTTCGCAGTCACCCGTGATAGTGAGTTTGCCATGACTTCGCTCGACCGTCACAAAGATGGGCGTATGACATGAGTTCACTCATCAGGCCTCCGGGTGTGTCGAGCTGGGGCCTGCCGTCGGGGCCGGTGCGGTGGGCTGTCCGGTCGACTTTCTCGGGTGCCTGCGTCGCCACTTGCGCAGCAGGACCAGGCCGACCACGGCGAGAAACACCAGTACCGCCACGATCGCGCCGACGAGGGAGGCGCCGCGGAACGCGGGCGCGTCGACGTCCAGAATCCGTTCGCCCGCATGGGCGGCGTTACTGCGGCCCAGCACGATGGTCAGGGTCATCAGGTTGGGGATCGCGGCCAGGATCGCGACGACCACCGCCGCGCCCGCGAGGAATCTGCCTGCCCTGCGGCGCCAGGCCAGCACGGCCGACAGCAACAGGAAAAGCGGCACGGCGGTACCCAATCCGCCGTAGACCAGGCCCCAGCCGATGCCCTTGGCGAAGCTGCCTCCCACCACGCCCGCGAGGCGCTGCGCCCACCAGCGCGGAATGAACGCGGCCAGGATGAAGTAGGCGATGACGAGGACCGCGAGGATCGCGAGTCCACCGATGATCCGCGCGCGCCAAGTGGCCCACATGGATTTCTGTCCGCCCGGCTGAACCTCGGTCGACGTCATGAATCCAGCGTAAGCCGGACCATCGGTGCGGACCGGGCTCCGTGGACGCGGCGCGTCGCGCCGTCTACCTGGTGCTGAGGAACTTCAGGGCCTCGTCGGCGTGCACGGCGGCGCGCAGCTCGCCGCTGACGATCTTGCTGATCGTGCGATCGGTGTCGATGACGAACGTCTGCCGCTTCACCGGCGCCAGCTTGCCGAGTAGCCCGCGTTTGACGCCGAACCGCGCCGCGACCGCGCCGTCGGAGTCGGAGAGCAGTGGATAGCCGAGGCGCTGCTTGTCGGCGAACCCGGCCTGGGTCTCCACACTGTCGGTGCTGATGCCGACGCAGGTGGCGCCGACGGCGGCGAACTCGGCGGCCAGATCACGGAAGTGACAGGCTTCGGCCGTGCAGACCGGGGTGTTTGCGGCGGGATAGAAGAAAAGAACCAGCGGGCCGTCCGCCAGCAACGCGTCGAGCGAGCGGGGCGTGCCGGACTGATCGGGAAGCTCGAAGTGTGGAGCGAGCTGTCCTGGCTGCATGACCGAGAACACTACCGGCACCGGGCCGATTCGGCATTCGGCCACCGGTGTCGTGCCCGCACGGTGGGGGTTCCTGGTGCTCGTGCCCGCCGCGAGCCGCTGCGATGCGATCGCCTGGGTCGGTTGGCCGGGCACGAGCCGAGGGGTGCGCGGCGCGTCCGCCGCGGTGCGGCTACGCGCCGATGAGCGCGGCCACCTCGGGATTCTTGATCGCCATGACGTCGAGGATGCCGTGCGCGCGCAGGAAAGGCTTCAGTTCCTTGATGCGATCGCTGTGCGTGGCGTACTCGTCCGGAAAGTGGTTCTTGTCCAAGGACTCCAGCGCTTTGACATAGGTGACGAAAGACGCGAGGGCGTTGATCGAACCGGTGGTCTGCTGGTGGCCCATCTGACTCATGCCTGCCATCCGTGGAGCGTAGGTAGGCGGGGCACCGTGGCCCGGGAGGGGCGCTACCGGTTGCGAGGGGTACATCAGTTGTTTCCTCTCGAGGTGGATACCGCATGCGACGTCGAACGCAGCGAGTGTAGTGACGGCCGACACAGGTCCTGCATTCGCGTAGGAACCGGACGGTCGACTGTCCGATTTGTCGGGCTCGCCAGCCTGTGCTGTCGCAGTCACCGACACCGCCGACCGACGTGTCGACCCCACCTGGGATGATGAGCGCATGCCAGGCGCGTCCACTCCCACCACCACGACCCGCGAACAGTTCCATCAGCTGGCCGCGGAGCATCGGGTTGTCCCGGTGATCCGAAAGGTGCTGGCGGACTCCGAAACTCCGCTGTCGACCTACCGGAAGCTGGCCGGTGACCGGGCGGGCACCTTCCTGTTCGAGTCCGCGGAGAACGGACGGTCCTGGTCGCGCTGGTCGTTCATCGGCGCGGGCAGCCCGTCGGCGCTGACCGTCGTCGACGGCGAGGCCGCCTGGCTGGGCCATATCCCGGCCGACGCGCCCTCCGGGGGCGATCCGCTGGTCGCGCTGCGCGAGACCCTGGAACTGTTGCGGACCGAGCGGTTGCCCGGCCTTCCTCCACTGACCAGCGGCATGGTCGGCTACCTGGGCTACGACGCGGTGCGCAGGATCGAGCGCCTTCCGAACCTGGCGCTGGACGACCTGCGACTGCCGGAGATGGTGCTGCTGCTGGCCACCGACCTTGCCGCATTCGACCACCACGAGGGCGCGATCACGCTGATCGCCAACGCGGTCAACTGGAACGGCACCGCCGAGCGGGCCGATGAGGCCTATGACGACGCGGTGGCCAGGCTGGACCGGATGACCGAGGCGCTCGGCGCGCCGGCCGATTCCACCGTTTCGGTGTTCGACCAGCCCGAACCGCGGTACCGGCGCAGGCGTACCACCGAGGAATTCGGCGCCGGCGTGCGTCGCCTGGTCAAGGAGATCGAGGCGGGCGAGGCGTTCCAGGTAGTGCTGTCGCAGCGCTTCGAAATGGACTACGACGGCGCGCCGCTGGACCTGTACCGGATGCTGCGCGCCTCGAACCCGAGCCCGTACATGTATCTGCTGCACATCCCGGACGGCGAGGGTGGCACCGCGTTCTCGATCGTCGGGTCCAGCCCGGAATCGCTGGTGACCGTGAAAGACGGTGTCGCGACGACCCATCCGATCGCAGGCACCCGCTGGCGCGGCGTCAGCGAGGAAGAGGACTTGCTGCTGGAGAAGGGCCTGCTCGCCGACGAGAAGGAGAACGCAGAGCACCTCATGCTCGTCGATCTCGGCCGCAACGATTTGGGCAGGGTGTGCGAGCCGGGCACCGTGCGGGTCACCGAGTATCGGCACATCGAGCGGTACAGCCACGTCATGCACCTGGTGTCGACGGTGTCGGGTCAGCTGGCGTCCGGCCGGATCGCGTTGGACGCGGTGCGGGCCTGCTTCCCGGCGGGCACGCTCTCCGGCGCGCCCAAGGTGCGGGCGATGGAGCTGATCGAGGAGCTGGAGCCGACCCGTCGCGGCGTCTACGGCGGTGTCGTCGGTTACTTGGACTTCGCTGGTGACGCGGACACCGCGATCGCCATCCGCACGGCATTGCTGAAGGACGGCACGGCCTACGTCCAGGCCGGCGCGGGCGTGGTCGCGGACTCGGACCCCGACTACGAAGACGTCGAATCGCGCAACAAGGCGATGGCGGTGTTGAAGGCGATCGCGGCGGCCGAGACGGTCCGGGCCTACGGCGCGGATCCGCGTGCGGCGAACGGCGGAGCCCGATGACGGCCGACCCCGACGGTGAACCGGGCACCGCCCGGGAGCACGCGACCGAGGCGGACGCCGAAGCCGGGCGGGCATCCATCCCGCCACCGAACGATTCAGGGGCGGCCACCAGCGCCGACACCGGATCCGGCCGCAGGTATCCGGTCGGCCCCGTCGTGCTGCTCGCGCTGGCCGCCACCGCGCTTTGGGGCTCCTCCCGGATGACCTGGGTGACGATTGCCTCCTCCGACGGCCTCACCCAGCCGCGCACCGACCAGCTCAACGGCGGTGTGTGGTTCGGCGCGCTGACGCCGCTGGCACTGGTGCTGCTCGCCTCGATCGCGACCGTGCTGGCCACGAGGGGCTGGCTGCGCCGCGTGGTCGGCGTGCTCATCGCGCTGGTCGCCGCGGTGGCCGCGGTGCCGGCGTTCGCGCTGCTGACCAACTCCGGCAAGATCGCCGAACGCGCCGCCGAACTCGCTGAACTCCCGGCCCGCGCGCAGGTGGGGGAGGCGACGGCGTCGGCGTTACCGGCCGTGCTCGCGTTGCTCGGAGCGATCGCGGCGTTCGCGGCGGGCGCCCTGTTGACCCGCATGCCCGCCGAGACCGGGCGGCTGTCCGGCAAGTACGACAACCCGGTCTTCCGGCGCGCCGCCGCCACGGCGGAGGTCACCCAGCGGCGTACGGAGACTTCGGAGGCAGAGCCGCCGCCTCAGCTGTCGGAGCGCGTGCTGTGGGACGCGCTGGACGCGGGTACCGACCCGACCGAGGAGTCAGCCCCTCCGGACGGACGATCCGGACCCGGTAAAGCGGGCAGACATGAACGCTGAGCTGCTCCCGCGTGGCGGCTGTGACGGGTCTTACCTTGTGCCAGACCCTTCCACGTGGTCCAACACAAACCCCGGCGCAAAGGCGGCGGGTCCTTCCATTTATTCTTTGTCAGCATCGGTGAGACAGCGCCTGGGGGGATTCTCAGGTAGCAAGTCCGTCTCCCCAGAAAGGATTCGAGCCAGATGACGGTACTCGACTCGATTCTCGACGGGGTCCGCGCGGATGTGGCCGCTCGGGAAGCCCTTCTCGACTTCCAGGCGGTCAAGGCCAAGGCTGCCGCGGCGCCTGCGCCGTTGGACGCCCGCGCCGCGCTCCTCGAAGACGGCATCGGCGTCATCGCCGAGGTCAAGCGGGCCAGTCCGTCCAAGGGCGAGCTCGCGGACATCCCGGACCCGGCGAGCCTGGCCAAAGCCTACGAGGACGGCGGCGCCCGGATCATCAGCGTGCTCACCGAGAGCCGCCGCTTCAACGGGTCACTGGATGATTTGGACGCGGTCCGTGCCACGGTGAACATCCCGATCCTGCGCAAGGACTTCGTCGTCGGTCCGTACCAGATCCACGAGGCCCGCGCGCACGGCGCGGATGTCATCCTGCTGATCGTCGCGGCGCTGGAGCAGGACGTGCTGTCCTCGCTGATCGACCGCACCGAATCGCTGGGCATGACCGCGCTGGTCGAAGTGCACACCGAGGAGGAGGCCGATCGCGCGCTCGAGGCGGGCGCCTCCGTGATCGGCGTGAACGCCCGCGACCTCAAGACGCTCGAGGTCGACCGTGACGTGTTCGCGCGGATCGCGCCCGGCCTGCCCACCGAGGTCATCCGGATCGCCGAGTCCGGCATTCGCGGCACCGCTGACCTGCTGGCCTACGCGGGCGCGGGCGCGGACGCCGTTCTCGTCGGCGAGGGTCTGGTGACCAGCGGCGATCCCCGCGCCGCTGTGTCCGAGCTGGTGACCGCGGGTACCCATCCGTCCTGCCCTAAGCCCGCGCGGCGGGGCCGGTGACAGGAGTGGGGTCGCTACCTCAGGCGAGCGACGGCGTTGCCCAGCGCAGCGGTCACGAGCCGGACACGGGCGGGCACTTCGGCGTCTACGGCGGACGGCACGTCCCCGAGGCGCTGATGGCGGTGATCGAGGAGGTCACCGTCGAGTACGAGAAGTCACGCATCGACGAGTCCTTCCTCAACGAGCTCGATCGGTTGCAGCGCGACTACACCGGCCGTCCCTCGCCGGTGTTCGAATGCAAGCGTCTCGCCGAGCACGCGGGTGGCGCGCGCATCCTGCTCAAGCGCGAGGACCTGAACCACACCGGTTCGCACAAGATCAACAACGTGCTCGGCCAGGCCCTGCTCGCCAAGCGGATGGGCAAGAAGCGGGTGATCGCCGAGACCGGGGCGGGCCAGCACGGTGTCGCCACCGCGACCGCGTGTGCGCTGCTGGGCTTGGACTGCGTGGTCTACATGGGCGCAGTCGACACCGCGCGCCAGGCGCTGAACGTGGCCCGCATGCGGCTGCTCGGCGCCGAAGTGGTTTCGGTGCGCTCCGGCTCGCAGACCCTGAAGGACGCCATCAACGAGGCGCTGCGCGACTGGGTGACCAACGCCGACGACACCTACTACTGCTTCGGCACCGCCGCGGGCCCGCACCCGTTCCCGATGCTGGTGCGCGATTTCCAGCGCGTCGTCGGCTTGGAGGCCCGCGCCCAAGTGCAGGCGTCGACCGGCAGGCTGCCCGACGCGGTCGCCGCCTGCGTCGGCGGCGGCTCCAACGCCATCGGCATCTTCCACGCATTCCTCGACGACGCCGAGGTCCGCCTGATCGGCTACGAGGCCGCCGGTGACGGCGTCGAAACCGGACGCCACGCGGCCACTTTTACCGGCGGAACGCCGGGCGCCTTCCAGGGCGCCTACTCCTACTTGCTGCAGGACGCGGACGGCCAGACCATCGAGTCACACTCGATCTCGGCGGGCCTGGACTACCCGGGCGTCGGCCCCGAGCACGCCTACCTCAAGGACATCGGGCGTGCCGAGTACCGGCCGGTCACCGACACCGAGGCGATGGACGCGCTGCTGCTGCTCAGCCGCGCCGAGGGCATCATCCCGGCGATCGAGTCCGCACATGCGGTAGCGGGCGCGCTGCAACTAGGCAAGGAGCTCGGCCCGGGCGCGATCATCCTGGTGAATCTCTCCGGCCGGGGTGACAAGGACATGGACACGGCGGCGCGGTGGTTCCGGCTGTTCGATGGCGAGACCGAGCCGAAGGAAACGCACCAGTGAGCCAGCAGTCCCGCCTCGCCAACACCTTCGCGGCCTGCCGCGCCGATGACCGCGCCGCGCTGATCGGCTATCTGCCCGCGGGCTTCCCCGACCTCGCCGGTTCGATCGAGGTCGTCCGTGCGATGGTCGAATCCGGTTGTGACATCATCGAAGTCGGTGTCGCCTACTCCGATCCCGTGATGGACGGCCCGACCATTCAGGCCGCCGCCGAGCAGGCGCTGCGCGGCGGCGTCCGGGTCCGCGACGCATTCTCTGTGGTCGAGGCGGTCACCGGTGCGGGAGGCAAGGCCGTGGTGATGAGCTACTGGAATCCGGTGCTCCAGTACGGCGTCGACCGCTTCGCGCGCGATCTGGCTGCCGCGGGTGGCTCGGGCATCATCACCCCGAACCTGATCCCGGAGGAGGCCGACGACTGGTTCGTCGCCTCGGCAACGCACAACCTGGACCGCATCTTCCTGGTCGCGCCATCGTCCACGGAGGAGCGGCTGGTGAAGACGCTCGAGGCCAGCCGCGGCTTCGTGTACGCGGCCTCGACGATGGGTGTCACCGGAGCCCGTGACGTAGTGTCCTCGGCAGCGCCCGCGCTGTGCGCGCGTATCCGCGCCAACTCCGACATCCCGATCGGCGTCGGCCTCGGCGTGCGCTCGGGGGCTCAGGCCGCGGAAATCGCCTCGTACGCGGATGGAGTCATCGTCGGCTCGGCGCTGGTGAGCGCCGCGGCCGAGGGGCTGGACGCGGTCCGCGCCCTCACTGCCGAGCTTGCCGACGGTGTGCGCTCGGCGACCGTCGCGTCGTAGCCATTCCGAGCGAGGCGGTGAACCGCGCCGCTTCCGCCGTCGTAGGACGATTGTGCGTCGACCGGCCGGCATGACCGACTTCGGCGGCGAGCCTCGTCGTATTCTTGATTCTCGCACCGATGGTCGCTGTCTCGACCCGCGGTGAGCCGACCGTCCGCACCGCGCTCGGTGCCGCGACGCTGAGCCCCGCTGCGGCCGAGGGGGTGCGGTGGTGGCGGCGCGAGTGAGGATCTCCGCTACCGTGGCCCCGTGACCTTACGAGTCCTGGCAGACAGTGTCCTGGCCGACAGCGGCGCCGTGCTGGCCTACATTCCCAGCCCCTCGCAGGGTGTGTGGCATATCGGGCCGTTCCCGCTGCGAGCCTATGCCCTATGCATCATCCTCGGCATCATCGTCGCGATCTGGTGGGGCGAGCGGCGCTGGCGCGAACGCGGCGGCCAGCCCGGCGCGATTCTGGATGTCGCCATGTTCGCCGTGCCGTTCGGTCTCATCGGCGGCAGGCTCTACCATGTGGCCACCGACTGGCAGAAGTACTTCGGCTCGGGCGGGAATCCGGTCGACGCGCTGAAGATCTATCAGGGCGGACTCGGCATCTGGGGCGCGGTGCTGCTCGGTGGCGTCGGCGCATGGATCGGCTGCCGAGTGTACCGAATCCCATTGCCCGCGTTGGGTGACGCGGTCGCTCCGCCGATCCTGCTCGCTCAGGCCATCGGCCGGCTCGGCAACTACTTCAACCAGGAGTTGTACGGCCGCGAAACCGATGTGCCGTGGGGATTGCAGATCTTCCGCCGGGTCGGCGACGACGGACAGCTCGACCTGATGAACGGTGTCTCGACGGGGGTGGTCGACAAGATCGTGCATCCCACCTTCCTGTACGAGCTGATCTGGAACCTGCTCGTCGTCGCGCTGCTGGTGTTCGTGGACAAGCGCTTCAGGATCGGGCACGGTCGCCTGTTCGCGCTGTACGTCGTGGGCTACTGTTTCGGACGATTCTTCGTCGAGCTGATGCGCGACGACGAGGCGACAAAGATCGCCGGCATCCGGATCAACTCGTTCACCTCAGCGGTGGTGTTCCTGGCCGCTCTGGCCTACTTCGTATTCGCGACAAAAGGACGCGAGACCGCCGCACAGTTGCAGCCCAGAGGGACCGCCACGTCGGCGGAGACGGCAGCACCTGATGTTGCTGCGGCGTCGGAAAAGGCGTCGGGCGCAGCCGCCGCCGATGAAGGCACCGCCGACAGCCGGGGCGACGACGGCTCGGGGACATCCGATGCTCAGGCGGGCGCGCAGACCGACAACGACTCCGGCGCGAATGCGTCCGCCGACGCCGAGGCGCCCGCGCCGGGCGGGACCGTCGAAACGGGTAAGCCCTCCGTGGCTGAACCCGACAGGACCGGTTCCGACGGGACTGATTGACGAGGCCGCAAGTCCGACCGATACCGCCAACGCCGGATTTCGTCTACGGCAACGAACAAGGGACGCGGGGCGATAACCGCTGCGAGCGCCGAATGCCCAGGGGCGACAATCCCGGTCGATCCCGGTAACAATGACTCGGATCGTCGGAAGCGGTATCCCGGCGGTTCATCAATATCGGGGGCCGACAAGGGTGCCCGCACGAATGAGGAGGACATGAGTGACCGACCCTTACCAGCAGAACCCAGGAGTCGGCGGTCCGCAGTACGGCCCGTCCGGTACGGGTCCGGATTTGAACAAGCCGCAGGACGCGCCGAGTCAGCCGCAGTACAGCCCACCGTCGGACCCCTACGCCCAGCAGCAGGCCCCGTACGGTCAGCCCCAGTATGGTCAGCCCGCTGCTCCGTACGGTCAGCCCCAGTACGGTCAGCCCGCTGACCCGTACGGTCAGCCGCAGTACGGTCAGCAGCCCGGCGGCTACCCACCCGCGCCGTACGTCGGCGGCCCACAGGGCTACAACCCGAACGACCCGGAGGCGCCGTGGGGTCGGGATCCCTACGGTGTGCCGCTGTCGGACAAGCAGAAGATGATCGCGGGCATGCTGCAGATCTTCATCGGCAGTTTCGGCGTCGGCCGCTTCTACCTGGGCTATACCGGCCTGGGCGTCGCCCAGCTGTTGGTCACCATCTTTACCTGCGGCCTCGGCGGCATCTGGGGCCTCATCGACGGCATCATGATCCTGGTCGGCAAGGTGCCTGATCCCAACGGTCGCCCGCTGCGCGACTGACCGCGGGGCATCGACACGACGGGGAGGCGGGCACGACGTGCCCGCCTCCCCGCGTACACGGATGCGAAATCAACGAGCACAACCGTGCGGCGCACGATGATCGAGATACTGTCCATCGCACAGGCCCGGGCGTACCATGGGCCGGATTTTGCGTGTCGTGTGTGGAGTTCCACGCACCGGAGAGAGGGATACCCCCGTGCGTCGCAGTCTGCTCGCCGCCGCCATGCTCGTCATCGTCGCCGCCAGTGGGCTCAGCGCCTGCGGCAGCAGCGACCCTAATGTGTTGAAGGTCGGCACCGAGGGCACCTACTCGCCGTTCAGCTTCCAGGGTTCCGACGGAAAGCTCACCGGCTACGACGTCGAGGTGATCCAGGCGGTCGGCGACAAGCTCGGCAAGAAGGTCGAGTTCGTGCAGACACCGTGGGACGCCATCTTCGCCGGCCTGGAGTCCAAGCGGTTCGCGCTGGTCGCCAACCAGGTGACGGTGAGCGACGAGCGCAAGAACAAGTACGCGCTGTCCACGCCCTACACCACCTCGGCGGGCGTGATCGTCACCCACGCCGACAACAACGCCATCTCCACCCTCGCCGACCTGAACGGCAAGACTAGCGCTCAGTCGGCCACGAGCAACTGGAGCAAGGTCGCCACCGACGCGGGCGCGAAGGTCGAGGCCGTGGAGGGCTTCGTGCAAGCCGTCCAGCTGCTGAAGAACGGCCGTGTCGACGCCACCGTCAACGACAACCTCGCCGTCGCCGAGTACACCAAGAAGACCGGAGACACCACCGTGAAGATCGCGGGCAGGACCGGAGCGGTGAGCCAGCAGGCTTTCGCCGCCCGCAAGGGCGACGCGCTGATCGCCGACGTGGACAGGGCGCTCGATCAGCTGCGCGCCGATGGCACCCTGGCGAAGATCTCCGATAAGTACTTCGGCACCGACGTCAGCCGGTAGCCGACTCCGTCCATGGACGCCGCCACGAGAGATCTCATCTGGCACAACCTGTGGCCGATGCTGCAGGCCACGCTCACCAAGACCATTCCGCTGACCGCGATCAGCTTCGCCATCGGCCTGGTGATCGCGCTGTTCGTCGCGCTGGCCAGGATGTCGCCGGTGTGGCCGCTGTCGGCGGCGGCCCGCTTCTATATCTCGATCATTCGCGGCACGCCGCTGCTGGTGCAGCTGTTCATCGTGTTCTACGCGCTGCCGCAGTTCGACATCGTGATCGACCCGTTCCCCGCGGCGGTGATCGCGTTCAGTCTCAACGTCGGCGGCTATGCGGCCGAGGTGGTGCGCGCAGCCATTCTCAGCGTCGCGGACGGGCAGTGGGAAGCGGCCGAGGCGCTGGGCATGTCATACCCGATGATGATGCGGCTGATCATCCTGCCGCAGGCGTCACGGATCGCGGTGCCGCCGCTGTCCAACACACTCATCTCGCTGGTGAAGGACACCTCGCTGGCCTCGACCATCCTGGTGACCGAACTGCTGCGGGCCGCGCAGCTGGCGGCGGCGCCGACCTTCGATTTCTTCGCGCTGTACGGAGTCGCGGCGATCTACTACTGGGTCATCTGCGTGGTCCTCGGATTCGGGCAGACCCGGCTGGAAACTCGGCTTGCCCGCCATGTGGCCCGATGATCAACGGTCTGTACTGCCCGTTCATATTTTTCATCAAGCTTTCACCATGGCCGGGAGACGACCCGGGCACCAGGCGGGACTAGGCTCTACCCGTGATGCGACGGACGAAGATTGTGTGCACGCTCGGCCCGGCCACTGCCACCGAGGACCGTATCCGCGAACTCGTCGAGAGCGGTATGGACGTGGCTCGGCTGAACTTCAGCCATGGCGAACACTCGGACCATGCCGAGAACTACAAGAAGGTGCGTCAGGCCTCGGACCACCTCGGCAGAGCGGTGGGCATTCTCGCCGACCTGCAGGGTCCGAAGATCCGCCTCGGCCGCTTCATCGAGGGCAAGACCGTCTGGGCGACGGGCGAAGAGGTCCGCATCACCGTCGACGACGTCGAAGGGACCCACGACCGGGTGTCCACCACCTACAAGGAGCTGGCCAAGGACGCCAAGCCCGGCGACCGGCTGCTGGTCGATGACGGCAAGGTGGGTGTCACCGTCACCCGGGTCGAAGCCAACGATGTGGTGTGCCGGGTGACCGAGGGCGGTCCGGTCTCGAACAACAAAGGCGTCTCGCTGCCCGGTATGGACGTGTCGGTGCCCGCGCTGTCGGAGAAGGACATCGAGGACCTCGAGTTCGCGCTGAAGCTCGGCGTCGACTTCATCGCGCTGTCGTTCGTGCGGTCCCCCTCCGACGTCGAGCTGGTGCACGACGTGATGGACCGAGTGGGCCGCCGGGTGCCGGTGATCGCCAAGCTGGAGAAGCCGGAGGCGATCGACAACCTGGAGGCCGTGGTGTTGGCCTTCGACGCGGTGATGGTCGCCCGCGGTGACCTCGGCGTCGAGCTGCCGCTCGAGCAGGTGCCGATTGTGCAGAAGCGCGCCATCCAGATGGCCCGCGAGAACGCCAAGCCGGTCATCGTGGCGACCCAGATGCTGGAGTCGATGATCGAGAACTCCCGCCCGACCCGCGCCGAAGCCTCGGACGTGGCGAACGCGGTGCTCGACGGCGCCGACGCGGTGATGTTGTCGGGTGAGACCTCAGTGGGTAAGTACCCGATCGAGACGGTGCGCACCATGGCGCGCATCGTGCACGCGGTGGAGACCGAGTCGACCCAGGTGCCCCCGCTGACCCACGTGCCGCGTACCAAGCGCGGCGTGATTTCGTACGCCGCGCGCGACATCGGCGAGCGGCTCAACGCCAAGGCGTTGGTCGCGTTCACTCAGTCGGGCGACACGGTGCGCCGCCTCGCGCGGTTGCACACCCCGCTGCCGCTGCTGGCGTTCACCCCGCTGCCGGAAGTGCGCAGCCAACTGGCGCTGACCTGGGGCACGGAGACTTTCATCGTGCCGACGGTGAACAGCACCGACGCGATGATCCACCAGGTCGATGTAGCACTTCTGTCGATGGAGCGATACCAAAAGGGTGACCTGGTGGTCATCGTGGCCGGGTCCCCGCCGGGTACCGTTGGCTCCACCAACCTGATCCACGTGCACCGAATCGGCGAGGAGGACCATTAGTGACTGCTTCCCTGAGTAGCGTCGGTGTCGAGGAGGCGCCCGCGGTGGGCTCCGACCTGGACGTGCTGCTGGGCCTGCTCGATCTGGAGCAGATGGACGAGGACGTGTTCGTCGGCCAGCACCCCGCGAAGGTGTGGAGCCGGACGTTCGGCGGTCAGCTCGTCTCGCAGGCGATCATGGCGGCGGGCCGGACGGTCGGTGACCGTCCGGTGCACGCCGTCAACGCGCATTTCGTGCGGGGCGGCGACGTGAAGAAGCCGATCGAGTACCGGGTGGACCGCCACCGGGACGGTCGCGCGTTCGCCAACCGCACAGTCACCGCCAGCCAGGACGGGCAAGAGCTGTTCGTCATGCTCGCCGCGTTCCAAGA
Organism: Nocardia sp. NBC_00881; assembly: GCF_045207455.1. Taxonomy (NCBI): domain Bacteria; kingdom Bacillati; phylum Actinomycetota; class Actinomycetes; order Mycobacteriales; family Nocardiaceae; genus Nocardia; species Nocardia sp. NBC_00881. The sequence continues at coordinate 8,269,832 of NZ_CP108798.1, forward strand.
ATGGGGCAAGGGACTCGAGCACGCGCATGCGCAACCGGCCGTGCCCGATCCGGAGACGCTACCGCGGGTGGAGGAGAGTTTCGAAGGCTTGGAGGACAAGCTGGAGATGTTCGTCAATGCGCCGCACCCGATCGACCTGCGCTACACCAACGACCCGGCGTGGATCCTGAAGGGCACGGGGGAGCGGCTCAACCACAACCGGGTGTGGATGCGCGCGGACGGCCGGTTACCCGACGACCCGCTGATTCACGTTGCCGCGCTCGGTTATTCGTCCGACACCACGGTTCTGGACTCGATCATCACCACGCACGGGCTCTCCTGGGGCTTGGACCGGATCGTGGCGGCGACGATCAACCACTCGATTTGGTTCCACCGCCCCTTCCGTTTCGACGAGTGGGCGCTATATGCCACCGAGTCTCCTGTGGCCGCGGGCTCCCGCGGACTGGCGACCGGACGTTTCTACTCACGCAGCGGCGACCTGCTCGCCACCACGGTGCAGGAGGGGCTCATCCGCCACTTCCCCGCGCGCCGGCGGGAATCGGCGGAGTAGGTCCTTTTACAGCAGTTCGAGATCGATGTCGAGATCCACGTCGGTGCGTTGGGAGGCGCGGATCGAGACCGGGATCATCTCCTGTCCGGGCTCGGTCCGCGCGACGGCGTAGATTCCGTGCAGCAGTTGCCGTTCCAGCGCGGCCACGTCGTCGTCGGTGAGTTCGTCGGGCGCGCCGACGAGGCTGAGTGCGATCTCGTAGGTGGCCCGGGTGTCCGGCACTCGGTCCAGATGTAGTTCGCGCCAGTGAGTTTCGAGGGCCATGTGGGCCGGGTCGTCGGTGTCGACCGGCAGGGTGAAGCGCCAGGCGAACACGTCGCGGTCGGCGAGGTGGTCGTCCACCACCTCGCGAACGGTCTCGACGACGCGTTCGAGGGTCTTCGGTGTCACATAAACATGGAGCGAAACATCCGAAATTCTTTTCGGCATGTCTGATTCCTGTCGTGTGTCGAACCATCAACGGTGGAAGTTGCTGTCCGCGGGCAGTGTAAACCCTCGGGGCCGGAACTAAACACAGCCGGGTACTGCCTCTTTTTTTCGACGGTGTCCGAGCGCGGGTCAGCGCGTGCGCTGCGCGGCGAGAAAGGTCGCCAGCGGAGCGGGCGTCGCGCCAGGCCGGATCACCAGCCCGGATCGGTTGTCGTTCCGTGAACGGGGCTGCTCGTGCGGGGCGAGCGCCAGCAGCAGCGGGACGAGCGCCTCGGCGATGCTGTCGCCGACCTCGCAGAAAGCCTGCGCCGACAACCCGACCGGGTCGGCGATGTTCTCCCGGCCGACCAGCGACAGGTCGTTGCGCGCCTGATGCAGCTCGCTGACCGTGCGCGCGCCGGTGACGTGGGCTATCCGTTGCGCTTCCAACAGCGTGAAGGTGCGCGGCCCCCTACCTAAGCCCATTTCGATGGTCTGGTCGCGGATCTGCTCGGTCATCGCCAAGACCAGGTCAGCCTTGTCGATCATCTCGGACGTCAGGCGGCGGGCCCGGAAATTGCTCGGGTCGGCGCCGAGCCCGGTGATCGCCTGCGCGGCGAGCGGCTCGACCGGAAAACCCACTAATGCGCGGGTTCCCGCACTCTCGGCGGTGAGGTGGTGTAGGCCGTGTTCGACCGCGACGGCGCGGGTGAGCCGTTCGGCGATCGCCGAACGGCAAACGTTGCCGTTGCAGACGAACAAGACGTGCATACGCAACACGATAAACGGCGCGCACCATACCAGAAGTGCGGAAGTAGATTAATCCCAGCGGTGGGAACTCATGTTCATTTGCTGGTCGCGTGCTGTACATGAAAGGCACCGCTCGCGAGCCGGTGGCCTATGGCGTACGTCACTGTGAAATTGATGGAGTTCGCTGTCGTGACCCGCATGCCCTGGCGCGGACTACTTGGGTTCGTTGTCGTACAGCGCGGATTCGGGCACCACCGGCGCGACCTTGGCGGGTTTGTCCTCGACGCGTCCCCGGGTGGAGAAGGCCCGCCCGCGCGAGGCGATCACGGGCGCGAATCGGGCAAGCCCGGTCGCGGTGTCCATGTCGTCGTACATGGCGTCGATTCCGCCGCGCGCGAAGTACGCCTCGTGCCAGAATCCGGTGCCGCCGGAGTCGTGCAGGAACCGTTGCCACCAGTCGCGGTGTGGCGCCGAGCGGGTCCATGCTTCGAGGCTGTCGAGGTCGCGCCAGTATTGTCGAGCCCCCCAGTGCGGTGGGAACAGCGACCAGACGACGTCTTCGTGCAGGAGCAGTCCGTCCGGTCGATCCTGATGTGAGCGATACAGTTTGGGCCCGAGCCCGAGTAGTCGCAGCATGCCCCGTGGTCGTCTGACCCGCATCCCCAGGTAGATGACGACCAGGTCTGGATAGTCGGACAGATCGACGGTCGTCCTGTTCACCCGCATCGCATACCTCCGCCGGGGGGCCTACCGCCTACCCTACGCGGAACTACGATCCAGCGGCCGAAACGGTTCGATGAGAAACGCGGACCTCCTCGCGCTGCCCGTGAAGACACCCGACGAATCTCTGCCACGACCCCGATACGGCAGGAAATCGACGCCCACAGGCCCAACGCGACCCGGACGGCCCGGCATCCTCCCCGGAAATTTATGAACGCAACTCTCCCTGTTCGTAACATGCGGGGGTGCGGCCCGTCGAGCGAGCCTGAGGTTGAGGTTGCACGCCAGAAGGAATGACGGGCCGTCCCTGTGAAGGTTCTTCACCACGCCTGCGGAAAGCAGCCCCCTCGAACACGACATCTCATAACGCCACCACAAGTCCAGGGGTTTGGGGGCGTAGCCTCGCCGAGCGGGGTCTGGGGGGGTGGCACCCCCCAGAAAGAATGACGAGCGCCCCCGCAAGCGTTCTTTGCGAGCAGGGGCCGCCCAAAAGCGAGTGCCGAGTGTGGGACTCGAACCCACACGTCCTTTCGGACAACGGTTTTTGAGACCGTCGCGTCTGCCAGTTCCGCCAACTCGGCGCACCGGATGGCAACTATAGCGGGTACTGTGCGCCGGAAGCGAATGGGCTGTCTTCGGCAGTGCGAGGGGGGCGGTTTCCGCAGGGTATATGCGTTCTGTGCCGAAGTGAAAGGTACTCTTTACATCACTCGACAGCCTGATGGTCGGCCGTTGGTCGTGTGATGCGACCGCCGGTCTCACGGCGTGTCGGGACAGGCATCGGAACCAGAGGGGTCAACCTATGAGCACAGCAGCTGGGGGCGCCGGCACGAAGCGGGACGCCGGGGCGAAGCGGGTCGTCGTCGCCGAGGACGAGGCGCTCATTCGCATGGATCTGGTCGAGATGCTGACCGAAGAGGGATATCAGGTCGTCGGCGAGGCGGGCGATGGCCAGCAGGCGGTCGATCTCGCGGTGGAACACCGGCCGGATCTGGTCATCATGGATGTGAAGATGCCGCGTCGGGACGGTATCGATGCGGCGGCGGAGATCGCGTCGAAACGTGTTGCCCCTGTGGTTATTCTGACCGCGTTCAGTCAGCGGGATCTGGTGGAGCGGGCGCGGGACGCGGGTGCGATGGCCTACTTGGTGAAACCGTTCACGAAATCGGATCTGGTGCCTGCCATCGAATTGGCGGCGAGCCGTTTCCACGAGATCACGGCGCTGGAGAGTGAGGTGGCGAATCTGGCCGATCGGCTGGAGACGCGCAAGTTGGTGGAGCGTGCCAAGGGTGTGCTTATGCAGACCCAAGGTCTTTCGGAACCGCAGGCGTTCAAGTGGATTCAGCGCACGGCAATGGATCGGCGGACGACGATGAAGGCCGTCGCCGAGGTCGTGTTGGAGAATTTGGCTCCCAAGTAACATCGGCTTGTCGCATCGGCCGGAGAATTTACTCGGATGAAACACGATCGTGAACAAGAGTTCGACATTGTGTCGCGTGCATGATGCGAATGTGATGCGGAAATAACGTACCAACGCTATGTTCTGACCGGGCTGACGTGGTCGGCCTCCTCGGTGGTCCCGGGGGAGCACAGAACTTAGAGGTGAAACGTGCTTAGTTCGACATGCCGGAGTCGTACGACGCGAGGTGTTCTTGTCATCGGCGCCGCCGCCGCGCTGGTGCTGACAGGCTGTAGCGACAAATCCACGAGCAGCGGTTCGGATTCGTCGGGCACCAATGGATCGGGTGGTCTGTCCATTCAGCCGGTCATGCAGGTGGACCAGCAGGGCAAGGAGGTGCCGAAGGCCGACACGGCCAAGGCAGCTGATCCGGTGGGCGACGGCAAGGCGACCTGCGCTCCCGGCACGACCATCGCTATGGCGGGTGCGCTGACCGGCCCGGATGCCGCGCTCGGCATCAACATCGTGAACGGCGTCAAGCTCGCCCTCGATCAGCACAACAAGGCGAACCCCGGGTGCAAGATCGAGTTGAAGCAGTTCGATACCGAGGGCGACCCGCAGAAGGCCACCCAAGTCATCCCGCAGATCGTCAACGACAAGTCGATCGTCGGCTTGGTCGGTCCCGGGTTCTCCGGGGAGACGAAGGCGACCGGAAAGATCCTCAGCGACGCGGGCCTGGTCTCGGTCACCGCGTCGGCGACCAACGCGACGCTGACCCAGAACGGCTGGACCAGCTTCTTCCGCGGTCTGGCCAATGACGACGTGCAGGGCCCTTCGGTGGCGAAGTACCTGCTCAACACTGCGGGCTACAAGAAGGTCTGCGTCATCCAGGACAACACCGATTACGGCACCGGGCTGGCGAGGTCTATCATCGAGGGACTCGGCTCCGCCGCTGACCCGGCGTGCGCCGCCAGTATCAAAAAGGGCGACAAGGACTTCTCCGCGACGGTCACCAAGGTGGCGGGCGCGAATCCGGACGCCATCTTCTACTCCGGTTACTACTCCGAGGCCGCCCCGTTGGCCCAGCAGCTGAAGTCCGGTGGCGTGAAGGCGGTCTTCGTCTCCGCTGACGGCACCAACGACCCGCAGTTCGTCGCCCAGGCCGGTAGTGCGGCCAAGGGCGCGAAGCTGTCGTGCCCGTGTGGTCCCGCACCGGAGCAGTTCGCCAAGGACTACGAGGCACTCAACGGTCAGGCACCGGGCGTCTACTCGGTCGAGGCCTACGACCTGACCACGATCCTGTCCAAGGGCATCGACGGCGGCAAGGTGACCCGCCCGGATCTGCTCGAGTATGTGCGGACGTACGACGGTGCCGGCCTCGCGCGTCAGTACAAGTGGGACCCGAACGGCGAGCTGTCGAACGCGCTGATCTGGGTGTACGAGGTCAAGTAGCTCCGAATCCCGGATACAGCACGTACGGGGGATCGCGCTGATCCCCGTACGTGCTGTTGTTCGGGGGGCACTGGATGAGGGCAGAAAACGAATGAATTCAATGTCATCGGCCGACGTAGTGCAACTCGTCGGCGGCTCGATCGACTTCAACTATCACGGGTTGATCGATAGTTTCTGGCGGCTGACTGCCGACGGAGTGACCTATGGCGCCATCTATGCCTTGGTAGCAGTGGGCTATACCTTGGTCTACGGCGTATTGCGGCTGATCAATTTCGCCCACTCGGAAATATTCATGCTCGGTTTGTTCGGGCAATTGATCGGGTTGATGATCTTCGGATTCGTCGCTGGTCCCGATGTCTACACCCAGGGTGTCGTACTGACCGTCGTATATCTCGGGTTGGCGATGATCGTGGGTATGGCGATATCCGGCGGCGCGGCTGTCGGATTGGAGCGGGTGGCCTATCGCCCGTTGCGCAGGCGGGGTGCCAAGCCGCTCAGCTTTTTGATTACCGCGATCGGCATGTCGTTCGTGCTCCAGGAACTGGTGCACTTCGTTCTGCCGAAGATTGATCCCGATCTCGGTGGCACCAACGCGCAGCAGGCGATTCGGCTCGTCGAGCCGACTGTGCAGTTCAGCTTCGGTGGCGCGGACGTCACCAACATCATGCTGCTCATCGTGATCGCGGCGGTGGTGCTCGCGATCGTCACCGAGGTTCTGATCAACCGGACCAAGTTCGGTCGCGGCATCCGCGCCGTGGCCCAGGACCCCGACACCGCGACGCTGATGGGTGTTTCACGGGAACGGGTCATCGTGCTGACCTTCCTCATCGGCGGCGTGCTCGCGGGCGCGGCGGCGATGCTGTACACACTCAAGATCCCGAACGGCGTCATCTACTCCGGCGGGTTCATCCTCGGCATCAAGGCCTTCAGCGCTGCGGTGCTCGGCGGAATCGGCAACCTACGCGGCGCGCTGCTCGGCGGCCTCGTGCTCGGCGTGGTCGAGCAGTACGGCCAGATCCTGTTCGGCACCGAGTGGCGCGACGTGGTCGCGTTCGTGGTGCTCGTCCTGGTGCTGATGGTGCGCCCGACCGGCATCCTCGGCGAGAGTCTCGGAAGGGCACGTGCATGACCGACACGACCGAACCCGCGCCGGAACCCGTGCGACACGGCCTCGGCGACACGATCCGTACCTGGTGGGATGGTTTGAGCAGGCCCGCGCAGTGGGGCGTCGGCGTCCCGATCCTCCTTCTCCTCGCGTTGCTCCCGCTGTCCCCTCCGCCGCTGTTGGACACCCCGTCCTACAACTTCGGCCTGGTGATGGCGCAGGTGGCGATGTACGCGCTGCTGGCTATCGGCCTGAACGTAGTGGTCGGGCAGGCGGGCCTGCTCGACCTCGGCTATGTCGGTTTCTACGCCGTCGGCGCCTACACCGTCGGCCTGCTGACCAGCCCCAACAGTCCGTGGAATCAGACCGACGGCGGCTGGCTGGATCCGAAGTGGGCATGGCTGGCGTGCCTGCCGATAGCGGTCGTGGTGACCGCGGTCTCGGGTCTGATCCTCGGTTCGCCGACGCTGCGCTTGCGCGGTGACTACCTGGCGATCGTGACGCTGGGCTTCGGGGAAATCGTCCGGCTGCTCGCCGACAACCTCACCGAGCTCACCAACGGTAGCCTCGGCCTGTCCGGCGTGGCCTATCCCCATGTCGGCGAGTCGACGAGCAAGCCGGAGGGCGTGTTCTCCGGCGGCAACAGCGGCAACCCCGACAGCGCGAACATCCTGGATCGAGCCAGCTACGGCACCTACTGGTACTGGTTCGGCATGGTTCTGGTGATCCTCGTGCTGCTGATGGTCGGCAACCTGGAACGCAGCAGGGTCGGGCGCGCCTGGGTCGCCATCCGCGAGGACGAGGACGCGGCCGAGATCATGGGCGTGCCGACATTCAAATTCAAGCTGTGGGCCTTCATGATCGGCGCCGCGGTCGGCGGCATGTCCGGCGCGATCTATGCCGGTCAGGTGCAGTTCATCAACCCGACCGGATTCAACATCATCAACTCGATGCTGTTCCTCTGCGCGGTGGTCATCGGCGGCCAGGGCAACAAGCTCGGGGTGATCTTCGGCGCATTCGTCATCGCCTATCTGCCCGCGCGGTTGCAGTCGGTGAACCTGGTGAGCGACGAGTCGACCGGGTATCTCCTGCTGATCATCGACGTCGTGATGTTCGTCGCGTTGTTCGCGGGCTGGAAACTGCTGGGCGACCGGCTCGGCGGATGGCCGCGACGCGGTGTGATCACCGGCATGGTGGTCACCGGCGTACTGGCGCTGCTGCTGCTCGGTAGCGTCCTGCTGTTCCGCAAGGGCGGCGCGCAGTCGCTGGGTGACCTCAAATACCTGTACTTCGGAATCGCTTTGGTGGTGATGATGATTCTGCGTCCGCAGGGTCTGTTCCCGGTGCGGCAGAAGCTGCTCACCTACGGCAGGCAGGTGTACCAGGCCGTGCGCAGACCGGTCGTGAGCGAGCCGATGGGAGCGGGGCGATGACCGGGCCGTGCGCGGGTGACGCGCTGTTCGACAACGAGGACATGGCAGCGGGCTACGCGGCGGAGCCGGAGGTCGAGAGCGCGGGCACGGTCGACGTGGCTGCCGTGATCCCGGATCTGGCCGATGCCGAGACCGTCGCGGAAGTCGTCGCGCCGCATCGGGAGATCGAGACCGCCGTCGGTGCTCCACTGCTGCGGACCGACGGCCTCACGGTGAAGTTCGGCGGCCTCACCGCACTGGACGACGTGAGCTTCGAGATTCGCCGCGGCGAGATCCTCGGTCTGATCGGCCCCAATGGGGCGGGCAAGACGACCTGTTTCAACGCGATCACCGGTATCTACCAGCCCGCGTCGGGACTGGTGTACTTCGACGGCAAGCCGCTGACGAAGACCAAGCGCAACATGATCACCCGGCTCGGCATCGCGCGCACGTTCCAGAACGTACGGCTTTTCGGTGAGATGACCGCGTTGGAGAACGTCGTGGTCGGCACCGACGCCAGGCACAAGACCTCGGTGCCCGGCGCGGTGTTGCGCACACCGCGGCATCGGCGCGAGGAACGCGACGCGATCGAGCGCGGCATGGCGCTGCTGGAGTTCGTCGGCATCGCGCCGCGGGCGGTGGAGAAGGCGCGCAACCTGTCCTACGGTGATCAGCGCAGGCTGGAGATCGCCCGCGCGCTCGCCACCGAGCCGAAACTGCTGTGCCTCGACGAGCCGGCGGCCGGGTTCAACCCGAGCGAGAAGTCCGCGCTCATGGACCTGATCCGCAAGATCCGCGCCGACGGGTTCACGGTGCTGCTGATCGAGCACGACATGCGGCTGGTCATGGGCGTGACCGACCGGATCGTGGTGTTGGAGTTCGGCCGCAAGATCGCCGACGGGCTGCCTGCGCAGATCCGCGACAATCCGGCGGTGATCGCGGCGTACCTCGGTGTACCGGACACCGAGGTCGTCCGATCAGACCGGGACGCGAGCGAAAATGAGACGGCAGGGAAGGGCGCGCCCGACGCGGGTGAGCCCCAACCGGCCGAGGCAACGGCCACGCAGCCGACTGCGGCGCAGCCGCGCAGGCCGGCCGGTGTGCTCGGCAAACCGGACGAGCACTCCGCCGGTGCGGACGCTCCGCTGCTCGAGGTAGAGGGCATGGTCGTCAACTACGGCAGAATCCAAGCGTTGCATGGGATTTCGCTGCGGGTGTCGGAGGGCGAGCTGGTTACCCTGCTCGGTGCCAACGGCGCGGGCAAGACGACGACCATGCGCGCGATGTCCGGGCTGCTGCCGTTGACGCGCGGCCGCATCCTGTTCGAGGGCCGCGATATCACCCGGATGAAGGCGCACGAGCGGGTGGCCCACGGGCTGATCCAGGCACCGGAGGGCCGAGGTGTCTTCCCCGGCATGACGGTGCAGGAGAACCTTGATATGGGTTGCTACGGAAGGGGTTTCAAGAAGAAGGCCGAGTACGACCGGACGCTCGAATGGGTATTCGATCTGTTTCCGCGGCTGCGCGAGCGGCGCAAACAGGTCGGCGGCACGCTCTCCGGCGGCGAGCAGCAGATGCTGGCCATCGCCCGTGCGCTGATGTCGCGGCCGCGGCTGCTGCTGCTCGACGAGCCGTCGATGGGCCTGGCACCCATGGTGATCCAGCAGATCTTCCGGATCATCAGTGAGATCAATCAGCAGGGCACCACCGTGCTGCTGGTCGAGCAGAACGCGCAGCAGGCACTGGCCCGCAGCCACCGTGCCTACATCATGGAGACCGGTGAGGTCACCAAGACCGGCGGCGGCCGCGAACTGCTCACCGATCCGGCCGTCGAATCGGCCTACCTCGGCGTCGGGTAGGACCGCGAAGCTCGGTGCCGCGCGGCCTTGCTCGAGGCATGATCGTGACCATGGATGGTCATGACGAGCTGATGGGCCTGGCCGAGCGGTACTGGGACAGCGTGCTCGAGGCGACGCCGAGCGAGGCGACCCTGCTCGGCGACCGCCGATTCGACGACCGGATCGAGGATCTGTCCGTCGAGGCGGAGCAGCGGCTGCTGTCGACCTGGCGCGACCTGTTGCGCGCGGTCGACGCCCTCGACGCCGACCGGTTGGGCCCCACCGACCGCATCACCCGCAGCCTGCTGCGGACCGAGTTGAGTGGCGCGGTGGAGCATCTGGAGTGGCGGCCGGTGGAGATGGCCTCCGACCAGATGGGCGGCGTGCACGCCTTGTTGCTGATGGTGGCGCCGCAGACCAACGCACCCCGGGCGGAGAACGCGCTGGCGCTGGTGCGGCGTTACCGGCAGTTCGGCGACATGCTCGGGCAGGCCGTGGATCGGTTCCGGTCGGGCCTCGCGGCAGGACGCGCACCCGCGCGGATCACCATCGAGCGCTCGCTCAACCAGCTCGACGGCTACCTGGCCTCCGACCACACCGCCGACCCGTTCGTCACCTTCGCGGGACCGGAAGGCTGGGACGGTGAGGCTGCCTGGCGCGCCGAATTGGCCGAGGTGTCACGGGAGGTCATCCGGCCCGCGTTCCAGGTCTACCGCGACGCGCTGTACGACGAGCTGCTGCCCGTCAGCCGCCCCGACGACAAGCCAGGGCTGTGCTGGCTCGGCGCCGACGGCGAGGACATCTACGGGCGATTGTTGCGCCACCACACCACGCTGCCCGACCTCGGCGCGGAGGAGATCCACGAACTCGGCCTCGCCGAGCTGGCGAAGCTGCGCGAAGAGTACGCCACCGTGGGTGCGCGGCTGTTCGGCACCGGCGACCTCGACCAGGTATTCGCCAGGCTGCGCGACGATCCCGAGCTGTGCTATGCCGACGCCGAGCAAATCATGTTCGACGCGCGGCGGGCGCTGTCGCTGGCCACGGCCGAGATGGACAACTGGTTCGGGCGGCTGCCGAAGGAATCCTGCGACATCGTGCCGATACCCGAATTCCTGGCCGCGGATTCGCCCGCGGCGTATTACTTTCCGCCCGCCGCCGACGGGTCGCGGCTGGGCACTTACTTCGTCAACCAGCACCATCCCACCGGCCGCGGCCGGTGGGAGACGGCGTCGGTGGCCTACCACGAGGCGATTCCCGGCCACCACCTGCAGCTCACCATCGCCAACGAGCTCGACCACCTGCCGCGCTTCCAGCGCCAATCGTTCGCCAACACCGCGTTCGTCGAAGGGTGGGCGCTTTACACCGAGCGGCTGGCCGACGAGATGGGTTTGTACGAGGACGACCTCGGACGCCTCGGCATGCTGGCGGGCGACTCCTGGCGCTCCTGCCGGCTCGTGGTCGACACCGGTTTGCACGTGAAGGGCTGGAGCAGACAGCAGGCCATCGATTTCATGGTGGCCAACGCGCCGGTCGGGCTGGCCCAGATCACCGTGGAGGTGGACCGCTACATTGCGATGCCGGGGCAGGCGGTCGCCTACAAGGTCGGCCAGCTGGAGATCCAGCGGCAGCGGGTGGCGGCCACCGAACGACTCGGCGCGGACTTCGACATCAAGTCATTCCACGACGTGGTGCTCGGGTCGGGTTCGGTGAGCCTGCCCGTCCTGCGTGAGCTGGTCACGACGTTGTGAGCGGCGCCGCGCGAGCCGTCGGGCCTCGGCACGCGTCCGCGTGCGCGATCCTGCCCCGCAGCGGCGTGTGGCCGGCGGGTGTCGCCGTATCACCGTGTCGGTGGCGGTCCTTAGACTCTGGGGCGTGAGTTCACCCACGACCGCTCCGCGTCCCGCCCCCGCCTCCGGCTCCAGTGATCCCGCGTCGGGTGACCGGCCGACGTTGCTGTTGCTGGATGGGCATTCGATCGCCTACCGCGCGTTTTTCGCGCTACCGGCGGAGAACTTCAAGACGGTCACCGGGCAGACCACCAACGCGGTGTACGGCTTCACCGCGATGCTGATCAATCTGCTGCGCGACGAGAAGCCGACGCACGTCGCCGCGGCGTTCGACGTGTCGCGCCAGACCTTCCGCGCCGAGGCATACCCGGAGTACAAGGCCAACCGCAGCGCCACGCCGGACGAGTTCCGGGGGCAGGTCGAACTGACCAAGGACGTGCTCGGCGCGTTGGGCATCCCGGTGCTGGCGATCGACGGCTTCGAGGCGGACGACATCATCGCCACGCTCACGACCCGTGCGGTGGCCGAGGGCTTCCGGGTGCTCATCGTCACCGGTGACCGGGACTCGATCCAGCTGGTCGAGGACAACGTCACCGTGCTGTACCCGCGCAAGGGAGTCTCCGACCTCACCCGCTTCACCCCAGAGGAGGTGATGGCCAAATACGGCCTCACCCCGAACCAGTACCCGGACTACGCGGCGCTGCGCGGCGACCCGAGCGACAATCTGCCCGGCATCCCCGGCGTGGGGGAGAAGACCGCCGCCAAGTGGATCCGCGAGTACGGCGATCTGAACGCGCTGGTCGACAAGGTCGACGAGGTGAAGGGCAAGGTCGGCGACGCGCTGCGCGCCAACCTGAGCAGCGTGGTGCTCAACCGGCAGCTCACCGAGTTGATTCGTGACATGCCGCTGCCCTACACGCCCGACCAGCTGGCGCAGGCGCCCTGGGACCGTGGCAAAATCCATCAGCTGTTCGACGACCTCGAATTCCGCGTGCTGCGCGACCGGCTGTTCGAGACGCTGGCCCCGCCGGCGCCCGAGGCCGAGGTGGGTTTCGAGATCAGCGGCGGCGCGCTGGAGATCGGCGCGGTCGCCGCCTGGCTGGCCGAACACGCGAAACCCGCTGTGCGCCATGGTGTCTCGATTGTCGGCGCGGGCACACCCGGACATGGCGACGCGCGTGCGATCGCGATCGCGGCGGGCGACGGTGAAAGCGGCTATATCGACGTCACCGTGCTCACCCCGGAGGACGAGGCCGCGCTGGGCGCCTGGCTGGCCGATCCGGCCGTGCCCAAGGCGCTGCACGAGGCCAAGGCAGCCATGCACGCCCTGCGCGGGCGCGGCTGGACCCTCGGCGGCCTGACCAGCGACACGGCGCTGGCCGCCTACCTGGTCCGCCCTGGCCAGCGCACCTTCAATCTGGACGACCTTTCGCTGCGCTATCTGCATCGGGAGCTGCGCGCCGAAACCGACGAGACTCCGCAACTGTCGCTGCTCGACGACGAGGACACCGTCGACGCCGAGCTGGCGCGAGCGGAGATGCTGCGCGCCCGCGCGGTCGCCGATCTCGCCGAGGCGCTCGACGAGGAGCTGCGCAAGATCGAATCCACGCCGCTGCTCGCCGAGATGGAGCTGCCGTTGCTCGGCGTGCTGTCCACGCTGGAGAACGCGGGCATCGCGGTGGACACCGAGCAACTCCAGACGCTGCAGCGCCAGTTCGCCGACCGGGTCAACCAGGCGGCCGACGCGGCCTACGAGGTGATCGGCAAGCAGATCAATCTCGGCTCGCCCAAGCAGCTGCAGGTGGTCCTGTTCGACGAGCTGGACATGCCGAAGACCAAGCGCACCAAGACCGGGTACACGACCGACGCGGACGCGCTGGAGTCGTTGTTCGAGAAGACCGAGCACCCGTTTCTGGAACATCTGCTCGCGCACCGCGACGCCACCCGGTTGAAGGTCACCGTCGACGGCTTGCTCAAATGCGTCGCCGACGACGGCCGCATCCACACCACGTTCAATCAGACGATCGCCGCCACCGGTCGTTTGTCCTCGACCGAGCCGAATCTGCAGAACATCCCGATCCGCACCGATACCGGCAGGCAGATTCGCGACACCTTCGTGGTCGGCTCCGGCTACCAGTCGCTGATGACCGCCGATTACAGCCAGATCGAGATGCGCATCATGGCGCACCTTTCCGGTGACGAGGGCCTGATCGAGGCGTTCAACTCCGGCGAGGACCTGCACAGCTTCGTCGCGTCCAAGGCGTTCGACATCCCGATCGCCGAGGTCGGCCCGGAGCTGCGTCGACGGATCAAGGCGATGTCCTACGGCCTCGCCTACGGTCTGAGCTCCTATGGCCTCTCCGCGCAGCTGAAGATCAGCACCACCGAGGCGAAGGAACAGATGGATGTCTACTTCGACCGCTTCGGCCGGATCCGTGACTACCTGTACGAGGTGGTCGAGCAGGCGCGCAAGGTCGGCTACACCGAGACGCTGTTCGGTCGCCGCCGCTATCTGCCGGACCTGGACTCCGGCAACCGGCAGCGCCGCGAGTCGGCCGAGCGGATGGCGCTCAACGCCCCGATCCAGGGCACCGCGGCCGACATCATCAAGGTCGCGATGATCAACGTGCACCACGCGATCCAGGCCGCCGGGCTGCGCTCCAGGATGCTGCTGCAGATCCACGACGAATTGCTGTTCGAGGTCGCCGAGGGGGAGCGGGAGACGCTCGAGACGCTGGCGCGCGAACAGATGTCGTCGGCGATCAGCCTGTCGGTGCCGCTCGAGGTCTCCGTCGGCGTCGGCCGCAGCTGGGACGCCGCCGCGCACTGAGCGCCGCGAACGACGTGAGGGGCCGGATCCGAACGGATCGGTCTGCCTTGTCGAGATCGGTGCGACCAAGGACCCGCATCCGGCTGTGCGCGATCACCTGCCGTGCGGCACGTCACATCTCTGATGCCGGACCAGGCGCGCCGAACCGGAGGTGAGATCCACCTCGTCGCGCGGCGGCGCGCCGTCGGCCTTGTCTTCCTTGTGCATCAGTGTCGTCATCCGCTGCTCGAACTCGTGCTGCTTGGAACCCTGGAACGCCGCCGACACCTCCTCGAATCCCGCGGCCGCCACCGGGCGGCTCGCACGCTTGCGGGTCCAGGGCAGGATGCGGCTTCCCATGAGCTTGTTCCACGCGACTTCGGCGAAGGCGAACACGATGAGCAGGATGGCCAGACCGGGGATTGTCATGCCGACGAGGGGGCCCATGTCCATCGACGGTACCTTCACCGGCCCTGTGGCCGTTTGAACTGCGCGAACGATACTCGCCAGTAGACAAATCCGGGCGCAAAATGTAGTTGCTATCGCGGCGCGATGTCCCTATTCTCAAGCGCGTGCCGAATCCCGCCGCCCGCCATAGCGCAGCGCTCCATGTCGCAGACCGCGACAGCGCTGACTCGATGGCGTCGCTCACCCGGCCCGCCATGGTCACGCAGGCTACCGCCTCCGAACCTGAGGCTCGCGCCGGGCAGGACCCGCTCACGGCGATGGTGGCGCAGCGGCGACTCCTCGTAGTAGCCCGCCGTAGCGGGGTCTGATTCGGCCGGCCCCCTCGCTGCGGCTGTTCGACTTGTTAGTGCTGGTCCCCTCTGTCAACTGAACCACGACATTCTTCGGGAAGACCTACTTTCAATGACTATCCTGACTCTGGATATCGACTCGTTCCATACCTCCGCACCGAAGGGCCTTCGCGCCGAAAGCCCTGATCTGACCTCGGCGGAGTTCCACAGCCGCTACTGCGACCACAACGGTCCCATTCGGCTCGGCGACTGGTCCCCCGCGGGTAGCCGCACCGCCGAGTTCACCGCGACGCTGGAATTCGCCGGCCATCTGAAAACCGTCGTCGCCACCGGCAGCCCGGTCGCGGCAATGACCTCGGCCCTCTATGAGGAGGGCTACCCGGTGGAGATTCTGCAGTTTCACCAGCGGCGCACCGCCGAAGGCACCGCCACGTTCGTGCAGTGCGAGTGCGATGGCAGGCGCGGCTGGGGTGCGGCGCTCGCCGACGACGGCGCCGAATCGACGGTCCGTGCCATGATCGCGGGTGTCAACTTGCTCGGCGCTCAGTTGACGTAGGCCGCGCGGCCTTCGAACGGCCGCCGTTGAGTCGAGACATCGGTCGGGCCCGGGTACGGTCTTTGCCGCGTTGCGGCGTCCGCGCCCGACTCGGCACCGTTGCGCCGCAAGGCTTTCCGGCGCCGCCGCGAGACTACTTTTCGGCCTGCTGCTCGGCGAGTTGGTTGCGTACGTCGTCCATGTCCAGCGCCTTCACCTGAGTGACCAGGTCCTCGAGCGCGGCAGGCGGCAGCGCGCCGGGCTGCGCGAACACCAGCACACCCTCCCGGAAGGCCATGATGGTCGGGATGGAGCGGATGTTGGCGGCCGCCGCGAGGCCCTGCTCGGATTCGGTGTCGACCTTTCCGTGCACCACATCGGGGTGCTTGTCGGCGGATGCCTCGAAAGTCGGTGCGAAGCTCTTGCACGGGCCGCACCAATCAGCCCAGAAATCGACGAGTACCACGTCGTTTCCGGTGACGATCTCATCGAAGTTCTGCTGGGTCAGGGTCTGGGTGGCCATGACGTCCTCTCGTATTCGGTGTGCCAGCTGTAACGCGGGCTGCTGTCGTTATCTTCCACGACCGATCGGCCACTCGCGCCGCTGTTCGCCGTCCCATCGACGGATACCCAGCACGGTCGCGGGAAAATCGCGATCGCGTGCGACGGCGTGAATCGCCTCGCCGAGCTGGGACGCGGGCACCCGCCTGGCCAGCGTGATGTGCGGGGTCCATGCGTCTGGGTGGACGTTGACCGGAATGCCGGGGCAGGGCGAGATCGCGTGGAAGATCCGCCGATGTAGCGCGAGCAGCGGCTCGGACGGCACCACCATCCGCACCAGGATCGGGCGGCGCGCACCGAACACCAGTAGCCCGCCGAGGCGCACCGGGATGGGCGGGACGGTCTGCTCATCCAGCGCCCGCTCGATGCGCGGCCAGATCTGCCTCGCCACCGCGGCGGTGATGTGCGGGCGGTTCGATGCGGCGGTGTTCGCGGCCGGGCTCGGCACGCCCGCCTCCGCGAGCAATCGCCACTGACGGCGGATCTCCGCGTCGGCGGCCTCATCGAGGAGTAGTTCGACCGACTGCACCATGGTCTCCAGAAGGTAGCCCCATCCGGCGTATCCGCGTGCCGGTTCCGGTACGCGGACGTCAGGGAGATCCCACGACTTCGTGTTTCTCTTCCGTTACTGTCCAGCAAAAAGTGCCTGGGTCGCCTAGATTGCCAACGGGTGGTGACGCCCTGGTTTCGTATATCCGAAATGTGGAGGGCTGTTGTGTCTGATCGATCGGTACTTCGCAGGCGCGCCCTGCGGGTGATGGGTGTGCTCGCCGCGGGCACACTGGTGCTGACGGGCTGTACGACGAACACCGAAGAGTCCGGACCGACGGTGGCCAAGGTGCAGGTGGACAAGGTCGACGAGATCGCGGCGCAGCTCCCGGACAAGATCGAACAGTCGGGCAAACTCGTCGTCGGCGTGAACATTCCCTACCAGCCCAACGAATACAAGGACGCCAGCGGTCGGATCGTCGGGTTCGACGTGGATCTGATGGATGCGATCACCTCCGTGCTCGGCGTGAAGGCCGAGTACGTCGAGTCCGCGTTCGAGAAGATCATCCCGGCGATCCAGGCTGGTACCTACGACGTGGGCATGTCGTCGATCACCGACTCGAAGGAACGCGAGC
This sequence comes from Nocardia sp. NBC_00881, assembly GCF_045207455.1. Taxonomy (NCBI): domain Bacteria; kingdom Bacillati; phylum Actinomycetota; class Actinomycetes; order Mycobacteriales; family Nocardiaceae; genus Nocardia; species Nocardia sp. NBC_00881. Next base: position 8,287,040 of record NZ_CP108798.1, read on the forward strand.
AGCAGGTCGACTTCACCACATACTTCAACGCGGGGGTCCAGTGGGCCCAGCAGAAGGGCAAGCCGGTCGACCCGGACAACGCTTGCGGTAAGAAGGTCGCGGTGCAGGCCACCACGGTGGAGCACACCGACGAGGTGCCCGCCAAGAGCGCCAAGTGCGTCGCGGAGGGCAAGCCCGCCATCGACCTCGAGCCGTTCGACGAGCAGAGTGGCGCGACCAACGCGCTGATGCTCGGTCAGGTCGACGCGATGTCGGCCGACTCCCCGGTGACGGCATACGCGATCAAGCAGAGCAACGGCAAGATCGAGAAAGCGGGCCCCGTGTTCGATTCCGCACCCTACGGTTGGGCAGTCGCCAAGGGCGCACCGCTGGCCGCAGTGCTGCAGAAGGCGGTCCAGCACCTGATGGACAACGGCAAGTATCTCGAGATCACGAAGAACTGGGGTGTTCAGGAAGGCGCGATCACAACGTCCGTCATCAACGGCGCCGTGAGCTGATTGATGGCGACGAACGACACGCGCCCGACGCCTGGCGAACCCGGATACGACGGGGCGGACCCGACGGGACAGCCGGAGCCGATCAAAGCGGTTCCGCTGCGCAGGCCCGGTCGCTGGATAACAGCGGCGGTCATCCTGGCCTTGACGGCGCTGTTCGTGTACGGCGCAGCGACGAACCCGGCCTATCGCTGGGATACCTACTCGCGGTACCTGTTCGACCGCAGGATCACCGCGGGCGCCATCGTCACGCTGGAGTTGACCGTGCTCGCGATGGCCATCGCGGTCGTGCTCGGCACAGTGCTCGCCGTGATGCGCCTTTCGCCGAATCCGGTGTTGCGGGCTTCGGCGTGGGTGTATCTCTGGATCTTTCGCGGCACACCGGTTTTCGTCCAGTTGGTGTTCTGGGGACTATTTCCCTCGCTGTACCGCCAGATCGATCTAGGTGTTCCATTCGGTCCGCAGTTCTTCCAACTCGACGTGCAGAACTTGCAGGCCGCGTTCACCTTCGCCGTAATCGGCCTCGGCCTCAACGAGGCTGCCTACATGGCCGAAATCGTCCGTGCCGGAATAAATTCCGTCGGTGAAGGGCAGCGCGAGGCGTCCATCGCGCTCGGCATGTCCTGGGGCCAGACCATGCGCAGGACCGTGCTACCGCAGGCCATGCGTGTGATCATCCCCCCGACCGGCAACGAGCTGATCGGCATGCTGAAGACCACCTCGCTGGTCACCGCGATTCCCCTGTCCACAGACCTCTACGGACGGGCGCGCGACATCTACGGCGTGAACTTCCAGCCGATTCCGCTGCTGCTGGTCACCGCTACCTGGTATCTGGCGATCACCAGCCTGCTGATGGTCGGGCAGTTCTACTTGGAGCGCTACTACTCGCGCGGCCTTTCGCGGCAGCTGACCGCGAAGCAGCTACAAGAGCTCGCCGACGCCCAGCAGAGAGTGAAGGCGAAATGAGCGTCGAGGTCGGGAAGACCACGCCCCCTCCGATGATCGTCGCGGACCGGGTCTGCAAGAACTTCGGTGCCCTGCAGGTGCTCGAGGGCGTCTCGCTCCAGGTGGGCCGCGGTGAAGTGCTGTGCATCATCGGGCCCTCCGGGTCCGGCAAGTCCACCTTCCTGCGCTGCGTCAACCACCTGGAGCAAGTGAACGCGGGTCGGTTGTATGTCGACGGCGAGATCGTCGGCTACCGGGAGAAAAACGGCAAGCTCTACGAGCTACACCCACGCGACGCAGCCAAGCAGCGCCGCGAAATCGGCATGGTATTCCAGCATTTCAATCTTTTTCCGCACCGGACGGCGCTGGAGAACGTGATCGAGGCGCCTACCCAGGTCAAGAAGATCCGTAAGGTGGACGCGGTGGCCAGGGCGCGGGAGCTGCTCGACCGAGTCGGCTTGGCGGAGAAAGCGGGGGCCTATCCGGCGCAGCTGTCCGGTGGCCAGCAGCAACGTGTGGCCATCGCCCGTGCGCTGGCCATGGACCCGAAGCTCATGCTCTTCGACGAACCGACCTCCGCGCTGGACCCGGAGCTGGTCGGCGAGGTGCTCACCGTGATGCGGGAACTCGCCCGATCCGGCATGACGATGGTGGTGGTCACCCACGAGATGGGATTCGCCCGCGAGGTCGCCGACCAGCTGGTGTTCATGGACGGCGGCGTGGTAGTGGAGGCGGGACCGCCCCGCGAAGTGCTGGCCGCCCCGCGGCACGAACGTACCAAGGCGTTCCTGTCCCGACTGCTGTGACGCAGGACGAACGTAGTCGGATGGCGGTTGCCGAGTACCGGTGGCCGCCATCCGACGGTGTTGGCGTTATGCCTTGGCGTGCAAGCCGATTCGGAGCTGACCGAGCAGGACCTTGGCCGCGGGGCCGCCGGGGCGATCGGTGCGCCAAGCAAGGGCGAGGCGCCCGCGCAGCTCGGGCTCGATGATGCGCAGCGTCCGCACTCCGAAGGCCGCCGCCTCACCCGCGGTGAGCTCGGGCACCACAGCGACGCCGAGGCCGCGCGCGGCCAGGCGCAGCAAAAGCGGGGGCGCGGCAGCCTCATACGCGATGCTCGGCTCGAAACCCGCTGCGGCACAAGCGCGAGAGAAGATGCCGTGAATTCCGGTGCCCGCGGGCAGGCAGATCAGGGGCCGATCGCGCAACGCGGTGAGCGGGACCTGGGCGTCGAAGACCGTGTCGGTCGCCGCGACCGCGGCGACCACCGGTGTCTCCAGCACCACGTCGATGCCGATGCCGGGTTCCAGTTCCGCACCGGTCAATCCGATCAGCGCGACATCCAGTTCGCCTCTTGCGAGGGCGACGAGCATCCGCTCGGACGTGTCCTCGGTGAGGCTGATGCCGACCTGGGGATGGTCGTCGTGGAAATCGGCGAGCAGCGCGGCGACATCGAATTCGTCGGTCGCCGCTCCCGAGATGAGGCCCACCCGCACCTGTCCACGCAGTAGGCCGGTGAATTCGTCAACGGTCTGGGTGATGCGCTCGGTCGCGTCCAGCGCCGCCCGCGCATGGGGTAGGACGGCGGTGCCGACTTCGGTCAGCGTCACCGTGCGACCGCCGCGGTCGAACAGCGGCTGGCCGAGTTCGCGTTCGAGCTGGCGGATCTGCGCGCTCAGCCCTGGCTGGGCCAGGTGCAGCCGGGCGGCGGCGCGGGTGAAATTAGCCTCCTCCGCGACCGTCACGAAATAGCGAAGCTGACGCATTTCCATAACTGGCGATTATAGAATGTAGAAGAACTATCTGCTGTACTTCTTGCTCTGGGCGGAGCATCGTCGAGGCATGGGAAACAACGCCGCACAGACCATCGACACCTTCACCGGTCCCGTGTTCCGACCTGGCGACCCCGGCTACGCCGAAGAGACCGCCGGTTTTCAGACCGCTTATGCACACCGGCCCACCCTGATCGTCGGAGCTGTGCACGCCGAGGACGTCCGGGCCGCCGTGGAATACGCCGCGCGCTATGACCTTCCGATCGCCGTGCAGGCGACCGGGCACGGGCTGTCGGTCGCGACCGAAGGGGGAGTGCTGATCAGCACGCGTCGGATGACCGGCCTCCGGGTCGACCCGACGACTCGTATCGCGCACGTCGGCGCCGGAGTGCGCGCGGGCGCGCTGGTCGAGGCGGCGGCCGAACACGGGTTGGCGCCACTGAACGGTTCATCGCCCTCGGTCGGTGCGGTGGGCTATCTGCTCGGCGGCGGCGTCGGGCTGCTGGCGCGTCAATTCGGCTTCGCGGCCGAGCGGGTACGGGCGATCGAGCTGGTCACCGCCGACGGCCGGATGCGCAGGCTGGTACCCGGTGACGAGCTGTTCGGTGCCGTGCTCGGCACCGGAGGCAACTTCGGTGTCGTCACCGCGCTCGAGGTCGAACTGGTTTCTCTCGCAACCGTGTACGGCGGACAGCTGGTGTTCGACACACCGCTGGTCGAGCGGGCACTGGATGCCTGGCGGCAGTGGACCGCGAGCGTACCGGAGGAAATGACCTCGGCGGTCACCATGCTCACCTTTCCGGACATCCCGCAGGTTCCCGCGCCGCTGCGCGGCCGGTACGTCGCGTCGTTCCGGATCGCCTTCAACGGCACGACCGAGGAGGGTGAGCGCCTGGTCGCGCCGTTGCGGGCAGTCGGAGAACGGCTGAAAGACGATCTGCGCGCGATGCCCTACACCGAGTCGCACACCATTCACAGCGACCCAGACCACCCGCATGCCTACGCGGCCACCAACGCGCTGCTCGGCGCGTACACCGAAGAGGCGGCCGTCGCGCTGCTGGCCGCCGCGGGCCCGGAGTCCGGCGTCGACGCTGTGGTCGATGTTCGCCATCTCGGCGGTGCGCTGGCCCGGCCCGGCGGTGCCGGAATCGCGGTGGACCACCGCGACGCCGCGTACATCGTGCGGGTCATCACCGGGCCCGAAGGCACTGCTGCGCAGGCGCGAGTCCGTGCCGCGCTGGCTGCGTGGACCCTCGGCCACAGTCTCAACTTCCTTTACGGCGGGGGCGTCGACGCCGACGAGGCACAGACCCGCGCGGGCTACCTGCCCGGCACCTACGCGCGCCTGGCCGCGCTCAAGGCGAAGTACGACCCGCACAACCGGTTCCGCTTCAACCGCAACATCCTGCCCGCCGCAGGGTGAGGTGACCGCCGCGGCGCAGTTCGCGCGCCATGCGGGCATCGCGCATCAGGGTCGGCGGTCGGACGCGGTAGCCGGTGGCGGCGCCACCCCGCATCGCTCACGGCTTACCCGTGACGAAAATGGCGGTGCCCGGGAAGAGCTCGCCGCGCAGGGGGCTCCACTGCCCCCATTCGCGGTCGAGCCATTCGGGCCAGTCCGGTTCGACGATGTCCTCCAGCAGCAGACCCGCCGCGACGATCTCGCGGACCCGATCGCCGATGGTGCGGTGGTGCTCGACGTATGTCGGCACGCCCTCGTCGTCGACCTCGACATAAGGGGTGCGGTCGAAGTAGGGGATCTTGGCCGTCAAGCCCGCCGGGCCGGGATCGTCTGGGAAGATCCAGCGCATCGGGTGATTCACGGAGAACACCCAGCGCCCGCCGGGCCGCAGCACCCGTGCCACCTCCCGCATTACCAGCGCCGAGTCGGCGACGAACGGGATGGCGCCGAACGCCGAGCAGGCCAGGTCGAAGGAGGCGTCGGCGAACGGAAGGGCCTCGGCTCCCGCCTGCACCAGCGGTACCCGCGGCCCGCCGCGCGCCATCGCAGCCTTCCCGCGTTCCAGCATGCTTCGAGACAGATCGAGTCCGATCGGCACCGCGCCCTGTCCGGCCAGCCAGCGCGAACACGGCGCGGAGCCGCATCCGATCTCGAGGATGACCTTGCCCGCCACATCACCGAGCAGGCGCATGTCGCCCTCGTGCAGGCCCTCCGGGCACCAGACGAACTCCCCTCCAGGCGAGTCCACGCCGAGGAAATCCGCGTGGGTCTCGTGGTATTGGGCGGCATCGGCATCCCACCAGCGTCGGCTGGCCAGCTGGCTGGCGTCCGATCCGATCCTGGTCCGGGTCGTGCCCGCCGTCCCGAGCAGTGCATTCGCTTGCGCATGGCGATCTTCCGACACGCCCGTCAGCCTATCGGCGTGGCGGCACTGCCGGTTTGCCCGGCCGGACCGAGGTCGCGTACGCTGAACGCGCGAGTGTCTTCCGTACAACCGTACCGAAGTACGACCCGTGCTGAATTCCACGCGAGTTGCGTGCGGTACCTTCCTAAGTGTCCGTCTTCACACCTCGCGGTGAGATCGCAGCGTACCGAAAGTTCCAATGTCCGCAACCGACCACAATCCGTCCGGAGCAAACCGACATATGCCCACCACCGTCACCTCGCCGCAGGTAGCCGTCAACGACATCGGCTCCGCCGAGGATTTCCTCGCCGCCATCGACGCCACGATCAAGTACTTCAATGACGGCGACATCGTCGAAGGAACCATCGTCAAGGTCGATCGCGACGAGGTCCTGCTCGACATCGGTTACAAGACCGAAGGCGTCATCCCCTCTCGCGAGCTCTCCATCAAGCACGACGTCGACCCCAACGAGGTCGTTTCCGTGGGTGATGAGGTCGAGGCGCTTGTTCTCACCAAGGAGGACAAGGAAGGCCGCCTGATCCTGTCGAAGAAGCGGGCGCAATACGAGCGTGCGTGGGGCACCATCGAAGAGCTCAAGGAGAAGGACGAGGCCGTCAAGGGCACCGTCATCGAGGTCGTCAAGGGCGGCCTGATCCTCGACATCGGCCTGCGCGGCTTCCTGCCCGCCTCGCTCGTCGAGATGCGGCGCGTCCGCGATCTCCAGCCGTACGTCGGCAAGGAGATCGAGGCCAAGATCATCGAGCTGGACAAGAACCGCAACAACGTGGTGCTGTCCCGCCGCGCCTGGCTGGAGCAGACCCAGTCCGAGGTGCGCAGCGAGTTCCTGCACCAGCTGCAGAAGGGCCAGGTCCGGAAGGGTGTGGTCTCCTCGATCGTCAACTTCGGTGCCTTCGTGGACCTGGGTGGCGTCGACGGCCTGGTGCACGTCTCCGAGCTGTCCTGGAAGCACATCGATCACCCCTCCGAAGTTGTCGAGGTCGGCAACGAGGTCACCGTCGAGGTACTCGACGTCGACCTGGACCGCGAGCGGGTTTCGCTGTCGCTCAAGGCGACCCAGGAAGACCCGTGGCGTCAGTTCGCCCGCACGCACGCGATCGGCCAGATCGTGCCGGGCAAGGTCACCAAGCTCGTTCCGTTCGGTGCGTTCGTGCGCGTCGAAGAGGGCATCGAGGGCTTGGTGCACATCTCCGAGCTGGCCGAGCGTCACGTGGAGGTCCCGGACCAGGTCGTCGCGGTCGGCGACGACGCGATGGTCAAGGTCATCGACATCGACCTGGAGCGTCGCCGGATCTCGCTGAGCCTCAAGCAGGCCAACGAGGACTACCACGCCGAGTTCGACCCGTCGAAGTACGGCATGGCCGACAGCTACGACGAGCAGGGCAACTACATCTTCCCCGAGGGCTTCGACCCCGACACCAACGAGTGGCTCGAGGGCTTCGACAAGCAGCGGGAGGAGTGGGAAGGCCGCTACGCCGAGGCGGAGCGTCGCCACAAGATGCACACCGCGCAGATGGAGAAGATGGCGGCCGACGCCGCGGCCGAGGCCGCGAACGGCGGCGGCGCATCGAACTACTCCTCCGAGACCGGTGCGCAGTCCTCCGCCAGCCAGGCCGAGACCGGGGGCGGTTCGCTTGCCAGCGACGCCCAGCTGGCGGCCCTGCGGGAGAAGCTCTCCGGCAACGCCTGACCGGCATCAGCTGAACACTTGCGCCCCAACCGGGAAACCGGTTGGGGCGCAAGTGTTTTTTTGGGCGGGGCTCTCCACAGCCACGTCGGACAGTCGACAACAGTCCGGTGTCGCCCACCGATCGGCTCAGGAATGCGTCGCGCGGCTCGATCGCCACCGTCACCGCCCTGCGGGGCGCCTACGCCGATGTGGCCTGCGTATCCCGCGCGAGGGTTTCGTCGTCCCGCGTCGCACTTCGGGGAGATCGGGCGGTGGCTCGATCGCTTCATACGGTGCCGCCATCTGCGCCGTCGTGAGCGCGACGACTTGAATTTCCTCCAAACGCAGGCCGAGTGCGGCGAGCCGCGCGATCACGCCGAGCCGATGTTCCGGCAGGCCGGGACGGATCGGCAGTGGAACCTGTCCGGGCCGGCGCAGGACATACATCCTGCGTTCGGCGTCGAACACCACCGGCACGCCATCCCGGATCGCCCGATACGCGTCCAAATCCAGTGTGCTGTGCCGGATCGGGTCGATCATCATCGCCGCGATGAGCTGCTCTGCCTGCCGCAGCCGCAGGTCCCGATCCGGTGGGTCCAGATGCTCGACCCGCTGCTCGACCCGCCACCGGTAGTCCTCCGCCGCACGGCGCAGCAGGTACCGGTGCCGTTCGATCTCGACCGCCAGCGCGATGAGGCGGTCGTGGTCGACCGTGCGCGGGCCACAGGGGTCGGGCGTCGAAGCATGGGCGTCGGGCATGGTGCCTCCCTCGTTCGAGTTGCGGATTACATTGAGTAGCAACTCGATCGACGTCCGACCGGATCTGATTGTGCCGGAGGGGTCCGACAAAAACGGACCCGAGGGCAGCAAGCGACAGCGGGTCGCACTCGGGATGGTCAGATGGCCTTCAACGCGCCGCCGTCGATGACCAGGTCGGCGCCGACGATGCTGCTGGCGTGGTGGGAGGCCGAGAAGGCGACCTGTGCGGCGACCTTCTCGGCCTCGATGAAGCGCCCAGTGGTCATACCGGTGGCGGCGGGCAACTGCGGAAAGAATTCCCCCCGAGTCCCCTTGGTAGCGGCGATCTTTCCACCAGGGCCGTCGGCGGCTTCCCGGAATGCGGCGCGGACGGGCCCGGCGACACGGTGTTCACCGCTCAGTAGCCGACGGTGAAGCGGCGTTGGATGAATCGGGGTTGTTCGACTTCGTCAAGGAGGGCGACCGCGACGTCCTCCGCAGAGATGTCTTCCCCGCCGACGAGTAGTTGGTCGCCGCCGACGCGGAAGCGGCCGGTGCGAACTCCGGAGTTGATCCGGCCGGACGACGGGCTGAGGTAGGTCCAGTTGCGATTGGACGTCCGATAGACGTTCAAAGCATCACGCAGCGCCCGCACCACGTCGGCGTACGCCGCGGGCACGTCGAGGGCGTCGGTGAGGTTTCGGATGAATTCGTCTCCGGTATCGAGCAATTGCACGCCAGGTGCCACCTCCAGGCTGCCCGCGCCGCCGACCGTGATCAGCCGCACGCGCGGCTGCTGGTCGAGCGCGGCGACCATCGCGTGCGCGCCTGCCACGAAATTGCTCGCGTTGGCGATGGTGTCCGCGACGCCGTGCCCCGCATTCACCGCGCTGACGACCACATCCAGGCCCGCGATGACCGACGCGATGCTGTCGGCATCCAGCCAGTCGGCGACCGTCCACGCCGCGTTCCCCCGCTCGGCGGGGATCCGCGCGGCATCGCGCGTGAACGCGGTGACCCGATGCCCACGCTGCTGCGCTTCGGCGACGACACACGCGCCGATGACGCCGGTCGCCCCGAAAACTCCGATATCCATCAGCACTCCCTAAGCATCGTCAATTTACTACACGCCGTTCAGTAACGGTACGGCAGATACTAGCCGGACGCTGTAGAGTGTCAAACGTGGCCGAGGTGGTGAAGAGTCGTAGAGAGCGCCTGCGCACGCAGGCGTCGGGCGATATCAAGGCGATTGCGATGCGCCTGCTGGCCGATGGCGGCCCCGATGCGATTTCGCTCCGCGCCATCGCCCGTGAGATGGGCATGACCGCCGGCGCCATCTATGGCTACTACGCCACCCGCGACGACCTGATCTCCACGCTCATTTCCGACGTGTACACGGCCCTGGTCGACCGGCTCGAGACGGCGCGTGACGCCGTCCCCGTGGCCGACCCGGCCGGGCGCATCGTGGCCTGGGGTGAAGCTGTTCGCGGCTGGGCGGTCGAGCGGCCCGCCGAGTTCCGGCTCATCTACGGCGATCCGGTGCCCGGCTATCGGGCACCGCCGGGTGGCCCGGCCGCGGAGGCCGAATTGCGTGCGTGCACCGGTCTGGTCGGTCTCGCGGCGGCGGCATGGCCGCGCGCCGCGACGCGGCAGACCATCGGTGAGTCCACGTGGTCGGACTTCGACGCGGGCCTGGTCGGGCATGTCCGCGCCGACTTCCCGGCGCTGCCGCCCGCGGCGCTCGGCCTCGCCCTGCGTATGTGGGGTCGGATGCACGGTCTGATCGCGCTGGAGGTGTACGGCCACCTGCGTCCGCAAGCGCTGGATCCCGCCAAACTTTTCCGCACCGAGATGCTCGACCTGGTTCGCTCGCTCGGGCTGTAGTCCGCATTCCGTGCTTCCGCTCTGGCTGGTGCTCGCTCGCCGGGCGGCTTCTCCGATTGTGCCCTCGGCGCGTCGCTGTCGATGGCGAATCCCGGGCCCGCCGACCTGGTTGCGATCGCGGTCCGGTCGAGCCGGTTTCCGCGACACCCCTTATCGCCGCGCTATCCGGGTTTCTTTGTCCACCTGGACGAGGTCTTTCTGGAGCCTCGTCGTTGGCCGTTTCAATCTTCAGGGGCAACCAGGCGAAACCTTTTCAAGCCAGGATTGTCCGGCCGAAAATATTTGCTCGGTGCGGGTGAATGCGATGTCGATCGAACGGCCGGTATGCCACGCACGTCCATCGGACTCGTCCACGCATGAAAGTGGCCCAGCCTGGCTAGGGCTGGGCCACCATCGAGGAAGAGTTCAGGCCGCGGCGGCAGGCACCCAACGAACCACGGGTGCGGTCGAACGTCTCCGCAGGGTTCCGAAACTGTGTCGGGCGGGACTGACGAACGCGGTGAACCATGAACGGCGGTGTTCGGCTAGCGCCGCTGCGACGGCGGGGATTTGAATGCAGTGCACTCGACCCGCCCTACCCAGGCGGTGGCGACCCGTCGGGTTGATTCTGGTGCCCAATGATGTTCCTTTGCTTTGCTGGTGCCGGCCTGGAGCGCCATGGCGAAGATTAGTCGAACCAAACAGCTCGGCAGAGTATTTTACGGAATTAATTGCCTCGGCGTGTCGGAAAGTTGTCGCCGGCAAACCGGAACCGGCCGGAAATGTTTCGAATCGGTCTCGGCGCAGTCACGGATCGAGCAAATGGCAGCAGGAGTGGTGAAATGAGTGACCGCGCCGGGTAATCGAAGGGATCGCGCCGCCGAAGGGTCGCCAATCGCGTGCGGCGGCGCGGATCAGATGTCCGAACCGTACCGACGAGGCCTGTGTTCGGCTGGGTCGGGCCAGCGGACGGCTGGTCGATGGCTGGATGACAGACTGGTCGAATGTTACGGATCGGCCTCACCGGAGGCATGGGAGCGGGCAAGTCGACGGTGGCGCGGGCGCTCGCCGACCTCGGCGCGGTGATCATCGATTCCGATCTGATCGCCAGGGAAGTGGTGGCGCCGGGCACCGGGGGCCTCGCGGCACTGGTCGAGGCGTTCGGTGCGGACATTCTCGCCGCGGACGGTAGCTTGGATCGTCCCGCGCTCGCGGCCAAGGCATTCGGTGACGACGCGGCACGCGCGAAACTTAATTCCATCACCCACCCGCTGGTCGGAAAGCGCACCGCGGAATTGATTTCCACAGCACCGCAGGACGCCATTGTCGTACAGGATATTCCCCTGCTGGTGGAAAATGGTCTCGCGCCATTGATGAATCTTGTTCTAGTGGTCGATGTCGACGCCGAAACGCGTATTCGCCGTTTGGCCGAATTTCGCGGTGTTGCCGAATCCGATGCGCGAGCACGTATTTCGGCGCAAGCCACCGACGAGCAGCGGCGTGCTGTTGCCGATGTATTGCTCGACAACAGCGGCGTCCCCGGCGAGGTCGCCGCCGTGGTGCACCGGCTGTGGGAGGAGCGGCTGTTGCCCTTCGAGCGCAACCTGCGCACCGGGACGCCCGCCGGTCGCAGCACGGTGCGGGTCGTGCCCCCGAATCCGGAGTGGCCCGCGCAGGCGCAGCGGCTGATCGCCCGGCTGTGGGTGGCCTGCGGTGCGTCCGCGTCACGGATCGACCACATCGGCTCGACCTCCGTGCCGGACCTGCACGCCAAGGACGTGATCGATCTGCAGATCACGGTCGCGGACCTGGCCGCGGCCGACGGGTTGCGGGAGGCCCTCGGCGCAGCCGGATTCCCGATCCGGCCGGAGATCACCAGCGACAACCCTAAGCCCACTCCGCAGGATCCGGTGGTCGCCGACCTCGCACTGTGGGCCAAACGGTTCCACCAGAACGCCGACCCGGGCCGGTTGGCCAACGTGCATGTGCGGGTCGAGGATACGCCGGGCCAACAGTTCGCGCTGTGGTTCCGCGACTGGCTGCGCGCCGACGCCGCCGCGCGCGCCGAGTACCTCGAGGTGAAGCGCGAGGCGGCGGCCAAGGCGGCCGGGCTGACCGGCAAACAGGCAACGCTGGCCTACCTCGAGGTCAAGGAGCCCTGGTTCGACGCGGCCTTCGCGCGCGCCTTGCGGGGCAGCTAGCGCCGCACTGCCGTGTCGAGGCGGTCCGAGTTCTGGACCCAGCCTTCCTCGGTGCCGTGCCCCGGGCTGAGCGGACCGGGCGGCAGCAGGTGGAACGACATGGTGGGTCTTGCCGTCTCGGGTGTCGGCGAAGGTGAGTGCGCCGGGCCGGTTGGCGTTACATCCAGGTCAGGGTGATGCCGAGGGAATTCATCCAGCCCTCGAAAGTGTGGCCGTTGCCGGCGATGCCGTCGATCGCCGCGGCCGCGTGCTGCATGGCTGCCTCCGCCTCGGCGAGACTGATCAGTCCGGCGGCATGCGCGGCGAGCAGTTCGTCGACGTCGAGCAGTTGGGTCTCGCGCGTCGAGCGCACGACGATATCCAGGTAGTGGTCGACCGACTTCCACTTCTTCGGCCCGACCACACTGAATTCGCCCAAATCGAGGTAGTAGTCCTGGTCGCGCTGATGGGCCGGATGGTAGTGGAACACGGTCGCGCGGATGGACAGCTCTGGCAGCAGCCAGGACTCGAGGTAGTGGAACTGTGGATGATCCGAGGTGCGCGCCATGTACAGACCCCACGGCTCGACGTGGTACCGCTCGACCGGCCGCACGAAGCCCTTCGGGTCGGTGTTGGTCAGGTCCGCGAGATTGAAGTACTCGACCTTGGGGCGGTGCACGTCGACGGAAGCTGCCTGCGTCATGGGTCCAGAATCTACCGTCGTGACGACTCCGTCGAGTCGAGCGGCGGTGACCGCCGGGTTACAACCAGGTGAGTGTGATGCCGTGGGTGGCGAGCCAGTCCTCGACGCAGTGGTCGTGCGCGGCCAGCCCGTCGAGCGCGGCCGTGGCGCGCGCGACTGCCCGGTGCGCCTGTGCCGTGTCGACCAGGCCGGCCGCGTGCGCGGCGAGCAACTCGCCGACGCCGAGAAGTTCGGCAGTGCGGCCGCGGCGCACCACGATGTCCAAGTAGTGGTCCACCGCCTTCCACCGCTTCGGACCCAGCTGGGTGAACTCGCCGATGTCGAGGCGATAATCCGGGTTCCTGTGGTGTGCCGGGTTGCGCCGCGTGACCGTCGCGCGTAGCGAAAGCCCTGGCAGCAACCAGGATTCGAGATAGTGCGAGCTCGGTCCGTCGACCGCGCGCGCCATGTACAGGCCCCACGGCTCGACATGGAAGCGCTCGACCGGCCGGACGAAGCCCTTGGCGTCGGTGTTGGTGAGGTGGTCGAGGTTGAAGAACTCGATCCTCGGCCGGTGCGGGGCCGGGGTGGCCGGGCCGGGTGGTGTGATCGCGGTGGCACCCGTCGTGGAGGGAACCGCCGCGCGGAGATCTCTTGCGACAAACCCGGCGAGGCCGGTGACGGCCGGCACGGCGACGAGCAATGGAATCAGACCAGTCATAGCTCTTGTCCTTCACCACATCCGAATAACCAATTCAGGCTACACCGGAGACAGGGTCGCCGCGCGGTTCCTGACGTGTTCCCGAATGTGAAATATGTTGCCGCAACGGACATTTCGGGCAGGTGACGGTTTGCTCCGATAATACCCGCCCGGACTGTGAGAACGCTGTGCGCGCCCCCCCCGAACCACATGCTGCCGATCGGATTCCGGTCCGGCACCCGGCACCCGGTGGTCGCCGTCCTCGGCCTCGCCGCGGCATCCGTATCGAGCGGTGCGGCGGGCGTGACCCGTCGCACCGGCCGTCGTCGCACGGCCGCGAAGTCTGTCGGTGGCTGGGCCTAGGCTGATGAGCATGGCATTCGCAACCGAGATTCCGGCGGAGGGCTACGAGGGCAGGGCCGCGGGCGAGCCGCCGCTGGCGCACTCGGAGTTCCGTCCCGTCGGCGAGATCGAGCGCGTCGACGGCCGGTTCCAGGTGGTCAGCGAGCACCAGCCGGCCGGTGACCAGCCTGCCGCGATCGAGGAGCTGGAGCGCAGGATCAGGTCGGGCGAGCGTGACGTGGTGCTGCTCGGCGCCACCGGGACCGGCAAGTCGGCAACGACCGCATGGCTGATCGAGCGGCTGCAGCGACCCGCGCTGGTAATGGCGCCGAACAAGACCCTCGCGGCCCAGCTGGCCAACGAGCTGCGCGAGATGCTGCCCAACAACGCCGTCGAATACTTCGTCTCGTATTACGACTACTACCAGCCCGAGGCGTACATCGCGCAGACCGACACCTACATCGAGAAGGACAGCTCGATCAACGACGACGTCGAGCGCCTGCGCCACTCGGCAACGTCCAGCCTGCTGTCCCGGCGCGACGTTGTGGTGGTCGCCTCCGTGTCGTGCATCTACGGCCTCGGCACACCGCAGTCGTATCTGGACCGTTCGGTGCAGCTGGAGGTGGGCACCGAGGTGGATCGCGACGCGCTGCTGCGGCTGCTGGTCGACGTGCAGTACACGCGCAACGACATGGCGTTCACCCGCGGCTCGTTCCGCGTTCGCGGCGACACCGTGGAGATCATCCCTTCCTATGAGGAACTCGCGGTCCGCATCGAGTTCTTCGGCGACGAGATCGATGCGCTGTACTACCTGCACCCGCTCACCGGCGACGTGGTCCGCCGAGTCGACATGCTGCGCATCTTCCCGGCCACCCACTATGTGGCGGGTCCGGACCGGATGGAGCGCGCGGTGCACGACATCGAGGCCGAGCTGGCGGAGCGGCTCGCTGAGCTGGAGCGCCAGGGCAAACTGCTCGAGGCGCAGCGGCTGCGCATGCGCACCCAGTACGACTTGGAGATGATCCGGCAAGTCGGGTTCTGCTCCGGCATCGAGAACTACTCGCGCCACATCGATGGGCGCCCGCCCGGCTCGGCTCCCGCGACGCTCCTGGACTACTTCCCCGAGGATTTCCTGCTCGTCATCGACGAGTCGCACAACACCGTCCCGCAGATCGGCGGCATGTACGAGGGCGACATGTCCCGTAAGCGCAACCTGGTGGAGTACGGTTTCCGGCTGCCGTCCGCGGTGGACAACCGGCCGCTCACCTGGGAGGAGTTCGCCGACCGGATCGGGCAGGCGGTGTATCTTTCGGCCACCCCCGGTCCGTACGAGTTGGGGCAGACCGGTGGCGAAGTGGTCGAGCAGGTCATCCGGCCGACGGGCCTGGTCGACCCCAAAGTCGTGGTGAAGCCGACCAAGGGCCAGATCGACGACCTGATCCACGAGATCAGGGGGCGCACCGAGCGCGACGAGCGGGTGCTGGTCACCACGCTGACCAAGAAGATGTCCGAGGACCTCACCGACTATCTGCTCGGACTCGGCATCCGGGTGCGGTACCTGCACTCCGAGATCGACACCCTGCGTCGCGTCGAGTTGCTGCGGCAGCTGCGGCTCGGCGAGTACGACGTGCTGGTGGGCATCAACCTGCTCCGCGAGGGTCTCGACCTGCCCGAGGTGTCGCTGGTGGCGATCCTCGACGCGGACAAGGAAGGCTTCCTGCGCAGCACCACCGCGCTGATCCAGACGATCGGCCGCGCGGCGCGCAATGTCTCCGGCGAAGTGCACATGTACGCCGACAAGGTCACCGCTTCGATGCAGTTCGCCATCGATGAGACCGAACGCCGCCGCGCCAAGCAGATCGCCTACAACGAGGAAATGGGCATCGACCCGAAACCGTTGCGTAAGAAGATCGCCGACATCCTCGACCAGGTGTACCGAGAAGCAGACGAGACCGAGGTGGAGGTCGGCGGTTCCGGTCGTAATGCCAGCCGCGGTCGCCGTGCCCAGGGCGAGCCGGGCCGGGCGGTGAGCGCCGGGGTGTACGAGGGCCGCGACATCAAGTCGATGCCGCGCGCCGAACTCGCCGACCTGGTCAAGGAACTGACCGCACAGATGATGAACGCGGCCAGGGAGTTACAGTTCGAGCTCGCCGGCCGGTTGCGCGACGAGATCGCGGACCTGAAGAAGGAACTGCGCGGCATGGATGCCGCCGGGTTGAGTTGAGCTGTGCCGCAAGGGCTCTGCCTCCGCGGACCGGGCGCCGTGCGGTCGCGGAGGCGGCACGGGCGTCAGGCCTGGGCGGCCATCCACTCGTTCACTCGGCGCTCGGCCTCCTCGCGCGAGACCTCCTCTACCCTGGTGAGCACTGCCCAGCGGTGGCCGAACGGATCGATGATCACGCCGTAGCGGTCGCCGGTGACGAAGGTCTGCGGCTCTTCGACACGACGGGCGCCGTGTTCGACGGCGCGCCGCACGACCGCGTCGACATCAGGGCAGTAGTGCACGATCGAGGTGTGCACCCACTCGCCGTTCGGGGCGAGCACGCCGTTGTCCGGGATGGGCATGCCCATCTGCAGGGTCGAGTCACCCAACTTCAACTCCGCGTGCGCGGGCTGACCGTCAGGCAGATCGTTGCGGCTGAGCACCTCGGCTCCGAAGACGGCGGTGTAGAAATCAATGGCCTTGTTGCCGTCGCCGACCGCGAGGAAGCAGGTGATCGAGTGGTAGCCGTCGGCAATGGGGTTCACTGTGTTCGTCATGGCACCAACCCTTGTCGCTCGCGGTCCGCGGGTCTTGTAAGAAAGCGACACCATGCCCGGCCGCGCTGAATCGCCCGGCACCGAGCCAGGGCGGGCCCGTAATCCGGCCCTCCCCGCCGACACCAAGGGCATCCTGCACCCGGACGAACAGGCCAAGCACCGATCTCTGGCCCGGTTGGTCCCCGGTCCGGCAATGGATCGCTACGTCGAGTGGTACTGGTCAGTGCGCTGGGATCTGCGCGGCAGACCGCCGTATCGCGCCGAGGTGCTGTCGTATCCGAGCGTCAATATCACCTTCGAACGATCCGACGCACGCAGCGGCGGATTCGTGAACGGCGTAAGCACCGGCAAATACGTCCGCGAGCTCAGTGGGCTCGGTGAAACATTCGGTATTCGCTTCCGGGCGGGCGGTTTCGGCGCGTTCACCGGACTCGATGTCGGTTCGTTTCGCGACAGCTCCGTCGGCCTCACCGACATCATGCCCGAGGCGGCGGGATTGGCCGAGCGTGTGCTCGACGTGCCCACCGACGGGCAACGCCGCGCCGTCGTCGAGGAGTTCCTCGCGGGCAGGCCGTCGGTCGACGACTCGACCTACCGGCTGGTGCTGCGCATCGTCGACGCGATGGCCAACGATCTGGAGCTGACCAGGGTCGATCAGATCACGGACCGCTTCGGTGTGCCCACGCGCACCCTGCAGCGCATGTTCCGCCGTTACGTCGGTGCCGGCCCGAAATGGGTACTGCGCCGCTATCGGTTGCAGGACGGGGCCGATCTGCTCGCCAAGGGCCGCACCGAAGACCTGGCCGCACTGGCCGCCGACCTGGGATACTTCGACCAGGCGCACTTCTCGCGTGAGTTCACCGCGGAGGTCGGAATGACTCCACTGGAATACGCCAAGAATTCGCTACGTTCACGTAACGAGGTAACGTCAAAGGTCACGCCGATCAGAAATTAGTTGCTGTCTGGATCGATTGTGGGGATTCTTCCGCCCATCCAGGAAGGGTGACCAGGCACGCAGTCGAAGTTGCGCTATCAACCATCAGCCGACAAGGAGTTGACATGGATGTCGTGGTGTTGATCGGACGGGTGTTGTTCGCTTTCCTCTTCCTGGGCTCCGCGCTCGGGCACTTCACTCAGACGGAGGCGATGGCGGGGTATGCACAGGGTCGGGGGATTCCCATGCCGAAGTACGCCGTGCTGGCCTCGGGTGTGGTGTTCGCACTGGGCGGACTGAGCGTGCTTCTCGGCGTATGGGCCGATCTCGGGTCGCTGCTGCTGGTGGTTGCGCTACTGCCGACTGCCTTTCTGATGCATCCGTTCTGGAAGGAGGCCGACGCGGAAACCAAACAGGGCGAGATGGTCCAGTTCAACAAGGACGTTGCTCTGGCGGGCGCCGCCCTGATGCTGTTCGCGTTCTTCGCGCATGTCGACGATCTCGGATTGACCATCACCGGGCCTCTTTTCGACCTCTAGGCAGACCGGCCGCGCTAATAGTGCGCGTCCTATTCGCGGCAGAGAGAGGAGGCATGACATCGGAGCGATTCTCGGCATTCTCTGGGCAAACTATGGTCAGTGGCCTTAGCGGCGCGGTGGGCCGATCTACGTCTGACGGACCTGACTGTGTGACGAATATCCCATGGTGGCAAGACCGTTCATCTCGATTGTGCGAAATCACAGGTTTCGGACACCGAAATCGGTTCGGCGCTGGTTGGTTGCGCCTTTCTGACATTCGCCGGAGAACCCGTGGCAGGAATGGTTGAACACCCCGACTGTGATGTATTGCGATTTCTGATATTTCCGCACCGTTTGCCGCTATGGTCGAGCCCAATCGCCGCGCCGACGCCCCGATCTGCGGGACAGACCGGATGCAGCACCCGACCCACCGCTTAGTTGGAGGAGAGAATGACCGCCTACCGGACCATTGTCGTCGGTACCGATGGCTCGGACTCGTCGTATGTCGCCGTCGAGAAGGCCGCCACTCTGGCTGGAGTTTCCACCGCGACCTTGGTCGTGGCCTGCGCGTACTACCCGACCGACGGTCGCGATCTCGCCGCTGCCACCGATGTCCTCAAGGAGGAGGCCTACCAGGTGCGGGGTTCCGCCCCGACCAGCGAGATCCTGCGCGTCGCGCGGGACAAGGCCATCGCCGCCGGCGCGGCGGACATCATCGAGCGCGCCATTGTCGGCGAGCCGGTGGAGTCGCTCTTGGCGCTGGTCAAGGAGGTCGAGGCCGACCTGCTCGTGGTCGGCAACCGGGGGCTGAACACCCTGGCAGGTCGGCTGCTCGGCTCGGTGCCCTCCGATGTGGCGCGCAAGTCGCGCTCGGACGTGCTGATCGTGCACACCGTGCGCTGAGCCCTGCTCGAGGAAAGGCTCCGTGCTCGTCGCCTACCGCGATGGGGCACGGAGCCTTTCGTATTTCGGCGTGGGACGTCAGCGCAACCTGCCGAGCACGTCCGGGAGCTTCGCGCTGTGCACAACGCCGAGCCGCTGCGTGGCGCGGGTGAGCGCGACATAGAGGTCGTTGAGCCCGCGCGGCGATTCGTCGAGGATGCTCTGCGGCTCGACCAGGTAGACCGCGTCGAACTCCAGGCCTTTCACATCGTGCACGGTGAGCACCCGCACCGACTCGCCCGTGAGGTCGTCCAGCCGAGCCACCAGCGCGTGCGGCGCGATCACCGCTGTGGTGCCCGGCCCGGATTCGGCGGCTACCAGCCGGGCGACCTCCGCGTGCACGTCGCCTGGGGCCACTCGGTACGCGCGCGGCACGGTGCCGGTCTCGCGGACCGAGCGTGGTGCGTCTGCCGTCGGGTCGATCGCGGCGAGCACGTCCGCGGCGACGGCCATGATCTCGGCGGGTGTGCGGTAGTTGACCGTCAGCTCGGTCAGCTTCCACCGGGCGGCGACATAGGGTTCCAGCATCCGCTGCCATGACGACGTGCCCGCCGGGTCGCCGGTCTGCGCGACGTCGCCGACCACAGTGATCCACCGATTCGGGACTCGCCGCATCACCATGCGCCAGGCCATTTCCGACAGCTCCTGCGCCTCGTCCACGATGACGTGGCCGTAGGTCCAGGTGCGATCGCCCGCGGCGCGTTCCGCGGTGGTCTGGCGGGCGCGCACATCCTGTCGTTCGGCCAGCTGGCTCGCGTCGATCAGGTCGTAGGCCATCAGGATCTCGGGATCGAGTTCGTCCTCCAGGTCCTGCGGCGCGGAGCCGGTCAAGATGTCCAGCGCGTCCTGCGCCTCGGCGAGCTGAACGCGCCAGCGGCGGCGGGCGCGTTCGCGCTCCTCGGCATCGTCCACGCCGAGCAGCTCGGCCAGCTCGTCCAGCAGCGGCGCGTCGGCCGCGCTGAACGTGCCGTTGTCCGGACGCACCAGCTCGGCACGGTCTGCGGGGTCGAGCGCGGTCGCGACCCGGTTCAGCCGCTCCGGGGCGGCGAGCAGGTCGGCGAGAACCTCCTGCGGGGACAGAATCGGCCAGAGTCTGCCGATGGCGGACTGGATCTCCGGGTCGGCGCGCATCTCGTCCCTGATCTCGGTGAGGTCGGTCGAGCTGAGTAGGCTCGGCCCACCGGAAAGGTCGCCGCCCATGGTCTGCGCGAGCTGGTCGGTCAGCGCGTCGATCACCGAACTGGCGAAGACCGGTCTGGCGAGGTTGTGCGGGCGACGCGACGAACGGGCGCGGCCGCGGGCCCTGGTGACGATCTTGCGGTCCAACGTTACCGGATAGCCGTCGAAGCTCAGCCGGATCGGCTCGGCGGGTATCTCCTGGCGGTCACGCACCGCTCGCTCGAGTACCTCGATGATCGCCTGCGAGCCCTTGATCTCGCCCGCGCGCAGGGAGTCCTCCCGGGTGGCCTTCACTCCCGGGTACAAGTCGCCGATGGTGGACAGCAGCACGCCGGTCTCACCGAGGGAGGGGAGCACCTGGCCGATGTAGTCCAGGAACGTGGCGTTCGGCCCGATGATCAGCACGCCACTCTTGGCCAGCTGCTGGCGGTAGGTGTAGAGGAGGTAGGCGGCGCGGTGCAGCGCGACGGCGGTCTTACCGGTGCCCGGCCCGCCCTGCACGACGAGCACGCTCTTGTGCTCCGAGCGGATGATCGTGTCCTGCTCATGCTGGATGGTCTCCACGATGTCGTTCATGTGGCCGGTGCGGGCGGCGTTGAGCGCCGCGAGCAGCGCGCTCTCGCTGCCGACGCCGCCGTCGGAGGCGGTGACGCCCGCCCGGCGCGCGGTGTCCAGATCGAGGTACTCGTCGTTGATCGCGGTCACCGTGCGGTTGCGCGACCGGATATGCCTGCGCCGGGTCACGCCGTCCGGGGTCGCCGTGGTGGCCAGGTAGAACGGCCGGGCCAGCGGGGCGCGCCAGTCCAGTAGCAGGCTCTCGTAGTCGTCCTTCTCGTCGAGGATGCCGAGCCTGCCGATGTAGCGGTACTCCTCCTGCTGGCCGTCGAGGTCGATGCGGCCGAAACACAGACCGTGTTCCGCGGCATCGTATTTCGCGAGGTCCTCGGTGTAGAGCTGGCTGAAGGACTCCCGTTCGCTGCGGGCCTGCGGGGTGCCGCCGGTTTCCAGCAGTACGGTTCGCAACCGGTTGCGCGCGTAGTCGCGCATTTCGTCGAGCCGGTCGTACAGCACCGACAGGTAGGCCTGTTCCCGCTCGGTCTCGTGGGTTCGCTCGTGCTCGTCCTCAGGGGTCGACAACGGTGTGCTGTCGCCCGTGTCCGCGGATGGCGCACGGTCTTGTGTGAGGTCGGGCAAACTAACTCCTTGTCACCGCGATGAGCTGGGAGCACGGTGCCCGGACCGGGCACGTGAACGCTCGGAAAACAGAGTTGTCGATTCTACTGTGATCGCGGCACGCTCGCCGTAACCGCAGGTCACTCCCACGGTCATAGCGACCAACCGGATAAATGGCACCGCACCCGGTCAGGACACGTGGGTGTTGTTTTGGCCCTTGGCGACGGCGCCATCGCGGTGTCCCGGCGGCTTGGCGCGGTACATCGCCAGGTCCGCGTCGTGCAACACGGCCTCGGGGGTGCGGCGGTCGCCGATCGTCAGCGCGGTGACGCCGATCGAGGCGTTCACCTCGATTCGGTGCCCTCGCGCGACGATCGGCTCGGCCATGGTGTGGCGCAGCCGGGCGACCAGCATGTCGATGTCGACCTGGCGGGTGCGGCCGGAGAGCAGGACGAGGAACTCGTCGCCGCCGAGTCGGCCGACGATGTCGTCGCTGCGCAGCGCGCGCTGCAGCCGCTGCGCGACGATCTGCAGCACAGTGTCGCCGATGGCGTGCCCGAGGCTGTCGTTGATCGACTTGAACCCATCCAGGTCGATGAACAGCACGGTGGAGACCGGCAGCTCTTCCACGGTGGCCAGTGCGGCCGCCAGCTGGGACAGGATCAATGAGCGGTTGGCCAGACCGGTGAGCCCATCGTGCGTGGCCTGGTACTCCAATTGCCGCCTGCTGGCGCGGAACTCGGTGATATCGGCGAAGGAGGAGACCGCCGACGAGCGCGGATCTCCGGGGTTGAGCAGGCGGCTGCTGCCGGAGAGCCAGCGCCGCTGTCCGTCCACCCGGTCGACGCCGAAGACATAGCCGGTGATGGTCTCGCCGGTGGCGAGCGTGCGCGCGATGGGGTGGCGGCTCGGCGGTAGCGGCTGGGCGTTTCCGTCGAGCAGCACCAGTGGCAGCGACTGGATGGTGTGGCCGATCACTTGTTCGTCGGGCCCCTCGGTGCCGAAGATGTGTTTGGCCGCCGGATTCATCGATTCGATCCGCCCCTCCGGATCGATCACCACGACGCCTTCCTCCAGCTGGGAGACGACCGTGGTGAAGTACTGTTCGGCCCGGCGCTGCGCGTCCTCGGCGTGCCGCTGTGCGGTGAGGTCGTGGATGACAACCTGGTAGGCGAGGTGGTCCTGCCAGGCGGTCAGCACCGAAACGGTCTCGACGGGGATGCTCACACCGTCTACTCGCCGCAGCATCATCTCAGTCGGCTCGGATGCGGCGCCCGCCGTGGTCAGGGTGCTGATGCGGTCCAGCATCGCGGGGATCGAGGCGGGATCGACGAACTTGGTCAGCGGTTGGCCGATCACCTCGTCTACACTCTCGGCGGCGAGCATGCGGATGGTCGCGGGATTGACGTAGACCACCGTGCCCCGCTCATGGACACAGATCCCGTCGGGAGTGTGCTCGATCAGGGAACGGTAGCGCTCGGCTAGTTGTTCGGCGGCGTCAACCGCGGCGGCTGCCATGTCCTCACCCACTCGAACCCCCGATCGTCGACCTTATGGCCATTGGAACACGGGATTATTCTGGTATCGACGTGTACAAGATCACACCGTCGACGCAATTGCTCAGGTCACAGTTCGGGCACTTCGTACGGTTCGGGCTGGTGATCATGAGAAACCGGGTCCCACCCAGAAGTCGGGCCGACCGCTGGTCGCCTGGGGAAACCGGTGAAGGAGCGATGCTATGCCGGGTGCCAACGCCATTCGGTCCCGAAACGACAGACCGCAATATCAAGATCATATGTCCATCGCCGGGCTCGGTGCGGTGACCGGATACGGCTGGGGGCGGGAAATCTTGTGGCAAGGTTTGCTGAGCGGCAAGTCGGCGGCGTCCATACAGAGCGGCTACGGGCTGGAGCGGGACGAGGATGCCTGGGTGTCGCTCGTGCCCGACGGCGGCGATCACCACGTGAGCACCAGCCGATACGGGCGTGCCGTGCACGAGGCGGCGCGGGAGGCGATCGCGGACGCGCGAAGCCGGGGTTGGCGGCCGGGCCGCACGGTCGGGCTGTTGCACGCGATCGTGCTGGGTGACGTGGCGAACTGGCACGACTTCTACGTTGTCGATCACGGACATCGGGGCTCCCGCGATTATCTTCGGCTGCTGCCGTCTACCCCGATCTCGGTGCTATTGCAGGAGTTCGGTTTCCACGGGCCGGCGATGAACGTGTCCGCGGCGTGTAGTTCGGCCAACGTCGCGCTGATCACCGCGAAGCTCTGGCTGAACGCAGGACTGGCCGACGACGTGATCTGCGTCGCCACCGACATGTCCGCGAGCCCGGACATGGTGGAACATTTCGTCGGGCTCGGCGCGGCGGTCACCGATGCCGAACCGCTGGACGCGTGCCGGCCCTTCCAGGAGGGCAGCCGCGGGTTCAGTATCGGTGAGGCCTCGGTCGCCTTCGTCCTGACCCGCTCGGTGGACCGGCCCTACGCCGCCGTGCTGGGCGGGGCCATGACCAACGATGCCTACCACGTGGTCTCCGTCGACCCGAGCCACGAGCAGATCCTCGACTGCGCTCGTCGCGGGCTCGCCGACGCGGGGGTGAGCGCGGAGGAGGTGAGCTACTTCAACGCCCATGGCAGCGGTACCAGGCAGTGCGATGTGGCCGAAAGCCATCTGGTCGAGCACCTGTTCGCCGACCGCCCGCACATCTACGCGCTGAAACCGCTGGTGGGCCATTGCCAGGGCGCGTCGGCCGCGGTGGAGGTGGCCGCGACGGCGCTGGGTTACGACCGCGGCGTCATTCCCGCGGCACCGGTCGTCGCGTCCGCCCACCCGCGGTTGCTGGACGGTCCCGCGCCGTTCGAGGGCGGTATTACCGCGAAGCTCTCGCTGGGCATGGGCGGGAACAATTCCGTCGTGGTGCTCGGAGCGGCCTGACCATGCTGCACGCATCACCGCCTCGGTGTGACCGGGCGGCGCCTCGGCTCGGCCCGGGGTGATCGCGCGGTGGCTCGGAACAAGCGCGGCGAGCCCGTCGGAATGGCGAGCGGCGCCGAGCTGTTGACCATCGGCGCCGGGCGGGCGATCCTACGGAGGCGTCCAGCCTGTCTCCCGGCCGAGTTCGCCGTGCCCGGCGGCCCGGCTACCGCCGTTTATCGAGGTGGCGGGTGGTCCGCGAAACCTGTCGGTGCCCACGCCTAGCATGGCGGGCGGGGGTCTGTCTGGACGCTGAATACGAATGAGAAGGGACGGCTTGTGGCGGAACGCCTCACTGTGCGTGGAGCTCGGGAGCACAACCTGAAGGGGGTCGATCTGGAACTGCCCCGCGACAGCCTCATCGTGTTCACCGGTTTGTCCGGCTCCGGCAAATCGAGCCTGGCCTTCGACACGATCTTCGCGGAGGGCCAGCGGCGCTATGTCGAATCGTTGTCGGCATACGCGCGGCAGTTCCTCGGTCAGATGGACAAGCCCGACGTCGATTTCATCGAGGGCCTCTCGCCCGCGGTCTCGATCGACCAGAAGTCCACCAACCGCAACCCGCGCTCGACCGTCGGCACCATCACGGAGGTGTACGACTACCTGCGTCTGCTCTACGCGCGGGCGGGCACGCCGCACTGCCCGGTGTGTGGCGAACTGATCGCCAAGCAGACTCCGCAGCAGATCGTCGACCAGGTGCTGGCCATGGCCGAAGGCATCCGGTTCCAGGTGCTCGCACCGGTGGTCCGCACTCGCAAGGGCGAGTTCGTCGACCTTTTCGACCAGTTGAACACGCAGGGCTATTCCCGCGTCCGGGTCGACGGCGTGGTGTATCCGCTCACCGATCCGCCGAAACTGAAGAAACAGGAGAAGCACGACGTCGAGGTCGTGGTCGACCGCCTTGCGGTGAAGCCGAATTCCAAGCAGCGCCTCACCGATTCGATCGAGACCGCGCTACGGCTGGCCGACGGAATCGTGGTGCTCGACTTCGTGGACCGCGACGAGCACGCGCACGACCGGGAGCGCCGTTTCTCCGAACGTCTGGCCTGCCCGAACGGCCATCCGCTCGACATCGAGGACCTGGAACCGCGCTCGTTCTCGTTCAACTCGCCCTACGGCGCCTGCCCGGACTGCACCGGCCTCGGCATCCGCAAGGAGGTCGACCCGGACCTGGTGGTGCCTGACCCGGCACTGAGCCTGAACGAGGGCGCGATCGCCCCGTGGTCGCGCGGCCAGACCGCCGAGTACTTCACCAGGCTGCTGTCCGGCCTCGCCGAGTCGATCGGCTTCTCCATGGATACGCCATGGCAGGACCTGCCGCTGAAAGCGCGCAAGGCGGTGCTGGAGGGCAGCGCCGACCAGGTGCACGTCTCCTACACCAACCGCTACGGCCGCAAACGCTCTTACTACGCCGATTTCGAGGGCGTGATGCCGTTCCTTCAGCGGCGCATGGAGAACACCGACTCCGAGCAGATGAAGGAGCACTACGACGGGTATATGCGGGATATCCCGTGCCCGGTGTGCAACGGCGCCCGCCTCCGCCCGGAGATTCTGGCGGTCACCATCGCCGCGAACGGCGACAAAAAGTCCATCGCCGACGTCAGCGAGCTGTCCATCGGCGATTGCTCGGAATTCCTGAACTCGCTGACTCTGGGGGAGCGCGAGGCCGCCATCGCCGGGCAGGTGCTCAAGGAGGTGCAGGCGCGGCTGGGCTTCCTCCTCGACGTCGGCTTGGAGTACCTGAGTCTGTCGCGCGCGGCGGCCACGCTGTCCGGCGGTGAGGCGCAGCGGATCCGGCTTGCCACCCAGATCGGCTCCGGCCTGGTGGGCGTGCTGTATGTGCTCGACGAGCCCTCGATCGGCCTGCACCAGCGCGACAACCGGAGGCTCATCGAAACCCTCACCCGGCTGCGCGATCTCGGGAACACGCTGATCGTGGTCGAGCACGACGAGGACACCATTCGCGCCTCGGACTGGGTAGTCGACATCGGCCCGCTCGCCGGCGAGCACGGTGGCAAGGTGGTGCACAGCGGGCCTTACCAGGAGCTGCTCACCGATCCGAACTCGCTGACCGGCGCGTATCTCTCGGGCCGCGAGCGAATCGAGGTGCCGCTGGTACGCCGCCCTGTTGCGAAGAAGCGGCAGCTCACCGTGGTCGGGGCGACCGAGCACAACTTGAAGGGCATCGACGTCAGTTTTCCGCTCGGGGTGGTCACCTCGGTCACGGGCGTGTCCGGGTCGGGCAAGTCGACGCTGGTCAATGACATCCTGGCGACCGTGCTGGCGAACCGGCTCAACGGCGCGCGGCAGGTGCCGGGCAGGCACACCAGGGTGAACGGGCTCGACCACCTGGACAAGCTGGTGCAGGTGGACCAGTCGCCGATCGGCCGCACCCCACGTTCGAACCCGGCCACCTACACCGGTGTGTTCGACAAGATCCGGACCTTGTTCGCCGCCACCACCGAGGCGAAGGTGCGTGGCTACCAGCCGGGCCGGTTCTCATTCAACGTCAAGGGCGGTCGCTGCGAGGCCTGCTCCGGTGACGGCACGTTGAAGATCGAGATGAACTTCCTGCCGGACGTCTATGTTCCGTGCGAGGTTTGCCACGGCGCCCGTTACAACCGGGAAACACTCGAGGTGCACTACAAGGGCAAGACCATCGCCGAGGTGCTCGACATGTCCATCGAGGAGGCCGCCGAGTTCTTCGAGCCGGTCACCTCGATCCACCGCTACCTCAAGACGCTGGTGGACGTCGGGCTCGGCTATGTGCGCCTCGGCCAGAGCGCGCCGACCCTCTCCGGCGGCGAGGCCCAGCGCGTCAAGCTGGCCGCCGAGTTGCAGAAGCGCTCCACCGGCCGCACGGTGTACATCCTGGACGAGCCGACGACCGGTCTGCACTTCGAGGACATCCGCAAGCTGCTCGGCGTCATCAACGGCCTGGTCGACAAGGGCAACACGGTGATCGTTATCGAACACAACCTGGACGTCATCAAGACATCCGACTGGGTGGTCGATATGGGTCCCGAGGGTGGTTCCGGCGGCGGCACCATCGTTGCCCAAGGAACCCCCGAAGATATTGCGGCCGTTGCGGAAAGCTACACCGGTCAGTTTCTGCGCGACGTGCTTGCGCAGGCGTCCGCGCCGAAGGCCCCGGCGAAGAAGACGCCGGCCAAGGCCGCCGCGGCCAAGACTCGGGCAGTCGAGCCGACTGCGGCCAAGGCCACGAAGCGGGTGGCGAAGAAGGCGGCGCCGGTGGGCTGACACGCCGTTCGGAGCGGTGCGGTGCGCCGGATGCGGTGGGCGTGCCGCTTTCGTCATCAGCCGTATCAGCGGTGTGCGATGGTTTGCTGGTTGTGGGTCCCCGCGCACCTGCGGGGAAC
Organism: Nocardia sp. NBC_00881; assembly: GCF_045207455.1. NCBI lineage: Bacteria > Bacillati > Actinomycetota > Actinomycetes > Mycobacteriales > Nocardiaceae > Nocardia > Nocardia sp. NBC_00881. The sequence goes on from NZ_CP108798.1 coordinate 8,314,672, forward strand.
GCTCGCCCGTCAGTCCACTCTGCTCCCGAACCAGCGAGTGAGCGCGCCGTACAGCCGGTCCGCCTCCTCGGGCCCCCGCGCGACAGCGGCCACGTAGCCGTCCGGTCTGACCAGCAGCGCTTCCTCTGGTACGTCCGCGCAGGTGGAAACCACGGTGTCGACGCGGTCGCGCCAGTCTCGCGCAATGTCGGCGAAGCGGCCGCCAGTCAGGTCGAGCAGCACCGGGCGCGCCTGGCGCAGGAGCTCGGCAGCGCAACGTCCGTCCGACAGGGTGAGCTCGGGCAGGAGGAGTCCGGCGAGCGGGTGGTCGTCGCCGGTGTCGTAGCGTACGTCGGAACCGGCCATAAGGTGCGCGATGTGCCCCGCCGTCGCCGGCTGTCGCAGCAGCTCGCCGAACAGCGCCCGCAGCGCGGTGACCTCGGGGCCGGGCATCATCAGCGCGGTCTGCGACATCGACTGCAGTATCACCCGCTCGCCGACCGGATGCCGCTCACTCTGATAGGTGTCGAGCAGGTCGTCCGGCGCCCATCCGTGCACCTGGGCTGCGAGCTTCCACCCCAAATTGAACACATCCTGCAGGCCGAGATTGAGTCCAGGACCGCCCATGCCGGAGTGCACATGCGCGGAATCGCCGACCAGCAGGACGTTTCCGTCTCGGTACCGGTCGGCCTGCCGCGTGTTCTGCCCGTGGATGCGCCGCAGCGCATGGGGGCCGGGCCCCTGCGGCGGCTCGATCGGCAGGTCGACCCCGAGCACCCGGCGCAGGCTCGCTCGCAGTTCATCGAACGTCATCGGCGCGTCGCCCGGTTCGGACCCGTCGAATTCCATGGTGGCGACCAGCGGACGGCCTGGTTCGAGTTCGGCGAAGACGAATCCGCCGCGTTCGAGCCGATTGTGCCCGAAGGGAAGACGGCCGAGTCCGGGGACTTCGACGCCGCCGTCGGCGGTGCGCAGGTTGTCGGGTAGGCGCACATGCGCCATCCGGTTGATCGTCGCGGAGGTGTGGCCGGGGAAACCGATGCCGACGCTCTTGCGGATCAGGCTCTTGCCGCCGTCGGCGCCGACCAGATACCGGGTGCGCAAGTCGTAGGTCCCGTCGTGCCCTGCCACCGTGACGGTGACTCCCGCATTGTCGCGGTCGAGGCCGATCACCTCGTTGCCCCATCGGACGTTCACCCCGAGGCCGCGCACATGCCGCACCAGCAGCTGGACCAGCCGCGGCTGCGGCATCAGCAGCGCGCGCATCGGGTTGTCCGCGACCCCGGCGAACGACACCGGCATCCCACTGAACAAATACGCCGGAATCGGCGCAGGCGCGCCTGGTGCGCCACCGAATTCGTGGTAGAGCCCGCGCAGATCCAGCAGGCGGATCACCTGGCCGACCAGGCCGTTGGCCTTCGGCTCCGCGCTCGGCTCGGTGAGCCGGTCCAGGACGACCGGGCGGACACCGGCGAGCGCGAGCTCGGCGGCGAGCATGAGCCCGTTCGGTCCGGCACCGGAAATCACGACGTCGACAGGGTTTTCGGGCATGGCAAGGACACCCCTTCTGGTATCTCGGTGATGTGATCGCGCGCTGTCGGTCAGCGCTGAGGATCTGGCAGGCCTGCCGCGACTTCGGCCAGGGCCTGGCGGAGCACGGTGGTCACGGGCACCGGGGGATCGGCGTGGACGTAGGCCAGCATGGTCGCTTCACCCACGGCCGCGATCACGCCCGCCACGAGGCGCGGATAGAGATCGTGATGCGGATCGGTGCTGGTGCGTTCGGCGATTACCTCAACCCAGTCCTCGGTCGCTTCTTTGGAGATCGCGAAGCGTAGCTCGGGAATAGCGAGCAGTTTGCGGGTCTCGGTTAGCTGGGCAGCACTCGGCACCATGTCCGTGGCACCCTCGGCCTCGAGGGGTGCGAGCAGCGCGGCGGAGACGGCCGTCCACAACGGCTCGCCGGCGGGCCGCTCGCGCAGGAGGGCGAGGCTGCGCCGAATGCGCTCGGTCTGGCGATAGGCGATCGCGTCGTACTTGCCGGTGAAGTAATTGGTGAACGTCCGTACCGAGACGCCCGCCCGCGCCGCGATGTCCTCCCGGGTGACGTGCTCGAGTCCGCGTTCGAAGGCCAGTTGCAGCGCCGCGTCGCTCAATGCCCGACGGGTGTCGAGCTTCTTGCGCTCGCGTAGGCCGAGCGCGTGTTCATCGGACATGGCACCAGACTACGGCAAATCTTGCCCAGTGGGCAAAATTTGCCGAAGGGAAAGTTTCGTGACACTCGCCGTTGACAGCTGCGAGGTCAGTAGACCGGGCCGGTGTACTTCTCGCCAGGTCCTTTGCCCGGCTCGTCCGGGTGTGCGGAGGACTCCTTGAAGGCGCGCTGCAGCGATTGCAGCCCTTCGCGGATCGGCCCGGCGTGCGGACCGAGATACTCCACCGAGGCCGTGACCAGCCCGGCCAGTGCGGTGATCACCCGCCGCGCCTCGTCCAGGTCGCGGCGCGGGCTGGTGGTCGGATCCTCGTCGGCGAGCCCGAGCTTCTCCGCCGCCGAGCTCATCAGCATCACGGCGGCGCGGCTGATCACCTCGACCGCGGGGATGTCGGCCAGTTCGCGCACGGAGGTGTCGAGCTCTTCAGTCATGCCTTTCAGGCTAGCGACGCCGTACGCAGCATTCGGAGGTGGCCGATCTCCGCGACGTTTTTCATCAGCTCCGCGTTCACCCAGCCCGCCAGGTGTGCGATGGTCAGCCCGGCGTCGGCGGGCCACGGGTAGGCGGACGGGAGGTCCAGATCGGCTTCGGTGAGCCTGTCGAGCACGCGCACCCACTCCTCGCGTAGATCGCGCAGGCAGGCGATGGTGGCGGCGCCGTCGCCGGGCCAGTGCACGTCCGCCCGCGCCGGTGGGGTGCGCTTCTCGGCGTGGTCGATGGCCGTGCCCCACCACCAGCCGATGTGCCACGTGAGCCAGCCGATGGTCGGGACCGGCATGGGGTCGGGTTCGGTATCGGCCCAGTCCGGCCGCCATATGCCTTCGGGATCCGGTCGTACCGTCCAGACCAGGTCGGTCGGCTCCCAGAGGAAGTCTTCCTGCATGAGCGTGTCGAGGTGGATCGTGGCGAGCGACCAGGTCAGGTCGAATTGCCATCGCAGCAGGTCACGGCGTGGTGTGGACATCGGGGGAGCGTGGCACGCGCCGGGTGGTCTGGCAAGCGGTTTTCGCCCCGATTCGGCGATAGCCGAACAGAATGTTAAACTTTCCGCTGACGACCGCCCCGGGCCTGCCCGGGGCCTGATAAGTGGAGCCCGACTCCCACCGTTGCCGACGAGCGATCGTACAGGTCAAACGGTCCGGTCATCCGTCCGTATTGGGCGGGTTTCTTGTGCCGGGGTTCTCGCGGGAGAACTACCGTACAAGGGTCGATCCGCGTGTTTTCGCGGTCGGCGATCGGTCGACACCGGGCCCCGTGCGGAATACCGCACCGGGGCCTTTGTGTTGAAGAGGGGTTGCAGTTATTGCGTGCGGTCGTCCGACGACACCGCTTGACCTAGGAGGCCCCATCAGCACTGAGACCCGCATCAACGATCGCATCCGCGTTCCCGAAGTCCGGCTCATCGGACCTGGCGGCGAGCAGGTTGGGATCGTGCGTGTTGAAGATGCACTACGCGTCGCCCTCGAAGCCGACCTCGACTTGGTCGAGGTGGCCCCGGATGCCCGTCCGCCGGTCTGCAAGATCATGGATTACGGCAAGTTCAAGTACGAGACGGCGCAGAAGGCGCGTGAGTCTCGGAAGAACCAGCAGCAGACCGTGATCAAGGAGCAGAAGCTCCGCCCGAAGATCGACGACCACGACTACGAGACGAAGAAGCGGAATGTGGTCCGCTTCCTCGAGGCGGGGTCGAAGGTCAAGGTGACGATCATGTTCCGGGGTCGCGAGCAGTCCCGGCCCGAGCTCGGGTTCCGGCTGCTGCAGCGGCTGGCCTCCGACGTTGCCGAGCTGGGTTTCGTAGAGACCTCGGCCAAGCAGGACGGTCGCAACATGACCATGGTCCTCGCCCCCCACAAGGGTGCGAAGACGCGCGTGAAGGCGCAGCAGGAGTCGGCCCCGCGCCCGGCGCCCAGCGCCGCACCAGCCGGTGAACCGGCCGCGGAGCAGGCCGAGACGGCAGCACCTCCGCAGTAACACCGATCAGGACACCGGCGGTCCGCGAGGACCGCCGGAACGACAGATAGAGGAATCCATGCCGAAGATGAAGAGCCACAGCGGCGCCTCGAAGCGATTCAAGGTGTCCGGTAAAGGCAAGCTGCTTCGCCAGCAGGCGAACCGTCGCCACCTGTTCGAGCACAAGCCCACCCGCCGGACTCGTCGTCTGGACGGCACGGAGGTCGTCGCGGCTGCCGACGTCCGTCGCGTGAAGAAGCTGCTCGCTATCTGATTGCGCCACCGCGCAGGCTAGCTACCAGCACACCGCGACCGGAGATTCTCCGGCGCCACCCCGACCAATTTCGGGCGCTGCCCGCGCCCCCAGATCGAACAGGACTGACCAGTGGCACGCGTCAAAAGGGCCGTCAACGCTCAGAAGAAGCGCCGTTCCATCCTCGAGGCCTCCAAGGGTTACCGCGGCCAGCGCTCGCGGCTGTACCGCAAGGCCAAGGAGCAGCAGCTGCACTCGCTCGCCTACGCCTACCGGGACCGCCGGGCGCGCAAGGGTGACTTCCGCAAGCTGTGGATCGCCCGCATCAACGCCGCGGCGCGGATCAACGACATCACCTACAACCGCTTCATCCAGGGCCTGAAGGCCGCTGGTGTCGAGGTGGACCGCAAAATCCTCGCCGAGCTCGCGGTGTCGGACGCCGAGGCGTTCGCCGGTCTCGTGGCGATCGCCAAGGCCGCTCTCCCGCAGGACGTCAACGCCCCGGCTGCCTGATTCGCGGACTCCGTTGACACACGGACGACTCTCGGAACGACCCGTGGAGGCGCTCAGCGAGCGCAATCCGCGGGTCGTTTTCGCTGTCAAGCTGCAGCGCGGTGCGCAGCGCAAGAGGGCGGGCCGATTCCTCGCCGAGGGAGCCAACGCTGTTGCCGCGGCACTGAGCACCGGGCGGGTGCATGAGCTGTTCTACTCGACGTCTGCCGCCGAGCGTGAGCACGCGCTGATCGCCGGCGCGGCCGCCGCGGGGGTGCGCAGCACGCTGGTGAGCGACCGCGCAGCGCGGCATCTCGGCGAAACCGTCACTGCTCCGGGACTGGTCGCGGTCTGCGACCTTATTGACGTGCCCCTGGCACGGATACTCGAGCCGGGCCCGAGGATGCTGGCCGTTCCCGTCGAGATGGCCGAGCCGGGCAATGCCGGAACGCTCGTCCGGGTCGCCGATTCGGTCGGAGCCGACGGAGTGGTGCTGGCGGGGGACACTGTCGACCCGCACAACGGAAAATGCGTGCGTGCGAGCGCGGGCAGCATATTCCACGTGCCGATCGCGCGGCACCGGGATGTCGGCGAGACGGTGGATTCGCTTACCGCCGCCGGCATCACGATCCTCGCGACCGCCGCCGACGGCGAAGTCGACCTGGACGACGCCGACGAGCTGTTCACCGAACCTGTCGCCTGGCTGTTCGGCAACGAGGCGCATGGCCTGGACCCCGCCGTCGCGCGTCGCGCCGACCATCGCGTCCGCATCCCTATTCGCGGCCGTGCCGAGAGCCTGAATTTGGCCACTGCCGCGGCGATCTGCCTCTACGCGAACTCCCGGGTCCGCTACCGCGGCGATTCCTGACGTCGCGAGTCTCCAGGATCGGCGCGGACCGACAAGTCATCCATTCGGCCCGATAGCAAGACAGGCCGCGCGCCTGGTCAATGGCCTGCAGCGGGCAGATCCGGCCCGATCGCGAATCGGCAGCCTGATCGCCGTCGACCGCGGCTTGATCGCGAATCGGCCCGCGCCTCCTCAATCGCCGTTGGCGCTCAGATCCGCCAAAATCTCCGTCGCCCACGCGGCAGGCGCCGCATCCGGCCCCGCGACACGCATCGAGCTCATCACGGTGAGCAGCATCCCGGAGGCCAGGAAACGCCGCGCCTCCGCTACTGGTGCGCCGGTCAGTTCGCGCACCAGCACGTAGATCCGGCCGAATCGCGTACGGACATCGTCGCCGATCGCAGGGTCCGCGCTGGCCGAGAACCCGTGCAACAGCAGTTGGAGCAGTTCTCGCTCGGCCAGAAACACCGAGTAGCCGTTGCCGAGCGCGCGCAGCGCTTCGTCGGGGCTCGCGCCGGGGCCTGCTTCTGCGCGTGCCGAACGGAAGATCTCCTCGATCCGGTCGCACGCACGGTGCAGCGCTGCGCGGAACAGCTGCTGCTTGCTGCCGAAGAGGCGTATCACGTATGGCTGCGAAACGCCCGCTCGCCTCGCGATCTCGTCGGTCTTTGTGGCCGCGTAACCGGACTCGGCGAAGGCGTCTATGGCCGCGCGCAGCACCTGCTCGCCGCGTTCAGCGGCGGTCATCCTGGTTCTGGTCGAATGCGCCATCGGGGTGCTCCGTCTCCTCTGCTCCATGCGGATCTTGACATGTTATCAGTCAATGCATACGCTTCGAACGGTCAGTTATCAGTCGATTACAACAAGGATCGGACATGACCGAGACTCTCCAACCTGCCGCGCCACCCGCGGTCACTCTCGGCGGACGCTCGCTCGCCGCCGTGCTGGTCGCTGTCGGTATCCCGATGTTCATGGTCACGCTGGACAACCTGGTCGTGACGAACGCGCTGCCGGTGATCCGCACCGAGCTGGGCGCCGCACTGACCGACCTACAGTGGTTCGTGAATGCCTACACGCTGTCCTTCGCCTCGCTGTTGCTCACCGCGTCGGCGGTTGGTGATCGGCTCGGCAGGCGCCGGGTCTTCCTGGCGGGCATCGCGCTGTTCACGCTGGCGTCCGCGGCCTGTGCACTGGCCGCGGGACCGGGGATGCTGATCGCCGCACGGGCGATGCAGGGCTTCGGTGCGGCGGCCGTGATGCCGCTGTCACTGACGCTGCTCTCGGCGGCCGTTCCGGAGCGGATGCGCAACGCGGCCATCGGCATCTGGGGCGGTATCGCCGGTCTCGGCGTCGCGCTCGGCCCGCTCGTCGGCGGCGCCGTGGTGGACGGGCTGAGCTGGCATTGGATCTTCTGGCTGAACGTGCCGGTCGGTCTCGCGGTGCTGCCCTTCGCGGCGCGGGTGCTCGCCGAGTCGCACGGCGGCAGTCGCCGCCTCGACCCGGTCGGTCTGCTGCTGTCGGCGGGTGGCGTGCTCGCGGTGGTGTGGGGCGTGATCCACGGCGCCGGCGACGGCTGGACCTCGGCGAGCGTGCTGTCCGCGCTGATCGGCGGCGCCGCACTGCTGACCTGCCTGATCGGTTGGGAACTGCGCACGCCGGAGCCGATGCTGCCGCTGCGGCTGTTCCGTTCCCGGGCGTTCAGCGTGAGCAACGTCGTCGGATTCGCCTTCTCGGTGGGGGTGTTCGGTTCGATCTTCCTGCTCGCGCAGTACTTCCAGGTGGTGCAGGGCTACACCCCGCTGGAATCGGGCGTGCGCACGATGCCGTGGACGATGGCCCCCATGGTCGTGGCGCCGATCGCGGGCTTGCTGGTCGACCGGGTCGGCGCGCGCACGTTGATCAGCACCGGTCAGATATTGCTCGCCGCGGCGCTGGCCTGGATAGCGGCGATCGTCTCGGTGGACATCGATTATGGGGCCTTCGTCGCGCCGTTCCTGCTTGCCGGTGTGGGTATGGGCCTGACCTTCGCGCCCGCGTCCACGATCGTGATGTCCAGCGCCGCACCGGAGGACCAGGCCATGGCCTCGGGCACCAACAACACGGTCCGCGAGGTGGGCGTGGCAATGGGTGTCGCGGTGCTGGCGTCGGTATTCGCCTCCTACGGTTCCTACCTCAGCCCGCAGAACTACGTCGACGGGCTGGTGCCCGCAGTGTGGGTCGGCGCGGCGATCGTGGCGGCGGGCGCGCTGGCGTCGCTGCTGCTGCCGCGCCGGGTGGTCTCGGCGGACTGACCGCCGATCTGTGCGTCTTTCCGCTGCTTCCGTGGGAGGGCGCCACAGCGGCGTCGGTATGGGTGTCCCAGGCGGGATGAGCGCAGTTGCGGAGGGGCCGGAGCGGTCCTGATGTCCGGTTCATCGCGTCGTAACGAGACCAGTCTTCCGTGGCGGCGGGGCGCGCCATCAGCATGTTTCGCGGGCGGAACCCGGAGCCGCGGTGAGCTGACAGACCATTTGGTCCGTGATGGCGGGGGAATCCGCGTGAATTCTCCACAAGGCATCGAATACGATTCGACCAGCAGCAATGTGGGTAGGCAATCAGCTGTGCCCGCGAACCGATCCCCAGGGGAGAGACGGAGCATCGTGGCCGACGACATCGACGCAGGCGAGCAGAACGCGGCGCTGACCGAGGAGGCACTGGCCGCGGCCGCGGCGGCCGCCGAGAAGGCGTTTGCCGCTGCCGGCGATCTGGATGCGCTCGCGGTCGCGAAAACCGAGCATCTCGGTGGCAAGGCGCCGCTTGCCCTGGCGCAGCGCGCGCTGGGCAGTCTGCCGAAATCGGCGAAGGCCGACGCCGGCAAGCGAGTGAACATCGCGCGTGGCCGGGTGTCCGACGCGTTCGAGGCTCGCCGTGCCACGCTGCTCGCCGAACGCGACGCCGCGGTGCTGGTCGCCGAGGCCATCGATGTGACGCTCCCCGCCCGCCGTACACCGGTCGGCGCCAGGCATCCGATCACGGTCATCTCCGAGCAGATCGCCGACGTGTTCGTCGGGATGGGCTGGGAGGTCGCCGAGGGCCCCGAGGTGGAGACCGAGCACTTCAACTTCGACGCGCTGAACTTCCTGCCCGACCACCCGGCCCGCACCATGCAGGACACCTTCCACATCGCGCCGGAGGGTTCGCGCCAGGTGCTTCGCACGCACACCTCCCCGGTGCAAGTGCGCTCCATGCTGGCACGCGAGCTGCCGATCTACGTGGTCTGCCCTGGGCGGACCTTCCGCACCGACGAGTTGGACGCCACACACACGCCGGTGTTCTCCCAGGTCGAGGGTCTGGCGGTGGACAAGGGCCTGACCATGGCGCATCTGCGCGGGACCCTGGACGCCTTCGCCAGGGCACTGTTCGGTCCGGACACCCGTACACGCATGCGCCCCAACTACTTTCCGTTCACCGAGCCCTCCGCCGAGGTCGACGTATGGTTCCCGGACAAGAAGGGCGGCGCGGGCTGGGTCGAATGGGGCGGCTGCGGCATGGTGAACCCGAAGGTGCTGGTCGCCAGCGGGATCGATCCCGAGATGTACAGCGGTTTCGCGTTCGGTATGGGCATGGAGCGGACTCTGCAGTTCCGCAACGGCATCCCGGACATGCGGGACATCGTCGAAGGGGACGTGCGTTTCACGCTGCCCTTCGGTATCCGGTCCTGATCTCCCCCTTCGATCGAGAGAGCGAAACGTCAAGTGCGAGTAGCGCAGTCCTGGCTGACCGACACCATCCAGCGCACCAACCCCGACTGGTCGGTGCCGCCGGAAGAGCTCGACGCGGGGTTCGTCCGGGTGGGTTTGGAGGTCGAAGAGGTCGACAAGCTGGAGCGGGTCACCGGTGACCCGGTGGGGAACGGGGCGGGATCGGACGCCGCACGGCTGTTGGTGGTGGGCCGGGTCGCCGAGATCACCGAGCTCACCGAGTTCAAGAAGCCGATCCGCTTCTGCAAGGTCGACGTGGGCAATCCCGAGTTGCAGGAGATCGTCTGCGGCGCACGCAACTTCGAGGTCGGCGACCTCGTGGTCGTTGTCCTGCCGGGCGGCGTGCTGCCCGGCGGGTTCCACATCACCTCGCGCAAGACCTACGGCTACGTCTCGAACGGCATGATCTGCTCGGTCGCCGAACTCGGTATCGGCAAGGACCATTCCGGCATTCTGGTGCTGGAGCCGGGCACCGCGGAGCCGGGTTCCGACGCCAACGAGCTGCTCGGACTCGACGACACGGTCATCGAGCTGAACATCACCCCCGACCGCGGCTACTGCTTCTCGGTGCGCGGTCTGGCCCGCGAACTGGCCTGCGGTTTCGACCTCGAATACGCAGACCCGGCCGTGCGGACGTTGCCTGACGACGAGCGGGAGGCCTGGCCGATCCGGGTTGAGCCGAGCTCTCAGTGCACCCGTTTCGCGGCTCGCCGGGTCACCGGCGTCGACCCGAAAGCGGTCAGTCCTTGGTGGTTGCAGCGCAGGCTGCTGCTGTCGGGCGTGCGCCCGATTTCGCCCGCGGTCGACGTCACCAACTATGTGATGCTCGAGCTCGGTCAGCCACTGCATGCCTTCGATGCCGAGAAGGTGTCGGGCGGGCTGGTGGTGCGCACCGCCAACCAAGGCGAGACGCTACGCACCCTGGACGATGTGGAGCGGGTGCTCGATGCCGAGGATGTGGTGATCGCCGACGATTCCGGCGTCGTCTCCTTGGCCGGCGTGATGGGTGGCGCGAGCACCGAGGTCGGCACCGAGAGCACCGACATCCTGTTGGAGGCGGCCACCTGGAACCCGCTGCTGGTGTACCGGACCGCGCGCAGGCACAAGCTGGTGTCCGAGGCGGGCAAGCGCTACGAGCGGGTGGTCGACCCCGAGATCAACGTCGCCGCGCTCGACCGCGCCGCCATACTGCTCGCCGAAATCGCCGGTGGCACAGTCGAATCCGTGCTATCCGATATTCGCCTACCGGTCCCGGTAGCCGAGCCGATCCGCATCGACATCGACCTGGCCGACCGCGTCGCGGGCATTATCTACCCGACCGGGACCTCGGCTCGTCGCCTGGCGCAGATCGGCTGCCTCGTCGAGGTCGGCGTCAGCGACTCCGGGCACGGCCAGCTGGTGGTCACGCCGCCGAGCTGGCGCCCCGACCTGACCCAGCCCGCCGACCTGGTGGAAGAGGTGTTGCGGCTGGAGGGGCTCGAACAGATCCCGTCCGTGCTGCCGACCGCCCCGGCCGGCCGTGGTCTCACCCCGGCACAGCGCCGCCGCCGCGCGGTCAGCCGTGCGCTGGCTTTCGCGGGCTGCGTGGAGGTGCCGCCGCCGGCGTTCCTGCCCGCCGGGGTGTTCGACACCTGGGGTCTGGACGTCGACGACCCGCGCCGCGCCACCACCCGAGTGGTGAACCCGCTCGACGTCGACCGCGCGGAGCTGGCCACCACCTTGCTGCCCGGCCTGCTCGAGGTGGCCGCACGCAACATTTCGCGCGGAGCGCGTGATCTGGCCATCTACGGCATCGCGCAGGTCGTGCTGCCCGGACCGAACACGAGGCCGGTCCAGGAGCTGCCGGTGGATCGGCGTCCGACCGACGACGAGATCGCCGAACTGCTCGATTCGCTGCCCGCCCAGCCGGTGCGCGTGGCGGCCGTCCTGACCGGCCGCCGCGAGCCGCGCGGGCCGTGGGGCGAGGGCCGCCCGGCCCAAGCCGCCGACGCATTCGCCCTCGCCGACGCCCTCGCCGACGCGGCGGGCGTGACCATCGAACGCCGTGCCGCGGCCTATCTGCCGTGGCACCCTGGTCGCTGCGCCGAGCTGGTGGTCGAGGGAACCGTCGTCGGTTACGCGGGTGAACTGCACCCCGCCGTGCTGGAACGTTCCGGCCTGCCGCCGCGCACCTGCGCCGTCGAACTCGATCTGGACGCGCTTCCGTTGCGGGAATCCCGGCCGGTCCCGACGGTGTCCCCGTTCCCCGCGGTCTTGCAGGACGTCTCGGTGAGCGTCGAGAAGGCGATCCCAGCAGCATCGGTGGAGTCAGCGTTGCGCACCGGCGGCGGCGAACTGCTCGAGGACATCGCGCTGTTCGACGTATACGAGGGTGCCCAGGCGGGCGAGGGACGCAAGTCGCTCACCTACGCGCTGCGCTTCCGTGCCACCGACCGGACGCTCACCGAGGACGAGGCCAGCGCGGCGCGTGACGCAGCCGTCACCGCGGCTTCCGACACCGTCGGTGCGGTCCTGCGCGGCTGATCGGCGCCGTTTTCGAGACCGTGCTGCCATGTCGCCGCACGGTCTCGTCGTCTCCGCCCCCGCTTCGGCAGTCATCTGGACGCGGACCTGGCCATTCGCCTGGACATGTCTATCGTGGTCCTCCGGGCCTTCCACCGCACCCGGTGCGGACTATCCCGCGCACCGCGGGCCCGTTGTCGGGGCCGATCCGTACTGGCACCGACATCGCGCCGCTTCCCGGCGCGGCATGACCTGCCTGCCGCATCGGCGCCGACGGGGAGTAAGAACGTGGGCATGCGACATCCGGCCAGTCCGATCCTCAACGCGCTGACCTACTTGCCGGCGCGGACGGTGCTGCATACCCCGGCGGTGCTCGGGATGGACTACACCGACCTGTCCCCGCGCACGGCGGACGGGGAGATCCTGCATGCCTGGTGGATGCCCGCGCGAAATTCGATCGGACATATCCTGTTCGCGCACGGCAACGCGGGCAACATCGGCGACCGGGTGCCGATCTTCGCGCTGCTCACCGAGGCCGGATTCGACGTGCTGGCCTTCGATTACCGCGGCTACGGACGCAGCACCGGCAGGCCCACCGAGCACGGCACTTACCTCGATGCCCGCGCCGCGCGCAAGGCCATGCTGGCACAACCGGGTGTCGACCCGGATCGGGTGGTATACCTGGGGAAGTCACTCGGCGGCGGCGTCATGCTCGAACTGGCGCAGGAGCATCCACCGGCCGGATTGATGCTGATGTCCACGTTCACGGGCATCCGTGACGCGGCCCGCTCGGTGTACCCATTCCTGCCTGCACCGCTCGTGCCGAATGCCTATCCGAGCGAGCGCCGCATCCGCGCGCTGCGCGCCCCGGTGCTGATCATGCACGGAGACCAGGACGAACTGCTGCCGCTGCGGCACGCCGAACGGCTCTACGCCGCGGCGCGAGAGCCGAAACGGCTCGTCGTGTTTCCCCGCGCGGGTCACAACGACCTGATCCTCGTCGGTGGCTCGGCATGGTACGACCTCGTGCGTGACTGGGCGGGCGCCCTCGTCCGGCTGTGAACCGTTCGCGGTGGTCGCGGCTGCGTAGCCTGGCGGTATGAGTGACAACAGCGAGATCGCGGGGCGGCTGGCGGCGCTGTCCGACGCGGAATTGGCCGGTGTGCTGCTGGTCGCGACGGCGGGACGCTCCGGGTTCGCGGCGGTGCACGCGGCGCTGCTCGGCCTCGTCGAGGCAGGTGATCCGGGGGCCGTCGCCGATGTGAGTCCTGACACGTCGGGCGCGGCTGCATACGGTCCTGCGGCGGTGCCGGACGTGTCCGGGCAGGTCGGAGACGTTACGGGGGTACCCGTGGTACCGGCACCGCCGCCCGGTATTTCGACGCCCGTCCCGGGTGGTGGATATTCGCCGGCTGGCGTTCCTACTTTTGAGTCAGTTCGCGATAAGGTCGAGCAGCGCTTCGGCACTGCTCAGGGGATGGGCGAACTCGACCGGGAGACCCCGGCCGGCCGCGGCGTCGACGAACAATGGGAGGCACGCGAGCAGGCCGCGCGTGCGCGCTTGGACCGGATACGGAAGTCGTTGCACGACAACGAGTTCGAAACGCGTGAGCCGTAATCCGGGCCGGGTGCATCGGACTACGACTGTGATGGGTGGAACTCGATGAGCGAGCCGCGTGAGATCGCCGAACGGCTGCTGGACGCCCAGGTGGAATTCCTCCTCGCCGAGGTGACCGGCGACCGCTTCGCCGAGGTGCTCGCACGCGACACCGAATCCGTCCTCCAGGTCGCCGACACCCTGGTCTTCCGTGACATCGTCGAGGTCGAGCAGGCCAAGCAGACCGTTCGCACCGTCATCGATCTGATCGGTGGCAGCCCGGTGTTCGCCGACATGGTCGGCGTGTTCGCCGACTCCGTCTACGACCACATCGCCGCCAACCACGACTACACGCTCGGCCAGGTGGTGGAGCGCGAGCCGGTAGAGGCGCTGCTGGAGAAGATCTTCGGCATGCACCAAGCCCAGGAACGCATCCTGGACCGGCTCACCGAGAGCCCGCTCGTGGCCACCGTCGCCTCGAAGTTCGTCGACAAGCTGATCAACGACTTCATGCAGGTCAACCGAGAGCGTGCTGAGAAGATCCCGGGCGTCTCCTCGCTCATGTCGTTCGGCCAGTCCGCCGCCAACCGCGCGAAGAAGGTGGCCGACAGCACGTTCGTGGGCGACCTGGCGGGCAAGGGCGCGCTGTTCGCACTGAAACGCACCAACAACGCCATCCGTGAGATGCTGCGCGACGCCCCGGTGCACGACGCCGCGATGGAGTTCTGGGACCTGCACGCCGACGAACCGGTCAGCGGTCTGCGCGAATACCTGAGTCAGAAGGACCTCAACGAGCTGGTCGTGCTCTGCTACGAGATCGCCGTCACCACCCGTGAGAAGGAGTATTTCGGCTTGCTCGTCGACGAGTGCGTCGAGGTGTTCTTCACGAAGTACGGCGACTACACCGTGGCCGCCATGCTGCCGGAACTCGGACTCACCGGCGACGACATCGCCAACGAGATTCTGCGCTACGGGCCCGCGGTTCTCGAGGGCGCGAAGAAGAACGGTGTCCTGGCCGGGCTGATCCGTGAGCGTCTTGCGCCGTTCTACACTTCCGACGCGGTGCTCGGCATCCTCGCCGGGAAGTAGCGGCGGGGACGGTCTCGGGCAGAATGGCCGCGTGATGTCGGAGCGGTTGCCGAGGCAGGTGTCGCGTCGACGGCGAAACTTCTGTGCGGGTCAGGGTGGGGCCGTCTCAGGTCACGGTTCACCGACGTTTGACACCAGCCACTTGGTCCGGGTCCAACGCGATCAGCCGTGGGTCATCGATGTCATCGACGAGGTCCGCGATCGCGGCAAATTCCGCCGTCGTCAACGACGCTCCTCGCAGACTGTCCAGTAGCAGCGATACGAACGAGGCAGGCGCGTCGATGATTTCGCGAAGTTCGGCCAACGCCATGTCGCCGAGACGGTCGGCCACCTCGTTGAGGATACTGTCGGCGGCGGTTCGATGGGATTGTGGCGCGGCCGGGTTCCCGTACCGCACATCGAACCGCGCGTAGTACTCCGCGGCGCTCAGTACGGACCCGCGTCGGTCGTAGCCGTAGGACATTCCGATCAGGTCCGGCACACCGGGCCAGGAGGAATCATCCCAGAACGGTGGAGTGCCGAGGTGCGGCTCGAGCAGCGCCGCGAATCCTTCGTTGGTGACATCGTCATCGTGACAGGGAGCGATTTCGATGAACAGTCGGGCACCGGCCGCGACCTTGTGGTGCCCGTCCAACAGGTAACTCATCCGGGTATGGGGATACTCGGGACCGGCCGGGCCCGGAGCGACGAGTACCGCTACCGGTTCCGCGCCGGACTGGATTCTGGTGCGGTACCACTCGATTCGGTCGAGATCCGGCGGGGGCCAGGTGTCGGTGGGAAAGAAATCGCCGCTGGAGCCGAATTGGAGATCACCGGTTCCAGGCGGCCACGGCCAGGGATGCAGATGTTCGTTGGTGAATATCCCCAATCCCAGGCGTGACCAGTGCTCTTCGATCCTGACTTCGTACTGCCCAGGCTCGAACAGCGTGAACAACGGCCGGAGTCGGTCGAGGAGCTCGCGAGTCACGAACGGCTTGCCGGAGTAATCACGTTCGATCACCGGATCGGCAAGCCAGTCGATCAGGTCATCGAACCCGGACGGACGGTGTTCGGGCGCCAGCCGAGCCACCAGCCGCAGGTAGGTGCCGCGCGCGACAAATGCCTCGGCGAACGCGGGTTTTCCGCGAAACCACAGCACGCTCGCCTCTGGGTTCGCCCGTGAGCCGAGAACGCGGATCACGCCCGCACCCTCGGATATGTCGACAAGTTCACCGGGCCAGGTCAGCTCGGGCTCGCAGACCGAGGCGTACAGCGGGCGCGCCCGCCGAGCGGTGTGTGGTTGATCCCGCAGCGCAGCATCGAGATCAGCCGGGCCGAACTCCAGTGGATCGTCGGTGTGGCATTCGGACCAGTCACCCGCGGCGCAACCGCATGGCAGTTCGTGCCCGTCCGGCGTGGGCACCAGCTCATCGGGCGAGTGATGCCGCAGCTCCTCGGTCTGCTCGATGAACCGCGAAGCGATCGCGACGGACGTTCGATACTCGTCCGAATCCGCGGTATACCGTCGCCGCGGTCGCCCATTCGGATGCCAACACCAGCGCTCACTCCGGGGAATGCAGTCGAGCAGCCGCACCGTCGGATCCAGACCCAGCGCCCGGTAGGCGGCGAGGATGTAGTGGCCGTCCAGGACAAACGCCAGTTCGTTGCTTTGTCCCGGCCGGGAAGCATCCAACGCCAAGACCACCGGGCGCTCGCCTGACCGGATCGCCGCCATGCTGTTCTCGAAAGCCGGATCGCCCACCGTCTTTTCGGAAGTGGGATCGGCAGCGCGGTGTGCGGCGATCAACGTCAACGCGCCTGCCTGGACCAGGATGGGACGTTCAGTGTCCGGATGTTCGACCCGCACCGATAGCTCGACGGACGGAGGAAACTGCCACCAGCTCGGTGTGGTCAACGCCGCAATCCTGTGCTCCGCCGCAGGGCTTTTCGCGAGTTCGAAGGGAAGACCGACGCACTCGACCAATTCGCGTGGCCGAGCCGGGCCGCCCGAGGCGCGTGCGACAACGACCCCATCCGCACTGGGCCAGCACAACCAGGACCATTGCCGGTCGTATCGCACCGCGCACCCGATCCCCGCCGACACGATCGCCACCGCGGCATTGCCATCGCACACCAGGGTCGGCTTGTCCGTCCACGCCATCGGCCGGATCGTCGCCTACTTCGGCAGTGCCGGGACGATGGCCTCGCCGACGCTCTGCAAGCGATCGCACGGGTCGCCGCTGGTCTTGTTGACCAACGTCAGCTGCAGCAGCCCCTGCCCGGCGGGGAACAGCACGTCGCACATCTGATCCTTGGCCGCGCCGTCCACCCGGAACTGGCGTCCGCTGCGTCCGGCGATCGTGACGTCCTGGAAGTCGACGTTGCCGGGCCTTCGCTCGAACTCGGCCACGGTCCCGCCGGTGGAGAACACGCCGAGGGTGTAGTCGGCGCCCCTCCACCCGCAGATCTCCCAGCCGGGCTGCTTGACGCCGCCGACGCCGACCTGCTTGGTCGCCGGATCGAGTCCGGCGGCGCTCAGCGCGTCGTCGGGTATCCCGGTGCATGGATCGAACAGCCGCGTGGGCGCGTCACTCGTTGCCGCGGCCTGCGTCGTGGTCGTGGCCGGTGTCGTCTCGGCCGACTCGCCGCAGGCGGCGAGTCCGAGCACAAGTGCTGCCGCCAAGGGGACCAATGTGATTCGGTGCGCCATCCCGCCCTCTTGCCCTCCGATGTATCCGGGCCGGACTGTATCAGACCTCGTAGCGGGCCTGATAGTGGGCGAAGACCGAGAAGTGCACAATGGCTGTCGGCGACAGCCACGGTCCGGAGACAGAGCGGGATCCGTGGTCAGCAGGTGTCGGTCGCGTGGTCGCCCGACAGCCGGTACTCGAAACGGATGTTGCCGGGACTCGACGTCGGCAGCACGATGACCGCTCCGTGTCGGTACCGCCAAGTTGTGGGCAGCAGGACGTATTGGTCGCCGATCTGGGTGAGCAGAACCAGCCCGTCGTAGCGGAACCGATACGCCGAACCGGCGGCGGGGTCGGGACTGCGGCACTCCACCACGCGCACATCGGAGGCGGACAGATGCAGATCCTTTTCGCTGTAGACGACCACTCCTGGATGCGACGGTATCTCGGCGGCGGTTTCGCGTGCCCGCGTCTGGCCGACGGCGACGGAGTAGTCGGTGGCGATCCAGAACAAGGTGATGCCGACCAGAACGAAGATGATCGCCCACTCCAGAAACGTGGCGGCCTCGGTGCGTGGCGGGGTGTCGGGGTGGAGTTCACGCAGCCGCTTCCGCCGCACCGCGACCACGTACCCGAGTACGCCGACGCCGACGATGATCGACAACGGCGCCGCGCACAGGCCGCTGTTGAGCGGCGTCACGAAGTAGATCCGGCTCACCCCGTTGAATACCAGCGCCACCGCGGCCACCGTCATCGTGATGGTGTGCCAGCGTGGGTGCCGACCGCGTCGGACCGACTCGGGAAGCGCGATGTATCCCCACATCAGCGCCATACCGGCCACCCCGGCCACGATCAGCGGCACGAACAACGCGTCGACGCTGCGCATCAGGTACTCGCGGATACTCGGATGCAGTGACGTCGAGTTGACACCGAAGTACTCGAAGAACCAATACGTGTGATTCCACCCGAAATAGAACAGCACCGCAGTCAGCAGCGTCGTCGGAGCCACGAACTGCCCGAGGATTGTGGCTACCTTGGTCAACCCGTCGAATGGTGAGCCATGCGGCGACGGCACCGGGTCGGCTGATGCCGGGTCAGCGGGTGGTTCGGACGGTTGGGGCATGGGAGGAGGTGGGTGCCGGAGAGCCGGAGCGGGTTGTCGTTGCGGAACTGCTGGTGCTGCTAACAGGGGGCGTGGCCGTTTCGATGGGTGTCGCGGTGCCGGACGTGCAGGGCAGCGTCCCGCTCAACAAGACCAGAGTCGAGTCGCGGTCGATGATCAACCACTCACCGACCCCGCTCTCTCGCGGTTCACTCTTGGCGCCCTTGTACCCCGTGTACTGACACCGGGTTTTCGTTGTGTCCGTGCCGATTTCTCGCTTGACCCGGACGCAGCCACCGCAGGCTGTGTCGATGTCGGCCTTCGCTTTGTGGTGCAGATAGTCGATGTCGTCCCCCAATTCGATGAATCCCGGGATCTTGATCGGCGCACCGGGGACACGACCTGAGTCGGTCTTCACGGGTTGCCCAGGAGGACCACCGGTGTCGGGAATCGAGGTTGCGTCGGTCGCCCAGGGAGGAGATGTCTGCGCGGAAACAGGCTCGCCCGCTTCCTGGTTCGGGATCGAAGTGGCGCATGCGCTCATGCTCACAACAATCGCGACGAAGACCATCATGCGAAGAACAGTCATCTTTCCCCCCACATGTCGAGAGGTCCTTATTGTGTCGGACAACCGAATCCGTGCCAATAGTGAATCGACGATGCTGCCTGGTGCCGCCGATTCCCGCCGCTGCGACTGGAGACACACTGAGGTTCACGCGAATTGCTGAACGGCTTACCGCCTGTGCTGGCTGTACTGGTTCCATGAAGTTGTTCGGTTGCCTGCCCGAATGTCATCAATCCGTTGCCGCATCGGCCGCCCCGCCCCGTATCGGGGACTCTGCTCAGCGCAATTCACGGATCAGCACATCGAAGTCTGGGGCGTCGGGCCACGATGGCCTCAGGGTGCCTACCCGGTGCCATCCCCAACTCTTGTAACGCTCATAGGCGCGAGTGTTGTCCGGCTCCACCAGCAGGGTTGCCCGCTGCTCCGGTCGCCCGCCCATCAGCTCGTCGTGCAGGGCGTGTCCGACGCCTTGGCCCGTGTACTCCGCGCACACCATGATCTCGCTGAGCGCGAAGGTGCGGCGGCCGTCTTCAGTGGCGAACGCGGCCGGGTCGGAGGACGAGTCGTTCAGTCGCAGCCCCTCCCACCAGCGCGCGTTCGGCGGCAGCGGCCACCCCCACGTTTGGCCGGCGCCCTTGCCATGGATGCGGGCAACCACAAGCTCGAACCCGGTATCGCTGCGATTGGTGTAGGCATCGAAGCGATTCAGGAACTCGGCCGGAGTGTCGAACAGGTTGCCGCTCGCGATGGCCTCGACGTAGGAGCGGCGATAGATGTCGTCCACGAGTTCGCGTAGCTGGCGGGCTTGGTCTGCGGTGTAACGCGTGAACTCGAGACCCGGCAGGTTCTTCTGGGTCATGTAGTGATTGCTTTCTGTGTGAGAGCGTCGAATTGGTCGCGGAAGTCGCTGCCGATCGGGAGCTGGTGGACCGCGACGCGAATCGGGTCCATGACGAGCAGTGTTCGGGTAGATGACACCTGCATGAGCGCGGTCAGGACCGGCCTGCTCTCTTCCAGCGCACCGTGTATATCGCCCATGCGCGCTCTCGTGGCGGCCGACCACGCGCGCAAGTTCACGGCGTTGCGGGTGCCGACTTGTCGGTCTGCGGCGGCGACGTACAGATCAAGGGATCGGGCCAGGTCGCCGATGTCGCCGTATCCACGTGCCTCGTGACCGCCGACTTCGGCGTGTGTCATGAACCGGAGCCACTGGGGGCATTGGTCGATCGGCTCGAACTGGGCTGCGTGATCCATCTCCCGCCACGCTGTTGCCATTGCGCGCCCGAAGGCTGCTCGGTCCCCGAGAATGCCGTAGGACTGCGCCTCGCGTACGGCGATGAGTGCATGTATCCGGCCCGGTGGGCGTCCGCGCATGAGGTCGCGTGCACGCTCGACCAACAGGAGGGCTTTGTGAGGGCTGCCGTGTCCGGAACGAGCGAGGGCGAGGGCTTGATTGGCGGCGCACAGGCAGGTGTCGGCGACCAGGTCGCTGTCGTTGGCTTCGGTGCCGAGGGCCAGGGCGTCGGCGAAGCAGCGGCGCGCAAGCGGGTGCCGGTGGGCGTCGTAGGCAAGCCATCCAGCGAGCACGGCGAGTTCCCCAGTGGCCCTGGTGAAGGCATTGCCGACAACGCTGTTGTAGGCGCAGGTATCGAGGAGGTTTTCCGCGCGAGCCAACTGCTCGACAGCGAAGTCGACCAGTTCGGCTCCGCCGATGATTTGATCTGTCTGTTCGAGCGCGTCGACGCCGTCGAGCAGGCGTTGCACGTCGCTCGTATCGAGTCGTTCCTGACTGGCCGCCAGTAGGGTGACAGCAACCCCGGCCGTCGCCAGCTTCGCGAATTCCCGCCGTTTCACATCGTCTTCGTCGACTTTCCACGCATTCGTGCCGAGCGTGTCGTCACCAGGCTCGGCCGGTTCCGACTGAGCGGTTTCTGTGCCGCTAAGAACAGGATGCCTGGCGGTCTGCGGTAGTGCTGCTGCGAGTTGCTGCCAGAATCGTTCCCGCTGCGCAGGGTCGAGATAGCTGTATACCGTGTCGAGCGCTTCGGCCGACCGCCCCTTGACTGGGCGCTCGGCTGTGGTCTTCTGTTCCCACTTCTGCACAGTTGCAGTCTGAAACCCGACTTTCTCGGCGAACTCCTCCTGTGTCATGCGCAGAGCAACTTCGCGCAGCGCTCGGACTTCCTTTCGCGTCCATGTGCTGACGATCATTACCGCCCCTCGCCCGTGCCTCCAACGGTCCGTAGGAGAAGCGTACGACCTCGATCGCAGTTTCGTGTCTGGGATTACATGCTCAGCTTGGACAGGCTGGAGGAGCCCCGCCGCCGGGTTGATGCGGTGTCCTCATCGGTTCCCCGGCGGCGGGTGCACACCAGTGGATCGAGCAGGGGAGTCGTTCGTGGATTCATCGAAACAGTTTGGGCACACACCTTTGTCGGTGTGTCACTTCTATCGGAAGGTGTGTGACCTGCCCGCCGAAGTCGACCCGCCGCATTTGGGGCGCATCACGCTGCGGGCGGGGCGGGTGTGTGGGTTGATGATGCCCGCGTTCATCGGTTCGGAAGTCAAAGCGTGGATGCACCGCGCGGGCCAGCAGGCCGGGCCGGTACTGACGCACCCGCGCTCGCAGCGCTGGACGTTCCTCACCTGCCCGGATTTGCCGGAGGACATTCGGTTGTTCGCGGAGATGTCGCGGTTGGGTGTGTCGATCCTCCGTGCCGGAGAGATCGCGTTGCCCGGTCCCGGACAACGCCCCGGCCTATTCCGGGCGTGGGTACAGCTACCCCGCGACTCCTATCGGCCGCCGGGGCGGCTCGTGGTCGAAGCGATCCGAGGATGTGCTGCCCAGCAGCGCGGCAGCGGCGGGCGGTGAGGGCAAATGCTTGAACCCACCGCCGCCACAGTGCCGTGCGGGTGTTGCCCAGGGTGTGAGCCATGGATTACCACCGAGCAGTGTGGGCTGTTCACCATGCACTCCGGAGCGGGTGGGGTGTTGTCGGTGAAGTGCCCGTCCGTGAATTGCTTCGGGCAGATGGTGAAGGTTGTCAACGGCCGCATGGGTCACCACGATTCCCCGTTGGACATCGCGCTCGGAGGCCAGAAGTGCCCGTGGATCGGTATCCGTGTCGTAGTCGACCGCACCCGATATCCCGATCTTGCTGCCCAGCCTGCCCCGCCAGCAGTCCAGCCGCCGCAGGGCGGTCGGTGACCGGTGACCAGGACGCCGAGCGCGCCACCGCCGAACTCGACGTCCTCACCGATGTAATCGGCACCCTGATAGACGCCACCGCGGACGCAGTGCGAGACGGGATGACCGACACCACCCGCGTGCGTGTGATGGCGATGGTGGTCTATGAACTGATCACCAGCGCCCGCACGGCACCCGCACTGCACACTGGCCGCCTCTACGCCGCACCGCTGCTTGATCCGATCATTGACAACATCTCCGCTGCCGACGACATCACCCTCCTGGACCTGTTGATACCAGCGATCATCGGCCAGCACCTCAACAACACCTGAACCACCCAGACCGCCTCGTGAATGCACATCGCCTGGTCCCCCCTTCGTGCCACAGGGGAAGCGCGCAATCTGCCGGGCACCCGAGAGGGGAGGCTGCGCGGACGGGACTCCACATCGGTGTGCCCAACCGAACCCGCTGGCCAGCCTCGCTGCTCACCAACTCCATTGCACGACAGGCAGATTCACGCCGGGTGATCCCTCGCAGAAGGCCCCTCACATGCAACCCGACACAGCCAAACCGAACCACTTCCTCAGCAGCGCACAAGTGATGAGTTCACCACTCCCGGACGAGCCCGACGTACATCTGATCGTGCAGATCCGCGGCTACCAACTGCACTACGCCGCGTGCTTGACTGCCGCCCTGGTGTTCGTGCAAGACGAAGGTATCCGCCATTGCACCGACGCCGTCTGCATCGCCAGCGGCGGAACTGATCGGCTGCCCCGGCTGCCGTGTGAGCGGCTGTATGTCGAGCGATGACGGTTCCGATTGCGACACCCCGCTTTCATCCGCGCTGCTTGCCCGCTGATGCGTGCGGGCGTGACACTGTACTGCTCGAACCGCGATACCAGACAGTCAGCACGAGGGGAAGGCCCGGCCAGTGGACGACGAACAGATCGGTTTCGATATCGAATTCGATGACAAGACCCAAGCCTTCTTGGATTGGGTTGCGCCCGAACGCATGGAATCGCGGATACGGAAATTCTTGTCCAGCACGGTTCCGGGCATTGCTGGATATTCGGACGCCTGGTGGACGTCACCGCTGACGATGCGAATTTTGGAAGCAGTAAAGGAACTCTTCGGCGACCGAAAAGGATTTCTTTCGCCCGAAAATCGGGACGCTGCGGATCAGTTTGTTCGGTTCTATGGTGAATGCTTTGTTCGACGCGCTGGGATGGAATGGACCAACCGCCTCGAATGGAGCGGTTCTCCGCTGTACACCGATTTCAGTCCGGCAGTGCACGACGGCAACGGTCAGGAAGTCCGAAGCATGGTCTCGATGACGGACTATTTGTTTCTTGAAGACGATGGCCCCGGTATGGCAGATTACGTGATCACGTCTGCTGCCCGCGACATACGCAAGGGTACATAGAACTCAGTAAACGGGGGTGGGCGCTGCAATGCCCGACGAATACGACGTCATCCGGCGGCGGCTGACCAACTACGAAAAAGGTCTGTACTTCGAACTAGGGAGAGCGCGCGAGCGGGGGGAAACTCCCGAAAAAGGCTGGGTGCGACAATTCAGAATAGAAACCAGTAAGGGCCCTCGCGTGCTGGATAACGCCCGCACTGAAGGTCGGGGAACCCGAGGCATAGAACGTAAATCGGGCCGGGTCAATGAGCGGGACACGCGCGAGCAATTATTCAAAGAGCGTGCAGGACTTGAGTCCGGTCAGCTGACCCAATCCCGTTGGGAAACGGTGGCCGGTGAGAATATCCCCCGGTCTGTGGCCGCCGAATTGCAGGCAATGGCGCGGGATTTTCCGGGCCGGTTTCACCACGAGATAGTTTCCCGCGCCGATGCACTTCGCGCTATACGGCTCGGTCAGTCGCTGGCATCGCAGCAACTCGAATTGGTTCGGGTGTATGAGTTGGATCGCGCCCAGCGTGCCCGTGAACGGCTGGCGAAGATACGCCAGATTGTGCGGGCACAAGAGCGAGCCGAGAAATTCCGGAAGGTGCAACAGTTCCGAGAGGCCGCCACGCGCGGCCGGGAGGAAGCCCCACAGCTAGCCGAACGCTCCCGACGGGCCCGAGAAGAAGCCGAGCGAGCCAGGCAAGCACGTCAAACGCCGGAAACCGAGCGTGTACGGATCGAACGTGAGGTCACCGAACGGGTGGCGCAGGAATTCGCGATGCCCACTCAGTACGCGCAATGGGACGCCGCCCACAACGGGGAGCAGGCGGCCCGAGACACGGCCGATGCCAACAGCGCCGAGCGCGCGGCAGCCGAAGCACGCGCGGCAGCTGAGAAAGAACTTGAGGCCGCCAAGGCCCAGGACCAGGCGCGGAATGCGGCATTCACGGAACTGGACGAAAAAGGGCGTCTATCCGAGGTGGAAAGACTCCTGTGGCTGGGGCAGGCAACCCACCCACAAGCAGCAGTGCGACAGACACCTAGGCATGCACCCAGCGTTGACCGTGGCGGCACCGGACAAGGACACGACCGCACGCGCGGAGTATCCCGCGACCGATAACCGTCTGTGCTCGATCGGCTCACCGCCTGGTTGGCCTCAGGTCGGGGTTCGGGTCGCACGCGGGTTGTGCGGCAGCGGTGCAGGAGGTATTTGCGGGTTGATGGTGCGGGAAGTTCTGATGATTCCTTTGCAGTGCAGGGATAGAAGTTGGCACCTCCTACTGGGAGAGAGAACTAGGAAACCTTCAACCAACCTCCAAAAGTTTTATAATAGAACTCCATTCATGGAACTCCAACAAACCCCAATTACCCCCAAGTGCGAGCACTTGCCGAATTTCCGTCTACAGAATCAAGAGCGGCGCGCAAAGCGCGCCGCTCCCGGGCGGGCACCCCGGTGCAGGACCAGGAAAGGGGGACACCGAACCGCTACGCACAACCCACACAAACCGTCGGCGGCTACCGACGTGTACTATCCGGCATACGACCTGCCGCACCCCTGCGGGGCTTGCCACCCAGCACCGGCGGGTGACGCAAGGTCGACGGAGTCATCCTTACGCCGGAAAGTGTGTCCGTGGTCCAGTGCTGTTGATGTTGCGCATTCCAAGCTTTACTTCGAACCGCCCCACACCCCCGCCAACTTGGACTGGACCGAATAGTGGAGATGTCAACAGCATTTCTTTCTCCGGTCCCATCGCTCCAATACGATAAATCCCATCGAGTTGGCTAAATGCATCTCTTTCACACGAGCCCGTGACACTCATAACCATCGGCTCATTTTCCCGCGCAACCGGCCCCTGTGGAAGTTCTATGATGTGTCCACCACCAGGAGCGAACGGTATGTCTTCATCGTTAAATGGTGTCTTATCGTCGGAAATTGCGATCCGGTGAATAGGTAGCGCCTTTTTCATAAAGGACTCCCAGCCGCCTTGAACGAATCCGCTCGACATATGCCTAATAGTTAAACGCTTCTCAAGCAGTCATAGAACGTAGGTCGATAACCGCCCTAATGACTCTTGCATTGACGCACGGCTGGCAGTCTCCTGGGGGAGAAGATATTGTCTCCCCGCCTTGGCATGCATAAGACCTGAGCGCTCATCGCTGTACATATTGTTGTATATCCAGTCGATCGCGTCAGATACTCCGGGGGGCGCGAGCGATGAGACCGGCTCCAGTCTATCAGCCTCACTGAGAGCGTCTTTAAACCAAGCTGCCTCACGCCCACTCGCGTGCGGATGGATCTCGCTGATAACGGACTCAAGCGCAAGAAACATATTCCGGTACGCGTCATGCAAATACTCAGAAGTCCTTGACATCCGAATGAACCGAAAGGCATCTCGCTGTAGCGGAGTGGGAGGCGAACTCGGTACTACGTTTCCGTCCGCGTCATGAACGACCACTCTCGCGGAATGGTGCGAAGTCATAGTGTGGATCACATTAGCACGCAGAACGACCGCCCCGTTCTCTGGCCACCAAACTAGACAGTCGTCGGTTGCATCTCGAATGGCAACGTCCGCTAAACCTCGAAAAGACATGAAGTCCAGACCATTGTTAGCCGCCTCAAGCACAACCGAGAAGGCTTCGGAAAATCCCCTACTGCGAGCACCGCCATGTACTGCGACTGCGCGCACTTCATGCTTGATTTCTACCGACCAACCCCCGAGCTGGACAACTGCGTCCTGAACGGGTCTCTGCCGAAGCATGAATACCGCCCCGCACTTGTGAATGCCCAACTCATCTTGTAGCGGCATATCCGCGTAGCAACCCACCGTCATTGCGCAATGGTAACTCCAACTTCGCGCTGCCATGGCTGAACCGCGCTTCCGTAGTGCTCCTTGTGAAACTCTTTCGGATATTTTTCACCGACACTTATCAGTGGTGGTGCTGGTGTGGTTCCGGTTGATTACGGCGACCGGACGTTCGGCCGCCGTCGTGCTTCCGAGCGCATTGGCCGACCGCCGAAGCTCGCGACGTATACGCGCGTTCGCCCAGCATGCGTCACTTGAGGTCCAGGCACTGCATTCGTGAGATGTCATCAATAATACGCTCCAAAGTTGCGCACCTTAACGCAATCTCAATGTTGGTTCCGACGTCTCTCGGCTGCGCGGGTGGCACCTCTCTTAACGTCGCTTAACGATTTATCCCAAGCAGTCGAGAGCAGGCGCCAATCGAATGCTATCGTCTCCTCGGCAAATTTCCACATTTCATGCAAATAAGAGATAAAAACCTCTGCGCGAGAGATTCGATCGCTAATATCGTGCACGTCGCGTATCTGCGTGCGGAAGTTGATATCCAAAATTGGTGTGTCTACGACAATCGCATCGATGTAGGAGAAATTGCTGACTAGAACCTTGTACAGATATGCGCCAGCAGGAGTGACTCGGATGAGCTTGCCGGATTCTCCGTGGTCGTTTTCCTCGGTAAGGCCAAACCGCCGTGCCCGCTCCAGGTGGTGATCGATTTGCTCAGCGATAAATTCGAGTCTCTGCAATTTAGAATAGACGGTACCGAGGTCCGTAAAGCCGCCGGGTTTGCCATCTCCTGCGGTTTCAATCTCTGCCAGCGCCATTGCTAAGAGAAAGTGTTCTTTGCCTTCGCTGGACCCGACAGAAAAAATATTGGGGACATGAGATGTGTTAGGGTCGTAATATTTGTGGTCACCATTAAGTATTGCCCGTATGAACTCATGGAGCGGCACTACATATGAGTTGCCGTTCTTGTGGGCCTGCAATATTCTTGAAGTCTGAACATAGCCGCTACCTACAAAGGTCGAGATGAAATCGAGTGCTCGGCGAGTATTGCCGGAGCTCAAGTTGTCGACGAGTTCGATGAGCTGCCGATTGGATTCGAATGCATCGAGCAGTACATCTATATAAATCAGCAGGCTCTCTGAGTCCAGCGTTAGACCGGCCGGAAAACCTGGCATTCTTCCATACTCGACCAACTCTTTCCGTGCGAACTCAAGTCGTTTAGTGACGACATTATCGCTTCGTGGCGGAGATACGGTGAAGACACGAGGTTGGTATGCAGCAAGTGTGCCTGTCTTTCGAGATTCATGGAAGGTATCCGGGCGTAGCGCCATGAACACCGTGCACGGCCAAGTCTCTGCAATCGCCTGTCCTACAACAAATATTCTCTCTTGGAAGGTAGCTTCGTGCTGATCCACGTTGTCAAGTGCGATGACGAAGCTTAGCTGTCGTGACGATTGTAGGAATTTAAGCGACCTTTGGGCGTGTTCGTAAGCGTTGTCCACGTAGCCTGCAAGCATTCGAAGCTCGTGTTTCCGGAACTCAGCCGGATCCTCTTGCTCAAGAGCACCGTAAATTCCGCGTTTGAATCGGTTAATTTCGCTGTTGTATACTTCTCGAACAAAGGCGCTTTCGAAGATATCGACCCCATTCTCTTCTTGCAGTTTCTCTGTGATTCCATCAACTATGTGATCTGGTACATCTTCGATTAGTCCGGAATGCTTGAGGAAGTCGATATAGAAGACCGTGGTGCGTGTGAGCATGCTACGCGCCTCAATTCGAAAGAGGTGCTTAAGAAATATACTCTTTCCTACCCCTACGTCGCCAAGTAGGATAACCGGCCGCCTAGTTAGAGCGCTCGAAAGTATGTCGTCTTTTATGCGAGGATTTGCGCCTTTTTTATTGGCAACGCTCTCGGTGTTCACCTGCTCGCTTAAGTCGCATGTACCGTGTCTTTAAAATTTCCTTGCTCACCGCAGCGTACTGTGAAAGTGCTCCGCTTGAGCAGTAGCATTCTCTTAAGAATTCATCGGTGATACCCTCCTCTCTCATGACGTCATGAATGAAGAGATCGCCAAGTATGCGAAGATCAATTTCCATCTCGGTCCCAATGCGGTATCCGGGATATCCGACTATTCTCTTCGAGAGTGGAGCCGGTGGAGGTGTTAGTTCCTTATCGACCATCAGAGCCGAGAATATTCTCTTTCGACTGATTCCGTCTCTGGAGAAGAAATCCCAGAATTCGGCAAATTTTTCGGCGACGTCTGCAAGGCAGGCATAATAGTATGCAGACCCATCGACCGGCTTCTTTCCATCCGAGCGGCTACCGAGAAAGCCGACGTACTGGTTACCGTTCGACAGTAGAGCGACACCTATTCCTGCGCTCTGGCAATAGCGGAGCACCTGGTCAATTGAGGCGGCGTTGCTTTTAGAATAGTTGCGTAGAGTGCCGAGGTTGATTCGGCCGCTATCGAGCCCTGCGGGTGCTTCGAAGGTTTTGGAAGTGCGCTTCGCCTCGACTACTATTTGCTTATCGGGGTTTCCGAGTACGTAGTCGAGGTAGTCACCATCGATATGCTTCTCGCACTCGATAGATTCAGGTGGCCATCTCAGGACATCTCCGAGTAGGCGATCAATGATCCGGAATCGAGTCGTCGCTTCGTTTCCATCGAATTCGATGGTATCCGCGATGAGCTTGTTCAGGTTCTCCCTGCCCAGTTCAAATGCTTTCACTTATTCGACTCGACTCTCATAATTATTGCTCCCCCCGGGATTCCAGTGCAAGCTTGCCTAAAATCCGATGCTCGCACTCAGCTCTCCTATATGCGGCGTGGATGTGGTAGTCGGAGCTGGCAACGCCAGCCATAGCAATATGGCATCGTACCGAGGTTTGTGCTCGAAGCGTGGCGTTTTTGCGGGGTGGTTTTTAGTACTTGTCGGCCTACTGATCGCTGCTCCGTTTCTTCTCGACGCTACTTCTTGGAACGAGATGAGCCCTCTCGGCGCGTTGCTGGCGATAGCGTGAAGCTTGCTAGCCTGGCGAATCGGTCGGCGTGTTCGACTGAGACACGTCGGAAGGAGCCTGCTGCGGCTTCCAACTTTGTCACAACTAATTCGTCCAACGTCCTGGCGATCGAACGTGCTTGCGATCGCTCTGGGTAGTCGGGAATCGTGATAGCGTCAGGTAAACCACCCTTTCTTCGCCTCCGTTGACAGTCTTGGCTAGCTCGTAGTAGCCATCGTGCTGTGTACTGAAAAGGTCCGGGTTCGATTCCCGCAAGGCAACCCACCCGCAAGCGGCAGTGAGACAGCCACTCGGACATGCACCGAGCGTTGGGCGTGGTGGCGCCGGACAGGGACACGACCGTACGCGCGGATTATCACGCGACCGATAACCGTCCGTGCTCTATCGGCTCACGGTGTGGTCGGTCCCTGGTCGGAAATGGGTTCGAGTCGCACGCTGGGTTGTGCGGCCGCCACCTGTCCGCCTCCGCCGCCGACCGGCTCGGATGCCACCGCTGTAGCCCTGGCCTGCATGTTCGCCAGCGCAGTGTGCTCAGCGCCGCCGCGGTGTGTGCCGCGTCGCATACCGTCGCCGGCCGAAGGACAATACTGTCTGAACATGGGCGAATCGACGATCGAGACGCAACAGGACGCCACCCGGCCGCTGCGCGACGACATCCGGTTTCTCGGTGGCGTGCTCGGTGACACCATCCGCGATCACGAGGGCCCTGAGGTCTTCGACCTGATCGAGCGGGTGCGTATCGAGGCGTTCCGGGTGCGGCGCGAGGAGGTCGGACGCAGCGCCGTCGCGGAGATGCTCGACGGTGTCGACATCGTGGTGGCCCTGCCGCTCATTCGCGCGTTCAGCTATTTCGTGCTGCTGGCCAACTTGGCGGAGGACATCCAGCGCGATCGTCGCCGCGCCGCGCACGAGACGGCCGGGGAGCCACCGCAGGATTCGTCGCTGGCGGCGACCTACCGCAAACTGGACGCGGCCGCGCTGGACGGCGACCGGGTCGCCGATCTGCTGGCCGATGCGCTGGTGTCGCCGGTGATCACCGCGCACCCGACCGAGACCCGCCGTCGCACGGTTTTCGACGTGCAGACCCGGATCACCGAGCTGATGCGTCTGCGCCAGCGCTATAGCGAGACCGAACGGGAGCGCGCCGATTTCGAACAGCAAATCCGCCGCCAGGTGCTGAGCCTGTGGCACACCGCGCTGATCAGGTTGGCGCGCTTGCGGATCCAGGACGAGATCTCGGTGGGCCTGCGCTACTACGACATCACCCTGTTCGACGTGATTCCGGCGATCAACGCCGAAGTGCGCGCAGCCTTGCGCTCGCGCTGGCCGGGAGTCGAGCTGCTGCGCCGCCCGATTCTGCGTCCCGGCTCATGGATCGGCGGCGACCGCGACGGAAACCCTTATGTGAACGCCGATGTCGTGCGTCAGGCGGCGTACCGGGCCGCGGCGGTCGCCTTCGGGCGCTATCTGCACGAGCTGGTCGAGCTGGAGAAATCGCTGTCGCTCTCGGCCCGTCTCGTCGCGGTGACGCCCGAGGTGGCCGCCCTCGCCGCGACCGGTTACCGCGATCCGGCCACGCACGCCGACGAACCGTATCGCCGTGCACTGCACCATATTCGCGGCCGTGTGACCGCCACCGCCGAGGCCGCGCTCGGGGAGGTTCCGCCGGGTGGCCTCGACGTCGGCGCGCGGCCCTATCCGACACCGCAAGCGGTCCTCGACGATCTCGACGCGGTGGACGCGTCGCTGCGCGGCAGCGGCGACGACCTGCTCGCCGACGACCGTCTCGCGCGGCTGCGCCACGCGGTGGAGACGTTCGGCTTCCACCTGCAGGGTCTGGACATGCGACAGAATTCCGAAGTGCACGAGCAGGTGGTCACCGAGCTGCTGGCCTGGGCGGGCGTACACCCGGACTACGCGAGCTTGTCCGAGGCGCAGCGGGTGCAGCTGCTCGCTGCCGAGCTGCGCACCCGCCGCCCGCTGCTCGGCCCGCATGCGCGGCTGAGCGAGCTCGCCGTCAAGGAACTCGACATCGTCCGCGCCGCACGGGATGTCGTGGCGGTCCTCGGCGCCGAGGCGGTGCCCAGCTACGTGATCAGCATGTGCACCTCGGTCAGCGACCTGCTCGAGGCCGCGCTGCTGCTGAAGGAGGGCGGGCTGCTCGATCCCGGCGAGCCGGACGGGCAGCCGAGCTGCGCGGTGGGCATCGTGCCGCTGTTCGAGACCATCGAGGACCTGGGCGCCGGTGCCGCGACCCTGGCCGCGGCATTGGACGTGCCGGTCTATCGCGAGCTGGTGACGGCACAGGGGATGCGCCAAGAGGTGATGCTCGGCTACTCCGACTCCAACAAGGACGGTGGATATCTGGCCGCCAACTGGGCGCTGTATCGGGCGGAGCTGGATCTAGTGGAGGTCGCCCGCAAGACCGGAATCCGGTTGCGGCTCTTCCACGGTCGCGGTGGCACCGTGGGCCGGGGCGGCGGCCGCAGCTACGACGCCCTTCTCGCCCAGCCCGCAGGCGCGGTGCGCGGCTCGCTGCGGCTCACCGAACAGGGCGAGGTGATCGCGGCGAAGTACGCGGAACCCGGTGCGGCGCACCGTAATCTCGAGTCGCTGATCGCGGGCACCTTGGAGTCGACGTTGCTCGACGTGGAGGGCCTCGGCCCGGACGCGGAGCCGTCCTACGACATCATGGACGACCTGGCGGAGCGCGCCCGCGCGGCGTATGCCCACCTGGTGCACGACACCCCGGGGTTCGTCGAGTACTTTCGCCAGTCCACGCCGGTCGCCGAGGTCGGCGACCTGAACATCGGCAGCAGGCCCGCCTCGCGCAAGCCGACGAACTCGGTCGCCGACCTGCGCGCCATCCCGTGGGTGATGTCCTGGAGTCAGGCTCGGGTGATGCTGCCCGGCTGGTACGGCACCGGGACGGCGCTGGAGCAGTGGATCGGCGGCGATCCGGAGCGCCTGGCGACCCTGGCCGATCTCTACCGTCGCTGGCCGTTCTTCCGTACGGTGCTGTCCAACCTGGCCCAGGTGATGGCCAAGAGCGACCTCGATATCGCCGCCCGCTACGCCGAACTGGTCGACGACGTGGCGTTGCGGGAGCAGATCTTCGGCATGATCCGCGACGAGCACGCCCGCACCATCCGCATGCACGCCGCGATCACCGGCAACGACCACCTGCTCGCCGACAATCCCTCGCTCGCCGAGTCCATCCACAACCGCTTCCCCTACCTGGAACCGCTCAACCAGATGCAGGTGGAACTGTTGCGCCGCCTCCGGGCCGGTGACGACTCGGAACTTGTGCGGCGCGGAATCCTGCTGACCATGAACGGCCTGGCCACCGCCCTGCGCAACTCCGGCTGAACGGGATACGTTCGGCACGGAAGTCCCCGCCCGAGCACACCGGCGATCAGGGGGTGACGATGGCGACGGCGTCGATCTCGACGGGTTTCTCAGGGCTGCAGAACAATTAAACCAAAAACTATATGCAACAAGCGTTGCGCATACGGCAATAGCTACCGGGTATGTGGACCGGGCTGGCCGGGAAGGAATGCCGTGTCGATCGACCAAGCAGTCGTAGCAGCACTCGGGGACCGCACGATCGGGCCCGAGCACAAGGGCATGCCGCCCGCGTCCTGGGGGCACACCGTGCGCGAATTCTTGGCGACCGCCCCGACCCTCGACCAGCTGGAGACCCCGATCCTGACCGTCGACCGGGCGGCCGTCTCGGCGAACGTCGCGGTAATGGCCGACTGGGTGAGCGCGGCGGGCATGCGGTTGGCGCCGCACGGCAAGACCACGATGGCCCCACAGTTGTGGGCCGAACAGCTGGCCGCCGGGTCGTGGGGGATCACCCTGGCTACCATCTGGCAGACACAGGTCGCGCGATCCTTCGGCGTCGCGCGGGTGCTGCTGGCCAACGCGTTGGTCGATCCGGTCGGATTGCACTGGGTGGCGGCGGAATCGGCGAACGATCCGTCGTTCGAGTTCGTCTGCTGGGCAGACAGCGTCGAAACGGTCGCGCTGATGCAGGAGCATCTGAGCACCGCTCCAGGTGCGGAGCGGGTCCGTGTGCTGGTGGAACTCGGTGGACCGCAAGGCCGTACCGGCGCGCGCACCGTCGACCAGGCACTCGCCGTGGCGGAGGCGATCGATGCGGCGGCGCGACTGTCGCTGGCCGGGGTGGGCGGTTATGAGGGCGCGCTCGCGCACGACCGCACCCCGAATGGCATCCACGCGGTGCGCGACTACCTGGACGAACTCGCGCGACTGCACCGCGAGATCGACGCCGCCGGGCTGTATCGCGGCCCAGCGATCGTCACCGCGGGGGGCAGCGCCTACCCGGACTTGGTCGTGGAACGCCTGGCCCTGCTCGCCGACGAGCGGGCCGCACCGGGTGTCTCGACCACGGTCGTCCTGCGGTCCGGGGCCTATCTCATCCACGACGACGGCTTTTACGAGGGCATTTCACCCTTGGCGGCGCCGCGGAGCGAGAAGCCGCTGCGCTCGGCGATGCACGGCTGGGCGCGGACGCTCTCGCGCCCGGAGCCCGGGCTCGCCCTGCTGGACGCGGGGAAGCGTGATCTTCCCTTCGATGAAGGGCTTCCGGTCCCGCAGCGGATTGCGGGACCGGAAGGCACTCCATTGGACCCGGGCGCCACCGTGTCGGCGCTCAACGACCAGCACACCTTCCTGCGCCTGCCCGGTGGTGACGCGACGGAACTGCCGATCGGTACGGTCGTGCGCCTCGGCCTGTCCCATCCGTGCACCGCCTTCGACAAATGGCGGCTCATTCCCGTGATCGACGACGCCGACGCACCGACGCCGCGCGTCATCGACCTCCTGCACACCTTCTTCTGATGAGCCGAAACCCATCACCGACTTGCTGTTCGGTGCTGTCGACATCATCGACGGCACCGGCGAGCGCTCGCGGAGGCCGCGAGTCTGTTCGCGCTCTTCAGTTGAGCGCGCCGCCGACCAGTGCGCGTACCAACCGGTTCAACGCGCCGTGCGGGTCGAACTCCGGCATGGGGCTGATCACCTGGTGCAGGATCGTGCCATCGAGGTAGTCGACGAGGATCTTCGCCGCCGCTCGCTCGGCGCCGACGTTCGCCAGCAGGGTCGCCGCCCATTCGGCCAGCCGAGGGTGCTCGCGTCGCACGGTTTCCTGCAGTGCGGGCATCGTCTGCGCTTCCAGGAGAAGAGCGTATCTGGCCAGTGTCCTGGTGCGATCGGCCGCTACCGCGTGGACGACGAAGCCTGTCATGGCGTCGATGAGTTCGGTGATCGTGCGCGGCGCTGGTATCCGGTTCAGTGCCTCCCAGTCCGCGTAGTCGCGTTCCTCGAGCCGCTCGGCGATGCCGATCAGCAGCGCCTCGCGAGTGCGGAAGTAATTGGAAGCCGACCCGCTCGGCATTGCGGCGGCCTTGTCGACGGCGCGGTGGGTGAGCGCGCGCGTGCCTTGCGACCCCAGCAGGTCGATTGCCGCGTCCAAGAGGAGTTCGCGCTTCATGGGCACCTGTTGATACTACATCGGTAGTGATGTGCGCTACGGCGATGTTGCTCGACACTGCATCCGTGGTGCTGTGCGGGTCATGACGGCTCGCCCCTGTCGAGCAGGGCGGTGGCGGCCGAAGGCGACGACTCGACCCGCTATGGCCGTGAACGCAGGCCGCGCATCCAGATGATCGCGACCCGGTCGCGACGCATCGGCGCGGTGGCGCAGCTTTGTTCGCGCCCGCCGTCGCGATCGCACCACCCTGGCCACGTACTTTCTGCCTCGGTGCCACTGGAATCACTTGCGCTGGTGTGGAATTGGGCCTGCAGCCAGCTGTTGCGGGTCATGCTGTCGTAGTTATTGCGTTGGCTGGACGTGGGCGGATTGTTATGGTGTGGGCGTGAATTCTCCGGAGTCGTCCAGACGGTAGCCGTCCAGCCTGTGTGCTGGACGGCGTTGTGAGTGCGAGGCCTGTCGGTCGTTGAGCGACTGATGACAGGTGGGTATTTCGCAACGCCGGGCGATGGTGGTTTCTTGCCGTCGGGTGATGGTTCGCCCGATTCTGCGACGATCTCGGGTGCCGCGTCGTATGCGTGGTACCCCTCGTATCCGGGGAGTTGTCTTTCTATGCCCGTTGTGGTGTTCGTGCTGGCTGTCGCGGTCTTCGCGCAGGGCACGTCTGAGTTCATGGTGTCGGGGTTGCTGCGGCAGATCGCTGCCGACGTCGGGGTCTCGCCCGGTGCCGCGGGGTTGCTGACGTCACTGTTCGCGGCCGGCATGGTGCTCGGGGCGCCGGTGATGGCGATGGCGACGGTCCGGTCGCCGGTCAGGTATTCCGTAGCAGCGTTTTTGGCGTTGTTCTGTGTCGCTCATGTCGTCGGTGCTGTTGCCACGGATTTCGCGGCGCTGCTGGCGACCCGGGTCGTCGCGGCGGTCGCCAACGCTGGATTCTTGGCGACAGTGTTGGCGGCTCTGCCGCGGCTGGTCGGCCCCGCCGTGGTCGGACGTGCCACCTCTGTGGTTGTGTCCGGGGTGACGGTTGCCTGCATTGCCGGTGTGCCTGCCGGGACATTGCTCGGACAGGTCTGGGGATGGCGTTCGGCGTTCTGGGCCGTTGCCATCGTCAGCGCAGCGGCGCTCGTGCCGGTGTGGGCGATGGTTCCTCGTGACGACGCGCGCGACCGTGACCGCCTGGACACGCAGGGGCCGTCGATGTGGCGAGAGTGGGCCGTGGTGGTCAGACGGCCGGTCCGTGGTGCCGTCCTCGTCGGTGTGCTGGTCAACGCGGCGACGTTCGCCGGGTTCACCTATCTGGGCACGATCACCGGCGGTATTCCCGAGG
This sequence comes from Nocardia sp. NBC_00881, assembly GCF_045207455.1. Taxonomy (NCBI): domain Bacteria; kingdom Bacillati; phylum Actinomycetota; class Actinomycetes; order Mycobacteriales; family Nocardiaceae; genus Nocardia; species Nocardia sp. NBC_00881. The sequence goes on from NZ_CP108798.1 coordinate 8,350,939, forward strand.
CGAGTGGCGGTGGGGTTCCGGTTGTGCTCGCATTGTTCGGCGTCGGTTCGTTCGTCGGTGTGACTCTCAGCGGCCGCTACATCGACCGCTACCGCAGGCGGATCGTCACTGTCGGAACGGTGGTGCTCGTCGGCGTTTGGCTGGTTGCCGCTCTGACCGCACACACACTGGCCGGCGTGTCGATCATGGCGGCGGTCGCGGGCGCGGTCGCCTTCGGTGTCGGGTCGACCCTGATCGCAACGATTATGCAGACCGCTGCGCCAACCGCCTCGCGTATCTCGGGGGCACTGGCGACCACGGCCTTCAACATCGGCGCCGTCCTCGGCCCCGCCGCTGCCGGTGTCGTCGTCGACCACACCGATCACCCCACGACGGCGCTGTGGTGCAGCAGCGCCTTCATGCTTGCCGCGGTGGCTGTCGTGCTGGCCGGTCGTCGTCGGCGCACCGCGACCCCGGTCGAGGAGGTGCGTGTCGATGCACACTGACGCTCAGCTGTCCGTGGAAGGTCGGCGAAGGCCGTCCGACCGGTGGACAGCTCGATGGCACACGGTTCAGGACTCGCGGCTGGCGTCGGTGGAGTTGTCCGGGGCGAGGTTCCTGCCGGCTCGGCGGAGGTCGGGCGCCGCGGAATTACGGTGCGGGGAAGTCGCGCACCGCACGGTCGCAGCGGACGGCCTGGGCGCGGATCGCGCCGACCAGTTCCGGTGGACCGGTCAGCAAGGTGAAATCGATGTCGACCGAGGTGATCATCCAGACCAGCCCCTCGGGTGACTCGCCGCCGACGTGCAGTCGGCAGCTGCGGTCGTCGACGGCCTCCACGACACCCATGCCGGGCCATACGCTGTCTGCGGCGTCCTCGGCGGAGCTGTGCAGCAGCACCGTCGCCTGATAGGGCCACGAGCGGGCGGACAATCGCATCGAAAGATACGCGACCACACCACCTTCCGGTGGATCGCGCGGCGAGAACCGAGGTCCGGTGGGAATTCGTGGCGTGATCCGGTCGGCGCGGAAGGTACGCCAGTCGGCGCGGTCCACATCCCAGGCGACCAGGTACCAGTGCCTGCTGAAATGCACCAGGGTGTGCGGCTCGACCGAGCGGACGCTCGACACTCCGCTGTGCGCGCGGTAGTCGAACCGCAGGCGTTCGTGTCGATCACACGCCTCGGCGATGGCCATCAGCGTGTCCGGCGGTACGGTCGCGCCGGGGGCGGCGACGCGCAGGGTGGCGCCGCGCAGCGTGCGGACTCGGTGACGCAACCGTGGCGGAAGCACCTGTTCCAATTTCGTCAGGGCCCGCAGCGATGCCTCCTCGATGCCGGTCACGGTGCCGCCGGAGGCGCTGCGCAGGCCGACCACCACCGCGACCGCCTCGTCGTCGTCGAGCAGCAGCGGCGGCAGTGCGGCGCCCGCGCCGAGCCGATAGCCCGCGGCGCCGCGGGTGGCGTGCACCGGGTAGCCGAGTTCGCGCAGCCGGTCGATATCGCGACGCACCGTGCGTCCGGTGACGCCGAGCCGTTCGGCCAGTTCGGCCCCGGTCCAGTCGCGATTGGCCTGTAGCAGGGCCAGTAGTTTGAGCAATCGCGCCGAGGATTCCAGCATGGCGTCCAGAATGCCAGTAAGTTAGGAACGAAACTGTCCTAAGCGCTTCCTAGCGTGGTCGCCATGAGCACCGAACACGACATCCGCCCCTTCCACATCGACATCCCGCAGGACCGGATCGACGATCTGCACCACCGGCTCGCGAACACGCTGTGGCCGGACGACCTGCCCGGCGTCGGCTGGGACAAAGGCATGCGCGTGTCGTATCTGCGGCCGCTCGCCGAATATTGGCACACCGAATTCGATTGGCGCGCGACGGAATCCCGGCTGAACGAGCTGCCGCAGTTCGTCACCGAGATCGACGGGCAGCAGGTGCATTTCCTGCATGTCCGTTCGCCGGAGCCGGGCGCGCTGCCGCTGTTGCTCAATCACGGCTGGCCGGCCTCGTTCGTCGAGTTCCTGGACGTGATCGGGCCGCTGAGCGATCCGCGCGCGCACGGTGCCGACCCGGCCGACGCCTTCCACCTGGTGATCCCTTCGCTGCCCGGGTTCGCATTCTCGGACGTGGCAACCGCGGTCGGGGCAGGCGCGACCGAGCAGTTCGCGGAGGTGGTCGCAAAACTCATGGCGCGACTCGGTTATGACCGCTACGGCGTGCATGGTGGTGACGCGGGCTTCTTCGTCGCGAGCCGGCTGGGCCACATCGCGGGCCAGCACCTCGCCGGGATCCACCTGAACGGACCGATCACCATGCCGGGATGGGACAGCGGCGACGCCGAATCCTGGGGTGACGCGGACGAATCCACGACCGCGGGCGATCCGTCCTGGGGCGGTGGCGAATCCGAGTACAGCCCCGAGGATCAAGCGAAGCTGGCCGCGCTGACCGGCCCGGAGAGTTATTCCCGCTACGACTACGCGATGGTGCAATCCACGCGACCGCAGACGCTGGCGATCGGCGTGCACGACTCGCCTGCGGGGCTGCTGTCCTGGATCATCGACCTGTTCCGGCAGTACACGAATCCGGCCATCGAACTGCCGGAAGACGCGGTGGGCCGGGACGCGCTACTGACCAATATCAGCCTCTACTGGTTCACCGGGACCTTCGCCTCCTCGCTTCGGCTCTACAGCGAGTCCGCGGCGTGGGGCGCGCCGCTGCAGAAGTCCGGCGTGCCGACCGCGGCGGCGATCTTCCCCGGCAGCATGTCCATCCGCAAGCTGGCCGAGAACGAGCACAACATCGTGCGGTGGACCGAATTCGACCGTGGCGGGCATTTCGCGGCGATGGAAGCGCCGGATCTGCTGACCGGGGACGTGCGGGAATTCTTCCGGTCGCTGCGCTGACCGCTCGGGTGTTCGCGCCGCCGCCCCGGGTGCTCTCCAGGGCGGCGTCGGTCTACGCGCGCGAGTAGCGCGCGTGCATGGCGGCGGCCGTGGCCGCGAACCATGCGCGCAGTTCGGCCGGTTCGAGGACCTCGAGGAATTCACCGAGCGGCAGAATGCCGTGCGCGAGCACCTCGTAGGACTCCGAGGGCACGACCACCTCCACCCACCCTTCGGCATCGGGCGGGCCCGCCGAAGCCATCGCCTCCGCGACCGCGACCGGATCGTTCATCAGCCGCAGCAGCCGCAGGTGCGTGGCCGCGATCCGGCAGCGCGCGCGGACGCGCAGCATCGAGTGTGCGAAATCGTCGGCCGCGTCGGACCAGTGCGCCCGCAGATCGAAGTCCGCGGGACGGACGAAGTTCTCGACGGTCGGTTCGGCGGCGAGAATCCGGCCCACCCGGTAGGAGCGGACCGCCGACCCGCCGCGTGCGACGAGGTACCAGGTGCCCGCCTTCAAGACCAGGCCGAGCGGGTCGAGGTGGCGTTCGACAACCTTGTCCTTGCGGCCGTAGCGGACGTGCAGCCTGCGGTCGTGCCAGAGCGCGTCGGCGACCGTGGCGAGCGTCGGCGTCTCGTCGGGGCGGTGGAACCAGCCCGGTGCGTCGACGTGCACGCGCTCGGCGATGCGCGTCGCGCGCCCACGCAGTTCGGGTGGCAATGCGGCGAGCACCTTCAGTTGCGCGGTGGCCAGCACGGTGCCGAGCCCGAGGTCAGCTGCGGCACTGGGTAATCCGGCCAGCAGCACCGCGTCGGCCTCCTCTGTGGTGAGTCCGGTCAGCCGGGTCCGGTAGCCGTCCACCAGTTGCACGCCGCCCCCGCGGCCCGGCTCGCTGTACACCGGCACGCCCGCCGCCGAGAGTGCCTCGACGTCGCGGTAGACGGTGCGCACCGACACTTCCAGTTCCTTGGCCAGTTCCGGCGCGGTGGTGCGGCCCCGCGTTTGCAGCAATAACAGCAGCTGCACCAGTCGACTCGCCCGCATGCCGCGAGACTAGCCGGAAAACGTGACAGGCGATGTCAAGAACACGTCGTACTGTCCTCGCCATGACCACTTGGAGCGCATTCGTCGAAGAAGCCCCCCGCGTCGCCGAAATCTTCACCCGCAGGCACCGAGCCGCGGGCAATCTCTGCATGCTCGGCACCCTCCGTTCCGACGGTTTCCCGCGGATCAGTCCGATCGAGCCGAGGGTCTTCGAGGGGATGCTCGTGATCGCCGGTATGCCTGGGACTACCAAGTTCCGTGATCTGGCCCGTGATCCGCGGTTCTGCCTGCACACCGCCACCGTCGACACGAATGTGTCCGACGGTGACGCCAAGCTCTTCGGCACCGTCGTCGAGCTTCCGGACAAGGAAGTGCACGCCCGTTTCGCCCAGAAACTCTTCGACGACAGCGGATTCGACATCCGGGGCGAGGAGTTCGACCACTTCTACGTCGCCGATCTCACCGGCGCCTCGACGGTGGAAGTCGTCGACGACCACCTCGACATCACCATCTGGAAGCCCGGCGAGGGTGAGCGCGTGGTGCGCAAGCACTGAGGCACGGTGTCGATTCCGGCGGCCACCGCAGCATGTGCCACCGGGGTATCGGCGCGTCCGGGCGGGGATGGCGTCATCGGTGTCAGCTCTTTCACCAGCTTCAACGCCGTTTCGGGCCCATCGCACGTCCACACCGTGTTGTCGCTGGCCGTCCGGCTGGTGTCTCACGAGTCGGGGTGGGTGATCGTGCGAATCTCCCGGTAGCTCGGAACCCCGGTGGTGACTGGCGTACTGTCGCGTACGGCGCGCGCGACGTCGACAGCTGCCGCCAGGGCAGCGCGGTACAGCAGCGAGCCGGTACTGATCCGGCGAACACCGAGCTCGGCGAGCGTCGCGATCGACGGCCCAGTCGTCGAGTAGAGAATGTTGACGGGCACGGGTATCGCTGTGACGATCCGGCCGATGTCGTCCGGATCGGTCAAGCCGGGGACGAAGATGCCGTCGGCGCCGGCGGCGGTGTACCGCTCGGCGCGGGCGAGGGTGGCACCGTGCTCGAGGTTCAACCAGTAGGTGTCGACGCGGGCGTTGACGAACAGCTCCGGCGAACGTGCCTTGATCGCGGAGATCAGCTCGGCTTGATGCTCTGGTCCGGCCAGCGCGGTGTCCGCCCGGCCGTCCTCCAGGTTCACTCCGGCGATACCGAATTCGGCCAGCCGTCCGACGTATTCGGCGACGGTGGCCGGACAATCGCTGAACCCACCCTCGATGTCGACGGTCACCGGCACCGGCAGCCTGGCGAGCCGTCGCGCCAACGCGAGGGTTTCCTCGCCGGTGACCCCGGCGCCGTCGGCGAGCCCCGCCGCCGCGGCGACTCCGAGGCTGGTGGTGCCGATCGCCGGAAAACCTTCGGCCGCGAGCAGTGCCGCCGACCCGAAGTCCCAGGCATTGGGCAGGACCAGCGGCTCGGCGCGGTGGTGCAGCGCATGGAAGGTCTGGGTTCTGGTCATCGACATTACTGGGCATATCCGGTCCATCCCGCGACGCTATCTCGCGGTTGTTTCGGCGCCCGCCGAAACAACCGCGAACAATCATGGTGTGGTGCCGACCAGAGGAGCCCATCTGGCGGGCCTGGCCATGTTGCTCGCCGACCCGACCAGCGCCGACATTGGCCTACCGCGGCGCGGTATCCGGCGCGACGGTAAGCCGGTATCCGGTGCACCTCCCGCGGCGGGTACTGCACCGCGGAAGTGCTCGGGTGCATGCTCCTCGCGTCGTCCGGTGCTCCGTGGCGGACTGTTTGGGTAACTTCGGGCCGGGTATCACGGGCGCGTGGCCGACCAGGACGGACCCCGGTCTGTGAATGAGATTGCATAGTCATGCATAATCATCACATGGTTGATTCCTCGGATATGCCTCACCAGCCTGTCGTGCGGGTCGCGGTGGCTGGTGCGAGCGGATACGCGGGCGGCGAAGTGCTGCGCCTGCTTCTCGGGCATCCGGCCTACCGAGCCGGGCGCCTCGCCATCGGGGCGCTGACCGCGGGATCGAACGCAGGAGCTACGCTGGGGGAGTTGCAGCCGCATCTGCTGCCGCTTGCCGAACGGATACTCGCGCCGACCACGGCGGACGAGCTGGCCGGACATGACGTGGTCTTTCTCGGCCTGCCGCACGGGCAGTCCGCGGCCATCGCCGAGAAGCTGCCCGAGTCGACGGTGATCATCGACTGCGGTGCCGATTTCCGCCTCACCGACCCGGAAGCGTGGGAAAAGTACTACGGCAGCCCGCACGCGGGCAGCTGGCCCTACGGTCTGCCCGAGCTGCCCGGCGGCCGGGACAAGCTGCGCGGCGCGCACCGGATCGCGGTCCCAGGGTGCTACCCGACCGTGGCCAGCCTCGCGCTGGCCCCCGCCGTGGCGGCGGGCATCGTCGAGCCCGCCGTGCACGTGGTCGCGGTCAGCGGCACCTCCGGTGCGGGCCGCAAGCTGGACGTGGCGCTGCTCGGCACCGAGGTGATGGGCTCGGTGCGGGCCTACGGCATCGCGGGCGCGCACCGGCACACGCCGGAGATCGCGCAGAACCTGACGGCAGCGGGTGGCACGGATGTCGCCGTATCGTTCACCCCGGTGCTCGCACCGATGCCGCGCGGCATCCTCGCCACCTGCACCGCACCCACCCGTGTCGACGCTGCGCAGGCGCGCGCCGTCTACGAAAAAGCTTATGCCGACGAGCCTTTCGTGCACATGCTGCCGGAAGGCGTACTGCCGCAAACCGGTTCGGTGCTCGGTTCCAACGCCGTCACGCTGCAGGTGGCGGTGGACGTCGACGCGGGCCTGCTGGTCGTGATCGGCGCGATCGACAACTTGACCAAGGGCACCGCGGGTGCCGCGGTGCAATCGATGAACTTGGCCGTCGGATTCGACGAGACCGCAGGACTTTCCACCGTAGGAGTGGCACCGTGACGACAACCGCTGGGACATCGACCGAGAACGCGGGCGGCAAGCTGGTGCGCAACCAAGGCGTCACGGCGCCGCTCGGCTTCCGCGCGGCGGGCATCGCCGCGGGCATCAAGGCCAGCGGCAAGCCGGATCTGGCGCTGGTGCTCAACGAAGGCCCCGAATACGCGGCCGCCGGCGTGTTCACCAGCAACAAGGTGAAGGCGGCTCCGGTGCTGTGGTCGCAGCAGGTGCTGACCGGCAAGCGGTTGCGCGCGGTGATCCTGAACTCCGGCGGCGCCAACGCCTGCACCGGGCCCGCCGGATTCCAGGACACGCACCGAACCGCCGAGGAACTCGCCGCCGCGCTGAGCAATTGGGGTACCGAGACCGGCGCGGGTGAAATCGCCGTCTGCTCGACCGGACTCATCGGCGACCGGCTGCCGATGGACAAGCTGATTCCCGCCGTCACCGAGATCGTGCACGAGATGGGCGGTGGCCTCTCCGGTGGTTCGGACGCCGCGTACGCGATCATGACCACCGACACCGTGCCCAAAGAGGCGGCCTACCACCATCGCGACAAATGGAACGTCGGCGGCATGGCCAAAGGGGCGGGCATGCTGGCCCCCGCGCTGGCGACGATGCTGGTGGTGCTGACCACCGACGCCGCGGTCACCGCCGACCAGCTCGACCAGGCCCTGCGCAACGCCACCGAGCGCACCTTCGACCGGCTCGACGTGGACGGCTCCTGCTCCACCAATGACACCGTGCTGTTGCTGGCCAACGGCGCCAGCGAGGTCACCCCGAGCCAGGAGGAGCTCGATGCCGCCGTACTCGCGGTCTGCGACGACTTGGCCGCCCAACTGATGGCCGACGCCGAGGGCGTCACCAAACGGGTGCTGGTCACCGTCGCGGGCGCGGTCAGCGAGCACGAGGCGGTGGCCGCGGCGCGGACCGTCGCCCGCGACAGCCTGGTCAAGACGGCGCTGTTCGGCTCCGACCCGAACTGGGGCCGGGTGCTCGCCGCGGTCGGCATGGCGCCGGTCACGCTCGACCCGAACCGGATCTCGGTGTCGTTCAACGGGAACCCGGTGTGCCTCGACGGCGTCGGTGCGCCGGGCGCCCGCGAGGTGGACCTGTCCGGCGCCGACATCGAGGTGCTGATCGAGCTGAATGTCGGTGCCGCCCGCGCGACCATCCGCACCACGGACCTCTCGCACGGCTACGTCGAAGAGAACTCGGCCTACAGCTCATGACCAGTCAGGTGTTGCACACGCTCTCGGCGCTGGACAAGGCGCACATCCTTGCCGACGCGTTGCCGTGGCTGCAGAGGTTTCGGGACAAGATCGTCGTGGTGAAGTACGGCGGCAACGCCATGGTCGACGAGGAACTCAAGCGGGCCTTCGCCGCCGACATGGCTTTCCTGCGCACGGTCGGTGTGCACCCGGTGGTGGTGCACGGAGGCGGCCCGCAGATCAGCGCGATGCTGAAGAAGCTCGGCATGCAAGGGGAATTCCGCGGGGGCTTCCGTGTGACCACCCCCGAGGTGATGGACGTGGTGCGGATGGTGCTGTTCGGTCAGGTAGGCCGCGAACTGGTCGGGTTGATCAACGCGCACGGCCCGTACGCGGTCGGGACCTCCGGTGAGGACGCGGGGCTGTTCACCGCGACCCGCCGCACCGTTGATGTGGACGGCGAGCCGACCGACATCGGCTTGGTCGGTGACGTTACCGCGGTGAACCCGGATGCCGTGCTCGACCTGATCGGCGCGGGCCGCATCCCGGTGGTGTCGACGATCGCGCCGGACGCCGACGGCGTGGTGCACAACATCAACGCCGACACCGCCGCCGCCGCGCTCGCCGAGGGTATCGGGGCGGAGAAGCTGGTGGTGCTCACCGATGTCGAGGGCCTGTACACGAACTGGCCGGACCGGTCGTCGCTCGCGACGCGCATCGACACCGCCGAGCTGACGGAGTTGCTCCCCAGCCTGGATACGGGCATGGTGCCCAAGATGGAAGCCTGCCTGCGCGCCGTGCAAGCAGGGGTGCCGACCGCCCATGTGATCGACGGTCGCGTCCCGCACGCCGTGCTGCTGGAACTGTTCACCGGAGAAGGAATCGGAACGATGGTGACGCCCGCCCCGCTCATCCCGAACGGGTCGCGGCCACTGGACGGAACGAAACAATGACGACAGCTGAACTGCGGAAGCGGTGGTCCGCCGCGCTGATGAACAACTACGGCACCCCCAAGGTCGCGCTGGTGCGCGGCGCGGGCGCAGTGGTCTACGACGCGGACGGGAACCGCTACCTCGATTTCCTCGGCGGCATCGCGGTCAACAGCCTCGGCCACGCGCACCCGGCGATCCTGGAGGCGGTCACCCAGCAACTCGGCACGCTCGGGCACGTCTCGAATCTGTATGCCAGCGAGCCGGTCATCGAGCTGGCCGAGCGGTTGCTCGCGCACTTCGGCGACGGCGAGGGCCGGGCATTCTTCTGCAACTCCGGCACCGAGGCTGTCGAGGCGGCGTTCAAGATCGCGCGATTGACCGGGCGGCGCAAGATCATCGCCTGCGATGAGGCGTTCCACGGCCGCACCATGGGGGCGCTGGCTCTCACCGGGCAACCGTCCAAGCGGACGCCGTTCGAGCCGATGCCCGCGGGCGTCGTGCACGTGCCCTACGGTGACGCCGCGGCGCTGGACGCCGTGGTCGACGAGGACACCGCCGCGGTGTTCCTCGAGCCGATGATGGGGGAGAGCGGCGTGGTGGTTCCGCCGTTCGACTACTTGGCCACGGCGCGCGAGATCACCGCGCGCAACGGAGCGCTGCTGGTGCTCGACGAGGTGCAGACCGGCATCGGCCGGACCGGGACGTTCTACGCGCACCAAGCCGTCGGCATCGTGCCGGACGTGATCACCCTGGCCAAGGGCCTCGGTGGGGGGCTCCCGATCGGTGCGGTGCTGGCCAACGGCCAGGCGGCCGAACTGCTCACGCCTGGCCTGCACGGCACCACCTTCGGCGGCAACCCCGTGTGCGCGGCGGCTGCCCTCGCGGTGCTGCGCACGATCGACGACACCGATCTGCTGTCGCATGTGCAGTCCGTCGGCAAGCGGCTCAGCGACGGCATCGAACTGCTGGAGCACCCGCTGATCGACCGGGTGCGCGGGGCGGGTCTGCTGCTCGGCATCGTGCTCACCGAGGACCTGTCTGCGCAGGTCGAGGCGCGGGCGCGGGCGGCGGGATACCTGGTGAACCCGGCCAAGCCCGACGTGATCCGGCTCGCTCCGCCGCTGGTGCTCACCGAGACCCAAGCCGACAATTTCGTCGCCGACTTGCCGGGGATCTTGGACGGCGCACTAGCGGACGCGAAAGAGGTTGCGGCACAATGACTTCTGAATACTTACGGCATTTCCTGCGAGACGACGACGTCAGCCCGGCCGAGCAGGCCGAAATCCTCGCGCTCGCGGCCGACCTCAAGACGGCACCGTTCTCCCGGCGCCCCCTGGAGGGTCCGCGCGGCGTCGGCGTGATCTTCGAGAAGAACTCCACCCGCACCCGGTTCTCCTTCGAGATGGGCATCGCCCAGCTCGGTGGACACGCGGTGGTCGTCGACGGTCGCGACACCCAGCTGGGCAGGGAGGAGACGCTCGGCGACACCGGCCGCGTGCTGTCGCGCTATGTCGACGCGATTGTCTGGCGCACCTTCGAACAAGTCCGGCTGGATGAAATGGCCGCCAGCGCAACGGTCCCGGTGGTGAACGCGCTGTCCGATGAATTCCATCCGTGCCAGGTGCTCGCCGACCTGCAGACCCTTGCCGAGCACAAGGGCGACCTGATCGGCCGAAACCTCACCTACTTCGGCGACGGCGCCAACAACATGGCGCACTCGCTGCTGCTCGGCGGTGTCACGGCGGGTCTGAACGTCACCATCGCCGCGCCTGCCGGTTTCGAACCGCTGCCCTGGATCGTGGAGGCCGCGCGCAAGCGGGCCGCCGACACCGGTGCCACCATTACGTTGACCGGTGATCCGGCCGCCGCCGCCGAGGGCGCCGACGCGCTGGTCACCGATACTTGGACTTCTATGGGACAGGAGAACGACGGCCTGGACCGGGTCGGCCCCTTCCGGCCGTTCCAGCTCAACGCCGGCCTGCTCGCGCACGCGCAGCCGGACGCCGTTGTGCTGCATTGCCTTCCCGCGCACCGCGGCGAGGAGGTCACCGACGAGGTGCTGGACGGCCCGCACAGCGTGGTGTGGGACGAGGCGGAGAACCGGCTGCACGCGCAGAAGGCGCTGCTGGTCTGGCTGCTGGAGCGACGATACGGGAGCGCGGTGTGACCGAGGTCAGAGGCGGCCCGGCCATCGCGCGCACCCGCGCCGGGCGGCAGTCACGCATCGTCGAACTGCTCTCGGCGCACGCGGTGCGCAGCCAGACCGAGCTGGCGGCGCTGCTGGCGGCCGAGGGCATCGACACCACCCAGGCGACGTTGTCGCGGGATCTGGACGAACTGGGGGCAGTGAAGCTCCGTGCCGCCGACGGCGGTGCGGGCGTCTACGTGGTGCCCGAGGACGGCAGTCCCTTCCGCGGCGTCACCGGTGGCACCGACCGGTTGTCCAAGTTGCTCGGCGACCTGCTGGTCTCCACCGACTCCAGCGGCAACATCGCGGTCCTGCGCACCCCGCCCGGCGCCGCCCACTATCTGGCCAGCGCCCTCGACCGCGCCGCCCTGCCGTACATCGTCGGCACCATCGCGGGCGACGACACCATCGCTGTCATCGCGCGCGAGCCCCTGACCGGCGCGGAAGTGGCCGCCACAATCGAGGAACTCGCCTGACGGGACGCGGCGTCTTTGGCTGTCGTCAGCAGGTCTGGCACAGACAGATCCTGGCCCAGTGCTGTCCCTAGACGCCAACGCCGTCGACCGCCGCAACATCATTCGAAGGGAAGATGCTGGCCATCGGCGCCGATGACAGCTACCTGCACACCCACTGCGAAGTAGAAGGACCTGTCGGGACTGCCCCGGTACGCCGATTGCGAGCGCGAAACGTCGCCGAGCGTTCCAGGTTCTGTGCTATCCGTGTGCCGCGGTCTGCTCGGCTTGTTGATCGGCTAGTGAAGTCGTACGGATATTCCTGACGACCGCCACTATCCGGTCCACATCCTCTTCGGAGAAGATGTCCTCCGGCCCGGTCGGTGCAACCGACTTGAACGGCGGCTCGTAGAGCGCGCCCACCTCGATCACCCCGTTCTTCCTGACGTAGTCGGTGAGCAGGTTCAGGAAGTGGAGTTGGCTGACTGTGAGGGTGCGGCCGGTGTGGAACTCGTCGAAAGCGGCGGTCGCTATTCAGTTGAGGTACGTCTCGCGATGCTCGGCTAGGAACACGGTGTGCTCGTCGCGCCGGTAGTCCGAGAACTCCTGGCTCGGACCGCTCCGCGGTCTGGCGACGAGTTGCCGGCCTGCAGTCTCGAGAGCCGCGACGAGTCGCTCACCGTAGAGAAAGTCTCGGCCGTCACCCCAGTCGAACCAGATCGGCTCGATCACCCGATCGCCGTGTACGAGGGCTTGCTCGCGTAGGTGCCCGACCGAGGAGCACACCGCCAGCATATTCAGGTCGAAGGCCAACTCCAGCTGACCAGAATGGGTGCCGCGTGAGTACGGGAGCAGCAGCGCATCGGATCTGAGCCCGGCTTCGACAACGGTGGCATCGGACGGGTAGGACTGCATGGTCGCGCTGATCCGATCGTCGGCCCGGACCACCGACAACAGCGCATCGATGTTGTACCTGCCGAAATCGGCAGGATTGAACGGGCGCAACAGGAGGCTGAGGCGCGCATGCGGGTCAGGGACGGCCAGACTCCAGTTCGTCACCGCCGTCAGATGGCCTCGGTTCGGGCGTAACGCGCCGTACATCAAAAAGCCGCTCGCCTCCGAGCTCACCTGCCGAACACGTCCCATCAGATCGTCCGGGGCAACGACGTATCCATGCGGAATCACCCGCACCCGCTCCACCGCGGGAACGAGCTGCCGAAGTTCGGCTGCCGACGACTCGGTGAGGCCGATCCAGCTGGCTCCCGACTGGGCAACGAGCTCTAGGCGTGCTCGGAGGTCCCCCGCCGCTGTGAACATCGGCACCAAGTCGTGGGCAGTGCACACGACCTTCACCGACTCGTTCGCACAGGCGTCGAGCAGATCTTCGAGGACCAGAAGATCCTCGAACTCGATGTGGTGGAGGTGAACCACGTCGAGCCAGTCCAGCGGGCGGTGTCTGAGAAGCCATTCCGCGCCCACTGCCGCAGGCACGATGCCGTGCCGGGTTCTGTTGCCGTTGAGTAATTCGATGTCAGCGGACACGATCTTGCGAACGTACGGCGTTCTGGCCGGCAGGTGCACAACCCGCACAGCGCCGCTCATCGGGTCGACCACTGTGCGTGGTAGACCGGCCATCCGCCGCGGCGAAGCGCGGCGACGACAGTATCGTCATCGTCGATGACCAGGCGGATGTCATCCTGGTCGGCGATCTCTGCGATTCGCTCCATTTTGAACTCGGCGACGGGACGCCGGTCGGATTGGGACCGCATGTGTACCGTGTCCGTCGGTAGGCCCTGCCGTGCCAGCCACGACATCGTGATGGTCCGAAACCGTTCTGGTCGGCCGGTCAGCCACACAATGTTGCACCTCGACCCCAGGGCCGTGGCAATCGCGAGTCCTCGCGGTAGCGGCAGGTCAATCGCTGACGACGCGAAGAACCTCTCCCACTGCGGTGGCTTCAAGCCGAGAAAGTGGAGGCGGTGCCGACAATCCGACACCGTACCGTCGATGTCGAATACGACCACCTGCCTCCTGGTCGCAGCGTGGACGTGCTGCCGGGCCTGACAGGACTTGGATCTGGCAGTAGTTGCAACACAGCCGATTACGCGGCCGTCTGATTCCGTCATCGCCCCAGACTCGAACATAGACCTGTCTCCGACCAGATCACCTTGTCCCCTCACGGTGAAGGTGCGTCTCGGTCTTACTTCCTAGCGCCTGCCAGTCGGATCCTGTTGGACACCAATGAAACCGGCACGGAGGGCGCAATGAGAACGGCACCGGTCATCTTCTCGAACACCTACTACCGAAACGTCGTGCGGGAGTACGGCTACGGCGACTTCGAGTTCGATCGCTTCGGCTTCGAGCTGGCCGGCTTCAGCGCGGAGGAGCTGAATCTCCGCTGGTTGTGTCACCACCGCGCCGAGGGGTTTTTGTCGACACCTCGCTCCGCTCGCGTCGTGACCACAGGGTTCGGCATGTCCGGAGTCCCGCACATGGGCACAGTGGGGCAGATCCTCGGGATGTCGAAGCTCCAGCAGGGCGGCGAGTTCACCCAAATCGTTCTCGGCGACTTGGACGCTTACAACGGCAAGGGCAGGTCGCTTTCCGAAGCCCGTGACTTGGCGGACAGGTTCGCAGCCTTCTGCCGGCGTCTCGGTTACGACGACTCGGCGGGTGTATTGCGTAGCCAGTTCGAGGAAGTCGACACCGTACGAAACCTGTATCTGCTCAGTCATTTCGCAGATGACGCAGACTTCGACGACGCCGAGGAGGACAACCACGCCTACTATGCGAGCCTCGGGATCGTCGCCTCTGCGATGACGTTCCCCCGCAAGGTGTCTCTCGCCCTCATGGCCTCCGATTTCATCACCCTCGGCCAGGACTTCGACGCCGTTCTGGTGCTACTCGGGATCGACGAACACAAGTACGTCCGCTTCGCTGCCGAGATCGCGCGTCGCCTCGACTCGAACACCACCCTGCGCGGTGACTTCACGTTGGGGTCGATCTATTCGCGCCTCGCCTCCGGATTCGGAGGACATCCGAAGATGTCCAAGAGCATCCCGGAGTCCTCGATCAGCGTCACCTCGACGCCGGACCAGATCGTAGACCGGATCGCCGGTGACACCGCAGTGCTCGCGGCGGAGTCACCCAGCTTCCAGCTGATCAACCAGCTGTTCCTGCGTGACTACGGCGACTGCGTGGATCTCGTAGGCGAGTGCGCGACGAACTCCCAGGCCTGGCGGTCGGCGAAGGCCGAGCTGGCGGACTACCTGATCTCGGTCACCGAGCTGTGGTGAAAGGGCAACAGCGTGTATGCGAACCTGATGGGGCTTGTCGAGGATTCCGAGCCCGCCCATTTCGCCTCGTACCTGAGCCGGCTGAACTCCGGGTCGAGCCTGACTTATCGCGAAGCCTCCGATTACATGCGGTTGGTACTCGACATCGACGATCCGCGGATGCGCAGCGCCCAGCTCGGCGTGCTGTTGAACGGGCTGATGGCTAAACATCCGACTGTCGAGGAAGCCAGCGGTGCCATCGACGCGGCGCTGGCCCTCGACGGACTGCGCCCGGCCGCCCGGCCGGCGCATCCCTTCACCGGGGAATGCGTCATCGGGATCGCCGGCAGCGGAAAGAAGGGAATCAAGACACCCAACATCTCAACTCCAGCGGCGATCGTCGCCGCGGCCGCAGGCGTCCGGGTCGCGAAGTGCGCATCCGCGGCCACCTCGTCGGTGGCCGGCTCTGCCGACACCTTGAAGCGGCTCGGGGTCGAGCTCACGCGAAGCACACGTCGCACCCTGGACGTGATGGCCGAATGCGGTCTGGGCATCTTCGAGATCGAGCAGATGGTTCCTCGCTTCGACGCCGCCTATGGTGGACTGTTCTTCGCTCCGCATGTGCTGTCGTTGGCCTTTCCAGCCTTACTGCTGCCGATCAGAACCGACACCCTGCTGTACGGCATCGCGCATCCAGATGTCAGCCTGTCGCTCGAGGTACTACGCCGGTACCACGACGGAGACATGCTGGTCGTGTCATCGACTCCAGACAACCTCCGCTGGATCGACGAGGTGGGCATTGTCGGCGATACATCGATCGTCGGCGTCCGAGAAGGGGTCCGGGGCCGAACTCTGCGCCTTGCGCTGGCAGACGTCCTCGGCGTCGGGCCATACTCCGTGGGCGACTTCGTGCCAGGGTCAGATTTGACCGAACAGGCACGGATCGTGGTGGACGTTCTCGCCGGCACCGCCGCCCCGGCCTTGGTGGACATGGTCGCGGTGAACGCGGCGACCCTGCTTCTCCTCGGCGACATCGCCACCACTGTCCCGGAAGCATTCGACCTCGCTCGCGAATTGATATCAGACGGATCGGCATTGGCGAAGCTGCGGGAATTGATCACCGCCAGTGGTGGCGACGACCACACCGTTCGGGGGTGGCTGTGATCGAGCAGACCGTGCCGGTCGTCGCGGTCGGCGTATGCGGCCCCGACATCCAGCGGTTCCGCAGCGGCTTCGCGCTCACCTCCCTGGGCCACGAGCTGGTCGGCCGGCATCCGGACAACGGTGCGCTGGTAGCCATTCGTCCCCTGCGCCCCTGTCGACGGTGCCCGATGTGCCGACGGGGATGGACCGAGCAATGTGCTGACGACGCTGGCATCGGCCGACACGACACCGGCCGCGGCGGGTTCAGCGGATCAGTTCAGGTGACCATCGAACAGCTGTACCGGGTGCCCGCCGATGTCGATGTCGCGCTGGCAACGTTGACGGACCCGCTGGCGTGCGTTGTTCACGCTACTCGATCGATGGTGATGGACGGACTGGATGTTCTCGTCATTGGCGACGGGCCGATGGCGGCGCTGGCCGCAGTACGTGCCCGGCAGAAAAACGCCTGGCAGGTGACGATCGCGGTCAAGTCTGCCGAGCGGATCGAACGCTTGTCCATCTTCGCGGACCGGGTTATCACTGTAGGCAGCGTCGAGTCCAACCGGTACGATGTCGTGGTCGAAGCCGTAGGAGGCATCAGCAGTGAACCGATATCGATAGCAGCAGCCGCGGTGGCACCCCTGGGTCAGGTGGTGGCACTCGGGGTCTATCGCCCGCAAGCGACTGCTGATCTATCGGTTCGCCGCCTCCTGGAGAAGGAATCAATCCTCCGAGGCAGCAAGGCATACCGCGTCAACGAAGGCCAGGACGACTTCGCCGCCGCGCTCGAGGTTCTGAGCAATCACCAGGCTGACTTCGCCCCGATCATCGCCACTTGCTGCGCTCTGCCGCCCGACGTTCCGCAGTCGTTCGCCACCAACCGACCACACACCCTCAAGGTCGTCTACACCTTCCGTTAGCGACCTCACCGACTGCGAACAGGACAGGACGCATGATGCACGAAAGTACCCGTCTCGGTGCATCCCGAGACGCAACGATGGACATCCTCGGGACAGCCCCCGAACTGCGGGAAGGACCGCAACTCAACGCGATCCTAGCCTTGCTCGCGGAGCGTCGACAGATGGATCTGAGCGACCTGTCTGCCACAGAACAGGCCCAGATCATTGCCGCCCGCACCCAGGAGCTGCTTCCATCGTCAGCCCAGCTCGCCGAACTGCTGACCGATGCCCGTGACGCCGGGCGACAGCTGATCGTCAAGTTCGGCATCGACCCCACCGCCGCAGACGTTCACGTCGGCCACGCGGTGCCGATGATCGTCGCCAGCCGCTTCCAGCGCATGGGACATCGGGTCGTCTTCATCATCGGCGACATCACCGCGAAGATCGGCGACCCGTCTGGCCGTGTTGCGGATCGACCTCCGTTGACCGACGACGACATTCAGCGCAACATGCGGTCCTACCGCGACCAAGTTTCACCGTTCTTCAACTTCGACGACGCTGACTTCCGGTTCAACAGCGAATGGCTCGCACCGTTCGGCCTCCCCGAATTCATCGGCGTGCTGGAGAAACTTCCGCTCTCGGCCTCCCTACAGCGTGAGGACTTCCGCAATCGGCTCAGCGCGGGCAGCGGCCTGACGATGGCGGAATTGGTGTACTCGGTTGTCATGGCATTGGATTCGGTGGAGATCAGCGCGGACATCGAGATCGGCGGACTCGACCAGCTGCTGAGCATGCAGATGTGCCGCCGGGTCATGGAGAACCACGGGCAGAAGCCGGAGGTGGTCGTGGCCACCGGCCTGATCGAGGGCACCGACGGGACCGGCGCCAAGATGAGCAAGAGCAAAGGCAACTACGTCGGTCTCGCCTTCGACCCGAAGGATGTATTCGGCAAGCTCATGTCCGCCGCCGACCGGCTGCTGCCCGCTTACCTCGAGTCGCTGACCGAGCTGCTGGACCCCGAGATCGCACTGGTTCAAGAGATGATGCGGGACAGAAGGATCCACCCGATGGGCGTCAAAACCCTGTTGGCCTCCGACGTCACAGCGGCAATTCACGGACTCGAGGTCGCCGAGTCGAGCCGGATCGGGTTCAAGGCCCAGTTCTCCGAGAGGCGCTACTCCAACACTCCCGATGTGCCCGGAGTGAGCGGAAGCGAGAAAGCTGACGCCACCATCGCCCAACTTTTCGTCAAGGTCACCCGACTGATCCCCAGCCTCAACCAGGTTCGCCGCACGGCCAAAGCCGGCGGGCTGCGCTTGGTGGTCGAATGGCCCGGCAATGACAAGGAAACTGTGACACTCGGTGTAGAGGACGCCGACGCGCCCATCGCCAAGTTGGTCGCCACACACGCAGAGTTGCTCGGTGCCGCCAACACCCGAAGCTTCCTCAAGTGCGGACGTTCCCTGATCGAATTGCGATGACGTGACCCCCACGTGCACCACTAGACTTGCGGATCGACAGTACAGACGGTGGGTGGGGGGCCTATTTCCGCACGACAGTCGATCAACCCGGCCTGGTGGACCAGCGAGCAGCACGATGGCATCTCGATCCGCCAGCTGCTCGCTGCCCGAGACATCCAGCTGATCTTCCAATTCCTGCACCACCGCGGCTGGAGCTGGGCCGCGATCGCGCGCGCTACCGACCTCGGCGATCAACGCGTCCGCGAGATCGCTAGCGGCAGAAGGAAGATCGAAAGCTACGACGTGTTCGTCCGCATCGCCGAGGGACTCGACATCCCGAAGCCCTATCTCGGCCTCGGCCTGGACGATCCCGAATCGCCTCCGGCTCCAGCTTTGGGTCACGGCGCAGCCGCGGCCGTAGGATTCGGGCCGCGACGTCTGGGCCAGCGCTTCGGGCACGCACCGCAGCATCCACTGGAGGCCACGCCACACCGCCCAGACAGACCGACCGACGGCGAGACTACCGGGCGTCACCAACCGCAGGTCGCCCAGCACGTCCAGATTGGTGTCGAGCGGCCACCGGATGCCAGCGAGTCAACACGGTCCCCGGTGCCGCGCATCTCCAATTTACCGAGCCTGACCTTGCACTTCGTCGGACGGAGCGATGTGATTGCTGCCGTCGAACGGAAGTTGGACGAACAGCTGACTGCGGCAGTAGTTCAGACAACAGTCATTTCAGGAATGGGCGGGGTCGGCAAAACGCAGCTGGCACTTGCATATGCATACCGAAATCTTGCTCGATACGAGCTGATCTGGTGGATTCCGGCGGAGCGGTCAGCAGTAGTCACCGAATCACTGCATCAGCTGGCGATCAGGTTGGGCGTGCATTCTACCGACGGCCACAGCGACAGCATGGGGATGCTCCGAGATTGGCTACGGGCGCACGACAATTGGCTGATAATTTATGACAACGTCGAGGACCCGCGGGATCTGATGCCGTTTCGTCCCGCCGACACGAGAGGGCATGTCATCGTGACATCCAGAAATCCATCGTGGCGGGGGTATGCGTCGACCATAAGGCTCGATGTGCTGGAACGATCCGAATCAGTCGAGTTCCTACTCTCGCGAACAGGAACAACGGACCGGGTGGCTGCAGACAAGATCGCCGAGATCCTCGGCGATCTCCCGATCGCGCTGGAGCAGGCCGGCGCCTATATCGAGGACTCCAATATATCGTTGGTGACGTATCTCGAATTATTTCAATCCAGAGCCGCTGCTATGTCCCGCCAGGGAAGGCCAGCGAACCACGAAGATACCGTCGCAACCACATGGGCGGTGTCGCTCCAAAAGTTAGGGGGTATCTCACCGACTGCCGAATTACTATTGAACCTTCTGTCACACCTTTCCGCCGAGGATGTGGACCGGAACATGCTGCTCAGGCACGCGGCGACCATGCCGGGCGCCTTACGATCGGCGCTCTCGGATCCGTTGCAATTCAACAACATGGTGAGTGCCGCCAGCAGATACTCGATAGTGGATGTATCGGAGAGAAGCCTTTCGATGCATCGCCTTGTGCAGTTGGTGATCCGAGAGAGCCTGAGCGTCGAGCAACGCAAGGAATGGTCGGGGGCAGCGATTCGACTACTAGAGTGCGCCTTTCCGGAAGACGTCGCAGATATTTCGAATTGGGGCGAATGTGCCAGGCTTTTACCGCACGCCTTGACCGTACTCGACCACAGTATCAATGAGCGATCCGACCTCGACCGTGCACGAATTCTCATTGAGCGCGTCTCGCGCTACTTGACTATGCATAACCAGTACGGGCAAGCGCAGCTGCGGCAGGCCCGATGGATTTCCGAACGGACGGTTGATATTGCGACATCGTTAGGAGAAGAGGATTCCCGTTCTCTGGCGGCAAGCCTCAACAGTCTGGGCCTGGTTCAGCGCGACCTCGGCGAACTGGAGAAGGCGCGAGCTGCCCACACCCGTGCGTTGGGAATATTCACTCGCCTTGTCGGCCAACGAGATCCGGAGGTTGCCGCCACACTGAACGCCATTGGGCTTGTCCATCACGCATCCGGTCGACTCGGCGAGGCTGAGGCCGCATATCTCGAGGCCCTCGGCATCACAGAAGAGGCTTACGGCCCAGAGCATCCGGCCGTAGCGAGGACCCTCAGCAACCTCGGCCGCGTGCACCGCGCCATGCGCCATTTGGACCAGGCCCTCGCTGAGCAGGAACGCGGTCTACCATGCTGACCGAGGTCGAGACCGCCAGGGCGCTGTTTCTGAGCGAACTGGCCTTCGGCAGCGACCTGTTCGGTGCGGGCGTCGAGTTCCAACTCGTCAATGCGATACGCGACGCCGATGCGGTCACGATCCTGCGCTCCCTGCAACGGAAGCTCCACACGCGAGCCGGCGCCAAAGCGCTGTTCGAGCCCGAGCTCTACGCACCCGAATAAATCTGAACCACAGGATCGGACAGTTCGAAGCGGCACCGGAATAACCAACCGGCATATACGGACACAGCCTTCGAGAGTCTGCTCACTCCCAAAGACACTGTCTGGCAGCAGCCGTGGCTCGATCTGGTCACGAGATCACCGAAGGAAGAGAAACCGGCCGATCTCTGCAACGGGACCGACACCGGGCTCGAGCTGCGCGATAGCGCTGATCGAAGCCGGTAGGAGGCGGTCACTCAGTCCTCGGGCGCCTCGGCGATCTGGATGATCGAAGGCTTGCGCGACAGCTGTGGGTCTGGTCCCATCTTGCCGGGTTGAAAGTCGGAATGGCTCAGTCCGGCCGGTAGGCGACCGTGTCTGTGAGCGCGGCAGCGAGGTCTGTGCGGTCCGGTGATTCAGGCGGCGGGGTATTGCCCGGCTTCCGGGCGGCGCCGCTGCTCGAGCAGCATGGCGATGGTGTCGAAACTTTGCCTGGCCAGGCGTGGGGGCTGGCACTCGATCGCGCAATCGACTGGCGCGCCGATGGCGAACTTCCTAATGTAGGTAAGTACCTACATTAGGGAGGCGTCGATGACCACGATGAGTGCGCGTGAGTTCAATCGCGACGTCAGTGCGGCCAAACGCGCCGCAGTCGAGGGTCCGGTCGTAATCACCGATCGTGGCGCGGAGGCTTTCGTGCTGCTATCGATCGAGGAGTATCGGAGGTTGCGCGCGGACAGTCAGGACATTGTGGAGCGGTTGAGTATGGGGGATGACGACATCGATTTCGATCCGGCTCAGTTGACCGTCGAGTTGAAGGTTCCGCGGCTGTGACATTCCTGCTCGATACGAACGTCCTCAGTGAACTGCGGAAGTCCTCTCGTGCGGCGAATCCTTCGGTTCGGGCCTGGATGGCAGGCCGGAGGCCGTCCGAGCTGTATATGAGCGTCGTCACCGTACTGGAGATCGAGGTTGGCATCGGTCGAGTCGAACGACGTGACTCGACGCAGGGGAAGCGGCTGCGAAGGTGGCTGGAGGACGACGTGCTCGATGTGTTCGCAGGCCGGATTCTGGGGATCGACCTGGCCGTCGCGCGTCGCGTCGCGCGGCTGCACGTGCCGGACCTACGCCCCGAGCGTGATGCCATGATCGCCGCTACGGCGAGCGAACACGGCATGACGCTCGTGACGCGGAACGTGAAGGACTTCGCTCCGATGGACGTGCCGGTGATCAATCCTTGGGAGACGTGAGCACGTCCATCGGCATTGCCGGTCGGGCGTCTGGATGACCTTCGCCGGGATGCGTCACCGGCGTGGTGCTGCGACAGGCGGTGGTGAGGCAAGGGGTATTGCCGACGGGTTCGTCAGTCTGAGCGGGTGCGCACGCCCGCCCCGGTTGTGAATGGGATTGCATCGTCGTGCATAATCATTTGTAGCACGACGTGGGCGAGCCGAGAGTGGTCTCGAGGCGTCGGGGCCGGGCCGCGCCCGCCGCTCGGACACCCGCCATACTGCTGGTACACCTACCGAAAACCGAGGAGCACACAGAACATGTCCGAGCGCGTCGTACTCGCCTACTCCGGTGGGCTGGACACCTCCGTGGCGATCAGCTGGATCGGCAAGGAGGCCGGCGCCGAGGTGGTGGCCGTGGCCATCGACCTCGGCCAGGGTGGCGAGGACATGAACGTGGTGCGTCAGCGAGCGCTGGACTGCGGCGCCGTCGAGGCGATCGTGGTCGATGCCCGTGACGAGTTCGCCACCGAGTACTGCCTGCCCACCATCCAGGCCAACGCCATGTACATGGGCGAGTACCCCCTGGTCTCGGCGATCAGCCGCCCGCTGATCGTCAAGCACCTGGTCGAGGCCGCCAAGTTCCATGGGGCCAGTACCGTCGCGCACGGCTGCACCGGCAAAGGCAACGATCAGGTCCGCTTCGAGGTCGGCATCGGCGCGCTCGCGCCCGACCTGAACGTGATCGCCCCGGTCCGCGACTACGCGTGGACCAGGGAGAAGGCCATTGCCTTCGCCGAGGAGAACGCGCTGCCGATCAACGTCACCAAGAAATCCCCGTTCTCCATCGACCAGAACGTCTGGGGCCGTGCCGTCGAGACCGGCTTCCTCGAGGACCTGTGGAACGCTCCGACCAAGGACGTCTACGACTACACCTCCGACCCCACCGTCAACTTCGAGGCGCCGGACGAGCTCATCATCACCTTCGACAAGGGCGTGCCGGTGGCCATCGACGGGCGCCAGGTCAGCGTGCTCGAGGCGATCGTCGAACTGAACCATCGCGCGGGCCGCCAAGGCGTCGGCCGCCTCGACATGGTCGAGGACCGATTGGTCGGCATCAAGAGCCGCGAGATCTACGAGGCGCCCGGCGCCATCGCGCTGATCACCGCGCATCAGGCCCTCGAAAACGTCACCATCGAGCGCGAACTGGGCCGCTACAAGCGGCAGGTCGAGCAGCGCTGGGGCGAGCTGGCCTACGACGGCCTGTGGTTCTCCCCGCTCAAGCGCGCTCTGGACGCCTTCATCGGCGACACCCAGCAGCATGTCTCCGGCGACATCCGAATGGTCCTGCACGGCGGCTCCGCCGTGGTCAACGGTCGTCGCTCCGAGCAGTCGCTCTACGACTTCAACCTGGCCACCTACGACGAGGGCGACACCTTCGACCAGTCGCTGGCCAAGGGCTTCGTGCAGATCCACGGCTTGTCCTCCAAGGTCGCCGCCCGCCGTGACCTGAGCCAGAAGTAATCCCACGCGCGCCGGTGCGCGGACGCGCACCGGCGCGCTGTCGGCTACCGCCACAGTCGTAGTCTCGCAAATCCTCATCACCCAACTAGTACGGCCTGAAGGCTCGGAGAGGCGGACCAGTGACGCAGAGCGGCAGCACGAACCAGGGTGCGCTCTGGGGCGGGCGATTCGCCTCCGGGCCCGCCGAGGCCATGGCCGCGCTGAGCAAGTCGACGCACTTCGACTGGGCTCTCGCCCCATACGACATTCGCGCGTCGAAAGCACACGCGCGGGTCCTGCACAAGGCGGGGCTGCTCTCCGACGGCGACTTGTCGGGGATGCTGGCCGGGCTGGATCGGCTTGCGGCGGACGTGGATTCGGGTGTGTTCCGGCCCGCCGACTCGGACGAGGACGTGCACGGCGCGCTGGAGCGCGGGCTGATCGAGCGAGTGGGCGCCGAGCTCGGCGGCAGGCTGCGTGCGGGCCGTTCGCGTAACGACCAGGTGGCCACCTTGTTCCGGATGTGGTTGCGCGACGGTGTGCGCCGGGTCGCGGCGGGTGTGCTCGCGGTGGTCGACGCGCTCGTCGCTCAGGCCGCGGCGCACCCGGACGCGGTGATGCCGGGCAAGACGCACCTGCAGGCCGCACAGCCGGTGCTGCTGGCCCACCATCTACTCGCCCACGCCCACCCGCTGCTGCGCGACCTGGACCGGCTGCGCGACTTCGATAAGCGGGCGGCGGTGTCGCCCTATGGTTCCGGCGCGCTGGCGGGCTCCTCGCTCGGACTCGACCCGGAGGCGATCGCCGCGGACCTGGATTTCGACGCGGCCGCCGCCAACTCGATCGACGCCACCTCGGCGCGGGATTTCGCGGCCGAGGCCGCCTTTGTGCTCGCCATGATCGGCGTAGACCTGAGCCGGATGGCCGAAGAGGTGATTCTCTGGAGCACACCGGAATTCGGCTACATCACCCTGGCCGACGCGTGGTCCACCGGCTCTTCGATCATGCCGCAGAAGAAGAACCCGGACGTCTCCGAGCTCACCCGCGGCAAGGCGGGCAGGCTGATCGGAAACCTCACCGGACTGCTGGCCACGCTCAAGGCGCAGCCCCTGGCCTATAACCGTGACCTGCAGGAGGACAAGGAGCCCTTGTTCGATTCGGTCGCGCAACTCGAGCTGTTGCTCCCGGCTATCGCGGGCCTGGTCTCGACACTGACCTTCCACACCGACCGCATGGCCGAACTCGCCCCCGCCGGTTTCACACTGGCCACCGATATCGCCGAATGGCTCGTCCGCCAGGGTGTTCCATTCCGTGTCGCGCATGAGGCGGCAGGCGCCTGCGTGCGTGCCGCCGAATCCCGCGGCGTCGGCCTCGACGAGCTCACCGACGAGGAGTTCGCCGCCATCGACCCCGCGCTGACCGGAAGAGTGCGTGAGGTTCTCACCGTGCAGGGCTCCATCGCGTCTCGGGACGCCCGAGGCGGAACCGCGGGCGTGCAGGTCGCGTCGCAGCTCGGGGAGGTACGGCGGGCGGCGGCCGAGGCACGCGCCTGGCTGGGCTGACTCAGCGGGGCGGTGCGGAGCCGGTGTTCGGAGCGAACGTCCCTGTTCGGCGAATGACGTCGAGTCGATCGGTCCTACCAGGTGATGGTGATATCGGCTCCGCTGAACAGGAGATCGCTTCGCCGCGTGGTGCGACTCGCCTCCGGGACGAGTTCGGCCTCCGGCGCGAGTTCGCGTAGCTGCCGGAGGAACACTTCGACGGCGAGCGTGGCCATGCTCTTGCCCGGGCAGACGTGCCTGCCGAATCCGAAGGTCAACGGCAGCTTGCCGGTACCCTGCAGATCCAAACAGTCGGGAAAGGCCTCCGGGTCGCGGTTGGCCGCAGCGAACATCACCAGCACCGGTCCCGCCGGGAGTCGAGTGCCGCTCCGCAGGACGACCGGTTTCTTGACACGACGTTTCCACGCCACGAGTCCGGGGTCGAGCTGGAGGATCTTCGCGGCAACCCGTCCGGAGCCTTCCGGGTTGGCGAGTAGATCCCACCACGCCCGGTCCGGGTCCGCGAGCAGCCGCTGCACCCCTTGCTGGATGCTGCCGCTCACGGTGTGCACACCGGCGGCGAGGGAATTCGCCATGGCCGACACGGCGATTCGGTGGGAGAGCCCGGCGTCGCGAAGCCTGCGCGCGAATCCGGTCGCCGCGCTGCCACGGCCCTCCCGGACCGCCCGGCCGCTCACGGTGAACAACCATCCGAGTGCGGCGACAGCATCGGCCAATTCGCGGCCGCGCATGACGCGGCCGAGTAGCCCCGATTGCGCGCCGCTCCATGCCGCCACGTGTGGCCAGTCCGACTCGGGCAACCCCACGGCCGCACCGCACGTCCGTGCGGCGTATGTAATCGACAATGCCGTGACGTCGAGGTGGGTGCCGGGCCGGTAGCCCGAATCGCGCACCGCGTCGTGGAAGTGCTCGACCATGGCGGCGGCACGGTGCGGCCGGTCGCCGGGGGAGATCGTGAAGTGCCCCGACGGACCAGCCATGGTGTTCCACACGCGCTTGTGCAGGCGGTCGTCGGTCAAGTTGGCGGTCGCCTTGGCGGGCGGCGGAACCAGGTGCCGGACGAAATGCGGGATGGCCCGCGGAGTCGCCGCGATCCGCGCGTAACCCACCAGCGGATCCAACGAATTCGCGTTGGATAACCCGGGAGTGGCCGCGTCCAGCACCTCGCGCACATCGGCGTACTTCCAGATCATGCGTAGTCCGGATGGATGCCGATAGGTCGGCTCCGGCCATTCATGCAGTAGCCGATAGCTTTCGTCGCGTTCCGCGAACGATATTTCGTTGCAGGTCAGCGTTTCGAAGGGAAACTCAACCACCGCAACGTCTTGCCTGCCGATCATTTGCCAGATCGTATGCTCCGCGGTTGCCGCGGTCCTACCGGTGTTCCCCACCTTGGGGAGCTGCGTGGCATCCGGCGCAGGGCATCGCTCTGTGTGGGTGCGTGGAACTGGCTACGCTGCGGCGATGACCTTGCTACTGCTCGCATTGGCCATCGCGTCCGAGGTGACCGCGACCATTTCGCTGAAGCTCTCCGACGGGTTCAGCAAGCTCATGCCCTCGTTGGTAATGGTCGTCGGCTACAGCGCGGCGTTCTTCTTCCTGTCCCAGGCGTTGAAGCGCGGCATGACGATTGGGGTGGCGTACGGCATCTGGTCGGCGGTGGGTGTCGCCGCGATCGCGGCGATCGGTGTGCTGTTTCTGGGCGAGCGGCTGACCGTGGTCCAGGTCGGCGGAATCGGGCTGGTGATCCTCGGTGTGCTGGCGTTGGAACTCGGCGGTGCACACTGACATTCGGCCCGGCGAGGGAATATAGTATGTGTTGGCGCTCCGTGCCTTTCGTTCGGTGTTCTCCCGACCGAAAATAATGGTTGCCTAGGTCGGCCCGGTTGCGCCATTCGCACTTTTCCGAATACGTCCCGTGGGATGAGCCGACGAACGTACCATCGGGCAATGGATTGGACACTCGCTCAGTGGATTTCACGTGGATGTGTCCGATGACCTCAGACGATTCGAAAATTCGGCCCGAGGCGACCGGCGAATCCGCGGTCGTGTTGGAAGCCGTCGGACTGGTGAAGCGCTATGGCGGCGTGGAAGCGTTGCGGGGCGCCGATTTTCAGGTGCGCGCCGGGGAGGTCGTCGCATTGATCGGCGACAACGGCGCCGGAAAATCGACCTTGGTGAAATGCCTTTCCGGCGCCGAGCGACCGGATGCCGGAACCATCGTGCTCGACGGCGATCCGGTCGTGCTGAATTCGCCGACGGCCGCGCGGAAACTCGGCGTGGAAACCGTGTATCAGGATCTCGCCGTCGCGCCGGATCTCGACCCCGCCGCGAATCTATTCCTCGGAAGGGAACTCGTTCGACCCGGACTCCCGGGCAAGCTCGGCATGCTGGACAAGGCCGCGATGCGAGCCCGAGCGATCGAACACTTCCGGCGCCTCGGGGTGTCCTTACCGAGCGCCGACGTCCCGATCGGCGCGCTCTCCGGCGGACAGCGCCAGAGTGTCGCCGTCGCGCGAGCGGTGCTCTGGGCGAGCAGGGTTGTGTTCCTGGACGAGCCGACCGCGGCACTGGGCGTCGTGCAGCGCGACCGCGTCCTCGACGTCATTCGCCGAGTACGGGACCAGGGCGTCGCGGTAGTCCTGATCAGCCACAACATGCCGGAGGTTCGTGCGGTCGCCGACCGCGTCGAGGTGCTGCGGCTCGGCAGGCGGGTAGCTCGGTTCGCCGCCGCCGATGCGACGCTGGAGCAGTTGGTCGGCGCCATGACCGGCGCACTGTCCCATGAGGACGCGGCATGAGGGATATCGAGGTCGTCGCACCGGCCGAACGCACGGTCCTGCGGCGACTGCTGGGCGCCGGCACGGTGTGGATCGGCGTCGTGCTGGTGGTGCTGTGCGTGGTGTTCAGCCTCATCCGGCCCGACGCCTTCCCCACCCGGTTCACCCTGCAGACTCTGCTGATCGAAACGTCCGTGCTGCTGGTGCTTTCGGTCGGCATGACCTTCGTGATCATCACCTCCGGCATAGACCTCTCGGTCGGGACGGTGCTGATATTCGCAGGCGTGCTCGGCGCGAAATCCATGGAGTGGTTGAGCCCGAACGAGGATGCCACCGGCGCGGGCTGGGGCGTCATCGCGGTCGGGTTACTGTTGTCGGTCGCAGGCGGCGGGGTCTGGGGCCTGCTGAACGGCCTTCTGGTGGCCAAGGCCGGGGTTCCGCCGCTGATCGTCACGCTCGGTTCCTTCGGCGCCGCGCTGGGCGCGGCCCAGCTGATCACCGGAGGCGTGGACACCAGGACGGTGCCCGAAAAGTTGCGCGATTCATTGGGTTTCGGCACGTCGCTGGGGGGAGTGCCGAACCTGGTGCTGGTTGCGACCGCTGTGACGGTGCTGGCCGCCTGGGTGCTGCACACCACCCGGTTCGGTCGCTACACCTGTGCGATCGGCTCCGATCAGGAGGCCGCCCGCCGCTCCGGGATCGCGGTGACCCGGCATCTGGTTCTGGTGTATCTGCTTACCGGGTTGCTGGCTGGGCTTGCCGGGTTCATGAACCTGGCCTACTTCGGCACCACCACCATCGGCGGGCACGGCACCGACAACGTGGATGCCATCGCAGGCGTGGTGATCGGCGGGACAAGCCTTTTCGGCGGTGTCGGCTCGATCGTGGGCACCGTGATCGGCGTTTTCATCCCGTCGGTGCTGAAGAAGGGTTTCGTTATCGCACAGGTGCCGGTGTTCTGGCAGCCGATCGCCGTGAGCGTGGTTTTGGTTGCCGCGGTCTGGTTCGACCAAGCCCGTCGCAGGGCGCGGGACCGGAAGTAGAGATTCCTCGATAACAGAAGACAGTATGCGGAGGTGCCGGATGCGGGTGGCGAAACGGAACGCGGTGGTGATCGGCGCACTGGTGATGATCGGCACGCTGGTGGCGGGTTGCGTTGGAGGGGTGGGCAATTCGGGCGGCGGTGACAGCAAGCGGCTGGTGCTGATCCCTGGCGTGGCCGACGAGCCGTTCTACATCTCCATGCAGTGCGGCGCGCAGGACGAAGCCGCGAAACTCGGCTACCGCCTCGACACCCAGGCCCCTACGAAATTCGACGCCGGAGCGCAGACTCCAGTGCTTACCGGTGTGGTGGCCAACAAGCCCGGCGGCATCCTGATCGCGCCGACGCACGCCACCGCCATGGCCAATCCGCTTCGGCAGGCCGAGGCCGCGGGCATCAAGATCGTCGAGGTGGACACCGCGCTGGACGACATGTCCGTCGCGGTGTCGTCGATCTCGTCGGACAACAACAAGGGCGGTGCGCTCGCGGCCGCGACGCTGGCAAAGCTGGTCGGGGAGAAGGGGCCAGTTCTGGTGATCAACACCAAGGCGGGCACTTCCACCACCGACGAGCGGGCGCAGGGTTTCCAAGAGGCGATCACAAGGTACCCGGGCATCACCTCGCTCGGTGTGCAATACAACAACAACGAGGCGGCGCAGGCGGCGTCGATTGTCACCGCGACGCTGGCCGCACACCCCGATCTCGCGGGTGTGTTCGCCACCAACCTGAGTTCGGCCGAGGGCGCGGCGACCGGACTGCGCAACGCCAACAAGCTCGGACAGGTCAAGCTCGTCGGTTTCGACGCGAGCCCGAAGCAGGTCGAGGATTTGAAAGTCGGTACCGTGCAAGCGCTCATCGCCCAGGACCCGGCGGGGATCGGCGCCGAAGGCGTCGACCAGGCGGTCGCCGCTCTCGAGGGCAAGCCGGTCACCAGGAACATTCAGACCGCGATGATCGCGATCACCCATGTGGACATGGACGTCAACGCCAAGTACTTCTACAAACGCACCTGCTGACCGCCACCTGATGAGGAGACGTGCCGACCGGAAGCGCCGGACACCGGTCGGCGCGTCCGGTCCGTCGGCATCGTCACTGAAAATGCATCATCGTACTACCACAATAAGCGAGCCTCCTGGCCCGACGTTGGATCGCACCAACGTCGCGTAATTGCGGTTGGGGGTGGCCTCATCCGCCCCCACCGGCGTCGCCATCGGATGTGGCATGCCACAGACATGGCTTCCATGTCCGTTCCAACTATGGACCCGAACTTATTGCGAGTTCGCCGCGATCACAGTCAGTGGGTCTTCCCTCGGCGTGGGCGTCGAGCGGTTTCTGCTCGGACATCGTCGATGATGTCTTCGGGGACGAATCCGATGATGTCTTCGCGTGAGGTGATGTTCAGTTTCTGCAGGATCGTGGTCATCTGTGCGTCGATGGTTCTGACGGAGTTTCCGCGGCGCGCGGCTATTGCGGCATTGGTCCACCGGGCCGCCGCTAATATCGCGACCTCTTGCTCGGCGGTGGTCAACTCGTTCCAATACGACGAGGCGGCTCGGCCTGCTGGACGGGATGCTGCCAGAGTGTTGATGGATAGTGTCCCCATGGCGAGTTGTTGCACCTCGTCGAGTTCGGGGCGCAGCCGGGATCCTTGGGTTTCCGCTGCCGTGAACGCCTCTGGGCCGAGCGTCCGACGGGCCACGGCGAGGGCTTTGTCGGCTTCGTCGGCAAACGGTCCCAGCGCTTCGAGGCGAATGCCGAACCTGGCTTGTTGCGTGGCGGTTCCTCCGGCTAGTTGGGCGATTTCGGTAGCCCATGCGGTGAGCGCGTCGCGGTCGGGGTTCCCGGCGGCGATGGCGTCGGTGATGCATTGTGCCAATGACCAAGCCCGAAACTGGACCGCCCAGAATCTCCCCCAGGGATCGCGGGCGGGCAGCTGGTGTGTCAGTGCCTGCCGTTCGAAGTCCAATGCGGCGGTGGGATTGCCGTGTCTGGTCAAAGTGAGCGCCCAAGCCAGCTGAGCCCAGGACTTCACCCACAAAGCACCCGAAGCGTTCGCTTCGTCGAGGTGATGTCGTGCGATCTGATGGGCTTGTTGCGCGGTTCCGAGTACACCTGCCGCCAGTGCCGCCCACAAGTCAGCCATTACGGCGGCGCCATAGTTGTCCAGGCGATGCCACTTTTCGCGGGCTCGCGCCAGAACAGTGATAGCTCGTGCATCACCGTGGGCCAGCAGCAGTTCGATGCCCCACGCAAATTCGACGACCGCGGGCAGGCCGATATCGGTCTCAGCGGTGCTTCGCCAGTTCCGTCTGCTGTGAGTGTCCGGGAAGCAGGCGGTGACGCAGTCCTCCAGCATCCGTTCGGCGTCCTCGGGCTCGCCCTGGCACAGGGTGAGCCATACGATCATCGCCATCGCCCCTATCTGGAGTTCGGCGGGTTGTGGGTCCAACGTCCGGGTGGCCTGTAAGGAGCGCGTGGTCCACCGCCGCATCTCGCGCAACGGACCTTTCATGAAAGGAAATCGTAGGGCGAGCAGCCCGGAGCAGATTTCCAGGCCGACTGCCGCTTCGCCGGGTGTGGTAATGCTGGTGTCGATAGCGGTGAGGATGTTGTCCCACGCCGCGCGGGCCCAGTCCAGCAGGTCGTGTTCGGCGGGACCCAGCCAGTTGGCTGCGGCGTACGCGACTTTGTCGCGATAGTAGTGGCGGTGTCGTTCGGCCAGCCGTGCCGATTCGTCGGCTCGAACGGTGGAGTGTTGCTCGAGCTGTCGCCGAGCGAATATCCGAAGACTTTCCAGTAGCGAGTACCGGACTGTGGTCGTCGTGAAGTGCGCTGTGACCAGCGATCGGTCGACAAGGCGATCGAGCAGATCCTCGATCTCTTCGCTCGCCAGGCTCACCGCCCCATCACCGGAAAGCGACGCGGGGTGGTCGTCGTCTCCCGGTCTACGGTCTTCTCCGGGTTGCCGGTCGTCGGCGCAGACGCTTTCGATCGCATCCAGCTCCGCTCCCACATCGAGGGAAGCACCGCTGTGGTCGTCCTCGGGATTGGTGTCGTATCCCGCGGCGAATACCGACATGCGCTCGAACAGCAGGCGTTCCTTGTCGGTGCACAGGTCATAGGACCAGGCGATCACATCCCCGACTCCTCGATGTCGGGGATCGGCTCCTACGCTGGGCCCGGGCGACCATCGCATACGTTTGTCGTCGGTTTCGTCACCACTGAGGTCCCCAAGGATCGCCGCCAACGGTTGGCGCACCAGTCGTGCTGCGGCCAGTCGGATGTACAGCGGGTGATCGTGCATATGTCGGCAGATCAGGTCTGCTGTGGCGATCTGGTCGGCGCCGGTGACGGGGTGACCGGTGAGCTCGGATCGTTGCCGGAACAACGTCAGAGCCTGTCGGCGCGACAACGGAGGCACGACGATCAGATGCTCATCGACCCACCCGATCGGTTCACGGCTGGTCGCCAGAATGCTCAACCCCGGCACTGTTTCCAACAACGGAGTTATTACGGCACCGGCACCGGCCAGGACATGCTCGCAATTGTCCATCACCAGTATCGACTGTCGGTATTGCCCCACTGCGTCCACTTCGGTGAATGTGTCGACAAGCGCCTCCCAGACCGATCGCCCGGAGAAATCCGGACCGATCACCGACTGGGCGATTTCTTCCTCGACCGCGTAGGCATCCGAACCCTTGGACAGACGTGCCAGCCGCACCCAATGCACCGACACATGCCTGGCCATTTGGTAACGGCCGACAGCCTGCACTGCCAGTCTGGTTTTCCCGATACCACCCGAACCGATCAAGGTGATCAACCGCGTTGAATGCACCAACATGGGGACGATCTTGTCCAGCTCATCCTCACGACCGACGAAATCACTTGCTTCCCACATCCGATCATGGGCCAGCTCACGACGCGGTACCGGCACGACGCCAAGAATAGTCTTCCTCCGCGGTCTGTCCAGGTACCGAGACCCGATATATCTGGTCCGGGTGCTGACGATCGACATCGTACGGCGCGGCAACCCCTCCGAAGGTCGGTTCTGCAGCCCGTCGTCAACGCATCAACTGCCTCTCCGCACCTGATACCTGCGGCGGGCGGCGCCGGATCTCGCGGACAAGCGCGAGGTGCTTTTCGGTGGCACGGCCGTGTTGCAGGGGTTGCTGGTACGGCTGGTCATGGACGCGCCTGCGTCGATGACCCCGCTCCGCTGGCGGTGGTCGCCACCGCACTCGATACGGTCGCGGTGACGGTATTCGAGGAGCGCCGGGAGTTTCTGGCGGCTGCGTCATGCCATCATCGCTGCCCACAGACCTGGCGGCGAGCGGTCGATCGACCTGCGCGTGAGGACGTCACGCAATGCACGCGCCGCTTGCCGTGAATAAGGATCGTTCACAACGCGCGTCGTATTCGCGGCAGCGGCAATGGTCGCGGGCCGACAATTGTCGCGCTAATCCGCCGTGCGGACCGCGTATCCTGCGTTGGCCAGTGCGGTGAGGACGTCGTCGCGATGGGTGGGTCCCCTGGTCTCCAGGGTCAGGGACACTTCGACTTCGTCGACCGCCAGCCAGGTGCCCGTCCGCGAGTGCGCCACGTCGACGACACTCGCTCCGGTCTTGCCGACCACCGCGAGCAGCGCGCTCAGTCCGCCGGGTCGGTCGGAAATAGTCACGCGCACAGCGAGATAACGGCCCGCCGCGCTCAAGCCGTGCCCGATCAGGCGGGTCAGCAGCAGCGGGTCGATATTGCCGCCGGACAGGATCGCACAGACACTCCCGCGGAGATCGAGTTCGTCCCGTGCGAAACTCATCAGCGCGGCGACGGCCGCCGCTCCGGCGGGCTCGACGATCAGTTTCGCGCGCTCCAGACACAGCAGCAGCCCCGTCGACAGCGCTTCCTCGTCCACCGTCAGCATGGTCGAAACGTATTCGGCGACATTGGCGAACGGCACGGCGCCCGGCAGGCCCACAGCAATGCCGTCGGCCATCGTCGACATCCGGCCGACCCGGACCGGCCGGCCCGCCGCCAGCGAATCCGGCCACGCCGCCGCCTCCGCCGCCTGTACCCCGATCACGCGCACATGTGGCGCCAAGTGGTGCAGTGCGACTGCCACACCGGCCAGCAGTCCGCCGCCCCCGGTCGGCACGATCACGGTGCCCACCTCGGGCAGTTGGTCCAGGATCTCCCTGCCGACTGTCGCCTGGCCTGCCACAATGTCGGGATGGTCGAACGGGTGGATCAGCGTCGCTCCGGTCCGGTCGGCGAAGTCCAGCGCGGCGTCGAGCGAGTCGTCGATGGTCTCGCCGACCTGGCGCACCTGCGCGCCGTACGCCTTGGTGGCCACCAGTTTCGGTAGCGACGCCCCGATCGGCATGAACACCGTCGATGCGATGCCGAGCGAGGTCGCCGCCCACGCGACCCCCTGCGCATGGTTGCCTGCGCTCGCGGCGACCACACCGCGCGCTCGCACGTCCTGGTGCAGGTTCGCGATCCGGTTGTAGGCACCACGCGGCTTGAACGACCCGGTCCGCTGCAAGTTTTCACACTTCAGCCAGACCTCGCTGCCCACGTGCTCGGACAACACCCGAGACGCCACCATCGGCGTTCGCCGGATCACGGGAGCGAGTAACTCCGCGGCGGCCTGGACCCTCGCCATCTCGATCAATTCCATGCCGCCATGCTGCCATCCCGGGTAGCGGACGGCCCCGGTGTCAGGCGGTCTCGGCGAGGTTGTGCGCCAGTGCACCGAGCCGGGCCAGACGGCCGTCGCCGAGCGGTGTGACCCTGCTGCCGAGGCGATTGGTGATGAAGGCGAGCGACATCCCGGTGCTGGGGTCGGCGAAACCACCCGAGCCGCCGAGCCCGAAGTGGCCGAAGGCCGACACCGGCTCCGCCTTGGACGGCTTCATGGGCACGCCGTGGTAACCGAGCGCCCATGGAATCCGGAAAGCCAGGACATAGTCCGGAGTGAACACTTGGCGCTGGGTCATCCGCTCGATGGTGTCCGGGCGCAGCAACTGGTATCCGTCGAGTTGCCCGCCGTTGGCGAGCGCCCCGTACACGCGGGCCAGCGCGCGAGCGGAGAAGACGCCATTCAGGCCGGGCATCACCGAATCGTGTAGGCGTGGATCGGAGATCAGCTCGGCGAACCCCGCGGGGGTGGTGTCGGCGGCGGCTGCGAATCGGGTGCGGCCCAGCAGTCGGGAGCTCCGCTCCCAGCTCAGGCCCGCGACGGTCAGACGTGGGAAGTTGGTGGCGATGCGTTCGCGTGCGGGCTCTGGGACCCGGAACCAGAGTTCTTCTGCGGCAAGTGGTTCCGCGATCTCGGTGCGTAGCACGTCGGTGTATTCCGCACCGGTGACCCGGCGTACCAATTCCGCGGCCAAGTGCCCGTAGGAGATGCCGTGATAGCCGCTGGTGACCCGATACCGTGGGTCGGGAGCCGCGGCCGCGAGCGCCGCGGTCACCGCCGCGTCGTCGAAGAATGCGTCGATCGGCCCCGGCAACAGCCCGCGCAGCCGGTGCAGCCCCGCCCGATGGCTGAGCATGGCGCGCACGGTGATGCGTTCCTTGCCCGCGGCGGCGAACTCCGGCCAGTAGGTCGCGACCGGCTCGTCGTAGTCGATCAGGCCGCGTTCCGCCAGCCGGTGCACCAGTGTGCTGGCGACGCCCTTGCTGGTGGAAAACGCCATGGCGACGGTGTCTCGCTGCCACGGCGTCTCGGGGTGTGCGAACCCGGCCCAGACGTCAACGACCGGCTCGCCGTGCAGGTAGACCGCCAGGGCTCCACCGCCGTCGGAAGGCCGCCGAAACAGCCGGTCGAACTCGGCGACCAGGCGTGCGAAGCGACG
This sequence comes from Nocardia sp. NBC_00881, assembly GCF_045207455.1. NCBI lineage: Bacteria > Bacillati > Actinomycetota > Actinomycetes > Mycobacteriales > Nocardiaceae > Nocardia > Nocardia sp. NBC_00881. Next base: position 8,386,761 of record NZ_CP108798.1, read on the forward strand.
ATCGACGAACTGTGCTGTCATCGGAAACTCTCTGTCGTACGGTCTGTCCCAGCATCGCATGCCCTCGACGCGGCGCTGTGCACCCTCCCACGTGACCGATCGGTGCCGTGAGAAGACGTTTCCTGACCGTCACAAAGGTGACCGGGAACGCAATACGGCTCGCCTAGCGTGTTGCCATGCCACCGGGACGACGTTCGGCTCTGCTCGCGAGGTTGGTCGTCGATGAACCCGGCCGGCCGCAAGTGATCCTCGGCGAACTACGCCGGGTGATCCTGGACGGTGCGGTGCCGCCCTGCACCGTCATCCCGCTGCGCGAGGTGGCGGAGCTGTTCGGGGTGAGCCATATCCCGGTGCGCGAGGCGCTCAAGACGCTGATCGGGGAGGGCCTGGTCACGCATGAGCCACACAGCGGGTACACGGTGGCCCAGCTGACCGCCACCGAACTGCGCGAGATGTACATCGTGCGCGAGACCCTGGAGACGGCGTCACTGGCCGCGGCGGCGATGAATCACTCGGCCGCCGACCGTGCGGAACTGCTGGAGGTGAACGCGAGTCTCGAACAAGCCATCCGCGACGACGACCCGGTCGCCTACCATCGCCGGTCCCGCGTCTTCCATGTCGCGCTGACCAGGCCGTCGCGGATGTTCCGGCTGCTGCACATGCTCGAATCGGCATGGAACGTCACCGAGCCGGTGCAGTCGATGGTGCACATCGGCCCGGCCGACCGGGTGCGCTTGCACACCGACCACGCATCGATGCTCGACGCGTTCCTCGCCAGGGACGTCGATCGCCTCCTCCTCGTCGCCGAAGGGCATCACCGCAGGTTGGAGACGGTGATCGCGACGGTGCCCAGCAACACGGGGCTGCTGGCGCCGGAAGATATATCTGCTGCGCAATGGCCGGGAAATAACCGCGCAACGGGCGGGCAATAGCCGGTTCCTACCGTCGTTTCGATCACAGTTCCACCGTCGGATCGGAAACGCCCATGACCGAAACCATCGCCCCGTTGCCGCCGCGCGCCGTGCCGCCTGTCACCGCACCACCTGCCGAGTACGCTCCGCGGCTCACCAACAAGGACCTGGTGCCGCTGCACAGGCAGAGCTGGGGCTCCTACAACATCTTCGCGTTCTGGATGTCGGACGTGCACAGCGTCGGCGGCTACGTCACCGCGGGCAGCCTGTTCGCGCTCGGCCTCGCCAGCTGGCAGGTGCTCGCGGCCCTACTGATCGGCATCACCGTGGTCTACTTCTTCTGCAACCTGGTCGCGAAGCCGAGTCAGGTCACCGGAGTGCCGTATCCGGTCATCTGCCGTAGCGCGTTCGGCGTGCTCGGCGCCAACATCCCGGCCATCATCCGCGGTTTGATCGCGGTGGCCTGGTACGGGATCCAGACGTTTCTCGCCTCTGCGGCGCTGGACGTGGTTCTGGTGAAGCTCTTTCCATCGCTCGCGCCCTACGCAGTGGCCGACGACTACGGCTTCCTCGGCCTTTCGCTGCTCGGCTGGGGCAGCTACCTGACGCTGTGGGTAGTACAGGCCTGCGTGTTCTGGCGGGGTATGGAATCCATCCGCAGGTTCATCGACTTCTGCGGGCCCGCGGTGTACGTGGTGATGTTCCTGCTGTGCGGCTACCTGATCGCGAAAGCCGGCTGGGGCGCCATCGACCTGAGCCTCGGTGCGGTGAAGTACTCCGGATGGGATTCGGTGCCGGTGATGCTCGGCGCCATCGCGCTTGTCGTGTCCTACTTCTCCGGCCCGATGCTGAACTTCGGCGATTTCTCCCGCTACGGAAAATCCTTCGCCGCGGTGCGCCGGGGCAACCTGCTCGGCCTTCCACTGAACTTCCTGTTGTTCTCGCTGCTGGTGGTGATCACCGCCTCGCTGACGGTTCCGGTCTACGGTGAGTTGATCACCGACCCGGTCACCACGGTCGCGCGCATCGACAGCACGTTCGCGATCGTGCTCGGCGCGCTGACGTTCACCATCGCCACCATCGGCATCAATATCGTCGCGAATTTCATCTCGCCGGCCTTCGACTTCTCGCACGTGAGCCCGCAGCGGATCAGCTGGCGTGCGGGCGGCATGATCGCGGCAGTCGGCTCGGTGCTGATCACGCCTTGGAACCTGTACAACAACCCGGAGGTCATCCACTACACCCTGGAGGTGCTCGGTGCGTTCATCGGCCCGCTGTTCGGAGTGCTCATCGCCGACTACTACCTGGTGCGTAAACAGCGCGTGGTAGTGGCCGACCTGTTCACCCTGTCGACGACCGGAAGCTACTGGTACCGCAAGGGATACAACCCTGCCGCGGTGATCGCGACGGTGATCGGCGCGCTGGTCGCCGTGATACCGGTGCTGGCCAAGGACATCGCCGGCATGTACACCGCGGCGCAGTACAGCTGGTTCATCGGTTGCGGTCTCGGGTTCGTCGCCTACTACGCGCTGGCCACCAGGACACGGCTGGCGGTGCGAGGAATTCCGACCTGATGCGCATCCGGGTGATCAACCCGAACACCACCCGGTCGATGACCGACACGATCGAGGAGTGCGCCAGGGGCGTCGTGGGCCCCGGCACCCTCCTGGACGCGGTGACTTCCGAGATGGGACCCGCTTCGATCGAGAGTCACTACGACGAAGCGCTCAGCGTCCCCGGCCTTCTCGCCGCGATCCGGCGCGGGGAGGCCGAAGGGGTCGACGGCTACGTGCTTGCCTGTTTCGGTGATCCGGGCCTCGACGCCGCCCGCGAAGCGGCCGGGGGACCGGTGATCGGCATCGCCGAGGCGGCCATGCACACGGCAAGTCATCTCGGTCGTGGATTCAGCGTGGTCACCACGTTGGGGCGGACCGTCGGCCGGGCCGCCGATCTGGTGGAAGGCTATGGCATGCAACGGTTCTGCCGCGGCATCCACGCGTGTGAGATCCCGGTGCTCGCGCTGGACAGCGATCCGGACGCGCGCAAGATCATCACCGAGGCCTGCCGGGAGGCGGTGGCGGCGGATGGGGCCGACGCCATCGTCCTGGGGTGCGCCGGCATGGCCGAACTGTGCGCATACCTGGGCGCCGAGGTGGGCGTGCCGGTGGTCGACGGCGTGGCGGCCGCGACACTGACCGTGCAATCGCTGATCACGCTCGGTTTACGGAAGTCGGGGCGGGGAGAGTTCGCCACGCCACCACCCAAGCCGTACACCGGCCCGCTGCGGTCGTTCGGTTCCTGACCGGGATCAGGCAGCCACGGCGGAGACGAGCTTGCGTAGCTCGCCGTCCGGGTCGGCGACGTCGACAACGAGCCGGGTGACTTCCGCGTTCGCCAGGTCGACCCGGATCGCGCGACCGTCGAAGCGGGTGTCCCAGAACTCCTTGCGGCCCTTGCCGCGGAACGTGCCCGCTGCGATCACGCCGGGGAAGAACGTGCCGGGCGCACGCATCCACGGCGGGCGGCGGTCCACCCCGGCTTTGCCGAGTGCAATGATGTCGGACAGATCGAAGGTCAGCTGATCGCGCAGCGCGAGTAGCTGATGCGCACCAACCACGTGGACCGTCACTGTCGTTCCCGTGACCTCGAACTCGACCATCGGGCACCTCACTTCATCGAGAACTCGTACACCATCAAGGATGCGGAACGGTCCTGGTCAAAGCCTGTGCCGTTCTTATGAGTTCTCTCAGTTTCGGAACATTTCGTTACGCCGGCATTTTGATACTTTGTTACGTTGATATGCGCATCGAAACATACGTCGCCGATTACGAGATGACGGTGGATCGGATCGGCGGCTGCCGCGGTACCGGGATTCGCCAAGCGCGTCGGGAAGGTCAGCGCAGCGACGTTCCGGTGCCCCGAGCGTGGTCGGCGATGTCGAGGACCCCGGCCAGCCAGGGGGTGTAGGCGTCTGGATCGCTGGCCAGCGCGTCGCGCAGCGCGTCCAGCTGGACCCACGCGTAGTCGGCGACCTCGTCCGGGTCGGGCCGTGGTGTGCCGACGTCCAGCTGTCCGATCAGCACGTGGTCCCATTCGAACTCGACGCGCCTGGTGCGCAGGTCCTCGGCGCGGTAGCGGTAGATCCCCGCCTCGGTGAGCACGGCGGTCAGACCCAGCTCCTCGGAAAGTCGCCGCGCCGCTGCTGTGGCGACCGGCTCGCCCGGAGCGGGGTGGCCGCAGCAGGTGTTGGCCCAAAGCGAGGGGAACCGGGTCTTCGCCGCCGCACGCTGCTGCAACAGCACCCGGCCCGCCGTGTCGAACAGCAGCACGGAGAATGCACGGTGCAACCGTCCCGGCGCCTGATGGGCTTCGGCGACGGGGCACGCGCCGACGGCGTGCCCCGTCTCGTCGACGAGCTCGATGAGCAGGGCTTCGCGGTCGATGATCGGCTGGGCGATGCTGTCGGTCACCCGCCCACCCTATCGGCGGCGATCAGCAGATATTGGAAGCTACCCTCCTGGTACGCGGTCAGGAACCGCTTCTCGACTCCCGTCGCGAGCTCGGATTTCGTGCGCAGTTCCCAGTACGGGATGGTGGCAGCGGTGAGGTCGGTCACTTCGACCGGCACCAGGTGATTGTCGGCCAAGGCGCGGAAGTACTCGCTGCGTGGATGGATCATGCAGCCGTAGTGCGCGTCGATCCAGCTGACCGAGGATGAGCGACCTCCGGTCACGTCGTTGGAGCAGCCGGTGATGCACACGTAGCGCCCTCCAGGCTCTAGGAGCCGGGCGAACTCGCGAAACAGGTCGAACAAGTCCACGTACATCGTGGTCTCGTTGGTCCAGATGCCGCGCATGGATGCGGGCTCGAATCCGGTCTCCAGCATGTTGCGGAAGTGGAACCGCACCTTGTCCGCCACTCCACGGTGCGAGGCTTGGCCGTTGGCGAAGCCGACCTGGTACTCGGATATGGTCACGCCGTCCACCTGGCAGCCGAATCGTTGGTTGGCCATGAAGCTGGTGCCTCCACGACCGGACCCGCCGTCCATCAGCCGATCGCCGGCGCGGACGTCGCCGAGGTGGTCGAGCAGGAAGTCCGCCTGGGCGTTTTCCAGCCGGTGCAGCTCCTTGACGATGCGGTCCTGGCGGGTGTCCTCCGGTCCGGTCAGTACGGACAGGTCGGGGTCGCCGATACCGTAGTGGTGGTGGTAGAGGCCGTCGACCTCGCCGAGCTTGGTGTTGACCCGGTCGTCGTTCGGGTTGTCATTCCAGTACGCGGCCACGGACTTCTGGTAGCTGGTGCGCAGAACAGGACCCGTAGCCGGGTTGAGAATGGTCATGCGTGATCATCCTTACTCGTCGCGGTGCTGCTTATTTCACTTCGTTGTAGCGTTTGCTGTCGGCGTGCCAGGCTCGGTTGCCGCCCATCCAGGCCCACAGGCCCGCGAGGAAGCGGCGTAGTTCCGCCGATCCCGCCGCGGCCAGGGGGGCTGCCTCGCGTTCGAACCGGTGCACCAGTTCGTCGTGCACATCGGCGGTGCGCAGCACAGCTTCGCGCCGCGAGCAGCGCTCCTCGGCGGCGAGGACCGTCGGCAAATTGAATTCTCTGCCGTCCGAAAGGTCTTCGCGTGCCATGGAATACAGGTCGTTCACCATCTGGCTGGCCAGTGCGGCCGTGGTGACAACTCGCCGGACCGCCGGATCGGTGTACTCCGCGGCTCGCAGCTCGTAGCCACCAACCACGTCGATCGGGGCCATGCACGGCAGGAAGCTGTGTGGCTGCCGATTGGTGAGGTACTCCCATACGGGCGGCATCCGTCCCGCCGAGCGCCAACCCGCTTCCGCGCGGCGAGCGCGATGAACCAGCCCGCGATCTCGGTGCGCAGCCGGGCGAGCTGCGCCGGGCTGGCGTAACGGCCCAGGTGCTCGAAGGACGTGCGGAACGCCCGCAAGATCGGGTCGGCGTCGAGGGCCGCTTCCAGCTGGGCGACATACCGCGCAGGCAGGTGGACCGGATCGATGGCGGCGGCGGCCAATTCGAGTCGGGGTCCCAACTCTGCCTCGGCGCTGGACCGAGTGCCGTCCGGCGCCGAGTCGTCGGCGTCCTCCTCGCAGTAGTAGTCGTCCACGGACCATTCCGAGACCGCGCAGTTCGCCGCTGCCAACAGCCGGTCCGGGTCGTCGCAGTCGGGATGCGCGAGCATGATCAGCCGCCCGAAATCGGCGGCACGTAGTTCCTCGAGTCGCCCCTCGTAGAGCCCGATGTCGCCGGCCCAAGCGAGGATTCCATCGTTGACCGCCGCGGCGAGCGCGGGATCGTCGCGCAACGGCGGCGGACAGTACAGCGGTGGAATCGGGGTCTCCCGGCGAGCGCTGTTCGCCGAGGCGGTTCCCAGTCCGGTCGGCCCCGGCGGAGTACGCGTAGCTCGGTGCGTCGTATACCCACCGGGCCCTTCGGGTTTCGCGGGGATCAGGTCGGTAACCCGCTGTGCCCCAGCCACCTCAGTAGATGTCGCTGGTGAAGCGGCCGCCGGTGCGCGACCTGCGGTGGACGGCGCATGTCCGACTTGCGGGGCTGCCGCCGCGTCACGCGTTACCGTGGCCGCGTTGTTGGGCAGTGGCGCGGCGCGCCTAGGGGACGGGAGCAACAACGCGGCAGCACCGAGACCGGACGGACCGAGCAGCGTACGCGGTACGGCGCTCGCCTGCTCGGCTTCTCGCGGGTCGACCGGCGAGACAAGCATCTCCGTGGAGAACAGCCGCCGTGGAGCGGCGGTCCGAGTGTTGGTCAGGAGCGCGGCGACGATGGCGGCCACCTCATGGGTGGCCTGCGTCGCCGCGGCGCGGGAGAGCACCGACATCCCTCATCCCCCTCGGTCAGACCGCTTGCCGGGCGACCAGGACGTTGTCGAGCACCCCGAGCGCGTCCGGCACCAGCACTGCCGCCGAGTAGTAGCAGCTGACCAGGTAGGAGATGATCGATTGGTCGTCGATGCCCTTGAAACGCACGTTGAGGCTGGGCTCGTACTCGTCCGGAATACCAGTTTGGTGCAGGCCGATTACGCCTTGGTCCTTCTCGCCCGTGCGCATGGCCAAAATCGAGGTGGTGTGGTTGCCACTGACCGGGATCTTGCCGCACGGGAGGATCGGCACGCCGCGCCACGCGGGCACCCGGGATCCGTCCACCTCGACCGGATCCGGGTAGAGCCCGCGCTTGGTGCATTCACGCCCGAAGGCGGCGATCGCTTTCGGATGTGCGAGAAAGAGTTTCGTGCTGCGTCGCATGCTCAGCAGCTCGTCCATGTCGTCGGGCGTAGGCGGGCCGGATTCGGTGTAGATGCGCTGTTTCAGGTCGCAGTTGTGCAGGAGTCCGAAATCCGGGTTGTTGACCAGGTCGTTTTCGCGGCGTTCGTAGAGCGCCTCGATGGTCAGCCGGAGCTGCTGCTCGACCTGGTTCATCGGATCGTTGAACAGATCGGCGACCCTGGTGTGCACACGCAGCACGCTCTGCGCCAGGCTCAGCTCGTACTGGCGGGGGGAGGCGTCGTAATCGACGAACGTGCCTTCGAGCAGCGGCTCGCCGGAGTGACCTGAGGCGATCTCGATATCGGCCTCGCCCTTGGTGTTCTGCGCCCGCGCCGGCGTGGCCGCGACGCGGGACAGTTGCTCCCGCAGCGCCGGGGTGTATTCGAGCATTTCCTGCAGGGCTTGCCGAGGGAGTATCAGCATGGTCGTCTTCGTGACGGTCTTGACCGTGACCGGCCAGATCGCCGACGGGTCGGTGAGCATGGCGTCGCCGAAGTAATCGCCGCCCGCGAGCATACCGAGCATGGTCGGTTCGCCGTATTCCCCCGACCCGATCTTGCTCAGCTTGCCGTGTACGATCAGCATGACCTGATTCATCGGATTGCCGAATTCCGCTATGACGGTGCCGGGTTCGAGATCACGCTGTTCGAAGCGCTGCGCGAGAGCGCGCAACACCTCCTCGTCGTCGAAGTCACGTAATTGCGGAAGTTCCCGCAGTTCCAGAGGAATGACCTTCGCGGTGGAGCCGTCGATGACGAATTCCACCTCACCGTTGCCGACGGTGTGCGACAGGCGGCGGTTCACCCGGTACACACCGCCGCTGACCTGCGTCCATGGCAGCGCACGTGTGAGCCAGCGCGAGCTGATGCCCTGCATCTGCGGTTCGGATTTGGTGGTGTGCGCAAGCAAGCCCGCGGTGGAGGTGCTGAGGCTCTTGCGAATGTTGTTTTCTGTTTGGACTGGCATTTCGATGGTCATGCGTGGTCCTCACCTCGAGATGGTCACCGAGACGATCAATGATGACGTTCGGAGTCGGACTGATTCAGAATCGCCGAAAGTTCAGAGTCAGTGCCTGTTCACAAAATATTCGCAGGCACGCATGTCTGTGCAGCTACTTGCTTCATGAAATTCGATGCCTGGCAAAGTGTTCCGGACGCCATCGATGGTAAGCCGCGAAACCAACTGTGCGCAGAGGAATTTCGAAGTTGCCCCGAAGGCCTGCGGATCGTCACGACACGCGCTCGGTTCCGTAACCCGCGGCAGCATTCCGGTAAATCGCCGAATGCCCTTCTCGTCGCTGCGGATCACCAATCGTCGATCTTCGGGTTCACCTGGACCTATGGACTGCCCATCTGTTCGAACTTTCCGGTTGTCACCGGCTCGGTTGCCGTGCTCACCACGGGCGGAATTCCGCCGGCCGCGGTGCGGCGGACGTTCGAGCCCGGTCGGCAAGAACGACATGGCCAACGGTGCTGAGCATCGACGGCGTGTGCTAAGCCCGCGCGCTGCCGGATCACCACCGCGACCATGAGGACTCACGACGCCGCCCAATGGGTCGCCGGCGAGGCCACGGCGGTCGGCACGCGGTATCTCGAACCCCGGCTTACCCGCAGCTGGAGCATGCGTTGCCACCCCGGGATCCGATCGAGTGCACCGGCAACTCTCGAGTGCATTCCCGCCCGCGTAGCGAGCCGGACGGGAGCCGATGGCGTTCCAGCGCGGACCGGCGTCGGGAATCGCCTCGGTGGGCTACCGGCCGAGCGTGGGCCTCGAGGCCGGGTCCGTGCACGTCTTGGGCGGCTGACCATGGGCTACCTGGCATGGATCGGGTCACAGCGGACACATAATGGACATGCGGTGTGGCAAGCTCGTCTGAACACACCAGGATGTGTGATATAGGTCACTTTCTAGGGTAGGGCCAGGAGCGATCGTGAAGATCAGTGCGAAGGATGTGGTGGGGTCCGTGCAGCGGTTGATGTCGACCGCGCAGAACGGCCTCGAGGTCATCCGCTTCGGCGGCCTGACCAATGACGTGGAGTCGTCTCCGTTCGAGGTAGTGGAGCGCCGACGCATGTACCGGCTGCGCCATTACTTCCCCGACGACACCACTCCCGGCCGTCCCGTCGCCCTGCTCGTTCCTCCGCTCATGGTCAATGCCGACATCTGGGACGTGAATGCCGACGACGGCGCCGTCGGTATTCTGTATCACGGCGGAATCGACTGCTGGGTGGTCGATTTCGGCTCGCCGGCGAGCGAGGAGGGCGGCTGGGAACGCGACCTGGCCGACCACGTGCTCGCGGTCAGCAGCGCCATCGACACCGTCATGGAGGCCACCGGCAGCGGCGTACACCTCTTGGGGTACTCGCAGGGCGGCATGTTTGCCTATCAGACCACCGCCTACCGGTACGGCAAGGGAGTGGACAGCATCGTGACCTTCGGCAGCCCGGTCGACATCGTCGCGGGCATGCCGTTCGGGCTTCCCTACGGAATGGTTTCCGACGTCGCCGACTTCCTGGCCGACCACGTGGTCACGCGGCTGCCGATCACCGACTCCATGGTGCGGATCGGCTTCCAGCTGCTCGACCCGATGAAGACGGCCAAGTCCAGGATCGATTTCCTGCGCCAGCTGCACGACCGCGAGGCGCTGTTGCCGAAGGAGCGGCAGCGCCGCTTCCTCAACAGTGACGGCTGGGTCGGTTACGCGGGCCCGGCCGCGGCGGATCTGCTCAAGCAGTTCGTCGCGCACAACCGGTTGATGCTCGGTGGATTCGTGATCCGCGATCAGCCGATATCGCTGGCCGAACTGAAATGCCCGATCCTGGCGTTCCTCGGTGAGGTCGACGACATCGGCCAACCGGCGGCGGTCCGCGGTATCGTGCGGGCGGCCCCGAACGCGGAGGTGTATGAGGCGACCCTGCCCACCGGGCACTTCGGCCTGGTGGCGGGCAGCATGGCGACCAAACACACGTGGCCGCTGGTGCGGCAGTGGGTCGACTGGATGAGCCGCGACAAGCCGCTGCCGCCGCAGATCGTCCCGATGGCCGAGCACGTGGCGAACAATCGCCCACGTTCGGCGGCCACCCGCGTCGTGCACACCGCCGCGACCCTCGCCGAGGCGAGTGCCGGGGTGGGGAAGGCGCTGGAAGGTATCGCGGGCAACACGCTGCGCGGGTCCATCGAGCTGGCCGGTGAGGCCGCGCGGGCGCTACCCAGACTGGCCCGCCTCGGCATGATCCAGTCGCACACCCGGATCTCGCTCGGGCGGCTGCTCGCCGAGCAGGCGCGCCGGGCGCCGATGAAAGACCTGTTCCTGTTCGACGACCGGGTGCACACCAACGCGGCCGTCAACGTGCGTATCGACAACGTGGTGCGCGGCCTCATCTCGGTCGGCGTTCGCCCCGCGATGCGGATCGGCGTGGTGATGGAGACCCGACCCAGCGCGCTCGCCACGGTCGCGGCGCTGTCCCGGCTCGGCGCGGTGGCGGTGCTGCTCGCCCCGGGCAGCGGACTGGATCGGGCGATCGAGCTCACCGGTGTCGACACTTTGGTGGCCGACCCGGAGAACCTACGGCAGGCCGCCGCGACCAGAGCCCGGGTGCTGGTGCTCGGCGGCGGGGACGCACGGGAGCTGACGATCCCCATCGGCGACCAGGTGATCGATTTGGAACGGATAGATCCCACTCAGGTGCAGCTACCCGCGTGGTACCGGCCGGATCCCGGTCTGGCGCGGGAGCTGGCGTTCGTGCTGGTCACCGGCACCGGCAACCGGCTGGAGGCGAAGTACATCACCAACCACCGTTGGGCGCTGTCGGCGTTCGGCACCGCGACCACCGCCGACCTCGACCAGCGCGACACAGTGTATTGCCTGGCGCCGCTACACCATTCCTCCGGGTTGCTGGTCAGCCTCGGCGGGGCGGTCGCGGGCGGCAGCCGGATCGCGCTGGCCCGTTCGCTCGACCCGGAACGCTTCGCCGAGGAGGTATACCGTTACGGCGTCACCGTAGTGACCTACACCTGGACAATGCTGCGCGACATCCTGGATGCGGAAGTCTTCCCGGCCGGGCACCGCCACCCGATCCGTCTATTCATCGGCTCCGGCATGCCGCCCGGGTTGTGGCGGCGCGCCGTCGAGCAGTTCGACCCTGCCCGGGTGCTCGAGTTCTACGCCTCGATCGAGGGCGACGTGGTGCTCGCCAACGTGGCCGGTGCGAAACGCGGCTGCAAGGGCAGGCCCGTGCCGGGCACCGCGAAGGTAGAACTCGTCGCCTACGACCCGATCTCCGAGCGGATCCTGGTCGACCGGTTCGGCTTCGCCCGGCGCTGCGCGGACAACGAGGTCGGCCTCCTGATCGGCAAGGCATCCGAGGGCGTCGACCTCTCGGCGGGCGGCCTGCGCGGTGTGTTCGCCCCGGGTGATTCGTGGATGCCGACGGAGAACTTGTTCCGCCGCGACAGCGACGGCGACTACTGGCTGATGGACCGCACGGACACGGTGATCCGCACCCGCCGCGGGCCGGTTTTCGGTCAGCCGATCGTCGATGTGCTCAACGACATCACCGCCGTCGACATGGAGGTCGCCTATGGGCTCGGCGTCGGCGACCAGTGCATCGCGGTGGGCGCAGTGACCGTGCGCAAAGGTTTCCGGCTCGAGGCCGAGGACCTCACCGAGGCGCTGCGCGCGCTGGACCCGGACCAGCGTCCCGATCTGGTCCACGTGGTGGAGGAGATCCCGCGCAGCGCGTCCTACCGACCCTCCGCCCGTGCCGTGCAAGACGCCGGTCCGCCGCGGCCAGGGCCTGACACCTGGTGGTACAACCGGGCGTCGGAGGCATACGAGGTCCTCACCGAGGATCAGGCGCGCATACTCGGCGGCTGACATGCCGCGGCACGCCCCGTTGCCGGGGTGGTCGCATCCACCTTGCCGAACTACGGGATTCCCGGACGAATGGGGCATAGTGAGTGCTTGTGAGAACGAGCCTCATCTATCGCAACGGGACCGTCTACGAGGTGCTGATGCGTGCGTTGTACGGCAGGCATTACACGGCTCGGTATCGCGCGATCGCGGAACTCATCCCGGAGGGGGCGAGCGCGATCGATCTGTGTTGTGGGCCCGCCACGCTCTACACCCGCTACTTGCGTCGCAAGTCGGTTGCCTATACGGGGCTCGATCTGAACGAGCGCTTCGTCGCGCGTGTGGTCGAGGCGGGCGGGCGCGGCGAGGTATGGAACCTGCGTTCCGACGACGCACTGCCCCCGGCCGACTACGTGATCATGCAAGCCAGCCTCTACCATTTCCTCCCCGAGCCGCGGCCCGTGATCGATCGGATGCTCGCGGCGGCGACCAAGCAGGTCATCATCGCTGAGCCGGTCCGCAACCTGGCGACGAGCAACAATCCTGTCCTCGCCACCATCGGCAAGCGGTTCACCGACGCGGGCGACGGCGAGCAGGCGCACCGCTTCACCGAGCAGACGCTGGACGAGTTCTTCGCGGAGTACGGACCTCGGGTGGTGCGGCAGTCCCTGATCGCGGGCGGCAGGGAGAAGCTCTACGTGCTCACGGCGTGACGCCGAGATACGGGTCCGTCGCGGCGGACGGACCCGTGCGGTCACACGGTGAACGCGGTGACCGCGTCCACGACACGAGCGATCTGAGCGTCGGTCAGATCGGGCCAGAGCGGCAGCCGCACAACTGTTGCCGAGAATTCCGCGCTGTGCACACACGGCCGAGGCGTGCGGCCGAGTTTGAAGCCCGCCGGGCTGGAATCCAGCGGAACGTAGTGGAACGGCGCCGAGACGCCCTGCGCGGCGAGGTGCGCGATGAGCTGGTCGCGGCGGTGTTCGGTCGGGGTGCGTAAGTAGTAGAGGTGGGCGGTGTGCGCACGGTCCGCGGGTACCGCCATGAGACGCACGTCGTTGCGTCGAGCCCAGTCCGGGAGTGCGTCGGCGTACGCGTCCCACACCCGGTGCCGTCCGGCTTGGATCGTATCGAACTCGTCCAGTTGCGCGTCGAGCACGGCCGCGTTCAGCTCGCTCGGCAGGTAACTGGAGCCGATGTCCTGCCAGGAGTATTTGTCCACGGCTCCGCGCAGGAATCGTGCCCGGTCGGTACCCTTCTCCCGGATGATCTCGGCGCGCGCCATCAGGATCTCGTCGGTGAGCAGCAGCGCGCCGCCCTCGCCGCAGTGCACGTTCTTGGTGTCGTGGAAGCTGAGCGTGCCCATCGTGCCGATGGTTCCCAGCGGATGGCCGCGCCAGGTACCGCCGAGCCCATGCGCGTTGTCCTCCACGACCGCGAAGCCGTGTGCGTTCGCCAGCGCGATCAATTCCGCCATGTCGGCGGCGACGCCACCGTAATGGATGACCACCACGGCCTTCGTCCGCTCGGTGATCACGGCGGCCACCGACTCCGGATCCAGATTTCCGGTCGCCGGATCGATATCGGCGAATACACAGGTGGCGCCGCGTAGCGCCATGGAAGTGGCGGTGGAGGTGAACGCGAAGCTCGGCACGATCACTTCGTCGTCGGGCCCCAATTCCAGCAGCAGGCCCGCCATCTCCAGCGCGGAGGTGCAGGAGGTGGTGAGCAGGGCGTGCGGCGCGCCCGTGATGGCCTTCAGTTTCGCGGTTGCCGAAGCGGTGAACTGCCCGTCGCCGTGGCTGTGGTCGGAGGCCAGCACGGCCTCCAGGTTCGGTAGTTCCTTGCGCGCCCGGAACGGGCGGCTGAAGATGACGCGGTCAGTGCTCAACCCGGTCGGTCCCCTTGCTGGCGGTGGTCGCGGTCGATGCCCGGATATCCGCCGGGCGCGGCGTCGGTGTCTCGACGGTGAGATAGAGCGGTTTACCCACCAGAATGTGCAAAGCGACTCCGAGGTACTCGGCGATGAGTCCGAGCGAGAAGAGCACAGCGCCGGAACACAGCAGCAGCACGACGATGGTCGAGGCCCAGCCCTCGGGTGCCCAATCATCGGTGGTCAGGGCCTCGCACACGACGACAGCGGCCATCACGCCGCCGGCGAGAGCCAGCGTGACGCCGAGCAGGCTGACCAGCCGCAGGCCGCGAGTTCCGCTGCACAGCACCATCTTCCAGAAGAGCGAGAACAGCCGGCGATAGTTGTAGCCGGATTCCTCGCGGCCCTCGCTGCGTAGCACGACCGGTGCCTGCGCGACCGCGCCGACCACCCAGGTCAGCGCGACGTCGAGGTACACGCCGTTGGAGGCGACCTCGGCGAGCTGTCGGCCGATGTCCCCGCGAATCAGCCGGTAACTTTCGAACCGGGTGGAATCCGGGAAAGCAAACAGCGTCGCCAGCACCACCTTGGCCCCGCGCGAGGTCAGATTGCGCAGGAATCCGTGCGGCCTGGTGTTGGTCGGCTTGGAATACACCAGGTCGGCACGCTGGGTCAGCGCCGTGTCCAGGAAGTCTGCGATGAAGTGTGGGTCGTGCTGACCGTCCTCGTCCATGGTGACGATCCAATCGCCGCCCGCTGCCGACATCCCCGCGATCGTCGCCGCATCCTGGCCGAAGTTTCGACTGAGCCAGACGGTGCGCACCTCGGCGTAGGTCTGATCCAGTTCCTGCAGCACCATGTCGGAACGGTCGGGGCCGTGGTCGTGCACCAGGATGATCTCGGTGACGGTGAACGTGATGCCGCCGGGAGTTTCGGTGCGGCGCGTCAGGCCGTGTAGCTCGGCGACCAGTCCGGCGATCGTTTCCTCGCCCCGGTACACCGGTACGACCACCGACACCGTGTGCGGCCGGTCCATGCCGGGCCGAGCTGGATCGCCGTTCGTCGCGGGGGCGCCGGAACGGGGTCTGCGGACGGGGGGAATCGGCATCAGCTGGATCGACTTTCGATGACGGTGCGTACCGGTACTCGCTGCAAGACAGCAGGGCCCGAACCGTTGTGGACTCTAGCACGGTGCGGTTTCGGGTTACCGGAGCAGCTGATCACCCCCTAATCATGGTGGCGTCGGCGACCGATGCCAAGCGAGGAGCCGGCCTGTAGGGTTGGGAACTCGTGACGGACAGTGCAGTGCTCGACTCGCGGCAGGACAGTTATTCGCGGCGAGATGTCTATCGGTGGGGGGTCATCACCGCGCTCGGAGTGGTCGCGGGTTATGTCGCTGTTTTGCTCGCCAACATCCGGCATTTCTTTACCGACGACACCGAATCCCAGTACACCTCGCTGTGGGTGGGGCTGGGCCGCGCGCTGCGCGAGGGCAACTTTCCAGTGATGGTGCCCGAGCAGTGGATGTCGGGCAACAACACGATGGACGACGCCGGCCTGTTCAACCCGCCGCAGCTGCTGATCGATCTGATCGCGCCTTCGGTGGACAATGTCGCCCTGTACGCCACCGTCGTGAAGTTGATCTTCTCGATCATCGCCGCGCTGGGCGTGTACCGCATCTGCCTCGTCTATGGTGGGCGGCCGTCGTGGTCGGCGGCGGCGGGCATCGCGCTGCCGATGTCGGGCTTCTTCCTGTTCTTCGACGAAGCCAGCTGGATGACCGCGCTTACCGGCACCGCGTGGATGGTGCACGCGTGGGCCGCATCGGTGCGTTACATGCGCGGTCCCGTCGCTCCCGCCGAACCCGGAGGCGGTAGCTGGCGTAACCACGTAGGGCCCCGCGGACGCCGCATCGAATACGGCGGGCCGATCCCGGTATTCGTCTACCTGTATCTGACCATTTCGACGCAGTACATCTTCCCGGCAGTCGAGGCGATATTGATGCTGCTGGCGGTGGCTGTGGGTGAGCTTGTGTACCAGCGCAAGTGGCAGCCGGTGGTTCGGCTGACCGTCGTGGCGGGGTGTGCCGGGCTCGCGGGTCTGCTGACCTTCCTGCCTTCGATGCTCTCGGCGAAGGTGACTTGGCGCGGCACCTCTCAGATCAACAACGACCAGTTCCTCACGGTGCCGTGGTCGGAGTCGCTGAACGCCAGCCTGCCCAGCTCGCTACCCGCGTTCAGTTCGTGGTGGGGCTATGTTCAGCCGCTTCCGGTCACCTATGTCGCCTGGTTCCTGATTCCGGCGCTGGCGTTCATCGACTGGCGCCGCGCACGGGAGTCCTGGCGCGAACTCAGCGCGGTCGCGATATTCGCGATCATGATGCTGATGTGGACCGCGGGCCCGGGTTCGATCGGGCCGCTGCGCTGGCCCGCTCGAGTACTTCCGATGCTGGCTATCGGTCTGCTCGTGCTGGTGTGCGTGCTGGTCGGTCGTTACGGCACGGTGGCTGATCCCAAGCGTCGCGGCACGGCGGCGGGTGTGCTGATTCTGCTGCTGTGGGTGCGCTCGTTCTCCGCCGACCCGCACGACGCGGTCCTGCACGTAATCGCGGCGCTAGCGCTCGCCGGGTTGGTGGCCGGGGCGGTGTGGCTGGGGCGTACCAGGGGTACGGCGGCGGCCTGCGTACTGGCCATCGTCGCGATGTTCCCGATCGCGTACTTCCAGGTCAGTGCCGCGCAACCTACCCCGATGGCGTGGAATCTGCCCGCCCAGCGTTCGGAGGCGAAGGCGGCCTTCCCTGATTTCGCGGGCACCACCATCCAGCTGGGTGACCGTGGTCTGTTGCAGCCGCAGGACAAGAGCGTCGAAGGCGCCTATGGATCGCTCGTCTTCGGCAACTACGCCAGGGGAGTCGAACTCGACTACGTCAATGGCTACACCCCCAGCGGCCACTTCTATTTCGGCGAGATGCTGTGCATGCGCTGGGACGGTAGCGTCTGCCCGGACGCCTACCGGCGGATGTTCGCGCCGGAGCCGACCACCGGGCGGCCTCTCGTCGATCTGATGAAACTGGACCGAGTGGTGCTGCAACGGGCGCTGTTCCCGGAGGCACCGAACCAACCCGTCCCCGAAGGCTGGAAATGGGTGGACTATCCCGGTCATGAGCGCTACATCGCGGTGCTGGAACGAGTGGCCGGTCCGATCTCGACGACGAACGGCCGCGTCGCGGACGCCGACGACGTGACCGCGACCTCGATCTCCGAAACCGACACCACCAGCCGGGTACGGGTGTCCTCGGCCGAGGGCGGTCGTGTCGTGTTCTCCCGGCTCGGCTGGCCTGGGTACCGAGTCACCTTGAACGGCAAATCTATTCCGATTACAACAGTCGCCAAGTCCTTCGTCGCCGTCCAGGTGCCAGCGGGCACCCAGAACGCCGAACTGGTCCTGACCTGGCGTCCGCCGGGCTGGAAGATCGGCATCGCGACCGCGGTAGCGGGCGTGCTCGGCATCGGCATCCTGCAGTGGCTCTACGTGCGGTCCCGGCGGCGTGCGGAGCCGGAGCAGACCGATGATCCGGTGACCGGCGAGCCGGACCGCGAGCTGGCGGACGTCGTGTCATGAGGGCGAACGCACGCTCCGGCGACGCACCAGCCGCCGCGAACCCGACGGCGACCGGTGCGTTGCCGGTGGGACCGTTGCTGCGGGTCGTGCGCAGGCAGGAGGTTGCTTTTGCGCTGATCGGCGGGTGCAACACGGTGCTCGGTATCACCCTGACTGTGGCGTGGCTGGCGGTGCTGGGTGACGCGTGGCCGCCCGCCGTCGCGGTGGTGCTGGCCTACGGTATGGGCATCGTCGTGGCTTTCGTTCTGCACCGGACCCTGGTGTTCCGGGTGCGTGGCCGTTTGGTACGCGATTTCGCCGGCTTCGTCGTAGTGAATTCCGGTGGGCTGCTGATGAATACGGTGCTGCTGTCGCTGGCTGTCTCGGCGCTACACCTGCCGCGGATTCCGTCGGCGGTCGTGGTGATGGGCCTGGTCGCGGTCGCCAGTTTCTTCGGCCATCGGTACATTTCGTTCCGCCGACCGGAGGTCCAGTCCCCAGGCACGATCGGATAGGTTCCCGGTCATCACCGATGTCGCCGAGCCCACGGCGACAACGCATTGCGTCTTCGGACGGTGTCATCGCACTGGCTTGCCCGGATAGCACCGGCTTGCCTGTAGGGTCTGTGACTCGTGGTGGAAAGTAGAACCGTTGCTTCGCGAGACGTCTACATATGGGGAATCATTACCGCGCTCGGGGTTGTCGCGGGGTACGTTGCGGTTCTATTCGCCAACATTCGGCATTTCTACACCGATGACACGGAATCGCAGTACGCGCCGCTGTGGGTGATGCTCGGCAGACAACTGCGTGCGGGGCAGTTCCCCGTGATGGTTCCCGAGCACTGGATGGCGGGAAACTACACCATCGAAGAGGCAGGTCTGCTCAATCCACCGCAGCTGCTGATCGATCTGATCGCGCCCTCGGTCGGTAACCTCGCGCTGTATGCCACCGTGGTGAAGCTGATATTCGCCATCATCCTCGGACTCGGCGTCTACCGGATCTGCCTGGCTTACGGTGCGAAGGCGCCATGGGCGGCGGTGGCCGGTACAGCCATCCCGTTCACCGGATGGCTGTTGTTCTTCGACGAAGCCAGCTGGATGACCGCGTTCACCGGCACCGCGTGGCTGGTGCACGCGTGGGCCTCCGGGGTGCGGTACGCGCGTGGACCCGGCGGGAGCGAGGGGCCCGGAGGCGGCAGCTTGCGTAACCACGTAGGGCTGCGCGGACGCCGCATCGAACACAGCGGGCCGATTCCGACGTTCGTCTTCCTCTACCTGGCTATCTCGGTGCAGTACATTTTCCCGGCGGTCGAGGCCGGCCTGATGATCGGCGCCGTGGCGGTCGGTGAACTCGTCTACCAGAAGAAGTGGCGGCCGTCGCTGCGCCTGCTCCTGGTGGCGGTCTGTGCCGCGCTGGCCGGTCTGATGACCTACCTGCCGAGCATGATGTCGGCGAAGGTGACCTGGCGAGGCACGGCGCAGATCAACAACGATCAGTTCCTCACCGTGCCGTGGTCGGAATCGCTCAACGCGAGCCTTCCCAGTACGCTGCCAGCGTTCAACTCCTGGTGGGGCTACGTGCAGCCGATGCCGGTGGTCTACATCGCCTGGTTCCTGATTCCGGCGCTTGCCTTCGTCGACTGGAGTAAGGCGCTCGATTCGGCGCGTGAGTTCACCGCGCCCGCGCTGTTTACGGTGATGGCGCTGATGTGGACTGCGGGGCCCGGCACGATCGGACCCCTGCGCTGGCCTGTTCGGGTGCTGCCGATGGTGGCGCTGGGCCTGCTGGTGCTGGTGTGTGTGCTGCTCGGTCGGTTCGCGACATTCGACGGATGGCGGCGGCGCGGGGTCGCCGCCGCGGTGCTGATCGGTCTGCTGTGGGCGCGATCGTTCTCGGCGGCTCCGCGCGAGGTGGTGTGGCACATCGTCGCGGCATTGGCGGTGGCGGCGCTCGGCGCCGCGGTGGTGTGGATCGGTCGCAGCCGCGGCACGGTCGCGGCCTGTGCGCTGGTGATCGTTTCGACCTTCCCGATCGCGTTTCTACAGGTGTGGGCTGCCCAGCCGACGCCGATGGGCTGGAACCTGCCGGAGAACCGGTCGGAGATGAAGGCCGCCTTCCCCGATTTTCCTGGCACCACGCTGCAACTCGGCGACCGTATGCTCATCCAGCCGGATGAGCGGAAGCTCTCCGGAGCATACGGGTCGCTGGTGTTCGGCAACTACGCCAAGGACCTCGAGCTGACTTACGTCAGCGGGTACACGCCGAACGGGCACTATTGGTTCGGCGAAATGCTCTGCATGCGCTGGGACACCAGCGTCTGCCCCGACGCCTACCGTCGGGCCTTCGCGGCCGAGCCGACCACCGGCGAGACCGTCGTCGACCTGATGAAGGTCGACCGTGTCGTGCTGCAGCGTGCCCTGTACCCGGACGCACGCGACCAGTCCGCGCCGCCCGGTTGGAAGTGGGTCGACTACCCGGGGCACGAGAAGTACATCGTGGTGCTGGAACGCGAAGGCGGTCTGATTTCCACCCAGAACGGTCGGGTCGCCGCCGTGCACGGTGGTACCGCTACCTCGGTCGCGGAATCGGATACGACGAGCCGGGTGCGGGTGAGTTCGGTCGATGGTGGACGGGTCGTGTTCGCGCGGCTCGGCTGGCCGGGCTATCACGTGACCCTCGACGGCCATGACATTCCCTTCGCGGTGGTCGCGAAAACTTTTGTCGCCGTTGATATTCCGGCGGGGACGACGTCCGGTGACCTGGTGCTGACCTGGCGGCCGCCCGGCTGGCAGATCGGCGGCGCGGCGGCGCTGCTCGGGCTGCTCGGCGTCGGCGTGCTGGAATGGGCATATCTGCGCGGCAGGCGACGCACGGACGAGTCGGCGGAACAGACCGAGGAGCCGACGCCGCAGGACACCGATACCCGGGAACCCGGTGAACCCGATCTGGCGGACGCCATCCGATGAGCGCGGCGGACCCGGTCGGCGCGCGCAGGGTGGACGCGCGGCGCCCGGATGCCACGGATGAGACAGCGCCGATCGTTGTCTCCGCCTTGGATTCGTCGCGATCGGCGGATCCGGAGCCCGGCCGCGCCGCCCTGACCGGGCCGGCTGCCGCCGATCCGGGGCCGCTCTTGCGAGTGGTGCGACGACAGGAGATCGCCTTCGCCATGGTGGGTGTGGTGAACACCGCCCTCGGCATGGTGCTGACCGTGATGTGGCTAGCGGTCCTCGGCGACCGGGTACCCGCCGCCGTCGCGCCCCCCGCGGCCTACAGCATCAGCGTGGTCGTCGCGTTCGTCCTGCACCGCACCTTGGTGTTCCGGGTGCGCGGGCACCTGGCGCGTGACTTCGGCGCTTTCGTCGCCGTGAATTCCGGTGGGCTGCTACTGAACATGGTGCTGCTCCAGCTGGCCGTGTCGGTCCTGCACCTGCCGCGCATTACGGCGGCGGTCGTGGTGATGGCGCTGGTCGCGGCCGCGAGCTTCTTCGGGCACCGGCACATCTCGTTTCGCCGCGCGCCCGCGGCCGACGTGGACAGTTCCCGGTCGGATGTGCACGGGAGGTAGGTTCACCCTATGCCTGAGCACACCACTTTGGACGCCACACTGCTGAGTCTGCTGGCCTGCCCGCAGGACAAGGGCCCACTACATCTGGTCCGTGCCGCCGACGGCAGCACGCTGCTCTACAACCCGCGCCTGCGCCGCGCATACCCCGTCGAGAACGGTATCCCGGTGCTGCTCATCGACGAAGCAAGGGACGTGACCGACGCCGAACACGAAGCGTTCACCGCTGCGCAGGCCGACACCTGACCTCTGCTCGAGGAGTCTGCTGGTCGATCGCAGCTTGCCGTTACCCGCCTGTCCACCTTGTTGCGCCGTGACTCGCTTGCCGCCATTGCGGGCGAAAACGGCGCTCGGCAACGGATCCGTCACGTTCGAGTGCGGCCATTGACCGGGCGAAGCGGGGTCCGCCATGATCATTTACACCTCGAGAAGGTCTGGACGCTCCAGTGCAGGGGCGTCCGACCAGCCTGGTGAGCGAGGCAGGCGGCGGAAGGGTAGAGAGGTCAGGAGCGTAATGAGCAGCTTGCGTTTACGTAACTGGACAGCCCGATGTGCGATTGTCTTCGGTGTCGCGTCAGTGGGATTCGCCATGGCGGTGCCCGCGCAGGCCGAGCCGCTCTGGCCGGGCGGTCCGGACATTCCCGGTCTCCCTGCGCTGATTCCGCCCCCACCGCCCACGGCGCCCTGTTCCACGGCCGCCCGGGCCTGTATGCGGCTGTCGACCGACGACGCTTGGCTGATGGACGAGGGCCGGGTGGTCTATGGTCCGACCCCGATTTCCCACGGGATGCCGGGATACGAGACGCCGCCCGGTGTCTTCCGCGTTTCGTTCAAGCGTGAGTTCCACTGGAGCACGATGCACAACGCTCCGATGCCGTATGCCGTCTTCTTCAACGGCGACATTGCTTTTCATGTGGGACCGATCGAGAAGAAGTCGCATGGTTGCGTCCGGATGCTCCACGAGGGTGCCAAGGCGTTCTACGAGTATCTGAATCCCGGTGACATTGTCGAAGTCGTGGAGTGACCGGTCCGCCGCGACTGTGCCGGCCCGACCGCGCGGTAATCATGACGGTTTCTGCCCGATGCCGCCGGTGAGATAGCGCTGGAGCGTGGGGCCCACCGCTGCGACCAAGTCGGAGGCAGGCATGGACGCCATCGGCTCGACGGCGATGATCTTGCGGGCCACCAGGACGCCGATCATCTGCGACCCCACCAACGCGACCCGGGCGCGACCGTCGTCGTCCGCGGTGGCGATGCGCTGCCTGACTCGCTCCAACACGACTTCGAGAATGAACGTCCTGGCCAGCGCCGGGTCGTCATTGCCTGCCAGGATGCTGCGCACCACCGCGACGATCCCGGGACCCGCCGGGGAGTCCCATACGGCGACCACCGCCCGAATGATGTTCTCGCCCAACTCCTCCAGTGGCACCGAGTCGATGATCCGCAACGTCGTGTCCGGGTCGACCGGAAGTTTCACCACTGCGGCGAAGAGCCCTTGTTTGGTGCCGAAGTAGTGATGCACCAGGGCAGGATCGACACCGGCATCGGTGGCGATCGCACGGACCGAGGTCTTGTCGAAACCGGCGTCGGAGAAGCGGGTACGGGCGGCCGCGAGGATCGCCGCGCGAGCGCCCGACTGTCCTGGTCTGCGACCGGTTCGGGTGGCACGGTCGGCGCCGTCGGATCCCTTGCCTGTCGTCACGCCGTCCGCCGTCTTAGCGTCGCCGCGCCGAGGCAGAGGGCGACGATGGTGAACCCGACGACAATGGCCAGGTCGCGCCACATCTCGATGGTCGCCTCCGGGTGCGATGAAACCTGTTGCAGCGCATCGACCGCATAGCTCAACGGCATCACGTTGCTGATCGCCTCCAGCCAATCAGGCAGCTGGCCGCGCGGAACAAGCAAGCCGCACAAAAAGATCTGCGGCGCCACCACGACCGGCATGAACTGTACGGCCTGGAATTCAGTGCGCGCGAAGGCACTTGCCAGCAGACCGAGGGCAACGCCGCACACCGCGTCGACCACCGCGATCAGCACGACCCAGCCGGGACTGCCCGCCGAGTCGAGCCCGAGTAGGCCGAACGAGACCAGACAGGCGACGGCCGCCTGCGCGGCCGCGGCCAGTGAGAACGCGGTACCGTACCCGGCGAGCAGATCGAGCTTCGACAACGGCGTGGACAGCAGCCGCTCCAGCGTGCCCGAGGTGCGTTCGCGCTGCATGGCGATCGCGGTGATCAGAAACATCACGATGAACGGCAGGATGCCGAGCATGGCGATGCCGACCCGGTCGAAGAGCGAGACCGGGTTCAGCGGGCTGGTCGGGGTGTCCTTGTAGATGAAGTACAGCAGCGACATCAGCAGCGCGGGGACCACCAGGATCATGGCGACGGTGCGGTGGTCGTTGCGCAGCTGGCGCAGGATGCGGCCGGTGGTCGCGGCGTAGGGTCGCAGCGTCGGTATGCGCCGCGTCGCGGGTTCGAGGATGGCGGTCATACGTTCTGTCCCATCGTGATCAGGGTGAGGAAGGCGGTCTCCAGGTTCTGTTCGCCGGTCTCCGCGCGGAGCTCATCGGGGCTGAGCTGGGCGAGCAGGTGCCCGTCGCGCATCAGCAGCAGTCGGTCGCAGTGTTCGGCCTCGTCCATGACGTGGCTGGACACCAGCAATGTCGTTCCACCCGCGGCCAATTCGCGGAATTGCTTCCAGAGGTCCACGCGCAGAACCGGATCCAGGCCGACCGTCGGTTCGTCCAGGATCAGCAGCTCGGGTTGGGCGACCAGGGCGCAGGCAAGCGAGGCCCGGGTTTTCTGGCCGCCGGAAAGTTCGTCGCCGCGCTGGTGGGCGTGCGTGTTCAGACCGACCGCCACGATGGCTTCGTCGACGGCGTCGCGGTCGCGGCCGTAGAGCGCGCCGAAGTACGCGACGTTCTCGCGCACACTGATGTCGGAGTAGATGCTCGGCGCTTGGGTGACATAGCCGATCCGGTGGCGTAATTCCGCCGAGCCCGCCGGGCGGCCGAGCGCGGAGATATCGCCGGATTCGACGATCTGGGTGCCGACGATGCTGCGCATCAGCGTGGTCTTGCCGCAGCCGGATGGGCCGAGCAGTCCGGTGATCGAGCCGCGCGGGATGGTCAGTGACACGTCGTGCAGGACTTCGCGTCCGCCGCGGGAGACCCGCAGGTTCCGGATGTCGACAGCCGGGGATGGCATTGGTTGCGACATGGTCGCCTCAATTCATCGAGTGTTGAATTCACTGTGTGGTGAATTTAGCGCGAGCGCGACGAAACGGCAAGCGTCGATCGCGTGTCGTCCCCGGAAATCAGTGGCCGTGGTGGGTGGGTGGCGTCCCCGCCGTCGCGCCCGGCTCGACGACCACGAACTGGCCCATCATTCCCTGGTCCTCGTGCCACAGCAGATGGCAGTGATACATGTACGGCCAGTTCGGATCGGCCGGGCCGTCGAATCGCATGGCCATCCGCACGGTGCCGTCGGGTGGCAGGAAGACGGTGTCCTTCGGGCCGCTCAGCGCGTCGGGCGGTGCGCCGCCGTCCACCGTGAGCACCATGAACTGGACATCGTGGACATGGAAGTTGTGCGGCATGCCGTCGTTGTTGTGCACCACCCAGGTCTCCGCGGTGCCACGGGTGACGGTGAAATCGATGCGGTTCATCGCCATCGGCGCGCCGTTGATTCCGGCGAGATTCGCCTCGAAGTGCCGTTCCCGCACCGAATCGGTACCGTCCGGCGCGCCGGGGCTCGCCAGCGTTGCGGCGAGGTCCGGTGACGGCCGCAGCGTGTCGGCCGCGCGCAGCTCGAGGACGTCGAATGTGTCGTCGCCTCCGGAGAATCGCTGTGTCCAGAAGCCGAGTCCGGCCTCGAGTTCATTGCTGCGCAACACTATTCGCTCGCCGGGCCGCACCCGCACCACGATCTCGGCCCGCTCGCCGGGGGAGAGCCGCAGCCGATTCAGAGCGACGGGATGCTCCACCAGGCCGCCGTCGGTGGCGACGAGCGAGAACGGGCGCGTGTCGGAGAATCCGAAGGTGTAGGTCCGCGCGGTCGAGGCGTTGAGCAGGCGCAGGCGGACGAGTTCGTCGTTGATCTGGTGGTACGGCGTCAGCGTCCCGTTGACCATCGTCCGATCGCCGAGGAATCCGACGTCCCGGAAGATCGCGTAGGAGGAATCGAGCGCCGCGCCGTCGAATTTCACATCCTGGACGATCACCGGCAAGTCATCCACGCCGTAGGTGTCGGGGAGGGCGAGGGATGCGGACACGTCGTCATCGAGCAGGAACATGCCGGCCAGCCCCCGCCTGACGTGCGTTTCGGTCGTGCCATGCGGATGTGGGTGGTACCACAGCGTCGCTGCGGGTTGATCTACGGTCCAGCTCGGCGTCCAGGTGGCGCCGGGCTGCACCGTGTGGTGGGGACCCCCGTCCATCGCAGCGGGCAGGTGCATACCGTGCCAGTGCACGGTGGATGCCTCAGGCAGGTTGTTGCGAACGGCGACCGCCACCTTCTCCCCGCGCCGAGCCCGCAGCGTCGGCCCGAGATAGTCGCCGTTGAATCCCCATGTCTGTGTGTCCTTGCCGAGCAGGAATTCCTTTCGCCCCGCGCGCATGTCGAGTTCGAAAGTGCGGGTCCCGTCGGCTTCCATGCGCGATGGCGCCAGCGGAGGGATAGCGAGTTCGTTGACGAATCGGGTGCTACCGACGGTGGACACGGATGCCTCGACATACACCCAGGTGACGCCGGCGCCGATCATCAGCACCAGCAACGTCACGCCCGCGACGAGGACGACAAGCAACCGCCACCACTTGCGCGGCCGGGAATTCGACGACATGGCATGACGCTAGAAATCGACGGTGCCACAACACATCCGGGAGTGTCCCTATTTCTTCCCCGGTTCACCCCCGATGTCCGCCTCGTGCCAGTCAGGGTTGCCTCGGCGTCGAGGCACGGACTGGCGGGGGAGAAGATCACCCGCGGCTGATCACCACCATCGCCCTCGGCCTGTGCTCGGCCCACGTGCTGTTGTGGGCGTCTTCCGGTGTCGATGACGAGCGTGGCGGGCTCGCGCTGGCGGCGATACCTGACCGGGAATGCTTCCCACCGGCCGTTCTTGCCTATCGTTACTCGATGTATCCGCTGCTGATCGGTATCGTTGTGAGCGGGCCGGGCATTCAGATGAGTGTCACCCACCGGAACGTAGCCGCTTCCGTTGCCACGGCCGCCCTCTCCGGCGGCGTCGCGCTCTTCTTCTTCGGCCAGTTCTTCTTCCGCTCGACGCTTTGGCTGCCGCGGCCCGAGGCCGCCTGTTCGCGGGAGGCTGTGGCTACGACCATCTCGATCGGCATTACCAGCTGCGCTGGGCCCAGGTGGCCGCGCTCGTCGCGGTGGGCTACGTCGCGGTGATCGCCGACGACCTGGTAACGCCGCCGCGAGGGCCAGCACAGCGCGTGGATCTTGTCGCGGTGACAGTGATGCTTAAGCCGACCTGCTCCGGCCACGGCGGGGTCTTCGAGTGGCTGCCGAGATTCCGTTCCAGCTGTCGAGGACAATAGCGGCTGTGTCTGCCGAAGAACTCGCCGTCGAACCGCCCGCCGCCGCCAGGCGTCTGCTCGGGGCCACCTTGTGGTCCGGAGCGGTGGGGGTACGGATCGTCGAGGTCGAGGCGTACGGGGGAGATCCTGCGGGACCGTGGCCGGACCTGGCCTCGCATTCGGGGCGCGGGCGCACCGAGCGCAACGGAGTGATGTTCGGGCCCGCCGGGGTCCTGTATGTGTACCTCAGCTACGGGATGCACACCTGCGTGAACGTGACGAGTGGCCCGAACGGGACGGCCAGTGCCGTGCTGATCCGCTCCGGCGAGGTGATCACCGGACGGGAGACGGTCCAGGCGCGGCGTCCGGCCGCGCGTTCCGATCTCGACTTGGCCCGTGGCCCAGGTAATCTCGGCAGTGCGTTGGGAATCGTTTTGAGCGACTATGGAACTCGGCTGTTCGACCCATCTTCCTCGATCCGGTTGGAGTTGAACCGGCCGGTCGAGTACACCGAGATCGCCAGCGGTCCTCGAGTGGGTGTCAGCACCGCGGCCGATGTGCCATGGCGGTTCTGGCTCTCCGGTTCCAGGGCGGTGTCGGTCTATCGGCGCAGTCCCCGTGCGTCACTGCCTGTCGCGGAGTCGGCGAAACCAGCGGTCGAAGACCCTCGACGCCGCGCGATGAATTCTCGCGAGCACCCTCGTCCTATCAGGTGAACGCGCCTCTACCCGGCGCGACCAACCTGAAGGAAACGCATGACCGCCGTCGCCGCCACCGCTCCCGCCGATCGCTCGGGCAAGGTGCTCAACCGCACCCTGTGGACCCTGCAGGTCTTGCTCGGCCTGTTCTTCATCGTCGCCTCTGGCCTGCCCAAGGTGCTCGGCGAGGCCAACGCCGTGCGGATCTTCAACGAAATCGGATTCGGCGACTGGTTCCGCTACTTCACCGGCGTCGTCGAGATCGCCGGCGGTATCGGCCTGCTGGTGCCCCGGCTGAGTGGGTTTGCCGCGGCGGGCCTTTCGGTCACCGTGGTGCTGGCCGCCGCCACTCAGGCGTTCATTATGGGCGCACCGGGCCTGGCGCCGTTTCCGATGGTGCTGGCGGTGCTGTTCGCCTGGATGGCCTACCAGCGGCGCGACGGCATCGTCGCGCTGCGGGAGATGTTGTTCTGCTGACCACTTCGGCAACCGTGGCGATCGGCGGACTCCGGTCCGCCGATCGACGTGTCGTGCAGCGGGACCGTGCACTCGGCAACCTCTGGGAGACATCGTCTTCACCTGGCAGGGGCGCTCGAGGTCGGCGCGTCCACCGGGTGGTCGATGCGCCGGAGCCGTCGACCTTCCGATCCGGGGTTGTGCGACAGTCCGAACCCGTCCGCGACAATCGCTCGACCTGGGCGGCGTCGCGCAACGGCACCGAGGCGGACACGAGGACACAGACCTTATGCGGAAAGATAGGGCAGCGTGAGCGGCGACATCATCGATGAACTGACCTGGCGCGGACTGATCGCGCAGTCCACCGACCTGGATGCCTTGCGCGCGGCGGTGGCCACCGGTCCGCTGACCCTCTATGCCGGCTTCGATCCCACCGCCGCCAGCCTGCACGCGGGTCATCTGGTGCCGCTGCTCGCGCTGAAGCGATTCCAGCGTGCGGGCCATCGCCCGATCGTGCTGGCCGGTGGCGCCACCGGGCTCATCGGCGATCCGCGTGACATCGGTGAGCGGACCATGAACTCGACCGACACCGTGGCGAACTGGGCTGAGCGGATCCGTTCCCAACTGGAGCGCTTCGTCGATCTGGATGATTCGCCGACCGGCGCCGTCATCGCCGACAACATGGACTGGACCGGCTCGCTCTCGGTCGTCGACTTCCTGCGTGACGTCGGCAAGCACTTCTCGGTGAACGTCATGCTGGCCCGCGACACCATCAAGCGACGCCTCGACGGCGAGGGAATCTCCTACACCGAGTTCAGCTACATGCTCCTGCAGGCCAACGACTATCTGCAGCTGCGCCGCAAGTACGGCTGCAGTCTTCAGGTCGGCGGCTCCGACCAGTGGGGCAACATCATCGCGGGCGTCGAGCTCAACCGTCGCGTCGACGGCGCGCACGTGCACGCGCTGACCGTCCCACTGGTGACCTCGGCCGACGGCAAGAAGTTCGGCAAGTCCACCGGCGGTGGCAGCCTGTGGCTCGACCCGGAGATGACCAGCCCATACGCCTGGTACCAGTACTTCGTGAACACCGCCGATGCCGATGTACTGCGTTACCTGCGCTGGTTTACCTTCCTTTCCCCCGAGGATTTGGACGAGCTCGAGCAGGCGACCGCCGAGCGCCCGCACGCCAGAGAAGCGCAGCACACGCTCGCGGCCGAGATGACGACCCTGGTGCACGGCGAAGCGAACACCCGCGCCGTGCAATTGGCCAGCCGTGCGCTGTTCGGCCGCGGCGAGCTGCGCGACCTCGACGAGCCGACGCTGGGCGCTGCGCTGCGCGAGGCTGCGGTCGACGGCGAGGTCGTGCAGGTCAAGGCGGGCGAAACGAACACCATCGTCGACCTGCTCGTCGCGACCGGTCTCTGCGAGAGCCGCGGCGCCGCCCGGCGTGCCGTGAACGAAGGCGGAGCCTCGGTGAACAACGCCAGAATCTCCGACGTCGAATGGACGCCCGCCGACGCCGACTACCTGCACAGTCGGTGGCTGGTGCTGCGCCGCGGCAAGAAGAACCTCGCAGGAGTTCTGAGGGCGGGCACATGAAGATCGGGTGGCTTGAATCACATCAGTGTGATTCAAGCCTTTCCCGCCCCGGCTGGCGAGTCTCTGACCTGCGGAAACACCGGCATGTTCAGGCGATTTGACGTAG